>NZ_OBQF01000012.1 GCF_900220995.1 Salinicoccus kekensis
GGTTCAGTTCCGTAAATGTAAATACTCTGTAGATCCCCAGTATATTGGAAAGACGGTCGAAATTGAACTGTCGGATACTGAGGATGACATACACATTTATTATAACGGAGAAATGGTGCGTGCACATCCATTAACCACCCAAAGATTCAATTATAACCAGGCAGATATGTTCAACATATTAAAGTCGGATCTGCTGGCTGGTCGGCCGGACGATGATATCCATGAGTATATCCATGAATCCCTGCAGTTATATGATGCGGTGGGAGATGATGTCCATGAGTGATTATCAAACGCTTCTGTCCAATTTTGAAGCCCTCGGTTTAAATAATATGCGTGAATATTATCCAGTGTTGTTGGATAAGGTCCATACAGAAGACATGTCGCTGACGAGTGCGTTTCTGGAAATCACAGACAAGGAAATGAAGTTTCAAAAGGAAAAGAAGATGGAGCGTGCGATTCACCGCGCACGCTTCCCTAAAGTGAAGACATTCGATACGTTCGATTTTGATTTTCAACCCAGCCTGAACCGCACGGCCGTCCTTGAATTGAAACATCTGGGGTTCATGGAATCTAAAGAGAACATTGTCTTCATCGGCAGCCCTGGTGTCGGTAAAACCCATCTGGCGATCGCCCTGGGGGTCGAAGCCTGCCGGCAGGAGAAACGCACATTGTTCATCAACTGCCATGAGTTGTTGATCCGGCTTCGGGCCGCTTATGAAAAAGGGACGATTGAGCGTGTGCTCAGACGGTATGCCAGATATGAGCTGTTAATCATTGACGAGATTGGCTACTTACCGATCCAGAAGCATGAAGCCGACTTGATCTTCCAGTTATTGAACATGCGCTATGAAACCCATTCAACGATATTCACCACCAATATCGCACTCTCTGGATGGGGTGAATTATTCAAAAGCCCGGAAACGGCTGCAGCGATATTGGACCGCATGGTCCACCATGTAAAGATTTTTAAAATCAAAGGTAAATCATACCGGATGAAACACACTTGAGCTTTC
>NZ_OBQF01000010.1:1674-4787 GCF_900220995.1 Salinicoccus kekensis
CGACGGAATTGACGTTTGACATATTGTATTCAGTTTTGAATGTTCTTATTTATGTATGAGACATTCGATGTACATTGAAAACCATATAGAAGCAAGCAACATTAAATTGATTTTAACCGAAATCAAATTAATTGCGTAGAAAACCGAGAACAAACAAAAGAGTTCATAAATACACGCAAATGTACCATTTAGTACACTCACAAATTCATTGCGATTAAGTAATGAAGGGCACACGGTGGATGCCTTGGCACCAAGAGCCGATGAAGGACGGAACAAACACCGAAATGCTTCGGGGAGCTGTAAGTAAGCTGTGAACCGAAGATATCCGAATGGGGGAACCCAGCATCGTTTGATGTTACCCATGCGTGAATACATAGCGCATGCGGAGGTAGACCCGGGGAACTGAAACATCTTAGTACCCGGAGGAAGAGAAAGTAAAAACGATTCCCCGAGTAGCGGCGAGCGAAACGGGAAGAGCCCAAACCAGCATTTGCTGGGGTTGTAGGACACCGATATACAAGCACACTGCCAGTTGAACCATCTGGAAAGATGGACCACAGGGGGTAACAGTCCCGTAGGCGAACGCGGTGTGTGCGTTAGGTGGATCCTGAGTACGGCGGAACACGAGGAATTCCGCCGGAATCCGGGAGGACCATCTCCCAAGGCTAAATACTCCTTGGTGACCGATAGTGAACCAGTACCGTGAGGGAAAGGTGAAAAGCACCCCGGAAGGGGAGTGAAACAGAACCTGAAACCGTGTGCTTACAAGTAGTCAGAGCCCGTTAATGGGTGATGGCGTGCCTTTTGTAGAATGAACCGGCGACTTACGATGATATGCAAGGTTAAGCAGAGGATGCGGAGCCGCAGCGAAAGCGAGTCTGAACAGGGCGCATGAGTATATCGTCGTAGACCCGAAACCAGGTGATCTACCCATGTCCAGGCTGAAGTCCAGGTAACACTGGATGGAGGGCCGAACCGACTTACGTTGAAAAGTGACCGGATGAGGTGTGGGTAGCGGTGAAATTCCAATCGAACCTGGAGATAGCTGGTTCTCTCCGAAATATATTTAGGTATAGCCTCATGAGAGCATCGCGGAGGTAGAGCACTGTTTGGACGAGGGGCCCATCCCGGGTTACCGAATTCAGACAAACTCCGAATGCCGCAGATGTGCTTCATGGGAGTCAGACAGTGGGTGATAAGGTCCATTGTCGAGAGGGCAACAGCCCAGACCACCAGTTAAGGTCCCCAAATATATGTTAAGTGGAAAAGGATGTGGCGTTGCACAGACAACTAGGATGTTGGCTTAGAAGCAGCCATCATTTAAAGAGTGCGTAATAGCTCACTAGTCAAGTGACGCTGCGCCGAAAATTTACCGGGGCTAAACATATTACCGAAACTGTGGATCAATTTATTGATGGTAGGAGAGCGTTCCAAGTGCTGTGAAGCATGACCGTGAGGACATGTGGAGCGCTTGGAAGTGAGAATGCCGGTGTGAGTAGCGAAAGACGGGTGGGAATCCCGTCCACCGAATGACTAAGGTTTCCAGAGGAAGGCTCGTCCGCTCTGGGTTAGTCGGGACCTAAGCCGAGGCGAAGACGCGTAGGCGATGGAAGACAGGTAGAAATTCCTGTACCGGTGGGTATTGTTTGAGCGATGTGGTGACGCAGGAGGATGGTCAGGCATGCGATTGGAAGTGCATGTCCAAGCAACGAGTTGTCCGGGTAGGCAAATCCGCCCGGAGTAGATGAGTTGTGATGGGGAGCCCTTTATGGGCGAAGCTGTTGATTCACACTGCCAAGAAAAGCCGCTAGTGAGATACCCACCGCCCGTACCGTAAACCGACACAGGTAGTTGGGAAGAGAATTCTAAGGTGAGCGAGCGAACTCTCGTTAAGGAACTCGGCAAAATGACCCCGTAACTTCGGGAGAAGGGGTGCTCATAGAGATATGAGCCGCAGTGAATAGGCCCAAGCGACTGTTTATCAAAAACACAGGTCTCTGCCAAACCGAAAGGTGACGTATAGGGGCTGACGCCTGCCCGGTGCTGGAAGGTTAAAAGGCGCGCTCAGCGTAAGCGAAGGTGCAAATTGAAGCCCCAGTAAACGGCGGCCGTAACTATAACGGTCCTAAGGTAGCGAAATTCCTTGTCAGGTAAGTTCTGACCCGCACGAAAGGCGCAACGATTTGGGCACTGTCTCAACGAGAGGCTCGGTGAAATCATATTACCTGTGAAGATGCAGGTTACCCGCGACAGGACGGAAAGACCCCGTGGAGCTTTACTGTAGCCTGATATTGAATCTTGACCCCACCCGTACAGGATAGGTGGGAGTCGATGAAGCGTGGACGCCAGTCCACGTGGAGACACTGGTGGGATACCACCCTGGTGTGGTTGAGATTCTAACCCGCGTCCGTGATCCGGACGGGAGACAGTGTCAGGTGGACAGTTTGACTGGGGCGGTCGCCTCCTAAAGAGTAACGGAGGCGCTCAAAGGTTCCCTCAGAATGGTTGGAAATCATTCACAGAGTGTAAAGGCATAAGGGAGCTTGACTGCGAGACATACAGGTCGAGCAGGGTCGAAAGACGGACTTAGTGATCCGGTGGTTCCGCATGGAAGGGCCATCGCTCAACGGATAAAAGCTACCCCGGGGATAACAGGCTTATCTCCCCCAAGAGTTCACATCGACGGGGAGGTTTGGCACCTCGATGTCGGCTCGTCGCATCCTGGGGCTGTAGTCGGTCCCAAGGGTTGGGCTGTTCGCCCATTAAAGCGGCACGCGAGCTGGGTTCAGAACGTCGTGAGACAGTTCGGTCCCTATCCGTCGTGGGCGTAGGAAATTTGAGAGGCGCTGTCCTTAGTACGAGAGGACCGGGATGGACATACCACTGGTGTACCAGTTGTCGTGCCAACGGCATCGCTGGGTAGCTATGTATGGCCGGGATAAGTGCTGAAAGCATCTAAGCATGAAGCCCCCCTCAAGATGAGATTTCCCCATTAGATCCCTCAGAGACGATGAGGTGGATAGGTTCGGCGTGTAAGTGTGGCAACACACTCAGCGGACGAATACTAATCGATCGATGACTTATTCAAAGATTTGTACCGTGTAGGTTTTCTA
>NZ_OBQF01000011.1 GCF_900220995.1 Salinicoccus kekensis
GATTATGTCCATATAATTGTGTAATAAAGAAAAATGAGCCAAGTCATTTCTCTGTAGTACAATGTAGTTACCACAACACACATTGATTGGAGAGAAATGAAATGACTCAACTAAATTTTAACCTAGATATGGACAAATTAACAGAGGAAATCCTCAGCAGCGATCTCAGTTCCGTGACTAAAGGGCTGGCCGTGGCCGTCTTCAATGCCTACATGGAAGCTGAGCGGGATGCGCATGTCCAGGCCAGCCATCTGGCGCGGAGCCCCGACCGTCAGGACATGCGCAACGGGTACTATGAGCGGGATTACAGACTGCCGATCGGCCGGATCACCTTGAAGGTGCCGCGCACCCGTTCCGGTGAATTCTCCACAACGCTGTTCGAGCGCTATCAGCGGATGGACCAGTCACTGGTGCTGACCATGATGGAGTCGGTCATCAGCGGCGTCTCCACCCGGAAGGTGACGAAGATTGTGGAAGAGCTGTGCGGCGACGCCGTATCGAAGTCCTTTGTCTCCAACGTCATGAAACGCCTCGATCCGGAGATTGAGGCCTTCCGGACCCGCGCATTGAATGACGCGCAGTATGATTATGTCTACGTGGATGCGATGTACATCAAAGTCCGTGAGGACCACCGTGTCGTCTCCAAAGCCGTCTATATCGCCCAGGGCGTCACCACGGCCCATTACCGTGAGATGATCGGCTTCATGGTCGCCGGGAATGAATCGACGGTGTCATGGACGGCGTTCTTCCAGGACCTGCGGGCCCGGGGCCTGACGAAGCCGAAACTGATCATCTCCGATGCCCATGCCGGTCTGAAGGCCGCAATCAAACAGGAATTCACCGACTGCCCCTGGCAGCGCTGCACCTTCCATTTCCTGCAGAATATGGTGACCAGTATGCCGAAAAAGCACAGCGGGCCCGCCCGGCAGATGTTGAAGCGCATCTTCCGGGCAGAAACGATCAAACACGCAGAAGCCTACAGGGATGAATTCATTGAATTCGTGCAGGATGACCCGAAGTATGCAGCAGTCATTGAGAAGCTGGAGGCCGGGTTCAGCGATGCGACCCAATTCATGCATGAACCCGAGGATTACTACGTCTCTTTGAGGACCACGAACAGTCTGGAACGGGTCAACCGGGAGATCCGCCGGCGTGAGCGTGTCATCGGCATCTTCCCGAACCTCGCGTCAGCGGAGCGTTTGATCGGGGCGGTGCTGATGGATATCCATGAACTTTTCCAAACCCCTAAACGTAAATTGTTTCAGAAGCATGATTTAGACAAGTAGCCGGCCAGCTCAGTGAAAAATTTCCCGCCCCAGCCATGGCTGGGGCGGGAAACCCCACATACTGAGTAACTACATATCTGTACTTTAATCCTTATTACACAGGATTATGGACTTGACTT
>NZ_OBQF01000001.1 GCF_900220995.1 Salinicoccus kekensis
TGTGTATGTCATCCTCAGTATCCGACAGTTCAATTTCGACCGTCTTTCCAATATACTGGGGATCTACAGAGTATTTACATTTACGGAACTGAACCATTGCCTCTTTGGAGACCACTCTCGTCAATTGGTCTTCAAAGTACGGCTTTAACAGGTCTTCAGGGAGTGGATGTAGGTGCTCTTTTTCTTTATCCAGCCACAGTGCGTCGGGGATGGCACCGGTCGCCTGGGAGACTTCCGTATTGAGCGCGTGACATAAATCATGAACGATATGTATCAAATCCACACTGTCATCGAACTCATGGTTATAGACCCGCAGCCGGTCCATCGTCCGTGCCAGTGCCTCGACCATCCCTTTGGTCTGGGGACGGTATGGCCGGCAGGCAATGGGCTGAAAGGCGGCATCCTTACTAAATGCGTAGAACCGTTGATTGAACACGACCTTATTATATTGTGTGCTGGATTGATCCACCACAGTCCGCATATTATCAAACCAGATTTCCCCCGGTACGCCGCCAGTGTGGTGGAAGGCATCGTCCAAACATTCAAACAAGGTGTCCTGATGTCGATCAAAAGTCAATGTAATATATTTCTTGCGGGAAAACGACAGGACGTATAAAAATATGTTGAAACGAAAGATCTCGCCGTGCCGGCTGATTAAAGTCATGTCTTCTTTCCAGTCCACCTGCCCCGCTAAACCGGGTGTGTGGATCACGCGTACTGTGGCCTGCTTCTGCCGTGTGCGTCTCTCCTTCCGACAATACTGTTTCACCAGACTGTAGCTCCCATCATAGCCTTTCTTTTCAATGAATTTAAATATACTATACGCGCTGCACTGGATTTCCAGTTTGTCATGGATGATCGGTTTAAATTCATCCAGCTTACTTTTTCTCTTCACCCGTTTTTTCTTCTCTGGGTACTGTGTCTCTGCTTCATAGGCGGCTTTCACCGTCCGGTAATCGCAGCCATACTGCCGGGCCAATGCGGCAAAGTTGGGTTTGATACCATCGTTCATAAATTTCCTGACTCCTTCACGTACGTCTTTTCTCATGAATATCCTCCTTCGATGTCATAAGAAAAGCATACAAAAAATGTAGGTCAATCAACAATTTTCAATTGCCGATTTCCTACATTTTAATACTGCCATTTACAATGACTTATTAAATTTACATGAGCGAGGATTTTCTAATTTAAAAGTGATTTCATGAGGATATGGTTTTTATTTTCTAAACTTCTCATTGCTTCTTCAACCAATAGAGGCTACTTTTTAAAATAAGAGGTGATATATAGATGGAAACCAAAAAATTGATGGACGAGATTGATTTGATTCTCCATACGTCCAAAGTAGGCACCATGTCGACGTCATCCAGTCCCACAGTCAGCGAATATATGACTTACTATATAAAGGATTATGCACTATATACCGAAACAGAAAAGAATTCCCCAATTATAAGCGGTATCGAACACAACCCTTTGGTCCAAATCACATTGGGCAGTGACGAGCAGAGTGACAATCATCTGGAAATCATGGGCGAAACCGAAGTGGTGACCGACCGGGAGATCATCGACTGGCTAGCACAGGAGAAAGGGCCGCTCACGGTGGCAGCTGATATGGTGATGCTTAAGATTATGGCACTGAAAGTGAAGCTGGTGGGGGAGTAGCGGCAGGACGCAAACGCTGCCACCTCTTAAAAAACCTCCTATGCCTACAGATTTCTGTAAGCATAGGAGGTAATAGCTCATTGCATTTTAAATCGTTCTAAGGCAATTCAATATTTTTATCAGCCTTAAGGGATGTTTTTCTGTATTATATTGACACCATTACTTATCAATTATTTAAAGTGTAGAACCCATTACATCTATAATTAACCATAAGAAACAGTGAGTCCACCATCAATGACGACTTCAGCCCCACTAATATAAGATGACTCATCTGAAGCGAAGAACAGAACCAGGTTAGATATTTCTTTTGGCTCTGCAATGCGTTGCAAAGGAATTTTATTCACCATTTCTGCAATTGCTTTCTTAGTGTCCTCCTGCTCTGTAATCGCAGTTCTGATCACACCGGGGAAAATGGCATTTACTCGAATATTGTCTTTACCAAAGTCCAACACTGCACTTTTAGTGAGACCTCTAACTGCAAATTTTGAGGAAGTATATGCAGCTAAATTTGGAAGACTGAACATCCCGGCAAGTGAAGAAACGTTGACGATTGAACCTGTATCTCCTTTCTTCATGGAAGGATGCACATATTTCATTCCTAGAAGCACACTATCTGCATTAATTTTCATCATTTTTTGATACGTTTCATAATCTATATCCTGAACTGACTCGTAATTGGTGATCCCTGCATTGTTAACCAAGATATTAATAGGGCCAAATAATTCCTCTGTCTTTGTAACTAAATTTTTCCAGTCATCTTCGCTTGAAACATCTATCTTCACAAATGCTGCATTTTCTCCTAATTGCTCAGCAAATTCCTCTCCTGCTTCAGCATTAAAGTCGGCGACAACCACCTTTGCACCTTCTTCAATGAACAATTCTGCATGTGATGCGCCCATTCCACCAGCAGCACCGGTAATTACTGCAACTTTATTATCCAAACGTCCCATAATTCAGTCTCCTTTAATTAATATTATTAATAATTGTGAATATAAAAGTAGTACATGTATTCACATTTCATATATAATTATATAAGATTATCGATAATATTGTAAAATGATGTGCTTCAGACAACACGATATTAAAGGATTTGAGTTTTCGATATAATAGTTTAAGTAATATTTATAAGGAGAAGAAAGATGGTTAAAAGTAAAGTGCTAGATAATCCATTACCGATTCAAATAGCAGAGTTATTGCTCTACCGGATTTTTTCAGGGGAATTGGTACAAGGACAACGTTTAAAAGAATCTGAGATTGCCCAGGAACTCCAAGTGAGCCATGCTCCTGTCAGAGAGGCATTTTATATTTTACAGAAGGATAATATATTGGAACGCCTGCCCAGGCGTGGCGTCACGGTCCGGACCATCAGTGACGAAGAGCTTAATGATTATATAGAAATTTTAGTTGTTCTTTTAAGAAAAGCGGTTAAGGACTGTGAAGATAAGTGGAATGCCGATGTACATGATGAATTTGAAAGACGCGTAAAAATATTGCAGATATACCATGATAAGATGCAAATTCTTAACTATATAACCAGTGCAGAAGATTTGCTGAGATTGTTCTTTGAAGCCTCTAAAAATACGGCATCTGTACGATTCTATTCTCAAATTGCAATGATAACCAAAGTAGCTGCCCAGACAAAATGGACGCCTAATAAAATTAATCAATATCATCAATCACTTAGGAAATTTATCAAATCAATAGAAGAATTGAATTTTGAATTAGCAATTGAAGAAATAACTGAAACAACATTTTCATCTTTTTTACCATCATAATCGAAAAAGCTCGAGACAAATGATATTAATGAGGGAGCAACTATCAGATAAGAGAGTTTAAGATTCCTCACGGTGGCAGCTGATAGTGATGCTTAAGATTATGAGCGTGTTGCCCACAATTTGATTTGTGGGGATCACGCTCTTTTTCATATACATATTTTAGACAAGAGACAGGATGACAACAAAAGGATAAATTGAGCTACAGTTATGGTTTCCGTATTTTCAGTATACTTCCTCCAGCTCCCTTTATTCTCTCGAATAAATATTTCTAAAAAAATAAGTATTATTGAATATTTATTTCCGTGAACGTGGTATAATAATTCCATCTTAATGAAAGGGCTTACATTTCTGTTAGACCATTCTGGCAGTACCGAGTGAGCTAATGGAAAGACATATTCCACATCCGCATAAACCTCCCAGACCTCATAAAAATCTTTAGGTTTTTTGAAGTGATGTCCTACATATCAGGGGATGGAGGGGAAGCAATGGATTTATATAAAATACCAGAAAGAAAGTTCAGGCCGGAGATTGAAGGGGTAAGGGCGGTAGCTGCGATTTTGATTGCGATTTATCATATTTGGCTCGGAAATGTCTCCGGCGGCGTGGATGTGTTCTTTGTCGTTTCAGGATTCTTGATCACTGCATCTTTATTGAGCATGTATGAACGTAACGGCAGTATTGATGTAATCGGCTATCTTTTGAAACTTGGGAAGAGGCTGTTTCCAACAGCTTTTGCGATATTATTATTTATTCTGATCACGAGCTTTTTATTTTTACCGCAGTCGCAGTGGACGGACACTCTCAGGGAAATACTTGCGGCAATGTTTTACTTTGAAAACTGGATGCTTGCTTTCAACTCGGTGGATTATCTGGCACAGAACAACGCTGCGAGTCCGGTCCAGCATTTCTGGGCGATGAGCACTCAGTTCCAGTTTTATATCATCTGGACGGCGGTATTGATCATTGCGGTCTTCATCGCAAGGATAATGAGGATTGCGCCGCGCAAGTCGTTATTCACCATATTGATCACTTTATTCATCGTTTCTTTAAGCTACTCGGTTTATATCACGACCGTCAACCAGCCCTGGGCATATTTTGATACTTTCGCAAGGGTGTGGGAATTCGCAACAGGGGGGATTTTATTTCTAATCATCGGCAACATCACTTTGAATAAATCTACAAGTTTCATATTCGGGTGGGTTGGCTTCATAGGATTGATCAGCTGCGGGTTGATACTGCAGGTGTCCACGATGTTCCCGGGTTATGCAGCTTTATGGCCAGTGGCTTCGGCAGTACTTATACTGCTCGCGGGCAATAATGGTGGCAAACTCAGTGTATATCAAATACTCGGTTCAAAGCCTTTAGTGAAGTTCGGCGGGATATCATATGGTTTTTATTTGTGGCACTGGCCTTTACTGATACTGTACTTCAACTTTACGGGGAATGAGTCGGTATCGATAATACACGGGGTATCGATCATACTGGCAGCAATCATACTTTCGTATCTCACCACCAACATCGTCGAAAAACCGATCAGGGTTAGAAAAGAGATGTCCAAGCCCAACACGGCATTGGTGCTCATTGGCATAGCTTCCCCGTTAATCATCTTAGCCGGCGCCTGGTCTTTCCATATCAATGAGCTGCAGGCGCAAACCAGTCTCGCAAGCGCCAAATCAAGTGATATGAGTGAGTATCCCGGCGCAATGGTGTTTGATTCCAACGTCAGTGATCTCAGCGAAATTCCGGAAGTCGATTTCCTGCCACAGCTGATCAATGTAAAAGACGACCTGCCGAGAAGCTACGACGATGGATGCCACCAGCAGGTGGAGGAGACGGAAGTCATAAGGTGTGAATACGGGGAAACGGAAAATCCGGACCAGACCCTTGCCTTGGTCGGCGGCTCCCACAGTACACACTGGCTCCCTGCTTTGGAAATCTACGCAGAGGAAACCAATACTAAAATAGTGAACTATACAAAGGGCAACTGCAGATTCTCTTCTGAAGCATATCTGGTGAGTACACCTGAGGCTCGGGAGACATGCGAAGAATGGGTCGACGGTGTGACGGAAGAATTGGTGGAGGAGAAACCCGATATTATATTCACAACGGCCGATGCCACTGAATGGGAAGGTATCCCTGAAGGATATGCAGAGAAATGGGAAGAGCTCGAAGAAAATGATATCAATGTTTTCGCCATCAAGGATAACCCGAGAGTCGAATATGACATACCCGGATGTATAGAAGAATACGGTGTGGAAAACGAAGGGTGTTACCTTGAAAATGATCTGGAAGATTATACAGAAGACATGGAAGAATTGGATTTGAGCAATGTCTATTATGCCGATCTGACAGATAAATTCTGTGAAGTGGACGTCTGTAAACCTATAGTAGGAAACGTCCTGGTGTACAGAGATGACCATCATATAACGAAAACCTATTCGGAAACACTGGCACCGTTCGTAGGAGAAGAAATTGATAAAGCGTTGGAGGGTTTTGGGGAGTGAGCATGACTATTAGGTAGAGATTATATTTAAATACTAGTGGAGCCCTGCATTTATCAATGTAGGGCCTTTTTTAATGTCTTCGTTATATTAGAAGATTATTACTAAATAAATTGGAGATTTTAATGGTTGTAGGCGTATTTACACAAAAGGCTGAGTAAATCCAAGAGTACTATAAAAAGTGATAAAACTTTCAAGGTGAAATTTTCTCTAAAGTTATTTAAAATTAACGGATTGTTTAGATTAAATAAGGTTTTATTGACTAATTATTCAAAAAAATGTAAGGTGGTTGGTAATAAAGTTACCTAATAACAGTTTAGGGGGCATATTCATTATGAAAGAATTGGTTATTTTTAAAATCAAGAGCACCTATAGTTATGACGATGTAATTGAGAGCCAGGAAGCATTTAAGAATTTGGGTAGTGAAAATGATACATATGATGTTAATTCTCTTGATGAGAAAGGAAAAGTATACATTGGTCACAACAATCAAAATGAGCCTGGTTGGTACGATAATGTAAAAATGTTGGCCACTGCTCTTGATAAAGATATTAAGAACCAATCATCTAGAGCAATTGCAGTTTTGGAAGTAGACAATAAAGTATATATTTTAACTTTTGGACATGGCAGACACATGATTAATGAGGATTATATAGTAAGGAATTTTGGCAGGAAGATAGTTTTAAATTTGATAGAAGCTGATTCAATTAAGACTACACAAACTGCAGCAATTGGTGATTTCATTACTAGTCATCTTTCCAGTTCTTCTCGTCAAACGAATTTAAATGATTTACGAATAAATACTGATAGCGACCTTTTATTGAGAATCGAAGGAAATATAAATATATTAAATTTAAAAGCAAATGCGGTAGGTGGAGATTCAATTAAATTATCTTTTAAGGAGCCAATTGAAGTTACACTTATAGTTAATATCATCAGAGAACTTGAAAAACAATATAATGAAGATGCTTACAAGGAGAAATTTGAATGGATAGATAATCTGGTGCCTATAAAAGATAAAGTATTAAAAGATGAGATATTTAAAGCAGCATTTAAAGATTTCATAAAAGAAGATGCTTCGTTGCACCTTGTTAATCTTGACACTACTTATGATAATTATTCCTATTCTTTTACTGAAAAAGGAAGCAGAGTAGAGGATATAAATGATTTAAAAAGTTTAATAACAGTAGGCGAACGAATTGAAGAGGAAGAATACATAAACGAGCTAACACAATCTCTTCTCAAGAAAAAAATATTTGCCCATGATAATGAAAACGGAGATATATTACTTTGGAGTTTAAAGAAGTGTTTAGCAGGAGAGGTTCCTGGTTTTGACCGTACTTATACACTGTTCTTAGGTAACATATATGAAGTGAATCAAGATTATGTAAATACCATAAACGAGAAGGTTAAGTCTCTGCAAAATGACCATAATTTTGAATTAGATTTTGATATATGTGATAAAAAAGAAGAGGGTGATTATCTTCAGGAACAAGCTGAAAACAGAGACGACATTATGTGTCTTGATCAAGATTTTATTACATATAATGGAAGAAGCATTGAAGCTTGTGACCTTTTAACTGACAATAAAGAACTTATCCATGTAAAAAAATGGTCATCTTCTAGCACATTAAGTCATTTGTTTCAGCAAGGCATAGTTTCAGCTGAATTATTGCTTAATGATCGATATTTCAGAGAAGAGTTGAATAAAAAATTAAATGAAGAGAAATTTAAAATCCCAGAAACAAATTTTCAACCTCCTGATTATACAATTATTTATAGTGTTTTATTCAAGGCAGAAAATTATACCTTCGTTGATTTACCTATTTTTTCAAAAATTGTGCTGGTTAATAGCTTTATCACTTTAAGAAACCTAGCTTTTAAAGTGAAGTTGAACAGCCTTAGATACATTGTTGAAGATAAGCAAAAATCCGAAGAGTAAGAGGTTTTTATATCCAAAAGGTAAAGAGCGTATTTAATCTAGAGATTTAGCTTACAGATAAGTTGGATGAAATATCGATATTCATTTAAGAAAGAAGATAATATACCGTGAATTATCTATTACAAATTATGAGTTTAGCGCACAGGGCAAAATACAAGTGCAGATTTTTACAGCCTAGAAACGTAAAGCCTTGTATTATTTTAATTAGTACAAATATTAACAAAAGATGTTAGGTAGCAATTGGTGCACAGCTCTAAATAACTAAGCTAAGAGGTGATTATCAATGAATAATTATAAAGAATACTTGGATTTATTATCTAAGAATTATGAACAAGCGGTTGATTTTCTACTTCAAAAATATGGTTCTGCACAAGATGATTATTTTAGGGAAGCTTCATACCAACGATTTATAAATGGAGAAATAAAGAGTATCACGAGAGGTAAAGCATCCAGAACAAAGGAAGGTCTATATTGCCATCATATAGATGAAATCAAATGGCTGAAAATATCTGATAAAAACTTTGTAAAGCAGTATAATATCCCCTTTGAAAGCCAAAGGAAAGATAGGTTGGTATATTGTGATTTGATAGAACATACCATTCTGCATGTACTGATAACAAAAGAAACATCCTTTGAGTTTGGTTATCCCGGATATGTCACATATTTAAAAGTTCTTATTGAAGAATGGTATCTTGATGGAAAAATACCTAATCGAGACTGGATGAAGGCGTGCTATAATAAATCATTTTTAGAGCCTCAAAAGGCGTTTGACATATTAAAAGAGATGCAAGAAGTTCTAGGGCAAAGTTACTTTTACTCTCTAGAAGATTATTATGAAGAGAAAAAGAAAAAAGAAGAGCAAATAAGAATGTGGGAAGAACGGCGGAAGCAACACCGGTTGGATGAGAGGGACCGTTGGATAGAGATTGCAAAGCAATTACATAATAAGAGTTCCAGAAACGAGATAGTCAATGCCTGCTATTCTGTACGGATACAATATGGAAATACAACGGATCTATTAAAAAGGTCGATTACATTTGAGGAATACGATAGTAAGATGAAAAATTATATGAAAGAAGATATACTCGCCGAACTTTTAGTATATATAGACAGACTGTCTGAGGAGGAAAGATGAATTATTAATCAAATTAAAAGAGGAGGTTAAAAGTATGAAGAAAAACAAGACCTTTATCTTATTAATAATAACTTTACTAACAGTGTTTATTGCTGCTTGTGAAAATCCACTTGAAATGAACAGTACAGATAGCAATGACAAAGTTGTGGTTAATGAGGAATTAAATGAATCCAATGAAGAAACGTACAATGGAAGCCCTTCTAACAATAATGATAACGTATCAGATGAAAGTAATAATCAGGATACGGCTTCAACCGATAACTTTGAACAAGTTGAAGACCCAAATGATTCAGAAGAAAATGACCCGCTAGCCAGTTATTCGGTAGCTGAAATTGAATATGCCCGTGTCTGGCTGGAGGTAGTGAACAACAGAGATATCGAAACACTGAATGTCGGTTATATTTCCGCAGGAGAACCAGTTGGCCAATATGAAGGTAAAAGCGTCAAATATCCAGAAGATGTCGTGCATTTATTTACAGATTTTCTAGCGGGAGGGAATGTGTTTTATAGTAGTAATGGAGATGGAAGCATTACTTTATATGATGTTCCCACCCGTTGGCCTACTCCTGAAGACTTAAAAGAAGAAAGAAATCAAACAATGGAAGAGTATACCCAAAGTATTATTGATAATCCTCAGCAAGTCATGATTGATCCAGGCGATGATGAAGAAGTAGAAAACATCATTAAAAAAATAGAAGTAGTATATTAAATCGTCATTTGGCTGTAAGGGTTGTTGACCACTTTTGAAACTTTTATATAGAAATGCGGAAGCACCTATAATGATATAGGTGCTTATTTGCATTCAACACTTTATATTAGTCGCAAGCAATACGACAGCGCTGTTTGCAGGTGATTTTAAAAGGGAAGAAGCAATTTCAGATGAGGCGAACAAAGTGATCACGATAGACGACCTCCCCCTTGCCGGTGTTTATAATCCCCGCATCCCGACTATTGCCCAGCCGATTGACGAGATTGCTCAGAACGCCTACCGTCAGCTGATGAGACATATCGAAGGCGAGGGCCGTAAGGTGAAGATGGTGAACAATTATAAGGGAAAAATTGTGGAGCGGTAAGAAGTTTATTTATTTTTGAAGCGGTTACTTATATAAAGTCAGCGGGTACATGATAGTATAACGATGAAGGCGGGGTGGACGGCTATGGACATGCAGGAAATGAAGCGAATATTCTCAAGCAACGAAGGCATTATACTGACTTTCATATTCACCCTGATTTTCATCATTACAAATCTCATCATGGTGGATTTCGCCGGTGTTCAGGAACTGATGACCGGGCAGGACCAGACGCCGTTCTTCATCCTGATACTCATCGTGATACTGGCATACCTCTTTAAAAATTCGAAGGTTGATATAAAGGGCGAAAGGTTTTTATTTATAATCATATGGAATTTGTACGTATTCAGCATCTTCATAAGTATGATCGTGAACCGGGATTTCGTCTGGACAGAAGCGCTCGTACTTGTGATGTTATCAATCATGTTCTGCTTCAAGCTGCCGAGGGAGCTGCTCACCATCATGGTGTTTGCAGCTTTGATCAGTCTGCCGGCTCTGCTGTTCCAGCCGCATGTCCTGAATGAAACCGGAGCGACGTTCGTCTTGATTTACACTGCAGGACTGATGTTCCTGCCGAGGCATAACAAGGCGATGTTGTATTACGGCCTGCCGGCATTTGCGCTGCTGATCGCCCTTACGGAAAGCAGGACTGCGATTGCGGTGTTTGTAGTCGTCACCGTCCTGCAGCTGATCTACATCAACTTATATAGAAGGTCGGGGCGTGACAGGAAGAGATTCTTCATTGTGCTCGGTATCGTGCTTTTAGGTGTGCTCATGGCATTCATCAGGCCGATATACAATTTCTTCATTGGTGGCAGTATCACGTCTGATGGGGTAGATTGGGATTACCTCACCTCAGGCAGATATGAGCCTTGGGTGCATGTAGTGAATAATATGTCATGGTTCGGTGAGGGGCGGGAGTATATCGACTTTACATCACTGCTCCATGTGCACAATATATTTTTGGATACTCTCGGCCGGTACGGCATCATTACCACTGTGCTATTCACAGTGTTGCTTATCGGGACATTGACTATTGCGTTGATGTCAATCAAAACATTCCATATCGCACTGTACATCTTCACGTTTATCCTGATTGGCCTTACGGAGTATAATTACCTCTTCATGTTCGTCTACTTCAGCCCGGTGATACTGTTGTTTGTGATGACGAGTTACCTAATTGAATTATTTAAGTAGTAAGATATATCTATTTTCTAATAAAATAATAAAGTTAAAGCACTCTTACCATAGACTAAGAGTGCTTTAATGATTAAAGAATTCCGAATATTATCAAAATTTATTTGTAAATAACTTCTTTATATAGGATAATTATTACAAAGCGGATATCAACGTGAAATTAATAGAGAAGAAAAGAAATAGTTTAAATATAATGGGTTACATGGTGCTTGTATTATCGAATTAAATGAAGCATATAAAATATTCAGTAAGATATTTATAGTAATAATGATATCAATCTAAAAAGATAATTAATTAGAGTGAAAGGTTTAGGTTAATATATCTTTCTTGTAGTTGTATTTAAGATAAAGGGGAAGAGTGCTATCGAAATTGTAGCTGTATACATAGGTCAACTAAATAATATTAAGAATAGATTATTTAATTTTAGCGAATCATACAAGGTGGAAAAGAATGATAAAGAATTTAAGTTTTCAGAAGTGGAAAATAATAATGATATAGATAATAAGAGTTTGATAATTGGTAGGAATGGTTCTGGTAAAAGTAGTTTATTAGAAGCCATGGATTTTACCAAGCCTATTAAAAGGTATCACCGAGATGTAATCGTTTTTGTCAAGTACAAAAATGAAATATATAGTGTTTATTCAAGTAGTGAGTTAGAGAAAAAAGATAAAATAGCTAATAAAATTTTTGGAGAGATGAATGGAAAATCTCCTATTTATAATTATGATGCAAGAATCTTGATTAAAAACTCTTTTAAAGGCTTTAATCTTCATTTCAATAAGTATATAACTAATTTTTCTAAAGAAGATAATGAAGTGAAGCGTGAAATTTCAAGAATAGTTACATTGAGTGGGGATATAAAAAGCTTAGATTCAAAATCAGAAATAGAAATGATTGAGAAGACTTATAATAATAAGAAACAATACCAACAGATGATGCCACTTCCAAAGGATTTGGAAATAGTTATTGGTGTCTTTGAAAATATGTTTGGCCGTTATAGGAATAAAATGGATGAAGACATTATGAATGATCTTTTTAAAAACTTTTTTCCACCTTTTCTATCAAAAGAAAAAAATAATCTTGCTTTTACTACACTTCCTAATAACCAAAAATTAATTATTTTATGGGACTTTCAAATAATCTACAACCTTCTTTTGGAAATTAAGAAGAGAAATCCAAAGATTTTAGATGATTTTAGGGTTTCCACTGAGACATTGTATGCTGAGGTATTAAAGAATAATTTTAAAATTTATAATAGAAAATTTAATGAATTACTTGAATTTATTACCAAAATTTTTACTGAGGAAATTGAAAAAGAAATAAGATTGATCAAAACCACGAACATGGAAGATATTTTGCTTGAAGGAGGTCAACATAAAGATAAAGACAAATATAATTATGATGTAGTACTAAAGAAGTATCAAAAGATTAGAAGGAATCTTGGAAGTAGAAAGAAAGTTTATTTTAATGAAAGAAGTTATATTTTTCAGATTCCATTTACTGAAGCATTATCTTTTGCCTTAAAAGACTTGTTAAAAGAGGAAAGAGCGTTTTATATACCTAAGATGTTTAGTGATACTATTAAAATTAGTAATAATATACAATCTACAGGAATGAGAAAAGTTATACAACTACTATTATCAATTGAAAAGGATATAGAGAATCATGATGTTATTCTGATTGATGAAATTGATGCATTCCTATATCCAGAGTTAAGTAGAAGATTTATTAATTTTATATATAAACATTTTGAAAAGTATAATATTACAGATAAGCAACTAATTTTTACTTCCCATTCTCCTTTTATTCTAAGTGATTTCTTTGAAAAGCAAGTTATTAATTTAGAGAAGTCAAAAGATGCTTCTAAGTATTTTGCTTCCAATTTTAACAAAATTTTATCTAACGATTTTGTCTTAAAAGGCTTGATAGGAGAATATGCTACAGAGCTCATAGAGTCTATGGAAGCCTTTGATGTAAAGAAAAAGATGTTTATAATTAATAATATTTCGGACCCAATAATAAAAGGAATGTTAAAAGCAAAATATTTAATATCACTTGAAAAGCCTGAAATAGATAACATGGACATAGAAGAGCTGGAGGAACTTCAGATATGGCTTAATCAAAGGATGAAGGATGAGTAGATGATTAATATTAGTTTTAAAGAAGAGCAATTACAAAGATGCAAAGATGAATATTTTAATTGGTTGGAAAGTTTATTTAGTCGCAATGGGAGCTTAAATCGTATAATTAGTATTATAAATTATTTTGATTTATGGGTTCAAGTTACTGATGACTATAATTTGAGTAATAATAGAGATAGACGTAAATTTTTAGTTGATAATCGGAAAACCATTATTGATCAAGCATTTTCACTAAAATTAAGTGAGAAAAGAAATTTTCAAATCAAACTTAGTAGCAGTAACGTTCTTATTAATTTAGTATTAGTATGTAATAATAAATTAAAACTGATTTCTGGTGAGACATTGTACACCTTTTTTAGAGGAAGTGATTTACCTTTTAAATTGTATAAAGAAGTACTAGGAATTAGTGTATGTCCATATTGTAATAAGAATTCTTTGGAGTATATCGAGTATGACAATACTGTACAAAGTAGAATGGACATTGACCATATCAAACCTAGATGGCAACATCCTAACTTAGCTATCCATTTTTTCAATTTAATGCCCTCTTGCCATACTTGCAATTTCATAAAAAGTAAAGCTGAATATGTATCCTTATTTGATGTTCAGAATGCGGACTTTAAATTTAAAATTGATTATAAGAATATGGAGTATAATGACATAGTGAAGCTTCATTTGAGTGAAGAGATCAAAGTTGTAATTGTAAAAGAGGTTTTGGATCTTCTTAAGTTAGAAAGTCGATACAACAGTGATCAACCAAAAATAAAAAGTATTCTAGAACGAAAATATTGGTACAATAATGAGTATGTAAAGCTTTTAAATGAGACGAAGAAATCAATTATAGATAGCAATACTGAGTTTAATATTTATGAAATGCTAGAATTACATTATGATGAGAGGTATTACTTCAACACCCCATACTCAAAACTTACAAAAGAATTACTAGAACATATTGATGTTATTTCAAAAGTTTATAGATGACATACTATTAAAAAGTTAGCTACCAAAATGTTTTTGATCATTAAGACTGTTAAATTCATTTCTTTATATTTTACCTTTCTACTAATCGGAAAGGCTGAATCTATTTACCTTTTTATGTGCATTTATTTCAGTCCAATCATATTACTCTTTGTGATAGTGACTCATTTTATTGAAGTAATTCGGGAGGAAAGAAGAAAATTTAAAAACAGGGTTATTAAATAAGTTTGCCAATACCAATAGATGTGGGTCTTTCTATAGATAATTAATACCACCGATAATATATTATAAAAATCAATATTTATAAACGAGTTACTTATTGGTCTTTATTTTTAACGCTTTTAGAGAAGTAGGACTATTTGATTTGCGTATTATGAATGTTAAATTATATTATGGTAAAAAGTACAGTTCAAACTAAAGATAAGAAAGAACTTTTTGAGTGAGTAGGCCATCGGCTTGCTTTTTTCATTTCGGTTAGTGGGAAAAGAGCTCGGGGAAGCCTGCACTGCAAGTGTTATTAAATATTTTTATCATACTCTATATAAATACGGTATTTCACTTATCACTGAATATATCCTATCCTTGAGTTATCAATTTCAGTGAGGGGTATGAAAATGGCAAATTATAATTATGACGTAGTAGTGGTGGGTACAGGTAATGCCGCATTGAGTGCAGCGCTGAGTGCGGGTGAGGATGGTTTGAAGGTGCTGATGGTGGAGAAGGGGCCGAAGCATAAGCGTGGAGGCAACTCTTTCTTCACGGACGGTGCGATCCGTACGGCCTACGGTGATAAGGAAGGTTTGAGCCGTATCATCGACAGCTTAAGTGAATCGGAGCTTGAAAAAATAGAACTTCCGGAATACACGGAGGAGGATTACTACGGGGACATCATGAAGGTGACTCAGGAGAAAAGTGATCCGGCCCTGGCGGGCCACCTCAGTTCAAAGTCCTATGAGACGATTCTTTGGATGAAGGAACAAGGTGTTGAATTTCAGCTCAACGAAAACCAGTACTTTGAGCGTGATGGCAA
Source organism: Salinicoccus kekensis (assembly GCF_900220995.1). Taxonomy (GTDB): domain Bacteria; phylum Bacillota; class Bacilli; order Staphylococcales; family Salinicoccaceae; genus Lacicoccus; species Lacicoccus kekensis. The sequence goes on from NZ_OBQF01000001.1 coordinate 15,429, forward strand.
AAAGGTGTTCTGGGGCGGCCTGCCGATCAAGACGGTGAACAAAGGCATCGGTCTTGTGGAAGCATTGTTTGAAAAAGCTGAGGAACGCGGCATCGACATCTGGTACGAATCGCCGGCAGTTTCCGTTGAAAAGACGGATGGGAAGATTTCAGGTGTCCATGTCGACAGTAAGGAACATGGTGAGGTGCTTGTGGAATGCCGTTCTGTGATACTCGCATGTGGCGGATTTGAGGCGAACAAGGAAAAGCGCGCCAAGCACCTGGGGCCGCAGTGGGAAAATGCAGTGGTCCGCGGCAGTGAGTACAATACTGGCGACGGGATTTCGATGGCACTGGAAGTCGGTGCGGCGAAAGCGGGACAGTATGACGGCTGTCATGCGCACACGACGGATTACAACTCACCGCGTACTGGAGATTACAGTAAACCCGGCGACATTTATAAAAAGTCCTCATATCCTTTAGGCCTGATCGTGAACGTGGAAGGTGAGCGCTTCGTCGACGAAGGGCTCGACTTCAGGAACTATACTTATGCCAAATACGGTAAGGAAACGCTGAAGCAGACGGATCAAAAGGCGTTCCAGATCTATGATTCCCAGGTGAGGCACCTGCTCAGGAAAGAGTATGATCTGGAGGAGGCGACGATGATCAAAGCGGATACAGTGGAGGAATTGGCTGAGAAGATGGGCGTCGCTAAGGAGAACTTCCTTCAGACCATTAAAGGGTACAATGAGGCGGTTCAGGACGGCGACTACAATCCGGGTGTGAAGGACGGCAAGTCGACTAAAGGTTTGGATGTCGATAAGACGAACTGGGCACTGAAGTTCGAAGAGGGACCGTTCTATGCCTACCCGGTCACATGCGGCATCACATTCACATTCGGTGCGGTCAAAGTGAACGAGCGTGCCGAAGCACTGGATGAAAATGGTGAGAAGATCGACGGTCTCTATGCGGCCGGGGAAATGGTCGGTGACCTGTTCCACCACAACTACCCGGGCGGTTCAGGCCTTATGTCCGGCTCCGTCTTTGGCAGGACGGCAGGGGATTTTGTAAAAGAGTACTTAAAACAGCCGGCAGGAATTTAATTGATAGTGAAGCGCGCTGTCCATTTGGACAGCGCGCTTTTTTTAGTGATTGATATTTCCCCACGACTGTATATGTTCGAGGAACTTCTCCACAATCGCCAGGTGCTCAAAGTCGGCATTGTACATCAGCCACGTATCGCGTGTGATCGGTGTATCTTCCGAATCCAGGACCGTCTCTTTGTGCAGACGGTCTTCTTCTTTTAAGCATATGGCGGGAACGATCGTATAGCCGAGACCCCGCTTCACCAGCTCCTTGCTTGTTTCCAGCCGGTCGACCTCCATTTCGATGGTGGCCGGTGTGGAATAAGTTTCAGCCCACCAGCGCTGGATGATTGTTTTGAGGGAAGTGTCGGTACTGTACTGGATCTGTTTATACCCAGGAAGATTCTTAAGATCAAGTTTCTCCTGGGAAACGATGTAGATGGGTTCTTTATTCAGCAGCACCTTATGCTTATGGCCGGGGTAGTCCGTGCGCAGGATGCCGAGGTGGATGTTGCCTTTCGAGAGGGCGTTGTAGATGATACTGCTCCAGCCTGTTGTGACGTTGAAGCGGACTTTCGGATACTTCAGCGAAAAACTTTTAAGCAGATCCGGCAGCACATACTGGGCGAAGTTGCTCGAGACGCCGATCTTCAGTGTGCCGGCAATTTCATCCTCCATATTATTGATGTTGTCCTTCATGATCATGAATTCCTTGAGCATCTCACGGGCGTAATCGACGAGGTATTCACCTTCCGCGGTGAATTCGATGCCGCTCCGTGTCTTGATGATGAGGTCGGCGCCGATTTCCTCCTCCAGATTCTTAAGTCTGTAGCTTAAGGAAGGCTGGGAGACGAAAAGCTTCTCCGCCGTTTTGGTGATGTTCTTCTCTTCATATAATATGCTCAGCATGTTCCAGTCTTTATAATCCATGAACTCCACTCCGAACTTTTTAAATATTTAGTATATTCGACTCCCATTATGGGGCATATCTATGAGGTTATCAAATTATTTTATCGGATCGGATAAAATATCAATATTTCACTTATGTTATGTAAGCGGTTACTATATGTCTATAACATTCGGGGGGATGGAAAATATGAAAAAACTATTCTTGATGATATCTATAATATTTTTATGCGGTGCGCTGATGGCCTTGAATCCGCTGACTACGAACGGCAGCGGGGAAGAGGAACCGGCCGGGCACAATCTTTTGACCTTCGTCGTGCCTTTTGAGGCAGGGGGCGGCACGGATATATTCGGCCGCTTCTTCACACCTTACTTCTCCGACCAGCTGGAAGGGAACCCGCTCGTGCAGGTGGAAAACATTCCGGGCGGGGCGAGCATCACCGGCACAAACGAATATGCGCAGGCGAAGCCGAAGGACGGCAGCCACCTGCTGACATCGAGTGCTTCCTCGCATATCCCTTACATGCTGGACCAGTCTTCCGTAGATTATGACTTCAAAGGTATGAAGCCGATCATCGGCTCGCCGATGGGTGGTGTCGTCTATTCTACGCCGGAGAAAGCAGAACAGTTCAAGGAGGATCTGACGAGTTTCGAGGAGCCGCTTTATTATGCAGGCATTTCACCGAGCGGACTGGACCTTGTGACACTGCTCTCATATGAAGTGCTCGACCTCAATTTCCATGGTGTCCTCGGCTACGGCGGGCGCGGCCCGTCGCGTGTCGCATTCGAGCAGGGCGAGAGCAACCTGGACTACCAGACGACCTCGGCCTACAACAATAACGTCAAGCCGCTCGTGGAGAACGGCACTGCCGAACCACTGTACAGCCTCGGGCAGATTGATGAGAACGGCAATCTTGTCAGGGACCCGCAGTTTCCGGAACTGCCGACGGTGGAGGAAGTCTATATCGACCAGTACGGCGAAGCACCGACAGGTGAAGTCTGGGAGGCCTACAAGCAGATGGTGAACGCGGCTTATACTTTGAATAAAGTCATCTGGGTCCATGAAGATGCACCTGTTGAATCGATTGCGCGCCTGCAGGACGGGGCGGAAGGCATCAAACAGGATGCGGATTTCATTGAAAATGCAGAAGTCGTACTGGAAGGCTATGAAGTCCTCACGGGTGATGCGCTGCAGAAGCAGATTGATGAAGCATTCAACGTTTCCGACAGCAGTAAAAATTTAATACAGGCTTATCTTCTTGAAAAATACGATCTGGATATTACAGAGCTCTAGGAGGGGTTCATTATGATAGAAAGCGCAATTGAAGCATTGACGATCGTACTGGATCCCTCACGGCTCATCTATATGTTCTTAGGGATCGGAATCGGCATCATCGTTGGCCTGCTGCCCGGGCTGAGCGGCACGGTGGGCATGGCATTGCTGCTGCCGTTCGTCTTCGGGATGGACCCTTATGTGGGAATCGCCTTACTCATCGGTATGGTCGCCGTCATACAGACAGGCGACACTTTCCCTTCCGTACTGCTTGGCATACCCGGGACCTCCGGCTCCCAGGCCACCATCATGGACGGCTATCCGCTCGCCCAGCAGGGCAAGGCCGCTAAAGCGATGGGGGCGGCGTTCTTCAGTTCGCTCGTCGGCGGGGTCATCGGGGGGATCGCTTTATTTTTAACAATCCCGTTCGCGGAACCTTTGATCACTGCATTCAGTTCACCGGAACTGTTCATGTTGACGATGCTTGGTCTCAGCATGACAGGGCTGCTCGCCGGAAAGTCGGTGTTCAAAGGGATCCTTGCAGGCCTGGTCGGACTGCTGCTCGGTGCAATCGGCAGTGCACCCGCGGTGCCGGAATACCGTTACACTTTCGACTCACTGTATTTGACGCAGGGGCTGTCACTGCCGGTCGTTGCCATGGCCATCTTCGCATTCCCGATCATCATCACGATGCTTACGGATAAAAAGAAGGTGACTGAAGCGGCAAAGCTTGAAGGCGGTGCCCTGCAGGGTGTGATGACGTCACTGAAGAACAAGTTCCTGATGGCAAGGAGTGCGGTCGTCGGTGTCATCATCGGTTTCATACCGGGACTCGGCGGCAGCGTCGTCGACTGGATCGCCTACGGCTTCGGTAAAAAGACCGTAAAGAACAACACCTTCGGTGAAGGGGATATCCGGGGTGTGATCGCACCCGAAAGTGCCAACAACGCAAAAGAGGGCGGCTCGATGATTCCGACACTCTTATTCGGCATACCGGGAAGCGGAACAACGGCGATACTGCTCGGCGGGCTCACACTGATGGGGCTTGAAGCGGGACCTTCCATGATCACAACGAACTTAGATGTGACGCTCTCGATAGTTTGGACACTTGTATTCGCCAACATCTTCGGTGCAATACTGTGCCTGATGCTCATCCGGCCGATTTCGAAACTCAGTACGATCAGCGGCGAGTTGATCGTGCCGTTCCTGCTGGTGCTGCTCGTCATCGGCGCCTACCAGAGTTCATTGTCGTGGGGTGACCTTGTCGTATTCGTCCTCATCGGCCTGTTCGGCTACGTCATGACCATCCTCGACTGGCCGAGGCCGCCGCTTCTCATCGGTTTCGTCCTTGCGATGTCGGCGGAAAGGTATTACTGGATATCCATCGAAAGGTACGGATGGGAATGGATCACGAATCCGCTGGTGATCGTCCTTGCGGTGGTCATCCTGGTGCTCCTGACAGGCGGCGCCATCATGAAGCGGTTCAGTCAAAAGGTTGAAAGCGGAGGTGAAAGCTGATGAACAAAGCTCTGGCCAATATAATATTCACCGGGTTCATGTTCCTGCTGTTCACCTTCGCGTGGATAGAAGCGCTGAATTTCACCCGGCTGGCACAGTTCTTCCCTTTGTATATATCACTCGCCGGTTCGACATTATCCCTCGTGTATCTTCTGAAGACGCTTGTCGATTATAAAAAGGAGACGACGGCGGAGGAACGTGCAGAGCATATATTGATACTCAAGCCACTGCGTTATATCGGATGGGTGATCGGTTACCTCATTTTGATATATGTCTTCGGGTTCATCATCTCGACTGCGGTATTCCTGTTTGTATTCCTGATCTACGAATCCCGTATGAAGGTGATGCAATCTTTATTGTCCATGGCCATCACACTTGTCGTCGTGACGTATTTGAGCGCAGCAATCAACATCGAGTGGCCGGCGAGTCTCCTCGGACTATAGAAGAAAAGGAGAGGGAAACATGTATGAATTTGAAAAGATCCGCTCCGTCATCATCAGGGGCGGGACGAGTAAAGGTGTATTCATAATGAAGAACGAATTGCCGTCGGAACCTGCGACGCGGGACCGAGTCATCTCATCGATGTTCGGCGGAGCCGACGACCGGCAAATCGACGGCCTCGGCGGTGCAAACTCCCTGACCAGCAAGGTCGCCATCATCAGCGTATCGAGAAGAGCAGATGCGGACGTCGATTATACATTCGGGCAGGTCGATGTGAAGACAGGGATCATCGATTATAATTCCAACTGCGGCAATATATTGAGCGGTGTCGGTCCTTTTGCGATAGACGAAGGGCTGGTTGAAATATCGGAACCCGTAACCCGCGTCAGAATCTACAATACGAATACAGAAAAGGTAATCCATGCGGAAGTGCCAGTGCAGAACGGCAAGGCTGCGATCACCGGCGACTATGCGATAGACGGTGTGCCGGGCACGGGTGCGAAGATCACACTCGACTTCATCGATGCGGCAGGCTCCAAGACCGGCGCCCTGTTCCCGACGGGGCAGAGGAAAGAGTTTATGACGCTGGATAATTACGGTGATGTCGAAGTCAGCATTATCGATGTTGCGACACCTGCCGTCTTCGTGAGGTCGGAAAGCCTCGGACTTACAGGCACGGAGCTGAGCCATGAACTATCAGTTGAGCATCTTGAAGTGCTTGAGAAGATACGCGGCACCGCTGCAGAGCGGCTCGGTTTCGTCGATGATCCGGATGAAGCGGTCGTGAAGACCCCGTCTTCCCCAAAAGTCATCATGGTATCGGAAAGCAGGGATTACACTTCTGAGTCAGGCGATGTGATTGAAGAGGCAGACCTCAGCATCACCGCACGGGCGATGTCCATGCAGAAGATGCACAAAGCCTATCCCGTAACCGGTGGACTCTGCACGGCCAGTGCCACGCAGCTTAAAGGCACGGTGGTCCATGATGTCTGTCGTGAGGCAGACAGTGACGAAGACATAGTGATCGGCCATCCGACAGGGAAGATGAAGTTCGTCGTAGACATCGAGGACTCAGGGGATGAAGTGACATTCCACAAGACCGCTGTGGCCAGAACCGCGAGGCGACTGATGGAAGGCCATGCCTATGTCTCAAAGAATATATTCTGGCAGACGCCGGTGCACGAGGAAGAAGAGAGTCATCATAAGACGCTCGCCTGATCAGACATTAAACCACAAAATAATAAAACCAGTAAAAATCATGTTCATCTTACGGTGGATATGATTTTTTTATTTTAGTGTGCATGATTATCCCATGAATTGGGAAGATATATGTGAATGTGGTTTACTTAACAGGTTCAATTACAAAAGTCTGATGTGAGTGTCAGGCTTCGACAATATAAATGAAGGTGGAATGAATATGTATGATGTAATCGTCATCGGCGGTGGACCCGCAGGACTCAGTGCCGCCTTGAATTTCGGACGCGGATTAAAGGAGACGCTCGTCATTGATGCAGGAGAGCCGAGGAACAAAGTGGCGGAGGTGTCGAACGGTTTCCTGACACAGGATGACATCAGTCCTTATGAATTCAGGGAAAAAGCACGGAAAGACGTATTGAAATACGACAATGTGTCGCTCACGAATGACCGGGTGACAGATATCAATAAAGACGGAGAGGACTTCATCATTTCCACGGAGTTGGATGAATTCAAAAGCCGGCAGGTCCTGCTTGCGACAGGGCTTAAGGAGGAGACGCCGGATATCGAGAATTTTGATGAGTTCTATGGCACTTCCGCATTCTACTGCCCGTGGTGTGATGGCTACGAATTAAAAGGTAAACGTATTGCGGTCATGGCGGATGAAGATTCCACAAGCAACCTTGTCATGCTGATCGCAAACTGGAGCGACGACCTCATCATTTGCACGGACGGTAAAAGCCTCCTGAATGATGAAGATAAGGCAATGCTTAAAAATAAAGGATTTGACTACAACGAATCACCAGTTTCCAAGATGGTGGGCAGTGACGGCATGCTGGAAAAACTCGAATTCGAGGACGGGACGAGTGAAGTCGTTGAAGGCATGTTCGCCAAAATGAACTGGGAAACCGACTTTGAATTTCTCGAGACCCTCGGTCCGGACAGGGAAGACGACGGCGGACTCAGGACCAACCCAGTCGGTGAAACATCGGTAAAGGGACTATTTACAGCCGGTGAAACGAAGACAGGTGTTTCAAGCCAGCTGATTAATGCCGCCGCAAGCGGTGCTGATGTCGCGAAAAGCATGATGATCGGGTTGATGAAGGAAGAATTTTAATTTTTCTTAAAGTATTCGAGGAGAATCTTATTTCTTTTGAAATATTATTGAAACTAACTTTTTGTGTAGATGGATGTTTGAATATTTAAAACTTTTATATAAGAAAGCTTTTGCATAACTTAAATTAACAATAGTTGTTTTAATGTAATATCAGAGGATATTATTAAACTTATATTGTAAATAACTGCAATATATAGGATACTTATTACAATATGATTTTTCTTATTTAATAAGTATAAGTACTTTCTCATAACTTATATAAACTTTATAAATTTATTTCTAAATGAAAAAGAAACATACTAAAAAATTAAGATGTTAAACATTTGTTTTTTTGATGTGTATGGCAAAATGAAAGTGCAGAGCTTTGCAGGGAGAAAATGCAGAGTCCTGCACTGCTTTAATTGGTGCAGATATTAAAAAAGGACTTGCCAGCCACCCCAAGTCCCTCTACCGTTATTGGTGTCGAATCAATAACACAGTGGAGGTCAGGAAGGATGCTAGCAATGTCCGATATCAATTGTATCAAACACTTGAGAAACACCAAAGGTTTATCCATATCAGAAATACAAAAAACGCTGGGCATCAATTGGCGCACAGCCAAGAAATATGCAGATGAAGATCAGTTGCCGGAAGAAAAGCAGACGAAGAAAACCGGGATGATGTATGAAGAAAAGTGGGGAGAGATTGTTTCCGGTTGGCTATTCGAAGACCGCAGGCTGAAACGGAAGCTGAGACGGAACAAGAAACAGATATTCGAAGAACTGAAAGCCCACGGGTTCCCGGGTTCTTACCGCACGGTCTGTTACTTCATCGACGACTGGCGGCACGGCCACAGTACAGAAGACAGTCCGGATAAAGGCTATGAACGTCTGGAACATCCGCCGGGGGAAGCCCAAGTCGATTTCGGCACGATGGAGACCGTTCAAGATGGCGAATTCGTCGATGTTCACACCCTGGTCATGTCGTTCCCCTACAGTAACGCCGCAGTGGCCGTCCCCCTGCCGGGTGAGAACCAGGAATGTTTCCTGCACGGGCTAAAAGTATTATTCCATCAGTGCGGCGGTGTGCCAAAACAGATCCGGATTGATAATCTGACGCCTGCCGTGAAGAAAACACGGTCCCGGTTTGACGAGGCGGAATTGACGGATGCCTTCATCCAGTTCCAGAACCATTACGGGTTCGAGACCCAGGTGTGCAACCCGAGAAGTGGGCATGAGAAAGGCAGTGTGGAAAACAAAGTTGGCTATGTCCGGTACAACTTCTTCAGTGCCTCCCCTGTGATCGAGAGTTTCAAGCATCTGACAGATATGCTTCAGACCCAACTGGTGAAGGACCGGGGGCGCCTGCATTATGAGAAAAACGTGCCCATTGAAAGACTTTGGAACGATGAACAGCGCCACCTGCTGCATCTGCCGACCACAGACTACCCTGTCTTCAGAACGATCGAGGGTCGGGTCAATAAGTATAATGAAGTGACATTGGACCAAACCCGGATACATATTCCCCGGGCCGCCAACCATCCACGGCTCCGTCTCGTGCTGACATGGGACCGGTATAAGGCAGTCACCGACGATGGAGAGATTCTGGCGGATGACCACCGCCCTTATATGAATCGACGCCGGGCCATCCCATGGCAGACCGTCGTCAAAGGATGGATCCATAAACCCAGGGTCATCGCCTACTCGAGATACACGAAATACTTGCCTGGGAGAGTCAAAGACTACCTGTTGGTCGAAGATATCCAGTTACGGAAAGCGCGCTTGAACACACTGGCCAATTTACTGGTGACACATGATATGAAACAGATCAATCAGGAATTTTATGACATACTGTCCACAGCGGAAGAGGATCCTTATGGGGTCGACTGGACACACTACGATGCATTGGCACCTGCACAGACTGGCGGTGGCACATCATGAGTGAGCAATTACGGGAGATGTGCAAATCCCTGCGTCTGGCCTATGTCGCTGACATATATGACCAGACGCCTTATGAATCGTCCGAGCAGTTTCTGGAAGCGATCTTTGCGGAAGAATTCCGACTGCGGGAAGAGGCGAAAGTCCAGCGGCTGCTCAAGAAAGCCAAATTTTTGGATGGCAAAAATTTATCGGATTATGAGTGGCATGACCAAATCCGGTTCCCTGCCCATATCGATCCGGGTGGCCTACAAAGCCTCTCCTTCATCGAAAACCGGGAGAACGTGGTCTTGATCGGAGCGCCGGGCACCGGTAAGACCCACTTGGCCACAGGGCTGGGCAGGAGCGCCTGCGAACACGGTTATGAAGTGCGCTTTTTCAGGGTCGCCCAGCTGGTGGAACAATTAGAGCACGCCTTACGTCAGGAGAAACTCGCCGCCTTTAGAAAACGATTTGAGAAAGTAGATTTGATCGTACTGGATGAAATGGGTTACCTCCCGTTCGGGAAAGAGGGTTCTGAGCTGCTCTTCCAACTCATTTCCGAGTGGTATGAGCAGAAAAGCCTGGTCATCACGTCCAATCTGGAATTCAGTCAATGGAACAGAATGTTTGTGGACGGCAGACTGACGGCCGCACTGGTGGATCGACTCATCCATCATGCCCACGTGCTGTCATTTACCGGTGAAAGTTATCGCCTCAGTCACGCGTTATCGAGATCACATTAAGTGGACACTACAGGGTGGCAACCCTCTGCACTTTTCATTGCATTTCTATGTACTTTCTTGTTGCGAAACACATTTGAGCTATTTTATAAACTTAAGTAACAATTATATCTTTTATTGTGTTTAGAAAGGGAGCGAAAATATGAGCTTTATATTTCCTGAAGAGAGTAATATACCTGAAAGTCCTATTGAACTAAATGATGAATTATCAAATGGAATAATTCTAAAAGAGAATCAAAAATCAATTCTCAAAGAATATATGTCTATAGATGAATCCTTAAAAGATATTGCTTTTGAATTGCCTACAGGATATGGCAAAACCTTAGTAGGGGGATTGATTGGAGAATTTGAAAGAAAAAAAGATTCCCGCAAAATTGTTTATTGCTGTGCGACAAGACAGTTAGCTGCACAGACGAATGATTTATTGCATAGTTATGGTATTGAATCGGTAGTACTCACAGGTAATAGTAATAACTTTTCTCAAAAAGATTTAGGAGAATATTACAAAGGAGAATCAATCGTTGTAACTACTTATAGTCATATATTTAATACGAATCCTAAATTTGTAGAGGCAGATTTAATAATATTTGATGATGCTCATGCTACCGAATATGCTATAAAAAGTTTATGGAGCTTAAATATAAAGAGGGAAAATAAAAGTTTATATAATAAATTTTATTCATTAATTTCTGATATAATACCAGAAAATGTAAAATATAATATTGAGTCTAATAATTATGATCCCATGAACAATGGAATTGATATTATTCCTCAACCATTATGGATAGAGAGAATGGAAACAATAAAAACGCTTTTACATTCTGAAATTCAAGCTCACACGAATTTATATTATCAGTGGAGTAAAATACGTGACATTCTTCATATATGTAATATATTCATAAATGACGATGAAATTGAAATAACTCCGATTTTGCCTCCAAACGACATACATGAAGCGTTTAGAAATGCAAAAAAGAGAATTTATATGTCTGCTACTCTAGGCTTTGAAGGAGATTTAGAAAGAAAATTTGGAGTCAAAGATATATATAAAATGAAATCGGCTCAAGAAACAGCAAAGGAAGTTTCAGGGAGCAGATTTATGCTTTTTCCAGATGATCTTTTTGAAGGGGAAAAACTTTATTCTAAGATTAGAGATTTAATAGAGAGTCAACCAAGGGCGTTGGTCTTATGTCCTTCTAATTATACATTAAATATTTTTAAGGAATTTGTTGCCAGAGAGTTGCCACATTTCAATGTTTTTTTAAGTACAGATATAGAAGAGTCTCTTGAAACTTTTAAAAAAAGTAATCAATCTATACTGTTATTATCTGGGCGCTATGAAGGTATTGATTTGAAAGATGATGAATGTAGACTACAAATTTTCTTTGATTTACCTATTGCAGTTGGATCTTCTGAGAAATTTTTACATAGTAGATTAAAAGAAAAGGAAGTTTTAAAAAAGTTATTAGTCTCTAGGCTGACTCAAGGAGTTGGACGCTCAACTAGAAGTGAAGAGGACTATTCACTTTTGGTTTTTATAGGAGAGAGGGTTAGTCAATATATATATGATCCTCATTTTCGTAAATTACTACCGTCTAAGATTGAAGCAGAGTTAAATTTTTCTCTAGAACAATCGACTTCTGAAACTAGTGAAGAAACGTGGGACAATAATATTAAATCTTTTTATGATCAAGACGAAAATTGGGGAAAAGTGAAAAGATATATTGATAATCAACTGACTCAACCAAGCAATCAAGAAATATTGACCGAAGATGTTTTTTCAAATATCGCAAAAAAAGAAGTAGAATTCATTTATAATTTTTTTGAGAAGGAGTACGGTAAAGCCCATAAAATTGCAGAGGAGATTTTGAAACTACTTAATGGAACGGAAGAATTCAGACCATATAGAGCTTGGTGGAATTATTTAATAGCTTGCGTAAAAACGCAACAGGGCGATACTAAAGAAGGTTTAAAATTTTTAACTAATTCTTTAAATGCTTCCGTTAATAAGACATGGTTGAATAGGGATAGATTAGAAGAAATAGAAACATGTGGAGAGGAACTTTTATCTGAGGAATCAGAAATACAGGTTGATAAAATACTTGATATAATCAGAAAGTATAAAAATAGAGAAAAGAAGTTTATGGATAAATGGGGAAGGATTTTAGATGGTATAAAACAGAATGATGCAGATGTTTTCGAGCCACAGTTTAAAAACTTGGGAGAAATGTTAGGTTTTGAAGCTGAAAGACCAAATGGAAATGGCGTGCCTGATGGAATATGGAGGATGGAGAATAGTTATTTGGTATTTGAAGCTAAAACAGGATACGAAGAAGGCCAACAACATATTCCTCCCAAAGATATAAGGCAAACCAGAGGCCATAAAGACTGGGTAGAAGTGAATAAACAAACTGATTCTGAGGCAATAATTATTAATTGTTTAATTAGTAATAGACTTTCTGTAGACAAACAAAGCACTCATCTTGTGAATAACATACATGTTATTACACATGATTTTATTATTTTATTAGCTGAAAATTTTAACGTTATTATGTTAGAAGTTCTAAGAGAATTAAAATTTAACTCTGAAGACCAAGCAAGGCAGTTATTAATTAAAAAATTTAGAGATAACAACATTTTTGTTGATGATCTAATTTCTACTTTCTCAGAACTAAAATTATCTTCTTTAGTCAAAAATTAGAGTAAAAAGATTTAAGAATATTCAACTGAAAATCTATCTTTCCAAAGAATATCCTGTGAGTTAAAGAAGAGTGTAAAGATGTATTAATAAAATCCCCTGAACCCAAGTTCTCTTTGGATCCAAGGGGAATTTTATTTTGAGTTATATACTGTTGATTAATTAAACAACCAATAGATCATACCTATCTCATTATTGATATTATAAAAGGTTTAAAAATTATCATAATGTAGAGAGATTTTATATAACATTACTATCTTTCCTTCAACGGCTGTCTTCACTTTCCCAAAATTTATCTACGTGTATGCGCGGTGAAAAAACGAGCTCTCAAGATTGTTATTAACAGCCTTAGAAATGTTTTTACTGGTGGCAATTATGAAGTCAGTCTTTCTCATCTACATTATCTATACATCTGCAGGTCTACTTTAAGACGCTTGCTCTTCAGTTATCCAACACTTTCTCGTATTCTTCTCTCGAGTACTGCTCGGATTCCTTAATCTTCATCAGAATATATTCTTCTATCAAAGTGTTATTAGTGATTTCAATACCTGTTGCTGTAATGATATTGAGCAATGAAGCTTCGATATCCTTAAGTTCTTTAAAGAAAAATGGCTATGAAGTACCTTTTCAGCAAGTGGTTTTATCTTCAGGTCTTGGGACTACCATTGTAAGTATGTTTGGTGGCCATGCGGCTGGGATAGGAGGTATGTCGACGACAATCTGCAGCAATGAGGAAGCCGGGGTTAAAAGTGATAGATATAAAAGTGCGTTGGTGGCTGGTATTTTAATTGTCCTTTTTGGGTTGCTTGCACCTTTGATGATCAATCTGATGAGAGCTATTCCGGGAGAGTAGATATCTATAATCGTCATACTCACTTTATTGGGGATTTTATTGAATTGCTTCAAAAGTTTAATAGCGTTGAGATCAAAAATGAGTATTATGATAATGATGATTTCATTTGTCATTTCAGCTGCAAATATTAATATTTACGTTTTATCCGCGCCTTTGCTGAGCTTGGTTGCAGGTTATATTTTATATGGATTTTTTATAAAAGGAAAAATTGAAGAATGATTTTGCATTTCAAGTAGTATGTCTATGGAGTCCGATTGAGGTAAAACTCAGAAGGTAATCAAATGGTTCAAGATTTCTATTCGTATTATTGAATCATCGATTAAAAGGCCAATGATTTCTCATTGGCCTTTCTGTTGTTAAAGTTCCCTAGGCAGTACGTGCAGTAGACATTTACAAGGAATCTTTCTTATCTTTTAACTTCTTGGGTGGCATCCAGAACTTTATTCATTGGGGAGATATCTTCAACAAGAAAATCTCCACTTAATGTATGTTTATAAAGCATGTTGCCTAATGCATTATCAAGAGTTTCTTCATGGCTTAAATCATTTATCAGCCCATGAATGATTCCCGAAGTATAGGCATCTCCTGTGCCGATTCGATCTAAAATCTCCACTTCATATGCATCTGTTTCGAGAATTTTCCCGTCAGTGAACATCATCCCTCTGATTATATTTTTATTGGAATGGAGCACTGTGCGTTGGGTAAAGGCAATATGCTTGAGGTCATACTGCTTGCTTATTTTTTGCAAAATTGGAGTTAATGTTTCTGCATTCGGATTGCGTTCAAGACTGTCTTTGATGTCTTCACCGTTCTCCATGAGTGCTAACGGCTCGTACCCAAATATTACATCACAGTAGGTGACGAATTGGGGCATAGTTTTTCTGGCCTCTTCGAAGGTCCAGAGATTACCTCTGAAGTTAAGATCTGCGCTGATTTTCATTCCTTTTGCTTCAGCGGCTTGCAACGCCTTCAGTAAAATTTCCTGCATTTCATTATTCAGTGCAGGTGTGATACCACTGAAATGGAACCAATCATATCCTTCGAATATTTTTTCAAAATCATAATCGGCCTCGGAGGACTGTTCAAAACTGGAATATTTTCTGTCATATATAACAGATGAAGATCGTATATTAAACCCTTGTTCTAAAAAATAGACACCCATTTTGGAGCCTTGCATCTTGATATTTTCAGTCTCAACGTTGTTACTCTTGAGAAGAGATATCACACGATGCCCAAATCCATTATCCGGTAAAGTGGTGACTACTGATGTTTCGATACCCGAAGCCGCAAGACTCATCGCTACATTCATTTCACTGCCGCCAATATTGATGTTGAATTGGTCAGCCGTTTTAAATGTGGAGGAGACATCTGTACTCAGTCGCATCAGTATCTCGCCAAAAGTAATGAATTTCAATATTATTCTCCTCCTGTCAGTTCCTTATATCTGCTCGAAAAAGCCTTGGCATTTTCTGAAATAACTTCAGGATTTGAGCCATCATAACCTTTTACAAGCGCACTTCCGATACCAATGGCAAATGCACCGTTATTAATCCAATCTCCCATGTTTGCCTGATTGACACCACCGGAAGGCATCAAATTCACATGTGGAATCGGACCTTTGATATCTTTAATGTATGAAGCGCCGAGAAGACCACCCGGGAAGATTTTAATGACATCTACACCACTTTTTAAGGCTTCGACGATTTCAGTTGCTGTAGTACATCCTGGGAGATAAGGCACCTGATTCAAGTTGCAAAGTACAGAGATATCCGGATCAAAATGTGGACTCACCACATATTTTGCGCCGGAACGTATAGCTGCATCAGCGGTTTCTCTGGACATTATAGTACCGGCACCTACACAAATATCCGGGCTGTCTGCAAAATGTTCGATAAGCTTGCTTGCTTTCGGTGTTGTGTAGGTGATTTCAATATTTTTGATTCCACCTTTAACGATAGCATCTATCATCTTAACAGTATCATCGAAGTTTTTCCCTCTCACAACAGCTACCAGATAATTTTTATGAATTTTATTCAGAGTTTCGAACTTTTTCATGTCGTTTCCTCCTGGATTTCATCCTGATTTCTCAGAGTATCAATAATTCCGTTTAAATATGTTGCCCCTAAGGCGCGGTCATAAAGTCCATATCCTGGTCTGCCCGTTTCGCCCCAGATCATTCGTCCGTGATCTGGTCGGATTGGTACATTTATGCCTTCTTTGATGAGCTTCTCTATAATACCAACCATATCTAAAGAACCATCATGTATGGAGTGAGAGGTTTCTTGGAATGAACGTTCGCCGGTCCACTTGACGTTTCTGGCATGCACAAAATAAATACGATCTTTAGCTACATCGATGATTTCGAATAAATCATTTTCAGAGCTTGCCCCGTAAGAACCGGTACAGAATGTAATACCGTTATTCTTGCTTGGTACGGCTTTGAATAATTTGCGTAACGCTTCAGCGCCTGTAATGATACGTGGCAGTCCAAAAATACTCCATGGTGGATCGTCCGGATGTATTGCCATCAGTACATCTTCTTCTTCAGCCACCGGGATGATATGTTCCAGAAAATAAATGAGATTTTCAAAAAGTTGGTTTTCATCGATTTTCTGATAAGCGTCCATTATCTCTTTCAGATCATCTGTTTGATAGGACAAGTCCCAACCCGGCAATGTGAGTTCGCCGCTCAAAGGGTCGATGTCTTTAATTAATGTTTCGTCATATTTTAGTGAATTGGAACCATCTTCAAGTGGTGCATCAAGCTCGATCCGTGTCCAGTCAAAAACCGGCATGAAGTTATAGCACACGGTTTTGATTCCTGCTCTGGATAGATTGCGAATTGTTTCTTTATAGTTTTCAATCAATTCATCACGACGGTTACGGCCCATTTTAATGTCTTCATGGACTGGAACAGACTCAATGACGTTTAATCTCATACCATGGGCTGAGATTTGATCCCTTAATTCCACAATATCTTCATATGGCCAGACTTCGCCGGCAGGAATATCGTAAATGGCCGACACGATCCCTTTCATTTGAGGGATTTGACGAATATTCTCAAGTGTTACAGGATCGTCATTCCCATACCATCTAAAACTCATTTCCATAAATATCTCCTCCAATAATAACAATTTTCAAAATATCATTGTAAAACGTTTTCACATTTGATAATATTATATCAAATCGTTTTAGTAAACCGATTTAGTAACTGTGAAGGTAGTATATCATGAAAAAAATTACAATCAAAGAGGTAGCGAAAGAAGCGGGTGTCTCTGTCAGTACTGTCTCACAATACTTAAACAAAAGATTTAGTTATATGAGTGAACCTACAAAGTTAAGAATCAATTCAGCTATAGAAAAATTAGATTATAAACCGAACTATCTGGCGAGAAATTTAAAAGGCGGTTCTACAAAAACGATAGGCATCATTGTCGCAAATATACTTCATCACTTTTCCACTTCGATCACCAGGAGTATTGAAGATATTTGTGATAAAAACGGTTATCATTTAATCATATGTAATGCTGATGATAATCCTGAAAAAGAAAGAAAATATATACAGAATTTGATGTCCAAACAGGTAGATGGTCTAATAATATTTCCGACTTTTGGGAATGAGGCGCTCTACCGTCAGCTGCTTGAGCAAAAATTCCCCCTGGTATTTATCGATCGTTATATAGAAGGTTTAGAAGTCCCTTGCTTTAAATTAGATAATATTGCTGCCATTAAAGAGTCATATGATTATTTGATGAAGTATGATTTGGATAGAGTTTATTACATCAGCACCTCACTGGAAAAAAGTATAACTCCGAGGATAGAAAGAATGAGAGCATTCAAGTCTATACAAAAAGAATCTGAGCTTACCATCAATCATTTAATCATTGCAAATAAAGTCAGGGATTTATCTAAGGAAATTTCAAAAGAAATAGATCTGTCGATTGAACGCAATGGGGTGATCTTAGCGAATGATTTTGCTCTTGCGGAATTTTTGGGATTTGCAAGCCAGAATGAAGTTGCTATCCAAGAGAAATTCAAACTGGTCTCAATAGACGATATACCGTTGGCACAGCTGTATCAACCACCAATTTCCACGGTCAAGCAGCCAATTGAAATCATATCTGAAAATGCTTTTGATTGTCTGCTTCAACAGATTAAGTTAAAACAACACAACTATGAATTTATCAATGAATACCCACCTCAGTTAATCGAGAGATAAAGGAGTTGATAGTATTTTGAAAGCAGTAGATATCCCCACAGCGAGGGATAGAGCGACAGAAAAACTGATAAGCAGAGGTCTGGAGAGGCGGCCTGCCGGTATAGTTGCAGATGTCTTGCTTCATGCAGATCAAAGAGGAGTTTCCTCACATGGACTTATGCGCCTCGAACACTATCTAAAAAGAATTGAACATGGTGGTTTAAATGTTCGGCCTGATATAAATATAGAGATGACTTCAGGATCTTCTTTTGTATGTGACGGGGATGATGGACTGGGACATTATATCGTCCATGAAGCAGTGGAATATGCTATAGATAAAGTAAAAGATCAGGGAATTGTAATGGGGTTGATTAAAAACAGCAGTCATTGTGGGGCGCTCTCTTATTACGTTAAAGAAATCGCTGAACATGGATACATCGGATTGATGTTCAGCCAAACGGACACGATAGCAGTTCCTTTCAAAGGAACCGCCCCATATTTTGGGAGCAACCCTATTGCTTTTGGTTTTCCAAAAGGTGAAGGAGAATATCCCACAATAATAGATATTGCAACTACTGAAGTCGCATTAGGTAAAGTGTTACATGCTCAAGGCTCAGGTGCACAGATTCCCTATGGCTGGGGTACCAATGTAAATGGAGAAGAGACAAATAATCCAGATGATATCAAATATCTAAAACACTTCGGTGGGCCAAAGGGATATGCTCTTGCATTTGCGATAGATGTTCTTACAGGAATTTTGGGGAATGAATCATATGGCACTAACATTCCTCCCATGTACGAAGAGCTGCATAAGTATCGTAATTTATCACAAAGCATTATATTGATTAACCCAAAGATGTTCGGCGATAATTTGATGTTTGAAAGTATGTTGAAACAGATGGAAGCAGAACTAAAAGATATTCCCACAACTGACGGTTCATTTGTAAAAATACCAGGAGAAATAGAGATGGAAAAAGCACTTGAATCCGATGAAGTGATTATCAATGAAGATACTTACCAAATATTATTTGAGGAGGAAGAAAGATGAAGAAGTTTTTATGGTTGACCTTATTATCAGTTATGGTATTAGCTTTAGCAGCATGTGGTAACGGTGGGGAAGAAGGAGAGGAAACAGACGACCAAGCAGCGGACAACGGTAATGATTCAGAAGAACAGGCAAGTGGTGATGGAGAGCAGATTACATGGAGTTTAGGACATTTATCCAATGAAGATCACATTTGGCACACCACGTCAGAAGAGTTCGCGAGACTTGTAGAAGAAAAAACAGATGGACAAATAAATATCCAAATCTATCCAAACAGCCAACTGGGTGGAGAAGTAGACACAATCAATAGTATCAGAGCGGGAAATACCGATATGGTTATTACTGGTGAATCTATGGAGAACTGGTCACCAAAAGCCGCTTTGCTCGCTGCTCCTTATGCAATTCGTGACTCAGAACATCTCCAGACAGTAGTAGAAGGAGATGTAGGCAGTGAAATTGAAGAGGATATCGTTGATAAAGTTGGAGTGACGCCATTATTTTATATGGAGAGGGCACCAAGGAACCTTACTTCTAATGATCCAATCGAATCACCGGAAGACCTCAGTGGATTCAGCATGAGAATCCCGAACGTACCGCTCTTCATGGATGCTTGGAGTGCAGCTGGAGCAAGTCCGCAAGTTATGGACTTTAGCGAGGTATTTACAGGATTACAGCAAAACGTTATCGATGGTCAAGAAAATCCGGTAGATCTTATCCACAGTGGAGGACTGTACGAAGTA
Source organism: Salinicoccus kekensis (assembly GCF_900220995.1). Lineage (GTDB taxonomy): Bacteria > Bacillota > Bacilli > Staphylococcales > Salinicoccaceae > Lacicoccus > Lacicoccus kekensis. The sequence goes on from NZ_OBQF01000001.1 coordinate 35,113, forward strand.
CAAGAATATGTCAATGAAACAGAGCATGTTTATTCTTGGATATATGTTGTAGTCGGAAACGAGCAATGGGAGTCCATTGGAGAGGATCTGCAGGCAAGCGTCATGGAGGCAGCTGAAGAAGCCGAAGAATACGCTGCCGGTTTGCTTGGAGAGGAAATAGAAAACTATAGACAAATGCTTGAAGATGAAGGTATGGAGTTCGTCGAAGTGGACAGAGAAGCTTTTCAGGAAGCTATGCAGCCAGGCATTGAAAATTCACTTGACGAGGAACAACTGGACCTTTACGAGCGTATTATCGATACAGAATAAAGAATGGTGGGAGGGATGGATGATATCCCTCCCTCTACTATATTGAGGGTGAAATTATGAAATTAATTAAAAGCTTGTTTCGTGTACTTGATAAAATACTTTCAGTGCTCACAATTGCATTTTTCACAGCTTTAATTCTTATTGTTCTATTACAAATACTCACACGGTTCACTCCTCTTTCTTTTGTATGGACCGAAGAACTGACCCGCTATTTCTTTCTATATGCCATTGCGGCTTCAGCCGGGCTGGCAGTTGTGAGGAATGAATATATGGGAATCGATTTTATACTCGAACTTTTTTCAGATAAATGGAAGGCTATTTACTTAAGAGGGACCTACATAGTAATAATTGGGATGAATCTAGTTATCTCGTATTACGCATATGAGTTTGTCTTGCTCGGACAGGGCCAGATGACTTCCACACTTGGATTCCATATGGGTTATATACATCTTTCAATATTCCTTATGTCCTTTTTTATAATGATTTTTTATATTGAAAAACTTCTGAGTAAGGATGTGGATTTGAAATGATGGCATTATTACTATTCGGTTTATTTTTTCTCTTCATGTTTTTGAGAATTCCGATCGCATTCAGTCTGGCCTTATCTTCAATTATTTACTTACTGATAAACGGCATACCTCTTAACATTGTGCCTCAACGTATGTTTGGTGGATTGAATTCATTTGTCCTCATCTGTATTCCGGGCTTTATACTTGCTGGTAATTTGATGAACGCCAGTGGGATTACCGATAGAATCATAAAATTCGCCGACAGTCTGCTTGGGCATATAAGGGGAGGGCTGGGACTCGCTAACGTGGGCGCCTCCCTTGGTTTTGCAGGCATATCCGGAACAGCATTAGCGGATACTGCAAGTATCGGTTCTGTAATGATTCCTGCGATGAAGAAGAAAGGTTATGATGCTAAATTTGCAGCGGCAGTCACCTCAGCCTCTTCTGTAGTGGGTCCAATTATACCGCCTTCTTTACCTTTTATCATCGTTGGTACACTTGCTACTGTTTCTATAGGAGATTTGTTCATTGCAGGAGCTGTTCCAGGCTTCCTGATGGGAATTGGTTTAATGATACCTACTTATCTCATATCAGTGAAGAGAGGCTATCCAAAGGAAGCAAGGGTCCCTTTAACAGGCATCATTAAGGATTTCTTCGGTGCTTTTTGGGCTATCATGATGGTTGTTATTATTCTCTACGGAATTCTCAGCGGCTTCTTCACGCCAACTGAAGCATCAATCATAGCTGTAGTTTATGCACTTCTAGTTGGACTTTTTATATATAGAGATTTAAATATAAAAGATGTACCTAGTGTGATGCTCAAATCCATGATTCAGGCAGCATCAATAATGATGTTAGTTGCGTTTGCGAATCTTTTTGGTTGGATCCTGACAAGCGAGGGTATTCCTACTTTGGTCGCTAATACGATTCTTTCCATCAGTGCGAATGACATAGTCGTAATTCTGCTGATTATTCTACTGCTACTTATAGTAGGTACTTTTATGGAAACAATTGCAGCACTCGTTATTCTCTTCCCTGTTCTGCTCCCGGTAGCTTCACAAATTGGAATGGATCCCGTGCAATTTGGTGTAGTAATGGTGCTGGGTCTTGTAATCGGACTTTCAACTCCACCTGTCGGCGTCTGTTTGTTTGTCGCCTCAAGTATAGGAAAAGTGGGAATTTTAACAGTGAGTAAAGAGCTCATTCCTTTCTTGTTAGTAAGTTTGATTGTTCTCTTACTAGTTGCATTCGTTCCACAGATTACACTGTTTTTACCAAGTTTATTTGAATAATAGGAGTGTTTATAATGAAACAAGTACTTGTTAAAAAACCTCAGGACATACAGATTGTTGAAGCTGAGAAAATAGATAGGCCCCAGGGAAATGAAGTGAAGGTTAAGGTTATATATGCCGGACTTTGTGGTTCAGATGTCCACATCTTCGAAGGTCATAACCCTTTTGCAACTTATCCACGAATCATCGGGCACGAAGTTATGGGTGTCGTAGAAGAGGTCGGTGAAGATGTGTCCGACCTTGAATCGGGAGATCAAGTGATACTTGAACCGATTAAAACTTGTGGAGAATGCAGGTCGTGCAGAATAGGACGACCAAACATTTGTGAAAATCTTCAAGTTTACGGAGTGCACAGAGACGGTGGTATGCGGGAATACTTTGTTATTGAAAGTGACAAGCTTCATAAGATTTCCTCAGAGGTAACACCCGAAAAAGCAGTGCTCGCCGAACCGCTCACAATAGGTGCTCAAGCTTCATTAAGAGGAGAAGTTGGAGAAGGCGACACGGTACTTATACAAGGCGCCGGTACGATTGGTCTATGTTGTTTATTGATAGCGAAGCATAGAGGGGCTAAAGTGATAGTCTCTGATCTGGATAATGACAAACTGCAATTTGCTAAAGACAAAGGGGCAGATTATACAATCAATATCGGAGAAAACAATTTACTGGATGAAGTCTTTAAAATTACTGAAGATAAAGGTGTAAATGTCTCTATGGATGCTGTAGGTTTGAATGCAACATTTGAATCTGCGGTCAAAAGCTGTGCACCAGCTGGCAAGGTGGTGGTGTTGGGCTTTGAAGAAAAGCCGGCCCAAGTGAGCCAGGTGGATATTACAAAAGGAGAATTGGACATAAAAGGTTCAAGGCTTCAGACAGATCAGTTCCCTTATATTATTTCACTTCTTGAAAAAAATCTTATAGATGTTGATGGAATCGTTACACATATTAAAGATAAAGAAGAAATTAATGATGCCCTGGAATTATTTAAAGATAACTCAAGCAGAAAGATTCTTATAAAGTTCTAAGGGAGTGCTTTTATGGAAATGACATTCAGATGGTTTGGAGAAAAAAATGATTCAATCAAATTGGACGATATTCGTCAAATACCCAACGTGAGAGGAATAGTCTGGACATTGTTAGACCAGCCTGTCGGTGAAGTGTGGCCTGAATCTGAAATCGCACAGGAAGTAGAAAAAATCAGAAAGAAGGGTTTTCACCCTGAAGTGGTCGAAAGTCTGAATATACATGAAGATATCAAGTTGGGCAAGCCTTCAAGAGACGACTATATTGAGAAGTATATTAGGACGATGGAGTTGCTTTCAAAATACGGCGTTAAAGTGATTTGCTATAACTTTATGCCAGTCTTTGATTGGATAAGAACCGATTTGGAAAAACCCTTGGAAGATAACTCCACGGCGATGCATTATGAACATGAAATATTGAGCAACATGACTCCTGCAGAACTTATAAAGAATATGAAAGACAATACGACCTTTGAGCTTCCGGGGTGGGAAAAAGAAAAGCTGGATATCATTCAAGAACTATTTACAGAATATAGAAGTGTTACGAAAAAGGATCTATGGAACAATCTGAAATACTTTTTGGATGCTGTAATTCCCCGGGCTGAAGAATTGGATATCAAACTGGCAATTCATCCGGATGATCCACCATGGTCTCTATTTGAATTGCCAAGAATCATTTCAGATAAAAATGATCTAAAGAAAGTGATAAATCTTCATCCGAGCACTCATAATGGGATCACTTTTTGTACGGGGTCTTTGGGAGCAAATCGGGAAAATGATTTGGAAGAAATAGCTGGTGAATTTATCGATAAAATATTCTTTGCGCATATCCGAAATATTAGATACTTGAATAAAACGGATTTTGTAGAAACCTCACATAGAGAAAGTGACGGTAATATCCCTATCGTATCTATCATTGAGATACTGCAGAAGAACAATTACAAATATTACATACGTCCAGATCATGGACGTCAAATATGGAATGAAAAATGCAGGCCGGGGTATGGGCTGTATGATAGAGCACTTGGTATTATGTACTTGAATGGGATTATTGATCATATTATCAAGGAGGAAAAGCATTGAGTTACTTCAAAAATAAAAACATTGCAATTACTGGCGGAACCGGGATATTATGCAAGACCCTGGCAAGATTCCTGGTCCAACAAGGTGCAAATGTAGCAGTCTTATCTCGAGGCGAAGAAGCTGGCAAAGAGGTTGAAAAAGAACTGTCCGAGTATGAGGGACAAATCCGTTTTATAAGATGTGATGTGCTGGATGAGGATTCCGTGCAGAGTGCCAAAGAAGAATTCAATCAGATTTTTGGTAAATGCGACATTCTTCTCAATGGTGCGGGTGGCAATAATCCAAAAGCATCCACTACTTTTGAGACACACATAGAGGCCACAAAGCAAGGCCAGGGCTTTCAAGATTTGGATCTGAAAAGCTTTTCTAAAGCCATGGATCTTAATTTTATGGGGACAGTGATTCCTACACAGATTTTTGTGGAAGATATGGTTGAATCAGGTAGTGGAACCATTCTGAATATCAGTTCAATGAGCGCTTTCTCGCCAATGACAAAAGTTCCGGCATACAGTGCAGGCAAAGCTTCCATCAATAATTTCACTCAATGGTTGGCAGTGTATTATGGTGAAGCTAATATCAGAGTCAACGCAATAGCTCCGGGATTTTTCATTACCAAACAAAACTATGATTTACTCATCGATTCAGAAGGAGAGTATACCGCTCGTGCCAAGAAAATTTTGAATAACACTCCAATGAACAGGTTCGGTAAACCTGAAGATTTAATAGGGCCTGTAAAATGGTTATTAAATGATGAAGAATCGGAATTTGTTACTGGAATTGTTGTACCTATTGATGGTGGTTTTATGGCGTACTCTGGGGTGTAGTTTTAGAACAGTATTATGAGCATCTGACTCTCTACGGAGAGTTAGGTGTTTTTTTAACGGTTAAAAAGTAATCAAAAACAGAGGTGGCGCCTCCAAGCGGAACACAGCAGCAGTGGTCGAAGAACTGGAAATCAGTTTGATATTTGCAGAGTTTGCGAAGAAGTACTATAGGATGGAAAGTATTGCTTTTGAGAAGAAGTGCCATTGAAGAGGAAAGTGTTGAAAATTATATAAATGAAAGAAAGTCCCCTAAAGTTAATTTTGAATCACTTTAGGGGAATATCTTTTATATTATTGTATCATCTTCCGCTCTCTACTTGGCATTGAACCGCCAAATATTCATCTGAATTCTTCGTAAGCTCTTAAGAGAGTCTCTTCTGTACTGCTCTCCGTCGGAATGTTTATGAAATCGTTTTCATTATTGTTCAGCATATTTATAAATTCTTCAGGTGAATAAACGCTGAACTCCAAATACTCTTCTTCATCAATTCTGGATCCTTCGATGAATTGTCCCATATCTGCACTTCCAATCTTTGATGGTTAAATTATATCAATAGAATAAAGGTTTATTAGTTTATAAACTGTTAATCACTATCCTTCTGTCACCGGCTGTCTTCGTCTTTCCAAAGCTTTATCCACGTGTATATGCGGTGAGAACACGAAGTCTTCAGGACCGGAACCGACGACTGTATCAATGTTTTTGCTGGTAGTAATGGTGAGGGCGGTGTTCCTGGTCAGCATGCAGATGGCATCCATCACATCGATGGATCTAAAAGTCTGTTTAAAGTTACTGCCATCCCTCAATGATTGCCAGGCGCTCAACACCTTCTCGTATTCTTTTCCTGAATATTGCTTGGCTTCCTTGATCGTCATTAAAACATATTCTTCTATTGAAGCGTTGTTGGTGACTTCAATATCGGCATCATCCGTCCGGCCTTCGGGTGAGAAGGCTAAAGCTGTTTTAATGCGTACCTTTGCGCTGTTGAAGGATTCCCTCATAAGGATTGGCGGCATCAATTCCTGGTCTTCGACAATCAGTCTTGTTATACCGCGTTCGTTGATCGCTGAAAGTATCTGCTCTGGTTCGTCCTGCAGAACAACCTCATTGCTCGGCGGCCATATATCAAGTGCGCCGTGTTCCATGTTTTGTTTGCCGACATGGAAAATATAAAATTCCGGATAAATGCGCAGTTTATCATCTTCATTCCCTAAAAGATGGCGATAAAAATCATAAAATTTCGTTATCGTTGCCGTCAGCAATATACTGGCACCGATTGCACCGGTGTCGCTGTTCACAACGATGCCCAACCGGTCGGCAGGGCTGAACCCCGGGAATATATCTTCAATATTCCCTTTTTGATTATTAACGGCGAATCCAAAATCATCTGATTTGAGTACTCTGCTGGTGTGCATGAATAAAAACCTCCGTTCATTGTTTTGATTTTAAATAATCGCTAAGCAGTTCAAGTAAAATAACAACACGCAAGTTGATGATAAAACCGCTGAGAAGCCCACCTGGCGGGAAGTTGTCCGGAGTGGAGCTGGTTATGAACAAGAAGGAGATGATCATGGATGAACCGGTACCGGCCAATATGCCCGCAACACCTGCATACAAGGAAAATAGTCTCAAAAAATTGAAGCTTTTGGTAAGCGCTTTCAATTTACTAAATAGTCTGATAATTATTCTTAAAAATCATGCTACTTTATATGCGGGCAAATGTCAATTGGAACTTACTTGTATTTGCCATATAGTTTTTTTATCAAAACAAATCATTATAATAAGAGTTTTTTAAATAGGTTTTAATATGTTAGGTTAATAGGGAATAAAAGATTTAAAAGTCATTGAACGACTATGCTGAAAGGAAGATTAGATGAAAACGGATCATGATTTGAATCAACTGCTGAACGCTTTGGACAGGCAGACATACGGCAGATATAAGCAGATTAAAGGGAAATACGATTTCGGCCAGTTCCGTCTAGCCGTCGACCATGTACAGGTCGATCCCTTTGCGCCGCCGTCCAAAATGCGAATCATCACCGACCGTAAAACCGCAGGCATCCCGGATGATATGCTCGATTCGAAAAGCAAGCGGATCGCCGCTTCCGATTTCCTGATACGGACTTTCGAAAAAAGCATCCAACAGCTCAATAAGCAGTCGAAAGGGCAGGGGAAGAACGGCAAAGTGTTCATCGACCGCTGCGGGCAGGAGATGCTCGAGCGGACTGCGGTCGTGATCGGTGATAAAGAAATCGAAGTCCGGATTGAAGTCGGCCTCCCTGCTGCGGGCCGGAAGATACTCGGCAAGGCAGCCGCTTCCATATTCAGTGAGATGCTGCCTGAAGCGGTGGAGACTTTATTATATAAAAACCTTGATCAACAGGGTTTGAAAGACCAGATCACCCTGATGCTCGACCAGGATTATATACTGAAAGTGATGAAGGAACGTAATCTGATCGCATTTGTGGCAGACGGTGCAGTTCTACCGAGGGAGAGCGGTGTGTCGGATCGGCCGATGCATAGTGCGGTACCTTTTAAGAGTCCGGAAAGCCTGGAGACGGAAATTGAACTGCCGGGCGGCCGCAAGATCACGGGCATGGGGATTCCTGAAGGGATCACTCTTATCGTCGGCGGAGGTTACCATGGCAAGTCGACGCTGCTCGAAGCATTGGAACGCGGAGTCTATCACCATATCGCCGGTGACGGCAGGGAGTTTGTGCTCACACGTCCGGATGCGGTGAAGATCCGTGCAGAGGACGGACGCAGCGTATCGGGTGTCGATATCGTACCGTTCATCAACAACCTACCGGGCGGTAAGGATACACGCAAGTTTTCAACGGCAAATGCCAGCGGCAGCACTTCACAGGCGGCGAACGTGATGGAGGCGCTGGAAGCGGGGTCTTCACTGATGCTGATTGATGAAGACACTTCCGCGACCAATTTCATGATTCGCGATGCCCGCATGCAGAAGCTGATTGCTCCGGACAAGGAACCGATCACACCGTTCGCAGATAAAATCCAGGCGCTTTATGAGGAGAAGGGCGTGTCCACCATCCTCATCGTCGGCGGATCGGGAGACTACTTTGAAGCGGCCGACCATGTGCTCATGATGGATGAGTACCGGTTGAAGGATGTGACGAAGGAAGCGAAGGCTATCGCCAATACCAACGGTTACAAAAGACCGGACACTTCCCATAAGGAGTTCGGTGCGCTGCCTGACCGCACACCGCTTAAAAAGAGCTTTGCCAAAAGGGGCAAGGACGGCAGGCTGAAGTCGAAGGGTCTCTACACCATCCTCTACGGCAAGGAATCCATTGACATCTCCGGCCTGGAGCAGCTCACGGATACAAGCCAGACGAATGCAATCACTGCAATGATTGAATACTTCAAGGATGAAGTGCTGGATGAAAGGGTGACGATATCTGAAGCGGCCGATAAAATATATGCCCATATTGAAAAGGAGGGCCTCGACGGCATTTCTCCATTCGGCGGACACCCCGGCAACATGGCGCTTCCAAGGAAGCAGGAGTTCATTGCTACGGTGAACAGATACAGGGGATTAAAGACGAAGTAATGATTTTGAAGCGTTTTTCATTCAAATAAGAGAGGTTCTCTGCTTTCATTCTCGACACTCTATTAAATAAGATGTATTTTTATAGTAAATAAAAGGGGGCATGAATATGAAAGACTTTAATTTATTCGAATCATTGGACAAAGGTCTAGATGAGGCAATATCTTATGCTGAAGGCAAAAGGGATGTGCGGATCAGGAGAATCAAGTTCAAAGAAAGAACTCACTATGCAGCTGAAGAAATTAAATCTATGAGAAAGAAGCGGTAGTTATTCCAAGGCCCATTGACCGTGTTGGTAAGTGTATCTAAAAAACGGTGGAGGCGTGAGAGGTAGATATCAATAGACCAAGTGCTCCAGCCGAGCGTTTATTGCAACTTATAGAAACCAATCCAGAAGTTTTTCCGGAAGAAATTACAGAGCCTGAAGAGGATTTAGTAAATCATTAAATCCTCTTCAGGCTTTTATTTAGATAATCAACTGCTAAATTCGTGATAATGTGTTCCCGTTGGTGAGCACGGTGTGCCTTCCATGATGTGAAGGTTTCTCTTTGTGAGGTTCATGCTGATTCCGAATGCAGTGACCGTATCCGTATAATGGGATCTTGCCGGGTTGCCGCCGTGCCTGCATATCGTATAAGGTGCGTTGTCATGGTTGGACAGCCACTCCCTGATCTGTTGATGATTAATCGGCTCATTTTCTTCGATTGCTGTGCTGATCAGTTCATCAATCTTCTCCAGTCTTTGATAGGAGTTTTCATGGGAGGAATGCTCAGTTTCCAAGTTGTCCAGTATCTCTGGTGAGCATATATGGTTGGTATGATATACATGCCCGGTTTTGGTGATTTCTCGTGAGTCAATATGTGTCACCGTCACTTCATTATTAACGATTCTCCGCATACTGTCTGAGTCATCCTGACCGACAAGAAGATTGGCGGCAGAAGCTACCTCCTTATTCTGAATAATTTCAAGAGCTTCATCGATATCGCCTGAGTTTAATATTTTCCTTAAGGTAATATGAATCGGCAGGGTGGGCTGACGGTCATTCACCCGGAGGGCATTCAGGCATACACCAAGCCCATGGTTGTTCATGCCGATTTTTCCGAGGATGCCCGCTTCAGTCACCATGACGACCTCTGTCCCGTCTGTTTCTATATCCAACGTCAGAAGACTCCTCTTCTGAGACGGCCGCCAGTCCCATGTCTGAGAGAGAAACAAATTTCCACTCCCCGGACTGATGACCCCGAAGCTTGTGCAGCCATCCGTATTTCCTGTCAGGGCGACCTCACTTCTGGTGTTGAGTGCCAGGATATCTTCAAAATCGACGGATGCCCCTTTGGCGATCCCTTCAATCTCTTCCAGGAACCCATCCCCGTGCCGGTCAAGATAGTTTATATGATCTTTAGCGATTTCACGTGCCTCATTCCATCCGATATTCTTCTCATGATGGAACAATCGTTCATATGAATCCAAGCTGTAATGCACTTCCTTTTTTGCCTCCGCACCGTGCTGGTAACCAATCTCATAAGCCTTTCCCTGTATTTTTAAATGCTTCAAAATTTACTGCACCCCTTGTTTTATTGAAAGATTCATTTTGAATCAGTATTAAGTATAATAAAGCCCTTTGTGTAATAAGTATATACCCATGACATACACAAGATACTCAAGGTAGGTGAAGACTATACAGCTCCGTACCTCATTGCCCTGTAAATATTTTACTGGTATACTTTGGGTTAATTTAAATAAGGAGGAATTTCATGAAATGCCCGAATTGCAGTGCCGAAATTTTCGAGGGGGACAAGTTCTGCGGTGAGTGCGGCTATGCGCTCGCAGGTAAGAGTGAAGCCACCATACATACCGCTTCAGAGAGTGGAAGCAACAGCGCAACATATAATAACGAGGAAACGGCATACGCCGATGCGCCTCATGCCGCAGATCATCAAGCTGGAGGAGGGCCATCCTACTTTTCCGAAGTGCTTTCATTCTTTAAAGCAGCACTGCTATCACCCGGCCGGACGATCGGTTCCAGCTTCAATATCGGCGTGACTTCCGGTACTGTCGGTCTGCTTATACTGCTTGCATCCCTGCTCACTTTCATACAGATGCGGGTGGCAATGGGGGAGTTATTCATCACGTTCTCCACATTATTTGAAATGCTGATCGTGCTTGCAATCATGGTTGCGGTGTTCTTTGGTGTTACATATCTGCTGCTCGCTATCGTCATCCGTCAGAATCAGCATTGGCACCGTGTCTTCAATGATTACGCCGTCACCATGGTCATCACCATTTCATTTTTCATCCTGGCGGCTTTACTGAATCTGGTGACCCTTTATGAACTGGGGATCATTGCCGGGCTGATCGGGTTTTTATTGTTCATCACCACACCAATCTACCTAATGCTGAGATATGCAGAGAACAATAACGTGAAGTTCGACAGTTTTTATGCGATCATCATCTATTTTGTCTTGGTCGCCATCGTATTCTACCTCATCATAAGGATCTTCATGATCACTTTCTTCGCTAATTTTTTATATGATATCGAACGTATGATGATGTTTTAAGTAATGGAAGAGGAGCAGAATAATGAAATATTGTAAGAATTGCGGGCAGGAAATCCGCCCGGATGTCAAAGTATGCACCAATTGCGGCCAAAAGGTCGACGAGCAGGAGAAAGAGAAGCAGGCCCGTCCGGCACCTGCGCCGATGGACCCAAAAAAGAAGAGAAGGATCGGCATCATCATTGGAGCGGTCGCTCTCGCGGCAATTGTACTTGCGGTGGCCTACAGTCTGATTGCGAATGCATTGTCGCCTGACAACCAATTGGATACGATCGCTGAAGCGGTCACGAATGAAGATGCGGAGGGGTTGAGGAATGCCGTCGATAATGACATCACCCTGGATGAAGCCGAGGCGCATATCGCCTATATCGACCGCAATTCCGGGTTTTCACAATATCAGACCTGGATTGAAGATCTGAAGTATTACCTGGATGAGCAGGTACCCGGGAACGAAGTGCATGACGGGCTGTATCCACTGCTGTCTGTCGGCAGTAATGGCACACAGTATCTTTTCTTCGACGACTATAATTTCACGATACCGCGCTTCAATGTTTATGCTTCAGACGATTATGATATTGATGCATTCACTTATACAATGGATGAAACGGAACAACAGTGGAATTCGGACAACGAGAAGTTTGCCGAACTGGTTCCGGGGATTTATGAGTTTGAAGGGGCTGCAGTCATTGACGAAGAATCTTATGACTCGACGATGCAGGTGGATTTCGAATATGGCGAAACTGCATTTTTGAATCCGGGCTTCTTCTACCTGACGTTTGATGAAAATGCCACTTCCCTGTTTTGGGAGGGCATCGATGAAGAGGATATCACTGTCAATGTGAATGATGAAGCGGTCAATGTGGACTTGAGCGATTATGATAACAGGGTGGGGCCGTATGCTTTCGGTGAGGAACTGGCTGTGGGCGCCACACTGGATTACGCAGGTGAAACTTTTGAGAGTGATGCAGAAATGGTCCAGATCGATGCCGATGAAGCTGAAGATATTTATTCCGCGGGCGGTATGGAGCCGGTGTATTCAGTAAATCTGGAATTTGATGAAGATGCGATATCTGAAGCCGGTGAAGCCGAACGCACTGCAGAAATGGCGGATGCTGAAAGGGAATCCTTTGAAGAGGATATGGAGGAGAACGTGGAGAATTTTGTCCGCGATTACCTGTTTGCCCTTGAAATGATGTATCTATTTGAAGACATCAATGAAGTCGATCCATACCTCGATGAAGATTCCAGTGCCTATGCCACTCTCCAGAGCAATCTGGATAACGGCACATTTGAAGGGATGTTCATCACCAACATCAGTGCCTCGAACTTTTCTCAAGACGGCAATACAATGACGATTGATGTGGAGAGCACGAGGGATTATGACAGCCTGGATGATCCAATCGATTTCAATACACGGTACAACGTCGATTATGATCCGGAAACACTTGAGCTTGAAATCGTGAGTTTTGAAGATCTTTAATATTTTAACACCGGAGTGTCATACTCCGGTGTTATTTTATTGGGAAAACATATAAAATACATATTAATGATAGTCGTATTTTTATGGTGGTCTGTAAAATCGTTGTACTACTCTTTTATAGGAAGAGCAGGGCGGTAATTCATATATATGTTGGAAGGGCTTTAGATTATGAAGACTTTTAAACCGGAACATATTTTTACTGGCATAATAGCTGCTTTGTTAACATCCTTCTCAGGCATGGTGATCATTGAATCTGCCCAGGGACTGGGAATGATTGAATCACAGCTTTTTTCGTGGATGTCTTCTATATACGTGGTCGGTGGCTTAGTCAGTCTGGTGTTAACGCTTAAATACAGGATGCCTCTGATTGGTGCCCATTCTTTAGCTACCGCAATCTACTTAATACCGGTGATGCAGGGTTTCAGCATCAACGAGATGGTGGGGGGATATTTAATTGCCGGCCTGCTACTTCTGGTGATCAGCCAATTGAAATTCCTGAGGGACTTCATCCTTTCCATACCGAATTATATTATAGAAGGAATGCTCGCAGGTATAGTGGTGAATTATATACTTAATTCGGTCTTGGATTTATCAATCTATATACTGGTACTGGTAGTATCAGTTATAGCTTATTTTCTGGTGCAGTTATACATTGAAAATATCCCGGGTTTTTTTGGCGGCTTGGCAGTGGTTTTTATAACCGGCTTGTTTGTTGGGTTTGAAAACTTTGAGGTTGATCAAGTGTTCTTTACGGTGGAGTTCATAGTGCCGCAAATTGATTTGGTGACCATTACTGTGATTTCGCTGCCTGTTGCTGTAATGATACTGAGCAATGAAGTTTCCATCTCTTTAAGTGCTTTAAAGAAGAATGGCTACGAAGTGCCTTTTCAGCAAGTGGTTTTATCTTCAGGCATTGGCACATCCATCGTCAGTTTATTCGGTGGGCATGCAGCCGGGATAGGCGGCATGTCGACGACAATCTGCAGTAATGAGGAGTCCGGGGCGAAAAGTGAGAGATACAAAAGCGCACTGGTGGCTGGAATTCTAATCGTGCTTTTTGGAATGCTTGCACCTTTGATGATCACCCTGATGGGTGCAATTCCGGCACAATTGATATCCATCATCGTCATACTCACTTTGCTGGGCATTTTACTGAACTGCTTCAAAAGTTTAAAAAACCTGAAATCAAAAGCCAGCATCATCATTATGCTGATTTCATTTTTCATTTCAGCAATAAATATCAACATTTACATTTTATCAGCACCCCTGCTGAGTTTGATTGCAGGTACAATTTTGTACTCAATTTTTATAAAGAAAGCAGACTGAGGGATGGCCGGAGAAGTTTCCTGGAATCTCTCCAGTTCCCGCAGCTGCCCCTGTCCTGCCGGAGTATTATATAGAATAGATGCTCAGGATTCTGGAAGTTTAACCTTCATTGAAGCATGTAATGGGCTGTTGGGAACAATCGTTATATTTCAATTTTGTTCAACGCAATTTTGATCAGAAAGGAATAATTGATCACATCCTCAAGCTTCCAAAGGTCTTCTTTATCATGCTCAAGCGTCGCGGCATAGACTTCCTTCAGCTTCCTGAATATCCTGTAGACTTCACCGTCGCGTTCCTTGATCGTCCGCTCGGCCTGCCTGGCATTTGTGAAGTCGACCGAGTATCGCCTTTCCAGCTCTGCCTCTAAAAACTTATACATCCTCGTGATCGTTGCATTGCTGCCATTTTCATAATAAAAACCGATGAGGATGTTATTGTCCGTAAGCAGCCGCATCATTTCGCTGTCTGTGGATGTAGCAGCCAGTGTTCCACCCGGCAAGCCACCGGCGCCGACAGGCGGAATCTCCCTGTCTTCTGCATCATGACTTTTTACTGCATTCCCCAAATCCTCACTCAACTGTCTGGCTCGAAAGTTGACGTAGGCATCATGAAAACCGATCCTGGTGACTCTCCCAAGAAGGTCCAGTATCTGTTTATGGTATACGATGATGACGATGAGCAGCAGCCATGCCATATTGAAGTTCGACAGTATCACATCGAGGAACTCATGAATCCATCTTAATGTATTTTCCATATTCGTCTGCCTCTCTTTTTATATAATTTCCAAATGTTTTATATTTCGAATGTCCGGGAATGATTGTGGATGTAAATGAATCAACCATTCAATTCGAAAGGATGATATATATGAGTAAAGTTGCCATCATCACAGGCGGGGGCAGCGGCCTCGGCCAGGCGACGGCGGTGCGCCTCGCAGAGGAGGGCGTCAACATCTCCGTCGTGGACATCAGTGAAGAGGGCGGCAACCGCACGGTGGAAATGGTGAAGGACAAGGGGGCAGATGCCATCTTCATCAAAGCGGATGTATCGAAAAATGAAGACGTTAAAAATTATGTGGACGAGACGGTGTCGCATTTCGGCACGATCGACTACTTCTTCAACAATGCCGGCATTTCCGGCAGCGGTAAATACTTCCTTGATTCCGATATCGATGAAATTGAAAAGATCGTCGGCATCAACCTGCTCGGTGCATTGTACGGTGTCCGTCATGTGGCGGAAGTCATGAAGAAGCAGGGCAGCGGCGCGATCGTTAACACCGCTTCAAGCGCCGGCGTCATCGGTCAGGATTCCGTGGTCATTTATTCCGCGACTAAGCACGGCATCATCGGTCTTACAAAAAGCATGGTGGCTGAATACGCAAAAGACGGTCTCAGAGTCAACGCGATCGCACCGGGGCCGACGGAGACGGAAATGGTCCGGAACTTCTATAAGGACAATCCTGAAATGAAGGAAAACGCTGAAAGCGGCATCCCGCAGAAGCGTCTCGGCACACCGGAAGAAGTGGCGGAGCTTGTGACGTTCCTCCTCACTTCAAAAGCGGAGTATATTAACGGCGAAGTCATCCGCATCGACGGCGGCTTCACCAATGTAAAATAACTTTCGTGGCAGCCTTCAATGGTTGCCTTTTTCATTTCAGCTTTTGGTGATCTCCTTGATGAAGATCACAGTAGGGACGACGATGCCGAGGAATGCCTCGAACAGCGAGATGTACCGGACGGGTCCGATCGGTGTCAGATCGCCGTAACCGATGGATAAAAGTGTCACGCCGCTGTAGTAGAGCATTTCTGCGAAGTCATGTTCTTCCATCACTTCGCCTTGGATATTGTCGATCAGTATCGGCCCATCCAGTGATATCAAATAGTAGATCACCGCAAAGCTGAGCAGCAGACCGGTCATCACCGTGAAGATGTACAAGTACAGCGGCCACTGCATGGAGAACTTGTGCGTCTCCTGCATTTCACCTTTCTTCTTGGCAAAAGCCCCGAGCTGATACAGAAAAAATATGATGAAGACAATAAGCAGTGCATATCCCATCCAATCCCCCCTGGAATTCATTTATGGCGCACTTTATTGGCACTGTGTATATTTACTTATTAATTTCCTGTTTGTGCTGATTCAAACATGAAAGGACTGTATGTTTAACTGCTCAGGCGATGTGGTAAACGTTATATGTAAGATGAATACAAGTTTCCAAGGAGGCATTATTAATGAAAGTCACAGAAATTATGACGACTGACGTTGAGACAGTTTCCCCGGAAGCAACGATAGAACAAGTGGCATCAATGATGAAGGATTTGGATGTAGGGGCAATCCCTGTCGTCGGCGACGACGGATTGAAAGGGATCGTCACCGACCGTGACCTGGTCATCAGAGGCATCGCCTCGCAGTTCCCGCTGGATGCGCCGGTTGGAAGAATCATTTCCAAGAGCACGGCGACCGGTTCCAGGGATATGGACGTCGAAGAAGCGGCTGAAATTATGCGGAGCGCGCAAATACGCCGTCTGCCGATACTGGAAGATGATGAAGTGGTTGGCATCGTTTCACTCGGAGACGTTGCGGTGAAACAGGATGACCCGGAAGATTCGGAAGTGGCATTGGAAGATATTTCAAAACCAGCCGAGCCGGACAGATAAAAAATATGATTCACTCAAATATAAAGCGAAATCCCAGACAGAATTCTGTCCGGGATCTTTTGTTTAATAAAAGAAATATATGGTTGTAAAACTCTACCAGGTGTTCCCTGAGGCGGACTGCTGCATGTTCTGCGCATAGCTCATGGCGGTGTCCACTGCGGTTTGTGCTTCAATGTAACCCCACTGCTTGCCGAAGGCGGGCTCCCCGGTCATCTGTAGTATGCTCTTGATGTCGTTCGGGCTCAAGTTCGGGCTCGCTTCAAGCATCAGTGCGATGACGCCTGCAACGATTGGTGTCGCCATGGAGGTGCCGGACATCTGGATATAATGCTCGTCGATGATTTGCTCAACGAGCTCCATCTCGGAATGTGAGCCGGGCGAGCGGAGTGAGATGATGTCGGTGCCGGGTGCGTATATATCCGGTTTCACGAAAGCATCGATTGTCGGACCGCGGCTGGAGTAGTCGGCGATCGCATCATCAGAACGTTCGACTGTATCCTGATCATCCACTGCGCCGACCGTGATGATGAACGGATTGATGGCCGGTGTGCCGATGGTAGATGGGCCGGGGCCGCTGTTGCCTGCTGCGGCACAGACGATCAATCCGCTGTGCCATGCTTGCTGGGCGGCCATGGATAACGGGTCCTCCCTGAATGATTCGTAGGCGTCCGCCCCGAGCGACAGGTTGATGATGTCGATATCATGATTGTCTTTATTATCGATGCACCATTCGATGCCTTCGATGATGGTGGATAAGCTGCCGCCGCCTGAGGCATCCAGCACTTTCACCCCGATGAGTGAAGCTTCAGGGGCGGGGCCTGTGTACTTGCCGCCGGACATGGCACCGTTCCCTGCAGCATCTCCTGCGCAGTGTGTGCCGTGGCCGTTGTCGTCATATGGTTCCTCCTCACCGTTAATGAGGTCATGAAATGCGATGATACGGTTTTCCGGCGTCGTGAGGTCCGCATGCGGGTGGATGCCGGTGTCGAGCACCGCAATCGTCACACCTTTCCCGCTCAGCTGATGCTGTTCCCTGATCCGCCTCGAACCGATCTGATCATCGGTGATGTCGAGGAAGGCCCGGACCGGGCGATCGTAGTAGATTTTCTCAACGGCTGTATGATGTCGGACCTCCTTGATCATATCGGGGGTGAGTGCACCTTTGACGCTGTTGATGATGCGGATTTCTGCATCGAGATGGCTGTGTTCATCGGCATTGCAAGTCTGTATCAGATCTTCCTTTTCCCCGTCATCTGCGCTTTTCCGGCATTTGATGATGATCGGTATCTCCGTCGGAATTGCTTCCGCCGCACGGTAGTTGAATTTCCGGATGTTCCTGAGTTCCGCAACCAGTGCCGGATCAAGCTTGCCGTCATTCTCTTCAAACCATACCCTCTGTCTTCTTTCCATCCGCTTCTCCTCCCTTTGAATAAAAATACCGCCTCGTGATGAGGCATGTCCTTATTGTGTAATTTTATCATAACATCTGGCGTTAATTTTATCCATAGAATCAAAGCTTCGGGAGAGTGGGGACAAGCTATTTAAAAGAATATTTTAAAAATTCTCTAATATGTGTTGACGGAGGATGGGAATTCGTGTATCTTTTGGATACGGCTTTATCCCCAAAAATTCAGTGATCAGGCGTATGGGAGCGCTTACTTCATTTGAAGGGGATTATGCTGCACAGATGAAATATTGAAGAAAAATAATATAATATATGATTCGGCTCCGGGGATACCCGGGGCCTTTTTTTATGTTTGCGGCTTGAGGATAATAACAATAGAAATCTGATTTTTGAGAATTGTTAAAAATTTAGTGGACATATATTTTAATTGTGATTAATATAGTCTTAAGGATATTAATGCAAAATTTGATTAAATTTACATCTTAATGGTTATATTTATCAAGGGGTTCCGGGGGATGAGCGATGAAAGAATTGAGTTTAAAAATCAAACGGTGCATTGATGTCATGGTGAGTTTCATATTATTGATGATGCTCTCGCCGCTTCTGATTGCCACGGCTGTGCTTATCGTGGTGACAATGCCGGGCCCGGTCTTCTTCATGCAGGACAGGATCGGTCATAAGGGGAGGCCTTATTCCATATTCAAGTTCAGGAGCATGAAGGTCGATAAGGATGCGGAGACGAATTTTGCATTCGATAAGGATGCGGAGCGGCTGACGGCATTCGGCAGGCTGATCAGAAGGTTGAAGATTGATGAACTGCCGCAGCTTTTGAATGTGCTGAAGGGAGATATGAGCCTTGTCGGACCGAGGCCGACGATTGAGCAGCAGGTGCGGGAATACGATGATCATCAAAGGCGGCGGCTTGATATGAAGCCTGGGATGACGGGGCTTGCCCAGGTGAACGGAAACGCTTCTCTTACCTGGGATGAAAGGATAGAATACGACGTCCGCTACATCAGCCGGTTTTCGCTGTTCCTGGATATATGGATTCTGCTGAAGACTGCCCTCATTGTGCTGCTCGGGGAGGAACGGTTCAAAAAATGATGAAGACAGGGGGATGTATATGTCGAATGGAATCATATTCGCAGGTTCGGTGATATCGAGTGAAATCGTATTAAGGAGTCTGATTGAAAATGGTATGCCTCCGGATAAAGTGTTTTCACTTAAGGAGGAGCACTCGGCGAATGTCTCGGGCTACAGCGACTTATCCAAAATTGCTAGAGAAAATGATGTGGAATACGTGGATTTCAAGAACATCAATGATGATGCACATGTGCGCGTGATGGAGGAGATGGCGCCTGATTACATCTTTATCGTCGGGTTATCCCAGCTTGTGAGCGAGCGTATCATCAATGCGCCGCGGAAAGGGGTCATCGGTTTCCATCCGACGGCATTGCCGAAGTTCAGGGGCCGCGCTGCGATTCCCTGGCAAATACTCCTTGGAGTGAGGGAATCCAAATCTTCATTGTTCTACATAGATGAAGGGACGGATACAGGAGAAATAATCGATCAGGAAGCTTATCTGATCGGTGAAGACGATTATGCCGAGGATGTGGAGGCGGCATTGAATGCTGCACTGCAGCGGATGGTGCCGCGTGTCGTCCAGAAAATCAAGGATGATGCGCTGATTTCCCGGCTGCAGGATGAAAATGCCGCAACATATCTTTTGAAGCGGGTGCCGGAGGACGGGAGGATCGATTGGAACGACTCCGTTCGTGACATCCATAAATTGATCCGGGCGACATCCAGGCCTTATCCGGGTGCTTTTTCTACTTATAAGGATAAGAAAATCATATTCTGGCGGGGCGAGGTGCATGAAAACAACAAGTATTACGGTCTGCCGGGTCAGATCATCCAGGCAGGTGAAGATGGCATCGATATATTCTGCAAGGACGGCATATTGAGGATCACGGATTACGAAACGGAATCCGGGGTCAGGTTCATCGACGGGAATAAATTTATTTGAAGCTGAGGGGAGCTTGGGGGAAATGAAGATATTAGTGTTTGCACCACATAATGATGATGAAGTGCTGGGCGTCGGGGGGACGATCGCCAAGTACGTAAAGGCAGGACATTCTGTATATGTCTGTGAAGTGACGAGTACGCCGGATCCGGAATGGACGAAGGATCTGCGGGTTGAAGCGAAGGCGGCCCATGATTTTCTGGGAATTGAAGAAACGTATTTCCTCGACCTGCCGATGATCGGCCTCAGGCATCATGATACAGCGGACTTCAACGGCCGGGTGCATGATGTCGTGCAGCAGGTAAGTCCCAATATCGTCTTTGTGCCGCATAAAGGGGATATGAACTTTGACCATGCCGAAGTGACATACAGTGCAATGGTTGCACTGCGCCCGTTCAATGTGTCTGATTTAAAAGAGATACTCGCGTATGAGACGCTGTCGGAGACGGAATGGAACACACCGACCGTCGATAATGTATTCATGCCGAACGTGTTCTATGATATTACGGATACTATAGAAGATAAACTCAAAGCGATGGAATATTATGAGTCCGAATTGAAGCAATATCCCCATCCGAGGTCGCTTGAAGCGATCCGGGCATTGTCGATGTACAGGGGATCGACCATCAACGTGGCCCATGCGGAAGCTTTCATGCTGATCCGTGCGGTCAGGAAGCAGGTCGTGGAATAATCTCTTTCGGGAGGTTATTTTTTTATCAGGGGCAATGTCTTGGTTTTTAAAAACATGAAGGATGGTGGCAATATTGAAAGACGGCTCATTTATCATTTCTTTGGACTTTGAACTTTTTTGGGGATACATCGATTGTGAAAGCCTTGAGAAGCACAGGGCACGGATGCAGAAGACACGGCGTGTGGTGGCTGAACTGATTAATGTGTTCGAGGAGAACGACATTAAAGTCACTTGGTCGACAGTCGGGATGCTGATGCTTGAAAGTGCTGATGACTTGAAGCGGTTGCTCCGGGACGTCGAAGTGCCGGACTATGAAGATGCAAAACTCAATAATTACAACACATTCGAGGCACTTCTATCTCATTCGGAATACAGTGATGAGGTCTTCTTTGCGAGTGAATTGGTGGAGCAGCTGAAAGCTTCAAGGTATCAGACCATCGGCACCCATACGTTCTCGCATTACTACTGCCTTGAAAAAGGGCAGACGAATGAAGATTTCAGAAAGGATCTGTCGATAGCGATGGCCGTGGCTGAAAAGAAGGATATCGGTGTTGAAAGCATCGTGTTCCCGAGGAACCAGTACGATGCGGGCACACTGGCACTGCTCAGGAATTACGGCATCAGGAGCTACAGGGGCAATCCGGATCAGTTTATCTACAGGACGCGTCCATCGGACAACCTCGCAATCAGGGCGGGACACCTGCTGGATACTTACTGGAATATCGCAGGGCATATCACGCATCCCGTGCCGGAAACGGAAGACGGGCTGTACAACATCAAAGCGAGCCGCTTCCTGCGTCCGCTGACGAAGCGGAACATGCGGTTCAAGAAGCTGCAGCTGAGACGGATCAAAAATGAAATGTCGCATGCAGCAGAGCATGGCCTTTATTATCATCTGTGGTGGCACCCGCACAATTTCTCCGGCCTGACGGATGAGAACATCAGCTTCCTTAAGGAAATCATCAATCACTTCAAAAATTTGAACGAGACTTATAACTTCAGTTCCGACAGTATGGAATCCTACGTGGAGAAGGTGAGAGCGAATGTATAATATCATGATGATATGCGGTGCGGGCGACCAGTCGAACTACGTCTATAATAATGTGTCAAAGGAATTCGAAATATCCAAAGTGTTCATCGTGGGCGACGGCAGCAGGAAAACTTTTTTGAAGCGGCGGATCAGGAAGCTGGGTATCTTCAAAGTCATCGGACAGATCATGTTCGTCCTTTATACGAAGCTGTATCTGCGGAAACGCTCGGAGAAGCGGATTGAAGATATCCAGCGTGAGCATGATCTGGACAGTACTGAGATCCCACAGGGAAAGATCGAGCACATCGATTCCGTGAACGGTGTCCGGATGGAACAGGCGCTTAAAGAAATTGGGCCGGACCTTGTCATCATCAATGGTACACCGATCATCAAGAGTCATATACTGGATGCTGTGGACGCACCTTTTTTGAACATCCATGTAGGCATCACGCCGAAGTACAGGGGTGTACACGGCGGGTATTGGGCTTTATACAATGCTGATAATGACCTCGCCGGGGTGACGACGCACTTCGTCGATGCAGGTATCGATACGGGGACGGTCCTGGATCAGAACACGATAGAAGTGACCGGTGACGATAACTTCCTGACATACACCCATCTGCAGGCCGCCGCAGCTTTTCGTAACTATAATGCCATCGTCCGGGAAGTCCTGGAGGGTGATGCGAAATTTGTGCCGCCGCTCACGGATGAAAGTGCAATATGGTCGCATCCTGCATTATGGGAATATGTTTACGGCAGAGTGTTCAGGAATGTGAAGTAGGACTGCAGTCATATTTGTAATGAAGAGCATAACAAAGGGGATGTCTGAAATGACAAGGAAAATCGTACAGGGGGTCACTTCTTCACTGAGTGTGCTGTTTTTGAGGGATCAGGTGAAATATCTTGAACAAAACGGCTATGAAGTGAAAATCGTATGCAACAATGATTTCGATAAGACGTACAAAGATATCGAATTGGATCATATACCGTTTGAAAGGGAAATCAATATCACTAAAGACATATCTGCACTTTATAAACTCTTCTTATATTTAAGGGGGGAATCACCGGACATCATAAATTTCAGTACGGCGAAAGCCGGGCTGCTCGGTATGATTGCGGGTTTCCTGAATGGTACAGGCACACGCATCTACATCATCAGGGGGCTCAGGCTCGAGACCGTGAAAGGCGCCAAATCCAAAGTGCTGCATCTTACTGAAAGAATTGCATGTCTGCTCAGCACCCATGTGATCGTCATTTCAGAGAGTCTTGAACAGGAAGTGGTCAAGAGGGGACTCGTGAAGCCGGATAAGGTGATGCGGATCGGCACAGGCAGCAGCAACGGCATCGATCTGGAGAAATTCGATCCTGAGAAGATTCCGATGGAGCAGGTCAAGGCACTGAAGGAAGAACTTGGCATCGGCCCGGATGACTTCGTCATGGGCTACATCGGACGCATCACCAGGGATAAGGGCTGTAATGAACTGGTCGAGGCATTTGAGGCATTGTCCGAGGACCGTCCCGATGTGAAGCTTTTGCTCGTCGGGGATTTCGAGGACAGTGATGCCATTGAACAGGAGAATATTGATAAAATCCATGAAAATGAAAATATCATACTGTGCGGCTACACGCTGGACATCCAAAAGTATTACCTTTTGATGGACCTGTTCGTCTTCCCGACCTACCGAGAGGGGTTCGGTAACGTCAGCATCGAGGCACAGGCAATGGGGGTGCCCGTCGTGACGTTCAATGTGACGGGGGCGAGGGATACGCTTCTTGACGGACAGACAGGTATGATCACAAAGAGTAAGGATGCGGAAGGTCTGACGCAGGCAATTAGTCACCTTATGGAGAGTCCGGAAGTGTTGGACAATATGGCCGGAGATTCGCGTAAATTCGTGGCAGATCATTTCGACAGGCGCTTCATGCAGGAAGAATTACTGAAGTTTTACGACAGTCTTGATGTTTCTCAAGTACCGGCAGAAGAAGCAGAGCATTTATAGATAATTATATTTTAGTGAGGGAGCGACTTTTGAGGTCACTCCCTCATTTTTTATTTTTTTTAAGCAAATTGATTAATAATATCCCCTGTTTTTCATATATGAAAACTTATGCATATCATTCAGTATTTTAGGTGTCTCGATATAGAGTCTTTTACTTTAAATTAATGAAACTGACTGTTAATTTGACATGCTATACCGCTATATAACTCGATATCTATATAAAAAAGAGATAATATACTCTAAAATAGTAATTTAAAGATATAATAATCAGAAGATTCTAATAAATAATTAGTTTATTTTAGTTAATGGTAACTTTTTACACAATATGCAATTATGAATTTCTTGATGATTTAATATTCAGAAAAGTATTGATTATTCATTTTGTATTGATATAATAGGATTCAAGTACTATTAAATTGTAAAATTAAACTAATTGAAGAAGCTTTACAATTTAGCGGTTCTTTACAAAATGAAATGCATGGGGGAATGGTTATGGGGGATTCGGTCAATCTGGAGATCGTGCTGAAGATCATCAGGAAGAATGCAGTGTCCATCATATTATTTACGGTCATTACGGGGCTGCTTATGGCTCTGGTCACTTTCTTTCTGCTCACGCCGAAATATGAATCAGAGACCCAGATTTTAGTGAGCCAGCCGGAGAGCAGCGGAATCGTGGACAATCAGAACATCGAGACCAGCCTGCAGCTGGTCACCACTTACAGGGATATCATTTTAAACCCCCTCGTACTCGGGGAAGTCAGAGACAACCTCGATCTGGAACAGACGACGGGTGAATTATCTGAACAGATCACCGTCAGCAATGAAGATCAGTCGCAGATCATCACGGTGACCGTCGTCGGTGACAGCATTGATGAGGCGGCGGGTATCGCAGATGAAATCGCGAGCGTCTTCCAGGAGAGAGTGATTGAAATCATGAACGTAGATAATGTATCTGTACTTGCTTCAGCATTCATGGATGCGGATACTACACAGGTCTCGCCGCAGCCTGTCATAAATATCGC
This sequence comes from Salinicoccus kekensis, assembly GCF_900220995.1. GTDB lineage: Bacteria > Bacillota > Bacilli > Staphylococcales > Salinicoccaceae > Lacicoccus > Lacicoccus kekensis. Next base: position 59,904 of record NZ_OBQF01000001.1, read on the forward strand.
AGTCGGTCTCGTGGTCGGCTTGATGCTCGGTCTGGCACTCGCATTCACGAGGGCATTTTTCGACAAGTCTGTAAGGAACGAAGAAGATGTCGACAAACATCTGTCGATACCGGTCATCGGGTCGATCGATAAATTTGAAAAACAAGTAGGGGCAGGGGATGGACTATGAACAAAAGAAATCATGAAGAAGGCACTGCGCCGAAGTACCTGGTGGTGGACAAACAGCCGCATGCCACTGTGAGCGAACAGTTCCGCACGATAAGAACGAACATAATGTATTCAAGTGTGAATACGGACATCAAATCAGTCCTTTTCACATCGGACCTGGCAGGGTCGGGGAAATCAACAGTTGCTGCGAATATGGCCGTCGCCTACGCACAGGCCGGCAAGAAGACGTTACTTCTTGATGCGGACCTGCGCCGGCCGACCTCCCATGAAACATTCAGGGTGGGCAACAGGGAAGGGCTGTCCACTTTGATCGTCAATGATATCCATCTTAAGGAAGTGATCAAGGGAACCGAATTCGACAACCTGGATCTGATCACCTCGGGTCCGATACCGCCGAATCCGGCAGAGCTGCTCTCAGCACCTAAATTGGATGCGATCATGGTCAGGCTGGTGACGCATTATGATATGGTCATCATCGACTCGCCGCCCATACTGTCGGTCACAGATGCCCAGCTTCTAAGTAAGAATGCAGACGGCGTCGTCCTGGTCACCAACGTGGAAAAGAACAACAGGGACCGGTTGAATGAAGCGAAAGACCTGCTCAACAAGTCCGGCGCGAATATCCTCGGTATCGTCCTGAACGGACGGACTGCGGAATACAAGCGGGACGGCCACAACTACTACTATCAGAAGTCGCAGGCGACTTGAGAAGCGCGGGATGGAAGTAAAGTATTCAGGAATTAAAATAGGTAATGAAGGAAGAGGGTAATATGGGAGCTAAAAAACGATACTTTCTCTTCGTATCCGTTGATTCTTTAATCGTGACTTTTTCAATATTCATCAGTTATTACATTCTTGTCCCCTTTTTCTCGGAGTATTCACTTGCCGTCCTCGGCACGACTTCGGTGATCATCCTCCTCAGCCATCATATTTATGCCTACATCTTTAACCTTTATCACAGGGCATGGGAGTTTGCGAGTGTCAGGGAGCTGGTCTCGATCTCTTTGTCGGTGACGGCGACATTGATCACGACGGCGGTTCTGACTTATATGATGTTCGGCATCACGTTCTTCAGGCTGATGCTCATCACATGGATGATGCACTTGATATTGATCGGGGGTTCGAGGATGACCTGGCGGGTCTTCCACCATCATCTGAAAGGCAGAAGGTACAATGGTTCAAGGATGGTGCGTACATTGGTCGTCGGTGCTGGAAAAGGGGGAACCATGCTGATCAGGCAGATGCTTGATAATCCGACGATGGGCATGAATCCGGTGGCGATCGTGGACGATGATGAGATGAAGCGTAATATGGAAGTGGCAGGGGGCATCAAGGTCGAGGGGAACAGGTATGATATCGGAAATCTTGTGAACAAGTATGATATACGGAAGATCGTCATTGCAATCCCGTCACTCAGTAAGAGAGAATTGAACAGGATACACAGTCTTGTGAATCTCGAAGGTGTGGACGTCCTGATCATGCCGAACATAGAGGATGTGATGTCCGGAAGGCTTGAAGTGAACATGCTGAAGCAGGTGGAAGTCGAAGACCTTCTCGGACGGGAGCCTGTAGAGCTCGACATGGAAGGCATTGAAGAGCAGGTGACCGATAAGACGATTCTCGTGACAGGTGCCGGGGGGAGCATCGGTTCGGAAATCGTCAGGCAGATCGCCAAATTCCAGCCGCGTCGCATACTGCTGCTCGGGCACGGGGAGAACAGCATCTATACAATCCTCGAGGAAGTCCTGGATCAAAAGAATGAAAACATCAGCTATATACCGATCATCGCAGATGTCCAGAACCGCAAGCGGATGTTTGAAGTGTTTGAAAAGTACAGGCCGGATATGGTCTATCATGCGGCCGCCCACAAACATGTGCCGATGATGGAATACAACCCGATCGAAGCGATCAGGAACAACATCATCGGGACGAAAAATACGGCGGAAGCGGCCTGCCACTACAAGGCTAAAAAGTTTGTGATGATCTCCACGGACAAGGCGGTCAACCCGCCGAACGTCATGGGGGCGACGAAGCGGGTCGCCGAGATGATCATCCAGGCACTGGATAAGGACTGTGAGGATACGACACTCGTTGCCGTGAGATTCGGAAACGTCCTTGGAAGCAACGGCTCCGTGGTGCCTAAGTTCAAACGCCAGATAGAAGGCGGCGGACCGATCACCGTGACCGATCCGAGGATGACGCGCTACTTCATGACGATTCCCGAAGCATCGCGGCTCGTCATCCAGGCGAGTACACTCGCAGAAGGCGGCGAAGTGTTCGTCCTCGACATGGGTGAACCGGTCAAGATCGTCGACCTCGCCAAAAATATGATACGTCTCAGCGGATTCAGCGAAGAGGATATCGGTATCGAATTCGTCGGTATAAGACCCGGTGAGAAACTGTATGAAGAACTTCTCAACCCTGAGGAGATTCATCCTGAACAAGTATATGAAAAAATATACCGGGGGAGGGTATCTGAATCCTCTTTACAGGCTATTGAAGAGAAAATAAAGGTGTTTATGGCGCTGAATGAAAATGAAGTGAAGGAAACTCTGATCAACTTTGTCGGCCAGGAAGATAACGGGGAAGAATTGGAGCAGATCCGTGCAGTCTAGGGTGATGAACATTGTCGGGACATTGTTCATGGCGGCGAACCAATGGCTCCAGGTCATATTGATCACACGTCTGCTTGGGCTTTACGAAGTGGGGTTGTTCTCATATTTCCTGGCCCTGACGGGTCCACTCGTACTGTTCGCCCGGTTTTCACTGTCCAGGCTCGTCCCGACACAGACGAAACTGAGTTACGATTATGCGATATTCAAGCAGTTCCGTGATATTACGAACTATGGGTTCATATTCATGAGCCTGGCAGCAGTGATATTCATCGACCTCACTGTTTATGAGAGCATCTGCCTGTTCTTCTTCGTACTCTTCAAGTTTTACGAAAACAAGGAAGAGTTCATCTATACGGAAAACATTTCGGAGTCGCGGATTTCTTTTTTGGCATTATCAAAGATTTATAAAAGCATTTTGACAATCATATTATTCACAGCAAGCATCTTCATATTCGATTCATTGCTGATGGCGATGGTGAGCCTGCTTGTATCACAGGTGCTCATCTATTACTTCTACGGTCTGAAGTTCACGTTCTCACCGCGTAAACCGGTGGTCAAGTTGAATTCCGGCGATTTCAAAAAGATTTTCGCCCTCGGAATCGGGTTGTCACTTGTGGAAGTCCTCTCCTCACTGGTGTCGAATGTGCCAAGGTACATGCTCGAATATTTCCATAGTGTTGAAACTCTGGGTATCTTTGCAACAATCATGTACTTCGCACTGATCACAAACAATATCGTCTTTGCACTGAATGAGGGGTTCATTGCCGGACTCGCCCGTGAAGCAAGGCAGAACATCAGGTCATTCTACCGGTCGTTCTTTAAGATATGCGGTGTATTCCTGATTTTGACCGCGGCCGGGGAGATCATACTCATTCTTTTCGGCAACGACATACTGGTGCTGGTGTACGGGGAGGAATTCATGGGGTATCAGCGTGAAATGCTGCTGCTCGGGGTCTTGTTGTTTTTCATCGTCTACACGAAACTTTTTGAAATGGCACTCAACGTCCTCAATCTCTATACACCGCAGGTCGTGATGCAGGCGATCACTTTTGTTACAACGATTGTGCTCTCCATAGCAGTGATCATACCTTTCGGGCTGGCGGGGGCATTCATCGTGAGCATCAGCACACACTTGCTGCTGCTGCTGGGGCAGATCACGATATTAATGTATCACAGGAAATACAAAGTCAGTATTTAGGAGGGGTGGTGGAATATGATCATCATCTGGCTCGCGGCATCATTATATATCATCGTCAGCTTTTTGTTTCAACATTACATCACAGATACTTACTACATGACGTTTTCATTCATTATTTTTACAGTAATCGTATTATTCTTCACACTTTTGATCAATCATACAAAATTCATCGCCATCATCTACACGAGTTTCATCATAAGGCTGATAATGATGCTGATAGATTCAAGGCCGGGTGAAAAGGTCATTCCGCACAGTGGTGAGGACACTGAGAATTATTATGAGACTGCACTCGAAATCAGCGCCAATCCGGCGCTCGTGAATTCGGACATCTACGGCGGTTTTTATTCGAAATTCCTGGGGCTGCTGTTCCATGTATACGGGGATGACCGGCTGTTCGCACAATTCCTGAACATCATCATCGCCGTCACGGCAATACTGATTATGATAAAGATCTTCAAAATGCTCGATATCTCAGGCAGGGTCCAATGGTTCCTCGTACTGTTGATGGCTTTCTTCCCGCATTCGCTGATATTTTCAAGCATATTGATGCGGGAATCGCTGATATCGATCACCATCGTACTCTCATTATATTTCTTCACCCGCTGGTATAAACACAGGGAACGGTCGAGCGCCCTGCTCAGTGTCGTCTTCGTATTGCTCGGGGCATCCTTCCATACCGCAGTGATGGGGATACTGATCGGTTATCTGTTCGGGTTCATCTTCTACAGGCATAACACAAAGGAGTTCAAATTCTCGGTGGAATCACTGGTGCCGTTCAGCATATTTGCGGTCATCACGACTTATATGCTGGTATTTCCGAATGTGGTCGCGGACCTGCCGATCTTCAACAAGGTGGATCAGGTGTTCAACGAAGATGTCGGCCTGTATGAGACGGTGGCTTCGGCAAGCGGCGGCTCGGCTTACCTTACAGGACTGGAAGTGAACAACCTTTTCCAGCTGCTGCTGTATTCACCGATCAAGTTCATCTATTTCATTGCATCACCCATGCCATGGAACATCGGCAGTTTGAATGAGCTGATAGCATTCCTGCTCGACGGTGTCTTCTACATCGTGGCACTCGCGGTGTTCATAAAAAATTATTACATCATCAAAGAAAGGCCGATCCTTGCGATACTGCTGCTCAGTGTCATGGCCGGCTGGTTCATATTCGGGCTCGCCATCTCCAATGCGGGGACGGGCCTCAGACACCGCTTCAAATTCTTCTACATCATCGTCGTCATACTCGGCGTCATCTGGGATCAGCGGAGAAAACGATGATGCAGCATGCTTCAGGGGAGATTTACATTAAAAGGGGATAACAGGGGGAGTAAAATGTTAAAGAAACTCACAAAAATTGATGCACATGATATTTATTACCATTCACCGATATTCATGCAGCATGTGTTCACAAGTGCGTACGGCTACATGTTGAAAAGGGAGCGGTATACGGGGCTGTACCGTGAGGCGCTCAAGCGCTACATCCGCGGCGGCATCAGGCAGGAGGACCTGCTGCTGGAATTGATGCATCACCTGAAAGGCAATATCGAAGTCTATAAAAACATCCGGATCGATGAAAAGGATCTGTTGAAGAGTTTCAAAAGACTGCCGATGACGGTCAAGGAGGATCTGAGGTCTGAAGTGGAGGAGCGTTCCTATAAAAAAGGAATCATCAGAAAATCCACGACAAGCGGAACGACCGGTGCGAACCTGGTCGTCTACGAATCCGAGCACGACCGGGCAAGGCGGATGGCTTTCCTCGACTACATCAAATATCAGAACGGCGTCATGCCGTTTTCAAGACGGGCTTCATTCACGGAGAAGGAGCTGAACCCCGTCAATCACAAGAACAAGCTGTGGCGCTACAATATCACGATGAAGCAGATGCTCTACGGGGCGAGGAGCATGACGCCGGACAATATGAAGTATGTTTACGCGAGCCTTGCGAAGTTCAAACCGGAGACACTCGATGGCTTTACGACTTCAGTCCATATGGTGGCCAAGTACATGCTCCGGAACGGCATCACCGCGGATTGGGAAGTCAAAGGCATCTTCCCTTCCTCCGAAATGCTGCTCCCTCATATGAAGGAGGATATCGAGAAGGCGTTCAATACGAAGCTCATCGACACATATGCAAGTTCCGAAGGTGCACCGTTCATCTACGGCACTCCGGAAGGATGGTACCAGGTCGGTCATGAAACGGGTCTGTTCGAGTTCTTCAGGAAGGACCACAATATATACGAAATGGTCGTCACAAGCTATGTCAACCATGCGACACCTGTCATCCGTTACAGGATCGGGGACCAGGTGGAGATAGAGTCGGATGCGAAATACCTGAACTCTTATGAGGATGATATCAAAATCAAGAAAATCATAGGCAGGGGCGCAGATTTCCTTTATACGACGGATGGGAATAAAATCACGAGCGTCATCGCCACATGGGTCATACTGGGCATGGAGGAGCTGGTCTCCCATATACAGTTTGTTCAGAAGGCGATGGATGATGTCATCATCAACCTGGTTGTGGAGGATGACTACACTAAAGAAGATGAAGCGGCCATCCGGGAGAAGATGAAGCGCATGCTCGGGAAAGACATCGGCGTCACTTTCAAATATATGTCCGCAATCCCAAAAGAGAGAAGTGGAAAGACGCGGATGATCATCAATGAAGTGGGGTGAAGCTGATGGATAGAAATGTGGGCGTAGTGGGACTGGGTTATGTCGGACTGCCGGTGGCAGTCGCTTTCGGCAGACACAGTCAGGTCATCGGATACGATGTTAGTGAAAGCAGAATCGGGGAATTGCGGCGCGGGTACGACCGGACCGGTGAAGTGAGCCGGACAGCACTCTCGGATACGGATATTTTATTCACCACCGATGAGGGTGTGCTCGGAAGTGCGGATTTCATCATCATTTCAGTCGGAACACCGATCAATGAACATAACCAGCCCGACCTGGGCCCGCTGCTCGATGCGAGTGCGGCGGTCGGCAGGGTGTTGAGAAAAGGTACAATCGTCGTCTATGAATCGACGGTCTTCCCGGGGGCCACCGAGGAAGAATGCCTGCCCGTATTGGAAGCGCATTCCGGCCTCATCAGTGGGAAGGATTTCTTCATCGGGTATTCACCGGAGCGGATCAATCCGGGGGACAGGGTGAATACTTTCGAAAACATTTTGAAGGTCGTCAGTGGAGAGACGGAAGAGGTCATGACAATCATCGCTGATGTCTATTCAACAGTCGTCAAAGCCGGTGTCTACAAAGCACCGAGCATCAAAGTCGCAGAATCCGCGAAATTGATTGAAAACATCCAGCGTGACGTCAACATTGCGTTGATGAATGAACTGGCAATCATACTGGACAGGGTGGGGGTGGATACGAAGGATGTCCTGGAAACGGCAGGGACGAAATGGAATTTCCTGAAGTTCTATCCGGGTCTTGTAGGCGGGCACTGCATCGGTGTGGATCCTTACTATCTCACTTACAAGGCCGAAGAGCTCGGCACCTATCCGGAGCTCGTCCTTGCGAGCAGGCGGATCAATGACGGCATGGCGAAGCACATCGCACTCGCTATACTGGAGCAGATGATCAATAAAGGTCTGCATATACGCGGAGCAACCATCAATATCCTGGGACTTACATTCAAGGAGAATACACCGGATCTCCGGAACACGAAAGTCGCAGACCTCATCGAGGAGCTCGAGCGTTTCGGGATGAACATCGTCGTAAACGATCCAGTGGCGGATAAGGATGAAGCGAAACGGTTGTATGATGTCGACCTCATCGACAAGGAGTGGCTGACGGAAACCGATGTAATGATTTTTGCAGTGGCGCATGACGAATACAGGAAGAACATCACAGAATACATGAATTTCCTCGGAGATAACGGTATCGCCGTAGATATCAAAGGCATGATCACAGAGGAACATCTGGCCGGATATCAGACATTATGGAGACTGTGATTACTGAAAACGCGACTGCGTTGAACAAGGGACTGGGTCAAGGGAGTATAAATGGGCAGGATGAATGACCAACACGTTTTAAGGGGAAAGGGGCTTATCATATGGTTTCAAACAGGGTATTTCTATCGTCTCCGCATATGGGAGGCAGCGAAGAGAAGTATGTCAGTGATGCATTCGAGAAGAACTGGATTGCACCGCTCGGGGAGAACGTCGACGAATTCGAAAATCAGATCAGGCAGTATACAGGGACGAAGGCTGCGTGCGCCGTATCCAGCGGCACCGGGGCAATCCACCTCGCACTGGACGTGCTGAATGTCGGCAGGGGAGATATCGTGTTGTGTTCGTCGCTCACTTTCGTCGCGAGTGCGAATCCGATCCTCTATATGGGGGCAACACCGGTATTCATCGATTCCGAGATGGACAGCTGGAATATGTCACCGGATCTGCTGGAGAAGGCCATGAGATTTTTCCGGATGAAAGGGAAGCTGCCGAAGGCGGTCATCGTGGTCAACCTTTACGGCCAGTCGGCAAGGATGGACCGGATCATGGAAATCTGCAACCGCTACGGCGTACCGGTGATCGAAGACGCGGCGGAATCCCTCGGTGCAGAGTATCAGGGGCAGCCGAGCGGGACGTTCGGTAAGATTGGCATATTTTCCTTCAACGGCAACAAAATCATCACGACTTCCGGGGGCGGCATGATTGTTTCGGACGAAGAGCTGCTCATCAAGAAGGCGTTGAAAAAAGCGACGCAGTCAAAGGAAGTTGCAGAACATTACCAGCATAATGAAGTTGGCTACAACTACCGATTGAGCAACATCAGCGCAGGCATCGGCCGCGGACAGATGGAAGTGCTCGAGGATCGGATCAAAAAGAAACGGGCGATCTTTGAGCAGTACGTTGAGGGCTTCAGCGATATAAGCGCCATCAACTTCATGCCTGAAATCGAAGGATCGTTCCATACAAGATGGCTGTCGACGTTCACTATCGACCCGGCCAAATCACCGATCACTCCGCGTCAGATCACACGGCATCTGGCCAATGAGAACATTGAGGCACGTCCGGTGTGGAAACCGCTTCATATGCAGCCTTTATTTGAAACGTGTGGTTATTTCAGGGGCGTACAGGACAATGCCAGATATCTTTTTGAACATGGTGTATGCCTCCCTTCCGACACGAAGATGACGGAAGAGGAGATCGACAGGGTCATCACCCTGGTCAGGGAACTGCTGCCGATTCACAGAATCATTGCGTGATTATCAGGATGGTATAAAGGGAGAGGTGTCATAATAATGACTCAGAACAGTATGGGAGCTTACAAGGGGACGTTCGGAAAAAGGAGTCTTGACCCTGAATCACTTGAAACGGCGTACACAGCTGAGGAAAGCAGCAGCAACAGGATCAGAGTGACGAGGTTTAAAAGGGAAGCGCTGGACGCAGCCGCCGGGGGTGCTGCAGAAGCAGAACAGGCCGCTGCGGTGAAAAGCCCGGCGGTGGATTTGAAGACGGCGGACCGAGATATACGCCCTGCAGCCAAAAAGGCCATGGACATCTACTTTACGAAGGATTACGTCAAAGTCAATGAACTCATTGAAAACGGGGAAGGCAAGTTTTTTGAAATCAAGAGCAAATATGGTCACGTCACCCATAGTGCAATCAAAAGGGAAATCCACACGACAATCAACGGGGAAAAATATTATGATCTGATTTCACCTTACGGCTACGGCGGTCCGGTCATCCATGAATCGACGAATAAGGAAAAGCTGATGTCAGAATTCGAGGACTGCTTCAGTGTCTACTGCGCAAACAATAATATCGTCTCGGAATTCATCAGGTTCCATCCGATATTCCAGAACCAGGAAGACTTCAAGGGTATTTACGACACAATGTACTTAAGGCAGACCGTCGGGACCGACTTCATAAAGTTCGAAGACACTTTTCAGAACGAATTTTCAAGGACTGCCAGGACAAAGGTCAGGAAGCGGCTCCGGGATGACAGGTTTTCTTTCCATATCGACAGGGGATTCAAGAATGTCGAGCCTTTTATCGACATCTACAATTTGACGATGGAACGGCATAATGCGACGCAGTTCTATTATTTCAACAGGGAATATTTCTACGCATTGAAGGATAAATTCGGGGACGACCTGATGACGATCAGCGTCAAATTTGAAGATAAGATCATTGCGATGGGGCTCTACTTCCTGTCGGGTGATGTCATACACGATCATCTTAACGGGACGAATCCGGATTATCTCGAGTATTCACCCGCTTATCTTTTGAAATATGCCTCGATGAAGTGGGGCGTCGAGAACGGTTATTCACTGATTCATTACGGCGGCGGCGTCTCCAACGCCGAAGACGATCCGGTACTGCATTTCAAGAAACGGTTCAGTAAGCATACGGAATTCGAATTCCACATCGGGAAGAAAATATGGGACCGGGAAGTATATGACACACTGTGTGATATGCGGGGAATGGATAAAAACAGAGACTTCTTCCCGGCGTATCGGTGAAGGGAACCGGCGGACTGAAAGTGAGGATGATTATAATCGGGGGCTGCGTCATCCTGCTGTTCATCATCATCGTCTTCATCGAGAGCTTCGACCACAATGTGAATGAAGACCCCGTGCCTGCGGACGTGATCATCATGCTCGGCGGGGATGATCAGGGGCGCCTGAAAAAGGCAGCTGAACTGTACCATGAGGGATACGCAGATTATGTGATGATTTCTCCACTTATGAGTGAATTTTATTCACAGAGCCGGGAGTTCGCCAACGCACTCGGCATTCCTGATACGGCAATCATCGCAGAGACAGAAGCCACCAGCACTTATACAAATGCCGTCCTGACTCTTGAAATGATGGAGAAATTAGGGCTTGAGAGCGCCCTCGTCGTGACGAGTGATTTTCATATGAAGCGCTCCAGGCTTTCCTTCGAACGCGTGAACCAGGACCGTTTTGAACTGACCTATGTTGCTGCATTGAGCGAAAACGGAGAGAAATGGCATGAAAGGTCTTATGCCAGACTGCTGTGGTCCAAGGAGTTCTATAAAATATGGGGCTACAGGCTCGGCTTGTATAAAGTGCTGGATCTCCCCGACGATTGATTATATCGGATTGTACCTATAAAAGAAGCGGGTGAGACTGATGATCTCCTATCAGACAATGAATATTCATCTCAATAAGATCGTATTGCCGCAGACCGTTGCACACATTCTTGAGTCGAAATTTGATTTCACGGATGCGGAGCTGGAATTCATCAATGGTGCCAATCAGTTTTTGAAGGCACATGCAGGTATTGAAAACTATAAAGTGAAGCAGGTATACTGCATCGGCACATGCCTCTTCAATTTTACGCGGATTGGGCTTTATTTCCTGCTGGAAGATGAAGTGTTGACCATCAGCACTTCGAACTTGAAGAAGATCAACGGCGAAGAACCTGACTGGCAGGTCAGACACTTTCCATTCAAGACCATTGAGGCACTCGACCTCGAGATGGTTGAAAATCTCAATGATCATAAGTATGAAGCGGGGATATTATATGTGACGGTCATCAATGACAAAGGCATCAGCCGCACCCATGTGCTCCATAATATCAATCCGGAACATATCCACTGCTTCAGGGATTTTTATACTAATATCATGGAAAATAAAAGGATCAGGGGAGCTTGAATATAAATGGCTTTACATGTTTATCCACGGCGCTTCAAAGGAATTTGAATGGTGAGGTGATAGGCATGGAAAAAGAGAAGGTCAGAAAAAAGGTTGAGAGGATTTTTGAGACGCCGAAGGTTGGCATCATGTCCACCGCCTACGGCAACAAACCCTATAGCCGTTATGTAACATTTTATAATGACGGTTGGAATCTTTATACTGAGGTCACAGCAGAATCCGTCGATTCGGATGAAATCAAGGACAATAACCTCAGCTACATCATCCTCGGTTATGATGAGGAGGCGGATTCGAGCTATGTGGAAATGCTCGCCAGGACGGAAGTGGTCATGGATCAGCCGACAGTGGACTGGCTGTGGGATCAGCAGGATGACCATGATATCGAGGCGCTCGAAAACCAGGTGATGGTGGTGCTGAAATTCATTCCGAAAGAGATCAAGCTGATGAACGCGAACGATGAAATTGATGTGCCGGAAGTGCTTGATTTTGCCGGCTGATTGAAGAGATGATTCTTCTTGATGAAGAGGCATCTCTTTTTTTATTCCGGAAAGAATTGCAAACGGCCGGGAAAAGATATAGTTTTAAAGTAATACATAAAGTGAAAGTGGTGTGCATATGCAGGCTGTCAAACAACCTCAGAAACTCCGGGACAATATCCCCCTCGTCATCGGCATCATAGCGGTGGCTGCAATGCTCCGTGCACCGCTCACCGCGGTCGGGCCGGTGATCGGCGACATCCGGGAGGATCTCCTGATTTCGAATACGGTGGCGGGTCTGCTCACCACGATTCCGCTGCTCACTTTTGCGGCGGTGTCCCCGTTTGTCTCGAAGGCCGTCGATAAGTTCACGATGCCGGTCACGATATTCTATGCGATCATTTTGCTGATTGCTTCATTATATATAAGGACACTTGGGACACTTGAATGGTTCTTGATCGGGACTGTCCTGCTTGGGGTTGCCATCAGTGTCGGCAATGTGACGCTGCCGAGCTATGCCAAATGGAAGTTCCCGCTTCAGATGGGATTCATCACCGCAATCTACAGTTCGACGATGAACCTCACTGCTGGACTCGGCAGCGGATTCAGTGTGCCGCTTGCGGAGATCGGCGGAGGTTACGGTCTGTCGCTCACGATATGGATCGCGTTCGGTGTTGTGGCGCTCATCGTCTGGATCCCACAGCTGCGAGGTGCAGGAGAGATGCGTTCGGCGGTACGGAAGGTGGAGCGTGCGCCGGGACGGAAGATTCATCAGTCGAAGATGGCCTGGGCGATTGCGATCATGTTCGCACTCCAGTCGACGACGTTCTACACGAATGCTGCATGGCTGCCGTCCATTTTGATGGAGAAGGGGATGTCGGCTGAAACTGCCGGATACCTCTTCATGTTCTGTCAGTTCGCCCAGCTGCCGATGACGTTTTTATTCCCTATACTCGCAAGCCGGGTGGACAACCAGCGAACGATTGTTTTTGCCATCACCGGACTGCTGCTGACCGGATATCTGCTGTTGTTTGCACAGTCATTTGCATTCCTCGTCATCAGTATGATTTTCATCGGCTTCGGTACGGGCGCTGCCTTCAGCACATGCATGCTGCTGTTCTCATTGAAGGCACGGACAGATTCCGGAAGCATCTCACTTTCCGGATTCGGCCAGTCGATCGGCTACCTGCTTGCAGCCATCGGACCATTCCTGATGGGTTATCTGTATGATGCGACCGGCACATGGACCCCCGCGCTGTTCTCTTATCTCATCATCGTTGCGTTGTTCTGTGCGGCGGGTGTGATTGCGACCAGGGAATTTTATATAGAGGATGAGCTGGAGGATAAGGTGTAGGCTTGATGCTTGCTCTATCGGAGTCTCGTTTGCATAACGAGGTGGTACTAGCCGTTTAATGGAGTCTCGATCGCGAAACGAGGTGGTACTAGCCGTTTAATGGAGTCTCGATTACGGGACAAGGTGTGGGGTTTATTTTATTAGTTAATATACTTAATATTCTGTAAATTAAATCATCCCGCACAGGGTATATGAATATTAACAGTCGGGGAAAATTGTGTGTATTCGAATACCTTCAAGGGGATGATGGATTTGAAGAAAGAGAGAAAGACGCCATCAATCTGGTACTCTGTGTTTGTGATGATTATGGTTATCGTTCTGATCATGGGCGGTGTAATTGTGTTCGATGCGTCCATCGAACTGATGCTGCTGATTACATTAATGGCGACAATACCGTTCGTATTATATTTGGGCTTTACTTTTAAGGAACTGGAGTCCGCGATGCTGTCGATGATGGCAAAAGCACTGCTGCCTTCCATGATCATTCTTGTCGTCGGGGCCATGATTGGGGCATGGCTGATATCAGGCACTGTGCCGACATTGATCTATTACGGCATCCAGTCGATTTCACCGGGGTACTTTTTTGCCACTGCTTTGATTTTCTGTACGATCGTCTCAGTTTCTACGGGAACTTCCTGGGGGACGATGGGGACGGCAGGTGTGGCTTTGATGGGCATCAGCCATGGTCTCGGTCTGCCTCCCGGCATGTCTGCAGGTGCAATCATCAGCGGTGCATATTTTGGTGATAAGATATCTCCGTTATCAGACAGTACGAACCTGGCTGCGGCAATAATGGAAGCGGACTTGATGGACCACGTAAAACATATGCTGTGGACGACGATGCCCGCCTATATACTGACGCTCATCGTCTTCATCGTGCTCGGCCTGAATTACGGGGGACAGGAGGGCGGGAGCCTTTCGAATATAGAAGTGATGACCGAATTCCTCGCATCGCACTATGATCTTGGGCTGGTGACCTTGATTCCTTTGGCTGTGGTCCTGCTGCTGCTCGTTTTGAAGAAGCCGCCGGTCACTTCCATCTTCATCGGTGCGGCGCTCGGCGGACTGGTCGCGATTTTTTACCAGGGTGCCGGCATTACAGAAACGCTGGGCACGATGTATGACGGCTATGCAGTGGACTCCGGTATTGAAGCGGTCGATTCACTGCTGACGCAGGGCGGCATCACCAGCATGTTCAATCTTCTGGCATTGTTCCTGTTCGCTTTGGGGCTCGGCGGATTGCTGCAGGAATCCGGCATACTCCAGAAATTCCTGGATACGTTCTTCAGCCGCGTCAATTCCGTGAAGACTCTGGTGCCGACTTCCATGGTGGCGAGCTACATCGGCACGGCGATTTTGGGCACAGCGAGTGCATCGATCGCACTCGTCGGGACGATGCTGAAGCCGTTATACAGAGAACAACGGCTGAAACCCCAGAACTTATCGAGGCTGATGGAGGATACCTCCACCCAGGGCGCGGTCGCAATCCCCTGGAACGGTAATGCGATATTCGCAGCGGCAGCACTCGGGGTGGCACCGCTGACTTTCCTGCCATTCCTGTTCCTCGCATTCTTCACGCCAATCTTCACTCTGTTGTACGGGCTGACCGGATTCACGATGATTAAGATGGATAAGGAAGATGAGGATATTGAAGAAGATTTTCAGATTTAAGGCAGGGGACGCCTTTCCGGTGAGGGAGGGCGTTTTTTATTGGAACTGGAAGTTTTTAATATATTTGATTCTTGACGTGCTATGATGAATCTGAGAAAACTAGTTGAAAGATCGGTGTATGAAGATGAAGAAAAGAATCATCATTGTTATAGTAGGAATTATCCTGGTGATTGCGGCGGTATCCATTGCCGAGAGTTTCAACCACGGGCGGAGTGATGCACCGGAAAAGGCGGATGTGATCCTGATGCTCGGCGGCGGTGACGGGGGCAGGATGGTGAAGGCGGCGGAACTGTATCATGAAGGGTATTCCGAGTATGTCGTCATTTCACCTGCACTGGATGAATATTATACGCAGTCCGTGCAGTTTGCACTGGACCTCGGCATACCTGAGGGTGCAATTATTGAGGAATTGGTTGCAACGAGTACTTACACCAATGCGACAGAGACGATGGACATTATGGAGGCACATGATTTCCAGAGTGCGCTTGTGGTGACGAGCGATTACCATTTGAAGCGGTCGAAATTGATTTATGACCGTGTGAACAGCAATCATTATGACGATGTATTTGATTTTACATATGTCGCTGCACTCAGTGCGGACGGGGATCCGTGGTATGAACTGAGCTATGCGACTAATATCTGGTTCAGGGAGTATGTGAAAATGTGGGGATACCGGCTGGGGCTGTATCATTTCATAGATATTCCGGATGATGGGGATGCTCAAGTTTAGCCTGCAAGCACTCGTGGAGCGGACGAGTGCCTGTTAAACTTCCTGCAGGAACTCGTGGAGTGGACGAGTGCCTGTTAAACTTCTTGCAGGAACTCGTGAGCCGGACGAATACCTGTTAAACTTCCTGTAGGAACTCGTGAGCCGGACGAATACCTGTTACCCATAAAAAAGACCCTGAAATGGCCATGCCATCCCAGGGTCGATCTATTTCATCCAGTTTTAAGTGAATAGTGCCTTGACTTCAAGGTAGTCTTCAACACCGTACAGGCCGTTTTCGCGTCCGAGGCCGGATTGCTTGTAGCCGCCGAACGGGGCTTTCGGTGAGCGGTCACCACCGTTGACGAAGACGTTGCCGGTGCGGAGTTGTTTCGCAACTTTGAGTGCCGTATCGAAGTCTGGTCCGGTGACTGCACCGGAGAGGCCGTATACGGTATCGTTCGCAATTTCAATCGCATCGTCCTCATCTTCATATGGGATGACGGTGAGGACAGGTCCGAAGATTTCTTCCTGTGCGATGGTCATATCGTTCTTCGCATTCGTGAAGACGGTCGGTTCGACATAGTAGCCTTTCCTGTCGACTTTGCCGCCGCCGACGAGGACTTCCGCGCCTTCTTCCTTGCCTTTTTCGATATAATCGAGCACTGTTTCCATCTGGTTCTTGTCGACGAGCGGGCCGATATCGGTATCATAATCGGTCGGGTCGCCGATTTTCACGTCTTTGTAGTATTCCTTAATTCTTTCATTCACTTCATCGAGCTGGTCTTTCGGCACGAGCAGGCGGGTGAGGGCTGAACAGCTCTGGCCCTGGTTGTTGATGACGGTCTTCGCCGCTTGGTCGATCGCCTGGTCCAGGTCGCCGCCTTTCAGATAGACGAGCGGTGATTTTCCACCGAGTTCAAGTACGAGTTTCTTGATGTTCGAACCTGCGTTTTCATACATTTTCTGACCAACCGGAGTGGATCCTGTGAATGAAACGACGGATACATCTTCGTGTTTCGTCAAATAGTCGCCGAGGTCGCCGCCGCTTCCGGTCACCATATTGAACACACCGTCCGGCAGTCCGATTTCATCTATGATTTCAGTGAGGATCATGGCGGTGAGCGGTGTCAGGCTCGCCGGTTTCACGACGACGGTGTTGCCTGCAAGGAGTGCCGGGGTGATCTTCCTCTGAATCTGGTTCAGCGGGTAGTTCCACGGCGTGATGCACGCAACGACGCCGAAACCTTCCTTCTGGAGGATCGTGCCGTCGTCCATTTCCTCTTCGAACTTCAGCTTATCGAAATCATCCAGAGTCGCTTCCATCTCTTTCAGCGACAGCGGCACCTGGCCTTCTTCCGAGAACGTCTGCGAGTTGCCGAGTTCTGCGACCATCGTGTCAGCGAGTTCCTGTTTCTTCGCTTCGATGCCGTCCTTTATCTTTCTGACGTACTCTGCACGTTCTTTTGGAGATGTTTTATTCCATGCAGGGAATGCCTTTTTGGCTGCGGCCACCGCTTTATCAACGTCTTCGTGGCTGCCTTTCGGAACTTTTGCGATGATTTCCTCCGTCGCGGGATTCTCCACTTCGCTGTATTCGCCTGAGTCGGAATCCTGCCACTTGCCGTCGTAGTAAATTTGATACTCTTTCACAAAAATCTCCTCCTGAATATATGTTGAGTCGTAAATTCCGCTTGTTCTTAATCTACCCTTCACGCAGATTTAAAAAACATGACAGGATGCATATTCCATTTCTTTACAGGGTACAGTATAGAAAGTTTCCAGTTACATAATAAAGGTCACGAAAGAAGGGGTTGCCATGATCCAGTATAAAGTGTTGAACGAGTATCTCGACAACATCAATCTGCCGAAGACGATCGAAGAGGTGCTGTCACATAAGTATGAGCTGGAGGGGAAGGAATATGACTTCATGAATAGTGCGAACCAGTACCTTAAAGTTCATGAGAACTATGAGACATACAGAGGGAAGGATGCCCACTGCATGGGCACATGCCTCACCGACTTCACACGCGTCGGCATCTATTTCCTTCTGGAGGATGAGATCGTGACGGTCAATACCTCGACGCTGAACAAGTCCGACTTCAAATGGGAAGTCTTCCATTTTCCGTTCTCCGAAGTGGATGACCTTGAACTCCTCGTGATCGAGGGGATGACGGATCAGGACTATGAAGCGGGCATACTGTATTTCAAAGTCCAAAACGACAAAGGGGCACGTCGCACGCATGTGCTCCGTAACGTCAATCCGAGGCATTTCTACTGCTTTGAAAAATTTTACGACAATATAAAGAACAGCAGGAAAATTTCCGGTTCCTAATGATTTCATGCATATTATCTGTAAATTCGGGTAGAGTGGAAGACCAAGCGAATAGTAAAAGCCTAATATATAAATGAGAAAGCACAGCCTCCGCCGGCTGTGCTTTTTTGCATTCAGACGGGGTATAGGGGTAGTACATCAACTTTCAAAGGGGCGGTTCAAATGGTTTCAATATATTTTGCAGCGAAGAACACGATTTACAAGGCGGTTGAAGATGATGGATGGACGCTTCAGGAGATCGAGGGGCCGGAGGACATCCGGAGCGTCGCTTATGATGAAGTCTCCGGACGGCTGTATGCCGGCACTTTCAATAAAGGACTCCACGCAAGTGACGACGGCGGTAATTCGTGGCAGCAGTGTGGTGCAGACGTGCTGCATCCAAGGGTGATGAGCCTTGCCGTGAGCAGGACCGAACAGCTCGGTGAATTCAGTGTGATATGGGCGGGGACGGAGCCGAGCATGCTGTACCGTTCGGAGGACGGCGGCATGACGTGGACCGATTCGCCGGCACTGCTGGAACTCCCTTCCGAGCCGGAATGGAGTTTCCCGCCAAGGCCTGAAACGCATCATGTGCGGACAATCCAGCTGGACCTCCATGAAGCGGGACGGATTTTCGTCGGCATAGAACTCGGCGGCGTGATGAGGAGTAATGACAATGGCAAGTCCTGGGAGGACCGGAAGCCCGGGTCGCACCATGACAGCCACTCCCTCGAGGCGCACCCGTATGTGGCAGGCCGGATTTACGAAGCGGCGGGCGAAGGGTTCGCGGAAAGCAAAGACGGCGGTGATACTTGGGAGAAGTTCAATGAAGGGCTTGGCGGATACACTTACATGGTGGATGTTGCGGCAGACCCGGGGAATCCGGATACATTGCTCGCCTCGGTCGCCAATGGGCCTTACCAGGCATATCTGCCGGAACGGGCGCATACCCGTATAGCGCGCAGGACGGGTGAAGGCGGATGGACATTCATCGATGACGGCCTGCCGGAGCCGGACGGTTCATCAGTTTTTGCACTTTTGACGGATGATACGCAGAAGGGTGTATTCTACGCGTTGAACAACACTGGACTCTATATTTCAAAAGATGCCGGGATGTCGTTCAAAAAGGCTGAAATGGATTGGCCGAAGGCCCTTGAAAACTTGCGAATCATCGATGCGGTCCTTGTGAATTGACGGCTTTATAGTTTATATGGTTTCCGCATGGGTAAAAGTGTAGAAATGGACTGTTTAAATGTTCAGTAAATTTCAATATGGAGCTGATATTTGTGAAAGTCAAAAACCCCATCCCACGTGACAAAGGCGTCGACAACACACTCGATCTAATGCAGGAAGGGTTCAATTTCATACCCGACCGCAGGAAAGAACTGGAGTCCGACATATTTAAGACGCGCCTGCTCGGTAGGAAAGCGATCTGCATCGCCGGGGAGGAAGCGGCTGAAATATTCTACGATGAATCGAAGTTCAAGCGTAAAGGTGCCATGCCGAAACCTTTGAAGAGCTCGCTGCTCGGTGAAGGCGGCGTCCACGGCCTGGATGGTGAAGACCACAGGCAGCGCAAGCGGATGATCCTGTCCATGATGACGCCGGAACGGCTGGAGGACATGAAGCGGATTGCCGTGGAGGAACTGGATAAAAGGGCGGCGGAATGGGAAAATCAGTCCGAAGTCGTGATACTCGATGAGATACAGAAAGTGTTCGGCGTCACCGGCATGCGCTGGGCGGGGCTCCCGCTTGAAGGGGAGGACATCGAGCAGAGAGTCGACGAGCTTGTGGACATGGTCGACTTCGGCGGTTCGGATGTTGCGAGGACGGCTGCGAGTTTCACGTCGGGCATGGCATCGAGGAAAAGCCATGAAAAATGGCTGAAGCAGCTCATCAAGAAAGTGCGTGCCGGCAAACTCGATGCACACCCGAGCACACCGCTCTACATTGTGGCGCACCATACCGAAAATGACGGCAAGCCGCTCGATCTGCATTCGGCGGCGGTGGATCTGAACAATGCCTACCGGCCGCTGATTGCAGCCGCTTATTTTGTCGCGTTCGGCCTGCTCGCGATCCATGAGCATCCGGGCGTCGGGGAGAAGTTGAAATCCGATAAGTCCTACAGCAAGATGTTCACCCAGGAAGTGCGCCGCTATTATCCTTTCGCACCGGCGATGGTCGCAAAAGTGAAGAACAAATTTGAATGGAAGGGCCATAAGTTCAAGAAGAACCGTATGGTCATACTCGACCTGTTCGGCACGAACCGGCATCCCGATGCATGGGAGGACCCTGATGAATTCAAGCCGGAGCGTTTCAGGGACTGGGACG
This sequence comes from Salinicoccus kekensis, assembly GCF_900220995.1. GTDB lineage: Bacteria > Bacillota > Bacilli > Staphylococcales > Salinicoccaceae > Lacicoccus > Lacicoccus kekensis. The sequence continues at coordinate 80,367 of NZ_OBQF01000001.1, forward strand.
AGAGTCCGTTCGCGTTTGTGCCGCAGGGCGGCGGTGACTTTTATGCCGGCCACCGCTGTGCAGGCGAATGGCTCACAGTCATGGTCATGCGCTCCACATTCGAATACATCACCAAATCAATGACCTACGACGTGCCGAACCAGGATCTGGAGTATGATATGACGAGGATCCCGGCCTTCCCGAAAAGCGGTTTCATCATCAACAATGTGAAGCGCACCGGTGTTGCGGCCGAAGATCTGAAGATGGACGAGCAGAGTCCGACCGTGGTGAAGCACAGCGCTGAATAAGGTGGAGCTGAGACATAACTTTATATGAAAAAATGAATCCGTACGTTTGCTTTCCTGGGGCATCGCGCAAGCCTGTAGTCTTGCGCAGATGCTGTTCCCCTGGGAGTCAAACGTACGGATTTTTCGTCTCATTCATTCAATTTATAATTTTTTAAGGACTTAGGTGCCAGCCCCTTTTCATTTTATATCCGGCTGATCATCTGTTCATTCATCTCCGAGAATTTCTCGTTATGGCTGGAGACGATGGCTTCATCCGCCGCTTCGCCGCCGCTGATGTACTGCTTCGCAAAATTTGCGGCCATCGCCGCTTCCGGGAAGCAGCTCGCAATCAGATGCACCCGGTTGTCGTAGGTGATCTGGTCGCCGCACGCATAAAGACCCGGGATGCCGGTGCCGACGGTGTTCTCGGTCTCAATCATCTGATGTTCGTTCATAGGAAGATTTTGCCCAAGCCTTTTGACGAATTCACAGTCGGCATCGAAGCCATGGTTGATGACGACGGCATCGGTTTTGATTTCAGTGCCGTCGGAGAGTCTCACACTTTGAATTTCATCCTGGCTGCTGTTCGGCGTGAGCTTATCGATCGCAGCACCCTTGACCACACGGACGCCTTTCTCATCGAGCTTTCCGACCATCGCCTCATGTCCCTTCAATTCACTTTTCCGGCAGACGAGCGTGACGGAGCCTGCGATGCCGCTCAAGTCATGCGCCCAGTCGACTGCGGTGTTGCCACCGCCGGAGATGAGAATTTCTTTATTCTTAAAAGACTTCAAATCCTTCACCGTATAATACAGGTTCGACATTTCAAACTTCTCGGCACCGTCGATATCGAGTTTCACGGGTGAGTAGATGCCGAGGCCGGTTGCGATGATGACGGATTTTGATGTGAAACCGCCGATTGAAGTCTCGGTCTTGAAGATATCCCCTTCCTTTGTAATATCGTGGCACGTCGTGCTTGTGGAGACGTCGGGGCCGAAAGTATACGCCTGTTCGATCAGCTGGCGGACGATTGCGTCCCCCGTATTCGCCGGCATGCCGCCGATATCCCATATGAACTTCTCCCTGTATATGTTGAGCTTGCCGCCGAGTTCCGCGTGATGCTCAATCAGTTTCACCGACATGCCGCGGAGGCCTGCGTAAAATGCAGCGTAAAGGCCGGCCGGGCCGCCACCGACGATCAGCGTGTCATAAACTCTCATTTATATTTCCCCTTTTGGATTGTATTTTCACTTAATATGTTTTATTATAACTACATTGAGAATGATTATCAATTGATAATCAGCGCTTAAATAAAAAATCAGGGAAGTGTGTACATATGAATAGATTTGGTCTTTTATTTGCAGGTATCATTTTTGCCTCGCTGCTCGCGGCATGCGGCGGGGAAGCGACGGGTGACGATGACGGCGGCACTGCCGAAATGCGGGAGTATACGACGGATGCGGGGGAGACGATTGAAATCCCTGCAGAGCCGGAACGCATCGTCGTCATGGCATCAAGCTACTTCGGCAATTTCAAGCATCTTGATGCGAACATGGTCGGGGCGCATACGGTCGTCACGCAGAGTGAAGTGCTTGAGCCGATGACCGAAGATGTTGAGATGATCGAGGAGGGGAACATCGAACAGATCATGAACCTCGATCCGGACCTGATCATCGCTTTTGAAACGGATGAGAATCTTGAGAAGTATGAAACGGTGGCACCGACGATTCCGGTGCAGTATGAAAAATGGAATTACCTGGACATCCATGAGGAGTTCGGCAGCATCACAGGCAACGAAGAGGCGGCTTCTGAGTGGATGGCTGAATGGGAAAGCAAGCTTGCTGAAGACAGGGCGGCCGTTGAAGAAGCGGTCGGCACCGACGTGAGTGCAAGCGTGATCGAGCAGTATGCGAAGGACATCTACGTTTACGGCACGAACTGGGGCCGCGGCACGGAAATTATCTATCAGGAACTCGGCCTGGATGTGCCGGAAGCGGTCGAAGCGGATGTTGTCGAGACGGGCTGGAAGAACATCTCGGCTGAAGAGATCGACAAGTATGCGGGTGACTTCATGTTCGTCGGCACGGGGGATTCCGGGGCGGACAATGCATACCGCGACACCAATGTATGGAAAGAGCTCGATGCGGTGCAGAATAACCGCGTGATCGAGTTTGATTCACCGACTTTCTACTATAATGATCCGTATTCACTTGAGCATCAGCGGGAATTCATCGTGGATGCGCTGACCGAATAAATACAGGCAGGTGGTTGTATGACCAGTGTGACGATTGAAAATATGGATTTGACGATCGATAAGAAGGATATATTGAAGAACATCAACCTGGAGCTCATGAGCGGTAAGATCACGACAATCATCGGACCGAACGGCTGCGGCAAATCGACGCTTTTGAAGACGGTGTCGAACATCATCCAGGCGGGTGAGGGATCGGTCTACATCAACGACCTCGACATCCGCCGCATGAAATCGAAGGCACTCGCGAAGAAGGTCGCGATACTTTCGCAGAAGAACCGGCTGCAGTATGACTTGAAGGTGCGCGACCTTGTGAGCTTCAGCAGATATCCGTACCTGCGCAGGTTCCAGGGGCTCACTGCTGACGATCACAAAATCATCGACTGGGCGCTCCGGGAAACGGGTGCGGATGAATTCAGCGGCCGGATGATGAGCGAGCTGTCCGGCGGCCAGGCGCAGCGCGTGTGGATCAGTCTGCTCCTTGCCCAGGGGTCGGACGTGCTGTTGCTCGACGAACCGACGACCTACCTCGATATCCACCATCAGCTGGAGACATTGAACATTATTCGGGATTTGAATAAAAAGACCCGTCAGACGGTCGTGATGGTTCTGCATGACATCAACCAGGCGCTGAAGTATTCGGATGAAATCGTCGTGATGAACCGCGGTGAGATCGTGAGATGCGGCACACCGGCGGATGTCCTGACGAATGACATACTGAATGAAGTCTTCAACATCAACGGCAGGATCACAACGGACCCGGTCACGGGGAAACCGGTGCTCTCGGACTATGAGCTGTTCTGCCGGACGGTGAACGGGCGGGCACTTTAAATGAAAGATGGCTGGCTGGTTCTCCTTCTATGCATTTTCGTCGGCGTATCCTTCTTTGCCGCCATGATGTTCGGGGTCGAGAATTACTCGTTAGGTAAAGTGGTGGACACCCTGTCTCCGGGCGGTGAGCTTGACCGGGCCGGCGGCATCCTTTATGAGATCCGCCTGCCGAGGGTCGTTGCCGCGTTCCTGGCGGGACTGATGATCAGCATTTCAGGCCTCATCATGCAGACGGTCACGCATAATGATCTGAGCGAGCCGAGCATACTCGGCGTGAACGCGGGCGCGAATTTCGCGATTGTCGCAGCGACGCTCGTGCTTCCGGTATTGTCTTTTGCAGCGATGCTTACAGCGGGGTTTCTCGGCGGGCTCGTGGTCGGCGTGATCATTTTATTCGTGACACGATTCAGGTCCCCGATCCACCTTATACTTGCGGGTGCGGGGATTTCACTGTTTTTATATGCCGTGACGGATTTCCTCGTGATCACGAACAACCTCGGCCAGTATCTTGCTTTCTTCACGAGCGGCGGTGCGGCCGGGGTATCACTTGGACAGCTTGGGGTGATCGCCCCGGTTGCGGCCGTGGTGATCGTGATATTATATGTACTGTCAAAAGAGCTCGATGTGTTTTTATTCGGCGAGGAGATGGCGGCCTCGCTCGGGCAGAACCAGCGTATGTACCAGGTGATCACGCTTGTATGTGCGGTGCTGCTTGCATCGATGAGTGTCGCGATCGTCGGGAACGTCGTGTTCCTCGGCCTGCTTGTCCCGCATATCGTGAAGATGATTGCAGGGTACATGCACCGCTGGACGATTCTTTATACGGGGCTTTTCGGCGGGGCGCTGTTCATGCTGTCGGATATGGCGGCGCGGATGCTGAATGAAACGCCGGTCAACGCCATCATCGCGATGATCGGACTGCCGTTCTTCATCTACATCATCAGGACGCGGGGGCGGAAATATGCGTAATCCTTTGAAATTGGTCATCATTACCGTACTGCTCCTGGTGACCGTCGTTTTGACGCTCGTCACCGGCACGTTCAGCTTGAGCCCCGGCGATCTTTTGGATTTAATTATGGGCCGGGCCGGGGCGGATGTGAATCTCGTGTTTTACGAATTCAGGATGCCCCGCGTTATTATCACCATTCTCTGCGGCGCGGCACTCGCCTTAAGCGGATTGATTCTTCAGGTGATCTCAAGGAATCCGCTCGCCGACCCCGGCATCATCGGTGTCAATGCGGGAAGCGGGTTCGGGGTTGTGCTGTTCCTCATGTTCGTAAGCGTCGGGGGCAGCAACAACCTGTATGCACTGCCGGTGATGAGCTTCATCGCGGGGCTCATCACGGTACTTCTGGTGTTCGTGCTCTCTTTCGTGCGCGGCAGCTTCAACAGCAACATGTTCATACTGATCGGGATCGCGGTTGCGATGGGGGTGACGGGCTTTTTGTACGTCTTCACCTCAACGTTCGATGACAGGCAGATGACGATGCTGAACCAGTATCTCGCCGGGAACATCTGGGGGGACACATGGGCATTCGTCGTGGTCATACTCCCGTACATCTTAGTGGTTTCCGTCTTCGCCTGGATGAAAATCAATGAAATGGCCATGCTGAACCTGGAGGATGATACACTCCGCGGGCTCGGCATGAACGTGAACGTCGAAAAGGTGCTCCTGATCATCTGTGCGGCGATGCTCTCAAGCGTTGCGGTCAGTGTCGCCGGTGCCATCAGCTTCATCGGCCTGATCGCGCCGCATATCGCAAGACTTTTATTCAAAGTGGAAATGAAATTCGTCTTCATCGGCACGCTCGGAATCGGGGCGCTGCTGCTCAGCGTCTCCGACCTTATCGGCAAGCTCCTGCTTGCACCATTGATCATTCCGGCGGGGATTGTCGTCGCACTGATCGGCGGACCGTACTTCATATATCTCCTTATGACGGCGCGGAAAGTATAAACTTTCCCGCTGTTTTTTCATGTCTCCGGTTATAGTATGATGTAAACGGGGTATAAGAAGTTAATCAAATTTATTGGGAGTTGGAATCATGCAGAAAAGTATAAGTGGAATAGAGAGGCAGGAGCTTGACAACACAATGTCGAAGCGCTTCATATGGGCTGTGGCCTACGGCTCGTCCATCGGCTGGGGTGCCTTCATACTGCCGGGCGACTGGCTGAATTCATCGGGCACACTCGGTGCAACGCTCGGAATCACCATCGGGGGGCTCCTGATGCTGATCATCGCCGTGGCGTACGGTGCACTGACCGCAAAATTCCCGGTCTCGGGCGGGGAGTTCGCCTTCACCTACGCAGGTTTTGGAAAATATTTCAGTTTCATCGCTTCATGGTTTCTCGTGCTCGGTTACATATGTATCGTCGCCCTGAACGCGAGTGCATTCAGTCTTTTATTCAAATTCGTACTGCCGGATGTCCTCGAAGTCGGCTACCTGTATACGATCGCCGGCTGGGATGTCTACATTATGGAAGTGATTTTATCCACGCTGATACTTGTGATTTTCGCCTACATTTCATCGAAAGGATCGGGGTTATCCGGTAACCTGCAGTTCATTTTCTGCCTGTTCATGGGGCTCGTCGTTGCAGGATTGTTCGCAGCATCATTCTTTGCAGGGGACTTTTCGTTTGATAATGCACAGCCGTTGTTCAACGCCGAAAACGGCGTTTGGACATCAATCATCCTGATTGTCGCAATTGCACCGTGGATGTACGTCGGTTTCGATAACATCCCGCAGGCGGCGGAGGAATTCAAGTTCCCGGCCGAGAAGACGTTCAAGCTGATCGTTTTCGGCATCATCGCTTCAATTCTGACGTATGTTGCGATGATCCTCATCACTTCATGGATCTATGCTGATCAGAACGCAATCGACGGCGCGATGTGGGTGACTGGTTCCGTCATCAATTCATCGATGGGCGGCATCGGCATGACGCTGCTTGCGTTCGCGATTTCATTCGGGGTGTTCACGGGGCTGAACGGGTTTTATTTATCCTCATCACGCCTGATTTTCGCCCTCGGACGTGCGAATTTCGTACCTGAAATCTTTGCGAAGATCCACCCGAAGAATAAAACCCCGTATATTGCGGTTTGGTTCGTCCTGATCGTGACGCTCGCGGCCCCTTGGCTCGGGCGTACGGCACTGAGCTGGATCGTGGACATGTCCTCGGTCGGCGTATCGATCGCATTCCTTGCGACCAGCCTGGTGGCGGTGAAATTCTTCAGGAACGGCGTGGAGAAGAACATGGTCTATACGGTCTTCGGCGTGCTCGGTGCGATCATCTCGGTCGTGTTCCTGGTGCTGCTGCTCTATCCGGGATCGCCGGCATCACTGTCCGTGCCGTCCTACATCGCACTCGGTGCATGGATATTGCTCGGCGCAATATTCTTCATGACACAGTTTAAGAAGATTAATGCGATGACCAAGGAAGAGCTGGACTTCCTGATATTGAAACAGGATAACGGTAAAAAAGAATAGGTTGATGAGTTGAGCGCCTGCGGGCGCTCTTTTTGTTGGAAAATTTAGGGGAGAGAGTGGTTAACAGGCACTCGTGGGCGTGACGAATACCTAATGGGATTTCTGCAGGAACTCGTGGACGTGACGAGTACCTATTAAAGCTTCCATCACATGTTCGCGCGGGTCACGAGCATGCGCAGGGGAGGAATGGATCATTCGACAATGACTGATGACTGTTTCCGTTCGCAGCATACCTGGTTGCGGCCGAGTTTTTTGGCGATGTAGAGGTGTTCATCGGCCAGCCTGTAGAGGTCAGCGATTGATTTAACCTGGGAGGGGTAGGTTGCGACACCGATCGAGGTGGTGAGTGTGATGATATCGTCATCGACTTTCACCTTAAGGGACTCGATGGCGGCGCGTACCCGCTCGGCCATCTCCACAGCACCATTCAGGTCGGCATCCCTCACCATGACGGCGAATTCCTCGCCGCCGACGCGGGCAATCGTCTCTTTTACGGTGCAGGTTTTCTTCAATGCGTCGGCGGTCGCCTTGAGTACGGCATCGCCTGCAGGATGGCCGTAAGTGTCGTTGATACTTTTAAAGTGGTCGATATCCAGCATCAGAAGGGCGGATTCCTTAGTCGTATCGACCTGTTTGATGACTTCATCGAATGAGCGGCGGTTCAAAAGTCCCGTCAGGCCGTCATGGGTGGCCTGAGTCGAAAGAAGGCGGACATTCTTCACGAATTCCTGCTGATAGCGGATGATGCCGATCCCGGTGAGCAGGCTGACCGTTGTAAGCGTGAGATATAAGGCGGTCGTGCTGACTGCGAATGGAATTTCCCCGCTGATCCAGTAGATGTGCAGAAAGAAGAAGAAGGCCAGGACGACGAGTGATGACAGCCCTTTCAACTCCACTCTTGAACCCTTGTACAGCGTCTCGATGATGATGAAGAGGATGCCGACCCATATATAGGTTTCGATGGGAAAGATGAGCGAATGGTAGGGGAGGGCATAAATCCAGATTCCGAACATGACTGCACCGATGATGAAGGAAACCCTGCCGCTGTATACCAGGCAAATCAGGAGTGCCGTGATTCCAAGACCGAAAGTGATATCGAACTGCGTCTCAATTGCGTAAAAACTCAATATGATGGCCATAAATCCGCTGACGGTTCCACTCAGCACTTTTTCACGGGTCGTGCTCATCATGGCGAAGCCGAGCCGCCATTTTATCTGATAATAAATGTACTGTAATGCAATCAGGACACACACCAGGGTGAACATCTGCAGGAACAAGGCAAACGCCTCCTAAAAAATTTTATGCAAAATATTATGTAATGGCTTACAAAACCAGTATAAAGGTGTAATATGATAATATCAATACATTAAAACACCTGAGGTGATATATTGTCTGAAAACACAGTTAATATTCATATTGTCGAATCCGATAAACTGTTCATGAAAGTCCTGCTGCGCACAATCGGGGATATTGAAACCGGCCACGATATCCGCATCCATTCCCATAACGACGGATTTGCCTTTATGGAGGACGCCCGGAAGTCGGGCGGACGCACCATATACATCATCAATGATGTCCTGCCGAAGAAGAGCGGCATCGAGCTTGCGAAATATATCCGTACATACGATAAGACCGGGGTCATTTATTTCATGACACGGGCGAACACTGAAGCGGATATGATTTATGCGGTCAACGCCGGCGTGGACAACTATTTCACCAAACCGTTCAACCTAGGGCTCTTCCAGGCGCTCGTCAGACGCCGGATTATCCGGGGTGATCTCGCATGACACTCACGGAAATCGTCTGGACGATCATCATTGTGCTCGCCGTACTGCTCGCTTTGCTCATCGGCATCACCATCTGGCGCGCAGTCTACCGCGAGAAGCGCCGGGAGGCGGTGGATGCATATATCGAAGATCATTTTGATGCCTGGTTCGACCATCTGTACTACGGGGCGCCGGCGCCCGAATACGACCGTAGCAAGCGCCATCAGCGCATGGCGATCGAACGGATTTTCTCCTCATTCCTGCATAACGGCCATTCTGAGGAAATAAAAAAGCGCATCTCCGAATATGCACAGGAGAATTTTTCTGCGGATTACAGGCGTGAGCTGAAGTCGCCGCTCTGGGCACACAGGGTGAATGCGCTGACGAGGCTTTCCGATTTCGGGGTGTCGGGATTTACGGATTTCCATGATGACCGCCGGATTGCCCGCATGACACGCTTTGAGTTCTTCCGTTACCTGATCTATTTGTCCCATTTCGACATGAACGCCTTCAGGACGAAGTTCCTGGCCAAGAAGGATTTGACGGAATATGACTATAAGAAAATCTTCACACGGCTCGACGATGACCGGATATACAATATCCAGTCGCTCTATGCCGTGATGCCGGATGCCGGCAAGTATGCATATATCGACCGGCTTTCCCGTACGGGGAACCTTCATGCCGGCAGGTGGCTGGAATCACTGCTTGAAGATGACAATGCCGAGATCAGGATCCGCACGCTGAAGGCGGTCCAGACGCGCGGCATCATCGAGGATCCGGCACGCTACATGAAGTGCTTCACATCAAACGTCTGGACGGAGCGCATGCTCGTCTGCCGGATCGCCCCCTATATCGGTGATGGGAGCATCGAGGGCTTGAGAAAATGTGCGGCGGATCCGCATCCGCTTGTGCGGAGTGCGGCCCTCGGGTCATTGAAATATTTCCAGCCGGCGGTCATGAATCAGGGGGTGGCGGAATGATGGGCACCATCACGGATATATTAGGAATCTTGATCATCGCCTATATGCTGCTTGTAATCGTGTTTTATATTTTTATGATGGCGGTGGCTTACTTCACACTGGCACGTGAGAAACGGCTCGACCAGGATGCGCTTGAAGATGAGATGCAGATGAACATCTTCACAAAGCCCGTCTCCATTCTGGTGCCGGCATACAACGAGGAGCTCGGCATCATCGAATCGATGCACTCGCTGATCACGCTCAGATACCCGGAAACGGAGATTATCATCATCGATGACGGTTCGAAGGACCGTACGTCCGAAGTCGTCATGGAAGCGTTCAAAATGACACCTTCCGACAGGACGCCGCAGGCCGACCTCAAGACGGCGCGCGTGACGGCCGTCCACCGTTCGACGCTCCATCCGAACGTCTTCCTCATCCAGAAGGAGAACGGCGGCAAGGCGGATGCACTGAATGCAGGCATCAACTATGCACGCTATCCGTATTTCTGCTCGATCGACGGAGACTCAATATTGGACAGGAACTCGCTGCTCCGCGTCATGCAGCCGATCATCACATCCGACGGCCAGGTCGTTGCAGCAGGCGGCAACGTCCGCATCGCAAACGGCAACGACATCCACTTCGGTGCGATGGAACCCCGGGCGCTCGGCAACCATCCGATGGTGCTGATGCAGATCGTCGAGTATCTGCGCGCGTTCATGCTCGGGCGCATCTTCTTCAGCCGCTTCAACATGGTGCTGATCGTCTCCGGCGCCTTCAGCATCTTCAATAAACGGATCGTCATCGATGTCGGCGGGTATTCCGCGGATGTCATCGGCGAGGATATGGAACTCGTTGTGAAGGTCCACGGCTGGATACGTGAAAATGGATCGGACGAACGGATTGAATTCGTGCCGGACCCCGTGTGCTGGACGGAGGCGCCGACGTCAGCGAAAGTGCTGAGAAGGCAGCGGCGCCGCTGGGCGCAGGGGCTGTTCGAGAGCCTTTGGAGGCACAAATATATGGCGCTCAATCCGAAATACGGCCGCATCGGTTTCATCGCGATGCCGTATTTCTGGCTCTTTGAGGCATTCGGCGCACTCGTCGAATTCGCGGGTTACGCATACATCATCATCGCGTTCCTGACCGGCACGCTCAATACGGAGATCGCGGCGCTCCTGCTGCTCACATTCGTCGTCTACGGCTCCATCTTCTCGACATTGTCGCTCATGATCGAGTCATGGACGACGCACAACAACGCAAAACCGAAGAGCATACTGAAGCTCGTCGCGATGTCACTCAGCGAATCATTCTGGTACCGCCCGATGATGATACTCTTCAGGCTGGAAGGCATGGTGCGCTTCTTCACCAAGAAACAGGAGTGGGGCAATATGGAGCGTAAAGGTCTCGGCAGAGGTACATGATATGAAGAAGACATTATGGCTCACTATACCGCTTGTCCTTATCATCACAGGATTAATCACTTATTTCACAGTATTTGCGGAAACTGAAAGGGAGGCGCATCAGATGCAGCCGGCCAGAGTGCATGACGGCATGATTGAATTGAATTCTTCGGACGGTTTTTCACCAATCACGATCAAGGGCGTGAATATGGGCATGGCGAAGCCCGGGCATTTCCCCGGTGAAGCGGCGATCACGGAGGATGAGTATCACCGCTGGTTCGAAATGATCGGCGCGATGAACGCCAATACCGTGCGTGTCTACACGCTGCATCCGCCGGGCTTCTATCAGGCACTGAAGGATTACAATAAAGACCACCCGGAGGCGCCGGTGTACATCATGCACGGATTCTGGGCGGATGAGGATAAGATGCACGCCGACCTCGACGCTTTCGAGGAAGAGCTTAACGAGGAATTCGAGACCGACATCCGGCACATCATCGATGCGGTCCACGGCAATGCGGATATCCCGGAGACGCCGGGCAAGGCGCACGGGAAGTATAAAGCCGACGTATCAGAATATGTGATCAGCTGGATGCTCGGTGTGGAATGGTTCCCGCCGTTCGTCATGGAGACGAATAAAAAGCATGCCGGTACGGATGAGTTCGACGGCGTCTATTACAGTACGGAGGATGCTGGGCCTTTCGAGCACTGGCTCGCAAAAAAGATGGAATTTGCGACGGCCTACGACCATGAAAATTACGGGTCGCTGCGCCCGATGAGCTTCACGAACTGGGTGACGACCGATCTTCTGGACCATCCGGCGGATTCATCCGATATGGAGGATGTGGTGAGTGTGGATCCGAATAAAATCCACACTGAAGGTATGATGGCCGATGTCGGGCAGTTCGCCTCGTACCATGTCTATCCATATTATCCGGACTTTTTGAACCATGAACCGGAGTACATTGAATACGTCGACCACCGGGGCGAGAAGAACAACTATGCAGGCTACCTGCGCGATCTGCATGAGGCGCACCGCCTGCCGGTGCTCATCGCAGAATTCGGACTGCCGGCCTCGCGCGGCATGACGCACCGGAACCCTTTCGGCTGGAACCAGGGTTTTATTTCCGAAACGGAGCAGGGTGAATATGTGTCCAGCATGTTTGAGGATATCATCCACGAAGGCATGATGGGCGGACTCGTGTTCACATGGCAGGACGAATGGTTCAAGCGGACATGGAACACGATGGATTACGACAACCCGGATGCCCGCCCGTACTGGTCGAATGCGCAGACGAACGAGGAGCAGTTCGGCCTGCTCAGCTTCGATACGCATAAGATCGGCGTCGACGGTGATGCGGGCGATTGGGAAGAAGATCCGATGTATGAAGATGACGGGATGATCAAGTCATTTGCGATGGACCATGATGAACGGTATTTATACTTCAAGGTGAAACATGATCCAGGCTTCACCGGCGACATCGAAATACCGCTCGATATCGTGCCGGGGCAGGGGAATCATGAAGCGAGGGGCCTTGAAACGGCTGATGCGGTGGATTTCATCATCCGCATCAATGATGAATCAAGGATTGTCGTCGATGATTACTACGATTTCTTCAAAGTCCAGTACGGCCACGGGCTCGGCATGATCGATGCAGAAGGTGAGCCGGAGAAGGATTCAGGGGAATACAACCCGATCCGTTATGCATTGAGCAAGGAAATCTATCTGCCGCACCTCGACGAGATACTCCCGTTCGAGTACTACGAGACGGGGCTGCTCCGGGAAGGCATTGCGAATCCTGAAGCTGAAGGGTACGATTCCCTGAATGATTATTACTGGAACCGGGAGGACGGCGTGCTTGAGATACGCATCCCATGGATGCTGATCGGGGCGAGGGACCCGTCCGCCCGTGAGTTCATCGGCGATATCGTCAAGGACGGTCTCGATGCCAGCGTCGATATCGACGGCATCAAAGCGGGTGTCATACTGACCGGCGACGGCACCAAAGCAAGTCTCCCGGGAACGGTGGACGGCGAACTTCCGGAGATGTCGATGTACAAATGGGAAGGCTGGGACCTCCCCGCATATGAAGAGCGCCTGAAGCAGTCCTACTTCATTTTAAAGGACACATTCGGCGAAATTGAATGATTTCCGCCCCGCTCCGGCGGGGCATCATTATTTCTATTGACCGGGATTATGTAAACGCTTACAATAAAAGTGTTTTATTTATATTACAGATGTGTTACAATAATTACGTTCTGAAAACATATGCACGAACTCTGATCATGAGGGAGCAATCATAATGAATGACCGGAAGAGAATATGTTTATCACTGCTGGCTTTTATGGGTCTTGCAGGATGCGGCCGGGAAGGGGACGAGGCGGCGATCACCGAAAACGAGATGAACGCAGTCCATACCCACGAAGTACATAAAATCACCGATTTCGTCCTGGAGGACGGATCCGGCCTGAAAATCAACGATAAAAAATCTGCACCGGCGGTCGGACTCGATCAGGCGGTCCATGCCGGGGATGAGAAACCGGATATCAGCGGCCGGGAACGCTTCATCAGGGAGCTTTCAGGCGTACAGTACAGTGTCGGCATGATCTGGGAGGACAGTTTCAGTCATCTGTACCGGACGCTGGTGAACACGCAGGCCGATATCATCAAGGATGATGAAGAGCATTTGACAGCGAAGCAGCTCGAAGAAGTCGCACTCCAGATCGAATTGATCCATTCACAGTATTCAGACCTTGAACAGGACCTGAGTAACCTGGAAGTGCCGAAGGCGGTCGCCGATGCCGATATGGAGAACGTCGAGTCGGCGATCGAGGAATTGTCCATGGCGATCGAAAACCGCACACTCGCACTGATCGAATTCAAGTCGATCTACGAGGGCACGGATTATGAGCTGCATGATGAGCTGCTCGCCATCCATGTGGAGAACAGCGACAAATACCTGAACCGGGCGGACGGCACGATAGAAGATTTGAAAAATGCGGTTGAAGACAAATAGACACCGGGATGATTGTCCCGGTGTCTTTTATTTAAGGGTACTGCAGAAGGGTTTTCCCGGCTGCAGTGGGTGGAATACTATTTTTTTTCTTTCTCTTTGTTGTCTTTATCGTCTTTACCGCTCTGATTGACTTTATCCATGACGCTGTCGCCTTTCTCCTTGGCGCTGTCCCACTTCTCGTTCGCATTTGAAGCAGTGTCTTTCGCTTTGTCCATGAAGTTTTTGTCAGCCATAGTTAAAATCTCTCCTTTGTAATCTTTATTTCTGTTACAGTCATACTCTACCCGCCTGAAAATCCTTTAAACATGTAATGCGTTAATTAATCTTTGGAAGCCGCTGAAAGCCCCATGTTTACTGTGGAAATGGTACGGGTATACAGTTTTATGAATCATATAATAAGGAGAGATGTCTTGTGAGTAAGAAAGTCGCAGTACTGATGGCGGATTATGTTGAAGAAATCGAATATACAAGTCCTAAAGAAGCGATAGAAGCAAAAGGCTATGAAGTGGAAGTCATTTCACCTGACGGAAAAGAAGTGAACGGCAAGAACGGCGACACTTTCCAGGCGGATAAGAGCGTCTCGGACGCCAATCCGGAAGATTATGCAGCAATCCTCGTACCGGGCGGTTTTTCACCGGACGTATTGCGCGGCAATCCGGATAACGCCAAATTCGCCGGACATTTCCTTGAAAATAAAAAACCGACGTTCTCGATCTGCCACGGCCCGCAGTTCCTGGTCGACACAGACAAGCTGCGCGGCTACGATCTGACGAGCGTTGCGAACGTGAAGAAGGACCTTGAGAATGCCGGTGCAATCTATCATGATGAATCCGTGGTCGTGTCAGACAATCTGATCACGAGCCGCACGCCGGATGACCTTGACGATTTCAACAAAGCCATCCAGGAAGCGCTGAATGAATAATAAGTGAACCCCGCTCTTAAGCGGGGTTTTTTGTATGAAAAAACCCCGGATGCCCCGGAGTTTATTCCACCACTGTAATGGTCCTTGCATATGCATGCGGATTTTCAAACTGGTCGAAGACAGCATAGGCGATTGTGTACTCGCCCGGCGTATCGGTGTCGACTTCACCTGAAATGAATGCGGTATGCGCGATATCGAGCCCGTCCGTATCGATGATCTCGATGCCTTCGCGCGCATTGAAATCCTCGCCGACGCTGATTGTGACATCTTCCATATTGTTAAACAGCACGGTCGATGATGTGTCTTCCGATGTCCCTTGAAGCTCTGCCTCGGTCGGCGGAACGAGCGGGATCGGGTCGGACGGGGCATCGCTCACCGTGATGGAGCGGGTGTATTCGAACCAGCCGTTCCGGCTGTTCTCGACCCGGTATGAAACCGTATATGTCCCCGGCGTGGATGTATCCACGTTGTCATCTGTGATTTCGATGTTGTCCGTGATATTGCCGTCCTGGTTGTCGAGCGCATAGACGCCCGCCATCGGATCGAAATCATCCCCGACCTGTACATTGACGGTATCCAGGTTTCTGATCGTCGGTGCAGGATTGTTATAGGCCGCAATCTCTTCCTCCATCGTCGGTCCGCTGTAGTCTTCATAGACCGGATTCGCTTCCGCGCCCCCTGCATCTTCCACCATTTCTGCCGTGATCGGCGCAACCGGCAGGAGGCCCGCCATCACTTTCACCATAGTATTGATATTCATTTATCTGCTCACCTCATCAGTGCTTTCGGTAGTATATCCTGAAGTGTATACTCATCCAGGGTTTTAAGGTAATTCTCCAGCGCGTCGTTCAGCACGAACTTCAGGCCGCATACGGGGGTGAGGACGCATTCGTTGTCAGGTCTGAAGCATTCCGCCATATGGAAATTATCTTCCGTGTTCCTCACGACGTCGCCTATCTTCATATCTTCCGGTTTATATTTTAGCATAATACCGCCGCCGCGGCCACGCACAGTATGTATATAGCCGAGCTTCGCGAGATTATGGACGACCTTCGTCAGATGATTTTTCGAGATGTTGTAGTAGTCCGATATTTCATCGATCTGCACTTTTTCATCCGTCTGCCGCGTACCGAGGTACATCAGCACCCTGAGGGAATAGTCCGTATATAAAGTCAGTTTCATATTTCTCACCTCTTGATTATACTTTACATCAAACGCGCCAAATAATCCCCATATTAAACATTGACAACTTTGTGAATATATTAACAAAGGGTTGTAAATCTGTCTTCCCGGGTATAACATTAAAGATGTATAAAATATATAACTTTAAAAAGGGAGCGTTTTCATGGAACCTCATAAAAAAGAAATCATCAAGGCAACTGTACCTGCATTGGAAGAACACGGCACGACCATCACTACAGTGTTTTACCAGAACATGTTCAAAAAGCATCCGGACCTGTTGAACATGTTCAACCAGACAAACCAGAAGGTCGGCGACCAGCCGAAGGCCCTCGCATTCACAGTGCTCCAGGCGGCAAGGCACATCGATGACCTGGAGGCGATCGTACCTGCGGTCATCGGCATCGCCCATAAGCACCGCGCGCTCAACGTCAAACCGGAACATTATCCAATCGTGGGCGAAAACCTGCTCGAAGGCATCAAGGAAGTGCTGGGTGATGCAGCGACACCTGAAATCATGGATGCATGGGAAGAGTACTACGGCGAGATCGCCCAGATCTTCATCGATGTGGAAGCCGGCATGTATAAGGAAGCGGAATGGGACGGCTTCGTACCGTTCAAGGTGACCGGGAAGGACCAGCTGTCTGATGACATCGTCCGCTATACGGTGAAGAGCGACGAAGTGGACTTCGATGTTCGCGCCGGCCAGTACATCACGGTCAAAGTGGACCCGTCGGATTACCCGTACGAGGCGCTGCGCCATTACTCCATCTGTTCGGTCCATACAGAGGAAGGGCTCCAGTTTGCTGTGAAGAAGGAAGGGACGGATGACACGGCAGGCGTCGTCTCCCACCATATGCACGACGACGTCCAGGTCGGAGACACGCTCGAACTGAGCGCACCTGCAGGTGACTTCCTCCTCGATCCTGCAGATGAAAAACTCCTCTTCATCGCAGGCGGCGTCGGTGCGACACCGGTCATGGCGATGATCGAAGAGGCGATTGAAGCGGGCAAGGATCCGAAGTTCATCTACAGCGTGCAGAATAAAGGGATGCACCCGTTCAAGGATGAGATGCAGGAATTTGGTGAAAAGATCGATGTGAAAGTGAAATACAGCGATGATGAAGGTTTCTTAAACCACGAAGACTTCGAAGGTCTGCAGGACCGCAGCGTCTACATCTGTGGATCCATGCACTTCATGAACGCGATGATCAAAGTGCTGCATGAAGTCGGCTTCAGTGAAGACAACATCCACTTCGAACCGTTCGGTCCGAAGATGAGCCTCGTCGGCGAGACGGTTTAACAGGCTTCACAGACGGATTTTGCGCCCCGGCCGGAAAATAATCTGGCCGGGGTCTTTTATTTCTTAAAATATTGGGTATATGAAGTCTATATTGATTAGGAGGGACATCTATGACATACATATGGCTCGTGGTGGGATTTGTGCTATTGATCAAGGGCGCGGACTGGTTCGTGGACAGTGCGTCGACGATCGCAAGGAAGCTGAGCATCTCGCCGATCGTCATCGGGCTTACGATCGTCGCTTTCGGGACGAGCGCGCCTGAAGTGGTGGTCAACATCATCGCAGCACTTGAGGGCAACGGTGATATGGTCGTTGGTAACGTCGTCGGGAGCAATATCGCGAACATCACCCTGATACTCGGGCTCACCGCGCTCGTCTCGCCGATCGTGGTGGAGCGGAGCATTGCGAACCGGGATATGATATTTGCGCTCGGTTCGGTCTTCCTGCTGCTGATACTTGTGGGTGAACGCTGGTTCGGCGGCTCCGGTGAGAGTATGCTGACGCGGCTGGACGGCCTCATCTTTCTTTTGGGCATGGCATTTTATATGTTTTATGTGTTTATGAAGGCCCGGCGCACGCGTGTTGCGACGCTGGATGAAGAGCTGCGCCTCACGGAGGCGCGGGAGCCCGGGACGGCCTCCCGCGGCTGGGCATCTCTCATCATCGTGCTGATTGTGGGGTTAGCCGGCATCATACTCGGCGGTGAGCTCGTGGTTTCCAGTGCCACTGAAATCGCGATTGCGCTCGGCATGTCGCAGGCGTTGGTGGGTCTCACCATCGTTGCGATCGGTACGTCGCTGCCTGAGATGGTGACGTCGATCATGGCTGCGGTGAAGGGCGAGACGGATATGGCGATGGGCAACCTCGTCGGCAGCGGGATCTTCAATATCCTGCTCGTGCTCGGGCTTTCGGCGACTGTGGCGCCGCTTGCGGTCAGCAGTGTGATCATCATCGACATCTTCGTCATGATTGCGGCGACGATCCTCGTGTTCGTGATGTCGAAGTCAAGCTACCACCTGAACCGGGTGGAGGGCGGATTCCTTTTCGCGATATACATCGTTTATCTCGTTTATATCATTATGAGAGGCTGATGGTTTTATTTTCTTGAAATAATTAATTTACTTGCATTCAATAAAAATCAAATCTCCTGTTTTTCGGCATATATAGATGAGGGGTGTTTTTTCGCCGCTCGTATATGCCGGAAGGCGGGAGGTTTTTTATTATGAGGATGAAGACGCTCGAGCACCAGTGGCTGGATGTGCTGTGCGGACGGGGCGGCGGTGGCGGGAAGGATGTGCAGGAGCTGAAGCGGCTTGCCGCGGGTTACGAGGGCGAGTGCGAACTGGACCGCTGGCTTAGGGATTTTGGCCGCCCGCACTGGAAAATTTTCAGGGACATCTGGATCGACGCGGGCGGCACCACGCAGATTGATACCCTTGTGGTGACGGGTGAGGGGATCCATGTGTTTGATGTGAAGAATTATTCCGGTGAGCTTGAATATGTGGACGGGAAATGGTGGAGTGGCGGCAGGCGGCTGAATAAGGATATATTCATCCAGCTGAAGCGGTCGATGGAGAAGATGGGTGTGATGCACCACCGGATCGGCGGGCGCGGCCGGCTCACCGGGCGCATCGTGTTCGTCGGCGAGCATGGCCGGGTGCATGTGAAGGATCCGGTCGATGTGGAAGTCGTCATGCGGCATGACATCCGCCGGATGATACATAAGCTTGCCGATGATGAGAATTGGAATGATGTGCTGGATATAGGTGAGACTGCGCGGGCGGTTGAGGGTTTCATGATTGAATGTCCATATAAGCCGCGGGAGCTCGATGATGTGGAATTCGGCCGGCTGCGATGGGGTGTGCGATGCGGGGCGTGCGGCGGGTTCGGCGTTGTGGCGAAGCGGTATCATATCGAGTGCCGCTGCGGCCATGTCGAGCCGAAGGAGAAAGCTGTGCTGCGGACGATCTGCGAGTACGGGGTGTTGCGGCATGAGCGGGATTTGAAGGTTGGGGAGGTTCATCAGTTTTTGGGAGGGATTATTTCAAAAGTGCGCTTAAGCGAGATTTTGAGGAAACATTTTCAATTGAAAGTTTCCGGACGCCATGCCACATATGTAAATCCGCGTGCTGAGTTCCGGTATGTATTCAAAAATATTGTATTCAGATATGAAAGGGTTAAATAAAAATATGATAATAAGGAAAAGCTATGGTGGGATAAGTTTAACGCATGTTCGCGAGCGTCACGAGCATGTGATGGAAAGTTAGCGCATGTTCGCGGGCGTCACGAGCATGTGATGGAAGTTTAACGCATGTTCGCGGGCATCACGAGCATGTGATGGAAGTTTAACGCATGTTCGCGGGCATCACGAGCATGTGTTAACCCCCCATCTCAACCAAAATCCACCCCCAACCAAACAAAACCCCCGGTCGCCTGACCGGGGGTCCAATTCATAAATTATTCGATGCCTTTATTCCATTTTGCAGCAAGCAGTGTGTTGTTCAGGACCATTGTGATGGTCAACGGGCCAACACCGCCTGGTACAGGTGTGATGTAGCTTGCAACTTCGGAAGCGGAGTCGTATTCGACATCGCCGACGAGTTTGTCGTCGACCATCGTGTTGCCCACGTCGATGACGATTGCGCCTTCTTTAAGGTGTTCGCCTTTGACAAGGCCCGGCTTGCCGACTGCTGATACGACAACGTCGAAGTCTTTCAGCTTCTCGACCATGTCTTTAGTGCGTGAGTGCATAACAGTCACTGTTGCGTTCTCGTTCGTTAAGAGTTTTGCAACCGGCTGGCCGACGATGTGTGAACGTCCGATGACTGCAACGTCTTTGCCTTCCAAAGAACCTGTATGCTTAAGCAGTTCCATGATGCCGAGTGGTGTACATGGCACGAATGTGCGCTGGCCAGTGTAAAGGCGGCCGATGTTGATCGGGCTGAAGCCGTCGACGTCTTTCTCAGGGGAGATCGCCTCGAGCACTTTGTTCTCATCAACCTGATCCGGAAGTGGAACCTGTACGAGGATGCCGTGCACTGAATCATCGTTGTTCAGGCGTTTCACTTCGTTCAGCACATCTTCTTCGGAAGCTTCTTCAGGGAGATGGACGATATCAGAAGTCATGCCGACTTTTTCAGCAGCTTTGTTTTTTGATCTGACATAACTCAATGAAGCACCATCGTTACCTGCGATCACAACAGTCAGGTTTGGCGTGATGCCTTGTGATTTTAATTTTTCAACTTCTTCTGCAAGGCCTGCGCGGTAATCTTTTGCGATTTCGCGGCCGTTTAAAATTTCAGCAGTCATAAAATTTCCTCCTAATAATATCTGTATATCCATATACATTATGTACGAATCGGCTGAAAATTTCAATGAAAGAAATTTCACGAACAATACGGGGTCATAAAACACCTCATCGTTCGTATATACAAACGATGAAAGTTTAAAATAAAATAATGTTCGTGAATGAGTTGAATCGAAGCACCTTAATTGATAGAATAAAGTTGAACATTCGACTTTAGAACAATCAGGAGGATGAAACAATGAGCGTAGGCATTATTATGGGCAGCTCTTCGGACTGGCCTACGATGAAACTTGCAGCAGAGATGCTCGATGAATTCGGCATACAATATGAAGCGAAGGTGGTCAGTGCACACCGCACGCCGAAAGACATGGTGGCGTATGCTGAAAGTGCCGGGGAGCGGGGCTTTAAGGTGATCATCGCAGGCGCCGGGGGTGCGGCGCACCTGCCGGGCATGGTGGCGAGCCTCACCAATCTGCCGGTGATCGGCGTGCCGATCGAATCGAAATCGCTGAAGGGGCTGGATTCACTGCTGTCGATCGTGCAGATGCCGGGCGGCATCCCGGTGGCGACGATGGCGATCGGCGAGGCCGGCGCTAAGAATGCCGGCATATTCGCAGCCAGGATGCTTGCGATTTCGGATGGGGATCTCAGCTCAAAATTATCGGAATATACGAAATCATTGGAAGACAAAGTGGAGGCTATGCAGAATGACCTTAAGTAGAAGGATTTATCCGGGAGCAACAATCGGCATCATCGGCGGCGGTCAATTGGGTAAGATGCTCGCACAGAGTGCGCTCAGGATGGGCTACAAAGTGGCGGTGCTCGATCCGTCGGAAGATGCACCTGCAAAGGCGACGAGCCATTTATTCATCAATGCGGCGTTCGATGATGAGAAAGCGCTGAAACAACTGGGCGGCGCGTCGGACATCATCACTTACGAATTCGAGAACATCGACGGCCCGCTGCTCAAGCGCATGGTGGACGAGTACTACGTGCCGCAGGGTGCGGAGACGCTGCTCACCCTGCAGAACCGCGAGACCGAAAAAGAGGCGATCAGAAGCTCGGGCGCAAAAGTTGTGCCGTTTGCGGAAGTTTCAAACGATGAAGACGTCAAAGCATTCGCCGAGAAGGAAGGCTGGCCGGTCATCGTGAAGACGGCGACGGGCGGCTATGACGGGAAGGGGCAGTACTTGATCGAATCCGCAGACGACCTCAAAAAAGAGCCGATCCCCTACGAAGACACGCAGTTCATCGCGGAAAAGTACCTCGACCTCGAACGCGAAGTCTCACTCACCGTCGCAAGAAGCGCGGACGGCAAGACGATCGTCTTCCCGCTCCAGGAGAATCTGCACAGGAACCAGATCCTCTACCGCACGATTGCGCCGTCAAGGGTCGACCGCCAGAAGGACGCTGAAGCGGAAGTTGAAAAAATCATGAATAAACTCCATTTCGCCGGCGTGTTCACGGTCGAATTCTTCATAGACAAGTCAGGCGAACTGTACGTGAACGAAATCGCACCGCGCCCGCATAATTCTGCGCACCATACGATCGAGTCATGCAACATTTCACAGTTCGATGCGCATATACTTGCGCTCACAAACCAGCCGATGCCTGAGATCCGCCAGCATAAGCCGGCAATCATGATGAACCTGCTCGGCCAGGATCTGGACAGGCTCGGGGACGCGCTTTACGACCATCCGGAATGGCATGTCCATCTGTACGGGAAGTCCGCACGGAAGCCGGAACGGAAGATGGGGCATGTGACGATGCTTACAGATGATACGGCAGATACGCTTGAGAAACTCAAGACGGATTTTGAAAAGGAGAGGAAGGCATGACCACACTGTTATATGAAGGAAAGTCGAAGCGCATGTACGAAACCGGCGACCCTTTCGTCCTGAAAGTCGAATATAAAGACGAAGTCACCGCAAAGAACGGCTCGAGGCATGATTTTGCACCTGGCAAGGGGCGCCTTAACAATCTCATCACATCTAACATCTTCGAGCGGCTTGAAGCAGCGGGCATCCCGTCGCACTTCATCGAAACGACCGGTGAGGCGACACAGATCGTCCGCCGCGTCGACATGATACCGATGGAAATCGTCGTGAGGAACCTCGCTGCAGGGGACATCACGAACAGGCTCGGATTCAAAAAGGGCGAGGAGTTCGCGCCGCCTCTCATCGAATTCTTCTTAAAGGACGATGCGCTGCACGATCCGCTGATCAACCGGGCGCATGCAATCCATATGAAGATTGCGACGCACGATGAAATCGATGAACTGAAAAAACGCGCCAACCAGATCAACGTTGCACTGCTCGACATCATGGAGCCGATGGGCCTGAAGCTCGCCGACTTCAAGATCGAATTCGGCCGTGACAGGAAGGGCAATATACTGCTTGCCGATGAAATATCCCCGGACACATGCCGCATATGGGATGCCGCGACGGGTGAGAATTTCGACAAGGATGTTTACCGTGAAGGCACCGGCTCCGTTGTGGATGCCTATCAGAAATTTTATGAAAAAATGGAGGAAATCAAATAATGGCTAAATTCACCGAACCGACCGCAAAAGATATCAGGGATGAGAAACTGTATACGGGCATGGGGCTGACCGATGCCGAGTACGAGAAAGTCAATGGCATCCTCGGCAGGGAGCCGAACTATACGGAAACGGGCATTTTCGCTGCAATGTGGAGCGAACATTGTTCATATAAACATTCAAAACCTTTCCTGAAACAGTTCCCGACCGAAGGCAAAAAGGTGCTGATGGGGCCCGGCGAAGGTGCGGGCGTCGTCGATATCGGCGACAACCAGGCGGTCGTCTTCAAAGTCGAATCCCACAACCATCCATCCGCAGTCGAGCCGTATCACGGTGCAGCGACAGGCGTCGGCGGCATCACGCGGGATATCGTCTCAATCGGTGCAAGACCGATCGGCCTGCTCAACTCCCTCCGTTTCGGTGAACTTTCCGAGGCGAACAACCGCAGGCTCCTCGATGGCGTGAAGGACGGCATGAGCGATTACGCCAATACGATCGGCATCCCTGCAGTCGGCGGGGAAGTCGAATTCGACGGTCATTATGACGGCAACCCGCTCGTAAACGCCATGGTCACGGGTCTGATCGACCATGACAAGATCCAGAAGGGCACGGCCAAAGGTGTCGGCAATAAAGTGATCTACGCAGGTCTTGAAACGGGCCGCGACGGCATACTCGGTGCATCATTCGCTTCCGAGGAACTGTCGGAGGATGCGGATGTCGCACCGCCGACCGCGCAGGTCGGCCACCCTGAGGTGGGTAAAAACCTGATGGAAGCGACACTTCAGGCGATCGAATACCCTGAACTCGTCGGCATCCAGGATATGGGTGCCGCAGGCCTCACTTCCTCAAGCTCCGAAATGGCGGCAAAAGGCGACCACGGCATGACGCTGAATCTTGAGAAAGTGCCCGTATCGGAAGACGGCATCAGCCCTTATGAAATGATGCTTTCGGAAACGCAGGAACGCATGCTGCTCGTCGTGGAGGACGGTTCCGAAGATAAATTCCTCGAGCTGTTCAAAGAGATGGACCTCGCGACCGCGGTCATTGGTGAAGTGACGGACAACGACAGGCTCCTCCTTTATTTCGAAGATGAACTGTACGCGGACATCCCGGTGCAGCCGCTGTCGGAAGAGGCACCGGTCTATGTGCTTGAAGGCGAAAAGCCGGAGGAGGACACACCGCGTGAAGATTACTCCGATGAAGATCTGGATACGGCATTCAAATCGTTGATCAGTCATCCAACCATTGCAAATAAAGCCCTTATATACGATGCATTCGACTCGGGTGATGCGGACACGACGCTCCAGAAATCCGGATTCGGTGCAGGCATCGTGAAGATCGAAGGGACGGACAAAGCGGTCTCCATGACACTCGACGGCAAGAGCCGCTACGTCTATGCGGACCCTTACAACGGCGGCAAGGAAGTCGTCGCACAGGCGTACCGCGACATCATCGCAACAGGTGCCGAGCCGCTTGCGATGACGAACTGCCTGAACTACGGATCACCTGAGAAGCCTTTGATCTACAACCAGCTCGGCGAGTCGACGAAAGGCATGGCGGAAGCCTGCGAAGCACTCGGCACACCGGTCGTCTCGGGCAACGTGAGCTTATATAACGAAACGAAGGAAGCAAGCATCTTGCCGACACCGGTCATCGGCATGGTCGGTCTGATCGAGGACATCGGGTTCTTAAAAGAGGACAAAGTCAAAGACGGCGACGCGCTGTACCTTGTCGGTGAATTGAAGCCGCAGTTCCAGGGCTCGCAAATCGAGAAACTGATCGACGGCGACATCAGAAAGGCTCGTCGTGACATCGACCTCGGACTTGAAGCAGAGCGCGGCGAAATGCTCCGTAAAATGTATGTGGCGGGGGACATCCACAGAATCGCACCGCTTGGACGCGGCGGCCTGATCGCTAAACTCGCACAGCTCGCAGGCTTCTACAACACAGGCGTTGACGTCGACATCGATGTGCGCGGAGATCTTTTATTCTCAGAAAGTGCATCGAACTACCTCGTCGCAGCACCTTCAGGCATGGACATCGACGGTGCGGTGGAAATCGGAAAGCTTACGGGCCAATCATTCAAAGTGCAGGCACAGAACTTTAATGCTGAATATGATATTGAAGAAATCAATGCGACTTTGAAAGGGGCAATACCGGAATGGATGAATTCGACGGACTAAAAGAAGAATGCGGCCTGTTCGGCATCTGGGGCCACCCGGAAGCGAGCGAACTGACGTATATTGCGATGCACAGCCTGCAGCACAGGGGCCAGCAGGGTGCCGGGATCGTCTCCTCAAGCGGGGACTACCTCTTCGGCGCCCGCGGCATGGGCCTGCTGACGGAGGCACTCAGTAAGGAACAGCTTGATTCACTGAAACCTTTCCCACATGCGATCGGGCATACGAGATACGCATCGAGCGGCGGCAGTGAGCTCTCCAATGTGCAGCCGTTCCTGTTCAAAAGCCATAAGGGCGACCTTGCACTTGCGCACAACGGCAACCTGGTGAACGCGATGAACTTGAGGCGTGCACTTGAAGACCAGGGCGCGATCTTCCAGACGACTTCGGATTCCGAAGTGCTCGCACACCTCCTCCGACGTGAAAGAGGCGGCGGGGAAGAGAGCTTTGAAGGACGGAAGAAAAGGATAAAAAAAGTCTTGAAGCAGGTGAAGGGCGCGTTCGCATTTATGATCATGCATCAGGACAGCCTGACGGTCGCACTCGACGACCACGGCGTAAGGCCGCTCATGCTCGGCAAGAAGGACGGATCATACTGTGTTGCGAGCGAAACGTGTGCATTCACGGCCATCGGGGCGGAGTACATCCGCGATATCGAGGCGGGTGAGATGATCACGATCACGGACGAAGGCATCGATTTCGATCATTATACGGACACAACGAGCCCGCATATGTGCTCCATGGAGTACATCTACTTTGCGCGCGCGGATTCCGAATTCAGGCGGACCTCCACCTACAGGATACGTAAGGAGCTCGGACGGTCGCTCGCGGAGGAAATGCAGGGAATTGATGCGGACATCGTCATCGGTGTGCCGGATTCATCACTTGCCGCTGCGCACGGTTTCAGTGAAGCATCCGGCATCAAGCAGGAGCAGGGGCTTCTGAAGAACCGCTACGTCGGCCGGACGTTCATCACCCCGGGCCAGGAGGCAAGGGAGCGTGCGGTGCGCATGAAGCTCTCGCCTGTGCGTGACATCGTCGAAGGCCGGCGGGTCATCGTCATCGATGATTCGATCGTGCGCGGGACGACCAGCCGCTTCATCGTGAAGGCCCTGAAGAAGGCGGGGGCGAAGGAAGTCCATATGGGCGTCTCCTCACCGCCGCTTAAAAACCCGTGTTATTATGGTATTGATGTATCGACGCATGCGGAGATCATCGCAAGCACGAAGTCGCCGGAGGAGATCCGTGATGAAATCGGTGCGGATTCACTGACTTACCTCTCCGTCGACAAGATGCACGACGTCTACCATTCATTCGGCTCAAAAGGCCAGTGTGATGCATGCTTCACCGGGAATTACCCGATCGACATCGAGGAAGCGATCCTTCCTCAGGAAAAAGATTTAAAACAAAAGGGAGTGTAGTGATGAGCGAGCAGTATAAAAAAGCCGGCGTGGACATTGAAGCGGGCTACGAAGCGGTCGAACAGATGAAATCACACGTGAAGAGGACGAGGCGGCCGGAAGTGCTCGGGGGCCTCGGCGGCTTCGGTGCGGGGTTCGATCTGTCGCAGCTGAATATGAAACAGCCGGTACTCGTATCCGGCACGGACGGTGTCGGCACGAAGCTGAAGCTTGCGATCGACCATGACCGTCATGATACGATCGGCATCGATGCGGTGGCCATGTGTGTGAACGATATTTTGACGACCGGTGCGGAGCCGCTTTACTTCCTGGATTACATAGCGGTTGAAAAAGTGGTGCCGGAGACGGTTGCGGATATCGTGAAGGGCGTCTCCGACGGATGCGTCCAGGCGGGCTGCGCTTTGATCGGCGGAGAAACGGCCGAGATGGGCAGCATGTACGGACCCGGCGAATATGACCTCGCAGGCTTTGCGGTCGGTGCGGTGGAGAAGCCGGATTACATCGACGGCGCGAGAGTCAAGGCGGGCGACGTCATCATCGGCCTGCCGTCGAGCGGCGTCCATTCGAACGGCTACAGCCTGGTGAGGAAGATCATCGCCGACAACAATATCGATGTTGAAGCGGACCTCGAAGGCGAAAAGCTGATAGACCGTCTGCTTGAACCGACGCGCATCTACGTGCGTGAGGTGAGGGGTCTGATGGAGAAGGTGGACATCAAAGCGATGAGCCACATCACCGGCGGCGGCTTCGTCGAGAACCTGCCGCGCGCAGTGCCCGAGGGTCTCGGCATCGAGATCTCGACGGGTGAGATCAAAGTCCCGGCGGTCATCAATTGGCTGATCGAACAGGGCGGCATCAGCAAGGATGAAGCGTACAACGTCTTCAATATGGGCATCGGTTTCGTCGTCATCGTCGATGCGGCTGACGCCGACACGGCACTCAGTGCCTTGCGTGATGCGGGCGAGGCGGCGGTTAAGATCGGTGAGGTTACCGGCAAAGCAGGGATTGAGATCCATGACTAAACCCCGCGTTGCCGTCTTCGCTTCCGGCGGCGGCACGAATTTTGAAAATCTGGTGCGGAAGCAGGAGGAGATCGGCATCGACATCGTCCTGCTGATCTCGGACTACAACGAAGCATACGCAATCCAGCGTGCCATCAACCATGATGTCGACTATATCGTCGTCGAGCGTGAGAAGTACGCGACGAAGGCGGAATTTGAGAGCGACATTTTAAGCGTAATGAGGATGTACAACATCGAATATATACTGCTCGCC
This sequence comes from Salinicoccus kekensis, assembly GCF_900220995.1. Classification (GTDB taxonomy): domain Bacteria; phylum Bacillota; class Bacilli; order Staphylococcales; family Salinicoccaceae; genus Lacicoccus; species Lacicoccus kekensis. Next base: position 108,468 of record NZ_OBQF01000001.1, read on the forward strand.
GGATTCATGCGGATATTGTCCGCAGATTTCGTCGGCAGGTACCCGCGGAAGATCATCAACATCCATCCGTCGCTGCTCCCGGATTTCAAGGGCGCGGACGCGATCGGCGATGCATTCCGCGCCGGCGTGAGAGAGACCGGGGTCACCGTGCATTTCGTCGACGCCGGCATCGATACGGGTGAGATCATCGCCCAGGTGCCCGTCGATGTGGCGCCGGAGGACACGCTCGAAGAACTGGAAAATAAAGTCCACAGCATTGAATACCAGCTCTATCCGCAGGCAGTGCGGATGATTTTGGCAAAACGTCAGGAGGATGAACAATGAAAGCATTAATCAGCGTATCGAACAAGGCGGGCCTTGAAGATTTCGTGAAGGGGCTCGTTCAGGCAGGCTATGACATTTATTCCACGGGCGGCACTTACGAGAAGATCAAAAGTTTCGGCGTCGATGTTTCAAGCGTAAGCGATCTTACTCAATTTGAGGAGATCATGGACGGCCGCGTGAAGACGCTCCATCCGAAGATTCACGGCGGCATACTCGCAGACCGCGACAATGCGTCCCATGTGGAGGCGATGGAATCGAACGGCATCGAGGCGATCGACCTTGTGGTGGTCAACCTCTATCCATTCAAGGAGACGGTCGCAAAAGAGGGCGTCACGGAGGAGGAAGCGGTCGAGAACATCGATATCGGCGGGCCGACGATGCTCCGGGCTGCTGCTAAGAATTTCAGGCATGTCACGACCGTCGTCAACCCGCAGGATTATGATGAAGTGCTTGAGCATATCGAAGCAGGCACGCTCGACCTCGAGTACAGGCGCACATTGAGCATCCGTGCGTTCAGGCACACGGCCGAGTACGACCGTGCGATCGTCAGCTACTTCACCGACAGCGAACGCACTTTGAGGTACGGTGAGAACCCGCATCAGGATGCGAAGCTCGTCCGGACGACGGATGATAAGAACACGATACTGAATGCGACCGTGCTTCAGGGCAAGCAGCTCAGCTACAACAACCTGCGTGACGCCGACAGTGCATTCGCGCTCGCCAAAAAGTTCGACCTCCCGGTTGCGGTTGCCGTGAAGCACATGAACCCGTGCGGCGTCGGCACCGGCGAGACGATGGTCGAGGCGTTCAACAATGCGTTCGAAGCGGACAGCCAGTCGATCTTCGGCGGCATCGTCGCGCTGAACCGTCCGGTGGACCGTGAGGCGGCCGAGGCGATGAGCAAGGTGTTCCTGGAAGTCGTCATTGCACCATCCTACACGAACGGTGCACTTGAAGTGTTCGATAATAAAGAAAACCTGAGACTTTTGACGGTCGATTTCACAGAAGAAGTCGACGGCGATGAATTCGTCAGCGTTTCCGGCGGGTATCTCGTCCAGGACCGTGACACCGGCAGGCTGAACCCGTCGTCGATCGAAGTGGTGACGGAGACGTCGCCGACCGAAAAGCAGATGAAGGCACTCGCCCTTGCATGGGAAGTGTCGAAGCACGTGAAGTCGAATGCGATCGTGCTCGCGAATGACAAACAGACAGTGGGCATCGGTGCCGGTCAGATGAACCGCGTCGGCGCGCTGAAGATCGCAGCCGACCGGGCCATCAGGCTTGATGGCGATGTGGTGCTCGCAAGCGACGGCTTCTTCCCGATGCCTGACTCCGTCGAGCTCGCGCATAAGCATGGCATCAAGGCGATCATCCAGCCGGGCGGCTCGAAGCGCGACCAGGAGTCGATCGACTTCTGCAACAAACACGGCATTGCCATGGTCTTCACCGGCATGCGCCATTTCAAGCACTGATCAATGGATACGCGTATTTTATTTTGTGATGGAGGCTTTAAAATATGAAAGTAGCAGTGATAGGCAGTGGCGGCCGTGAGCATGCGCTCGTCAAAAAATTTCATGAATCACCGTCCGTGAGCGGGATCGTCGCGATACCCGGAAACTATGCGATGGGCGATATGGCAAAGCTTGTGCCGGACATCGACCTGGAAGATTTTGGTGAAGTGGGGAAGATCTGCGACCGTGAAGAAATCGAGTGGGTCGTGATCGGTCCGGAAGCGCCGTTATCCGGCGGTATGGCGGATTTCCTCGAGCGCCAGCATGATTTGAAAGTGTTCGGCCCGAGGAAACTGGAAGCACAGCTCGAATCATCGAAGGCTTTCGCAAAGGACCTCATGAAGAAATATGATATCCCGACCGCGAAATACGAAATATTCACAGACCATGATGATGCGCTGGACTACGTCAACCAGGTGGGTGCACCGATCGTGGTCAAGAAGGACGGGCTCGCTGCAGGTAAAGGCGTCGTCGTGGCACAGGACATCGAGACCGCCCGCGCGGCGGTCCGTGACATGATGGCGGACTCGAAAGGCCACGTCGTCATCGAGGAGTTCATGGAAGGCGAGGAGTTCAGCCTGATGGTGCTTGTGAACGGGGAGTTCATCTATCCGTTCGAAGTGATGGCACAGGACCATAAGCGCGCCTTCGATGGGGACACGGGACCGAACACCGGCGGCATGGGCGCCTATGCACCGGTGACGCATATTCCGGAGAGCCTGCGCATGGAGGCTGTCGATAAAATCGTGAGGCCGATGGCAAAAGCGCTTGTGGATGAAGGCCTCAACTACTTCGGCGTGATGTACCTCGGCGCCATCGTCACCGAAGACGGTGTGAAGGTCATCGAATTCAACGCAAGATTCGGCGACCCGGAAGCACAGGTGCTCTTCAATCTGCTGGAAAGCGACCTCGGAGAAGTGCTTGAGAATATGTATCATAAAAAGCCGTTTTCACTCGAATGGCGGACCGGATGCGTCGCGGGTGTGATGCTCGCGAGCCAGGGCTATCCGGGTGCGTTTAAGAAAGGGAAGCCTGTAAAGGTTCCGGAAACGCTCATGCCACGCTGCTTCGTCAGCGGACTGGACCGGAATGAAGACGGCACCGTCGTCACATCCGGCGGCAGGGTGCTGCTCGTCACCGGCCACGGCGCCACCATCGAGGAAGCGGCCGCAGCCGCTTACGAAGGCGTCGGCCAGATCGAATACGGGACAGATGACCTCTTTTACCGGAAGGACATCGGCTACAGGGCGATGAAGTAAGTTGGAAACACCCGCGGTTGCGGGTGTTTTTATTTTGTGCGGATTTCGCGTGTGTCTCACGCATGCTCGCATATTAAGTGAGGAGCAGATTTAACTGGTTTCAGTCTGTTTTTGGCATTTGGAATGCTGATTTCGCAACCTCCGGCGACAACCTGGGCCAACATTGCGATTCCGGGTGCTGATTTCGTAACCTCCGTTCACATTCCGAGTTAAAGTTGCGATTTCGGGTGTCGATTTCGCAACTTCAGCCATATCTCGAGTGAAGGCTGGGGAATATGGATGTTACTTCGCAAGATTACGCTAATTTCATGGTGCAGGTTGCGATTGAAGATGGGGCATGAGAATAAAATCCCGACAGCGGTGTCATCGCCAGCACCTCTATCCGGATTCAAAGACAAAATCCTGACAGCCGCCTCAGCATCGGCACCTCCGTCCGGATCCGGAGAAAAAATCCTGACAGCGGCCCCAACACCGGTGTCTCCGTCCGGATCCGGAGAAAAAATCCTGACAGCGACCCCAGCATCGGCACCTCCGTCCGGATCTGAAGACAAAATCCAGACAGCCGCTTCAGCATCGGCATCTCCGTCCGGATCCGGAGACACAATCCGGACCTCCGCATCAGATCCCCAAACACAAAGAAAAGCACCCGTCGCATGCGGGTGCTTTCTTCTTGCATCTTGCATAAAGCAAAAACTATAAGGTGAAACTTAAAGCCCTTAGATTATGGTGCTATTCATAGGCGTCCTGGAGGTTTTCCTTTGTTTCCTGTTCGCCTTCTTTCGCGTCATCACTTTCTAGATCTTTTGTATTTTCTTTCGCGTCACGCTCTTTTTCACGAGCCTGTTCGCGTTTCTCTTCTTCGAATACATCTTTTTTATCCTTGTCCAAAGCCACTTGTATCACTCTCCTGGGAGAATATCATTATATTATATTATTATCTGTACTCTATATATACCCAGGGCCTCCTGCAGTAAACATGGAGATCAAAAAAATTTTCAAATAAAATCATGAGGCCGCACACATATGCAGCCGCTTGTATAATGCAATATTCCTGTATTTCTACTATAATGGTGAGGGACTGAGGTGAACTGGATGTTTAAAAAATTGAGAAGTCAGAGTGAAGTGCATATCAGCCTGCTGCTCGGCTTATTCTTCATAATATTAGGTGTTTTCATTTTATTTAATACCGGAAGGATACGGGGTGCTGCAGAAGGCAGTCCTGTGGATGAATCGGAGATCGATACGATATGGGATCTGTTCAATGCTTTCTTCCTTGAAGTGACGAACATGCTGTCGATCCTGATCGGCAACTTCCCGATCATCGCCGGCATACTGCTCATCCTGTTCGGCGTCTTCATGTTCAAGGTCGGCAAGACGGTCAGGGACACGACGAGGTATGATGGGATGCTGTCTTTCTTCTTCCTTGGGCTTGCGTTGTTTTTATTCATCATTACAACCATATTGATGATGCAGGTCTATGGCTGGTGGGCGATTTTATTCTTCATCGCATTCATGGTCCATCTGCTTTACAACATCTACAATGAATATTTGAACCCGAAGCACCGGAAAGAGCATTACATGATCATCATGTTCTTCTACGGCGTGGCGTATTTCTTCACGCAGAATGCCGTATATTCGAACATCGAGGATGCACTGAACCCGACGGATGTCCTCAGCATCAACATGTTCTTCGCCCTCGTGCTGGTGCTCGCACTGATGGCGCTGTGGGTGGGGGTCTTTTTATCCAAATCCAAAAACCTGCTCAAAAAACCGAAAACGAAAAGTGAAGAAGAATTATCCAGAAGTTCGAAGCGCGGCATAAGCAAACTGAATCCGAACCAATATCTCGGGTTCTCGGAGAAGATGTACCAGTTCAGGAACCGTTTGCTCAACCGCACGAAGGACTTCCTCGAAATCGGGATCCCGGGATGGCTCAAGGTCAATTACCTCGAGCTGTTGCTCGGCCTGCTCGTCCTCGTATTCATCGGGGTGGAATTCAACAACAGGCAGGGTGTATTCACGGAAGGCTATTTCAGGCTGTCGCAGATGAGCTATCTGTATGAATGGATCAACCTGTTCCTGACGCTTGTGCTGGCACTTCTCTACCTGTACTTCACCGTCATGAACCTGTGGAAGAACATCTACTACAACAGGCAGATGATCGTCATCATCGCGCTGTGGCTGAAGCTTACGGTGAGCCTGTTCATCACCGTCTTCCACGAGGTGGAGCTCTCGCTCTTCATCCTGCCGTTCAACATCGTACTGGTGGTGCTCACGACACCGCTTGTATTATTCAGCATCTTTAAAGAATTCAATGGAGGGACTGCAAATGACAGAAATAAAAAAGCAAAAACTTGAAGGCCGCATCGATAACCCGGATGTAAAGGAACGCATCCATCAGGTGATCGAAGATTACGAGGAGAAACAGCCGGGGAGTGCGGCACCCGTCCTCCTCGGCTTCTCCTCCGATGAAGGCGTCAAGCGCAATAAAGGTCATGCCGGCGCAGCGGAAGGGCCGTTCAAAGTCCGCGAGAAGCTTGCGGGCCTGCCGTATACTGAGGAGATCTACGATTACGGCACCGTGATGGGGACAGAAGACCTCGAGACCTCGCAGCATGCCCTCGGATCTGCAGCTGCGGAAATCCTCGGAAACGGTGATTTCCCGCTCATCATCGGCGGCGGGCATGAGACGCTCTACGGGCATTATCTCGGTGTCAGGGAAGCATACCCCGATGCGAAGATCGCGGTGCTGAACTTCGATGCGCATTTCGACCTCCGGATCGAGAATCAGGCGACGTCCGGGACGATGTTCTATCAAATACTGACGCAGGACACGGACGTCGACTATTATGTGCTCGGCATCCAGGAAAGCGGCAACACGGGCACGCTTTTTGACACGGCGGATGCGCTCAACGTGAACTATGCGAAGCTCGGCGAGATGCGGAGTTCGCCGAAGGTCACCGGCTACATGTTCAAGGCGCTTGAAAGCTATGACTTCGTCTTTGCGACGCTGTGCATGGACTCGATCGCAACAGCCTATGCGCCGGGCGTCAGCATGTCGCTGCCGAACGGTTTCACATCAATGGAGATACACGACCTGATCGAACGGCTTGCGGGCGTCGAAAACCTCGCAAGCTTCGACATCAGCGAGACGGCACCGCCGCTTGATCAGGGTGACCGGACGAGTGCGCTCGCCGCAAGCCTGCTACACAAATTCCTCATTACAAAGGATGCTTTCAGATGAATGTCATACAATTGAAAAAAGGTGCAGAGAAACCTTTCCATAATGGTAAACTGAATATCAACGAAGAAGATTTGAGCGACTCCGTCTTTTTGAAGGACGGCGAAGTGGTCGAACTGACCGATTACCTCGGCGGGTTCATCGGTTATGCGATGATGAGCTTCGAACAGAGGACACACGGCTGGATCCTTTCGCACGACAAGGATACACCTATAGATGAAGCATTCATCAGGGAAAAGATCACCGGGGCGATCGAGGATCGGACGCCGCTTTACAACCAGGAGGATACGGATGTCTTCCGCATCTTCAATGAAATCGGCGACGGCATCGGCGGGTTGTCCATCGACAATTTCAACGGGCACCTGCTCATCACCTATTATTCCGCAGGAATCTACAAGATCCGCAATCTGGTCGTCCAGGTGCTGATAGAGGCACTCTCGCCGGACTCGATCACTGAGCAGACGAGATTTTCAATCGACGGCCGTATGCAGATTGAAAACAACCACGTGACGGGCAATGTGCCGGAGAAGATCGTGGTGACCGAGAGCGGCATGCGCTTCAACGTTCATCTGAAGACCGGCCCGATGACCGGGTTGTTCCTGGATCAGCGCGAGACGCGGAAGACGCTCCTCAACAATAAAAGATCTCATAACGAGACGTTCCTGAACCTCTTCTCATACAGCGGCTCCTTTTCAGTCGCGGCCGCCATGGCCGGCATGTCGACGACGAGCGTGGACCTCGCGGGAAGGACGACGGAACTCGTCACGGACAACTTCAATGTGAACGATCTTCCGCTCGACAACCACCATATACACATTATGGATACTTTTGAATACCTCAAATATGCGGCGAGGAAGAACCAGCAGTTCGATGTCATACTGATCGACCCGCCGAGCTTCAGCCGGAACAAGAAGAAATTCTTCAAGGTCGGGCGCGACTATCCGCAGCTGATCCGCGAAGCGGTTAAGATATTGAAACCCGGCGGCGAACTGATCTTAAGCCAGAACCTGGAGACGTTCACACTGAATCAGTTCAAAAAACAGATCGATGAGACGATGAACGGACTCGGCATCCGTTACACCCTGAAGGATGTCAAGGGGCTGCCGAAGGACTTCAAAACGACCAAAGGCTACAAGAGCGGCAAGTACTTGAAAATCGTCACGATAAAGCTTGCCAACGATTAGAAAACAGGGATTTGGGTATTGTAAACACTAGATAAGTATTCTTATGGAGAGAGGGTTATTTATGGTTCAATATCAAATCACTGAGCAGAATCTGAAGCAGAAACAGGAAGAGGCGCAGGAGCTGGTCAAGAAAAAAGCGAGGACCTCAGCCATCGCTGCGATCCTTCCGATCCCGTTCCTTGATGTCGGCACAGATATGAAGCTGATGAAGGATATCTACGGCGAGATCGAGGAAATCTTCGAGGTGGATCATGATGATGTGTCCACGACGAGTGATGATCTCATGACACGTGCCTGGGTGATGGGGACCAGCATCGGCAGTGAGTTGATGCGGAAAAACGTCACCCCGTTCGTCTTCCGCATATTCAGCAAAAAGCAGAAGTTCAGCAGGTTCGGCCTGGTGACGCTCCTCGGCAATGTGCTCGGGGCGGGGGTCAGCTACTTCCTGATGAAGAAACTCGGCGATGACCATATCGAACATGTGGTGGAACATCTAAGGAATCAGGCCGCCTGACCCTTAGGACATTCTTGTTGGCATTTGTCCCGTCCAAGGTGATAAAATCATATTAAGCAATGCTGTAAACACAATCAATTCATTTCACGACAAAAAGGAGATAATCAGCAATGGAGCAAAAATCATATTTCATAACAGACGAAACAGGTATACATGCAAGGCCCGCAACCATCCTCGTACAGACGGCATCCAAGTTTGATTCGGATCTGCAGCTGGAGTACAACGGCAAGAAAGTCAACCTGAAATCAATCATGGGTGTCATGTCACTCGGAGTGGGCAAAGATTCGGAAGTCACTGTCTATGCAGACGGGAATGATGAAGAAGAAGCACTGCAGGCAGTGACGGATACTCTTAGCAAAGAGGGGCTGACTGGCTGATGTCAAAAATACTGAAAGGGATCGGCGCAAGTGACGGCATTGCGATTTCAAAAGCCTACTCACTCGTCGAACCCGACCTGAATTTCACCGAAACTTCAATCGACGGCAGTGCATCGGCAGATGAAGTGCAGAAATTCAAAAATGGCCTCCACGAGACGAAAGTGGAGGTCACCAAAATCCGCAACCATGCAGAAGAGACCGTAGGACCCGAGCATGCTGCGATTTTCGAAGCACACCTCATGGTCCTCGATGATCCGGAATTCATCGGCCCGATCGAAGGGAAGATCACCGGCGGGCTGAGTGCACCGCAGGCACTCGTCGAGGTGCGCGACCAGTATTTGAAGACTTTTGAAGAGATGGATAACGAATACATGAAGGAGCGTGCAGCGGACATCAAAGATGTCTCGAAGCGCCTGCTTGCACATCTGCTCGGACGTGCACTGCCGGATCCGGCATCGATTGATGAGGAAGTCATCATCATTGCCGATGACCTGACGCCTTCCGACACCGCCCAGCTCGACAAGCGCTTCGTCAAAGGTTTTGTGACGAACGCAGGCGGCCGTACATCGCATTCGGCAATCATGGCACGCTCCCTTGAGATCCCGGCGGTCGTCGGCACCAAAGAGGTGACGGCTTCAGTCAACGACGGTGATATCGTGATCGTCGACGGCACCGCCGGAGACGTCATCGCCGGGGCGGATGAAAAGGAGATCAAGGCTTACGAGCTGAAGACGGACGAGCTGAAGCGCGAGCGCGAAACCCTGCTTGAATTAAAAGATGATGATACGAAGACGCAGGACGGCATCACGGTCGAACTCGGCGCGAACATCGGTACGCCGGACGACGTGGAAGGCGTGCTTGATAACGGTGCAGAAGGCATCGGGCTGTTCCGCACCGAGTTCCTCTACATGGGGCGCGACAAGCTGCCGACTGAAGACGAGCAGTATGAAGCGTATAAGACCGTGCTTGAAAAGATGGACGATAAACCTGTCATCGTCAGGACGATCGACATCGGCGGCGACAAGGAAGTGCCGGCCCTCGACATGCCGAAGGAGCTCAATCCTTTCCTCGGCTACAGAGCCATCCGTATGGCCCTCGGCAATAAAGAACTCTTCAGGACCCAGCTGCGTGCACTGCTCCGTGCAAGTGTACACGGCAACCTGAAGATCATGTTCCCGATGATCGCAACCATCCAGGAATTCGAAGAGGCGAAAGCACTGCTCATCGAATGCAGGGATGAACTGAAGGCGGACAAGGTGGACGTCAGGGATGATATAGAGACAGGCATCATGGTGGAAATCCCGTCCGCTGCCATCCTTGCGGATGAATTCGCAAAAGTGGTGGATTTCTTCAGCATCGGTACAAACGACCTGATCCAGTACACATTCGCTGCAGACAGGATGAATGAGAACGTATCCTATCTGTACCAGCCTTACCACCCGGCATTGCTGCGGCTGATCGACAACGTCGTGAAAGCCGCACACCGCGAGGACAAATGGGTCGGGATGTGCGGTGAGATGGCGGGGGATCCGACTGCCATGCCACTCCTCATCGGCCTCGGAATCGATGAACTTTCAATGAGTGCAGGCAGTGTGCTGAAAGCACGCAGCCAGATCAAAAACCTTAAAAAGACGGATATGGAGCATCTGGTTGAAGCGGCACTCCGTTCACCGGATTCAGATACGGTGACCGCACTTGTCAAAGAGTATACCGAACGTCTGTAATGTGCATACGGCACATGAATTTCACGCTGTCCGACTGTGAATTTTCATGTGCCTTTTTTTATTTTACCGTATCGGCATCCATATTTTGGCGGTGTTGAATTGTCTTTTATTTTATTGAACATTTTTTCACAATATTGTCATGGATGAGAATTGAAATCCGGTGATTTGGATATATAATGAGGGATACGGATATAAGGAGTGATAAAAGTGGATGATGTTCTATTAGGACGCATAATAACGGCGAGTACACTCAGTTTCCACATAATCTTCGCCACTTTGGGTGTCGGCATACCAATCGTTATTATGGTCATGGAATTTTTGGGTATTAAAAATAAAGACTCCCAGTATATGACTATGGCAAGACGGATTGCCAAAGGATTCACCGTAACGATCGCAGTCGGGGTCGTGACGGGGACCATCATCGGCCTGCAGCTGTCGCTGATATGGCCGGACTTCATGAGGCTCGGCGGACAGCTCATCGCACTGCCTCTGTTCATGGAAACATTTGCGTTTTTCTTTGAAGCTATATTCCTGGGTATTTTCCTATATACATGGAACCGGTTCAAAAACCCTTGGCATCACTGGTTATTGAACATTCCAATCGTCATCGGTTCAACTTTGTCGGCGGTGTTCATCACATCTGTGAACTCATTCATGAATACGCCTGCCGGATTCGATTTGGCCGAAGACGCATTCGTCAACGTCGACCCGATTGCGGCGATGTTCAACCCGTCGGTCTACGTGAGGGTCTTCCACGTCGTGGCAACGGCCTATATGACCGCAGCATTCATACTTGCATCAATTGCAGCATTCAAGCTGATTAAAAATAAATTCAAAAAAGACCGCGAATATCATATGAAGGGTCTGAAAGTGACGATGGCCATCGGCCTTGTCATGAGTTTACTTACAATAGTCGCAGGAGACTTCTCAGCGAAATTCCTCCACAATGAGCAGCCGGAAAAACTGGCCGCGATGGAGTGGCATTTCGAGACTGAGCCTTATGCCGATCTGGTCCTGTTCGGCGTGCTTGATGAAGAGACACAGGAAGTGAATTACGCGCTGAGGATCCCGTGGGCGCTCAGCTTCCTGTCGGGCAACTCCTTTGATACGGAGGTGACCGGTCTGAATGACATACCGGAAGAAGAACATCCGCCCATGGTCATCCATTATTTCTTTGACCTGATGGTGTTCTTCGGGATGTATGCCTTCGGCGTCTCGGTGATCTACTTCATCGTCAAGAAGTTCACCCGCTTTAACGAACACCATCCGGCGCTGCTGTATGCCTACTTCCTGACCGGACCGCTGTCCATGATGGCGATCGAGGCAGGCTGGTTCCTGGCGGAGATGGGGCGTCAGCCATGGATCATACGGGGTTATATGCGGGTGGCGGAAGCCGTCACCAATGCGGATGGACTCGGCCTCGTGCTGATTGCATTCATCATCCTGTACATCATACTCGGATTCACATGTGCCTATGTACTGATCAAGATGTTCAACAACAGTTCGGCGGAAGCTTCGCGTGCGGAATATTACGGTGAGGGAGTGGATGCCAAATGATGGATCTGAATTATGAATTGATCGGAATCACGGTGCTCTGGACTTTCCTGTACGGCTATATCATCGTTGCGGCGATCGATTTCGGGGCCGGGTTCTTCAACTACTATGCGATAGAGACAGGCCAGCACCGGACGGTCAGCCATATCATCCAGCGCTATTTGAGCCCGGTCTGGGAAGTGACGAACGTATTCTTCGTGTTCTTCTTCGTGGGCATCGTCGGATTCTATCCGGACACCGCGTACTATCTCGGGACCACGCTGTTGATACCGGGGAGCATCGCACTGATCCTCCTCGCGATACGCGGAAGCTACTATGCATTCAACGCGAGTGCGACGAAACCGCGTAAATCCTGGGCGTTCCTGTACGGGGTGACGGGGCTTCTGATCCCGGCATCACTGTCGGTGGTGCTGGTGATCTCGGAAGGCGGATATATATACGAGGACGGCGACGGGGTGCAGCTGAACATACAGGAGCTGTTCTTCAGTTCCTATGCATGGACGATCGTGTTCCTTGCGATCATCCTTGTATTGTATATCTCCAGCGGATTCCTGACGTACTATGCATCAAAGGCGAAAAATAAAGACGCCATGGAGACGTTCAGGAACTGGTTTCTGATCTGGTCGCTGCCGATGCTTGTGATCAGCCAGTTCACTTTCCTGAGCCTCAGGGAGCACAACTATGAGCACTTCCAGTCGGCACAGGATTACTGGTATTTATTCGGCCTGAGCCTGCTTGCGATGATCATCGCGGTCTTCCTGATCTGGAAGAAGCGGAACTTCGGCCTTGCATTCATCATGATCATGCTGCAGTTCGGATTTGCGTTTTACGGCTACGGCATCAGCAAGCTGCCGTATATACTGTATCCTTACATTGACATCAACACGAGCGTCGTGAACGAAGCGATGGCATTCAGCCTGACGGTTGCCTTCGTCCTCGGCCTGCTGCTGCTCATACCGAGCCTCATACTCCTCCTCAGGCTCTTCATCTTCAATGCGGAGTATGTGGAAGGGAAGAATGAGGAAGGATACTGATTGAAGTGATACAAGCCGCACCTCAAATTTGAGGTGCGGCTTTTTCATTTATATGTTGAATTCTGCAGTGAGAAGTTTATTATATGAATTATGATATGAAGAGCGGGGGAGTCGGAAATGAAGAAGGAATTTGCGGTGATCGGACTTGGCAGGTTCGGCGGCAGCATAGTCGAGGAACTGAATGAACTGGATGCCAATGTGCTGGCGATCGACAGGGATGCCGAGCGGGTGAGGGATTTCCAGGATATCGCAACCGAATCGGTGATCGCCGATACGACGGAGGAATCTGTCCTGAGAGATCTCGGGCTCAGGAATTTCGACCATGTCATCGTGGCGATCGGCGACAACATCCAGTCGAGCATACTGACGACACTGCTGCTTAAGGATATCGGCGTCAAGAGTGTGACGGTGAAAGCCCAGAGCACATATCATGCGCGGGTGCTCGAAAAGATCGGTGCGGATTATGTCGTCCATCCCGAGCGCGACATGGGACGCCGCATCGCACATAAGATGATGTCGAGCTCAGTATTGGATTATATCGAACTGAGCAATGAATATTCAGTCGTGGAGTACCTTGCCGGAAAAAAACTCGCCGGACGTTCGATTCTCGAACTGGATATCCGCGCAGTCTATGGCATCAGCATCATCGCGATTAAGCGGGGGACCGACATACTCGTCTCCCCGGATCCGAACCTCGAGATCGAGCGGGATGATATACTGATCGCCATCGGCGAGGACAGTGATCTCACCGCCTTTGAGAAAAAGATGATGGATTAGGGATTTATTTATATGGAGAGATGAGAGGCTGGTGTGACCAGTCTCTTTTTTGTCGTGAGGTCGGTGTGGCCGGGCAATGCTGTTCAGTTATGGCTTTTGGCAGTCGTAACTAAACGCTAGCGGGCTCTAAACGTTTAGTTATGAGATTTTTCAGGATTAACTAAACACCACCAGCTACCAAACGTTTAGTTACGGGATATTCCAGCCTCAACTAAACACTACCGGGTCCTAAACGTTTAGTTACAAGATATTCCAGCCTCAACTAAACACTTGCGGGTCGCAAACGTTTAGTTACGACATTTTCCGACCTTAACTAAACACCACCAGCGCCCCCGCACCACCAGCACATAAAAAAGCCGGGACAAAAGTCCCGGCTTCATGCTTATTTATTTCTTCTGAAGTTTCTCGTCATTGACCCTCATGATCATCGGAAGGATCATCGGGCTGCGTTTGGTCTTTCTGTAAAGGTGCTGGCTGAGTTCTTCGATGATGACCTGTTTGACGTTGAACCATTCGACTTTATCCTTCGATTCAAGGAGTTTATTGACGTCGTCCTTGATCTTCTTCTCTGCACTGCGGATCAGTCCGTAGGATTCGCGCATGTAGACGAAGCCGCGGGAGATGATGTCCGGTCCGCTGAGGAGCTGTTTATTCTTGAAGTCGATGGAGACGACGACGATCGCGAGTCCTTCTTCTGACAAGTCCTTGCGGTCGCGCAGGACGATGTTGCCGATGTCCCCGATGCCGATGCCGTCGACGAAGACGGTGCCGGCCTGGACGCGGTGGCTCTTGCGTGCCGAATCCTTGGTCATCGCAAGCACATCGCCGAGTTCCATCAGGAATACGTCCTCCTCCGCCATGCCTGTTGAGACGGCGAGGTCCTTATGGAGCTTCAGCATCCGGTACTCGCCGTGGATCGGCATGAAGTACTTCGGCCTGATGAGGCGAAGCATGAGTTTCTGCTCCTCCTGGGAACCGTGGCCCGACGTATGGATGTTGGACAGGCGGCCGTGGATGACGTCCGCGCCTGCTTTAAAGAGCGAGTTGATCGTGCGGTTGACGCTCAATGTGTTGCCCGGGATCGGTGATGAACTGAATATTACCGTGTCATCAGGGATGATGCTGATCTGACGGTGCGTGCCGTTCGCGATCCTTGAAAGGGCGGCCATCGGCTCACCCTGGGAACCTGTGCACAGTATCATGACTTTGTGCTTTTCGATCTTGTTGATCATCTTCGGCTCGATGAACGTCTCAGGCGGCGCCTTGATGTAGCCGAGCTCGGTGCCGATCCTGATGTTGTTCTCCATGCTGCGTCCGAAGATGCATATTTTACGGTCGAGCTTCACAGCGGCGTCGATCGCCTGCTGCACACGGTATATATTCGATGCGAATGTCGCAAAGATGATCCTGCCCGTGCATTTCCTGAAGATGTCCTCGACGTTCTGGCCGACCGCTTTTTCACTGATCGTGAAGTTCGGGACGGTCGCATTCGTCGAATCCGACAAGAGGCACAATACGCCTTCTTCACCGAGCTGTGCCATCTTCGCGATGTTTGCAGGCTCTCCGACGGGTGTGAAGTCGAATTTGAAGTCACCGGTGTGGACGATGTTGCCTTCCGGTGTCCTGACGACGACGCCGTACGCTTCCGGTATGGAGTGCGTGACGAGGAAGAAGTCGACGGTCATGGTGCCGAAGTCGAGTACGGTATCCTCCTGGACTTCATGCAGTTCCGCCGTACGCAGCAAACGATGCTCTTCCAATTTGTTGCGTATCAGCCCGAGTGCGAGCGGGCCGGAATATATCGGTACGTTCAGCTCTTTCAATAAATACGGTATGCCGCCGATGTGGTCCTCATGTCCATGTGTGACGACGAGCGCTTTGATCTTATGTTTGTTCTCGATCAGATAGCTGTAGTCGGGTATGACATAGTCGATCCCGAGCTGCTCGTCATCCGGGAACTTGATCCCGGCGTCGATGATGATGATTTCGTCTTTGTATTCGACGCAGTAGGTGTTCTTGCCGATTTCACCAAGACCGCCCAGCGCGAATACGCCGACTTCCTGTTTTTCAAGTGCCATTATAAATTCTCCACCTTAAATTGTGAATTGTTTTCTTTTTCGTAATTCAGGTGAGCATCGCTGAGTTCCTCGATGAATTCGATGTTGTAGCCGGAGTCGTTTAAAATCCTCCGCACTTCCGTTTCTGACTCGGCTTCGAAATACTTTGTGAACGTGTCTTCACGGATGATGCGGTCTGTCAGGTTTTCCTGGTAAAACACTTTGAATACTGCCATTTCCATTTCTCCTTTTTATATATATATTGGTTTTTATTATCATCAAAAAAATTGTGCTCAATATAAGTTAAGCACAATTTTAGGATTAATCTTTCTTCCTGAATTCACTGCCTAATAAACTTCTTCTCCCAGGGATGCGTCCCGGCCACTCTGCATCTCCAGCGTAACCGTCACGTCAGGATGGCCACATCCCCCATATACACTTATTTTTATTCTACAATATAGACGACCGGCATGCAAAGACTTTATAATGGAAGTGAATGGAGGGAAGCATGTGAAAGCACAAGACTTATTGAAGCGGATCATGATGGAGTCGGAACGCGAAGACCGTGAGTTCAGCCGTCTCGAGTTCAATGTCCGTGACAGGGGCGTCGTCATGAACTACGAATACTCGGACGGGACAGGCACGGGGGACATCCACCGGCCGAGGCACGTCAAGGATCCTGAAGTGTTGGACCTGGAGACGTTCGATGAACTGAAGCCATTGCTCTATGAAAAAAACATCCCGTTCAAGGAACGCCGGGATGATTTCCTGTAAAACCCGTGGATTCACGGGTTTTTTTATTATTCCAATGGTTTTGCGCCGATTTTCGGATCGTTCGGGAAATCCTTGTCGATGTGGTCATAGAATAATATGCCGTCGAGATGGTCGAGTTCATGCTGGAGTATGACAGCAAGATACCCTTTCGCCTTGATCTCGATCGGTTTCCCGTCGATCGTCGTCGCTGTGATGCGCACCCGCTGGTACCGGTGGACGAGCCCCTCATATTCCTCATCGATGCTCAAGCACCCCTCGCCGCCCGGCAGGTATGTCTCGGTCACCGAATGGCTCTTCACTTTCGGGTTGATCAGCATATAATCGTATTCCGCTTCGCCTTCTTCATTCTCCACATAAATGGCGAGCATCCTCTTATCGAGGCCGATCTGGGGTGCGGCGATGCCGACGCCCGGTCGCAGACCGTACTTCTCCGCGGTCTCCGGATTTTGGGAGTTGATGAGGTATTCCCTCATTTCTTCCAGCTGTGAAATGGTTTCTTCGTCTATATCAGTAATCTCAGAGGCCTTCTTCCTTAAGACCGGATCCGGATCACGTACGATGTCTTTCATTGTTAACACGGTAAACCCTCCTGTTTTTGTGTAGGAATATTTATAGTATACTATAAATGGACATGATAGATAACATCTGGTGACTATTTAAAATGGATAATGTGGGGGATTTTTAATGAGGAAGATTGCCGGCTCCATGATCGCAGGTTTGATCTTTATACTTGGCGCATGCAGCAGTGAAATGGATGAACTGGAAGACTTCTATACTGATTTCCAGGAAACGCTTGAAATTGAAGAGGAGATCCGTGACATCAGCAGTGACTACAATGCACTCGAAAATGAGCGGGGACAGATTCAGGACAACTTATCGACGGCGGAACGCAGTGAATTGACGGATATGGGCGAGGCACTTGAAACGAATACCGAAGAACGTCTCGAACTGATCAGGGCTGAAGAGGCGGTCATGGCGGAGTCTGAGGAGAAAGCGGCTGAAGCGGCGGAAGGTATCGAGGACATCGATAACGAAGAATACCGCCAGCATGCCGAGGGGCTGATCACCGCAGCCGATGAACGCTATGATGTGCACGACGACCTGATGAATGTGTTCGGGAGGGTGCTGGATAAGGAGATGGGGCTGTTTGAACACCTGCAGTCCGAAGAGTTGAGCCAGGACACCATCGACGACCGCATCAACACCCTGAACGAAGAATATGAAGCGCTTACAGAAACCCAGGACGAGTTTGCGACGGCCACGGAAAGGCTAAATGAAGTAAAGAATGAAGTTTACAGCATCTTTGCGGAATAAAATGCCCGTGTCATATAACAGATTTTTCTGTTCTGACTTTGTAAGCGCTTTGCATCAATGTTTGTATCAATCTGTTTCACATCCGCTTAATTTACTGTTATAACAGGGTGTGATAAAATCTTATATAAATGGTTAGTGAATAACCACTAAATTGTGAAAGGTTCGGTGAACATTCAATGGCATCTAAAAAAGGATTCGATCCTGTAAAAACATTGGAAGAGATCGAAGAAAAATTTGAAATGTACCAGATTCTGGACGAAAAAGGGGAAATAGTGAACAAGGAGGACATGCCCGACTTATCGAACGATGAACTCGTCGAGCTGATGAGGCGCATGGTCTGGACACGTGTCCTGGATCAGCGTTCAATCTCGCTGAACAGACAGGGCCGCCTCGGCTTCTATGCACCGACTGCCGGTCAGGAAGCATCACAGATCGCAAGCCAGTACGCCCTTGAAAAAGAGGACTACATCCTCCCGGGCTACAGGGATGTACCGCAGCTGATCTGGCACGGCCTTCCGTTGACACAGGCTTTCCTGTTCTCACGCGGCCACTTCAAAGGGAACCAGTTCCCGGAAGGTGTAAACGCTTTAAGCCCGCAGATCATCATCGGGGCGCAGTTCGTGCAGACGGCAGGCGTCGCACTCGGACTGAAGAAACGCGGCAAGAAATCCGTGGCCATCACTTATACGGGCGACGGCGGATCTTCACAGGGTGACTTCTATGAAGGCATCAACTTTGCAAGCGCTTATCTCGCGCCGGCGATCTTCGTCATCCAGAACAACCATTATGCAATCTCCACCCCGCGCGACCTGCAGACGAATGCCAAAACACTGGCGCAGAAATCAGTTTCAGTCGGCATACCGGGTGTGCTCGTCGACGGCATGGACCCGCTTGCTGTATATAAAGTGACGAAAGACGCGAGGGACCGCGCCGTGGACGGTGAAGGCCCGACGCTGATCGAAATGCTCTGCTACCGTTACGGTCCGCATACGATGGCCGGGGACGACCCGACACGCTACCGTACATCCGATGAGGACTCCGAATGGGAGAAGAAGGACCCGCTCGTCCGCTTCCGCAAGTTCCTTGAATCAAAGGACCTCTGGAGCGAAGAGAAAGAGAACGAGGTAATGGAGCAGGCGAAAGAGGATGTCAAAAAAGCGATCAAAGAGGCGGATGCGACAGGTAAACAGACTGTCACCCAGCTGATGGAGATCATGTATGACGAGATGCCGCAAAATCTTGAAGAACAGTACGAAGTCTACAAAGAAAAGGAGTCGAAATAGATAATGGCTGAAAAGACGATGATTCAGGCGATCACAGAAGCGATGGCCACTGAACTTAAAAATGATGAAAATGTCCTTGTCTTCGGTGAGGACGTCGGCGTCAACGGCGGTGTCTTCCGTGCGACTGAAGGCCTGCAGAAAGAATTCGGCGAAGAACGCGTATTCGATACGCCGCTTGCCGAAAGTGCCCTCGTATCGATGGGCCTCGGCCTGACGCTGGAAGGGTACCGTCCCGTCATGGAAATCCAGTTCTTCGGATTCGTATTCGAGGCGATGGACGGGGTTGCAGGTCAGATCGCAAGGCACCGCTACCGTTCAGGTGCATCAAAACCGACACCGGTCGTCATCCGTGCACCATTCGGCGGCGGCGTCCACACGCCTGAAATGCACGCGGATTCACTGGAAGGCCTGATGGCACAGACGCCGGGCTTGAAAGTGGTCATCCCTTCCAACCCTGCAGATGCGAAAGGTCTCCTGATCTCAGCGATACGTTCGGATGATCCGGTGGTCTTCCTTGAGCATATGAAACTGTACCGCTCCTTCCGTGAAGAAGTGCCGGAAGAGGATTATACGGTTGAAATCGGCAAGGCGAAAGTGAAGCGGGAAGGCACGGACATCACCCTGATCGCATATGGTGCGATGGTGCAGGAATCCCTGAAGGCTGCAGAAGCGCTTGAAGAGGATGGGATCTCCGCAGAGGTGATCGACCTCCGTACGGTGTCCCCTGTGGATTATGACACCCTGGTCGAATCGGTTGAAAAGACGAACCGCGCGGTGGTCGTGCAGGAAGCACAGCGCCAGGCCGGAATTGCAGCGAACGTTGCAGCCGAACTGTCCGAACGCGTGATTCTAAGCCTCGAGTCACCGATCAAGCGGGTGACGGCACCGGATACGGTCTATCCTTTCACACAGGCGGAGGAAGTATGGCTGCCGAACAAGGACGATATCATTGAAACTGCCAAAGAAGTGTATAATTTCTAATATAAACACATTCAAAAAGGAGGAGTTACAGTGGCTTTTGAATTTAAACTGCCTGATATCGGCGAGGGCATCCACGAAGGTGAGATAGCGAAGTGGATGGTCGCCGAAGGCGATGAAATCAAAGAAGACGACGTACTCGCTGAAATCCAGAACGATAAAGCACTTGTCGAAATACCGTCACCGGTTGACGGCACGATCAAAAAGCTTCATATTGAAGAAGGTGAAGTGACGACCGTGGGCACTGTCATCGTGACGATCGATGACGGTTCCGAAGACAGCGGCGAGTCCGAAGCATCAGAAGAAGAAAGCTCCAAAGAAAAAAGCGCCAAAGAAGAAAGTTCTGAAGAGGAAGAAAAGAAAGACGACTCCAAAAAGGAAGAAGCCGAGCCGGAAGCAGAAGGCGGGGACGATTCCGAAGAGCAGGAAGATGGAAAAGAAGAAGAACCTTCAGGCGGCCGTGTGATCGCGATGCCGTCGGTGCGGAAGTTTGCCCGTGAAGAAGGCATCGATATCAGCCAGGTGAGCGGTTCGGGTAAAAACGGCCGTGTGACGAAGGAAGATATCGAAGCATTCAAGAGCGGCGATGCGCCGGCAGAATCCGGAGAAGAAGCGGCTTCCGAAGAGGCACCACAGGAAGAGGCACAAGCAGCAGCCGCTTCAGCGGACGAATCCCTTGAAACACGGGAGAAAATGTCCGGCATGAGGAAAGCGATCGCCAAAGCCATGGTGAATTCCAAACAGACTTCACCTCACGTGACGCATCTTGATGAAGTCGTAGTAGATGAACTGTGGGATCACCGCAAGAAATTCAAGGAGATCGCTGCAGAGCAGGGTGTCAAACTCACTTTCCTCCCTTATGTGGTCAAAGCGGTGGTATCGGCACTGAAGAAATTCCCGGAACTGAACACTTCCATCGACAGCGAATCAATGGAGGTCATCCAGAAGCACTACTACAACATCGGCATCGCAGCGGACACCGAGCGTGGCCTCGTCGTCCCGGTCATCAAAGATGCCGACAAGAAGTCGATGTTCGAAATCTCGGATGAAATCAACCAGCTTGCTGAAAAAGCCCGCGACGGCAAATTGTCCGGCGACGAGATGAAGGGCGGCTCAATGTCGATCTCAAACCTCGGTTCTGCAGGCGGAGCCCACTTCACCCCGGTCATCAACCAGCCTGAAGTGGCAATCCTTGGAATCGGGCGCATCGAGGAAAAAGCGATCGTCAGGGACGGTCAGGTTGTACCGGCACGTGTTCTTGCGTTATCATTGAGCTATGACCATAGACAGGTTGATGGCATGAAAGCTCAAACTGCTTTAAATCATATCAAGAGATTATTGAATAATCCGGAATTATTACTGATGGAGGGATAATTGGAATGGTAGTTGGAGATTTTCCTATTGAAACAGATACAGTTGTAGTTGGTGCAGGTCCTGGAGGTTATGTTGCGGCAATACGTGCAGCACAGTTGGGACAGAAAGTGACGATCGTCGAGAAGAACGCATGGGGAGGCGTATGCCTGAACGTCGGATGTATTCCGTCGAAAGCAGTCATCTCATCCTCACACCGTTTCCAGGAAGCGCAGAATTCCGAGGAGATGGGCATCAAAGTTGAAAATGTCAGCCTTGATTTCTCCAAAGTGCAGTCCTTCAAGCAAAGTGTCGTCGACAAACTTGTCGGCGGTGTCGAAGGTCTTCTGAAAGGCAACAAAGTCGACATGGTCAAAGGTGAAGCTTACTTCGTCGACAACAACACGATGAAAGTCATGGACGATAAGCAGTCCCAGACTTACAAGTTCAAAAATGCAATCATCGCGACAGGTTCACGTCCGATTGAAATCCCAGGCTTCAAGTTCGGCGAGCGCATCATCGATTCAACAGGTGCACTTGACCTTCAAGAGAAACCTGAGAAGCTGATCGTCATCGGCGGCGGCTACATCGGTACGGAACTCGGCACGGCTTATGCGAACTTCGGCACTGAAGTGACGATCCTCGAAGGCCAAAAAGACATCCTCGGCGGATTTGAAAAGCGCATGACTGCGCTCGTCAAACGTAACCTCAAGAAAAAAGGTGCTAAAATCGTCACTCAGGCGATGGCGAAATCTGCTGAAGAAACTGAAAACGGTGTGAAGGTCACTTATGAAGCCAAAGGTGAAACACACGAAGTCGAAGCGGACTACGTGCTCGTCACTGTCGGCCGTAAACCGAACACTGAAGAAATCGGCCTTGAAGAGCTCGGCATCAAAAAGACGGACCGCGGGCTGATCGAAGTCGATAAGCAGTCAAGGACTTCCATCGACAACATCTACGCGATCGGTGATATCGTTGAAGGTCTTCCGCTTGCACACAAAGCAAGCTACGAAGGCAAGATCGCCGCTGAAGCGATTGCAGGCGAGAAGTCTGAAGTCGACTACATCGGCATGCCGGCAGTATGCTTCACCGAGCCTGAACTGGCGACGGTCGGATTCAACGAAGCGGATGCCAAGGAAGAGGGCTATGAAGTCGTCACAGGCCAGTTCCCATTCGGTGCAAACGGACGTGCACTCGGTCTGAACAAATCAGACGGTTTCGTAAAAGTCGTTGCACGTAAAGAAGACGGCCTCGTACTTGGTGCGCAGATCGCAGGTGACGGTGCTTCCGACATCATCGCAGAACTCGGACTTGCCGTCGAGACTGGTATCACTCTGGAAGATATCGCTCTGACGATCCATGCACACCCGACTTTAGGTGAGATCCCTATGGAAGCGGCTGAAGTTGCACTGGGCAGACCGATCCACTCCATGTAATGTAAAGTTCAAGGCGTCTTTATGACGCCTTTTATTTTTGATTTTTATGAGGTGATTGAAGATGGCACAGGAATACAGTTATCCGTTGGATACCGACTGGACGACGGATGAAGTCGTCAAAGTCGTTGAATTTTTCGAAGCGGTGGAATACGGCCATGATGAAGGGATTGCAGCGGCGGAACTTAAACGGCGCTACAGGGCCTTCAAGGAGGTCGTACCTTCGAAGAGCGGGGAGAAGACGCTTTTCAGGGAATTCAAGGAGCAGAGCGGCCTCGAGTCCTACACCCTGGTCAGACAGCTGAAAGACGCCGGCGACCAGGATATCATCAGGGCGTGACTGCTGCGGATTGCGCATTTGATATCTGCGGTTTAAAATATATAATGCAGAACATTTGTGATTAAATTATATTATCACGGGTAATGGTTTAAAGAAGTGATTTTAAAAGACATATTTACAGGAGGTCGCTATGGCTAGACGAGAATACACACAGACTGTACGGCCGGTGAGCCGTATTGCAGAAAAGATATTCGGTTGGCTGGCATGGATCGGATTACTTATCATCGCAGGATTCCTGTTATTTTTCTCACTGGTGACGGTGAACGATCAGGCATTCCTTGATGAAATCAACATGATCGCCCAGGAACAGATAGAAATGCAGAATCTTGACGGTGTGAGCGCAGAAGAAATGTCCCAGATGATGATCGGGATCCTGAACAGCTTCTGGATGTTCGCACTGTACCTGGCACTGCCGCTGATACTCGGCCTGTTCGGGCTGTTGACCATGAGACGCCGCATTTTAGCAGGATTCCTCCTGCTGCTTGCCGGGCTGTTGTCAGCACCGCTTGTACTGGGTGTGATTACAGGACTTATACCGTTATTCTTCATCATTGCAGCGATCCTTTTATTCGTCAGGAAGGATGAAGTGATCACAAGCGATGACCTGGAGCCGCTTGATGAAGGACGCGGCGGGATAAGGGACCGCTCTGAAGACCCGAACGCGGGACCTGTAAGATACGACCGTGATCTTGATGACCGCGGAAAACAGAGCGATTATGCGCGCCACCAGGAGTATGAACGCGAGCGTGAATATGAAACCGACCGCAGCAGGGGCAGGGACAGAGATGATGTCCGGACCGACCGCGACTACAGGGACGACAACAGGAGTGACCGTCGGAGCGACATTGAGGAAACCCGCCAGTTCAACAAGATAAGCGAAGGCGACCATTACACGGAGACGAAGGAGAACGACCGCTTCGTGGACGGCAACATCGATTCCGAAAGCACGGTGGAACCTGTGACTGAAGAGGAATATAAGCGCACGCACGGCATCGCCGTCGATGATGACCGCAGCCGTTCCGGACGTGATAAGGACTACGGCTATGAAAAGGACGCAGCGACAGAGCGCCGCCAGAACGTGGACCGCCGCAACAATGATGATTACAGATGATGAATGAGCCCGCCATGTGCGGGCTTTTTTTATTTGCCGCCCAATCAGTGCAATTAGTTACAAAAAAGTCTGCATGATTTGTAATCGGTACCAATACGATGAAATCAGACTCCATATGACTGCTCCGACCGTTGGAAAGATGGAAAGATTCTAAAAATTAAAAAATAAGGCTATTGTCTTCCCTGAAAATTTGTTATCATAAGTGCTATTAAATGAATATACATAGAATGGGGTCTTCAGTTATGAATGCATTAATTCGTTTCAGCCAGTTCGTGGGCAGCACTTTCGCGGTATGGGCACTCGTCTTTGCGGTTCTCGCGTTTGTTTTACCGGAAGGGTTCACCTGGATCGCGCCGTACATTTCGATACTGCTTGGAATCATCATGTTCGGCATGGGACTCACTTTGAAGCTCAGTGACTTCAAGCAGGTCGTCAAGGCGCCGAAGCCGGTCCTTGTGACTGTGCTCGCGCAGTATACGATCATGCCGCTCATCTCGATATTACTGGTATGGGCATTCCAGCTGCCGGCAGAAATCGCGATCGGTGTGATACTGGTCGGGTGTACACCGGGCGGGACGTCATCCAACGTCATGACTTTCCTTGCCAAAGGCAACGTCGCAGTCTCCATTGCGGCGACATCCATCTCCACACTGCTTGCACCGGTCATCACGCCGATGCTGACACTGCTCCTTGCGAGTGCACTGCTGCCGGTGTCGTTCATGGCGATGTTCATCTCCATAGTGCAGATCGTATTGATACCGGTCGTACTGGGCATATTCGTCAACTATCTGCTCGGTGAACGCGTGGAAAAAGTGGTGGGTGTTTTACCATTGGTGTCGGTTATTGGTATAATCGGTGTAATTGCAGCCGTCGTCTCGACGAACGTCCAGAACATCATCGAGACCGGACTGCTGATATTTGCAGTCGTCATCCTGCATAACCTGCTCGGTTATGCTGCAGGCTTCCTGCTCGGCAAAGTGCTGAACTTCAAAGTACAGGACCAGAAAGCGGTCTCCATCGAAGTGGGCATGCAGAACTCAGGGCTTGCGGCGACGCTTGCGACCGCGCATTTTTCACCGATCGCAGCAGTTCCGGGTGCGATTTTCTCGGTATGGCACAACATATCAGGGTCACTCGTCGCAAACTGGATGAGTAAAATCAAGAATGATGAAGAAGGTACAGATGCACAAAAAGAAACAGGACAGACAGAAGAAATAATCACTTAAAAAGGCGGGAGAATTCATGTCAGAGAAAAAAGATCTCAGAATCAACAGTAAAGTTTACACAGAAAGCAACGTCAAGGCACCGAACCGTGCGATGCTCAGGGCGGTCGGCTTCACCGACGAGAAATTCCAGATGCCGCAGATCGGCGTGGCAAGCAACTGGGCGGAAACGACGCCGTGCAACATCCACCTGAATGATCTGGCGCAGTTCGCAAAAGAGGGTGTCAGCACCTCAGGCGGTGTACCGATCCAGTTCAATACAATCACTGTCGCGGACGGCATCGCAATGGGCACGCAGGGTATGCGTTTTTCACTGCCTTCAAGGGACATCATCGCGGATTCGATCGAAACGATGGTCGGCGGACAGAACCTTGATGCACTTGTCGCGATCGGCGGCTGTGATAAAAACATGCCGGGCTGTGCCATCGCAATGGCAAACCTCAACGTCCCTGCCGTATTCGTCTACGGCGGAACGATCGCACCGGGCAGACATGACGGCGAGGACATCGACCTCGTCAGTGTCTTCGAAGGTGTCGGCAAATGGAACAACGGGGAGATCGATGATGAGGAATTGAAGGCAATCGAATGCAACGGCTGTCCGGGACCGGGCGGCTGCGGCGGCATGTACACGGCAAACACCATGGCTGCAGCCCTGGAAGCTATGGGCATGAGCCTGCCGGGATCATCTTCGAACCCTGCTGCGTCCAAAGACAAGGAGCAGGATGTATATGAAGCGGGCAAAGCCGTTTTGAACCTCCTTGAAAAAGACATATATCCAAAAGACATCCTGACGAAAGAAGCGTTTGAAAATGCGATCACGGTCGTATACGCCCTCGGCGGTTCCACGAACGCAATCCTTCATCTGCTTGCCATCGCACATGCGGCTGAAGTGGAACTGAGCATCGATGACTTCAACGTCATGCAGGAAAAAGTGCCGCATCTGGCGGATCTGAAGCCGAGCGGCAAGTATGTCTTCCAGGATCTTTACAATGTCGGCGGTGTGCAGGGCGTAATGAAGTATCTGTATGAAAACGACCTGATCCACGGCGACTGTCTGACGGTGACCGGCAAGACGATTGCTGAAAACCTCGAAGAAGTTGAACCACTGAAAGAAGGACAGGATGTCATCCTGCCGCTCGAGAAGCCGAAGCGTGCGGATGGTCCTCTGATCGTGCTTAAAGGGAACCTTGCACCATTAGGCGCAGTCGCGAAAGTATCGGGTGTCAAGGTGCGCCGTCATGAAGGTCCTGCCAAAGTGTTCGACACGGAGCAGGAGGCGATTGATGCAGTGATGGCCAATGAAATCGAAAAGGGCGATGTCGTCATCGTGCGTTATGTCGGACCGAAAGGCGGCCCGGGCATGCCCGAGATGCTGTCGTTGTCCAGCCTGATTTCAGGAAAAGGTCTCGGCGAAGACGTCGCACTGCTCACGGACGGCAGATTCTCAGGCGGCACACGCGGCCTCGTCGTCGGCCATATTGCGCCTGAAGCGCAGGAAGGCGGCCCGGTTGCACTCGTCAAGACAGGCGACCTTGTGACGATCGACCAGGATATGAAGAATATCACGATGAATGTCTCACCTGAAGAAATGAAGGCACGTGCGGACAAACTCGAACTGCCGCCGCTTTATAAGAAAGGCGTGCTCGGAAAGTATGCACATATCGTCTCCCACTCCTCACTCGGTGCGGTGACGGATTTCCTGAACAGGGATGACATCAACCAAAGATGAACATGATCAAAAGACCCGGGCGATGTTAATCGTCCGGGTTTTTTATATGCTGTGTGTATATTTTTATTTCAAACCCTTATATATCCATGAAAAAACTTTAAAAAACTTTAAAAAACCGAACAATGCATCACATCAAGGTTGTAATCGTTTTCAAATACAAAAGATTTAGACAATTTAAAAAAAACTTTGTGAAAAGGTTGATTTTTACGCGAAAAGGCTGTAATATAACTCTCAACATCATATCACAGAAATATCAGATTAATTCAAATCGAATAATCTACAAAGCTTTGAAGGGAATTTAAAGTTTGCCGTATTGATTTAAAGAGAATGGGACCCGGCTGAAAGCCCAGATCAATATAAACTTTATGCTCATCCCTGAGTGCTGTTCTGAAAGGTTCATACTTATTAGGATCAGCCGGGTGCGTCCCACCCGTTATTAACGGACTGCATGGTAAGTGATAAATTAAATGGAATGACCGCCATAAAATTAACTCCTTATTAACATTTACCCCTCTTATCATGCAGTCCATAAGGCCGGTACCGTGAGGTGCCGGCAAAAATGGGTGGTACCGTGAGTGAGCTCTTTTCTCCCCATTGTTACTTTGTAGCAGTGGGTGGAAAAGAGTTTTTTATTTTAGTAAAAGTGATTGAATGAAATGAGGAGGTCTTATCAATGAAGACAGAACTGGCAATAAAAGAGGCGCAGTTGAATAGCAGAGTTGAAGAGGATTTTATGACAGGTGCCGATGTCTTGATTGAGGCGTTGGATAATCAAAATGTGGATACAGTATTCGGCTATCCTGGGGGTGCTGTACTGCCCATTTATGATGCACTCCACAAGAGCGATGCATCATTCAATCACATTTTATGCAGACATGAACAAGGTTTGATACACGCAGCTGAAGGATATGCGCGGACCACCGGGAAACCGGGCGTCGTGATTGCGACGAGCGGACCGGGTGCGACAAACCTGATCACGGGCATCACGGATGCGATGATGGATTCACTTCCAATCGTCATATTCACAGGACAGGTGTCCACAGCCGTCATCGGTACTGATGCGTTCCAGGAGGCGGACCTCATCGGTCTGACCACGCCGATCACAAAGTACAATTACCAGGTGACGGATGTCAAAGATCTACCAAGGATCGTAAGGGAAGCATTCCATATCGCCACTACAGGCAGACCAGGCCCGGTGGTGATCGATGTTCCAAAGAACATCTCACAGGAAATCGTCACGGAAACTTTTGAAACAGACTTTCATCTTCCGGGATATCAGCCGACGATCAACCCGAATCCGTTGCAGATCAAGCGTCTGATGGATGCGATGCGTACAGCGAAAAAACCGGTCATCCTATCGGGTGCAGGTGTGCAGTTCGCAAAAGCTTCCGAAGATCTGCTCGAGTTCGCTGAAAAGTACAGAATACCCGTCACTACGACACTGCTCGGCCTCGGAACATTCCCAGGCACGCACGAACAGTCCCTCGGGATGGCAGGCATGCATGGTTCATATGCAGCGAATATGGCGATATACGAAGCGGACCTCTTGATCAACATCGGCGCACGGTTCGACGACAGGCTGACGGGTGCGATACAGCACTTCGCACCAAATGCGAGAGTGGCCCATATCGACATCGACCCGGCCGAGATCGGCAAGAACATCGAAACACACATCCCTGTGGTTGGGGATGCCAAAGAAGCACTGAAACGCATGAACAAAACGGAAGTGGACTGCGAAGACCATTCCGAGTGGTATGAGCAAGTAATGGAAAATAAAAACGATGCACCATTCTGGTACGAACGCAGCGATGATTTGATATCACCTCAGTGGCTGATCGAACAAATATATGAAGAAACCGAAGGCCGGGCAATCGTCACGACGGATGTCGGCCAGCACCAGATGTGGGCGGCGCAGTTCTATAAATTCGACGCAGCCAACCGGTTCGTCACAAGCGGAGGCCTCGGCACAATGGGCTTCGGCCTGCCGGCAGCCATCGGCGCACAGCTCGGCAGCAGGGATGATACCGTGGTGGCGATCGTCGGTGACGGCGGATTCCAGATGACGATGCAGGAAATGCAGACACTGAAGCATTACAACCTGCCGGTCAAAGTGGTCATCGTCAACAACGAGGCGCTTGGCATGGTCAGGCAGTGGCAGGAGAAGTTCTATGAAGAACGCTATTCCGAGTCACTCCTCGACAACAACCCGGACTTCGTGAAACTTGGAGAAGCTTTCGGTGCAGAAACTTTCCAGGTGACAGAAGAAAGCAAAGTCAGGGAAACATTGAAGAAAGCATTCGAGCATGACGGCCCTGCCCTGATCGATGCGCGCATCGTCAAACTGGACCTTGTATTCCCGATGGTGGCACCGGGCAAGGGGAACCATGAAATGATAGGAGTGAAACCATGCGAAGAATAATTACGGCAACGGTCCAGAACTCCAGCGGGGTTCTGAACCGTGTGACCGGGCTACTGTCAAGACGCGGCTTCAATATTGAAAGTATCACAGTAGGCGGGACGGAACAGGAGGGCATCTCCAAGATCACTTTCGTGGTGGAGGTCGAAGAAGAGCGCAAAGTGGAGCAGCTGACGAAGCAGCTTCATAAGCAGATCGACGTCCTGAAAGTGAACGACATCACCCACCACAACAAAGTGGCCAGGGAGTTATGCCTCATCAAAGTGGTGGCGACACCGCAGAGCCGTTCCGAAATAAGCGGCATCGTGGAGCCCTTCCGTGCAAGGATACTCGATATTTCAAAGAATTCCCTGATTGTGGAAGTGACCGGCAAGCCGGATAAGGTGGAGGCGCTCATTGACCTCCTCACACCTTACGGCATCAAGGAACTTTCACGCACAGGCATCACAGCATTCACCAGAGGCACACAGAGCAAACAAATTTCAGATTACCAAACATTAATAGTATAAATTCACAGGAATGAAAGGGAGAAAATTATTATGACTAAAGTATTTTATGACAAAGATCTTGACCAAGCAGTATTGAACGGAAAAAAAATCGCCATCATTGGTTACGGTTCGCAGGGCCACGCCCACGCACAGAACTTGAGAGAATCAGGCTATGAAGTCATCATCGGTCTAAGAAAAGGTAAATCCTTTGATAAGGCACAAGAGGACGGCTTCGAAGTCAAAGCGGTAGCGGACGCAGTTAAAGATGCGGATGTCACGATGATTTTACTTCCCGACGAACATCAGGCGAAAGTCTACAATGAAAGCATAAAAGATAACATGAAGCCGAACAGTGCACTCGCTTTCGCACATGGTTTCAACATCCACTTCAGCCAGATCGTACCGAGGGAAGACGTCGATGTATTCCTCGTTGCACCGAAAGGACCGGGGCACCTTGTACGCAGGACTTACCAGGAAGAAGCGGGCGTTCCGGCACTGTACGGAATCTATCAGGATGTTACAGGAAATGCGACACAGGTGGCGATGGCTTATGCAGGCGGCATCGGTGCAGGCAGGGCAGGCATCCTGCAGACATCGTTCCAGGAAGAGACTGAAACCGACCTGTTCGGTGAGCAGGCAGTATTATGCGGCGGCATGACTTCACTCGTGAAGGCAGGGTTCGAAACGCTGACAGATGCAGGCTACCAGCCTGAAGTGGCATACTTCGAATGTCTGCACGAATTGAAACTGATCGTCGACCTGATGTATGAAGGCGGCCTTGAAAACATGCGCTACTCGATTTCCGATACAGCGCAGTGGGGTGACTTCGTCAGCGGACCGAGGGTGGTCAACGACGACACTAAAGCGCGCATGAAGGAAATCCTGACTGAAATCCAGGACGGAAGCTTCGCAAAAGACTGGGTGCTTGAAAACCAGGCGGGCCGTCCAAGATACAATGCGATCAATAACCAGGAGTACAACCACCCGATCACACAGGTCGGCAAGGACCTTAGGGAATTAATGCCGTTCGTAGGGGAAGCAGTGAACAAATAATAGTAAGGAAGGATGATTGGCAATGGCTGATATTCAAATTTTTGATACTACACTGAGGGATGGTGAACAATCGCCCGGGGTGAATCTGAATAAGAGTGAAAAACTGGAGATTGCCAAACAGCTCGAGCGCCTCGGTGTGGATATTATTGAAGCGGGTTTCCCTGCAGCTTCCGAAGGTGACTTCGAAGCGGTGAAGCTGATTGCCGAGACTGTTAAGAATGCATCGGTGACGGCGCTTGCACGGACCCATAAAAAAGATATCGACCGGGCATACGAAGCTTTGAAGAACACTGAAAGACCGAGGATCCATATCTTTTTGGCGACTTCACCCATCCATATGGAATATAAACTGAAGATGACTGAAGAAGAAGTCTTGAAGAAATCCGTCGAGATGGTGAAATATGCCAAGGAGAGGTTCCCGGAAGTGGAATTTTCAGCTGAGGATGCGACGCGTTCCGATATAGATTTCCTGTGCAGGCTGATCGAGCAGGTGATCGATGCCGGTGCCACGGTGATCAACCTCCCGGATACAGTCGGCTTCACCACGCCCCATGAATACGGCCGGATGTTCAAAACGATCAGCGAGAGAGTGCCGAACATCAAAAATGTCAATCTATCCTGCCACTGCCATGACGACCTCGGCATGGCGGTCGCGAACTCCATGGCCGCCGTCGAAAACGGCGCAACCCAGGTTGAATGCGCAGTGAACGGCATCGGCGAACGTGCAGGAAACGCTGCACTTGAAGAAATCGCCGTCGCCCTTGAAATCCGGAAAGACTTCTATCCTTACCAGACATCACTCGTGCTGAAGGAAATCAAACGTACAAGCGACATCGTCAGCAAGCTGACGGGCATGTACATCCAGGCGAACAAAGCGGTGATCGGACGGAATGCCTACGCGCATGAATCCGGCATCCATCAGGACGGCGTGCTGAAAAATGCCGAAACCTATGAAATCATCACACCTGAACTCGTCGGTGTGTCCGAGAACACCCTGTTCCTCGGAAAACACTCCGGCCGTCACGCATTCAAGGACAAAGTGGCGGAGTTCAAACTCGAACTGAGTGAGGATGACATAACGGCAGCATTCAAGCGGTTCAAACTTCTGACGGACCAGAAGAAAGAAGTCACTGAAGATGACATATACACGATATTAATGGAAATAAAAACCGAGGACACAGATATTCCTATGTACAAGATGGAGAACTTCCAGGTGAATTACGGGCCAGAAAACGGCACCGAAAGTGAAGTTTCACTCCGTACGCCGGCAGGCGAGACCGTCTCCAACACGACGACGGGGAGCGGCAGCGTCGATGCACTTTACGGCACGATAAAGAGCCTGATCGATATGGAACTGAACCTGATCGATTATCAGCTGAATTCCGTCGGACGCGGCAAAGATGCGCTTGCTGAAGCACATGTACAGCTGAAAGTGGACGGCCAGGTGATGAACGGGCGCGGCACTGCACAGGACGTGATCGAGGCTTCTGCAAATGCCTACATCAACGCAGTGAACCGTTACCTGATCAAGAACACAGAGGAAAAATCAGTCTCGGTCAGCAGATGACCAAAAGGAGTGCCATCCATGAAAAAACATATACTGACCCTTCCGGGTGACGGCGTCGGCCCTGAAATAATGACTGGTGCCAAAGCGGTCCTTGAAAAGATCGCCGAAGATTTCAATCATGAATTCACATTTGAAGAGGGCCTCATCGGGGGCGCCGCATATGATGCAGCCGGCACACCCCTCGATGACGAAACACTCGAGCGGGCAAAGAACGCAGATGCGGTCCTGCTCGGTGCAGTCGGCGGTCCCAAATGGGATACGATTGATAAAACTTTGAGGCCGGAACAGGGACTCCTGAAAATCCGCAAGGAACTCGGGCTGTTCGCTAACTTAAGACCCATCAAAGTCTTCGATAAGCTGATACCCGCTTCACCACTGAAGGAAACCATCGTCGGCGGTACGGATATTTTATTCGTCCGGGAACTGACGGGGGGACTGTACTTCGGGCGGCCGAGTGAACGGCGGGACGGCGGCAATTCCGTCGTCGACACCCTCGTATACACTAAAGAAGAGATAGAACGCATTGTCGAATACGGCTTCCAGGCGGCGAAGCTGCGCGGGGGCAGGCTCACTTCGGTGGACAAGGCAAACGTCCTTGAATCAAGCCGCATGTGGCGTGAAATCGTGGATGCCAAAAGTGCCGAGCACCCTGAAGTGAAAGTCGAGCACGCGCTCGTCGATTCCACGGCGATGAAGCTCATCACCAACCCGGCGCATTTCGATGTCGTCGTCACCGAAAACCTCTTCGGCGATATATTGAGTGATGAAGCATCGGTCATTACGGGATCGATCGGCCTCCTGCCATCGGCAAGCCTGAACGGTGAAGGCTTCGGGCTGTATGAGCCGGTGCACGGTTCGGCCCCGGATATTGCCGGGCAGAACATCGTGAATCCCCTGGCCATGATCTTATCCGCTGCGATGATGCTCAAATATTCATTCCATTTGAGTGAAGAGGCGGAAGCGGTCGAAGCTGCAGTGGACAATGCGCTGAAAGACGGCATCCATACATCGGACCTCGACTTTGAAGGCGGCCGTAAGGTCGGCACTGAAGAGATGGTGGAAGCCGTAATGAGTTACATTAAATAATAAGAATAAGAGAGTTGATTGAGGAATGGCTGAGAAAAAAACTATTATTGATAAAATCTGGGAAAAACATGTTGTTCATAGAGAAGAGGGACAGCCGGATTTAATATACATCGATCAGCATTTAGTTCACGAAGTCACTTCTCCTCAGGCATTTGAAGGTTTAAGGCTGACAGGCCGGAAAGTCCGGCGGCCGGACCTCACTTTTGCAACGATGGACCACAACGTACCGACGAAGGACCGTGAAAACGTCAAAGATGAAATTTCGGCGAAACAGATGGATGCGCTGAAGAAGAACTGTAAGGATTTCGGCGTGAAACTTGCCGATATGTTCCATCCGGATCAGGGCATCGTCCACGTCATCGGGCCGCAGCTTGGTCTGACGCAGCCGGGCAAGACGATCGTCTGCGGGGACAGCCACACTTCCACCCATGGTGCATTCGGTGCGCTTGCATTCGGCATCGGGACGAGTGAAGTGGAGCATGTTCTTGCCACACAGACTCTGTACGGCGACCGTCCGAAGACGATGAACGTCAAAGTCAACGGCCCGCTTGGTGCCGGAGTGACCGCAAAGGACCTGATCCTTGCGATCATCGGAAAATTCGGCGTGAAGTTCGGTACGGGTTATGTCGTGGAATACACGGGTGAAGCTGTACGTGATCTGACGATGGAAGGCCGCATGACGGTCTGCAACATGTCCATCGAAGGCGGTGCAAGGGCAGGCCTGATATCACCGGATCAGAAGACGGTGGATTTCCTCACCGGCCGCCGCTACGTTCCAAAAGACGAAGCGGAATTCAATGCACTGGCTGAGGAGTGGCTTGCGCTTGCAACGGATGAAGGTGCAGAGTATGATAAAACGATAGAAATCGATGCTACAGAAATCGAACCGCAGGTGTCATGGGGCACGAACCCGGGCATGGTCGTTCCGATCAGCGGCACGACACCATCACTTGAGTCCGTGGAGAACAAGGATGAAATCGGCCGTGCGCTGACCTATATGAACCTTGAAGAAAACCAGCCGATCACATCGATTGAGATCGACCATGTGTTCATCGGGTCATGTACGAACTCGAGGGTGCGTGACCTGCAGCGAGCAGCGGAAATCATCGACGGGAAGAAAGTCAAAGACGGCATCAAGGCGATCGTCGTACCCGGCTCATTCCTTGTGAAGATGGAAGCTGAGGAGCTTGGGCTCGATAAAGTGTTCAAATCTGCAGGCTTCGAATGGCGGGATGCAGGCTGCAGTGCCTGCCTCGGAATGAACGATGATGTCATACCGGCCGGCGGCCGCTGTGCATCAACTTCAAACCGTAACTTCGAAGGCCGCCAGGGCAACGGCGCCATGACGCATCTTGTAAGCCCTGAGATGGCTGCAGCTGCAGCGATTGAAGGCAGGTTCGTGGATGTCCGTGAATACGGTAAAGAACCGCAGATTTCTTAAAGGAGGATATCAATAATGGAAGCAATTGAAAAACACACCGGTACTGTTTATCCTCTCGATAGAGATAATGTGGATACCGACCAGATCATTCCAAAGCAGTTTTTGAAAAGGATCGAACGCACAGGCTTTGGTGAATATGTATTCCATAACTGGCGTTTTGATGACGATGGCAATCCGAGGGATAATTTCGACCTCGACAGCCCGAAATACGAAGGTGCGTCAATCCTGGTTGCAGGCGAGAACTTCGGCTGCGGATCTTCCAGGGAGCATGCGCCGTGGGCACTGCTTGATTTCGGTTTCAAAGTCATCATTGCACCAAGCTTCGCCGACATCTTCTACAGCAATGCTTTCAAAAATGGCATCATCGTCATTGAAGCTGAAGAAGAGAAAGTGAAGGAATGGCAGGAAAAAGCCCGAAGTGGAGACTTCATGCTGGCAGTCGACCTCGTCGAACAGACGGTGACTTCTGACAGCGGAGTATATAAATTTGACATCCCGTCATACCATAAAGAAAAACTCATCAACGGATGGGATGACATTTCACTGACATTGCAGCTTGAAGACAAAATCAAACAATATGAGGAGAGTGGTGGTCGCATGGGGATTTCTTAACCGGTGGATTAGTTCAGGATGCCTGGAGGCATCTTGAATCAACAATCCACAATACGCCTTTAGTCACATCGAATACTACGGACTTACGTACAGACAGAGAAGTTTATTTCAAAATGGAAAATCAACAGAAGACGGGCGCGTTCAAATTCAGGGGCGCAAGTTATAAGTTGATGAAACTATCTGCTTCAGAGTTGTCAAAAGGAGTGCTGACGGCTTCAGCCGGAAACCACGCACAGGGCGTGGCGCTTGCTGCCGCGAAACTCGGTGCCGAAGCCACAATATTCATGGCGGAGTCTACTCCGACCAATAAAGTGGAGGCGACGAGGGGATACGGCGCGAATGTCATTTTGACCGGGGAAAGTTTCCAGGAGGCGTATGACGCATCGCTTGAGCACCAGAAAAAGACCGGTGCGACTTACGTCCATCCTTTTGATGACTATGACATTATGGCAGGTCAAGGGACGATAGCATTTGAAATGCTGGCTCAACAGCCGGATCTCGATACACTGATTGTTCCGATCGGCGGCGGTGGCCTGATCAGCGGCATAGCAGTCGCTGCAAAAACGATCAACCCATGCATACGGGTGATCGGTGTACAGGCCGAAAGGGCGCCATCAACTTTCAAAGCCTACCACGATGGATTGGTTGAACGATTGAAAAGCGTTACGACCATCGCAGAAGGAATAGCAGTCAAAGAGCCAGGTCAGTTGACATTGCCTATAATCAATAAGTATGTAGACGATGTAATTTGCGTATCGGAGCCGGAAATCGCTGATGCGATGATCTATTTCCTTGAAAGAAGCAAAACTTTGGTGGAAGGCGCAGGTGCAGCAGCACTTGCCTGCCTGCTCAACCATCATGACACGATCGATTCTAAAAAAACAGGCATTGTCGTCAGCGGCGGCAATATCGACATCTCAAGAATGCCGGACATACAGAGTCTGGCAAAAGAACTCCGTGTTGAAGCGGGCCTGGATAACCGTGAGCTCGTGAAGAATCGGCATTGAAAACAAAGTTAAAGCTAATGGCGCGTCCGGGAGACCGGGCGCGTCTTTTTGGTTTGTGGAGGTGTGAGGGGGAGATGGCTGTTTAGTTAGCTAAGGAAGTCGGCCTGAATGAGCAGATGTGCATGGAATCTGCTTATTCAACTCAAAAAATAGACTTGAATGAGCAGATATGAAGAGAATCTGCTTACTCGGCTCTGAAAATCGGCTTGAATGAGCAGGAACGAGAAGAATCTGCTCACTCGTATCAAAAAATGGAGCTGAATGAGCAGATATGAAGAGAATCTGCTTACTCGGCTCTGAAAATCGGCTTGAATGAGCAGGGACGAGAAGAATCTGCTTACTCGCATCAAAAAATGGAACTGAATGAACAGGCATGAAGAGGATCTGCTTACTCAGCCCAATAAACAAGCTCGAATAAGCAGGCAGAAATAAAAACTGCTCATCCGTTTATGAAAATCATAACGAATGAGCAGCTATTTTAAATAATACCTCAGTAGTCAATCAAATTTTTTTGTCTATAACGCCTTATTGTTGCACTGCTGCAAGTATGACCGCTGTATTCAGCTAACTTGCTTGATGATAATTGCCAGGATGAATTGAGTGTGCGTAATTCTTCAACTAACTGCTTTAATAC
Source organism: Salinicoccus kekensis (assembly GCF_900220995.1). GTDB lineage: Bacteria > Bacillota > Bacilli > Staphylococcales > Salinicoccaceae > Lacicoccus > Lacicoccus kekensis. Next base: position 145,863 of record NZ_OBQF01000001.1, read on the forward strand.
TTCAACTGTAGTGTAGTCATGTGAGCAGGATTTACACATGAATTTTCCACGATGCACCCGCTGCAGGGGCACGTGCTCACAATCCGGGCAGAACACTCCGCCGGCGAGTTCTTCGAAGGTGACGTTTGCATCTGCATCATAGGCGGATTTGACCACACGCCTTGAATCGAGCATTTCAATGAAGCGGGGGTAATCATACTGGTTTGGCTGCAGCACATACTTCAGCCGCTTCATCATGTTGGTGCGGACGTATATGTTCTGATGGTTCGGCAGACTGTAGATTGTCTGTTCCGGATGGATGAAGACGATGTTATTGGTCATATTGAAGTGCATATTGAATTCACGCATCATTTCTGCCAGGACATTCCGGTGGTTGTCGACCTGGTTCAGCGGGTTGACGATTTCCTTACCGCCGACAAACCGCCATGACCGGTCCGCCGTGTATTCGATATCGTACTGGTAGTTCTTTATTTCGAATGTATATAATTGGTCGCCGGCGATGATGATGTTATCGATCTGGACTTCAGACGGACCGGCGGCGGTTTTCCTGTCATCCGCGGCAGCATCAAGCCTGAACCTGTAATCCTTGAGGTGTACAATCGGCACCCCGAGTGCCTCCACAATTCCATCAAACTGCAGTTCCCCGGTGTAGCCCAGCTGGTATCTCAGGAGGTCTTTCCTGTCCCGGGCACTCAATACGGTGCGTCTGTTCAAAATCTCAAGCTGGACATGCTTCAGGCTTTTCTTCCTCATCAATAGAATTTGACGAGGTCGGTCATCACTTTTTCCAGATCATCGACGAAGACTTCATCAGATTCGAGTTCCGCATCCCCCGGACGGTAGACTTTGCCGACGAGGAATTCACCTTTCTTCACATCACGGAGGCGGACCAGTCCGGCCTCCAATTCTTCATCCGAGATCTCGGACAATTGAGGTTTTTCAGGTTTCATATGATCGAGTGAGATGGAATAGTGCTGCGGCAGTTCCCGGAACATATCGGATTCACGGAGCCACTTTTCCGCCATGTTCTTTTTATCAGGCGATTCGTAAATCACGCCGTACATGCAGAATGCATGATCCCCCCACAGGCCGATCTGGAAGTGCGGCATCATCTTATAGCCGCGCTTATTGGCCGAGAAGGCGACCCATGTGTCATCGGGCGGGTTCACTTTGCGGCGGGCATGCATCGCGACATGCGCAAACTGCTCCTCCCCCGTCAGATCCGTCAGGAACCCGGAAAAATGGTCGCCGAGGTTATATAATTTCACGCGTGGATTTGCCTTCAGTGCCTCCATGCGGGGCGCGAGGCCGTCGATCTTGAATATGTCGAAATCTTTTTGAGTAAACCTGTATTTTGTCATGTATATTTTCCCTTCTAAAATTATCACTATTAATATGATAAAATAATAAAAGAACCCAATCAAACTTTTGAGGTGTATTTATGGAAATCTATAGATTTGCACAGGAGATCATTCTGGATGCCGGGGAATTCATACGGAACCGGATGATTGAAGACTTTAATATCGACAGCAAATTGAATGCCAATGACCTTGTCACTGACGTCGATAAAGAAACCGAACAGTTCCTGTTTGATAAAATTGAAGAAAGGTATCCGCAGCACAGGATCCTCGGTGAAGAGGGCGCCGGCGCCGATATCGAAGATGCGGACGGTGTCCTATGGATCATCGATCCGATCGACGGCACGTTGAATTTCGTGCACCAGCTTGAAAACTTCGCCGTCTCCATCGGCATCTACATCGACGGCAAGCCATACGCAGGCCTCATACTCGATGTCATGAAGAACGACCTCTACCACGCAGCCTTCGAGCAGGGTGCCTATAAGAATGACGAGGTGCTGCATGATATAGAGGAGTCGAGCCTCAAATCCTCGCTCATCTCGACGAATGCCAACTGGCTCGTGCGGGAGGGGATCAACGCCCCGTTCATCCAGGTGGTCAAAGATGCCCGCAGTGTACGCTCACTCGGCTCGGCAGCACTTGAATTCGTCAACGTTGTGCGGGGGACGAGCAGTGCGGCCCTGTTCTTCAGGCTCCATCCATGGGACTTCGCAGGCGGCATCATATTACTGAATGAAGTGGGCGGCATCACGACGACGCTGCTCGGCGACGAGGTCAGGCTGCTCAAGACGAACAGCATCCTTGCTGCAAATAAAACGATCCATGGTGAGCTCACGGAATACTTCAGGGATGATGATTCATTCATCAAAAATCATAAGGCATTCCATAAACTTTAATCCGGGCCACTCCCGAATTTATATTTGCGGGCGGAAACCTTCCTGAAGAGCGCCCCGGTCAGCCTGGTGTAGGCATAGTTGTTCAGCTCGAACCCCATGTGCATAAATAGGTCACGCCGGCTGTAGACGGCACCGGGCATGACCTGCTCCAGGCAGAAGAAGTAATCTTCCGCCAGATGCAGCATGTTGTCGATGGACAGGCAGACATTGCACTGCAGGAGGTTGCTGTTGAATATCGTGAAATCATGCGAGCGGCACTTGAGGCACCTTATGCCGGGCCTGAATAGAGACAAGTCGAATACAGGACGGCCCCTTTGGAATAAGTCAACTGGGGAGCGGGGTGTCTTTATTTTTCAGTACGGCGGACTGTTCCACGGCCTTCAGGTAGTAGGGCAGGTTCAGCTTCGATAAAAACAGGTCGGACTTCCGGGTCTTCAGCACGAAATTATCATTCATCATCACATACTTCACGATGATCGGGCGCTGGAACTCGCCTTCATCGATGAGCCGGGCTTTGAACATCTGGTACAGTTTTTCGCTGCGGTTCAGATCGAGCACTGCAGCGTGCGCATCATTGCACAGGATGTTGAAGGTGTTGATGTAATGGCCGCCGGCGAGGTCGTGGAGGATGAATATGTAGTAGCAGTAATCCGTGACCATCAGCACGTGGACGAACTCGTATTCACCATCCACGTACACTTCCGAATGCCAGTACACATCGATGTTCGCAGTCTTTATTTCGTCCAGGTACAGTTCGAACTCTTCTTCGAGTTTCTCGGAGCGGCGGAGGGCCCGGTATTCCTTCGTCTCATCTTCGGAAAACGGCAGGCGGTTGTAGAGGAATTCATAGATCTTCAGTTTTTCATTTTTCTTACGCATCTGTTGCACCCCTTTATAAAGTATTGCTTCAATTGTGCATAAGAAGGGAATTGTCGTCAAAGTGCAACAATTTGATTTTTGGCATGAAAAAAGAACAGAAACCCGGTTTCTGTTCAGCGGAAATTCAAATTCTGTTTGTGGAATGATGCAGAAAAACGAAATCTGTAGTTTTTATAACCAGCCGTTTTCACGGTATTTTTTCTTCAGTGTAAAACCGACCCCGAAGATGCCGATGAAGATCAGCACCGTGAGGGCTGCGAACACCCACATCGCTTCCGCCGCGAAGACCGAAAAGGCGACCATCATCAAAACGGCCAGAAAAGCGAGCAGTAAAAATATAGATTTAGATTTGGGTTTGTCCATGATCCGGAACTCCTTACGTGTCATTGTATCCTAACAGTATAGCATATTTACCACTTTATCAACAGATTACATTTTATATGAATTAAAGGGCAACTGTGATATAATGATACAGTTAAAGATCAATTCTAACAATGAAGGGAAAGTCTTGATGAAATTAAGAGAAGATATCCGCAATATCGCAATCATCGCCCATGTCGATCATGGGAAGACCACATTAGTCGACCAATTACTGAAACAGTCCGGCATGTTCCGCGAAAATGAGCATGTGGAAGAACGTGCGATGGACTCGAATGATATAGAGAGAGAACGCGGTATCACGATTCTTGCCAAAAATACCGCGATTGATTATAAGGGCACACGAATAAACATCCTGGATACGCCGGGCCACGCCGATTTCGGCGGTGAAGTCGAACGGATCATGAAGATGGTGGACGGTGTCATCCTCGTCGTGGATGCATATGAAGGGACGATGCCGCAGACGCGCTTCGTGCTGAAAAAGGCGCTTGAGCAGAATCTGAAGCCGCTCGTCGTCGTGAATAAGATTGATAAAGAAGCGGCTCGTCCTGAAGAAGTCGTGGACGAAGTGCTCGAACTCTTCATCGAGCTGGATGCAAATGACGAACAGCTTGAATTCCCTGTTGCCTATGCGTCGGCGATGAACGGGACGGCAAGTGAGGACCCGGATGAGCAGGATGAAGATATGCAGTCCATCTACAAAATGATCGTCGATTATGTTCCGGCACCTGTCGATAACAGCGATGATCCGCTCCAGTTCCAGGTGGCTCTGCTGGATTACAACGACTACGTCGGCCGTATCGGCGTTGGACGTGTGTTCCGCGGGGAGATGCGTGTCGGTCAGCAGGTATCACTGATCAAGATCGACGGCAGCGTGAAGAATTTCCGTGTGACCAAAATATTCGGTTTCTTCGGGCTGAACCGGCTGGAGATCGACCATGCGAAAGCAGGCGACCTCATCGCGGTCAGCGGCATGGAGGACATCAACGTCGGGGAGACGGTGACACCTGTCGACCATCAGGATCCTATGCCGGTCTTAAGGATCGACGAGCCGACGCTCCAGATGACGTTCTCGGTCAACAACTCACCGTTTGCAGGACGCGACGGCAAGTTCGTCACTGCACGCAAAATTGAAGAGCGCCTCGAACAGCAGCTGGAGACGGATGTATCCCTGAAGGTCGAACCGACCGACCAGCCGGATGCGTGGGTCGTTTCAGGACGCGGCGAGCTGCACTTGTCCATCCTGATCGAGAACATGCGGCGTGAAGGTTTCGAGCTGCAGGTATCAAAACCGATCGTCATCGAAAGGGAAATCGACGGCGTCAAATGTGAACCGTTCGAACGTGTGCAGATCGATGTACCGGAAAGCGATACGGGCAGCATCATCGAATCCCTCGGCCAGCGTAAGGGCGAGATGCTCGATATGTCGAACACGGGCAACGGCCAGACCCGCCTGGTGTTCCTCGTGCCTGCAAGGGGCCTCATCGGCTACAGGACCGAATTCATGTCCATGACGAGCGGCTACGGCATTTTGAACCATACATTCGAAGAGTACCGTCCGGCAATCAAAGGGCGCATCGGCGGCAGAAGGAACGGTGTACTCGTCTCGATGGATAAAGGCACTGCCTCCACCTATGCGATACTCCAGCTTTCGGACCGCGGCACGAACTTCATGGAGCCCGGCACCGATGTGTATGAAGGCATGGTCGTCGGCGAGAACTCCCGCGATAACGACCTGACGGTGAACATCACCAAAGTGAAGGCGGCTAACAACATCCGTTCCGCAACGAAGGAACAGACGGAGACGATGAAGAAACCGCGTGTCATGACACTTGAGGAAGCACTTGAGTTCATCAATGAGGATGAGCTTGTGGAAGTGACGCCCGACAATGTCAGATTGAGAAAGAGGATCCTCGATAAGAGCGCGAGGGAACGCGCCCAGAAGAAAGAAAAGATAAGACTTGAATCGGAGTGAATATAATTGTTTCTCCCAGCTGTACTGTCCAATGCTTCAGTCAATGTCAATGAGCGCCTGACTTTTTTCGGCCGCCTGTACGGCCTCGATACGAATCCTGAGCTCGGGATGTGGCTTTTGTTCATCACCATCTTCATACTCTCCATCATCGTTTATGTTCTGGGCTTCGCCCGGAAGATCAAACTGTGGCAGAATATAGTGATCTATATCGTGATGTTCATAGGGTGCTTGATTTTGACGTTCTTCGGTGCATTCCTGCCTGTGGCGGAAAGCCTGATCGTTGCTGCGATCGTGCTCGGCCTTTACCGCTTCAGGCTCCACCGGGAGCGTAAGGCGGGCAATATACCGCCGAAACAAAAAGGAGTCAGATGAAAAAGAACGCCGGAGTGAGGTAGTATCTCACTCCGGCGTGTCTTTTATTTTATGGAGATTGCCGTCACATGCTTCAGGCGCGTCTTAAGTTGATTGTCTTCAATGACGACAAGATCGATCATATTGTCATCATACAGCCTTTTGCCTTCCTCACTGAACTGTGCGAAGTGTTTTCCGCGTTCATTGTAGGGCAGTATCGTCGTACCTTCATCGTGTGTATATGTAATCATCGCATCGTCCCCGCGCTCGGGTTCCGTATACTCAAGAAAAGGCTCGAGGCCGATGATGAATGTCTCTTCGAGCAGCTGGCTGTTCTTATACTTCTTCTCCGATTTGAGTGTCGGCGGTTTTGAGGTGCCTTCGATGATCTGGCGGTTCCACTCCGTATTGTCGTCGAAGGATATGGCCTCATCCTCCTTCGGTGCGGTCAGTGCCTCGTCCAAAGTCAATTTGCGGTCATCGAAAATCCATGTTGAAGGGTCTAGTGTAATCTGGAATTTGATATCTCCCTGAATTTGTATAATCATAACATCGCTCCTTATGACCTCAATTATATCAAAGTCCGCTTTTATATTATACGCCTTTGGTGAATTTACAGCCTTTGGTTTCCTTGCAATTTTACCTTTCGTGATATAAAATTTTCATTATAGCAAGAAGAGGGGGTAAGTGAGTCCATGAATGAAGAATTGCGTCATCAGGCATATGCACAGCTCGAAGCGGATGCAGATCGTATAGTACAGCTGATCAAGGTGCAGATGGACAATTTGACGATGCCCCAATGCCCTGTCTATGAGGAAGTATTAGATACACAAATGTACGGACTTTCCAAGGAAGTGAATTTTGCTGTACGTCTTGGGTTGGTGGATGCAGAAGATGGACGGGAGCTCTTGGAGAAACTGGAAATCGAAGTCTCAAAAGTCCATGATCTATATATGCAAGAGGAAAAACTTGAGTCTAAAGAAATTTAATCTTTAGACTTTTTTTAAATGAGGGGACTAATGTGCAATACATAAAAGATTTTTTCAATTACGTCAAAGTATATTCCAAGTATGTGGACTTCATGATCATCATCATATATGTCCTTTTGAGTTTGCTCGGCCTTGTAATGATCTACAGTTCCAGTATGGTGATGGCAGCGAATAATCCGAATTTCTCTTCTCCCGGCCACTTTTATATTAGGCAGGGCCTCTTCATCATCCTTGGATTCCTGATCGTTTTCTTCATGAGCTATTTCATGTCCGGTGAAATACTGAAAAATAAAAAAGTCCAGCTGACGGCGCTCATCATCATCATGGTGCTGCTGCTCTATACGCTGTTCTTTGGAGATATCGTCAACGGCCAGAGGAACAGGATACAGATCGGGTCGCTCAGCCTGCAGGCTTCCGAGTTCTTCAAAGTGCTCGTCATCATCTACATGGCCTATATATACGACAGGAAGCTGTCATCCAGGGTGATGGCGCCCATCGACTACATCTATCCCATGATCTTCATCGGCGCATGTTCCGCCCTGGTCCTGCTGACGGACTTCGGCACATGGATGATCGTCGCCGGCATCATCATCGGTATGTTCATCTACTCCGGGGTACCCTTGAAATTCATCTTTAAGACGGGCCTTGTGATCACCGTGGCATTCGGGGTCCTGATGGGCATCGCCTACCTGTTCAGTGGCCAGATTCTATCTGATTACCAGATCGCAAGGATAGAGACGTTCATCAATCCTTTCAGCGATCCGATGGGGGCGGGCTATCAGCTGACCAACTCCCTGATTGCGATCTCCCACGGTGGAATATTCGGCAACGGCCTCGGTAACGGCGTGATGAAGCTCGGCTATCTGCCCGAGCCGCACACCGATTTCATCTTTGCGGTCGTCGCGGAGGAACTGGGCCTTATCGGAGTGTTCTTTGTCATCATCCTGTTCATCATCCTGGTCCTCAAGGCTTTGAGGTATGCTTCTGTATCGAAGGACAAGTTTTACAGCATGATCTGCATGGGGGTCGCACTTTACATCTCGATCCAGCTTTTCATCAACATCGGCGGAATCTCCAAGATCATCCCGCTTACGGGAGTGCCGCTGCCGCTGCTCAGCTACGGCGGATCTTCATTCCTCGCGGTATCGATTGCGGTGGGGCTGCTCATCATTGCGGCGAAGCATGTAAAGAAAGAAAAAGAAGGATTTAATAGCCGGTAATTTAAAAATTACCGGTTTTTCGTATAAAAAATAGTGTGAATTTTAGAACATTTGCTATATAATGAATTCATTATGCTTTGTGGGAGGATTTTGTTTATGAGAAAAATACATAAGTTACTCGTTGCGAACAGGGGTGAAATTGCGATCCGGATCTTCAGGGCCGCAACCGAGCTTGGCATCACCACCGTCGCAATTTACAGCAATGAGGACAAAGGTGCCCTGCACCGTTATAAAGCGGACGAAGCGTACCTGGTGGATCCGAACTTATCACCGACCGAAAGTTACCTCAATATAGAAGCCATCATCAAAGTGGCCAAGGATGCCGGCGTGGATGCGATCCATCCGGGCTACGGCTTCCTGAGTGAGAATAAAGAATTCGCGACCCGCTGTGCAGAAGAGGGCATCATCTTCATAGGGCCTGAAGTCCGCCATCTCGAAATGTTCGGGGATAAAGTCCGGGCACGTGAAACGGCGATCCAGACGGGTCTGCCGATCATTCCGGGCAGTGAAGGGGCGGTCAGAGACTTCAGCGAAGTCGAGGCATTCATCGAAGAACACGGCTTCCCGATCATCATCAAGGCCATTTCAGGCGGCGGCGGCAAAGGGATGCGCGTCGTCAATGAAGATGATAATCTGAGGGACAGCTATGACCGTGCCAAAAGTGAAGCATCGAAATCATTCGGCAACGCCGAAGTATATCTTGAAAAATACATCGATGAGCCGAAGCACATCGAAGTGCAGATCATCGGGGACACGCACGGCAACATCGTCCATCTGTATGAGAGGGACTGTTCCGTCCAACGGCGCCATCAGAAGCTCGTTGAAGTGGCGCCGTCCGTCGGGCTGACAGATGAACTTCGTGAAGATATCTGCAACGCGGCGAAAAGCATGTCCGAGCAGATCGGCTACGTCAATGCAGGTACAGTCGAATTCCTGGTTGCTGACGGTGAGTATTATTTCATTGAAGTGAATCCGCGTGTCCAGGTGGAGCATACGATCACGGAGATGGTCACCGGTGTGGACATCGTCAAAACGCAGATCCTCGTTGCAGACGGTGCGGAACTTTTCGGTGAAGATGTCGGCATGCCGAAGCAGGAAGATATCCCGCTGATGGGATATGCGGTGCAGTGCCGGATCACGACGGAAGATCCATTGAACGATTTCATGCCGGATACGGGTGAAATCATGGCTTACCGTTCAAGCGGCGGCTTCGGTGTGAGGCTGGATGCAGGCGACGGTTTCCAGGGTGCGGAGATCTCACCTTATTACGATTCACTGCTTGTGAAGCTCTCCACGCATGGCCTCACATACAAAGATGCCAATGAAAAGATGGCACGGAGCTTAAAGGAAATGCGTATCCGCGGCATCAAGACGAACCTTCAGTTCCTTCTGAACGTCGTCGAGGACAAGGATTTCCTTAAAGGTGACTATTCGACGAAATTCATCGATACGACGCCTTCATTATTTGTGTTTGAAAAGCCGAAGGACCGGGGTACGAAGACGCTCAACTACATTTCGACGATCACGGTCAACGGTTTCCCTGGCGTCGAGAAGAAGGAGAAACCTCATTTCGATCCGCCGAGGATCCCGACGCATACGCCTGAAATCATCGACGGCACGAAACAGATACTCGATGAGCGCGGTCCGGAAGGCCTCAGCAAGTGGCTGAAGGAGCAGGAAGAGACGCTCATCACGGATACGACGATGCGTGATGCGCACCAGTCACTCCTCACCACACGGATCAGGACTTACGATATGAAGAAGATCGCACCGTACACGGCAGAAGGCCTGCACAATGCCTTCAGCCTTGAGATGTGGGGCGGGGCGACATTTGATGTCGCATACAACTTCCTGAAGGAAGACCCGTGGGCGCGCCTTGAGACGCTGAGGAAGGATATTCCGAACGTACTCTTCCAGATGCTCCTCCGTGCATCGAATGCGGTCGGATATAAAAACTACCCGGACAACCTGGTCGATAAGTTCGTCCAGGAAAGTGCAGAGCGGGGCATCGATGTATTCAGAATCTTCGACTCGCTGAACTGGCTGGAAGCGATGAAGCCTGCAATCGAGTCCGTACTGAAGACGGGCAAAGTTGCCGAAGGTGCGATCTGCTACACCGGCGATATACTGGATCCGGAACGCTCGAACGTCTATACGCTGGATTACTATAAGGACATGGCCAAAGCACTCGAAGCTGAAGGCGTCCATATACTCGCCATCAAGGATATGGCCGGACTCCTGAAGCCGCAGGCTGCCTATGAACTGATCGGGGAGCTTAAGGAGACCGTCGATCTGCCGATCCATCTGCATATGCACGATACGAGCGGAAACGGCGTCATGACTTACGCAAAAGCGATTGAAGCGGGCGTGGATGTCGTCGACACGGCACTCGGGGCGCTCTCGGGCCTCACATCCCAGCCGAGCGCAAACAGCCTCTCCTACGCACTGAACGGCACGGACAGGAACATCCGTGCAGACATCGACAGCCTGGAGACTTTAAGCCAGTACTGGGAAGATGTGCGCAAGTACTATGTTGATTTCGAAAGTGACATCAAGAGCCCGAACACTGAAATCTATGAGCATGAAATGCCGGGCGGCCAGTACTCCAACCTGCTTTCCCAGGCGAAATCGATGGGTCTCGGCGAGAGATACGGCGAAGTGAAGAAGATGTACCGCAAAGTGAATATGCTTTTCGGCGATATCGTCAAAGTGACGCCATCCTCCAAAGTCGTGGGTGATATGGCATTGTTCATGGTTCAGAACGACCTGGATGAAGCGTCTTTATTCGAGCGCGGAAACCATCTGGACTTCCCGGATTCCGTCGTCAGCTTCTTCAAAGGTGAAATCGGCATCCCGGCAACAGGCTTCAATGAAGAGCTTCAGAAGCTCGTCCTAAAAGGTGCAGAGCCTCTGACGGACCGTGCAGGTAAAATCCTCGAGCCGATCGATTTTGAAGCACTGAGGGAGGAAATTGCGGAGTTCCAGGAAAGTGAAGTCACAGACAAAGATGTCCTGAGCTATGCTTTATATCCTAAAGTGTATAAGGACTTCGTCGCGACGAACGAGGCCTTCGGCAATGTGGACAGGCTCGATACACCGACATTCCTGTTCGGCATGCGTAAAAACGAAGAGCTTGAAATCGTCATCGATAAAGGCAAGACACTGATCGTGAACCTTCTGTCGATCGGTCATGTCCACGACGACGGCTACCGCTGGATGTACTTCGAACTGAACGGTTTCCCGCGTAAAGTCAAGATCAAGGATGAAAGCGTCGAATCGAAGGTTGCGAGGCTGCAGAAGGCCGATCCTAAAGATATGGGGCATATCGGTGCGCAGATGCCTGGTACAGTGAGCCTTGTACCTTTCAAGGCCGGCGATGAATTCAACAAGGGGGACATCATCATCATCACGGAAGCGATGAAGATGGAAAACTCCGTCAAGGCTCCGTTTGCAGGCAGGGTGACGGATGTCTATGTTGAAGAGAGCGATAAAGTGGAATCCAATGATCTGATGATGAAAGTGGAAAAGACGGATTAGATTCATCAGTTTGAGCATCAGCCTCCCGGCTGGTGCTCTTTTTCATGGACAGAATAAAAAAACCGGCACCCCGTATTGAGGTGCCGGCTTCTGGACTTGCGATCTGCATCACCTGGTCCGGGACAGCAGCATTATGAAGTAACACAAGAGGCCGAAGAGCAGCGTGATGAAAAGTGCATGCAGCAATGCAATGAAGATGTTCACCATTGTGAATACGCTCAGCAGGCCCGTGATCATCTGAAGCATGATCAGCGTGAAGGCGATGATCCAGCCGTACTCTATCACACGGTACTCGCTGTAATGGCGTATCGCATGGATCATGATCAGGAGGATCCAGATGATGGCGATGCCCGCGAGGGCACGGTGGCCCATCTGTACGGCCTCATAAAAGTTCGTCGGCATGATGTGGCCCGGTTTACAATGCGGCCAGCTCAGGCAGGCAAGTGAAGAGTCCGTATGCCTGACGAGTGCGCCTGAATAGACGACCAGATATATGTAGATCGTGACGAATATCGTATTGTATCTCAAGAAGGACCCGACTTTCAACTTGGTCGCATCAAACTTCAAATCCACTTCAAATATCAGCAGGGTCAACAGGAATACAGCAGCGAAACATATCAGGGATATGCCGAAGTGTGCAGCAAGCACGAAATCGCCTTCCCATATGCCGATCACCGCGGCAGCACCGATCAATGACTGGACGATGATGAATCCGAAAGAAACGATGACGAGGAATTTCGTCTCGCGTTTTTCAGGAATCTGCCTCCATGCCATGATACATAGAATGGCGAGCAGGATGATCGCTATGCCTGAAACGCCCCTGTGTGCAATTTCAATGATGGTGTCGAGCGGCCAGTCGCTCGGTATGACCTGCCCGTGACACAACGGCCAGGAGTCCCCGCACCCGTCGGCTGATCCCGTCTTGGTGACCAGGGCCCCGCCAATCTGGACGAAAACCATGACGATAGTGGTCAGGAGTGCCACAATTTTTAAATTTTTATACAATCGTTACACCTCGATTAAGACTTTATAAAAGTAACATCGTGTTTTCATAATATATATGATGGAAGTTACATTTGCAATCTCATTTATTTAGAATTGCTCTTAACAATTCTTAAATATGTGGTAAAATCAATATGTGAAACATCCTAGACAATTATAAATCACTTCATCACCCGGTACACGGCTCGTTCATGAAGAATTTATGAACGATTTGTTAAACCTTCTACAAACATAATAAAAAGTAACATTTTTATTGTGGAATTGTATAGTATTTGTGTCCCAAGTAATTTATTATTAGAGGTAAATGTTTCTGTTATGAAAGGAGGCGTGAAGATGCAAGGTGATGCTTACAGTGAAAATGTACAGCATAGTCCAAATGCAATAACATATCATGCAGTGAAGACATTATTGAAGGATGGGATCATCAAATCCAATCTCATTCCAGCATTTGCTGCCGGATTTATCGCTGTGATGTACTACAGCTTGTCATTTTTTCAGAACCTGCCACTCCTGCTTTTAATGACTGTAGCGACAGCTCTGGTCATAGGCGGTGTTTGTGCGCTGAACAATTTTTATGACAGAGACATCGACAGAATCATGGAGTCGAAACAGGATCGTCCCAGTATTGATGGGACATTTACCGGGACACAGATATTGGTGATCGGTTTTGGTTGTCTGGGAGCCGGGCTGATCATTTTATTTTCAGTCAACCTTACGGCGGGAACGCTCGGATTGGTGGCGGCATTCGGTTATGCAGTCGTATATTCGATTTTTGCAAAGAGGCATTTCGTCTCCAACACAATCATCGGTGCTGTGCCGGGCGCGATGCCCCCTCTGATTGGATGGGCGGTGATCGACCCTGGACTGCACATGATAGCCTGGGCAATGTTCATCGTAATGTTCATATGGCAGATGCCGCACTTTTACGGGCTTGCCATCAGGCGGAGCGAGGAATACGCCCTCGCCGGCATTCCGATGCTGCCATCTGTGAAAGGTAATGAAAGGGCCAGGCGTTCGATCGTGTTCTGGATAACGCTTCTTTTGTTCACACCTGTCTTACTGCTGGAACTCGGTTTATGGTTTGCACTGCTGGCGACAGCTTTAAATCTGGCGTGGCTGTACATATCTCTCAATCGGTTCAAACCTGTCGAAGACTATAACCGCTATGCCGGTCGGATATTTGTCTTCTCTCTGAATTACATCATTATATTTTTCGTGATGATCGTAATTGCCGGCTTACTCGTGAATGTATAAAGTTTAATGGATGAAAGAGGGGTTAAATCATGAAGAATCATTGGATGAAGGCGAAATGGATAGGTTTACTCACTGTCCTGATGGTCTTTTTATCTGGATGTGGTAAGAATCACTTAAGTACGCTCAGACCTGCCGGTGAAGTAGGCCGTGAGCAGTTCTACTTGATGATTCTTTCAATTATTATCATGCTGTTCGTGGTGGTCGTGGTCACAATACTGTTTGCCGTTGCAGTCACCAGGAACCGCCGCAGCAAGAGGGGCGAGAATTTCCAGCCCAAAGATGTTGCTACAAACCATACACTTGAAGTGATCTGGACATCGATCCCGATCGTGCTGCTCATCATACTCGCAGTGCCGACTGTATACCTTGTTTTCAAACAGGCGGATACGAGTGCAAGTGTGACGGATGACGGCGAAGTCAATCCGGAAGAAACAGTAATCAACGTACGTGCCTATCAGTACTGGTGGGAGTTCGAATATCCGAGTGAGGGTGTCGTCACTGCCCAGGATCTGGTCGTGCCGACGGATGAGAGAGTTTACTTCAACCTCCTCGGTGTAGACGTGAAGCACTCATTCTGGGTGCCGGCTGCCGGAGGTAAGATGGATACGAACATCGACGGCATCAACAGCTTCTATTTGATATTCGATGAAGACTCGGCTGCCGAGACGGACCGTATCTTCTACGGCAAGTGTGCCGAGCTTTGCGGACCTTCACACGCATTGATGGACTTCAAAGTCACGGCATTGGCCGAAGAGGATTACGATCAGTGGCTTGCAGACATGCAGGCGATCGAAGAGCCGGCCGAGGCATCTTCTGAAGATGCACAGGCAGGACAGGAAATCTTCAATAACTCATGCATGGGCTGTCACGCAACGACTGCAACAGGTGCAGGCGCAATGGGGCCGAACCTGACGAACTTTGCAGACCGTGAACTGATTGCAGGCTACCTCGAGCACAACGAAGAGAACCTGCAGGAGTGGATCAGGGATCCTGAGTCACTCAAGCCGGGCAACAAGATGACAGGTACATACGACCTGTCGGACGAAGAGATTGAACTGGTATCCGCTTATCTGATGGAGCTTTCTGTTGAAGAAGGATCCGGAGATGTTGAAGCACTTCAGGAATCCCGGGAAGCTTCCGGCGATGATGAATCTGGAGAAGGTTCAGCGGACGAAGAAACACAAGATGATGAAGACGAAGAGGAGGGGAACTAACACATGGCACAGACATCTGCTCGGAAACAAGGTGTTGGTTCTGTAATTTGGGAATATTTAACGACTGTTGACCATAAGAAGATTGCTATATTATATCTGATTGCCGGCGGTTTCTTCTTCGTACTCGGTGGTATAGAAGCCATGTTGATCCGTATCCAGCTTGCGGTACCGAACAACGACTTCTTATCAGCAGGATTATTCAACGAAATGATCACCATGCATGGTACGACGATGATATTCCTTGCAGCCATGCCGTTACTGTTTGCGTTCATGAACGCAACCGTACCATTACAAATCGGCGCACGCGACTTAGCCTTCCCTTTTCTTAACTCGTTAGGGGTCTGGCTGTTCATATTCGGTGGTATCTTCCTTAACCTTTCATGGTTCATGGGAGGCGCACCGGATGCAGGTTGGACGAGCTACGCATCACTGTCCATCGCATCACCCGGTCACGGTATCGATTTCTATGCACTTGGTCTACAGATCTCAGGTGCCGGTACATTGATCACAGGTATCAACTTTGCAACGACGATCATCACAATGAGAGCACCAGGTATGACTTACATGAGGATGCCGCTTATGACATGGACGACGCTTGTTGCGTCCGTACTGATCGTATTCGCATTCCCACCGCTCACAATCGGTATCTTCCTGCTGATTTTCGACCGCATGTTCGGTTCAAACTTCTTCATAGTGGAAGCGGGCGGTAACACAATCATCTGGGAGCATTTATTCTGGATATTCGGACACCCTGAAGTTTACATACTGATACTTCCGGCGTTCGGTATATTCTCAGAGATTTTTGCAACATTCGCACGTAAAAGATTGTTCGGTTACTCAGCGATGGT
This sequence comes from Salinicoccus kekensis, assembly GCF_900220995.1. GTDB lineage: Bacteria > Bacillota > Bacilli > Staphylococcales > Salinicoccaceae > Lacicoccus > Lacicoccus kekensis. Next base: position 161,764 of record NZ_OBQF01000001.1, read on the forward strand.
ATTCGCGACAGTCCTTATCGGTTTCTTCGGATTCATGGTTTGGGCGCACCACATGTTCACAGTCGGTCTTGGGCCGACGGCGAACGCGATCTTCGCAGTTGCGACGATGGCAATCGCAGTACCGACCGGTATCAAAATATTCAACTGGATTGCCACCATATGGGGCGGAAGCATAGAATTCACGACCCCGATGCTGTATGCACTTGCATTCATACCATCATTTACGATGGGCGGGGTCACGGGTATCATGCAGGCGGCAGCACCGGCTGACTACCAGTACCATGACTCATACTTCATCGTTGCGCATTTCCACTACGTCATCGTAGGCGGTGTGGTATTCGCACTATTGGCAGGCCTCCATTATTACTGGCCGATCATGTTCAATACGATGCTGAATGAAACGTTGGGTAAAATCACTTTCTGGTTCTTCTTCATCGGGTTCCATATGACGTTCCTGATCCAGCACTTCCTTGGATTATGGGGCATGCCGAGACGTGTGTTCACGTATCTGGACGGCCAGGGTTACAACGCGGCCAACATGATTTCGACAATCGGGGCATTCCTGATGGCCATCGCGGTCATTGTGCTTGTGGTGAACATCATCATCACACTTGTTAAAAATGAAAGAGTCGGAATGGACCCTTGGGGCGACGGACGTACGCTCGAATGGTCAATCCCTCTGCCGGTCCCTTATTACAACTTCGCACAGATCCCACTGGTCCGTGGACTGGATGCTTACTGGGTCGAGAAGAAAGAAGGCAACGGCAAGATGATGCCGTCAGAATCCCTTGGGGACTTCCATATGCCGAACAACTCCATCCTTCCTGTAGTGATGTCACTCGGATTGTTCATTGCAGCATTCGGTGCGATGTACTTCCCGGATGGAAAAGAGTGGGCAATCGATGCGGTATCTGGACTTGACACGAAACCATGGGCTCTGCCTGTACTGATGATTGGCCTCGCAATCACATTCGTATCCATGGGCATACGTTCATGGAAAGATGACCTCGGTTACTATGTGACGAAAGAGGAAGTTGAGAGAGATCTTGAAGAACTTGAAAGGGGTGGGAAATAATGGCTAACATGGAGTACAATGTACCTACAGAAAGATGGCCGGCTCATCCCGAGACAGCGACACAGGAAGGCCAGAATAAGTTCGTCGGATTCTGGATATTCCTTGCAGGTGAGACAGCGCTGTTCGCCTCACTTTTTGCAACGTATCTGGCGTTGAAAGATTCAGTGCCGAGCGATGATCATCTGCTCGCCGCTGACCTTTTCCACCTGCCGCTTGCATTTGTCATGACGATGCTGCTTTTGACATCGTCACTGACGAGTGTCTATGCGGTGTACCATATGAGGAACAACAACTTCCAGAAAATGCAGTTGTGGCTCGGCATCACTGTACTGCTGGGTGCTTCGTTCCTTGCGCTTGAGATTTATGAGTTCGTGGAATATACCGGTCTCGGTCATACATTCAGGAGCAGTGCCTTCGGTAGTGCTTTCTACTTCCTGATCGGAACTCACGGTTTCCACGTAATCGTCGGCCTGATCTGGGCGACACTGCTCATCCTGCGTAACGCAAAACGTGGTCTATCCGTCTACACGGCTGCGAAAGTCAACACTTTTGCACTTTACTGGCACTTTATCGACGTAGTATGGGTGTTCATCTTTACTATCGTTTACTTGTTAGGGGTGTTATAAATGGCAGAACTTAATCAGGAACCTATGACAAAAGCACAGTTGGAATACTTGAGAAGACAGCGCACGAGGGAAATGCGCCAGCAGCTCGTATCATTCGGGCTGATGATTTTCCTCACGTTCATCGCATTTGGACTCGCAGGCATGGAGATAATTCCGGCTCAATTCACGATTCCGATCGTACTCGGTTTTGCATTCATCCAGGTTATACTGCAGTTCTACTATTTTATGCACATGAAGGACAATGGGCATCAATTCGCCAAATTGTTCATGCTGACAGGATTTTATTTCGCGCTAGCATTCTGTGTGACATTCGTCTATATCGTCTGGATCGGGGCGCCGGTCAACTAGGAATACAAAAGACCAACACGGCATGTGTTGGTCTTTTGTCATTATTTTGTCATGTATCGGACCGAACGTTTATTGTTAAAAGCCCGGAAAATATCTATAATATAATAAGTGATAAGAAAAAGGGTGATGACGATGGAGAATATTTCTTCCATTTCTATATTTGGATTCATAGCGAACTGGAGTCCGTTCTTTTTTATATTCGTACTGCTGGTGACGATATTTTATTTCCTCGTCACCAAGAGATGGTATAAGGAATTTGAAGGCGGCCGTCCGATCACTAATAAAGAATCCGCAATTTTCATAATCAACATGGTCCTTGTTTACATCATCTACGGTTCACCGGTCGACCTTCTCAGTCATATACTTTTCAGTTTCCATATGCTGCAGATGGCATTCGGCTATTTACTCGTGGCACCGTTATTTTATGCAGCTGTGCCTGAATACCTGCAGAAGTATATCGTAGGCCTGCCTGTACTTAAACAGATTTTTGCGATAGGCAAAAAACCGCTTGTCGCACTGATCCTGTTCAACGGTGCGTTCTCGGTGTACCACCTTCCGGTCGTCATGGACAACCTGAAGATGAACGTCTTCGCACATAACGCAGTGATCATCATTCTGTTCATACTGGCGCTGGTGATGTTCTATCCGATATTCAACAAGGTCGAACCGAAAGAGAACCATATGAACGGCCTGTTTAAAATGCTCTACATCTTCGGTATCGGCATGCTGCTGACGCCGGCATGTGCATTGATCATATTTGCATCTGAACCGATGTTCAGGACATATACGAGTGGAGATGCGTGGCTTGCTGCCATGGAGCTCTGCGTACCGTCGGGGATGCTTGACAGCCTGAAGGGCCAGGGCATGATCTCGGGACCGGAATATTTCACGGATGCCCAGCCGATTCATGATCAGCAGACAGGCGGCATCATCATGAAAGTGATGCAGGAAGTCTTCTTCGGCTTCATGCTCGGGTTCATCTTCTTCCGCTGGTACAGGGATGAAAGGAAGGACGAAGCCGAGGTCACACGCCGTTCCCTTGAAGAAGCAAGAATTCAGAGGGAGCTTCAAAATCAGTTCAGATAAGTAAGGAGAAGACATGACGATATGGAATTTATACTGCCTACAATAAACACAGCATTCATCATCCTCAGTGCAATCTTCATGGGTGTCGGCCTGCATCATATCAGGCACAAGCAGATTGAACAGCATGAGAGATGGATGAAGCTCGCAGCCCTTGCGGCTTTGATATTCTTTATAGGCTATGTTTCAAAAACTGTATTCATCGGAAGCACCCAGTTCGGCGGACCGGAAAATCTGGTGCCTTTCTATGTGACATTTTTAATCAGCCATATCATATTATCAACGACGGGCGGCGTACTTGGTGCATATCAGCTTTACACAGGCATCAAAAGAAAATTGACGATACACCGCAGGGTGGGACCCGTGGCAGCCATAATATGGTTTTTGACGGCGATCACCGGCATCATGGTGTATGCACTGCTGTATGTAATCTACCCAGGAGGCTCCACAGCAGGCCTCTTCGATGCGATATTCCACTAGACGACCAAGATTCAATCAATATGATTTTGACGGCGCCGGCGCTCTTTATTGAGCCCCGGCGCTTTTTATTGAAATAAAAAAAGCCTTGAATCCCAAAGGACTCAAAGCTGAAAATTGCGGGCGCCGGTTTAGACCAGGACCTGCAGATCTTTTACGACGTTACGTATATTGTTCACTGCATGTTCGACGATTCTTTCAGGGAAAACTTCATCCGCCCCGTATTCGACACCGGTCGGGAAGTAATGTTTACCCATGTAAGGATCCATCAGCTGAAGTGTTGCACTGTTTGCACCGACATCACCTTCAACCGCATAACCCGGCAGGCGGAGATAGTAGATGCCTTCAGGTATTTCGTACTTGTAATCGAAGGTCATACGCTCATAGTCCCATGAGCCGCCGAGAACCCAGCCGTTCTTGTTCATAACATTTTGTAAGACATCTTGAGGGACAACCATTTTCTCAAGACCAGAGTTTTCGAAAATCATGAAATTTCCTCCCTAGCATTAATAACAATAATTCAATTTTAATCTATATACTTAATAGTTGCAAATAGAATTTCACTCTCGCAATGAATAATGAAGTCTGATACTATAAAATGAGAGGTGATTTTATGAATACACTGCAGGATTTAACGATACTTGATCAACTCGACCACCTGAACGACATGATTACCCAGACAGAAGAATTCAAGCGCTACTGTAAATATAATTATCTTATGAATAATGATTCCGAAGTTCTGGAAATCGTTTCAGAGTTCAAAAGACTGAAAGAGGACTTCGAGGAAGTCCAGCGCTTCGGCAAATATCATCCTGACTTCACCACAAAGAGAAGGGAAGTCAATCAGTATAAAAAGAAATTAGATTTACATCCGGTCGTTATGGAGTACAGGCGGGCCGAGTACCAGCTTCAGGCACTGCTCGATGAAGTATTGTTCCATATGAGCGAAGATATAAGCGAGAATGTCAATATTGTCAGTGACAATCCATTCTTCACTAAAGAATCCTCCGGCGGTTGTTCAACCGGGGGCGGCTGTTCATGTGCCAGCTGATATCATTCACATGCATTCCCGGTCACCTTTAAGAGGTGGCCGGGTTTTTTGTATGAGGATGCTCATTCGTCATGATTTCCGAACTTGAGTGAGCAGAAAAGTCTCTGCGCTGCTCATTCGCCATGGTTTCCGGGCCTGAGTGAGCAGAAAAGTCCCATGACTGCTCATTCGTCATAATTTCTAAGTCTGAGTGAGCAGCAAAGTCCCGTGACTGCTCATTCGTCATGATTTCCGACCCTGAGTGAGCAGAAAAGCCGCACTCCTCATCACATGACATGATTTTCTACCCCCAAATAAAAATAAAAACCCCTTCAAAGGAAGGGGTTTATTTATTAATACCTCTGTTTCATCAGGTGATGGCTGATATCCGGGAAGTCTGTCACGATCGTGTGTGCACCTTTTTGAATCAGCTCATCCATCTTGTCCATATCGTTGACGACCCAGTAGCCGACTGCGACGTTCAAGTTCTGCAGGAACGCGATGAATTTCTCATCATCGAGCGGGTAGCCTTTCACATTGTATGGGATCTGGAAAGTGTCGGCTTCCGGCTGGTACAGATGCCTGAATCCGGACTTGTAGCTGAAGTAGGCTTTTTTCACCTGGTCTTCGCCTGCACCGAGTGCGATCTCATCGCCCGAATACAGTCTGAACCTGTTGATCTGTGCGTCGTGGAAACTGGTCACAAGCACCCTGTCCTCCACGCCGAGTTCCTTGATCAGACGGTAGAGGACCGTCGGCATCAGGCTGCCTTCGTAAGTTTCAGGTCTGTCCTTGATTTCAATGTTGATCAGTTTATCCGGATAATTTTCCAAGAGCTCCCTTAAAGTGAGCACTTTGGCGTCCGGGTGGCCCCTGAAGGGTGTATTGCCTTCGACATCCCTGAAGTGGTGGCCGAAATCCAGTGCTTTCAACTCATCGAGTGTGAGGTTGCTGACGCGGCCTGCGCCGTCGGAAGTGCGGTCCACATATGCATCGTGGATCACGACGATTTCCTCATCCTTTGTCAGGCGGATGTCGATTTCAAAGCCTTCGACATTGAATTCGGCCGCTTTGTCGAATGCGAGTTTCGTATGCTCGGGTGCAAGTCCCATAGCGCCGCGGTGGGCGAAGATGTATGGTGATCGTCTTTTGAAGTAGGGCTTGATGTGCCTGACTTGCGTCTCGCTCGTCAGTTTCGTGCCGAGCCATAACCCCCCGAGGATCCCGCCGGTGATGCCTGCTGCCGTGAGTAGAGTCTTAATACATTTTCTCATTTTTAAATTTCCTCCAATAACTGATTCTTGAATGACACTGTTAAAAAATTGCTTCTGAAATGGTATGATATCTTTATATACAAACTACAAACAGATGGGTGGTATGGACATGTTGAAGAAACGGATCGGTATTTATATTTATTTTAAACAAAATAAATTCATACGACAATTAAAACGTTACGGCCATCTGATTTATGTAAATAAAGATAAAAAGTACTTATTACTATATATTGACGAATCAGATGTTTCTCAAACAATTAAAGAACTGGAGAGGCTGAAGTATGTCTCCGACATCATCGTCTCGCAGTATCCGAACATCAAAAGGGAATACAGCCGGGAAAATCATGAAGCCAGGGATTACAGGGTCATCTAGGTAAGCGGCGGGATGAGGTTGTTCAGCCTGAGCACGCCGAGCATATACTGGAAGTACTGTTCCCGTGCATAAAAATCATCAGGATCCCGTGTGGACATCTCGACTTTTTGGATATTGTATTTTTCGAGATTCTCATTGATGATTTTATATTTCTGTTTATGTTTGCTTGTCATCGGTATGCCCTGGAAGACCGTATAGAGTGCCTGGAAGTTTCCGCGTACAGGGGCCATGACAAGTATGAATGTGGAAGGCCTGCCTTCTGTGTGCAGGTAGATTCCTGATTTGATGCGCTGATGGTTATATTGGATGAGTGCTTCCATTTCGAAGATATCCCCGTAACCGTCACCGATTTGGATGAATTTCTGCATTGAACATCAACTCCTGGTACTTATCTTATCGCATATCATCGGAAAATGAAAAGAGGTTTTATATGAGAGTCATCAGCGGCAGTTACAAAGGCAGGAAAATCCATACGCTGTCCCATAATGACACGCGTCCGACGACGGATAAAGTCAGGGAAAACATCTTCAATATACTGGGGACGGTCGAGGGTGATGTGCTGGATCTGTTTGCAGGGTCCGGTGCCCTCGGCATAGAGGCGATATCCCGCGGTGCGGATTCCTGCATCTTCATAGACGGCGCAAAGGACGCCGTAAAAATCCTGAAGGAGAATACTGAGGGCATCGAAGAGGATATCGAGATCTACCGGAATGATTACAGACGCGCCCTGAAGGCGCTCACCAAAAGGGGGAGGACTTTCGATCTGATCTTCCTTGACCCGCCGTACCGGAAAAACATCGTCACACATGCACTTTCGGCAATAAAAGGAGCGGGGCTCCTGAACGCGGGCGGCAGGATCGTCGTCGAAACCGGCAGGGACGAACAGTTCGAACACGCCGGCTTTGACAATATACGCGAGGTCAACTATGGTACAGTTAAAGTAACTATTTTGAAAGATTATGAGGGGTAATTTCCATGACAAGAGTAGCAGTCTGTCCGGGCAGTTTCGATCCGATCACCTACGGACATCTGGACATAATCGAGAGGGCAAGCAAGGTTTTTGATAAAGTTTATATTTCAGTTTTGAAAAACTCTTCCAAGGAGGGGCTCTTCACCCCGCAGGAAAGGGTGGACATGATCGAGGAAGTGACGAAGCACCTTGAAAATGTGGAGGTTCAACAGTTCAACGGACTGCTGATCGACTTCTGCCATCAGGTGGGGGCGAGGGCGATCGTGAGAGGGCTCCGTGCAGTCAGTGATTTTGAATACGAGATGCAGCTGACGAGCATGAACAGGAAGCTCGACAGCGACATCGAAACGATTTATATGATGACCAACAACAATTATTCGTTCATATCGTCATCCATCGTGAAGGAAGTGGCGAAGTACGGCGGCAAGATAGAAGATGTTGTGCCGCCGTATATTGCGAACCTGCTTGAAGAAAAATTCAGCGGGTGATGATGACGGGGGTGTTGAAGTCGCTGCGGCCGGTGGCGGCTGCTATGTTGTAGATGTCGGTCGCCATGATTTCATCCGTGATATGATGGGCATTTTTCTTATTGACGTTGGTGATGATTTCCGTCTCCCCGCCCTTAAGTGTGCTCAAATATTCGCGGCCTTTTGAATTCATGCCGAGTATGCGGACTGCTTCGAGGTCCCTCACATCCCAGTTCTCCATATCGCGCCATCTGATGTTCAAAAGGATGCATGTCATCAGACGGTTCAGGCGCGTCCATGTGTAGCGTTTGGTCTTTACCCGGTGCATATACTCGTCATAATGGTCTGCACCGCGTATCATCGCTTTCAGGCGGTGTTCGAGGCCTTCTGTCATCATATAGATCTCCCTGAGCTCCTCAGGCGTCTTATGTGTGATGAGGAGCTTCAAAGATTTGAAGAAACTTTCATTGCCGACAGGGCCGGCTGCGAGTATTTCATCCACGAGCCCCGGGGGCATGAATCTCTTGGCGTCTTCACCATCACCGTCCATGATGCTGTTGCGGAGGCTTGTCGCGCTTGAGAATGCACCTTCCGACAAGAGAGGGTCATTGTAGCGGTTGCTTTGCCTTTTTATGGTGAGCGGGGTGATCGGGCTGTCGAGTACCTCCAGTGCCTTCAGATAGCCGAGGCCGAGGATGTTGTTCGAGCCGCCGACGTCAGGATTGCCTGTCATCGCCTCCATGGCCCGTGGGTGGCTGTATCCCTGCCTGATGAGCATGGAGAGCCGGTCTTTATTGACACTGCCCTCCATATCATCATGGAGCCGCCTTAACGCATCGATATCGCCGGACTCGCTGCCGAAGACGAGATGTGTGGACTTCAAAAGGTCTGCCGTATGCACGCCGCCGAGTGCGAAATCATCGGCGAAGCTGACGGCGGACTTGAGCGGCAGTTCGGCGACAAGATCGACGTGTTCCAGTGCATACCGTGTGCGGATGAATTTATCGATGACGGCCGCTTCACCGCGCTGTGTGAAGTTTCCGCTCATGACCGCGATGACGATGTCGGCATCTGTCACTTTGCGGCTTTCGTTTATATGATAAATATGTCCGTTGTGGAACGGATTGTATTCGGTGATCAAAGATGTGACGCGCATGTCCATCCCCCCCTTTAAAATGTATTGTATCAAATATTACGTTAAGAAAATAACTTGACATGCCCCCCTATAAAATGTACAATATTTTTTGTGCTCATAAGAGGTGAAGAGTATGAAATGGACGCTATCACAATTAAGAAAATTCAGTGATGAAGTGATTGAATTCGATGGTGAACTCGAACTTGACGATTTGACGGACCGCAGGGATATCGTCTCTGTCGATTCGACCAAAGTCAACGGCGGGATAGTTGTGCGGAGTGATCAATTCCACGTACAGATGAACATTGATTCAATCATCACCATGCTCGACAGTCGAACATCTGAAGAAATTCAAGTCCCGGTCAGCGTCGAATCGATGGAAATATTCGATGAGACGGTTGAAGAGACGGATGATCTGGATGAAAATGTCCATCCCGTCATCCACACGCTGGATTTGGAACCTGTGATCAGGGAGCTCATCATAGTCAACCTTCCAAACGCCTATACGGAAAGCGAAGAGCTTGCTGCAGGCGGGAAAGACTGGATGGTCATCGAGGAAGATGATTATCTCCGTGAAGATGAGGAGAAGGTCGACCCGAGGCTTGAGAAACTAAAAGCGCTATTGGATAGTGACGAAGAAAAGGAGGATTAATCATGGCAGTACCTAAAAGAAGAACGTCTAAAAGCCGTAAAAATAAACGCCGTACGCATATCAAACTTTCGGTGCCTGGAATGGTCGAATGTTCAAACTGCGGTGAAATGAAACTTTCACACCGTGTATGTAAAGAATGCGGAAGCTACAAAGGTGAAGAAGTCGTCAATAACTAAAAAAGATGAGCGGAAGCTCATCTTTTTTATTGTTTTAAAGAGTAACCTTCCGGATACCAGATCAGGGCATCGTCTGCAAGATCACGCTCAATATCATATTTTAAAGTTTCAAAGCCGTTTTTTTCAAAGAAACTCCTGGCGTTTTGACGGCTGATCGCTTTGATCGGCATATCCTGCTTTTTTACATAATCGATCAATGCTGTGCCGAATCCCCGGCCGCGGTACTTCTCCAGCACTTCAAGCTTCCATATGACAAGGTAGTCATGGGGCGGTTCGAAGATCGGCTGGTCCGTGTCCTCCTTTTTGAAAAGGCACATGCGGGCTGCGAGATTTTCCCCGACATAGATGCCGTAGAACGGCGAATCGGTATCTGCATCGATCATATTGCCTTCCAGTTCTTCCTGCATCTGCAGTTCCTGGGCGCCGTACTCCCGGAATTTCTTGAATTCTTCAGCTGTTTTGTAGTTGATTGGTAATCGCTTGATTTCAGACATGAATATTCGCTCCTTTCGTCCATTATAATATATCCGGCAAACAGTTCAATTGTTTTATAAAATGAAAAAAACTATAATCTTAATTAATCACCGTCACAAAGGAGAAGAATCATGGAAATCGAATGTATGAATTTCTCTAAAGATGATTTCATCGATAAATTCAATCAGCAGGAAGAGAATGTACTTAAACACTATCAAAATCTTTCATTCAATGATGAAAGCGTTGAAGCGGTGCTCAGCCGTCCGGTGCATCCACATACCGGAGAACTTGCAGACATCATACGGAATGATATGGAGAAGTTTGGGCTGTCCGAAGCGCAGGAAGAGAATCTGAAGCGGCTTGCGGACGGTGGGCGCGTCATCACCGGCGGGCAGCAGGCGGGGCTCTTCATGAGCCCTGCCTACATCATCCATAAGATCATGTCCATCATCATCGTCAAGAAGGATATGAAGGAAAAGTATGATTATGATGCCGTGCCCGTGTTCTGGGTTGCAGGCGAAGACCATGATTACGAGGAGATCAATCATACATACGTCTACGACAGCATGCACAGGAAACGCCGGAAAATCACCTATAAGCCGAATCTGCGCATCAATATGAGCATCGGTTTCTATGAATATGATAAAAAAGTCATGAAAGAGACTTTATTTAAAATCATGGAGCTCTGCGGCGACCGTGAAGACCTGCTCGCCTTAAGGGACAGGATCGAATCGATGATCGACCGGCACACATACTGGACGGAGCTGTTCCATGCGCTGGTCCACGATGTCTTCAAGGATGAAGGCGTGCTGATCTTCAACAGCCATCTGCCCGAAGTGCGGGAATTGGAAAAGGGGCTGTTCAGGCGGATGATCGAATCGCACGGAGAAATACATGAAGCTTTCATGCGCGGCCAGGAGAAAATCAATGCGGCATGCGGCACATCACCGGTCATCCAGACGGATACGAATGTGCACCTGTTCATCGGAGCGGATATGGCACGCACGCTCCTTTCCTTTACGGATGGACATTTCACAGCGGGCGATGAACGTTATACAAAGGAAGAGCTGCTGGAGCTGCTTGAGTCATCACCTCACGTCTTCAGCAATAATGTGGTCACCCGGCCGCTGATGCAGGAGATGCTTTTCAACACGCTCGTTTTCCTCGGCGGGAATGCCGAAGTGAAATACTGGGGGGAGCTGCATGAAGTGTTTGATGTGATGGGCGTCGGCATGCCGATCATCCTGAAGCGGATGGAGTTCGGCTACCTCCCGCCGCGTCTTGATAAGATGCTGCGGAAGTATGAGCTGACATTCAATCCGGACTTCCACACGCAGGCTGAGGATTATAAGGCATCGATGGTGCAGGATGACCTCAACGCCGGATTCATCGATAAGATCCATGAGATTACGGAAAGTGCCGAAAAGCATTACCGTGAGCTCCACGGATTGAATTCACAGGAATTCATGACGGATATCGTCGAGGCGAACTTCAAGCATCATATCAAGCAGCTGGACTACCTGGAGCGGAGATACAGGACGGAAGTGAAACGCCACAGGAGAAAAGAGCTCGGTGATGTGAGGGAACTCCAGGAAAGGCTGCTGCCGGACGGGGCGCTTCATGAACGGATCTACCACCCGTGGCAGTATATGACGGATTTCAGGGATTTCCCCCCACTATCCTATACAACGGACCTCGTCCTCATTAAAACACCATAATGTCAGGCTTTAAAAGAGCGGTTTCCCCATTGCGGGGGACCGCTTTTTTATTTTGCATAAAATATAATACTGAATTTTTATAATTTGTGGTGAAATGTGGTGGAATGTGGTAATTTATAAATAGAGGCAGGTGAAGGCCATGTTCATGGGAGAATACAACAATAAGCTTGATGCCAAAGGGCGGATGATCGTTCCAAGCAAGTTCCGCAGTGAATTGTCAGACAGGTTTATAATCACCCGTGGACTGGATAAATGCCTCTTCGGCTATACCGAGGAAGAATGGTCGCGCATTGAAAAGCGTATGCAGAAGTTGTCGCTCACCAAACGTGATGCCCGCAAGTTCATGAGGCTGTTCTTCTCCGGTGCGGCACTTGTCGAAATGGACAAGCAGGGGCGCATCAACATCCCCCAGAACCTGCGCAATTATGCAGGGCTTGAAAAAGACTGCACCGTGATCGGTGTGTCTGACCGTATAGAGATTTGGGACACCGGTGAGTGGACGGATTTCTACACAAAATCAGAAGAAAACTTTGAAGATATAGCAGAAGATTTAATCGACTTTGATTTATAGGATGTGACGATGTGTTCACACATGACACGGTGTTGTTGAAAGAAACAGTGGATGGACTCAATGTGCGCGAAGACGGAATTTATGTGGATGCGACCCTGGGCGGCGGAGGCCATACCGAATATCTGCTCGGTAAAGTGACGACCGGCAAAGTGATTGCATTCGACCAGGATATTTACGCAATCGACCATGCACGCGAGAAATTCAAAAATGATCCAAAACTGATACTGGTCCACAGTAATTTTGAAAATTTAAAAGCAGAACTTGAGAAACTTGATATACAGGGCATCGATGGCATCATGTATGATCTCGGCGTGTCCAGCCCGCAGCTTGATATCACCGAAAGAGGGTTCTCCCATTCGAAAGAGGCAAGGCTCGATATGAGGATGGACCAGTCGCAGCCCCTGGATGCTTATGAAATCGTTAATACATACCCATATGAAGCACTTGTGAGTATATTTTTCAGATATGGCGAGGAAAAATTCTCGAAGAAAATAGCAAGGGAAATTGAAAGGAAACGAAAAGAGAAGGACATCGAGACGACGACAGAACTGACTGAAATCATCAAATCCCAAATACCACACAAATTCAGACGTACAGGGGGACATCCCGCGAAGAGGGTGTTCCAGGCGCTCAGGATTGCGGTGAATGATGAGCTTGGAGTATTGGAGAGGTCATTGGAAGATGCGATAGAGCTGCTGAACAAAGACGGCAGGGTGTCAGTCATCACCTTCCATTCGCTGGAAGACCGCATCTGCAAGCAGATGTTCGTGGAATATGAAAAAGGCCCGGACCTGCCAAGAAACCTGCCCGTCGTCCCGGAAGAGTACCAGCCGGTCCTGAAAAGAGTGAACCGTAAACCGATCCTTGCGAATGATGAAGAACTGGATATCAATCCCAGAGCCAGAAGCGCAAAATTACGGATTGCAGAGAAACAAAAATAGGATGTGTTAATATGGCAGTGGAAAGATACAGACAGGTATTACCTGAGACGAGGAGCAATGGCCAAAACCCGGAACCGGGTGGAAGGACGCGTGTCAAGAGTAAGATCGTCGGCCTGAAAAGGACCGAAACGATGATTTACATTGCGTTGATTTTCGTCATTGCCGTTGCAGCAGTCGCCGTCCTGTCATTGCGGATGGAAGCCTACCAGCTCCAGAGTGAAATCACGAATATTGAGAGCGAAATCGCGACGACAAATGGTGAGATAGATGAGCTCACGACGGAAGTGACACATCTGGCTTCCTATGATAGGATTTACGAGAAAGCCGGTGAGCTTGGTCTGGAACTTGACAATGGCAATGTAAAGGTTGTTGAAAGACATGGCGAAGATTAAAGTAAAGTTTATGAATAGAACTACATCTTTTTCTTTCGGTGCGCTCCTTATATATTCAGGTATAGGAGTGCTTTTTCTTTTGATATTTTGGCAATTTGCCTATCTCATGATAGGGAAATCGCTTGATGATGAAGATTTGATCGCCCATGGTGATGATAAATTCACAAGGACTGCCGTGAACAGTGCGGAGCGGGGGGACATCACCGACCGCGAAGGCAACATACTTGCAAGTGACATGGAATCCTACCGTGTCGCACTGATCATCGACGATGATTATCCAAACTACGTCTACAATGTCGACGCAACGGCTTCGGTGCTGAACGAAGTGCTGGATATAGACGAAGATGAAGTGAAGGAACAGGTTGAAAAAGGGCGCGAGGATGAGCGTTTCCAGGTGGAGCTCGGGCGTGAGGGCCGGGACATCTCCTATAATGAAAAGCAGGCACTTGAAGAGGCACAGCAGGATGCTGACTCGGAAGTCAGCGGATTGTACTTCGTCTCCGAAACGAAAAGGTTCTATCCGAACGGCAATTTCGCCTCCCACCTGGTCGGCTATGCCGAACAGGATGAGGACAGCGGGGAACTGTCCGGCCAGATGGGGCTCGAGCGCGCCTATGATGAAGTATTGACCGGTGCAGCGGGCGCCACGGGGTATACGCAGGACGTCTGGGGCTATATCGTGCCGAATACACAGAGTCAGGTGAAAGCACCCGAAGACGGTGCGGATATCCAGCTTACGATCGATTCCAATATACAGTTATACCTGGAAGATTCGCTGGATACGATGGAGGAGCATTTTGAACCTGAAGAATTATTTGCGGTCGTGGCGGATGCTGAAACGGGCGAAATTCTCGGCTCCGGCCAGAGGCCTTCCTTCAACCCGAGGACCCGGGAAGGCTTCGGCAACAGCTGGCTGAATATGCTGTACCAGTATTCCTTCGAACCCGGCTCCACGTTCAAGGTCTTCAGTCTCGCAGCAGCGATCGACGCAGGGGAATATGATCCGAATGCTTATTTCGAATCGGGTTCCTATGACGTCGGCGGGCATACCATCTACGACTGGGAGCCTGAAGGCTGGGGCACCATCACCTACAACGAAGGCATGCAGTATTCTTCCAACGCACTGATGATGATCCTCCAGGACCGCGTCGGTGATGAGAAGATGCTCGAGTATTATAAGGATTTCGGTTTTGGTGCCTCGACGGAGTCTGAATTTCCGGGCGAAGTTTCCGGCGTCATTGCGTGGGATGAAGAGCTGCAGCGTAAAACGACGTCTTTCGGACAGACTTCGACCGTCACCCCGATACAGATGATTCAGGGCATGACGGCCATCCTGAATGACGGCCAGATGAAAAAACCCTACGTCATAGAATCCATCACCGACCCGAATACGGATGAAACTCTTTATGAAGGCGGGGAGACTGTAGTGCGGGAAGTCATCAGCCCGGAAGCAGCCCAAAAGACGCAGGAAGAGATCAACACGTTCGTAGGCGGTTCGATGGACAGGAACCCGCAGTACCAGCTTGATGATTATGAGGTGGCCGGCAAATCCGGCACAGCACAGGTCATCGACCCTGATGGCGGAGGGTACATGGACGGACCTTATGAATTCCTGACTTCCTTCATCGGATATGCACCGAAGGAAGATCCTGAAGTGATCATCTACTACGGCATCAAGCTTGCCACGAAGAATAAGGCGGATACATGGGATTACGGCGTCATGCACGGATTCAACCCGCTGATGGAACGCACGCTCAAGTATCTTGAAGTGGGCGGCGAAGGTGGAGAGTCCAAAGCAGAAGTCATCCCTGTCGATGATTACAGGAACATGGCCCTGGACGATGAATCACTGCCGCAGCAGGAGACCATCCGCCGGTTGGTGATCGGTGAAGGCACTGAAGTGGAGGACCACTATCCGATGAATGGCACTCTGCTGCCGTTCGACACTTTCTTCATAAAAACAGACGGGGAAGCGACAATGCCCGATCTGAGAGGTTTATCAAAACGCGAAGCGATTATATTTGGAGATTTTACAGGGGTCACTGTAAATATCGAGGGTGAGGGCTATGTCGAAGACCAGTCCGTCGAAGCAGGTGCCCCGCTGGAAGAGGGCAGTGAAATCGGCATCACCCTGGAACCGAAGGATCCAAATGATTAGGAGGACATGATGAATTTAATATTTTTACTGCTGGCATTCGCTTTTACTGCAATTTTAGTGCCGGTGACGATACCATTATTGAAACGATTGAAGTTTGGACAATCCATAAGGGAGGAGGGGCCGGAGTCGCATCAGGCGAAGACCGGGACGCCGACGATGGGCGGCCTGACTTTCCTCATACCGGCGATACTGCTGGCACTCGTTGCGTTGTTCTTTGTGGATGACATCTACAAAATGCTCGTGCTCATCATCGTCACCCTCGGGTTCGGCCTGGTCGGCTTCATCGACGACTATATCATCGTCGTGAAAAAGGATAATACGGGGCTGACGACAAAGCAGAAATTCATGGCACAGATACTGGTTTCCATCATCGTCTATCTGATAATGATCAACTGGATACCGGACATCACGAACAGCATCCATATACCGGGGACGGACTGGGCGATTCCGCTCGGTTACGCCTTCGTCCTGTGGATCATTTTCTGGCTGGTCGGTTTCAGCAACGCAGTGAACCTGACCGATGGACTGGATGGTCTTGCGACAGGCTTGTCGATCATTGCATTCGGCGCATTCCTGACGATCGCATCGATGTATCACGAGTATGAGATATCAATTTTCCTGAGCATCATCATCGGTGCCCTGATCGGCTTCCTCATCTACAACAAGTACCCTGCAAAACTCTTCATGGGTGACACCGGTTCACTGGCACTCGGCGGCCTGATCGGCATCGTATCGATCATGATCAACAACAGCCTGCTGCTTTTGATCATCGGCCTCGTGTTCGTCATAGAAACAGCTTCGGTCATCCTTCAGGTCGCGTCATTCAAACTGACCGGCAGAAGGATATTCAAGATGACTCCGATCCATCACCATTTCGAGCTCATCGGCTGGAGTGAATGGAAGATCGTGGGCGTTTTCTGGACTGCAGGCGCTGCTGCCGGGATGATCGGCATCCTGCTTGGAGGCATGTAGATGAAAACTGATAAATATACAGGCAAAAAAGTGATCGTACTGGGATACGGCAGGAGCGGGAGAAGCGCTGTGGACGCAATGCTGCGATCCGGTGCGGAGGTCACTCTCACGACGAACGAAATTTTTGCAGATGAAAAGACAAGACAGGTGCTGAAGGGCCAGGGTGTCGAAATCGTCGACGGGCACCATCCCATGAATCTTTTGAACGACGCAGACCTGATCATCAAGAATCCCGGCATACCCTACACGATAGAATTCATAAAGGAAGCACAAAAAAGAGGGATTCCGATCATTACGGAAGTCGAACTCACCAGGGATATCACAGATGCGCCTGTGATCGGCATCACCGGCACGAACGGCAAGACGACCGTCACCCATCTGATCGGTGAAATTTTGAAAAATGATGGACAGAAACCGATTTTGTGCGGCAATATCGGTTATCCGGCGAGCGAAGCGGCCCATGAGGCAGATGATGACAACATCCTTGTGATGGAGCTCTCATCCTTCCAGCTGATGGGGGTCGACACATTCAAGCCGGATGTCGCTTTATTCACGAACATCTATGAAGCACATCTGGATTATCATACGGACAGACAGGAATATGTGGAGGCTAAACTCTCCCTTCTTAAGAATCTTGATCCTGATGATACGGTCATATTCAACGGCGGCCAGAAAGAGATGCTCGACGGCCGGACGGTGCGTGCAGAGCTGAAATTCTTCAATGACGATGCATCCGATGCATTCATCAGGGACGGGAGCATCTATTGGAAGGGCCGGCGGCTGATCGGACTTGAAGAAGTCCTTTTGAAGGGCAGCCACAACTATGAGAACATACTGGCATCAATCATGGCGGCAGACCGGTTCGGGGCCGGGGAGGATGCGGTCATACGGACTTTGAAGGAGTTCGGCGGCATACCGCACCGGATGGAATACCTCGGGAGCATCAATGATGTGAAATATTATAATGATTCAAAAGCGACGAACAATCTGGCCACTTCGTTTGCACTGCGGAGTTTCGATGTGCCGACGGTGTGGATCGCGGGCGGCCTTGACCGCGGACAGTCATTCGATGAACTGACAGAGTATATCGCGCATGTGAAACATCTGGTCGCGTACGGAGAGACAAAAGAGAAACTTACCGGCTGGGCAGGCGAACGGGGTATCGGTGTGACCTCCGCAGCCGATCCGCATGAAGCGGCGCTCATTGCATCTGAAATAGCCGTACAGGGCGAAGTCGTTTTATTTTCCCCGGCGTGTGCAAGCTGGGATCAGTACAAGGATTATGAAGCAAGAGGCGATCATTTTAAAGAAGGTTTCCATAAAATTCAATGACAGGCGGTGAGCCAGGGGACATGAAGGATAAAGAAAAAATTTCAAATTTGAGGAAGAAGTTGGAGTCAAGCCGGGACGACGGCCGGCAGTCGTCAATCGAATCGCGTCTCTATGGCTCCCCGGCCGATGATTTGAAAAAAGAAGAGGCTGAGCTGGAGAGACCGAAAGTCCAGGACTTCTCAACCTTAAAAAAAGAGGCTGAAAATAAAGAAGAAAAGAAGGAAGGTCCGCGCATCCTTGCCGATTATACGAAAAAAGGCGGGGAAGTGCATGATTCCATGTCTTCCGAAGAACAGCCTGAAAATGAAAATCTGCAAAAAGAAGGACCGCGCATCCTTTTCGATTATACGAAATTGGCCGATGGGAAAGCCCCGGATGAAGAACCGGAGGAGACAGAGGCACCGCAGCATACGGCTGCATCAGATACGGAGGCTGCATCGAAGGATGCCGCCAGGCCGAAAAAGAAGAACAAAAAGAAGCCGAAGCGCTATACCCGTCTTACTGCCTTGAAGGAGAATTTTGCGTCCATACCGAAACTGGTACTCATACCGTCCCTCCTGTTCCTCATCCTGTTCGGCACATTGCTCTGGTACGTCTTCACCGACGTGAGCGACCTCAAGGAAATTAACATCAGCGGCAATGAAATCATCTCCACTGAAGAAATCGAAAACCGCCTGGGATTTGAAGCAGGCGACAAAATGTTCAGCATCAGCACCGATATGGCAGAAGAGAACATTGCACTCCTCCCGATCATTGTCGATGTCACTGTCGAGCGGGACTGGTGGAACGGGGTGGATGTCGGCATCGATGAATACCGGGCGGTCGGGTATGTGGAAAACGAAGGCGGCTACAACCCGCTGCTTGAAAACGCACGTATTTTACGGGGCTACCAGGTCACACCGTCTTCAGGACCTCTTGTCCATCACTTCGAAGGTGAAGAGATGGATCAGCTCGTCGACAACCTGAACGACATCGAACCGGAAATACTGACAGGCATTTCGGAAATCTACTACAGGCCTTCGGAAAACTCCATGACGAGGATACATATCTTCATGAATGACGGCCAGGAACTCGTCGCGGATTACCGGGATTTCGGGGAGAAGATGAATCATTACATCGGCATGAAAGAGGAAATCGGCGAAGGCAGTGAAGGTATCATCGACATTGAAATCGGCAGCAGTTTCCTGCCGTATGACTCGGCGGAGGCCAGGCAGATCAAAGAAGGCATATACAATTCACCGGAGACGAGCGGCTATGTCAATGAAGTGAACGCATCGATGAACAGCATCAAAGAAGCGTTGAACGAATTTGAAAATTTTGAAGACGAATGAATCTTCAGTATTAATACTTTGTATAATACCCGCAAATAGTTCACAATTAACTTGTGATAATGTAAACTGATAATAGTAAATTGATAGCTCGCTAGGAGGCAGATGACTTGAAGGAACATTACTATGTAGCCCTTGATATCGGCTCATCCAGTATTAAAACAGTCGTCGGTGAGAAGTTTCACGATGGGGTCAACATCATCGGAATCGGACAGACTTTCACCGATGGTATATCCAAAGGGATGATCACGGATTTTGACTTGGCTAAAAGTGCAATAAAAGATACAGTTAAAAAAGCAAGCATTTCATCAGGGGTGGAAATAGACGAAGTATTTTTGAAGATGCCGATCACCGATTCGGAAATCAAGTTCGGTGAGGAGGCGATCCGTTTCGGCGGAGAATCGACTGAAATCAATGGTGAACATATTGAAAGCCTGCTTGAATCATTAAGGGAAAAGGAACTTGGAAACGACCTCGAAGTGGTGACGGTGTTCCCGGTTCATTTTATCGTGGACGACCTGCACGAAGTGAAAGACCCAAAAGAGATGGTGGCAACACAGTCGCTTGCGGTCAAGGCAGGCATCATCCTGATCAACCGCACCCTTTTGATCAATATGGTCAAGTGTGTGGAGGAATCCGGGCTGACCGTCCTTGATGTCTATTCGGACGCTGTGAACTATGAGCATGTCCTGACGGACGCGGAGGCCGAGCTTGGCAGCGTGGTGATCGACATCGGTGCAGACCTCACACAGTACGCCTATTTCGAACGCGGTGCGCTGGAGTATGCATCAAGCATACCTGTCGGCGGCAACCTGATCAGCAGCGACCTCTCACAGGCGTTCGACACACCCTACGATATTGCCGACAAGATGAAAAACCAATACGGACATGCCTTCTTCGATATGGCAAATGATGAAGATATCATCCGGCTGCCGCAGATCAACAGTGACGATGCAATCGAAGTGACGCCGAAGGACCTTGCGGACATCATAGAACTCCGCCTCGAGGAAATGCTGCTCGGTGTTTTCGAAGACCTGCAGCGCAAATCCATCAACAAGGTGAGCGGGGGCTTCATAGTGACGGGCGGCACGGCGAACCTGCTCGGGATCAAGGAATTGATGCAGGACATGGTCTCTGAAAAGGTGCGCATACACATTCCGAATCAGATGGGTGCAAGGAAACCGGAATTTTCAAGTGCCATTTCCACGATCAGCAGTGGAATTTCATTTGATGAGCTGCTGGAATATGTTACAATTGGTAATTATGACACGGCAACAGAAACTGTCTCTGCTGAAACTCCGGAAGACACCGATTCAAACTTCTTCAGTGGTTTATTCAAAACTAGAAAAGATAAGAATGATGCAGTGGAAAGACCGGTTGAAGCCGAGCCGGTCCAGCATGAGAAAGTCCAGGATGATTCGGAGTATGAAGAGTACACCGATTATTCCTATGAAGACGATAAAAAAGTGAATGACAACTCCGGAGAGAAACGGCCGAAAGAATCAAAAGACGTCAGTGGCTATATGAAAAAGTTATTTAAGAATCTTTTTGAATAAGATGAATCATTGGGAGGAAAAACAAGATGTTAGAATTTGAGCAAGGCTTCAACCATTTGGCAACACTTAAAGTTGTTGGTGTAGGTGGCGGCGGGAACAACGCCGTGAACCGGATGATCGACGACGGCATGCAGAATGTCGAATTCATAGCAATCAATACGGATGGCCAGGCTTTGAACTTATCAAAAGCGGAATCCAAAATACAGATCGGCGAGAAATTGACGAGAGGTCTGGGGGCAGGTGCAAACCCGGACATCGGCAAGAAAGCGGCCGAAGAATCCCGTGAACAGATTGAAGATGCAATCCAGGGCGCGGACATGGTGTTTGTCACTGCCGGCATGGGCGGCGGTACGGGTACAGGTGCAGCACCCGTCGTTGCCAAGATCGCAAAAGAGATGGGCATCCTTACGGTCGGTGTCGTTACACGTCCGTTCTCCTTTGAAGGCAGGAAGCGCCAGACACAGGCGGCAGCAGGTGTCGATGCGATGAAGGCGGCAGTGGATACGCTGATCGTCATCCCGAATGACCGTCTCCTTGACATCGTTGATAAATCCACACCGATGATGGAAGCGTTCAAGGAAGCCGACAACGTACTCCGCCAGGGTGTGCAGGGTATTTCAGACCTCATCGCGGTGAGCGGTGAAGTGAACCTGGACTTTGCCGACGTCAAGACAATCATGCAGAACCAGGGCTCGGCACTGATGGGCATCGGTATTTCAGCCGGCGAAAACCGTGCGGTGGAAGCGGCGAAAAAGGCCATTTCAAGCCCGCTGCTTGAAACTTCGATCGTCGGTGCACAGGGTGTGCTGATGAACATCACCGGCGGTGAGTCACTGTCACTGTTCGAAGCACAGGAAGCGGCGGACATCGTCCAGGACGCGGCTGACGAAGACGTCAACATGATCTTCGGTACAGTCATCAACCCGGAACTGGAAGACGAACTCGTCGTCACGGTAATCGCTACAGGCTTCAATGAAAAAGGTGTGAACCGTACACCGGACAGGGCACCTGCAGAGGAGAAGAAGGAGTCCTTCAACTTCACGAATGTTGAGGAAGAGCCGAGAAGATCCCGCAGCCTGCAGAGGGAAGAAGAGCCGACCATCAGCAATTCACAGGACGACGATTACGAAGTGCCTACTTTCTTAAGAAACCGTAATCGCCGCAGACGATAATAATTTTTGGGGAAGTCAGGAGGGCGCGCCTTTCTGACTTCTTTTTTGGGGTGAAGCTATGAACCAGTTTTCTTTTCAACCGCACGAGCATCATTATGGCAGCAGGGCAGGCGGCCGCCTGTTCGGATATACGAAACGGACCGGGGGCGTGAGCCGTTACCCGGAAGACAGCTTCAATATGGCACTCTACATCGGTGATGAAAAAGAGAATGTGAATCATCACCAGGATATGCTTGCGTCGGAGATCGGCATCGCACCGGACAACTGGGTGCTGCCGGTCCAGAAGCACGGCGGCAATGTCGCTGAAGTGACGGCGGAAGACCGGGGTGTGAATGTCAGGGAACTGACGGATGCACTGGATGATGTCGATGCGCTGTATACTTATGACCCGGATGTCCTCCTCACCATGAACTATGCGGACTGCGTGCCGGTCTACGCTTTCAGCATGGTCAACGGATTCACAGCCCTCATCCACGCGGGCTGGAAAGGCACTTCAAAAGAGATACTGATCAACACTCTGAATGAATACGACGGCCATCCGTCGGATCTTGTCGTGATCATCGGCATCAGCATCAACCAGTCCTGTTACGAAGTGGACGACCGGGTGATCGATGCGCTTCAGGACGATCATCTGAAAGGTGCCGTCACCGAAACGGAAAGCGGCTTTCAGCTGGATTTGAAGACGGTCAATAAAAACCAGGCGGAATCGTTCGGGGTGGACCCGGGGAACATCCACATCACGCCGATTGGTACGGAAGATACGGATGAGTTTTTCTCTTTCCGCCTGGAGCACGGGAAAACCGGCCGTGCATTAGCATTTATAGGGAGAGTATCAAATGATTAAAGAGAATTTTAATGCGATAAAAGAAGGATTGCCCGATGATGTGAAGATCATCGTCGTGACAAAATATCATACAGTCGAAGAGGCGCTCGAAGCATATGAAGCGGGCGTCAGGGATTTTGGCGAGAATCGTGTTGAAGGATTTTTGGAAAAACGAAAAGCACTTCCTGAAGATGCGGATGTCCACTTCATAGGGACGCTGCAGTCGAGGAAAGTGAAGGATGTGGCGGAACATCTCACCCATCTGCATTCGCTTGACAGGGAAAGTGTGGCAAAAAGAATTGAACAACACGCACCAAGTGCGGTAAAATGTTTTATACAGGTCAACGTCTCGGGAGAATCATCCAAGCATGGGCTCGATCCAGAAGAAGTGCAGCCCTTTTTGGAAGAGATCTCCGGGTACGGCAAGGTGGAAGTGGTCGGCCTGATGACCATGGCCCCTTTGACTGATGATGAAGAAGTGTTGAACGCCACATTCGG
The DNA here is from genome assembly GCF_900220995.1 of Salinicoccus kekensis. Lineage (GTDB taxonomy): Bacteria > Bacillota > Bacilli > Staphylococcales > Salinicoccaceae > Lacicoccus > Lacicoccus kekensis. The sequence goes on from NZ_OBQF01000001.1 coordinate 185,385, forward strand.
CCGATTGAAATCTTTGAGGGATGAGCTGCAGGAATCCCATCCCGGGATCACCGAGCTCAGCATGGGCATGAGCAACGATTATGAAATTGCAGTGGAGCATGATGCCTCCTACATAAGGATCGGTTCGAAAATAATGGGAAGCAGGTGATTGTCATCGCTATAAAAAACTTTTTAAAAGATTTTTTTGTTGTTGAAGTTGAAGAGGAAGTGCCGTCCGGAGCCGAACAACAATCAAAAAAGCCGGAGGCTGCGGCGAGGAGTAATGTAAAGCCGGAAGACGCAGGCAGCAAGGTCACGAGGCTTGATTTATCCAAAAACGGCAGCACACAGCCGGTCAGCAAAATTAAAAAGGAAGATGACGAGAAGCAGTCCCGCCCATTCTTTAAAAAAGAACGCCAGAAACCAAGGCAGACACCGAAAAAGAAATACGCACCAGACAAGAGTAAGGAGACCACTTTGATGAACACTGAGAACAGAAACGCAAAAGTGCATTTATTTGAGCCGAGGGTTTTTTCGGAAACACAGGATATTGCGGATGAATTGAAGAATGAACGTGCAACTCTTGTGAATTTATCCAAAGTGGATGCGGCCCCTAAAAAGAGGATCGTCGATTTTCTGAGCGGAACCGTCTATGCTTTGAACGGTGATATACAGAAAGTCGGCAGCGACATCTTCCTCTGCACACCTAAAAGTGTCATCGTCGAAGGTGAAATCTCATCAGATAAAGAAAACCCAGATGAAACGTAAGGAGCATTATTTTGGATAAATCATTAGTACTTGATATCATATATTTAATTTCCAACATCACTCTAATCTTTCTCCAGCTGTTCAGGTGGGGACTGATCATCTATATACTGAGTTCATGGCTGCCGGCACTCAGGGAGTCATCATTCGGCCAGTTTTTGGGCAAGATCTATGAACCGATCATGGAGCCTTTCAGGAAGGTCATCCCGCCGCTCGGCGGCATGCTGGACCTGTCACCAATCCTTTTATTCGTGGTGCTGTGGCTGTTCCAGATCGGTCTGGTTGAAGTGTTCAACGCATTAATTTCATTTGTCGTCGCATTTTAATGTACAATCACGGTGATATCCTTTATCCCCGTGATTTTCAAGTTAAGGAGCATTCATTGTGAAAGAGATATTCCAACATTTCAGGCCGGAAGAAAAAGAGAAGATCATAAAGTTCAACAGCCGCTTTGAGACGGCTGAGCAGGATTATTATCCGGTGCTGCTCGATTTCCTGGATCCACGCGAACAGAGCATAGTGGAGAGCATCTCGGGGCATTATCCCGGCATCAGGATTGAATTTTACGGCGGGGGTGCCTCCCATGGCCGCGAACGCATGCGTGCCATGCTTGTGCCGGAGATGATTGAAGTGGCGCCTGACGATTTTGAAGTGATGGTCCTCGAGCTTGAATATCCGGAGAAATTCGTGGATTACAGCCACCGGAATATACTCGGGGCGATCATGAATGTCGGGCTTGACCGAAATCTGATCGGTGACATCGTCATCGGGGAGCGGATCCAATTTGCCATCGCCCGGCCGTATTTCCAGATATTCGAAACGGAGCTCACCACGATCAAGAATGCGCCGGTCACCCTGCGTGAGGTGCCGCATGAATCGTTCATGGACATCATCGATGACGGTGCGGCTGAGACCATACTGATCTCAAGCTTCAGGCTCGACACCGTGACCGCCGAGATACTGAAAGAGGGCAGGGCCAAGGCGAAGAACAGGATTGAAAAGATGAAGGTCAAGGTCAACCACACGGTGGTGACGAACCCCGCGATGGTGCTTGAAGCAGGCGATGTCGTATCAGTGCGGCATTTCGGCCGCTTCAAAGTGACGGAACTGCTGCATGAGACGAAGAAGGGCAAGTTCAGGGTGAAGGCGAAAGTATACAAAAGTGATTAAGAGGTGAAGGACTATGGAAGCGAGCGAAAGAACGGGTAAAAAGTTTTCCACGGTGTACCGGGGGCTGGATGAAAAAGAAGTGAGGGACCACCTCCGGAAAATCCAGGCCGAAATCGACGAGCGGGATAAGCGGATCGCACAGCTTGAGGAAATGCTGGATGAGCGTGAAGAGAACATCTCAAGCTTCAGATCCGTCGAAACGAGCATCAATGAAGCGATACTGACGGCCCAGAGGGCGGGCGATGACATGAAGGAGGCCGCAAGGGAGCGTGCCAATGAAATCATCGCGGCAGCAGAGTCCGAAAGGGCGAGGATCATGGATGAGGCGATGAGCAGGGCACGCCATATCGGCAGCCAGACGGAGGATATGAAACGCCAGTCGAAAGTGTTCAGGGCACGCTTCAAGATGCTTGTCCAGGCGCAGCTCGACCTGCTTGAGTCGGATGACTGGGATTATCTACTGGATTACGACCTCGACAATGAGGACCGTGCACGTGACATAGTCGGGGACGAGGGAAATAATGACGGGTAAATATTGACGAATCGTCATTATTTTAGCATAATGTATATATTGTTAGACACGCAGGATGCGGGAGGCTTTTAAAGCGACCGGGGGATGGTGAGAGCTCCGGATGCACGGCATTTTGACATCACTAATGATTCACTATGAATATTATCGATCGAGATGACTCTGACTACGGGTCAATAAGGGTGGTACCGCGGAAAATTTCGCCCCTGTTGATTCAGTTGGAGTTTTTTTATTTAGGAAAGACATTTGAATATGGGAGAGTGGAAAATGGATTACAAAGATACATTGCTGATGCCGAAGACCAAGTTTAAGATGCGCGGCGGCCTGATCAATAAAGAACCCAAGATGCAGGAAGACTGGCGCGAAATGAATCTGTATGAAAAGAAACTTAAGATGAACGAGGGCAACACGCCTTACATACTTCATGACGGCCCGCCCTACGCCAACGGCGCGCTCCATATGGGGCATGCACTCAATAAGATCATCAAGGACATCATCATCCGCAACAAGCAGATGCAGGGCTATTATTCACCGTACGTACCCGGCTGGGATACGCACGGCCTGCCGATCGAACAGGCACTTGCCAACAAGGGCGTCGATAGGAAGAGCATGACGACCGAGGAGTTCAGGAACAAGTGCATCGAGTTCGCGAACAGCCAGATCGATGCGCAGCGTGAGGGATTCAAGCGCATGGGCATCGACGGTGAGTGGGACGACCCGTACCTCACCTACAAGCCGGAATTCGAAGCATCCCAGATCAGGGTGCTTAAGGATATGGTGGAAAAAGGCCTGATCTATAAGGGCAAGAAGCCGATCCACTGGTCGCCTGCAAGTGAATCCTCACTTGCGGAAGCGGAACTTGAATATATGGACAAACGTTCGCCTTCGATCTATGTTTCCTTCAAAGTGGCGGACGGGAAAGGTGTGCTGGAATCAGGCGTGAACCTCGTCATCTGGACGACGACACCATGGACGATTCCATCCAACATGGCGATCGCGGTCCATCCCGAACTGAATTATGTGCAGTTCAGCTATGAAGGTGCCGAGTATGTCGTGGTCGAGGATCTGCTGGATCATCTGTGCGAGGAGGCGGGCTTCGATAAGGAGAAGGTCACGCGCACGAAGGAATTCAAAGGTGCAGAACTCGAATATGCCGAAGCGCAGCACCCGTTGTATGACCGTACGAGCCTTGTCGTACTCGGTGACTACGTCACGACGGATGCCGGTACGGGGCTTGTGCATACGGCGCCGGGCCATGGTGACGATGACTTCATCGTCGGCCAGAAGTACGGCCTGCAGGTGATGAGCCCGCTGGATGACAAAGGCGTCTTCACCGATGAAGCGGGCAAATATTCAGGACTCTTCTATGATGATGCAAATAAAGTCATCACCGAGGACCTGGACGCAGCCGGCGCATTATTGAAATTGAACTTCTATACGCATTCGTTCCCGCATGACTGGCGCACGAAGACACCGGTGATATTCCGTGCGACACCGCAGTGGTTCGCATCGATCAACGGTGTGCGCAATGATATACTGCAGGCGGTCGAAGATACGAAGTTCCAGGTCGAATGGAACAAAAAGCGCATGTACAACATGATCAAAAACCGCGGCGACTGGGTCATCTCCCGCCAGCGTGTATGGGGCGTGCCGCTGCCGTTCTTCTATGCGGAAAACGGCGAGGAGATCGTCGATGTCGATGTGATCGAGCATGTGGCGCAGCTGTTCGAGGCGCACGGCTCCAATGTATGGTTCGAGCGCGAGGCAGAGGAACTGCTGCCTGAAGGCTATACGCATCCGGGCTCGCCGAACGGCAAGTTCACAAAAGAGACCGACATCATGGATGTATGGTTCGACTCCGGTTCGACGCACAGAGGTGTGCTCGACTACCGCGACTACCTGACTTATCCGGCGGACCTCTACTTTGAAGGTTCCGACCAGTACCGCGGATGGTTCAACTCATCCATCATCACGAGTGTCGCGACGAAAGGCCACTCGCCTTACAAGGAACTGCTGAGCCACGGCTTCGTCATGGACGGCCAGGGCAAGAAGATGTCGAAATCACTCGGCAATGTCATCCTGCCTGAGAAGGTGATGAAGCAGATGGGTGCAGACATCATCCGACTGTGGGTCATGTCTTCTGACTTCGAGGAGGATGTAAGGATTTCAGACGATATCCTGAAGCAGGTTTCCGAAGTCTACCGCAAGATCCGCAACACGTTCCGCTTCATGCTTGGCAACGTGGATGACTTCAATCCGGAGACGGATGCTGTGGATTATGATGATTTATTTGAAATCGACCAGTTCATGCATCAGCGGTTCAACGAGATGATCAACCTGATCCGGGATGCATACGAGCGTTATGATTATGTGACGGTGTACCAGTCGCTGCAGAACTTCATCAACGTCGACCTGTCCAACTTCTATCTGGACTACGGCAAGGACATCCTCTATATAGAACAAATGGATGCGCCGATCCGCCGCAGCATGCAGACGGTGCTCTACAAGATCCTGACCGATCTCAATAAACTGCTCGCCCCGGTGCTCGTCCATACGGCGGAGGAGATCTATCAGCACACGCCGCATACGGAAAAAGAGAGCGTGCATCTTGAATATCTGCCTGAGAAGGCGGAAGTGGATACTGCACTCGTCGAGAAATGGCAGTACTTCCTGAAAGTGCGCGATGATGTATACCGTGCACTTGAAGTGGCACGGAATGAAAAAGTGATCGGCAAATCCCTCGAGGCGAAAGTTTATGTGACCGAGCCGAAGGAGATTAAATTCGAGAACCTGCACGGCAATCTGGAGCAGCTCTTCATCGTCTCCCAGGTCGAAGTCGCAGACAGCCTTGAGGACGGTACGGAATATGAGACGGTCACCGTCAAGGTGGAGCACGCGGAAGGCGAACGCTGTGAGCGCTGCTGGAACTATTCCACTGCAGAAAGCATCACAAGCGGCGAAGATGACATCTGTCCAAGGTGCCGCAGTGTCGTCGATGCACAGTAGGGGGATATGATGAAAAAATACAGACTCATGCCGATGGGACTGCTCGCAGGCGCCATGATCGGCCTGGACCAGCTGACGAAAAACCTTGTGGTGAGGAATATGGAAATAGGGGAATCCATCCAGGTCATCGATGGATTCCTGCGCCTGACATCGCACCGCAACTCAGGTGCCGCCTGGGGCATGTTCCAGGGCCAGATGCTGTTTTTCTACGTCGTTACCGTCGCCGTCGTGGCGATGCTGATCTACATCTATAAAAAAGAGGCAAAGAATAACCTGCTCATGCAGCTCGCACTGACGATGCTGCTTGCAGGTGCGATAGGGAACTTCATCGACAGGGTGCTGTTCCAGGAGGTCGTGGACTTCATCGATGTCCTGATCTTCGGATACGACTTCCCAATCTTCAACGTGGCCGACAGTGCACTGACGGTCGGCGTCATACTGATGCTGATCGAGTTTTTCTTCATGGGACGGAGTGATGACAATGAACAGAATAACAGCCGGGCATAATGATGCAGGTGAACGCCTCGACCGTTACTTGAGCACGGTGGTGCCGGACTCCTCAAGGAGCGATATGCAGGGCCGCATCAAGGCAGGGATCGTCAAAGTGAACGGTGAAACCGTCAAGCCCAATTATAAAGTGAAAGAAGGCGATGAGATCATCGTCGAAGAACGCGAACTCGTCGATTCCGACATCGTGCCGGAGGACCTTGACCTCGATATCATCTATGAAGATTCGGATGTTGCCGTCGTCTACAAGCCGAAAGGCATGGTGGTCCATCCATCGGCCGGGCACACCGGCGGCACGCTCGTGAACGGACTGATGCATCAGCTGGATGAACTGTCCGGCATCAACGGTGAACTGCGTCCGGGCATCGTGCACCGGATCGACAAGGATACGAGCGGACTTTTGATGGTGGCGAAGAATGATGTCGTCCACCGCAATCTCGTCGAGCAGCTCGTCGACAAGAGCGTCACAAGGAAATATACGGCACTCGTCCACGGTGTGATCCCGCATGGCAAGGGCACCGTGGAGGCGCCGATCGGCAGAAATCCGCGCGAGCGCCAGGAGATGGCCGTCGTCGATGACGGGAGGGAAGCGGTGACGCACTTCAATGTGCTGGAACGCTTCAAGGATTATACACTCGTCGAGTGCATACTTGAAACAGGACGGACGCACCAGATCCGTGTCCATATGCAGTACATCGGCTATCCGATCGCAGGCGACCCGAAGTACGGGCCGCGGAAAACGATGGATGTGGGAGGGCAGCTGCTCCATGCCGGAGTTGTGGGATTCACGCATCCCGTGAGCGGCGAGCGGCTGGAATTCTCAGCCGGTCTGCCGGACGACTTTGAAGCTGTTCTGGAAGAAATGAGACGTGTGGAGAAATAGAGAGTGGAGAGAACGCAAAATCCTTTTCGGATTTTGCGTTTTTTTATTTTGGGGGAGGGGCGGGAGGAATCTGCTTATTCGCAATGAATGTCAGGCCTGAATGAGCAGGTACGGGAGGAATCTGCTTATTTACAGTAAAAATCATCCCTGAGTGAGCAGGCGCAGGAAGAATCTGCTCATTCACAAGAAAAATCACACCTGAGTGAGCAGGCGCAGGAGGAATCTGCTTATTCACAGTAAATATCACGCCTGAATGAGCAGGCGCAGGAAGAATCTGCTCATTCACAAGAAAAATCATCCCTGAGTGAGCAGGCGCAGGAAGAATCTGCTTATTCGCAAGAAAAATCACACCTGAGTGAGCAGGCAGCGGAGTCGGTTCTTTATTCTCAGTAAAAGTCACGACTGAAAGATCAATAAAAATTCACCCACCCGAATAAAAATCCACCTCATTAATCCTTGACATTGCTTTTCAACAGGGCTATGCTTATAAACAATACGAACGACAACCGAATATTATGAAAATGTCTTTAAAACCGGTCCCGTGAGGCCGGCAAGGCATGATATAAACGAGGACAAGTCTGTCTGCCGACGAGCACCTGCGGGTGCTTTGTCTGCGGCCGGTCTGTTTCAAGGGATACGTATATACTCATGCCGCCCGGCATGGGTATTTTTTTATGAAATTTATGGAGGTTAAAACAATGAAAGAGCGTACGATTCTCGACGAGGCACAGATCAGCCGGTCGTTGACGCGCATGGCGCACGAGGTGCTGGAGAGGAACAAGGGGACGGAGAACATCATCCTCCTTGGAATAAAGACCCGCGGCGAGTTCCTGGCAGACAGGCTGCAGGATAAGATCCGGCAGATCGAGGAGGTCGATGTCCCGACGGGCACGATCGACATCAGCAACTACCGGGATGATAAACCGGGCCAGAGGGTGAATGATGAGGATATCGTCATCGACACGGACTTAAACGATAAGCATGTCGTCCTTGTCGATGATGTCCTCTTCACCGGCCGCACCATCCGGGCGGCGATGGACGCGATATTGAACTCGGTGCGGCCTGCCAAAATATCCCTCGCCGTTCTGATCGATCGCGGGCACAGGGAGCTGCCGATCCGGGCAGATTACGTGGGCAAGAACATACCGACGGCAAAAGATGAAAGCATCAACGTCGCGCTGGAAGAAGTCGACGGGAATAATGCAGTGACTTTGACGGAACAGGAGTAAAGAGATGAGAGAAAAACAACCGACGGACCACCTTTATGAAAGAAGTTTTGAACCGAAGCTCGATGTGCATGAAAAGCCGAAGATGTCCCAATGGGCGCTCTTAAGTTCGCAGCATCTGTTCGCGATGTTCGGAGCGACGGTGCTCGTACCGTTCCTGACCGGGCTGCCGGTGAGTGCAGCCCTCATCGCAAGCGGCATCGGGACGCTCCTCTACATATGGATCACAAAGGGCCAGATACCGGCATACCTCGGGTCAAGCTTTGCCTTCATCCTGCCGATCACGATCGCGCTCGGGGCGAACACTCTCGGCGAAGTCTTGACGGCGCTGTTCTTCAGCGGTGTGCTCTACGTGGTCATCGGGGTGATCATAAGATTTTCGGGCACGGACTGGCTGATACGCATGCTGCCGCCGATCGTCGTCGGACCGGTCATCATGGTGATCGGCCTCGGGCTCGCGCCGGTTGCGGTTGATATGGCGATGTACACGGATTCTGGCAATCAGGAAGGCTACAGCCTCACCTATATCGCGATCGCCGTCATCACCCTCCTCATCACAGTGGCGGCCTCCGTATTCCTAAAAGGTGTGCTCGGCCTGATACCGATTCTGATCGGCATCGTCGGCGGATACATAACGGCAGTGCTTTTCGGTGTGGTGGACTTCACACAGATCAGGGAGACGGGCTGGTTCATCCTGCCGGATGTGCATATCCCGGGGCTCGCATATGAACCGTCGATCAACATCGGCCTCTTCATCGTCATGCTGCCGATCGTCTTCGTCACCGTATCCGAGCATATCGGACACCAGGTCGTCATCAACAAGATCGTCGGACGGGATTTCTTCAAAAAACCGGGACTGCACCGGTCACTGATCGGTGACGGAGCTGCGACGATGTTCGCAAGCATCATCGGCGGACCGCCGACGACGACTTACGGGGAGAACATCGGCGTGCTCGCAATCACCCGGGTGTTCAGCATATGGGTCATCGGTGGTGCGGCCGTATTCGCTGTGATACTCGGCTTCGTCGGCAAGTTCACCGCACTGGTGCAGTCGATACCTTCACCGGTGATGGGCGGGGTCTCGATACTGCTCTTCGGGATCATCGCGGCAAGCGGCCTCAGGATCCTGATCGATGCACAGATCGACCTCGACAATAAAAGGAACCTCGTCATCGCATCGGTCATACTGGTCGTCGGCATCGGCAAGGCCCATCTCGACTTCACGATCGGGGACATCCCATTCAACCTTGAAGGCATGGCCCTCGCAGCACTTGCAGGCATCATATTAAACGCGGTATTACCTAAGGAGGCGGCAGTCAATGAATAATCTGTTGACGGTGGAGTCGTTGGATGAAAATGAAATTCTTTCACTGATCGAACGGGCTTTGGCTTTCAAACAGGGGGAGGCTCCCCGGAAGTTCCAGGATAAGACCGTTGTGAACCTTTTCTTTGAAAACTCCACACGGACGAGGATGAGTTTTGAAATGGCGGAGTTCCGCCTTGGCATACATGCGATCCCCTTCGATGCGGATACAAGTTCCGTCCAGAAGGGTGAGAGCTTATACGATACATGTAAGACGCTTGAAGCGATCGGGGCGGACGTGCTCGTGATCCGGCACGGCGATACAAGGTATTTCGACACACTCACAGATGTCAATGTGCCGATAGTGAACGGCGGGGACGGCAGCGGGTCGCACCCGACGCAGTGCCTTCTCGACCTGATGACGATATATGAAAACTTCGGGCGCTTCAAAGGATTGAGGATCGCGATTTCAGGCGACATCTCCCACTCGAGGGTCGCCCACAGCAACTACCAGGCACTGACCAAGCTCGGCGCGGAAGTTTATTTCTCAGGGCCGCGGGAGTGGCAGGATCCGGGCTTTGAAGATGCCTACATCGACTTCGATGAAGCGGTCGAGACGTGTGACGTGCTTATGCTGCTGCGCGTGCAGCATGAACGGCATTTCGTGCAGATGACATTCTCGAAGGAAGGCTACAATGCAGAATACGGCCTGAACCCCGGGCGGTACGCGAAGATGAAGGATGAGGCGATCATCATGCATCCGGCACCGGTGAACAGGGATGTTGAAATCTCCTCGGAACTGGTCGAAGCGGAGAAGAGCCGGATATTCAGCCAGATGCAGAACGGTGTATACATGCGCATGAGCATATTGGAAAACATTTTAAAGGAGAAAAATTGATGCTATTAAAAAATGGTGTGGTACTTCATGATAACGAACTGATTGAACAGGATGTCCTGATCGAGGATGGAAAGATCAAAGCGGTCGGCACGGATTTGGACTCGGACGGAGAGACGCTCGACCTTGCAGGCAGGCTGATCACGCCGGGCCTCATCGATGTGCATGTGCACCTGCGGGAGCCGGGTTTCGAACATAAGGAGACGATCGAGTCGGGCACGAAGGCGGCGGCACGGGGCGGATTCACTTCGATCTCGCCGATGCCGAACACAAATCCGATCACGGATACGGTCGAGCGGCTCGAGCATGTGAATGCCATCATCGAAAAGGACGCCCATACGAAAGTCCTGCCGTATGCATCGATCACCGAAGGACTGAAAGGTGAAAGGCTTGCAGATTTTAAAGGGTTGAAAGAAGCAGGGGCATTCGCCTTCACCGATGACGGCGTGGGCGTGCAGAGTGCGGATATGATGTTCCGGGCGATGGCAGCGGCGGCGGAGATCGATATGCCGATCGTCGCCCATACGGAGGAGAACACATTGATCCGCGGCGGTGCGATCCATGACGGCATCACAAGCGAAAAGCTCGGCATCCCGGGCATCCCGTCGGCGACCGAGTCCGTGCAGATTGCGCGTGACATACTGCTTGCCGAGGCGGCAGGCTGCCACTATCATGTATGTCACGTTTCGACCAAGGAGAGCGTGCGCATCATCAGGGACGCAAAGCGCGCGGGCATCAATGTGACTGCCGAAGTGACACCGCACCATCTTGTACTGGATGAAACGGACATCACTTCAAAAGACCCGAACTTTAAAATGAACCCGCCGCTCCGCGGCGCAGCGGACAAAGAGGCGCTGATCGAGGGCCTCCTCGACGGCACGATCGACTTCATCGCAACGGATCATGCACCGCATCATGAAGATGAGAAGGCGGTCGGCATAGAGACGGCACCCTTCGGCATCGTCGGCATCGAAAATGCATTCCAGCTGTGCTACACGAAGCTCGTCAAGACCGGAATCATCACGCTGCAGCAGCTGGTGGACTGGCTGACGGCTGCACCGGCGCGGGTATTCAACCTGGAAATGGGAGCTTTATTGCCGGGCAGGGATGCGGACATCACCGTGATCGACCTGGATGAACAGTATACACTGGATAAAGAAGAATTCTTATCAAAATCAAAGAACACACCGTTCGACGGGGCGGAGCTCACGTCGGATATATACATGACCATCGTGGATGGTGAAATCAAATATCAAATGGAGGGAAAATAATGTTGAATGATATAAGATACCTGGTGCTGGAGGACGGCACCGTCCATGAAGGCTATAAACTCGGAGCGGATGCTGAATCTTTCGGCGAGATCGTCTTCAACACATCAATGACGGGCGTGCAGGAGATCATCACCGACAATTCATACACCAATCAGATCATCACGTTCAGCTATCCGCTCGTCGGCAGCGCGGGCTTCAACTTCGAGGACAGCGAATCGCTCCTCCCCACTGCAGGCGGCGTGGTCGTGCGTGAAGCGTCTGAGCATCCCTCCAATTTCAGATGTGATGAAAACCTGGATCAATTTTTGAAAAGGCACGGCATACCGGGCATCAGCGGCGTGGATACAAGGAGCATCACAAAGAAGATCCGCACCGGCGGCGTGATGAAGGCGATGATCACGGATTCATCCGACCATGACAGCACGGTTTCGAAAATAAAGGACTCGACCGACGCAACGGATCAGGTGGCAAGCGTCTCGACGAGGACGCCTTACATCTCGACGGGCAGGGGCCCGAGGGTCGCGCTCCTTGATTTCGGCAAGAAGGAGAACATCGTCCGCTCGCTGAACCATCGCGGATGCGACGTCACGGTGCTGCCGCATGATACGCCGGCTGCACAGATTCTCGACATGAAGCCGCACGGCGTGATGCTCTCGAACGGCCCGGGCAACCCGGAAGACGTGCAAGTCGCGATCGAGACGGTGAAGGGCCTGATCGGAAAAGTCCCGATCTTCGGCATCTGCCTCGGCCATCAGCTCATCGCACTCGCCGGAGGTGCGCGCTCATATAAGATGAAGTTCGGCCACCGCGGTGCGAACCACCCGGTGAAGAACCTGCTTACGGGCAAGGTGGAGATCACAACGCAGAACCACGGTTATGCAATCGACGGCAACAGCCTTGAAAACACGGATTTTGAAGTGACGCACACCGCCCTGAACGACGGTTCCGTCGAAGGCCTGAGACACAAAAGCGCACCGGTCTTCAGCGTGCAGTACCACCCGGAAGCTGCAGCGGGGCCGCATGAAACATCATATTTATACGATCAATTCATTGGATTGATGACGACTGAAGGAGGACAAACGAATGCCTAAACGTAACGATATCAATACAATCCTTGTCATAGGGAGCGGACCGATCATCATCGGCCAGGCGGCGGAGTTCGACTATGCGGGGACGCAGGCCTGCCTTGCGCTGAAAGAGGAAGGATACCGCGTCATACTCGTGAACTCGAACCCGGCGACGATCATGACGGATAAGGAAATCGCGGACGTCGTCTACATCGAACCGCTCACACCGGACTTCATCAGCCGCATCATCCGCAAGGAGCAGCCGGACGCACTGCTGCCGACGCTCGGCGGCCAGGTCGGGCTGAACATGGCGGTTGAACTGGACCGTCTCGGCGTACTCGAGGAAAATGACGTCGAGCTGCTCGGTACGAAGCTTGATTCGATCAAACAGGCGGAAGACCGTGACCTGTTCAGAAATCTGATGAACGAGATGGGCGTTCCGGTCCCTGAGTCGGACATCATCACAACGATTGAAGAAGCCTACGAATTCGTCGAGAAAGTCGGCTACCCGTTCATCGTGCGCCCGGCGTACACAATGGGCGGCACCGGCGGCGGCATCTGTGAAAATGAGGACGACCTGAAGGAAATCGTTGCGAATGGCCTGAAGTATTCACCGGTGAACCAGTGCCTGCTTGAAAAATCGATCGCCGGCTTCAAGGAGATTGAATATGAAGTGATGCGCGACTCCAATGATAATGCGATCGTCGTCTGCAACATGGAAAACATCGACCCGGTCGGCATCCATACAGGGGACTCCATCGTTGTCGCACCAAGCCAGACGATGACGGACAAGGAACATCAGATGCTCCGCACCGTCTCGCTCGACATCATCAGGAAGCTTGAAATCGAAGGCGGATGCAACGTCCAGCTGGCGCTCGACCCGCACTCATTCGACTACTACATCATCGAAGTGAACCCGAGGGTGTCACGCTCCAGTGCACTTGCCTCGAAGGCGACGGGTTATCCGATCGCGAAGCTCGCTGCGAAAATCGCAGTCGGCATGACGCTCGATGAGATGCAGAACCCGGTGACGAATACGAGCTATGCGGCATTCGAACCGGCACTGGACTACGTCGTTTCCAAAATCCCGCGCTTCCCGTTCGACAAGTTCGAAAAGGGCGAGCGCAAACTCGGCACGCAGATGAAGGCGACGGGCGAAGTCATGGCCATTGGACGCACATATGAGGAATCACTCCTTAAAGCGATCCGCTCCCTCGAATACGGTGTCCATCATCTCGGACTGCCGAACGGTGATGACTATGATCTCGAGTACATCATCCGCTCCATCAAGGCACAGAGCGATGAGCGCCTGTTCTTCATCGGCGAAGCCATCCGCCGCAATGTGACGCTTGAGGAGATCCATGAATGGACGAGGATCGACATGTACTTCCTGAACAAGTTCAAGCACATCATAGATATCGAAAGACAGCTGAAAGACAATAAAAACAGCATCCCGCATCTGAAGTGGGCGAAGAAATTCGGCTTCAGCGACCGCGTCATCGGCCACCGCTGGGAAATGACCGGAAGCGATATCTTCAAGATCAGGAAAGAAGAAGGCATCATGCCCGTCTATAAAATCATCGATACGTGTGCAGGCGAGTTCGAATCCAACACCCCGTACTTCTACGGCACATATGAAACCGAGAACGAATCGATCCCGAGCGACAAGGAAAAGATCCTCGTCCTCGGCAGCGGACCGATCCGCATCGGTCAGGGCATCGAGTTCGACTACGCGACGGTGCATGCGGTATGGGCGATCCAGGAAGCGGGATATGAGGCGATCATCGTGAACAACAACCCGGAAACCGTCTCGACCGACTTCTCGATTTCGGATAAACTTTATTTCGAACCGCTCACGCATGAAGATGTGATGAACATCGTCCACAATGAAAATCCGAAAGGCGTGGTCGTGCAGTTCGGCGGACAGACGGCGATCAACCTGGCGGACCGCCTCGCTGAGGAAGGCGTGACGATCCTCGGCACAAGCCTCGACGATATCGACCGTGCAGAAGACAGGAAGCGTTTCGAGGCGCTGCTGCAGGACATCAAAGTTCCGCAGCCCCACGGCAAGACCGCGACGAACGAAGCGGAAGCCCTGGAAAATGCACGCCATATCGGATTCCCGATCCTCGTCCGTCCGAGCTATGTCCTCGGCGGGCGTGCAATGGAGATCGTCTTCAATGAAAGCGAGCTTGAGAACTATATGAGGAACGCCGTCAAAGCATCTCCTGAACATCCCGTGCTCATCGACAGCTATCTGACGGGCAAGGAGATCGAGGTGGATGCGATATGCGACGGCGAGAACGTCATCATCCCGGGCATTATGGAACACATCGAAAGGGCGGGCGTGCACTCCGGTGACTCCATGGCGGTCTATCCGCCGGTCAACCTGTCGCAGGAGGAGATCGATACGCTTGTGGATTACACTGAGCGCCTGGCCAAGGGCCTGAACATCATCGGCATCATCAACATCCAGTTCGTGCTCTCAAAAGATGGCATCTTCGTCCTCGAGGTCAACCCGAGATCGAGCCGTACAGTGCCATTCATGAGCAAGATCACGGAAATCCCGATGGCGGGGCTTGCGATGCACGCGATACTCGGCAAAAAGCTCAGCGAGAGCGGCTATCCGCTCGGCCTTCAGCCGGTCCAGCCGGGCTACTATGTCAAAGCGCCTGTATTCAGCTTCTCCAAACTTAAAAATGTCGATGTCACGCTCGGGCCGGAGATGAAATCGACCGGGGAAGTCATGGGCAAGGACGATACGCTCAATAAAGCCCTCTACAAGAGCCTTGTTGCGAGCGGCCTCGATGTGAAGGACCACGGCACGGCATTGTTCACCATCGCGGATAAGGACAAATCGGAAGCCGTTGAACTTGCGAAACGATTTTCACACTGCGGCTACCGCATCCTGGCAACAAAGGGGACGGCAGTAGCCCTTGAAGAAGCGGACATCCCGGTCGTCACCGTGGAAAAGATCGGTGAAGGCGAGGAAACGCTGCTGCGCGCAATCCAGAACGGCAATGTACAGATCGTCGTCAATACGATGACGAAGGGCAAGGAAGTCGAAAGGGACGGCTTCAGGATACGCCGCGAATCCGTTGAAAACGGTGTGCCGTGCCTGACGTCCCTCGACACTGCAAGAACGCTGATCGAAGTCATCGAAAGCATGACTTTCAATATGGATAAAATGTAGGTGGTAAAATGAAAAGTATCATGACTGTCATTTCCCAGGAGCAGATTGCCGATAAGATTTACGAGATGGTGCTTGAAGGCGAGATCACGCAGAACATGAAGACGCCGGGTCAGTTCGTGCATGTGAGGGTGAGTGATTCGACTTCGAATGTGCTGCGCAGACCGATCTCGATTTCAGATATCGATGCGGAAAACTCACAGTTCACGATCACTTACAGGGCCGACGGGGAAGGGACGAGGCAGCTTTCCCGCTTCAAGCGGGGCGACGACGTCGACCTGCTGTCGCCGCTCGGCACAGGCTACCCGGTCGAAGCGGCAGAACACGTCCTGATCATCGGCGGGGGCATCGGGGTGCCGCCGCTCTATGAACTCTCGAAGCAGCTGAATGCGATCGGTGTGAAGACGACCCACGTGCTCGGCTTCAACTCGAGTAAGGATATTTTCTACGAAGAGAAATTCCGCGCGCTCGGCGAGACCTTTATTGCGACGGTGGACGGCAGCCGCGGTACGGAAGGCTTCGTCACCGATGTGACGAGGAATTTGAAAGATTCATACGACCGGTTCTATGCATGCGGACCGAAGGTGATGCTGAAGGCGGTCAGTGATGAACTCGCGATCGACGGCTACGTGTCGCTCGAGGAGAGGATGGGCTGCGGCTTCGGTGTCTGCTATGCGTGCGTCTGTGAACGCGCGGACGGGACACAGGCGAAAGTGTGCACCGACGGCCCGGTATTCAGGAAAGGTGAGATCGTACTATGACAAATTCAAAACTCGCGGTTTCGCTGCCGGGCCTCGAGCTCAAGAACCCGGTGATGCCCGCTTCCGGCTGCTTCAGTTTCGGGGAGGAATTTTCAAAGCTGTACGACCTCTCGAAGCTCGGCGCGATCATGATCAAGGCGGCGACAGAAGAACCCCGCCCAGGCAATAAAACACCGAGGGTCGCCGAGACCGCAAGCGGCATGTTGAATGCAATCGGTCTGCAGAACCCCGGCGTCGACCACATCATCGAACATGAACTGAAGTTTCTGGAGCAGTATGATGTGCCGGTGATCGCGAACGTCGCGGGCACGAAGATCGAGGACTATGTGAGTGTCGCCGGCAAGATCTCCAAAGCGCCGAACGTCAAGGCACTGGAGCTCAACATTTCATGCCCGAACGTCAAAGAGGGCGGTATCCAGTTCGGCACCGACCCGGAAACTGCCAGAAAACTGACATATGAAGTAAAAAACGCGTCAAGCGTCCCCGTTTATGTTAAACTATCACCAAATGTCACCCATATCGTGGACATGGCGAAAAGTGTGGGGGACATTGCGGACGGGCTGACGATGATCAATACGCTTGTCGGCATGCGGCTGGATGACAGTGGCAGGCCGATTTTGGCGAACATCACGGGCGGCCTCAGCGGACCGGCCATCAAACCGGTGTCCCTGAACATGATCTACCAGGTCAGGCAGCATATGCCTGACGTCCCGATAATCGGAATGGGGGGCATTGCAACAGCAGATGATATACTGGATTACTTGTCGGTCGGCGCCGATGCAGTGGCAGTGGGGACGATGAACTTCACCGACCCTTACATCTGCCCGGCATTGATCGATGAGCTCGCAGCAAGAGTCGGCACCCTCAATATAGATCATATCCATGATCTAAAAGGCAGGGCGTACTTATAAAACTAGGGGGAAATTATTATGAACACACCAATTATTGCACTCGATTTTCGGGAGTATGAAACGGTCAAAGAATTTTTGGGTCAATTTGATGAGAAATTGTTCGTCAAAGTGGGATTGGAACTTTATTTGTCCAACGGCCCTAAAATCGTCGAAGAAATCCGTCAGATGGGTCATGATATTTTCCTGGATTTGAAACTCTATGATATTCCGAACACCGTCGGCAAGGCGATGGAGGGCATCGGCAGGCTGGATATCCAGATGACGAACGTCCATGCGCAGGGCGGTACGGCAATGATGAAACGTGCACTGGAATCATTCAAGGACGGCAATCCGGACGGCAAGCTGATCGCGGTGACGCAGCTGACATCAATGACTGATGAAATGGTCTCCCGTGAGCAGCAGTCCGTGCTGTCACTGACGGAAAGCGTCGTGCATTACTCGAAGCTCGCGCATCAGGCAGGGCTCGACGGCGTGGTGGCATCCCCGCTCGAATCGGAGATAATCCATGAAAAAGTGGGACCGGAGTTCCTCACCGTCACACCGGGCATCCGTCTGGAAGAGGATTCCAATGATGACCAGGCGAGGGTCGTGACCCCCGCCGATGCAAGAAATAAGAAATCAGATTATATCGTCGTCGGGCGTTCAATTACGCAGGACAAGGATCCGGTGGATAAATACAACAGGATCAAGTCAATCTGGGAGGGCGTCACGGTTGAGTAGGGAAAGCGTAGCAAAAGCTTTACTTGATATAGGTGCAGTACAGGTCAGGCCAGATGACCCGTTCACATGGGCAAGCGGCATCATTTCACCGATATACTGCGACAACAGGCAGATCATCGGGCATGTGGAGGCAAGGAAGGGCATCGTCAACGACTTTGCCGAGAAGATCCGGGAGATCGCACCGGAGACGGAAGTGATTGCGGGCACGTCGACTGCGGGCATACCGCATGCAGCCTTCATCAGCGAAGCGCTGGGGCTGCCGATGAGTTACGTCCGGGGCAGCAAAAAGAAGCACGGCACCGGCAGGCTCATTGAAGGCGCGGATGTCAAAGGGCGGAAAGTCGTTCTGATCGAGGACTTGATTTCGACAGGCGGCTCGAGCATTGAAGCGGCTGAAATCCTGAGGGATGAAGGCGCGGAAGTTGAAGCCGTCGTTGCGATATTCTCGTACCAGCTTGAGAAGGCTGAGCAGAACTTCGAATCTTCCGGATTCAAATGCGTCACACTGTCGGATCTCGATACACTGCTTGATGTGAGTGTGGATGCGGACATGCTGACGGAGGCCGAAAGGGCCGAAGTCGTGAAATTCAGGGACGAACTGTAGAATGGGAAAAGGATGCCGGTTGCCGGCATCCTTTTTTTGTCGGCATCAGTCAAGTTTCGGATAGACGACCGTCTGATCCTCCTCGATGATCGGCATCGCGCCCCATTTGCCGAGCTCGTGGGGTGTGAGTTTTATTTCATCTTCAGACCGCCGTATGATATGGATGACTTCATGCCCGTGCGCCTTCAGCCAGTTGCTGATGAGGAGGCGGTGGCAGCGGGCCGGATGATTTTCGGAACACATATAGGCGACGGTGTGATTTTGTGCAGTTTCGAGCAGGGTGTTTATTCCGTCGGCAAATTCCTCCGACAGAGTATAATCCGCATAATGATGGAATGACTGGTTCCGCCAGCCTTCGTTCAGTGTCGGGCCGACGATCGAGGAACTCCCGCGCCTTCCGCCGAGCGCCGGCATATGCTCATAATCGACGCCCTCCGGTTTGAGCCATGTGCGCATTTCCTCCCCGTTGAAGTGCGGATGCTTTTTACTGTAGGGGAACGCCCGCACATCCGCGACGAAATTTATTTCCGCGTGCGTGAGCATCGCAATGAACACCTCTTTTGAATAATCCGAATGCCCGATCGTGTATATTTTCATGGAATCACCTTTTTATTGGTCAATACCACCGTGGGGGAAATAAAAACCCGGCGGCTGAGGAGGTGCGTTGATTCGGGGAATCGATTAACTTAGGTGATTCCGCCGACTTAATCGAATATCGTCAGCGAAATCGATTACCTTTATGAATTCGGCCGACTTAATCGAATAACGTCAGCGAAATCGATTATCTTCAGGATTCCAGGTGACTTAATCGAATATCATCTGCAAAATCGATTATCTTCAGTATTTCCGCCGACTTAATCGAATGTCATCTGTAAAATCGATTATCTTTAGGATTCCTGCGGACTTAATCGATTATCGTCTGCAAAATCGATTATCTTCAGAATTTCCAGCGACTTAATCGAATATCGTCTGTAGAATCGATTATCTTCAGAATTTCCAGCGACTTAATCGATTATCGTCTGCAAAATCGATTATCTCAAGAATTTTCGTCGACTTAATCGAATAGCCGCATCACTGATCCCTCAAAGCCCCAATCTGCCTCTCTTCACATTACTCCTGACATAAAATTCACTGATCTCCCCATCCGAAAACGCCTGAATGAGACTCGGCGTGACCTTCCATGAGCGGTTGAGGACTTTCAACTCGCGAATCAGCCTGGCGGCGGCGTCCAGAATGGGGATATCAACCTCACAACCCCTACATCTGAACCAGTCCCTGTTTTTCCGCGTGACTTTCCTCCCGCATCCTCCACAGAATACACCCTTAGCAAGCTCGCGGAACCCGACGGTCGTATCGCGCTGATGCTTAACGACATCGACTTTCCTCTCTTCCAATCTGGAAATGAGCCGGCTGTGGTCATAATGGTTGCCGGCCATCGCCTTCGCGAGCTTCTTATGCAGGTTGCTCCTTACGATGATCTCACCCGCCGCCGGCAGATTGAAGATCGTCTGCCGCTTATTGATGAACACGACCACATTGAACATGCGGATTTCCGAGCCGAAGCCGTAAAGCATTTTCCCAAGCGTATCCCGCTGCCTCGCCACCTGAAGCAGCGGACTCGCGAACTCGTTGCCGTTCTCGAAATACCACTTGGAATCCTTATAAATAAGATCAAAGCTGTAATTCTTGATCTCAAACGTGTATAAAAAATCTTTCGCCACCACCAGATTATCGAGCTGGACGTGCGAGGCATCCTCCCTCGATTTCGTGGAAAGCTCCGGAGCATCCTCGGGATAAAAGCTGTAGTCCTTGATATGTATGATATTGCTCCCTTTAATGAACGGCTCGATGATGCCGTCGAATTCCAGTTCCCCGATAAAACCCGCTTCCAGTTTCTGCAGTTCATCCTTCTCGTAAGCCGGCAGGATGTACCTCTCATGCAATATCTCCAGCTGCTGATGCCGCCTTGTCTTCTCCCTCATTTAAGCGCCCCCGGTTTTTATTTCCATCATAAACCGCACCTGAATTGTTGTCATATCGCAACAATTCGATTTCTGCACCGCAAATCAGGCAGTTTTCAGTAAATCGTGTCACAAAACAGCCGGTTTTCCAATTTCTGACTCCCAAAATTCAAAATCTGTAAAATAAAGACCCGCAAGCCGAAGCTGACGGGCCGGTATAATGATATTCAGACGCCGAAGATCATGTCGTTGATGATTTTGGCTTCCTCGTCGATATGGCGGGTGGCGAGTGAGACGTAAAGTTTCACCTTCGGCTCGGTGCCGGACGGCCTGAGGGCGATCCAGCCGTCTTCAAAATGGATCTTTATCACATTCGCGCGCGGCAGGTCGATGGTTTCAGTCCTGCCGTCATCAAAGCGGCGTTCGCCCGACAGATAGTCTTCCACACAGACGACTTTACGCCCCTCGATCTCACCGGGCGTATTCCTTCTGAACTGGTCCATGATCTCAGCGATTTTCTCCCGGCCCTCGAGGCCTTCGAAAGTATGGCTGATCATCTTCTCCATCTGACGGCCGAACTCTGCGTAAATCTCTTCCAGCCGGTCGACGAGCGTCAGCCCTTCGTTTTTAAGCTCCGATGCAAGCTTGACGATGGCGGGCACGATCTGGATTGCATCTTTGTCACGGACGAAATCGCTGATCAGATAGCCGTAGCTCTCCTCGTAACCGAATGCGAATTCCCGCGCCGAATCTTCTTCAAGCGCCTTTGCGACGGCACCGATGTATTTGAAGCCGGTCAGGACCTCAACGGATTCTGCGCCGAATTTTTCTGCGATCTTCCGGCTCAGATCACTCGTCACCACACTCTTCACCACGACGGGCGTGCGTTCAAAATCCGTCGTCTTCAGGTGATTGTGCAGTAAAATGATGCCGAGCTGGTTGCCGTTCAGATGCACATATTCACCTTCATGCCTGACTTCGATGCCAATCCGGTCGGCGTCCGGGTCCGTTGCGATGAGGAGATCTGCGCCGACTTCCCCGCCGAGCGCCCGGGCGCCGGTAAATGCTGCAGTCTCTTCCGGATTCGGGCTCTTCACGTGGGAGAAGTCGCTGTCGACTTCGCATTCTTCTGCCACAAGGTGGAGGCCGTCAAACCCGAGATCGCGGAGGATGTATTCCGCGACCGGCAGGGCGGTGCCGTGAAGGCTCGAGAATACGACCGAGAGGCCGGAGGCGGGGATGTCCCCGGTGAGCGACTTCACTTTCGCCTGGTAGTCCTCATAATGCCGGTAGTCGATATGGCGGATTTGACCTTCCTCCAGGGCTTCATCAAAGTCAGCAGACACAATGCCGAAGACATCTTCAATGCCGTTGATTTCATCACTGAGCGCCGCAGCCGGCGCGTCTGTCAGCTGCGCGCCGTCCGCGCCGTACACTTTGATGCCGTTGTATTCCGGCGGGTTATGGCTCGCCGTGATCATTATGCCGTAATCCGCCCCATGGCGCCTTGTGAAGAAGGAGAGTTCAGGTGTGGTGATATAACCTTCGGACAAGTACACCCCGATGCCGTTTTCTGCGAGGACGGAAGCGATCGCCTCCGAAAATTCACGCGACAGGCGGCGGATGTCATAGCCGATCACGACACGGCTGCCGCCTTCCTTCCTGATCTGCCGGCTGAGGCCGTATGCCACTTTTTCAACGGTGTACCGGTTCAGCCTGTTCGGGCCGAGGCCGATTTTCCCACGGATGCCGGCCGTGCCGAATTTGAGCTCCTCGATATGTGCATCTTCATGATCCGCTTCACTTAGAGATGCATACATCTCTTCTGTAATCAGACTGCCGTTCAAATGTCTTTCCCATTCTTCCCTTGCCAATCCATTCACCTCATTCATGTCGTTACTTTCATTTTATCAATTTCCTGCCTGACGGGTGTAACAAAAACCGTTTTCTGGTCGGTGTAGGTCACGAATCCGGGTTTTGCACCGGATATTTTATGCACATGCTTGATTTCCGTATAATCCACCGGGACGGATTCCGAACTGCCGGCCTTTGAATGGAAGGCCGCGATCTTCGCAGCATCCAGAATATCCGCTTCTTCTATTTCATGCGGCGGATGGGCGATGACCACGTGCGATCCGGGAATGTCCTTCGTATGGAACCATAGATGGTTGTTCCGTGATTTCTTGGAAGTCAGATGGTCATTCTGCTTATTGTTCTTGCCGACGAATACCGTGAGACCGTTCGTGGTCCTGAATTCATGCAGCTGGATCTTCTGCTTCTTCTTCTTTTTATTCGACTTTTTGAATTTCAGGATGCCTTCCTCGACGAGCTCCTCCCTGATCTCCTCGACTTCTGCGGAAGTGGTGATCGCATCCATCTGGTGCAGCAGGCTCTCGAAATACTTCTTGTCCTGATGCGCTTTTTCCAGCTGTTCGTAGGCCGTCGTTTCACGGTTTTTCAGCTTGTTGTACATGCGGTAGTATTTCTGTGCGTTCTCGCTCGGTGGGAGTTCCGGGTCGAGCGGTATGGTCACTTCCTGATCCGTGTAGTAATCCTGTACGGTCACTTCCTTGTCGTAGCGCTTCACTTCATGCATGAAGGCGGTGATCAGCTCGCCGTACTTCTGGTATTCATCCTTCTTCTCCGCTTCTGCGAGGTCTTCATGCAGCTTCTCGATCTTGCGCTCCACACGGTCGTACTCCCTTTCGATGACATGCAGGTAATCCTGTGCCTTCTGGCGGATCATATTGTTCTGGAAACGGCTGTGGTAGTAGTCGTCAAGGAGGGCACTGAGCGTCGGGTACACTTCCGGCTCCGTCCCCAGATGATGCAGCTTCGTGAAATAAAAGACATCCTTGTCGAGACGGTACAGTACCGGTGTGATCTCTTCGGCGCGCCTGAGGCCCTCTTTGATGGCGGGGACGATGTTCTCTATCGTGAAGTGCTTTGCATGATGCTCGATTTCCCTGATGAACAGCGGGCTGAAGCCTTCCACGGCCTTCAATATCTGACGGCTCAGTTTGCCGCTGTTGAAGTCGATCCGGGCGGGGAGGGTGTTGATCTCATCGGTGCGCGGGTTCAGCTTCTCATCCGTCGGCGGCGCCTCGTACTTGAAGCCCGGCATGACGGTCCGGATGTTGTTGTTCGGGGTCAGGTGTTTGATGCCTGTAATGATCTTGTAGTCTTCATCGGTCATGATGATGTTCGAATGCTTGCCCATGATCTCAAGTATCAGAATCCTTGTGATATCGTCACCGATCTCATTTTTTGAATTGACCGTGATATGGACCCGCCGGTCGTTGCCGATCTGTTCGATGGATTTTATGATGCCGCCTTCCATGTGCTTCCTCAGCACGCGGGAGAACATCGGTGGATCGAACGGGAATTCATATTTCTCCCGGGTCAGGTGGAATCTTGCATACATCGGATGGGCACTGATCAGCAGCTGGTGGTTTGCACCCTGGCTGCGCACTTTGAATATCAGTGTCGTTTCATCCATCTGCTGGATTTTATTTATTTTGCCCGATTGGATGATCTTCAGTTCATCACACAACGCATGGACAAAGTTGCCGTCAAATGCCATTTACATCTCTCCTTAAATACATTACCTGAATATTTTACCATGAACATCAGTATATCAATAATTTTTCAGATGAATTTTAACAACATGTATGATACATTAAGAGATAATCACAAAAAAGAAAGGTAACTCGCTATGACTTCAGACAAAGGACTTTTGATCGTGCTCTCAGGGCCTTCAGGTGTCGGAAAAGGCACAGTAAGAAAGGCTATTTTTGATGATCCGGATACAGCTTTTAAATATTCAATTTCCATGACAACCCGTCGGCAGAGAGAAGGCGAAGTGGATGGTGTGGATTACTTTTTCAAGACGAAGGAAGAGTTCGAATCATTGATCGAACAGGATAAATTCATAGAATATGCCGAGTATGTGGGCAATTATTACGGTACGCCGATAGATTATGTGAAGGAAACGATGGAGAAGGGTTACGATGTCTTTTTGGAAATCGAAGTCGAAGGTGCCAAGCAGGTCCGCGAGAAGTTTCCGGAAGCACTGTTCATCTTTCTGGCGCCGCCGGACCTCACCCAGCTGGAAGAGCGCCTGATCGGACGCGGCACCGACTCGATGGAAGTGATCAGACACCGGATCAGGGAAGCGAAACGTGAACTTAATCTGATGAACCTGTATGATTATGTTGTGATCAATGAAGATGTACAACAGGCGAAACGGCGTGTACAATGTATAGTTGAGGCTTCGCATATGAAGCGGGAACGCGTTGAATCAAAACTGAGGAAATTATTATTGGAGGTCAACAATTAATGTTATACCCACCGGTTCATGAGTTGAAGAAGAATGTGGATTCGAAATATCTTGTGGTGACGCTCGCTGCCAAACGCGCAAGGGAACTGCAGGACTACCCGGACAGGGTGATTCTTGAAAATTACGAATCTGTAAAAACAGTAGGCATGGCGCTTGAAGAAATCGCTGAAAATAGAGTAAGGCCACTAAACTAGCTGACAATACTTTGTCAGCTTTTTTTAAAATTGAGGTGAAGTGAAGATGGCGAATATTGTCATAGGTGTGACGGGAAGCATAGCGGCCTATAAGGCCGTCGATCTGACGAGCAAATTGATACAGAACGGGCATGAAGTGAAGGTGGTCCTCACGGACAATGCCCTCGAATTCATCACCCCGCTCGCCTTTCAGGCGATCGGGCGCAATCATGTATATACAGATACATTCAAAGAAGAGGACCCTTCCGTGATTTCACACATCAACATCGGTGAATGGGCGGACCTGATCATCGTCGCTCCGGTCTCCGCCAATACGATCAGCAAGCTGGCGAACGGCATATACGATAATATGCTTTTGAATGTCCTCGCTGCGAATACAAAGCCTGTACTTCTTGCACCTGCAATGAATGTACATATGTATGAACAGCCTGCGGTCCAGAGGAACATGAAACTGCTGCTCGATGAAGGCTATCAGATACTTGATGCGGAATCGGGCTTTCTTGCGTGCGGCTATAATGCCAAGGGCCGGATGGCCAATGTGCCGGACATCCTGGGTTATATCGAAGACTTTTTAAGCGGGAGGGAAAACGCGCCGCTCGAGGGCCAAAAAGTGGTGATCACTGCAGGTCCGACAAGGGAAGCGCTCGACCCGATACGCTACCTGACGAACCATTCCAGCGGCAAGATGGGCTACAGCCTGGCAGAAGGCTTCAAATCACTCGGTGCGGAAGTCGTGCTGGTGAGCGGACCGGTGAAACTCGCTCCGCCTGAAGGTGTGAGGGTCGTCGACGTCGTTTCAACCGAGGAGATGTTTGAAGCGGTGAGGCAGCATATGGATGCCGATATCGGCGTATTTGCCGCAGCGGTCAGCGACTACACCCCGGTGAGCTTTTCGGAGGGCAAGATGAAGAAGACCGATGAGACGGACAACCTTGTGATCGAGCTGAAGAAGACGCAGGATATACTGAAGTATGCCGGCCACAACAATGAAGGGATGTACGTCGTCGGATTCGCCGCGGAAACGGATGATGTGAAAAATTACGCCCTTAAGAAGTTGAAAGATAAAAAAGCCGACTGCATCATCATGAATGATGTATCGAATCCCGCAATCGGCATGAACAGTGATGACAACGAAGTGACGCTGCTGTTCCGTGACGGTTCCGAAAAACATCTGGAGAAGGCATCTAAACCTGCGCTGTCCCGGAAGATCATCCAGGAACTCCTTGAACACACCGGGCGTGAGCGATGATGTTTGCATCAGTGATCGTGAGCATCACGGCCAGTGATGTCAATAAAATATTCGAATATAAAATACCCGAAGGGCTCACGGATATGATCAAAGTGGGGCACAGGGTGGTCGTCCCTTTCGGCCCCCGCCAGATCCAGGGCTATGTCGTCGACATCAAGGATGAGGTCGATTATGACCCGGCGAGGATCAAGCCGATCATACGCGCACTTGATGTTGAGCCTGTCCTCACACCGGAGCTGATCCGGCTGGCAGGACACCTTGCGGACCACTATATCGCCTCCTATATATCAGTGATCGAGACGATACTGCCGGCGGCGCTCAAAAGCAGATCGAAGAAGATGCTGTCGCTCGACAACCCGGGCGGTGAAGCATCATTCACATGGCAGGGGATGAACCTCCCCCCCGAAGTGGAAGTCAAAACTTTATCCGCATCACAGCTCGCGGCGTTGAAGCCTTTCATCGCCACGGGCGAAGTCACGGAGAAAACGGTGCTCTCCCAGCATACGAAGCAGAAATACGCACGGGCCTTAAAGCCCACCTTCGCACCGCGCGGGGATTTCGGGCGTGCCCATAAACAGCTCGAGCTGCTCGATTTCATCGAACAGCATGATGAGCATGTGCTGCTTTCCACGGTGCTCGAGAACGGCTACACCGCCGGGACGGTGAACGAGCTGGTCAAAAAAGGGTATGTTGAACGGATCGATGTGGTGGTCGACCGGGACCCTTACAAATCGAGGGTCTTTGAAGAGGATCTGCCGAAAGAACTGAATACTGAACAGAAACATGCCTATGAAAAAATAAAACATGCCGTCGATGAAGATATCCCGGAGACGTTCCTGCTGCACGGGGTGACCGGTAGCGGCAAGACGGAGATCTATCTCCAGACCATCGCACATGTGCTGGATAAAGGCCGCACGGCGCTGATGCTTGTGCCGGAGATCGCGCTCACACCCCAGATGGTCAACCGCTTCAAGGCGCGGTTCGGCGATGAGGTGGCGGTGCTGCACTCGGGGCTTTCGCACGGTGAGAAGTATGACGAGTGGCTGAAGGTGCGGAACGGCGGTGCGAAAGTGGTCGTCGGCGCGCGGAGCAGCGTGTTCGCACCTGTCGAAAAGCTCGGCGTCATCATCATCGATGAAGAGCATGAAACGACATATAAACAGCAGGACCGGCCGATGTACCATGCAGCGGAAGTTGCGAAATACCGCAGCCGGTATTATAATTGTCCGGTGATTCTCGGCTCGGCGACACCTTCACTTGAAAGCTATGCACGGAGCGAACGGGGCGTCTATACAAGGCTCGAACTGAACCACAGGGCGGTCACGGAGACGCTCACCGACACGAAGATCGTCGATATGTCCATCGAGCACAGGAACGGCAACATTTCGATCGTCTCGGAAGCGCTGAAGGAAGCGATAGAAGAGCGCATCCGACGCGGCGAACAGACCGTGCTGCTGCTCAACAGACGTGGTTATGCGAATTTCCAGATCTGCCAGAGCTGCGGCCATGTGCCGAACTGCCCGAACTGCGATATCTCACTCACTTACCACAAGGCACAGTTTTCACTGCTGTGCCATTACTGCGGCTATGAGGACGCCGTAAAGCGCGAATGTGACAGCTGCGGCAGCGACGAAGTCACTTTCAGGGGCACAGGCACCGAAAAGGTGGAAGAAGTGCTGAGGGACATGTTCAACACCGATATCGTCAGGATGGATAACGACACGACCCGCAGGAAAGGCATGCATGAAAAACTTCTGAATACATTCGAACAGGATGAAATCCCGATCCTCCTCGGCACCCAGATGATCGCCAAAGGGCTGGATTACCCGAATGTCACCCTCGTCGGGGTGCTGAATGCGGATACGATGCTGAACATCCCCGACTTCAGGGCCAACGAGAAGACGTACCAGCTGCTCACCCAGGTGGCGGGCCGGGCCGGCAGGCATGAATTGTCCGGGGAAGTGATCTTCCAGACATACAATCCCGAACATTACGCGATAGAGCTCGCTAGATCGAACGATTACAGGGCGTTCTACGACAAGGAGATGGCCTTCAGAAGACTTGCGAGATATTCCCCGTACTACTTCCATGTACTGTTCACGGTGTCGCATGAAACGGTGCAGAAATGCCTGGAGGCGACGACACATATCCATAAGATGCTTGTGGACAATGTGACGGACAGGGCGATCATCGTCGGCCCGTCCCCGAGCCCCATCGAGCGGATCAACAATCAGTTCCGTTTTCAAATATTGCTCAAATATAAAAATGAACCAAATCTCTTGGAAGTTCTGCATGAAATCAATCTGCACTACAACGAGCTCTACAAAAAGGAAAAGCTCTCACTGAAGATTGATGTGGATCCAAAATATATTATGTAGGAGGAAACGATGCCGAATATCATATTCATGGGGACACCTGATTTTTCGGTGCCCATATTAAAAGATCTCAACGAGGCATACGGGGTGGATCTTGTTGTGAGCCAGCCCGACAAGCCGGTCGGAAGGAAGCGCATCATGACCCCGCCGAAAGTTGCAGCGGCGGCGCGTGAACTGGATATAGACGTATACCAGCCTGAAAACATCAAAGATGAAGAAGCGATGCGGAAACTCGAAAGCATCGATCCCGACATCATCGTCACCGCGGCATACGGGCAGATACTGCCAAAAGCGCTGCTCGAACTGCCGAAGCACGGTGCGGTCAATGTGCATGCCTCCCTGCTGCCGAAGTACAGGGGCGGTGCACCGATACACCATGCGGTGATGGCAGGCGAGGAAAAGACCGGGATCACCATCATGTACATGGCCGAAGGACTCGATTCCGGCGATATCATCTCCCAAAAGGAGATACCGATACTCGAAGAGGACGACACAGGCTCGCTCCATGACAAGCTGAGCCGGCTCGGCAGCGAACTGCTGCTCGAAACGCTGCCGTCGATCTTTGACGGCTCCAATGAAAGCATCCCCCAGGAGCACGCATCCGCCACATACAGCCCGAACGTTTCAAAAGAGGATGAGCGCCTTGACTTCGGCAGGCCGGCACATGAGGTCTTCAATCATATCCGCGGACTCTCGCCATTTCCGGGCGCATATACGAAACTCGGCGACAAACGTCTTAAGATCTACGGCGCAAAACCGACAGGCGAGAAGACGGCGAAGCCTGCCGGTGAGATATTGGGCGTCCATGATGAAGGATTCCTGGTCGCAGCAGAGGATGAAGCGCTGCTGATCACGGAAGTCCAGCTTGCAGGGAAGAAAAAAACCACTGCGAAGGAATTTATTCAAAACCGCCAGGATCTGGTCGGTCAATCGTTAGGATGATGAAGATGACTGTAAGGGAGGCGGCATTTGCCGCTTATATGAAAATAATGGACGAGAAGGCCTACAGCAACATCGTCATAGATGAAGTGCTGAAGTCCGGTGAAATTTCCGGAAAAGACGCAGGCCTCTTCACCGAGCTGATCTACGGCACGCTGTCACGGAGGCTCACGCTGGAGTTTTATCTGCAGCCGTTCCTCAGGACGAAAGTGAAGAAATGGCACAGGCACCTGCTGGAGATGGCAGCCTATCAGATGATCTACCTTGACCGGGTGCCGGCATATGCCGTCATCAATGAAACCGTCGAGATCGCAAAGGAACACGGCGGCAGGCAGGCGGGGAACACGACGAACGCCATCTTGAGGAACCTGATGCGCGAACCGCTCAGGGACCCGTCTGAAATAAAAGATCCGCAGAAGAAGCTGTCGGTGGAGACGAGCATCCCCAAGTGGATGATCAGCCACTGGGTCACGCATTACAAGACGGAGGGCGCTGAGAGGATCGCACAGAGCCTCACTGAAAATCCGGAGATGTACATCAGGGTGAACTCGAGGCAGACGGATCCCGAAACACTGAAGGAAAGGCTCGCCCTGGAAGGCCATCCGGTCGAAACGACGGCGCTCCATCCGGATGCGCTCATCGTCACGAGCGGTGCGAGCATCATGGATACAGATGCCTATAAAGACGGGGACTTCAGCATACAGGACGTGAGTTCCATGTTCGTCAACACCGCCCTCGACCGGCATGACGGGGAAGTGATCCTCGATGCATGCAGCGCACCGGGCGGAAAGGGTCTGCATGCGCTTGAGAAGAATCCTTCCGGGCATGTCGATCTGAGTGACATTTACGACCATAAGGTGCGGACCATCGAGCGCAACGCCAAAAGGCTCAAACTCGACAATTTCGATGCCTTCAAAGGGGATGCGACGGAGCATGAATATCCGGGTATGTACGATAAAATCATCGTCGATGCCCCGTGTTCGGGCCTCGGTGTCATTAAAAGGAAACCCGAGATCAGATACGAGAGGAACAGCAGTGACATCGACAGCCTTGTGGACCTGCAGCTCGGGATACTCGATCATGTGAAACAGTTCCTGAAGCCCGGCGGCATCCTGATCTATGCGACATGCACGATCCATCAGATGGAAAATGAAAATGTGGCATATACTTTTATCAAAAGTAATGATAACTTTAAGTTTGACGATTTTCATATTCCGGCACTGGATTTCACAGGGCCGCACCGTCAGATACTGCCATATGAATTAAATACCGACGGCTTTTTCATCGCCCGGTTCAAAAAGGATGTTTAAAATGATTGTAAGACCCGATATAAAACCAGTAAAAGATTTATTCCAGCCGGATTTCGATACACCGTCCGTCTATAATCTGTCGAAGGAGGACCTGATCAATCTCATGACGGAGTGGGGCGAGGACCGCTACCGCGGCAGCCAGGTCTTCGAATGGCTGTACAGCCACCGTGTGGATGATTTCGATGAAATGAAGAACCTGCCGAAGTCACTCCGGGAAAAACTGCAGGCGCACTACAGCATCGAGCCGCTGGAGACGCTCGTCAAACAGGAGAGTGTCGACGGCACGATGAAGTTCCTCTTCAAGCTGAGGGACGGCTATACGATAGAGACGGTCCTGATGCGCCATGACTATGGGAATTCGGTCTGTGTGACCACACAGGTCGGCTGCCGCATCGGTTGTTCTTTCTGTGCCTCGACGCTCGGCGGATTGAAACGTAACCTTGAGGCAGGCGAAATCGTCTCCCAGGTCGTGCAGATCCAAAAAGCCCTCGATGAAACGGACGAGCGGGTATCAAGCATCGTCATCATGGGCATCGGCGAGCCGTTTGAGAACTACAATCCGATGATGCAGTTCATCAGGATCGTGAACCACGATGACGGGCTGAATATCGGTGCCCGCCACATCACGGTCTCGACAAGCGGCATCGTCCCTAGGATATATGACTTCGCTGACGAGGATATACAAATCAATTTCGCGGTGAGCCTCCATGCACCGACGGATGAACAGCGTTCCCGCCTGATGCCGGTGAACCGTGCATATGACATTGAAAAGCTCATGCATTCACTGCGGTATTACCAGCAGCAGACCGGCCGCAGGATTTCATTCGAATACGG
This sequence comes from Salinicoccus kekensis, assembly GCF_900220995.1. Classification (GTDB taxonomy): domain Bacteria; phylum Bacillota; class Bacilli; order Staphylococcales; family Salinicoccaceae; genus Lacicoccus; species Lacicoccus kekensis. Next base: position 217,373 of record NZ_OBQF01000001.1, read on the forward strand.
TTTGTTCGGCGGCGTCAATGACAGGAAGGAAGACGCACTGAAACTTGCGGAACTGATCGAAGATCTTAAGTGCCATGTCAACCTCATCCCGGTGAACCATGTGCCTGAGCGGAACTATGTCAGGACGAAGCGTGACGACATATTCGATTTTCTTGAAACACTCAATCATCAGGGCATCAACGCCACGGTGAGGCGTGAACAGGGGACGGATATAGATGCTGCATGCGGACAGCTGAGAGCAAAAGAATCAAAAGAAGAAACGGGGAGTTAACTTGGAAATCATTGACAAGAGCATTCGTGGTAAATTTCGTGAACTGAATGAAGACAGGACCGGTGTTTTTTACAATGGCACAAATCAGGTGCTGTTCCTGGTCGCGGACGGCATGGGCGGTCATGCGCACGGAGATGTGGCATCGAAATTTGTCAATGATGAGATCCAGGCGGCCTGGGAGCAGGAGAACCTCATCAAAAGCGGCCAGGCAGAGGATTTCTTACGTGAACTGGTCATCCGGACCAACCGCAGGCTGTACGATCTGCAGCACGGCCACCCGGATTACAGGGGCATGGGTACGACACTCGTGCTTGCCGCCATCATCGAAGATGTCATATTCATACTGAATGTCGGTGATTCGAGGGCATATGTGATGCGGCGCCGTTCAATCGAGCAGGTGACGAGGGACCACTCTTTTGTCAACCTCCTTGTGGAGTCCGGCGAGATCACTGAAGAAGAGGCCCAGAACCATCCCAAAAGGAACATCATCACAAAAGCGATGGGCACCGACCGCCTGATCCAGCCGGATATATTCCGGCTCAGGAACAAGCAGTACGACTACATCCTCCTTGCCTCCGACGGCCTGACGGATGTACTCCGGGAGGATGACATCCACCGTACGCTGTATCAGCAGAACTTAAGTTTAATGGAAAGGCTCGACTCATTGATCAGGCAGGCTGAAGATAATGCATCCAGGGATAATATAAGCGTCTGTCTTGCCGGCCTGAAAGTGGGTGCGGCAATGTGATAGGCAGATTACTGTCGGAACGGTACAAAATACTGAAGTACCTCGGCGGGGGGATGAGTTCCGTCTATCTCGCGGAAGATATCATCCTTGACCGCAACGTAGTGGTCAAAATGATCAAGGTGGATGCTCATGATGAGGAGAAGTCCCGGCTCAGATTCCAGCGGGAAGTCCAGAGCACGATCCAGCTCTCCCACCCGAATATCGTGAATGTCCTCGATGTGGATGAGACGGAGGAGTACCAGCTGCTCGTCACCGAAGTTGTGGACGGACCGACATTAAAGCAATATATCAAGGAGAATCATCCGATTTCAATCGAGGAGTCGGTGAATCTCGCGGTCCAGATACTGGACGGCATTGAACATGCACACACCAGGGGCATCATCCACCGTGACATCAAGCCGCAGAACATCCTCCTCGACGGGGAGAACAGGGTGAGGATCACCGATTTCGGCATCGCCAAGGCACTCAGTGAGACAAGGATGACAGAGACCAACCAGGTCATGGGTTCCGTACAGTACATCTCGCCTGAGCAGGCAAAAGGTCAGAACACCGATGAGCGGACGGACATTTATTCCTTCGGGATCGTTTTATTCGAGCTGCTGACAGGTGAAGTGCCGTTCAGCGGGGAGACCCCGGTGTCGGTCGCTCTGAAGCAGATATCGGAAAAGCTGCCGGAAATCGACGATTACAGGAAAATCCCCCAGGGGCTGAAGAACATCATCCTGAAATGCACCGAAAAGAATCCTGCGGACCGTTACCGGCATGTCGATATGATCCTGGAAGACTTGAGGAAATATGACACCATAGACACACCATATATGCATTCCGACGCAGAGGACGGCTCCACGATACAGACCGGGAAAATAAATCCCGTGCCGAAGGTGCCGGGACCTTCTGAAGATCCGGCAGCGGGGCCGCCCGAAAAGAAAAAAAGCAGATGGCTCTGGCTCATCCCCCTATTGTTCATGCTCGCTGCCGCCGGCCTCGGCGCTTATATGATGTTCACACAGGAAGACGAAGTGACGGCCCTCATCATGCCCGACTTCCAGGGGATCTCCCTTGAGGCTGCGGAAGCGGGCCTTGCGGAACACCAGCTTGAGATGGGCGAGGTCATCGAGGAGTACAACGATACGTTCGAAGCCGGTGAAGTCGTGGAGACCAGACCGAGGAGCGGCGTCACAGTCGAATTCGGGACTGCCGTCGACTTCATCGTGAGCGCCGGGGAAGAGCCATTTGTGATGCTGGACTTCACCGGGGAGAACTTTTCCGACATCCAGGAGCAGCTGAATGAAATCAACTTCAACCGTATAGATCTGACGGAGGCGTATTCCGATTCAGAGCCCGGGACGGTCCTCAGCCAGTCAATCGGACCGGGTGAGGAAATCCGGCCGGATGAACACAATCTCCAGCTCGAAGTCTCCCGGGGCGTTGAACCCGTGGAAATCGTGAATTATGCCGGGGAGCCGTATGAAACGGCCAGGGATGAACTTGAACAGAACGGTTTCAACGTCACCGTCTCCCAGGAGCTCTACAGTGAGGACGTCGAACAGGGCGCCGTCATCAGCCAGGATCCGAGCTACGGCAGTTTCCTGCCCGGCTCGACGATCAACCTTGTAGTTTCAATCGGCCCGGAACCGCCGCAGAACATGCTCTATTCCACAACCGTCAACATACCGTACGGGGAGGAAGAGGATGCGGATGAGGACGATGAGGAGAACCCGCCTAAAACCGTCAACATCCATGTAGAGGATGCAAACAATCCGGACATTGATGAAGTCTTCGAAACTTTCGAGATTACTGAGGATACGACCCACACCGTCCGCCTTGAAATCGAGCCCGGTGAGACGGGTGCGTTTATGGTTGAAGTGGATGGGGAAGAAGTAATCGATGAGGAGATACCATACGAAGAATAGGGATATTGCGGGAATCCCATGCAAATGTTGGTAATCGCTGATCGCTTTATAATATAATGAATTAGAAAACAGTTAATTGGAGGATCTTTCATGGCTACTATCAAAAAAGACAAAGGTATCGATAACACAGCTAAAATAATGAAACAGGGCTACTTGTACACCACGAACCAGCGGGAGCGTCTCGGCGTCAAAGACGGCGTATTCGAAACCCGTGCACTGGGCGGTAAGAGGGTCATCATCCTATCCGGCAAAGACGGTGCCGAGTTGTTCTATGACAACGATAAGATCGAGCGTTCAGGCACATTGCCAAAACGTGTGGTCAATACATTATTCGGTAAAGGTGCGATCCATACGACGACAGGCAAAGTCCATATCGACCGTAAGGCACTGTTCATGTCACTGATGACGGAAGGCAACCTGCAGTATCTGCGGGAGTTGACGCGCAACCACTGGCAGATGAACACGCAGAGGATGGAAAATATGGATCAGGTCAACGTATACCGTGAATCCATCATCCTCCTGACGAAAGTCGGCACACGCTGGGCAGGTGTCCAGGCGCCTGAAAAAGAAATCGAGAACATCGCAACGGACATGGACATCATGATCGACTCGTTCAAGGCGATCGGCAGTGCATTCAAAGGCTACAGGGCATCGAAGGCAGCACGCCGCCGCGTGGAGGACTGGCTTGAAGACCAGATCATCCAGACACGTAAAGGCAAGATCCATCCGCCGGAAGGCACAGCGCTTTATGAATTTGCACACTGGAAAGACTACAAGGGCGAACCGATGGATTCAAGACTGTGCGGCATCGACCTGATGAACACATTCCGTCCGTTGATCGCTATCAACAGATTCATCGCTTTCGGCGCACTGGCAATGTATGAAAACCCGGTGGCCAGAGAAAAGATCAAACAGGACGACGATTATGCCTACATGTTTGCACAGGAAGTGAGACGTTTCTATCCATTCGTACCTTTCCTGCCAGGAAAAGTGAAAGAAGATTTCCAGTATAAAGGCTATGATTTCGAAAAGGATACAATGCTTGCAATTGATATTTACGGCACGATGCATGACCCGACTGTATGGGAAAATCCGAATGAGTTCTACCCGGAAAGATTCAAGGACTGGGACGGCAGCCCGTTCGACCTCATCCCGCAGGGCGGAGGGGACTATTACACGAACCACCGTTGTGCAGGTGAGTGGATGACGGTCATCATCATGCAGGAGACGATGAAATATTTCGCTTCACGCATCACTTACGATGTGCCTGAGCAGGATTTGACCGTTGACCTCAACAGTCTGCCTGGTTATGTGAAGAGCGGATTCATCATTGAAAATGTACGTGAAGTCGTGGACAGGGGTTAAGACGGCCCCTTGAATGAAGAAAGCCTCTCCATCACCGGAGAGGCTTTCTTTTATAATTCTTCCCGCTCACCCTCATACTCGAGGATGCCGCCTTCGACATTGACCGCGTCATATCCCTGGTCGATGAGTGCATGCTGGACATTTTCGCTGCGTTTTCCGCTTCTGCACATGATATACAGTGTATCGCCCTTGTGTTCCTTCAGTGTTTCGTCTTCAATGCTGAGGGTGGACATCGGCAGGTGGATCGCACCTGGCACATAGCCGGTCTCCTTCAGTTCATCGGTTTCCCTGACATCGATCAACACCGCATCATCATTTTTGATGAGGTCGTTTATCTCGCTCACGTGTACTGTTTTAGCCATAATTTCAAACCTTTCCAATATGTTTTGATGATTTTATTTTACCACAACCGGTGAACTGTTATAATTGATGTATTATAATATTTGGGGTGAGTTATGAAGAAAGGTCAGATTGTAAAAGCGTTGAGCGGTTTTTATTACGTCAAATCGGAAGACCGGATCTACCAGGCGCGGGCACGCGGCCTGTTCAGGAAGACTTCCGAGTCGCCCCTTGTAGGCGACATCGTCGAGTTCCAGGTAGAAAATGAGACGGAAGGCTACATCACCGCAATCGATGAACGGAAGAATTCGATGGTGCGGCCGCCGGTGGCGAACATCGACCAGGTGCTGCTCGCCATGAGCCTCGTCTCTCCTGCTTTCAATTACTATCTGCTCGACCGGTTCATCGCCTATGCGGAGGCCCAGGACATGAAGCCGGTGATCGTCATCACCAAGGCAGACCTCGGCGGGGACGCGGCGCTGATGGCTGAGATCCGGGAAGTGTATGAGATGTATCCGGTGTTCTTCACCGATAACAATAAGGTGGGCGATGAGATGCTGTCCATCTTCAAGGATAAGCTGAGTGTCCTTGCAGGGCAGTCGGGTGTCGGGAAATCGACGCTTGTCAACACGATACTGCCCGGCGCGGAGCTCATCACGGATGAAATTTCAAACAAGCTGAACCGGGGCAAGCATACGACCCGGCATGTCGAGCTGATTGAAATCGCCGGCGGATACATCGCCGATACACCGGGGTTCAGCACAATCGAATTTTCAATGATCGATAAATATAACCTGAAATCCTGTTTTATAGATTTCGACGGACCGGGTGAGGACTGCAAGTTCAGGGAATGCCTCCACATCAACGAACCGAAATGCGGTGTGAAGCAGGCAGTGGAAGAGGAGAGGCTTGCAGCCTCCAGATACGAGAGTTACAAACAGATATTCGAAGAGATAGAATCCAGAAAAGAGAGGTACTGACATGAATAAAGTGCTGCCATCACTCCTTGCGAGTGATTTTTCAAGACTAGGTGAAGAAATCAGGACGATGGAGGAAGCGGGTGCCGATATTTTCCATCTTGACATCATGGACGGCCAGTTCGTGCCGAACATATCCTACGGGCTGCCGGTCGTCGAAGCGATCAGCAAAGCATCCGGCATCCCGCTCGATGTGCATCTGATGACACTCGATCCGGATCAGTTCATAGATGAGTTCAAAGATTTGGGCGTGGATATGCTGTCCTTCCATATCGAAGCGTCCGACCACCCGCACAGGGTGGTGCAGCTGATAAAGAGCAAGGGTATGAAGGCGGGGATCGCCCTGAATCCGCATACGCCGGTCTCCCATGTCCAGCATCTGCTCGGCGACGTCGATTTCGTCCTGATCATGACCGTGAACCCGGGGTTCGGCGGTCAGAGCTTCATTGAGGAAGGCCTCGTCAAGATTGCGGAATTGAACAGCATCAGAGAGGAGAAGGGCCTCCGGTTTGAGATCGAAGTGGACGGCGGCATCAATGATGAAACCGCAGCACTGTGCAAGGCGGAGGGCGCGGAGCTGCTCGTGAGCGGATCCTACCTGTTCAAGGCCGAGGATAAGAAGGCCACCATCGAAGCGCTGCGTAAGTGACGATGCATATCAACATTTTGATCAGGGAGACGGATGCTCCGATCCCGGACATGAAAGATCTGCACTGGGCAGGCGTCGACCGCGGTGTGTATCTGCTGCTTGAAGCGGGGGTCACCCCGCTTTTCACATACGGGGATTTCGACTCGATCAGTGAGGCCGAGCGGCGGTATATTGAGGAAAAGCTCGATATCAACCCTGTCGAGAGTGAAAAGGATGATACGGATCTTGAGATTGCGCTGCTCGACCTTGCAGGGAAAGGGTATGCATCAATCGATGTGTACGGGGCGACGGGCGGCAGGCTGGATCATTTATTCGGCAATGTGCAGCTGCTCTTAAATCCGGACCTTGCCGGTGTCGGGATCAGGATCATCGATCCGCAGAATGTCCTCGAACTTTTGGGAGAAGGTGAACACGCACCGGTGAGGGACGGGAGAATGAAATATGTTTCATTCATCCCCGTTTTCCAAAATACGGTGCTGACGCTCGACGGGTTCAAATACCCGCTGGATTCATCACGGCTCACGCTGGGCTCGACACTCACCATCAGCAACGAATTCACGCATGAAAAAGCTTATGTAAAGACATCACAGCCCATATTAATGATACAATCGAATGATTGAATGGAGGTGGCATCATGATATTGATGGGGGCTGTAGCGAACGCGCTTGCGATTCTCATCGGGGGGTTGCTAGGTCTCGTCTTCACTTTCATCCCCGAGACCATCAAAGATTCAATAATGAAAATACAGGCACTGGTCATCATGACGCTCGGGATACAGATGGTGGTCGGGGCTGAGGCGATCATCATCACGCTGCTCAGCCTGATCATCGGGACGATCATCGGTGAAGTGATCCAGCTTGAAGCCCTGCTGAACCGCTTCGGCCACTGGATGGAGATCCGGCTCGGAGACAAACACGCGGGTAACTTATCCCAGGGTTTCGTTTCCGGGACGCTCGTATTCATCGTCGGTGCGATGGCGATCGTCGGGGGCCTGGATGCGGGGCTCAGAGGTTCGAATGATGTCCTGTATACAAAATCGATGATGGATTTCTTCATCGCGATCGTCATGACGACCACTTACGGACTCGGTGTCATCATATCCGGTGTGCCGGCGTTCATTTACATCTCGATCATCATCCTGTCCGCACAGGGCATCGCCACGGTCATCCCCGAAGCGATACTGGAACAGATCATCTTCCAGGTCAGTGCCACAGGCGGCGTCATCCTGCTTGCGATCGGCATGAACATGATGAACATCACGAAAATGCGCGTCGGGAACATGATCCCCGCCATTTTCGTCGGAATGATCATGGTCTACATCATAAACATCATATAGGATGGATCGGAGCAGCCTTCAGGCTGCTTTTTATTTTGGGCCGGCTGCATATCAGTCCAAAAAAACACCATATAAACACAAAAATCCCCATCATCATTCGGATGATGGGGATTCAACACGCAGGATTAAACGCGTTCAACTTTACCTGATTTCAGAGCACGGGCTGAAACCCATACTTTTTGAGGTTTGCCGTCGATCATGACCCTGACTTTCTGCAGGTTCGCGCCGAAGCGTCTTTTGTTTGCGTTCAAAGCGTGTGAACGGTTGTTGCCTGTCGCACTTTTACGTCCAGTGTAATAACATTGTTTACTCATGCCGTACATCTCCTTTATTAACAAAATTCACTTTAATTTGTTTGTATCATCATTGACATACTATAACATAATACATGAATTTCCACACGATGTCCAGTGGAAATCGCAGTATGCCGATGACCATCACCGGGAAGCCGGCGAGATTCCATTTTAACATATCCTGCTGCGGCTGTAATGCCGGACTTGAGCTGCTTATTCTTTCAACTTTCCCGGCAATAAATTATAATGTAAATAAGCGTATAAATACACCCGCTGTCCGGGCGGTGAAATTATCTGTAAAGAATCATCATTGTGCCTTGTAATTGACGAATGTTTTTGATTATAATTATATGATGTACTGGAGGCGAGGGAATGACACTCGAAATTAAAAATGAACTTGGATCAATCGACATCGCAATCGATGTGATTGCAAACATTGCCGGTGAAGCTGTAGTGGAAAGCTACGGTGTGGTCGGCATGGCCTCGAGGCACCAGGTGAGGGACGGTTTTGCCGAACTGCTCGGCAAGGAGAACTATTCCCGCGGTGTCGTAGTGGAAAACAATGACGGCCTTCTTGATGTCGACCTGTACATTATCGTCGGCTACGGTGTGAAAATATCCGAAGTTGCAAACAATGTGCAGACAAGCGTGAAATACAGACTGGAAAAAACTTTTGGATTGACCATAAATACAATTAACATTCATGTACAAGGTGTCAGAATGATTAATACGGATGAGTAAGCTGGGAGGACATGATGATATCATGGATAAGATAGATGGTATAATTTTCAGAGATATGATTTTGACGGGTGCTGACAATCTGAGGCAGCACGCAGATTATGTTGATTCACTGAATGTTTTCCCGGTGCCTGACGGCGACACCGGTACGAACATGAATTTATCGATGACTTCGGGTGCCGATGAAGTCAGCGGCAGGGAAATCGAACATATGGGGGAGATGGGCAGGCATTTCTCCAAAGGGCTGCTGATGGGCGCCCGTGGCAATTCAGGTGTGATCCTCTCACAGCTGTTCCGCGGGTTTTCAAAAGCGATCGAGAATGAAGGGTCGGTGGATGCGAAATCTTTCGCAGCCGCCCTCGATCAGGGTGTGAAGACAGCCTATAAAGCTGTGATGAAGCCTGTTGAAGGCACGATCCTGACGGTCGCCAAAGATTCAAGTGCGACGGCCGTCGAGAAGGCTGAAACTTCAGACTCCCTGATTGAAGTGATGGAGGCGGTGATCGAGGAGGCGAAGGCGTCTTTGAAGCGCACACCTGACCTCCTCCCCGTGCTTAAGGAAGTCGGCGTCGTCGACTCCGGCGGGCAGGGTCTTGTGTATGTATATGAAGGGTTCCTCGCCGCCATGAAAGGTGAAAAGGTCGAAGTGTCCGAAGAGGCGCTCGATACCGAAACGTTCGTCAATGATGAACATGACTTCAATGAATTCATGTCCGTCGAGGACATTCAATATGGATTCTGTACAGAGTTCATGGTACGATTCGAAGATGACAAGCGCGCATTCGACGAAGAAGAATTCCGGAACGAAATGGAAGCATTCGGCGACTCGCTCCTCGTGATCTCCGACGATGAAATCGTCAAAGTGCATGTGCATACGGAAACACCCGGTGAGGCCATGACATACGGCGCAAACTACGGTGAACTCATCAAGATGAAGATCGAGAACATGCGCGAGCAGTTCAGGGAAGTGCACGGCAGCAAGGCGGATACGGCAGTGAAGGAGAAGCAGTCCTATGAGACCGCCGTCATCACCGTATCTTCAGGCGACGGGATCAAGGCGCTGTTTGAAAGTGTCGGCGTCACACATGTCATCAACGGCGGACAGACGATGAACCCATCCACCGAAGACATCCTGAACACGGTCAAAGACGACGATGTGAAGCAGGTCATCATCCTGCCGAACAATAAAAACATCATCATGGCAGCAGAGCAGGCCCAGCAGATGCTGGAGGTCCCGGCAGTCGTCATCCCGACCGTCTCGATACCTGAAGGGCTTTCCAGCATGCTGATGTTCTCACCCGACGGGACGCTCGAACAGAACGAAGAAGCGATGAAGTCTGCACTCGAGCATGTGAAGACCGGCCAGGTGACCTACGCCGTACGCGACACCAAAATCGACGGCATAGAGATCAAAAAGGACCAGCATATGGGCATCAACAACGGCAAGATCGACGTCGCCTCCGATTCCCGGAGCGAGACGCTCGAGAACCTCATCGTCAGCATGCTTGACGAAGATGCCGAAATCGTCACGGTGATCATCGGTGATGAAGGTTCTGAAGAAGAAGTCGATGCGATTGTGGAAAAGCTGGAAGACAGTTATAATGATATTGAATTTGAGATTCATAACGGTCAGCAGCCGGTCTACAGTTACCTTGTATCTGTGGAGTAATTGCTCAAATAAGACAGAATGCCACATCAGTGCGAACACTGATGTGGTATTTTTACAATGGAGGTTCCAGATATGAAGTATAAAAGTGTATTTGATATAATCGGTCCGGTGATGGTCGGACCGTCATCCTCGCATACCGCGGGGGCGGCACGCATCGGCCTGCTGGCCAAAAGTCTTTTCGGCGGGACGCCGGATTACGTGGATATATATTTATACGGCTCCTTCAAGGACACGTACCGCGGACACGGCACCGATGTCGCCCTGATCGGCGGGCTGCTCGGTTTCGATACCGACGACAACCGGATCATCAAAGCTGTGGAGTATGCAGAAGAAGCGGGCATGCAGGTGAACTTCATCGAGATGGAAGAGGAGCGGAGCCACCCGAACACGGCGATGCTCCGGCTCGTCAAAGGCGAAGAACGCCTGATGATCGAAGGAATCTCCATCGGCGGGGGCAAGATAGAGCTGGTCAGCATCAATGATTATGCAATCAACATCTCGGGCAATTACCACGCCCTGCTCGTCTTCCATCAGGACAGCTTCGGGACGATCGCACGTGTCACGACCGTCCTCGGGAACAATGAAATCAACGTCAGCCAGATGAACGTCTCCCGTAAGGAAAAGGGCGACATCGCGCTGATGACGATAGAACTGGATGAAGAGATCAGTCCGAGAATCATAGATGAAGTACGGAATATAGACGGTGTCGACCGAGTGATCGAGATGACCGAAAACTAATATACAGGAGGTAATGTCATGTTCAACAGTATTGCACAATTAATCGATATAGCCAATTCGGAGAATAAACCGATCAGTGAGATCATGATGGAACAGGAGATCAGGGTTTCCAAGCGCTCCTACCTGGAAGTGTACCAGGACATGGAACGCAACCTGGACGTCATGCAGGATGCTGTGGATCAGGGCATTGGCGGCGTGACGAGCCAGACGGGACTGACGGGCAATGATGCCGTCAAGATGAAGAAATACATCGAGAGCGGCAAAGGGCTCGGCGGCGATTTGAACCTGCTCGCCATCGCATATGCGGTGAGCACGAACGAAGTCAACGCTGCAATGGGCAAAATCTGTGCGACCCCGACAGCGGGCTCTGCCGGTGTGGTCCCGGGTGTTTTATTCGCGATGAATGAACAGAGGGGACTCACTAAAGAAGAGATGGTCAGATTCCTGTTCACCTCCGGTGCATTCGGCTTCGTCGTAGCGAATAATGCGAGCATCTCGGGTGCTGCGGGCGGCTGCCAGGCGGAAGTCGGCAGTGCAAGTGCGATGGCTGCAGCAAGCCTTGTCGAAGCGGCGGGCGGCACACCTGAACAGTCCGGCCATGCATTTGCGATTGCGCTGAAAAACATGCTCGGCCTCGTCTGTGATCCTGTTGCGGGTCTGGTCGAAGTCCCTTGCGTGAAAAGGAACGCGGCAGGTGCCTCGAATGCACTGACGGCGGCTGATATGGCCCTTGCAGGCATCGAATCGAGGATACCGGCTGATGAAGTGGTTGAGGCGATGTACAAGATCGGACTCACCATGCCGTCGGCACTGCGTGAGACAGGGCGCGGCGGACTTGCCGCGACACCGACAGGCAACCGCCTGATGCAGGAAATTTTCGGAGCGGAGTAATATGTGCGCGATGTATGAAGTCATCACCCCCGGCACCCCTGTGCACGGATTGAAAGGTGTCGGTGAGAAGACAGCCGAGAAACTTCATGAATTGGAAATACGTGATGTGAATGATGTCGTCTTCCATCTGCCGACGAGCTATGTCGACCAGTCCGTCGTGGATCTGCGGGAGGCGGAGCATGACAGTTCGATCACCGTCGAGGGGACGGTCAAGACAGAGCCGAAACTCGCCTTTTTCAGGCGCGGCATGAGCCGTCTCACATGCTTCATGGATATCGACGGCATATATACGAAAGTGGTCTTCTTCAATCAGCCGTATTTGAAAGATAAACTGATCATTGATGAATTTGCGAGGGTGTACGGCAAATTCGACAGGAACAAGCTTGAAATCAACGGGCAGCGCCTGATTTTCGATACTTCACCCGGATACAGCGTCAAATACAGCCTGAACCGGGTGATGCATGCGAAGACATTCAGCAAGCTCGTCGCAGAAGTGTTCGGCAGCCACCATTTCAACCATGACCTTCCCGAAGCGCTGAAAAGCAAATATCAGCTGTGGAGCCTGCGGGACGCCCTGCACGAGCTGCATTTCCCGAAAAGCAGGGATGCGCTGCATGATGCAAGAAGGACCGTGAAGTTTTACGAGCTTTACCAGTTCCAGTTGAAACTGATGCATAAACGCAGCGAGGAGCGTGTCAGAAATGATCACTACATCATCGATTACGATATCGAAAGGCTGAAGCGCTTCATCAGTACGCTGCCGTTCGAGCTCACCGGTGACCAGAAAGCGGGTGTCAACGACATCTGCCGGGACTTCAAGCAGAACATTTCCATGCACCGCCTCCTCCAGGGTGATGTCGGGAGCGGGAAGACCATCGTCGCCGGCATATGTGTGTATGCCGTCAAGACGATCGGGGAGCAGAGTGTGGTCATGGTGCCGACGGAAGTGCTCGCAAACCAGCATTATGAATCGTTCAAGGATACGTTCAAGGATGAACTGACGATTGAAAGGCTGACGGGCAGCACTTCAAGGAAAGAGAAGGACCGGATACTGGAGGGCCTCAGGCTCGGTGAAATCGACCTTCTGATTGCGACGCATGCTGTATTGGAGGATGACGTGGCATTCAACAGGCTCTCATTCATCATCATTGATGAGCAGCACAGGTTCGGGGTGAAGCAGAGGCAGAAACTGCAGGCCAAGTCATACCGGAAAAACATCCTTTACATGACGGCGACACCGATACCGAGGACGCTCTCCATCACGACTTTCGGAGACATGGACGTATCGATCATCCGGGAGATGCCCAAGGGGCGCAAACCGGTCGAGACTTCATGGCACACTTTCGATGAGATGGATCAGGTGATGGCGGCTGTGCGTGCACAGCTCAATGAAGGATACAGCACGTATGTCGTGGCGCCGCTGATCGAGGAATCCGAAACGCTCGATCTGAAGAATGTCAATGAAATCTACCAGGCCTTCGTAGACCACTTCGGTGAGGAGACGGTGGAGCTCGTCCACGGCAGGATGAAGCCCGAAGAGAAAAACCACGGCATGCATTTATTTGAAACCCTCGAGAAGAAGATACTGATTTCCACAACGGTTATCGAAGTGGGGATCAACGTGCCGAATGCGACGATGATGGTCATCTTCAACGCTGAACGGTTCGGACTCTCCACGCTGCATCAGTTGAGGGGGCGCGTCGGCAGAAGCAGCAGGCAGAGCTACTGCCTGCTGGTCAGCCAGCCCCAGACCGATAATGCGAAGCTGCGCATGGAAATCATGACTTCGACATCGGACGGCTTCGAACTGAGTGAGAGGGATCTCGAGATGCGCGGCCCCGGTGATTATTTCGGTGTCAGGCAGAGCGGGCTGCCGCAGTTCAAAGTGGCGGACCTGATTGAGGATTACCGCATGCTGGAATATGCGAGGAAAGAAGCGATCAGCATATTTGAACATATGGAGGATTCGAGATGAGGATTATGATGAGGGCGGCCGGAGTGCTTTTGATCCTTTCCGCCGTCGTATTGTTTTTCTGGCAGGACATCCAGGAATATTACACCGACCGCATCAATGAGCGGGTGATCGAGGGGTTCCAAAACGGTGAGGAAAATGTCGGGGTGAACCAGTTCGAAACTTTCATCACCGGTATCGAACCCTACAGTGAGGCCACCTCAGAGACGGATGCCGGTGGCGGCACGGACATCAACATCAGTGATGATATGGCTGGCGTTTTGAATATCGGGAGTGCCGATATCAGCGAGCCGCTGTACTACGGGCCGGTGACCGAGACGAAGATGCGCAACGGCATATCATTCGTCCATGATGACGACCACCTCGATATGCAGAACATACCGATTGCCGGGCACCGTGTGGAAGGTGCGGGCATCCGTTTCAACTACCTCGACCGTGCCGCCGTCGGCGATGAGATAGAACTCATCACACACGACGAAGTGCGGGAGTATGAAATCACCGAGATCTTCGAAGTGGACCCATCCCAGGTCGAAGTCATGGACCAGACCGGGGGCGATCCGCAGGAGCTCACTTTGATCACCTGTGATGAGTACAACCCCGAAACATTGTTGTTTGAAAAACGCATGATCGTCAAGGCGGAAATCGTCGAATGAAATCCATAGATACACGAAGACGCACCTGCCCCGTAAAAGGGGGAGGTGCGTCTTTTCATTATTCAGCCTGCCGTCATTCTTCTTCGGCGAGCCGTCTGAGTTCATCCCTTGTATCCTTGGGCAGTCCTTCGCCGTAGTCCATCATCCTCACGATGTCCTTGAACGCGGCTTCCGGTATCTTCAAGTCATCAATCTCATCGACCGTGAACTGGAGGTCGATTTCATCTTCACGTCCCGCCCGGAGTTTCGGGACGAAGTCGGGTTCTGTGATGAACGGACTCGATGCGCCGACCATATCGGCATGTTCAAGTGCTTCAAGCGCCTTGTCGGGGTCGTTGATGCCGCCGGTCGCCATCATCGGGATCCTGCCCCTGACATGGTCGTAGACGACTTTATTCACCGGTTCGCCCTGGTTCGGCCCTTCGGCACGGACCTTCGTCTTATAGATGTTCCTGCCCCAGCTTGCGATGGCGAGGTAATCGATGTCGGTGATCTCCTCCGCCATATCGATGAACTGCAGGAATTCATCGACGGTGTATCCGACTTCCTGCCCGCGCGTCTCTTCCGGCGTGCCCCTGAAGCCGAAGATGAAGCCTTCGGGCGCCTCTTGTTTTATGACATCGGCGACCGCCTGTATCACTTCGAGCCCGAAGCGGGAGCGGTTTTCAAGCGTCGCGGCACCGTACTCATCGTCCCGTTCATTTGAAAATTTCGAGAAGAAGGTCTGGATGAGGAGGCGCTGTGCCGCCGAGACTTCAACGCCGTCGAATCCGGCCTTGATCGCCCGCCTTGCGGCATCGGCATAATCCCGGATGACCATATCAATCTTCCGTTTCGTCATCGCGAGCACCTGGTGCTTGACCGGCACGTTCAGTTCCATGAAGCTCGGGCCGTACACGACACCGAGGTCGAGTATCGCCTGGTTCGAGAAGCGCCCGGCATGGGTGAGCTGCAGCACCGCTTTTGCACCGTCCTGCTTCATCGCATCCGCAAGCTTCGTGAGACCCGGTATCGTCCGGTCATCGCTCACGCTGAACCCGTACTCGAAAAGCTGGCCGTAAGGTTCGATGTATGCAGCCCCCGTCACCTGGATCGGGGCGGAGCCCGCCCGCCGGGCATGGTACAGTACATCCTCTTCGGTGACAAGCCCCTCCCTGGTCGATGAGTTGGTGATCACCGGCGAGAGGACGAAGCGGTTATCGAGCCGGATGCCGTTCTTCAGGACGAGTGGTTCGAATAATGGTGCATATTTACTATTCATCTCTTGACTCCTTTGATTTTTCATCTGTTCTTGAATCGTCATCTTCAAAATTAGCAATAGAACGGATTTATGTCAATGTGAAACGGTTCTATGGATTGACGGTTAAATTGCGCAAAGTTATAATGGTGTATAAATATGTGAAATAAATACCAAAGGATTTGTATGGATGATAAAACTGAATGTCTTGGATTATGCCGTCGTGGATGAAGGCCGGTCTCCGGCGGAGGCTCTCAATGAAACGGCCGCATTGTGCAAAAAGGCCGAAGCTTTGGGTTACCACAGATTCTGGATTGCGGAGCATCATGATGTGAGCGCTTTTGCGAGCAGCAGTCCCGAAATGCTGATGATGCACCTCCTCGGGCAGACGGATTCGATCAGGCTCGGTTCCGGAGGTGTCATGATCCCGCACTACAGTCCGCTCAAAGTCGCGGAAAACTTCAGGATGCTTGAAACCCTCCATCCCGGCCGGGTGGACCTCGGCTTCGGCAACACGATCGGCACAAAGATCGTCAACAAAGCGATGAATGAGACCCGGCCGAGGAAGCAGCGTTATGAGGAGAACATCAGCGATATCGTGAAGTATGTGACGAACACCGATGACGCCGACCACCGCTTCAATGACCTGACGGCAAACCCCGCAGGCGGGACGAACCCGGAGATGTGGATGCTCAGCACGAGTGTGAAGTCGGCGATGACTGCTGCGCGCCTCGGGGTCGGTTATGTCTTCGGCCTGTTCCCATATGCATCGAAGGATAAGATGGCAGTCGGACGGGAAGCGATCCGTGTATACAGGGAGAATTTCCAGCCCTCCGCCGTCATGGAAAAGCCCATGGTGATGGCAGCACCTTTCGTGGTCGCGGCGGATACGGAGGAAGAAGCGGACCGGCTCGCGGATGCGCTGGGCCTCTGGCTGCTCGGCAAGGACAATTTCAGCGAATTCGACCGCATGCCATCGGTTGAAACTGCCGTGGATTATCCTTATACTGAAACAGACAGGAAAAGGATCGAGGATAACCGCACACGGATGATCGTCGGGGATAAAAAGGTTGCGGCCGCCGGACTTTCATCCATTGCCGGGACCCTGGATGTGGACGAGCTGCTCATCATCCCTCTCATACCCGGGGCAGGAAACCGTGCGCACGCACTTGATCTGATTGCGTCGGAGTTAAAAATATCAAACAATTAGAAAGCAGGGTAATAAATGAGGAAAGTTGCAAATTATTTATGGATTGAAAAAAACGGTGAAGAATATAAGCTGATCATGACGCCTGAGCTGCAGGACGACATCGGGACGGTCGGATTCGTCGAGTTCACGAAAGAGAAGAGCCTGAAAAAAGACGACTCCATACTCGAGCTCGAAGGTTCCAAAACAGTACTGGATCTGACGACACCGATCGCAGGTGAAGTCGCGGCAGTCAACGAAAAAGCTGCGGATGCACCGGAACTCTTGAATTCGGCCGATCCGGACGAGAGCTGGGTCGTGAAACTGACAGGCGTCGATGAAGCTGAATTCAATGCACTTGAAAACGCATAATCAATCTTAGTATTCGATTTTTAGGCTTGCATTCAAATGTCACGGCATGGGATGCAGGCTTATTTTTTAAGGATCAGGTGATATATATGATGTCTCAACTACAAAGGCTGCATTTCCTGATTTCGCATATGCAGCAGGAAATGGACGAAAATGAGCCAATACCGGAGCGCTTCGATGAACGTTTCCGGAAGTTCCGCGGGCTTGCCAACCGCCGTCCGGCAAAACCTGTCTCCCGGGAGTTCCTCGATGTGCAGGATGCATTCCTCGGCACTTATAACTCAGAGGGTGTCACGGCCGTAAGCGACCTCACCCCGGTCCGGGACCGGCTTTATTTATGGCAGGGCGACATCACGACACTCAAGGCCGGTGCAATCGTCAATGCGGCGAACCCGGACCTGCTCGGCTGCTTCATACCGAACCATGACTGCATCGATAACATCATCCATACGAAGGCGGGTGCGGCGCTGCGGCTGGAGTGTGCGGAACTGATGGACCGGCAGGGCAGGAAAGAGGCGGTCGGGCGTGCAAAGATCACTTCTGCATACAATCTGCCGGCAGATCACGTCATCCATACTGTCGGGCCTTTCGTCCGGGACGGCAGGGTTTCGCCGATGAAGGCGGACCTGCTCCGCAGGTGCTACATGAGCTGTCTTGCGCTTGCCGATGAAAAGGACGTCGGCAGCATCGCCTTCTGCAGCATCTCGACAGGCGTATTCGGCTTTCCAAAGGTACAGGCCGCGGAAATCGCAGTCGATGCGGTCACGGATTATTTAAAGGACAGCGGTTCCCGTCTCGAAGTCATCTTCAACGTGTTTGATGATGAGGATTTAAAGATTTATGAATCACATTTAGCTTAGGAAGGGTCGTTTCTTTATGGAAAATTGGGATACTTTAAAATCAGAGAAGGATGAAAGCCGTCTGCTCGCAGGGATGATCGATGAAGCGGATGCGGTCGTCGTCGGCATCGGTGCCGGGATGTCGGCAGCTGACGGGTTTACATATACGGGTAAGCGTTTTACGGAGAACTTCCCGGATTTCATAGGGAAGTACAAATGGTTCGACATGCTTCAGGCGAGCCTCTTCGACTTTCCCACGCGGACGGAGTATTGGGCGTTTCAGAGCCGCTTCGTCGAGCTGAATTATCTGGATCAGCCGGCGGGGGATGGATACATCGCCCTCAGGAAGATGATCGAGGATAAGGACTACCATGTCATCACGACGAATGCCGACAACGCATTCTATGCGGCGGATTATGATATGGACAAGGTGTTTTATTACCAGGGTGAATATGCACTGTGGCAGTGCTCCGCCTTCTGCCACCAGCAGACATACCGCCACGATGACCAGATCCGTGAGATGGTCCGGGTCCAGAAGGATATGGAAATCCCGCCCGAACTCATCCCGCGCTGTCCGGAATGCGATGCGCCGATGGAGATCAACAAGCGCACTGCGGAAAAAGGCATGGTCGAAGACGCGGCCTTCGAAGCGGACCGGGAGCAGTATGAAGCTTTCCTCGAAGCCCACAAGTCGGGCAAGGTACTGTACCTGGAAATCGGGGTGGGATACACGACACCGCAGTACATCAAGCATCCATTCTGGAGGATGACAAGGCAGAACAAGGATGCGCTCTACGTCCCGATGAACCAGAAGACCTACAGGATTCCGGAGGCGGTGAGGCCCCAGACCGTGGCGCTGACCGGGGACATACGTGAAAATATCTTGAACGCACATAAGACATTAACATATAAAGGATGATTTGAATGTATCTGATAGAACCCTACAGGAACGGTGAGTACATCACTGACGGCGCCTATGCACTGGCGATGCAGGTTTATGTCCAGCAGAATGTGTTCCTGGATGACAGCATCATATTCCCGTATTACTGCGCGCCTAAAATCGAGATCGGACGTTTCCAGAATGCGGCGTCCGAAGTCAACCAGGATTACCTGGACGAAAACGGCATCATATTGGTGAGGCGGGACACCGGGGGCGGTGCGATCCTCGTCGATGACGGTGCGGTGAACGTCTGCTTCCTCGTCCCCGAGGACAGCGGCGTCTACGGGGACTATAAGAAAATGTACGAACCGGTCATCCAGGCACTCAACAATCTCGGTGTCAAAAACGTCGAGCAGAGCGGCAGGAACGATCTGGTCATCGGCGGTAAGAAAGTGTCCGGTGCAGCCATGACACTATCAAGCGGCCGGGTCTACGGCGGATTCTCACTGCTCCTCGACATCGATCCGGAAGCGATGGTCAAGGCGCTGAATCCAAACCGTAAAAAAATCGATTCCAAAGGCATCAAATCCATCAGGTCAAGGGTGACGACGCTCAGGGAACATCTCGCACCGGAGTACAAGGATGTCACGACAGCGGAGTTCAAGGACCTCATCATCAAGGAACTGCTGCAGATCGATGACGTGGATAAAGCAAAGCGGTATGAACTGACGAACGAAGACTGGCACGCGATCGACCGCCTGGTGGAGGAGAAGTATAAGAACTGGGACTGGAACTACGGAAAGTCACCGCGCTACTCCTATAACCGGGACGGCAGGCTCCAGGCGGGCACGGTGGAAATCTCCCTTGATGTCGAATCCGGCAGGATCGAAAACTGCTCGATCCACGGGGATTTCTTCGGGCAGGGCGAAATCAAGGATGTCGAAGATGCACTGGAGGGGACGCGCGTCGAACGGGGCGAACTAGAAGAGACCCTCCGGCCGCTCGACCTCAACCACTATTTCGGGAAGCTCGAGGACAGGGAGCTCGTCGATCTGATATTAAGCTGACTTTTTAAAAGCGCCTTTCCATACGGAAAGTGCGCTTTTCCTCCGAATGGATCAGCGCGGTGAAATTTGCATGGTGAATTGCATAATATCAATTGAAATCTTAAATGCACTTATATATACTGATTTTAGTACCAACTACTAAATGAGGTATTAAAATGACAAAATATAAGAAACACGAACGTCAGGAAATACTGCTCACAAAGATCAATGAAGATCCATTCCTCACCGATGAAAAGCTCGCCGATCTCTTCAACGTCAGCATCCAGACGATCCGGCTGGACCGGCTGGAGCTCGGCATACCCGAACTCAGGGAGCGCATCAAAAATGTCGCGACGGAGGAAGTGGACAAGATCAAAAGCCTCTCACTCCAGGAGGTCATCGGTGAGATCATAGATATAGATTTGAATGTCCAGGCGCTCAGCCTCTTCATCATCGAGGAAGGGCACGTGTTCGAACGCAATAAAATTGCGAGGGGACATTTTTTATTCGCACAGGCGAACTCACTGTGCGTCGCCGTGATCAATAAACCCCTCGCACTGACAAAAAGTGCCGAAATCGAATTCATAAGGCAGGCAAAACTGCATGATAAAGTGATATCAAAAGCCGTGGTCAACGAGATGGACAACAATAAGGCGGCCATAACGGTGGAGTCGAAAGTGGACGGCAGGCTGATCTTCAAGGGACGGTTTGTGATGTACTATTCTAATGAGGGTGATGAAATTGGTTAAAATTGCTGTTGATTTAATGGGTGGCGACAACGCGCCCGCATCGATCACGGAAGGCATCATGAGTGCCGTAAAAGAGAACGGTGCACTTGAAATACTCGCTTACGGACTGAAAGGGAGCTATACCGGAGATCACCCGCAGATTAAATTCATCGAAGTGACCGAGAAAGTGGAATCCGGAGACGACCCGGTCAGGGCCGTCCGGAAAAAGAAGGACAGCTCGCTTGTCAGGGCTACAAAAGCCGTAAAGGACGGCACGGCGGATGCATGCGTCTCCGCAGGCAACACGGGGGCGATCATGAGTGCGGGGCTCTTCGTGGTGGGACGTTTGAAAGGTGTGGAACGTCCGGCCATCGCCTCCCTCATCCCGAACACATCAGGGAAGGGCATCATGCTGCTCGATATGGGCGCCAACTCCGACAACAAGCCAAAACACCTCTATCAGTTCGCAGAAATGGCGAGCATCTACATGGAGGAGATTGAAGGCAGGACGAATCCTGAGGTCGGGCTCATCAACATCGGCAGCGAGGAGAATAAGGGCAATGAAGTCACGCGTGCAGCCTTTGAGCTGCTGAAGGACAGCGATTTGAACTTCACCGGCAACTTCGAGACACGTGACATCATCTCCGGTACGATCGATATCGCAGTGACCGACGGCTTCACAGGCAACATCGTGCTGAAGACGATTGAAGGGACTGCAAAGTCCATGATGATGGAAATCAAGGACATCTTCATGAAGAACACGAAGAATAAACTGGCGGCCTCGGCCTTAAGGAAGGACTTCGGCAGGGTGAAAGACCTGCTCGACTACAGGGAAGTCGGCGGTGCGCCGCTCCTCGGTCTCGACGGGTATGTCCTGAAGGCACACGGATCGAGTGATGCACTCGCAATCCATAATGCCGTGAGACAGGCTGTGCGCATGGCCGAAAGCGGTGCACTTGAAAAGATCAAAGCAAAGGTGGGTGGACAATCATGACCGAGATCATTCTTTTCCCCGGCCAGGGGGCGCAGTACAGCGGCATGGCAAAAGACTTGTATGAAAATGATGAAGCAGCAAGAAAAGTGCTGGATGAAATATTCGATGAACTGGATTTCGATTTGAAGTCGATCATGTTCAATGAGGATGAACGGCTGAATCAGACCGAATTCACACAGCCTGCGTTGTTTGCACATTCGCTTGCCGTGGTGAAATCTGCAAAGCTTACAGGCAGCCACGTGCTCGGACACAGCCTCGGTGAACTGCCGGCGCTCGTCCATGCAGGTGTACTGTCACTCCGTGACGGTGTCCGGATCGTCCAGAAGCGCGGCGAGCTCATGAGTAATTCGAAAGGCGGGAAGATGACGGCGGTCATCGGCATGGAATATTCAGACCTCCTGGAATTATGCAGGGCGGTCTCCGGTGATACGGTGAAGGTCGCGCCCGCCAACATCAATGCTCCGGACCAGGTCGTGGTCTCGGGTGATGCAGAAGCGGTGGAGGCCTTCAGTGAACAGGCGAAGGAAAAAGGCGCGAGACGCATCATGCCTCTGAATGTTTCCGGTGCGTTCCATTCCCATCTGATGAAGGAAGCGCAGGAGGAATTCGGGACGTTCGTAGAAGAAATCGAGTTCAGGGATGCAGACATCCCGGTCATCCAGAACGTCAGCGCCAAACCTGAAACGGACGGTGCGGTGATCAAGCGCCAGCTCGTCGAACAGATCACGAGCCCGGTGAGGTTCGTCGAATGCATCGAAAGTGCTGCAGCGAACGGTGTCACTTCCGGCATCGAAGCGGGGCCGAAGAAAGTGCTCAGCGGACTGGTGCGCAAGATCGACAAATCGTTGAAAGTTAAAAATCTGGATACATTAGAACAGGTAAAGGAGCATACAAATGACTAAAACAGCATTGGTCACAGGGTCCTCACGGGGCATCGGGAGAGGTATCGCCCTCGCCCTCGGCAGTGAAGGGTACCATGTGGTCGTGAATTACTCAGGTTCTGAAGACAAGGCGAACAGCGTAGTGGAAGAAATTGAAAACGCAGGCGGGAGTGCAGAGAGCTATCAGTGCCACGTCGAAATTTATGATGATGTCAAGGCGATGATCAAACACATCACGGGCACGCACGGTTCGATCGACCTCGTCGTGAACAACGCAGGCGTCACAAAGGACGGCCTGCTGATGAGGATGAAGGAAGCGGACTTCGACCGTGTCATCGATGTGAATCTGAAAGGCACATATAACGTCATACAAAATGTCTCGCGTCCGATGCTGAAGCAGAAATCAGGCAAGATCATCAACATTTCAAGCATCGTCGCTTCCCTCGGCAACGCAGGGCAGGCGAACTATGTGGCATCGAAGGCAGGTATAGACGGGTTGACCCGCTCGGTGGCGAGGGAACTTGCCCCGAAAGGAATCACCGTAAACGCCATAGCCCCGGGCTTCATAGAAAGTGAAATGACGGATGTGCTTTCAGATGAAATCAAAGAGGGCATGCTCGGCCAGATCCCGCTCAATCATTTCGGGGGCGTCGAGGACATTTCCAACACCGTGACGTTCCTTGCAAGTGATAAGGCAGACTATATCACCGGGCAGACAATCCACGTCAACGGCGGTATGTACATGGGATAATCGCTGTGATATTATTAAAGGGAGGTGAGATATATGGCAAACTTTGACAAAGTTAAAGACATTATCGTCGACAAGCTTGGAATTGACGAAGATAAAGTGACTAAAGATGCATCTTTCAAAGATGATCTTGGTGCAGATTCATTGGACATTGCAGAACTTGTAATGGAACTTGAAGATGAATTCGAAATGGAGATTCCGGACGAAGAAGCTGAGAAGATTCAAACAGTCGGCGATGCTCTTGACTATATTGATAAATTAGAAAATTAATTGATGATTGATAAAATCCACTTTTTCAAGTGGATTTTATTTATGATATTCTTTTCTGATCAGCCGCTTTCGGCTGCACTGACATGAACAGGGAGGTGGGAACTCATGGAGATAGTTTCAAAGAAGATTAAAAATGATAAATTGGCAGGCCGCAAGATCCAGGCTTTCGACAAATCGTTCAAAGCATTCCAGAAACGGCTCGGCATGGAGCTCGGTGACCACGATGTATACCGTCAGGCGTTCATGCACAGCTCTTTCATTAACGACCTGCATCTGGATAAGATCTACAATAATGAGCGCCTGGAATTTTTGGGTGATGCTGTACTAGAATTGATGGTGTCAGACTTTATTTATAACAAGTTTCCAAAGCTGCCGGAAGGCGATCTGACGAAACTCAGGGCAAACATAGTGTGTGAACCGTCACTTGTGGTATTCGCGGTCAAATTGAAGATGCCGGAGCTGATCATCCTCGGAAAAGGCGAGGAGAAGACGGAAGGCCGGAGCCGTCCGTCGATCATTTCCGATACATTCGAAGCCTTTTTGGGCGCACTTTACGTGCAGGAGGGCCATGAAACGACACATGAATTTTTAAGGAAATTCGTCTTTGTGGACATCAAGGATGCCCATTACAATGCGGTGGTCGATTACAAGACACTGCTGCAGGAAGAGGCACATAAGAGATTTGATGATGAACTGGAATACAGGCTGCTGAACGAGTCGGGCCCAAGCCACAACAAGAGCTTCGAAAGCGGGGTCTTCATCGGGGAAAGGCAGCTCGGCAACGGCAGCGGACGGTCTAAAAAAGAATCAGAACAGCGTGCTGCTGAAAATGCATTGCTTGCGATTCACGGGTAGGAGTTCAGAGAATGGTTTATTTGAAATCGATAGAGGCAAATGGCTTCAAATCATTTGCGAATAAGGTAGATGTAAGTTTCGACAGCGGCCTGACGGCCGTCGTCGGCCCGAACGGCAGCGGCAAAAGCAACATCACCGATGCCATCCGCTGGGTGCTCGGCGAACAATCCGCGAAGACCATCCGGGGTGTGAAGATGGAAGATGTCATCTTCAGCGGTACGGACTCCCGCAAACCGATGAATTCGGCATCGGTGAAGCTGATGCTTGACAACGCCGCACGCGGCCTCGCGGTCGATTCGGATGAGGTCAGCATCACGCGGAAGCTTTACAGGAACGGTGACAGCGAGTATTTCATCAACGATGAACGTGTGCGCCTGAAGGAGATCACCGAGCTGTTCCTCGACTCGGGGCTCGGCAGAAACGCCTACAACATCATTTCGCAGGGCGAAGTGGACACGCTTTTGAAGGCGCGGCCGGATGAAAGACGAGTGCTGATCGAAGAAGTGGCGGGCGTGATGAAATATAAAATCCGCAGAAAAGAGTCGGAAAAACGGCTGCATGATACGAAAGACAACCTGAACCGGGTCAATGACATCATCCGGGAGCTCTCCGGACGTGTCGAGAAGCTGGAAGTGGAAAGTGCCAATGCCGGGGAATACCTTGCTTTGAAAGAGGAGATGAAGAAGGCGGACATCGAAGTCACCATCTATGACATCAATCATCTCCTCAAAAAGCTTGAGGAGGAAAACGTGCGGATCGGGGAAGCGGAACAACTGCTGAAACGCCATCAGAGCGAGACTGCGGCACTGGATGAGAAGCTGGCGGATCTGAGTGCGGCGCGCGACGGTGAAGATGCGAATTCCAAAATGATCAACAGGAAAATCGTAGAAGCTTCCAGGAAGCTCGAACAGCTCAATGGTAAAATCGCTCTTTTTGAAGAACGGAAATCCAACAAGGGCCAGCTGAAGGAAGAATTATCCTCACGGCTCGCAAAGGCGGTTTCCGAAAAAGAGGCGCATGAGTCCATGCTCTCATGTCTCAATGATGAACTCACGGAATACCAAACGGCCATCAAAGATTTACGTGCATCCCTGAAGGAAACCGAGGAGAAAAGGGCCTACCTGAGCCGGGACCACACCGGGGAGATTGAAGGCCTGAAGGATCAGTATTACGCCCTCATGGTCGAGAAGACGACGCTTGAGAATGAACAGAAGCGGACTGAAGAGATGCTGAAAGATCAGCATTCGCTCTTTAGTCAGCAGAAAGCGCGCGCCGGGACGCTTACGAAGGAAGTTTCGGAGTATGAAGCGCTTCAGGAAGAGAAGCAGGCGGAGTTATCGGAAAGTGCGGATGCGCTGGAATCCTTAAGGGCAGAGTATAAGGAAAAGAAAAGGCAGAGGGAGGATGTTTACGCATCCTACCTTGAAGAGAAGGATAAGTACGAGAAGAGCCTTACGTTTTATGAAAAGCAGAAATCACGGCTTGATATGCTGAAGAGCATCCAGAACGAATACAGGGGATACTTCCCCGGCGTCCGTGCCGTACTGCAGAACGGCGGAGAGCTCGAAGGCGTCATAGGCGCCGTCGGCGAACTGATCGGCTCGGAGCCGAAATATGTAACGGCCCTCGATACGGCACTCGGTGCCGCAAGCCAGAATATCGTGATGCGCTCCGAAGCGGATGCGAGGGAGGCGATCGGCTTCCTGAAGCGGCTGAAGCGCGGGTTCGCGACTTTCCTGCCGCTTGACGTCATAAAGAAACGGTCGCTTTCCGATTCTGTGCTGAACACTTTGAGGAATTCCAAGGTGGAGGCGCAGGTGCTGGCGGAAGCTGTGGATATAAAGCCGGAATATGAAAATGTCATATGGCACCTCCTCGGGACGACGGTCGTCGTTGAAAATATCGATGATGCAGGCATCATCGCCAGGGAGACCGGCCACCGTGTCAAAATCGTCACGCTGGACGGCGAGACCGTCTTTCCAGGCGGCGCGATGAGCGGCGGCTCAAGGCAGTCAAAAGGATCCGTCCTTGAAACGAAGAGTGAAATCGATGAAATAGGAAAGAAACTGAAAAGCCATGAAGCACTTATTGCAGGCCAGAAAGAGAAGGTCGACGGCTTAAGCAGGAAGATCACCGATCTGGATATGGAAATCGCCGGACTGGAAGAAGCCGGCACCGTTGAAAGTGAACGGCATGATGAACTCAGACAGCTCGCCTCGTCGCTCGACTACCAGCTGTCCTCAAGAAAAGAGACACTCCGCATGATCGAGGAGGAACTATCTTCGAGGACGGATGAACATGACAGTGCGGATTTTGCAGAACAGATCAGAAATAAGGAATTTGAACTGGAACAGCTCGATGAACGCATACGTCTCGTCAGCGCCTCGGAGAAGGATAAGAAAACCGAGCTTGAAACACTTGCGGATGAATATAATGCGGTGCAGAATGAATTGACGCGGGCGAACGAGCGCTATAATTACAAAAAAAGCGAGCATGCGAGGATCGCCGGGGAGCTGGAAGCGATTGCCGCTTCGATCGCAGAAATCAAAAACGAACAGGAAATCATCTCCCTCGACCTCACCACCCTTGACGTCAAGGCGCTGCGGGAAGAGAAAGAGTCGTTGGGAAAATCGCTTGAGCAGCTGTACGGCGAGGCGGATGAACTCTCGGAACTGCAGTCCGGACTGAAAAGCGAATACCAGGAAGCGGGCAGGCAGCGCGAGGAGATCTACAGACAGGCGGAAGCCCTTCAGGACACTCTGAGGACCGCGACAGGTACGAAGGAGAAGCTGGATGCGAGGCTTGAGCAGAAACTCGAATATTTATCGGAAAACTACAGGACGACTTACGAACGAGAGAGCGGCCAGTTCACCGAATTCGAGGATATCGAGGATAAGCGGCTCCAGATCAACCTGAACAAAAAGAGCATCGAAGAGCTCGGTCCGGTCAACCTCGGCGCCATCGATGAATATGCGGTCGTGAACGAGCGGTACACCTTCCTGAAAAATCAGGAGGCGGACCTTCTTGAAGCGCGTGAGACACTGCTTGAAGTGATCGCTGAAATGGATGACACCGTGGCGGATCGCTTCAAAGCTGCATTCCACGAAGTGGACCGCAGCTTCGGAGAAGTGTTCACAGAGATGTTCGGCGGCGGGCTTGCAGAGCTCAGGCTGAGCGAGCCGGATGATTACCTGAACTCCGGGATAGAAATCTATGCACAGCCGCCGGGCAAGAAGTTATCAAGTTTGTCGCTTTTGTCGGGCGGCGAGCGGGCACTGACGGCAATCAGCCTCCTATTCAGCATGCTGAGGGTCAGGAGCAGCCCGTTCATCATCCTGGATGAGGTGGAGGCCGCCCTCGATGAAGCCAATGTGGTGCGGTATGCACAGTACTTGAAGAAGCTTTCCATGGATATGCAATTCATTGTGATTACGCATAGAAAAGGTACAATGGAAGAGGCGGACAGGCTGTTCGGCGTGACCATGCAGGAACGCGGTGTCAGCCAGCTGATCAGCGTGGATTTAAAAGATTATGAAGAGGCGAAAGTCTGATAAAGAAGATACAGAGGTGTATATAAATGGGTATTTTTGATCGCTTTAAAAAGAAGTTCAGGCCTGATAAGACGGCGGATGATCTGCCTTCTGCGGAGCAGCAGAGTGAAAATCTTGATGACGGTCTCATCAGCATCGATGAATTTGAGCAATGGGAACAGGAACAGATCACCTATAAGTTCAAGGCTGGGCTCGAGAAGAGCCGTGAGAAGTTCCAGACCGAAATCAACCAGCTGATGTCGATGTACCGGAAGGTCGATGAGGACTTCTTCGAAGCACTCGAGGAAATCCTGATCGGGGCGGATGTGGGTTTCAACACCGTGCTCGAACTGACCGATGAACTGAGGCAGGAAGCAAAGCTTAAAAACATCACGGAGACGGCAGATTTGAAGGAGACCATCGTTGAAAAGATGGTTGAAATATACAACCGCAATGATGAGCTGTCGGAAGAAGTCCATATCGAGGCGGACGGCCTGACGGTGATCCTCGTCGTCGGCGTGAACGGCGTCGGCAAGACGACGAGCATCGGCAAACTGGCCCATAAATATAAAAAAGAAGGCAAATCGGTCATGCTGGCAGCGGGTGATACATTCCGTGCCGGTGCGATCAACCAGCTTCAGATCTGGGGTGACCGCGTCGGTGCCGATGTCATCAGGCAGGCGGAGGGCAGCGACCCTGCCGCCGTGATGTATGATGCAGTCAATGCAGCGAAAAAGCGCGGCACGGACATTTTGATCTGTGACACCGCAGGCCGCCTTCAGAATAAGGGCAACCTCATGAACGAGCTCGGTAAAATGAAGAAGGTCATCCAGAAAGTGGTGCCGGAAGCACCGCATGAAGTGCTTCTGACACTGGATGCGACGACCGGCCAGAATGCCCTCATACAGGCGAAGTCGTTTCAGGAAGTGACGGATGTCACAGGCATCGTTTTGACGAAGCTCGACGGGACCGCCAAAGGCGGCATCGTGCTCGCAATCAAGAACGAACTGGGGATTCCGGTGAAATTCGTCGGCCTCGGGGAGCAGCTTGACGACCTTCAGGAGTTCGACGCGGAAAGTTATGTATACGGACTGTTCGCCGATATGATCCATCAGTCGGATGAGCTCGATGACGCAGCCGCAGAGGCAGTTGATAAGGATGACTGAGGAACTCGAACGCACCACCCGGGTCAATTACCTGTTTGATTTCTACCACTCCCTGCTGACCGAAAAACAGCGTGCCTACGTGGAACTTTATTATCTGGAGGATTATTCCTTCAGTGAGATCGCAGACACTTTGAAAGTGACAAGACAGGCGGTTTATGATAATTTAAAACGTACTAAAGATCTGCTTGAAGACTATGAAGCGAATCTCGGGCTCTACGGCGCCTTCATCAAGAGGCAGCAGTACTACCGGCAGATCAGGGAGTATATAAAAAATCAGGATTTCAATAAGATAGATGCAGTCATAAATGAACTTGAAACTCTGGAGGAGGAGTAATAATGGCATTTGAAGGTTTAGGAGAACGTCTCCAGGCCACGATGGACCGGATCAAGAGCAAAGGTAAAGTCTCGGAAGCCGACGTCAAGGTGATGATGCGTGAAGTGCGGCTTGCGCTGCTTGAAGCGGACGTCAACTTTAAAGTGGTCAAGCAGTTCATCAGCCAGGTGCGGGAACGCGCGCTCGGCAGTGATGTCATGCAGTCGCTGACACCGGGCCAGCAGGTGATCAAGATCGTCAAGGAAGAGCTGACGGAACTGATGGGCGGGGAGAACCAGAAGATCAACCTGGCCCAGAAGCCGCCGACGGTCATCATGATGGTCGGCCTGCAGGGTGCGGGTAAGACGACCACCGCAGGCAAGCTGGCTCTGCATTTGAGGAAGAACTACAATAAAAAACCGCTGCTCGTCGCAGGGGATATTTACCGTCCGGCGGCGATCGACCAGCTGGAGACGGTCGGGAAGCAGATCGACATCCCGGTCTTCAACCTGGGCGATAAAGTGAAGCCGCAGGAAATCGCGGAAAAAGCACTTGCGCATGCAAAAGAGGAGCATCTCGATACGGTCATCATCGATACGGCAGGACGCCTGCACATCGATGAAGATCTGATGAATGAGCTGAAGGATATCAAGGAGCTATCCAATCCGGATGAAATCATGCTCGTCGTCGACTCGATGACCGGCCAGGATGCCGTGAATGTCGCGGAATCCTTCAACGACCTGCTCGACATCACCGGCGTGACGCTGACCAAGCTTGACGGGGATACGCGGGGCGGTGCGGCGTTGTCGATCCGTTCGGTCACCGAAAAACCGATCAAATTCGTCGGTGTGTCCGAGAAGATGGACGGCCTTGAATCATTCCACCCGGACCGCATGGCACAGAGGATACTCGGCATGGGCGACATGCTGTCGATCATCGAGAAGGCACAGACGAACGTTGATATGGATGAACAGAAGAAGATGGAGCAGAAGATCAAGGACCAGAGCTTCACACTGGAGGACTTCCTCGAGCAGATGGACCAGGTGAAGACCCTCGGGCCGCTTGACGAGCTCCTTAAAATGATGCCGGGCGCGAACAAGATCAAAGGCCTCGACAAGATGCAGATGAGCGGTAAGGAGATCGACCATATACAGGCGATCATCCGTTCAATGACGATGGAGGAGCGCGAGAAGCCCGAAAAGCTGAACGCGAGCAGGAAGAAGCGTATCGCCCAAGGCTCGGGCCGTTCCCTGCAGGAAGTCAACCGCCTGCTGAAGCAGTTCCAGGATATGAAGAAGATGATGAAGCAGATGACCGGAGGAAAAGGCAAGAAGAAAAATCCGTTCGGCAATATGCAGCTGCCGTTTTAAAATGACGGAAAATAAACTTGTAAAGGAAAAGCCCTTTACAAGTTTTTTATTATCTGGTATAGTATTAAAAGTGAAATCGTAGAGAGAAAGGAGTTATATAAATGGCTGTTAAATTAAGATTGACTCGTATGGGTTCCAAAAGAAACCCTTACTACCGCATAGTTGTTGCTGATTCAAGAAGTCCGAGGGACGGTCGCATCATCGAGCAGATCGGTTCCTACAACCCTGTATCCAAAGAGGATGAAAACATCACTCTGGATGAGGAAAAAGCACTTCAGTGGCTGAAAGACGGCGCGAAACCAAGCGACACGGTCCGCAACATCCTTAGCCGCAGAGGCGTAATGGAAAGACTGCATAACGAGAAACTCGGGAAATAATCTATATGGAAAACTTATTGCAAACCATTCTTGAACCGATGCTGGAGCACCCGGAAGACTTGGAAATTTCTTCAGAAGAGACGAAGTATAACATTTCTTACAAAATATCTGTGCACAGCGCCGATACCGGTCGTGTCATAGGTAAGCGCGGGCGCGTCATAAAGGCAATCCGCATCATCATGTCGAATACCAACCATGAAAATTCCAAGAAAGTGTTTGTCGATGTAGATTAATATTCAGATTTTCCAGGCACACCGCGAGGTGTGTCCTTTTTTATGTGGGGCGGCCGTGCAGCCGGCGCGACATTTCCGGTTGTCCCGCCGAGGCCGGCAGATATATAATAATTAAGAAATGATTACGGAACAAAACTTAAGGTGGTTATAAAATGATTACAATCGGCAGACTCGTCAATTTCCACGGCGTCCGCGGCGAAGTGAAGGTGCTCAGTGACTCAGACTTCACTGAGGAGCGCTTCCAGCCGGGCAATAAAGTCACGGTCGGCGGCAGGGAATTCACGATCCGGAATTACCGCACACATAAGAACTTCCATCTCCTCACCTTCGAAGGCATCACCAGCATCAGTGAAGTGGAAGATCTGAAGAACTCGGATGTACTGCAGGAGGCGGAGAGCGTCGAACTGGCGCTTGAAGAAGGCGAATTCCATTTCAGCGACATCATCGGCCTCACGGTGCTCACCGATGAAGGCCGGTCCCTCGGGAAAGTCACGGATATTTTCCAGACGGGGGCAAACGATGTCTGGGTGGTCGGTGACGGCCGGAAGGAATATATGATCCCCTATATCGAAGATGTGGTGAAGACGGTCGACCTCGATGAAGGAAAGATCATCATCACACCGATCGAGGGGCTGCTCGAATGAATATACATTACCTGACACTCTTCCCGGAGATGTATGACGGGGTGCTGAACTCCTCCATACTGAAACGCGCGAAGGATAAGGGCATCGTGGATTACAACCTCATCAATTTCCGTGATTATTCAAACAGCAAGCACAACAAGGTCGATGACTACCCGTACGGCGGCGGTGCAGGCATGGTGCTGAAGCCGGAACCTGTATTCGAGGCGATGGATGACCTCGAGGTCGACAACGCACGTGTGATCCTCCTGTGTCCTCAGGGGGCCCCTTTCAATCAGAAGATGGCGGAGGATTTGAGCACCGAAGAGGACATCGTCTTCATATGCGGCCATTACGAAGGGTATGATGAACGGATCCGCACGCTCGTCACGGATGAAGTGTCCATCGGCGACTATGTGCTGACCGGCGGGGAGCTTGCGAGCATGACGATGACCGATGCGATCGTCCGCCTGATCCCGGACGTCATCAGCAAGCAGGAGAGCCATGAACAGGATTCGTTTTCCACGGGCCTGCTCGAACACCCGCACTACACAAGACCCCGGGAATACCGCGGCATGAAAGTGCCGGAAGTGCTCCTCAGCGGGGATCATAAGAAGATAGAGGAATGGCGGCGGGACGAGAGCCTGAAGCGCACACGCGAAAGGCGCCCGGACCTCCTTGAATAAAAAACTTATTTTACCTGAATGAATTGAAACGAAGCATATATTATGGTAATATTATACGAGTGTCGAGACACATATCACAACTATCCGCTGCTATGAAGGGCAAGAAAGTTGGAAGAAGGAGAAGGTAATCATGTCACAACAATTAATCAATGAGCTGACGAAAGAACAGCTCAAAACAGATCTTCCGGAATTCAAACCCGGAGACACTGTACGTGTACACGTACGTATCGTAGAGGGAAGCCGTGAAAGGATCCAGGTCTTTGAAGGCGTAGTCATCAAAAGACGCGGCGGCGGCATTTCCGAAACATTTACAGTCCGTAAGATCTCTTACGGTGTGGGTGTTGAGCGTACTTTCCCTGTACACACGCCGAAAATCGAGAGAATCGAAGTTACCCGTCGTGGACGCGTACGTCGTGCGAAACTTTACTACCTGCGCAACCTGCGCGGTAAAGCAGCGCGTATCAGAGAAATTAGATAATGCGATGAAGACCCGGATATCACACCTTGATGTCCGGGTTTTTATTTTGTTATGCTGAACTGGATATGGATTGAAATAAAAATAAATTATGATTCGAGGGGAAAGCCGTGAGTATAAACTGGTTTCCGGGCCATATGGCCAAGGCAAGAAGAGAAGTCGAGGAAAATTTAAAGAAAGTGGATGTGGTGATAGAGATACTGGATGCAAGAATCCCGTATTCAAGCCACAATCCGATGATGGATGACATCACGCAGCACAAACCGCGTGTGGTGATATTGAACAAGATGGACATGGCGGACCAGAGTGAGACCGATAAATGGATCAGCCATCTCAAGGCGGAAGGAAAATACCCCGTTGCAATCATGGGGCGCAGCCATCAGATCATCGGCAAGATCGAGCCGCTGGCAAAAATGGCGACCGAGGAGATCTTCAAAAGGATGGAGAGTAAAGGCATCAATAAAAGGGCGATCCGGGCGATGATCATCGGGATACCGAACGTCGGCAAGTCCACGGTCATCAACAACATCGCCAAAAAGAAAATCGCAAAAACCGGCAACACGCCGGGTGTGACGAAGGCGCAGCAATGGATCAAAGCCGGGAAGAACATGGAACTTCTGGATACGCCGGGAATACTCTGGCCTAAATTCGAAGATGAGACGGTCGGCAAAAAGCTGTCCCTCACCGGTGCCATCAAGGATTCCGTCGTTCCGCTGGATGAAGTCGCGATTTACGGCCTCCGGTTCCTGCAGGATAACCATCTGGAAGATTTGAGGAGATTTTACAACATCGACGTCGACGCGGAATCGGAGATCATCGAATTGTATGAAGCCATCGGGAAAAGCCGCGGGCTCAAGATGAGCGGCAATGAAATCAACTACGAAGCGGTGACGGGCAGAGTGATCTACGACATCAGGAACGCCAAAATCGGCAGGTACACATTCGACAAGGCGGGTGGGTCCGGTGGCGACGGTCAGTGAAACGGTCAAAGCGATAAAATCGATCACGACGCTTGAAGCGCTTGCTGCATCCCCTTATCACGGCGACGGCCGCGCAGGCGTGGAGAAAGCACTCGTGCAGCACCGTGCACGCCTTGAAAAACAGGCCGCCCTGGTGGAGAAATTCGAAGTGATGAGCCGGTATGAAAACGGTATAAGCGGCCGCATTGCAGGCGTCGATGAAGCCGGCCGCGGGCCGATTGCAGGCGAGGTCGTCGCGGCTGCGGCCGTACTGCCGGAAGGCTTCATCCTGCCGGGGCTCGATGATTCAAAGAAGCTGTCACTGAAACAGCGTCTGGCGTTCCGGGAGTACATAATGGCACATTGTGATTACGGCATCGGCATCGCGACAGTCGAGGAGATCGACCGCCTGAACATCTATGAAGCTTCAAGGCTCGCCATGCGGCGGGCAGTGGATGAACTGGACGTGCGTCCCGACCATCTGCTGATCGATGCGATGACGCTCGGGACAGAGATGGATGAGACTTCCATCATCCGGGGGGATGCGAATTCCGTTTCCATTGCGGCCGCAAGCGTGCTTGCCAAAACAACTCGTGATATGATGATGGATAGTTATAGTGAAGCATACCCCGGTTATGAATTCGATAAGAACAAAGGATACGGCACAAAAAAACATTTGGAAGCGCTTGATGAACTCGGTGAGACAAGTATCCACAGAAGGACATTCGAGCCGGTAAAGAGTAAAATATGTCAGAAAACTCTATTTTGATAGTTTACTTTAATATTTACCTTTTCTATAATTGAAATGTACAGATTAATTTAACTTAGGAGGAAAAACATGAATATTCATGAGTACCAAGGGAAAGAAATTTTTCGCTCTATGGGTGTCAACGTGCCGGACGGCAGCGTTGCCTACACACCAAAAGAGGCGGTTGAGGTGGCAAAGGGACTGAATTCCGATGTCTATGTCGTCAAAGCCCAAATCCACGCCGGGGGCAGGGGTAAAGCCGGCGGTGTGAAAATAGCAAAAAATCTTGATGAAGTTAAACAATATGCGGACGAGCTCCTTGGAAAAGTGCTGGTCACTCCACAGACCGGCCCTGAAGGCAAAGAAGTCAAAAGACTACTTGTCGAAGAAGGCTGCGATATTCAAAATGAATATTATATCGGCTTCGTCATCGACCGTGCGACGGACAGCGTCGTACTGATGGGCTCCGAGGAAGGCGGCACGGAAATCGAGGAGGTCGCAGCGGAAACGCCTGAAAAGATCTTCAAAGAAGAGATCGATCCGGTTGTCGGATTGATGCCTTATCAGGCTAAACGCCTCGCATTCAATATCAATATCCCGAATGAGTCTGTCAACAAGGCAGCCAAACTCATGCTTTCCCTATATAATGTATTCGTTGAAAAAGATGCTTCCATCATTGAAATCAATCCTCTGGTGACGACGGGCGACGGCGATGTGCTTGCGCTTGATGCGAAGGTGAACTTCGACAGCAACGCACTGTTCAGACAAAAAGGCGTCGTCGAACTCCGAGATTTGGACGAAGAAGATCCAAAAGAGATCCAGGCATCCAAATATGACCTGTCATATGTTGCGCTGGACGGCAACATCGGCTGTATGGTCAACGGTGCGGGCCTTGCGATGGCGACTATGGATACGATCAACCACTTCGGCGGCAAACCGGCAAACTTCCTTGATGTAGGGGGCGGCGCAACAGCTGAAAAAGTGACTGAAGCATTCAAAATCATCCTTGGTGATGAAGGCGTCAAAGGCATCTTCGTCAACATCTTCGGCGGCATCATGAAGTGTGACATCATCGCACAGGGTGTGGTTGAAGCGGTTGAGAACGTCGGCCTTGAAATTCCTTTGGTCGTCCGCCTGGAAGGCACAAACGTCGACGAAGGCAAGAAGATCCTGAAAGAGTCGGGCCTTGACATCACACCGGCAACGACGATGGCCGAAGGCGCTCAGAAGATTATCGCAGCGGTAGGAGAAAATAAATAAAAATTAACGGAGGAATTTACTGTGGGTGTTTTTATTGATAAAGATACAAAAGTGTTGGTCCAGGGCATCACGGGATCAACTGCATTATTCCATACAGAGCAGATGCTTGAATACGGAACTAAAATCGTTGCAGGCGTGACACCTGGCAAAGGCGGCCAGGAAGTCCAGGGCGTGCCTGTCTTCAACACGGTGGAGGAAGCGAAGAAAGAAACGGGTGCAACCGTCTCAGTCATCTATGTCCCTGCACCGTTCGCAGCAGATGCGATCATTGAAAGTGCCGATGCGGAACTGGACCTTGTCATCTGCATTACAGAACATATCCCGGTCCTTGATATGGTGAAGGTGAAGCGCTATCTTGAAGGCAAGAAGACACGCCTTGTCGGTCCGAACTGCCCGGGCGTCATCACAGCCGATGAGTGCAAAATCGGCATCATGCCTGGATACATCCATAAGAAAGGCCACGTCGGCGTCGTCAGCCGTTCAGGCACACTGACTTACGAGGCAGTGCATCAGCTGACTGAAGCGGGCATCGGCCAGACGACTGCGGTCGGCATCGGCGGAGACCCGATAAACGGCACCGACTTCATCGATGCGCTCAGCGCTTTCAATGAAGATCCGGAAACTGAAGCGGTCGTCATGATCGGTGAAATCGGCGGTACTGCAGAAGAAGAAGCAGCCGAGTGGGTCAAGGAAAACATGAATAAGCCTGTCGTCGGATTCATCGGCGGTGTCACTGCACCTCCGGGGAAACGCATGGGCCATGCCGGTGCAATCATTTCCGGCGGTAAAGGTACAGCGGATGAGAAAATCAAGACGATGAACGCATGCGGCATTGAAACTGCCGATACACCATCCGAAATCGGACAGACGCTGATCGACCGCATCAAAAAAGTCGATGGTCTGTACGAAAAGTGCCTGACTGTAAAGTGAATTTCATAAATCAGCTCATCGAGCCAAAAATAGTGTCATCCTTTTAAAGGATGACACTATTTTTGTCTTTTTCTTCCAATGATTGACCCGGTAATGTAAAATACAGCCGTCCAATAATCACTTATAATTGAAGGCATCAATCATTAGGGGTGAGGATTTGGAACTTTTGACTTTGTCATATGCAGGGGTGACCATCGGGGAATATCATCAGCTGAAATATATGCGTCACGGGCACAGTCTGCCTGCAGAACTCCAGCGGAAATTAGCTGCCGCAAAGCGGCTGAACAGCAGTGCAATAAAAAGCCATCTGGCATCACAGGGCATCACCTGGATCACCATCGGGGATGAACGCTATCCGCGCCTCCTTGCAGAAATTCACGATCCACCGTACATACTTTATGCAAAAGGGGATTGGCAGCTCCTGCACAAAAGGGCCCTCGGCATCGTCGGCAGCCGTAAGGCCTCCAGGTATACACAGGAATCACTGAAGGCGATCATTCCGGAATTGAAAAATTTATCCATCGTTTCAGGCCTTGCCTACGGGGCGGACGAAGCGGCACACCGGCTCTGCCTGTCACATGGCATCCCGACGATCGGCGTGCTTGCCTTCGGGCATGATGTCCATTATCCGAAATCCACAACAGGGCTCCGCAGCGAGATGGAGATGCATCATTTGACGATCAGCGAATATCCGCCGGACACACCGCCTGAGAAATGGCGGTTCATCGCCCGGAACCGCATCATTGCAGGCTTGTCGGAAGGTGTGCTTGTGACGGAAGCCGAGGAGCGGAGCGGCAGTCTGATCACCCTCGACATGGCGATGAATGAAAACAGGAACACATACTGCCTGCCGGGCAACATCACCTCGGGACTGTCGAAAGGAACGAACCTGCGCATTCAGGAAGGAGCCGAAATCGTCCTGTCGGCTGATGATATTTTAAAAGATTTCCACTGACAATATTCAGTAATTTATGATAAATCAAAACATCAAAGAGTTGACAAAAGAATTCTTTGCACTTAATATTTGATTCTGAAACTACAAACGAAGGAGGCAAACGCATCGTGGCTGATAATTTAGTGATAGTGGAATCCCCGGCGAAAGCAAAGACGATCGAAAAGTATCTGGGCAAAAGATACAAAGTCGTTGCTTCAATGGGACACTTGCGTGATTTGCCCCGCAGTCAAATGGGAATTGACACTGAAAACAATTACGAACCTAAATATATTACAATTCGTGGCAAGGGCCCGCTCTTGAAAGATTTGAAGAAAGAGGCCAAAAAAGCCAAGAAAGTATTTTTAGCAAGTGACCCGGACCGCGAGGGAGAAGCAATTGCATGGCATCTGGCGCATGCACTCGGTGAAGACAATGAATATTACCGGGTGGTTTTCAATGAAATAACGAAAGACGCAGTCAAGGAGAGCTTCAAACATCCGAGCAAGATCAACCAGGACCTGGTGGACGCCCAGCAGGCAAGACGCATCCTGGACCGGCTGGTGGGTTACAACATTTCACCGGTATTATGGAAAAAGGTGAAAAAAGGACTGTCTGCAGGACGTGTGCAGTCTGTCGCACTGAGCCTGATCATCGACCGTGAGAATGAGATCAGAAAGTTCAAGCCGGAAGAATACTGGACGATCGAAAGTGACTTCAAGTACAAACGTTCCGAGTTCAAAGGCAAGTTCAACTCAGTGAAAAAAGAGAAAGTCAAACTGAATACGAAAGAAGATGTGGATAAAGTCCTGGCACAGATTTCCGGCGATGAATTCCTTGTGGAGAAAGTGGAGAAAAAGGAAAAGAAACGTTTTCCTGCAAACAGCTTCACCACATCCTCACTCCAGCAGGAAGCCGCAAGGAAACTGAACTTCAAGGCAAGGAAGACGATGATGGTCGCCCAGCAGCTGTATGAAGGGATCGCGATCAAGGGTGAAGGCACGGTCGGCCTCATCACATACATGAGGACCGATTCGACAAGGATCTCCCCTGTTGCGAAAAAAGAGGCAGCGGATTATATAGAAGAGACTTTCGGCAAGGAATTCCTCGGGAGCAGCAGACAGCAGAAGGCTGCAGCCCAGTCCCAGGATGCACACGAAGCGGTCCGGCCGACATCGAGCCTCAGGACGCCTGAAAACATGAAGCAGTATTTGAGCCGCGATCAGCACAGGCTCTACAAGCTCATCTGGGACCGTTTCATCGCAAGCCAGATGGCGCCTGCCGTCCTTGATACGGTGAGGATGGACATGATCAATAATGATGTGATGTTCCGGAGCAACGGCCAGACCATTAAATTCAAAGGTTTCATGCAGATTTATATAGAAGGAAAAGATGATGAGGAAGAAGAGCTGAGCAACCGTCTTCCTGAAATTGCCGAAGGGGAG
Organism: Salinicoccus kekensis; assembly: GCF_900220995.1. Taxonomy (GTDB): domain Bacteria; phylum Bacillota; class Bacilli; order Staphylococcales; family Salinicoccaceae; genus Lacicoccus; species Lacicoccus kekensis. The sequence goes on from NZ_OBQF01000001.1 coordinate 257,001, forward strand.
ACGGTCAAGAGCCTGAAGATCACCCCGAATCAGCATTTCACGCAGCCGCCTCCGAGATACACCGAGGCAAGGCTCGTAAAAACGCTTGAAGAACTCGGCATCGGGCGCCCGTCGACATATGCGCCGACCATCGATACGATACAGAAACGCAACTATGTGCGCATGGATCAGAAACGTTTCATGCCGACAGAAATCGGTGAGATCGTCAACCAGTCGATGGAGGAGTATTTCCCGAACATCATCGATGTCGACTTTACGAAGACGATGGAAGCAGACCTCGACAGTGTCGCTGAAGGCGAAGCTTCATGGGTCAAAGTGATCGATGATTTCTATAAGGAATTCGAACCGAGGGTCGAACGGGCGGAAGAAGAAATGGAAAAGATAGAGATCAAAGATGAGCCGGTCGGGGAAGACTGCGAGAAATGCGGATCTCCGATGGTATACAAGATGGGCCGTTACGGTAAATTCATGGCCTGCTCCAATTTCCCGGACTGCCGCAACACGAAGGCGATCGTCAAATCGATCGGCGTGAGCTGTCCGAAATGTAAGAAGGGCGAAGTCATAGAACGCAAATCGAAGAAGAACCGTATATTCTACGGCTGTGACCAGTATCCGGAATGTGATTTCATCAGCTGGGACAGACCGATTGGAAGAGCCTGCCCGAAATGCGAACATCATTTGGTGGAAACCAAAAAAGGTAAGAATGCACAAGTTAAATGTTCAAACTGTGAGTACACAGAAAAAGTGAATAATTAACCTTCAATCTACCTATGTTTATTAGGTAGATTTTTTGTGAATAAACGAATTAGATGATTTATTGATAATATTCATAGTATTGTGTGCAATTCTCTGTGAAATATATTAAAATGTTTAAGGGGCATATGTGCTTAGCGGTGATGCTATTTATTGAAAGACTATTTGGAATTGTGATAATATTCCGATGGAGAGGGGGCGAGGTCAATCAACTACAAGGAGCGCTTTTTGGACAGGCTGCTTTATCAGAGGAATTTATCGGACCATACCATCAGGAGCTACGGGACGGACATCGATGAATTCCATGCTTTCCTCGAGAGGGAAGGCCTGTCGGTCGGGACTTTCAAATATCCCGATGCCAGGAACTACTTATCATCACTTTATGATAAAGGACTTAAAAGAGCCACCGTCTCCAGGAAGATTTCAACTTTGCGCAGTTACTACCATTTCCTGATTGAAGCCGGCGTAGTTGAAAACCATCCATTTTTAAGCCTGCCTTTTCCCAAAAAGGAAAAAGCCCTGCCCACCTTTTTATATGAGAACGAAATCAATGCACTGTTCGAATCGCTCGATCAGGGCAGCAGGATGTATTTAAGGGATAAGGCGGTACTTGAGCTGCTTTACGCCACTGGCATCCGGGCATCCGAACTGATCACCCTGAGAAGGGATCGGATAGATTTCAATTATATGATATTGAAGGTGCATGGTAAAGGCAATAAGGAAAGAATCGTCCCTTTCAATGAAAGTGCGAAAGCAAGTCTGCTTGAATATATAGAGCATTTCAAAAAACACATCGATCACAACGATGCATTGTGGCTCAATTACCGGCTTGAACCGCTGACGGTGCGCGGCCTGCGTCATGCATTGGATATGATGGTCAAAAGGAGTGCTGAAAACTTTGACCTTCATCCGCACAAGCTGAGGCACAGCTTTGCGACGCACCTTTTGAACAATGGTGCAGACATCCGGGCGGTCCAGGAGCTGCTGGGGCATGAGTCACTGCAGACGACCCAGAAATATACGCATATTTCCAAAGAACAGTTGAGAAAGACATATTTGAGGACACATCCAGGTAATCAGAAGAGGTGAAAAAATGGCTATAAAAGGTACTACGATATTTGCGATACAGCATAACGGCTCAAGGGCGATCGCCGGGGACGGACAGGTCACCCTCGGCAATCAGGTTGTGATGAAACATACGGCAAAGAAAGTGCGCAGGCTTTTCGATGACAAAGTCGTTGCCGGTTTTGCGGGCAGTGTGGCGGATGCATTCACTTTATTTGAAAAATTCGAAGCCAACCTGCATGCTTATAACGGCAACCTGCAGCGGGCGGCGGTCGAGCTTGCGAAGGAGTGGCGCGGCGATAAGATGCTGAGGCAGCTCGAAGCGATGCTGATCGTCATGGACAAGGAGACACTGCTGCTCGTCTCGGGCACCGGCGAGGTGATCGAACCCGATGACGGCATTCTTGCCATCGGCAGCGGCGGCAACTACGCCCTCAGTGCAGGGCGCGCCCTGAAGCGCTACAGCAGCGAACTTTCGGCGAAAGAGATTGCTTACAACAGTCTGCTTATCGCAAGTGAAGTCTGCGTGTTCACAAACGATAATATAATAGTGGAATCTATCGATTAAAGGAGCGTTTATATTGAAACAGAATTTAACGCCAAGAGAAATAACATCGAGATTGGACGAAGACATCATTGGTCAGGGCGAGGCGAAGAAGAAAGTCGCCATCGCAATGAGGAACCGTTTCAGGAGAATGATGCTGGATGACGATCTCCGGGATGAGGTCATCCCGAAGAATATACTGATGATCGGCCCGACGGGCGTCGGAAAGACCGAAATAGCAAGGCGCATGGCAAGGCTGACGGGCGCACCTTTCACGAAAGTGGAGGCGACGAAGTTCACTGAAGTCGGCTATGTCGGCCGTGATGTGGAGAGCATGGTCAGGGATCTGGTCGAAGCAAGTGTCAAACTCGTCAAAGACGAGAAGATGAAACTTGTGAAAGATCAGGCGGAAGAGCTCGCCAATGAGCGCCTCCTCGCGCTGCTCGCCCCGGGCTTCAAAAAAGAGAAGACGACGACCAATCCGTTCGAGGCGCTGATGAACCAGCAGGGCACACAAGAGACGGAAGAGGAAGTCACACCAGAAGTCAGGGACAGGCGCCGGAGCCTCCGCGCGAAGCTTTTGAACGGCTACCTGGAAGACGAAGAAGTGACGATTGAAGTCGAACAGGAACAGAATTCAATGGGCATGATGATGCCCGGCATGGAAGAATCCGGCATGCAGGATATGTTCAAGCAGTTCATGCCGAAGAAGAAGCATAAGCGCACCATGCCCGTAAAAAAGGCGCGTGAATATTTGAGCCGCGAAGAAGCGGAGAAGATCATCGATACGGACAATGTCAATGACGAAGCGATCAATCTGGCTGAAACGATGGGGATCATCTTCATCGATGAGATGGATAAGATCGCCAAAGGCGGACAGAACTCCGGTGATGTATCCCGGGAAGGCGTCCAGAGGGATATACTCCCGATCGTCGAGGGCAGCAGGGTGCAGACGAAATACGGTGCGATCGACACCGAGCACATACTGTTCATCGGGGCGGGCGCTTTCCATGTATCAAAACCAAGTGATCTCATACCTGAACTTCAGGGCCGTTTCCCGATCAGGGTCGAGCTCGACAAGCTCACAGATGAAGATTTCGAAAAGATATTGAAAGAACCGAAACGTTCATTGATCAGACAATACGAAGCGCTGCTTCAGACCGAGGATGTCACCATCTCATTCACCGATGAAGCGCTTGCCGAACTTGCGAGAACCGCCCATCAGGTCAACACGGACACGGATGACATCGGTGCAAGAAGACTGCATACGATACTTGAGACGCTGCTTGAAGAACTGCTGTTCGAAGCAAGCAATATGCAGGGCGCACATGTCGAGATCACGAAACAATATGTGAACAGCAAGCTGTCACATATCCAGGAAGATAAAAATTTAAGCAGATTCATACTATAAATCATAAAAGGGGAATTCCAAATGAGTTCATTACTGCAAAAGACAAGAGAAATCAACACTTTGATCCAAAGCCATTCAGGTGTGAAGGTGGATTTCAATGAAGTATCCAAAAAAGTGAGCCGGGTGCTCGAATGCAACGTCTTCATCGTATCAAGGAAAGGCAAACTGCTCGGCGTCGGCGTCAATCACAAGATCGAGAATGAGCGGATCGTCGAAATGCTTGAAAACCGGCGCTTTCCGGATGAATATGTGAATAAGCTGATGAGGATCAGCGAAACGACCGAGAACATCGATTTCAGCGATGAACTGACGATCTTCCCTACTGAAGATTCCTTCCAGGATTCCGAAACGACGATTTTACCGATCTACGGCGGCGGAGAGCGTCTCGGCACACTTGCGCTCGGCCGTGTATCGCAGCCGTTCAGCGAGGAAGATCTGGTCCTTGCCGAGTATGCGACGACAGTCGTCGGCATGGAGATCTTAAGAGAGAAGCATGAAGAGATCGAACAGAAGGCAAGGGACAAGGCAAGCATCGCAATGGCCATACGTTCATTGTCATACTCGGAGAGGGAAGCGATCGAACACATCTTCGATGAACTGAATGCGGACGAAGGCCTTCTCGTCGCATCCAAAGTGGCGGACAGGGTCGGCATCACGCGTTCGGTGATCGTGAACGCCCTCAGGAAGCTGGAAAGTGCAGGCGTCATCGAATCACGTTCCCTCGGCATGAAAGGGACATTCATCAAAGTCAAAAAAGAGGACTTCCTGCCTGAACTGAGAAAAGACAGCTAAAGAGGTTTGATTTTAACCGGGATATATGGTATATTATTAAACGGCTAAAATTTGCCGATTACACACAGTGTCATGAATGTGGGACCGGTTGCCCGGAAGGGTGGTTTCATCCAGTGACACTGGAGGTAACAACAAAAGGAGGAAATTATAATGGCAGTAATTACTATGAAACAACTGCTCGAAGCAGGTGTGCATTTCGGACACCAGACACGCCGTTGGAACCCGAAGATGAAGAAATACATCTTCACTGAGAGGAACGGCATCTATATCATCGACTTGCAGAAAACAGTCAAGAAAGTGGCGGAAGCTTACAATTTCGTCAAAGAAATTTCTGAAGACGGTGGAAAAGTCCTGTTCGTAGGTACAAAGAAACAGGCACAGGACGCCATCAAGGAAGAAGCCGAAAGAGCTGGACAGCTTTATGTCAACCAGAGATGGCTCGGCGGTATCCTGACTAACTACAAGACGATCTCAAAGCGTATCAGACGTATTGATGAAATCGAAAAAATGGAAGCGGACGGAACTTTCGACGTGCTTCCTAAAAAAGAAGTTGTGGAACTCCGCAAAGAATATGATCGCCTGATCAAATTCCTCGGCGGTATCCGCGATATGAAAGAAATGCCGAAAGCAATCTTCATCGTTGACCCTCGTAAAGAGCGCAACGCGATTGCGGAAGCCAAAAAATTGAACATTCCGATCGTGGCAATGGTCGACACCAACTGTGACCCGGATGAAGTGGATTACGTGATTCCGGCGAACGACGATGCAATCCGTGCAGTACGCCTGATGACAAGCAAAATGGCGGATGCTGTTCTGGAAGGCAGACAAGGTGTTTCCGATGAGGAAGTTGCAGCGGATCAGAACATCGATCTGGAAGAATCAACTGAAACTGCAGAAGAAACGCCTGCAGAAGTTAAAAGCGAATAATCTCTGACAGACGAGATGATGATAATATCGGTGATAAGTTAACTCTCTTATCACCTTTTTTAAAATATTATTTCCAGGAGGATAAATTTATGGCTACTATTTCAGCAAAATTAGTAAAAGAATTACGTGAAAAAACAGGTGCAGGAATGATGGATTGTAAAAAAGCACTCCAGGAAACTGATGGGGACATCGATGCTGCAGCTGACTACCTGCGTGAAAAAGGCATTGCCAAAGCAGCGAAGAAAGCTGACCGCATCGCAGCTGAAGGCCTCGTTCATGTGGCGTCCAAAGACAATGACGGAGTGATCGTTGAAATCAACTCCGAAACAGACTTCGTTGCGCGCAATGAAGATTTCCAGCAGCTGGTCAAAGATATCGCAGACCATATCCTTGCAACAAAACCTGAAAATGTTGAAGCATTGAACATGTCTGAACTCGACGGCCAGACGGTTGAAGAGAAAATGACGGAAGCCGTTTCCAAAATCGGTGAAAAGCTGACATTGAGAAGATTCGTCCTTGCCGAGAAGACAGACAACGGCGCGTTCGGCGAGTATCTGCACATGGGCGGGCGCATCGGTGTCCTGACTGTAGTCGACGGCACGACTGATTCTGAAGTGGCTAAAGGTGTGGCCATGCACGCAGCAGCACTCAACCCGAAATATGTATCTTCCGATCAGGTTCCTGAAGAGGAGCTCAATCACGAGAGGGAAATCCTCAAGCAGCAGGCACTCAACGAAGGCAAGCCGGAAAACATCGTCGATAAGATGGTTGAAGGCAGAATGCGCAAGTATCTTGAAGACATCAGCATTGTAAACCAGCCATTCGTAAAAGACTCTGACATCACCGTCGAGAAATATCTTCAGAACCACGATGCGAAACTGGTCGATTTCGTCCGCTTCGAAGTGGGAGAAGGTATTGAGAAGAGAGAAGAAAACTTCGCTGATGAGGTAATGGGTCAAGTGAATAAGTAATGAAAAAGACACTTCGGTGTCTTTTTTTCTAAAATTAGCTCATCAAATATCATAAGTGAGGGAAATATAATGGCTGAATCTTCAACTTTCAAAAGAATTGTATTAAAGCTCAGTGGCGAGGCACTGGCAGGAGACGATGGTTTCGGCATCAACCCCGCCGTCATTAAGAATATCTCGGAACAGGTGGTCGAAGCGAAAGAACTTGGCGTCGAGATCGCCGTCATCGTCGGCGGCGGCAATATATGGAGGGGCAAGACCGGCAGTGACCTCGGGATGGACCGCGGTACAGCCGATTATATGGGAATGCTTGCAACAGTCATGAACTCCCTTGCACTGCAGGACAGCCTGGAGCAGCTCGATTGTGAAACGAGGGTGCTGACTTCAATAGAGATGAAGCAGGTCGCGGAGCCGTATATACGCCGCCGTGCGATCAGACACCTTGAAAAAGGGCGCATCGTCATATTCGCCGCCGGCATCGGCAACCCGTACTTCTCAACGGATACGACTGCAGCACTTCGTGCGGCGGAGATCGAAGCGGACGTGATCCTAATGGGCAAAAACAACGTCGACGGTGTTTATTCTGCAGATCCGAAGTTCGACAGCACAGCATTCAAGTACGATAATCTGACTTATATGGAAATGCTTCAGGAAAACCTGCAGGTGATGGATGCGACCGCTTCCTCCTTCTGTATGGACAACGACATTCCACTTGTGGTATTTTCAATTACAGAGCAGGGCAACATCAAACGTGCAGTTTCCGGTGAATCAATCGGTACGACCATCAATAAATAAAAACTTGGTAGGAGAGAATCAAATGAGTGATGCAATATTAAAAGATGCAAAAAGCAGAATGCAGAAATCCATTGAAAGCCTGCAGAGGGAACTTGCGGGAATCCGTACAGGCCACGCCAATGCAAGCCTTCTTGAGAGAGTGACCGTGGACTACTATGGTGCACCGACACCGGTGAATCAGCTGGCCACGATCGCAGTGCCTGAAGCGAGGATGCTGACTGTCACACCATATGATAAGAATTCCGTTGATGATGTCCTGAAGGCGATCCAGCAGGCGGACCTCGGCATCAACCCTACGAGCGACGGAACGATGATCCGCATCACAGTCCCTCAGCTGACTGAGGAGCGCAGGAAAGAATTCGTCAAAGATGCACGTAAAGAAGGCGAAGAGGCCAAGGTGTCCGTCAGGAACATCCGCCGTGAAGCCAATGATAAGCTTAAGAAAATCGAAAAAGACGGCGAAATTTCAGAGGATGAGCTTCGCAGCTACACTGAAGACGTCCAGAAGCTGACGGATGACTCCATCAAGAAGATCGATACCCTCTGTGATGAAAAAGAGAAAGATATTTTGGAAGTTTAGCCAAAACAGCGAGCAGGTTGAACCTGCTCTTTTTTTATGCATTCTTATGTTACAATAAACTGATTGAGTCGATATAGGTATAGATGTATACTAATAAATATAATTCTTGTGGAGGACCATATGTTAGGTAGAAAAAAAGAACCGAAGTTGACGAAGGACTTACCTTTACATATAGCAATGATCATGGACGGCAACGGCCGGTATGCCCAGATGAAGAAACGGCCGCGTGTACATGGTCATTATGAAGGTATGCAGAATGTAAAACGTATCACGAGACATGCCTCTGATATAGGGATAAAATATTTGACACTGTATGCATTTTCAACCGAAAATTGGAGCAGACCAAGCTCTGAAGTGAGTTATCTGATGAAGCTCCCGGGTGATTTACTCGGGACGTTTTTACCCGAACTCATCGAAAAGAATGTTAAAGTGACGATAATAGGCAATTTGGAAGGCCTGCCGAAGCATACAATCAAAGCGGTGACGAGAGCAGTGGATGAAACTGCGGACAATACCGGGCTGAACCTCATATTTGCGCTCAATTACGGGGGCAGGGATGAACTCATACAGGCTTTCAGGGCGATGCATGAGGACATCAACAGGGGCAGCCTGTCGCTCGATGCGGTGGATGATGAAACCGTCGGCCGCTATCTCATGTCTGCACCGGTGCCTGACCCGGAAATGATCATCAGGACAAGCGGGGAATACCGGCTGAGCAACTTCCTGCTCTGGCAGTCTTCCTACAGTGAACTGTTTTTCACCGATACATTATGGCCTGAATTCTCTGCAGAGGAAATGGACGAACTGATAGAACAGTACAGAAGGCGTGACAGACGTTTTGGCGGACTGAACGATAAGGAGGAATAAGTGTGAAGACAAGGACGATTACTGCTGTCATAGCATTGCTGATTTTCATTCCCATCATTATCATCGGCACCTGGCCGATGCTCATTACAGTCTATCTTCTTGCTCTGACCGCCTTATACGAGATACTGAAGATGAACCGTATACATATATTTTCCATCCCGGGCATACTTTCTTTGATCGCCTTATCGATCATCCTCCTGCCCCGGGCGGATTACCCGTTCCTCCCCATGGTCACTGAAGCGCAGATTGACATGATCATCGTCATGGCACTTCTTATGCTGAGCTTCACCGTCATCAGCAAGAACCGGTTCACATTTGTGGATATGGGGTTCTGCGTGCTTGCAGTCGCATACATCGGCATCGGGTTCATGTACTTTTACGAGACGAGGGAAGCCGGCCTGATCTTCATCCTGTACGCACTCCTCATCGTCTGGATGACGGATACAGGTGCTTATCTATCCGGCCGTGCATTCGGCAAAAGGAAACTGTGGCCGCAGATCAGCCCGAACAAGACGGTGGAAGGCTTCATCGGCGGTATTCTTTCGAGCGTGCTGCTTGCGGTCATATTCAGCGTGTTCGGCCTGATCGATAACCCGAATGTGATACTTCTGATCATTTATACGATGATACTGAGCGTGGCCGGGCAGCTCGGCGACCTGGTCGAGTCCGCATTGAAACGCCATTTCGACGTCAAGGATTCCGGCAGCCTGCTGCCGGGCCATGGCGGTGTGCTGGACCGTTTCGACAGTTTTATATTTGTTTTGCCACTGATGAATATACTGCCATTGGTGAGCTGAGTTTAATGGAGTGTGGATCATGAAGAAGATTTCAATACTGGGAGCGACAGGCTCCATCGGGACACAGGCGATCGAGGTGCTGAAGGACAACCCGGACCGTTTCGAACTCGAAAGCCTGTCAATCGGGCGCAATGTGGACGGGCTGCGTGAGATACTCGCATCCGTCACCCCGAAGATGGTCTCCGTGATGGATGAAGCGGACAGGAAAGCACTTCAGTCAGAGTACCCGTCGATCGAATTCATAAGCGGGGAGGAAGGGCTCCTCGCCGTTGCCGGGGACGACAGCGATATGCTCCTCACCGCAATCATGGGCAGCGTCGGCCTCGGCCCCACGCTTAAGGCGATCAAGATGGGCAAGGATATTGCGCTTGCAAACAAGGAGACGCTTGTTGCCGCAGGGGAAATCGTGATGCAGGAGGCGAAGGCGCACAATGTGGACATCCTGCCCGTGGATTCGGAGCATTCCGCAATCTTCCAGTGCTTAAGAGGTGAATCCCCCTCCGAGATCAAACGGCTCATCATCACCGCGAGCGGCGGTTCATTCAGGGATCTTTCAAGGGATCAGCTGGATGAGGTGACGCTTGCCGATGCATTGAACCATCCGAACTGGGCGATGGGCAAAAAGATTACTATCGACTCCGCCACCATGATGAATAAAGGGCTTGAAGTCATCGAGGCGAAATGGCTGTTCGATCTCGACATCGATAAGATCTCCACGCTCCTCCACAGGGAGAGCACGATACACTCGATGGTCGAGTTCGTGGACAACAGCATCATCGCACAGCTCGGCAATTCGGATATGAAAGGCCCGATCCAGTTTGCCTTCAGTTATCCCGAACGCCTGCCGATGGACAACCCGCTCGATCTCGACACGCTCACACAGCTGAACTTCAAACCGATGGATTTCGATCGTTTCAGGATGCTGAAGCTTGCATATGAAGCGGTTGAAATAGGCGGCACGATGCCGGCGGTGATGAACGCATCGAACGAGTATGCGGTGGACCGCTTCCTGAAAGGTGAGATTTCTTTTCTTGATATAGAAAAGATAGTAGAATTACGTATGAACGAACATAAAGTGATCGATGAACCTGATTTGGAAACGATCCTTTATTATGATGAAATATTTAAATCGGACATGAGGTGATAGATTTGACCGGCATTTTAGCTTTTATAGTCGTATTCGGTGTGCTGGTCACTGTTCACGAACTTGGCCACCTGATAGTTGCAAAACGTGCAGGTATAATGTGTCCCGAGTTTGCCATCGGAATGGGACCAAAGATTTTTTCCTATAAATTCAATGACACCGTCTATACCATCCGGCTGCTGCCGGTGGGCGGTTACGTCAGAATGGCCTCCAGCGATATGGAGATCAACCCCCTGAACCCCGGAATGCGCGTCCAGCTGAAATTGAACGACCTCGGTGAAATCACCCACGTCCTGCTAGATGATAAGCACAACTTCAATGATATAGAGGAAATAGAAGTGGTCGAGGCGGACATCCGGAAGACCATGACCATAAGAGCCGTGCGTACATACGACGATGTTGAAACTTCATATAAAATCGCACATGAAGCTTATTTCGTTCAGGATTCCGAGCTTGAGCGCATCGCACCGGCATCGGCGCGCTTCGAATCGAAATCCGTCATGGCGAGGTTCTGGACTTTATTTGCAGGACCTCTGATGAACTTTGTACTCGCATTCGTATTATTCACCGTGCTGTTCTACATCAACGGCAAGCCATCCGATGAACCGGTGGTCGGTGTGGTCGCTGAAGATACTCCTGCTGAGGAGGCGGGGCTTGAGGAAGGCGACCGCCTGCTTGAGATCAACGGCACTGAAGTCCGGAACTGGGACCATATGTCTTCGATCATCCAGCAGGAAGGCGAATCGGAGCTTGACATCACCGTTGAAAATGACGGTGAGGTAAGGGAAGTCGAGATGATACCGATGGTCGAAGCGACCGAGCTGCCCGACGGCGAAGTGGTCGAACGGCTGATCATCGGCATAGGCCACGACTTTGAAGAGGGCCTCGTTGCACCGCTGTGGTGGGGCGTCCAGCAGACATACGAGATGGGCACGCTGATATTCGAGCTCGTCGTGCAGCTGTTCCTGAGCATTTTCGAAGGGACATTCTCCTTCGATATGCTGAACGGACCTGTCGGCATATATGTGGTGACGGAGGAAGTCGCATCACAGGGCCTCCTTGTGCTGATGAACTTCACGGCGGTGCTGAGCGTCAACCTCGGCATCATGAACCTGCTGCCGATACCCGCACTCGACGGCGGACGCATATTGTTCGTCCTGTATGAGGGCATATTCAGAAAACCGCTCAATAAAAGGGTGGAACTCAACATACAGCTTGCAGGCGTATTATTCGTATTAGTCATCATGGTGCTTGTCACCTGGAACGACATCAAAACATTTTTCCTATAGGAGTGAGTCACATGAGACAGTCACAAATGTTTATCCCGACTTTAAGAGAGACACCGCAGGATGCTGAGAGCCTCAGCCACCGCCTGATGCTGAAGGCGGGGATGATCAAGCAGATGGCGAGCGGGATCTACACATACCTGCCGATCACAAGGCTTGTACTGCACAACATAGAGAAAATCGTCCGCGAAGAGATGAATAAGATCGGCGGCGTTGAAATCCATATGCCCGTGCTGCACCCGAAGGAATTGTGGGAGGAGTCCGGGCGCTGGGATGCGTACGGCAATGAACTGATGAGGATGAACGACCGCCACGGGCGTGAATTCGCACTCGGGCCGACGCATGAGGAAATGATCGTGGCCCTCCTCAGGGATGAACTCAGGAGCTATAAGAAACTGCCGCTCACGCTGTTCCAGATCCAGACGAAATTCCGCGATGAACTGCGGCCGAGGTACGGCCTCCTGCGCGGCAGGGAATTCATCATGAAGGATGCCTATTCGTTCCATACGGATGATGCGTCACTCACGAAAACGTACAATGACATGTATCAGGCATATGAGAACATCTTCTCCCGCATGGGCCTGAACTACCGTGCGGTCGAAGCGGATTCAGGCGCGATCGGCGGCAGCCATACGCATGAATTCATGGCGCTTGCCGACATCGGTGAAGATACGATCGCCTATACGGAAGAAAGCGATTATGCGGCGAATATCGAAAAAGCCGAATGCCAGCCGGTTGAAAAATCGGCGGATGCGGAAAAAGAGCTTGAAAAAGTTGAGACACCGGGTGTCACAACGTGCCAGTCACTGGCGGACCACCTCGAAATCCCGCTTCATGAAACGACGAAGACGATGGTCGTCAAGATCAACGGTGAGTTCCTGATGATCCTCGTACGCGGCGACCAGGAGCTGAACGATGTCAAAGTGAAATCGTTCTTCAATGCGGAGGAAGAGATCGAATTTGCGACCGAAGAAGAAATCGTGCAGCACTTCAATGCGACACCGGGCAGCCTCGGTCCCGTCAATACGGAGATTCCGGTCTACCTTGATTACCAGGTCGATGCGATGGTGAACTACCCGACAGGGGCCAATGAAACCGGTCATCATTATATCAACGTGAACCACACGAGGGACTTTGAAGTCCGCGGCACCGGGGATTTCAGGTTCATCAACGAAGGTGAGACGGCGCCGGACGGCAGCGGACCGGTCAAGTTCATGAAGGGCATCGAAGTCGGTCAGGTCTTCAAGCTCGGGACGAAGTATTCCGAATCCATGGGCCTGAACGTGCTGGATGAGAACGGCCGCAGCGTGCCTGTCATGATGGGCTGCTACGGCGTGGGTGTATCGAGGACGCTCTCTGCAATCATCGAGAGCCACCATGACGAGCGAGGCATCATATGGCCGAAGTCCGTCACCCCGTTCGATGTCCATATCATCACGGCGAACACGAAGGATGAGACGATCCTGAATGCTGCAGAAGAGCTTTATGAATCGCTTCAGGAAAAATACAGGGTGCTGTATGATGACCGTAATGAAAGGGCCGGCGTCAAGTTCGCCGATTCGGACCTCATCGGCCTCCCTTACCGCATCGTCGTCGGACGCGGTGCGAAGGACGGCGTGGTCGAAGTGAAGCGGCGTACGGATGAAAAAAGCACCGATGTCGATATTGCTGATGTTTTGAAGTTCATAGATGAAAATTGATGCATCCGGCCGGCAAAACAGGTTTAGGAGTGTTGTGAATGCAAGGGCATGAGCAGTTTAAAATATTATTATCACAGGCGAATATAGAAATGAATGAGCACCTCACAAGTGGGGTGCTCAAAAAAATCGTTGTGGACGATGAACAGAGGATGTTCCACTTCCAGCTGCATTTTGAGAAGCTGATCCCCGCATCGCTCAGGCTTTTATTGATCGACAATATCAAAAAGGCATTTGCGGACATTGCGGACGTCAGAGTGACTTTGACGAGCGATCATTTTTCGGATGACAACGTGATCGATTATCTGGAGGACATCCTCCTGCACCTCGGAATCAATGATAATGTCAGATACCAGCTTTTGAACTGTAAGAAGGAATACAGGGACGGCGTGCTGATCTTCAATGTACAGAATGAGATCACAAGATCCCATTTCAACAAGCACGTCAACGGCAACCTGAAGGCGGCCTACCATGAATTCGGCATGGCGATTGGGGATATAGAATTTGCGGTTGATGCAAATCTCGATGCCAAGAAGCGTGAAAACCTGGAGAACCGCCTGCAGGAGGAGAAGACGGAACTCGTACAGAATTTCATTTCGCATCAGGAGGAAATGAAGGAACAGCAGAACAATAATGCCGGAGCGGTTGAGAAGCAGATCGGCAAATACGTCGGTTTCGACGGCGTCAGACCGCTCAACAACATCATCGATGAAGAGTTCAATGTGAAAGTCGAAGGCGTCATCTTCGATAAGGACATCAAAGTGCTCCGGACGGGCAGGCAGATACTTAATATCAAGATCACCGACTACAGTGACTCGATCAGCGCCAAAATGTTCTCAAGGAACAACAAGGGCGATGAAGCCGTATTCGATGCACTCAGCGAAAATGACTGGGTGATCATCGAGGGCAACGTCGAATATGATGATTTCGTAAAAGACCTCGTTTTGAACATCAAAAACCTGACGGCGGTCAATAAACCGCCCGCCCGCGACCCGATGGAAGAAAAACGCGTGGAGCTCCATCTGCATTCTGCAATGAGCCAGATGGACGGGCTGAACAACATCGGTGAATTCGTGAAACGGGCGAAGGACTTCGGCCATAAGGCCATTGCGGTCACGGACCACAATAACGTCCAGGCCTTCCCGGATGCGTATTACGCATCGCTCGACACCGGTGTGAAAGTCATATTCGGCATGGAAGGCCTCCTTGTCGATGACGGGGCGGACATCGCGTACAAACCGCAGGACATCGACCTAGAAGATCATGAATTCGTCGTTTTCGACGTGGAGACGACGGGCTTATCCTCCAAGTACGATAAGATCATCGAACTCGCGGGCGTCAAAGTGAGGGGCGGCGAGATCATCGACCGCTTCGAAGCTTTCAGCAACCCGGGCGAGCCGCTCACGGAGACGATCAAGGAGATCACCGGCATCACAGATGATATGCTCACCGGCGCGCCGCCGATCAGTGAAGTGATCACCGACTTCAAGGAATGGGTGGGGGATGCAATCTTCGTCGCCCATAATGCAAGCTTTGATATGGGCTTCATAGAAGCGGCCTATCAGAAGGAAGGGCTCGGCAGCTATCAGAACGGTGTCATCGATACGCTCGAGCTGTCACGGACGATCAACACCGACTTCAAAAAGCACGGGTTGAACATCCTCGCCAAAAAATACAATGTCGAACTGACCCAGCACCACCGTGCGATCTATGATGCAGAAGCCACCGCCTATATATTCATCAAGATGCTCTACCAGCTGAAGGAGCTCGGTGTGACGAATCATATGGAAATCAACGAGAAGCTCATGAGCGAGGAGGCTTACAAGCGTGCAATGCCTTCGCATGCCACTTTGCTCGTAAAAAACCAGACTGGGCTCAAAAACCTCTTTAAAATCGTTTCATATTCACTGACGGACCACTTCTACAGGATGCCGAGGATCCGTAAAAACGTCCTCGAGAAGCACCGGGAAGGCATACTGGTCGGCAGTGCGTGCGATCAGGGCGAAGTGTTCACCGCAATGATGCAGAAACCGTATGAGGATGCAAAGAAGGTTGCGGAATTCTACGACTACCTCGAAGTATTCCCGAAGCCACTCTACAGAAGGCTGCTTGACAGGGAAATCGTGAGGAGCGAGGAGACGCTTGAGGAAATCATTGAAAACATCATCAAGGCAGGAGATGAACTCGGCAAACCGGTCGTCGCGACGGGGAATGTGCATTACCTCGATGAATCGGATAAACTTTGCCGTGAAATCCTGGTCAAAAGCAACCCCGGGAACCCGCTCAGCCGGGGTAACCTGCCGGATGCGCATTTCCGTTCGACGGCGGAGATGTATGAGGACTTCAGCTTCCTCGATGAAGCGACGCGAAGGAAGATCGTCATCGATGCACCAAATGATCTTGTGGACAGCATCGATGTCGTAAAACCCATCAAGGATGATCTCTTCACGCCGAATATAGAAGGTGCGAATGACGAGATCAGGGACATGAGCTACAGCAATGCCAAAGCGCTGTACGGTGAGGATCTGCCCGGCATCGTCGTGGACAGGCTTGAAAAAGAGCTTGAGAGCATCATCGGCAACGGGTTCAGCGTCATCTACCTCATCAGCCAGAAGCTCGTCAAGAAGTCACTGGACGACGGCTATCTCGTCGGCTCCCGTGGTTCCGTGGGATCGAGCTTTGTAGCGACCATGACGGAGATCACAGAAGTGAACCCGCTGCCGCCGCATTATATATGCCCGGGATGCAAGGAGACGGAGTTCTTCACGGATGGAAGCGTATCTTCAGGCTACGACCTTCCGGACAAGTCATGCGAAAAATGCGGTGCCCCGCTCATTAAAGAAGGGCAGGACATCCCGTTCGAAACGTTCCTCGGCTTCAAAGGGGACAAAGTTCCGGATATCGACTTGAACTTCAGCGGCGACTATCAGCCGAAAGCTCACAACTATACGAGGGAGCTGTTCGGTGAAGATTACGTCTTCAGGGCGGGGACGATCGGCACCGTCGCCGAGAAGACCGCCTACGGTTATGTGAAAGGCTATATGAATGATCATGGCATCACACGCCGTGGGGCCGAAATCGACCGTCTTGTAAAAGGGTGTTCCGGAGTGAAGCGGACGACCGGACAACATCCGGGCGGCATCATCGTGGTGCCCGACCATATGGATATATTCGACTTCACGCCGATCCAGTACCCGGCCGATGACATCGAAGCGGAATGGAAGACGACACATTTCGACTTCCATTCGATTGACAACAACCTGCTTAAGCTGGATATACTCGGGCATGATGACCCGACGATGATCCGCATGCTGCAGGATCTTTCCCATATCGATCCGAAGACGCTGCCGACGGATGACCCCGAGACGATGAGCCTCTTCAGCTCGCCGAAATCACTCGGCGTCACGGAAGATGACATCATCTGCAAGACGGGGACGCTCGGGGTGCCGGAATTCGGCACCGGATTCGTCCGGCAGATGCTGGAAGACACGAAGCCGTCCACATTCAGTGAACTCGTGCAGATCTCCGGCCTGTCCCACGGCACGGATGTATGGCTCGGGAACGCCCAGGATCTGATCCGCCGTGGGACGTGCGACTTATCCAACGTCATCGGCTGCCGTGATGACATCATGGTGACGCTGATGTACAAAGGATTGGAACCGTCACTCGCCTTCAACATCATGGAGAAGGTGAGGAAGGGGAAAGGCCTGACCGAGGAGCATGAAGCGGCGATGCGGGAGAACGGCGTCGAGGAATGGTATATAGAATCGTGCAAGAAGATCAAATACATGTTCCCGAAAGCCCACGCCGCAGCCTACGTGCTGATGGCAGTGCGCATCGCATACTTCAAAGTGCACTACCCGCTCTATTACTATGCGAGCTACTTCACCGTCAGGGCATCGGACTTCGACCTCCTGACGATGGTCAAGGATAAATCCACCATCCGCCACAAAGTCAAAGAGATGAACAGCAATTTCCACGAGCTGTCGAAAAAGGAGAAAGATACGCTGGTCGTACTCGAGATCGTGAACGAGATGGCGCACAGAGGATTTAAGATGCACCCGGTGGACATCGACAAATCCGACGCCTTTGAATTCAAGCTCACAGAAGACGGCCTCATCCCGCCGTTCATCGCGGTGCCGGGCCTCGGGGCAAACGTTGCGAAGCGTATTGTCGCCACACGGGAAGAGGAGCCGTTCATTTCCAAGGAGGATCTGAACAAGCGTGCCGGTGTCGCGCAGAAAGTGGTCGAATACATGACCGAACTCGGCACACTCGACCATCTGCCGGACAAAGCACAGCTGTCCATTTTTGACCTGTGATGTAAAGTTGCATAACAATTTAAAATATGATAACATGATTAATGATATTAATACTCATGCACAAGGAGAAGAACGGGTCCGCCCGTTCTTTTCTTACGTTTAAAGGAGGCGATTTTGGCATGAATCATACTGAGCAAAAAGTTTTCGACAATGCTGCACCGGTGCTGGAAGCACTCGACTACAAGCTCATTGAAGTGCAATACGTCAAAGAAGGTAAGGATAGTTTCCTGAGGCTCTATCTTGATAAAAAGGGCGGCATAACGCTTGAGGATTGTGCTGCGGCCAGTGAAGTGATCAGTGAAAAGCTGGATGAGTGGGATATTGTCAAAGGTGCCTATTTTCTGGATGTCTCCTCGCCCGGAGCTGAACGTCCGATCAAAAATGACGATGACCTGGAGATGACCCTGGACAGCGGCATTTATGTGAAGACTTACCAGCACATCAACGGCGAAAAAGAGTGGACGGGCATATTGAAATCATACGATCAGGACACTGTGACTGTTGAATATAAAGACAAGGCCAGGAAGAAGACAGTCACGATTGACCGTGAAAAAATCGCCACTTTAAGGAAAGCAGTATTAATCTGATCGGAGGAGATAAATTGTGAATCAGGAATTATTGAATGCTATGGATTATCTTGAAAAAGAAAAGAGCATTCCAAGGGAAATATTGATAGAGACGATTGAGGCCGCGCTTCTGACCGCCTATAAAAAGAATTACACACAGCATAAAAATGTCAAAGTTGATCTGAACATCACAAATGGCAGCTACCGTGTGATATCGCGGAAAGATGTGGTGGAGGAAGTCGAGGATCCAACGGCTGAAGTGGACCTCGAGACTGCCCGCACAGTCAACCCGGCATACGAGATCGGCGACCCGTACGATGAAGATGTCACGCCGAAGGACTTCAACCGCGTCGGCGCACAGGCCGCAAAACAGGCGGTCATGCAGCGTCTCCGCGATGCGGAACGCGGCATACTGTACGAAGAATTCATCGACAAGGAAGATGAAGTGATGACCGGCCTGATCGACAGGGTGGACCACCGTTTTGTCTATATCCAGCTCGGCCGCACGGATGCCGTACTGAGCGAGTCGGAAAGAATGCCGAATGAAGTATATAAGCCGAATGACCGCATCAAGGTGTATGTCAATAAAGTCGAGCAGACGACGAAAGGTCCGCAGATTTTCGTATCCCGGACACATCCGAATCTGCTGAAGCGCCTCTTTGAGAAGGAAGTGCCTGAAATCTATGACGGCACCGTTGAAATCATGAGTGTGGCACGTGAAGCGGGTGAACGTTCGAAAATCAGTGTGCATGCTGAAAATACGGACGTCGATGCCGTCGGTTCATGTGTCGGCGCAAGAGGGGCGAGGGTTGAAGCTGTCGTGAACGAACTGTCGGGCGAAAAGATCGACATCGTCCTCTGGGACAACAATCCCAAAGTATTCGTCAAGAATGCCCTGAGCCCTTCCCAGGTGGTCGATGTGCTCGTGGATGAGGACAACCAGTCCACAGTGGTCATCGTACCGGACAACCAGCTCTCGCTCGCCATCGGTAAAAGAGGGCAGAACGCAAGACTCGCGGCGAAGCTGACCGGATGGAAAATTGATATTAAAAGTGAATCCGATGCCGTTGAAGAAGGCATCATCGAACAGGACTAAAAATATTAATTTCAGCGGGTGATAACATGGCAAGAAAAGTTCCACTCAGAAAATGCATTCTGACAAATGAAATGTATCCGAAAAAAGAACTGCTCCGGATCGTGGTCAATAAGGAGAACGAAATCTTCGTCGACCCGACCGGCAAAAAGAACGGACGGGGCAGCTACGTCGTAAAAGACCTTGAAAAAGTGGAAGCAGCAAGAGAAAAGAAAGTGCTGGAAAGAAAACTTGGAATGTCCGGTGAAGTGCTGGACCCAATCTACGACGAAATCATCAGGCTCATATACCGGGAGGACATCCCGAAACGATGAATGATAAAATATTGAATCTGCTGGGTTTGATCGTCAAGGCAAACAAGCTTGTGAATGGTGAGGAACGGACATTGGAAGCAGTCAGGAACAGTCAGGCGAAAGTGGTCTTCCTGGCCAGTGATGCCGGCAGGTCCACTGCCAAGACGGTTTCCGACAAAGCGCGGTACTACAATGTCCGCGTCATCGACAAATATAACAAAAATGAACTGAGTGCAGCTACAGGGAGTGAAAACCGTGTAGTCCTCGCAGTCACAGATAAAGGTTTTGCAAAAAAATGCATCGACCTTCTCGAGAAAGGAAAGTGATTCAATGAGTAAAATCCGAATTCATGAATACGCCAAAAACAACAATCTGACAAGTAAAAAAGTGATGGAATTTCTGCGCAAAGAAGGTGTGGAAGTCAGCAGTCATATGCGTTCACTTGAAAGCAACGAAGTTTCCCTTCTGGATAAACACTTCGGCAAGACAAGCAAAAATGATAAACAGGATAAAAATCCGCAGAACAATAATCAGCAAAAGACCAACCAGAACAACAAACAGAAGAACACCAGCCAGAAAAACAACACGGGCAAAAAGCAGAAATCCGGAAAACCGAACAAGAACCAGCAGAAACAGGCGGATCAAAAGCCCGTTGCGAATGAAGACCAGTCAGTTGAAGCGAAGACATTCACTTATGAAGAAGGCATCACAGTGGGCGAACTGGCCGAGAAAATCGAAACCGACGCTTCAACCGTGATCAAAGACCTCTTCATGCTGGGTGTTGCAGCAAACATCAACCAGTCGCTGGAAAAAGAGTCTGTCGAACTGATTGCGGACAACTACGGCTTCACGGCCGAAGAAGAGTCCCAGGAGGATGAAGCTGCCCTCGAAAACTATTTCGAGCTGGATGAAGCATCCCTCACAGAGGAAAGACCGAGCGTCGTCACCATCATGGGACACGTCGACCACGGCAAGACCACACTCCTCGACTCGATCCGTGAGACGAAAGTGACGGCCGGCGAGGCCGGGGGCATCACCCAGCACATCGGTGCATACCAGATCGAAGCCAACGGTAAAAAGATCACGTTCCTGGATACTCCGGGACACGCAGCGTTCACTACAATGCGTGCACGCGGTGCGCAGGTGACGGATATCACGATCCTTGTAGTCGCTGCAGATGACGGCGTCATGCCTCAGACGATCGAAGCGCTCAACCATGCCAAAGCTGCGGGTGTACCGATCATCGTTGCAGTGAACAAAATCGACAAACCGACAGCCAACCCGGACCGTGTGATGACCGAACTCGGCGAACACGGCCTGTACCCGGAAGACTGGGGCGGGGACACGATATTCGTCCCGCTTTCTGCACTGAGCGGCGACGGCATCGATGATCTCCTTGAGATGATCACCCTCGTCGGGGAAGTCGAAGAGCTGAAGACACAGAGCGACCGTCCTGCCATCGGTACGGTGATTGAAGCGGAACTCGACAAATCCAGGGGTCCTGCTGCATCACTTCTTGTGCAGCACGGCACTTTGAAAGTCGGGGATTCGCTCGTAGTGGGCAACACATACGGTAAAGTGCGTGCGATGGTCAATGATCTCGGCCAGCGCATCAAGAGTGCCGGCCCTTCCACACCTGTGGAAATCACGGGTCTGAATGACGTGCCGCTTGCCGGCGACCGTTTCGTCGTATTCGAAGATGATAAGAAAGCCCGTGCAATCGGAGAGGCGAGACAATCGGATAAGATCGTGCGCGAACGTGAACAGACACAGAAGGTCAGCCTCGATAATCTGTTTGAACAGATGAAAGAAGGGGAGACGAAAGACCTCAACATCATCATCAAAGGTGATGTACAAGGTTCAGTGGAAGCACTCAGTGCCTCCCTCCTGAAAATCGACGTCGAAGGCGTCAATGTCCGCATCATCCATACGGGCGTCGGAGCGATAAATGAATCCGACGTGACGCTTGCGAACGCTTCGGATGCGATCATCATCGGCTTCAACGTCCGCCCGGACGTCAATGCGAAACGTGCAGCCGAGCAGCAGAAGATCGACATGAGGCTCCACCGCATCATCTACAAGGTGATCGAGGAAATCGAACAGGCCATGAAAGGCATGCTCGATCCTGAGTACGAAGAGCAGGTCATCGGCAATGTCGAAGTCAGACAGACGTTCAAAGTGTCCAAAGTGGGCACGATTGCCGGTTCCTACGTGACCGACGGCAGAATCACGCGTGATTCGGGTGTGAGAGTCATCAGAGAGGGTATAGTCATCTATGAAGGCGAACTGGACACCCTTAAACGCTTCCAGGATGATGCAAAAGAAGTGACTGCAGGTTACGAGTGCGGCCTCACGATCAAAAACTTCAATGACCTGAAAGAAGGGGACCAGATCGAACCTTATATCATGGTAGAGATCGAAAGGTGATTATATGTCCAACAGAAATGAAAGAGTAGCTGAAGAAATCAAGAAGGTCGTCAGCGAGGCTTTAAGGACCAAGGTTTCCGATTCGGATATCGGCATGGTCACGGTGACGGAAGTCGAAGTGACTAAAGAGCTTGAGAATGCGACCATTTATTACACTTCATTGAACGACAACAAAGAAGAGGTTGAAGCCGGGCTGAACCGTGCAAAAGGACTGCTCCGCAGCGAAGTCGCGCGGGAGATCCGCCTGCGGAAAGCACCTGAACTGTCATTCAAATATGACACTTCAATCGAATACGGCAACAAGATCGAATCATTACTGCGTGACATTAAAGAAAAATAAAACAATGGCAAACCGGTCCGGTTTGCCATTTTACATATTACAGGTGATAAAATGTATAATGGTGTATTTCCGATATTCAAGGAAAAAGGCATGACGAGCCATGACGTCGTCTACAAAATGAGGAAAATCCTGCATATGAAAAAAGTCGGCCATACCGGCACGCTGGATCCCGAGGTGACGGGTGTGCTGCCCGTCGTGGTCGGTGAGGGCACGAAGCTCTCTGAGTTCATGCAGACGCGGGATAAATCCTACAGTGCCGAAGTGACCCTCGGAATCTCGACCGAGACCGAAGATGCACACGGTGAAATCATTGAAGAAAGCAACCCGGGCCCGATCCCGGATGAATTGATAGACCGGACGATCAATTCCTTCAAAGGGAGCTACCGCCAGCAGGTGCCGCTTTATTCCTCCGTGAAGGTTGACGGCAGGAAGCTCTATGAATATGCAAGGAAGAACCAGCCCGTCGACCGCCCCGTCAAAACCGTCTTCATAAAAGACATCGTCCGTACCAGTGACATCATCCGGACGGACGACCGGATCACCTTCAAAATCGATGTCACCTGCTCGAAGGGGACCTACATCCGGACGCTTGCAGTCGATATAGGCAGGTCACTCGGCGCGCCGGCCCATATGTCGGACCTGATGCGCACAGGCTCATGCGGTTTCGGCATCGAAGATACAGTGAGGCTGGATGAACTTGCACAATTGCCGGAAGAAGGTAAGAAAGAATGCCTGAAGCCGGTCAGGGAAATCGTGAAATCTGAAAATCTGCTGGAAATCAGTGACGCAGAATTACTTTTCAAAGTAAAGAATGGGCAGAAGCTGATCAAATCTGATATTATTGAAATGGTTAATGATAAAAATAAATATATCGTATTTTTGGATGAAGGCGTGCCGATTGGAATGTATCATCAGCACCCCTCAAAAGAGAACGAATTGAAACCATACAGAATGTTCAACAGACTATGATTAAGAGGCGATTTAAATGGAGATTATACGGCTGAATGCCACAGATCCTATTGATATGAACGGCATCCAGGAGAATGCGACTGCGATCGGTTTTTTTGACGGCCTGCACCGCGGACATCTGAATGTCATCAGGAAAATGATGAAGATTGCAGAGGAAAAACAGTTGAAGAAGGCGGTCATGACTTTCGACCCCCATCCGTCCGTCGTGCTCAACCCGAAGCATCAGCGGACCACCTATCTGACACCTCTTGAAATCAAACTGGAGATGTTTGAAGAGATGGGGGTGGACTATGTATTCGTCGTCAACTTCTCAAGCAATCTTGCAAAACTGGAGCCGGATGAGTTCGTCCAAAAGTACATCATCGGTGCAAAGGTCAAAGAGCTCGTTTCCGGATTCGATTACACATACGGCAGAAAAGGGCAGGGCAACACCACAACCCTGAACAAATATGATGAATTCAATATGACCACCGTCGGGAAATATGCCCTGACCGATGAAAAGGTGTCGACGACGAGCATCCAGCATAAGCTTGCAGAAGGGGACCTGGAACAGGCCAATATCGAGCTCGGACGCACCTATACGATTAACGGTGTGGTGGTGCAGGGCGAAAAGAGGGGCCGCACCATCGGCTTCCCGACAGCAAACATCGAGGCGAGCTATAAATATTTCCTGCCCAAAAACGGTGTCTATTCCGTCACGCTGAAAGTGCATTCGACGGGCAAAATCCATAAGGGTGTCGGCAACATCGGTGTCAAGCCGACGTTCCATGACGACATCGTCAAACCCATCATAGAAGTGCATCTGTTCGATTTTAATGAAACCATCTATGGTGAAAGCGTCACAATCTACTTCCACCATTACCTCCGCCCCGAGGTCAAATATGAAGGTATCGGGCCGCTGGTGGAGCAGATGGAGATTGACCGGGAAGATGCAAAGAAATTACTTGAAGATATCGACTGAAGTGTGTATACTTACCAGAGTACCTTATCTTGGCTGCAAGACACTCCAACTGCTGCTCGGATAAAGGTGTATCAATGATAAAAGGAGGCGTTTCTTTATGGCTATAACACAAGAACGCAAAAATGAACTGATTCAGGAATACCGTGTCCATGAGACAGACACAGGTTCCCCGGAAGTGCAGATTGCTGTACTGACTGAGGAAATCAACTCATTGAACGAACACTTGAAGACACACAAAAAAGATCATCACTCAAGAAGAGGTCTTTTGAAAATGGTCGGCAGACGTAAACACCTGCTCACCTACCTACGTGGAAAAGATGTTCAAAGATACCGTGACTTAATTGCCAAGCTTGGCTTGCGCCGTTAATCACCTATGGCATATCCCATCGGGATATGCCTTTTTTTATATATATTTCAAAGTAAAAGTGATATGATTATTATTAAGCAGTCACACTAAGGAGAGAAGATTAAAGATGACAGAATCTCAAAAAAAGATCTACAAAACGACAATGGGTAAACATGATTTGATCATTGAATACGGGGAGATGGCAAGGCAGGCGAACGGTTCCGTACTTGTCAGATACGGCGACACTGTCGTATTATCCACGGCAACGGCTTCAAGAGAGCCTAAAGATATCGGGTTTTTCCCCTTGACGGTGGCTTATGAGGAGAAATTGTACTCCGTCGGAAAAATCCCGGGCGGGTTCAACAAACGTGAGGGGCGCCCGAGTGAGGAGGCGACATTGACAAGCCGCCTGATCGACCGTCCCATCAGACCTTTATTCCCGGACGGCTACAAAAGGGACGTGCAGGTCATATCGATGGTGTTTTCCGTCGACCCGGATGCATCCCCTCAGATGGCTGCCATGCTCGGATCATCACTTGCCCTCGGCGTGAGCGACATCCCCTTCCAGGGACCGATCGCCGGCGTCACGGTCGGCCTGATCGATGGTGAGTTCATCATCAACCCTTCAGAAGAGGAAATGGAAAAGTCGGAATTGGATCTCCAGGTCGCCGGTACTAAAGATGCCGTCAACATGGTGGAGTCGAGTGCGAAGGAAGTGACGGAGGACGTGATGCTTGAAGGCATCCTGTTCGGCCAAAAAGAGATCAGTAAACTCGTCGAGTTCCAGGAAGAGATCATCGCCGGCATCAACCCTGAAAAGCATGGTGTGGACGGTCAGGAGGAAGACCTCGACCTGAGGAAAGACGTGGAGGAGAAAGTGCGCACGCACGGCCTCTATGATGCGATCCAGGAAATGGATAAGCAGACACGTGAAGAAGGCATCACGAATGCCAAAAACAGCATCCTCGAGACTTATGACGAAGCGGATGAAGATCACGAGGCGACGGTGAAAGAGGCGGGTGCAATCATCGATGAACTGCTCAAGGCAGAAGTGCGCAGGCTGATCACTGAAGAGAAAGTGCGACCGGACGGCAGAAAGCCGGATGAAATCAGACCGCTTGATTCACAGGTCGGGCTCCTGCCGCGTGCCCACGGCTCGGGGCTGTTCACACGCGGACAGACGCAGGCGCTCTCCGTATGTACGCTCGGCGGACTCGGTGAGTACCAGATCATCGACGGACTCGGTGCAGAAGACCAGAAACGCTATATGCACCAATATAATTTCCCTCATTTCTCAGTAGGTGAAACCGGACCGATCAGAGGCCCGGGACGCCGTGAAATCGGCCATGGTGCACTCGGTGAACGTGCGCTGCTGCAGGTCATCCCCGATGCGGAAGAGTTTCCGTATACGATACGTGTGGTATCGGAAGTGCTGGAGTCGAACGGTTCGTCATCACAGGCGTCCATATGCGGCTCGACACTCGCCCTGATGGATGCGGGTGTACCGATCAAGGCGCCGGTGGCGGGCATCGCCATGGGGCTTGTGAAGAAGGATGAAAACTACACGATCTTATCAGATATCCAGGGAATGGAAGATGCACTTGGTGATATGGACTTCAAGGTGGCGGGCACCGAAAAAGGGATCACTGCGATCCAGATGGATATCAAGATCGACGGCCTCGATGAGGGCATCCTGAAAGAGGCGCTCGAACAGGCAAGGACCGGCAGGCTCGCGATACTCGAGAATCTGACTGATGCAATCAGCGAACCGAGGGAGACGCTGTCCCGCTATGCGCCTAAAGTCGAAGTCATGAAAATCAACCCGGACAAGATCCGTGACGTCATCGGACCGGGCGGCAAGAAAATCAACGAGATCATCGACGAGACGGGTGCGAAGCTCGATATAGAGCAGGACGGCACAGTCTTCATCGGTCACAGCGATCCCGAGATGATCAAGCGTGCAAGGGAGATCATCGAAGATCTCACACGTGTCGCAGTAGTCGGGGAAGTGTACATGGGAGAAGTCAAGCGCATTGAGAAATTCGGTGCATTCGTCCAGATTTTCCCGGGCAAAGATGCCCTCGTGCATATCTCGAACCTGGATACGAAACATGTCAAAAATGTTGAAGATGTCACCACAATCGGGGACAAATTCCTCGTCAAAGTGACCAACATCGACAACCAGGGCCGTGTGAACGCTTCAAGGAAGGCACTGCTCGAAGACAAAAAGCAGGAGGACAATAAATGATTTTCAATAAGATCATACTGGATGACAGGGAATTCGAAGTCGACGGTCAGCTGAGGATCAAGGAAGCAAATGAAGTGAAGCTGATCTTCGAAGACTTGAACCTTGGAACTTATTTGAAAGAACTGCATTCCTCAGACAAAGACATCGGCCATCTGGTCATAAAGAACATAGAAGAAACAAGGTACGACACTAAAGAAGTGTCACTCACACACATTACGATTGACGGCAGGCATTATCATGCAACGTTCAAGTGATTTTAGGAGGTAAAGATTTGAAGTCAGAAAACAAAGAGACAGGAAACGTCAAAATCATCCCGCTCGGCGGCGTCGGTGAAATCGCCAAGAACATGTACGTCGTCGAGGTGGATGATGAAATGTTCATTCTTGATGCAGGACTGATGTTTCCGGAAGATGAAATGCTGGGTGTCGATATCGTCATCCCGGATATTTCATATATAAAAGAGAATAAGAGCAAACTGAAAGGCATCTTCTTAAGCCACGGCCATGAAGATGCGATCGGTGCCATACCGTACATCATCGGGGAACTGAATGTACCGGTCTACGGATCGAAATTGACATTGGCACTGGTGAAGGAGCGCCTGAAAGAAAAAGGCGTCAATAAAAAAATCAAATTCTACACGATCAACAGCAAGTCGAAAATGAAATTCAAAAATGCGGAGATGGTCTTCTTCGAAGTCAGCCACAGCATACCCGACGCCTACGGTGTCAGCCTTGAGACCAAATACGGATCCATCGTCTATACGGGGGAATTCAAATTCGATCAGAGCCTCAGCGGTGATTACCGCTACAACATGGCGAAGATGTATGAAATCGCAGGCGAAGACGGCGTGCTCGCCCTCATCAGTGATTCGACGGAGGCTGAAAAGCCCGGCTACAATACAGCGGAAAACCTCGTCGAAGAGCAGATCCTCGACGGTTTCCATAAGGCGGACGGACGGATCATCGTCTCCTGCTACGCCTCCAACTTCGTCCGGATCCAGCAGGTGCTGACCAATGCGGCGAAGACGCGGCGTAAAGTCTCGTTTTTGGGAAGGACTCTTGAAAGTTCATTCAAGACGGCAAGGAACCTCGGATATTTCGATATACCGGAAGGCCTGCTCGTACCGAGCCATGAAATCAAGGATTACCCTAAAAATGAGATCGTGATCATCGCCACCGGGTCGCAGGGTGAACCGATCGAGGCACTCGGGCAGATGTCGAGGGGGACACATGATGTGACGAACATCATCGAAAGCGATACGGTCTTCATCCTGACGACACCTTCATCCAATATGGAGGTCATCCTTTACAGTACGCTGAACGATCTGGTCAAGTCGGGTGCGAATGTCGTCACACCGTCACAGAACATCCACGCTTCCGGCCACGGCCTGAGCGAGGAACTGAAGATGATGTTGAATGTGATGAAGCCCAAATATTTCATTCCGGTGCAGGGTGAGTTCAAGATGCAGATTGCGCATGCCAAACTTGCAGCTGAAACCGGCGTGGCGCCTGAGAACATCTTCCTCCTTGAAAAAGGTGACGTCGCCTCATTCGACGGCAAAGAGATGATCAGTGCCGACAAAGTGACTGCGGGCAATACATTGATCGACGGCAGTGGTGTCGGTGATGTTGGGAACATCGTCCTCCGGGACCGCCGCCTCCTGAGCGAAGATGGGATCTTCATTGCGGTCGT
Organism: Salinicoccus kekensis; assembly: GCF_900220995.1. Lineage (GTDB taxonomy): Bacteria > Bacillota > Bacilli > Staphylococcales > Salinicoccaceae > Lacicoccus > Lacicoccus kekensis. The sequence continues at coordinate 285,884 of NZ_OBQF01000001.1, forward strand.
CACGATCGATCCATCTGCCAGGAAGATCATTGCAGGACCGGAGCTGCAGTCCCGCGGTTTCGTGTATGTAAAGAAGAGTGAAGATCTGCTGAAGGAAGCGGAGAGCCGCATCACTGACATCGTCAATGATGCACTGGATGAGAAGAAGCTCGACTGGAGCACCATCAAGCAAAGTATCAGAGATGACCTCGGTAAGTACTTGTACGACAGTACAAAACGGCGCCCGATGATCATTCCGATCATTTCTGAAATATAAATCCTAATGAGACTGTCAGTGATGACAGTCTCATTATCAATCGAAAGAGGAGTTTTTATGACTTCAAAACGTAAAAAAAGTTCAACCCGTAAAAAGGGCAAAAAACAAAATAACAAAACGTATTATTCACTGATGACTTTTGCGTTCATCGTGATAATATTGATTGCACTGTTAAGGCTGGGAGTGGTTGGTGCTTTTTTGGATGCCGTTATGGCTTACGTTTTAGGTGCAAGCCGTTACTTTACATATCTGGTGGCAGTTCTCGCGGGTGTCTATATGATGAGGGAACAGAAAGTGCCGTTCACCAGGCGTATGGGCGGCTATTTATTGTTCCAGTTCGGTCTCTTGTTCCTGCTGCATTCCGTCCTGTATTTGACGAATCAGCCGCGGACCGAAAACTACTACAGTTTCAATGAGATATTCACGGAAATCCGTGCATCCGCAAGCTCGGAGTTCTTTGGCGGCGGCGTATTCGGGCAACTGCTGTTCGCATTTTCGTCGACGGGGATTTCATTGATCGGGACGCTGTTTTTAAGTCTCATCTTCATCTACTTCAGCATCCTCCTCATCACCAACAAAAACATCGCGGATTCACTGACCGCGCATACGAACAAACTGGTCGAAGGCCTGCGGATGGCGGCACTCGCCGCAGCACGGCTGTCTATCAGGCTGTTCAATGCGGCAAAGGATGCCGTTCAGACACTGTTCGACAATAAGAAAGTCGAATCGGCGGCTGCGGATAAACCCCGGAAAAACACCCGGAAAAATAAAGATCACAGTGCGGTGGAAGCGCCTGCAGGCGCAGCTTTGGACACTCCCGTCCAGAACGAGCCGAAAACACTGGAAGCTTTTTCGGCCGATGAATCGATCATCGAGGATATGCACAGCTTCGAGCGTGAAAGCAGCATGAAAATGGCTGCAGAACAAAAGGCGGAACCTGAAGCCCGGGAGGAAGCAAAAGAGCTTCAGCCGGAAATCTCGTCCGGGCCGGAGGCGAAATCTGCGGAAACCGTTTCCGGTGTGAGGGATGAGGCGCTTGAAATCGCGGAACCAGAAGCGGAACCGCAGCAGATCGAATATGAAAGTGAAGACTTCACCGATACGGTGGCCCCGGAAACTGCGGAAGGGGAAGGCGAAATCGATGAGTTTGAAGACGAGGAGCTGAAGAAGCTCATCGAATACCAGCTGCCGTCACTGTCGCTTCTTGATGATGCGGAAGTGTCCGAGAAAGTCAGCAACAAGGAAGTGCTCAAGCAGGGCAAGATCCTCGAAGAGACGCTGAAGAACTTCGGCGTCAATGCGAAAGTCTCAAAAATCAGGATCGGCCCGGCCGTCACCCAGTTTGAAGTGCAGCCGGACATCGGGGTGAAGGTCAGCAAGATCATCAACCTTCAAAATGATATCGCACTCTCACTTGCCGCAAAAGATATCCGTATCGAAGCACCGATACCCGGGAAATCGGCAGTCGGCATCGAAGTGCCGAATTCCGTGATCAGCATGGTCACATTGAGGGAAGTGCTGAAGCGGAAGTCATCATCCAATCCGCTTGAAGTGGCGCTTGGAAAAGACATCTCCGGTGCGCCGATACTTGCAGAACTGAATAAGATGCCCCATCTCCTCGTCGCAGGTGCGACCGGGAGCGGTAAATCGGTCTGCATCAACGGCATCATCGTCAGCCTGCTGATGAACGCGAAGCCTCATGAGGTGAAGCTGATGATGATCGACCCGAAAATGGTCGAACTGAATGTATATAACGGCATCCCGCACCTGCTGAGTCCGGTCGTGACCAATCCGCAGAAGGCGAGCGATGCATTGAACAGGATCGTTTCAGAAATGGAGCGCCGCTATGATCTATTCTCCCATTCCCACACAAGGAACATAGAAGCTTATAACCAGTATCTGGAAAGGGAGAGCGAAAATCCTGAGAAAGTGCAGAAACTGCCTTATATCGTAGTCATCATCGATGAACTTGCAGACTTGATGATGGTCGCCTCCAAAGATGTGGAAGCAAGCATCACGAGGATTGCACAGATGGCACGTGCTGCAGGGATCCATCTGATCATCGCGACACAGAGGCCGTCGGTCGATGTCATCACGGGGATCATCAAGGCGAACATCCCGTCACGTATCGCATTCAGCGTCAGCTCGAACACGGACTCGCGTACCATCATCGACACCCAGGGTGCTGAAAAGCTGCTGGGCCGGGGGGACATGCTATTCCTGCCTTCAGGGCGCTCCAAGCCGCTCAGGGTCCAGGGCGCTTTCCTCGCAGATGGTGAAGTGCAGGATGTCGTCGAGTTCATAACATCGCAGATGAAAGCGAATTACGAGAAATCCATAATGAATAAAACGCCCGCAAAAGAAGAAGTGGAATCTGAGGATGAATTATATCCGGATGCCAAATGGTTCGTCATCGAAGAGCAGCGGGCAAGCGCCTCTCTCCTGCAAAGACAGTTCCGTGTCGGCTACAACCGTGCAGCGAGGCTGATCGATGACCTGGAAGCGAACGGTGTCATAGGGCCGGCAAGCGGCAGCAAACCGCGCAATGTATTGGTTAAAAATGACGAGTGAGGAGTAGTCCATGTATAACGTTAAAACAGAAATCATAAACAACATACCGGTCGTCTTCATAGACACCGGAAAGTTCAAGACGATGAATTTAAAGGTGCAGTTCAGAAGTGAATTGACACGGGAAAGGGTATCTGTGAGGTACTTGCTGAGCCGGATGATGGTGAAGAAGACCGGGAAGTTCACCACAGAGAGCGAATTTTTGAATCACCTCGCACACCTTTACGGTGCGCACCTGACCTCGAATGCCACAAAAAAAGGACGGGATCATCTGGTGTCCTTCAACCTGGAGTTCATCAACTCCAGGTTCGTAAAAGAGGATTTGGATCTTCTCGGTGAGATGACTTCGGTACTGAAGGATGTCCTCGCCACACCGGCGGAGTACGGAGAAGCGGACCGGCAGTTCTTCGAGAGGGAAAAGCGGCTGTATAAGAGCAGGCTGAAAGGTCTGAGGGACAACAAAGCCCAGAAGAGCTTCGAAAACCTGCTCAATACAATGTTTGAAGATGAATCATATAAATATTTATCCCATGGTGTCCTTGAGGATATCGATGACATCACACTCGATGACATCAAAGAGGAGCACCAAAAAATGATGGCGCATGATGAAGCCGTCATACTGATCTCGGGCCACCTCGACGAAGTGGGGGAGGAACACCTCCAGGCGATCCTCAGCCGGGACGAGACGGTGAAGCTCCCATACCGTGGGTATGATTTCAAAAAACCCGAGTTCAAGACAGTCACCGACAGCGAGAGCGTCGAACAGGCGAAGCTCAACATCGGCTTCAGGGCAGATGCAGGGAACGCCGAAGAGCGCATGGCGCTGAATGTCATCAATCAGATGTTCGGCGGGAGTGCGACGAGCTATTTATTCAAGAACATCCGTGAAAAGGAAAGCCTCGCCTACCAGATCCATTCACAGGCGGATATCAAAAACGGCTTCCTCTTCGTGCTGGCAGGTGTCTCGCCCGATCAGACGGCGAAGGCCGAAAATGCGGTCATGCATGAACTGGCCAGGATCAAAAAGGGCGACTTCACCGATGAGTTCGTGGAGGAGACCAAACACCTCATGAAAGTGAACAGGATGGAAGCGGTCGACAAACCGAAAGGACTGATCGCACTCGTATATAACCAGCTGCTGAACGGCACCACCGACGAAGACTGGAAACGCTCGATGGATGCCGTCGACAGGGAAATGATCGTGGAAGTTGCGAACCGGATCCATGCGGATACAGTATATACATTGACAGGGAAGTGACTTGATGAAACACATAGAATATAAAGAAATCGATGAATTTGTCTACCACGATACGATGGATAACGGCCTGGAGGTCTATCTCATCCAGAAAGCGGGCTACAATAAGAAGTTCGTCACATACACTACAAAGTACGGCTCGATGGACAACAGGTTTGAAGTCGATGGGGAAGAATACAGCGTGCCGGACGGCATCGCACATTTCCTTGAACATAAGATGTTCGAAAAAGAAGACGGCGATGTCTTCGATTCATTCGCAAAAGGCGGTGCGAACGCCAATGCATTCACCTCCTATGACAGGACGTCGTACCTTTTCAGCACGACGGATGACTTTTATAAAAATCTCACGCTTCTGATGGACATGGTTGAAAAGCCGTACTTCACCGAAGAGACGGTCGAACGTGAAATCGGCATCATCAACGAGGAGATCAAAATGTATCAGGACAATCCGGGCTACCGCCTGTATTTCGATACGATCAGCCAGATGTACAGCGACCTCCCTGTGAAGATCGACATTGCGGGGACGGAGGCATCCATCAGTGAGATAACGAAAGATCACTTATACTTATGCCATGATGTGTTCTACCACCCGTCAAACATGGTGATGATCATGGCCGGGGATTTTGATGTCGATGAAACTTTCGCTTTCATCCGTGAGCATCAGGAGAAGCGGGGTGCGATCAAGCCCATCGAGGTCAACAGGCTGCTTCCGGAAGAGACGAGGGATGTTGCGAAAAGCAGGCATGACCTTTATATGGATGTCGAGGAGACGAAAGTCATGCTGGGCTTCAAAAATGAAAAAATCGAATCCGCCTCCGAACGGCTGACGCGTGACATTGCGATGATGTTCGGGCTGGATATGATATTCGGGGAACAGTCGGAGTATTACTACCAATTGCTGGAAGACGGCATCATCGATGATTCATTCAACTTTGCCCATAACGAAGAGAAGGATTTTGCGCATGTCCTGATGACGACACAGACGGATGATCCGGAGCGTTTCACCGCTTCGATCCTGGACATCATAGAAGATATCAAAGACCAGGATTTCTTCACCGAGGAGAAGCTGTCGAACCAAAAAAGGGAAGTGCTCGGGGACTATCTGTCGAGCCTGAATTCACCCGAGTATATCGCAAACCAGTATACGAAGTATCTTCTGGACGGGTATGATCTTTACAAGCTGCCCGACCTCATAGAGGAAATAACGGTGGAGGATATCAAAAAGTATATTTTTGACAGCCTGGACCGGGATTACCTCGTGGAATGCGTACTCCGTCCCGAAAGCCAAAGAGAGGCCGTGCATGGCTGAGAAGAATTATCTGCTCGTGGGGGCGTCCGGTGACATCGGCAGGGCGGTCCATTCCGAGCTTGAAGGGGAGAATGTGATCACCGTATCCAAAACGCGCATGCCGCATCACAAAAGCGAGCATCACTTCCTCGATCTCTCCCGTCCGATCACCGAAGAGGATGTGAGGCGGATCACCGCCGGTGCCGAAGTCCTGGACGGACTGATATGGACCCCGGGCGTGGAGCTGTTCGGGCTGTTCCAGGATACGAGCCTTGAAGCTCTGGATGAACAATATAACATATCGGTGCGTTCGCTCATCATATTCATAAAAGTGGTTCTGCCTAAACTAAAGTTGAGCAATAATGGTAGAATAATAGTGATCACTTCAGTGTGGGGCGGCGCCGGCGCGAGTTTTGAAAGCATTTATTCGGCGATGAAGGGTGCACAGAACACGCTGGTCAAATCCCTGGCAAAAGAGCTGGCTGCGACGGGTGTCACGGTGAATGCCATTGCACCGGGTGTCGTGGAAGGCAGCATGACGGATGCACTCCCTGATGAAGACCTTGCAGCGGTGCTCGGTGAACTGCCACAGCAGCGTCTGATCCAGCCTGCCGAAGTCGCGAGCCTTGCAGCCTATCTGCTCAAAGGCGGTTCCAGGAGCATCAACGGTGAAATACTGAATATAAACGGAGGATGGTACACATGATGGATACAGATGACATGCATCCCGAACGTAATATAGAACAGTACCTGGAGTACGAAAACGTCATCAACAGACCGGGTCTGCTCGGGGATATCTCCTCGCTGCTCGGTAACCTCGGCATCAGCATCAACACCATCAATGGTGTTGAAAAGACGCGCCGCGGACTGATCGTGCGTACGGACAACATCGATAAATTGAGGCGGTTCGTCTACATCAGCCAGTATGTCGAAGACATCAACATCATCAAGGTGAGGAAGCCGCAAGTGCGGGACAGGCTTGCCGTCAGGCACGGCCGGTTCATCAAACGCGACGAAGAGGATAAGAAGATCTTCCGGTTCACACGGGATGAAATCGGTATACTCGTCGATTTCCTCGGGGAGTTGTTCATGGAGAAGAAGCACCGGCTGATCGGCATCCGGGGAATGCCGCGCGTCGGCAAGACCGAATCAATCGTTGCGGCAAGTGTGACGGCAAAGAAGAAGTGGCTGTTCCTCTCCAGCACGCTGATCAAGCAGACACAGCGCACAAGCCTCCTGAAAGGCGAGTATGATGACAGCAACGTTTACATCATCGACGGGGCGGTCACTGCCAATACGACGAACAGGGACCATAAGAATCTCATCAGGGAGATGATGAATTATCCTGCGGTGAAAGTTGTCGAGCACCCTGACCTTTTCATAGATGATATGAAATATACGATGGATGATTTTGATTTCATCATTGAGCTGAGAGAGCATGAAGATCAGAAAATCACGTATGAAAAACACAAGAAGAAACATTGGTTCGAAAATGAGGACATGGATTTCTTCAGTGGTTTTTAGGAGGCATTATGAAACTCGGAACATATTTGAGGAACCAGCGTGAAAAAGGCGGCATCACCTTAAAAGAGATGCAGGAGAAGTCGGGCATCAGGAAAAATGTCATAAGGATCCTGGAGTCCGGTGATTTCAACGAGCTGCCCGACCCGAACCATGTATATTTCCTCCTGGAGAAATACTCGAAGGTCCTCGGCATCGATACAGAAAAGTTGTTTTCAAGGTTCAGCGACGAGCTGCCCGGGGAGAATGAACAGTCGAAAAAACGCCAGCAGAATGATAATGAGGATTTCAACTATCTGAAGAAAGTGCTGCTGAGTTTTGGTGCGATGATTGCGGTCATATTCGTCCTGTGGCTGATTTTGCTGCAGGTCGGATCGGAGACGGGTGCGTTTGAATCAAAGCCCATATATGAATCCACTGCGTTCGATATGGCCTCCTTAAACACTGAGGGGGAGCAGGATGCAGCGGAGGAGGAAGATGCTGAGGAAGAGACGGAGAGCCCTGAAGAGGAAGCTGAAGAAGAGGCGCCTTCAGGGACAGATGTCAGCTATACAGGCATGGATGACAACACTTTATTCTACGAGGTGACGGCAGAGGACACCCTGATCGTCACACTGGAGGGTGAAAACTCATGGGTGAGCCTCTCGGATGATGCAGACAACACATATGCATACGAAGAACTCTCCGAAGGGGAGTTTGAAATCAGCGATGAGGCATCCATCCTGTACCTCACGCTCGGCAATGCGCCGGGCCAGGAATTGACGGTGGGCGGAGAGACTGTGGACAGCACTTCTGCCACCGATACCTTCACAGTGTATTACCAATTCACCATTACAAGGGAGTGACGATATGAATATACCTAATCAATTAACGGTTTTTCGAGTGATCCTGATACCCGTCTTCATGTTGTTCGCCCTTGTGGACTTCGGATTCGGGGAAATGACTTTTCTCGGCGGTGAAGTCATCCGGGTGGAGCAGTTCATCGCAGCTGTCGTGTTCGTCATTGGGACGTTCACTGATTTCCTTGACGGCTATCTCGCCCGGAAATGGAATCTGATAACGAACATGGGCAAGTTCCTCGACCCTCTGGCCGATAAACTGCTGGTCACTGCGGGACTGATCGTCCTCGTCGAATGGCACACCATCTCATCATGGATTGCGGTTGTGATCATCGCCCGCGAGTTTGCAGTCACGGGACTCAGACTGCTGCAAATCGAACAGGGGTTTGTAAGTGCAGCTTCAAACCTTGGGAAGGTGAAGACGGTATTCCAGATGCTCGCCCTCATATTTTTACTGTTCGGCGACATCTTCACCCAGTTTGTACCGTTCTCGCCCGGCATGCTCCTGATGTATGCGGCCGTCTTCTTCACCGTACTTTCCGGCGTGGAATACTTCTATAAGGGCAGGGCGGTCTTCAAAGCCGGCTCGAAATGATTCCTGGAGCCCTGTTCCTGCAGCTTTTGGATTTCTGTATGGAAAAGCTTCCGGAATTCAGATTTCTGCACTCCATAAGCGAATATATGTTCGCTTTTTTGCTTCATGCATGATATAATATTATAGAATTAATATTTGGAGGGATAACATGGACGAAAGACAAAAAGCATTGGAAACTGTTATTAAAAATATGGATAAATCTTTTGGCAAAGGCTCAGTCATGAAACTGGGGGATGATGCCGGAAGAAAAGTTTCTACAGTTTCCAGCGGCTCTATCACGTTGGACAAAGCGTTGGGTGTGGGCGGTTATCCGAAAGGCAGAATCATTGAGATATATGGTCCTGAATCCTCTGGTAAGACGACAGTGTCACTCCATGCGATAGCCGAATCACAGAAACAGGGCGGCATCGCTGCTTTCATAGATGCAGAACATGCCCTTGATCCCGAATATGCCAAGAATCTGGGTGTAGATACGGAAAACCTCTACCTTTCACAGCCCGACCATGGTGAGCAGGGACTGGAGATCGCTGAAGCATTTGTAAGGAGCGGTGCGGTGGATATCGTGGTCGTCGACTCCGTTGCGGCCCTTACGCCGAAAGCGGAAATTGAAGGCGAAATGGGAGACAGCCATATGGGGCTGCAGGCACGTCTGATGTCACAGGCGCTCAGGAAGTTATCCTCGGCCATCTCCAAGAGCAATACGACGGTGATATTCATCAACCAGATCCGTGAAAAGATCGGTGTCATGTTCGGCAACCCTGAAACGACGACGGGCGGACGTGCGCTCAAGTTCTACAGTTCGGTGAGGCTTGAAGTGCGCCGGGCGGAGCAGCTCAAGCTCGGTCAGGAGATCGTGGGTAACAGGACGAAGATCAAAGTCGTCAAAAACAAGGTCGCACCGCCATTCAGGGTGGCTGAAGTCGATATCATGTACGGAAAAGGGATTTCGAAGACCGGTGAAGTTGTGGACCTTGCATCCGAGATGGATATCGTCGACAAGAGCGGCGCCTGGTATTCCTACAACGGCGAACGCCTCGGCCAGGGCAAGGAAAATGTCAAGGCACACCTTGAGGAAAACCCTGAACTGCTTGCAGAAATCGAGCAGAAATTGAGGAATGCGCTCGGATTCGGTGAAAAAGTTGAAGAAGAGGTTCCTGAAGATTCAGTGGCGGAAGAAAATGTACTGTTCCGTGAAGAAGAAGAAGAAATCTAAGTCAATAAGCACCAGCTTTCACGATTGCGAAAGCTGGTGCTTGATTTTATTTGTATTTATATTTAGAATTGTTATATATAATATTTGAAAATTATATTATATATATGATTAGCTTGAGCTTTTTGGGGAGGTGTTTATTGTGGAATTGATAAACATTTTCTTGATCTTGCTCGGCATAATTCTAGGCGTTGTAATCGGATATTTTATAGTGAAGTCAATTTTGACCAGGCAGCAGCAGGAAGCGCGGACCTCAGCCCAGCACATCATCAGCGAAGCTGAGAAAGAAGCGAACAGCCTGAAGAAAGAGAAGCTGCTGGAAGCAAAAGAGGAAAACCAGAACCTTAAGGATGCTCTGGAACGCGAGCTGGATGAACAGCGCGACGACTTAAGGGCATTCGAATCCAGGCTGCTGCAGAAAGAACAGATGCTTGACCGCAAAAGTGAAAATCTGGAAAAGAAAGACGAAGCCCTGGAGATTAAAGAGGCGAAAATTGAAGAAAAACAGCAATTGGTTGATGCCGAGGATGGAAAGATCAAAGAAATTATCAATCAGCAGGAAACAGAATTATCCCGCATCTCCGGTTTAACACGTGTGGAAGCACGAGAAGAACTATTCTCTGAACTAGAGAAAGAACTGTCACATGATATGGCTGTTATGGTTAAGGAAAAACAGAACCAGATGAAAATGGACGTAGACAAACAAGCGAAGGAACTGCTCGCCATGACTGCACAGAGATATGCAGCCGAGTATACTTCCGAATCTACCGTTTCCGTAGTGAATTTACCGAATGATGAAATGAAAGGCCGTATAATAGGGCGTGAAGGCCGTAATATACGCACACTTGAAACACTGACGGGTGTCGACTTGATCATTGACGATACACCTGAGGCAGTTATTTTATCAGGCTTTGATCCAATACGCCGGGCCATTGCGAAAAACGCATTGGAATCACTGGTGCAGGATGGAAGGATCCACCCGGGAAGAATTGAAGAAATGGTGGATAAAGCGAGACGCAATATGGAATCGGATATCCGTGATGCAGGTGAGGCTGCAGCGTTTGAACTCGATATCCACAATTTGCATCCGGAACTCATCAAACATCTTGGCAAGATGAAATACCGTTTAAGTTACGGGCAGAATGTGCTCAAACACTCCGTCGAAGTCGGGTATCTTGCAGGCATGCTTGCAAGCGAACTCGGGGAAGACGTGGCGATGGCACGTCGTGCAGGACTGCTTCATGATATCGGCAAAGCGATCGACCATGAAGTGGAAGGCAGCCATGTTGAAATCGGTGTGGAACTCGCCAAGCGTTACAAAGAGCCGGAAACAGTCATCAATGCGATTCATTCGCATCATGGTGATGTTGAACCGAATAATATAATATCGATACTTGTTGCGGCAGCGGATGCTCTGAGTGCTGCAAGACCGGGCGCGAGAAGAGAGACGCTTGAAAATTATGTGAAGCGTCTGGAGAGGCTTGAAGAAATTGCGGAAGCCCATCCGGGTGTCGAGAAGACATTTGCAATCCAGGCAGGCCGGGAAATCAGGGTGATGGTGTCGCCTGATGCCATCGATGACCTGAATGCCCACAGACTTGCCAGGGACATCAAAAAACAAGTTGAAGATGAACTGCAGTATCCAGGACACATTAAGGTGACAGTCGTCCGTGAGATGAGGGCAGTGGAATATGCCAAATAAAAAAGCTCCGAACTTTGATAAGTTCGGAGGCTTTTTTTATTTTGTAACGGTTTTGTCTTTAAATTGCTGAGGATCTGCTGTAAGTTCATGGCTTTTTCATGTATAATTACATTTTGGCGTCATTATCTTTCAAAATCTGCAGTATCTCGGATGTCTCCTGGGTGCTGTGGGTGGTTGAAATCCTTTCATATTTTTCCGCAAGACGGTATGCGCTCAAATATAATTCCAAAGCCTCCATCGCCTTTTCATCTGCAGTGGATGCATTCGCGGGATTAGCGATGACTGCGGTCCTTGCGAATTCCTTCGGATCGATTGATAATGACATGCACTTCACTCCTAAAATTTTTTATATTATTTCCTACCCAGAGACACACCTGATAAACATACATACCAGCAAAAATTAATTTAGTAAGGATGAAATCATGAGAATTTTATTTATAGGCGACGTGGTCGGTAAAGTGGGCAGAAGGATGGTGCGTGATCATCTGCTTGCACTCAAAAGGGAGCACGGGGCACAGATCGCCATCGTCAACGGGGAGAATGCCGCCCATGGCAAGGGCATCACCGAAAAAATCTACAAGGAACTGCTCGGATATGGTGCGGACTTCATAACGCTCGGCAATCATGCGTTCGCAAAAAATGAAGTCTACGGGCTGCTTGACGGCAAAGTCAATATGATCAGGCCGCTGAACTATCCTGAGTCGGCACCGGGGCGGGGGCATGAGATCATCAACGTCAACGGTAAAAAGCTGCTGATACTCAACCTGCAGGGCAGAAGCTTCATGCCGCCGATCGACTGCCCGTTCAAGGCAGCGGATCATGTTCTTGAAAACAACGACTATGATGAGGCGTTCGTCGATTTCCACAGCGAGACGACGAGTGAAAGCCTTGCAATGGGATATTACCTGGACGGCAGGGTGGATGCGGTCGTTGGCACCCACACCCATGTGCAGACCAATGATGAACAGATCCTACCCGGCGGTACGGCCTACATCACGGATGCGGGCATGACCGGGTTCAAGGACGGGATTTTAGGCATACGCAAAGAGGAAGTCATCGAGCGTTTCTTAAATCAGCTCCCCGTGAGACATGATGTGCCGGACGAAGGGAAAGGCATCTTATCCGGCGTCATCATCGACACCGGTTACAAAAAAATAAAAAAGATCAGGATCACGGAGTAAGGGGCTCGGACTCAAGTATGATTTTGCCTGTAAACGGCATCCCGATCATGATTGACGGGCATTTATCTGATATAGTTTTAAATGAAAAGAGGAGGCTCTTATATGAAAGAACAATTGTCCTGGAAAGTGGGCGGACAGCAGGGTGAGGGGATCGAGTCGACAGGTGAGATATTCTCAACGACACTCAACCGGTTGGGTTATCACCTCTACAGCTACCGTCATTTCTCCAGTCGTATAAAAGGTGGACACACCAACAACAACGTCCGGATTTCAGTCGATGAAGTCCGGTCGGTGGATGATAATATAGATATACTCGTTGCATTCGACCAGCAGACGATCGATGTGAACAGCCATGAGCTTTATGACGGCGGCATCATTCTGGCGGATGCGAAGTTCAACCCGACCGTGGATGAATCGCTCGATGTGGTCCTGGTGGATATTCCATTTACGGAAATCGCAAAAGAGCAGGGCAGCCAGCTGATGAAGAACATGGTGGCGATCGGTGCGAGCGCAAGGCTCATGAAACTGCCGATGGAGCCGTTCAAGGATATGATCCATACGATGTTCATCAGAAAAGGCGAGGAGATCGTGGAGAGCAACCATAACGCGCTCCGCCTCGGCTACGCGGCGATGGATGAAAAATTCTCGTATATGGACATCACCAATGATTTTGAGCTTGCAGCCTCAGACGGTAAGGAAAGGTTGTATCTGATCGGCAACGATGCGATCGGCTTCGGTGCGGTCAATGCCGGCGTGCGCTTCATGCCGGCATATCCGATCACGCCTGCCAGCGAGATCATGGAGTACATGATCAAGCACCTGCCGAAACTCGGCGGCACGGTCATCCAGACCGAGGACGAAATTGCGGCGGTGACGATGGCGATCGGTTCAAACTATGCCGGGGCGAGAAGCTTCACGGCATCGGCAGGCCCGGGTCTGTCCCTCATGATGGAGTCCATCGGACTGTCCGGCATGACGGAAACACCGCTCGTCATCGTCAACACGATGCGCGGCGGTCCGTCGACGGGGCTCCCGACGAAACAGGAGCAGGCGGATTTGAACCAGATGATCTACGGGACGCACGGCGACATCCCGAAAATCGTCCTGGCGCCGTCCGACGTTGAAGATGCTTTTTATTCCACAATAGATGCATTCAACCTCGCGGAATATTACCAGGTGCCGGTGATCCTGCTGTCAGACCTTCAGATGTCTCTCGGCAAGCAGACATCCGATCCGTTCGATTTGTCCCGTGTGCAGATCAACCGCGGGAAGACGATCCTTGAGGATATAGAGCGTGATGAAGGTGATACGGAGTACTTCGAGCGGTACGGCGACAGTGATGACGGCATATCCGCGCGTCCGATACCCGGCCTGAAGGGCGGCATCCACCATGTGACAGGCGTCGAACACAGCCCGACGGGGACGCCGAGTGAGACGGCTGATAACCGCCAGGTCATGATGGAGAAGCGGATGCGCAAGCTTGAGAATTTCGTCATGAGGGAACCATTCAAGGTGACCGGTGAAAAAGAGAGCGAGCTACTCATCATCAGCTTCCTGAGCGTCAACGGTGTTGCAGGCGAAGCGGTGCAGCGGTTCGATCAGGATATCGTCGGCAGCATCACGCATGTCCAGCTGAAGCAGCTGCATCCGTTCCCGGCTGAAGCGCTGTACCCGTACTTGGATGGCGCAAAAGAAGTGCTCGTCATCGAGCAGAACTACAGTGCGCAGCTCTTCAACATCGTCAAGATGAACTATCATATGCACTCCAAGATGAAATCCTTCACGAAATATAATGGCACACCGTTTAAACCGAATGAGATTGAGAAGTATATACAGTCGATCTTAAAGATAAAGGAAGTTTTATAAATGGCGACATTCAAAGATTTCAGGAATAACATCAAACCCAACTGGTGTCCGGGCTGCGGCGACTTCAGCGTGCAGGCGGCCATCCAGAAAGCCTGTGCAGGGAACGGCCTCGAGCCGGATGAGCTCGCTGTCATCACCGGCATCGGCTGCAGCGGCCGTCTAAGCGGCTACATCAAGTCATACGGCTTCCATGCCACACACGGACGCAGCCTGCCCGTGGCGCAGGGTGTCAAAATGGCGAATAAAGACCTTACGGTCATCGCTTCCGGCGGTGACGGCGACGGTTTCGCAATCGGCATGGGGCATACTGTACACGCCTTGAAGCGTAACATCGACATCACTTACATCGTCATGGACAACCAGATCTACGGCCTGACGAAAGGTCAGACGAGCCCGTCCTCTTCAAAAGGCTTTGTCACGAAGTCCACGCCGAAGGGGTCGATCGAGCAGCCGATCCAGCCGATCAAGACGGCTCTTGCGAGCGGTGCGACATTCGTCGCCCAAAGTGTGAGCTCCGACATCAAGGAGCTGACGTCGATCATCCAGCAGGCGATCAGCCATAAAGGCTTCAGTTTCGTCAACGTCTTCAGCCCGTGCGTCACCTACAACAAGGTGAACACGTACGACTGGTTCAAAGAGAATCTGATCCCGATTGCGGACTTTGAAGGTTATGACGTCCATGATGCGACTTCTGCGATGAACACCATCATGGAGAATGACGGATTGCTGAAAGGCATCATCTACCATAATCCGGATGCACCTTCATATGAGGAGCAGCTCGGGGAATACAACGATGAGCCGCTGATCTCGCGTGAGATGCGTCTTGAGCGCAGCACTTTCGATGATATGATGGCCGAATTCAAATAAAATCATGTACTGCCCGGGGTGGAGACCCGGGCTTTTTTATGCCTGAAATCGGCTTTTACGTTATATGAAAACATTTACATTGTGGTTTTGCGAAAAAAACATTAGAAATTTTTGAATCCTATCTGATATATTAAGATAGTTGGTTTCTGAACGGAAGTTTTACACTTCTGTAATTTTATCGCTGTAATGATATTTTTGTTCACAGTATACAAATTAGAACGCCAAAAATATCTTATTGGAGCGAAGTAAATATGGATTCAAAAGTACATGTAAAATCACCAAAGTCTATGGCGTTGGTTTTAATGCTGGGTGCATTTATAGGTTTATTCGGAGAAACGGCGCTGAATATGGCACTGACGGAAATCATGGCACAATTCGAAATCGGCGCCACGACGGCGCAGTGGCTGACGACGGGTTACCTGCTCACGCTTGCAATCCTCGTGCCGGTGTCGGCACTGCTGATGAAATGGTTCACGACTAAGCAGCTTGTCATCGGCGGCCTTACGATATCACTGCTCGGGGCTTTATTTGCAGCGATGTCCCTGAACTTCCCGATGCTCATGCTCGGCCGTGTCATCCAGGCCGTCGGAACGGGCATACTGCTTCCGGTGATGCTGAGTGTCGTCATGCTGATATTCCCGATTCATAAACGTGGCATGGTGATGGGCATCATGGGGCTCGTCATCACGACGGCGCCGGCGCTCGGGCCGACCCTTTCAGGCATCATCATCAGTACGATGAGCTGGGAATGGATATTCTGGTTCAGTGCAGTCGTCTATGTCCTGATCACATTGTATGCATTCACCGTCATTTCAAACGTGTCTGAAATCACGAAGCCGAAGATCGACCTTGCGTCCATCGCCCTCTCCACGGCAGGGTTCGGCGGGCTCGTTTTTGCACTGAGCACATTGGCCGAGCAGTCGATCACTGCACCGGTCGTCTTCATACCGCTGATCATCGGAATCATTGCACTGATCGCCTTCGGCGGCAGGCAGCTGTCGATGGACCAGCCGATGGTGGACCTGCGTGTCTTCAAGCGCCCGATGTTCACACTCGGCACACTGATCATGTTCTTAAGCATCCTGATCATCCTGTCCACTGCGATACTGCTGCCTTTATACTTGAAAGGTGCATTGATGTTCAGCGCAATGGCAGCAGGACTTCTGATGCTGCCGGGCAACTTCATGAACTTCATACTCTCACCTGTGGTCGGTGGTTTATTTGATAAAGTCGGACCGAGGGTGTTCATCATCACAGGGTTCGTCCTGATCGTCATTGCGAACTTCAGTTTCCTCACGGTACTTGCGGCGGATACGCCGGCATGGCAGATCGTCGTATCATTCATGATCCTGTTCGTCGGCCTCACGATGACGACGATGCCTGCACAGACGAACGCGATGAACCAGCTGACGCGTGATGTGTACGCGGACGGTTCAGCCGCGATGAACACGTTGAACCAGGTAGCAGGTGCGGTCGGTACGGCTGTTGCGATCACCGTGTTCACAATCGGGCAGAATACGTTCATGGCAGGGAACGCCGCCGGCGCACCCCCTGAAATGATTGCAGCAGGTGTGAAATACGCATTCTACTTCATCACCGGCATTTCCATCTTCGGATTGATCTGTGCACTGTTCGTCAGGAGCAGCATCGATCCATCCCCGGCTAAAGTCGAAGTGGTCGAAGAGAAAGTTGCAGAAGCATAATTATATGGAGCTCCACCGGATTGATTCGATCCGGCGGGGCTTTTTTGATTTTACAGATTTCGGATTTTGGGGTGCAGAAACCGGATAACTGTCATTTTTTGGAGGGGATTTGTGATATCTGCGGGTTTTGTGGTGCAGAAATTGAATTGTTGCGATATGACAACAATTTACGTGCGGTTTACGATGGGGGAAAGGAGGGAGTTTCATTTGAGGGAGAAGACGAGGCGGCACCGGCAGCTTGAGATTTTGGACCGGCGTTATGAATTATCGGCTTTTGAAAAGGAGGAGCTGCAGAAGCTCGAAGCGGGATATGAGGGGGAGCTGATTTTCGACGGTATATTGGAGGGTTTTATTCACGGTACGAACATTGTCCATATGAAGGATTATAATTTTTATCCCGAGGCGGTCGATGCGCGGCTGTTGACCCGGCCTGAGGCGGAGGCGGGTCACGTGCAGATCGACAACGTAGTCATCGCAAAGGATTACCTCTACACTTTTGAAATAAAAAACTACAGCTTCGATTTGCATCACAGGGATTCACATTGGTTTTTCGACAATGGCGGCGAGTTTGCCGATCCACTGGCCCAGGTTGTGAAGCAGCGCAACATGATGGGGAAGCTGCTGGACGGTGTAGAGGGCCGCATCAGGATGTTCAATTTGCTGGTCTTCATCAATAAAGACCAGACGATATTCAACCTGCCCGCGAGCAATGAAATCATCGTGAGGAGCAATCTGCGGAAGAAGCTGGTGAAGGCGATGACCGTCAACCACCATGACCACAGCAGGCTCGTCGGGAACCTGGAAGCGCGGCGGGTCACTGTGCTGAAGTATCAGGGTGATACGACGGTGGATTTCCGGGATATTCGGAAAGGCGTATTCTGTGCTGCGTGCGGCGAACGGCTCGTGCGGGTGAACCGCTATAAATTTCTATGCAGCGGATGTCGTACGCCCTTACCGGTTTTGGAAGTGCTTGAACAGTTGATTGTGGAATTACAAATTTTAAACAGCTCGTGGACAGTCACCCCTGCACTGATTCAGAAATATTCAAATGACGAAATCAGCGAATACTGCGTACGAAATAACAAGAAGCGGGGTTTATTGGATTATTAAAGTGATTCGGGAGTGCCTTTCCGATTTGAAGAGGAGGAAACATCATCGCAAATCGGAAATGGATGAGGAATCCGAGCTGAGGACGGAAAATCAGCCACGCAAATCGGATATGGATGAGGAATCCGAGCTGAGGGCGGAAAATCAGCCACGCAAATCGGAAATGGATGAGGAATCCGATCTGAGGACAGAAAACCAGCCATGCAAATCGGAAAAGGAGGAGGGCTTCCCACCGCAACATGTTTAAATGAGTGCACCCGAGGGATTATAGTAGTAAAATCAACTTATAAACAGTATTAACCACGGGAGGTGCAGCAAGCGATGCTTGTAGCAATCGATCTGCAGAATGATATATTTGATGAGAGGGGTTCGGGCTATGCCCAATGGACCAAAAAGGTGAAAGACGGCATCGAGGCGAGGATCAGAAGGGCGATTGATGAGGGGGAACCGGTCATCTACACACGGAACCTCTATCCGGATTTCGAGCATGATAAGCGCTCGACCGAAAGCATCCGCTTCGATGAGGAGATCTATCCGCAGTTCCGCGAACTGCTTGAAACCCATGGGGACGAATACACGAAGACGTTTTACGGCATCCCGCCGGAAGAGGCGATGAGCCTCAAGGAAAAGTACGGGGACGATGTCGAGAACAACCGGCCGATCGAATTCATCGGGGCCGAGACGAATATATGCATCGTCTCAAATATAATGGTGATACAGAATGTCTTTCCGCAGGCGGACATCATCCTGAATAAAAATCTCGTCGCCAGCACAAGTGATGAGCTCCATGACAAGGCGATCGAGCTTTTGTCCAATATGAACGTCGAGATTATCGAGTCGACCGGCTGACAATCATCAGCCGGTTTTATTCATATATAAACCCTACTAATTTTTGAAAAATTGTGTCATAATGAAAACAATACTTCGGCGACCGAAAGAAATGTGGTGTGACGCGTGTTAAAAATCTTCAAGTTTTCCCTGAAATATAAATGGTTCATGGTGATCGCCCTGTTGTGCATGCTGACGGAGCTCACAGTGGAGCTGCTCCAGCCATTCTTCATCTCAAAGGTGATCGATGACGGCATCGTCGCAGGCGAAATCGATGTCGTATGGATCTACCTCGGTGTCATGCTGGGGCTGAGCCTCGTATCTTTTGCCGCCGGCATCATCAACTCGTATTTCGCAAGTTTCGTCGCGACGAATTTCAGTTACGACCTCAGGACGGCACTTTTCAAAAGGATACAGAGCTTCACGCTGACGACGTTGTCCAAGTTCCCGACATCGAGCCTGATCACACGGCTGACTCAGGACGTGCTCCAGACGGAGATGCTGCTCTATATGTCGCTCAGGATTGTCCTGAGGGCACCGCTGCTTGTGGTGGGATCCCTCGTCATGTCATTCATCGTCAATCCGACACTCGGTTTCTACCTGTCGGTGCTGACTCCGTTCCTGCTGATCTTCCTTTACATAGTGGCAAAAAAAGGTGCGGGCATATTCCTGCGTGTCCAGAAGCGGCTCGATAAATTGAACCGCTTCATCCAGCAGAACCTCGAGGCGGTCCGGCTCATAAAAGCCAATGACCGTGCGTCTTTTGAAAACAATAAATTCTTCAGTGTCGCAAGGAACCTGAAAAACGACACCGTGGGTGGGCTCCGCCTGATGGAATCCATCCTGCCGGTGCTTTTGATCATCATGAACACGGGCCTCCTGCTCGTCATATGGGCATCGTCAGATCTGCTCCAGACAGGAAACGTGCAAATCGGTGAAGTGGTGGCGGTCATCAACTACGGTCTCCGGATGCAGGGCGGATTTTCCATGTTTGCATTCATCATCATCGCCTATTCACGCTCGAAGGCGAGCAGTGAGCGGATGAATGCCGTGCTGGACGCACCGATTGTCGATAACAACAACGACATCATCAATAAGGAGGCGAAGGCGGGATCGGTCAAGTTTGAAAATGTATCATTCAAATATCCAGGCACCACACGCTATGTACTGAAGGATATCTCCTTTGAAGTGGCGGAAAATGAAAAGCTCGTCATCATGGGCGGCACCGGTTCCGGAAAGAGCACCCTGATCAGCCTGATCCCGAGGATGTATGATGTCGTCGAAGGGCGGGTCCTCGTCAACGGCATCGATGTCAAGGAGTGGAACGAGGAGGATCTCAGGCAGACGATCGGTTACGTGCCGCAGTCGGCGATCCTGTTCTCCGGATCCATCTATGAAAACCTGTTATGGGGGGATGAAGAGGCACTGCATACGGATATCGTCTCATCCACCGAAAAAGCGCAGATCCATGAAAATATAAAAGCATTCGACCATGAGTATAAGACGATCGTGGGGCAGCGCGGCGTGACGCTCTCGGGCGGACAGAAACAGCGCCTGTCGATTGCACGCGCCCTGGTCAGGCGGCCGTCGATCCTCATCCTGGATGACAGCACCTCGGCCCTTGACATCAAGACCGAGTCCGCCCTGTGGTCGGCCTTGGACGGTGAGGAAGCGACACGCATCGTCATCACCCAGAAGATCGTCACGGCGAAGACGGCGGACCGGGTCATACTGCTCGATGACGGCAGGATCAGCGCCATCGGCTCCCATGATGAACTCATCGAAGAGTCGGAGCTGTACCGCAGGATCAATGCATCCCAACATGAAGGGGGTCATCTTGATGATTGACAAAATAAAAAGGCCTTTCGGCTATGAACCTGCACTGAAGAAAGAAGAGATCGGCCGCGGCAAAAAGAAAGAGGACCAGCGTGCGAGCGACTTCTGGGGCACACTGGTGCGGCTGTGGCAGTTCATGCGGGGTGAGCGGAAGCTCTTATACTTCATCATCTTCATCGTCATGATCACGAGCCTCCTCACGATCGTCGGACCGTTCATGATCGGTTACACGGTGGACAATTATCTCGTCGTCCAGCAGTTCGACGGGCTGATCAGCCTTTTATTGTTCATATTTATCGTATATGTGCTATCCGCCGGCACCCAGTATCTGGCATCATTCCTGATGGTCGGGCTCGCCCAGAGGACGATCTACAACCTCCGGGTGCGGCTGTTTTCACATATGCAGCAGCTGTCTGTGCGCTTTTTCGATAAAAGGCAGCACGGCGAGCTGATGAGCCGGATGACCAATGATATCGAGACGCTGTCACAGACGATGAACTCCTCATTCATCCAGTTTACGACGAGCATCGTCACGCTGCTTGCGACGGTGTCGGTCATGATCTACTTAAGCCCGCTGCTGACGCTGCTCACGATGACGATCGTGCCGCTCCTTATATTCGGTGTGGCATTCGTCACAAGGCGCACAGGGCCTTTGTATAAGAAGAGGCAGCGGCGCACGGGCGAATTGAACGGCTACATCGAGGAGGTCATCTCCGGACAGGAGATCGTGAAGGTGTTCTCCCAGGAGGAGCGGACCATCAACGATTTCGAGGAGCGGGCCGCAAACCTCCGCCATGTCACTTTCTGGGCCCTCTTATATGCGGGATTCATCCCGAAGATCATGAACATGCTGAACAACGTCAGCTTTGCGATCGTCGCGGGGGCGGGCGGGCTGATGGCCCTCTACACCGACGGGCTGATCACCATCGGGACGATCGTGATTTTCGCCGAGTTCGCGAGGCAGTTCACGCGCCCGCTTGCGGACCTTTCGAACCAGTTCAACCAGGTTTTGTCGGCGATTGCGGGTGCGGAGCGGGTGTTCACCATCATCGACACCGAAGCCGAAACCGATGACGGCACGATAGAAGATAGAAAAATCGAAGGATATATCGACTTCAAAAACGTCTATTTCTCCTATGATAAGGAACAGTATGAACATACGATCCAGGATCTGTCGTTTGCGATAGATGCGGGCGAATCCGTCGCACTGATCGGGGCGACGGGGGCGGGCAAGACGACGGTCATGCAGCTGCTCGCACGGTTCTATGAGGTGGACGGCGGTGAGATCCTGATCGACGGCATAAATCTCACGGACTACAAACGTCATACCGTACGCTCGCAGACGGCTTTCGTCCTGCAGGACCCTTACCTGTTCGAAGCGACGATCAGGGAGAACATCCGCTACGGCAAACTTGACGCGACGGATGAGGAAGTCGAGGAAGCGGCGAAGCTTGCCAATGCGCACGATTTCATCATGCAGCTTGAAGACGGTTATGACACGGTGCTCGAGCTGGATGAGGGCTTTATTTCCCAGGGGCAGAAGCAGCTCATATCGATCGCCCGGGCGCTCGTCACCGACCCTGCGATACTGCTGCTCGATGAAGCGACTTCAAGCATAGACACCGTGACGGAGCTTAAGATCCAGGATGCACTCGAACACTTGATGAAAGGCCGGACGAGCATCATCATCGCCCACCGGCTGAATACCATCAAGGCCGTCGACCGGATATTCGTCCTTGAGGACGGACGGATGCTCGAATCGGGCACGGAAGCGGAACTGCTTGAGAAGCAGGGCCGCTATCATGAAATGATCAATGCGAAATGATTGGATGAGGCACACCGCATACACTGCGGTGTGTCTTTTATTTGAATTTACATGCCGGGGACTTTAAGAAAAATTAAATTGACTTTAAATTATTCACGAAAACCTATATACTGAATAAAGATATTTCAATGGAGTAAATGGGGTTTTAATATGAATGAAGAACAGAGACTGGATGCTTCAAAGGTCACCCGTAAAAAAGAAGAGAAAGATTACAGCCAATACTTCCAGCATGTCTACCAGCCGCCGAACCTCAGGGATGCCAGAAGGCGCGGCAAGACTGAAGTCGAATATCATTCAGATTTCAAAATCGAGGAACGCTTCAAGGGGCTCGGCAAAGGACGCAAATTCTTTATCCGCACCTACGGCTGCCAGATGAACGTGCATGACACCGAAGTCATCGCCGGCATCCTCGCAGCACTCGGTTATGAACATACCGACACGACAGATGATGCGGACCTGATTTTACTGAATACATGCGCGATCAGGGAAAATGCCGAAAATAAGGTGTTCAGCGAGATCGGCAACCTGAAGCATGTCAAACAGAACAATCCGGAAGTTTTGATCGGGGTATGCGGATGCATGGCGCAGGAAGAATCCGTCGTCAACAAGATCATGAAATCATACCAGAACGTGGATATCATATTCGGTACACACAATATCCACCGTCTGCCGAATATACTGGATGAAGCCTACATGTCCAAGGAGAAAGTGATCGAAGTATGGTCCAAGGAAGGCGATGTCATCGAGAATCTGCCGAAAGTGCGCGAAGGCGGCACAAAGGCATGGGTGAACATCATGTACGGATGCGATAAGTTCTGTACATACTGCATCGTACCCTTCACACGCGGCAAGGAACGTTCAAGGATGCCGGAAGACATACTTGAAGAAGTCAGGGACCTTGCAGCGAGAGGCTACCAGGAGATCACCCTGCTCGGGCAGAACGTCAACTCCTACGGCAAAGATCTGAAGCTGGATTACAGTTACGACCTCGGCGATCTGATGCGTGACGTGTCCGCGACGAATATACCGCGCGTGCGTTTCACTACGAGCCATCCGTGGGATTTCACGGACAATCTGATCGATGTGCTCGCGACAGGTGAAAACCTGATGCCGCATATCCATCTGCCGGTCCAGTCGGGCAATAACGATGTGCTTAAGATCATGGGCCGGAAATACACCCGCGAGGAGTATCTTGAACTCGTCGGCAAAATCAGGGATAAAATGCCGGATGTGGCACTCACGACGGACATCATCGTCGGCTATCCGAATGAAACTGAAGAACAGTTCCTGGATACGATGACGCTGTATGAGGAAGTCGGTTTCGAGCATGCCTACACTTACATCTATTCCCCGAGGGACGGCACACCTGCCGCCAAAATGGAGGATAATGTGAGCGACCAGGACAAGAAGGACCGCCTCCAGCGTCTGAACCGCCTGGTCACGCATTATACGCGTGATGCACTCAGCAAGTATCAGGATGAGTACGTGAATGTGCTGTGCGAAGGCACCAGCAAGAAGCGTGATGACATTTATGCAGGTTATACGGACAAGAGTAAACTCGTGAATTTCACGGCACCCGGTGATGAAGTCATCGGTAAGATAGTCAAAGTAAAAATCACTGAAACGAAGAATTATTCCCTGATGGGTGAATTTGTGGAAGTGCTTAATGAAGAAAAGGTGGAAGCGTAATGTATACAAAGCAGGAAATCGTTGAAGAAGCAAAGAAACTGGGCAAGATGATGGCGGAGACGGAGCAGGTGGAATTCTTCAAGAAGGCGGAAGCCAAAATCCATGAAAACAAAGAAGTGCGCGAGAGGATGGCGAGCCTGAAGAGCCTCCAGAAGCAGTCTGTCAACTTCCAGAACTACGGCAAGGAACGTGCCTACCAGATGACTGAGGAGAAGATCAGCAAGATCCAGGATGAACTGGATGAAATGCCGATAGTGAACCAGTTCCAGGAATCTCAGCAGCAGGTCAATGAACTCCTGCAGCTCGTCTCCCATGCGATCAGCAGGACCGTGACTGAAGAAGTCATCACATCGACAGGCGGGGATCTGCTCATGGGTGAAACGGGTGCCGCCGTGCATAACAGGCCAAATCAGGAACCTATTGAATAATAATGTATCGAACTCAGCTGTACGCCGCCGGTGTACAGCTGTTTTCATTTGGGGGAGTGGGGTCATGACAAGGAAATTGACGATAACGAGTATACTTATCGCACTGAATGTAGTGCTTGGGATGATCGTGACGATACCGCTCGGTTTCATCAGGGCTGCACCTGTGCAGCATCTGATCAATGTGATCGGGGCGGTGCTCACCGGGCCGTGGGTGGTCCTTCAGGCATTCGTGTCTTCAACCATACGCATCCTGCTCGGCACCGGTACACCGTTCGCCTATCCGGGCAGCATGGCGGGGGCACTGTTGGCATGGCTTTTGTACCGGCGCCTGAAAAAGCTGCCCGCTGCAGTTGCCGGGGAAGTCATCGGCACCGGGCTGATCGGTGCACTGATGACCTATCCGCTCATACTGGTGCTCGGGCTCGATGACAGCTTCTTCATGGTGCTTGCGCCGGCATTCATCGTCAGCAGCCTGATCGGTGCGCTGATTTCCTGGTTCATCTTAAGGCAGCTGGAGAAACGCAATGTGTTGTCCGGGATGATGGATGAGCGTTAATCCCTTCAAACAAGACTTTGAATGATGATATAATTGAAGAGATAAAATTATTGATTTGGAAGTGTTATTATGGCGACATCAGTCACACCGATGATGAAACAATATTTAACGATCAAAGAGCAGCATGAGGATGCCCTCCTGTTCTTCAGGCTGGGTGATTTCTATGAGCTGTTCTATGATGATGCCGTGACGGCGAGCAAGGTACTTGAGATCACCCTGACTGCAAGGGATAAGAAGAAGGACCCGATCCCGATGTGCGGCGTGCCGCACCATTCCGCGAGGAACTACATCGCGAAGCTGATCGACAACGGATACAAAGTGGCAATCTGTGAACAGATGGAGGATCCGCGGGAAGTCAAAGGCATGGTCAAGCGCGATGTCGTCCGGGTCATCACGCCGGGCACACTGATCGATGACTTCGGCATGGAGGACGGCAGGAACAATTACCTGCTCGCCCTGTATGAGGAAGCAGGTCTCTACAGTGCGGCCTATGCGGACATTTCAACAGGTGAGCTGTATGCCTTCAGCACCTCTGATGAGGATGAGCTGAGGAGCGAAGTGGAGCGGGTGGAACCGTCGGAGATCGTCGTCGATGAAGAGAGTGCGCATCTGCTCAGCATGATCTACAACGATCCGCCGCTCTATACGGTGTACGGTGAAGCGGAGGCGCATGATGTCGAGAAGGAAGAGGGCGTACGCGAGGATGAAGTGCTGAATCTCCTCCTCTCATATATCAGTGCGAATAATATGAAGAGCCTCATACATTTCAGGCCGGTGAGGAAACACAGCATCAGCGGCGCCATGAAACTCAACCATGCAGCGATCTCCAACCTGGAGCTTTTAAGCAACTTACAGACGAAAAAGGAAAAAGGCTCGCTCTTCTGGTATTTGAACCGGACGGAGACGCCGATGGGCAAAAGGAAGCTCCGCTCATGGATCGAACGTCCCCTGATGAACATTCCGGAAATCAAGGCGAGGCATGATGTCGTCAACATTTTCCTCGACAACTTCATCGAGCGGGCGGACCTGATCAAACTCCTGAACCAGGTTTATGATATCGAGCGGCTCGTCGGCCGTCTCAGCTTCGGCAATATAGATGCCAAAGACCTGATCCAGATCAGGGATTCACTCGAAGGGCTCCCGGCCATCAGAAGCATACTGACGGAACTCGGGCTGCTCGACTTCCCGATCTTCAAAGGATTTGATGCACTGGAGGATCTCCACCGCATACTGGATGACAGCCTGCTCGACCCGCCGCCGAAAACCGTGAGGGACGGCAATATATTCAAGTCGGAATATGATGAGAAACTCTCCGAACTGAGGTACATCCAGGACAATGCAAGAAGCTACCTGAACGAATACCTTGAAGCGGAACGCGAGCGGACCGGCATCAAGAACATCAAGATCGGCTTCAATAAGGTTTTTGGATACTTCATTGAAATCTCAAAGGTCAATGCGATGAATTTTGATGCCGAGAAATTCGACTACAGCCGCAAGCAGACTCTGACGAATGCCGAACGCTTCATCACGCCTGAGCTGAAGGAGATGGAGACCAGGATACTGACTGCAGAAGATGAGAGCATCGTCCTTGAATACCGTCTGTTCACCGAACTCCGAAAAGAGATGGAAGCCTATATGGAACGGCTCCAGAAGACGGCGGAGATGATTTCGACACTCGACTGCCTGCTTGCATTTGCGGAAGTCTCGAATACCTACCGGCTGACCGAGCCGGAATTCGACCGTGAAAAGTTCGAAGTGGAGGACGGCCGGCATCCGGTCGTCGAGAAGGTCATCGGTGAAAACACTTATGTGCCGAACGACCTGCGTATGGATGACGGGGAATTCATCTATCTGATCACCGGGCCGAACATGTCGGGGAAGAGCACTTATATGCGCCAGGTCGCAATCATCAGCATCATGGCACAGATGGGCATGTTCGTCCCCGCCAAAAGGGCGGTGCTGCCGGTCTTTGATGCCATCTTCACACGGATCGGTGCAAGTGACGACCTGTCCAGCGGCAAATCGACATTCATGATTGAAATGATGGAGGCGAACGAGGCGCTCCGGAAGGCGACGAAGGACAGCCTGTTGATCTTCGACGAGATCGGGCGGGGCACTTCCACCTACGACGGCATGGCGCTTGCCGAAAGCATGCTCGTCTATATCCATAACTTCATCGGGGCGAGGACTTTATTCTCAACGCACTACCATGAATTGACCCGTCTAGACGCGGAGCTCGCGGGCCTCGGCAACTACCATGTCAAGGCGACCGAATATGACGGGAAGCTCGTCTTCCTCCATAAGGTGAAGCCGGGGGCGGTGGAGAAGAGCTACGGCATTCATGTGGCAAGGCTCGCCGAACTGCCGGAAGAGGTCACCTCTTACGCAAGGGAGAAGCTCGCAGCGCTCGAATCGGGACGCAAATCCGGGAAGGCCGATGTCTACCAGCTCGAGCTGCCCCTCGATGACCTCGAGACCGCGGCGGGAGACACGGCGAAGGATGTGGTCCAGGCACTGAAGGCGGTGGATGTGAACACTTTGACGCCGCTTGAAGGGCTGCAGAAGCTGAATGAACTGACCAGCATGGTAAAGGATGATCATAATGAGTAAAATAAAGATCCTCGATCCAAAAATACAAAATAAGATCGCCGCAGGTGAAGTCGTTGAACGGCCAAGCTCAGTCGTCAAGGAATTGATCGAGAATTCCATCGATGCCGGCGCATCTGAAATCCAGGTGAGCATCGAAGAGTCGGGCATGAAGGAGATCCGGGTGATCGATGACGGCGAGGGCATCGAGGCAGAAGATGCTCCGCTCTTATTCGAGCGGCACGCGACGAGCAAGATCGGCAATGACTACGACCTCTTCCAAATACGGACGATGGGGTTCCGCGGCGAGGCGCTCGCAAGCATCGGCGCCGTGGCGAAAGTCACGCTCGAGACCATGAACCGGGACTCGGAGCCAGTGAAACTCCAGTATGACGGGGGGGTCATTGCAGCGAACGAACCCGGAAAAGCACGCATCGGAACCGATATAACGATCCGTGAACTGTTCTTCAACACACCGGCAAGGTTGAAGTATGTCCGCTCCTTAAGGACGGAGGCGGGGAAGGTGATCGACATCATACAGCACATGGCGCTGAACCATCCGGCCATCAGCTTCACGCTGCTGATCGACGGCAGGGAGAGGCTCCGCACGAGCGGCAAGGGTGATCTGAAGGCGGTGCTCGCTGACATATACGGCATCAATGTCGCAAGGCTCGCGGTGCCCGTGGAGGCGAAAACCCCGGACTTCCACATTACAGGCTATATCGTCCGACCGGAAGTGACCCGGAGCCACAGGAACTTCATCAACCTGTCCGTCAATCAGCGGTTCATCAGGAACTTCAGGCTGAGCCAGAGCATCATCAACGGGTATCATACACTGCAGCCGAAAGATAAATACCCGGTTGCGGTGATCAATATGGAAATGGATCCGAAGATCGTCGATGTGAACGTCCATCCGGCCAAAACGGAAGTGAGGTTCTCAAAGGAGCATGAACTGAACGCACTCGTCGAGCAGACCGTAAGGGAAGCCCTTCGGGAGGAGACGCTCATCCCCGACGTTGAGAAATCCGTGAAGAAGCATGAACAGGAAAAGGCCGAACAGCCGGGCTTCGACTTCAGCCAGCCCAAGGCAAAAGCGGCACCGGAATCCGGTCCGGATACCGGCAACAGTGCCCTCAGCGTCCGGGAGACACCGGGAAGCCGTTCTGAGTCATGGCCGAAAGTGTCCGGAACGGAGAAGCGGGCAGATTACAGCACCGGGAGGAGCCCGAAAAGGGAGAAGGCACCTTTCCGTAAACCTGCGCAGACGTCGACGGGCACTTCCGAAGCAGAGCCACTGGAGCAGGAGAAACTCCCTTATCTTGAAATCATCGGCCAGCTGCACGGCACGTATATATTGATGCAGAACGACAGCGGCATGTATATGATGGACCAGCACGCCGCGCAGGAAAGGATCAAATACGAATACTACTATGAAAATATACAAAAAGACGGGGACGGTGTGCCGCTGCTGATCCCGTACACATTCGAATTTCCGCTGGATGATGTCATCACGATCGATGAGAAACTGCATGACTTGAGGGATCTCGGTTTTGAGATAGAGAAGACGGGTACGAAAAGCTACTCGGTCTCACGCTATCCCGACTGGATCAAGGCAGATGACCCGGAAGAGGATATCGCCTCACTCATCGATTTCATCTGTCATAAAGATCATTTCAGCGTCAACGACTACAAAGAGGAAATGTCCATAATGATGAGCTGCAAAAAATCGATCAAAGCGAATCACTACCTGGATAAACGTCAGATGGAGGCCCTGCTTGAAGAGCTGAACCGGTGCGACAGCCCGTATACATGCCCGCACGGCAGGCCGGTCATCATACAGATGACGACGTATGAAATTGAAAGGATGTTCAACAGGATCATGAAATAGGGGGGAACCGGATGATTTCCTATGAGGAAGTTCACAACGGAGAGTATAAAATAACGGCCAAAGTCTTCAGGCCGGATGCGCCGGTTGCTGCAGTGCAGATACTGCACGGCATGGCCGAGCATATGGACAGGTATGACGAGCTCTGCACATGGCTGATGGCCAATGACATCTTCACCATCATCCACAACCACAGGGGGCATGGGGCGGATACAGACACTCCAGGCCATTTTGCAAGCTTCGATGAACTGATGGAAGATGCCCTCTGTGTAAAGGCGCTCATCCCCCGGCATCTGGAGACCTTCATACTCGGCCATTCCATGGGGTCGATCGTCGCAAGAAGGCTGCTGGCCATGCCTGATTATGATGCAGGGATACTCATCGGCACCGGCAGCAAAAGAGGACTTGCCAACGGTGTCCTGTCGTTTCTCATGGGCGGTGCGAAACGCTTCGTGCCTGAGATGCGCGGTGAATGGCTGACGAGGCTCGCTTTCTTCGGATATGACGGACACTTCCCTGAAAATGAGCAGAACCGCTGGCTCTGCAGCGACATGGATGTCGTACGGCGATATAACAGTGACGGCTTCTGCGGGCGCAACATGACTTTCAATGCACTCGCAGAAATCGTAAGGCATATCAGGATGGCGGATTCCGATGATACACTGAAGCATTATCAGCCGGAAACCCCGATTTTACTGATCGGTGGAAAAGAAGATCCCTTCTCCGGTTTCGGCAGGGACATACGTATATTGGCCGGGAAAATGGCGCCGTACGCGGGGTCCGTCACGGTGCAGCTGTATGAGACGAGCCGGCATGAAGTGTTGAATGAGAAAAACAGGGAACAAGTATATCAAAAACTTTTGGAATGGGTGATGTCACATGTCGACCAATGAAAAATTAATAGTGCTGATCGGTCCGACCGCGGTCGGTAAAACTGCGCTGTCGCTCGATATCGCAGAAAATTTCGATTTTGATATCATCAGCGGGGATTCGATGCAGGTATATAAGCATATGAATATTTTGACGGGGAAAATCAAGCCTGAAGAGATGAGGGGCATCGCCCACCATATGATTGATATAAAGCAGCCGGAGGAAAGTTTTTCGGTCCATGATTTCAAGCATGAAGTGGATGATTTGATAGACACTTATCATGAGAATGATAAAATACCTTTCATCGTGGGCGGTACCGGACATTATATAAGGGCGTTGATCTATGATTACGATTTCCATGATGAGGATGATGCCGATAAAAGGGAACTGATGGAAAGGCTGGATAAACTGAGCACCACGATACTTTACGGCCGGCTGAAGGAGATATCCGAGGATCTGGCATCAAAAGTCCACCCCAACAACAGGCAGAGGATACTCAGGCAGCTCATCAAATTCGAATTGTCCGAAAGGATCAGCCACCGTCCGGCGGTGAAGGACTCTGACTATCAACACAAGCCCAAATATGATACATTTATAATAGGGTTGGAACGCGAACGTTCCATATTATACGACAGGATCAACGAACGAGTTGAGGAGATGTTCGATAACGGGATTGCTGAAGAAGCCGAAAAGTTATACAAGGAACATAAACTGTCGACGACGGCCAAAGGGGCAATAGGATATAAGGAGTTCCTCCCTTATTTCGAAGGTGACATCTCTTTGCAGCAGGTGAAGGAGAACATCAAGCAGAACACACGCCATTTTGCGAAGAGGCAGTTGACGTTCTTCAGGAACCAGCTGGATGTCAATTGGTATGACATGGAGGACGAAACGAGCAAAGAGAAGATTTTCAACGATCTGAATCAGTTTTTAAGAACATGAAAAAGGGGTATGAGACTATGAACAGTGTAAATCTTCAGGATGAATTTTTGAATGAAATCAAGGATCAGGACCTGGAAGTCACGGTGATTCTGCAGAATGGTTTCCAGATGAAAGGCAAGATCAAAGATTTCGACAAGTATGTAATCAAAGTGGAATCTGGCGGTAAAAGCCATATGATCTACAAGCATGCGATCAGTACATTTGTAAAATGATAAAACCCATCCAATTTTGGGTGGGTTTTATCTTTAACCGCTGAGCAGCTGCCGGATTTCATCTTCGAGCTGCAAGATGGGGGTGCGGGGTGAATGACGTGAAACGACACGCCCTTCACGCGATATGATGAACTTTGTATAGTCCCATTTCACTTGATTTTTGAAAAGTGCAGATTTGCCTTCTGTAAGATACTGGAAAAGTGGATGCATATCTTTACCTCTCACATGGACGGTCTCCATGATGGGGAAAGCAGGAGTGTAGGCGTCTTTTTCCTTATTGCCTGCAAGAAGGTTTGCCACGGGCATCCTCCTTGTGAAGTCTTCGGAGGGAAAACCGAGTACATTGAAGCCGACTTCTTTATGTTTCCTGTATAAATGTTCAAGATCTGCCAGCTGCTCCGTATATTCGGGCTCCGCCGGCAAGTTGATGATCAGCACCACTTTCCCTTCATACTCTTTCATGAAGTGCTCATGACCATCCGCATCTTTAAACTTCAAGTCGTATATATGTGTTTTCACTTGAAGCGCCCCTTTCTGATAAACAAACGAATATTCCGTATATATGTTATGTACACTAAATATAAAACTATTAAACATTTATTTAAGACGAAATAATCTGATGGAGGTGAACCGGCTGTATGTCTGAAAATTTAAAAGGCATCATCATCGCAGTGAATACATTCGATGTAAAAGATATCCACTCCGAGGTGGAGGAATTGAAAAGTCTGGCGCTGTCCAGCGGGATCGAGGTCGTCGGTTCGTATATTCAAAACAGGAACAGGATCGATCCGAAAAGCTACGTCGGCATCGGCTTTCTGGAATCCGTTGCGGCAGAGCATGATGAAGGCATAG
Source organism: Salinicoccus kekensis (assembly GCF_900220995.1). Classification (GTDB taxonomy): domain Bacteria; phylum Bacillota; class Bacilli; order Staphylococcales; family Salinicoccaceae; genus Lacicoccus; species Lacicoccus kekensis. The sequence continues at coordinate 318,351 of NZ_OBQF01000001.1, forward strand.
ATTACTGCATCATCAACAATGAAATCACCGCGAGCCAGAACAGGCGGATTGAATCCGTCCTGGATATGAAAGTCATCGACCGGACACAGGTCATCCTGGATATATTCAGCTTGAGGGCCCACAGCAAGGCAGGGCAGCTGCAGGTTGAACTTGCACAGCTGGAATACCTTGTGCCGAGGCTGAAAGGACAGGGCATCAATTTATCCAGGCTCGGCGCGGGCATCGGCACGCGGGGTCCGGGTGAGACGAAACTTGAAACCGACAGGCGGCATATCAACACCCGCATCAAAGAGATCAAAAACCAGCTGAAGACGATCATCAACCATCGGGAGCGTTACCGTGCAAAGAGACAGAAGAACCAGGTGGTCAAAGTGTCCCTGATCGGCTACACGAACGCGGGCAAATCCACACTGTTCAACATCATGGCGGACAGTGATGCGCTCGAACAGGATAAACTGTTCGCAACACTCGATCCGAAGACGCGGCAGGTGACGACACCGGGCGGCTTCGAATGCATTTTGACGGATACGGTCGGTTTCATACAAAACCTGCCGACCACCTTGGTCGAAAGCTTCAAATCGACGCTTGAGGAAGCCGGTGACAGTGACTTCATCATCCATGTCATCGACAATAATGCAGAAAACATCATGACCCATTATGATACCGTAAAGACGCTCATGAAGGAGCTGGACATGACGGACATCCCCCAGATCATCTTCTTCAACAAGAGTGATTTGAATGACCGTGAAAATCTGATCACCGATGAACCTGCCGTGTATGTGTCGAAGAACACACCGCAGCAGGAAATCAACCAGCATCTTGAGGATTTTATGAAGAAGCACTTCGAAAAATATGAAGTCGAATTGTCCGCAGGGGATTCCCATCTGTATTACCCTTTGAAAAGTGCAACGATCATCGAGGGGACAAGTACGGATGAAGAGACGGGACATCTTAAAATAGAAGGATATTCACCGGAAGGTGGATGGATTGAAAGGATTGTAGGCAGTGACGACATTGGCAGTGCAAAATCTGATTGAGGAATCTCTTGAAGAGATCGAACCGATCATCAAAGACAATAAAAAAATGGCATATAGGAACTTTTCAAAAGTGATGCAGGCTTTTCTGGATAATGAAGTGAGCGATTCGGATTTCGCAGGCACGACCGGCTACGGCTACAATGACATCGGCCGTGACAAGCTTGAGGATATTTACCGGGATGTGTTCAGGGCGGAGGACGCGCTTGTCAGAAGCCAGATCATCTCCGGCACCCATGCAATCAGCCTCGTGCTGCTGTCGCTCCTAAGGAGAGGCGACGAACTCCTGTACATCACGGGCACCCCTTACGATACGCTCGAGAAAGTCGTCGGAAGCAGCAAGGATGATATCGGCAGTCTTTATGATGAAGGCGTGTCGTACAGGGAAGTCGAACTGAAGGATGGCACCTTTGATATCACAGGAATCATGGAGGCCATCAATGACAGGACCAGAGTGATCGGCATCCAGCGGTCGAGGGGCTACTCCCTCCGTGCCTCGACGACGGTCGATGAGATTGAAGCGGTCTGCCGCACGATCAAAGAGGCGCACCCTGAAGTCATCATCTTCGTCGACAACTGCTACGGCGAATTCGTCGAAGAGCGGGAGCCTCTGGAAGCGGGGGCGGACATCATGGCCGGCAGCCTGATCAAGAACCCCGGCGGCGGCCTTGCCAAGATGGGCGGCTATATCGCAGGCCGGGCTGACCTTGTGGAAAGGGTGAGCTACCGTTTGACCGTGCCCGGCATCGGGAAAGAGATGGGGGCAAGCCTGAATGTGCTCACCGATATGTTCCAGGGGTTCTATATGGCACCCCATGCTGTCGCAGAGAGCCTGAACGGTGCGGTGCTGACGAGCCATGTGCTCGGCAGGATCGGCATGGAGGCGGACCCGAAACCTAACGATAAAAGGACGGACCTGATTCAGACGGTCAGTTTCAACACTGAGGATGAGATGATCAAATTCGTCCAGATGATCCAGAAGGCGAGTCCGGTGAATGCCAAATTCATGCCGATACCTGACCTGATCCCCGGGTACCAGAACCCGGTCATCATGGCAGCGGGCACATTCGTCCAGGGTGCTTCCCTTGAACTGAGTGCAGACGGTCCGATCAGGCCGCCCTACACCGTATATGTACAGGGTGGGCTTGTCATGGAACATGTCATCTATGCACTGCATATGGCTTTGAAAGAATTAATCTGAATTTCGATTGGAGATGGAAACAATGACGTTCGGTTTCAATTTTGAAACGACTTACAGGCAGCTGTCCCCGCATTTTTATACAGAGACAGCACCTGAAAAATCCAGCAGCCCTGAGATGCTGCTGTTCAACACCGGGCTTGCCCTGAGCCTTGGGTTGGAGGCACCGGCCCTCAATTCACAGGAGGGGGCGGAAGTGCTGTCCGGCAATGAAATCGTCGGGGAGACACCGATTGCCATGGCATATGCAGGACATCAGTTCGGAAGCTTCACACGGCTTGGCGACGGCCGGGCAGTGCTGCTCGGGGAGCATGTCCATGCCGGCCAGCGTTATGATATACAGCTGAAAGGCTCCGGGCGGACGAAGTACTCCCGGTCCGGGGACGGCCGTGCGCCGCTCGGCCCGATGCTCCGGGAATATATCGTGAGCGAAGCGATGCATGCACTCAGGATCCCCACGACCAGGAGCCTTGCCGTCACGCTCACCGGGGACACTGTAAGACGGGAGACGGTGCAGAAAAGTGCCGTTCTGACAAGGATCGCAAGCAGTCATTTGAGGGCGGGGACTTTCCAGTATGCGATCATCGAAAGTGAAGAAGCTGCTAAAGAGCTTGCCGATTATGCGATAGAGCGTCATTACCCGGACTTTGCCGATAAAGAGAACAAATATGAGTTGTTTCTCGAGGCCGTCGTCCATGCGCAGAGTTACCTGATTGCGAAATGGCAGTCGATCGGTTTCATACACGGTGTGATGAACACGGACAATATGGCGATCAGCGGGGAGACGATCGATTACGGCCCATGTGCATTCATGGATTATTACGATCCGAAGACCGTCTACAGTTCGATTGATGTCCAGGGCAGGTACCAGTTCAGGAACCAGCCCGGCATTGCACAGTGGAACCTGGCCAAGTTCGCTGAAACGCTCCTGCCGCTGCTCAACGATGACGAGGAAAAGGCGATTGAAATCGCCCAGGAGAAACTCGATAACTACAAGGATCTGTACCAGGCGTACTGGCTGTCGGATATGGTCAATAAAATAGGCATACCGGCGCCGGAGGAAAGTGATGTTGCGCTTGTCCTGGACCTGCTTGAAATATTGGAAGAAGAGTCATTGGATTACACCTCCACATTCAGGGCCCTGTCCCTTGGAAACATCGAGAGCATCAAAGTGGAAGATGAGGAAAAGCTGAATGGATGGCTCAGCAGATGGAAAGCGGCACTCGGGGAAAAAGACCAATCCCTCGAAGATGCACATATGCTGATGATCAACACCAACCCAGCCGTCATACCGCGCAACCATCTGGTGGAGGAAGCTTTGTTCTACGCTGAGAAGACGGATGACCTTTCCAAAGTCAAAAAGCTGGTGGAAGTGCTCGAGACACCATTCGATGATTCACATGATGAATATTATAAGCGGCCGCCGAATGAAGAAGAGATGATACGGAACACTTTTTGCGGCACATGAATATTGAAGACCGCATCTGCCTCAGCAGATGCGGTCTTCAATTCTTTCCACGGCCGATCGCATATCCCTTAAGCAGGGTATATGTCACATCTAGGACGGGCGTTTCAAGGTCATTTTTGTTATCATGGAAATATTTCTGGATGAATTCATATTCTGTGGCCGTATCATTCATGACGTCGTAATACATACTTGTGCCCATATGGTCCGGATAACTCTGGAACAACCGGATGGAGGCATCAATGAAGTCATCTGTGATGATGCGGGATTTTTGGTTGATTACGGCCTGTCCTTCCTTAAGCAGCGCTTCCGTCAGGGCGGTGATTTCGGGATCCCGGAATATACGGGCGGTGTTGCGTGATAAGGCCGTAATGGTGTTGACCCCGAGATTGATGAGCAGCTTCTCATACCGCAGCTTTTCAAATTCCGGGTCTTTATTGATTTCAAGATGGATATTTTCGTCCTGTTCACTATGTTCAATGAGGCGGTCGAGATGACGGCGGGGTGCATCCGGGATAATCAGCCGGCTGTCCCTGAAATGCTCGATATGATCCTCTTTCTTCTGGCCGCTGATATAGACGACCGCCGGGATGCTGTTCTGGAACCAGCTGTCATACCCCATGCCGTTCTGGCACAGGATGACTTCCGTCCCTTCGTGCGAGACGGCCGGGATGACCGGCTTCAAATCTTCAAGTGCGGTCGCTTTTGAGGCGACGAAGATGATGTCATACCGCTGACCCCGGGCCTCCGCCATCGTTTTTACAGGATGGTTGTATGTAATGTATTCCCCGTTTTCATAAATGGTGAAGCCGCTGCTTGCACGTCTCGAGTATAAATCGACATCGAAATCCGTCTTCTTCAGCTCCCTTGCAATGATGCTACCGACGGCTCCAATCCCTATGCAGGCGATTTTCATTCAGAATACCTCCAATTGTAATGAGTATAATGTGGTAGAATAATTATAACTTAATGATCACTCAGGAGGGAAATTAATGAAATCGACAATGGATTTTATTGAAATGAAAAAGAGCGGTGAAAAGATCACGATGCTCACCGCTTATGATTATCCGAGTGCACGGCAGGCGGAAGCTGCAGGCATCGATATGATCCTTGTGGGGGACTCGCTCGGCATGACGGTGCTCGGCTATGCGTCGACGGTGGAAGTGACGCTCGAGGATATGATCCATCATGCGAGAGCCGTAAGACGCGGCGCGCCGGATACATATATCGTGGTGGATATGCCTTTCGGCACATACCATGCCAGCCATGAGGAAGCGGTGAAGAACGCCATCAGGCTGTATCAGGAGAGCGGTGCCAATGCCATAAAAATCGAGGGGGCCCACCTCAAAGGATTCGTCCATCATCTGATTGATGCAGGCATCCCGGTCGTCGGGCATCTCGGACTCACTCCCCAGGCCGTCGGCCTCACAGGCTTCAGGATGCAGGCATCCTCCAGGGAAGAGGCGGATGAACTCATAGAGACCCTCCAGAATTTCGAAGCACTCGGTGTGGTGATGGCCGTGCTTGAAGCGATACCGTCCGACCTCGCTGAAAAGGCTGCCCGTCAGACCCAAATGCCTTTGATCGGCATCGGGGCGGGCATCGGCACCGACGGACAGGTGCTTGTATACCATGATGTGCTCAAATACGGCACAGGGAGGCCGCCGAGGTTTGTAAAACAGTACGGCGACTTCGACAAAGCAGGCATCAAAGCCATCGGGGAGTACATTTCAGAAGTGAAGGATCAGAAATTCCCGGATGAGAACACTACTTATAAAAAGAAGGTATATGAGGATGAAAACAACGGGTAAAATCAAGGAGATCAGGGAGTATTTAAAGAATGCGGACACCGGGGGCGTCGCGCTCGTACCCACGATGGGTGCACTGCACAGCGGACATATGAAACTGGTGGAAGAGGCGAAAAAACATGCCCGGACGATCGTCGTGAGCATCTTCGTCAATCCGCTCCAGTTCAGGCCTGATGAGGATCTGGACAGCTATCCGAGGGATCTGGAAAGTGATCTTGAAATCTGCAGGGAAGCGGGAGTGGACTATGTCTTCCATCCGGAGACGGAGGAGATGTACCCGCGTGAACTTGAACTCGACATTTCACTGAACAGCATGGCGGATGTGCTGGACGGCGTCAAACGGCCGGGCCACTTCGAGGGTGTCGTGACGGTCGTCAATAAACTCTTCAACATCATCGAACCGGACTATGCGACGTTCGGTGAAAAGGACAGGCAGCAGCTGATGATCATCCAGCGGATGGTCGAAGACTTCAACCATGACATCGAGATTCTCCCGGTTGAAACGGAAAGGCATGAGAGCGGCCTCGCCAAAAGCAGCCGGAACATGAACTTGAGCGAACAGGAACTGTCGGAGGCTCCGCACGTCTACAAAAGCCTGAAGCTGGGTGAGGAACTCATCCATGCCGGCGAGAGGGATCCGGCACTTGTCCTCGGCAAAATAAAAGATCACATCGGCAGGCATACCGGCGGGTGGATTGATGATGTGCAGATTTTCAGCCATCCGGATCTCGATCCTGTTACCCATATCGAATCGGATGTCATCATCTTCATCGCCGTACAATATGAAAAGGCACGCCTGATCGACAACCTCCTGGTGAAGGTGGACGGGCAGCCCTGAAAGAAGAGTGAATGAATCCATCCGGACACTGCCGGTCGTCCGGCTCCAATAAACGCACTTTTGCGCTGAAGCGGGTGAAGCCATGTTAAAAAAACTGATATATCTGGCGGTGCTGACAGTGATCGCCTTCTTCGTGCATCCGGCAGCCGGATCCTATGATTTCAGGAAGGGGCTTGACGGCGGTTATGCCATGGAATGGCTGCATATGTACGTACTGCCGAACTATGATACATCCAAAATAGAGCAGGTCAACAGCGCACAGTCATACTCCGTGAGATATGAAATCGGCGGCACTTTAGCCATGGCACCCGGGGACACCAAAGTGGTCGGCAGCGAATACGGCGGTGAGTTCCATATCATCAACGAGAATGATATATTCCATATGCTGCTGGTGAATGACGGCAGGATCACCGGTGCGTATACGAATAATGATGAAGTTACGGTCGATTCCATCAATATTCAGGGTATGGACCGTGAGGGGATACATGAAGTCTACGGGGAACCGGTCGGCACCGTGGACAAAGGTGAGAAACGCCTGATCGTGGAGAATGATGAATATGATGTCTTTGAAATCGATGACATCTATGTCTTCTTCTTTTATGATCTGCATAAGGCGGACGAAGTGAACGGCCTCCTCATCGTGGAGCAGTCGGAGATGGAAAACGGTGAGCTGTATAATCATCCTCCCGCTGCGGATAATGAAGAGATGAAATTCCAGCTGGTCAACGCCACACGCATCCAGTACGGCGCCGGGGCACTCGATCACCATGATGGGGCGGCTGATGCTGCAGGCAGACACAGCGAAGATATGGCGGATAATGATTACTTTTCCCACGATTCCCCCGACGGAGGCACTTTGAAGGACCGTATGGAAGAGCAGGGGGTCCGGTTCAAACTGGCGGGTGAGAATATCGCAATGGGCCATACTTCACCGATCTTCTCGCATCACAGCCTGTTGAATTCAGAGGAGCATCGTGTGAATACATTGAATGATGCCTATACCCACCTCGGTATCGGGGTGGATTACAATTCAGAAGATGTACCATACTATACAGAGAACTATATAAAAAAATGAAATCCGCCGGGGACGCCCCCGGCGGATTGATTTATGTGCTTAAAATTCCCTGAACAGACCGACGACTTTCCCGAGTACAGTGACGCTGTCGAGGTAGATCGGTTCAAGTGTGTGATTTTCCGGCTGCAGACGGTAATAGCCTTTCTCCTTGTAGAACCGTTTGACGGTCGCTTCATCATCTTCGGTCATCGCGACGATGATATCACCATTATGAGCGATGTTCTGCTTGCGGACGATGACCCGGTCCCCGTCAAAGATGCCCGCTTCGACCATACTGTCCCCGGCGACATTAAGGAGGAAGATTTCACTGTTATGATTGGCGGTGAAATGTTCCGGCAAAGGGAAGTATTCATCCACATTTTCAATTGCCGTAATCGGCAGCCCGGCAGTGACTTTACCAAGGACAGGGACCTGGATCACTGGAGTATGAGCCTGGTTTTCCACCTGCACCACCTCGATGGCACGCGGTTTGGTGGGATCCCTTCTGATGTATCCTTTATCTTCGAGTTTGGCCAGATGCCCGTGCACCGTTGAACTGGACTGCAGACCAACAGCATTCCCGATCTCCCTGACACTTGGCGGATAGCCTTTATCCTGTACGGTTCTTTTTATAAATTGAAGAATCTGTTTCTGTCTGTCGCTTAATTCTTTCATAATATGACCTCCAGCCCTTTATTTATAACAATGATAACATATCCGGACCCCTGTTACAAACGTTTGTTCGCTAAAGGGTTGACCTAGAACGTCTGTTCTGTTAATATGTTAATACAAACAGATGTTCGAGGAGGAGTTCGTATTGACCAGTGAATTCAGGGGATTTGCCTTATTATTCATTACAGTGGTGATGGTGGGCACGATATACATCTTCTTCAACAGTGAAGATGAGAACGCATATTCTGATAAATTATATACAAAAGAAGTGCACAATGAAATCATGGCAGTCGAACGGGATGCGAACACTCCGGATGAAATCGACGGCCTCATGGAAGATGAAATGCTGACAGAGGGCGATCATGAAGAGGATTTGAAGTCGGTCACCATGGTCGAGTAAATATTTAAGTATGGGAATGGTCTCATACTTTTTTTTATGTTAAATTATATAAGAAAGGATTGAGGTCTAATGCTCGAAAAAAGTAAACTTGACCGTATAAATGAACTTGCGAGAAAGAAGAAGGCTGGCAACCTGACTTCAAAAGAAGCGGCGGAGCAGAAAGAACTGCGCCAGGAATATTTGAAGGCATTCCGCCAATCATTCAAATCCCAGGTTGAACATACGAAAGTGATCGATCCGGAAGGCAGCGACGTCACTCCGGAAAAGCTGAAGACGATCCAGAAAGAGAAAAATATCAGAAAATAGAGGAGATTTTAAAATGGCTTTCGATAAGACTGATCAATTAGCAATCAACAGGATCCGGACGCTTTCAATCGATGCGATTGAAAAAGCGAATTCAGGTCACCCGGGTCTGCCGATGGGCGCGGCACCGATGGCATACACACTGTGGAGCAGGCATCTGAATTTCAACCCGAATTCAATGTCATGGTTCGACCGTGACCGTTTCGTCCTGAGTGCAGGGCACGGGTCGATGCTGATATACAGCCTGCTGCACCTTGCAGGCGGACTGGAACTGGAAGAGATCAAAAACTTCAGGCAGTATGAATCCAAAACCCCGGGGCATCCGGAGTTCAAGCATACCGAAGGTGTGGAGATCACCACGGGACCCCTCGGCCAGGGCTTTGCGATGAGCGTGGGCATGGCGATGGCGGAAAAGCATCTCGCTGCCAAATACAACACCGGTGAATTTAAAGTGGTGGACCATTTCACCTATGTACTGGCGAGCGACGGCGATCTGATGGAAGGTATCTCCCATGAGGCGGCTTCCCTTGCAGGTCATTTGAACCTCGACAATCTTATCGTGCTGTACGATTCCAATGATATTTCCCTCGACGGCGATCTGGATAAGAGCTTCTCCGAAGACATCGGGAAAAGATTTGAAGCATACGGCTGGGATTACCAGCTCGTCAAAGACGGCAACGACCTGGAGGAAATCGATCAGGCGATCAGCAATGCCAAAGCTGCAGACAAACCGTCAATGATTGAAGTGAAGACGGTGATCGGCTACGGCGCACCGACCAAGTCGGGCAAGAGTGATGCACACGGCGCACCACTCGGACCGGATGAGCGCAAAGCTGCATTCGAATATTACGGCCTGGACCCTGAGGAAAGCTTCAAGGTCGAGGACGAAGTGTACAAGCGCTTCAATGAGACATTGAACAAACGCGGCAACGAGGCACAGGAAGCATGGCTCGACCTGGTTGAAGAATACAGCAAAGCCGAGCCTGAAAAAGCGGCGGAATTCAAGGCTGCAATCAATGAAGAGGTGCCGGCGGGCTACGACGAAGCACTTCCGAAATATGAAGCAGGCACCAAAAAGGCGACGCGCGGCACTTCCGGCGACATGATCCAGGAGCTGTCGAAATCCGTTCCGTCATTATTCGGCGGCGCAGCCGACCTTGCAGGAAGCAACAAGACCGCAGTGAGCGGTGAAGAGGACTTCAGCAAAGACAACTACGGCGGCAGGAACATCTGGTTCGGCGTACGCGAATTCGCAATGGCCTCTGCATTGAACGGCATGTCCGCACATGGCGGCATCAAACCTTACGGCGGCACCTTCTTCGTCTTCAGTGATTACCTGAAGCCGGCCATGCGCCTGAGCGCACTGATGAAGCTGCCGGTCACGTACGTCCTGACCCATGATTCGATTGCGGTCGGTGAAGACGGCCCGACGCATGAACCGGTTGAACAGCTGGCGGGACTGCGTGCCATCCCGAACCTGAACACGATCCGCCCTGCAGACGGCAATGAGACGAGAGCAGCATGGAAAGTGGCGATCGAGGCAACGGATGCACCGACTGCACTCGTATTGACACGGCAGGATGTGGAAGTGACCGATGCCGATTACGATACTGTTGAAGAAGGCGTGAAACGCGGCGGCTACATCATTTACGATGAGGGCGATGACGCGATCGTCTTCGCTTCCGGCAGTGAAGTGCCGCTCGCTGTGAATGCTGCAGAAAAACTGAAGGAACAGGGCGTCAAAATCAAAGTCGCCTCCATCCCGAACATGCAGGCGTTCATGAAGCAGGACCAGTCCTATAAGGACAGCGTACTGAACAAGCACATCGCCAACCGTACGGCTGTCGAGATGGCGGCAAGCTTCGGCTGGCACCAGTTCACAGGCATCGACGGCAAACTGCTGACGATCGATACGTTCGGTGCGAGTGCACCGGGCAATATCGTCGTCGAGAAATACGGCTTTACTGTAGAGCAGGTAATGAGGACCGTTTTGGAAAAATAGATTATTGAAAATCAGGTGATTTTACGATAAACTATATAATGGTTTATGTACGGGAGAAAGAGGTGAAGTCACTTGGCTACTTGGATTTGGATACTCATCGTTATTGCGGCACTTGTTGGAGGTCTGGCATTGGGATTCTTTCTTGCGAGAAAGTACATGATGGATTATTTAGAGAAAAACCCGCCGATCAATGAAGAAATGTTGCGCATGATGATGATGCAAATGGGTCAAAAACCATCACAGAAGAAAATTAATCAGATGATGAGCATGATGAATAAAAACGCAGACGCTCAAAAAGAGCGTGTCAAAAAATAACGATGGTATCATCAGCCGCCGGCTTCATTAATGAGGCCGGCGGCTTTTTTCATGCATATCACCCATTTATACAAAATATTCTAATTTATCCGAAAACTATGTTGCCATTAATTTTTTTAATGTATATAATTACTTTAAAATAAGAGGGGGATAAACCATGAATAGAGTTCACGTGTTCTTTATGCTCGTCATCATGTCTGCACTGCTCGCTGCCTGTGCAGATGATGCCGGTGTCGAAGAGGGAGCGGCTGAAGGGGATGGCGGGGGCATGGAAGATGCAGGTGCCTCAGGGGACATCACCATCGGTATGATGGATGAAATGGTCACTCTGGATCTTCACGGGTCGAACGATTCCGCCTCATCACAGGTGAGGCGGAACATTTACGAGACTTTGATATTTCAGACCGTGGATATGGAACTTGAACCGCGTCTTGCAACAGAATGGGAACAGGTGGAAGACAATGTCCTTAACCTGAAACTCCGGGAAGGCACGACTTTCCATAACGGCTCGGATTTCACCGCAGAAGACGTCAAAGCGACGCTCGACCGGGTCCGGGATGAAGCAGTCGCCTCGCAGGTTGCGTTTTTATTTGAAATGATCGAGGAAGTCGAGATCGTGGGGAATCATGAAGTGAACCTCCATACAGCATATCCTTTTGCACCGCTGCCGAGTCATCTTGCGCATACGACGGCGGGCATCATGAGCAAGGAACTGATCGATGAGGATTATCAGGCTGCACTGGATTCAGCGGGAGTCGACATGACTGCTGAAGAATATTATGAAGTCCGTGAAGCGGGTGGAACGGATTATGAAGAGGTCGCCGATCAGATTTCCGAAGATCTTGGCGGTGTCATCGGTTCCGGGACCGATGGGACCAATCATTTAAAGCTGGAGTCGCGATCAGCGGGTGAATCGGTGTCACTCAGCAGGTTCGATGGTTTCCAGGGCGGCGAACGCGATTTTGAAAACGTGACGTTCAGGGTGATCCCTGAAAACGGTGCACGAATGGCCGAACTTGAGACAGCCGGCATCGATATCGCGACAGACATCGATTCCTCGAGCATCGACAGGATCGAATCTGGTGAATCGACCGAGTTGATCGAACAGGAATCCGTGCGGATGAGCTACCTCGGGTTCAATACGCAGATGGAGCCGTTCGATGATGTGAAGGTGCGCCAGGCCATCTCCCATGCGATTGACCGGGAAGCCATCATCTCGGGCGTCTATGATGATATGGGCATCGCCGCACAAGGACCGCTTGCACCGGACGTCTGGGGTTATAACGCAGACCTTGAAGGTGCGGTATATGATATGGACCGTGCACGGGAACTGCTCGCTGAAACGGATGTGGCGGACGGTTTCAGCACGACGATCTGGGTGGACAATGATCCGCAAATCGTCGACACGGCCGTCTACATCCAGGAAAGCTTATCCGAGCTCGGCATCAATGTCACGATTGAGCAGTATGAATGGGGTGCCTACCTCGAAACGCTCGCAAACGGCGATCATGATATGTTCATACTGGGATGGACGACCGTGACTGCGGATGCGGACTACGGCCTCTATGCACTGTATCATCAGGATAACATCGGTGCACCGGGCAACCGCTCATTTTATGAGAATCAGGAACTGAGTGACCTTCTCGATGCGGGACGTTCAGAATCGGATGAGGATCTGCGTTATGACATATACCAGGACGCACAGGAGATACTGGCAGAAGAAGTGCCGACGGCATATCTGTTCCATACGAACTTTGCGATCGGCGTCAATTCGGATAATCTGAGCGGGGTGGAGCTCGATCCGACCGGAGGCGTCAGGCTGGATAACGTCTCATTCGAATAAAGATCCCGAAAAGCATGCCGCTCCGGCATGCTTTTTTTTATGTCCGTATCACTCTATAACTATTTCCAAATCCGAAATATATGGTAAAATTTTAAAGTGAGGGTTGGATACGGAGGGGGAGAAGGGAATGAAGGTTTTTAAGGATCTGGGCTGGTTCTTCAGACAGGAGAAAAGCAGCTATATATTCGGAGTGGTCATGCTGATCCTTGTGGCCCTGATGGAACTCATACCGCCGCAGATCATCGGCAGGGTCATCGACGGCATCACGATGGAGACGCTGACACCGAGGGGTCTTGCCATCTTCATCGGCATCCTGCTCGCCGCAGCGGTGCTTACATACATATTCAGGTACTATTGGCGCATACTCATATTCGGTGCAAGCAACAGGCTCGGCAGGATATTGAGGGAGAGGATGTACAACAAATTTTCATATATGAGCCCGTACTTTTATCAAGAGCGCCGCACCGGGGACCTGATGGCACATGCGACCAATGACATCCGTGCCGTCCAGATGACCGCCGGCGCCGGCATCCTGACGATCGCCGATTCCATCATCACCGGCGGCGCAGTGCTCATCACAATGGCCATCACCATCAGTCCGGAGCTCACTTTGATCGCAATGATTCCCCTGCCGTTCATGGTGGTGCTCACAAGCTATTACGGCACACTGCTCAACAGGGGATTCCGCAAGGCCCAGGCAGCATTCAGCGAATTGAATGACAAGAGCCAGGAGAGCATCGCCGGCATCAAAGTCACGAAAACATTCGGCTACGAAAAAAGTGATCAGGAAGATTTCAAGGCGCTGAGCGATGATGTGGTGGAAAAGAACCTGAAGGTGTCGAAAGTGGATGCGTTGTTCGACCCGACGATCATGCTCGTCATCGGGGCGAGCTATTTCCTCTCAATCATCTTCGGGGCACAGATGGTGCTCTCGGATGAAATCACACTCGGCCAGCTGATCACTTTCACGACCTACCTCGGGATGATGGTTTGGCCGCTCCTTGCGCTCGGCTGGTTCTTCAACCTCGTCCAGCGGGGCCGTGCTTCATATGAAAGAATAGAAGAGATCATGCAGACTGAAAATGATATCGGGCAGGAATATATGATTGAAGATGCGCCGGACGGTGACATCGAATTCAACATCGGTGCTTTCAACTTCCCGGGCAATGGGGAAACTGCACTGAGGGACGTCAGTTTCGAGATCAACAAAGGATACACGGTCGGCATCGTCGGGCGGACCGGTTCGGGGAAGAGTGCATTGATCCGGTTGCTGCTGCGTGAGTTCGACACGAACAACCCGGAAGACATCACTTACGGCGGTGCGGCTTTAAGGGATTACAACATCGGCAACCTCAGGGCACAGTTCGGGTATGTCCCGCAGGACCATTTCCTGTTTTCAACGACGATCAGGGATAATATCGCTTTTGCCGATCCGGACCTGGATGATGAAGTGATCCATGAAGCGGCACGCCTTGCGAACATCCATGAAGATATACTCGGCTTCCCGGACGGGTATGATACGGTCGTCGGTGAAAGGGGCGTCTCATTGTCCGGCGGCCAGAAACAGCGCATATCCATCGCAAGGGCGCTGATCACTGATCCGGAAGTGCTGATACTTGATGACTCGCTGTCGGCGGTGGATGCCCAGACGGAGGTCACGATCCTTGAAAACATTTCAAGGGTGCGGCACGGCAAGACGAACATCATCACCGCCCATAGGATGAGTGCGGTATCAAAAGCGGATCAGATCATCGTCATGGACAGGGGGACGATTGTCGAACGCGGCACCCATAATGAACTCCTCGCCCGGGGTGGATGGTATCACGATACTTACAGCCAGCAGGCACTCAGACAAAGTCTTACGGAGGAGCTGGATGATCTTGTGAAGGGGGATGAAGGGGATGAATGACATCAATGAGACAGTCCATCTGACTGCGAGGGATCAGCTCAAGGTCCTGATGCGCCTGATTTCCTACACCTATCCTTTTAAATGGACCATCATCCTGGCCTTCGTCATGCTGATATTTTCCACCGTTGCCGGGATGATCATCCCTTATCTTGTGATGGTCTTCATCGATGATTATTTGACGCCGGCGGTGTTCCCGGAAGATGAGATCACGATGCTCATTGTGATTTTCCTTACCGTACAGATCATCGGTGCAGTGACGACATATATGAACATCTACCTGTTCCAGTATCTCGCTTTCAAAGTCATACAGCAGCTCAGGATTGATGCATTCAATAAAATCGGCCGCCTCGGCATGAGATATTTCGATAAAGTATCCGGCGGTGGCATCGTCTCCAGACTGACCAATGATACGGAGGCGATCGTCGAGATGTTCATCGGGGTGTTCGCGACTTTCCTGATGGCATTCTTCATGATGGCTTCCAGTTACGTGATGATGTTCGTGCTCGATGTGAGGCTCGCCTTCATCGCACTCATATTCATGCCGCTGATACTGTTGATCATGCTCATCTACCGTAAATATTCGGCTGTGTTCTTCTCTTATACGCGGCAGCTGCTGGCGGATTTGAACGCGAAGCTCGCAGAATCGATCGAGGGGATGAAGATCATCCAGGTCTTCAACCAGCAGGACCGCCTTCAGGGTGAGTTCAACCGGATCAATGCCGAGCATTATGAATATACGATGAAGACCGTGCGCCTGGACGGCCTGCTGCTCCGGCCCGCGATCAGCATGATCCAGATCCTCGCCATCGCGGTCATTCTCGGTTACTTCGGCCTGCTCAGCTTCGAGTCTTCAATCACCGCCGGGCTGATATTTGCATTCATCCAGTATATGGAACGGTTTTTTGAGCCGATCAACCAGGTCAGCCAGAACTTGAGCATTTTCCAGCAGGCGCTCGTGTCAGCGAGCCGTGTTTTCAGGCTGATTGATGAAGATATACTCGAACCTGAACAGGCACCCCGGGCGGAATACGGAATCACAGACGGGCGCATCGATTTTGAAAATGTCACATTCAGTTATGACGGCAGGACCGATGTGCTGAAAAACATCAGTTTCACCGCCATGCCCGGTGAGACCGTGGCGCTCGTGGGCCACACAGGCTCGGGGAAGAGTTCCATCATCAACCTGTTCATGAGGTTTTATGAATTCGATGAAGGGCGCATCCTGATCGACGGGCACTCCATCAAAACACTGCCGAAGCAGGAACTGAAGAACAACATCGGCCTTGTGCTTCAGGATCCGTTCCTCTTCTACGGGACGATCGAGTCAAATATCAGGCTGTACCACCCCACGATGACATTCGAAGCGGTGCAGGCAGCCGCAGAGTTTGTCGGTGCAGACCAGTTTATAAAAGCACTGCCGGATGGATACAGCCACAAAGTCCTTGAGAAGGGCAGCACCTTATCCAGCGGGGAACGGCAGCTGATCGCTTTTGCAAGGACGATGGCGGTGGATCCGAAAATACTCATCCTCGATGAGGCGACGGCAAACATCGATTCCGAGACTGAGGAAGAGATACAGAAGTCCCTTAATGTGATGAGGAAGGGCAGGACGACACTTGCGATCGCCCACAGGCTTTCAACCATCCAGGATGCCGACCAGATTCTCGTTTTGAACAAGGGGGAGATCGTGGAACGCGGTACGCATGATGAACTGATCAGCCGAAAGGGCATCTATCATAAGATGTATCTGCTCCAGAACGGGCAGTGAAATCTTCAAATGTCATAATTTATTCTAAATAAAAACCGCCCATCCGATTGCATGTCTGATAGAATACAATTGAATGGGGGGATATTTATGGGTAGTGAAGTCACTTTTTTACTGGCATTTGGAGCAGGTGTGCTCAGCTTTGTCTCGCCATGCGTGCTGCCGGTGTTCCCGGCCTTCGTTTCCTACATAACGGGGATGAGTTACAACGAAGTTGAAAATCAGAAATTTAATGCACGTGCAATCTTCCATACATTATTTTTCCTTATAGGATTCAGTTTGATATATATTGCACTTGGATTCGGAACGTCCTTCTTCGGAGGTATATTCATCGAATACGGAAATCTCATCAGACAGATCGGTGCGATACTGATCATCGTGTTCGGACTCGTCATCACCGGGGTTTTGAGATTCGATTTCCTGATGAAAGACAGGAAAGTCAACTTCAAGAACAGGCCTGCAGGGTTCCTCGGGTCCATTTTGATCGGCATGGCTTTTGCGGCAGGCTGGACGCCGTGCAACGGGCCGATCATCGGAGCGATCTTCGCAATGAGCGCAACGGAACCGAATAATGCGCTGATGCTGATGGTCATCTACTGCTTAGGTTTCGGTGTACCGTTTTTTGTCCTCAGTTTCTTCGTTTCAAAAACACGCTGGATGCTCAAATATTCCAACGCCATCATGAAAGGCGGCGGAATCGTCATGATACTCATGGGCATACTGCTGTATTTTGACGGACTGACTCAGATTATAATTTGGTTACAGCCATTATTTGGTGATTTCCAAGGATTTTAAGGGTGGTCGAATGTTGGATTTAGATTGGGAAATGTTGCTGTTCACACTCGCTTCAATCATGGCGGTGTTCATGGGCATCGGGGTGATTTTCGTGCGCCAGAGGGCATCGGCACGTCCGCTCAGCCTTAAAAAGATCGTGATTCCGCCGGTGATGATGTCGACGGGCGCCCTGATGTATGTCTTTCCGTACTTCAGGCTGTCCGGGGTCGAGATTTTGGAAGCACTCATAATCGGCCTGGCATTTTCCCTGCTGCTTGTCTTTACGACACGCTATGAGGAAAAGGACGATGAATTATATGTAAAACCGTCAAAATGGTTCATCGGCATATTGTTCGGGTTATTGATCTTAAGGCTGGGGCTGAAATCCATCCTGTCTTTGTCCATTTCACCCGGAGAGATCGGCGGGATGTTCTTCCTGCTCGCATTCATAATGATTGTGGTATGGAGATTGTCCATGCTGGTAAAATACAGGAATTTTAAAAAGCAGCAGGCTATTTAGCCAGCTGCTTTACTTTTTCCGTCTGTTCAAATATGGAGAACTTCTCTTTTTCATCATCCGCATATTGGAACAGCTCCTCATAAGGGGTGTAGTCTATACCCAGCTGATCCAGTTTTTTCTTCATGAATCTGTGGTCCTTCTTGGGCGTTGCTATGATGTAGCCTTTCATGATCTGATCGAGCTTTATCTCTTCCACGCCTTCATCCAGCGCAATCTTTGATATCCTGCCGGCGATCCTCTCTTTTGCCACCTGCCTGAACAGCTCGGGCACCGGGCTCACCAGTTCATTCAAAAGTGCTTTAGTGTCATCGTTCCAAAGCGGCAGTGCCGTCCGGATATAATAGTCCTGCCAGTCAAGTTCACTGTACCCGTCTTCTTTCGGCATCCTTCTCAAAAACTTCCTGAACATGAAAAATCCGCCTGTGAAAAACAAGCCGACCATTATGATCATCCACAGGGTAATTCCCCACATGAACAACGTATCAGTCATACCCTTCACCTCATCATCATTATATTCGTAAAAATGAAATATGTCCATATGCTGATTTGTGACGATATATAGGACGAGGAGGTGAAGCACATGCATAAGAGTACAAGCGCAAGGTTCTATTATTTGACGACGGATTCAGCAGGCAAGGAGATCCTGCGTTACCGCACGGTACCGAACATCGATATCCAGGCGGGGAATGACGCGATCAACCAGCTCAAGGATGTTTATGAAGCATTGACCAACGATGTATACGCCATTGTCGAGAAGGAAGAGACTTACGTGATCGGTTAATCAAATGAAGAGGGGCAATTAAAATGGAGAAAAGACTCGTTGTTGTATTCAATACAGATGCCAACAGACGCTTCACGATGAATTTCCGCAACCCGGACGAATCACTTACAGAAGCAGAACTGCTTGAGGCTGCAAATAACCTCATCGCATCCGATGCACTCGACCCGATGCAGGGGAAACCGGTCAATGTCGAGTCGGCGAAAGTCGTCAGCACTGAAACCCAAGTCATCATCTGATGGACTGGATCCCCTTTGTGAGCGATGTCGGTTTCCCGGTAGTGATTACATTTTTCCTGCTCCACAGAATGGAAAGGAAACTGGATGATCTGATCATCACTATCCGACAGCTCCAAAATATTACGCCCTGATTTTTATCAGGGCGTTTTTTTAGTATAATTGATTTGAGGTGTTATTTATGAAAATTTTACATACCGCCGATTGGCATATCGGCAAGAAACTGAACGGCAGGGATCTCCTGGAAGATCAGAAATTCGTGTTGGAACAGCTCATCGGGCATATTGAAACGTTGAAACCCGACATCATCGTGATCGCAGGGGACATCTATGACCGCAGCAACCCGCCGCGGGAAGCGCTGAACCTGGTCAACCATTATCTGCACAAGATGAATGTCGAAATGGGGCTTCCGGTCCTGATAAACAGCGGCAACCATGATTCGAGGGCGCTGCTCGACTACGGCTCTGAATGGTTCAAGGCGACGGATCTGCATATACATACATCACTCGAGGAGGTGTTCACGCCCGTCACCATCGGTGATATCAATTTTTATCTGGTGCCGCACATCGATGTCCTCGAGGCACGCCACCATTTCGACGAAAGCGGACTGCGCACACATCATGATGTCTATGAATACATCACGGAGCGGATGAAGCCCGATACTGAGGAGCAGAATATTCTGATCGGCCATCTCTTCATCCAGGACGGTGCACAGAGCGATTCCGAACGGGCACTGTCCATCGGAATGTCGGAGGAAGTGGACAGCACCATATTCAATGATTTCGATTACGTACTGCTCGGCCATCTGCATCACCCTTTTGCGATCAATCATGAGAAGATCTTTTACAGCGGCTCCTTATTGAAGTACTCCTTCAATGAAGTCCATCAGCCGAAAGGATTCAGGTGGCTGGATACGGACGCAGGGACCGTCAAGTTCATACCGCTCTCACCGATGCATGACATCGTCGAGTTCGAAGGCGATTTCGACGACTTAATCAATGAAAGGGTGGATTTTGACGATAAGGATGCATACTTCAAATTCACTTTGAGCAATTTAAGCCATGTAAAGGAGCCGATGTCGAAGATCAAGATGATCTATCCGAACACCCTTGAACTCAAGGTGAAGACGGACGACCATGATTTCAATATGACCACAATCGATATGAAAGAGACGAGTGACTATGATATCTACGCTTCATTCATAGAGGAGATCGCCAAGCGGCCGCCGACTGAAACGGAGACGGAGATTTTTGAAGAATATTTTGGAGGTGGCCATAATGAAGCCCATTAAACTGGAAATGGAATATTTCGGTCCCTTCAAAAGGGAAGCGATCGATTTCGGCAGTGTCGAAGGACAGATGTTTCTGATCAGCGGGAAAACGGGTTCCGGCAAGACGATGATCTTCGACGCCATCACGTTCGCATTGTATGGCCAGACCTCCACGTCTGACCGTGATGAGGATTCGGTCAGAAGCCAGTTTGCGACGGATGACGATTTATCGAAAGTCAGCCTGGAATTCAAAATTGGGGAGAAGTCCTACAGGGTGGAGCGTGAACTCAGCTTCAGCAAAGCGGGAAGGAAGTCCAAAGTCCCTTCCAAAGCGGCGCTGTATGCAGAAGACGGCGGCGTGATCGAGAGCTCCGTGACCGGTGTGACGTCGAAAGTCATCGAAATCATCCAGCTGACGGCGGAGCAGTTCAGGCAGATACTGATCCTGCCACAGGGGGAGTTCAAAAGGCTGCTTGTCTCAACCAGCGAAGAAAAGCAGAAAATTTTAAGGACTTTATTCCGTACGGAGCGGTTTGTGCACTTTGAATTGAAGCTGCGGGAACTTGAGAAGAGCGTGCAGACCGAAATGCACCAGCTCGAGGCGAAAATCTCTGAACAGCTGAGCACCCTGCCGGAAAATGAGGACCATCCGAGTTTCCATCAGAGGCTGTCCTCACTGGAGAAAAGGATTAAAGATACACGCCTTGAATCCGCACGGATGGCTGAGGGCATAGAGAAGGCGCGGACAGAGCGGGATGCGCTGCAGGAGACATTGAATAAAAAGACTGCACATAATGAAAAAGTGGAAAAACTGCAGCAATTGACCGAGCAGCGGGCCAATCTTGAAAGCCGCGCGAGGGACATCCGGATGCTCGAAGAAGAGATCAATGATCATAAAAAGGTGGGGACCATCAGTTTTGAGCTCAGGCGCGAGCAGGAGCTCGAACATCAGATCGCCGAATCGGAAAAAAGGCTTGAAAATCTCAACCGGGACTATGATCGAATACAAAATGACCACTCGGTGCTTCAGGAGGAGCTGGCGGCCCTTCAAAGCAGGGAAGAAGCAATCCTTGAGGGCGAACGTTTCATCACACGCAATGAACGCTTCCTGAATGAACGGTTTGAAATGCTTCCTGCTGAGCTCTCCCGGTTGAAGGACGAACTGGACGCACTCGGGAAATCCAGGGTCCTGCTGAACGAAGAATATCAGGCGTTCAAGACGGAGCTTGAACGCCTGACCGTCTCGAATGATGTGATCGAACAGCTCACTTCAAGGAAACATGCACTGGAACTCAAGCAGCAGGAAATGAAAAGCTTGATTGCTCAGGAAGAGAAGTACACCGGTTATGATAAGGAAATCGAGGCCCTCGAAGAGAAGCTGCGTGTCAACGGTGAAAAGCATGCAGGATGCATAAGTGATCTTGATGAGATGAAAGCTTCGGTGCAGACCAAATTCAGGGCGGAAGACCGTGAGCACATCGAACATCTCGCGAGCCACCTTGAAGTCGGCGGCATGTGTCCGGTGTGCCAGAAGACGGTCGAGGAGATGCCCGGGGCGCCATATTATATGAGCGGGGTTGAAGAGCAGCGGATAAGCTCGCTGAATTCCCGCATTGAATCATTGAAGGCGGAAGAAGCCACACTCCAGCAGGAACAACAGTTGTACAAAGCACTGCTGAAAGATGCAGAGCGCAGGTCCCTTCAGGAGCTCGCGGAAGAACTGGCGTCACTTGAAGATGAAGCGGGCCGCGTGGCAAAAGAGCTTGGGCATGCAAGGGCGGAGCGCGAACGGAAAGAAGCACTCCAAAGGGAGATGACGGAAAAATCCAATTCACTCCACGAAGTGAATATGAAAATGGAGAAAAACGATCACAGGCGCACTCAGTTCGAGCAACACCTCAATGAGTTCAAAGAAGAGACCGGGTTTTCGGAGTACAGTGATTTTAAACACCATATGGCAAAAATCAAAAGAGAAGTGGAGGCATACAGGCAGCACAGGAAATCACTGGAGGAGCGCCGTGATGCTTTGAATCATGAGTTTACAAGGATTTCACAGTCCATCAGGGGCTTTAATGAGGCGGTGATGAGTGACAAGGAGAAAGTCAGGGAGATGACTGCGGTGGTGGACGGCTTCTTGAACGAGGAACCGTTCATCGACAGGGCCGAGCTGCATGAAATACTCGGCAGACGAGATATGGACATAAAAGAGCAGGAAGTCCAGGCATTCCATCGTGAAAAGTCATCGACCGACATGCAGATTGAAGCAGTCAAAAAGGAGCTGGATCACGAAGAAATGTATGATCTCAATGAAGACCGGTCGCTGATTGAGCATGCCGGTGCTGAGGTGGAGCGGCTGCAGAGGGGACTTGCCGTGCTGCACAATGATATCAAGCAGTTCCAGCGCGTATTCGACACGGTGTCTGCATATATCGGCGATTACGAGAAGAAGAAGGCGCGTCATCATGCGGTCCACGAGCTCGTGCAGAAAGTCGCGGGCAACAACCACAGTAAAATCTCACTGGAACGCTACGTCCTCACTTATTTCCTCGAGAAGATACTGAACATCGCCAACAAAAGGCTTTTGGAAATGACGCATCACAGGTATGCCCTGATCCGCAGCACCTCCCAGTCACGGCGCAAAACCGGGCTCGATATCGAAGTGTTCGATTACTACAATAATTCATCGAGGCACATCTCTTCATTATCCGGCGGTGAAGCATTCCAGGCCTCGCTGTCACTTGCGCTCGCACTCAGTGAAGCGGTGCAGCAGGAAGCGGGCGGCATCAATCTCGATACGATGTTTATCGATGAAGGTTTTGGTACACTGGATAAAGAGACTCTGGAAATTGCGATTTCAACGCTTGTCGATCTGCAATCGGGCGGGAAGACGATCGGCATCATATCCCATGTCACCGAATTGAAGGAAAGGCTGCACCACATTCTGGAAGTCAAATCGGAAGATGAAATAAGCACAGCCACATTCAATCTGTAGTGCCTTATTTCTGATTCAGGAAAGAAGTGTCAACATGAATAGAAAACTCTCGGATTTCTTTAATGAAAGAAATTTCGTTGTCGCGAATTTAATCTTCGGGGCGTTCATCGCCATATTGAACCAGACACTGCTCGTCACGGCCGTCCCGTCCATCATGGAAGATCTCAATATCCCGTTCAGCACGGCACAGTGGCTGACGACGGGATTCTTCCTTGTGAACGGGATCATGATTCCCGTGACTGCATTTCTGATCAATAAATTCACGACCCGGAAACTGTATATATTCGCAATGACCCTGTTCACAATCGGGACGATTATTGCGGCCGCAGCCCCGGCTTTCGGCCTGCTGCTCGTGGGGCGCATTGTCCAGGCGGCAGCGGCGGGCATCATGATGCCCTTGTCCCAGGTGGTGCTGCTCAAAATGTTTGCGCCGGAAAAACGCGGACGGGCCATGGGGCTGTTCGGCCTGATCATCGGTTTTGCACCGGCGGTCGGTCCGTCACTGTCCGGCTATATCGTTGAAATCTGGCCGTGGCGGACGTTATTCATCATCATTGCACCATTTGCTGCAGTGAACATATTATTTGCATACAGGTTCATGAGGAACGTCACGGAAACGACGGATCCGCCTGTGGATTATACATCGATCATCCTGTCGACACTCGGTTTTGGCGGCATGCTCTACGGATTTTCAGTTGCAGGCATGAGCGGATGGACCGACCCGGAAGTCGTTCTCCCGATCATCATCGGTGGAATCATCGTCTTCATCTTTGTCCGCAGACAGCTGAGGCTTGATATACCGCTTCTGGAGCTCAGGGTGTTCAAAAACAAATACTTCCTGCTCAGCACACTCATCGGGGTGATCGTATTCACATCAATGGTCAGTGCCAACAACATTCTGCCGGTGCTGATGCAGGATATGCTCGGCTACACCGCATTCGAATCGGGGCTTGCATTATTCCCGGGTGCATTATTGATGGGCGGTTTCGGCCTCGCAGCCGGTTTCCTGTTCGATAAGTACGGCATCAAAGTGCTGACGTTGATTTCACTCGGAATCATTTTTGCGACTTCCGTCATGCTGGCGGTGCTGGATGAGAATACATCATGGATATACTTGACGGTCGTCTATTCGTTCCGCCTCATCGGCGCGGGCCTTTCGATGATGCCGCTCACGACATTCGCCATGAATGCATTGGAAGATCACCTGCTGCCGCACGGGACATCAATCAACAATACGATGAGGCAGATCGGCGGGTCATTGTTCACGGCCCTGCTGATTACGATCATGACCGGATTTGCAATCAGCGCATCTGCAGGCGAACCGACCACCGCCGAAGAAATCATGGGCGTCAACGTCTCCTTCATCGTGGCTGCCGTCCTCGCATTCATCGGCCTCGTCATGGCCTTCTTCCTGAAGGAACAGAAGAAGAGGAAGACGGCTGAGAAATAAAGGCAGCGCATGGACATACTAATTTCACAATATTATATAAAAACACAGACAACTCCTGTTTTTAATTTGGTATATTAATAATAGTTGAAATATGGAGGGTATGGATTGAAGAAGTTTATTTTGTTTACACTGATCTCTTCATTGCTGCTTGCTGCCTGCAGTGATTCGGATGTTGAAACCATGTCCAGTTTCGGCAATGAAATCGGGGAGTATTCGGTGACGAATCAAAACGGTGAGACCTTTACAGAGGAAGATATGGAAGGCAAGGTATGGCTCCTTGACTTCATATTCACTAATTGTGCTACGGTCTGTCCTCCAATGACTGCCAATATGACACATGTCACACAGGAACTCGAAGAGCGCGGGGTTGAAGATTACGGTGTCCTGAGTTTTACGGTCGATCCGGAAAATGACACACCGGAGGCCCTGACTGAATACATCGAGTATTATGATGTGCCTGAAGGCACGGAGTGGCATCTGATGACGGATTATGATTATGACTTCATCCGCGGATTCGCCGAACAGAATTTCAAGACGATTGTGGCACCGCCGCCATCAGGCAGTGACCAGGTCACACACGGGACGAGCTTCTATCTGATCGATTCGGATGGGGTCGTCAGGAAGTCCTATCCGGGGCTTGATACCGGAGACACGAGCTTCCCCGTCGATGAAATCGTTGATGATGTTGCGACATTGACCGCAGAAATAGATATGGAATGATTTTAAAAGAGCAGACAGCTGCTCTTTTTTATTTTAAATAATTATAAGCCTATGAAATATGTTATGATATTTTAGTTATTCAAGGGAGGCGGTTCAATGTCGGTACGTAAAGAACGTTATTACATAGCTTTGTTGCTGCTTGCGATCATTTTTATAGGGGGATCCCTGCGCTCGCCGATTTCATCCATCGGTCCGCTGGTCCCTTTCTTCAGCGAGGATCTCGGTCTCAGCAATACGATGATCGGTTTCCTGAACACCCTGCCGCTTCTGGCATTCGGTCTGTTCTCGCCGTTCATACCGGGAATTGCGCGGAAATACGGCATGGAGATCCCTTTGTTGATTTCAATGGTCTTTTTGACTGCCGGAATCTTCATGAGGGGAATGGACGGCACGGTCATGCTGTTTTTCGGCACCGCGGTGATCGGCCTCTCCATTGCGGTCGGCAACGTGCTCTCGCCGGGCCTCATCAAGGCAACTTTTCCTTTTAAAGTCGGCCTGATGACAGGACTGTATTCTTTTTCAATGAATATCGTGAGTGCCCTGTCGGCCGGGCTTTCCGTAAGTGTGGCCGCCTCCAGTGGATACGACTGGCGGACGGCACTCGCAATGTGGGGCATCTTCCCGCTGATCGCCGTATTCGTATTGATACTGAGGATGCCGCGGGTGATGGAGGAACGGAAGAAGGTCTTCAAAACAATTGATGGCAGGCCGTCTGAAAAATTATGGAATTCCCCGCTGGCATGGGCGGTGACGTTCTATATGGGGCTCCAGTCCCTGATTCCATATACTTTATTTGCCTGGCTGCCGGCGATACTGGTGGATAAAGGCTTCAGTGAGACCGAAGCGGGATGGATGCTCACAATCTATCAGCTGGGACTCCTGCCGACGACTTTCATCGCACCGCTCATCGCTTATAGATTTTCGGACCAGAGGGTGCTCGGTGTATCGAGCGGTCTGATGTTCGCAACAGGTCTTTTGGGTGTCTTGCTGATGCCGGTGCACTGGATGATCATACCGTTCCTGATTCTTACCGGAATCGGTGCCGGCACCACCTTCAGCCTGGCCATGATGTTCTTCGTGCTGCGTTCGAATTCGGTGGAGCAGTCGGCGCAGCTGTCAGGGATGGCCCAGTCCGTCGGCTATGTGCTGGCGGCAACCGGCCCCTTACTGCTCGGAATGCTTGCCGAATACACCGGATCATGGAGTCCTTCCATGATGATCCTGATATTAGTGTCATTGATGATTGCCATCTTCGGATATTTTGCAGGCAGTAATAGAACCGTGACAAACGGGATCCGATAAAATATCTTCTTTTGCATGAGGACTTTTTTTGGTCTGTTATGCTACGATTGATAAAAACAGGAAAGGCTGATTTTATGAGGAATGTAATACTGGACTGCGACCCGGGGCATGATGATGCGATTTCCATCATCATCGGGGCATCAAAAAGAAGCGGGCTGAACATACTCGGCATCACCACGGTGGCCGGGAATGTGGAAGTCGAAAAGAATACGAGGAACGCCCTGCAGGTCTGTGAACTGATCGGTCTGGACGTCCCCGTTGTTGAAGGTGCTGTACGTCCGCTGGTCAGGGAAAGCGAGATCGCACCTGAAATCCACGGGGAGACAGGCCTCGACGGCCCTGTGCTGAGCACGCCGGCGAAAAAGAAGACACCCGGCCATGCGGTTGATTTCATCATTGAACAAGTCAAAAAGAGTGAGGGGAAAGTGACGCTCGTTCCGACCGGCCCCCTTACGAACATCGCACTTGCTTTGATCAAGGAACCTTCAATCAAGGACAATATAGACGAGATCGTATTGATGGGCGGAGGCACGTTCGGCAACTGGACGCCTGCTGCAGAATTCAACATCTATGTGGATGCCGAGGCTGCAAAAGTGGTGTACGAAAGCGGCGTTCCGGTCACAATGTTCGGCCTTGATGTCACGCATCAGGTCATCGCAGACGAGGCGATCATCAACCGTGTGGCTGAAATCGACAACATCACCGCCGGATTCGTTAAAGAACTCCTGATTTTCTTTGCCGAAACTTACAGAAATCATTTCGGTTTTTCAGGCGGACCGATCCACGATGCATGTACAACGATGTACTTGATCGACCCGGATATGTTCCACTTTGAAGATGTCAACGTCACAATCGAGACGAAAGGTGAAGCTACATACGGCATGACAGTGGTCGACCTTCTCAAAACAACGGGCAAGCCGGAAAACGTCAAATTCGCAACCGGCGTGGATGAAGACACATTCTGGAACGTCTTCCTGGACATACTTGATTCGTATGGTGAAACCAATGCGGAAGCCTAAGGTCACCATCATCGGCAGCATCAATATGGACCTTGTGACCATCACCGATGAAGTGGCGATGCAGGGCGAGACCGTCCATGGAAAGGACTTCCGGACACTCCACGGCGGCAAGGGCGCGAACCAGGCCGTCGCAGCCTCACGCCTCGGAGCCGATGTATCCATGATCGGGAAAGTCGGGGATGATGATTTCGGGCGCTCGATGCTCGAAAACTTTGAGGCGAACGGTGTGGACATCGAGGGGATCGGCATTGAAAAAGATACCCCCTCAGGTATTGCGAACATCATCGTTTCAAATAAAGACAACCGGATCATCATCATCGCCGGGGCCAACGGTAAAGTGGACCGGGCACACGTCGACCGGTATGCTGAAATCATCCGGGAGAGCGACATCGTGCTCGTCCAGTTCGAAATACCGATGGAGACGGTGAAGCATGCGATTGATATATGCAGCCGGGAAAACGTACCCGTCATCATCAATCCGGCACCGGTCACGGCGCTTGAGGATGCATACTTTGAAGCCGCCGCATACATCACACCGAATGAACACGAGCGTGCGAAACTCTTTAAAATGCGTGATGACGGCCTGCCCGAGCATCATGAGAAACTGATCACCACACAGGGTGCACAAGGAGCGTCATACTTCAAGGACGGGCGGGAGATCATACTGCCGCCGAAAAATGTCGAAGTTGTTGATACGACCGGGGCAGGGGATACTTTCAATGCCGCGTTCGCCGTTGCGATCGCTGAAGGAAAAGATATCGAAGCGGCGATCAATTTCGCCAATGCCGCCGCAGGCCTCGCAGTCGGTAAAATCGGCGCACAGAACGGGATGCCTAAGCGGGAAGACCTCCAATGATCATATAAACGCAAAACTCCCGAAATCCAAAATTGGATTTCGGGAGTTTTAATTTTAATTTAAGTTATTTTAATTCGTTTTCTGAGCCATTCTGACGAGGGTCCTTGCGACCGTCTTCTTCTCGTCGTCATTTTCAGTCGCTTTCCATAATTCTTTAAGAACCTGTTCTTCACGGTTACGCGGCTCCTCATTTGAAGCCAGGTAATCCGCCACTTTGGTGGCCGACTTCGCAAGCTGATCTTCATCCATGCCCAGCTTTTCGCCTTTGCTCACCTGGTTGCCTAAATAATTGATGAATTTGTCATAGCTCTGCAGGATCTGTTCCTTGTCTTCCTGATCCATGCTTTGTGCTTCTTCTTCCGGGTTATTCACATTCTCGTTACTCATACTACGCCTCCTAAAATTTGAATTTCTTGAATTGAATTCGCATAATTCTAATCGGACGTTGTAAGTATCTGTGATGTCATCCCATCTATTGAACAAGCTTCCCGTTAAATACATGTTCTAAACATTTAAAATGTAAAAATCCAATCAGACAGCAGGGGACTTCAAGATCAACATACTAAGTTGTAAGATTTGCAAATCTAGTCATTGCTGTATTCAATTGAAAACTAAATTTGAATGTCTAGTAATGATTATTATTTATTTAAGTAAATACTCCAGAGTAATCAAAATAAATAAAAAAGTTTTAAGAATCTTCATTATTCATATTGCATGTTAAAAGTTAATATTGTAATATTGTGTTATTGTATTACAAGTGAAAGCGCATACAAAAGAGGGGGAGAACTATGAAAGTACGATTTACTGCTTTAATTTTATTATGTGTAGTGATTTTAAGCGGATGCAACTTCGAAAAAAAGGAGATTTATAACATCGCTACAGCTTCTACGGGAGGTACATATTATCCAATTGGAGTAGGGATGGGCCAATTGTGGACTGAGCATTATAGAGATCAGAATATTAAATTTAATGGTCAGTCATCAGCTGGCTCTGTTGAGAATATTGATTTATTAAAAAATCAAGAAGCTGATATGGCAATTCTTCAGAATTTGATCTCTACTCAAGCTGTTGAAGGTAGCGGGGTATTTGAGGGGGATTCTTATGAAGAGTTACGTGCTATAGGGATGATTTGGCCAAATGTAGAACACTTTGTACTTATGAATAGTGATATTGAATCCGGTAACATTTCAGACATTGAAGGGAATTCATTCTCAGTGGGACCACAAGCAAGTGGTACTGAACAATCTACTTTGACGATGATGGAAGGGATAGGAATAGATATAAATGATATTCGCCCAGAATATTTAGGATATGACGATACAATTTCTTCAATGAGAGATGGTCGTCTGGATGGTGGTTCCTTGCCAGCAGGAACGCCAGTTTCAGCAATTACAGACATGTATGCAAGTGGGTTGAACGCGGATATCTTAGAAGTTACAGATGATCAGCTAGAAGCAATTAATGAAGTTGCGAATGCATGGTACAGTTATACGATTGAAGCAGGCACTTACCCAAGGCAAGATGAAGATATTGTGACTATAGCCCAGCCAAATATATTGGTGACTACCTCAGATATGGACACCGAAATGGTTTATAACTTAACTAAGATACTTTTCGAAAATCAGGAATATATGGTAAATATTCATAATTCAGCTAGAGAAATGCAAATAGAAACTGCTTTAGAAGGTCTTAATACTCCTTTGCATGAAGGCGCTTACTTGTACTTTGAAGAGCAGGGTATTGACATTGAAGAAAAGTTGATTCCGATAGAGTTGACAGAGGGGAGCAATTCTAATGAAAACTGATACTACAAAACAAACTAGACCAGAAGAAATAGAAGTCGAAGTTGAAGGAGGACAACGTGAATTAAATGGGTGGCCTAAAAAGGCAGTAGCAATTATAGGAATTGTATTAGCGCTGTTTGTCTTATTAACATCCAGTTATTTAAATATACAGGAGTTTTATAGAAACACCATATTTATTACACTAATTGTAGTATTAGGATTTTTCTTATATCCTGCTAACAAAAAGAAACCGGATTCTAAATTCTCTATATTTGATCTAACAATGGTATTTTTTACTATAATTTCAATTGGATATATAATATTCACCTATCAGAATTTACACGTGGAAAGAATGTCTCAAGCAAATACTGTTGATTATATATTTTCGATAATATGTATATTGGTATTGTTTGAGATTACTCGCCGTGCAATAGGAATTTTTATACCTATCTTAAGCATTTTGGCAATGTTATATGCAATCTATGGGGCATATTTTCCAATAGATTTTGCTCATTCAGGTTTTAGTTTAGAGAGACTACTATACCGCATCTATATGACATCAAATGGTTTATTTGGTAGCACACTTTCTATAGCATCTACCTATATTGTACTATTCATTCTTTTTGGCTCATTTTTAACGGCAAGTGGTGCGAGTAAGCTATTCAATGATTTAGCTATGGCGATTGCGGGACAGCGAAGGGGAGGCCCTGCCCAAGTTGCTGTAATTTCAAGTGCTTTGACCGGATCTTTAAATGGTAGTGCTGTAGCGAATGTTGCCACAACTGGGGCTTTCACAATACCCTTGATGAAAAGTATAGGTTTAAAACCTAAGTTTGCTGGTGGAGTAGAAGCTGCCGCTTCGACAGGTGGGATGATCATGCCACCTATTATGGGTGCTGCCGCATTTATAATGGCTGGATTTTTGGGGATTCCATATACAACAGTCGTTATCGCAGCAATAATTCCTGCGCTACTTTATTATATTGCTTTGATTTTTTCAATTGATACAGAAGCCAAAAAGTTAGGACTTAAAGGGGTAAGTAAAGATAATATACCCGATGTTAAAGCTGTATTAGTTGAAAGAGGAGCTTTACTACTGCCTATCATAGTAGTGTTTGCAGTTTTACTCACAGGAAGGACTGCAATTTTAGCGGGTTTCGCAGGTATAATAGCTGCAATTATCACATCATACTTGACTAAAGATAAGAAAAATAGAATTACAGTACCTAAATTTTTCGAAGCTCTGATTGATGGTTCCAAAAACTCTATTCAGGTTGCGATTGCATGTTCTGTAGTAGGAATAATAATAGCAGTAGTTTCAATGAGTGGTGTAGGGTCAATGCTTGCATATAATGTAATTGAAATTGCTGGTGGGAACTTATTTGTAATACTACTTTTTGTAATGGTTGTCTGTATTATATTGAGTTTTGGACTCCCTTCCACTGCACTTTATATAGTTGTTGCTGTAACTGCTGCACCAGCTTTAATTAATGCAGGGGTCAATCCATTAGCTGCACATTTCTTTGTCTTTTATTTTGGGGCACTTTCAAATGTAACACCTCCTGTTGCATTGGCCGCATATACAGCTGCCGGCATTGCCAAATCAGATCCTATGCAGACTTCTTGGACGGCTTTAAGGTTAGCATTCCCAGGTTTCATCATTCCGTTTATTATTGCTTATGACCCTATTTTACTTTTGCAGTTTGATGAAACAGGGTTTAATTTGGTAACACTCGTAGTAGCCCTTCTTTCAGCATTAATAGGTGTTTATGCTATATCGGTCGGATTGGGTAATTTTATAAAAGTTAGACTTAATATTTTTGAAAGGATTATGATATTAGTTTCAGCTTTTCTATTGATAACAACTGATAACACTACAGATTTAATTGGACTTGCTTTATTCGTCATAGTCCTTGCTATGCACTTGGTAAGGGGTAAAAGAATTGTGGAGGCAGAAGCTTAGTGGAACCTATTAAAAAAGAAAAGTTATCAGATATCATTTTTACACAGCTTGTGACAATGATAAGAAATCAAGAATATATAGAAGGAGAGAAGCTACCTTCAGAAAACGATTTAGCAAAATATTTTAATGTTAGTCGAGTTCCAGTAAGAGAAGCAATTTCAAAATTGGTTTCTGTGGGATATGTGGAATCTCATCAAGGAAAAGGCAGTTACATTAAAAGTGTAGCTGCCTCAGATGAGTTCAAAGAATATACTTACGGAGAATTTACTAAAAAAGAGTTATTTAATTTACTTGAAATGAGAACGCTATTGGAAGTTGAAGCTGCTAAATTAAGCGCACAACGGAGAGATGAAAAGAACTTAAAAGAAATTGAATCGGCATTATTGGATTTTAAAGAAATCACACAAGATCAATTCTCTATTGGACATAAAGCTGATTATAATTTTCATAAGGCAATAGTCAAATCTACCAATAATGATTACATTATTCAAACTTTCAATAACTTACAATTGGTCCATCAGAATGCGTTGGAATTTTCTTTGAAATTGAATATTGGAAAACCTAGAAAAAGAGAAGAAGTCTATAAAGAACATGAAGAGATTTATAATGCTATATTGACTCAAGATGAAAATGAAGCAAAAAAGAGAATGGAGATTCATTTGATAAACATGCGAAAAAAATTAGGTGATGAAAGAGTCTAGGTGATTTTATGTATGAAGATTTAAGGAACAGTCTCGAAAGTATATTCGAAGAAAGATTGTTTTATAAAATTGAAGATCGAATTTCTTATGGTTACGATGGGTCATTCGGGCAACATACTCCTGATTTTGTAGTTCAAGTAAAGTCCGCAGAAGAAGTTCAAACAGTTGTAAAGCTGGCAAATAAGTTTAACGTGCCTATCACACCAAGAGGTGCAAGCACTAGTTTGTCAGGAGGGCCTCTACCTGTTGAGAAAGGGATTCTAATGGATTTTTCTCAGTGGGATCACTATCTCGAAATTTTTCCCGATGATTTGCTGATAAAAGCAAGCCCTGGTGTAATAACTAGTGATATTCATAAACTTGCTGACCAATATAACCTGATGTATCCACCGGATCCTTCATCCTCCTCAATCTGTACAATAGGTGGCAACCTGGCTGAAAATGCTGGGGGGCCAAGAGGAGTTAAATATGGAGTCACAAAAGATTATGTACTCGGTCTCGAAATTGTCACTGCAAGTGGAGAAATTATAAATACAGGTGGGAATACTGTTAAAAATGTTACCGGTTATGATTTAACGAAACTTATTATTGGCTCAGAGGGTACTTTGGCTATTATTACTGAAGCTACATTGAGATTAATACCGAAACCTTTGGCGACAAAAACTGCGATGATTTTATTTGATGATTTATATACAGCAGGAAAGTCGATTTCAGCAATACTCACTTCTGGAGTGAGGCCATCAAAAATGGAAATATTGGATAATAATTCACTTAATAGAGTAGAAGATTATGCGCATTTAAATTTACCTAGGGAAGCCGCCGCAATTTTACTGGTTGAAGTCGATGGTCATCCATCTATATTGGATAAAGAACTCATAACTATTAAAGAAGCATTGACTAAAATAGGCGTGGATAAAATTGAAATTGCAGAGAGTGCTGAGGAGGAAGAAAAGTTATGGCAGGTTAGAAAGCTTGTATCTCCAGCAATAGTTAAGAGTGGGTATACCAAAATTTCTGAAGATATAACATTACCTCTCAGTAAAATTCCTGATATGTTTGAAAAAATCGATAAAATAAAAAAGGAGTATGACCTGAATATAGTAGTCTTTGGCCACGCAGGAGACGGTAATTTACATCCTACAATTAACACTAATATGAGGGACCAAGGGGAAGTCGGACGCGTTGAAGATGCAGTGGAAGAAATCTTCAATTATGCTATAGCACTTGGTGGGACGTTGTCTGGTGAGCATGGTATCGGTACTATGAAGCGAGCATTTATGACAAATGAAATGGGTGAGAGTGGCGTTCTTTTTCAAAAAGCTATCAAACAGGCATTGGATCCCAAGAACCTACTTAATCCTAGTAAGATATTCCCTATTGCAGGAGAGAAAAGGTTAGTGTTGCGGAATGACTAATAAATTAATTGAGAAATTAGATTATCAGGCTACGTTTGATTGTGTACAATGTGGCTATTGTCTGCCAGTCTGCCCCACATATATCGCGTTTGAAAATGAGAAGCATTCACCAAGAGGAAGAATAAATTTAGTTAAGTTAGTTGCTGAAGAGAAACTGGAGATATCGGATATGGAAGAAGGCATCGACTTATGTTTGGGGTGCCGAGCATGCGAAACGATTTGTCCAACCAATGTCCGCTACGGAGATATACTCATGTCAGCAGTTGAAGTGATTAAAGAAAATAAAGACATGACTTTGAAAGAAAGAGGAATCAGGACAGCAGCTTTTGATATAGTTTTGAAAAATAAGAGAGTTATTCGAATGATGAACAAGGGATTATACTTTTATCAGAAAAGTGGTCTGAAAAAGACAGTAACAGATTCGAATATACTTAAACCGTTATCAAAATATAACGATTTAAATAAAGCTATGCCAGATATTGTACTCAGCAAAAGACTCACCAATAATATCAATCCATTCAGGAAGAAGGATATACAGGTTGGCTTCTTTCAAGGATGTATAATGGAAGCTTTCTTTAATCGTATTAATGATTTGGCTATTAAAATCATGGAAGCTCATGACTTACAAGTCACTAATATCAAAAACCAAACCTGTTGTGGCGCTCTTCAGCATCACTCGGGAGAACATGATAATACAGTGGTTCAAGCCATGAAAAACATTGAGGCATATGAAAAATATAACTTTGATTTTATTGTCAATACTATTGGAGGATGTGGGGCAACGCTTAAGGAATATCCAAAACTCTTTGAAGAAGGCACATTATGGCATAAGCGAGCTCTAAATTTCACTTCTAAAGTTCGGGATATATCTGAGATTATGAGCATGATTGATTTGAACATGACAAAGTCAGTCAATAAAAATGCGATTTATCAGCCTTCTTGCCACCTGGAAAATGTTCAAAAGGTCTTTACAGATCCTTTAAAGATCATCAAAAATATTCCAGGATTAAATTATATTGATATGAAAGATAAATCTTTATGCTGCGGTTCAGCAGGTGTTTACAATATTATTCATTTTGATGAGTCAATGAAAGTGTTAGATTTAAAGATGGAGAATGTCAAAATTTCTCGACCTGATCTCATCATCACTTCCAATCCAGGTTGTCACATTCAAATGCAGTTGGGAGTTGAAAGGGAAGGTTTGAGTGAGCAGATTTCAGTGAAACACATAGTTGAGGTAGTGGCTGAAGCTTGTAATATCAGCTAGAACGAAAGGAGTTTAAGTAAGATGAAAACAGATATTATTATTATCGGTGCTGGTATCATAGGTTTGAGCACTGCTTATCAGTTATCAAAAGTCCATCCAGATAAAAAAATCATTGTTTTAGATAAAGAAGATACTGTTGCAAAGCATCAGACCGGACATAACAGTGGAGTGATTCATTCAGGAATCTATTATAAACCTGGCTCCTTTAAAGCAACTTTTGCAAAAAATGGCTCTAATTCTATGTATGAGTTCTGTAAAAAATATAAAATTAAATATGAACAAAGTGGGAAAGTTATTGTTGCTACTGATGAAAATCAAATTCCTACTATGAAAAAACTATATCAGCGTGGTCTCGAAAATGGATTAGATGTGGAATTATTGAATGATTATGAGGTGCGTCAGATTGAGCCATTTGTAAATACAGTAGGTGGTATATTAGTTAAAAATACCGGCATCGTAGATTTTAAAGAAGTAACAGAAAAGTATGCAGAGCTTTTTAGAAAAAATGATGGGGAAGTTATATTTAATGAAGAAGTGAGATCTATAAATAATGATTCGCAAAATATAACAATTAAGACCAGGGATAATACCTATACAGCTAAGTACTTAATTAATTGTGCTGGTTTATACAGTGATAAAATAGCTGAAATGTCAGGGATAGAGACTGATGTCAAAATCATACCTTTCAGAGGTGAGTATTACGAACTGAAATCAGAAGCTGCTGATTTGGTAAAAACATTAATCTATCCGGTTCCTAACCCGGAACTTCCTTTTTTAGGTGTACATTTTACCAATATGATAAACGGCGGAGTGGACGTCGGACCAAACGCTGTACTCGGCTTCAAAAAAGAAGCGTATAAAAAGATAGCATTTGACATAAATGAAACCAAAGAAATCTTAACTTTCCCTGGATTATATAAGATGGGTATTAAAAATATAAAAGAAGCTGTTGGGGAGTATTATCGTTCATTCAATAAGAGGGCTTTTGTAAAAGAAGCTAAAAAGCTGGTTCCACTTATAAAGGCAGATGATTTAACACCTATGGAAGCAGGTGTAAGAGCGCAAGCAATGAAAAAAGATGGTTCCATGGTAGATGACTTTCATTTTGAAGAAAACAATAATAGTCTACACGTGCTTAATGCTCCTTCCCCGGCAGCAACCTGTTCAATCGAAATTGGTAAAGAGATAACAAAAAGATTTTCAAAATCAATATAAAAAACGGGCTGTTAACAGTCCGTTTTTTATATTTAAACACACAGAATCATTCGATTCGGGCACAGAAAATCCAAGTAAAGGTCTCAGTTAGAGTGCAGGTCGAGGTGAACAATTTCAAGTTAAAGAATGGTTAAAACGGACGGGGACAGATTAGAATTGTCACACTCTGAAAATTAATATATGATCAGTTATACATTAACTTCAAGGAGACGAACATGAAGAAGCGCAATTACAATATTGACATTATAAAGGGCCTGGCAATCATTGCCGTTATCTTGATACATAGCCTGCCAGATGAAATGCTGCTTGCCATTTTATCTCCTTTCTACATTTGGCAGGCTGTTCCTGTATTTATATTGCTGGCGGGATATAATACAGCTCAATCTTTTCAGCGAAGAGGTTACGTCAGTCTCAATCAGTTCTATAACATTTCATTTCTTTATAAAAAGTTTGAAAGACTGGTTTATCCCTTTCTTTTTATATGGGCGATTCAGGTTATCATCCACTTCTTAATGATGGATGGATTGAATTTAAAAACTTTGGTGATATCTTTATTTACCGGCGGATGGGGGCCTGGCAGCTACTTCATTCCTGTCATTATACAGGCGACACTGATATTGCCTTTAATATATATGGTGATCAAAAGGAATTTGACTGCTGGTGTGATTGTTCTATTCTTCATCAGTATATTGGTGGATGTATTCTGTATGATGATCGATGTTTCGGGAAGTGTGTACAGAATAATCATCGTTCGTTATATATTTGCCTTGGTTTTAGGCGTCTGTTTATCTCTGAACACTAAAAATATAAACTATAAATGGTTGATCCCCCTGGCAATGTTGAGTGCGGTTTATATCGCGGGTGTGTATTATCAGGAATGGGAATTTTTCATAGAAAGATATTGGCAAAGCCAGCATGCACCATCCTATTTTTGGACATTATTACTGGTCATCATCGGGCTCCGGGCCTATCAATTCAAAGCAGCCAATCCTCTCAGCAGATTATTGGTGAAAATGGGGCAGGCTTCCTACCACATATTTTTGGTGCAGATGTTCTATTTTTGGGTGATTGCAGATGGTATCAGCGATTTTCCACTCATGATTTACTTAGCGATAACC
This sequence comes from Salinicoccus kekensis, assembly GCF_900220995.1. GTDB lineage: Bacteria > Bacillota > Bacilli > Staphylococcales > Salinicoccaceae > Lacicoccus > Lacicoccus kekensis. The sequence goes on from NZ_OBQF01000001.1 coordinate 356,337, forward strand.
TTGACGATCTGTATTGTATTCGGAATATTATTCTTCAATGCTGAAAACAGATTGAGAAACAGATTAAAGTTGCAAAGGCAGTAAAAACCCGACATCTCTTAAAGAGGTGTCGGGTTAGTTTGTAAGGTTGCTTTTCAGATCAGCACACTGAATCATTCGATTTGGGAACAGATAATCCGAATAAAGGTCTCAGGTAAAGTGCAAGGAATGTACCGCCGATCGCGACGATGCCCCAGATGTAGCCATGCAGGCTGAATGATGCGATGCCACCGAAGTATGCCCCGATGTTGCAGCCGAATGCAAGGCGTGCACCGTAGCCCATCATCAGGCCGCCGATGACGGAAGCCATGAAATTGCCTTTGGTGATTTTAGTGAATTTGAACAGTCCACCGGCCGCTGATGCGATGAACGCGCCGAGTATGACACCAAAGTTCAGGATTGTCGTGGAGTCTGCGAATATGGATGAGTTCAGTGCGGTCGCCGCTTCGCCCTGCCAGTAGCCCCAGCTTGCCACATCGAAACCGATGAACTGGGCGACTTTCGAGCCCCAGAGTGCAAATGCAGAAGTGATGCCCCACGGTTCACCGCGCGTCATCAGCGTCAGTGCGTTCAGCACCGCGAGTGCAATCGCTGCAGCCCACAGAGGCCATGAACCCCTGAAGATCCGCTTCCAGCCGCGGGCACTTGGCAGTGGCGCGATTTTCGGTGAATTCTTCTTCCTTTCAACGACTTTGCTGATATACGCAATGACCGCAAAGATGATCAATGAAACGATCAGTGCACCGCCGTAGCCGAGGTTGGTCGATGTCGCGAGGGAGAATTCTCCCATCGAGGGCATTTCCTCTGTCCAGAACGGCAGGTGCGCCGCCCCGATCGTCGTACCGATGATGAAGAAAATCAAAGTGATGAACATGACCGTGCGGCCGCCGCCGATGGCGTAGAGCGTCCCTGACGCACATCCGCCGCCGAGCTGCATGCCGATCCCGAAGATGAAGGCACCGACAATCAGGCTGACGCCGACAGGTGCGACATAACCGGCCACCTCGGCCCCGAAGAATGACAGGCCGAGCGCAAGGATCGGTGCGAATAATACAGTGGCTGCACCGAGCATCAGCATATGTGCCCTGAGCGCTTCACCGTTGCCGACCGACATGAGCCGCCTGAATGCCGAAGTGAAACCGAAACGTGCATGGAACAATGTATAACCGAGCAGCAATCCAATCAAAAGCAGGACCGGCTGGATGATCACCTGCGTCACTGCCAAATATATGAATAAAACCAAACTGACTAAAATACCGCCGCCAATCAGTAGTTTCTGCGGATCTTTCAGTGCATCCACATCGCGGTGGACCGGATCCATCACTTTACTGACCGTATTAATATTGGTGGTCAAATGAATTCCTCTTTTCCTAGTTATTAAATATGAATTATAATTATAAAAGGGAAAGGGTGATTTGTCAAAGGAGCTGACTGAAAAAAAAGCAGCACTCATATGAGCGCTGCATATTTTGATCAATCAACTTTAAGCATGCATCCTTTTTGCCCGTATATAAAGCAGTATGTAGATGATCATCGCCATAAGTACGGAACCAGCGGAAGCGGCATAAATAGACGCATAGCCGAACATGAATGCCATCTGGCCGAACAGTATCGCGCCAAGGCCGATGCCGAGGTCGAAGAATGAGAAGAAGGTGGCATTCGCCATGCCGCGCCTGTTGGCAGGTGCATTTTCAACAGACCAGGCCTGGAGGGCTGGCTGGACGCTGCCGAAACCGAGGCCGTAAAGGGAAGCTGCGATCAATAAGACGGTGGTGTTCGGCAGCCATGCGAGCAGCAGCATTGCGATGAAGATCAAAAAAGCCCCCGGCATGAAAACATATAAGTGACCTTTCCTGTCATATATCCTCCCCGCAAACGTCCTTGAAATCATCAGGAACGCCGCATACAGCAGGAAATACAGCTCAATGCCCTGGATGCCCCGTTCTATCGCAAAAATCGGAAGGAACGTCGCAATGCCGCCGAAAGTCGCCGTGATGAAAAACAGAAGGATGGACGGCTTTATGGCCGACCTCTCGAAAATATCGAACCTGACCTTTGCCGCCTTCGTTTCGGATGTCTCCACTTTCTTATAGCGGATTCTCGACGCAAAAAGCAGCGCCATCAATCCGCATGCTGCACATATCAAAAACAGCTGGGGAAATGATATCACTCCGACAAGCGTCAGGCCGAGTGTTGGTCCAAGCGCAAGTGCCAGGTTGCCTGAGAGGCCGAAATATCCTAGACCTTCACCGCGCCGTTTCGGTGGGATGATATCCGTTGCGATCGTGCCACCTGCAGTGGTCGAAAATCCCCATCCCATACCCTGGACGATCCTTAAAATGAATAAGAACAATATGCTTGAGATGAAGCTGTAGCTCGCGATCGACAGGACGAAGACGACAAGGCCGGTCATATAGACGAACTTCCGTCCCTTTGATTCCAGAGCGTGCCCCGCATACGGCCTGAGCAGAAGCGCCGAAAAAGTGAATATGCCGACGATCAGCCCGACGAGCTGATCATTCCCTCCGAGCTCTTTTAAAAAGAGGGGGAGGGTCGGCAAAGTCATCTGGAAACCGAAGAACACAAAAAAGTTGGCCAGGCAGACGAAGACGAAATCCCGGGTCCAGATCCTGTCTTCCGCGGGCCCGCTTTGTCTGTGCGGCTGAGCATTCATGAAGAGACCCCTTTTCTTTTGAAGTTTAATTCCATTATACATATAAATTTCAACGCGTACCATAATTACGCCGGATTTCGAAGGATTTTAGTACGAAATAATGTTTTATCGGTCCGGATTTTCCAATTGTGACAGAAAAAAAGCATTTAAATTATTTAATAATTAGGAACATTAATGAAAGTATTGTATTCAGTGAGCCTTATACATTATTATTAGTCGGCGGTATTCAGTACGGCGCATATGAGGAGGTTCATTATGAGAAATAATAGAAAAAATAAAAAACTTAATTTTGAAAAGATAAAATTGATGCGGACACCAAAAATCACTCTGGAGACTCTGGTGAATATACTCTCCGTCATAGCGGGGGCATTCATATTTTCAGTGGGTATAAACGTCTTCATGATTGCAGGAAATTTAGGTGAGGGCGGTGTCACAGGACTTTCCATCATCTTCTTTTATGCATTCGACATACCACTGGCAGTTTCAACACTGATCTTAAATGGCATATTGCTGATCATCGGATTCAGATTCCTGTCGAAAAGGGCGATGTACTACACGATTTTTGCGGTCATCATGATGTCGTTTTTCCTCGGGGTGACCGGTTCATGGTCAATCGAGAATGATGAGATTATGCTCAATGTATTATTCGGCGGTCTTCTGATCGGGCTCGGCAACGGGCTTGTCATCAGGATCGGCGCGACCACCGCAGGTTCTGCAATCATCGGGCGGATCGCCAATAAATATCTGGACATCAAAATCGCAAACGCCATACTCGCAGTCGATATGCTCGTCATCCTGCTCAGCCTGACGGTGCTTTCAGTCCAGCAGGTGCTGCTTACGGTCGTTGCGATGTTCACGGCAGTCAAAGTGATGGACTTCGTCATCGAGGGTTTGAACCCGAAGAAGGCGATCACGATCGTATCATCAAAGCCGGAAGCGCTCGGAACTTTGATCAACAGCGAAATCGGCCGGGGTGTGACGATGGTGAATGGCAAGGGCTTTTATTCCAAGGAAGAGACGGACATACTCTATGTCGTCATCAATAAGTCGAGGCTGGTCAGGTTGAAGCGGCTCATCAAGAAATATGATGAAGATGCATTTGTCGTGGTGAACGATGTGAACAGCGTGCTCGGCAGTTCATTCGTATAAAAAAATTTAAAAAATCAAAAGCGTTTTTATTGACCTATTTTGACCAATGTGATATAAAATAATTGTAAAAAGATATCATAATGTTTGGGAGGGGTTGGTATGGCATTGGAAAACATGTATATCAATGAAAAAGGTACACCTCTGAAGCATTTGGAGCAACGTGGGGAAAGCTGCAGGAGTGAAGTACTCTCCGGCGGCGCTTTTATTGAAGCTGAGGGGTTCCGCAGTTGGGAAGAGTATTTGGATTCAATCGATTTAGTAAGGCAAATTAGCAGGAAAACCAGTTAATTTCTATACTAAGGGGTGATTTGTTATGGCTTATGATATGAAACCATTCAACAGAGATTACTTTGATATGAGTCCAAGTGAAATGTTCAGGGATTTCGGCAGACAGTTCTTCAGTAACTTCCCGGAAACGAAGAGTGTCAGAACCGACATCAAGGAAATGGAAGACCGCTATGAATTGAATGCAGAGCTTCCGGGCTTTACGAAAGATGCGATTGATGTATCCTATGAAAACGGCCTGCTTACAATCAAAGCGGAAAACAATATGATGAACGAAGCGAAAGATAATGAAGGCAGAGTCATCCAGAAGGAGAGATCCTTCAGCAACGTGAAGCGGATGTATTCAATCAGCAACGTCGATGAAGACAACATCGATGCCTCCTTCAAGGACGGTGTACTGTCACTCTCACTGCCGAAGCTCGAGAAGAACAAGCGGAAGTCAATCGAGATAAAAGAAGGATAGAAATAAGAAAGAGACCTTTTTGAAAAAGGTCTCTTTTTTTGATTTAGAAAGCATCAATTTCCGGTGTGATCATCCATCTTCAAATCCTTATAGTTATATTCAAGATCTGGCGAACCGAGATACGCGGCGGCCTCCTTGAATGAGGCGTGGAAGAAATCGAGGACCATTTCGGCATCCGCTTCGCCGACACCGGTTTTGATCTCCATTATATATTCAGCCATCCTTTTGTTGAAATAAGCACCTGAAGGGAAATCCCCCGTCACATCCAGTTCTTCTCCATTAACGAAAGGGTAGGGCAGGACAAAGAATGTTGGATTATCAAAGTCATGATCCCCAAGCCAGAAGCCGAATTCGATCATATGCTCATCGAACGCTGCCCGCTCGATCACCTTCGAATCATCCGGAAATGGCCGGTATTCGTTATAGACGAGAATGCATGATACATCAAAAGTCCCCCAGAACAAGCCGGGATGGACTTTCCTGTTCCTGAGCGGCGCGATGAATTTCATTTCCGTATCTTTTGCGAACTGGAACCATTTAAGCACCTCAATGGCGGTTTCGCGGTCATAGTGATGGTGCTCCGTATCCGACTCGAACGGGATGGCGGCCATCATCTCCTGCGGTCTTGTATTGATGGAGATATCCAATCCCAGGTCCTGGGTTACAGTGACGAGTTCATAATAGTAGTCCCGGATGGATTTGCCAGCGGTCATTTGGATGTTGTTTTCATTGTCGATTGTTCTGATGGTGATGATATGATCTGCGAGGTTCGCTTCAATTTCAAAATGAATATCATTGCAATTCAGACTGCCTGTGGAAAAACCACGGGTCGTAATCTCCAAAATAACGTGTTCCCATTGCGGCTCCTGCGGTGCACATTCCAATTTAATCTTTCCGAGTATCTGAGAAATCAGATGCATGGTAAGTATTTCCTTCTCATGATTTTTATAAAAGCCCATAAACATCACCTCTTGATTACAATTATATACATTTTTTAAATTTGTACTAATTATTTGGATTTCGAGATAATCGAAAACTACAGAAATTGAAAAACTGCGTGCAGATATTAAAAAACTGTCGACTTTTGAATCAAAAATCCGATTTCTGCATAAAAAATTGTACAGAAATTGAATTGTTGCGATTTTACAACAATTCAACGTGAAAGTATGATGTTTTTAGTCGCTTAAGGAGGGGATGATATGGCTGCATTGATTGTACTGGGCGGTGTTTGCGCATCATTTGTATATGCCTTGACATCCGCCCGGAATATCTCATTCTTATACAGGAGAAGCTGTTGTGACAGTTGCAGGAAACCACTGAAGTGGTATGAGCTGATACCAATATTGAGCTTCGTTTTTCTAAAGGGCAAGTGCCGCGGATGCAGGGAAAAGATTCCGATATCCAACTTCATCGTAGAGCTTACGATGATCACTCTTTTTATCATGCCGATATTTTTTCAACTGGGCTTAAACGATTTGACACTCTATTACCTGATCATTATATTCCTGATCCCGCTCTCCATTTTCGATTTTGAAACATTCACCATCCCGAATCATATAAATCTAATATTTTTGTTCACGGGCCTGTATTTGACCAACCTGCAGTATGTGGAACCGTTGGGTGACTTCTCGGCAATCCTGGTCCTGCATTTATTTTATTACTTGTTCTACGGCAGTGTGGGCTATGGCGATATAAAGCTGTTCAGTGTGCTCACTTTGATCACACCTTTGAACTTTTTCCTTTATATCCTGATATTCACATATTTGATCGGCGGCTTGTTCGTCGTGCTGATCAATCTGTATAAAAGCAACAGAGTCGATAAAGTGCCCCTGGTGCCTTTCATCACCAATGGCATTTTGATCGTGTTTTATATGTATGAAGACATCCATCTAATATACGCCGGAGGATTTTTATGACATTGATGATCAAAGAAATGCATTCATCCGATAAACCGAGGGAAAGGCTGCTGCTCTACGGGGCAGATAAATTGAACAACCAGGAATTGCTCGCAATCCTGATTAATACAGGCAGCCGGGAGGGATCCAGCCTGACCCTTGCCAATAACATCATTAAAGATTTTAAGACGATCAGGGATCTGAGGGATATCACTTATCAGGAGCTGACAAACATCAAAGGGATCGGGCAGGCTAAAGCCGTCACGATACTTGCGATGGTTGAACTGGCGATACGCATGCATACACATTCGCTTGAAGAGGAAGTCTACATCAAGAGTCCTGAAGATGTATCGATGCTGCTGATGGAAAAGATGAGGTACTACCACCAGGAACATTTCGTAGTGCTCTACTTGTCCACCAAAAACATGGTCATCCATCAGGACACATTATTCAAGGGTTCATTGAATACGTCCATAGTACATCCAAGGGAGATATTCAAAGAAGCGGTCAAAAGGAGTGCTGCGGCCATCATCTGTGTACACAATCATCCGAGCGGTGACCCGACACCTTCGCATGAGGACATCGAAGTGACAAAACGGCTCAAGGAATGTGGAGAATTGATCGGCATCGACTTTTTGGATCACATCATAATTGGGTCGGGCAGATATTTAAGTTTAAAAGAAATGAATTATATAGATTAAGGAGCAGAGATATGGGACTGGATATGTATTTATATTTGGAGGATAAAGAAACATCGGAAATCATAGAATACAGTTATTACAGGAAATTCAACGCCCTGCAGGGGTATTTTGTAAAGAATTTTGATATCCCGAACTGCGGAAGGATCGGTTTGAACCATGAGACGATAGACGATGTCTATCAGCTTTTGAACGAGGTGAGGTACGACAGGGAAAAAGCCGGCGTGCTGCTGCCGACCTTCCCGGGACCGTTCTTCGGTTCCTATGATTACGACAGGATTTATCATGGCTATATCGATCAGGCGGCGGCTGATTTCTATCATGCCAAGTTCCTGGACTTCAACAAGTACAACCTTTTCTACACTTCTAACTGGTGAGGAAATTTCTTTAAAATGAAAAGCAGTTGAATGCCATAAAGCAGACGAAGAAGGATCTTTCAAAAGATCCTTCTTTAAATCTGCCTCCTTGGAACAGAGGAGTAATAAGCAATTAATCCTACACTTGAAATGTGAATTTTCCACTGTACTTATTCTTACATGTCACTCTTCAAATAAATATCATAAAAGTATTGACATGAATTATTTTTGCATGTTAATATAGAGAATTTGATTAAAATAGATTTGGGTGTTATACTTATAAGTGTGAGAATATGGAGGCGATACTTTGTATCTAGTAGGAGACAACATTTTTTATCCAATGCATGGTGCAGGCAGGATCGACGCGATCGAAGAAAAAGAAGTCTCGGGAGAGAAGCGGCAGTATTATATCATCCACATGATTGATGATAATATGAAAGTGATGATTCCAAAGGAGAAAGTTTCCAAGTCGAACATCCGGCCTGTTACGGACATAGATACGGTGAAGGAAATCATAATGATGATTGAAACCGAGGAGTCGGATAAAGATCTTCCATGGAAGCAGAGATTGAAAGCCAACGAGGACAGGATTAAATCAGGCAGCTTGAAAGCATGTGTCGAAGTGGTTCATGCTCTAATGCATATGCAAAAAGAAGAGAAGCTGAATTCAAGTGAAAAAAGACTGTTGAAGCAGGCTCAAAAGTTCTTGATGAGTGAATTGAAACTGGTTGAAGGCATGGACAAGGATAAGAAGGATCAATTCATCTCCAGATTGACAGAGGACCGTAAAGCCATTTCTTAAATATGCACTTTGCATTTATAAGGACCTTTTCCTCATAAATTGTTGCACAATATTACAATCATATTACAAATCAAGAAAATAGGTTTTATCCCTTGAAATGAGAATCAGATTAAAATATAATGAAGATAACATAACAAGGACGTCAACGAATCATTCCTATATAAATATTCGTTTCATCGACGCCTTCCGATAGAGGACACTGCTTTGTCCTCTAGATATCATATATTATATTATTTATCTGTGAAAGAGACTGGATATCCAGTCTCTTTTTTTGTGCATTAAATCAATGCCAGGAATCATGAAAGTTTCGACGTTTTTGGGAGGATCATGATTCCCGGCTCATCTATAATTTCTTATATCCATGCCGCACCGGTCTTAAACATATATAATAAAATCTATATAGAGCTGGATGAAAATTGGACAGACTTCCCGCTTGCCGATCCGGCAATGCCGGGATTTTTTCATTTATAGTATAATGGTCATAAATGCAATATTATAATTCGTTGGATTGGGAGGGGAAGTCTCATGTCAACTGAAGAATCAGTCATTTTGAAACAGGCTGAAGAATTTGAAGAGTATGTAGTCGGTATCCAGGAGGACCTACATATGCATCCGGAAGTGAGCGGTGAAGAAACAAGGACGATCACAAAAATCATCAGTGAACTGGAAGGGATGGACCTCGGATATGAAGTGGTCCCGAACGGCGGCATCATTTCAATCATTGAAGGTGGTTCTCACGGAAAAACACTTGTACTCCGGGCCGATATCGATGCACTGCCCATGAAGGAGGACGATACTAACCTGAAGACAGAGAAAAAGATCGTTTCCAAATATGATGATGCAGCACACATGTGCGGACATGACGGTCATACCGCGATGCTGCTCGGTGCTGCAAAGATACTCGTAAGGCAGAAGGAGAGCCTCAAAGGCAGGATCATACTCGCCTTCGAACAGGGTGAAGAGGACGGCCGCGGCATCGTCGGCATACTGCGCCGGATTCTTGAAATCGGTGCGGACGGCGTGTGGGGCATCCACTTGAAAGCGGATATGCCTTCAGGCAGCATTTCGGTGGACCCTGGGCCGAGGATGGCCGGTGCTTTCATGTTCGATGTCAAAATCATCGGCAACGGGGGTCACGGGGCGAGGCCGGATCTTGCCAGCACACCGCTTGATGTCTTCACGGACTTTTATAACAATCTGAAATCGATGCGTATGAATTCCCTGGACCCGTTCAAGGCCATCACATTCTCCATCGGCAGCGTGAACGGCGGGTCGAATCATAACGTCATACCCGACAGCCTGAACTTTAAAGGCACCTTCAGGTATCTGCATCATGATCAGGGCAAAAGGGGCGAACTTGAATTCAGGGAGCGGCTTGATAAGATTGCGGCGCTGCATCACTGTTCGTATGAATATATACGGGAACCGAATGCGATCGATCTATCCGTCTACAATAATGAGGACTGTGCTGAAATCGCCCGCAAAGCGGTGGAGCGGTCACTTGGGAAAGAGGTGCTCTACAATTATCCGGCATGGATGGCTTCGGAGCCATTCGCCTTTTACCAGAAGTACCTCCCGGGAATTTTTGCCTTCATCGGTATTGAAAATGCGGAAAAAGGGACGGGCGCCGGACACCATCATCCGAAGTTCGAGATCGATACCGACGTTTTGAAGCTCGGTGTCGCGGCAACCGTCCAGTATGCGCTGGACTTTCTAACGTCGGATGAAGACATCGCCTTCGAACCTGAAAGCAAGGCACTTGAGTCACTCGCAAAAGAGGCGGGAATCCGGGTATTTCCGAGAGAGGGGGAAGATCATGGAGATTCATGGCAGGAACGGTAGTGCGAAGGCATTCATTGAAACGATTGAAGAGAACACTGTCGAGCAGATCAAAAAGATGCTGGACAGTGATATTACGGAAAACGCGAAAGTGCGGATCATGCCGGATGTACACTACGGTAAAGGATCGACGATCGGCACGACGATCCGGCTTCCGGAATCCGAGGAGGACTGGAAAGTGTCGCCGAATGTCGTCGGGGTCGATATCGGCTGCGGCATGATGTCCTATAAGCTCGCGGATTTCAATGTCCCGCTGGATAAGTTCGACAAACTTGTAGGGAGCAAAGTGCCGAGCGGCAAAGGCGTCCATACCGAGCCCAATTCCGATCCGGCTGAGTGGACGAAAAACCTTACAATGCCTTTATCAGATAAGGAGAAGGAGTACATCAGCCGGTCACTCGGCACACTCGGCGGCGGCAACCATTTCATCGAGCTTGCCGTAGATGAAAACAGCGATCACTGGCTCACCGTCCATTCCGGTTCCAGGAAGCTCGGTCATATGATTGCGACATATCATCAAAAAGTTGCAGATTTCACTCGGAACAACCCGGAAAATGAAGAGTTGCTTCATTCTTTAAAGGAAAAGGGACATCATGAGGAAATCCATAAACTCTTAAATCCCGGCAAGAAGAAGCGCAAGCGGGTGGATGACCTTGCGTATCTCGAAGGTGATCTCCTTGCCGACTATATCAATGATATGGCGATCGCCCAGCAGTTTGCGCATGCGAACCGCAAGGCCATGCTGGATGCGATGATCGAAGCTGCAGGGCTCGAGCCTGTGGATGCATTCGATTCCATCCATAATTTCATAGATATCGAGAATGGCATTATCCGCAAAGGGGCGACGAGCGCCCGGGAAGGCGAGCGTCTGATCATCCCGCTCAATATGAGGGATGGATCGCTGATCTGCGCGGGTAAAGGAAACCCCGATTGGAACTTCTCCGCACCCCACGGGGCGGGCAGGGTGATGAGCCGTACACAGGCCGGTAAAACCATCGACGTCGAAGCCTTCATGGATTCCATGCAGGGCGTCTACTCCTCATCGGTCGGCAGTAAGACTGTGGATGAATCACCTTTCGTATACAAAGCGGCAGAGGACATCATTTCCCGTATCGGGGATACGGTCGAAATCCAGCACTGGATCAAACCGGTTTATAATTTTAAAGCGAAGTAGGCGTTTCGCGGAATAGATTACATTTATCGTGATCACTCCTGAATATCAAATGTATGCCGGTTTGAATAATAATAAAAAACAATAATTTGGTATATCCTTATATATACATGGATATACTTTTATGAGGAGGGGGTCACTTTGAAAATTTTAGATACTAGAAAAGTCCGTAAAGTAGGAAATGGCAGCGTAGTTACTTTACCAGTTCATTTACTGGATAAACTTAACATTGAAAATGACGAGGATATAGTATTCGTAGAACACGATAATAAAGTTTATATACAATCTGCAGTATCTAAGGAAGAGAAATTTGATTCTAAGATGGATCAGATTACAAAAGAGTATGATGATGTATTCAAAAAATTAGTGGATAGATGAAATATTTATGAAACTATGATTATGTGCCGACTAAAATTATTTTTTGTATAAATATAGAAGTTAATCATCCTCTATATCTTTTAATATAGAATTGATTGTTTCTGTAACACTATAATCGGATGTAATGACTTTCTCCTTCTTAAGATTGAGAAAGTCTTTTTCATTCCACCATCTTCTCATTTCCTTCTCGCCAAATTCATGTGAATTGGGTTTTAAATTGTGTCTTCTTACAGTTTCTTCAAACGAAATATCAAAATAGTAGGCAAGGTATCTGTCATCAAAATCATCAATTAATTCGTTGAACATATCACCGTACCATTTTGCTGCAGTGATGCCTTCGACAATGACGAACTTACTTTTCCCATTGCCGTATTCAACAATCTGCTTCATGAGGCCGATCGCCGGATTACCCTCACCATCTCTTACGAACATCATCTCCCTTCGTACAACATCCTGGGACACTAGGAGAGTGCCTCTGCCAAGTGTTTTCTGCAAAGCCTTAGCCACGGTGGTTTTACCCGCTCCCGAATTTCCACGTATGATGATCAGTTTTGATTTCATGAATTCTCCTTAATATAAAAGTTTTTATTAGTATTGAACAATCAAGGTATAGAAAAATTGAGTGATATACTAGCATAAATATGTGGACTAAAAAATATCAATCAGAGAGGGGTGAAAACCAATGACCGGCCACTTTGTTTCCTTTTCGGATCAAACATTTTATACCCCTTCCAAATAGTATTCTAAAAATTCAATAATATTTGCTATAATTGTAGCATAAACTAACTTTCGTTATTAAGGACGGCTTATATGAATATAAGGGCATTGAATGAAGACGATGCAGCTGAGTTCCTGGTGCTCTACAAGAGGCTGGATGATTCGGGCTATATGCTCTATGACCCCGGCGAGCGGCAGACGAGCGTGGAGGACCAGAAAAAAGGCATAGCCAGGTTTAAGAAGGATGATGGGGTTTATTTTCATGTCGCAGAAGTGGATGGCAATCTTGCGGGGTTCATGGCGGCATTCAAGAGCAAGCTCAACCGGAATAAGCATTCGGCCTACCTTGTGCTTGGGGTTGATGAAGATTACAGGGGCAGGGGGATTGCCTCATCATTATTCAATCATGTATTTGAATGGGCTGAAGACCAGGGCATCACAAGGCTTGAGCTCACGGTCATTAAAGATAACGCGCCGGCGTTCAACCTCTATAAAAAGATGGGATTCACCGTTGAAGGTGAGAAGGTGCATTCACTGGTGATCGATGGCAAGCCGGTGAATGAGTATTATATGTATAAATTGATTTAAAAAACGTATATTCAGATTGACGGGGGAATGGAAATGAAGATCAGACAAGCGGTATTGAAAGATGCACCGGGCATCGCAAAAGTCCATGTGGACAGCTGGAGGACGACTTATAAGGAAATCATACCCGGGAGTTATTTGAACGATTTATCTTATGATGAAAGAACCGACCTCTGGAACAGGATCCTTATGGAAGAAAGGAACAATGTCATTGTTGCGGAGGATGAAGCGGGCCGGATCATAGGCTTTGCCTCATGGAATGGCAGGGAGGATTCATGTGACCTCACGGCGATCTACCTGCTGGAGGAGTTCCAGGGCAGGGGGATTGGCAAGAAGATGTTTGAAAAACTGTTCAGGCACTTTAAAGATATGGGCTACGGCAAGATTACTGTCGAAGTGCTCGAAGACAATAAAACCCGCCACTTTTATGAACGCTACGGTGCGGAACTGACCGACACCGTTGAAATCCGGATCGGTGGGGAAATGTTCAATGAACTGATTTATGAGTGGGAGGATGTTGGTGGAGTACTAGAACGGTTATAATCTTTTTAAAAGGATTAGGTATGCATAGTCAGGGGAAAATACAAATAATACTTACTTTTCTCAAAGAACAAATTATTTTATGGAGGTATTTGATGCGGTTAATTTTCTTCTCAATCATATCGTTATTGATTTTATCCAGCTGCCAATCTAATGAAAACCCTGAGGAAACAGCTGATGATGCAGAGGAAACAACAATAGAATCTTCAATTGGAAGTACTAATAATGAGATGCCAGAGGAAACGACCAGCAATGAACAATCTGAGACAAATGAATCATCGGAAGAACCCGCTGAGGAAAATAAGAATAGCGAAAATGAAGAAGAGGAAAAAGAATCCACTGATGAAGCAAATGATAATATGAGCGATGAAAATGCCACTTTGTTTGATATTCATTCCGATGAGGTCCAGCAAGCATTATTTTCCTCAAGCAGTGTTGAAGAAGATAATTTAACATTTTCACAAGATGTCATTACCCAAGGCATGTCCCAAACTGAAGTAGAGGAACGATATGGTACTTATGATTTGATTTACCCTGGACATGGCGGTCCTGTAGTTATCTATGGGAATTTGGGTGTGAATTATTCGGAAACTTTCCCATATGGAACAAACGATGAACAAGCAGATGAAGATATAAATCCTGATGAAAATATTGTGGAAGATGTTAAATTTTATGCCGGTCTGCCATACGATGAAGTTGTGAATGCGCTGGGCGAACCTGATATAGATGTTTACGAAACAGAAGGCGGACCAGTCAGTGGTCTGCAACTTATGGAATATGTGATTGAAGATAAAGAAAACTCTACACTCACAGGTACGTTTTGGTTACACGATAATGAATCCGGCGAAAAAACAGTGGATCTGATGACTATAGACGAGGTTCCGGACGATGCTGAAGAAATCACAGCACAACATCCAGAGGAATCAGAAGGCATTGATGCTGAAGACGAAGAAAGAATTGAATCATTTATAAATGGGTATATCGATGATTTAATGGCATATTATAATGATGGTAATGAAGATATACTGACTCGTACTGGTGAAACATCACCCAATTATGAAAAGATTTCAGCAAACAGAGCTTCTGGGAATTACGATAATCACGAAACTTATGATACAGAGATTATTGACATCACAAATGTTGAAGGGAATGAATATGAAGTTACAGTAAGCAGAGAATATTCACATGTGACTTCAAATGGGAGAAGTGTTACAGAGGTGGAGTATTCAACCGTTGAAACACCACAAGGATTTAAGATTTTTGACTATCAAGAGCTAGACAATGAATCAATTGAATAACACTTTTTATCCCACTGCAAAGTCCATATACCTACAGTAAAATTCACAGATATAAATATTAACACCAGTTTAATGTTTTTTTTACTTCAGTATTTTGATAAAAATACTTAACCGATAAATTAATAGACGATGACAAGGATTAATTGGAGAAAACGAGATTTTAAGGAGCGGGATGATGGACAAAAAAACAAAATATTTAATTTTTATCGTTATCGTCATCGGTCTTGGTTTAGGTTTCCTTGGTTATTTTGGATTTATGGAGTTCATAAAAAACTTTCCCATGAATTGAGTATGCAGTGTCCCCTTCTTTCTACTGGACATTCTGAAGCAAGCATTATAATGATTTAGATTTGATTGTCATTCAAGTGATATGTCAAATGAAGCTGGACTTAAAGCCTACATCATTGAATGCCTTGATAGCACTTAGTCTACTGGCCGGGGTATTTTTAGGTTCCATTTGAAGGAAGAAGGTCTGATTACTCAATAAGGATTGTACTTACTAGATTGCTCTAAAATAGGAGGGACAAAATGTTCAAATATTTATCAGCAATATGTCCATTGCTAATAATAGTTCCTTACTTTGGTTCTGAACCACTGTATCCAATATCAATTTCCTTTTTATTCGCTGTATTAGGTACAATATTCGGTGCAATAAGCATGAAAAAAGAATCAGGTATGCTAGCTAAAATCGCATTTTTTATAAACGCTTTATTTCTTTTGATTGGTATTTTAATGTTCCTTTTTTCTGTATTTTGGATAATAGGCGAGAGTATATAAGTTTACTGAGTATTAATAATTGACTGCAGAGAATATACCATGTTTGACGTTGCTAAAATTATACACTTTATATTTGCTCACTATACATTTGATGAGGAATTTTTTTGAGGAAAATAATTAAACGATAGATTTAAAGATGATTAGTAAGAATTAATAAAAATTAGACAAAACAAAGCTTTAAGGAGTGAAATGATGGATAGGGAAACGAAATATATATTTTTTTCATTATCATCATCGTCCTTGGTTTGAATTTGCTTGGTTATTTTGGATTTATAGAGTTTATAAAAAATTTCCCGATGAATTGATTGGTAAAATTTTTTGGCTCTCTACTAAACAGCCGGGAACGGTCATTATAATGATGTAGGTCCGAAAGACTATACCATTGAATACTACCCAATTTTCTAGCTGTAAATTTTAGCTTTTTCAGTGGATGATATTAAAGAATTTACCCTTTATAGTAAAGCCGAATTCATAAAATGGAGGCGTTTACATGGCGTATATAATTATGCTGGGAGGAATATTTTTAGGTTCCATTGTTTACATGTTCACTTTTATTGTATTGAAAAAGAGCGGCAATCATTATTTGGCACCAGTAATTACTATTCTGTTTTCTGCAATTATTGTTGCGTACGGCTTATTCTTCGTTGGAGGATTTGAAGGCATGGCTTATTTATTTTTAGCGGTGGGGTTTTTGACTGTCAGTATTATAGGCGCAATGTTTTTACCCTTATTAACCCGTCAGAGCAGACCGCAACAACTCAATAAAAGAGATAAAATCAGTCTAGTGGTTTTGCCAGTTATATTTTTTGCCACCATTGGGGTTGCCGTTTGGTCCCAACAGGGATATTGGATTATTGATCAGGCGAATGCTGCTCCTGTGGAAACAGAAGGTTATCAAATCTCTACCATTTCTGAAGGAAGTAAAGCAGTGACTTTACTACTTGGTGAAGAATATCTCGGCACAGAAATTGAAGTTGAAAATGTAAGTGAAATAGGAGCTACAGAAATCACTCTGAATTTTGAAGATGGAGGGCAAGATGACAAAGTTCCTTTTATTCAAATAGGTTTAAGAGAAATAAATGAACCTTTGAAAGTGGAAACAACGGATGGGGAGAGTTTTGAACAAATTAACGGCCGTCCGACAAATTAAAGTTATACAGAATAGAATGAGACCATGTAAATATGAGATGAAATATATATAGTGTCTAAAATGAAAAGGAGGAAAAAAATGAATATTATAGCAAACCGTGATGGGATTGGCGCGTCTAAGTTTGAGCTTTGGTTTTTTAAAGCCTTACATTTAATAATGTTTAAAAAGTCTAAACACCTTAAAAATATAATACACCGGATAGAAAAAGATATACAAGCAATTAAAAACAAGCAGGTTTAATGGGAACGTATTTTCTTTGAAGTCTGCCCGTCCATGAAAGATTTTTTAGAAGATATAGCTTGTTATATATTTTTCTCCAACAAAATCTTATGCTGGTTTTTATTATCATAGTAAATATCCACTATATTAAAATCGTTTTTGATATTTAAAATCAGCACGTTTTTCCATTTATTCATGATTTTAGTCTGTATTGTTTTATAACCTTACTGACGAGTCAATTTTTGTTGCTCCTCCATCAGTGTCTGGGTAATGCCATTCTTTCTATGCTCAGGATGCACGCCGCCAATCCAGCTGTAAAAGAGAGAATCATTCAGTCTGTAGCCTATTTATATGCAATAATTTCACCATGGGCAGAAACAAGAATAATTATCAGATAATTTACACTGAAAAGCCGTGTCGTTAAATGATCGTTGGATTCAAATATTACATTATGTAGATTTTCCAACTGATTATAAATTTCGGTCAATGATACTTCATACAAGACTTCAATTTTTAAATCTATATTATCCTCCATTTGTAAATATTCTGCCTGATACACGTAAAAAAGTGTAATGATGTTGGTGAGGTTCTGGAACGGTTATAGGATTTAAAGCATCAAACATTTTGAAACAATAATGAAAGAAGGGGTGATGAGTCATGAAACAAATATATGCATTTGAAAATAAAAATGACTATGAAAAATATCAAACTATTACACAAGAGTTTAGTGAAAGACTTAAAGAGTACCAGGAAATACTTGAAAATGAATATGAATTGAGAGATTTGCCGAAAGGCATTTTATGGACAAGTGAAGAATTGGCCACTGATACTTTTTCGAATATCCCTATCCCAGCGTACACCAATGAGGATTTAATCTATATGTCACCAGATCCAGAAAGTTGGAGGAGAATTTTTATAGAACAGTTGGATGGGAAAAACCTTCCGCACATACAAAGGTTTTATGAAGAGTACACCGAAGATGAAATGTTCATTATATTAGCCCATGAATTGACACATCATTCTGATCTATTCCTCGATGAATTTGAAGATGAAAGAGGAGAGGGGATATGGTTCGAAGAGGGAATGTGCTTCTATCTGCCCAGAAAAATTATATTAAGTGAGAAGGAACTCAGTGATATAACTAGAGTAGAATCTGAGCTGGTAGAAGTCTTTAAAACCGAGTATGGAAATCATTCTTTGGAGGAATTCGGCCATAGTACATATCAAGGAAGCATCCCAAGCATCATGTTCGATTATTGGCGGAGTTATCTTGCTGTAAAGTATTTGGTGGAAACTATTGCTCACAATGATATAAAAACCGTCTTTAATGAATACCATAAGTGGGATCAAGAAGGCAGAACCATGTCATTATCAGAGTACTTTAATATAGATGATTTATTCAATTAGTAAATAGGGCATTGCTCGATCGAGTATTAACATTATAGAAATTAGAGTTATAAAGGGGTACATTTTATGATTTTACATACAGAGGTGAATGGAAGCGGAGAAGCGCTCGTTTTTCTCCATACTGGTTTACAGACAGGCAAAACTGAACTTGATTTACAAAATGAATACTTTAAACAAAATTATAAGGTAGTTCTACCAGATCTCCGTGGTCACGGTAAATCACCCTCTAATGATTTCTCTAACTATTTTAAAAAAACTGCTGAAGATTTGGTAGAGACTCTGGAAGACTTAAGTATTGAATCCGCCCACATTGCCGGTTGTTCGATTGGTGGACTCGTCGCTTTGGTTTTTGCAAAAAGTTATCCAGGAAGGGTGAAAAGCTTAATTCTATCGGGGATCATTCCAGAAAGACCTGAGAATTGTGAGACACTTGATAAAGAAGAATCGAAGAATATAGCTAAAATAATGGAAAATCAAGAAGCGGTCAGCTATTTTAATCATCTGCATGAAGGTGACTGGAAGAAGCTGTTGAATTCTATGATAAAGGTCGACTGGTATCCGTTCGAAGAGACAGCTGATGTGGCGGCTCTCAGTATGCCGGTCTTATTTATAGTTGGCGAGATGAATGACCATGAAACGATTGGAGCTATCAACTACCCAAAGATGAATGACAACATTCACACTTCAATCATTCCATTTGCTGGTCATACACCGCATCTGGATCAGCCTGAAATTTATAACATAATAGTTGAGAAATTTTTAACTTTGAACGGACAGGGAGAAAAAATAGAGATTTGACTACTCAGGGAGAATGAAGACTAGCAAGATAACAATGTTGCAGTATGGTACAACGTTCGGACAAGCACAGGTCGACTTGCCCTATAACAGTTTCTATCGTTCACTCTTTCTATCGCTTATGATGGCGTTAATCTCACCACCTATTAAAATTATCAGGGAAGTTAAATATAGCCAGATCAGTAAAATAATGATGGTTCCAAGATTTCCGTAAATAATGGAGTAATCAGCGATACTCACATAATATGCGAACCCGAGTGAAGCCAGCTGCCACCCGATCACAGCAAACAATGTGCCGGGGATGATGTCGCGAATACGTAATTTTTTATTTGGCGCAAAATAATACAGACCTGCAACGACGACTACTAATATAATAAAACTGAACGTCCAGCGGAATGTATTCCAATCCTGCAGGAAATTGGGATCGAATCCTAACAGGGAAGAGATGGACAACCCGATCTCTCTTCCAAACACCAGCAATATTAAAGAAATGACCACACTCAGGATCATGCCGATGGCGAGCAGGATGGCAACACTAATCGCCTTAATGAAAGGCCTACTCTCTTCCACCCGGTGCGCCCTGTTCAACGTCCGTACGAGTGCAATGGCACCCATTGCCGACAGCCATATCGTCGCTATCATACTGAGCGACAATAAGTCTCCCCTTGTAACCTCAAGCACCTGATACAAATTGTCTTCGATCAACTGCATTGCTCCCTCTGGGGCGTACGGGCTGATAATATCCAGCACTGTACCGGTTGTGATCGGCAGAAAACGCATCAAGGTGAATATTAGAATCAAAAACGGGAATATCGCAAGCAGCAGATAATAAGAGAGCTGTGCAGCCATATCAAACACTTTATCTTTTTTGGAATTGTAGAACAGCTTTTTGGAAAATTGTTTTACCCAGATTATCATTTAAATCCCCTTCAGTCCTATTCATTTCATAAAACATACAGGATATCCCCGCCGCTGTGGTTATAAATCCTGCTTTAACTTAGGGATTACAGCATATTTGTACATATTCGCTGAATGTCTAACGGTTAAAGAGAGAATTTCCTCATGAAATCATCAATCTCCTCATATACCTCATCAGGTTCGGTGGAAAAGCGGGATGTCTGGACATTCGGCAGCCATTGCACCCCAATCGTCCATACACCGGCATTCATGCCGGCCCCGATGTCTGCATCACTGTCCCCAAGAAACACCACTTCATCTTTCTCAAGATTCAACTCGTTCAATAATGTGAAGATGCCTTCAGGATCAGGCTTTGGCCTGTCTACATCATCTCCGGAAATTTTACAGTCGAACAAGTCCTCCATACCAATACGTTCCAATGAAATCTCGAGGCTTTTTTTGGATTTTCCGGTGACGATGCCGAGCTTAATACCTTTGTCTTTCAAGCCTGTAATCAGCGTATGCATTTTATCATTTCGTATCACAAAGTCATCATGATTTTCCGTGTAGGTTTTGAAATAAAGACCGATTGCCGCTTCTTTCTCATCACTGGCGAGATGCTCTTCGATGATTGCGGGTTCAGCAGGTCCGAACATTGATTTTATTTCTTCGTCCGTAAAATCCTTCCCGTCGAATTCTTTGAAGACAGTCCGGAACGAGTGGTAGCAGAGCGGCAATGTATCAGCCAATGTACCGTCGAAATCAAAAATGGCGGCTCGTATATTTTGATATTTCATAATTGACCCCTTCCGAAAATATTTTAATGGAAACTGCTCGTATCAATCAGGTAAGGGTGATTTTCCTTTTCGTAATGTATGTGATGATCAGTGCAAGCACGGGAATCAGAGGCAGAAATGCAGCGCCGCTGATGAAGTAGACGACCGGTATGAAAAACGCGGTCATCCCCAAAAAGAAAAATAACTGTGATTGCTTCTGCAAGCCGTAAAAGAAGAGGATGACGCCCTCAACCAGTAATATTATCAGTATTATAGTAACCAACATTATAATGTCACATCCATCTTTTTAAAGTGTTGAGCTGACTTCTTCTGCAAACCTCACTCAACGTAGTTTATCCGCTGTAACAGCCAAGGTAGTATCAACTTCATTATCCCTTCCCGCATCCTCGTTGACAAGGCTTTTATCAGCCGACCGGTCGTTATCAGTATTTATTTTGGTGGCGCTTTCAAAAAATCTTTTAAGATTAATGCCGGCTTGCTATAATATGGTAAAAAAGTGAGAGGGAGCACATGATCATACGCAAATCACTTATGAAATGAGAATCGGGAAATGAAACTACATATTGAAAATATGGAACGGGAATTTGCGTTGGAGATCCTGAATTGGAAATATGAAAAACCATATGATTATTACAATAACGACATGACAGCTGAGGATGTGAAGGAACTTCTGGACGGCACTTATTTTGCTCTGGTCAATGATAAGGAGGATCTGGTGGGTTTCTTCTGCATCGGCAAAAATGCCCAGATACCTGACGGTCATCAGTACGGCGTATATGTGGAGCCGTACCTCGATATCGGTTTCGGTATGGATCCTGAACTGACGGGGAAGGGGCATGGTTATGAATTTTGTTCATTCATCCTTAAAAGCATTGAAGAAAAGTATAGGAAGACGATATTTCGCCTGACTGTCGCCAAATTCAACGCAAGAGCCATCCATCTCTACGAAAACCTCGGATTTGAAAAGATGGAGGACTTCCGTGCTTATTCCAGGGAGTACTTGACGATGGTCAGGCATAGCGATTCAATATGACGAAGTAATTCCATCATTATATCCAGCCGGCCCGGGGTAATAGTGAAGTAAGAAAATGAACCGGAGGGATCACGATGAGCAGGATTGAAACGTTTGCCACTGAGCAGGAAGTGATTAAAAGGATAGATGAGTTGAAGTCTGAAGGTGTAGATGAAAATCAGATTACGCTCGTTGCGGGTCATGACCTTGAAGCAGGAGGGGCGTTCGAAGCATATTCAGGAGTGAAGATGAAAAGTTCGGAAGGCAGTGCCTGGGATAAAATCGCATCGTTCTTCACCAATGACCAACCTGAAGAGCGGGTGGCCGGCAGTCTGAATCTGACTGCTTCAGAAGAGCAGGAATTCATAAGATCATTGGATTCCGGTAAGATTCTGCTTTATGTGGACAAACAGGTGACTGTGTCGGGGCAGGATACAGGCTTCATAGGCGGCCCGGGTGCAGGGGCGGTCGGCGCTGATGGCATCAGAGGGACAGGCGGAGCCGGCAGAACGGACCTTGGAGCAGCAGGGATTGCAGGTGCACTTGATTCCAATGAAGATAGCACTGAAAAAGCCCGAAGCGATGAAGGAGTTACCTCCGACGAAGAACTGCGCAGACTCCGTGAAGAGGAAAACATCGATGAAATTCTCGGTGACAAGAAATGAAGGGATTGATGACCTCCAGGAAGTCATCGAAATGAGAACATTTTTATATACTTGCTTTAACCGAAAAGGGGGATGAACATGGACAGGATCAACTTGATCACAATAGGTGTCAGAGATCTTTCAGCATCAGTCGAATTCTACAGGAACCTCGGGCTTGAACCCTCTGTCATGGGACATGAGGCAGAGATTGAAATCGTGTTTTTCAGGATGAAAGGCTCGAAGCTCGCGCTTTATCCGATCGAGAAGCTGGCAGCAGAGACGGGACATGAATCAGGCTTTGTGAAAGGTAAGTTCAACGGTGTCACACTCGCTTTCAATGCCAAATCGGAAAAAGAGGTCGACCGGATTTTAAAAGATGTCACCAATTTCGGCGGTGAAGTCATACGTGAGGCAGCACCGACCGAATGGGGCGGGTACGGCGGTTATTTTACAGATCTGGACGGATATTACTGGGAAGTGGCATATGGATCAGATTGGGAATTTGATGAAAACGATATGCTCCTCATTTAAACGCACCTCCAGTTTTAAGGTGGATTTCGGTTTTATCTTTTAATGAAGTGGGAACATGTTTGAAAATGGAGGTAAGATGTATGGATATGAAAGAAACTTGGAAAGCTGTGGATGCTTTCATCGATGAGGAACTCCACATCTCGGATGAAGTCATGGAGTCGATATTGGAGAAGAATGAAGAAGCGGGGCTTCCGCCTATAGAAGTCGCTGCAACGCATGGCAAGATGCTTTACCTGCTGGCGAAGATGAGTGGGGCGAGCTCGATTCTGGAAATCGGCACCCACGGCGGCTACAGCACAATCTGGCTTGCCCGTTCTCTGCCGAAGGATGGTCTGATGGCAACACTTGAAGTGAGCGATAAACATGCGAGTATCGCTGAAGAAAACATCAGGAACGCCGGCTTTGAAGATCAGGTGACGGTGATCAGGGGTCAGGCTCTCGACAGCCTGCCGAAATTGATGGAGAAGGGCTATCCGCGATTCGATTTCATTTTCATTGATGCGAATAAGGACGGCTACCCTGAATATCTGGAGGAGGCGCTTGAAGTCTCCACGACCGGAACGGTGATAGTCGCCGACAATGTCGTGAGACAGGGGAAAGTGATTGATCCTGAAACTGAAGAAAATAATATTCCGCACATCAGGAAATTCATCGAGATGCTGTCAGAAAATGACGAGATCGAGACGACCATCATACAGACGGTGGGCCGAAAAGGATATGACGGCTTCCTGCTTGGAAGGGTAAAATAAAGAATGAATGACATCAGAGAATTGAAAACCGAAGCGGAGTTGACCGAAGCTTTTCCAATCATGCAGCAGCTACGGACACATCTTGGCCTGCGTACATATCTTGAGCTCATCAAGGAGGCTCAGGAAAAGCATGATTACAGGATACATGCACTTTATGATGAGCAGGAAATTGTTGCAGTGATCGGATACATGCCCATGACGACGCTTTATTACGGCAGATTTCTATGGATCTGCGATTTCGTCACTGATTCGAATAAAAGGTCGAAGGGCTATGGAAGGAAATTATTATCTTTCATCGAGAACCAGGCAGCAAAAGACGGATATGAAAGTCTGGCATTATCATCCGGCCTGCAAAGGGAAGATGCGCACCGATTTTATGAGGAAAAGATGAATTATGACAAAAAGAGTTATGTGTTCAAGTTGGATTTATAATGGAAGAAACGATTTTCTCTATACAATAAAAACTTAAAACAGACCCGGAGATTTTATCTCCGGGTCTGTTTGTTCATCATTA
Organism: Salinicoccus kekensis; assembly: GCF_900220995.1. Lineage (GTDB taxonomy): Bacteria > Bacillota > Bacilli > Staphylococcales > Salinicoccaceae > Lacicoccus > Lacicoccus kekensis. The sequence goes on from NZ_OBQF01000001.1 coordinate 380,718, forward strand.
CATCAGTTTCTTCTTCGTGTTTTTATTCGCAATCCATCTGATGGTGAGTGCAGCAGCTATCGCAAGGCCGATATACCCCAATATCGGATAGACGAAGTTCACCAGTTCAACGAAGCCGACGTTTGATATCAGGAAAGCGGCAACGAGTGATAGAGCAAGCATGATTTTATACCTGCCTGAGAAAGGTTCGGTGAAGCGCGTCAGGAACGGGTACATCAGACCGACCACTGAGTTGTATATCAAGAGAATGATGATAACTGAGTAGACTGTGCCGATCCACGGTGCAATCTGATCCGCCATTGCCATTGCAGGCAGCGGTACGGCGTTAGCTTCAGGCATGATGCTGAGTACACCGACATTGACGAGCAGCATCAGCAACATGATGATGAGGCCGCCATAGATAGCACCGCGGCGGGCAATCGCATGCCTGGAAGCTTCAGACCCCATGATGGATAAGAAACTGAAGGCTGTCGCGAGCGCAAGGCCTGCATAAGTAATCGCATCGAACCACCAGTATGCTGATGGTGTCCTCGTCGGATCGACGAAGTTGTCCACTTCCGAATATGGTACGGAAGGGTTCAATATGTTATAGCCGGTTATAATGATGACAGCTATGATCAATAGGGGTGTGATACCGCCGATGATGCTGATGATTTTTTCGAAATCCAAAAGCAGTGTAACTCCTGCAAGAAGGATTATGATGAGTACACCGACTTGCGGATGGATGCCGAATGACTGGTTGAATGTTGCACCGCTTCCGGCAATCATCACGACCGCAATTCCATAGAGGAAGAATATGAGCGCGTAATCGACGACCAGTCCGACCTTGGGGCCGAACAACACCCTGAGCGGGGTTTCATGGGATTCTGCGTTCAATCTGAATCCAAGCTTGGCAGCCTGCCTCCCTGCAAACATTAAAATCAGTGCAGCCACGATGATACCTAAAATACTGATGAGACCATGGCTTGCGAAGAACTGTAGCACTTCCTGGCCGGTTGAAAAACCTGCGCCCACGATGATACCCGCATATGCGAATCCGATTCTCCATGATGCAAAATTTTTTCCTTGTGACATATGTTCATCTCCTAATTACTGTGCATAATCATCATATATACTAATGAACATGTTATAAACGCATAACTTGGAAACTTTATACACTATAATAGTTATTTTATATTTATGGAGCCTCATTACAGGATATTGAAGCATGGGGTGAAATGCTTCAGAGTTATGATATATTAAAGAGGACAACAATCATGAAAAGGGGTATTCAGATGGATGTAAAATTTCCAATCGGCAAACTCGATGTGCCGGAAGAAGTGACTCATGAGAATGTAAAGGAATGGCTCTCACAAATCGAAACTTATACAGACCGGTTGAGGGAGACTGTAGGTAACTTGAATGATGAAGATCTTGATAAGACTTACCGCGAGGGCAGCTGGAACGTGCGACAGCTCGTCCATCACATCACCGATTCACAGCTCAACATGTACCAGCGTCTGAAACTGGCACTGACGGATGATGGCCCGACAGTTCCCGGGTTCAACCAGGATGAGTGGGCAAAGCAGCCGGACAATGAACTGCCGGTGGAAGTGTCGATCAAACTGTTGGAAGGCCTGAATGAGAGAATTGTCGCCCAGTGTGAAAACCTGACTGAAGAGCAGCTGGACCGCTACTTCATCCATGAAACGAACGGGAAAATCACCGTCGCGACCAAGGTTGCAAAGCTTGCCTGGCATGAAGAGCATCACCTGGAGCATATCAAGATCGCTCTTTCGAAATAGGAAATGATTTTCGGGACCGCTCTCTTTGAGGGGCGGTCCCTTTTTGTGATTAAAACAAGGCTTGGGGGATTACATAACAATGATTCATAAGATGTATAAGAGGATGGTTTGGGCAGCACTGGCAGGTACAGTGATTTCCATCGTTCCGTTCTTAATTTATTACCTTTTTTCCGGGGACCTCGAAAGTTTCCTGGTGTTCTCCATTATCATACTGGTGACCGGCCTGGTTTCAGCAGGCATCGGTCTTTATTTTGCGAATATCACTGAAAAACACGACCCGGGTCTAAATGAGCTGAAATACCGCTCAATCGACCATATCATCATCAAACAGGATATATGGTACTTCAAGAGGCTGATGATGTTTGATGAAAAAGGGAAGTACATCGGCATGGCGACGATGGACATTAAAACAATCAAACATTTTTTCCTCTCTTTCCTTTCACATTTCAGCATCATTGTGCCGATCGACTATCATCTCAGGGATCACCGGGGGGACCTCATCAGCATCTTTAAAAGAAGGGGGTTCAGAAGTGCGATTGTAGACATTTTCGACAATGAGAGGAAAACGATCGGAAGGGTGGAGTTTGACGAACTGAAAGTCATCATCAAATTCAAAGGAACGGTGTTTACCGAGGATGATTCCTACCCGGTGACGACGGAATTCCTCTTTGAAGATGCGGATGTGAGAGGGCTGCTGCACTTGTCGTCGTTCAGCAACGCAATCGCATACCATAATATTTTCAGGAGCATGCACAATGAAGTCGCAAAGCTGGATGAGCCTATCAGCACTGATACAGGGAAAGTCGCGCTCACCCTGATGGCGATACTTTACTATGTGAGATGGAACACTAATTGACGATTTAAATGACGCGGTACAGCCGGTCATCTACCTGTTTTTATGATATAATGAACAACAAATTATCCGGATTGCAGAAGCAGTCTCCACTTCCCTCACACAACTTTGAAAGCATCGAGGAAGATGCAGTTTGACGGGAAAAGGATGGTGCGGGGAACGGTTGTTGCTCAAGCAAAGAAGATATACCTGTATATCAAAGTATCAGCTGAACGTTTTAGGATCACCATCATGTCCACAGTTACAGTTTGAATGCATATGGTCTTTAGCGAGTATGTAAAAAACAAATGAAAAGAGGAACAGGGATGGCTGAGAATAATTTTGAACAGCAAGTGCTGCAGATGCTAGGGAATATGAATCAAAGATTTGACGGGATAGACCAGAGGCTTGACGGCTTTGATAAGAAGTTTGAAGAGATGGACCGGCGGTTTGAAACAATCGACCGCCGGTTTGATGAGATTGATGAAAAGTTCACCGTGATAGACCGCCGGTTTGATGAGATTGATAAGAAGTTTGTCGTGATCGACCGCCGGTTTGATGAGATTGATAAGAAGTTTGTCGTGATCGACCACCGCTTTGATGAGATTGATGAGAAGTTCGTCGTGATCGACCGCCGCTTCGATGAGATCGATGAGAAATTCGTGACCATCGACCGGCGGTTTGAGAAAATCGACCATCGCTTCGATGAAATGGATGAAAAGTTCCTGACCGTAGACCACCGGTTTGATGAAATGAATGAGAAATTTGTGAGCATGGACGGGCGGTTCACAGCAGTGGAAGGACAGTTGTCGGACCTGAACCGTAAGATGGATGGGATCCAGGAACAGGTGGTGGCCAATTCGGAATCGTTGACAGACCTGAAGGAAGCGGGGCGGACGCATCATTATTTGAGGGATAAGCTCGCAGAGCATGATGAGGAGATCTACCACCTCAAGAAAGCGGTTTTCGCGGAATGAATCCCGTAATTCAGGTTTAAGTCATGTGAGCTCCTCTTGCAATAGGGGCGCCTTTAATATATGATTAATCTCAATTGTATAGCAATTATCCAGAGCAGACGGAGGGGCTTGGCCCGGTGATGTCTCGGCAGCGGGCCACAAGGCACTGTGCCAATTCCAACAAGCAGATGCTTGAACGATAATCCATCCGGTCATCTGCATCAGTGCAGATGGCTTTTTTATTTTGAAGAAAAAGGAGTGAGTGCATGTCCATCGTATTCAAGGATGTAACGAAAACCTATTTACATAAGGGTAAGGAGATTAATGCACTGCGGCCGACTTCGCTGACGATCCATGAAGGCGAGATCTTCGGGCTGATCGGCTTCAGCGGTGCAGGCAAAAGTACTCTGCTCAGGCTGATCAATATGCTGGAGTCGCCAACCTCGGGGACGATCCATGTCGGTGATGTTGAGATGACGGCTTTGAGCAATAAAGACCTCAGGATCAAACGCCAAAAGATTGGCATGATCTTCCAGCAGTTCAACCTCATCGAATCGAAGACCGTTGCAGAGAACATCAATTTTGTATTGAAGGCTGCCGATTATCCAAAAGACAAGCGTGACGGCCGGATCGACGAACTGCTTGAACTGGTGGGACTCTCTGATAAGAAGACGGTGTACCCGAAGAATTTGAGCGGCGGCCAGAAGCAGCGTGTCGGCATCGCCCGGGCGCTTGCCAATGATCCCGACGTGCTCCTCAGTGATGAGGCGACGAGTGCTCTGGATCCCGATACGACGAAGACGATCTTGAGTCTTTTGAAGCGGATCAATAAAGAACTCGGCATCACCATCGTCGTCATCACGCATGAGATGGAAGTCATCAAGGAACTTGCAGAGCGTGTGGGTGTCATGTCGGATGGTGAAATCATCGAGCTCGGCGATGTCTACCAGATCTTCAGCCAGCCGGAACATGAAGTGACCCGGGGCTTCGTCCAGGACATCTATGACTTCGAAGTGCCGGCGCATATCGAAGAGACGGCGGAGAACCAGATCATCACCTTGAAATTCCTGCGTGAAAGTGCAGAAGAGAACCACCTGAACAAACTCTATCGGAACTATGACCTCTCCATCAGCATACTGAACGGGCGTGTGGAGTACATCAACGGCATCCCGCTCGGCATACTGATGCTGCAGGTGACGGGTGAAGCGAATGAAATCAGGCGGCTTATAGAAAGCATCGATAAGACGCCGGGAGTGGAAAGGGCTGAGATTTATGACTGATCTATCGAATTTATGGCCGCTGCTCTACAAGGCCTTTCTTGAGACGACGCTGATGGTGTCGATATCGATTTTCTTTGCGGTGCTCGTCGGACTGCCGCTCGGCGTGCTGCTGTTCATCACGCAGCATCATTTGTTGTTCAAGATAAAGCCCCTGAACCAGATCCTCGGGGCACTGGTGAACGTCATACGGTCATTCCCGTTCATCATTTTGATCGTTGCCATCATGCCGTTTGCGACATGGCTCGTCAATGCCTCACACGGTCCGGTGTTTGCGAGTGTCGCTCTGTCCATCGCTGCCGTGCCGCTGTTCGCACGACTTGTCGAATCGAGCTTCAACAGCATCCACAGCGGGGTGATCGAGGCGAGCATCGCAGGCGGTGCCTCGGTGTTCATGATTGTGACGGATGTCCTGATACCGGAAGCGAAGAAGGGCATCATACAGGCGATCACGCTGACAATCATCACCATCATCGCATTCAGTGCGACGGCAGGTGTGGTCGGCGGCGGTGGCATCGGGGACCTTGCGATACGTTACGGCTACTACAGATATGACACGCTCACGATGGTGGTCACTGTGATACTGCTGATCATCATCGTGCAGCTGATACAATGGATCGGTGACTTCCTCAGTCGCCGCGAGGAGGGGAAATAGATGCGCGGAATCTTATTGTTTTTGGCAGGCACTCTCGGTGTGATCATCCTCTCGAGTGTACTGTTATATGAAGATGAAGGTGAAGTCATCACGATCGGCGCCTCGACCGGCCCTTTCAGTGATATGGTGAACTTCGCGCTGAAGCCGCCGCTTGAAGAGATGGGCTATTCAGTCGAGATCATCGAGTACACCGACTATGTGCAGCCGAACAACGCGCTCCACAACGGCGACCTCGATGCAAACCTTTACCAGAACGTGCTGTTCATGGAGGATTTCAATGAGGAGAACGGCACCGACCTGGAAGCACTCGTCCAGGTGCCGACGGCGCCGATGGGTCTTTATTCGGGTGAATATGACGGCATCGAAGCGATAGAAAACGGCAGTGAAGTGGCGCTGCCGCTAGACCCCGTCAATGCGTCCAGAGGCTTCTTGACACTTGAGGAGGCCGGGCTGATCAGCATCAGCGAGGATGCGAATACATTCGCCATCGAAGAAGCGGACATTACAGCAAACAATAAAAACCTCGAATTCGTCTTCCAGGATGCAGGGCAGCTGCCGAGGAGCGTAGACCAGATCGGCCTCTCGCTTGTGCCCGGGAACTTTGCCCTGGCGAGCGGCATGGACCTGAATGATGCGCTCGCCCTTGAAGGGATGAATGAATATGTCAGGAACCAGGTGGTCATCAATGCTTCCGATGCCGACAGCCAGCTTGCCGAGGATCTGGTTACGGCGGTTCGTTCCGATTACTTCGATGAAGTCATCGATGAAGAGTTCGACGGTTTCGACAAACCTGAAGAGGAGGAGTAAGCGATGAATGAATTATTGAAGTCGGTGCCCGACAGTTACTTTGCCAGTGTCAATACATTAAGTGATGATCTCGATATCGGGGAGAAGCCTTTGATCAATATGGCGGTCGGCATACCGGACGGTCCGGCGCCTGAAACCGTCACGGAAGCGGTCAAATCGGCGGTCGATGACCCGGAGAACCACAAATACCCCGGGTTCCGCGGGCGCCCGGCATTCAAAAAAGCGATCATCGATTTTTACAGAAGGCACTATGATGTGGAACTGAAGGATGAGAACATTGCGATCCTGTACGGGACGAAAAGCATGCTCGTGCAGTTCCCGATGATCTTCATCGAACCGGGCGAGGGCGTCTATCTGCCCAATCCCGGCTATGCGGATTATGCCGCAGGTGTGGACCTTGCGCGGGGTGTCGAATATGAACTGCCGCTTCTGGAGGAGAATGATTTCCTCCCGGATTACGATTCCCTGAAGCAGGAAGAACTGGATAATGCCCGGCTGATCTATTTGAACTATCCTTCAAATCCGCTCGGCACCGTCGCTTCAAAAGAGTTCTTCGACAACACCATACGGCGTTTCAGGGACACCGGCATTAAAATTGTACACGATTTCGCCTATGCAGCCTTCGGTTATGAGGGCAGACATCCTAGCATCCTCCAGAGTGATCCGGATTTCAAGGCGGCGATCGAAGTGTACTCATTTTCGAAAAGCTACAATATGTCCGGGTTCCGGTCCGGTTTTGCGGTCGGGAATAAGGAGATGATCGAAGCGATCAATACTTATCAGGATCATACACAGACCGGCATGTGGGGCGTGCTGCAGGAAGCCTCCATCTCTGCATTGAATGAAGGCGACGCATTTCTCCTCAATCAGAAGGAAATCTTTGAAGCAAGGAAAGAGAAAGTAGTTCAGGCACTTTCAGAGTCGGGCGTCCCGATCCGTCCGATCGAAGGCGGCATATTCGGCTGGATCCGTGTGCCGGAAGGATTCGATGGCGAGAGTTTTGTGACTTATCTCCTTAAGGAGCAATCCATCCTGGCGACGCCGGGCATCCCGTTCGGTTCAAGAGGGAAGGATTTCATACGCATCTCACTTGCCGTCGAAGATGACAAGCTTGATGAGTGTATAGAGAGATTCAAAAGCATTGCAGAGCTATGGAAATAACAAAACCCGCGAGCCATATGGCTCGCGGGTTTTGCGTGTTCAGGTCCGTGGCTTCCTTCGCGCTGTGCGCCTAGAGGGACCGGCGGCATCATTGATGCAGACAGTCTGGATGAAGAGTGGAAGCAGCCTGAATGATTTGGTCATCGTGCGTAATTTCGGGAACATGTGATTTAGCGTAAAATGTGATTATTTGACTATCATAACCGGCTTATTGGAACGTTTCGCAATCTTGTGTGTGACTTGGCCCAGTACATGTTTGATTTCACGTTTTGCACGTCTGTTGCTCATGACGACGACATCGTAGTTATTGTTGTTGATCTTTCTTAAAATCGTCTGCCTGATCATTCCGGATTCGAACTCCACCTGATAATTCAGACCAAGTTCGTCGAGGCGTGTAAGGAAAGGTTCTAAGCGTTCTGCCCTCTCGTTGATGATATAATCAAGATGTTTTCTTCTATACTGGACGCTATCCGCATGCTCACCTTCAGATATGACGTTGAAAACTGTAATCATATGTTCTGGATCGTTACGGACGAGCTTCTCCAATTGTTCCGGGACGTTATCGAATGAATTGCTGAAATCATAGGGCAACAAGATATTTTTGTACATGGTTCCCACCTCTAGGTATTTGTTATTAAAGTATAAGGTACTAGGATTTTATGAAATAAGCAATCACTTAGACCCAACTTTTTTAAATTTTTTTCTGCGGGCTCCATTCGAGACTATGGTTTATCCGTCAAAACGTTGATGCGACGCGTTAAATTGAATACTTAACGCTTATTAAAATAATACCCTTTATAAATAGAATAAAACCATTGTAAGGGAGGCGGGCGGATTTATGCCGGATTTCACTTATACATTAAAACAGTGGTGTTTAGAACAGGGTACAAATATGTCAGGTTTATGAAAAGTGTCATTTGTAAATTATATCTTGCTGTATACCCTTGATTCATACGTGATATATAGTTAACATATAGTTATACAAAGACGACATAACAAGGTCACTTGTTCACAGGGACAAGACCTTTTGATAGAACACTCTTGTTCTAGATATCATATATTATATTATTATCTTTCATAGAGGGGCCGGGAAACCGGCCCCTGTTTTTATGTGATTTTTCCGTAATATATATATTTATTAAGCGTGTCCGGATATGGTATTCTTTTATATACATGGTTTACCGGAGGAGTGGCTCAGTGAATAAACTTTTAAACAGGAATAAGATGCTGATCATCTTATTCGGGATCATAATATTGATAGTATTCATAGGATTTTCCATGACGGACAGGTCGTCGACGACAAAGGCTGAACAGTTTACAGGGGATACGGTCGCCGCCTCCCAGTCCATCATCGGCGCACCCGTGCAATTCGTCTCGAATATATTCTCGAACGTGACGGGGATGTTCGGGGCGGCAACGGAAAACGAAGCTTTACGCGCCCAGCTGGAAATGATGCCCCAGATGTATGCGGATATCGAACGTCTGGAGGCTGAAAACGAGAAGCTGCGGGATGCTCTTGACGTCAGTGCCAAAAGGAAATATAACACGGTCAATTCAAGGGTGATCTCCCGTTCCCAGGACCAGTGGCTGAATAATTTCACCATCGATAAAGGTGAGAATGACGGTATAGAGGAAGGGATGGCTGTCATGACACCGGAAGGTCTGATCGGTACGGTCAAACGGGTCAACGGTAACTCAAGCTTTGTCGAAATGATCACGACGAGCGTTTCCCAGAACAACTTATCGGTGGAAATCCATAATGGCGATGATACGATTTACGGTGCAATCGACCGGTATGACAGCGAAAAGGGGCTGCTAGTCATCGACAACATACAGAATACCGCAACCGTCGAAGCGGGCGACCCGGTGTTCACAAGCGGCCTCACCGGGGATTTCCCGGAAGGTCTGAACGTCGGGGAAGTGGTGCAGGTCGAAAATGATGAATACGGATTGAGCCAGAATGCATTCATCCAGCTCTTCAGCGATCCATCCGAAGTGGATGTCGTGTTCGTGCTGGAGCGCGATCCGGACTCGCAGGTCGATTGATATGAGGGTTATTGTAATATTCATGATGGCGCTCGTGTTGATGTACGGAGATTTTTTATTCGCGGAATTCAGCCCCTTCAATCTTGGCCAGCTTACCGTATATACGGTGCCGAAGCTGCTCCTCATGTTCATCCTCCTGATGTCGGTCTACATCAATCCGTCGATCAGCAGTTTCTTTGCGATCGTCTTTGGTGTGCTGATCGATATATACAGCGGTCTTGTCTACGGGGTGCACACATTCGGCATGGTGGCCTTCGTGTTCTTCATGCATACGGCATTCAGGGTGTTCTACAAGGACTTTGTGGCGATGGGGTTCGTCGTGCTGGTCCTCACATTCTTATATGACGCCTACGTCTATATGATCTACAGGATACTCGGTCTTGTCACACTGCCTGTGTTCGACTACATCGCCCTCCGGGGTCTGCCCAGCCTGATTTTGAATGCATTGCTGTTCATCATCGTCTTCATCATCACACTGAAGACTTCCAAAGTGCGCAAAAACCTGCTGCCCAAACATTGACACGGAGTGTGGCGGTTGGTATAATCTAGAAGTTGATAAATTTGTAAACATCAACCGCTCAATCATGGGTCCAAGTGATGAATCCACCTGTGGATGGCGTGTCTTAAACAAATCAGGAGGTGTAAGTATGTTTGCAATCATTGAAACCGGCGGTAAGCAGGTTAAAGTGGAAGAAGGTCAGACGATCTTCGTTGAAAAGCTGGAAGCAGAAGAAGGTGCAACGTTCACTTTTGACAAGGTGCTTCTCGTAGGAGGAGACAGCGTCAAAGTAGGTGCCCCTACAGTGGAAGGTGCAACTGTATCGGCGAAAGTTGAAAAACACGGCCGCGGCAAGAAGATCACAGTTGTCAAATTCAAACGCAGAAAGAACTACAAGCGTAAACAAGGTCATCGTCAGCCTTATACAAAACTGACAATCGAAAAGATCGAAGCTTAATGATTAAAGTCAATATTCATGAAGACGCCCATGGCCGCATCAAATCATTCGAGATGAGCGGGCATGCGGATTTTGATGAGTATGGGAAAGATATTGTCTGTGCGGGTGCCTCGGCAGTCGTGTTCGGCAATGTCAATGCAGTGCTTTCCATGACGGAGTCGAATCCGGAGATCGATCTCGGGGAAGACGGGGGATATCTCCATTTCAACGTCGCCGATCCGGATGATGAAAAACTGCAGACGATTCTTGGAGCGATGATCATTTCATTGAAGACTATTGAAGAAGAATACAATGAGTATATAAGAATCGAATATTTGTGAGGTGAATGACATGCTAAAATTAAACTTACAGTTCTTTGCATCGAAAAAAGGTGTAGGTTCGACAAGAAACGGACGTGACTCCGAATCAAAACGCCTTGGTGCTAAAAGGCAGGACGGTCAATACGTCACAGGTGGATCCATCTTATTCCGTCAGCGCGGAACGAAGATTCACCCGGGTGAAAATGTAGGTCGCGGCGGCGATGATACATTGTTTGCAAAAATTGACGGCGTGGTTAAATACGAACGTCTTGGACGCAACAAAAAACGCGTTTCCGTTTATCAGGAAGCGAAATAATTTTGTAACCTAAAGCATCAGCGGCTGCTGATGCTTTTTATTTTGATTGCATAAAAGTACATAGTATTTTTATCAATGGTATAATATTAAAGTGATTGAGGTGAGAATATGTTCGTAGATCAGGTTAAAATATTCTTAAAGTCAGGCGACGGCGGCAACGGACTCGTCGCATACAGGAGAGAGAAGTATGTGCCGATGGGCGGACCGGCCGGCGGTGACGGCGGTGACGGGGCAAGCATTATTTTCGAAGTGGATGAAGGCTTGAGGACGCTTCTTGATTTCCGTTACCAGCGCCATTTCAAGGCGAAGCGCGGGGAAAACGGCATGAATTCGAATATGCACGGCAAAAACAGCGAACCGCTCATATTGAAAGTGCCGCCCGGCACCGTCATCAAAAAGGTCGAAGACGGCGAGACGCTTGCGGACCTTACGACGCACGGCCAGCAGGCGGTCATCGCCAAAGGCGGGCGCGGCGGACGCGGGAACTCGCGTTTTGCATCCAGCCGCAACCCGGCACCGGATTTTGCGGAAAACGGCGAACCGGGTGAAGAATTCGAAGTCACGCTTGAACTGAAGCTGATGGCTGACGTCGGACTGATCGGATTCCCGAGCGTCGGCAAATCGACGATTTTGAACAGTGTGTCGAGGGCGAAGCCGAAGATTGGTGCCTACCATTTCACGACGATTGCGCCGAATCTCGGTGTCGTGCAGTCGGGCGACGGCCGTTCATTCGTCATGGCGGACCTGCCTGGGCTCATTGAAGGTGCTGCAGAAGGCTCCGGACTCGGCCACCAGTTCCTGCGTCATATCGAGCGGACACGCGTCATCGTCCATGTGGTGGACATCAGTGAAATGGAAGGACGCGATGCTGTGGAGGATTACCACGCCATCCGCAGGGAACTCGGTGAATACAACCCGGTGCTCCTTGAACGTCCGGAAATCATCGTCCTGAACAAGACGGATCTGCTGGAAGACAAAGAGGTCATCGACTTGTTCATCGAGGAAGTCGGCAGTGATAAGGAAATCATTCCAATATCCGCCGCAACCAATGAAAACCTGCAGCCGCTGCTCTACAGGATCGCCGATGCACTTGATGCCGCAGAAGAGGCGGAAGTGGAAATCGATGAGACTGAAGAGCGTGTCGTCTACAGGCATGAAAAAGATCCGGATGCATTCAAGATCAGCCGGGATGATGACGGTGCCTACGTCGTCAGCGGACCGAGCATCGAGCGGATGTTCATTATGACCGACTTCAACCGGGATGCTGCAGTCAGGAGATTTGCCCGCCAGATGCGTTCAATGGGCATAGATGATGCCCTTCGCGAAAGAGGGATCCAGGCAGGGGATACTGTCAGGATACTCGGCGGAGAATTTGAATTTGTAGAATAGGTGAGGAAATGTATCAGTATATAGAAGGTACCGTGGCAAAAGTGTCCCCCCACAACATCACGATAGACGTCTCTGGTGTCGGGTATTTGATCCATGTCCCGAATCCATTCCGTTTTGAAAGTGATCTGGGGACGAAGCTCCGTATATTCACTGAATTGATCATCAGGGACGACAGCCATACTTTGTACGGTTTCAAGGAAGAGGAGGAAAAATCACTCTTCCAGAACCTGCTCAAAGTGAAGGGGATCGGACCGAAAAGCGCACTTGCCATTTTGGCATCGAGCGCACCGGACGATGTCATCACTGCAATCGAGCGGGAGGACCAGACATTCATGAGCAAGTTCCCGGGCATCGGTAAGAAGACCGCAAGCCAGATCATCCTTGATCTGAAAGGTAAACTTGAAGCGGGCAGCGGGGCTTCTGCACCGGTGGATGATGATCATGTCAAAGAAGCCGTGCTTGCACTTGAGGCGCTCGGCTACAGCAGGAGGGAACTTGCCAAGGTGGAGAAGAAACTGCATGCAGAAAGCTTTGAATCGGTGGATGCCGCAGTGAAGGCAGGCCTGAAATTATTAGTTCAATAGAGGTGTTATTATGAATGTACATGATGACAGAATTTTAGATGAACATCAGAATATGGATGATATGGATATTGAAATGTCCCTCCGTCCCGAATATTTGAAGCAGTATATCGGGCAGAGTGCGATGAAGAGGAATCTCGAAGTATTCATCGAGGCTGCGAAAATCCGCGGGGAAGCGCTCGACCATGTTATTTTGCACGGCCCGCCGGGTCTTGGCAAGACGACGCTTTCAAATATCATCGCCAGGGAAATGGAAGTCAATATACGCACGACTTCCGGGCCGGCCATAGAGCGTGCGGGGGATCTCGCCGCCATTTTGTCGAGCCTTGAACCCGGGGATGTCCTGTTCATCGATGAAATCCATCGTCTGCCGCGTGCTGTCGAGGAGATCCTTTATTCAGCCATGGAAGACTTTTTCATCGATGTCGTGATCGGCAAGGGGGAAGAAGCGAGGAGCATCCGCATCGACCTGCCGCCGTTCACACTCGTCGGTGCGACCACGCGTTTCGGCAGCCTGAGTGCCCCGCTGCGCGACCGTTTCGGTGTCCAGCTGAGGCTTGAGTACTATGACATCGACAGTCTGATCACCATCGTGCACAGGACGTCCGAAATCTTCAACATTGATATCGATGAAGACAGTGCCATTGAACTTGCGAAGCGTTCGAGGGGAACGCCGAGGATCGCAAACCGCCTCCTCAGACGGGTGAGGGACTTTTCCATGGTCAAAAATGAGACATCGGTCTCCCTCGAGACCACCAACCATGCCCTGAAGGTGCTGGAAGTCGATCCGATGGGTCTCGATCCGGTGGACCACCGCATCATGAACACCATCATCGATACATATAACGGCGGTCCGGTCGGACTGGAGACGGTTGCTGTGTCGATAGGGGAGGAAGTCATCACCCTGCTTGATGTATACGAGCCTTTCCTGATCCAGCAGGGCTTCCTTGAGCGGACGCCGAGGGGCCGCAGGGCGACGGCGAAAAGTTATGAGTATTTCAAACAGGGCGCACAGCCGAAAGTTTTTGGAAATGAGGAATGATTTTGAAGCTTGAAGAGTTTGATTTTGAACTGCCGGAAAAATTGATTGCACAGACACCACTTGAAGACCGTACAGCAAGCCGGCTGCTCGCATTGAATAAAGACGACGGCACGATCGAAGACCGCACGTTCAGCGATATCATCAAGTACTTCGACAAGGGTGATGTGCTCGTCCTGAACGATACTAAAGTGCTGCCCGCACGCCTGTATGGGGTGAAGGAGGATACGGGTGCGAAAATCGAGATGCTCCTCCTCACCCCGCTGGAGGGCGGTTACGAAGTGCTGATCCGCCCGGCCAGGAAAGTGAAGGAAGGGACGAAGATCGTCTTCGGCAACGGCGAGCTCATTGCAGAATGCACTGCAACTTTCGATGAGGGCATCCGTCATATGAAACTGCATCATGAAGGTATCCTTGAAAATGTCCTCGATGCACTCGGTGAGATGCCGCTGCCGCCTTACATAAAAGAAAGGCTTGAGGATAAGGACAGGTACCAGACGGTGTATGCAAAGGAGACCGGTTCTGCTGCAGCGCCGACTGCAGGACTCCATTTCACGGATGAACTGCTTGATGAGATTGAAGCGTCCGGCGTCAAAATCGTCTACATCACTCTCCACGTCGGCCTCGGCACCTTCAGGCCGGTGAGCGCGGAAACGATCGAGGACCATAAGATGCATTCGGAATATTATTTGATTACAGGTGAAACCGCTGATATATTGAATGAGGCGAAAAGTGCTGGCAAAAGGATCATCAGTGTGGGCACGACCAGCACACGGACACTAGAGACGGTCATGAGGGACCACGGCGCTTTCAAAGCTGCAAGTGGATTCACGGACATCTTCATATATCCGGGGTTCAGGTATCAGGCTGTGGACACGCTCATCACGAATTTCCATCTGCCGAAATCCTCGCTCGTCATGCTGGTGAGCGCATTCAGTTCAAGGGAGAAGATCCTGGATGCATATCAACACGCCGTTGAAAAAGGTTACCGTTTCTTCAGTTTTGGGGATGCGATGATCATCCATGGAGGTAAAAAAGATGGCAATACGCTATGAACATATAAAGACATGTAAACAGACGGGTGCACGGCTCGGCAAGCTCCATACACCGCACGGCGTGATCGATACACCGATCTTCATGCCGGTCGGGACGCTTGCGACGGTCAAATCCATGACACCTGAAGAACTTGCAGATATAGGGAGTCAGATCATACTGTCGAACACGTACCACTTGTGGCTCAGGCCGGGCAGCGACCTCATCAGGGAAGCGGGCGGACTCCATAAGTTCATGAACTGGGATAAGCCGATACTGACCGATTCCGGAGGCTTCCAGGTATTCAGCCTGAGCGATACACGGAAGATCGAAGAGGAGGGCGTCCATTTCAGGAGCCATCTCGACGGGTCCAAACTGTTCCTGAGCCCGGAAGGGGCCATGGACATCCAGCATGACCTCGGCTCCGACATCATGATGTCATTTGATGAATGTCCGCCGATACCTGCTGAGCACAAATATGTGAAGGATTCGATAGAGCGGACGACGAGGTGGGCCGAAAGGGGCCTTGAGCATCATCTGAAAAAGGGCCGGGATAAACATCAGGCACTGTTCGGCATCGTCCAGGGCGGCGAATATGAAGATCTCCGCGCCCAAAGCGCAAAAGACCTGGTCAGCATGGACTTTCCGGGCTATTCCATCGGCGGGCTGTCCGTCGGTGAACCGAAGCCGGTGATGTACAGGATGCTTGAACACACAATCCCGCTGCTCCCGGAAAATAAACCCCGCTACCTTATGGGCATCGGCTCCCCCGACTCCCTGATAGAGGGTGTCATCCGCGGAGTGGATATGTTCGACTGCGTGCTGCCGACCAGGATCGCAAGAAATGGCACGACCATGACATCGAAAGGCAGGGTCGTGGTGAAAAACAAAAAGTTCGAACGTGATTTCACGCCGCTCGACCCGAATTGCGACTGTTATACATGTAAAAATTACACTAAGGCATACATTCGCCACCTGTTTAAAGCCGATGAAATACTCGGGCTCAGACTTACCACTTATCATAACCTGTACTTTCTGTTAAAATTGATGGAAGATGTTCGAACTGCGATTTTAAATGATAATTTATTAGATTTTAAAGAAGCGTTTTTCGAATCATATGGATTGAATGTTGAAAATCCAAAAAACTTTTAAAGGAGTGTTATAAGAAGAATGGAATTTATCATGCCACTATTACCTTTTATTGCAATCATCCTGGTAATGTATTTCCTGATGATCCGCCCTGCGCAAAAGAAGCAGCGTGAGGTCCAGCAAATGCAGGAATCATTGCAGAAGGGCGATGACATCATCACCATCGGCGGCGTCCACGGCCGTGTCGAGTCATTCGACCAGAAGCATATGTACATCCTCACAGATGATCAGGGTACAGTACTCAAGTTCGAAAGAGTTGCATTAAAAGAAGTTGTTAAATAAACCAAAGTCGGCACTCGTTGTCGGCTTTTATATTTTAATTTGGCATCATTAACGTTATAATGAGTACGTTAAGTTTTGAAAAAATAGAGGTGTCACATTTGAGGAATAAGTTAAGTTACATAATTTTGGCTTTGATCGTGAGCATCGGCCTGGTGACGGTCGTCTCACTCACTGCAGAAGATGTCGGGGAGGACGTCAGTCTCGGGCTCGACCTGCAGGGCGGATTCGAAGTGCTTTACGAAGTGGAACCGCTGAATGAGGGGGACGAGATCGATGATACGGCAGTCACAAGCACTGCGAGTACACTGGATTCCCGTGTGAACGTCCTCGGGGTCTCCGAACCCAATATACAGATAGAAGAGGGTAACAGGATCAGGGTGCAGCTTGCCGGTGTGGAAGATCAGACTGAGGCAAGGGAGCTGCTCAGCACACAGGCCGAACTGACCATCCGGGATGTGGAGGACAATCTCCTCTTGTCGGGTGCGGACCTGGTCGAAGGCGGCGCGAGCCAGAACTTCGATGAATTCAACAATGCGATCGTGTCCCTGGAACTGAGGGATGCGGAGCAGTTCAGGGACATCACGGAAGAGATTTCCGAGCGCCCGCCGGGTGAAAACCTGATGGTCATCTGGATGGACTTCGTCGAAGGGGAGGATTCCTTCATCGAGGAGGCCCAGACGGAAGACCCGAAATTCATCTCGGCACCTACTGTGAGTGAGCCCATCTACTCGACGGAAGTCATGATTTCCGGCGGTTTTGAAGGCCAGGAAGGCGTGGAGCGTGCACAGAACATTGCAGCACTTTTGAACTCGGGCTCTCTGCCTGTACAGCTCACCGAGGTGTATTCGACGTCCGTCGGGGCGCAGTTCGGTGAGCAGGCGCTGCAGGAGACGGTCCTTGCTGGCCTGATCGGTGTCGTGCTCGTATTCATATATATGATCGGATTCTACAGGCTCCCGGGCCTAGTGGCGACGGTCACGCTGATCGTCTATATTTACCTGACGGTTTTGGGCTTTAATATGATCAACGGCGTCCTGACGCTGCCCGGCATAGCCGCCCTCATCCTCGGGGTCGGGATGGCGGTCGATGCCAACATCATTTTATATGAACGGCTGAAAGATGAACTCCGGATCGGCCGCAACATAAAGACGGCTTACAAAAAGGCGGCGCAGAATTCGATCTGGACGATCCTGGATGCAAACATCACCACCTTGATCGCAGGCCTTGTGCTGTTTGCATTCGGCACAAGCAGTGTAAAAGGATTCGCCACCATGCTGATCCTTTCCATCGTGATGAGTTTCGTCACTGCTGTATTCCTGACAAGGGTGCTGATGCGGCTCATCATCCACTCCGGTTACCTGAACGATAAATTGTGGTTGTTCGGCATCAGGGAAAAAGACAGGTTCAAACTGAGTGAAGGCAAGGATATCGAGGATTTGAAGACACCTTGGGATCGTTTCGATTTCGTGAAGCATACGAAGAAATACTTCATTTTCAGCGGGGTGCTCCTGCTGCTCGGCCTTGGTTCACTCGCCGTCTTCAACCTTAACCTCGGTGTGGATTTCACAAGCGGCACAAGGGCGGATATCGAGACGACCGATGAAGCTGGTGTGGACGAAGTGGAGGCCACACTCGCAGAACTCGGCACACCGCCGGACAGCATCACCACCTCCGGTGAAAATATCGTGGTGGCACGGTACACCGTTGATCTGCCGCAGGATGAAGTGACGATGCTTCAGGACACCTTCGAAGAAATGTACGGCACGGTCCCTATGATCAGCACCGTCAGCCCGACCATCGGACAGGAGCTGGTGCGGAATGCGATACTCGCACTGCTGATTGCATCGGCCGGGATCATCGTTTATGCATCCATCCGCTTCGAGTGGAGGATGGCATTGCCGGCGGTCATTGCGCTGATGCATGATGTGTTCATAATGGTCGCTTTGTTCTCCATCTTGAGGATAGAAGTGAACATCACGTTCATCGCTGCCGTTCTGACCATCGTCGGTTATTCCATAAATGATACGATTGTGACGCTGGACAGGATCCGTGAGAACCTGCGTAAAATCAAAGTGATCCGGAGCGAGGAGACGATCGATATGATCATCAACCGGTCACTCAGACAGACGGCGACCCGGTCCATCAATACGGTGCTTACGGTCGCGCTGGTCGTATTGCTTCTTGTAATGTTCGGAAGCAGCTCGATATTCGGCTTCAGCCTCGGTCTGCTGATCGGTCTGGTGAGCGGCGTCTATTCTTCCTTCTTCATCGCCATCCAGCTATGGGGCGTCCTGAAGAAGCGCCAGCTCAGGAAGAATGATGGTGAGCTGGTCGTCTATGAAGACAGCAAAACGAATGATGAGAAGATTTTAGTTTAATACTATTTAAGAATGCCTGGAGGTTCCGGGCATTTTTTTGAAGGATGAAGAATCTATGTTTAAATCCAAATATGAATGGAAAGTCCGTAATACCGGCGAGGTGCTGCCAGAGTCACTCCAAAAAAAATACCGTTTGAACAGCTTAGAGCAGCATATATTGGAAAACAGGGGCTATACGACCGACGAACAGCTTAAAAGCCTCTATGAAACCGGAACCCATGATGAGAATGGCATCTTCTCCATGGATGAGGCCGTTTCGAGAATAGAAGCGGCTGTGGCCGGAGGGGAACGCATCCTCATATACGGCGACTTCGATGCGGATGGCATCACGAGCACTGCCATTTTATACACGGCACTGAAAAATGCCGGGGCGGCTGTGGATTACCTCATCCCAAACAGGATCGAGCATGGTTACGGGCCGAACATCGACCTCTTCAAATCACGGGTCGTCGGCCGCCATGATCTCGTGATCACGGTGGACAACGGTGTTGCCGCTGTGGATGAGATCGGCTTCCTCAAAAGTGAAGGCATCGATGTGATTGTAGCGGACCACCATGAGTTTGCAGATACGCTTCCCGATGCGATCATCGTCCACGCTGCACATCCGGAAGGGGAGTATCCGTTTGAACACCTTGCCGGTGTCGGGATCACGTATAAACTGATCACCGCCCTCGGACTCGCAACCAGTGACATGCTTCAGCTCGTGGCCATCGGCACGGTCGCGGATATGGTCAGCATCACCGGCGAGAATAAAAAGCTCGTGATCGACGGCCTGCAGCAGATCAACGCAAACCCTTTGACCGGGGTAAGGACGCTGCTGTCCGTTTCAGGACACACGGGCGCCGTGGATGAGGAAACCATCGGCTTCGGCATCGCACCGAGACTGAACAGTTCAGGGCGGATCGCAGATGCGGAAATCGCAGTCGAATTGCTGTTGACGGAAGACAGGACGAAAGCTTTCGAGCTGGCCTCTGAACTCGAGGCCCTGAACGATGAAAGGAAAGAGATCGTCATTGAAACATTCACTGATGCAACGGGTCTCTATGAAGAGGATGAGGATATCATCATCGTCCGCGGTGAAGACTATCATCCCGGTGTCATCGGCATCGTCGCATCGAAACTGACGGAGGCTTACGGCAAGCCCGCCATCGTATTCACTTTGGACGGGGCCGTATACAGGGGGTCCGCCCGTTCGATCGACGGGTTGAATCTGCTTGAGGCTGTCAAGGAGAAGGATGGTTTCATCAGCAAAATCGGCGGCCATTCACAGGCATTCGGCATTGAAGTGGCGGCTCATGAATTCAACGAATTCAAAGAAGCCGTCGAACAGCATTTCAAGGACAAGGAACTGTCACTCAAACCCGTGAAATATATCGACATGATGATTGAAAAAGATGAGTTCAAATTGGCCGAATTCGAACGGTTCGAAAACCTGAAGCCTTTCGGACAGGGGTTCACCAGGCCCATCTTCATGATCAATCAGGGCCGCATCGAGAGCGTGCGGCAGGTCGGCAAAGACAAGAACCACATCAAGATCACTTTTCAGGACATATCCATCGATACGATCGGCTTCAACTTCGGGCATCTCTTCCATGAAGTATCCGCCGGGGACAGGATCAGCCTTGTCGGGACGGTCAACATCAACGAATTCAACCAGACGAGATCACTTCAGATGATCATTCAGGATGCGGAAATATCCAATGTCCAGATCATCGATATGCGCAGCCGGGTGAACCAGAACTTCGATATGATATCGCCTGAAGATCATTTTTTGATCAACCGCGGCAAGGAGAAGAAGTCCCAAAACTACTACCATTACGGCGAGCAGCTGCCTTTTGCGATTGATACGCTCGTGCTGCGTGATCTGCCGGAGTCACTCGCGCTGCTTGGAGAATCGATCAAAAACATCCACGTCTCCAAGATCATCATGATCTTCAATACGAAGGAAGAGTTTTATTTCACCGGGGCACCGGACTTCAGCCTTGTGGAGGGCGTATACCGGCTGATCAGCGACAGGGAGGATGGTTCCATCAATCTGGCCACCGATGCCTACGCCTTTGCGGACCACTTCAATATCAGCATGAAAATATTAAAAATGGTCACAGATATACTGGAAGAACTCGAGAAAATCGAAGTGAAAAATGGTATAATCAATAAGAAAGACACAAATAACGAACTCACTGAAAGTGAAGTCGAAAATTCGAAGGTTAAATCTGCCATCGATCATAGGATTCAATCAGAGGCTAAATTGAAAATGTCCTCGACACAGGAATTGAAGAACTACATTAAGATATTGATTGCAGATGATGGAGGAAATAATGAATCTTAAAGAGTATGTATCAGAAGTACAGGATTGGCCCAAAAAGGGTGTGAGCTTCAAGGACATCACGACGATCATGGACAACGGCGAGGCGTATGGCTATGCGACTGACCAGATCGTCGAATTTGCCAGGGAAAAGGAAGTCGATATCGTCGTCGGACCGGAGGCGAGGGGGTTCATCATCGGATGTCCCGTGGCATACAGCATGGGTATCGGTTTTGCACCTGTCAGAAAAGCGGGCAAACTGCCAAGGGAAGTCATAGAATATGAATATGACCTCGAGTACGGCTCGAACACGCTCGCGATGCACAAAGATGCGATCAAACCGGGTCAGCGGGTGCTGATCACAGATGATCTGCTCGCCACAGGCGGGACGATTGTTGCAACGATCAAGCTTGTCGAGGCACTCGGCGGCATCGTCGCCGGCATCGCATTTCTGATAGAGCTTGAATACCTTGGCGGCAAGAAGCTGCTCGATGGTTATGAAACGATATCATTAATCTCATATGATGCTTAAAAAGTCTGTAAAACCAGGCTTTTTTTTATAGCGGGATTTATTTGTTTTATGAATTATAGTATGATGGTTCTATCTATTTTAATATAAGGGCGGTGAAGGTCATGAGCAGGGAATATCCATATACCAGAGACGATGTCATAAAAATGTGTGAAGCTTATTTGTCCGACGATGACTTGAAGATGATCAAAAAGGCTTATGACCTGGCTTTTGAAGCACATGACGGGCAGTTCAGGAAAAACGGTTTGCCTTATATACTCCATCCGGTACAGGTGGCGGGGATATTGGCCGAACTGAAGCTGGACGGTCCGACGATCATCGCAGGGTTCCTGCATGATGTCGTCGAGGATACAATCTACACTTATGACGATCTCGTCGAGATGTTCAATGAAGAAGTCGCAATCATCGTGGACGGCGTGACCAAGCTCGAGAAAGTGAAATACCGTTCCCGCCAGCAGCAGCAGGCCGAAAACCACCGCAAATTATTCGTGGCCATCGCAAAAGATATCCGGGTCATACTGGTGAAGCTCGCCGACCGGCTGCACAACATGCGGACGTTGAAGGCCATGCCTGAAGACAAACAGTACAGGACATCGCTTGAAACGCTTGAAATCTACGCACCGCTGGCCCACCGGCTCGGTATTTCAAGCATCAAATGGGAGCTTGAGGATACGGCGCTCCGCTACATTGAACCGAAACAGTATTTCAAGATCGTGAGCATGATGAAGAAGAAGCGCAGCGAGCGTGAGGACGTCATCAATGAGGCCATCGATAAAATTGAAGCGGAAATGAAGAAGACGAATATCGATGGCAGCCTCTCGGGCAGGCCGAAGCACATCTACAGTATATATAAGAAGATGAAGAAGCAGAGCAAGCAGTTCGATCAAATCTTCGACCTGCTTGCTGTCCGGGTCCTGGTGGATAACATCAAGGACTGCTACGCGGTCCTCGGAGTGATCCATACAATCTGGAAGCCGCTGCCGGGACGGTTCAAGGATTACATCGCGATGCCGAAACCGAACATGTACCAGTCGCTGCATACGACGGTCGTCGGACCTCAGGGTGATCCGCTTGAAATACAGATCAGGACTTATGAAATGCATGAAATAGCTGAGCACGGTGTCGCTGCACACTGGGCTTACAAAGAAGGCAAGGATACGGGCATAGACTGGTTCAAGGAACTCGTCGACCAGGAAACATCATCACCTGATGCCGAGGAATTCATGGAGGCACTGAAGACGGATCTGTTGAGTGATAAAGTCTACGTCTTCACGCCGAACGGCGATGTGATCGAACTGCCGAAAGGTGCGGTGCCGATCGACTTTGCCTATCAGGTGCACTCGGAAGTCGGCAACCGGATGATCGGTGCCAAGGTGAACGGGAAGATCGTCACGATCGACCATCCGCTGGAGACGGGCGATATCGTCGAGATCAGGACAAGCAAGCAGTCGTACGGGCCGAGCATGGACTGGCTGAAACTTGTGAAATCAAGCAGTGCCAAAAATAAAATCAGATCATTCTTCAAAAAGCAGGACCGGGCAAGCAATATTGAAAAGGGCAGGCTCGCAGTCGAAGCGGAAATCAAAAAACGCGAACACAAGCCGGATGATATATTGAAGGACAAGTATATCGAACCGGTGCTCGACAGGTATAACCTGAATAATGAAGAGGATTTGTATGCGATGATCGGCTTTGGCGGTGTGACCGCACAGCAGGTGGCGAACCGTCTGATGGAGAAATTCAAATCAGCCGAAGGCGCCACGGCCAATGACGTTGAAGATATCGACCGGTCGCATCACTATAAGGAGATATCCACCGAATCCGGGGTTTATGTGGAAGGTATGGACAACCTGCTCATCAACTTATCCAAATGCTGCAACCCCATACCGGGTGATGATATCACCGGTTACATCACAAAAGGGCACGGGGTCAAAGTCCATGTATCCAACTGCCCGAATATCGTCAATGAAACAGAACGCATCATCGATGTGGGCTGGGTCAGGAATAAGAATAAGGACCGGAAATATCAGGCGGATCTTGAAATCAGAGGATATGACCGTGCAGGCCTCGTAAATGAAATATTGAATGTCATCGCCAGCACCAAGTTCCCGATCACCCATGTCAATGCCAAAAGTGATGTGGATAAATATGCCAAGGTCAATGTGTCCGTGATGGTCCAGAATACGACCGACCTGTACCGGATCGTCGATAAGATCAAACAGCTTAAGGATATTTACAGTGTCGAGCGAGTATTTAAATGAGGTGAAAAGATGAAGGTGGTTCTACAGAAAGTCAGGGATGCCCGTGTGGTGAAACAGGACCTGTATAATGAGATCAATCACGGATATGTACTCCTTGTAGGTGTGGGTGAGGAATCAACATCGGCGGATGCAGTGAAACTCGCCGAAAAGATCGCAAAATCCAGGAACTTCGAAGATGGTGAAGGTAAAATCAACCTTTCAATCGATGATGTCAAAGGCGAAATTTTGAGCATTTCCCAGTTCACGCTGTATGCCGATGTCAAAAAGGGCAACCGTCCGAGCTTCACTCGGGCTGCCGGGAGTGACCGGGCGATACAATTGTACAAAGAATTCAATGCGGCACTCGAAAGCTACGGCCTGACGGTGAAAGAGGGCTTTTTTGGAGAGCACATGAATGTTTATATCAATAACGACGGGCCGATCACCATCATTTACGAGTCCAGGGACGGCAAGATCCTCTGATGAATAACGTAAGGAAAGGTGCGGATGGATTCATACATGCATTCATCCGGTTTTTAAAGAACAGGAAGCCTGCCTACCTTATTCCGCTCTTCTTCATTTTATCTGCAGTTGCGGTCATATCAATTGTCTACTTACCGGTTTTGACCACGTCTGCCCTTGCCGGGGGCGGGGAAGATGAAGAATGGACTTATATCGTGATGGATTTTGATCAGGAAGCGGACATATCTTTTGGCGGGGAGACCATCATCATCGACCCCGGCCACGGCGGCAGAGACCCCGGTGCACCGAGCGTATCAGGCAAAACGGAAGCTGAAATCGTCTACAGCATCGCACTCAAGACTGCAGAAACGCTTGAAGCTGCAGGCGCCGATGTCGAATTCACGAGAGGGCAGGATGAATATGCCTCACTCGATGACAGGGAGCTCCAGGGGGACTTATTCATCAGTCTACATAGTGATGCGATGAACGACGCTTCCATCACCGGCTTCACGACATATTACACGTATGAATATCAGCGTGAATTTGCAGAAACGATGAACACTGCATTGGATGGATATTCGAAATTCCGTAACCGCGGTACGCATCAGTCGAACTATCAGGTCACATGGCAGCTCGATTATCCCGCGGTTCTGATTGAACTGGGTTATTTGAGCAATGAAATCGATGACAGGCTGTTATCGGATGAAGCATACCAGGACTTGATGGCCCGGGCCATCGTCGAAGGCATACATGATCATTTGAATTGATTGTCTTGACTTTGAATGGCCGAATGACTATGATAAACATTAATATAAATGAAAATCATTTGATCTGAAGAGGGTATATCACAGCGGGTTCCAGAGATGTTCACATATGCTGAAAGTGAACACCCGTAAAATATATCTGCCGACACTTCAGAGGAGATGCTGTCATTGACAGACGGTGGCAATCGTTATCATGCCAGAGGATCGACCCAAAAAAGGTCGGTCAAATTAGGGTGGCAACACGGCAATTTCGTCCCTTATACCTTTCGAGGTATAAGGGGCTTTTTTTATTTTATGAGGAGTGGTGAAGAATGATTCAAATACCAAGAGGAACGCAGGATATACTGCCCGGGGAAAGTTACAAGTGGCAGGTCATAGAAGAGAAGTTGAGGGAAATCGCTGCAAATTACAATTACCGGGAAATCCGCACCCCTGTCTTTGAAGCGACCGAGTTGTTCGTGAGGGGCGTCGGTGGCTCGACGGATATCGTGAACAAGGAAATGTACACTTTCGAGGACAAGGGTGGACGCAGCCTGACTTTAAGACCTGAGGGCACGGCGCCGGTCGTGAGGAGCTATATCGAAAACAAGATGCAGCACGACGTCAACCAGCCGGTGAAAGTATTCTACAAGGAACCGATGTTCAGATATGAACGGAAACAGAAGGGGCGTTACCGCCAGTTCGTACAGTTCGGCATTGAAGCCATCGGCGTGGAAGATCCGCTGATCGATGTCGAAGTGCTGAGCATGCTGATGCACATTTACCAGTCATTCGGATTGAAGAACCTGAAACTGTACATCAACTCGATCGGCGACCATCAGAGCCGGAAGGAATACAATGATGCGCTCGTCAGCCATTTTGAACCGAGGATCGATGAATTCTGTGCCGACTGCCAATCCAGGATCGACACGAACCCGATGAGGATCCTCGACTGTAAAAAAGACAGGGATCATGAACTGATCAAAACAGCGCCCGTCATCTATAACTTCCTGAATGAAGAGTCCAAGGCATATTTCGAGACGGTGAAGGAAAAGCTGACCGATATCGGCATTGAATATGAGGTGGATTACAACCTGGTCAGGGGGCTCGATTACTATACGCATACCGCTTTCGAGCTGATGAGCGATGCTGAGGGCTTCGGCGCAATCACCACGCTTTGCGGCGGCGGCCGGTATAACGGCCTGCTCGAACTGCTGGACGGGCCGCATGAGACCGGCATCGGATTTGCACTCAGCATAGAGCGGCTGCTGATGGCCCTGGAGGCGGAAGGCATCGAGCTGGAACAGCCCGACGGCATCAAGCTGTACATCTGCACGATGGATGACAATTCATTCGATAAGGCCGGCACCCTTCTGCATGAGCTCAGGACGAAAGGCATCAGCGCCGATATGGATTATAAGCGCAGGAAATTGAAGGCCCAGATGAAAGACGCTGACAGGAAACGTGCTGAACATGTCATCGTCCTCGGGGAAGATGAAATCAACTCCGGCGAAGTCGAACTTAAGAGCATGCAGGACGGGGAATCCCGGACGATGAACATAGATGAACTGAAAAACTACTTGGAGGATTAAAAAAATGACTAGAGCATTCATTTCAGAAACGATTGGCAAAGAGGCGGGGGCATCCGTCCAACTATCCGGCTGGGTCCAGAGAAGGCGCGACCTCGGCGGACTGATCTTCATTGACCTCAGGGACCGGAGCGGTGTCATCCAGATCGTCTTCAATCCGGAAATTTCGGAAAAGGCGCTGAACACGGCAGAAGATGTACGGAGCGAATACGTCATCAATATAAGCGGTACGATATCAAAAAGGGATGCATCACAGGTCAACCCGAATATCGATACCGGGGAAATCGAGGTCATCGTCAATGACATCGATGTGATTTCAAAGGCGAAAACGCCGCCGTTCCACATTCAGGACGAGACCGTCACCGAAGACGTCAAACTGAAGTACAGATACCTGGACTTGAGACGGCCGAAACTGCAGAACATCCTGAAGCTGCGCCACCGCCTGAAGCAGAGTGTGAGCCGCTTTCTGGATGAAGAAGGTTTCATCGATGTGGAGACGCCTGTACTTTCAAAATCAACACCGGAAGGTGCACGGGATTACCTCGTCCCTTCACGCGTGCATGAAGGTGAATTTTATGCACTCCCGCAGTCACCGCAGATTTACAAGCAGCTGCTGATGCTTTCGGGAATGGAGAAGTATTATCAGATCGTCAAATGTTTCAGGGATGAAGACCTGCGGGCCGACAGACAGCCGGAATTCACGCAGATCGATATCGAGCAGTCATTCGTCGACCAGGAAGATGTCATCGCACTGAATGAAAAAATGATCACGCAGATCATGAAAGATGTCAAAGGGGTGGAAGTCACAACACCGTTCCAGAGGATCACCCATGATGAAGCAATGGCGAAGTACGGCGTGGATAAACCGGATACGCGGTTCGGCCTGCACCTTCAGGACATCACCGAATTCAGCAGGACGACGGAATTCAAAGTCTTCAAGTCCACGGCAGAGTCGGGCGGCATGGTGAACGCACTTGTCATCCCGGATAAAGCGGATGCATACTCGAGGAAAGACATAGATAAGCTTGAAAGCTTTGTGAAAACATATGGCGCCAAAGGTCTTGCGTGGATGAAATCTTCGGAAGATGGATTCACCGGACCGATCGCAAAATTCTTTGATGAAGATAAACAAGCTGAGCTCAAGTCACTGCTCGGCATCGGTTCAAACGACCTGGTGCTGTTTGTAGCCGACAAGAAAAAAGTCGTCCATGCATCACTTGGGAACCTGCGCAACAAGCTCGGGAAAGATCTTGGACTGATCAATAAGGAACAGTTCAACTTCCTGTGGGTGACGGACTGGCCGCTCCTTGAGTATGATGAGGACAATGACCGCTACGTCGCTGCCCACCATCCGTTCACTTCACCAAAAAAAGAGGATGAAGACAAGCTTGAGACCGCACCGGAAGAAGTGAAGGCCAATGCCTACGACATCGTTTTGAACGGTTATGAACTCGGCGGGGGTTCCATCCGCATCCACGACAGGACGCTGCAGGAGCGGATGTTCCGTACACTCGGGTTCACGGATGAAGAAAGGGATGACCAGTTCGGGTTCCTGCTTGAGGCATTCACCTACGGTGCACCGCCCCACGGCGGCATCGCCTACGGCTTCGACCGCTTCGTCATGCTGCTTGCAGGCACCGACAACATCAGGGACGTCATCGCATTCCCTAAAACCGCAAGCGCAAGCGATCTGATGATGAACGCACCGTCAGCCGTATCCGAAGATCAGCTGGAGGAACTGCATATCAGCGTGGAGACGGAAGAGTGATATACCTGCCTGCTGTGTGCAATTTCATATAAGAATAGTTTTACCCCGGAACCGTACAGATTATTTCTGTACGGTTTTTTTGTGAAATAATTTACTATTTACATTCTAATTGCATCTTTATTCTGGTTTTCACATTTTTGACATATAGGTCTTTAATTTGAAGTTTATTCCACTAATGGGTGTGGGAATACAGGAATTAAATGATGATTTGGAAGGGTGATAAAATGTTGGAATCAGGAAACCGGGAGATGGACTTTTTGGAAACCGGCAGAAGCCCTGCCACAGGAAAACGCGGGGCTGTGACAACGCCGCATTACCTTGCGACGCAGGCAGGTGAGAACATCATAAGGAGAGGCGGCCATGCCGTCGAAGCCGCAATCGCCTCGAATGCTGTGTTGTCGGTTGTATATCCCCATATGGCAGGTATCGGCGGGGATTTATTCGCCCTCATCAAAGACGAAGGTGAAGATGATGTACGTGCCATGAACGGCAGCGGTAAAGCTGCAGGGACGGCGACGATCGATTTCTTCAAAGAAAAAGGATATGACAGCATACCCGAGGAAGGACCGCTGTCGAGCGGCACCGTGCCGGGTGCGGTTGCGGCATGGGAAGCGATGCATGAAAAATACGGCCGTCTGGATTGGGCGGAGCTTTTTGAAGAAGCCATTTATCATGCGGAAGAAGGTTTTCCGGTCACGGAGAAGCTTGCGGATTTCATACTCCAGGAAAAGGATAAGATCGATCAGCATGATAAGACCGCTGCTGTTTTCATACCGGACGGAGAGCCATTGAAAGCGAAAGATATTTTAGTTCAGAGTGAGCTTGCCGAAACATTGAAAAGCATCGCAAAAGAAGGTGCTTCGGCGTTCTATGAAGGAGAAGTGGGGGAGAAGATGACTGCTTCGCTTCAAGATGCAGGCGGCCTGCTCTCGATGGAGGATCTGAAGAATCATGAAAGTGAATGGCAGGATCCGATCTCCACGACTTACCGTGATGACTATGAAGTTTATCAGTTGAAGCCCAATACACAGGGCGTGGCAGCATTGATGATGCTGAACATTTTCAACCAATTTGATTTCAACCGCTTAAGAGACAATACCCCTCAATATTACCATCTCATGGCAGAAGCAGCTAAGATCACATTTCAATACAGGGACCAATGGGTGACGGATCCGGATAAGGAACATGTACCCGTCGATGAACTGCTCTCGGATGAACAGACAACCCGGATGATGGATCATTTCAGTGAAGACAAAGCGAATTTACAGGAAGATCTGAATCGTCTGCCTGCGCTTAAAACCAACAGGGATACGACGTATTTCGCGGCAGTCGACGGAGAGGGCAATGCCGTGTCCATGATACAGAGCGTGTACCATGAATTCGGCTCAGGATTCATGGCAGACGGCGGCTTCCTGCTGCAGAACAGGGGCTCGTTCTTCTCCCTCGACGGCAATCACATCAACAGGCTGGAACCGGGCAAGAAGACGTTCCATACGATCATGCCGGCCATGGTGATGAAGGACGGCAGACCTTATCTTCTGATGGGTTCAATGGGCGGCGAAGGTCAGCCGCAGACCCAGAGTGCCCTCTTCACAAGAATCGTCGACTTCGGCTACAACGTCCAGCAGGCGATTGAAGCACCGAGGTGGCTGTACGGCCGTACATGGGGCGATGACAGTGACTCCCTGAAATTCGAAAAGCGTGTGGCGGACAGCAACATAGAGGCACTTGAAAGCCTCGGCCACGAAGTGGAGATACTGCCCGCTTATTCCCAGACGATGGGGCATGCTCAGGCCATACGGATTGAAGACGGACTGTACGAAGCGGGTGCAGATCCAAGAGGCGATGGCATCGCTCTCAGCTGGTAATTTAAAATCAAAGTAAAGGAGTTTATTGGAAATGGATCATTCACTACCATTGGATATACTACATTGGTCGATGGCCGCGCTGCCGCTGGCACTGCTTTTAATCATGCTGGTGGTCTTCAGATGGTCGGGCGGCACATCCGGCTGGATTGCCGCAGCAATCGCTGCGGCAATCGCATATTTCCTTTACGAGGCACCGCTCGACAACATGGCGGTCGGTGTAGGTAAAGGGTTATGGGAAGCGCTGTTCATACTACTGGTCGTCTGGACAGCCTTATTCCTTTATCATTCCTCGAAAAAAGCCGGGGCATTTGAAGTGATCAGGGAAGATATAGAGGATTACAGCCAGAACTATCTGTTCCTCGTCCTTGCATTCGGTTGGGTATTTTCATCCTTCCTGCAGGGTGTGGCAGGGTTCGGTGTTCCGATTGCAGTGGTGGCACCTTTACTTATAGGCATCGGCGTCAAACCCGTAGCTGCGGTCGTCATACCATTGATAGGACACTTGTGGGCCAATATGTTCGGTACGGTCGGCGTCGGATGGATAGCGACCATCAACGCCGTTGAAATAGAAAATATCACTGCAACACTGTTTTACACCACCCTCATGCTGTGGGCGGTGAACCTGCTGTCAGGACTTTCAATTGCATTCATATATGCTGGATGGCAGGGCATCAAAGACGGTTTTCTGCTCATCATCACCATCTCGATCATCCACGGCGGAGGCCAGATGATAGTGGCGATGTTCAGCCCTGAGCTCAGCGCCTTCATACCGGCTGCAATTGCCATGGCTGCATTGATCCTGTTTGCGAGAACCAAGAAATATGGTGAAAAATCGAAGTCTGATGAAAAGACGAAGATCATGCAGGATCCAGAGGACCGGGAGGAAACGGAAGAGGAGAGACCCGACATCTCCATCCATAAGGCGTTCATGCCTTACTATGTCCTCACTGTCCTTACAGTCGTCGCACTCGGCGTGCCGGCGATCAGCAACTTCCTGGATCAGGTTGAATTCGGCCCGCCGTTCCCGGAGACAGAGACGGGCTACGGCTTCACCGAGGAGGGGACAGCGGAGTATTCTCCAATATCCCTCACACATCCGGCCATCTATATACTCCTTGGTGCGATATTCGGCGTCATCTGGTATAAGCGCCTCGGTTTATATGATTCCGGCTACGGGAAGGAAATTTGGGACGGCGTGAAAGGCAACGCCCTAGGTGCATCCCTGGCGATCGCCGGTTTCCTGACCATGACGGAAGTCATGGGCGCTTCAGGGCAGATTACAGTGCTTGCCCTGGGCATCGGTACCGTGGCCAACCCACCGGTATATCTTGCGCTGGCGAACTTCATCGGCCTCATCGGTTCATTCATGACATCCTCGAATACCTCTTCAAACGTGGTGTTCGCGCCATTGCACGGGTCAGTCGCCAATGCGATGGATGGACTGTCGCTGCCGCAGGCCATTGCTGCACAATCGACCGGTGGTGCAATCGGTAATGCAATCGCACCTTCGAATATCATACTTGCAACAAGTACCGCCGGTATCCAGGATAAGATTGCAGATGTCTATAAGCAGACACTGATCTTTACACTCATTGCCGCACTGATGGTCTCCGGAATATCACTGATCATTTATTTCCTGGTATAAGAGGGTAAAGATATCATAAACAAAGGGGATGGAAAAATGCGTTATTCAAAGTTGAAAAGCAGTTTGGCAGACCTTATAAAGAAGGCAAAACTTCATGTACTGGAAGCGGACTCCGAGACAGTCCACTGGGGGCACTGGGATAATTCCCTCGCCCCGGTGCTCACTGTCGAGTCGGGAGATTTCGTCTTTGTTGAAACAATCACCCATCAGGCCGGCGATGCGCCGGAGCTGATGATGGATGAAACGACGAAAGAAATATACCGGAATATACCAGAGGAGACAAGAAAGCCGGGACCGCATCTGCTTACAGGGCCGATTGAAGTGAAGGGCGCAGAACCCGGCGATATGCTGGAAGTCCAGATTCTGGATATTGAGCCGAGACAGCCGTACGGCTCGAACCTGTCGGCACCATGGGGGTTTTTATTCGATAAAGAAAAATATGAGGAAAATGAACATGTCATGATTTACGAATTGGATGACCATGCCCAGTGGCTGACCCAGAAATATAAATACGAATACCCGGGAGCCTACGACGTCAACGGCCGTGTCGTCGGTGAAGATGAAATCACAAAAGAAGAAGGGCCCCGGGGCATGCGGATCCCCGCCCAGCTCCATATGGGCACGATCGGTGTCGCCCCGGAGGAAGACGGGAAGATCAGTACGGTGCCGCCGTCAAATTTCGGCGGCAATATCGACAACTGGAGGATCGGGGCGGATACGGCGATGTATTATCCCGTATTCAACAAAGGCGCCCTCCTGTCCCTCGGGGATGCCCACCTCGCACAGGGGGACAGCGAACTGAACGGGACGGGTGTCGAAGCTTCGGCAAACTGCCTGATCAGAGTGAAGGTGAGGAAGGATTTTCATTTCACACAGCCTCTGCTCGAGACGGAGGAGGCGTGGCATATCCATGCGTTCAATGAAAATCTGGATGATGCCGCGGAAGAAGCTTCCTTGAAGGCCATCGAGTTTTTGGAGGAATACCAGGGCATGACGGAACAGGAAGCCTATTCATTCCTGGCCCTGGCGGGAGAACTTCAAATCACACAGGTGGTCAATACGAACAAAGGCGTCCATGTCACGATTCCGAAAGACGCATTCGTACCTGAGGTCTGATGTTTGGGAAGGGCCGTAAACCGTATCGGTTTACGGCCTTTTATCATTTTGCTTTAAGTTTTCAAAAAATTTGATATCATTAAATAAAAAACGGAGTGAAGCCGAGATGAAATATTTTGCAGTTTTCTTATCGATGCTGGATGAAGAAAAGAGCAGCATCCACAGGGAGGAACATTTGAAATTCCTGGATGGTCTGAGGGAAAAAGATGTGGTTGTGATGAACGGGCGCTTTACGGACGGCGCCGGCGGTCTTGTGATCTACAAAGGGCAGGACGGGGAAGAGGTTGAAAAACTCGTCAAACAGGACCCTTACATTATAAATGGTGCGAGGGATTACGAACTGCATGAATGGGAAATGGTGACTGAATACGAAATATAGGAGTGGTTCAATGAATATCGGATTTATCGGTCTCGGCATCATGGGGAAGCCGATGTGTGCCAATCTGCTTAAAAGCGGGTACGATGTCTATATCAGCAGCTCCAACGATGATACGAATGATGAACTGTCGCATCACGGTGCAACAGTTTTGGAAAATCATGAAGCGGTCGTGCAGAAATCGGAAGTCATCATACTTATGCTTCCCGATTCCGCCGAGGTGCAGGAGGTCATTGTGGAAAGCGGCCTCCATAAAAAATTCAATCCCGGGACGCCAGTGATCGATATGAGCTCCATCAATCCTGAAACGAGCATGGAAGTCTCTGAAGTGCTGAATGCACACGGTCATCAGTATATTGATGCACCGGTGAGCGGCGGGGAAGAAAAAGCGGTCGAGGGGACTTTATCGATTATGGCCGGCGGTGATGAGGAAACAATCGGAAAAGTCATGCCGATACTTGAGTGCATGGGTGCAGGCATCGTGCATACGGGCCCGGTCGGATCCGGAAATGCCGTAAAACTGGTCAATCAGGTGATCGTCGCCAACAACATCGCAGCACTTTCAGAAGGCCTCGCCCTTGCAGAAGCGCTGAATCTTGACCTGGAGACGGTTTATGATGCAATCAGCGGCGGCCTGGCAGGCAGCGCCGTGATGGACACCAAATTCCCGAAGATGGCTGCTGGAAAGTACGATCCCGGCTTTAAGATGAAACTGCATGTGAAAGACTTGAACAATGCATTCGGCAGCGTGGACGAAGATGTCATTGAAAGACTCCCCATCACACGGCAGACGAAAGCGATGATGACGGAACTTATGGATGACCCCGACGTGCAGGAGGAGGACCACAGTGCACTTTACAGGCACTATGACAAGGGCTGCTGAGCATCGGTTGCGGGTCTTGTTTGATCGTCTCCTGCGGATATTTTAAATTTAAAAACCTTTTTGCTTCTCAAAGTTTTTGGCCTGTGCTATACTATCATTAATAGAAATATCTGAGAAGTTCGTGATGTGTTGAATTATATTTTGACCTAACACCAATTTTAACGGGAGTCCAATAGGTTTTCCTGCGAAAAACAAGCCTGTTCGTCAGGACGTTTGGAGTTGGAAACAGGACACCCACCTGCAAATAGCAGGCCAAAATAATCAACAGATACACACGGCTTAGCTTGGATATTTCGATGATAAGCACCGGACGCATATGCGTCCGGTGTTTATTTTTTTTTGTGGATTTTCCCGTCATTTCCGGAGTATCGTCCTGAGCTTCGAGTAGATCTCTTGAAGCTGCCCTTCGTATTTCGTGTCTTTCGAAGGGATGAAATACTGCCTGTCCTTCAAAGTGTCGGGCATATACTGCTGGGCCACGACGTTATTCGGAAAGTTATGGGGATATTTGTAGCCGACGGCATTGCCGAGCTTTTCGGCACTTGCATAATGCCCGTCTTTCAGATGTTTTGGAACTGTGCCGGCTTTTCCTTTCTTAATGTCTGCAAGCGCACTGTCAAGGCTCTTGTAGGCACTGTTTGATTTCGGTGAGAGTGCAAGTTCGATTGCGGCATTGGCAAGTGGTATCCTTGCTTCGGGAAAGCCGAGCCTTTCTGCAGAAATGATCGCATTCAATGTCCTTGTTGCAAGCTGGGGATTGGCAAGTCCGATGTCTTCATAGGCGATCACGAGCATCCGGCGTGCAATCGTCACAAGGTCCCCCGCTTCAATCAGCCTCGCCAAGTAGTGCAGGCTCGCGTCCACATCACTGCCCCTGATTGATTTTTGGAACGCACTCATCACGTCATAGTGTGCGTCACCGTCCTTGTCATGCAGGAAGGCGGACTGCTGCATGCAGGCTTTCGCATCATCAAGCGTGATGTGGACTTTATCCCCGTCGGGTTTCGTACTGAGGGCCGCGAGCTCCAGCGCATTCAGTGCACTCCTGACATCGCCCTGGGCGGACAAGGTGAAGTGTTCCATCGCTTCCTCATCAACTTCAAGGGTCATCCTGCCGAGCCCGCGTTCCTCATCCGCTATGGCCCTTGTGAGGGCGAGTCTGATGTCCTCCTGATCCAGAGAATCGAGTTCGAATATCTGTGACCTCGACCTGATGGCCGGGTTGATGGCATGGTAAGGGTTGGAAGTCGTGGCGCCGATCAGGATGATCGTCCCTTTCTCGAGATGCGGCAAAAGGAAATCTTGCTTGGCCTTGTCCAGGCGATGAATTTCATCAAGCAGGAGAATCACCGTTCCGCTCATTTTTCCTTCTTCCACAATCTGCTGCATATCTTTCTTCGTATTTGAAACTGCGTTCAACGTCCTGAACATATATTTTGTGGATCCGGCAATGGCACTAGCGATGCTTGTCTTGCCGATGCCCGGCGGTCCGTACAGGATCATGGATGTCAGGCGTCTGGCCTCCACCATGCGTCTGATGATGCCGCCTTCGCCCACCAGATGTTCCTGTGAAATCACTTCGTCGATCGTTCTTGGCCGCATGCGGTAACTCAATGGTTGTGTACTCATATTTTCACCCAACTGTTTTATTATGATATATTTAATATACTACAACATAAATGGATTTATTAAAAAGTTTATATTCTGAGGTGTATTATGAAAATATCCACACGTGGAAGATATGGTTTATATTTTATGCTCGAGCTTGCCCGGGATTACGGCGAGCAGAGAAGAAGTGTCAAATCCGTGGCAACGGAGCGCGGGATCAGCGATCTCTACCTGGAACAGATCGTTGCCAGTTTGAAGAAAGAGGATCTTGTAAAGAGTACCAGAGGTGCATACGGCGGTTATGAACTGAACCATCCGCCGGAAGAAATCACTGTCGGCCAGATTTTCAAAAGTGTCGAGGAGAATATCGTCGCAGTTGAAAGTGATGAAAAGGACGGCAAGAACGAGAGGTTCCTCTGGGGAAGGATCAGGGATGCAATCAGCGATGTGCTGGACCATACGACGCTTAAGGACATGATCGATTATGACGGTGAGGGCCTCGATGATTATATGTTCCATATATAAATAATGATTCTGGAGTTTTTATATGATAATAAAAAAACGTATCGAATACATCAACCGTTACAGGGAAATCGCCATAAACTTCTCATATGCCGGATTCGGCTTCCTGGTCGAGGAACTCGGCCTGGACGAACTTTTGAGCCTGCCGAAACGCATCATCTTAAGACAGCAGAAAAGTGATGAGGAAAAATCCAGGGGAGAGCGGGTCCGTCTATTCATCGAGGAGATGGGGCCGACATTCATCAAGCTCGGCCAGATTGCGAGCACCCGTCCAGACCTGGTTCCAAAAGACATCATCGAAGAACTTGAAAAGCTGCAGAGTGATGTTCCGCCGTTCAGCTTCGAAGAGGCGAAAAGAGTGATTGAAGAGTCACTCGGTGTGAAGACTGAGGATGTCTTTTTGAATATGGATGAAAAGCCGCTCGGCTCCGCTTCGACGGGCCAGGTCCACAAGGCCCAGACCGTGGAGGGCCAGATCGTCGCGGTGAAGGTCCAGCGTCCGCATATCGAGAAGACGATGCGGAACGACCTTGAAATACTCCATCATCTTGCGACCCTGGCGGAGCAGCGCATGGAATGGGCAAAGCGGTATCATGTGAAGGACATGATCGAGGAATTTTCAGAAGCGATTCTGGACGAACTGGATTATACGATTGAAGCCAATAATGCGGATAAAATACGCAAACAGTTTGAAGATGATGACAGAATCAAAATACCTGAGATGGTCAGGGAACTTTCCACAAAGAATGTGCTGGTCATGGAATATGTCGACGGCATACCAATCAACCGCCATGCAGAACTTGAAGCAAATGGTCATTCAAGGCAAGTCCTGGCTGAAAGGCTGGCGGATGCCGTATTCCATCAGATCATCGTCGAAGGGTTCTTCCACGGCGATCCGCATCCCGGCAATGTCAGCGTGCTTGAAGACGGCAGCATCGCCTTCATGGACTTCGGCATGGTCGGCAGGCTGTCATCGGAGATGAAGTATAACTTCGGCACGCTCCTGATCGGCATGATGAAAAAGGATGCATCTGCTGTCGTCCGGGCGATCACCAAAATGGGGATAGTGCCGCCCGGCGTCGAAATGAACGTCCTGAACCGTGACGCAGAAAAGATCAGGGACAAGTATTACGATCAGCCGCTCAGCCATGTGAATATCGGTGAGGCTGTCCAGGATCTTTTCCATATCGCAAATAAGCACCGCATCGGCCTGCCTCAGGATTTCACCATCCTCGGTAAATCGATCATCACCCTGGAAAGCGTCGTCAGCAGCCTGGATCCCGAATTCAGCATGATGGATGTCGCTGAGCCGTTCGGAAGACTCCTCGTGAAGGAAAAATACGATCCCAGAAACATGGCGTCGCGCGCCTACAGCAATTTTCAGGACGTGAGCGACACCGCCGTCGATGTGACGGATAACCTGAGGATATTCTCAGAATCACTGCGCGATAAAAAAGTGCCGGTGCAGCTGTCCTTGAGGCGGTTTGAAGAACTGTTCAGGAGAATGGACCGGATCGGCAACCGGTTATCCTTCAGCATCGTCCTCCTGTCGTTCAGCATCATCATGGTCGGTCTGATCGTCGGTGCCGCGATTGCGGGCCAGACGACGGTGATCTGGCAGATTCCTGCGATTGAGATCGGATTTGTGCTCGCCGTATTTTTATTCCTCGGTCTGTTGTACTCGATCTTCAAATCCGGAAGGTTCTGATGACTGCCATTAAATTATTCAACAAAAAAGAGGCCCTCGGGCCTCTTTTTAATTTACGTTTCTGAAGTATTCATTGTAGACGGCATTCAGCGCCTTCTGGTAATCGCTCATCTTCACTGCGAATACCATACTCGACTCCGAAGCACCCTGGTTCATCATCCTGATGTTGATGCCATTTTCAGTCAGTGCCTTGGTCGCCTTATTGGCAAGGCCGACGGTGTACTCCATACCTTCACCGACGATGACGAGGAGGGCAAGATCGCCTTCCGTCTCCACCTTTTCAGGCTCAAGCTGGTCATTGATGTCTTCTGTGATCTGTTCGACCTTGTTGCTGCCGTCGAGATTCCTGTTGCGGACGATGATCGAGATGTTATCGATGCCCGACGGCATATGTTCCACGGAAACCCGGTGATTTTCAAACACCTGCAGCAGCTTCCTCATGTAGCCGACCTGGCGGTTCATCAGATAGTCCTTGACGGATATCGCCGTGAAGCCGACGTCACAGCTGATGCCGATCACCGGGATATCTTTTAAGAGTTCCCGCTTTGCCACAATTTTTGTCCCTTCGATATGCGGTGCGTTCGTATTCTTGATCATCACCGGTATCTCGACCTGGTACAGCGGCTCGAGCGCCTCATCATGGAAGATGCCGAAGCCCGAGTAGGAGAGCTCCCGCATTTCACGGTAAGTCAGCTCCTCGATTGCATGCGGATTATCGATGAATCCCGGATGGGCGGAATAGATGTGGCTCTGATCCGTATAGTTTTCATAGATTTCCGCATCCAGGCCGCGTGCCACGATCGCACCGGAAATATCGGAGCCGCCCCTTGGAAATGTGACGATATTGCCGTTTTTGGATATGCCGAAGAAGCCCGGTATGACGATGACCTCTTCAGCATCCTTCAATCTGGCGATGTTATCATATGACTCGTTCAGCAGATGCGCATTGCTTGCCTCATCGGTCACATAGATGCCGGCTTCTTCCGGCGAATAATACTTCGCAGGTGTGCCCTCGGCCGTCAGATATTCTGCAAGCATCTGGGCATTGAAGTCCTCACCGCATGATTTCAATGCATCAAGCAGCCTTGCATTATCACTGATGTTCTGGAGGTAGGAAAGGATCGTATTCCTGAATTTCTCCAGCATGACAAGGTCGATGCCGAGGCCGGTGAGGATTTCCTCATACCTGCTTAAAATCGCATCCAGCGCCTCATTATAC
Organism: Salinicoccus kekensis; assembly: GCF_900220995.1. GTDB lineage: Bacteria > Bacillota > Bacilli > Staphylococcales > Salinicoccaceae > Lacicoccus > Lacicoccus kekensis. Next base: position 420,238 of record NZ_OBQF01000001.1, read on the forward strand.
GGAAGCCCGGTGATTTTATTCGCATGGAGTGCGATGAGCAGATCCGTCACTTTGATGTCATCGTCAAAACGCCGTCCCGGTGCACTGACGACCACTGCACCGATGTCCGGATCATTCTGGATGATTTTTGATACTTTTTTCAATTGGTTGGATGATGACAATGAACTGCCACCGAATTTTGCTACTTTCACTTGGCTGACACCCTTTTATAGAAATTTAGACTTAATAATACATGAAATTATAGGAAATGTGTAGATTAAGATAATATTATCTTGAATTTTTAAACTTTTCAATCTAATATGAGTATCTATAAGTATTTAATTGGAGGATTCTATGTTATGAAAATTGCTGTCTTAGGAATGGGCACCGTAGGAACTGGTGTCGTAAAAGTATTGAACACCAACAAAGAAAAGATAGAGTCATTGACCGGTGAAGAAATCAAGATCACACATGTGTTCGCCAAAAATGTCGATAAAGCACGTGATGTTGACCTTTCCGGCATTGAGATCACGGACGATATCAATGATATCTACAACGCGGACATCGATGCGGCCATAGAAGTGATGGGCGGGATCGACCATACATATGACATTATGATGGAGCTGCTGAATAACGGAATCCATATCGTCACCGCAAATAAAGATCTGCTTGCAGAGAGGATCGACGACCTCACTGAAGCTGCAAACAAAAACAATGTCCATCTGAATTATGAAGCGGCCGTCGCAGGCGGCGTCCCGATCATCAGGACGATTGAAAATTCATTGAATGCAAATCAGATATCCGAAGTGATGGGCATACTTAACGGGACGACCAACTATATACTGACGAAGATGACGATCGATGGCTGGTCTTATGAAGATGCACTTGACGATGCCAAGGCGAAAGGTTACGCAGAAGCCGATCCGACCAATGATGTGGAAGGGATCGATGCACTGAGGAAGATCGTCCTGCTTTCAAGGCTCGCCTTCAACAGGAAAGTGGACATCAAAGATGTGCCGAGCACGGGCATCTCGAAGGTCGATGCGGCGGATATACAGATTGCGAAGGACCTCGGCTACATCATGAAGCTCGTCGGCATCAGCAAATATGACGACAGCATCAGTGCAAGCGTGGAACCGATATTCCTGAAAGCGGACCATCAGCTTGCTTCCGTCAATTATGAGAAGAACGCCGTTTATGTCAACGGCAATGCGGTGGGCGAGACGATGTACTACGGCCCCGGTGCGGGGAGCCTCGAGACTGCGAGCGCCGTCGTATCCGATCTGATCCATGTACTGACCCAGCCGGCAAACGGCAACTTCCAGCCGGCAGAAGATGCAGTGATAGAGAACAAAGCGGTTGAATACCAGTATTACCTGCGCTTTGGCGACTCCGAGGCGGATGTCAAAAAGGCACTTGATGGGAAAGTCGACCATAAATTGAATACTGCACACGAATCCGTCGTCGCCGTGACGGCGAAGCTGAACATCGACCAGCTGGAAGATGCATTGGAAGGGCTCGATGTAAAAGCCAAATACCCTGTAATTGGAGATGAGTGAGATGGCCTACTGGAGAGGTTTACTTGAGGAATTCAAAGAATATCTGCCGGTGACTGATGCAACACCTGCATTGTCACTGCAGGAAGGCAACACACCGCTCATCCCACTGAACTCGTTCAGCGAGGAATACGGCCTGAATGTGTTTGCGAAATTTGAAGGGCTGAACCCGACCGGATCGTTCAAAGACCGCGGCATGGTCCTTGCCGTCGCGAAAGCGAAAGAGGAGGGTGCACATACGGTGATCTGTGCATCGACCGGCAACACTTCCGCTTCTGCAGCAGCATATGCATCAAGGCTCGGGATGAATACGATCGTGGTCATCCCTGAAGGCAAGGTGGCGCTCGGCAAGATCGCGCAGGCCATCGTGTACGGCGCGAAGATCGTCTCCATCCAGGGCAACTTCGACGATGCACTGAAGATCGTACGCAAAGTCGCGGAAAACAATGAAGGCGTCACGCTCGTCAACTCGGTCAATCCCTACAGGATCGAATGCCAGAAGACGTCTGCATTTGAAATCGTGGACGCACTGGATGAGGCGCCGGACTACCTGTTCATACCCGTCGGCAATGCCGGCAATATTTCCGCCTACTGGAAAGGATTCAAGGAGTACCATGAGAAGAAGGGCTCGAAGCTGCCTAAAATGTTCGGCTACGAAGCGGAAGGCTCGGCGGCGATCACTAAAGATAAAGTGATTGAAGCACCGGAAACGGTCGGCACCGCCATCAGGATCGGCAACCCGACAAGCTGGCACCTCGCAACAGCGGCACGGGACGAGTCCGGCGGTCTCATCGATTCGGTGACCGATGATGAGATCCTTGAAGCCTATTCAAGGCTTGCAAGGAAAGAGGGGCTCTTCGCAGAACCGGGATCCAATGCAAGCATTGCAGGCCTGATCAAGGCAGTATCCGAAGGCCATGTGGAAAAGGGCAGCACGGTCGTCACGATCCTTACAGGCAACGGATTGAAAGATCCGCAGACTGCAGTCGATGAAGCGGCGGTCCAGCCGAAGGTGCTGCCGAACGATGAAGCGGTGATCACGGAATATATTGAAAGCCTGAATGACGATGAAGGAAATTAATCTCAAAATCCCGGCGACGAGTGCAAACCTCGGCCTGGGTTTTGATTCCATCGGTGTTGCCGTCACAAAGTTTTTAAAGATCAAAGCTTATCCAAGCGAAGCCTTCAAAATAGAGTTTTTGAACTCCGATCTGAAGGTGCTGCCGCCGGGCGAGGACAATCTCGTCATCTCCACCGCGAAAAGCATCGCCCTGAAATATAATAAGGAGATGCCGCCGGTGACGGTGGAGATGGACAGTGAAATTCCGCTTGCCCACGGGCTCGGCAGTTCATCGTCCGCAATCGTCGCAGGCATTGAACTGGCTGCCTACTTCTGTGATTTGAACCTGACCGATCATGATAAGATCATGCTCGGCTGCGATATCGAGGGTCACCCGGACAATATCGGCCCGTGCATCACGGGCGGGGTCTTCGTGGGTTATTACAACCACGGTGAACTGTATTACCATGTACTTGATGATATCGATTTTTCACTGATCGTCTCCGTGCCGAATTATATGATCAATACGAACGAAGCAAGGCGGGCGCTGCCGGATTCATATGACAGGCAGACCGCAGTGAACCAGAATGCCATCAACAACGTCATGCTGTTCTCTTTATTCAACAAGGAATACATCGATATGGGCAGGCTGATGATGAAGGACCAGTTCCATGAAATCTACCGCCGGCCGCTCATCAAGGAATTCGATGACATCAAGGACAGGGCCCTGAAAAACGGCGCCTATGCGACCGTCATCAGCGGTGCGGGCCCGAGTGTCATGACGCTGTGTGATCAGAAGGATGTCGGCGGCATCCTGAACGATCTGAAGAAAATCCGGAATGTCGAGCATGAAGAACTCGAAATCTATACGAAATGACAGGCGGCTTCCGCCTGTCTTTTTTATGACCGGCCGTTCTGAATGCAATTCTCATTTTATGTTAGAATGATTTATTGAGAACATAATGCAAAGGAACGATGATGATGAGTCAGTTGAAGAATAAAGGTTACGCAATTTATGATTATATGGAGACCTTGAAGTATGAAGGCATTGAAGAGGACTATGAGGCGCTGCTTGAGTACTTTGAATATCTGCCTGTGGATGACTATGCCCCTGAGCTGAACCGGTACAGGAGATATTCACGTGCGCTGGTGCTGCCGGCTTCAAAAAACATCGAGTGGCTGCCGAATGTGGTGAGGGACGGCCGGGAGTATGCCGCCTATTTCCAGGGGAAATTCAACCCCGAGCATCCCGGCTCCTACCGTGAATTCCATGCGATCGATCCGCACATCCTCGAAAACACGCTGCTTAAGAAGATCATCATGGCAGACTATGAAGAAACTTTCTGGGGCGAAGAGGATATGATCATGCCGATACATGTCGGGGTGCACTTCGTCAAATTGGAAGTGGATGAAGAAGGGGAGCGTGCAGTGTCTTCGCCGGACTGCCTGCATCAGGACGGGGAGCCGTTCACTTTTGCGCACCTGATTGAAAGAAGGAATGCAGAAGGCGGCATCAATGCCATCGGCATACCTTCAGTCAGCGGCAGCCAGCCGGAGGAAGTGGATGAGGATAAACTTCACGAGGTGTTTGAACTGAACCGTCCGCTTGAATCCTACGGTGTGGAAGATTCATCCGTGAGCCATTATGTCGGTCCGATAACGAAAGGCGGGGGAGAGGGCCCTGCCGTCCGGTCGGTGATATTGATCGATTACCAGTTGACCGTCGTTGCAGATATGGATGAGTGAATAAAAAAGCACTGCCTGAAGATATCTTCAGGCAGTGCTTTTATGGTTTTGCGCCATTTCCATTTATTTTGAGCGCGATTCTGATCTTCGGTCCGCCACCCGCGGGAGGATCTTATCCAGAATATCATTGATGGTGACGATGCCGATGAACTCGGAACCGTCCATGATGACGGCAAACTGCTCGCTGGACTTCCTCATTGTTGTGAGGGCCTCGTGGACGAGTGTGCCCCTCTGCAGGACGAATGCGGGGCGGGAGAGATCCTTGACGGACCGTCCCGGTGGTTCAAGCAATGTATCACGTACATGCACTATGCCGGGGGTTGCTTTATCGTCATCCATGATCAGGATCCGTTTATGGCCCGTGGACTCCGTCGCCTTTTGAATATCATGGGCTGTGGCATCTGATTTCACGGATGTTGCATCACTGTCTGCCGTGACCAGATCGTCGACTTTCAATGTTTCCAGTTCAAGTGCACCGGAAATCGGGGTGCGGAATGAAGCGTCAAGCGCGCCGACATTAGCGGAATGTTCGACAAGGTAACGGAGGGTTGCAGCATCCTGCCCCCCGACTGCGGCACTGTCGACTGGCTCGACACCGGATGCTTTTACGAGACGGTTTGCGATTTCATTGACCCAGGTCAGTAAAGGCCTGAACAGCCAGATGAAGCCGCGTGCGGGCAGACCGACTATGGTTGCCGAAAGTTCAGGATGGGCAATCGCCCATGATTTAGGTGCCATTTCACCGACCACCAGATGCAGGAACGTGACAATCAGCAATGATAAAAAGAATGAGGCGCCGCCAGCGAGCCAGATCGGCAGCCCGATATCAGCTAGCAAAGGTGACAACCAGGAATCAACAGCGGGCTTGGTGATCGCACCGAGGGCAAAGGTACATGCTGTAATGCCCAATTGTGCGCCGGCCAGCATGATTGTCAGCTCGTTGACGGAGCGCAGTGCTGCACGGGCACCCCGGCTGTTGACAGCCGCCTCTTCAAGCCTGTGTCTGCGCGCACCGAGAAGTGCAAATTCTATAATGACAAAAAATGCGCTTAAAACAATGAGTAATATTGTTGCTGAGAGAACTATCCATGGATTAGTCATTAGAGTCCCTCCTCACCAGATTATCACGAGAAGCAGGGACATCGTCCCCGGAAGCTTCATGCAGCGTCAGATGGACCAGTGTCGGAACTCTTCTTTCCACTTCGATCACCCTGGCATTCAGGTAGCGTTCAACAGGTTCGTCATAAACCAGGTCCGAAGGATCATCAGGCAGTCTGACCGTGACTGTATCATCGATTGCGGGCAGGGCGCCGCGATGGGCGATGAGCAGGCCTGCAAGGGTTTCATAATCTCCCCGCGGCAGATCCCATCCTATTTCGCGTTCTGCTTCATCAATATGGACATCTCCGCTCATCTGCCAGATGCCTTCCCCTTGGGCGGCTATAGGTTGTTCCGGTTCCGGATCGTGCTCGTCAGTAATTTCACCGACGATTTCCTCCGCCAGGTCTTCAGTCGTCAGAATGCCTGCAAACCCCCCGTACTCGTCAATGACGCAGATGAGATCGTCACCCGATTCGATCATCAGCATCCTTGCTTCGGGCAGGGGCATTACTGTGGGCACCACTACAGGCGGTGCCATGATTTCCCTGATGGGTGCATCTTCATCCAGTGATGTAGCCAGTATATCTGCGAGGTGCACGACACCGACGGGCTCATCCTCATCGTTTATGACCGGGTAGCGGGTATGCGCCGCAGCCATCAGAGCACGCACTTCACCGATCGTCATATCCGGTTCGACGGAGTCTGCTCTCGAACGGGGAATCATGGCGTGTTCGACATCGCGTTCCGGGAAATCCAGAATGCGGTCAAGCATCAGGGACAGACCTTTCGGAAGATCACCGCTTTCACGGGAATCCGCGACGATGTGTTCAAGATCACGCACAGTCGCACTGCTGTCCACATCATGGACGGGCTCGATCCTGAACAATTTCAGCAGGGCATTGGCTGAGTAATCGAAAATTTTGATCAGCCATCCGAAGACACCCAGGTAAATATTTGTTGAACGGGCAAGAGCAAGTGATAACGGTTCGGGGTTGGCAATCGCGAGGTTCTTTGGATATAATTCACCAAAAATCATCTGGACGATCGTCGATATTGCCAATGCGAGGATGGTGCCGACGGATATGCTGACAGCAGCAGGCACCCCGATACCGCCGAACAATGTGGCGAGGCTCTCGCCGACAAGCGGTTCGGCGACATAACCGACCATCAGGCCTGTGACGGTGATGCCGAGCTGGGCACCTGAAAGCATGAATGAAGTCCGCTTTGTCACTTGCAATGCGGACTCGGCTGCCTTATCACCATTTTCGGCCTGGACAGCCAGCCGCGAACGGTCGACTGACATATAAGCGAACTCCTGGGCGACGAAATAACCATTTGCCGCAATGATCGCCAGAATGACGAGGATGCCGAGCAGCAGGGTGAGCAGAGCTGTCATCATAAGCGCTCAACCGCCTTGAGGCAGCAGAGGAATCCCTTCATATTTTCCGGGACTTCGCCGGCCTGTCCACTGCAATGCATCGATTGTGAAGCCTTGAAACTTTTATCCATGTTCTCCTTCCTTTCTTCTTTTCTTTAATGAATATTATACCCTGATTGTTGTTTTATAATACAAAATGACCAGGATCAAAATAAAACCCCACAGGTAGATGAAATTATCTGTTCATTCGATGAAAAAAATGCCGGGCAGGCCTGCCCGGCATAGTGTCATCCATTATATTCCCCGACCAGTTCTTCGAACAGGTCGTACGATTTCTTAAGGTCATCCATATCGTAAATATAGGATACGGCCATGATTTCATCAACGTTGAACTGACTCTGGAACAGCCTCAGTTCTTCCATCGCCTTTTTCTTATCCCCTGAAAATGCGATAGGGAACTGTGTCTTCACTGCCTGCTCCTCCCTCGGGGACCATCTGTCCTCCATATTTTCGACCGGCTTCGGCAGTTGCCCGCGGGTGTTCCTGATCAGGTTCAGTATATTGAGGTAATGGGTGGTCTTGATGAATTCCGCCTCTTCATTCGTATCCGCCATGATCACATTCAGGCTCGCCATCTTGTACGGTTCATCAAGCTGGTTCGAAGGTTTGAAATTCTCTTCATAGATTTTAAAAGCATTTTCCATCTGTGCGGGTGCAAAATGCGCCGCAAAAGCATAAGGCAGTCCGAGCTCTGCTGCGATATGCGCAGAATCCGTCGATGAACCGAGAATGTACAACGGAATCTCCGTGCCTTGCCCGGGATAGGCGATGACATGCGCCGGTATGGATGACAGGTATCTTTTCAATTCTTCAACTTCTCTTCTGAAGGAGAACACACCGTCATGGTTGCTCCGCCTGATGGCGTTGGCAGTCGCCATGTCCGTCCCGGGCGCACGTCCGAGGCCGATGTCCAGGCGGTCTCCGTATATGGCGTGCATCGTCCCGAATTCCTCGGCCACAATCAGGGGTGAGTGGTTCGGCAGCATCACGCCGCCGCTCCCGACCCGGAGGTGTGACGTATTCTCCAAAATGTGCTTGATGAGTATTCTTGTTGCAGATGATGCGATGGATGTCATATTATGGTGTTCAGATATCCAGTACCTCTGGTATTTGGAACCGTCGATGTGTTCGGCGAGGTCGACCATATCTTCAATCGCCTGTGAGGCATTGGTCCCCGCCCTTACAGGAACAAGGTTCAGTGCTGAAATATTCAATTTTTTAGGCATTCTTTCATCTCCTGTTTTGTGTTATCTATATGAAATTGTACAAATGAATGCACATTTTGGCGAACAATTGGTTTCAAACATTATAAATTTACATTGAAACATGTTAAAATATATTAGTTAATAATTTAAAGTGGTTAAGGGTGAATGAAATGTCAGTATATGTCGACTATGCATCGACGACACCGTTCGATAAGGAAATAATGGAAAAAGTCATGGCCGGCGCAGATGTCTTCGGCAATCCGTCAAGCATCCACCGGATCGGCAAGGATGCTAAAGCGAAGCTCCAGGACCATCGCACCCGCATTGCAGAATCGATCAATGCGAAACCTAAAGAGATCATCATCACAAGCGGTGCGACCGAAGCGAACAACCTCGCGATCAAAGGCACGGCGGGCCGGCATGAAAAGCCGCATATGATCACGACTGACATTGAACATGCCTCCGTCAGGACGACATATCAGAATTTAAGTGAGCAGTATGATGTGACTTTCCTCAAAGCTTCTGAAGACGGACTGATAGACGTCGAAGATTTGAAGGACAGCCTGCAGAGCAATACAGTGCTCGTATCGATCATGCTCGTCAATAATGAGACCGGCAGCATACAGCCTGTATATGAAATCGCCAAAGTGCTTAAAGATCACCAGGCGCTCTTCCACATCGATGCCGTCCAGGCATTCGGCCATATGGAAGTTGATGTCGAGGCTCTGAGGGCGGACATGCTGACGTTGAGCGGACACAAGATATACGGCCCTAAGGGCATCGGCATGCTCTATTTGAGGGAAGGGACGAAGTTGTCCGCCCAGATCACCGGCGGCAGTCATGAATTATCAAGGCGGGCGGGGACGGAAAACACCATGTGGGTCGAAGCGCTGGCACTCGCCATGGAGAAGGCGGACTCCGACAGGGCTCGGAGAAGCTTAAAAGAGATGCAGCTGAAGGAGCGGTTCCTCAATGAGCTGACCGCAAAGGAGATCCCATTTGAAGTGAATGGTGATGTCAACCGCCAGGCGAGCCACATAGTGAATCTTCACTTCCCGTGGAGCGAGGCGGAATTCCTGCTCACGGCCCTTGATATGACGGGGATATACGTTTCGGCAGGCTCGGCCTGTAACGCCGGCACGGTGCAGCCGTCCCATGTCATACAAGCAATGTATGATGATGAGGAACGGGCCTTGAAATCCATCCGCTTCAGCTTCTCCCACTTGATGGAGGAAGAAGATGTTTTAGAGATCGTCAGCCAGTTAAAAGCGATATATGAAAGATTATATGGAAATTAAAGATTTGAATTAAGAAAGGAATGTATTGAATGGATCCATCAAAAACGACGGTTGTCGTCGGCATGAGTGGAGGTGTCGACTCCTCCGTGACCGCACAGCTGTTAAAAGAACAAGGCTATAATGTCATCGGCATATTCATGAAGAACTGGGACGACACGGATGAATTCGGCGTATGCACCGCGACGGAAGATTACGAAGATGTAAGACTGGTCGCCGAGCAGATCGGCATCCCTTACTATTCAGTCAACTTTGAAAGGGAATATTATGACAGGGTGTTCAGGTATTTCCTGGAAGAATACGAAAAAGGGCGCACACCGAACCCGGACGTGATGTGCAACAAAGAAATCAAGTTCAAGGCGTTTCTCGATCATGCGATGAAACTCGGCGCCGACTATGTCGCGACCGGACATTATGCGAGGGTTGAGCATGACGGTGATTCCGTGACGATGCTCCGAGGCGTCGACAACAATAAAGACCAGACATACTTTTTAAATCAGCTGTCCAGGGAACAATTGTCGAAAGTCATGTTCCCGCTCGGCCATATGGAGAAATCTGAAGTGCGGGCGCTTGCGCATGAATATGACCTTGCGACAAAGGACAAGAAAGATTCGACAGGCATCTGTTTCATCGGCGAACGTGACTTCAAGGAGTTCCTGAGCGGCTATCTCCCTGCCAATCCCGGCAGGATGATCAATCTCGACACCGGCGAAGATATGGGGTCGCATGACGGGCTGATGTATTACACGATCGGACAGCGCCAGGGACTCGGCATCGGCGGTGAAGGCGGACCTTATTTCGTCGCTGGCAAGAACCTTGAAGAGAATGAACTGTATGTCGTTTCACAGTATGAGAACGAATCCCTTTATTCCACCAGACTCACCGCATCCGACGTGAATTTCATCAATGACGTCGAAGGTACTTTCGACTGCACGGCAAAATTCAGATACAGGCAGAAGGATGTTCCTGTCACTGTCCATAAAAATGATGACGGCACCATCGAAGTCGTCTTTGACGGCCCGGCGAGGGCTGTGACACCGGGGCAGGCTGTAGTTTTGTATGACGGCGATGTATGCCTTGGCGGTGCGACGATCGATACGGTCTACAACGAAGAAAAAGTATTGGAGTATCTGGGATGAGTCTGCCGTATGAAGAGATCCTGAAAAATGGGGATACCGAGGAAGCGCTGCAGATCATTTTCAACTGTATAGAAGAAGCGCCCGAAGAAGAAGTCCATTATATAAACGGCGGCAACCTGCTCCACCGGCTCGGGCGCGACGAAGAGGCTGAAAAGTTCCTTCAGAAGGCCATCGACCTGAACCCCCAGAGTACGAGTGCTTTCTACAGCCTTGCAAACATTTATTTCAACCATGAGCGATATGAGGAAGCGGTCAGATTGTATCTGCTCGCCTACAGCAGGAATCCGGAGGATGCGGACCTGAATTTCATGCTTGCCATGAGCTATGTGCATATGGATGAACCGGGGAGGGCGCTGCAGTTCTTTGAAGTGGCGCATCAGTCAAGGCCGGAAGATATCGAGACGAATTTCCAGTACGGCCTTTTGTGCTGTCAGCTGAACCTGTTCGATCCGGCGGAGAAGCTGTTGACGCAGGTTTCTGGCAGCACGCCGCATGCAGACGCCGAGTATAACCTCGGCCTCCTCAAGCTGGTGCGGGATGATGATGCGGCTGCAGCGAGGACCCATTTCGAAAAAGCGGTCGAGGTGCAGGAAGACCATCATCTTGCCCATCATGCATTGAAAAAGATTTCAGAGTAGTATATTTTAAACGGCGGTGATCAGTATGGAACAGTCGTCAATTTACGATGAGAAATATATTATCGGTGAAGTCGAGCGTGTCATTTTTCAAAGCGAAAAAACACGCTTTTTTGTATTGAAAGTCAACATAGATGAAACGAACACCAACTTCGTTTTTGACGCCATCGTCACCGGTTATTTCCATGATATAACCGAGGGGGAGACGTACAGGTTCTCCGGCACCATCAAGAATCACGCAAGGTTCGGCGAGCAGTTCAACGCCACACAGTTCAAACTCGAACTCCCGAAGACGGATGAGGGTGTGATACAGTATTTGGCGAGCGACACCTTCAAAGGCATCGGCTTGAAGACCGCCAAGAAAATAGTGGATACACTCGGATCTGACGCGCTTGAGATCATATCCGACGATAAAAGCGCATTGAAGTCGGTCGGCGGCCTGTCGAAGGCCAAGATCGACATGATCCACCACACCATCCTGGAGAATAAAAAGACCGAGGAGATCATCATCCGGCTGAATGAACTTGGATTCGGCGCCAGGATGAGTGCGAAGATCCTGAAACATTACGGCGATCATACGCTCAAAATCCTCGAACAGTCGCCCTACAGGATGGTGGCGGACATCGACGGCGTCGGTTTCAATACCGCCGATAAGATCGCCCTCGCACAGGGCATCCTGCCAAACGACCTCGGCCGGCTGAAGGCGGGGCTGTTATACATCGTCGAGGACATCACGCTCTCCACGGGGCATACTTATATAGACCGTAATATTTTGAATGTCGAACTGAAGCGGCTCCTTGAATACAACGGGCGCGACCAGTTTGAAGATCGGGATATCGACGGTGTGCTTAACGAGCTCAAGGAAGATGAGAAGATCGTCGTATTCGAAGAGAGGATATACCTGCCGACGATTTTTTATGCCGAGCACAAATCGGCGGATGAAATCCACCGTATATTGAACTTTTCGGCGGATGATCCGTTTGATGAGGAGGAAGTCGATGATGAGCTGGAAGAGATCGAACGAAATGAACACATCACATATAATGAGGAGCAGATTTCTGCGATCCACAGTGCTGTGAATGAGAAGATCTCAATCATCACCGGGGGCCCCGGCACCGGCAAGACGACGATCGTCAAAGGAATCATCGGCTGTTATCATGCCCTTGAAGGATTCGAGGAATTCGAGGAATATGATGAAGGCGAGTACCCGATCAAACTGGTGGCCCCGACGGGACGCGCGGCAAAACGCCTGAGCGAATCGACGGGGATCGAAGCTTCGACCATCCACCGCCTCATCGGCTGGGGCCAGGATACGGAAAAAGATGATTTCCTGGATATAGAGCTGAATGCGAAGATGATCATCATCGACGAGATGTCGATGGTGGATACATGGCTGTTCTATCAGCTGCTCAGGAATGTGCCGAGTGAGACGAGACTCGTATTCGTCGGCGATCGGGATCAGCTCCCTTCCGTCGGGCCGGGCAAGGTCTTCAACGATTTGATAGAGTCGGATGTCATCAAGGTGACGGAGCTCACCAAGATCTACCGTCAGGGTGAAGGCTCATCCATCATCAAGCTCGCCCACGACATCAAGGAGGAGCAGCCGATCGATATCCGGCAGAAATTCAAGGACCGGGTGTTCATAACGGCAAACATATCCCAGATTTCCGGACTGGTGGACAACATCGTGAGCCGTGCCGTGAATAAGGGCTACGATATGCGGGACATCCAGGTGCTGGCACCGATTTACCGCGGCAATGCCGGCATCAACAAGCTCAACCAGGTGCTCCAGGAAATATTGAACCCCCTTGATGACGAGAAGAGGGAGATTAAATTCGGTGATATCCACTTCCGCACGGGGGATAAGGTGCTGCAGCTGATCAACCGCCGGGAAGACAACATCTTCAACGGCGACTCGGGGATCATCGATGAGATCATACTTAAAGACGAGGATGCGCAGGCGGAGAAGGATATGGTGATCGTCGATTACGACGGCAAGCATATCGCATACGAGCGCAAAGATTTGAGCGAGCTCGCCCATGCCTACTGTACGAGCATCCATAAGGCGCAGGGCAGCGAATATCCGATCGTGATCATGCCGCTGGTCAAGAGCTACAGGCATATGCTGATCAAAAACATCATCTACACCGGCATCACACGGGCCAAGGAGTCACTGATCCTGTGCGGTGATGAGAATGCCTTCTATGAGGCACTCGACAATGAAGGCATCACCCGGCATACCACGCTGGTCGATGCACTGCATGACAAGTTCAATGTGAGGATTCCCGGCGGGGCGGATGAAGTGCCGGAAAAAGATGAAAGTCCCGGATATTTGACTGAGGAGAACCTCTTCAAGATCCCGGCGATGATCAATGTGGAGAAGACACCTTACGATTTCATTTGACAGTGCGCCAATTAAAATTTATAATCATTATCATTAACGATCAGCGTCGGAGTGATCGAGTATATATGCGGTATTTGACAGAGACATTGTGGCCGGTGAGAACAATGATACGGATATATACGTGCTGCACTCCGGTGAGCGAAAATATTTAGAGTGATGGCCTTGCCATAACCTGGGTGGTACCGCGGAATATTTCGTCCCTATATTTATATAGGGGCTTTTTTTATTTATATTGAGGAGTGAATGTCATGAAAGAATTAACCGGAAATGAAATCAGGGATTTATTCATTGAATTTTTCAAAGGGAAAGATCATATGGTGGAACCGAGCGCACCGCTCGTGCCGATCGATGATGATTCACTGCTGTGGATCAACTCCGGCGTCGCCACGTTGAAGAAATACTTTGACGGACGGATCACGCCTGAGAATCCGAGGATCGTGAATGCGCAGAAATCCATACGGACGAATGATATTGAAAATGTCGGCTTCACCGCAAGGCACCATACATTTTTCGAGATGCTCGGCAATTTCTCGATCGGGGATTACTTCAAGAAGGAATCCATCGCACTCGCATGGGAGTTTTTGACCAGTGAGGAGTGGATGGCGCTGGATGAATCCCTCTTATATATCACAGTCCACCCGGAAGACATGGATGCCTATAATATATGGCGCGATGAGATCGGATTGAGTGAAGACCGCATCATAAGGATAGAAGGCAACTTCTGGGACATCGGCGAAGGCCCGTGCGGACCGAACAGTGAAATCTTCTACGACCGCGGTCCGGATTACGAATACGGCGCACCTGCAGAAGAGATGTATCCGGGCGGCGAAAATGAAAGGTACCTTGAAATATGGAACCTCGTATTCAGTGAATTCAACCATAACAGTGACGGCACCTATACACCGCTGCCGAAGAAGAACATCGATACCGGCATGGGGCTCGAGCGGATGGCAAGCATCGTCCAGAATGTGCCGACCAACTTCGATACGGACCTCTTCACACCGCTGATCAAAAAAATCGAAGAGGTGTCAGGAAAAGCATACGGTGAAGACGACGCCCGGGATGCTGCGTTCAAAGTGATCAGCGACCATATCAGGACGGTCAGCTTTGCGATAGGGGACGGTGCCCTGCCGTCGAATGAAGGCCGGGGTTATGTGCTCCGCCGTCTGCTGCGCCGCGCCGTCAGATTTTCTAAAGAGCTCGGCATCAATGAAGCTTTCATGTTCTCGCTCGTCGATACGGTGGCGGATATCATGGAAGACTTTTACCCGAACGTCAAGGAGAAGAGCGACTTCATCAAGGAGGTCGTCAGGAAAGAGGAGGAACGCTTCCTTTCCACTCTGGACGAGGGCATCCGCATTTATGAGTCATTCAGGGCATCTGTTAAAGACACTACAGGCGTCATTTCAGGCGAAGATGCGTTCAAGCTGTATGACACATACGGCTTCCCTTATGAACTCACCAAGGAATATGCAGAGAATGACGGCCTCACCGTCGATGAAGCAGGATTCATGGAAGAGATGAAGAAGCAGAGGGAACGTGCAAGAAGTGCACGCAAAGCGGGCGAATCGATGCAGGTCCAGTCCAAAACCCTGGCGGATTTCACCGCCCCGAGCACTTTCACGGGCTACAGCTCGATGAGTGAAGAGGCGGAACTCCTTCTGATCGCAAAGGATGACGAGGCGCTCGATTCGTATGACGGCGAGGAAACGGTTGAACTCATCTTCGACAGGACACCGTTTTACGCGGTGAGCGGCGGTCAGATCGCAGATACCGGCGTAATCAGAAATGACACGGCGGAAATTCATGTCGAAGGGGTCTACAAGGGACCGAACAACCAAAACGTCCACATCGCAAGGATTGTGAGCGGCGCCGTCGAGGCGGGGGAGACATACCGCCTGCATGTCAATGAGGAAAAGCGCAGATTCATCGTCAAAAACCACTCTGCAACGCACTTGATGCATCAGGCATTGAAGGATACGGTCGGGGAGCATGCCAACCAGGCCGGTTCACTTGTTGAAGCGGAACGCCTCCGTTTCGACTTCTCCCACCTGAACCCGCTGACTGAAGAAGAAATCAGGACGATTGAAGATGCGGTGAACGAAAGGATATACGAAGGCCTGGACGTCAGAATTTCCGAAATGCCGATAGAAGAGGCAAGGGAGAAGGGTGCGATGGCTTTATTCGGTGAAAAATACGGGGATGTCGTGCGCGTCGTCGATATGGAAGAATACTCCGTCGAACTGTGCGGCGGGATCCATGTGGTGAACACATCCGACATCGGACTCTTCAAAATCGTTTCTGAAACAGGCATCGGTGCCGGTATCCGCAGGATCGAGGCGGTCACGAGCAGATATGCCGTCGAATACTACAAAGAAAAAGAGGGCCTGATCGAGGAAGTGGCATCCAGCCTCAAAGTGAAAGAAGAGAACATCACGAAAAAGATCACCCAACTGTACGATGAAAGGGCTGCACTGAAGCAGGAAATCAAGGAATTGAAATCCGCTTCAGCGAAGGAGAAATTGTCTGATCTCAAAGACATCAAGCAGGAAGTGGGCGGCGTCGAACTGATTGCGACTGAAGTCGATGCGAAGAACGCCAAGGAACTCCGGTCGGTGATGGATGATGTGAAATCAGCCAACCAGGATGCCGTCATCGCGCTTGGCAGTGCGTCGGATGGCAAGGTGTCGCTCGTCGTCACCGTCCCGAAAGAACTGACCGATCAGTTCAAAGCCGGCGAAATCATGAAAGGCATGGCTGAACGCGTCGGCGGAAAAGGCGGCGGACGCCCGGATATGGCCCAGGGCGGCGGCACCGAGCCCGCTAATTTAACAAAAGCATTACAATTTGTTAACGAGTACATTAATAACTAACTTAATGGGGGTTTAAGTGATATAATGGGGACAAATCAATAGGGAGTTAGGAGTGCTTTTGTGGGACAATTTGATGAGACTGTACAATTCAATGTAGATGAATCCCGGGCAAAACATGTCAAAGAGATACTGACCAACGTTTATAAAACTTTGGAGGAAAGGGATTATAACCCGGTCAATCAGCTGGTCGGCTACCTTCAAAGCGGAGATCCTGCATACATTCCCCGCCAGAATGAAGCGAGGAATCAGATCCGCCACGTCGATCGTGATGAAATCATCGAAGTGCTGGTCAGGACTTATGTCGACAGTGAAATAAATGACTAAAGTGCTGGGTCTGGATGTCGGGACGAAGACGATAGGCGTTGCGATCAGTGATGCATTCGGCTGGACGGCGCAGGGTCTGACCACCCTGAAGATCGATTATGACAAGGGGAAATACGGGCTTGAAGAAATTGCCCGGATCGTGGAAGAGCATGATGTATCATCAGTGGTCGTCGGCCTGCCCAAAAATATGAACAACTCCATCGGGGAAAGCGGCGAGCGTTCATTATATTTTAGTGAAATGCTTGCGAATCATATACCAAGTGTTAAAATAATCATGTGGGATGAACGCTTGAGTACTGTTGGAGCAGAACGGACTTTACTTGAAGCTGATGTGTCACGTAAAAAACGCAAAGCCGTGATAGATAAGATGGCTGCAGTATTCATCCTGCAGGGCTATCTTGATAAACCGGCAAAAGGAGAGCTGTAAATATGTCTCATGAATTGGATTTTAATAATGAAGAGGAACTGCTGACTTTATTTGATGAAGAAGGCAATGAGGTCCTTTACCGTAAAATGCTGGAATTCCATCATCCCGAGTTCAACAAAGATTATATAATCTTGGCGGAAGAAGGCAACTTCGAAGATGAAGAAGGGGATATCGAACTGATCCCGATGATAAATGTGCCGGACGAAGATGGTGACGGCGGCAGATTTTTACCTGTGGAAACAGATGAAGAATGGGACATGATTGAAGAAGTTGTAAATACTCAGATGGACGAACCGGAAGAGTAAAAAACGAATGATTCAAAAATAGCTTCCAATTTTAATTGGAAGCTATTTTTAAAGATAAGGAGTCTTGTATGAGTAGATATGATGATATCAGATTTTCAAAAAATGTATCTTCCTTTCTGTCATTGATCATCATCGGCCTGCTGACGATCGGTGTGATAGTGGCGGCCATTCTGGCCTATCTTTATATTTCATCGATCGGTGAGCCGCTTGATGCGAATTCCGAGGAGACTCAGGAGATCACCATAGAACAGGGCTCTTCAGCAGGAATGATCGGCGAACAGCTGGAAGAACAGGGCATTATAGAGAACAGCAGAATGTTTGAAGTATATTTGAGGTTGAACAGCATCACCGATTACCATGCGGGTGAATATGAGCTTTCCCCTGCCATGGATTTCGAGCAGATCGCAAAGACGCTCGAAACGGGAACGATCTATGAAGAAGTCCAGTACAGGGTGGCAATCCCGGAAGGCTATAATGTGGAGCAGATCGCCTCACAGCTCAGCCAGAATCTTCCCGTCGCTGAAGAAAGGTTCATGGAGCTGATGGAGGATGATGAATTCATAAGCTCTCTCATGGATGAGTATCCGGATATGCTCAGTGATGAAATCCTTGATGAAGACGTGAAATTCCCGCTGGAAGGTTACTTGTTCCCGGCGACATATGACATCACCGAAGAAGAACCCGAAGTGGAGAACATCATCAGGCAGATGCTTGATGCAACACAGGTGAACAGCTTCCCGGTCTACAACTCGGTTGAGGACATCACCATCAATTATGAAGGGGAGCAGGAGTCTTTATCGTTCCATGAATTTCTGACGTTCGCCTCCCTGATCGAGATGGAAGCGACTTCGCTTGCCGACCGTTCGATGATTGCGAGTGTGTTCCTGAACCGCATGGCTGAGATCCCTGCCATGCCGCTGCAGACCGACCCGACCGTGCTTTATGCACTCGGTGAGCATCAGGAACGCACACTGTTCGAGGATCTTGAAGTCGAAGATCCTTACAACACCTACCTGAATACAGGACTGCCGCCGGGCCCGATTTCATCACCCGGTATGGAATCCGTACAGAGTGCGATGAACCCGAGCAACACGGACTATTTCTACTTCCTTGCCGACAGTGAAGGCAATAATCATTTTGCCGAGACATTTGAAGAGCATATCGAGAACAGGGAGCAATATATCAACAACCAGTAAAAACATTCTTTTCAATAAGCGGATAGTGTGGTACCATGTTCTTTAATGAATACACAACTGATAACATTTGTTATCAGTTGTATTTTTTGTATGTGGTGATTATATGAATATTGCGCAATATGTAAAAAGTCTGAATGTTGTCGAGGAGCACTATCCCGACGTTTATTCCTATGCAGTGGATAACAGTGTCCCGATCATAGACAGTGATGCTTTGGCAGCGCTTAAGCATCTCATCAGGATCAAAGGGGCAAAGACATACATGGAAATAGGTACGGCGATCGGGTACAGCGGCCTGCATCTGTTATCTGTATATGATGACTCCCATTTGATCACCATGGAGAAGGATCGCGGGGCCTACGAAACCGCCGTTGAAAATTTTTCAAGATACGACGTCGCATCCAGGGTGGATGCACATCTGGGTGACGCAAAGACGATGGATTTGAATATTGAAGAAGAGTCGGTCGACTTGTTATTTATAGATGCATCAAAAGGCAACAACCAGCTTTTCTTTGACAAGTTCAGCCCTTTTGTGAAAGAGGACGGCCTGATCGTGGTGGACAATATACTTTTAAGGGGTCTGGTCACCGAAGACGATATCGTCGGCAGGAACAAAAGGAAGCTGAAGGAAAAAGTGGATGCCTTTAATCAGCATATGAGTCAAAGCGATTACCCCACATCATTTCTTCCAATAGGTGATGGGCTATTAGTTATTTCAAAAAGTCAGGTGTAGAAGATGAACAAACCAACGATTATCGGCATTGCAGGAGGCACCGGGTCAGGCAAGACCTCGGTGACAAGAAAAATCATCGCTTCCCTTGAGGAACATGACATCACGCTGATCGAACAGGATTATTACTATAAAGATCAAAGTCATAAGACGATGGAAGAGCGGCTGAAGACGAATTACGACCATCCTTTCGCATTCGACAACGATCTACTGATTGAACATGTGGAATCATTGATCAACATGGAAAGCGTGGAAATACCGACATATGATTATGTCAATCATACCCGCAGTGATAAGACGATCAAAATCGAGCCTAAAAACGTGATCATCATCGAAGGCATCTTTGCCTTGGAGAATGAGCAGCTGAGGGATCTGATGGACGTTAAAATTTATGTGGATACCGATTCGGATATACGCATACTGCGTCGTATGGCAAGGGACATCAAAGAACGCGGACGATCGATGGATTCGGTGATCAACCAGTATTTGACGGTTGTCAGGCCGATGCATCTTCAGTTCATCGAACCGACAAAGCGCTTCAGTGACATCATCATCCCCGAAGGCGGGGAAAATATTGTTGCAATCGATATCATAACGACGAAAATAAGAAGCTTGATCAAAAAAGTATAAAAATAAAAGTAAAGTTTTACGGAGGGTTTTTTAATATGAACAATAACAAAGAATATCCAATGACTCAAAGCGGTTATGAGAAATTACAGGAGGAACTTGAACATCTCCTCACGACCAAGCGTCCGGAAGTGGTCGAAAAAATCAAAGTGGCAAGGAGCTTCGGTGACTTATCGGAGAACTCCGAATATGACGCTGCCAAGGATGAACAGGGCTTCGTCGAACAGGAAATCACTAAAATCGAAGAGATGATCCGCCATGCGAGGATCATTGAGGACAGCGGCGACAACAACACTGTCCAGCTCGGCAAAACGGTCACATTCACTGAACTGCCGGACGGGGATGAAGAGCAATACCAGATTGTCGGCAGTGCGGAGGCTGATCCTTTCGAAGGTAAAATATCCAACGAATCCCCGATGGCGCAATCACTCCTCGGTGCGAACCTGGAGGATGAAATCAATGTGCCCCTGCCAAACGGTTCATCCATGAAAGTGAAGATCGTTTCAATTGACTGATAAGAGTAAGGCAAAAGTCATAGGCATCATCGGTGCCATGAAGGATGAAGTGGAGATTCTGAAAGACTGGATGGACATCACGGAAACTTCCTCCATTGCGCATGCCGAGGTTTACTCGGGTACGCTTCAGTCCCAAAATGTCGTCCTGGTTGAAAGCGGCATCGGCAAAGTGAACTCCACACTGATCACTGCACTGCTCATCGAAAGGTTCGATGTTGACATGGTGATCAACACCGGAGTGGCCGGGGCGTTATCCAGAGCGCTCGATGTCACCGACATGGTCGTCTCCACTGAAGTCTGTTATCACGACGTGGATGCGACCGAGTTTGGTTATGCATTCGGACAGGTGCCCGGCATGCCGGAGTGCTACAAGGCGGATGAAAATCTGGTCGCTGCCGCACTCAGTGTGCTGCAGGAGAACGAATCGGTGAACACCGGAAGCGGGCTGATCGTCAGCGGGGATTCATTCATCGCCGGCGAAGATCAGAAGGCAGCGATATTGGAACGCTTCGGGGCGGGGCTTGCCGTGGATATGGAATCAGCGAGCATCGCCCAGACGTGCCACCAGTTTGGGGTGCCTTTCATCATCATCCGCTCGATCTCGGATAAAGCCGGCAGTAAGGCGGATATGACTTATGATGAATTTTTGGGGAAAGCTTGTATAAATTCATCTGAAGCTGTAAAATTATTATTGAATGAACTGTAAATATGGAGGGACCATAATGACTTTATTAATGATTTTATCAATTATAGCGACAGTTATAATTGGATACGTCATTTACCGCGACACTGAAACCGAAGATAATGATATCATTGAGTAAAAGAAAAGCACCTTAAAATTTAGGGTGCTTTTATTAATGTGATAAAATAGAGTAAATTAGTTTAGAGGGGAACGCTTTTAAATTGATCAAAAAGTATTTTTTACCGACCTCGTATGTGGAGGACTTTACGAAAATCACCCCGGCAAGGCTGAATCAGCTGGATGTTAAGGGGATCATCATCGATCTGGACAATACTCTTGTCGGCTACGACGAAATGAATGCGGATGACCGCGTACTGGATTGGATCGAGTTGATGAGGGAGAACGGCATCAAAGTGACCATCGTCTCGAATGGCAAGGAGAAGCGGGTCAGCCGGTTTGCCAAGCCTCACGACATCGATTACATCTTCAATGCAAGGAAACCTTTATCACGGAACTATAAAAAAGCCATATCGGCGATGGGCATCCCCCCGCAGGAAATAATCATGGTGGGGGATCAGCTGATGACCGATATACTCGGTGCGAACCTCGTCGGCATAAAAAGCATACTCGTCATGCCCGTCAAAAGCAAAGATGGCTTTGCGACCCTTCTGAACAGGAGAATCGAAAAGTTCATCATGAGATATTTCAGGAAAAAAGGATTGCTGGTCAAGGAGGACTAATTATTGAGTGAATTAAAATGTATCGGCTGCGGCGCTGAGCTGCAGTCCGAAAATGAGAATAAAAAAGGGTATATACCCGAGAGCGGTTTGAAAAGGGAGGACGCGATCTGCAGAAGGTGCTACCGCCTGAAGCATTACAATGAAATCATGGATGTGGACATCGACTCCGGCGAGTTCATGACGATGCTGAACTCCCTCTACGAAGTGGACGGGCTCATCATCAAGGTGATTGATGCCTTTGATATCAGTGCAAGCCTGATACCTTCATTCAACCGTATCGTCGGCGATAAGAAAGTCATCGCGGTCATCAACAAGACGGACCTGCTGCCGAAATCCACGAATGTCAGCAGGCTGATCCACAGGGCCAAGCTGATGCTTAAGGAAAACGGCATCACCGCTGTCGAGACGGTCGCAATCAGCGCTTTGAAAAACGATGGGCTGGACCGGCTGATCGACACGATGACGAAGCATGCCGGAGGTAAGGATGTCTATGTCGTCGGCACTACGAATGTGGGGAAATCGACGCTCATCAACCAGCTGATCAAGATGACCACCGGCGATGCCGATGTCATCACCACAAGCAGGTTCCCGGGCACGACCCTCGATCTGATAGATATCCCGCTGGATGAGAATGCCTTCATCTATGATACACCGGGGGTGATCGTACCGAGCCAGATGGCACACTTCGTCTCCAAAGATGATCTGAAACACATCACACCTTCCAAAGAGATCAAACCTGTCACTTTCCAGCTGGAAAGCGGTCAGACACTGTTCATCTCGGGCCTTGCGCGCGTGGACTTTGAATCAGGGGAGAAGAACAGCTTCACCGTGTATGCATCCAACCAGCTGACGCTGCACAGGACGAAGACGACCAATGCAGACGACTTTTATGAAAAACATTATAACGGTCTTCTGGCACCTCCGGAGATTGAATCGCCGGTACTGTCAGAGGATGGTAAGCGCCACACATTCGATGTGGCCGAAGACAGTGATATAGAAATCAGCGGCTATGCCTTCATCAGCATTTCGGCAGGCGCGACGGTCACTGTCCGTGTTCCAAAAGGTGTAGAAGTGAATTTAAGACAAACAATCTTCAAAGGTGGTTCATAAGCATGAATTTTGCCGTAATCGGATCTCCGATCGAGCATACACTCTCACCCATGATCCATAATGCCAACTTCAGGGCACTCGGTCTTGATGATACTTACCGGGCCCTGCACGTCACGCCGGGCGATCTCAAGTCCATCAGGGACATTGCAGAGCAGCATGAGCTTGACGGTTTCAATGTCACGATCCCCCATAAAGAAACGATCATGGAGCATCTTGATGATATAGACCCAAGGGCGCTTGAAGTCAATGCCGTCAACACCGTGATGGTCAGGAACGGGCGTCTGAGGGGGTTCAACACGGACGTGACAGGGTATAAGCAAGCCTACATTGAGCGTTTTGGCGATACACCGAGGAAGGTTCTCATCCTCGGCGGCGGCGGCGCCAGTAAGGCGGTATACCGTGCACACCGTGAGATAGGCGATGATATCACCATATATGCACGCCGCCCTGCAAGTTTTGAAACTTTCCGGGACCGGAATTTCAATGAAATATCGACTTTCAACGGCATCGGGCATTTTGATGTGATCATCAATACGACGCCCGTCGGCCTGAAAAATGAAGATCTCTTTGAGCTCATGAAGTTCCCGAAAAGTGCGGTCACGGAAGAGACGATAGGTGTGGATTTGATCTATAATCCGTATAAAACACCGTTCCTTGAGGCTTTTCAAGATGAAAAAGCGATGAACGGGCTGGCCATGCTGGTCAACCAGGGGCTCCATGCATTCGAAATATGGCATGACGATAAATATGAAGGCAATTATAAAGCCGTGTATGAAGAATTGAATAAAAAGTTCGGAGGTGAGATGAATTGACGACATTATCATCCAAAAATATAAAGCAGCTGAAGAAAGCCTCCCATAATCTGAACCCGATTTTCCAGGTTGGTAAAAACGGCGTGACTGATAATTTTATTGAGCAGATCAATGATGTGCTCGAAAAACGGGAACTGCTTAAAATTTCTGTACTGCAAAACTGTCTCGAAGACAAGGAAGATATCGCAAAAACGGTCAGCGAGGCGACGGACAGCAACGTAGTGAGCATCATCGGCAACACGATCATCCTTTATCGTGAATCCAATACGAACAAGAAGATAGAACTGTCATGAAGATAGGAATATTCGGCGGGACTTTCGATCCCATCCATATCGGGCACATCATCTCCGTCATGGAAGTGAAGCTGAAGTTCGGCCTCGATAAAGTCATCTTCATACCCGCCCGGCAGTCGCCGCACAAGGAGACGAGGCCGGCGGATGACGATGACCGGGTCCTCATGGTGGAGAAGGCGATAGCCGGGTACGGTGATTTCCATCTGGACAGAGTGGAACTGGACAGGAAAGGCGTGAGTTATACTTACGACACAGCCGTTTATTTAAAGGAAAAGTATCCTCATGATGAACTTTTTTTCCTTATGGGGACGGATCAGTATAAAAGCTTTGAAAAATGGTACAGGTTTGAAGACCTGCTTGAGATGATGAAATTCATAGTGATGATGAGACACAGTGATGATATGGAAATCGCATCACCTTTCATCCGTGCGGACCAGCTGGTGGTGGAGGTTTCCTCCACCCTCATCCGCAGGCGCATTGGAGAGGGTCTGCCTTTCAGGCATTTCCTGGATGCATCGGTTTACGAATACATTAAGGAGAATGCATTATATGAAACACAAAGCAGCACTTAAGTTAATCGAAGATAAACTGCCGAAGAAAAGATATGAACACTCTGTAAGAGTCGCAGAGACCGCAAAGGAAATGGCCGGCATTTTCGGGGCGAACAGAGATAAGTGCTATCTTGCCGGCATACTCCATGATTATTCCAAATATGATGATCTTGGGAGCATGTACCAATATGTGACGAAATACAACCTGGATTCGGCATTGCTCGCCTTCAATTCAGAGCTGCTGCACGGCCCGGTCGCAGCCACGATCATGCGTTTTGAACACGGTGTCAAAGATGAAGACATCTATTACGCAATCGCAAACCATACTTCCGGCCGGCCGCAGATGCTGCTGGTGGAGAAGATCATTTATGTGGCGGACTATATCGAACCGGAGAGGGACCAGCCGGGGGTCGGAGAGATACGGAAACTCGTCTTTGAAGACAAGAACCTGGATCTCGCAATATATGAAATAACCAAAATGACCCTCAAACATTTACTGAAAAAAAATCGGCCGATTTATAATAGGACGATCGAATGTTACAACTATTATAATATGGTCAAGGAGTGAAGGAATGAATAGCGAAGCATTACTCGAATTGATGGTTGAGGCATGTGATAATAAGCGTGCTGAAGATATAATGACTTTTGACGTCAAAGAAACAAGTTCAGTGACAGACTATTATATCATCTGCCACGGGAATTCCGACCGTCAGGTCCAGGCGATCGCCGATGAGATAAAGGACCAGGCCAAGGAACATGACCTGGAACCGCTCGTCGAGGGCTACCGTGAAGCGAAGTGGATATTATGTGACCTGAACGATGTCGTCATCCATGTATTCCACAGGCCGGAGAGGGAATATTACAACCTGGAGCGGTTGTTTAAAAATGGTGAGCATGTCGATGGCAGAGTTTAATCATGATGAGAGTGCCATCGGGCGCTTCTACAATGAACTGACATATGATATCCCTTATGATCTATGGCTCGATATCATCTCCCACTTCAAAGGGAATTCGGGTTCGGTCCTGGATATCGGCTGCGGGACGGGACGGCTCACAAGCAAGCTCAATTTTCAGACGAGATACGGGGTGGATATATCCGCACCGATGCTCGAGATCGCAAAACGGGAAAATAGTGATATAAATTATTATCAAGGGGATATGAGAAACTTCAAACTGGATATGACATTCGATATGATTGTTGCGACAGTGGACGTCCTGAATTATCTGGAGGACGAAGAGGCATTCATCACCACTCTGAAAAATGTGAATGATCATCTGAATGATGATGGTGTGTTCATCTTTGACATACACAGCAAGTACAAGATGGAAAACGACTTCAATGATATGATCTATACTGACGATACTGAGCACATCACATACATCTGGCATGCCCTTAAAGGTGAGGCGCCGTTGTCTGCAGTGCATGAAATGACTTATTTTGTCAGGAATGATGATGGTCTTTATCAAAGGATGGATGAAACTTATATCCAGAGGACATATGAGCATAAGGATGTCATTAAAATGATTGAAAAAGCTGGCCTGTACCTGGATACAGCGTTCAGTGATTTCGATGTAAAAAACTCTGTGACCACGGTTTGTGACAGGATATTTTATATCGTCAAAAAGGCTTTGTAACGATTAGTTGCAAAGTTTTTTTGAATTATTTTATTTATTTGAAGAAAAAATAAATCAAAAACGGCATTTTCCTCCTAATATAGTAAAGGGGTTTTTTAAGGAGATGGGAAAATGCTTAAGGAATATTATGAGAAGTACAAAGAACACATGCCGCTGGTCAGTGCCGGCATCGCCGGATTGATGACCGTCCTGTTCATCGCAAGTATCTTTTTCGACGGAGGCGGTAAAGTCAGCGTCAATGAAACGCTTGTATCTGAAGCTGACGATTTGCATGAAGTGGAGACGCCGGAGACAGTCATCGAGTCGGCACCCACCCATGTGATGGTGGAAGTGAAGGGAGCCGTCAAAAACCCCGGGGTTTTTGAGGTGCCGCAGGATGCCAGGGTGACGAATGTTTTGAATCTGGCCGTAGTATCCGAATCCGCCGACCTCATGACCGTCAACCAGTCAGAGAAGGTCAGGGATGAGATGGTGATCTATGTGCCGCAGCAGGGGGAGATTGAAGACCCTCCGCTTCCCGGCGGAGAAAACACCCAGGGCGGAGAAGCGGAAATACTCGTCAACATCAATACCGCAACTGCGGAGGAACTCACGATCTTAAACGGCATCGGTGAGAAGAAGGCCCAGCTCATCGTGGAATACCGCGAACAAAACGGCTTGTTCATGGGCAAGGAAGATTTGATGAACATATCAGGCATCGGTGAAAAAACTTTTGACAGCCTGGAACCATATATTACAATAGACTAAAGGCGGGATGATGGATGAGGATAGACTGGCATGAATATTTTTTGGCACAGAGCCATTTGCTCAGGCTCAGGTCGACTTGTGAACGGCTGAAAGTCGGCGCTTTGATCGTTAAGGACAACAGGGTGATCGCAGGCGGCTACAACGGTTCCGTCTCGGGTGAGGCCCACTGCATCGATGTCGGATGCTATATTGAAGGCGGACACTGCATAAGGACGATACATGCCGAAATCAACGCATTGCTCCAATGTTCGAAATTCGGTGTGTCGACTGAAGGATCAAGTGTTTACGTCACCCATTTCCCCTGTGTGCACTGCACGAAGTCGATGATACAGGCCGGGGTGAAGAACATATATTACGCGGAAGATTATAAAAATCATCCGTATGCAGTCGAACTGCTTGAAAAGACCGGCGTCAATTATATTAAGATCGAACTGGACCTGCAGAAAGTGGCCGGTTATTTTGAAAACTTCAGATGATTGCATTCTACATATTCCTGTCGTTCATAACCGGTTGCATAATCGTAAAAAGCCCATTGCTGGGCTTATTTTTTTTGATTATTTTATGTATTTCATGTTCGAGGAGGCTTGGGCAGAGGCAAGTCTTATGGTTCCTGCCTGTCGTCCTGCTGCCCATGCCATTTTTAAATGGTGACGAGCAGGAGGCGCCTCCTTCAGTGATTGAAGGACTCACGGTCATCGATTATAAATATTACCGCGATGAGGTCCATTATGTCGTATCGAGCGGCGGTGAGACATATGAATTGTTCACGGAAAACCCCGCGCTGGAAGCGATCGGCACATATTGCACCGGCAGATTCGATGTCGCAGCGGTCAGGGAGCAGAGGAATTTCCTGAAGCAGGATGATGCACTGCGCCTGACCGTGAATGACCTCAGGGGAAGGATCTACCTGGAAACGCTTGAAGGCCGAAGCTGCATTGAGCAGGATAAGGATTTTCCGATGTGGCTTGCGCAGCTGAGGTACCTCTATATGCAGAAGGTGCTGACCTATACGGACCACAGTTATAAGTTTGACCTCCTCACGCTCACGGTCGGCAATAAAAGTTATATCGAAAATGATTTCTTCGATTCATTGCAGAAGCTTGGAATATATCACTTGTATGTCATTTCCGGCACGCATGTCGCTTTCATCACAGCAGTGCTTTACTTCGCCTTCAGGAAAATGAGGATGACTTCAAGGACCGTGAAGGTGCTGCTCATCCTGTCGCTGCTCATGTTCTATATGCTGAACATCTTCAGCCCGAGCGTCTTCAGATCCGTCTTCATGGCCGTCATGCTCATCATCACTTCTTTCTTCAGGAAAAAGCCGTACTTGACGGTGATATCACTCACAGCACTGATACAGCTT
Organism: Salinicoccus kekensis; assembly: GCF_900220995.1. GTDB lineage: Bacteria > Bacillota > Bacilli > Staphylococcales > Salinicoccaceae > Lacicoccus > Lacicoccus kekensis. Next base: position 448,726 of record NZ_OBQF01000001.1, read on the forward strand.
GCATTCAACCCGTACATAGTGTTCCATGCAGGGTTCCAGCTGTCGTACATCACGACTTATTTCATCCTGCTGAGCCGGCCTTTCCTGCATGGCAATACACCACTCGTGCAGCTCATCCAGATCACACTGATCGCTGAAGTATCCACACTTCTGGTCATATTGATCCAGTTCAACGAGCTCAGCATCAGCGGAATCTTCATGAATATGGTGTTTGTGCCTTTATTTTCAATGCTTGTCTTCCCGATGGTGATCATGTTCCAGTTCTTTCTTATGCTGCCTTATATGCCTGCAGTCGATCATTTGTATAATATGGTTTTTTCAACCCTCCAGGAAGTGATATACTTCCTCGCCAATATCATAAGGCACCGGTTTTCAATAAAAAATCTGATCGATCCGGTCCATGTCGCGATTGCCGTCCTAAGCTACATGATGGCTGTGAACATCTGCAGATTGAAATTTTTGAAGGCGTGCCTGCTGGGCGGTGTTTTCATGACAGTGATTTTTGCAGCCAACGCTTTGGACAGGGATGACTTCACGTTCACGATGATTGATGTGGGCCAGGGGGATGCTTTCCTGATAGAGGATCATATGAGCGACACGACGGTCCTGATAGATACGGGCGGCGAGTTCACCTTCGGGGAGAGGGAGTCCATGCTTGCCGAGAGGACCGTCCTGCCATATCTGAAGGAAAGGGGCATTGATGATATCGACCTTTTGATACTCAGTCATATGGATATCGATCATGTGGGGGAAGTGGGGGATGTGCTGGATAAGAAAAATGTTAAAAACCTGCTCGTCAACACGGATGACCCGAAATATGAAGCGTGGTCGGAAAACTACATCCACGGGACGTACAATGGTAATATACTGAGATCTGAAGATGTGAAGAACATCACTGCGGGGCATATCCTAATTGAAAACCTGACCCTCGGCAATGATTCATGGCCGGCTGATTCAAATGACGCTTCAATCGTCCTGAAAGTGACGCTCGGTCATTATGATTTCCTGATGACCGGGGATGTGACCGAAGCGATGGAGAGAAGGCTTGCAGAGGCACATGGGCGCCTTGATGCGGACATTTTAAAGCTTGCACACCACGGCTCGGATACATCGAGCAGTGCGGAATTCCTCGAGCTTGTGCAGCCGGATCATGTTCTGATTTCAGCAGGTGCAGGCAACCAATATGGCCACCCGCACAAAGAAGTGCTTGAGAGGGTGGCGCACACAAACATTTTAAATAGTGCAGAAGCCGGCATGGTACAATTGAATATCCGGCATGATACATTATGTACCACGAGCCGGCTTGATGCATCGCTGGATGAATGCACAAAAAAAAGAGCTGAATGATCAGCTCCCTTGATGGAATCACCTTACCACAGTCTGCCTACGATCTCGAATATATGCGGTATGACGTAGATGACTGTAAGGCCGAGGAATCCGACCACAAAAGCCAGACCGGAGTCCACAATGTCATTATTTTTTGATTGCACATTCTTTTCGAATTTATTCATTGAGAAAACCCCCTAAACTATTCATCATCTATTATAGGATAATTTACAAATAAAAGCTATAATAGATTCATGATTTAATACGGAGTGAACGGAATGAACCTTATACAAGTGATTTATGGAACGAACGCGATACGTATAGAAGAAAAGGCCGGGCAGCTTGCCAAGGAATATCTGGACGAAGTGGATGAGTTCAGCCTGGTGTCATTGAACTACAGGGAGACGAGCGTGGAAAGCATCATTGAAGAAGCACAGACCCTCCCTTTCTTATCGGACAGGAAAGCGATCATCCTCAATGATGCTTTTTTATTGACCGGAGCCAAGGTGAAAAGTGACGTTGAACATAATATGGATCTGTTTCTGGATTATATAAAGAATAAGAATGATGATACTCTGCTGATCTTCAAAGTGTTCAATGAGCAGCTGGATAAGCGGAAAAAGATCACCAAGCTCATCTTGAAAGAAGGCGCAGTGACGGAAGTGAAGGAAATGACGGAGCCTGAGATCAAAGATTTCATAAGAAGTCAGGTGGAAGACGAGGGCATGGGCATCGACGAGCAGGCACTCGGAATGTTCCTCGAGAGGACGGGTATCAGTTATGGCAATGTGAGAAGCGAGCTAGGGAAGCTCCTGCTCTATGCCGACGGCAGGATCACCGAGAGTGATGTTGCGGAAGTGGTGAGTGTGAGCATGGAGCAGAATATATTCCAGCTGACCGAACACGTCCTGAACGGCCGTAAAGAAGCGGCGGTGCACCTGGTCAGACAGCTCATCCTGCAGAAGAATGAACCGATCCAGCTGCTGCACCTGATCATCAGCCAGTTCAGGCTGCTGTACCAGGTCAAGCTGCTTGCAAATGAAGGTTTTGCACAGGATTATATTGCTAAGCATCTGAAAGTGCATCCGTACAGGGTGAAGCTTGCGCTGCGGGAAGCGAGGAAGCACAGGCAGGATAAGCTGGAGGAGAAGATGGTCATGTGCCGTAACATGGATTATAAATTTAAATCGAGCTATCTGGACCGTGAGACACTCTTTGAACTTTTCATACTGGAAATTTGACAAATAAAAAAACCTTCTTGGAAAAGAAGGTTTTATTCAGCCATTAACTTTGATTTCATACGTGATGCTTTATTAGAATGAATTAAGTTTTTCTTGTTAGCTTTGTCCACCTGCTTGATAGCATATGATACAAGCTCGTCAGTATTCCCGGCATTTTCGGATTTTGCAGTTTCCGCGCGTTTCACTGCAGTCCTCATGGCATTCTTTTGAGCAATGTTTAAATCTTCAGCTTTTTGACTTGATTTGACTCTTTTGATTGCTGATTTAATATTAGGCATAACGTCACCTCCACAATTTAGTTGTACAACTTTAATTGCAACAAGATGTATTTTACCAAACAACCATGCAAGATGCAATAACCAAGCCGAAATGAATTGAAGAAAATGCGGAACATTGGTATAATATTGACATTCGATTGAACAGAAAGTTGGGTATCAATGACAGATAATGAACGCAGGGCCAGACAAGAGAAAATCAGGAACTTTTCAATTATTGCCCACATAGATCACGGCAAGTCCACGTTGGCTGACCGTATACTGGAAAATACAAAATCAGTGGCGGGCCGCGATATGAAGCAGCAGCTGCTGGATTCAATGGATTTGGAACGTGAACGCGGCATCACGATCAAGCTGAATGCAGTTCAGCTGAAGTACACTGCAAAAGACGGTGAAGATTACACCTTCCACCTGATCGACACCCCGGGTCACGTGGACTTCACTTATGAGGTTTCACGCTCGCTTGCAGCCTGTGAAGGTGCGATACTCGTTGTGGATGCCGCCCAGGGCATCGAGGCGCAGACGCTCGCGAACGTCTATCTTGCGCTCGATAACGACCTTGAGCTGCTGCCCGTCATCAACAAGATCGATCTGCCCGCAGCAGATCCCGAGCGTGTCGCTCAGGAAGTGGAAGATATCATCGGGCTACCGAAGGAAGACGCGGTCCTTGCATCAGCGAAGTCCAATATCGGCATCGAGGACATTCTGGAAGCGATCGTCGAAATGGTCCCGCCGCCGGAAGGTGATGTCACGGCACCTTTGAAGGCACTCATATTCGACTCGATGTTCGACCCTTACAGGGGAGTCATCTCCTCCATCCGGGTCAAGGAAGGTGTCGTGAAGCCCGGAGATAAGATTCAGATGATGGCGACAGGGAAAACATTCGAGGTTGCGGAAGTCGGGATAAACACCCCGAAACCGATGCCGGTCTCAGAACTCTCGGTCGGTGATGTGGGGTATATCGTCGCTTCGATCAAGAATGTCGGGGATTCACGGGTGGGGGATACCATCACCCACGCAGACAACCCGGCAGCCGAGCCGCTCGCCGGCTATAAGAAAATGAATCCGATGGTCTTCTGCGGAATGTACCCCATCGATTCGAACCAGTACAACGACTTGAGGGAAGCCTTCGAGAAGCTTGAGCTGAACGATTCCTCCCTCCAATACGAGCCTGAGACGTCGCAGGCGCTCGGCTTCGGGTTCAGGACAGGTTTCCTGGGCCTGCTGCATATGGAAATCATACAGGAGAGGATAGAGCGTGAGTTCGGCATCGATCTGATCGCAACAGCGCCATCGGTCATCTATGAAGTCACGATGACGGACGGTTCTCTATTGAAGGTGGACAACCCTGCACAGATGCCGGATCCCCAGAAGATCGAAAAGATCGAGGAACCTTATGTTAAAGCACAGATCATGGTCCCGAATGACTATGTCGGTGCAGTGATGGAGCTCAGCCAGAAGAAGCGCGGCAATTTCGTCACGATGGACTACCTGGATGACATCAGGGTCAACATCATCTATGAAATACCGCTTTCGGAGATCGTCTTCGATTTCTTCGATATGCTGAAGTCGAATACGAAGGGCTATGCATCATTTGATTATGAGATCATAGGATACCGCGAGAGCAAGCTCGTGAAGATGGATATTTTATTGAATAACGAAAAAGTGGATGCCCTCAGCGTCATCGTACACCGGGATTTCGCATATGAACGCGGTAAAAATATCGTTGATAAGCTGAAGACGCTCATACCGAGGCAGCAGTTCGAAGTGCCGATCCAGGCAGCGATCGGACAGAAGATCATTTCAAGGACGAACATCAAATCGATGGGCAAGAACGTACTCAGCAAATGTTACGGCGGGGACATCAGCCGTAAGAGGAAACTGCTTGAAAAGCAAAAAGAAGGTAAAAAGAAGATGAAATCCGTTGGTTCTGTGGAGATTCCGCAGGAGGCATTCCTGTCGGTGCTTAAAATGGATGAAGATTAAAGAAGCCACATTTTGTGGCTTTTAATTTTGTTAGGAAGTGTAAAAATGAAAAGCTTGTATATTCATATTCCATTCTGCAACCGTATATGCACATATTGCGATTTTACTAAAGTGCTCATCAAAAACCAGCCGGTTGATGATTATATAGACGCCTTGATCATGGAAATGAAGACACTGGAACATAAAGATTTCAAAACGGTTTATGTAGGGGGCGGAACGCCGACAGCGTTGAGTGAGGCGCAGCTCGAACGCCTGCTCAAGTTCATCTCGGAGAATTTCACAGTTTCCGGGGAGTACACTTTTGAGGCGAATCCGGATGAAGTGACGACGGGGAAACTTGACCTGTTGAAGAACTATGGCGTCAACAGGGTGAGTCTCGGGGTCCAGTCCTTCAATGACGATATATTGAAGGTGCTGAACAGGAGCCATGACTTCGATGACATTTTCAGGAGCATCGATCATCTGGAGAAGATCGGACTCTCAAATTATTCCATGGACCTCATGTACAACCTGCCGGGCGAGACCTTCAATGACATCGATACCAGCCTAAGATATGTGGAGGAATTGAAACCGAAACATATTTCCTGGTATTCACTGATCATCGAACCGCATACGGTCTTCTATAATGAGATTAAAAAAGGCAGGCTGAAGATCGATGACGACAACAAAGAAGCGGAAAAATACCTCCATGTGATGGACGGGCTGCAGGCAATCGGTTATCCTCAATATGAAATTTCCAATTTCGCAGAGAAGGAATACGAATCCGAGCATAATAAGACATACTGGCGCAATGACAACTATTATGGTGTTGGTGCGGGCGCACACGGCTACATCAACAATGAGCGTTACTACAATGTCAAACCTGTGCCGCACTATATCAAGTCCATGAATGAGAATCATTCCGCCGTCAAAGAAACCATCGAGCTTTCTGAAACCGAGAAAATCGAGGAGGAGATGTTCCTCGGGCTCAGGATGACTGAGGGTGTCTCCAAAGAACGGTTCAGGGGCAAATTCAATGTCGGCCTGGATGAATATTATAAAGATGAGTTATCTTTCCTCAAAGATAAAAAATGGATCACTGACGACGGCCGCCATATCGCCTTGACCGACTCGGGCAGGATGGTCGGCAATGAAGTGTTCATTGCATTTTTAAAGTCATCATAAAATGAGCACAATCAATTGACATACTTTGACCAATTTGATAAATTATATTTAGCACTCGATGATAGAGAGTGCTAAAGAGGTGAAGTCAATGCTTACAAAAAGGCAAGAACTCATCTTATTTTTAATTGTGGATGAATTTCTGGCCGCCATGGTTCCCGTTAGTTCGAAGCAGATTATTCAAAAATATCAACTCGATATTTCCAGTGCTACGGTTAGAAACGAAATGGTTAAGCTTGAAGCAATGGGCTTTTTGACAAAACCGCATACATCGGCAGGCAGAATACCTTCCAGAGAAGCACTCAAATTCTATATTGGGAAATTGAGCGAAAAGCTGGATGAGAAATCACAGTCGGAACAGATTCACCTTAATTTGAAAAGTCATCATAATCCTGAAGATTTATCAAAAAGCACTGCTGAAAAAATCAGTGCACTGACCAATTATTTGACTGGTGTATCTTTTACTGGTAAAGATGAAACAGTCAAGGGGATTTATTTCACTCCATTGAATGAAGGCATACTACTTGTAATCATAGTTCTCGACTCGGGTAATATCAAGGAAATACCCGTAAGGATGGATTACAATGTGTCACTTGAAACATTGAAGATTCTCACCAATTATTTCAATCAGGTCATCATAGATACACCGCTGCAGGACCTGTCGGAACTGCTCCGGACATCATTGAAGAATACTGCGCTTGAATACACGGTGAACAGTGTCGCCGACCATATCAGGGAAGATCTCGACCAGCCGAGGAAATTCAGCGGCTACTCCGGATTCAACCATCTGATCCAGCAGATCAGCGAAGACACGGACACCCTGCGGGCTTTGTATGATGACCTGGAGGCCAAGCAGCTGGACAACATCATCGATGTCACTGACAGTGACGGAGTGGATATATATCTTGGTGATGAATTGCCTGAAGATTATCATTCAATCTCAATCATCACAACAAACTTCAAGTTAGCCGGTTTTGATGGAAATCTTATGATTATCGGCCCTGAGATGATGGGCTATAAGAAAGTCATAAAATTGTTACATGCGATTAATAATCAGAGCACAAAAGGAAGTGAATGATTTGTTCGATAACGACAACAATCAAAAAGTCAAAGATGATTTGACTGAAGAAGAAAAAGAACAAAAGCAGGAAATGAAGGAAGATGCATCAGGGGAAGAAAAAGAGCAGAAGCAGCACCTTGATGATCATTCAGAAGACCCGGCAGATGAAGAACAGGATCCAAAAGAGGGGGAGAGCCCTTCTGCAGAAGACGGAAGCGAACCGGTTCCTGAAAGCAGTGCTGTTTCCGAAGAAACGGCAGAGGAAGCCGATTCACATCAGCAGGAGCTTGAGCACCTGAAGCAGGAAGCCCGGGAATACGAAGAGAAGTATTTGAAGCTCTATGCGGAATTTGAAAACTTCAAGCGCCGCAACAGGCAGGAAATCGATCTCAACAACAAATATAAAGATCAGAAGTTCGCAGAAGATCTTCTTCCTGTGCTGGATAACCTCGAACGGGCGATGGCGATCGAAGGTGACAATGAATCATTCGCTTCACTGAAAAAAGGTGTTGAAATGGTGTATAACGAATTCCTCAACATCTTCAATAAGCGTGATATCACCGTCATTGAAGCGGAGGGCAAGGAATTCGACCCGAACTTCCATCAGGCAGTGATGACGGAGCCTTCAGAAGAAGAATCCGGCATCGTCCTTGAAGAATTCCAAAAAGGTTACCAGCTGAAGGATCGCGTCATCCGCGCTTCCATGGTTAAAGTCAGCGAATGACCGGTGCAGTTTCACCGATAGAAAGATAAATAATTAATATATTTGGAGGCTATTTCTTATGAGTAAAGTAATTGGTATTGACCTTGGTACAACAAACTCAGTAGTATCCGTCCTTGAAGGCGGAGAAGCTAAAGTGATTCAAAACGCTGAAGGCAACCGTACAACACCTTCGGTCGTATCATTCAAAAATGATGAAAGACAGGTCGGGGAAGTGGCGAAGCGTCAGGCTATCACGAACCCGGACACTGTAATGTCCATCAAGAGACATATGGGCACTGATCATAAAGAGAAGATCGGCGGAAAAGAATACACACCTCAGGAAATTTCTGCAATGATCCTTCAAAACCTGAAGGAGACTGCCGAAAGCTACCTGGGTGAAAAAGTGGAGAAGGCTGTTGTCACAGTTCCGGCTTACTTCAATGACTCAGAGCGTCAGGCGACTAAGGACGCGGGCAGGATAGCAGGACTTGAAGTTGAAAGGATCATCAACGAGCCGACTGCAGCAGCACTCGCTTACGGTCTCGATAAGCAGGACGAAGACCAGAAAGTGCTTGTTTTCGACCTTGGCGGCGGAACGTTCGACGTTTCCATCCTTGAACTTGGCGACGGTGTATTTGATGTCCTTGCCACTGCAGGAGACAACAGACTCGGCGGTGATGACTTTGACGATGTCATCATAGACCATCTTGTGGACGCATTCAAAAAAGAAAACGGCATCGACCTGTCAAACGACAAGATGGCGATGCAGCGTCTGAAAGATGCAGCGGAGAAAGCGAAAAAAGATTTATCAGGTGTATCATCAACCCAAATTTCACTGCCGTTCATCTCAGCAGGCGATGCGGGCCCGCTCCACCTGGAAATGACGCTGACACGTGCGAAATTCGAAGAGCTGTCGGACGATCTTGTAAGACGTGCCATGGATCCGACAAGACAAGCGGTGAAAGATTCCGGACTCAGCAAAGATGAGATCGATGAAGTGATCCTCGTCGGAGGTTCGACAAGAATCCCGGCTGTACAGGAAGCGATCAAAAAAGAACTCGGCAAAGAACCGAACCGCAGTGTGAACCCTGATGAAGTTGTGGCGATGGGTGCTGCAATCCAGGGCGGTGTACTGTCAGGAGATGTAAAAGATGTGGTACTTCTGGACGTGACGCCTTTATCACTCGGTATTGAGACGATGGGCAACGTCATGACGACCCTCATCGAAAGAAATACGACGATTCCGACAAGCAAATCGGAAGTGTTCTCGACAGCTGCAGACAACCAGCCGGCTGTGGACATCCATGTACTTCAAGGTGAACGCCCGATGGCAAACGACAACAAGACACTCGGCCGTTTCCAGCTGACTGACATTCCACCTGCACCACGCGGTGTGCCTCAGATCGAAGTGACGTTCGATATCGATAAGAACGGTATCGTGAACGTAACGGCAAAAGATCAGGGCACAGGAAAAGAGCAGAAGATCACCATCCAGTCCTCATCGAACTTATCAGATGATGATATCGACAGAATGGTCAAAGAAGCCGAAGAGAATGCCGAAGAGGATAAAAAGCGCCGTGAGGAAGTCGAAACGCGCAACGCTGCAGACCAGATGATCTTCTCAACTGACAAAACGATTGAAGATTTAGGCGACAAGGTTGAAGCAGATGAGAAGGAAAAAGCCGAGAATGCCAAAGAAGAACTGAAGACTGCCCTGGAAGGCAATGATCTGGATGAAATCAATGCCAAGAAGTCTGCATTGGAAGAAATCCTGCAAGGCATGTCCATGAAACTTTATGAGCAGATGGCACAGGAGCAGCAGGCCGAAGGCGGCGAGGCCGAAGGCAGCACATCAAGCGACGACGATGTGATTGACGCTGATTTCAAAGAAGTCGATGACGAAGAAGATAAAAAATAATCACTGATTAAAAGTCAAAGCCAATGCATTTGGCTTTGACTTTTTTAAATGTTATGATTTGGAAGTTGGAGGGAGATTCGGATGGCTAAAAGAGACTATTATGACATCCTTGGCGTTGAGAAAAATGCGTCGAAGGATGAGATCAAAAAAGCATATCGTAAATTATCAAAAAAGTATCACCCGGACATCAATCAGGAAGAAGGTTCCGACGAAAAATTCAAAGAAGTCGCGGAGGCTTATGAAGTCCTGTCAGATGAAGATAAGCGTGCCCAGTATGACCGCTTTGGCCATGAAGGCATGAAATCGCAGTTCGGCGGCGGGGGCGGCTTCCAGGGTGCAGGCGGCTTCGGCGGTTTCGAAGATATTTTCAGTTCATTTTTCGGCGGCGGGCGCCAGGCGGACCCGAATGCCCCGAGAAAGGGCGATGATCTTCAATATACGATGACCATCGACTTTGAAGAAGCCGTTTTTGGAGTGACCAAAACGATTTCCATCAAAAAGGAAGTCGCATGTGATGTTTGTGACGGGAACGGTGCAAAACCGGGTACATCGAAAAGTACATGCAGCATGTGCAGCGGCGCCGGTCGTGTGGCGGTCGAGCAGAACACACCATTCGGACGCATCCAGACGGAACGCACTTGTCCGACATGCCAGGGTACGGGTCAGGAGATCAAGGATCCTTGCAACAAATGTAAAGGTGCAGGTACGGTGACGAAAGATGTCGATATCGAAGTTACGGTGCCTGAAGGCGTGGATAACGGCCAGCAGATCCGACTGCACGGCAAAGGTGAGCCGGGCATCAACGGCGGGCCGGCGGGTGACCTCTACATCGTCTTCCGTGTGAGGCCGGATTCAAGGTTCACACGTGATGGGGATGACATCCATTATGAACTGCCGATTTCATTCGCGCAGGCTGCACTTGGTGACGAAGTGAAAGTGCCGACGATCAGTTCCGAAGTCATGCTGACTATCCCGGCGGGTACACAGACCGGCAAACGTTTCCGCCTTAAAGAAAAAGGTGTCAAAAATGTACACGGCTACGGTTATGGTGACCAGTTCATCACTGTCAAGGTGGTGACCCCGACGAAGCTTTCCAATAGGGAAGTTGAAATCTTCAGGGAGCTTGCGGAAGAAGGCGGGGAGACGATCGAAGAGCAGCAGGAGAACATCTTCGACCGTACTAAGCGTTTCTTTAAAGGAGATTGAAGATGAAGTGGCATGAAGTTGCAATTCATACAAAGGAAGATAATGAAGAGAGTCTTTCAGCTTACTTGAACACTTTATCGAAAGGTGTATCAATCGAACATTCCATAGATATCTTAAGGCAGAAGATCACGAATTTCGACGAGAAGTTCAAGTTGAACCCAAAAGATTACCCGGACTCGGATATCAGGATACTGGTTTATTTCGATGAAACCCAGGATGTTGAAGCCATGATCGGGAAGATTGAAGCTTTCATCTCGGAGGCGGACCTCGCGTCCAAAGAAGAGATCGATATTTCACATAAGATCATTGAAGAATCCGATTGGGAAAACGAATGGAAGAAACATTTCCACAGTTTCAGGGTGTCCGATACATTTGTGATCGTGCCTTCATGGGAAATGGATGAATACGAATACCGGGAGAGAGACCGTCTCATCAAGTTGGACCCCGGGATGGCCTTCGGTACCGGGGACCATCCGACGACCGGCATGTGTCTCAAGTTCATAGAAAAAACGGTGAAACCCGGGTGCTCGGTCATCGATGTCGGCACGGGGTCGGGGATCTTGTCGATCGCATCACATATGATGGGGGCATCTTCGGTGAAAGCGACCGACATTGATGATTTATCCATAAAAGTCGCATATGAAAATTTTGTCATCAATGACTGCGAGCAGGCAATACGGCTGGAAACTGCAGATCTGCTTAAAGAGGAAGACGGCAGTTACGATATCGTCATTGCCAATATCCTTGCACATATCATTGAAGATATGGTTGAAGATGCATATGGTAAATTGCATGAAGAAGGATATTTCATCGCCTCCGGCATCATCGCTGAAAAACGTGATGAGATCACAGGGAAAATGACACGTGCCGGATTCCGCATTGGGGAAATCCTTGAAGAAGACGGCTGGGTAAGTATTTTAGCTGAAAAGGTATGATTTGCCATGCAGAGATATTTTACATCTGAAAAACTGAATTTAAATGAACGATACGAGATGGAGAATGAAGATACGCATCATATGATCAATGTGATGCGTTTTCGTGTTGATGATATGTTTGAAATGGTCGACGGCAAAAAAGCCGGCTACTTATGCAAAATCATCGGGGTGGACGGCAGGAAAATCACTTACATGACTGAAGGGGAACTGGAGTCGGATACTGAACCGCCTGTTGAAATTACGGTGGTCTGCCCATTGCTGAAGGGCGAGAAATTTGAGTGGATGATTCAAAAATCGACTGAACTCGGCGCCTCTGCATTCATCATTTACGAAGCTGACAGAAGTATAGTGAAGCTGGATACGAAGAAAAGGGAGAAGCGCCTCGCACGCTTTCAAAAAGTGATCAGGGAAGCGAGTGAGCAGAGCAGGCGCCTCACCATCCCTGATATACGTTTTGAAGGTAAACTGCACGCCCTGGACTTCAATGATTATGATTCTGTCATCATTGCATTCGAAGGTTTTGCAGGCCAGGAGGCAAAGTCTTTTTCAAATCTTGAGAGTATACACGCCGGGGGGAGGATCGCTTTCATATTCGGTCCGGAAGGCGGGCTCACGGAGCAGGAAATCGAGGCCGATGCCTCTTTCGTGCCCCTTTCACTCGGACCGAGGATACTCCGTGCAGAGACGGCGCCGCTTTATTTCCTGGCAGCCGTAAGCAGTATGGTGGAATGACGCGTAATTGAATGACTTTTTATATTATGCTATTATATGTAAAGTTATCATAATACTTTTTAAAGAAAGATTTGATGGTTATGAATGAAAAAACAATTGCTTTCCACACGCTTGGCTGCAAGGTCAACCATTATGAAACAGAGGCGATGTGGCAAATATTCAAAGAAGACGGATACGAACGCATAGATTTTGAACAGAATGCTGATGTTTATGTTATCAATACATGCACTGTGACCAACACGGGTGATAAGAAAAGCCGTCAGGTCATCCGCCGTGCCATCCGTAAAAATCCGGACGCGGTCATCGCCGTGACAGGCTGCTATGCACAGACCTCCCCTAAAGAGATCATGGATATTGCGGGTGTGGACATCATCATCGGCACGGAGGATCGGGATAAACTGCTCGGTTACGTCAATCAGTACCATCGTGAGCGCCAGCCGATCAATGGCGTCAAAAATATCATGAAGAAGCGTACATATGAAGAAATGGATGTGCCTTACTTCACGGACCGCACGCGTGCGACCCTTAAGATCCAGGAAGGCTGCAACAATTTCTGTACGTTCTGCATCATCCCGTGGGCACGCGGGCTGATGCGCTCCCGTGATCCGGTGAAAGTCATTGAGCAGGCACAGAACCTTGTGGACCAGGGGTATAAGGAGATCGTCCTCACAGGCATCCATACCGGCGGTTACGGGGAAGATCTGAAAGATTACAACCTGGCCCAGCTCCTGCGTGACCTGGAACAGGTCGACGGCCTGAACCGCCTGAGGATCTCAAGCATCGAAGCGAGCCAGCTTACCGACGAGGTCATTGATGTCATCAGGGACTCCAATAAGATTGTAAGGCATCTCCATGTACCGATACAGTCGGGCAGTGATACGGTCTTAAAGCGCATGAGAAGGAAGTATACGATGGAGTTCTTTGAATCCCGCATCGTGAAATTGAAGGAAATCATGCCGAATGTGGCGATCACGAGTGACGTCATCGTCGGATTCCCGGGCGAGACCGAAGAAGAATTCCAGGAAACTTATGATTTCATCAACAAACATCATTTCTCAGAACTGCATGTCTTCCCATACTCAATCAGGACCGGCACCCCGGCTGCGAGGATGACCGATCAAATTGATAATGACACCAAAAACGAAAGGGTCAGGAGACTGATCGACTTATCGGACCGCCTCGCATTGGAATATGCAGAAGGCTTTAAAGACGATGTCCTTGAGATCATCCCGGAAGAGGTCAAAGACGGGAAATTGATCGGCCATGCCGACAACTATATGAAGATAGCCATCGATGCAGATGAATCTTTGACAGGGGAGCTCGTGAAAGTCAAAGTGACCGAGGCAGGCTATCCTATGAGCCATGGGGAAGTCGTCAAAGTACTCGAGAAACCCATGGTAAAGAACTATGCCTATATTGAACGGACGATCCAATGATCAGATCCGGAACGGATCCGAATAAAAAACTGGAGGCAAAAACATGAAACTTTCAAAGTATATCGACCATACATTATTGAAACCTGCGGTGACACAGGATGAGATATTTGAACTCTGCCAGGAGGCTATGAAGCATGAATTCTTCAGTGTATGCATCAATCCGGCATGGGTCCAGACTGCTTCCGACATATTGGAGGACAGCGATGTCAAAGTGTGCACCGTCATCGGCTTCCCCCTCGGTGCCTCCACCTCCGAAGTGAAGGCTTTCGAAACGATGAATGCCATCCAGAACGGCGCCGATGAAGTGGATATGGTCATCAATATCGGTGCACTCAAATCCGGCAACCACGATCTGGTCTATAATGACATCAAAGCAGTCTGCGATGCAGCCGGGACGGAGGCACTGGTCAAGGTGATCATAGAGAGCGGACTCCTTGACGGCGATGAAATCGTCAGCGCCAGCAAGCTTGCAAAAAAAGCAGGTGCGGATTTCGTCAAGACTTCCACCGGATTCAACGGGGAGGGCGCGAAAGTGGAGGATGTCGCTTTGATGCGCATGACCGTCGGCGAAGAAATGGGAGTGAAGGCGAGCGGCGGAGTCAGGTCCTCTGAAGATGCACTGAAGATGATAGAGGGCGGAGCAACACGCATAGGCGCTTCAAGCGGGATTGAAATCGTGTCCGGCGGATTGTCGGAATCAGACTATTAAAATTAAGTTGACCAAAAAACTTTGTTATATTATAATGTTTGAGTACATAGTAAATGCTATGTGAGATTAACCTTTGGTTATTCGGAGGGAGGGAAATTTATGACTAAAACATCTGTTAACAAGAATGAACCGATCGAAGATGCACTGCGTCGTTTTAAGCGTAATGTCTCTAAAAACGGCACTATCCAAGAAGCCCGTAAAAGAGAATATTATGAGAAGCCAAGCGTGAAGCGCAAGAAAAAATCCGAAGCAGCTCGCAAAAGAAAATTCAGATAAAATATCCTCCCTCGGATAATTTATCATACAGGGACAGTACTATTATTTAATAGTGCTGTCTTTTTTTCACATCTTGTCAGTACAGTTTATTTATTTTTGCATGGTAAGTATGTATAATGAAGGTGGAGGGGATTTACATGGCGATGACTGATACATTTTTGGTTATGAATATTGTACATACATTCAGCGATGTTATTACCATGCCTGTAATTGCCTTTATACTGCTGGCTATTTTCATCATCGGACTGGTGATGCAGCTTTTCTCCGAACGATTCAATTTTTATGGCCTTCTTTCAATCGCCGCCATGGTCTTATTTTTCTCCGGTCACCTTTTGACTGGTGAAAACAACCTCTGGGCGCTTGCATTGTTTGTCCTCGGCTCTTTTCTGGTGATTGTAGAGTTTTTTGTAATCGGTACCTTTTTAGGGATAATAGGCATAATCCTCCTTTTGTTGAGCATTGTGCTGGTCAGCGGGAATATGATTCTATACTCGATATTCCTCCTGATTATAATCATTATTGCATCTTTTATGGTGGTGGGTCTTATCAAATCCAAGAAAAGAAGAATTCCATTTTTGAACAGATTGATTTTAAGCGATGCGACCGATGCCGAGTCCGGTTATACATCATTTGATGACCGGTCCGATCTTATCGGCATCACAGCGAAGACCATAACCCCCCTCAGGCCGTCGGGGACGATACGTTATGGCGAGAGGCGGATTGATGCTGTTGCGGAAGGGTCGTACATCCCTGCCGACACTGAAGTGAAGGTCATACTTGTTGAAAGTTCGAGAGTTGTTGTACGTCCGATTGAAGAATAGATTAATTTAAAGGAGAGTTTTATATGGATTTTATGTTTATAGGTGGCGGATTATTAACGGTTATATTTTTAATCGTTATAGTATTCATCATTCTGTCGTTCATCCTGTCATTTGTCCCGGTCGGCTTATGGATTTCAGCCATCGCTGCCGGAGTCAGAGTGGGAATTTTCACGCTTGTGGGGATGCGTCTGAGACGTGTCAAACCGAAACGTGTCATCGAACCGATGATCAAAGGTGACAAAGCGGGCATCAAGCTCAGTGTCAATCAGCTGGAGTCACATTTCCTTGCAGGTGGTAATGTCGACAGAGTCGTGGATGCACTGATTGCAGCCCAGCGTGCAGATATCAATTTGACGTTCGAACGTTGTGCGGCAATCGACCTTGCAGGCCGTGATGTATTGGAAGCGGTTCAAATGAGTGTAAACCCTAAAGTGATCGAAACACCGTTCATTGCAGGTGTGGCAATGGATGGTATTGAAGTGAAGGCTAAGGCCCGCATTACTGTACGTGCAAACATAGAACGTCTCGTCGGTGGTGCCGGTGAAGATACGATTGTTGCCCGTGTGGGTGAGGGTATCGTATCCACAATCGGTTCTTCGAACAAACATTCCGACGTATTGGAAAACCCTGACCGTATTTCCCAGACGGTGCTTGCAAAAGGTCTGGACTCAGGTACAGCTTTTGAGATACTGTCCATAGATATTGCGGATGTGGATATCGGCAAGAACATCGGAGCCGACCTCCAGACAGAGCAGGCGGTGGCCGATAAGAACATTGCACAAGCTAAAGCTGAAGAGCGCCGTGCCATGGCCGTAGCTCAGGAGCAGGAGATGAAGGCCCGCGTTCAGGAGATGAGGGCGAAAGTTGTGGAAGCGGAGTCCAAAGTACCGCTTGCCTTTGCTGTAGCTCTTGAAAGCGGCAATATCGGAGTAAGCGACTATTATGATCTCAAAAATGTCGAAGCAGATACAAACATGAGGGATTCCATCAATAAGATGACAGATCCGACTCGTTTCAAAGATGAAGAATAGGGCGTGATATCATGGAAGTATTACTGCCTCTATTAATTTTTGCAGGCGGAGTAATATATTCTATTATAGCCAGCACCGGTAATAAGAACGAAGAAAAAAGAGATATCGATCCGGGTAAAATGGAAAGGCCGGGACGCTCGGCCCCGAGACCCCGGCAGCCGGAGGCGGGAAGACGGGAGCAGGGTCCGCGCGGCATGTTCGACGAGATGAAGCGCGAGTTCCAGAGTGAATATGAAAAAGCCATGGGCCGCACCGCAGGCGATACAGCAGGCGGTCCTGCCGAACCCGGCCGGGAAGGGCCCGCAAGACCGACCCGTGAAGATGTCAGACGGCGCGTTGATGAAGAGCGCCGGAAGCTTGAAGCAGACCGCCAGCGGGAGAAGAAAGAATCCTCAATGCGGGAGCGTTCGCGAGGTGAGGTCAACCGGGACAGAAAACCTGTTGAGAGAAAACAGAGTGAAAGAGCGGAAAGGGCAAGAGAAAAAGTCCGCACCGGTGCAGTGGATACCAAAGTTGAGCCTGTAGGCGCAATTGGAGGCGTGGGCGGGGAAATCACCGATGAGGCGCGTTATTCATATGGTGATGACCGGACCTCGATTCATGAAAAAGGAAAGAAACAGAGAACCGCATTTTCCTCAAATGATCTTACCTTTGATAACAAAGCCATCGTGAATGGCGTCGTCTTCAGTGAAATATTGGGGAAACCGAAATCCCGTACCCGTAAATGATATGATGACACACAGTACTGTTCTGTGTGTCATTTTTCATGTTTCAAAGAGACGGAATTAGAGAATATGATAAAGAACAGGAGGTGTAGATTATGAGTGTGGATATTAAAAAAGGTGAAAACATGTTCTTCGTCGGAGAGGATGAACTGAATCCGGAAGCTTATGTTTCCTATGTAGTGGATGAGGATGGCGATTTCATCATCGACAGTACCCAGGTCGCCGATCAGTTAAGCGGTCAGGGCATCGGAAGTGCCCTCGTCCGGATGGTGGTCGAGTATGCGAAGGAAGAGGATAAAAGAATCGTTCCCGAGTGTCCTTTTGCAAGGGCAGTGATGGAGAGGGAAGAAGAGTCGAAAAAAATGATAAAGTGAAATAAGCTCATAAGGGCTTATTTTTTTGTTGTGCAGGCTGTCCCATACCCGGCGAATTTATTGCAGACGGGTTTCTATAATGGTAAATTTAAGGTAACCACAAATAAATTAAAGGGGTTTGTACATGCCTAATATAATAAATATAGACAGTCTCGAGGAAGCGCAGGCGCTCATCGGGGCGAATGATGCACATATTACATTTTTGGAAGATATGTTCGATGTCACCATCCATACGCTCGGCAATGAGATCACAGTGAGCGGGCAGGATGATGACAATGTCGAACTGGCAGAGGATGTGCTCATTCATTTGCTTAAAATCATCCAGCGGGGGATGAAAGTGAATTTAAGGGATGTTCAGTCGGCATCAAGCATGGCGAAGAACGGGACGATTGAGTATCTCCTTGATCTATATAATGAAGTGATTGCCAAAGATAATAAAGGCAAGGGCATACGTGCCAAAACCACCGGACAAAGGTTGTATATCGAAAACATCAAACGGAGTGATCTCACTTTCGGCATCGGTCCGGCGGGTACAGGTAAGACATTCCTTGCCGTTGTGCTTGCCTGCCAGATGCTGAGGGAAGGTCAGGTCAAACGGATCGTTTTGACACGTCCTGCCGTCGAGGCCGGGGAAAATCTCGGTTTCCTGCCGGGGGATCTGAAGGAGAAGGTGGACCCATATCTCAGACCGCTGTATGATGGTCTCCACACAGTCCTCGGGACCGAGCAGACTGACCGGCTGGTGGAACGCGGCGTCATCGAAGTTGCACCGCTCGCCTATATGAGGGGACGTACATTGAATGATGCGTTCTGCATCCTCGATGAGGCGCAGAATACTACAGAAATGCAGATGAAAATGTTTTTGACCCGCCTCGGTTTCGGTTCAAAAATGGTCGTCACGGGGGATGAAACCCAGATAGACCTGCCCGGAGCGACGAAAAGCGGTTTGATAGAAGCTGTGAGAAGGCTTGACGATGTAAAGGGCGTCGCCATCAACCGCATGGATGAAACTGATGTTGTCAGGCATCCGCTTGTTTCAAAAATCATTAAAGCCTATGAATAGAGGGGTGCACTATGCTGACAGTCGATTTTATAGATGAGGAAGGATATACTTCCGGGAGCGAGCAGGATGAAATCAACCGTTTGCTGAATTTCGCATACGAAGAACTGGAATCCGGTTCAAATGCAGAAATCAGTGTCTCGTTTGTGGACAATGAAGCGATACGTGAGATCAATCATCAGTACAGGAATAAAGACCAAGTGACTGATGTCATCTCATTTGCCATGGAAGACGATGAATTCAACCTGATACATGAAGAAGCCCCAAGGACGCTCGGGGACATCATCATCTCCACCGGCCGTGCAAAGGAACAGGCGGAAGATTACGGTCACAGTTACCGGCGCGAATTATTGTTCCTGTCACTTCACGGTTTCCTTCATCTGCTGGGATATGACCATATGGAAGAAGCAGATGAAAGAGAAATGAACCGGCTTCAGGATGAGATCCTGGAGAATTTCGGCGTATCGAGAGATGAGTGACGATGAAGCGGTTCAAATATGCGCTGCAGGGCATCAGGGTCCTGTTTGGTAAGGACCATCATTTCGCGGTGCATTTGCTGTTTGCTTTGATCGTTGCGGCAGCCGGATTTTTATTCGGGTTGAACACGCTGGAATGGCTTTTCATCATCGGTGCAGTCTTTATCGTGCTGATCAGTGAGGTCGTCAACACGAGCCTTGAGTATACAGTGGATCTCGTGACTGATGAATTTCACGAGCTTGCAAAGCGTGCCAAGGACACTTCAGCCCTTGCCGTACTGCTTGCGTCGCTGTATGCGGCAATAACGGGATTGATCATCTTCATCCCGAAAATAATAGTTTTTTTTACTTAGGAGAGTGAATATATGGACGACGGGATTTTTAAGGAAGAATGGCTGGCAGAAGCCGTTGAAGCACAGAGCCGCGCCTATACACCTTACTCGAATTTCAACGTGGGTGCATTGCTTGTGACTGAAGATGACCAGCATATATACGGTGCAAATATAGAAAACGCATCATATCCTGCGACGATCTGCGCTGAACGCAGCGCTTTGGTGAGTGCCTATTCGAACAACATCACGAAGTTCAAGGCACTTGTCGTCGTAACGGATGCAAATGAGCCGGCAAGCCCGTGCGGCATATGCCGCCAGGTCATGAAGGAGCTCTGTCATGATGATATGCCGGTATATCTGACCAGCAAGACTGGAAAAGTGATCAAACGCACAGTGGATGATTTGCTGCCGCTGGGCTTCTCAGGGAAGGACATGGAAAATGAGTGAAGATATTTTCAAATCAGGCTTCATCAGCATCATCGGCCGGCCGAATGTAGGAAAATCAACCTTCATGAACAAAGTGCTGGGCCAAAAGGTTGCGATAATGTCGGATAAGCCGCAGACGACAAGGAATAAAATACAAGGTGTCTACACGACCGAACAATCCCAGATGATCTTCATCGATACACCGGGAATCCATAAACCGAAGCACCAGCTCGGTGAGCATATGATGAAAGTCGCCCGCAATACATTGAGGGAAACGGAAGTCATACTTTTCAT
The DNA here is from genome assembly GCF_900220995.1 of Salinicoccus kekensis. Taxonomy (GTDB): domain Bacteria; phylum Bacillota; class Bacilli; order Staphylococcales; family Salinicoccaceae; genus Lacicoccus; species Lacicoccus kekensis. The sequence goes on from NZ_OBQF01000001.1 coordinate 469,229, forward strand.
CATCAATGTTGCCGACGAAATCGGCAGGGGCGATGAATACATCATCGAAATGCTGAAGAATACAACGACACCGATCATCCTGGTGCTCAATAAGATAGATCTCGTGCATCCGGATGAATTGATCAAACAGATTGAAGTATATAAAGATACACTGGACTTCAGTGAAATCGTTCCGATATCGGCACTGCAGGGCAATAATGTCGATAGGCTTCTGGAAGTCATAGAGGGCTATCTGCCCGAGGGACCGATGTATTACCCTGAAGACAGGGTGACCGACCATCCCGAGCATTTCATAGTGAGTGAGCTCATCCGTGAAAAAGCACTCCATTTGACGAGTCAGGAAATCCCCCATGCCATCGGTGTGGAAGTGGAAAAGATGAAGGCGAATGAAGAAGGCGGCAAAGTCCACGTGCAGGCTACGATTTATGTGGAACGTGAGTCGCAAAAAGGCATGGTCATCGGTAAAGGCGGCAAGATGCTGAAGGAAATCGGCAAACTGGCAAGAGTCGATATAGAGAATCTTCTCGGCAGCAAAGTCTATCTTGAACTGTGGGTGAAAGTGCAGAAGGATTGGCGCAATAAAACAAACTTCATACGTTCACTTGGCTACAGGGATGATGAATACTAGGTGATAATATGATATATCAGCAAAAAGGCGTAATGATCCGGCAGACGAATTACAGTGAGTCCAGCCGGATCATTACTATTTTAAATGAAGATGGTGTGATGGTGCCTCTGATGGCCCGCGGCTTCAACAAGCCGAAAAGCCCGTTCATCGTTCTCCGGCAGGGATTCAAGGAAGCGCTGTTCACCTATAACCGCTTCAAAGGCATCGGCACACTGAATGAAGTGGATGTAATTTCCCACTTCAAAGGCATCAACGAAGATTTTGAGTTGTTCTCCTACGGCAGTTATATAATGGAGTTTGTGACGCGCATTTTGAATGATGAGGATGTCACGCCGAAGAACTTCGAGCTGCTTATGAAAGGCTTTAAATTACTTGAAAAGAAGGAAGAAAACGAGAAAAATGCGACGACATCGATGGTGGCCATCAAGTTGATGCCTCAGTACGGCATCGAAATCAATGTGGATGAGTGCGCACTGTGTGGAAGCAGGGCGTATGACACTTTCAGCCATTACTCATTTATATACCACAGTGTAATATGCGATCACTGCGCAAATGAGGAAACGCTGGAGCGGTCGGTGAACATCGGCAACCGGATCATATATCTGGCTGCATATATGAAGAACGTCAAGCTGGATATGATCAATTCAATCAAGGTCAACCCGGAAAACGGCAGGCAACTCCTGAATTTTACGGAAATGATTTATGATGAATACGCCGGGGTATATTTCAAAGCAAGGAAAATGGTCAAAGGCATGACTGGGGTGGATGAAAATCCCTGATCGCTCCATATATGAGACAGAAAGACAAAAAAACAGGCGACGGAAAATCCGTCACCTGTTCTTCATTTTATACTGCCTGTTTAGAATTTGATTCTTTCTTTCAGGAAGCCGTTCACTTCATCAATCGGCATCCTTTTCTGTTCCATCGTATCCCTGTCACGCACCGTCACCATGTTGTCCTCCAGTGAGTCGAAGTCGAATGTGATGCAGTAAGGCGTACCGATCTCATCCTGACGACGGTATCTTTTACCGATCGACTGTGATTCGTCAAACTCCACGTTGAAGTCAGGTGCCAATTTCTCATAGACTTTGATGGCATCCTCACTCAACTTCTTTGATAGCGGCAGGACTGCTGCCTTGAATGGCGCAAGACTCGGGTGGAATCTCATGACAGTCCTGGATTCACCGTTTTCAAGTGTTTCCTCCTCATAAGCATCACTCATGAATGCCAGAGTCACACGGTCGAGTCCAAGAGCCGGCTCGATGACGAACGGGATGAATTTCTCACCTGATTCCTGATCGTGGTAAGTCATATCTTCATTTGAGTGCTCCATGTGCTGTTTCAGGTCAAAGTTTGTACGGCTCGCAATGCCCCACAGCTCTCCCCAGCCGAACGGGAATTTATATTCTATATCCGTTGTGGCATTCGAATAGTGGGAAAGCTCATCCTCATCATGATCACGCATGCGCAGGTTGCCTTCTGCAAGACCGAGTTCAAGGAGCCAGTTCTGACAGAAGTCTTTCCAGTATTTCTGCCATTCGACTTCGGTGCCCGGCTGACAGAAGAATTCAAGTTCCATCTGTTCGAATTCCCTCGTCCTGAAGATGAAGTTGCCCGGCGTGATTTCGTTACGGAATGATTTGCCGATCATGCCGATGCCGAAAGGCAGTTTTTTACGCATCGTCCTCTGGACATTTTTATAGTTTACAAAGATGCCCTGTGCCGTCTCAGGACGCAGGAAAATTTCGTTCGTCGATGATTCCGTCACACCCTGGAATGTTTTGAACATCAGGTTGAACTGGCGGATGTCGGTATAATCATGTGCGCCGCATGTCGGGCAATTGATATCACGCTCGTCGATGATGTTTTTCATCTCATCGAAGCTCAAACCATCGGCTACAAAAGTATCGTCTTCTTTTTGAACCACATTTTCAATAAGTTTATCCGCGCGGTGACGGCTTTTACATTCCTTGCAGTCAATCATCGGATCATTGAAGTTGTTCAGATGGCCTGAAGCTTCCCATGTTTTAGGGTTCATCAGGATTGCAGCATCCACACCCACGTTGTAAGGGGATTCCTGGATGAACTTTTTCCACCAGGCAGCCTTCACGTTGTTCTTCAGCTCGACGCCAAGCGGCCCGTAATCCCATGTATTGGCAAGGCCGCCATAGATTTCACTTCCCGGGAATACGAATCCCCGTGATTTTGATAAATTTACAATTTTGTCCATGTCCATAAATAACACTCCTTAAAGTAATTTTGAATATAAAAAAGTCCCAGGACAGCTAATGCAACGCTGTCCTGGGACGAGTTTATACCCGCGGTTCCACCCAAATTAGTGTTTCCACTCACTTTTAATATACAATTTCATGTTTAATACTCATTATATGCCATTTACAGATGTTAAGCTCCCACCGCCCTTAACTCGCTTAAGACCATTATATAAAATGTTAATTGGAAGTGCAAACATTTCATTGTATTTCTTTATCTTTCAAGGTGTATTATAATTATTGGTATTGGGAGTGAGGCCATGGAACTGAACAGCAGGCAGGAGAAGATATTGAAAATCGTCAAACAGCATGGACCGATAACCGGGAGCAAAATTGCAGAGCAGCTGTCTTTGACAAGAGCAACTTTAAGGCCGGACCTTGCAATTTTGACGATGAGCGGTTATTTGGATGCCCGTCCGCGTGTCGGGTATTTTTACACCGGCAAGGAACCGGAAGAAATTTTAACAACCAAGATCCGGAATATTTTGGTCAGGGATGTACAAAGCCTGCCGATTTTGATCAAAGAGGACACATCCATCTACGAAGCCATTGTAAAGATGTTCCTTGAGGATGTAGGCACATTGTATGCCATAGATGATGACAGGGAACTGGTCGGCGTCATATCCCGTAAAGACCTTTTGAAAGGCACGATGGGGAAGAATGATATCGAGAAGACACCTGTGAGCATCATCATGACCCGCAAGCCCCATATCACGACATGCTATCCGAACGATCTTCTAATTTATGCGGCGAACCAGCTGATAGAAAAACAGATCGATTCCATACCGGTCATAGATAAGGAAGACGGGAAAGAAGTGGTGATCGGCAGGATCACCAAAACCAATATCACAAGAGTGTTCGTCAATTTAATGGAATAAGGAGTGTCGCTATGTCTAATATAAAAATAATCATTGCATCGGACTCGGTCGGGGAAACAGGTGAACTTGTCGCAAAGGCTGCTTTGGCCCAGTTTGATATAGACAGTACTTCCGATGTACTGATCAGATATCCTTATATCGATTCCGAAGACAATATAGATGATGTCGTCGATCTCGCCAAAAGTAAGGCAGCGACTGTGGTTTTCACAATTATAACTCCAGAGCTCAGGCAGTATATTAAAGAAGAACTGAAGAAGGAAAATATACCATCCGTCGATGTGATGGGTCCCCTTATGTCGATTTTGGAAGGCAAGACTGAGGCGGAACCTTATTATGAGCCGGGCCGTGTGCATAAGCTGGACGAGGATTATTTCCAAAAGATCGAAGCGATCGAATTTGCAGTGAAATATGATGACGGCAAGGACGCAGGCGGTCTTGACAAGGCGGATATTGTACTGATCGGGGTATCAAGGACTTCGAAGACACCCCTGTCCCAGTATTTGGCGCTGAAAAAATATAAAGTCATGAATATGCCCCTTGTGCCTGAAGTGACTCCGCCGAAAGAATTGTTTGAAATCCCAAAGTCCAAATGCATCGGGCTCAGGATCAAATCTTCTTCACTCAACAAGATCAGAAAAGAAAGGCTGACCCAATTGGGTTTGAAAGACACGGCAAGTTATGCCAGGGATGAAAGGATAGAAGAAGAATTAGCATATTTCGACTCGATCATTGAAAAGATAGGCTGTCCTGTCATCGATGTCTCTGAAAAAGCCATTGAAGAAACCGCAAATGAAATTATGAAGTACGTTGATGGCAAAATAGATATCAAAGGGTGATGGGTGATGAGTATCCCGCAGGAAACAATAGAATACGTCAGAGAAAGGACCGACATTACCGATCTGGTTTCTGGTTATCTCAAACTTGAGAAGCGGGGACGGAACTACGTCGGTCTTTGCCCTTTTCATGATGAGAAAACACCGTCATTCAGTGTCAGTCCGGAAAAACAGATATGCCACTGTTTCGGGTGTAAAAAGGGCGGCAATGTTTTTCAGTTTTTAATGGAGATTGAAAACATCTCCTTCACAGAATCCGTGAAAAGACTCGGGAAGCCGCTCGGAGTTGAAGTCTCTTCAAATGAGAGCAGGGTCGATGATGATGATATGCAGTTCATTAAAATGCATGAACATGTTTCAGATCTGTTCCATCACATCCTTATGCATACCAATGAAGGCAGCGAAGCCCTGAACTATCTTATCGAGAGGGGATTCAGCAGCGAACTGCTGAAGAAGGAGAAAATAGGCCTTGCGCCGAAGATGTCTTCATTCACCAAGAATGCAATACTCGAGAAAGGTTTTACAGAAGAAGCGGCATACAGCGCAGGCCTGCTTTCACGGAACGAGACCAATTTCTCTTATTATGACCGGTTCGTCAACCGGATAATGATTCCGATAAAGAACCACCAGAACTATATCGTGGGATTCACTGCGAGAAGTCTGGACGGTTCGGAACCGAAATATTTGAACACCCCTGAGACAAAAGTATTCCAAAAACGCCATCTCATGTTCAACTTGAGTGATGCAAGGAAATCCATCAGGACCCAGGATGAAATCATCCTGATGGAGGGCCACCTTGATGTATTGAAAGTGAAGTCCCTCAATATAGAGAATATAGTGGGGTTGATGGGCACCGCCCTGAGCGAGGAGAACATCAGTCTGCTCAACCGCCTTGCCTCAAACGTGACGCTGATGTTCGACGGCGATGGGGCAGGTCAGCGGGCGACGGTGGATATAGGGGAGACTTTACTGAAGCACGGGTTGAACACATTCGTAATCCAGCTCCCCGGCGGAATGGACCCCGATGAGTACATCGAAAGCAGCGGGGAAGAGAGTTTCCGTTATCTTGTGAAGAATGAGAAGAGGCATTATATCCACTTCCTGGCGGAGAAGCTGTTGAATGAAAGCATGCACAATGACCTGGCATTCTCACAAAATATCAACACTTTGACGGACCTGCTCACCTATGTGAATGATGACGCCATCAGAACAAGGCTCATACTCCATATCAGCGAGAGATACGGCATGGAAAAATCTCAAATAGAAAGCAAACTTCCTGTTAGAACATCGCAAAAACGGGAAAGTGTTATACAACACACCGAAAGACTTTCCATCAGGGAAAAAAAGGAACGTTATTTCCTGAAAGCGCTCATGAACGATAAAAGCCTTTTCGAATATTCGAAAGACAGGGTGGACAGGGAAGTATTAACTTCAGACCATTATTATGGTATATTTAAAGGGTTGTGCAATTATTTTGACACTCAAGACACATTTGAAGTATCATCTTTTATCCACCAGCTTCCGCATGAACTGCTTGAAGTCGTTATAAATATTGATAATCTCAGTATTCAGAGCGAAGTTTCGAGGGATGAGATCGATGATTACCTTGATGATTTGAGTGGAAAAAGAAACAGCGCCAGGGAAAGGCAGGTTTTATTCGCCCGCCTCAGGGAAGCCGAAGCGGCCAATGATATCGATCTGCAGGCGCAGCTCATGCAGCAGCTTTTGGAAATCAACAGCAGATATAAAAGTTAGTAATATATTTAGGAGGTACATTTATGGCTGAAAATACCGTTGGGACAACTGGAAATAAAGAAGCAGAGTTGTTTACCTCAATTGAGCAAGTTAAACAGGTACTACTTGAAAAAGGGAAAAAAGAAGGGCATCTGTCACATGAAGAAATTGCTGACAAGCTGGCCAATTTCGAACTGGATGCAGATGCTATGGATGAATTTTTTGAAGAACTCGGTGAAAATGACATCCGGCTGATAAATGAAAAAGATTCCACAGATACAGATGAAAAATTGAACCTGCATGATATGAGTGCACCTCCTGGTGTAAAAATCAATGATCCGGTCCGCATGTACCTCAAAGAAATCGGCCGCGTCGACCTGCTCAGTGGCGCTGAAGAGGTGGAGCTCGCCAAAAGGATCGAAAAAGGCGATGAAGTGGCCAAGAGCCGTCTTGCCGAGGCCAACCTGCGACTGGTGGTCAGCATCGCCAAAAGATACGTCGGACGCGGCATGCTCTTCCTCGATTTGATTCAGGAAGGTAATATGGGACTGATCAAAGCCGTCGAGAAATTCGACTTTTCAAAAGGGTTCAAATTCTCCACATATGCAACATGGTGGATCCGCCAGGCAATCACAAGAGCGATCGCCGACCAGGCCAGGACCATCCGGATACCCGTCCATATGGTGGAGACGATCAACAAACTTATCAGAATACAGCGTCAGCTGCTTCAGGACCTCGGACGTGAACCGCTTCCTGAAGAGATTGGTGAGGAGATGGACCTGCCTGCTGAAAAAGTTCGGGAAATCCTTAAAATCGCACAGGAGCCCGTCTCACTTGAAACACCGATCGGTGAAGAGGACGACAGCCATCTTGGGGATTTCATCGAAGACCAGGAGGCACAGAGCCCTTCAGACCATGCAGCTTATGAGTTATTGAAGGAGCAGCTGGAAGATGTACTCGACACGCTGACCGACCGTGAGGAGAATGTGCTCAGACTGCGTTTCGGCCTGGATGACGGACGTACAAGAACGCTTGAAGAAGTCGGTAAAGTCTTCGGGGTCACACGTGAAAGAATACGCCAGATCGAGGCGAAGGCGCTCAGGAAGCTGCGCCATCCGAGCAGAAGTAAAAGATTGAAGGATTTCATGGATTAATAATTACACATTAACGTGTAATTTTATCTCTAAATTTATTTTGACATTGCTGATATTTGAGCTACAATTATAATTGTATATGCATTAATATAAGGGAGGGTCAACATTTGAATAAGAATCCGATTATACCATTTTTACTTATCATCTTTTTAGGTGTGGGTCTGGTTTTCCTGCTTTCTGCCCAAGGTGCAAACCAGGAGGAAGAAGGCGAGGAAGTTGCCACTGAAGAAGGAACTGAAAACGGCGGCGAGGAAGGCTCTGAAGAAGAAGGTAATGGCGCTTCATCAGGTGACGTGGACGCTGAAGGCGTTGCTCAGAACAGCTGTGCTTCATGTCACGGTGAAGATTTCTCAGGCGGTATGGGGCCGGCACTTGCAGGCACTGACTTGAGTGAAGAGGAATTCACCGATATCGTCAGAAACGGGCAAGGTTCAATGCCTGCGTTTAGTGAAGACCAGGTGAGCGATGAAGAACTGACTGCAATGTATGAAATGTGGGCAGAATAATATTTAACGGAAAACCTCCACGATTCGTGGAGGTTTTTATTTTAAAGGATGGTTGAAATGATAGATGAACGTTTGAAGTATGCAGCAAATCATATAAAAGGGGAAATCCTTGCAGATATCGGCTCCGATCATGCATACCTCCCAATCCATGCCATAAGGGGAGGCATGATAAGTCGTGCGATATGCGGAGAAGTCGCAGAGGGGCCGTATGAGGCGACATTGAAGAACATCGAATCATACGGCATGCAGGGGAAGATTGAAGCGCGTCTTGGTGACGGGCTGAACATTTTGACTCCTGATGATGAAGTGGATACGATCACGGTATGCGGGATGGGCGGACCGTTGATTGCCCGCATATTGGCCGGGGGTTTTGAAAATGTAGGCGGTCATCCCCGCCTTGTCCTCCAGGCGAATAATCATATGTATCCTCTGCGGCAGGCGGTCGACGATTTAAATTACCGCATCGTTCATGAAAAAGTGCTGAAGCTCGGGAAGCACTTTTATGAAATCATCGTATGCGATTATGATGAAAACCGGAAAAGGATGTCACAGAAGGAACTGCATTTCGGCCCTTTGAACCTTGCGGAGAGGGAAGAGGCGTTTCTTAAAAAAATCAAATGGGAATATGACCATCAGAAGAGGATATTTGAAAGTATCGACGGCGGCAGAAATCCGGATAAAAAAGAAGAAATAAAATCCAAAATCAAACTTTTAGAAGAGGTGTTGGAAGATGAAGATTAAGGAACTTTTACAGGAGCTTGATGAAATCGCGCCTTTCAAAGACAGTGAGGACTGGGACAATACCGGCCTCCTCGTCGGTGATATGGAAGATGAGGTCACCGGCATCCTGACGGCCCTCGACTGCGCGCCTGAAACGGTCGATGAAGCAGTGGATAACGGAATGAACACAATCATTGCCCACCACCCTTTAATATTCCCGAAAATCTCCGCAGTGACTGAGGATTTCTACGGCAGGATCATCAGGAAACTGATCAAAAGTGACGTCAACCTCATAGTGATGCACACGAACCTCGATCATCAGCCGAAAGGTGTCAGCCATATGATCGCCGAAGTCCTCGGGTTCACCAGCACGGAAATACTGATTCCGAAAAAGTATGAACTGAAGAAATTGAGGGTCAACATACCCGCCGAGAACAAGGAAGAACTGAAACAGGGCCTTTCAGAAAGCGGTGTGGGCAACCAGGGTGATTACAGCGAGTGCTTTTTCGAGTATCCCATCACCGGTCAGTTCAGGCCGAACGAGGATGCAAATCCCCATATCGGCACGAACAATGAGCTTGAAATCGTCGATGAATATATCGTCGAGGCAATTTTCGAGTCGGATGAGCAGGATAAGGTCATCGATGCATTATTGAAGGTCCACCCGTATGAAGAGCCGGCATTCGATATATTCACCATCAATAACGTACCGAACAAGGGCCTTGGCGTGAAGTTCGATTATGAAGGTTCCTTCGAGTCATTGACGGCTTTGATTGAGGATAAGACCGGCGGAAGGATTGTAAACGCCGTGAAGGGAAATGATAAGGGAATATTAACGGCAGGCATCATCGGCGGCTCCGGCATGAGCTATGCAAAAGATGCCTTCAGGCAAGGGATAGACGTGCTGATCACGGGCGATGTCAAATACCATGAAGCCTATGATGCAAAACTCCTCGGGCACAACGTCATAGACGCCGGACATTACCTTGAAGCCTTCATGGCAGAAGGTCTTGAAAATCTGATACGCCGCAAAATGGATATTAAAGTCGCTGCAAGCAACGTGGATACGGACCCATTCGAAAACAGAAAATAAAAACTGTCCTTTTTACAGCATTTACACAATTTTTACATCCTCCTAATATACATTTACATGTTCACCATATCAGGTTAATAAACCGTTGATAATATGTGAAGCAGTAATCATATTAGGAGGATTTTGTATGAGAAGAATTTCTTTATTGTTGATGGGTGCCTTATTTGCTGTTGTCCTTGGAGCCTGCAGCGCACAGAGTGAAGCGGGGGATACAGTTGATGCTTCAGACGGTGCCGGGGAAGCACGCGGTGATGACTGGCCTGAATCCTTGAAATTTGCTGTAGCGGGCATCGAAGGACAGGAGGAATTGCTGCTGCGCTTTGAAGCGTTCGAGGAAACGATGGAGGAGATGCTTGATACGGATGTGGAACTGTTTGCACTTTCCGACAGGACAGTCTCGTCCACGGCACTGGAGTATGATCAGGTTGACATCGTGCTGTCCGGACCATCCGAATACATATTATCAAAAGAAGCCAAACCTGAAATTGAGCTTGCCGGCGGTGTCCACAGAGCCGACGGACATTATCACGTCGTCTTCATCGCAAGTGAAGAAAGTGGGATTGAATCACTCGATGATGCAGTGGGCGAAACGATTGCCATGAAAGATACCGGTTCGACGTCCGGACATATCGGGCCGAGCGGCGTGCTGGTCGATGAAGGATATGACCTCGATGAGGATTTCGATATCCAACTGCTGGGTGACAGCTCCCTTGAGGCGCTGTTGAACGGCGAGGTCGATGTCATGGCAGACGGTGTCAAACACTGGCATACCATCCAGGAGGAAGGGCTTGAAGATGAATTCAGGCTGATTTATGAGGGGGAGCCGCTGCCTGCGGATCCGTTCGTGTTGAATGATACGCTGCCAGAGGAATTTAAAGAAGAGTTTTTGAACATACTGATGGAAAATGAAGAAGAGGTGCTGGATGCGATATTATCTAGCGAAGAAAATGATAAATATGAAGATGGCGGCATAATCGAAGTTTCCGATGAGGACTATGACAACATGAGGGAAACCTACGAAATTTTAGGTCTGGAGATCGAGGAATAATATGAATGCGATTGAAGTGAACAAAATCAGGAAAGTGTACAATCAGCGGGATGTCGCATTGGATGGTGTATCGTTCACCATCAAAGAGGGTGAAAGTGTCGTCATACTCGGGCACAACGGTTCCGGGAAATCCACGCTTTTCCGTACATTGACGGGATTCGAGGAACCGACCGAAGGTTCCGTCACATTACTCGGCCGGGAAGTGGACCCCGGGAAGCGGCGTCATCTGCGCGAAACCAGGAAGAAAGTCGGTATGGTCTTCCAGGCTTTCGGCCTTATCGATAATGTCTCGGTATTTCAAAACGTATTGTTCGGCGCACTGGGGCAGGTTAAATTCGCACCGGCAACCTACAGCTTATTTGCTTCAGATGCGCTTAGAACACGCGCAATGGAGTGCCTCGACAGGGTCGGGCTTGCCCACCTGTCGGAGAGGCGGGCAGACAGGCTCTCAGGCGGGCAGAAACAGCGGATCGCAATTGCCAGGATGCTGATGCAGGATCCTGAAATCATCCTGGCGGATGAGCCGATAGCAAGCCTCGACCCGAAAGCCGGCAGGGAAGTTATGGATCTGCTGGCCGAGATCGCTGCTGAAAGGAATATCACATTACTGATGATCCTGCACCAGATACCCATCGCAAAGAGATACGCCGACCGTTTCATCGCATTGAAAAATGGTGAAGTGTATGCCGATGGTGAGGTTTCCGTCATCGATGAAGATTTTGAGACAGCACTTTTCGGAAACTCTGGTCCGAAAGAAGAACCGCCCTCCGATGAAACACCACAACCTATTGAACAGGAGGCTCGGAAACTATGAGTCCAACGCCTCCAAAAAGATTTGAAAAGCCGTCGATATGGTCTTTCATACTTATACTTGTTGTTCTTCTTTTTCTTGTGACGGGGATCAACAATGCCAATATCACATTAAGCCGGGTTATAGGCGGCGTCATGAACATCGGGGACTTTTTAGGCCAGGCCTTCCCGCCTGATTTCAGCCGTATCGGCCCCATAATGAGCGCCATGATTGAAACATTTGAAATGGCACTGGTCGGCACGCTTGCAGGTGTGATAATATCCGTCCCAGTAGCGCTCCTGTCGTCCAGGACGACGAACTCGATTTCCTTCCTGCGCTCTCTGACGAGAGGGGCTGTGACGGTCATGAGGACGGTGCCAGACCTTGTATGGGCATTGCTCTTCGTGATAGCCGTAGGGCTCGGTCCTTTCGCGGGGATATTGACGATAACGATTGACACGATCGGATTTTGTGCCAGATTCTTCTCCGAAAGGATAGATGAACTGGATAAGAAACCTAAAGAGGCACTTGAATCTACAGGATCCGGATATTTCGGTGTCATTACAGGTTCAGTGCTGCCACAGGCCACCCCTTCATTTGTCGGCACAAGCTTGTTTGCCCTCGAAAAGTCGATCAGGGGAGCCACCGTTCTCGGTCTGGTCGGGGCAGGGGGCATCGGTGTTGAACTCAGTGCACAGATGTCACTCAGGAACTTCGATCAGGCGCTGATGATCATCATTATCATTTTAATACTCGTTCTCGTAGTGGAGAACATCTCACAAAGAATACGGGCGAAATATATATAAGAAGCAAAAGAGCATCCATCCAGTTCGACTGGATGGATGCTCTTCAATCATTATTTCATTATTTCAACCGGTTTCGGCTTTTTGATCTTCGGCAGTATTTTATCCACCGGTACAGTGGATTGAGGTGCTTCATATGACTCTTCATTGTATTTGTTCAAGTAATCGATCACTTCCCGCACGATCGGTGTCGGAGTGGAGGCACCTGCAGTGACAGCAACCGAATTGATGCCTTTCAGCCATTCCGTATCGAGTTCACTCAGGGAGCTGATGCGGTATGCGTTCGTATGGGCAATTTCCTTGGATACCTGTGCGAGCCTGTTTGAATTGTTGCTCTTTGGATCGCCGACGACAATCAGCAGCTCTGCCTGATCTGCCTGTTCGGCGACCGCTTCCTGGCGCACCTGTGTCGCCATGCAGATTTCCTGCTGAACTTCAATTTGAGGATATCTGCTTTTCAGTTCATCCATCAGGTGGCTGACATCCCACTGGCTCATCGTCGTCTGGTTCGTTACAATCAATTTTCTCTCCTGCAGCACATCAGGCAGCAGTTCGATATCATCCATCGTCTCGACGAGATGCACATGTTCAGGATTCACACCGACTGCGCCTTCAGGCTCAGGGTGCCCTTTTTTACCGATGTATACGACATCGTATCCTTTTTCCGTCTTATCACGTATCAGGTCATGTGTCACCTGGACGTCCGGGCAGGTCGCATCAATACAGGTGAGACCTTTTTCCTTTGCCCGCCTTTTGACTTCAGGGGACACGCCGTGCGCCGTGAAAATCACAGTGCCTTCATTGATGTTTTCCAGGATTTCAAGTCTGTTCGGTCCATCAAGCGTAACGATGCCATCCTCTTCAAAAGCGTCCGTCACATGTTTGTTGTGCACAATCATACCCAAAATATATATCGGCCTCGGCAATGTTTTGTCCATCGATGCATTCCTTGCGATGACCATGGCATCGACAACGCCGTAACAATAGCCGCGTGGTGTTATTTTTATAATATCCATAGAGTACATTCCTCCTCAATAATCATTATACCTGTTCCCGCATCTAAATGAAATCATCATGAAGTCCGAAATTACATTATAGCATGTATCGTATATATCAGTTATAATTGAGTTCGAATTCAATAATGAAAAGGTGATACTATGAGTCACGCATTTAAACGTTTCAACTTTAATGAATCTTTGCTCGAAGCCATTAAATCCATAAATTTCACACATCCGACACTGGTGCAGGAAAAAGTCATACCCAAAATCCAGAAAGGTGAGAATGTAGTTGCAATGAGTGAAACCGGCAGCGGTAAATCCCATGCTTTTTTACTGCCGATCATTGAAAGTATAGACGCGGGTCAAAATTCAACTCAATCTATAATACTAGCACCTACAAGAGAACTTGCAAGTCAGCTGTTCCAGATGACCAATGAGATCCTGAAACATTACAGGGAAATCAGGACAACTTTATTCATCGGCGGCACGGATTTCAGCAAAGACGTTGAAAAAGCTGAAAAGTCACCTCAGATCGTCATCGGTACACCCACACGTATCAAGGAGCTGATGCAGGAAGGTGCACTCAAGATCCGCCAGTCGAAGTCCATCGTCATAGACGAAGCCGACCTGATGATCGACCTCGGTTTTCTGGAAGATGTGGATATCCTGGCAAATGCTTTGCAGGAGGAGGCGCAGTTCCTCGTATTCTCCGCCACTATTCCGGAAATGCTCCAGCAGTTCCTCCAAAAATATATCGGTCATGTTGAAACCATCATTATTGATCAGCCAAGGAACAAAGCTTCCATTGAATATCTGCTGGTCCCTGTAAAAGGGGAAGACAAGATGGCAAAAGTCAAAGAACTGACAGATGTCATCACACCGTATATCGGAATCATTTTTGCAAATTCCAAAGCCAGGGCGGATGAGCTGTTCGACTATTTGAGGCAGGAGAACCTGAATGTCGGCATCTTTCATGGCGGTCTCAAACCGCGTGAGCGGACCAAGGAAATCAAAAATATCAGGGAACTGAAGTATGAGTGGGTCATAGCAAGCGACCTCGCTTCACGCGGCCTGGATATTGACGGTGCCTCCCATGTGATCAACTACGACATCCCGAAGGACATTGAATTCTTCACACACCGTGTGGGCCGTGTCGGACGCGGACAGTATGAAGGTGTGGCGATAACAATTTATACGCCGGATGAAGAAGGATTGATCGATCAGCTTGAGAAGAAAGGCTATGAGTTCAGGCACGAGGACGTCAAACAGGGCGAACTCCAACCGGTCAAATCACGGACTGCACGCGTCAACAGGAAAAAGACCCAGAAAGATATCGGCCAGGACTTGAAACATAAAGTCAGGAAGCCGAAGAAAGTCAAACCGGGTTATAAAAAGAAGATGTCCAGAGAGCTTGGCGAATTGAAGCAGAAGGCAAGACGCCAGCATGCGAAAGCAGCGAAGAAGAAAAAATAATCATTTAAGGATGGTAATATGTTAATAGGATCACACGTCTCCATGAGTGGTAAAAAAATGCTTGAGGCAGCGAGTGAATCAGCTGCAGGCTACGGCGCCAATACATTTATGATCTACACGGGTGCGCCGCAGAATACACGCAGGAAAAAGATAGAGGACCTTAATATTGAAGCGGGGAAGGCGCATATGGAAGCGCACGGCATGTCGAATATCGTCGTCCATGCACCTTATATCATCAATATCGCAAACACTGTGAGAGATGGTGTCTTCGAACATGGTGTCGAGTTCCTGCAGGAGGAAATCGTACGGACCGAACACCTCGGCTCGAATCAAATCGTGCTCCATCCGGGGAGCCATGTCGGCGCAGGTGCGGATGAAGGCATCAAGTCGATCATTAAAGGGCTGAATGAAACACTGAGTGTGGAACAGGATGTCCAGATCGCACTTGAGACGATGGCAGGTAAAGGATCGGAAATCGGAAGGAACTTCGAAGAACTGGCACAGATCATCGACGGGGTCGAAAACAACGAACGCCTGAGCGTCTGTTTTGATACATGCCACGTCCATGATGCCGGCTATGATATCGTCAACGACTTTGACGGTGTGCTGGAGGCATTTGATAAGGTCATCGGCATCGACCGCATCAAAGTCGTCCATGTCAATGATTCAAAAAATCCGACAGGTGCACATAAGGACCGTCATGAAAACATCGGCTACGGCCATATCGGTTTCGATGCCCTCAGCTACATCATCAACCATCCGGAATTCAAATCGGTTCCGAAGATTCTGGAGACACCTTTTGTCGGAACGGATAAGAAGAATAAAAAGCCGCCGTACAAACATGAGATTGAAATGATCAAAAAGGGTGAATTCAATCCGAATCTGTTGACCGACATCAATCCTGTGATGGCGGAAGCAGAATGATATCGAGCCGCAGCATTTTTTAAATGCTGCGGCTTTTCCGTAATCATTCCTATTTACAGACCGTAATGGTTACGATATAATAAAATGATCATTATTTTAAAGGAGCGATCGAATGTCTGAACCGGTCTTTGAAATCAAGAATATTTCATACACCTATAAAGATAAACTTGAACATACACCTGCATTGAAGAATATAAATTTAAAGATTGATAAGGGTGACTTTGTCGCTCTTGTCGGGCCGAACGGCTCCGGAAAGACGACATTGATAAAATTGATCCTCGGCGCATTAAAACCGCAGCAGGGTGAAATCTATATCAACGGACGGAATTATCAAAAGTATGATGGCGGACAGGAGATAGGGTACGTCTCCCAAAAGTCCAACAGCTTTGCCAAAGGTTTCCCCGCATCTGTCAGTGAAGTGATCATGAGCGGCCTCACCAGGCAGAAAGGCCTCTTCAAACGGTTTAAGAAAAAGGACAGGGAGAGGCTGGATGAAGTGTTGAGGCTCCTGGATATTGAACATCTGAAGGATAAGAACATCTCCTCATTGTCGGGCGGCCAGACCCAGCGCGTATTCATCGCAAGGGCCTTGATCAATGACCCGTCCATCCTTGTTCTTGATGAACCGACCGTTGGCATCGACAATAAGCATGTCAAGGAATTTTATGAAGTTCTGTTGAAACTGAAGGAACGTTCAGTCACTATACTCCTGGTCACACATGATATCGGGGTGGTCGTCGACCACGCGAATGAAGTTGCCTGCCTGAATGAACATCTTCATTTCCATGGCACCAACCATGAGTTCAAAAATCTGGGTGAGGCCGAACTTTCCAAAATTTACGGATTTCCTCTCCAGCTCGTCAGCCACGACCATGACAGGGAGTGCTGCGGATGATACAAGCACTCATGGATTATGAGTTCATAAGATACTCTTTCATCAGCGGCATCATTGCTGGTTTCATAGCGCCGCTGATCGGGACTTTCATAGTGATCAGACGGTTGTCACTGATTGCGGATGCACTCAGCCATGTCACTCTCGGCGGGATTGCCTTCGGTGTTTATTTGTCTTCTGTCTTTGCCGTCACAATCAACCCGCTCATCACGGGGATCATATTCTCCATTTTAGGGGCACTCGGCATAGAGCGGCTGCGCAATGTATATAAACACTACCAGGAGCTTGCCATTCCAATCATCATGAGTCTCGGCATAGCGGTGGGTATCGTGTTCCTCTCCCTTGCGAACGGCTTCAACCAGGATTTATTCGGATATCTCTTCGGCAGCATCAGTGCAGTGAGCTTCAATGACCTGGTCCTGATTTCAGTCATCGGCGTCATCGTCGTGTCTTTCATATTTTTATTGTATAAAGAACTGTTCATGGTTTCTTTTGATGAAGAGTATGCCAATGTCATGAAAATCAATAAATGGATCTACATCGCTTTCATAATCGTGGTTGCACTGGTCATCAGCGCTTCAATGAGAATCGTGGGAATACTTCTTGTGAGTGCCCTTATGACACTGCCGGTGGCAAGTGCAATGAGGATAACATCGAGCTTCAGGCAACTGATGACAGCCAGTGTAATTTTTGGGGAGATCTCCGTGATCACCGGCCTGATCCTGAGTTTTTACCTCAATATATCACCGGGCGGCACGATTGTTTTGATTTCCATATTGATACTGCTCGGGACTATACTATTTAATCAGCTGGGGGTGAACCGGAATGGCAGAAGAGCTCAGGAAGTATGAAAAAATGCTTAAGGACAACAAGTTGAAAATCACCGCAAGAAGAATGACGATGATTGAATTGTTTTTAAATGAAGACCGTTACTTAAGTGCCAAGGAAGTGCAGGAGAAGCTGCATTCAGTCTATCCAAGTCTGAGTTACGACACGATTTACAGGAACTTATACACTTTGAAAGAAATTGAAGTGCTGGAAAGCACTAATTTCGAAGGTGAGATGCAGTTTAAAATCGCCTGCTCCGACCACCATCACCATCACTTCATCTGCGAAGCATGCGGAGATACAAAAGTGATACGCTACTGCCCGTTTGAAACATGGCAGAAGGAATTGCAAGATGTGGAGATCACGAACCATAAGGTCGAGCTGTACGGCTTTTGTCAAAGATGCAGGACTTCAGCATGAAAAAAGACTTCCGGGGTGACTCACCCCGGAAGTCTTTTCCATATCACTTGATAATTTCCCTGTTCAGATGGTCCATCGCATGAAACGCCTCTTTCAGTACAGCTTCCGGGTCTTTTCCGTCATATGATTCATTGACAATCATTCCGAAATAGGTTGAAGAAAGCGTGTGCAGCACTGCTTCAAAGTCGATCAGGTCCCGGGAGCTGCTGTTGAACGGCAGATGCATCTTTTCATGGTTCGCCTGGCTGATATGTACATTGAATACAGGCACATCAATTTTCCTGATATACTCTTCAACATCTTCGACACTGTGGCAGTGGGCGAGATCGAGCGTCAACCCGATCAAAGGGTGGTCCACAGCTTTGATCAGCCGGCAGATGTCTGCTGCGGTATTTATGAACTCCTTCGGCCGCTTCTCCATATTCTCGATCCCGATCTTGACACCCGTTTTTTCGGCGTGACCCGCAATCTCCTTGAATGTTTCAATCTGCACCGGCCACAAGTCTTCGGGCTTATCCTTGGACGATGACATCCGCCCGGGATGGAGGGTGAGGAGTTCTGCACCGATATCCCTGCAGAATTCAAGTGTCTCTTTAGTCTGGCGTATGGATTCTTTCCTGATCCCGGGGTTGATCGATGTCAGATTGACGTCCCTGACATCTGCATGAACCTGGTAGTCGAACTGGAAGGTGTCCAGCAGTCCTTTTATTTCCGGAGCGGAGAGGCCGCTCTGGTGCACATGGCCCATCCATATTTCAACACCTTCAAAGCCGGTATCATGGATGAACTTCAGGGCTTCTTCAAAAGGGAGATGCCGGATGACATCCGTCGAGGTTGCTATTTTATACATATATACATCTCCTTCCGCATCATTCAAAGTCGAGGCCGAGAAGCTCATACGCATCTCTCAACCCGTCATAGTCGCTGTCCTCTGCATTTATGAACTCGGATTCACTGAACTTGTCATTCTCCCCGGTGCTGACGATGGCATCAATGAGCACATCCCCGTTCTCAATCATCTTCTCCTCCAAAAATTCGACGAGATCTTCAGGCAGGTGGGGGGAGGCGACGATCAGGTCGTTCGGCAGTGCCGGACCTTCCGCCACCACATTGAAGATATCACCTTCTTCTTCAACAAGATCTTCATAGTTCAGAGCGGTAAGTGCCAAAGTGTCCGTTTCACCCGTCAAAAATGCCTCATACATCGTATCGCCGAGTGTATAAGCCTCAATGTCGTTCTCCACGTCATATCCGGCATCATTAAACATCTTCATCGGCATGATGTATGCACTGGTTGAACCGATATCACTCAATGCAATGCTCGCACCTTCCATATCTTCGATCGATTCGATACCGCTGTCCTCATGTGAGATGATCACCGGCAGATAGCCGGGACGTGTCAATGCAGCAATCGGCTCCGTATTCTCATCGGCCGAATCCATCATGACGTATTCAGCACCACCGGCAAATAGTAGATCCACCTGATCATATTCCATTGCAGTGACGGCTGTTGTCCGGTTGGACAGGGCGAAAAATTCAACTTCCATATCGAGTGCATCTTCCAGTTCCGCACGGAACGGTTCAAACTCAGTATGTAACTGTTCCATACCTTCGATGTCGGCGGCACCGAACCTGAGCGTCTCAGGCCAGTCTTCATTTCCTCCGGTATCCGCCTCCGCCTCAGTATTTTCATCGTTGCCGCAGGCGGCAAGTAAAACGGCAATCATCGATACAAGTGTCAGCCATGCAAGTTTTTTCATTGATTTCATTCCTCCATTTTAAAGTAATCTTCATTCAGATTTTTGATCTTGTTCATGTGTTCATAGATGACTTCCTTCCTGCGGGAAGCCGATTCAAGCAGCAGTGCGTTTGATAGGGACATCGGCACACTCAGGGAATTCAGCGCATGATCCGGACCGCGTGTGACATGCAGGACGGTATCTGCGTATTTCGTGATGTTGCCCTGCTCATTCTCTGTCAGGGCAATCGACTCGACACCATTTTCACGGGCGTATTTCAGTGACAGCACCATCTCTTTATACTCCCGTTTGAAGCTGATGACGATGATCAGATCCTCATCGGTGAGTGTTGAGAGTGCTTCGATGAATTCGGTCCCGCCATTGATCAGGCATTTCGTTTTGATGCCCATCCTCTGAAGCCTGAAATCATAGAAATATACGAGTGATTTGGAGATGCCGAGTCCTGCGATCACTATACTTTTTGCTCTTGAGATTTTCAGGACAGCTTCCTTTACGGACTCCATATCCAGAGACTGCATGAAGGATGACATGACATCGATGTCCTTCAAAATCTGGGATTTGATGTTGTCATCATCACTTTCAAATCCCGAGAGGAAGGTTTTCATCTTCATCGAAGGATCCAGGTCTTTCTGCTGATCCGCCTGCATATCCCGTTTGAAGGAGGAATAGTTTTCATAGCCGATTTTCTTTATGAACCTCGACAGTGAAGCAGTGGAGACGCCGAGATCCGAACTCAAATCCTCAATGTTCAAATAGACGAAATGTTTATCTTTTTTGATCAGCTCATCCGCGATCGCTTTTTGTCCTTTTGATAATGTGCCGTAATGGTCATCAATTTTTCGTATTATTGCCGATTTTATAATATCCCTCCTCGCATCCGGCTCATCCTTGATTATAATTTGCAAATATTTAAATAGTACCAGTGGTTCTGTAAAGAATATGTTAAGGATGCAAAAGCGGTGTATACGTTTATCATTTGACGGAATATTCAATCAAATTACGATAAAAAATGGACATGGGATTAAACCCATGTCCACTTAAAAATTGTTTTATTTGTTTACAGAAGCTTCCTCTTTGGCGAGGCGCTCCTTTTCATAATGTGCTTCCGCCAGGATGTCGATTTCTTTCTTCAGTTCATCAACCATCGTTTCCTCAGGCACTTTCCTGACCGTCTCGCCATGCATGAAGAGCAGGCCTTCACCACGCGCACCGGCGATGCCGATATCCGCTTCCCTGGCTTCTCCCGGACCGTTTACGGCACATCCGAGCACCGCAACTTTAATCGGGGCTTTGATCGTGGAAATATATTCTTCCACTTCATTCGCTATGGCAATCAGATCGATTTCAATCCTTCCGCATGTCGGGCAGGCGATCAAAGTTGCCGCATTACTTGCCAGTCCGAATGATTTCAGAAGTTCTTTTGCGACTTTGACTTCCTCCACCGGATCGGCCGACAGTGAAATCCTGAGTGTGCTGCCGATGCCGAGGGAAATGATCGCACCGAGTCCCGCAGCACTTTTGACTGTTCCGGCAAATAAAGTCCCGCTCTCCGTGATGCCGAGATGCAGCGGATAGTCAAAAGCCTGGGCGGCTTTCGTGTATGCTTCGATCGCAAGGTTGACATCGGATGCCTTCATAGAAACGATGATGTCGTGGAAATCGAGATCTTCAAGTATCTTGATATGGTGCAGCGCACTTTCCACCATACCGTCTGCGGTAGGGTAGCCGTACTTCTTGATGATGTGCCTCTCCAGGCTTCCTGCATTGACCCCGATACGGATCGGTATGCCTTTTGCCTTACAGGCTTTGACGACTTCTTCCACACGTTCACGGCGGCCGATGTTGCCCGGGTTGATACGGATCTTATCAGCTCCGCCCTCAACGGCTAGAAGCGCAAGTTTATAATCGAAATGTATGTCCACAACCAAAGGTATGTTGATCTGTTTTTTAATTTCAGGAATTGCTAATGCATCTTCTTCTCTCGGGCATGCCACTCGAACAATCTGACAACCGGCTTCTTCCAAACGTTTGATTTCAGCAACAGTCGCTTCCACATCATGTGTCTTGGTCGTTGTCATGCTCTGGATGACAATCTGGTCCTCACCACCGATGGTCAGGTCGCCGACCTTCACTTGTCTTGTTTTAGTACGATGTATAATTTCAGACATATCCAAACTCCTCATATAAATACTTTCTTAAATCATTGTTATTATACTAAATATAGCATTGAATTGTAACCGTTACGAATCGTTTAACTCAATCTTTACCAAATCATTAAAGTCCAAGATGCACATCTCATGCAGTATATCATCAGCTCAGGCCCGCAATGTTTATAAAAACCCATACGAAGGTATGATTATGATGGAAGCTGAAACAATTCATTTGTTATTCTAACATTGAATTGTTATATTTAATATGTAAAATCTTATTGGAGGGGAATTAACTATGGCTTTTGAACTACCAGAATTACCTTATGCATATGATGCATTGGAACCACACATTGACAAAGAAACTATGGAAATTCACCATTCTAAGCATCACAACACGTACGTCACCAAATTGAACGACGCAGTGGAAGGCACGGACCTTGAGTCCAAAGATATCGAAGAGGTCATCAAGAATCTGAACTCTGTACCTGACGATATCAAGACTGCAGTACGCAATAATGGCGGCGGACACTACAACCACTCATTATTCTGGGAAATGCTGACTCCTGATTCTTCCGAGCCGACAGGCGACGTGAAGGACGCCATCGAATCAAAATTCGGTTCATTGGATGCTTTCAAAGAAGAATTTGAAGCAGCCGGCGCAGGACGATTCGGTTCAGGCTGGGCTTGGCTCGTCGTCAACAACGGAGAACTTGAAGTTGTATCGACACCGAACCAGGACAACCCGATCACTGACGGCAAAACACCGATCCTTGGTGTAGACGTGTGGGAGCACGCATACTATCTCAAGTATCAGAACAAACGTCCTGAATACCTCAAAGCATTCTGGAATGTTGTTAACTGGGAAAAAGTGAACGAGCTTTATAAAGCTGCTAAATAATTATAAATTAATCATGGACGGGGCCCGAGGCCCCGTCTTTTTTATATCTATAACCCGCTTCCTGTGATAAAATGACGTTAGTATTTTTGTATTAAGGAATGAAGTCCAGTGAGAAGAGCTAAAGTTAAAAGTTTGGAAACCATAAACAGGCAGACATTGAGAGCCAGGATAAATATCATCATTTCAGTCATATTCTTTTTATGCCTGATATTGATCTTCAGACTGGGATACCTGCAGATTGTGCAGGGTGACGAGTATCAGGAAGAGATTGAAAATGCCCAGTATGTAGAGATAAACCAGAGTGTGCCTCGCGGTGAAATATATGACCGTAATGGGAATCTCCTTGTCGGCAATGAATCGCGGCCGGCGATTTATTTTACGAGGCATAGAAATATGAATACATCTGAAATAATGGATGTGGCGGTCGAATTAAGTGAATACATACAGATGGATATAGATACCGTCTCCCTCAGGGATAAGCAGGATTTCATCATCAACAACCATCCGGATGAAGTCAGCGCACTGATGAGTGATGAATATACGCTGCTCCAGGATGGCAATATCAGCAGGGCGGATTTCAATGAGGAATTCTACAACAGGGCGGATGAGGCCTTCGTTGATGACATCTTATCCGAGGAAGACCTGAACACCCTCGGCATTTATGTGGAAATGGTGAATGCGCCGGAACTGAATCCTGCCATCATTAAAAACGAAGGTGTGACGGAAGAGGAGTTCGCGAGCGTCAATGCGGCACTCGATGACCTTGAGGGCATTTCCACAGGCATGGACTGGGAAAGGTATTATCCTTATGATAATACGCTCAAAACCATATTCGGCGAAGTTTCCTCACCGGATGAAGGGCTGCCGAGGGAAATGCTTGAGGAATATCTTGCCATGGGATACTCCCGGAATGACCGGGTCGGGAAAACCTACCTCGAACTTCAGTACGAAGATGTACTGAGGGGTAAAAAGGAACAGGTCAAATATTCCACCGACAAGTCAGGGAAGATCATCGGGCAGGAAACGGTGGAGAGCGGTGAACCGGGAGATGATTTATATCTGACCATCGATATCGAACTGCAGCTTGAGCTGGAGGAACTTGCGGAACATCATCTGTCCTCCCTCAGGGAACTCGCTGAAGATGTCAATGCAAGGGATGCGGTGACAGGGAGCATCGATTATACGATCATCCCGGAGTATCTCGACACGGTGCTGCTTGTTGTACAGGACCCTAACAACGGTGATGTGCTGGCCATGGTCGGAAAGCAGATCAATGAAGACGGTGAAATCGTCGACTTCCATTACGGGACGCTGACTTCGACATTTGTACCGGGATCCTCGATCAAAGGTGCGACTGTAGTGACAGGGTACCAGGAAGATGTGCTCGAAGCAGGGGAGGTCATGCTGGATGAGCCGTTACGTTTCAGCGGCGATAGAACTCCGAGGACTTCCTTCTTCAACCGGAACTCCCAGATTCCGATCGATGACCAGGAGGCGCTGATGGTGTCTTCCAACGTCTACATGTATAAGATCGCGCTGAGGCTTGCCGGGTTTGAGTACGCCGAAGGCATGTCCCTGCCGCATGATATCACGGCAGCGGGGCAGAAGCTCCGGAACGGTATGAACCAGTTCGGTCTCGGTGTTTCCACGGGCATCGACCTGCCGAATGAGGCGAGGGGGCTTTCACCGGATTTCGGGCAGTTCCCTGCGAATAATTACCTGGCTTTATCAATCGGACAGTATGATACTTACTCGGCCCTGCAGCTGAGCCAGTATGTCTCTACGATCGCGACCGAAGGGAAGCGGATGGAACTCAATCTTGCAAAAGAGGTGCGCGGCAGCAATGCCAACGACGAAGGGCCGGTTTTGAAAACTTTCAATCCGACGGTCCTGAACAATGTCAGCATCTCTGATGACGAATGGCAGCAGGTGCATGACGGTTTCTATGATGTCTTCAACACCCATGACCAGTCGACGGACCGCTACGGGACCGGCTGGGATGCATATCATGAACTTGAGCCGAAAGCTGCCGGCAAGACCGGTACGGCGGAAACATTCATAGATGGCAATGATGTCTTCAACCAGACTTATCTGGGCTATGCACCTTATGATGATCCGGATATGGCCTTTTCGGTCATATTCCCGAACATGCCATATACCATCCCGTTCTTCCCTGCACAGTACTTCGGTGCCGATGTCGTCAATAAGTTTTATGAAATTGAATACGGCCAGGAGGAGAAGCAGCCTTTCGACTACGACCTCGACTGGTTCTATCCACAATTGGAATACGGGGACTACTGACCTGCCAGAATATACTCTGGCAGGTTTTTTTATTCCCCGAATTTACATAAACTTTACAATTCGTTCATTACACATTTACATTCAACCGTTATTGTATATATGTAACAGCAGTTACTACATTGACAATTGGAGGAATTTTAGTATGAAGAAGAGCTTGTTTCTTACGGCCCTGCTTATGAGCTTGATGTTCATTCTCGCTGCCTGCGGTGGGAACGGAGAGTCGGAAGAGGAGACTTCAGAGGAAGCGTCCACTGAAGAATCAACAGATGAGGAAAGTGCTGAAGCAGAGGGTACTGAAGATGAAAGTGCATCAAACGAAAACGGCCTTGCCGTAACGGGTGATGTCAACGAAGAAGATGACCAGATCGTCGGTGAAGGTTCATCCACAGTATTCCCTATACTTAACGTTCTCGTTGAAGATTTTAACGCTGAATACGGCATTCCTGTCGAACTTGGCGGTAACGGAACCGGTTCAGGTTTCAGCGCATTGATCGACGGTTCTGCACAGTTTGCGAACGCTTCACGTCCGATTGCTGAAGAAGAAGAACAGCAGCTTGAAGATGCAGGTGTCGAGGTCACTGAAATGCTGATCGCCACCGATGGCCTGACTGTTGCAGTCAACGAGGAGAATGATTTCGTCGATTCACTGACTTTCGATGAACTGAACACGATCTACAGCGGCGAAGCTTCAAGCTGGTCTGATGTGCGTGAAGATTTCCCGGACGAGCCGATCACAGCTTACGGTCCGGACCAGTCACACGGTACACATGATTTCTTCAACGAAGAAGTGATGGATGAAGAAGGTGTTGAAGCTGAACTCATCCAGGACACCAACCAGGTCGTTTCATCTGTAGTAGGTGATCCAAACTCAATCGGTTTCTTCGGATATGCTTTCTATCTTGAAAACCAGGATACGCTGAAAGCAGTACCGATCCAGGGGCCGGATGATGAAGAAGCAGTCGAACCGACAAACGAGAATGTCATGACTTTTGAATATCCACTTTCCCGCCCGCTGTACTCTTATGTAAGCAACGAGGCTCTGGAAAATAACGAAACGCTTCATACATTCTTTGAATTTATAGTCGTAAACTCGACAGGGGCTGCTGAAGCGGTCGGATATGTTCCACTTGAAGCAGATGCTCAACAGGAACAATATGATAAATTGCCGAACACAGAGAGCTAGAGGACACACAAGTATTATATTAATGGACGGGGAAACCATCACCCGTCCTTTTTGACTGAAAGTGAGGCAAATTATGAGTAATTACAATATACAAGAAATGATTCAAAAAAATAAATCCAATAAAGGTGCGGTCGTTGAAAAATCGATTCCTGTCATACTATTCCTTATTACATCTGTATCCATTTTAGCGACCATCGGCATCCTTTACACGCTGATTTCCCAATCACTGGAATTTTTCAGCAGAGAATCATTCATGACATTCATCACATCCGCCAACTGGAGCCCATACGGCGCAGAGCCTGAGTTCGGCATCTGGGCACTGGTGATGGGCACCATGAAAGTGGTCGCCATCGCAACAGTTTTTGCGGTGCCTGTCGGTCTGGGCGCGGCGATCTACTTGAGTGAATATGCGACAGAGCGCGTCAGAAAGATCATAAAACCGATCCTCGAAGTACTGGCGGGCATACCGACAGTGGTCTATGGTTTCTTTGCGATCAACTTCGTGACGCCTGTCCTTCAGTCCATCTGGCCTGAGATTTCATTATACAATGCCATCAGTGCGGGCCTTGTCGTAGGCATCATGATCATCCCGATGATCGCTAGCCTGAGTGAGGACGCCATGAGCTCAGTACCGAACTCAATGCGTGAAGGTTCTCTCGGCATGGGGGCGACACGCCTTGAAACGACGTTCAAAATCGTTTTGCCTGCAGCTGTATCAGGCATCATCGCTTCCATCGTCCTTGCAGTTTCAAGGGCGATCGGTGAGACGATGATCGTCTCCATCGCAGCGGGGAGCACACCGAATGCAAGTCTCGACATTACATCATCACTCCAGACGATGACCGGCTTCATAGTGCAGATCACTTCAGGTGATGCGGCATACGGATCATCTCTTTATTTCAGTTTATTTGCGGTGGGAATGACATTATTCGTAATGACATTCACAATGAACATCATTTCGCAGTGGATAACGAAGCGGTACAGGGAGGAATATTAAATGCAGCTCATCGATAAAAATTTGATCGCGAAAAAACGTTCCGGCCGACTGACGCTGAACAATGCAATGAAGTGGATATTCTTCCTCTGCACCATGGTCGGTCTGATTGTACTCGTGACACTCATCGTGGATACTCTGATGGATGCAGTCGGTTATCTTAACATGGACTTCCTGACGAATTTCAGTTCGTCCAGGGTGGAGTCAGCCGGATTCTACGGGGCTATCATCGGTTCACTCTGGCTGATGTTAGTGACTGTGCCTGTTGCGATTTTCCTGTCTGTGGCGACTGCACTTTACCTTGAAGAATATGCACCGAAAAATAAAGTGACGGATTTCATTAAAATCAACATTTCAAACCTTGCGGGGGTGCCTTCAGTGGTGTTCGGCCTCCTTGGTCTTGCGATTTTCGTCCGTGCAATGGCGATGGGCAACTCGGTGCTTGCTGCGGGGCTTACACTCGCCTTGATGATCCTCCCGGTCATCGTCGTCTCATCACAGGAGGCAATCCGTTCAGTGCCATCAACCGTACGTGAAGCATCCATTGGCATGGGTGCGACAAAATGGCAGACGGTGTCAAGGATCATCCTGCCGGCTGCGATACCCGGCATCATCACGGGTATCATCCTGGCAATATCACGTGCAATCGGTGAAACGGCACCGCTTGTCGTCATCGGTGTACCGACGACTCTGCTCGTGACGCCCGACGGTCTGCTTGATTCTTTCCAGGCGATGCCGATGCAGATCTATGCATGGATCAAGATGCCGCAGGAAGAATTCCAGTATTTGGCGGCAGCGGGAATCATAGTGCTGCTTGCAATACTGATTTTGATGAACTCGGTCGCAATTTTCATACGCAATAAATTTTCAAGACGTTATTAATTTGGAGGGAACATACATGGTAAATATAATGGAAGCAAACACTATCACAAAAAATCCAGGCACGGCTGTGCTGGAGGACAGGGCGCAAGCCGGAACTCAGGAGACTGCCGAACGGATACCTGTTTTCAAGACGAATAACTTCAACTTATGGTACGGTGATAATCACGCCCTGCAGGACATCAACCTGAGATTCAACCAAAATGAAGTTTCTGCGATCATCGGCCCGTCAGGCTGCGGCAAGTCGACATTCGTCAAAGCGTTGAACCGCATGGTCGAACTTGTGCCGATCGTCAGGACCGAAGGAGAGATACTTTACCGTGACCAGGATATCTTCAACCGTAAGATGACCGTTGAAGAATTGAGGACGAAAGTCGGGATGGTCTTCCAGAAGCCGAATCCGTTCCCGAAATCCATCTATGATAACGTGGCGTACGGCCCGCGTGTGCATGGCATCCGTAAAAAGAAGGTGCTTGATGAAGTCGTCGAGAAAAGCCTGCGTGACGCTGCGATCTGGGACGAAGTCAAAGACCGTCTCAATGAAAATGCATACGGCTTATCCGGCGGCCAGCAGCAGCGCATATGCATTGCAAGGGCACTTGCCACTGAGCCGGAT
The DNA here is from genome assembly GCF_900220995.1 of Salinicoccus kekensis. GTDB lineage: Bacteria > Bacillota > Bacilli > Staphylococcales > Salinicoccaceae > Lacicoccus > Lacicoccus kekensis. The sequence continues at coordinate 498,002 of NZ_OBQF01000001.1, forward strand.
GTCATCCTGATGGATGAACCGACCAGTGCACTCGACCCGATTTCAACGACGAAAGTCGAAGACCTCATGCATGAGCTTAAGAAGAACTACAGCATCATCGTGGTCACGCACAATATGCAGCAGGCTGCGAGGGTCTCAGATACGACGGCTTTCTTCTATCAGGGCTACGTGGTTGAGCACGATGACACTAAAGTCATCTTTGGAAACCCGAGGGACCAGAGAACCGAAGACTACGTTTCCGGAAGATTCGGGTAATATGTCCTACAGGGAAAAATATACAAATGACCTCCAGTCCCTGGTCAATGAAGTCATAGACCTCGGCCATATATGTTATGAACGTCTGCAGGGGGCGACAGGTCTGCTCAGCAGGGAGGATATCACCCCTGCGAGGGAACTGGTGGCAGGTGATAAGGAAGTCAACAGGCTGGAGTATAACATCAACTCACATGCCGTCACACTGATCACGACACAGGCACCTGTCGCAACGGATACGCGCATCATCATCTCAAGCATCAAGATCGCCTACGACCTCGAGCGCATCAGTGATAACATCAGCAACCTCGGCGAAGTGAGGAAACGGGTGAAAATAACGAATGAAAAACTGCTGCTCCGCCTGAGCACGATGGAGCAGCTCGCCACTTTGATGCTGAAGGATGTCTATACGGCTTACCAGGAACAGGATGCTTCGCTGTGTGAGGAAGTTTATGAGCGGGATAAAGATATCGACAGCCTGTTCGTCCACGTCACCACTTCCGACATATTCGAGGAGACGGACTTGTTCGTCACCGGACAGAGCCAGCTCTGTGCCAAATATCTGGAAAGAATCGGCGATCATGTGAAGAATATCGCCGAACATGTGTATTTCGTAATGACCGGTGAAAAAATTGAAAAACTGGATTGATCATCTGTAAAAGTATCCTCAAGGATACTTTTATTTTGTTTTTAGGTTATATATATTTATAATTGAGTCATATAAAAGAAAGTGGGGATTATGAATGTCTAAAAAAGAATCAAGGAAACAGATGATCGAGCGATTGTCCAACCTCGATGAGGAATATAAACAGCAGCAGGAAAATGTACTGAAGTCCGAGCTGCTCGACTATATCAAAGGAAATGACTTCAAATCAGTGGGGATAGTACTATCAATGCCGCATGAGATGGATACGGACAAAATCATCCTGAGCCTGCTTGATGATGGCATAGAGGTTTATAACCCGGTATGTGACTACGAAGAAAAAGTCATGCATTTCTATCCTTTCACCACCATGGATGAAGTCAAAAAAGATGAAAAAGGAATCAGGATACCGCCGGTGACCACCCCGTACAATGACTTCGACCTGGTGGTCGTGCCGGGACTCGTATTTGATGAAGAAGGCTACCGCATCGGTTACGGCGGCGGCTATTATGATAAATTCCTGAAAGATTTCCAAGGGCATAAAGTTTCCGTCATCTTCGAAGAACAGTTCGGTGAAGTCGAGAAGGAGTCCCACGATATCCCGGTGGACTTCATCATCACACCCGAAAGAAAACTGAATGCCAAAGCGGGTCGTTGATGAATGGCTGAAATATGGAAGACCGCCTATGAAGTCATACGTTTCACCAATTACTCATTCTTCAATCATGATGATTACAACAATATCATCTGGCTGAAGGACGAAAGCTCCCGGACCATGATGCTCATCAATGACGGGACGCTTTCGGCGGAAAGGCGGCAATTGCTGACAGAAAATATAGTGAACCGGCATATGGAGTTTTCAAGGCTTGCCGGATACAATATAAAAAGTTTCAAGGTGTATTATGAAGGGGCAGAACCCTTCAAAGAAAAGCTCAAAGATGAAGGGATCAAGATCACCCATAGAGGCATGACCAGCTACAGCGGTCTGGTCAATCATCCTTTCTTCAGGCTCGAGATGCAGCAGAAGACCAAGAAGACGGAAAATCACTATGCCAGGAAAGTGATGTCCGCCCATCCTTTGGAATCGCATCTGAACAAGTATACGCCGATGACTTATCTGCTGATTGCCATCAATGCAGTACTCTTCCTGATCAATGCCTTTTACATCAACATACTGGGCTCGTTGGAGATGGTGGAGCGGCTCGCTGTGAGCCGACCTTCCGTCCTGGCTGGTGATTACTACCGCCTGCTGACCAGCACATTCATGCACAGCGGCGTAGAGCATTTCCTTTTCAATATCACTGCATTATTCATACTGGGCAAGTTTGTCGAGTCATTATACGGTAAGTGGCGTCTGCTGCTTACATACGTATTGACAGGTACGCTTGCCAGCCTGTTTTCCCTGATGTTCCTCACTGATGCCGTCTCACTTGGTGCCAGCGGAGCAGTATACGGGCTCCTCGGGGTGATAGTGGTGCATCTCCTGCTCAATAAAAGCCTCAGCTATAAATTACTGGCCCAAGTTGCAATGGCATTGGTCGCAATCGCGGTGCTCTCTTCATTATTCAGCAACGTCAACCATTATGCGCATATCGGGGGTCTCATCTCCGGGCTGCTGCTCGGGGTGCTCTATAATCCGTACAGGCTCCAGATGAAATGGTATCTCGGGGCGGCCGCAGCGTTCATCGTGATGATCGTGATCCCGCTTCTCTTCATCGTCAACAGCGGGGACGGACAACAGCCGATGGACACAGCAGCGCTCGAAGCGATTGGAGAGGGCGAGTATGAAGAAGCGCTCGGCATCGTGAACCAGACTTTCGCTGATGGCGCCGAGACCGGAGTCACTCATTTCGCCCTTGCTTCGCTGTACGAACGTGCAGGGGAAGAGGAGAAGGCCCGGGAATACTATGATTTGAGCTACGAAATTGCACCGGAGAATGAAGTGGTCGCTAAACACCGTTTGATGGAACTGCGTAAACACCGCCGGTTTGAGGAGATGCAGGCCGCAGCAAGCCAGCTGGATGACGTAAGCGACCCGGAACTGCAGCTGATCATTGAGGAGTTAAATGGAATTGAAGAATGATCTGACATATATAAATGATATACTGTTGCGTTTTGGGATCTATGTTTACGACCGGGACATGGTCAACAGGCTGATGCTGATGAAGATGGAGATCCAGGAGCTTCACAGGAACGGGCTGATAACGAAGGAAGAATATTTGAATTCCATTTTGATAATCAATGGAAGGATGGCTGAGGAACAATGATTTTAGCAGCAGATATAGGCGGGACGACATGCAAACTCGGCATATTCGATGCCTCCCTGAAACAGGTGGAAAGATGGCAGATCCCGACGGATACGAGCCGGGAGGGGAGCGGCATACTCGAAGCGGTCCATATGTCCTTCAAACAAAAGCTTGAGGAATCGGGCCTGGGTTACGGTGACTGCCGGGGCATCGGAATCGGTGTGCCCGGCCCCGTCGACTTCAGTACGGGTACGGTGAATGGTGCAATCAATCTGAACTGGCGGGCGCCTAAAAAGATCAAGCATGAGTTTGAACGCTTAAGCGGCATCACTGCCGTGGTGGATAATGATGCGAACCTTGCAGCCCTCGGTGAACAGGCTTTCGGAGCAGGAAAAGGCCGTGGGGACATCGTCATGCTGACACTCGGCACCGGGGTGGGGGGCGGCATCATCGCCGGCCATCACCTGGTGCATGGAACGCATGGGAGTGCAGGAGAAATCGGCCATATGAAAGTCGCAGTGGGGGAGAACTTCAAATGCAACTGCGGCGGTACCGGCTGCCTCGAGTCCGTGGCTTCAACTATCGGGCTCAAAAACCTTGCGTTGAAGTATTCCGGTGATTTCGAATCATCAGTGCTCAAGCCGCACATCGAGGACGGCAGCCTGAAAGCCATCACGGTTTTTAAAAATGCGGAGGACGGCGATCCGCTCAGCCTGTTCCTCGTGGATAAAATGTCATTCTATCTCGGACTCGGCACCAGCAGCCTTGCAGCGCTGACGAACCCTTCTCAGATCATCATAGGCGGGGGCCTGAGCCGGGCAGGGGATTTTCTGCTCGGCAGGGTGCGGGCTTATTTTGAAGAGTACGCTTTTCCCCCTGCAGCAGAAGGCACTGAAATCGTCCCTGCAGAACTCGGTAATGAAGCGGGGATATACGGTGCTGCAAAAATAGTGTCGCAATATATCGATCATGAATGAATAAAAACTGCCCTCCGGTGATGGATCGCCGGAGGACAGTTTCATCTTTATAAGAAATCGCTGATGCTGAAGCTCTCGCTGAAGGCGAAATTATCTGATGTGATCACACGTTTCAGCACATAGGCGACGGTCTTTTTATTGTATAGTTTGTTGGTTTCCTTATACTTCTGAAAACGGGCGACATCAGGAAAATCTTCCTCTTCCGAAGTCCTGATTTCCTGCTGCATATCCGTGTCGATGATCCCCGGCCTGAAAGTGGCACTGAAAATCGGGTATTTCAACCTGTCCATCTCGAGCCTCAAAACGTCACTGACCATGTTCACGGCTGCTTTCGAACTGCAGTACGCCGCCCATCCTTCAGTCGGATTCAGTGCAGCACCACTTGAGACCGTGAGGATCCTCTTTGCACCTTGATGATCTTTGAAGTGGTTGACGAACCCTTTCATGAAGAGTGCAGGTGCAAGGACATTGACCTTATAATTATTCAGGAAGCTTTCAGCATCGATGTTTGCGACCGACTTCACCGGATCGACGATTCCGGCATTATTGATCAAAAATACTTCGTCGCCGGGTTCAGGGACAATGGAAGCGAAAATTTCATCCACGGACTGCTCCAGCCTGCTCTCATCAAGGAAATCGATATGGAAAGCCTTATGTAAGGGGTACTCCGTCTCCACTTCGCTGCGTGAAATGCTGATGATTTTGTCTTCCTGGAACATCTCGAGCAGTGCATTGCCAAGACCCCTGGATGTCCCTGTAATGAATACATATCTCATTCAAATCTCTCCTTACTATAGTATAAAAAAAGAGATTAGGATGTCCTAATCTCAATGTTTACAATTTAAGCTCCGAGTTCCGGATAGCCGTATGTAAGTATAGTAGCCACCGTAAAGAAACCGAATGTCAAAGTTGCGGCTATACTGAATACAACAGCCAGTATATTCCTTGCTCTAAGTGCACCGACGATGCCCCAGATTGAAAAGGCAGTGACGATGATCATCAGCAATGCGAACGCATTCAGGCCGATACGGATCGTTACGCCGCCTATTTCAAATAATTCTCCTGTGTCTAAGAAAGGCATAGTATTTTAACCCCCCATATTTCTCTTTAAGCTCATTGTTATTGTATAATTAATATTGTACCATGTCTAGAAGAATTTTAGGGAGTGGTTATATATGAATGTGAAAACTTTATCGCTGGGCATGCTCGGCACGAACTGCTATGTGTTGTCGAATGGAGAGGAAGTATTGATCATCGACCCTGCAGCTGAGGCTGAGGTGATTTTTCATGCCGTGGAGGAGATTGGACTGCCGGTATCGGGCATCCTGCTGACCCATGCACACTACGATCATATCGGTGCATTGGATGCTGTCCATGAGAAGTACGGTGTGGACGTCCATATGGACAGGGACGAAAGGGAATGGATCAGGGACCCTGAACTCAATATGTCCGCAAAACGCGCCTCCATGGGCATCGAGCCAATTAAGAGTGATATCAGCCCCGTCATTTTGAGTGAAGGTCCGTATTCCATCGGCAGCTTCAACTTTGAAATACTACATACGCCCGGACATTCCCCCGGAAGCCTGAGCTTTTATCTCAGGGATGACCAGAAGGTGTTTTCAGGCGATGTACTGTTCAACGGCGGTGTCGGAAGGACTGACCTGCTGGAAGGCAGCTTTGCTGTGCTGAGGCGCTCGATCAAGGATAAGCTCTTCCGGCTGGAGGACGATACGGTGGTGTATCCGGGCCACGGCATGGAGACATCGGTGAAAAATGAAAAAGCGACAAATCCGTATATATATTAATAAAAAAGGTTCAAACCCTCGGGTTTGAACCTTTTTTGTTTTAGCCGAATGTCGGCTCCATAATAAATGTCGTGTAGTATGTAAATCCAACGAAGAAGAACACCAGATATGCTGCAAATACATACATATACATTCTCTCTGTCAATTTCATATATCCAAGTAGAATGAAGAATCCTGTCTGTGCAAGGAAGAATAAAGTCATCATCATCATATCTCCCACATAGAACAGAATGGTAAACATCGCTGTCCAGAAACCTAAAGTTTTAAATACCTTATCCATAGGAACAGTCCTTTCATCGAGGTGATAGTTATAAACATTTCATCACTATCAATTATAAGTAAAGAATTTAGTAAAGTAAATAGGCTTTATATTAAATGTGCTGTCAGTTAATTACATAATACTATAATAACCCTCATTTATATATACAGAATTGAAAAAACTGCGGAATTAACTCAGAAAAGATCAAAATCGCATTTTTAAGGCATATATATAGTAGGAGGGTCATTTATGAAAAATAAAATTATTGATATTTTGGAAAATGCTAAAAAAGGCCAGGCGACGGACGTCCATATCATCCTTGAAAGCGACTGCGGAAAAGTGAGGTTCCGGCAAAAGGGCATAATGAAAGATTTCATGGAAATTACAAAAGATGAATTCAAGCGTATAGTGAACTATTTAAAATTCATAGCTGAACTCGATATCAATGAACATAAGATCCCTCAAAGTGGTAAGACATCGATGCAGGTGAATGATGAGGAGCTGGCAATCAGGGTCAGCACATTGCCTCTCACTTTAATGGATGAAGTCGTCGTCATCAGAATTTTGGATTCTCTGGCCAAGCGGCAGGGCAGGTCATTATTTTTAAACGACGCAGAATTTGACTTCTTTAAAAAATATATGCAGTTATCCCAGGGCCTCATCCTGTTCACGGGACCGACCGGCTCCGGGAAATCCACACTCATGTTCAATCTGCTCAATGAAATTGTAAAGGAAGGCACACGGCAGGTGATCAGCATTGAAGACCCTGTGGAATATGAAATTGACGGCATGGTGCAGGTGGAAATCAACGAAAAAGCGGATATATCATATGCACCTTTACTTAAGGGTGCCTTGAGGTGTGATCCGGATGTGTTGATGTTCGGGGAGATCAGGGATAAGGCCATTGCAAGGGAATTGATACGCGCGAGCCTCTCAGGTCATCTTGTATTCAGCACATTCCACAGTAAATCCGCCATCAGCACCCTCAGCAGGCTGAAGGATTTCGGTCTCTATGAGGAGGAATTGAAACAGAGCATCTCCCTTATCGTCAATCAGAGAATCCTTCACTCGGATGCTGAAAGTTTCATCATATATGAATTTTTAACTGCATCACAGATTAACGATTACTTGATGGGCAGGCAGGTGGAGTACGCGAACCTAAACGACCGGCTCATCTCATTAAAAAATGAAGGATATCTTGATCATGAAAAGTTCATTTTTTACAGTCAGAAATTCCAATAAACTTGGCAGTTACGATGCTCACTTCCTCTTGAAATTGAGCACTCTGATGAACAGCGGTTTTACGATGTACAATGCATTGAAATTTTTACTCGAACAGTATGATGTCCTGAAACAAGGTACTAAAGAAGAGGCGGGACGGATGATAGACGAGGGGGAAAAACTCAGTGAGATACTGAAAGTACTTGGTTTTGGCAAATCCATCATCATGCAGATCGCTTTTGCAGAAATTCATGGAGAGATGATAAATAATTTAAAAGAATCATCACTTTATCTGGAGAATAGGAGGGCGACAGTTTCGAAGCTGATCAAAGCGGTCCAGTATCCTGTGGTGCTGATCAGCATATTCATAGTCATGCTGGTCGTATTGAATTATACCGTCATCCCTCAGTTCCAATCCTTGTATATATCAGTCGGTGCTGAAGCAGATGGGGTGGTGAGCATACTCACGCTCCTGCTGGAAATTCTGCCCGGTGCAGTGATGGTTTTATTGACCGGGGTTGGCGCCATTGCATTTCTCATCTATGTAATCATCAAATATACACCTGTTGAAAGTCAGTTGAAAGTCCTGCTCAAATTTCCCCTTGTGAAGTTCTATGTCGTCAATTATCACACTTACCGCTTCTCCAGGGAATTCGGTTATTTCATCAATAACGGACTTGAAGTGAAAGAAATTATAACATTATTTAAAAATCAATCGTTGAGCGTCCATTTAAGTTACATTGCTTCACTCATCGAAAATGATCTGAACCGGGGAGACTCCCTCTCTGCAGCTGTCAGCCATATTCCTGCACTCGATGATAAGCTTGCAACATTCATCAGCCACGGAGAACTGAACAGCGAAGTCGGCAAAGAGCTGATCATTTTCAGTGAATATACGCTTGAAAAGATAATAATGAAAATTGAAAATTTGACTAAAAGAATTCAGCCGGTGATATTCACTGTATTGGGTGTCCTGATCGTCTGTCTTTACCTGGTGATCGTTTTACCCATATTTCAAATGATGTCGGTCGTCGGTTAAAAATGGAGGATTTAAATATGAAGAAATCATTTATGAAGAAGATCATTAAAGATGAAGAGGGATTCACATTGATAGAAATGCTTCTGGTGCTCCTCGTCATTTCAGTGTTGATTATACTCATCATCCCAAATATTGCTGCCCAAAGTTCAAATGTACAGGACACCGGGTGTGATGCACAGGTGAAAATGGTTCAGAGCCAGGTCGAAGCGTACACGTTGAATGAAGGGTCGGATCCTGCAAATATCGGTGCCCTCGTGACCGGTGGATATATAACAAGTGAACAGACCACTTGTGCGAACAATGTTCAAATCGTGGTGACAAATGGTCAGGCACAACGGGCAGCTTCAGGGAACTAGCGGATTTACAATGATGGAAATGATGCTGACACTGGCTGTCGTCAGCATCATTTTGCTGATATCCGTGAGCGCACTTCCCGACTATGATGTATTGAACACCGATGATGAAATCAGCAATATATCCTATTTCTTCAAAGCGGCCCAGACCAGGACGATATATGAGGAGTCTGCCCATATCGTCATGATGGATCATGAGAACAATCAGTTAATTGCAAGGTCTTCGGAAGGGGGCGATGCTTACGTTTATACCCTGACCGCCTGCACGTTATCTGCCAACGGATTGAAGAGGTTCATGTACATTGCTTCAGGAGATACAAACGCTTTTGGAACAGTCAATTTGAAATGCCGGGGGGAGGATGTGCGTTTTGTGTTTCAGATCCAAAAGGGCCAGTTCAGAATCGAAAGATGAAGGCTTTCTGCTTGCTGATTCATTATTGTCACTGATGATGCTCGGCATCATCACCAGCATACTTCTGCCTGCCTTGATCGTTCTGGTGCAATATGACATCAAGACGAAAGAGCAGCTGGAATTCAACAGGCAGCTGTTCATTGAGCTGAAAGCATATGAAGATTTTGATGCATTCAAAACTGAAAATGAAATTTATATTGTCAGACAGGATGAGATATGTGGTAAATCGAAAGAAGAATTATGCCTCCGTTATCAGGAATGAAGGATTCAGTTATATTGAGGTGTTATTTTCACTCTCAATCATCAGCATGATCGCCTTTATACTGCCCGGTGTGTTTGGTGTCTTCTCCCAGCTGAAGATGGTGGATGTAAATCTGGACGGTGATATACTCGTAATGGATATCATCGAAGCTTCCAGGGATGCAGAAGAAATCGTCACAAACGGAAGGGACACGATCGCTTTCGAGACGGAAAGAGGTCTCGAAGAGTACAGATACCGTGATTCAAGAATCATCAAGAGCATTGACGGCAAGGGCTTCATCACCATGCTGTTCGACGTGGTGGAGTGGAAGATCTCAAACGACGAAGGTGCGGTGAGTCTAAAGATAAAGACGAACGGGGAATTTGATGAAACGATTATTATTAGAAAATGACGGATTTATCAGTTTTTCACTTTATATAGTGTTGATTTATTTGATTACCGTGTACTTTCATTTTTATAATAGATATATGATGATCATAGAAATCAGGACCAACCTGATATTGACTTATGAAAACTCTATCCATCAAATAATCGGAATAAGGTGAAATGATGATATTGACAGGTTTTATGGGCAGCGGCAAGACGACCGTCGGCAGAAGGCTCGCGGAAAGGTTGAAGAAAGAATTCATCGATCTCGACCATTACATCGTTGAAAGTGAAGGGCGGCCGATCCCTTCGATTTTCGAGTCGGAAGGTGAGGCGGGTTTCAGGGAAATCGAAAAGGAGTCGTTGAAAAAAATCATCAAAAGCACTGATGCCGTCATCTCGACGGGCGGCGGCATCATTACATATGAGGAATCGAGATCCCTCCTTAAGAATAACGGACATCACACGGTGTATTATCTATCCGCACCTTTTGATGCATTATACGACCGGATCAAGGACGATGAAAATAGACCGATGCTGAAAGGGGGCTATGATGCGGCGAAAGCCCTCTATGAATCCCGCATAGCTCACTATGAGGCGGCATCCCATTATGCGGTCGATGCCTCACTGTCAGTGGAGGAGACGGTTGAAATCATAGAAGATCTCGAAAAATCGACGGAAGAATAGTTTAATTGACTGTATTACTTGCCTACCATTTCTCATTATTGGTATAATACAGTAGTGTACAGAATAACAGTTAAATCAGCGTATGATCAATACTGGAGAGCACGTTGAATCGTCGCCGAAGGAGCAAGCCGCCAGGTGAATCTCTCAGGCAAAAGAACAGTATTGTGACGCAATCCTGAAGATCATTCAACAGGGCAACTGGGCAGTTGTTCTGTTTTAACTATTTTAAGGAGGAATATCAATGGCAGAATTGAAAAAAACACCGTTGAACGAGTATTATCATGAAAGTGGTGCGAAACTTGTGGATTTCGGCGGCTGGGAAATGCCGGTCCAATTCTCAAGCATCAAGGAAGAACACAACGCAGTAAGGGAAAATGCTGGAATATTTGATGTCAGTCACATGGGTGAAATCAAAGTATCCGGTAAAGAAGCTGTGGAATTCCTGAATCATGCATTGACAAATGATATTACAAAATTGACTGATGAAAAAGCGCATTACACTTTCCTGTGTAATGAAAAAGGCGGCGTCATCGATGACCTCGTAGCTTATAAAATCGGTGAAGATGAGTATCTTCTTGTTGTCAACGCGGGCAACACCGATGCGGACTTCGAATGGCTGAATTCAATCGAAGGTTTCGACGCGAAGGTTGAAAACGTTTCTCCTGAATATGGCCAGATCGCTGTTCAGGGTCCTAATGCAAGAGAAATGGTGCAGAAGCACGTTGAAGAAGACATCAGCGGCATCAAGATGTTCGGCTTCAAAAAAGATATCTCAGTCGACGGCAAAGAAGTCATCCTTTCCCAGTCAGGCTACACAGGTGAGGACGGCTTTGAAATTTACTGCAAGAGCGAAGATACTTTAGACCTTTGGAAACTGTTCAAAGAAGAAGGCGCAGTTGAATGTGGTCTGGGTGCCCGTGACACTTTAAGACTTGAAGCAGGCCTGCCGCTCCATGGTCAGGATCTGACTGAAGAAATCACTCCGATCGAAGCGAAAATGGGCTTTGCGGTTAAACTCGACAAAGGTGACTTCATCGGTAAAGACGTACTTCAGAAGCAGAAAGAAGAAGGCGCATCCCGCAAACTTCAAGGCTTTGAAATCACCGGCAAAGGCATCGCACGTACCGGTTATGAAGTATACGACAAGGAAGGCAACCAGGTCGGCGTCGTGACAAGCGGTACACAGTCACCGGCTTCAAAACGTTCAATCGGTTTTGCAATGGTTGATACCGACTTCCACGAAATCGACAAAGAGTTCGTCATCAAAGTAAGAAACAAAGATGTGGATGCCAAGTTCGTCAAAACACCTTTCCACAAAAACTAAATCCACGCATAATAAAAGCAATTCTCCGTAAAGGAGAATTGCTTTTATTTGTTTTTGGATTTTATTTTACCGGTCCACTTGTTGATGCCGTTCTTCAACATGTAGATGTCCGTATACCCTTGTTTCCTCAGCATTCTTGCAGCCCTGATGGAAAGCCTTCCGTTCTGATCGTAAAGATAGATCGGCTTATCTTTTCTGAGTGAGTTCATCTTCATTGAAAAGTTCATCATCGGGATGTTTCTTGCACCGATGATATGACCATGTTCAAACTTCTCCTTCTCACGTAAATCCACCAACTGCACTTTGCGCATATTTTGTTTAAATTCATCTTCTGACAGGGCTTTGACATTCTTAATGTTCCGAAGCCCATTTATTAATAATATTGCTATAAGTACAACCAATATGATTAATATTATTAACCAAGTGTCCACTTCTTGTCCTCCTCGTAAATTCATACACATATAATATTATAATTAACTTTCGATCACTTTTAAAGGGTAAAGTCATTGCAGGTGCCGAGCAACGGCAAATGGCGCGGCCGGGGCGATGAAAAAACCGCCGGGAGCTTTCCGGGCGGTTTCATCAAATCATTTCTTCTTTTTGTATTTTCTTTTTGATTTACGCACAGCCCGCCTGTACTGCCTCTGGCTCGGCGTCAATATGAAGAAATAATACACCGCATACAGCACTGCACCGAGTACAAGAATGAATATCAGGGAACTGACGATCATATTCAGAACCATATCCAGATTGAACAGTAAACCGACAACCGCGATTGCTATAAATAAATATAGAAGAATCTTCTTCAAGCTTTTTCCCTCCGTACGAGTTGATTGAATGAATGGATTGCAACCTCGACCTGATCGTCTTGAGGCTGTTTCGTCGTCAAATACTGCAGCCATAATCCGGGGAGACCGAGCCATTTGAGAACCGGTATATCCCTCAGCTTATTGGTGAGCTGCAGGACTTCAAAAGATAATCCAAGAACCACCGGTATGAGGAGTATCCTGTTGATGATCCTCACGTAGAAGGGATCGACCGGAACGAACATGTAGACGACGAAACCGACCAGGACGGTGAAGAGTATGAATGAACTGCCGCATCTGTAATGCAGTCTCGAGCTGCTCTGTACATTATCGACCGTGAGGGCTTTATCCGACTCATATGCATTGATCACTTTATGTTCCGCACCATGATACTGGAAGAGCCTTTTGATCATCGGCGTAAATGATATCGCATAAATGTATCCGAGCAGGAGCAGCAGCTTGAAAAATGTCTCAAGCGCGACCTGGCCGAAATGTCCGGTGATGATGCCTGAGAACATTTCTGCAACAAATACCGGTATGAGCGTGAAGAGAAATTTACCCACCAAAAAGGAAAGTATTGCGACAATCACCGTGGAAACGACGATTTTGGCCGTATTGGCAGACTGTTTTTCCGATTCGATCTTCACATCATCCTCAGGATCCCTTTCGAACCGGTCCGTGGCATATTCCATGTGTTTCATCCCGTATACGGACGATTCTATGATGGCCACGTTGCCCCTCAATATTGGTATCTTCTTTAAATTCTGGATCCATTTCTTCTGCGGGCGTTCCATTTCAAAATATTCGATTTCATCATTTGTCCTCCGTATCGCAGTCACCATATTGCTCGTGGACTGGAACATCACACCTTCAATGACAGCCTGGCCGCCAAATTTTGCTTTTTCCATAATTTACGCCACTATCCTCATTAATAAAATTCACTGACATCATTCAGTGCGGAAATACCTTCTTCAATGATGCTGAAATTGTTATCCTCTGCACCATTTCTGATGACTTCAAGGGCCTGTGGAATCTCCTCATGAGCCAGTTGGATGGAATTGTGCCTTCTCATCAAAGTGTCATTCAATTCGATATCACTGACTTCCGATTCATAAGTGCTGATGGTGTCCTCAATATTGCGGATGATGGAATCAATGTCATCATCCACTTCATCAATGTCCCCGTCCTGCCGGATTTCTTCAATCACAGTGCCAAGAGCTTCCAGTTCCCCGGTCAGGGAAGCAGAATATTCGTCAATGACAGTTATGTATGTCTGGACATTCTCATCATTCTGTGAGGTTTCAGCCTGGGAGATTTCATTTTCTATGATTTCGAGTCTCTGTTTATTTCTTTCGAGCTCCACCGATTCCGTCTGCAGCACTTCCACGAGCTCTTCCTTCTGCTGTTCGGCAGAAGCAAGTTCATCTTCGGGCGACGGTCCGCCGCATGAAGTGAGAATAAATATAAATGTACTTATAAACAATAATTTTTTCATACGCTGACTCCCTAACATCATTTTATTATTTTAACATGTTATGTCATACTTATAAATGAAAAAGGATCTTAATTACTGTAAAATACATTTTGAGGTGAAAACATGATTAAAATCGATAAAGTTCGGGAATTGATCGATTCCGAAGGGATTGATGCCCTGCTCGTGATGAGTGATTACAACAGAAGGTACCTTTCCGGTTTTACAGGATCGAGCGGGGCCGTGGTCATCACGAAAGATGATAAATACCTGATATCGGATTTCAGGTATGATGCCCAGGCACGGGAACAGGCACAAGATTTCGAATTCGTATTACAGAAGAAGGGGCTGCTTGATTTTCTCATTCAATTTCTGGAGGAGAAAAATTTAAAAGTCGTCGGATTTGAAGGGGCTCATGTAAATTATAATACATACAGCCGGCTTCAGGAAAATTTCGAGCTGACACCTCTGACGGATGAAGTCGAGAAAATCAGAATGTACAAGACGTCGGATGAACTTCAGCTGATCAAAAAAGCATGTGAAATCGCCGATGAATCATATGAATTCATTCTGAAGTATGTGCAGTCCGGCATGACCGAACTCCAGGTGAAAAACGCGCTTGAAAGCCATATGACCAAACTGGGTGCAAGCGGTGCAAGTTTCGATACGATTGTTGCAAGCGGCTACAGAGGTGCACTTCCGCACGGAGTGGCTTCGGATAAGATCATCGAGACCGGCGATATGGTCACATTGGACTTCGGTGCCTATTATAAAGGCTATGCTTCCGACATCACGCGGTCATTTGCAGTCGGCGGTGTCAGCGATGAAATGGAACGCATATACAATATCGTACTCGAGGCACAGCTCAAGGCACTGGACCATGTCAAAACCGGGATGACGGGATCGGAAGCCGACAAGGTGGCCCGGGATGTCATCACGGAACACGGCTACGGTGAAAACTTCGGCCACTCCCTCGGCCACGGCTTCGGACTGGAAGTGCATGAAAGGCCGGCTCTTGCAAAGAGCAGCGATACTGTACTTGAGGAAAACATGTGTGTCACGATCGAACCGGGCATATATGTAGAAGATCTCGGCGGTGTCAGGATCGAGGATGACTGCCTCGTCACCGGCGACGGCCTGAAAAAACTCACACACAGCTCCAAGGAACTGTTCATTTTATAATTTTACTATAGGAGGAAGATTAAATGATCTCAGTAAATGACTTCAAAACAGGTTTAACGATAGAAACGGACGGCGGCATATGGAGGGTGACGGACTTCCAGCACGTCAAACCCGGAAAGGGCGCGGCATTTGTACGCAGCAAGCTGAAGAATTTAAGAACCGGCGCCATCCAGGAAAAGACTTTCAGGGCAGGCGAGAAAGTCGGACGGGCACAGATTGATAACATGAAAATGCAGTATCTGTATGCGGATGGCGACAGCCATATATTCATGGACAATAATTCATACGAGCAGGTGGAGCTTCAGGCTTCCCAGCTGGAGCACGAACTGCAGTTCCTGAAAGCGAATATGAACGTGACCATCATGATGTACGGCAATGAAACGCTCGGCGTTGAACTGCCGAAGTCTGTAGAACTTGAAGTGATTGAAGCAGAGCCCGGCATCAAAGGCGATACCGCTTCGGGTGCTACTAAAGCGGCGACGCTGGAAACCGGCATCACAGCACAGGTGCCGTTGTTCGTCAACCAGGGGGACAGCGTGATCGTCAGCACTGAAGACGGCTCATACTTGTCCAGAGCTTAAAAGCAGAGAGTTCTCTGCTTTTATTATTTTCACTTGAATTGGTATGACCACTGAAGTAGAATTATAGAAAGAAATTTTCTTAAGGAGTATTGCTATGAACTTTGATGATCTTGATAAATTAATTGAACGCATGGAAAAAGCTTCCCTGTCCGAAATATCCTATAAGGATGGCGAAGTCGACATTAAATTGAAAAAAGAAATGCAAAAAGAAGTGGTGGAGACGCCTGCCCAGCCGGTACCGGCCGCCCAGCCGACCGCTAAGGCTGCCGAAGCGGCACCGGCTGAGAAAGACGGCGTGCTTGTTAAGGCACCAATGGTGGGAACGTTCTACAAAGCACCTTCTCCTGAATCCGATCCGTTCGTCAGTGTCGGGGATAAAGTGACGAATGAGAGCGTGGTCTGCATTTTGGAGGCCATGAAACTGTTCAATGAAATCCAGGCAGAAACTTCCGGTGAAATCGCAGAAATTCTCGTTGAAGACGGGGAAATGGTTGAGTACGATCAACCATTGTTCAGGATAATATGATTAAAAAAGTACTCGTTGCCAACCGCGGTGAAATTGCAGTAAGGATCATACGTGCATGCAGTGAGCTTGGAATTGAATCTGTCAGCATCTACTCAGAAGCGGATAAGGACAGTCTGCACCGGAAGATTGCCACTGAATCCTACTGCATCGGCCCGAAACTCTCAAAAGACAGTTATCTGGATATGATCAGCATCATCACAATTGCCAAGAAGACCGGCTGTGATGCGGTCCATCCGGGCTACGGATTTTTAGCGGAGAACAGCGATTTTGCAGAGATGTGTGAATCATCCAACCTCATCTTCATCGGTCCGATGTACGAGACGATTGCGCTGATGGGTGTCAAAGACGTGGCTAAAAACACGATGGAAAAAGCAGGCGTCCCGACAGTGCCGGGCAGTGCAGGTGTCGTCCAGTCGATTGAACATGCAAGGGAAGTCGCCGGGGGTGTCGGTTATCCGGTCATCATCAAGGCGAGTTACGGCGGCGGCGGGAAAGGCATCCGTGTTGCACGCAATGAAGAAGAGCTGATTCAGAATTACAAGATGACGGAACAGGAGGCCGAGAGTGCATTCGGCAATAAGAGCCTCTATATTGAGAAATATATTGAGAATTTCCGCCATATTGAAATACAGGTGCTTGGGGACTATCACGGGAACGTGGTCCATCTCGGCGAACGGGACTGCACCGTGCAGCGCCGTATGCAGAAGCTTGTCGAGGAGGCGCCGAGCCCGGTGCTCACGGAAGATAAACGCCGTGAAATGGGCGAGACGGCGGTGAGGGCGGCCAAGAGCATCGATTACATCGGTGCAGGCACGATCGAGTTCATCTATGACCTGAATGATGATAATTTTTATTTCATGGAAATGAATACGCGCATCCAGGTTGAGCACCCTGTCACGGAAATGATCACGGGTATCGACCTTGTTAAAATGCAGCTCAAGATCGCCATGAGGGAAGAGATCCCTTTTAAGCAGGAGGATATCAAATTCAACGGTCATGCGATTGAATACCGCATCAATGCAGAGAACCCTTCAAAGAACTTCATGCCTTCCGCCGGTAAAATCACCAATTACATCACTCCGGGCGGCTTTGGTGTCAGGATGGACACAGCTGCCTACAGCGGCTACACCATCCCTCCATATTATGATTCGATGATCGCCAAACTGATCGTGCACAGCGATTCAAGGGAGGAAGCCATCAATATTTCCAAAAGGGCGCTTGGAGAGTTCATAATCGACGGTATCGATACGACGATCCCGTTCCATATGAACCTGCTCAAAAATGATGACTTCATAAATAATAACTACAATACAAATTTTTTAGCTGAAAATGATATCATGGTATAATGGTATCAAGAGGTGATGTCAGTGAAAATTTCAACCCAAAATTCAAATCTGGGTGCTATCAATATTTCGCCTGAAGTCATAGAGGTCATAACGAGCATTGCAGTGACCGAAACCCCGGGTGTGCACAGTCTGCAGAACAACTTCGCGAGCGGTAATATAGAAAAGCTCGGCAAGAAGTTCCGTGGACGCGGTGTCAGGGTCGACCTGAAAGACGATGAAGTCATCCTTTCGATTTATGTCGCATTAAAAGAAGGTGTGAATGTTCATAAGGTCGCTGAGAATATTCAGTCCAACGTTAATCAGACTCTGCACACCATGCTGGAGCAGCAGGTCAAAGAAATCAATGTTCACATCGTGAACATCATTAAATAGAAGATAGATTGGTGTTATTTATGAACAGACATGAACAGCGAAAGAAAATATTTCAAATATTATTCCAGCTCGATCACGATTTGGTCTCGCTTGAAGAGACCGCCTTCCATAACCTTTTTCAGGAGCAGGAGTATATGAAAGGTGTGGTCAACCACTACATCAGCAATAAGGAAACCGTGGACGGCCACATCAGCAAACACTTGAGTAATTACACCCTGGAGAGGATATCCAAGGCTGAAAGAAACGTTTTGAGGATGGCGGTGGCGGAACTGCTTCTTCAGGACTCCCCGCCGAAGGTGATCATCAATGAAGCGGTCAGGATCGCAAAACTATACGGCGATAAGGACAGCCATAAATTCGTGAACGGCGTACTTAAGAACTTCCCTGAGTTTTTTGCAGAAATGGATGATGATCGTGATGGAAAGTAACAAATATCTGTCTGTGAAGGCCTTGACAAAATATTTGAAATATAAATTTGACCAAGACCCGTATTTACGACGGGTCTTTGTTACAGGTGAATTATCCAACGTCAAACATCATACGAACGGCCACTTATATTTTGCTTTAAAAGACGGCCACTCGGTGATCAGGGGCGTCATGTTCAAATCTTCTGCAGGGAAGCTTTTATTCGAGCCTGAAGAAGGGCAGAAAGTGCTCATACAGGGACGGATCAGTATATTTGAAATGAACGGCCAATATCAGATCTATGCGGATGATATTCAAATAGACGGTATTGGCCAGCTTTTTGAGCAGCTGGAAAAAGATAAAAAGGAACTTGCCGGAAAAGGGTACTTCGACAGCGAGCATAAAAAGGTCATCCCGAGATACCCGCAGCATATCGCGATCGTCAGTTCGGCCACGAGTGCTGCAGTGAAAGATATGATCACCACGTTCGAAAGACGGTATCCCCTCGTCCGGCTTACATTGATTGATACGCTTGTGCAGGGCTCGGGCAGTATGCAGGATGTGCTCACCAACCTCAAAAAAGCGGACAGCCTGGGGGCGGATGTCATTCTGCTTGCACGTGGGGGCGGCTCGATTGAAGACTTATGGACATTCAATGAAAAGGAAGTCGCCATGGCGGTCTTCAACACCCGCACGCCGGTCGTCACAGGGGTCGGCCATGAAACGGATACCACACTTGTGGATTACATCTCCGATTTAAGGGCACCGACACCAACCGCAGCTGCAGAATTAACCGTCCCATTCCATCATGATATAGTGGAGAAGCTGAGGGAGACTGAACTTAAGCTCACCCGCAACCAGATACAGGCGATCCAGTACAGGAAGCAGGCGCTCCTGTCGCTTTCAAATTATTATAAGTTCAAAACACCGGCGTTGCTTTACGACCAGCAGACAGAGCGGCTCATGGTGCAGAAAGATAGGCTTGCAGGTAATTTCAACCGGCATTTCAGGGAGCATGCATACACCCTGAATCAGATGAAGTCAAATATCGGCCATCTATCCCCGATGCCTGCAATCAATAATGGGGGCAAACAGCTGGCGGGCCTCCGCGAGGATTTGGACGATGCGATGAGGATGGTCAATCAGAACCTCCGGCAGAAATTGTTCAACCGGCTGGAAATACTGGATTCACTAAGCCCGAGCGCTGTATTGAAACGCGGTTATTCCTACACTGTCAAAGACGGCGGTGTGGTGAAAAACGCCGGTGACCTCCGGGAAGGTGAGACGATCACCAGCCATTTCCATAAAGGCAATATAATCTCGAAAGTTATAGAGGTGAACGAAGATGAATGAGCAAAAAACTGAGACTTTTGAAGAGAAGATGAAACGACTTGACGAAATCGTCCAGGAACTCGAAAAAGAAGAGGTCCCGCTTGAAAAGTCCCTCGAACTTTATAAGCAGGGTGTGGAGCTTTCCCGGGAATGTGAGCGCATATTGAAAGATGCAGAACTGAAAGTGGAAACTTTAAATAAGGATACGGATAATGAAAAATAACATTGAAGAATACTTGAAAAAAATAGATGAAATCATTTTATCCCATCTTGGCGGGAATCATATTTCAGGCACCATTGCGGAAGCGAGTAGATATTCCATCAAATCGGGCGGTAAAAGGTTCAGACCGTATTTGTTGTTTGCTGCACTGGATGCTTTTTCGATTCCGTTGGATAAAGGCTTGAAAACCGCAAGCGCCATCGAGATGATCCACACCTACTCACTGATCCATGACGATCTGCCCGCTATGGATGATGATGATTTAAGGAGAGGGAACCCGACCAATCATAAAGTTTTCGGGGAAGCGGCAGCGATACTCGCCGGAGACAATCTTCTGACTGAATCCTTCCATTTAATCGTAAATGATGAAAAACTCAGTGGAGGAACCAGGCTGGAACTCGTACGGATCATAGCAGATTCAGCTGGGCAGAATGGAATGATCGGCGGACAGATGCTGGATATCGAGGCGGAAAATGAAGAGATCACTTTCGAAGAATTGGAAACGATTCATAAATACAAGACAGGCAGGCTGATCAGCGCTCCTGTTCATGCTGCAGTGACTATTGCAGAGGCCGACGCGGAAACTGCCTCACATCTTTTGAGGTTTTCCGAGTATCTGGGAATCATTTTTCAGATCAGGGATGATATACTGGATGTTACAGGCGATGTAAAAGTGACAGGGAAGAACACCGGAAGCGATGCGCGGAAGGATAAAGTCACCTACGTCAGCGCCTTCGGTCTCGAAGGTGCAAAAGAACGGATGGAGCAGAAAGTGTCACTCGCGGAAGCGGAGCTGGACGCTGTAAAGAGGACAATCGACATCACCGAGCTGAAAAACGTCCTGAACAAATTTGCAATAAGGGATAATTGAATTAATTTCACTTATTGTATTCTTAGATACTGTTAGTGATGTTATAATTGAAAACAGTAAATTTAAAGGTTGGATGTATTATGAATCTTTTTCAAATCGAAAATCCAAAGTTCCTCAAAAACCTGGACACACAAGAATTGGAATCACTCTCCCAGGATATCAGGGAATTTTTAATAGAATCATGTGCGATTACAGGTGGACACATCGGTGCCAATCTCGGGGTGGTTGAATTGTCCATCGCGATGCACAAACATTTCAATTCCCCTGAAGACAAATTCATTTTTGATGTGGGCCACCAGGCATATATCCATAAAATATTGACCGGCAGGATCAGCCAGTTCGATACTTTGAGGCAGTACAAAGGGTTATGCGGTTTTCCAAAAACTCGTGAATCAGAACATGATGTCTGGGAAGCCGGGCATTCCAGCACTTCCTTGTCCGCAGCGATGGGCATCGCTAAAGCAAGGGATATCAAGGCTGAAGATTATCATGTCGTCCCTGTCATCGGAGATGGTGCCCTTACCGGCGGGATGGCGCTTGAAGCGCTCAATCACATCGGATCCGATAAGACGGATATGACGATCATCCTGAACGATAACGAAATGAGCATCGCGCCGAATGTCGGCGCACTTCACAACATGCTCGGCCGGATCCGTACAAACAGCAACTACAACAGGTTCAAACATGATGTCGAAGATGCAATACAGAAAATGCCGCAGGTCGGCTCAAGGCTGCGAGATGTGGCAGACCGTGTCAAAGACAGCCTGAAATATCTGGTTGTGGAAGGCATCTTCTTCGAAGAGCTCGGAATCAAGTATATCGGTCCGGTGGATGGGCATGACTTTGAAGATCTCGAGCGTGCGATCGAGTCTGCAAAAGACTATAAGGGTCCTGTAATCGTCCATGTCATCACTAAAAAGGGCAAGGGCTACCATCCTGCAGAAGACGATAAGCTCGGCACATGGCATGGCCTCGGTCCATATAAGATAGAAACAGGGGAAGTGCTCGGAAAAAAGCAGACCGTCTCCTGGAGCGAGTTCATGTCGAATTCTGTGCTTGAAAAAGCGCATGAGGACGAGAGCATCGTGGCGATTACACCAGCCATGCCGGTCGGCAGCAAGCTGACCAGGTTCCAAAGAGAGCTGCCGGACCGCTTCTTTGATGTGGGCATTGCAGAACAGCATGCAGTGACGATGTCCGCAGGACTGGCTTCAAACGGCATGCGGCCTTATCTTGCGATATACTCGACATTTCTCCAAAGAGGTTATGATCAGCTGCTGCATGATGTGGACCGTCAGAATCTGAATGTTTTCATCGGTATAGACCGGAGCGGTCTCGTGGGAGCGGACGGGGAAACTCACCAGGGTGTTTTTGATATCAGCTTCATCACTCCGTTGCCGAATATGACATTGATGATGCCGCGGGATGAATTTGAGGCTGCAAAAATGATCGACCTTGCTTTTGAACATGAAGGGCCGGTCGCACTCAGGTATCCGAGAGGCAACGTCCCGGGTGTGGACATGAATCAGTCGAGGCCTTCATTCGATATCGGTGAATGGGAACTGCTGAAAGAGGGCAATGATCTCCAGATCATCTCTTTCGGACCGACAGTTGCTCTTGCAGAGGAAGCCGCCGGCACACTGAGCCGCGAAGAGACTGAGGCGGGTGTGGTGAATGCGAGGTTCATCAAACCGCTCGATGAGAAATATCTGCATGCACTGGGTGCGTCTGACGCCCCGGTCGTCGTTGTCGAAGAGTCGATGCTTGAAGGCGGGCTCGGCAGCATGATCGCGACATTTTTCAGCGACCATCAATACACTAACAAGGTGAAACGTATCGGCATAGATAATGAATATATCGAGCATGGCGATGTAAACCTTTTATTGGAAGATATCGGGATAACTGCTGCGAACATTCATCATGAAGCTTTAAAATTGGTTGGTAAAAAACATGAAAAAAGTCCGTATTGACGCTTACCTGGAAGAAAACTACAATATCGGGACGCTTGAGGAAGTCAGGCGTTTCATAATGGCCGGTAAAGTGTTGAACAACAATCAGCCGGTATATAAACCTTCCGAAATGATTGTCCCTGAGAAAGCGGATATCAGGTTCAAAAATTTAAAGTCATTCGTTTCGAGGGGTGGCTTGAAACTGAAACATGCCATAGAAGAATTCGGGATCGATCTCCGGGACAGGATCATGATCGACATCGGCAGTTCAACAGGCGGATTTACGGATTGTGCCCTGCAGAACGGTGCCAGGCTTGTATATGCGGTGGATGTCGGAACCAATCAGCTCGACTATAAACTCAGAATCCACCCGCAGGTCGTCGTTAAAGAACAGACGAATTTTAAGATCACCGGGGCAGAAGATTTTTCTCCTGTGCCGGACATCATGAGCATTGATGTTTCATTCACCTCGATTGTTCCCATACTGAGACATATCAGGAAACTGTTCGACCATGAGTATGAAATCATTGCACTGATCAAACCCCAGTTTGAAAGTTTTCTTGAAGAGCGGGAATCTGACGGTATCATCACTTCTGCGGAAACCCACAAAAATGTGATCAGCAGGGTGGCCGCAGAATGCAGGACACTGGATTTACAGCCGGTGGCCGTCACCAAATCGAAGGTCAAGGGAGCCAAGGGCAATCAGGAATATCTGCTCCATGCAGTGCATAATATGAATGGCAGAAAGAGTCTCACTGAAGAAGACATTCACTTTGTAATATAAGTGAATGTTTTTTTAGTGTATTTCCTCCTCATGTTATGATATTATATGTATAAATATACAGGCTCATAATATGGAGGATAATAATGTCAAACAAGTCGATCAGACAGATTAAAATCAGAGAAATCATCACAAACAATAAAATCGAAACTCAGGAAGATCTGGTGGCCATGCTGAACGAATATAACTTCAACGTGACCCAGGCAACCGTTTCAAGGGATATCAAAGAACTTCAGCTGGTCAAGGTCCCTACACCGACTGGAGCTTATGTGTACAGCCTTCCAAAAGACCGGAAATTCCATCCTCTGGAAAAATTGGGGCGTTACCTGATGGACAGCTTCGTCAAGCTTGATTACACAGAGAATCTGCTGGTGCTGAAGACCCTTCCGGGCAATGCCCAGTCCATCGGGGCGATTATCGATCAGCTTGAATGGGAAGAAGTGGTTGGAACGATCTGTGGAGATGATACATGTCTATTGATCTGCCGGGATATAGATTCACAAGAGGCGATCAGGGACCGTATTTTCAATCTGATTTAAAAATTGGAGTGTTGTAGGTGCTCTTACGTTTAAATATTAAAAACTTTGCTATTCTGGAACATGTAGAACTCGACTTCCATAATGGACTGACTGTCATTTCAGGAGAATCCGGCGCCGGTAAAAGTATGATCATAGAATCAATCAATTATCTGTACGGTAAAAGAGCTTCGCAGGATGACATCAGATACGATACTGAAGGCTCCCTTATCGAGGGTGTCTTTGATTTTCCGGATACGCCGAGGATGCACGACCTTCTGGAGGAGTACAATATACCTGAAGATGAGTTGTATATCGTGCGGCGCGAGATCATGCAGAACAAGAAAAGCATCATCAAACTGAATAACAGCATGATCACCCTCACCCAGCTCAGAACAATCATGGAGGAGGTCGTCAGCATATTTGCACAGTCTTCCCAGCTTGATGCCTTGGATAAAAGGAAACACATACTGTATTTGGATAAATTTCTTGATATCCACAATGAGGATATTTTTCAGGAATATAAAAAAGATTACGATGATTATCTGGCGACGATCAAAAAGATTGAAGAACTGGAGTACAGGGACCGTAACCGGAGGGACTCCCTCGAGTTGTATCAGCATCAGTTCCAGGAGATTTCCGCCCTGGAATTGAAAGAGGGCGAGGAAGAACAGCTTGAGGAGGAACTGGAATACTTGATGAATTTCGAAAAGGTCTTCGATTCATTGAGTGCAATCAAGTCATTGCTTGCTTCCGAAAAAAGTCCGCAGGCCACACTATATGATTTGAATCAGCAGGTCGAATCGCTGTCCCAGTATGATACGGAATTCAAGGATTACAGCCCGACTATAATGGACAGCTATTTCATCATCCAGGAACTGGAGTCGCACGTCACATCCAGCATGTCTTCAATGGACTATGATGAGGGACGGTTGAACGATATCCAGGCAAGGCTGAACAGCATCAATTACCTGAAAAGGAAATATAACAAGACATATGATGAGCTTCTGTCTTTTCTTGATGAGCTTGATAATGATATTCAGGAACTTGAAAATATCTCCCACTCTTTTGAGAAGCTGAATTCCGAAAAAGAAGCCCTCCTTGCCAACATGGAGAAAAATGCGGAGGCGCTCCATATATTCAGGAATGAACGTAAGCACTTTCTTGAAAGCCGGATCCTGAAAGAATTGATGGATCTTGAAATGTCACAGGTGGATTTTGAAATCAGGACGAGGCAGGATAAATTCCACGCGAGAGGGTATAGCGATGTACAGTTCATGATATCCACAAACAAGGGTGAACCTTTGAAGGAAATGAACAAGGTGGCCTCGGGCGGGGAAATGTCCCGGGTGATGCTCGCGATCAAATCCATCTTCGCAGAATACGACCAGCAATCCATACTTATCCTTGATGAGATTGACACGGGAGTGAGCGGTGGTGTAGCGACCAGGATGGCTGAAAAGATGAAGATCTTATCCAGATCGAGACAGATACTGGTGATTTCCCATCTGCCCCAGGCTGCGGCCATTTCCGACTATCATTTATATATTTATAAAGACAGTGACGGGGAGCGGACAATCACCAACACCCGCTATTTGACCGGTGATGATCATGTATATGAAATCGCCCGTATGCTGAGCGGCCAGGATGTGACTGAAGCTGCTCTTCTGAACGCCCGTTCACTCATAAAAAACACAACTGTTGATTAATCTTCATCAACAGTTGTGTTTTCTTTTTTCTGGAAGCGCTCAGCCGCCCGCTTATTCTTTTTTTCACGATGTAGAATGTAGCCGCCGATAAACCAGATGCCGGCCACCGAGATGGCGAGTCCGACGCCAAATTGTACTGCTGTCATGGTGAACGGCTCATTCAGGACGCCGAATACGCTGTCCCTCATCCATTTTACACCGACGCCGGCAAGTATTGCCGGTATGACAAGAATTAATAATGCTATTATTTTCTGCATATCCCTCACCCAATCCTGCTATCCTGCTCATTATACAATGCCTGATTAAATAGTACAATTCAACAAAAATTCTTAATATTCCACGTTTCTTAATTCCTATGTAATTTTTTATACATATATGTATAATTAAAGGCAAGAGGGGGGACATTCATGGAATTTGATGAAATTTTCAATCAGCCGAACCATAAAATGATTGCGCTTTCAATTTCCCGTGCTGCAGATGAAACCATACTGGAGCCGGTTTTGAAGCTGGTGGATACATACAACATTTCCGTCCATCTTATAGATGACGAGACACGTCTTACCGGACTTTTAGGGACGATGGATGAAAGATATCTGGACCACCCGGATATTTACATCCACGGCGCACAATCAGATGTGGAGGCGGCGGATAAAGCTGCAGCACTCGTTGCAGATGGAACATGCGATATACTGATGAAGGGGGCAGTATCCACATCCGTCATCCTGAAGGCAGTTTTGAACAATGCCCACGGTTTGGTTTATAATGGATTTTTGAGCCACGTTGCATTATTCGATCTGCCGAATTATCATAAAGGTATCATATTGACGGATGCCGCAATGAATATTGCACCAGGCATAAAAGAGAAGATTAGCATCATAGATAATGCCGTGGATTTTGCCCACAGCCTGGATATACAGAGGCCAAAGGTCGCATTGTTGTCTGCTGTAGAAAAAATCAATCCGAAAATAGCTTCCACGGTCGAATCAAAAGATGTTATTCAAAGTATTTATAACGGAAATATGAGAGAATTTATAGTGGACGGACCACTCCAGTATGACCTTGCAGTCTCAAAGGAGGCCGCCGCTGCCAAGAACATTGATTCTGAGGTGGCGGGTGATGCGGACATACTTGTCGCACCTCAGATTGAGGCGGGGAATATACTGTACAAATCACTGGTTTACTCGGCGGGAGCCAGAGTGGCTGCAATGATCGTCGGTGCAAAAGTCCCGATCGTTCTAACTTCAAGGGCGGACAGTGCAGAAGATAAATACAATTCCATATGTCTTGCCATGAAATCCTTATCTTAATCTATAATAATTCAGGGAGTGTAGTAAATGATATTTGAAAAGATGGAACATAATGATTATGAACAACTTGTCTTCTGTTATGATGGGGCCAGCGGATTAAAGGCCATCATCTGCATCCACGACACCACCCTCGGACCGGCACTGGGCGGGGCCAGGATGTGGGATTATGAATCGGAGGAAGAAGCGATCACCGATGTACTGCGGCTGGCCAAAGGCATGACTTATAAAAATGCCGCTGCCGGTTTGAATCTTGGCGGCGGTAAGACGGTCATCATCGGAGATGCCAAGAAGGACAAGTCAGAAGCTTTCTTCAGGGCTCTTGGTCGTTATGTCAACAGTCTCGGAGGCCGATATATCACAGCGGAAGATGTGAATACTACGGTTGAGGATATGGATTATATTTATCAGGAGACACCGTATGTCTGCGGCATCAGTGAATCATACGGCTCCGGCGGGGACCCGAGTCCGAAGACGGCTCTTGGGGTGTTCATGGCCATGAAGCGGACTGCGAAGGAAGCTTTCGGTGATGATTCACTGGAAGGTAAGACGATTGCGGTGCAGGGCGTGGGGGCTGTAGCCTATAAAATGTGTGAATACCTCCATGAGGAAGGCGCCAAATTGATCGTCACCGACATCAATCAGGAAGCCATCGACAGAGCCGTCAATGATTTCGGGGCCCGCCAAGTCGGACTCGATGAAATCTACGGCGTTGAAGCCGATATATTTGCACCATGTGCGCTCGGCGGCATCTTGAATGACGAGACGATCCCCCAGATGAAAGTTAAAGCAATCTGCGGAAGTGCGAACAATCAATTGGCGGAGGATGAAAAACACAGCAGCTTGCTGGCTGAAAAAAATATCGTCTACGCTCCGGACTATGTCGTCAACAGCGGAGGCGTGGTCAACGTGGCGGATGAACTCGAAGGCTATAATGAGGAGAGAGCAGTCCAGAAAGTGAAAGGCATCTACGATCAGATGGACAAGATCTTCAGTATCGCAAAAGAGCAGGACATCTCCACCGCAGAGGCCGCCGACCGGCTGGCTGAAACGCGCATTGAACAGATGATGCGTGTCAGAAGCACATTTTCATTAAATGAAAAAAATCAATTCAATAAAGGGATTTAATCCAATCATGACAGTTAAAATACTCGTTTTGAATTTGGGCAGCACTTCCACCAAAGTCGCCTATTTTGAAGATCTTCAGGAAATACATGCCGAAACTTTAAGGCTTGCCACCACAGAGGTGAGCCGGCCCCTGATCAATCAGGGGCCCGCCAGATTGAAATCCATATATGCTTTCCTGGATAAGTATGGAATCGACGTTGTAAATCTGGATGCCATCAGTGCAAGGGGCGGTCTGCTGAAGCCCGTCGACGGAGGCACCTACAAAGTGAATGAACGTATGCTCGAGGACCTTAAATCTTCAGGGAGCGGTGAGCATGCTTCCAATCTGAGTGCCATACTCGCCCATGAAATCGCAAGTGAATACGGCATCCAGGCGACAATCACGGACCCGATCGTCGTCGATGAGCTGATGGATGAAGTGAGAGTCACGGGGATCAAAGGACTTGAACGCATCTCTATTTTCCATGCCCTCAACCAGAAAGCTGTAGCGCGGGATTATGCCGCACGCCTCAACAGACGCTATGAGGATGTAAATCTCATCGTGGTCCATATGGGCGGCGGCATCACTGTCGGCGCTCATCAGAAGGGCAGGGTCATCGACGTGAACGACGGGTTGTACGGCGATGGGCCGATGAGCCCGACCAGGAGCGGTGCACTGCCGAACAGAGCATTGGCCAAGTATATTTTTGATAACGGACTGACGCTCGAAGAGGTCGAAAAATCAATCAGCAAAGAGGGCGGCTTCATTTCTTTGAGAGGAACTGGAGACGCCCTGAAAGTGGAAGAGGAAGCCCTATCGGGAGATCAGCATGCCCTTGAAGTTTACAAGGCACTGAGCGTTCAGATCGCCAAGGAAGTCGGGTCGCGTGCAGCAGTGCTGAAAGGTGATATAGACGGGATTTTATTCACCGGCGGTCTTGCCTACAGTGATTTTCTCATTGATCTGATAAGGCCGTATATAGAATTCCTCGGCGGGATACATGTATACCCCGGAGAGAAGGAAATGCTCGCACTTGCACAAGGTGCATACCGGGTGGCATCGGGTGAAGAAGTGCTGAAGGAATATGAATAAGGGGGACTAGTAATGGCAAACCAGTATGATCTGGTCATTTTGGGCGGCGGCACTGCAGGCTATGTTGCCGCCATCAAAGCATCCCAGTCGGGACTTAAAACTGCAATCGTCGAAAAATCAAAACTCGGTGGGACATGCCTGCATAAGGGCTGCATCCCTACGAAATCATTCCTCAAGTCGGCCGAAACGGCCAGTTTGATGAGGAATGCCGCTGACTTCGGCATCGACGGGGTCGAACCGACGTTTGATATGAAAAATATCACGGCGAGGAAAGACGAGGTCGTAGACCAGATGTATAACGGCATCCGGCACCTTATGAAAAAGAATAAAATCGATGTATTCGAAGGCCATGGAAGGATTCTCGGACCTTCACTGTTTTCCCCGATGGCCGGCACAGTTGCGGTGGACAATCCTCACGACGATGAAGGTGAAAGTGAAATACTCGTGAACCAGAATGTCCTGATATGTACAGGTTCCTACCCCCGTGAACTGCCGTTCCTCCCGTTTGACGGGAAATTGATATTATCGAGTGATGATATGATGGAGCTGGACGAGGTGCCTGCAAGCATTGCAATCATCGGCGGGGGAGTCATCGGACTGGAGTTTGCAAGCCTTCTGAATGATTTGGGCTCAAAGGTGACTGTATATGAAGCGGGTGAGCGAATCCTTCCCGGTGAGGATCAGGATCTCGGCAGCGCCTTGAAAAAATCCCTCACTGAAAAGGGTGTCGATTTCGAGACGGCCGTCACTCTGGATGAAAATAATGTGATTTTAAATAGTGATAATGTAAAATTTAAATCAGAGTCAGATAAATCGTTTGATAAAGTGCTTGTGGCGATCGGCAGGACACCGAATATTTCAGATATCGGGCTATCCAACACAAAGATAGAATTGGAAGATGGCTACATCAAGACAAATGACTATTATCAGACGAAAGATGATAATATATATGCTGTCGGAGACTGCATAGGCAACTTACAGCTTGCCCATGTCGCTTCCAAAGAGGCACTCAATGCCGTCATCCATATGACTGATGAGGAACCATATAAGCTTGACTATAACCAGGTGCCGAGATGCATCTATACTTCACCTGAAGCAGCTGCCCTCGGAATGACAGAAAGCCGCCTGAGGGAAGAGGGCCTCCCATTCGAGGCACACAAGATTCCACTTAACGCCATAGGCAAGGCTGTCATCGAAGGCAATAAGAACGGCTTCGGAAAAATACTTACTGAACCGGAAACAGGGGATATACTCGGTGTAAGCATGGTCGGGCCGAATGTGACCGAGTTGATCAACGAAGCAGCCCTGGCCAAATTTTTGGATGCTTCTGCCCTGGAGCTCGGTTCAAGTGTCCATGCACATCCATCAATATCTGAAATTCTGATGGAACTCGGCCTGGATGCCGAGGGAATGGCTATACATGTTTAAGGAGGCAAACTATGAGAAATCATGAAGAAGTCGGTTTGACTGATGATGATGTAAAAGAAATGTACCGCACAATGCTGTTGTCGAGGAAGCTCGATGAGAGGATGTGGTTGTTGAACAGGGCGGGTAAACTCCCGTTCGTCATATCCTGTCAGGGCCAGGAAGCGACACAGGTCGGCGCGGGTTTTGCGCTGAACAGGGAGGAAGATATCCTCAGCCCTTATTACAGGGACCTGGCACTGGTGACACATTTCGGGATGACCCCTCTTGAGACGATGCTTTCAGCTTTTGCCAAAGAAGGGGATATACAAAGCGGAGGACGCCAGATGCCGGGGCATTTCAGTAAAAAAACCAATAATATCCTGTCCCAGGGCTCTGCAGTCACCACCCAGGTGCTGCATGCCGTCGGGGCTGCGTATAAATTTAAACTTGATGGTGAAAAAAGGGTTGCACTGACCACTCTTGGAGAAGGTTCCACGAGCCAGGGAGATTTTCATGAAGGGCTGAATTTCGCAGGTGTACATAAACTCCCTGTGATCTGCCTGATCGAGAACAATAAATATGCCATCAGTGTACCGACACATCTTCAGTATGCAGTCGAAAAGCTTTCAGACCGTGCACACGGCTATGGAATGCAAGGTGATCATGTCGACGGCAATGATCCTTTTGCTGTATATGAAGTGGTCAAGGCGGCAAGGGAAAGGGCAGTGAATGGTGAAGGTCCAACATTGATAGAAGCGATGTCGACCAGGCTGACGGCCCATTCTTCCGATGATGATGACTCTTACCGCACGCTGGAAGAGCGTGAGAAAAATAAAGAAGAAGACTGCCTCGTCCTGATGAAAGATTATATGGTTGAAAAAAACATCGCTGATGATTCCTGGTTTTTAGATGTGGAAGAAGAATTCAAAGTGATCGTCAAGGATGCCACGAAAGATGCCGAAAACGCACCATATCCAAAAGCGGAAGATGCGCTGAAGAATGTGTATGAGGAGGCAAACAATGGCTAAAATATCTTATCTCCAGGCAATATCCAATGCACTGGATCATGAAATGGGTAAGGACGAGGATGTCTTCATCCTCGGCGAAGATGTAGGCAAAAAAGGCGGCGTATTCAAAGTGACTGCCGGCCTGCAGGAAAAATACGGGGAACTCCGCTGCATGGATACCCCCCTTGCCGAATCAAACATAGTCGGTACGGCGATCGGTGCTGCAATGATGGGCAAAAGGCCGGTTGCAGAAATCCAATTCGCCGATTATATACTGCCGGCCACAAACCAGATATTGAGTGAAGCTGCAAAAATCAGATACCGTTCCAACGGGGACTGGAATTGCCCGATCGTCATCCGTGCACCTTTCGGCGGCGGCATACACGGCGCCCTGTACCATTCGCAATCCGTGGAAGCTTTATTTTCTTCCACGCCGGGATTGAAAGTGGTCATCCCTTCCACACCGAGTGACGCCAAAGGGCTGTTGATATCGGCGATCAGGGACAACGATCCGGTTTTATTTTTCGAGCATAAAAAAGCCTACCGCCTCCTGAAGGAGGAAGTTCCGGAAGGGGACTACACGGTGCCGATCGGCAAGGCGGACGTCAAACGGAAGGGGGAGGACATCACCGTCATCACTTACGGCCTTTGTGTGAATTACTCACTGCAGGCCGCAGAAAGACTTTCCAAAGACGGTCACGACATTGAGATTCTGGATTTGAGGACCGTCTATCCTCTGGATAAGGAAAGCATCATCGAATCGGCCAGTAAAACAGGCAAGGTGCTCCTCGTGACAGAAGATAATCTGGAAGGCAGTGTCATGAGTGAAGTATCGGCGATCATCGCAGAAAACTGCCTCTATGACCTCGATGCACCGATCATGCGGCTTGCTGGTCCGGACGTGCCGGCAATGCCGTATTCTCCGCTGATGGAGGATTATTTCATGGTCAATCCGGACAAAATAGAAAAGAAGATGCTTGAACTGTTGGAGCACTGATGGAGGGGATATTATGACTGAGATAAAAATGCCTAAACTAGGTGAAAGTGTAACTGAAGGCACGATTGAAAGATGGCTCGTGAAACCCGGGGACACGGTGGAGGAATATGACCCCCTTTGTGAAGTGATCACCGATAAGGTGACTGCCGAGGTGCCGTCTGTCGCAGCCGGTACAATAGGAGAACTCCTCGTCAGCGAAGGGGAGACCGTCGATGTCGGTGTCGCGATCTGCACCGTGGAATCTGAGGGCGGTGAAGAAGCCACTGCTGCCGGTGAAGATGCTCCGGAAAAAGAGGTGGAAGAGCCTGCCTCTGCCAAGGCGTCTTCGTCTCCGGCCAAAGAGGCTGAAAAACCCCGGGGTGCCCGCATTTCCCCTGTGGTGATGCGTCTGGCAAGTGAGAATGACATCGATTTGAATGAAGTCCAGGGCACGGGCTTCAATGGCAGGATCACAAAGAAAGACATATTGAAAATGATCGAACAGCCTGCCGAACCTAAATCGGCACCTGCTGAAACGGCACCTGCGGCACAAAGCCGACCGGCGGCCGCAAAACCTTCAGTGAGGGCCGGGGAGGAGATCCCGGTGAGCGGAGTGCGGGCGGCCATTGCAGAGAAAATGGTCCAGTCTTCCACGGAAATCCCTCATGCATGGCTCATGATGGAAGTGGATGCGACGAACCTCGTCAATCTGCGCAACGATCTGAAAAATGATTTCAAAAAGAATGAGGGCTTCAACCTGACTTTCTTCAGCTTTTTTGTCAAAGCTGCGGCAGAGACATTGAAGGAATTCCCGATGCTGAACAGTTCATGGCAGGGGGATAAGATCGTGGTGAATAAAGATATCAACATATCAATAGCAGTCGCAGGCGATGATAAACTTTATGTGCCCGTCATTAAAAATGCGGATGAACTGACGATAAAAGGTATTGCGAAGCAGGTCAATGAACTTGCAGAGCTTGGAAGGGCGCATAAACTGACATCCGAACATATGTCAGGCGGCACCTTCACGGTCAATAACACCGGTGCTTTCGGTTCTGTCCAGTCCATGGGCATCATCAATCATCCGCAGGCAGCCATACTGCAGGTGGAGTCCATCGTCAAAAAACCTGTGATCGTGGATGATATGATTGCGATCAGACATATGGTGAACTTATGCCTCTCCATCGACCACCGCATCCTTGACGGCTTAGTTGCCGGACAGTTCCTGAAAAGGGTCAAGGAAAGAATCGAGAAGATATCAGCGGAACATACATCGGTGTATTAATCTTTACAAAGTAAAATTTTACCGATAAACTGGTCTTAGAGATAATATTATAAACCTTGGCATGACAAGGTTTATATGAACGAGGAGAGATTCGAAATGAATATGGACTTTAACCTGTACATGAACGATATAGTTACGACTGCACGCAGTGAAATGCGCGAATCCGGCTACACCGAGCTCACGACCCCGGAAGAAGTGGATCAGCACCTGAATAAGAAAGGGACCGCACTTGTAGTGGTCAACTCGGTCTGCGGATGTGCCGGCGGCATCGCACGTCCTGCTGCAAAACACGCATTGAACTATGATAAACTGCCCGATCAGCTGCTTACGGTATTTGCCGGCCAGGACAAAGAGGCAACGGAACATGTGCGTGACAAAGCGCCGGATTATCTGCCATCTTCACCGTCTTTCGCATTATTCAAAGACGGTGAGATCGTTGATATGATTGAAAGACATGAAATCGAAGGGCATGAAACGATGAGTGTCATCACAAACCTGCAGGCATGGTTCGAAGAGCACTGCGAAGAATTATAAAAAAGAGGTCCCTCCGGGACCTCTTTAATTTAGTTAAAATGCTGTCAGCATGCTCACTCCAAATAATAGACCTGAAACGACGATTAAAAACACCATGAACCAAATGACCACTTGTCTAACTTTTTTATTATGCACAAAAACCATCCTTACTAGATTAATGTAACCAGTATATTACACCAGTTTCCCATAATCAATATCATTACGGAGGAAAAACCATGAATGAAGAACGTTTGATCAACCAGTTCACAGAGATGTTGAGAGTGGATTCAGAGTCTGGCCAGGAAAGGGAGATCGCCGACTACCTGATAGAACACTTCAATAAAATGGGTGTTGAAGTCACTGAAGATGACAGTGCAGACATCACCGGACATGGCGCCGGCAACCTTTTGATCCGCATCAAGGGCACAGAAGGTGTGGCGCCGTTGTACTTCACCGTTCATATGGACACGGTCACACCAGGCAAAGGCATCACCCCGAAGATCGAGGGAGGCTACATAGTTTCCGACGGCACGACGATACTCGGCAGCGACGATAAAGCTGGCATCGCAGCCCTGATCGAGGCGCTGAACATCATCCGGGAAGATGATATTCCACACGGTGATATCGAAATCGTCATCACCGCCGGTGAAGAGTCCGGACTTGTCGGCGCCAAAGCTTTCGACACCAGCCAGCTTAAAAGCAAGTTCGGCTATGCGGTCGATTCCACTGGAAAAGTCGGGACCGTCGTTACAAGTGCGCCGACGCAGAGTAAAGTGGAAGCGCATATTCACGGCAGGACCGCTCATGCCGGCGTTGCACCTGAAGAAGGTGTGAGTGCAATCAATATCGCAGCCAAGGCTGTCAGCATGATGACACTCGGCAGGATCGATGAGGAGACGACAGCCAATATCGGCCGGATTGAGGGCGGGAGCGCCACGAACATCGTCGCAGATTATGCATATGTCCTCGCTGAAACACGCAGTCTTGACCCTGAAAAGATGAAAGCACAGGCTGCACATATGAAAGTGGCATTCGAAGATGCAGCGGCAGAGCTTGGGGGCCGTGCAGAGGTGACAGTAGAGAAGATGTATGACCATCTGCATGCAGAACTCGACTCCGAGGTGGTCACGACCGTCAGGACGGCCATTGAAAATATTGGCAGGGAGCCGGACTTCATTTCACTCGGCGGGGGAAGTGACGGCAACGTATTCAATGGGAAAGGCATCCAGACCGTTGTGCTTGGATTGGGATATGAAAACATCCATACGACTTCTGAAAGGATGCCGATCGAAGAGCTCATCAAAGCGGCCGAGCTCATCGTGGAGATCATTAAAGTCCAGCACTCAAAGTAAACAAAAAAAAGAAGGTGATGACACTGGATGTCATCACCTTCTTTTTTCATTCAAACGCCTGCCAGACCTGTATTTTGGAATCGGAATAGTTGATATCATACGGACTCTTGATCACTTCAATGGAAAAATTGCAGTTTAGATCCCGTTTGACCTTGAAGCGCCATCTCCTGAAAATGTACCGGTAAATATCTTCCATCAAGGTGCCGGCTTTCCCCGTACCTTCAAAAACCGTGAAATCACCTGATTCCGTATAAGTTTCATCGAAAGGCGCCGCATCCGACGAGGACACCCCGATCATCAGCTCCATTTCATCTTTGACGATCCTCTCATGCAGGATGATGCCTTTGACACGTCCGCTGTTGAAGCCGAGAAGTTCATCGATCAGGCCGTTTCTTTCAAGGCTTTTCAGCATTTCAATCTTCTTATCGCGGGTATAATCATTGAGTGAGAAGTACCGGGTGAATCCCACTATTCTGAAGCTGTCGATATGGACTGTGCGGGAGGGGTATTCCGGCTTGTCGACAGGCACGACTTCGAACGTGATGCGTTCGAGGAGATCAAGCGACCGGATATACTTTTCAGTTTCGTAGGGGGAGATGCCCATACGTGCCTTGTACAGTTCCTTGAATTCATCCGCATCCCTGTAGCCGTAATATTTCGCAATATCCAAAAGCCGGCGGTGACCTTCGTACAGCTCATATGCGATTTCGGTCATCCTCCGTTTCTGCTGGTATTCATAAGGTGTCATACCCACAAGTGAGGTGAATATGGTGATGAAGGACTTCGGTTCGACGCCAAGTTCATTTAATGCAGAGCTGAAGTCGATTTCTTCCCTTAAACGGTCTTCTATATATATGATGAATTTTTCAATAAAATTAACAGTCTCCATACTGCCTGATGCCACCTTCAAATTTCAATACTTATATCATAATTATTTCACTGTCACCTTAAAAACACAATTATTATGATATAATTAAAAAATCAATTAAGACAGGTGATTTTCTATGCAATTTACAGTTCTCGGCTCAGGTGCAGGACTGCCATCCAAAAAAAGACACACCCAGAGCTATGTATTGGATTCGGTGGATGAAATCAATCAGTACATAATGATCGATGCGGGGGAAGCCTTGCAGCACAGGATACTCCATACCGGCATCAAGCCTTCCAAAGTCAGGAATATATTCATCACACATCTGCACGGTGACCACATTTACGGCCTGCCGGGCTTCCTGTCGTCGCGTGCGCACCAGGGCGGGGAGGATGTACCGCTCACCGTTTACGGGCCCCGGGGATTGGCACAGTGGCTGGAGGTCACATTTGAAATCAGCGGATCCCGACTGAACTATCCACTCGAAATAATCGAGATAACGCACGGTGAGTGCATTGAGATGGACGGCTTCAAAGTCCATGTACATCTGCTCGACCATAACATCGACAGCTTCTTGTATGTCTTTGATGAAAATGATAAAAAAGGTGCGCTGGACCCGGAAAAACTGAAGCGCATCGGCCTTGAGCCGGGGCCTGCCTATGCCCGGATCAAAAATGCGGAAACATTTGAATTCAATGGTGAAACTTACCATACAGCAGACTTCACCGGTCCGGACATTACAGGTCGGAAAATCGCCGTGCATGGGGATACACGTGTGATCACGACACCTGAGTATATGTCCCTCCTGGACGGGAGCGACCTCATCGTACACGAAGGGACTTATCTCGACGGGGAACGTGAAAAAGCACACCGGTATTTCCATTCGGAAATCACCGATGTGCTCGAAAACTTTAAAAGTATAAATTACGGGTCACTGCTGATCACCCATTTGAGCAATCGCTATGAAGATGGATTTTTGGATGAGCTGGAGGCAAAGCTGCCTTCAAACGTCTACATCACCCACGATTTCTTCGAACATCCCATCTCACGTAATTCTCAAGGAAATAAGTGACTTTTGCGACGTAGGCCTCCTGATTCCGGTTGAAACTTTCAACATGGCCGCCTCGTCCGGGGTACCAGGCCATCTTGGGCCCCTTTTTCTTTTCATACAGTTCCTTCGTCTGATGGTACGGTATGAATTTATCATTTTTTGAATGGATGAATAATATCGGCTGTTCAATTTCATCTATGATTCTTATGGGTGAGACTTTGAACAGTGAAAATTTGCTCCTTACACGGAAGAAAAGGTTCGTCACGATCAGAATAAATGGAGATGCGGCTCTTGAATACTGGCCGAATATGAAAGTCAGCTGGTCGGCGAATTTTGAGAACGAGGCATCGGAAATATAAAATTTCGCCTCATTTGAAAGCTCGCCTGCATAGAGCAGCATGGTCGCAGCACCCATGGATTCACCATGGATGCCAAACTCGATATCCTCCCCGTAATGTTGATGCAGATACTTGACGACACTCTCAAGATCATATTTCTCATAGAAGCCGTATGTGGAATGAATGCCTCCCGTATCACCATGTCTTCTTGCATCGTAGATCACACAGTTGTAGCCCATCTCAACAAACATGTTCAGGTACTTGATGGAACTGATCTTATTTTCGGTGACCCCGTGGCACAGCACCACCCATTTGTTCGTATCATTTGGATAGACAAAGACTGCATTGATACTGTAGTCGAACCTGGATGGAATTAAAATGTTGTCCTGGGGCAGTTTTCTGAATTCCTTCAAATTTATCCGCTTCGCCCTTGTTTCCCGGCGTTTGATCACTTCCACATCGCGGAGTTTGAAGAAGAGTGTCTGAGTGGAGGCATAATAGCCGAGTGAAACCAGTATGGTCGCCACTGAGAATATGCCTGTCCAAATCCATAAGCCTAATTTTTTCATAATCTATGGTCCTCGTACTTTTCTTTTTTAAACAGCTCGTCGAGCAAACGTGAATCCTCATTTGTCATTGAAGCCGCTTTTTTGAAACTGTCCATATTATCCTCCAGCTGCTTCAGGCTGCTCACACCGTTCACTATGACTGCACCCTTATCGATGAGATACTTGAACGACAGGGCGGTCAGATCATCATGCTGACGTGCGAGCGTATCGAAGATGCCGTGTAAATCCATTTGTGAGTAATTAAGGATACCATCAGGGAATTTCTCTTTCAAGTGGGCTTCGTGGCGGCCTGTGAACAACCCCTGCATCAATGGTCCCCTGGCAAGTATGACGATGTCCTTCAGATCTTCCAGCAATTCCACAGGACGGTTGTCAAGAGGGTTCAGCTGGAGCATCAGCGTATCGATATTACTGTTCTTATTATAAAAATCAATGACGTTTGGACGTATGGATGAAATGCCGTAGCTTCTGATCAGACCCTCTGATTTCAGCTCCTCGAATGCAAGGACCGTTTCTTCCTTGTCATCTTCAATCGTTCCGCCATGAAGCTGATATAAATCGATATGATCAATTTCCAATCGGCGGAGTGATTCTTTAACCTGGGTTTTGATGTATTTCCTGCCCGGATTCCATCCGATCTTCTTCTTCAGCGTCTTATCGAATTCATTCCCCACTTTGGTGCCCGTAAGGAAATTATATCTGCTCCGGTATCTGTTCAAAATCTTTCCGATTACAGCTTCGTTTTCACCGTATTGATATAAATCGGCAGTATCAAAATAATTGATATTTTGGGACAGAGCATATTCGATGATCTCTTCTGTCTTGATATCATCTTCGACTGGTAAATTCATGCAGCCCAAAGACATGCGGGAAAATGTCAATCCGCTTTTTGATTCAATATATTCCATGTATATTACTCCTTTACATTTACGGGTAGAATTATTATATCAATAAAATGCACAAAAATTGAGTTTAATTCACCAAAGTATTTCCGCCCTTTTTAAAGCGATAATTTTAGTGCTATAATTATTGTTATAAAAAAGCCAAGGAGCGTTGACATGACCAACAGCAAATCATATGAGCACTTGAAAGAAGAGATCCTTGAGACCGATGAGATATTCAACGGCAGGGTGATCAAAGTCACACATGATAAAGTGAGGCTGCCCGACGGTGAAACTTCGTACAGGGAGATTGTCCATCATAACGGCGCCGTCGCAATCATACCGGTCCATGAGGACCATTTATATTTTGTCAGGCAGTTCAGGGTGCCGACCGGTGAAGTGCTGCTAGAAATACCTGCCGGCAAGGTGGAGCGGGATGAGGCACCGGCCGATACCGCAGAAAAGGAGTTGAGGGAAGAAATCGGTGCGGTGAGCCCTGAAATCCGGAAGTTATACGAATTTTACACCGCCCCGGGCTTTGCAAGTGAGCTCATCCATCTGTATATTGCAGAGGAGCTGAAATTCGAAGCACAGGCACTGGAAGAAGATGAATTTCTGGATATAGAAAAAATCCATGTCGATTCGCTCCAGGCTGCTCTTGATGAAGGTAAATTCCGTGACGCCAAAACCATCATTGCTGTACAGTATGTATTGGCACATTTGTGATTCTCAATTAGAAAATTTTTTATTTATAATAATTATTAATAACTTTCAATCCTGGAAGAAGTTTTGTATAATGAATTTATTGATTAATGATTAAAGTAGGTGGCGTCGTGGAAAAGAGAATCCAGCATATCAAAGAAGCCCTTCATGATGCAAAATACAAATTGACACCACAACGAGAAGTGACACTCAGGGTATTATTGGAGAATGAGAGTGATCATCTGAGCGCAGAAGATGTATTCATGAAAGTGAAGGAAAAATACCCCGAAATCGGCCTGGCCACCGTATACCGCACCCTTGAACTCCTCAACGAGCTGAAGATTTTGGATAAGATCAATTTCGGTGACGGTGTCGCCCGCTATGACCTCCGCAAAGAAGGTGCAGAACATTTCCACCATCATCTGGTATGCATCAGCTGCGGTTCTGTGGAGGAGATAGAGGAAGACCTGCTCGGGGATATTGAAATCAAAGTTGAGAATGATTTTCACTTTAAAGTAACCGATCACCGTCTGACTTTTCACGGTGTGTGCAAAAGTTGTACACTGGTGATGGAGAAGAGCAAAGATGATTGAAAAACATGTTGACGAATACATCACCTTCCTCAAAATTGAAAAAGGGCTGAGTCCGGCTTCGCTCAGTTCATATAAACAGGATTTGAATCATTACTTATTCTATCTCGATGATCAGGGCATCACTTCCCTCGCAAAAGTGGACACCGATGTATTGATAGGTTTCATCAAATACATGACTGAAAAAGGATTGAGCCCGAAGACGATTTCCAGGACACAGTCGACGCTCAGGAACTTCCATCAGTTCCTGCTGAACCAGGATGTGACCGAAGTCAATCCGGCCGTCAAGCTGACCGCAGTGCGCGGGGAGAAGAAACTGCCGGTATATTTGACCATAGAAGAGATGGAGACGCTGCTTGCCACACCGGATGATTCTCCGGCAGGGAGGCGTGACAGCACCATGATGGAAGTACTTTACGCTTCCGGCATCAGGGTGAGTGAGCTGATCAGCATCAAACGTCCTGATGTCAACACCGAAATGGGCTTCATCAGGGTCAGCGGCAAAGGCAGCAAGGAACGCATCGTCCCGATAACAGACTTTGTCGCCCGGCAGCTGGACGAGTACATCGGCAGCATAAGGCCCCGGCTGCTCAAGGCCGAGGATACCGAGGACCTGTTCATCACCAACCGGGGCAGGGGCTTCACCCGTCAGGGGCTATGGAAAACCATCAAGAAATACGAAGTGCTGAGCGGCATCAACAAAAATATCACGCCGCACACTTTCCGGCATTCATTCGCAACACACCTGATAGAAAACGGTGCGGATTTAAGAGCTGTCCAGGAGATGCTGGGTCATTCGGATATCAGCACCACCCAGATCTACACGCAAATCTCCGCTTCAAAAATCCGTGAGATGTATAAACAATTCCACCCGAGAAAGTAGGTATAATATGTTTAAAAGAATTCATTTGACAGTGCTTGATTCAGTCGGCATCGGGGCTCAGCACGATGCCCGGGAATTCGGGGACGAAGGGGCACACACCCTTAAGCACCTGCTTGAAGACTCTCCCGTCACCCTCGGCAACCTTGAAAAGATGGGACTCGGCTGCATTGATGCGCTTCCGGGCATCGGCTGCCCTGAGGCGCCGCAGGCTTTTTACAGCAAAATGGCTGAAATATCCAGAGGCAAGGATACGATGACCGGCCATTGGGAAATAGCCGGACTCAATATAAAGGAGCCGTTCAAGGTCTATCCCGACGGTTTCCCGGAAGAGCTGCTCGATAAAATCAAGGAAGCGACCGGCAGGGGGATCGTCGGCAACATCCCTGCAAGCGGTACGGAAATCATCAAAGATTACGGGGAACATCAGCTTGAGACCGGGGACCTGATCATTTACACATCAAATGACCCGGTGCTCCAGATCGCGGCCCATGAGGAAGTCATTCCTCTGGAAGAGCTGTATGAAATCTGCGAGAAGGTGAGGGAGATGACGAAAGAGCCTGAATTCCTGGTCGGCCGCGTCATCGCAAGGCCTTTCACCGGCACAAACAAGCATGATTTCACAAGGACCGAAAACAGGCATGACTATGCACTTGAACCTTTCGGCAGGACTGTACTGAACGCGCTTCAGGATGATGGGAAGGATGTCATAGCAATCGGCAAGATCAACGACATCTTCACCGGTTCCGGCATCACCGACTCGGTAAGGACAAAGAGCAACGATGATGGGGTGGATAAGCTGCTTGAAGTGATGGACCGTGATTTTGAGGGCCTGTCATTTTTGAACCTTGTTGATTTCGATGCCTTATATGGCCACAGGAGGGATCCTGCAGGTTATTCCAACGCCTTGAAGGAGTTTGATGAAAGGCTGCCGGAAATCGTTGAAAAACT
The DNA here is from genome assembly GCF_900220995.1 of Salinicoccus kekensis. Taxonomy (GTDB): domain Bacteria; phylum Bacillota; class Bacilli; order Staphylococcales; family Salinicoccaceae; genus Lacicoccus; species Lacicoccus kekensis. Next base: position 540,788 of record NZ_OBQF01000001.1, read on the forward strand.
CGGGGAAGATGACCTGCTGATCATCACCGCCGACCATGGCAACGATCCCACCCACACGGGGACCGATCATACAAGGGAGTATGTACCGCTCCTGATCACGTCCAAAAGAGACCTGGACTACGGACCGATCCGCCAGAGTGAGACATTCAGCGACCTCGCCGCAACGATAGCGGAGAACTTTGGTGTCGAGTACGAAACAGAAGGCAGAAGTTTATTAAGCGAGATCATCAAAGATGAAGAATAAAAATGTCGTCTTTCTGGTCATATTGTTGTTTGCTCTCATATGGGGCATCGCTTACTGGTTCCTATTAGTTTAGAAAACTGCAGACAGCCGTCTGCAGTTTTTATGTTTCATCATCTCCGGACCTTTTCCTCCTGAGTTTTTCATTTCTCACATTGATGATCTCGGACCTGTCCCGAAGACGGTGTTTCTGCACAAGGGTGATGTCTTTTTTATGGATTGTGCGGATGAAGCGGGAAAATTCTTCCGCTGGACACCCGGGCATGGCATAGAGGCGGAGCGCCTCCAGCATCGCATCCGTAAGCGGCAGGTGCAGGGGTGAGAAGTCTGCAGTGCCTACCGCACTGAAACGCGCCTCCACAAGGGGGATGATGTCACTCTTCAACCCATACTTCCAGTGATCGAAAGGCCGCTCCCCGAGCCGCCGCACGGCACGGCCGTATATTTTCCGTGCACCGTAGACGTTGTTTCTGCGATAATGGTATTCCGCCGTCGAAAGCTGGATGAAGAAGATTTCGTCATCTTCCTTTGAAAAGGCGGTTTTCGACTTCCAGGCGTCCTCCATGATTTCATGGCATTCAAAGTAATCTTGCTTTATAATAAATTCGTTATAGTATTTCAATAAAGTTTTTTCATCCATAATGATTCTCCAAAATTGAGGTTTTAGTATGCGTACATATGAAGTTAAATTAGAAGTGTTTGAGGGGCCGCTCGATCTGCTGCTGCACCTGATCAGGGAGCTTGAGATTGATATATATGATATACCGATGGCCACACTTACAGCCCAGTATATGGAATACATCAACCAAATGAAAGAACTTGAGATCAATGTGGCGAGCGAATATCTGGTCATGGCGAGTGAGCTTCTGAAGATAAAGAGCTTCATGCTGCTGCCGGAGCCGGCGGCCGTGGAGGCGGATTTTGAAGACCCGAGGGAACAGCTCATGGAACAGCTGCTGGAGTATCAGAACTACAAACAGTATGCAGAAGAACTTTCATACTTGAAGATGGAGAATGACAAGACTTTCATCAAGGCACCGCATGAGTTCGAGGAGTCCGGGGAGGGGGGCGACGAGCCCGACCTGACCCTTGCACATCTGCTGGAAGCGTACCAGAAGGTCAGGATGCGCGTATCGCTGACACGCACTCAGACGGTTTCAATCAGGCGGGAAGTGATATCGAAAGAATATGCAGAGTCTTACATCAACGAAAAGTTCAGCGGCAGACGCGCACTCAGGCTCACTGAACTGTTCAGCCTGGATGAATCAAGGGCGATGGTCGTGGCACTTTTCATGGTCGTCCTGGACTGGGTGAAAGCACATAAAATGAATATAACTACTTTGGATGATGGTGAATTCCAATTTGAAAGGCAGCAATAGTATGGAAAAAATTGAAATCATAGAAGGCCTGCTCTACATCGCAGGTGATGTGGGGCTGACGGAAGAACAGCTGATCATGCATGTACCGGTCACAAAGCAGCAGCTTCAGCAGGAAATCGAAAAACATCACAAGCCGCATCTGGAGATCAGCCGCCACGGACAGACATATTTCCTGAAGACGACGCCCCGGATGGAGAAATACATCGACCGCATCCTTCAGGATAAGCCGAAGAACAGGCTTTCGCAGGCGGCGCTTGAAGTGCTGGCGATCATCGCATATAATCAGCCCGCTTCCCGTGCTATGATAGAGGAGCTGCGCGGGGTCCAGTCGGACGGGCCGATCACGACCCTTTTGAATAAAGGGCTGATCATGAAAAAGAACGTTGAGAATGAACGCGCATCACACTTTGTCACCACCCGGACTTTCCTTTACGTATTCGGCCTGGAAAGTCTCGCGGACCTGCCGACACAGGATGATATACAAGAACAGGAAGAAATCGATTTATTTTTCGATAATTTGAAGGAGGAAAAAAATGATGGATGAAATCAGATTGCAAAAAGCTATAGCCAACAGCGGTGTGACATCGCGGCGGAAGGCGGAACAACTCATCACCGAAGGACGCGTGAAAGTCAACGGAAAAACCGTCACGGAGCTGGGGACAAAAGTGACAGCCGGGGATGATGTCGAAGTGGACGGCGTGCCGATCACCAAAGAAGAGAAAGTATATATATTGTATTACAAACCTGTCGGTGAAATTTCTTCAGTGGAGGATGAAAGCGACCGCAAAACGGTGATTTCCAAGTTCAGGGCACTCGATAAGCGCCTCTATCCCGTCGGACGCCTGGATTATGACACATCAGGAATCCTGCTGCTGACCAATGACGGCGAATTCACACAGTACATGACACACCCGAAATATGAAATCTCCAAAACCTACAGGGTGAAGGTCAAGGGTATCCTGAAGAGGCATGAGCAGAAGATGATGGCTGAAGGCATCATGCTCGAAGACGGCAAAACGGCGCCTGCAACCGTGAATGTGATCCGTGATAAAAAAGATAAGAATATGATCGTCGATGTGACGATCCATGAAGGGCGCAACCGCCAGGTCAGAAGGATGTTCGAGCATTTTGACCTGGAAATACTGAAACTGACCCGCATCGGATATGACTTTTTGACCCTGGAAGGTTTGAGCGAAGACGACCACAGGTTCTTAAAGCCGCACGAAGTGAAAAAATTGATCGCGAATGCGAAAAGCTGAGCCGTCAATTGTCATAATAATGTCAAACCGTGCCTCTGTATGAATGATATAATAAGTGGAGCAAATTAGTTACTGTAGGTGAAATATATGAAGAGACAAACAAGGAACATACTCAGGATCACAATCATATTAAGCATTGTCATCCTCCTTGGAATAACATTATGGTTCAATCTGACCTCCGATTCCCAGGCGGTTCAGGTCGGGGATGATGCAGTGGATTTCCAGCTCGAAACCCTTGACGGGGAAACCGTACACTTATCGGAGATCAATGAAGATAAAGGTGTCATCCTGAATTTCTGGGGCACCTGGTGCGAACCCTGCCGGGAGGAAATGCCCGATATGAATCAGATCTATAATGAAGGCAACGATGAATACGAACTCATCGCTGTCAACGTTTCAGAAGGGGAGCAGCAGATCAATCAGTTCCTGAGAAGCCTTGATGAGGAACTGGCTTTCCCGATTGCCCTCGACCGAAACAGGGACGTGACGAAAGCTTATCATATCGGACCGTTGCCGACGACGATAGCAATCGATAAAAACGGCGTGGTCGTCGATAAACAGGAATATCAGCTGACCACGGACGACATTTACAGTTTCGTCGAACAATCAACTTCGGAATAGGATGAAGTGTAATGGAATTAAAAGAGATTAAGTGCGGATCCTGCGGTCATGTGAACCCGCCGGGCACACAGCTGTGCCAGTCCTGCGGGAAGATGATCAACAGCGATTATGATAAGAAGAAAATCAAGGACCTGATGCGCTATGACGGCAGTGCGATCCGGTCGAAAACAAGGTCGAAGAGCATTTTCGACAAGATCTGGATCTTCTTCACCTCCATAAAGGTCGGTGTGACGATCATCCTGATCATAGCAATCGCCGCATCAATCGGGACGATCTTCCCGCAGGAATACTTCATCCCCGTAGGAGTCGATCCGCTGCAGTATTATACGGAACATTACGGCACCCTCGGGAGGCTCTACTATGAGCTCGGCTTCCATAATCTATACTCCTCATGGTGGTTCATCGTACTGATCGGCATGCTTGCACTGTCACTCATTGCAGCAAGCATCGACAGAGGTGTGCCTTTATTCAAGTCTTTGAAGAACCAGCGTGCCAAAAAGCACCCGACGTTCTATAAGAGGCAGCGTCTGAACCTCCATCAGGAAAACGCGGGGCAGACTGAGGCGGTCATAGAAGGATTCAAGAAAAAAGGCTACAAAGTCAAATCTGACGGCAATCATCACCTGCTCGAAAAAGGCAGGCTTTCAAGATGGGGTCCCTACATAAACCATACCGGGCTGATACTGCTCCTGTTCGGCAGCATGCTGAGATTCTTTCCCGGCATGTATGTCGATGAGCTGGTGTACATCACTGAAGGCGACACCGTCCAGCTTCCCGAAACGGAAGGCCAATATTATGTAGAGAACAATGACTTCATCGTCGATATCTACGAAGAGGATGCAGGCACGGTTTTTGATGAAACAGTGCAGCGCACCAATGAGGTCATAACGAGCAACTATCAGACGGATATCACTTTCTACGAAAACGAGAATGTTGATGTCATCGGGGCACAGCCGGACCTTCAGAAAGTGGAGGATTACAGCATACGTGTCAACCATCCTTACAGCTTCGACCAATTCGAACTTTACCAGTCGAGTTATGACAATTCCCAGATGAAGTCGATGACATTCCAGCTGGAGGACAGCGGCGGTGAGACTGTCGGTGAACCCTTCACGGTGATGCTTGATGACCCTGAACGGACTTATGAGGTCGGGGAGGGCATGGAAGTGAACATGAGGGCATATGCGCCTGACTTCCTTGAGATAGATGAGAACGGTGCACTGATTTCCGCCACACCGGTGGCAACGAACCCGGCATTCGTATTTGAAGTGAACGACGGCGATTCAAGCGAACTCAGCCTGTTGCAGATCATGCTGTCGACCGACATCACCCAGGATAACGAATACAACGTGAGGTTCGTCGAGAATGAAAACCACTGGGCGACCGTCCTGACCCTGAAGAAAGATTTGACCTTACCGATCATAGCGACCGGCTTCGGCATCTTCCTTATCGGACTTTTCATCGGTTCGTATATCAACCATAGACGGATATGGATCAATGATGAAAATGGCTTCAGCATCAGTGCACATACAAATAAAAACTATTTCGGTCTGAAGAAGGAGATCGATCCAGTCCTGGAAGAAAACGGCTACGATGCGATTTTTGACAGAGACGCAAAAGATTTTGATGAAGGCGTCATCATTGGTGAGGAGAAATAATTATGGAATCAACACTTTTATCGATAAGCAACGGGCTGATCACTTCAGCATTCTTCATATTACTGGTTGCACTTGTGCCTCTTTCCCTGAGCATAAGGAACGAAAAGAAAAAATTTGAAAATACAGCCATCATCATGACGGTGATCGCTTTTGTTATGCAACTCGGCTATTTTATATTAAGATGGATAGCAACTGGGCATGCCCCGGTATCGAACATGTATGAGTTCATCGCGACTTTCTCGATAATGATCATACTCGGCTATCTGATCACCTATCATTATTACAAGACGAAAGTGCTCGGCCTGTTTGCAATCCCGGTGTCATTGCTGCTGATTGCTTACGGCAGTCTATTCTCGACCGATGTCAATCCTTTGATCCCGTCGCTTCAGAGCAACTGGCTCGCAATCCACGTGATCACCGTATCGATATCCTACGGAATACTCTCCATGAGTGCAGTGGCAGGTTTGATCTATCTGCTCAAGGCGATTCCGCAGAATGAGAAATCATGGCGTGCCCGCCTGCTTGAAATGATCATGGCCGGCCTTGTCATCGTCCTCGTCTACATCGGGACGACGCTTGTCATGAAAGGTGCCGTCGGCTACAGCGATGAATTCATGTACACCGACCAGCGCGGGGAGACGATGGTGGCGGATTACCACCTGCCGAGCCTTGTGAACTATAATGATGCAATTCCAGTTGAACATGTGGGCGACAATCAATATGAACAGGTGGAACACTTCCACTCGGGCATCTACCTGCCGCCGGTGATCAATTCGCAGTCATTGAACACAGTGCTCTGGTCCATCATACTCGGTTTGATCGTTTACGGAATCCTCCGCCTGATACTCCGGAAGCGGCTCGTTGCACTGGTCAAGCCGCTTGCCAACAAGGCAGACCTGAACTTGATGGATGAGATCGGATACCGTTCTGTCATCATCGGCTTCCCATTATTCGCCCTCGGCGGCATCTTTTTTGCTGCAATTTGGGCACAGATCGCCTGGAGCAGATTCTGGGGCTGGGACCCGAAGGAAACCTGGGCATTCATCACATTCATGTTCTATACCATTTTCCTACACTTGAGATTGAACAGAGGATATGAAGGGGAGAAATCTGCATGGCTTGCAGTGATCGGTTTCATACTGATACTCTTCAACCTGATCGCCATCAATCTGATCGTTGCAGGACTCCATTCATATGCATAATTAGAGAAGAGGGTTGATATGACGGAAAAGATTCTTATAGTTGACGATGAAGAACGCATTAGGAAACTGCTCAATATGTACCTGGTCCGCGAGGGCTATGAAATCACGGAGGCAGAAGACGGCGCAGAAGCGCTGGAACTTGCATTGGAGAATGATTACAACTGCATTCTGCTCGATCTGATGATGCCTGAGATGGACGGTATAGAAGTGGCGAAAAGGCTTCGCCGCGAGAAGTCCACACCGATCATCATGCTGACGGCCAAAGGTGAGGAAAACAACCGGGTGGAAGGTTTCGAAGTCGGTGCGGATGACTATATCGTGAAGCCCTTCTCGCCGAGGGAAGTTGTCTTACGTGTCAAGGCGATACTGCGCCGCGCTTCCGAAACTTCATTCATCAAACAGGAAACGACGGCAAAGGACATCATCGTCTATGAACATCTGGTGATCGACAATGATGCGCACCGGGTGCTTGCAGACGATAAGAAAGTGAATCTCACCCCGAAGGAATATGAACTGCTTCTGTTCCTGGCAAAAAGCCCGGATAAGGTGTTCGACCGTGAAGAACTGCTGAAAGAAGTCTGGAACTATGACTTCTACGGTGATCTCAGGACAGTCGACACCCATGTGAAGCGCCTGAGGGAAAAGCTCAATAAAGTTTCACCTGAAGCGAGCCGCATGATCCACACGGTATGGGGCATCGGTTACAAGTTCGAGGTCAATGAACTGTGAGATCGCTAAATAGTCTTGTTTCTAAACTGTGGTTGACCATCATCCTGATGGTGACCGCAGTTTTAATTATATTGACGCTGGTTTTGATCTTTTTCTTCAGAAGCTATGTCTTCAACACTACAGAGACGATTTTGGAAGAAGATATAGACAGGGTGGAGGAGATGCTCCTCACCGAACATGACATGGGCACCCTCGGCAATACGAGCCTGCTGCAGGAGGACAATCTGATCATACTTTATGATGAGGACCCCCTCCTGCCGTTTTCAGCACTTGATGAAGAAATCTACAATCGTATGAACACTGAAAACATCACCGACACCACATTCATCATCGACGACCTGTACGACAGCATGTACATGATCAAAACTTCCAGTCTGACGAGGTATTTTGAAGAAGACCTGCATATCATCATGTACAGGGACCTGGATGCAGTGAACCAGTCGATCAGCGGAATCACCGTCATCATGTTCATCACCACGGGCATCCTCATCATCGGGACGACGATTTTCGCTTTTCTCCTGCTCAACAGGATCACCCGCCCGCTCATCAACCTGAAAACTGCAGCCTACAACACTTCCAGGGGGAAATACCAGCCGCTTGAAGTCAGGAGCAGGGATGAGATCGGGGAGTTGACGCTTGCATTCAATAAGATGAACAGGGACATCAAAAAGAATATCGAAGCCGTCCTTCATGAGAAGAACCTCCGGGAGGAGATCTTCAGTTCCATGGAGGAGGGGGTGCTTTATTTCGATACAGACGGTGAATTGATCTACAGCAACGCCAAAGGTAAATCCATATATGCCGCCCTCTCTTCCAACAGCCATGAGAAGGAGATGTTCATTTCGAATGTTCTGGACATCGCTGAGACGAAGACATCGCGGATCGAAAGGTTCAATATGCTGAACAGCCATTATCAGGTTTCCTATACCGCCGTCGTCAGTGACAACAGGACATACGGCACGATTGTGCTGATCCGGGACATCACGGAAATGGTGAAGACGGAGACGATGCGGTCTGACTTCATCGCCAATGTCTCGCATGAGCTGAAGACGCCGATGGTCATGCTGAGCGGTTATTCGGAGGCGATACTCGACGGTATCGTGACCGAGCCTGGGGAAGTGAGGGAAATGATCAAGATCATCAAGGATGAATCGGACCGGATGAACAATCTTGTCAATGAACTGATCACGATCGCAAGGATGGACAGCGGCTCGGATCTTATGAATATAGAAGGAAACGACTTCATGTACCTGCTTGAAGACGTCGGCCTGAAATTCAAACATGCTTTGAACGAGAAGGGGATCAAATTTGTCCTCGATGCTGAAAAAGAGAGTGTATATTTCGACTTTGATTATGGTAAAATTGAACAAGTATTAAACAATCTGATCGATAATGCGATACGGTACACTGAACCGGGGGATAAGATCACTCTGAAGGTCCGGGAAGAAGGGGACCATGTCAGATTTTCCATCGCCGATACGGGAATCGGCATCAAAAAGGAACATCAGGACCGCATATTTGAACGCTTTTACAAGGTGGATGAATCGAGGACACGCGGTAAGCACGGCACAGGGCTCGGCCTCTACATCGTATCTTCCATCATAAAAAGGCATCAGGGAACAATTGATTTACACAGTGAACCGGGGGTCGGCACAACTTTCGAAATCGTACTCCCGAAAAATCATAATATAGATTAGGGGTCATTCTATGGACAGAAACCGTTTGAGGAAATTAATCATCATCAGCATACTTTCCGCAATATCATTTGTACTGATGCTGCTGCAGTTCCCGATACCGTTCATCCCGCCGTATCTGACCGTGGATCTGTCGGATATTCCGGCCTTCATCGGTTTCATCCTGTACGGGGGCCTCACAGGATCCATGATCATCATTTTGAAGATATTGATTTATGGACTGCTTGCCGCCAGTGAACCGATCGGTCCGCTGGCAAACCTGCTCGCATCGTTTTCCCTGCTTTTGCCGGTATATTTCATTTATTTCAGGCATAAAACGACGAAATCGCTGATCATCGGTTTCATCGCGGGTACAATATCTTTGACCGTCGTATTGTCCATACTGAATTACTTCGTGCTCCTTCCGCTTTACGGCATGATCGTGGACCAGACCGATATCATTGAAAACTTGAGGATCATCGTCACGGCCGGGATCATACCGTTCAATATCATCAAAGGAATCATCGTCGGGCTCGTCGCCCTCATCATCTATAAGAAGCTGATTCCAAAATTGAGGAAAATATGAAAAAGAGGCGATGAACATCGCCTCTTTTAATTATTCGAATTTTAATGGATCGCCGTCAAAGGATTCACCGGCGACCTTGATCGAGTCGGTCGGACAGCCGTAGAACGCATCCTCGAGATCTCCGTGCAATGCCTCGGGGACGGCTTTTGTACCCGTATTATCATCCAGGATGACATACGCGAGTCCATCATCGTCATAATCATATATATCCGGTGCAGATGCGCCGCACGCGCCGCATGCGATGCATGTGTCCATATCCACGATAGTATACTTCTCCACACCCATAATTTCACCTCTTAAGAAAGACTTCCATATGATTTTATAGTTAAAAATGCACTTTTTCAATTAATGATGCCTCCAAAATGCGCTTTACGTCTTTAGACCGATAATGCTTTGAAATTCACACAATTAATAATATAATGAATGAGTAGATATAAGGTTGAGGAGAATGTCCAATGAAAGACGATTTTTATAAAAATATGAAGCATAAGCGTACTCAGAACGATACAGAGCACTCCAAAGTCAAACAGAAAAACAAAGATAAAAAAGATAAGGCGAAAGTGGATGAAAGAGCGCGTGAAGAGGAGTCATTGAAACGCAGTGCAAAATATAAAGATCGTACGAACGAGCCGTCGAACCAGTTTTCCGATAAAGTGAAAGTTTACTTCAACCGTGAGAACCTGGAAAAGGGAAAGGCTTTCTTTGCAGGCAAGCTCTCCACTTATAATGAGAGATTTTCCAATGAATTGAAAGTGACCAAAGAAAAACTGGATGAATTCAGAAACAGGCCGAAGAAGCAGAAAACTGAAGGGCAGGATGGTGCGGATGACGGCGAATCAACGAGGAATAAAGGGCTTCTGCCGATGATCGCCGCCGGCGTCATCATCGTTCCTCTCACGCTTTTCCTTGGCTTTGTCATCATCAATAATTTCTGGCCTTCAAATGATGGCATGGAACTCGCAACGGATGAGGCGGAGACCGAAGAAGCCGCGGAATCGGAAGATGAAGAACTCAATGAAGATCTGGAAGAACAGCGCTTCGAAATGGAAAGGCGCATGGCCGAATCCAGAGGTTCTGAAGAAGATGGGGCAGAGTCGGAAAGTGAAGAGGATGAAACTTCCGAAAGCGGGGAAGCGGCGGTCGAAGAAGGCGACCTCGCTTCAGAAAATGTGGAAGCCATCTACAGCGGGGAAGAACTCTCCATCCTGGAGGACATTGCAGGGGATGCGATTGAGGAGAAGGAGAGCGGTGACGATGCGGAAACCCCTTCGGAATCAGCGGAGGAAGATGAAGAAGAGCAGGGTGAGGGCGAAGAGGCTGAAGAGGCCGAGTCTGGAGGCACGACGCACACCGTCACTGCCGAGGACAACCTTTACCAGATAGCACTACGCTACTACGGCAGCGGAGCGCCTGAAGACGTACAGAGGATACGTGATGCGAACGGCATCAGCGGCAACGCCATCAGCGAAGGCCAGGAGCTCATCATCCCGTGATGGGCAAGGCGGAATACTTTGAAACGATCATCATAGGGGCCGGTCCATGCGGACTGGCTGCAGCGGTCGAGCTCGAGAGAAATGATATGGATTATCTCGTGCTTGAAGCACATAATATCGTCAACGCGATTTACAATTACCCCACCCACCAGACTTTCTTTTCCTCCTCAGAGAAGATCGCCATCGGTGAGTTCCCTTTTATAACGGAAGAGCACAAGCCAAAAAGGAACCAGGCACTCGTCTATTACCGTGAAGCAGTCAAACACTTCGATTTGAACATCCGCGTATTCGAGAAGGTGACTTCCGGCAGCAGGACGGATGAGGGGTTCATCATCGAAACAGATAAAAAGAGTTATTCGTGCAGGCACCTCATCATCGCGACAGGCTATTACGGCCAGCCGAATCAGTTGGATGTGCCGGGCGGGGACAAAAGTAAAGTTTCCCACTACTTCAAGGAAGCCCACCCTTATTTCAACAGTCAGGTACTGGTGGTGGGCGGCAGGAACTCCAGTGCCGATGCAGCGATCGAACTCGAAAAAGCAGGCGCCCATGTGACCGTCATCCACCGCAGGGCCGATTACTCGAAAAGCATCAAACCATGGGTGCTGCCGCAGCTGAAATCACTTGTGGAACACGGCAGGATCAAATATGCCTTCAATACTGAGCTCCTGGAAGTCAAAGATGACAGCGCAGTGATCAGGACCGGGGATGAAATAAAAGAGATAAAGAACGATTTCGTCCTTGCGATGATCGGCTACCACCCGGATTACGACTTTTTGCGGTCTTTCGGCATCAGGCTTACGGCTTATGAAGAAGGGTACGCACCGTCCTACGACCATGCGACCATGGAAACCAACATTGAGAACCTGTATCTCGCAGGAGTCGTTGCAGCAGGGGATGATGCAAATACGATTTTCATCGAGAACGGGCGGTTCCACGGTAAAAAAATCATACGGAACATCATGCAAAAATCAGCTCTTGGAAATCAGCACCTTTAACAGGTGCTGATTTTTAATGTTCAAAGACATCTTTTATAAGGTGCGTTTCGAGATTGGAGAGTGCGAGCAGCAGCTTCAGACGCGCCTTCTGGCCGTTGAGGCCGTTCGAGAAGATGACCCCCCGCGATTTCAGTTCATATCCGCCGCCATGGTAGTCATAGTAGCTGCCGACTATGCCGTTGAAGGATCTGGAGACGATCACCGTGACGATGCCCGCTTCCAACACTTGTCCAAGCCCCGGCATGGCACTTGGCGGGATATTCCCCTGTCCCAATGCTTCTATGATCAGACCATCGTAGTCCGCCTGCACCAGCGCATTGAAAAACGTACCGTCCAGGCCGACATGGGTCTTTATCAGTCCGACTTTCATATCGGTATCCACTTTACTGAATTTGAGCCGGGGCTGCACCGGATGATGATACTGCACATCCTGCTTCGTCAGGAAGCCGACCGGGCCATGGTTCGGACTCTGGAATGTCGCTATGTTCGAAGTATGTGTCTTTGTGACGGAATGGGCGGTGTGGATTTCATCGTTGAAGACCACAAGCACGCCCCTGTTTTCGGATTCGGCCTCTGTTGCGACCCTTATACTTGAGAGGTAATTGTACATCCCGTCACTGCCGATCTCATTGGCGGAGCGCATGGCGCCCGTAATTATCACGGGCGGTGTGATGTTTAAAGTGATATCGAGAAAATAGGCCGTTTCCTCCAGTGTATCCGTCCCGTGGGTGATGACGAAGCCGTCATAGGACTCTTCATTTTCAAGGATGATGCGCTTCAGTTCATCCATATCAGTGACTGTGATGTGCGGAGACGGTTTTTTGAGGGGGTAGATCTCCTCCACCCGGACATCTTCGGGCATATGACCCCCGATATTCAAAGGGTTTTCAGCACCCTGCCTCACGACGCCGTCCATTTCGGACATGCTGATGGTCCCTCCTGTATGTACAGCAAGAATTCTTTTCATTTTATTCCTCCCGATGCAATTTTAAATATTATCATTTTTAAATGTCGGTAAATTTAAGCTAAAGCATGATTATATGATAAGATAAGTGAGAATAACGAATCAAGGTGGGTAGACATCGAATGGATAAAAAAATCAATATCGCAATTGACGGTCCCGCAGCTGCAGGTAAAAGCACCATTTCAAAAAGAGTGGCTGAAAGGCTGGGTTATATTTATATCGACACCGGTGCCATGTACAGGGCTGTCACATTATTATACATAGAAAAAGGCAAAGATATCATCGATTCCCTCGAAGATGTGGAAATCACTTTCAAAAGGGAGGATGGGAACCGCGTCCTGCTGAACGGGCGTGATGTCACGGAGGAAATCAGATCAGAGAGTGTGACATCGAAAGTGAGCGAGGTCTCAAGCTTTGAAGCTGTGCGCAGCTACCTTGTATCGATGCAGCAGAAACTCGGCCTGGACAAAGGGGTCGTGATGGATGGCAGGGATATCGGCACGACGGTGCTGCCGGATGCCGAGCTCAAAGTGTTCATGCAGGCATCCCCGAAAGTCCGTGCGGAAAGGCGTCTGGCCGAGGAGAGGGCACGGGGGAGCAGCATCGATCTTGAGCAGCTGACCGCCCAGATCATCAAGAGGGATGAATTGGACATGAACCGTGAAATCTCACCTCTTGTGAAGGCAGAAGATGCTGTACTGCTGGATACGACGGATATGACGATTGCCGAAGTCGAAGACTTCATTCTTGAAATTGCACAAAATAAGATAGGGGAAGAGTGACATGTTTTATAAAGTGGCAAAAGCAGTGGTGAAAAGATTTTATCATACACGATTCAAAATCCGGGTCATAGGGGAGGAGAGGATTCCCGAGTCCGGGCCTGTCGTCATATGCAGCAATCACATTTCCGAATATGACCCGCCTCTGATCGGCATCAGCACAAGACGTGAAATGTCCTTTTTTGCGAAGACGGAATTATTCAAAATACCGGTACTCGGTTATCTGATCAGCAACTTGAATGCGATCCCCGTCGACCGTGGAAAGGGGGACAGGCAGGCACTTAAGAAATCCGTGGAAGCACTGAAAGAGGGCAAGATGCTGACAATGTTCCCGGAAGGCACAAGGACTAAGGACGGCAGGCTCCAGGACCTGCAGGAGGGCGCGAGCTTCATGGCTGTAAAGGGGGGTGCGACAATCGTCCCTGCAGCGATAAAAGGTGAGTATAACAGACATAAAGGCATCACCCTCGTATTTGGAAAACCGATGGACGTAAATGAAATGACGGCAGCTGGAATGACACGTAAAGATATCACCAAAGAGCTGAAGACGCAGATCAACAATTTATTATTATCATAATAATTACTTGACAAATACTGATATTTATAAGAAGTTAGGTATATAGTCTATAGTAATGTAATGGAGGCAGGCACATGACGGCAGATAATATTTTGAACGAAGAAAGCAACAATGAAGAGAACAATGAATTGGAAAACTCAACAATCGGTGACAATTCACCTGAAGAGGAAAACCAGGTTTCAGAGGAATCACAATCACAGGTGGAAGCTTCGGAAGAAGGGGAAAATCCTGAATCTGAAACAACCGGGAACGATTCGGAGATCAGTTTCAGCGAAGGCGACAAAGTGACGGGCACGGTTTTCAAGGTGGAAGACAAATATGTCAGGACCCACATTGACGGCACGGACTTTGAAGGCATCATACCGATCAGCCAGGTGACGAACAAGAGGATCGAGCATCCAAACGAAGTCGTTGCCGAGGATGATACCATCGAAGCGGTAGTGATCAAAGTGGAAGATGAGAATGAACGCCACAATCTGATCCTTTCAATCAGAAAACTGGAAGAAGATCAGAGCTATGATACATTGATCGCAGCCAAAGAAAATGACGAGACGCTTGAAGGCACCGTAATGGAAGTCGTGCAGGCCGGTCTCGTGGTGGATGTCGGTGTCAGAGGCTTCATCCCGGCATCACTTCTGTCCGATGAATACGTCGAGGACCTGGAGCAGTTTGCAGGCCAGACACTTGAAGTCAAAGTGGAGGACATCGACAAAGATAAAAACCGCGTCATCCTGAACCGCAAGAAGATCATTGAGTCACAAAAAGAAGAAGGGCGCAAAGATCAGCTCAAGAAACTTGAGCCCGGCACGACCGTGGAAGGGGAAGTCGTGAGAACAACGAGCTTCGGTGCTTTCATCAACCTCGGCTCCATTGACGGACTCGCCCATATCTCCGAACTCAGCTACGAGAGAGTTGAGAAGGTTGAAGATGCTGTAAGCATCGGCGACAAGGTTGAAGTCAAAATACTTGATGTCGACGTTGAAAACGAGCGTGTCAGCCTATCGATCAAACAGGCGCAGGAAAGCCCTTTCGAGCTTTTCATCAATGAGCACAACGAAGGGGAAACACTTGAAGGCACTGTGAAAAGACTTGTCGATTTCGGTGCATTCGTTGAAGTCGCCCCTGGAGTGGAAGGTCTCGTACACGTTTCGGAGATCAGTCATGACCACGTTGCGCAGCCGTCCGATGTTCTGGACGAAGGCGAGAAGATCCAGGTCAAAATCCTGTCCCTGAACGCAGAGGCCGGAAAAGTATCGTTATCCATCAAGGAAACGACCGATCCGGGCGAAAGAAGCTCAGGGCCGTCAAAAGTTTACAGAGATGAAACTGATGACGACCGACCGACTTTAGGTGATGTTTTTGGTGATAAATTTAAAAATTTAGATTTATAAACCTATAAAATATTTGTCAATAAAGGGCGATGGAAATCGCCCTTTATTTTGTTTTTATGTTAAAATTATTTCTAAATAAGGAGGCGAAATCATGTACAAACCGACAATTGCTGTTGTTGGCCGGCCGAACGTCGGCAAATCAACTTTGTTTAACAGGATCATCGGAGAAAGGAAAGCGATTGTGGAGGATACGCCTGGAGTGACACGTGACCGGCTGTATGCCGACGGTGAATGGCTGAACCACGAATTCAACGTCATCGACACAGGCGGTATTGAGATAAAGGATGAGCCCTTCCAGGAGCAGATCAAGATGCAGGCTGAAATCGCCATTCTGGAGGCTGACGTCATCATGATGATCGTCAATGGCAGGGAGGGCGTGACCAACGACGATATGCACGTCGCAAGGATTCTGCAGCGTTCAAAAAAACCCACGGTCCTGCTCGTCAATAAGATAGACAATTTTGAAATGAGAAATGAAATTTATGACTTCTACCAGCTGGGTCTCGGCGATCCGTTCCCGGTGTCCGGTGCCCATGGCCTCGGCCTTGGAGATGCGCTGGATGCTGCAGTGGAGCACTTCAAGGAGATAGAGGCGGCTGTGGAGGACGACGAGTCTGTCAAAGTCTCCCTGATCGGCCGGCCGAATGTCGGTAAATCGAGCCTGATCAATGCAATTTTGAATGAAGAGAGGGTCATCGTCTCCGATATCGCCGGAACGACAAGGGACGCGATCGATACGGAGTACACCTTTGAAGATGAACCGTACACCCTGATCGATACCGCAGGCATGAGGAAGCGGGGCAAGGTCTACGAGTCCACTGAGAAATATTCCGTGCTGAGGGCGAACCGGGCGATTGAACGTTCGGATGTGGTCGTCATTGTCCTGGACGGCGAAGAAGGCATCATCGAGCAGGACAAGCGCGTCGCCGGACTGGCACATGAAGCGGGCCGGGCGATCGTGATCGTCGTGAACAAATGGGATGCAGTGGAAAAAGATGATAAGACGATGAAGAATTTTGAGGACGACATCAGAAAAGAGTTCCAGTTCCTTGATTATGCCCCCGTCACTTTCCTCTCTGCCAAAACCAAATCCCGCCTCACGACCCTCTTCCCGTTGATCAGGATGGTGAATGAGTCCCATAAAAAACGCATACAGTCCAGCACACTCAATGAAGTCATCGTGGACAGCGTCAGCATGAATCCCACACCGACCGATAAAGGCGGACACCGCCTGAACATATTCTATGCCACCCAGGTGAGTGTCGGGCCGCCTACATTCGTCATGTTCGTCAATGACACCGAGCTGATGCATTTCAGTTACAGAAGATATCTTGAAAACCAGTTGAGGCGGGCTTTTGACTTCACCGGGACGCCTATTCATATAATAAGCAGGAAAAGAAATTAAAGGAGCGGGCACTAATGAACATTTCAGTTTTGGGAACCGGAAGCTTTGGCACAAGCCTGGCGATGGTACTGGCCGGCAACCGGCATGATGTGATGATGTACGGGAGGAATGAAGCGGTCGTCGATGAAATCAACAGCCGCCATACGAACGGGCACTATTTGAAAGACATCACCCTGCCTGAAGAGATATATGCCGTCAGCAACCTTGAAGAGGCGGTCCTCCATGCGGAGCTTCTTGTCATCGCAGTTCCGGTGAAGGCTGTCAGGGGCCTCACCAGGAATATCCACGAGATACTGCTTTCCCATCGTAAGAAAGTATTGATCGTGCACGTGGCAAAAGGCCTGGAGCTCAACACCCATCTCAGAGTGTCGGAAGTGATCGAACAGGAGACCACAGACGAGACGGTGGAAGACATCTGTGTGCTCGGCGGACCGAGCCATGCAGAGGAAGTCGCGTTGAAATCGCCGACGACTGTGAGCACCGCGTCACTTCATAACAAAGGTGTCGAAACCGTACAGGATGTCTTCATGAGTAAATATTTCAGGGTTTATATAAATGAGGATCTCATCGGTGTGGAAATAGGCGGGGCACTGAAGAACATCATCGCGATCGCGGTCGGTGCCCTGCACGGCCTGAATTTCGGTGATAACGCAAAAGCTGCGATCATCACCCGCGGACTTCAGGAAATCGCAAGGCTCGGCACCAAAATGGGTGCGGATCCCCTGACGTTCCTTGGGCTGTCCGGCATCGGGGATCTGATCGTGACGGCGACAAGCCACCATTCACGCAATTTCCGCTGCGGCATCATGCTGGCTGAAGGTCTGAGCCTGGAGGAAGCGGAAGAGAAGATGGGCATGGTCGTCGAAGGTGTCAACACGACGCGCGCAGCCTATGAGCTCAGTGAGGAATACGGTGTCGAGATGCCGATCACGAAAGTTTTACATCAATATCTGTTTGATGATATCAGTGAGGAAGAAGCTTTCTACAAGCTGATGATGCGGGAGAAGACCTCTGAATCGATCGGTTTGAAAGAGCTGCTTCACGAGCAATATAAAGATGGGAGCAATCAGTAAACTATGTTTGGTATATCCGCAATGGACTTGATGTGGTTGTCCTTTATCTCCATGGGATCAATGGCGGTTGCAGCGGTGCTGATCTACGTTGCAAGGTTCGTCATCAAAAACAGGATCATCAGTTTCGTACTCTCCCTGTTCGCATGGGGACTGCTGCTTTTGGCCTTCATTCTCATGATCCCTGTCCTGGGGGGCAGCTAAATGCAAATTTCAAATATGTTAAAGATGTCAGTCATTTTGTTCACCGTTTTATTTTTGGGTGCATGCATGTATCCGGAATCGGAACGGGCCGGGCAGGTGCCGAGTGAATCCCAGATTGAGATGGTACAGCAGGCGGTGGACCGTTTCAGTGAGGATTCGGGTGGTCTTCTGCCGATCAAGACAGTCTCTGACACGCGCGAATACTTCGAGTATCAGGTGGATTTTGCGAGGCTCGTACCGGACTATCTGGATGAAAGGCCTGCAATCTCCTATGAAGCAGGCGGCTATTACCAGTTTGTCATACTGGATGCCGAAGGAGATCCGACAGTCAAAATCGCAGATCTCAGGATCACCGAAGAAATACGTTCCCTCCGCCTCAGAGTCGAAGGGATGGGTGAGAATGTGCAGTTTGAAGAAGCTGTCGGTCCCAATGTGTATCAGCTGGATCTCGACTTCTACAATCTTTCCGAGAACCCGACTGTGACGAGTCCCTACTCCGGCGGGACACTCAATGTCTACTACAGCGGCGGCGAGGAGTTCGTCGTGGATTACAGGGAGGAAATCGGCCGGGTGATCGAGGAGAATGACCTCGAATTCGAGACCGGGGACG
Source organism: Salinicoccus kekensis (assembly GCF_900220995.1). Lineage (GTDB taxonomy): Bacteria > Bacillota > Bacilli > Staphylococcales > Salinicoccaceae > Lacicoccus > Lacicoccus kekensis. Next base: position 559,627 of record NZ_OBQF01000001.1, read on the forward strand.
ATGTAAGACAGGTGCTGTATGAATATACACCGGTCGTGCCGATCTATTCCCCGGAGATCACAGTGGATGAAAATAATGAGCCGATTTTCATGACAAATGTCCATAAAAGTGCGCAGTAAAGCCTTTTTTATGTTAAAAAACGTCAAAATTGATTGCAGTGCTTAATCGACTGTGTTAAAGTCAAAACATAATGATTAAACATATCATTATACTCATTATGGGAGGTGGACAAGTATGAACAAGACTGATTTAATCAATGCTGTCAGCGATAAGGCTGACCTTACTAAAAAAGAAGCAGGTGCTGCTGTAGACGCAGTATTTGAATCAATTCAGGAATCATTGAAAAATGGTGAAAAAGTGCAGCTGATCGGATTTGGTAACTTTGAAGTTCGTGAACGCGCCGCACGTAAAGGACGCAATCCACAATCTGGTGAAGAAATAGAGATTGCAGCTTCAAAAGTACCGGCTTTCAAAGCAGGTAAAGCACTTAAAGATGCAGTAAAATAATTTATGATTTAGGCCTAACGGTTAATGTTAGGTCTATTAATTTATAAGGTGATTTTTTTCATGGAAAATCTTATACAACAGATAGAGAAAGACTTGAAGAACAATAAACTGAAATTACATAGTGAACCTTTTTTCGCCTTCTTCAATGATGAGACCAACATCATCCGTGACCCTCATATCTGCCATGCGGTTTTATTCTTCAATAAAGCCCTGCAGATACTGGATATCGAACCGGAGGAAGAGGAGAGGGAGGAGCATGTTCTGACCGGCGATTATTTTTTCAGCCAGTTTTATAAGATACTGGCTGCACATAATGAGTATAAAGTGATAAATGATGTATCCGGCATATCGAAAGAGATCACTTCCAAAAAATCCGCCTATGCTGAGATTCCAAAGAGTCCCTCGACGGAAGAATTGCAGCATCTTTTATTTGCACCTCTTATTTATCTTGTAGATAATGGTTATGCACAAGACAGCCTGTTGAAACTGATCAGTCGATACATAGAGGAGATTGACATAAAAAAATTACCTTATATTACGAAGAGTACGGGTGACGATAATGGATAAAGAACAACGTGTACATAAAATTTTCAATACGATATCAGATGATTATGATCATATGAACAATATCATCAGCCTGAACCAGCATACGCTCTGGAGGAATAAGACCATGGACCATATGTTCCTTGAAGAAGGTATGGAAGTGCTGGACGTATGCTGCGGGACCGGCGACTGGACCATCCAGCTTGCTTTGAGCGGGGCGGAGACCACCGGTCTTGACTTCAGTGAGAATATGCTTGAAGTGGCGGAAGTGAAATCCGCTGAGTTCGACAATATCTCCCTGATTCATGGGAACGCGATGGATCTTCCGTTCGAAGACGACCGGTTCGATTACGTCACCATCGGGTTCGGGTTGAGGAACCTGCCGGATTACCAGGCGGCGATCGAGGATTTCCACCGCGTCCTGAAACCCGGCGGAACACTTGTCATCCTTGAGACTTCCACACCTGAAAACAGTCTGATCAACTATGGGTTTGAAGTGTATTTCGGGAAGATCATGCCTGCTCTCGGAGGTTTGATCGCAAAGAAAAAAGATGAATACACATGGCTGTATGAATCCACTCATTCATTCCTGTCAAAAGAGGCACTGAAACAGATGCTCATTTCCACAGGTTTCACCAATGTTAAAGTCCTTCCCCATACACTAGGTACGGCAGCCACCCATTTCGCCATAAAACCGATCACCGAGGATTAGGCATGGTTTCATTGAAGAAATACCTGGCTCCGGATTTCATCAAAGTTGACCGGCTCATCAGGAAGAGCCTGGAACCTTCAGGTGTCCTGTCCAATGATCTCGGCTTGAAACTTTATAAATCCGGCGGGAAGAAAATACGGCCGACATTATCCATTTTAGCCGGACGGCTGGGGAACCCCGATAAAATGGACGATGTCTATAAAGTCAGTGCAAGTCTGGAACTCCTTCATATGGCGACTCTCGTCCATGATGACATCATAGACGACAGCAAATTGAGACGCGGAAGACCGACCGCCTATTATGACTATGGGTATTTCCAGGCTGTGACTACCGGCAACCTGTTGTTGTCCACCGCAGTCCATATCGTCAGTGATATAGAACACCCGGAATTTCATACGACATATTCCGAAGCAATCGAACAGATCGTCAGCGGGGAGCTTCTGCAATTCAACCATCAGTTCAATTCAAGGCAGAGCTATGATGATTACTATAAAAAAATCTATCGGAAGACTGCACTGCTCATAGTGCTCAGTGTGAGACTCGGCAGCTATGCGAGTCACCTTGATGAAGAGACGATGGAAAACCTGACTGCATTCGCCAATCATATCGGATTGAGCTTTCAGATCATAGATGACATACTCGACTTCACCGGTGATGAAGCCGCACTCGGCAAGCCGAAGTTCTCGGACCTTGCAAACGGGCACTACACTTTGCCCGTGCTGCTTCTCCGTGATGAAGATGAGAGGTTCAGCCGGAATCTGGATGACTTCAAGGAAAATCCCGGTCTGCTTTATGATCTGATTGAACAGATACTCGATTCCAACGCCCTGGAAGAAGCGATGCAGATCAGCACGCGCCATTATGACAAGGCGATTTCGCATTTAAGCGGTATCAGGGAGCCTGTCAGGGGTTACCTCCTTGAAATCGCAGAAAAACTCGAAAAACGTCTGAAATGAATTAACATTAAAAATATTTAATGTTAAAATGGTCACATAACTACTTTATAAGGAGATTTAATAATGGAAAAAACTTTTCTAATGATTAAACCGGATGGGGTACAAAGAAACCTTATCGGCCCAATCGTTTCAAGACTTGAAAACAAAGGTTTCAAAATCGTCGGTGCCAAGCTGATGCAGGTTTCTGAAGATCTTGCCAAAACACATTATCAGGAGCATTCCGAAAAGCCGTTCTTTGGTGAATTGGTGGATTTCATCACTTCAGGACCGGTTTTTGCGATGGTGCTGGAAGGTGAAAATGTGATTTCGACTGCAAGACTCGTTGTGGGATCGACAAATCCTCAAGAGGCCGCACCAGGTACCATCAGAGGTGATTTTGGTTTAACTGTTGGAAAGAACATCATCCATGGCTCGGACTCACCTGAAAGTGCTGAAAGAGAAATCGGCTTATTCTTTGATAAAGCTGAAATACTGGATTATAATCTGATTAACAAAGACTGGATCTACTAATCTTAAAACAATGAGCTGGGTTTTTACTCAGCTTTTTTTAATATAATTTTAGAATAGAAGGTGGAATTATGAGATTTTTAACATCAGGCGAATCACATGGCCCAAAACTTACTGCAATCATTGAAGGTTTCCCATCAAACATGCCGGTCGACAAGGAACGGATGGAATCTGAGCTCATAAAAAGACAGGGCGGTTACGGCCGCGGACGCAGAATGAAGATCGAAAAGGATACGTTCACATTCGGCGCCGGTATCAGACACGGAAAAACCCTCGGCAGCCCGATCATGATCGAACTCTCGAACGATGATTTCAAGAGCTGGACGACGATCATGGGAAGCGACCCGCTCACCCCCGAGGAAGAAGAAAACCTGAAACGTGTCATCACCAAGCCGAGGCCGGGGCATGCCGATCTTGTCGGAGGCATCAAGTATAATGCACGTGACCTGAGAAATGTCCTTGAACGTTCATCCGCACGGGAAACGGCCGCACGCGTCGCTGTAGGCGCACTCTGCAAGGAGCTGCTGCATGCGCTTGGCATAGAGATGGCAAGCCGGGTGGTGCAGATAGGCGAGGTCAAGGATGAAGGTGCATACTCTTATGAAGAGGTCAGCGAACTTGCTGATAAGTCTTCCGTGCGCATGATATCTGAAGAAGAGACCGGCAAAACGGAAAAACTGATCGATGCCGCCAAGAAAAATGGCGACTCCATCGGTGGAATCGTTGAAGTGATCGTCAAAAATCCGCCTGTCGGACTGGGTTCATATGTCCATTATGACAGGAAGCTCGATTCGAAAATCGCGGGCAGTGTAATCAGCATCAATGCTTTCAAAGGGGTCGAGTTCGGCATGGGCTTCAAACTGGCGGAAACGCCGGGATCGGAAGTCCAGGATGAAATCCTTTACAGCAGCGAAGAAGGGTATACCCGTAAATCCAATAATCTGGGCGGATTCGAAGGCGGCATGTCCACAGGGATGCCGATCGTCGTCCGTGCGGTCATGAAGCCGATTCCGACACTGTATAAACCTCTGATGAGTGTGGATATAAACACAAAGGAACCGTTCAAGGCGACGGTCGAACGGAGCGACTCCTGTGCTGTGCCGGCAGCTTCGATAGTGTGTGAACATATGGTTGCTATCGAGATGGCGAAGGCGATTCTGGATAAGTTCCCGCATGATAACTTTGAAGAATTGGAAAGCGCAGTCGAAGCGCATAAAGAAAGAGTGAAAAACTTCTAGTCATGAAAGAATTTGAAACGACTTATCCTGATGAAAATTACACAGTGCATGTCGGCCATGGCATATTTAAAGAAACGCTGAATCTTTATACATCAAGATACGAGGATGTTTTTTATATAATAGACGAAAATGTTCATCATGCCTTTAAAAACACTGTTTTAAAAGATATTGAAGATCCGGTCATTGCAAAGCCGGGGGAAGCTGCCAAAACAGCGGAGGCTTTCATCGGGATTGTTGAAAGCCTTCTCGGGCGCGGAATCAAGCGCTCAAGCCTCGTCGTCGTCATCGGCGGCGGGGCGGTGGGTGATGCGGGCGGATTTGCCGCTGCCGTCACTTTGAGGGGTGTGGATTTCATCCAGGTGCCCACCACCCTGCTTGCGCATGATTCTGCGATCGGCGGCAAGACCGCCATCAATTCAAGGCATGGCAAGAACCTGATCGGAGCCTTCCACAGGCCTTCCGGCGTCATTTACGACCTCGATTTTTTGAATACCCTGCCTGAATCGGAAATTCTGAGCGGATTCGGGGAAGTATATAAGCACGCTTTGCTGGACAGTGAAAAAGCCGCTAATGAGCTGATGGAACAGACTGCACATGGGGTGGAGGCCGCGGACCTCGAGGACAGCATCATCAAGGGCATCAGGACGAAGATGCGTTATGTCACCGAAGATGAGTTCGAATCCGGATCAAGGAAATACTTGAATCTCGGCCATACACTCGGCCATGCGATTGAATATGAATATAAGATCCAGCACGGCCATGCAGTCATGCTGGGTTTGTATGCAATGATGTTCATCTCGAACGAACAGTCGGAGTCCCGGATTTTTGATCTGGAGGCCCATTACACATACCTTTCAAATCTGGGGTACCCGATGGAGTTATTGGGCACCCTCGATTCAGGACGGATGCTCAAACATATGAAACACGATAAGAAAAACATCAGTGATGCATCTGTGGGCTTTATTTTAATGGATAAAGATTTTGAGCCCTTTTTTACTGAAATCAACACTGATGAGATGGTAAAATATATAGGGGCATTGAAGGAGTCATTATGAAATCACTATTAAACCAGAAATTCACCGGCAGTATACAAGTGCCGGGCGACAAATCGATCACACACCGTGCACTGATGATGGCTTCCCTCGCGGAAGGCACTTCAGTCATCCATTCACCGCTTGAGAGTGAAGACACGTTCAGGACATCCGAAATCATGGGTCAGCTTGGAGTAGAGATCGAAAGGGAAGAAGGCCGGATCACGGTCACATCGCCGGGGAGCAGCAACTTCACCGCTCCGGAGGAAGTGTTGTACACCGGGAACTCCGGCACGACGACGCGCCTCCTGATGGGGCTGATTGCAGGCATCGGCATGGATGCCACGATAGAAGGTGACAGCTCGATCGCCAAACGCCCGATGGACCGCGTTCGTACGCCGCTCGGGGAGATGGGTGCAGATATTTCACTCGTCGATGGAAAATATCCGCCGATTTTGATGAAGCAGAGTACTCTGAAGGCGATAGAGTATGACATGCCTGTGGCAAGTGCCCAGGTGAAAAGTGCCATCCTGTTTGCAGCGCTGTATGCAGCTGGTGAAACCATCGTCCATGAAAAAATCAAATCCAGGAACCATACCGAGATCATGCTCGAACAGTTCGGTGTCGATGTTGAAGTCGACGGCCTGTCCATCAAGCTGAAGGGCGGCCAGCCGCTGAAGCCGAGGGATGTCCAGGTACCGGGGGATATATCTTCCGCCGCCTTCCTCATGGTGCTTGCAGCTATCACTAAAGGTTCCGACATCACGATCGAGAATGTCTCTTTGAATGAGACGAGGGCCGGAATCATTGATGTGTTCAAGCAGATGAATGCCGACATAGAGATCGAAGAGACATCTTCCGAAGGGGAGGCGATCGGCAATATCCGCATCCGCCACTCAAAAGACCTGACTTCGTTCGACCTGTCCGGGGAGATCATACCGAGACTGATCGATGAAATCCCGGTGCTTGCAGTGCTGGGTGCATTCGGCAGTGAGCCGAGCGTGATCAGAGATGCCCTGGAACTGCGTTATAAAGAGACCGACAGATTAAGGGCGGTCATAGATGAACTCAAAAAATTCGGCATCGAATTCGAAGAGTTTGAAGACGGATTCAAAGTGTATCCGTTGAAGGAAGTGAAAATGACAAGTGACAGTTTCAAAGGCTACCATGACCACCGAATCATCATGATGCTGCTTGTCATGGCAGTCGCTTCCGATACCGAGATCAATATAGACGACACATCGGCGATCAACATCTCATATCCCGGTTTTATTGAGGATTTGGAGAAACTGAAACAGGCCAGATGAAAGGAAATTTAAGATGCAGGAAATGATTTACCAGGCAATTGATTCATTGAATAAAGGAGAATATCCCGAGGAGAAGCTGAACGCCATCATCGGCAGGCTTTCCGGGGTGCGGGAAGCCGATGATATGGATGCCTTATTCATCATGGGGGATGCACTCGTCTCGGGCGGTCTGCATGACTATGCAGAAAAAGTGTACCTCCATCTTTACCGCAATACAGAGCACGACGATGAAGTCCTCGCATATCTTGTGGATCTGATGATCACGGACAACCGGCTGGATGAGGCACTCAGCCTGATCAACAGCTCGACCACCACGCCGGTCGTCCTCATGCTCAAGGCCGAGGTCTTTCAGCAGCTCAACATGAATGATATTGCACTGAAGGCTTTATTTGATGCAAAAGAGCTGACGGATGATCCAATCATAGATTTTGCAATCGCAGAACTTTATTTTCACGACGGCGACCTGCCTGAAGCAAACAGGCACTACACCATCCTCCTTAATCAGGAGATTGAACAGGTGAATCAGGTGGACCTCAATCTGAGGCTTGCTGAAATCAACATGAACCTCCTGAACCTTGAAGAGGCGAGGGATCACTTCGGTGCAGCCCGGGAAGAGAACTTCTCGAATGACGACTGGTACCGGGAAGCGCTTCTCGAATACCAGCTTCAGGAATATGATAAGGCGATCAGTCTGCTCGAGAAAGTGCTCGACAATGAGCCCTACTATATGAACGCCTATATTTTATTGATGAACATCCACGAAACACAGCATGACCTCCCGGAGGCCATCGCCACTATGGAGAGGTACCTGAGCGAAAATGATAAGAACCCTCTTGCCTATTTCCATCTCGGGCGCCTCCATTTCAGGACCAACCAGCCGGAGAATGCCCTTGACTACTTCGACAAGGCGATCCGGCTGGACCAGGATTATGATGACGCCTACCTGATGCTGTTCGAGACCCTGCTGAAGCTGGACGCTTCCGAAGATATTGATGACTATCTCCATGATTTCGATCATCATGCCCTCTCAGGTGAGTCGCTGTACCTGCTCGCCAAAATATATGCAGAGAATGAAGATGATGGGAAAGCGATGGAATATTACAGTGAGGCTGCCGGTCTCATAGGTGAGTCGCTGGAATTCTACGAAGATTATTATGACTATTTAAGCGAGATCAGAGATCCTTTGCGAAAGGATATACTGGACAAGCTAATTGAAATGGATCCCGCCAACATCAGATGGCAGGATGAAAAGGAGCGTTTGTTTGATGAGGACGGCGAACTATAAGCGGGACTTCCTGGATTATGTCCTATACCATTATGACTTCCGGGACAGGACGGCTGTCTGGATAATGAATTTCATCAAGGCACACCCCTCTATAATCAATTTCATATCTTTTACCGACAGATCATCGGACCGCAGATTGCGCATCGCTGAACAGGCCACCGGCAGACCGACACTGGTATTTGAAAAAGGCGAGGTCATAACGACCGACGGCGAAGTGATCTTCCACGATATAAACAGCAACAAGTCGGAGCCTCTTTATATCGAATTCATCTTCAATGACCCGAGCAGGAGGTACGAAGATGTGAAGGAGAGGGATGCGGGCAATGAAAGCAGTCAGACGGGCTGCCGGATCAGGATCCTTGAAGAGGAGATCGATGCAGCCCTGCAGAATAATGACAGAAGTTTATTTTATGAACTGAGCGATCAGCTGAATAAAGCGCGGTCTCTTGAAAGGTGAGCGTATGTTATATAATTTTGAAGATATCAAAAAACTGGATGAGCAGCTGGAATTTGTGGATACGGCTGTCATTCCTTTCGCCGGTGCCGATATGGACGACGGGGCGCTGTCGCATGCCAACAACATCGAGCTGCTCCAGCTGGTTTCCATACAGCTGGAAAAGCAGTTCAAAGGCAGGATATTCATCACTCCGGCAATGACCACTGTAAAGTCGGACACCACGGTGCTGGAACAGTACGAAGCCCAGCTCTACGATTACGGTTTTAAAAATGTCGTGATCATCACGCATATGAAACTTGATGAACCCCACACCACGATACGCCTGAACCATATACCGCTGCAGGATATGACGAACGACATCAAGCTGGATATGGTGAAGGAAGAAGTCAAGAAAGTGATGAAATCCATCATTTCAATCTGGAACAGTTAGTTTTAAGTATTATTACACGATTATCGCATATTGCGCACATTAAAAATCATTAATGCTTATTGACCGTCAGAATTTAATAGGCTAAAATTGATATGTCCTAGTTATATTTAATGTAAAAGAACGCAAGTGTTTGAGGGGGGAAATAAAAATGTCGCAAAAAGTTACAAGACGCCAGTTCTTGAACTATTCTTTAATGGGTGTCGGATCATTTATGGCGGCCGGTATGATCCTTCCGATGGGAAGGATGGCACTCGATCCACTTTTCCAGGAAGGTGCGGAAGGTGATATGGTGACGACAAGTGTCACAATCGATGAAATCACGGAGGAGCCGATGCAGGTCGACTTCACATTCGAACAGCAGGATGCCTGGTATACGAGTGAAGTGACGGATTTTGCATGGGTGTTCCGGGAAGGCGATGAGATCATCGCATTTTCACCTGTCTGTAAACACCTGGGCTGTACAGTCACCTGGGCTGCCGATGATAACAACCCGGAAAGATTCTTCTGCCCATGCCACAACGGCTTGTATGAGAAGAACGGGAATAACGTTCCGGGAACTCCTCCAACAGGTCCATTGGATCAGTTTGAAGTGGGCGAATCTGATGGATATCTCACAATAGGCCAAGTAATTCCAAACCAATTAGTATAGGAGGGAAACTTAATGTTCAACAGAATTTATGATTGGATAGACGACCGCATGGATATCACTCCTATCTGGAGGGATGTTGCAGATCATGAGGTGCCGGAGCATGTTAACCCTGCCTATCACTTCTCTGCATTCGTCTATTGTTTTGGAGGGCTGACATTTTTCATAGTATTGATACAGATTTTATCAGGCATGTTCCTGACGATGTATTATGTACCGGATATTGTCAACGCCTGGAACTCTGTCTATTATCTTCAGCATGATGTAGCAGCTGGACTGATTGTCAGAGGTATGCACCACTGGGGTGCGAGTTTAGTTGTCGTAATGATGTTCCTACATACATTGAGGGTATTCTTTACAGGTGCTTATAAAGCTCCGAGGGAATTGAACTGGGTGGTAGGAGTACTGCTCTTTGCAACGATTCTCGGACTTGCATTCACCGGATATTTACTGCCTTGGGATATGAAAGCATTGTTCGCAACTAGAGTAGGGTTGGATATTGCGGGTAGTGTACCGTTTATCGGTGATTGGATCCAGACACTGCTGGCCGGCGACGATACAATCATTGGTGCACAGACATTGACACGATTCTTCGCTATCCATGTATTTTTCCTGCCTGCTGCATTGTTTATCTTGATGGCGATCCACTTCATCATGATACGTAGACAAGGTATCGCAGGACCACTATAGGAGAAATGGGAGGTAAAAATATATGAAACGTGGAAAAGGACTGACATTCGTCGGAGATTCCCGTATATTGAAATATGAAAAACCGAAGCTCAACCGCGACTACTCAGAATTTCCAGGGCGTACTGAAGAATTTTACCCGGATTTCCTTTTGAAAGAATGGGTGACAGGTGCAGTATTCCTGATTGGATTTTTATGTCTCACGGTTGCACACCCGGCTCCGCTTGAGCGGGTGGCTGATCCGACTGATACGGGATATATCCCACTGCCGGACTGGTACTTCCTGTTCCTTTATCAAATACTGAAGTATACCTATGCATCCGGACCGTTCAACGTCATCGGAGCCATCGTCATACCCGGCATCGCATTCACGGCACTCCTGCTCGCGCCTTGGCTCGACAACAGGAAAGACCGTCATTGGAAACGCCGTCCGATAGCAAGTGGACTCATGCTCGCATCGGTAGCGATAATCTTCTATACGACGTGGGAATCCGTTGCCTACCATGACTGGGAGCAGCAGGATGCGCAGGGTCAGATCGTCTTCTCAAACCTTGACGCTGAGGACCCCGTCTTCAATGAACTGATACGGACCAACTGTACCAGCTGTCACGGCGGGGAACTTGCCGGAGGATCGGGCCCTGGCCTGATTGAACCGGATTACCAGCCTGAGACGGTTGAAGCTTTCGTAAGGAACGGTGTGGGAGAGATGCCTGCATTTGAAGGTACATTGACCGACGAAGAAATCGTTGCGATCTCCGAGTTCGTGGCCGACCTTGAAATAGTTTCGGCAGATGAAGCACAAAATACACCGGAAACAGAAGAATAATCCGAACCCCCTTGATAAAAGGGGGTTTTTTATTAGGTGATGATGATGAATAAATTAATTGAATTGATGTTCAACAGATGGTTTTTGGTGCTTCTGCTGATAGGTAACTTTATAGGTACGGTATACGGCTATTACTGGTACAGGGGCCAGCTTGCAAACACTGAATGGTACTTCATACCTTTTGTGCCGGACAGCCCGACCGCGACGCTTTTCCTCTGCATATTGATTGTGCTCGTCCTGATGGGAAAAAAATGGGGACTCATCGATGCGCTCGCATTCACGACACTCATCAAGTACGGTGTGTGGGCTGTTGTGATGAATATGCTCACATTCATGGAAACGGGGTTCATTTCGTGGGTCGGCCTCATGCTTGTCGCATCCCATGGCATCATGGCAGTCCAGGCATTTTTATTCCTGCCGCACCTCGAGATAAAGCAGTGGCACCTGTATGCCACAGCCATCTGGCTGTTCCATAATGATGTGATCGATTACGTCTACGGACAGTATCCGGTGTACGGCCAGCTCGCCCAGTACAGTGACCATATCGGCTACTTTTCTTTCTGGCTGACGGTGCTTGTCCTTGTGCTTTTACACCAGCTGGTGCCGAGGCGTAATTCGTTGACGAACGAGTAAATATTAAAGTAAAATACAGTAAGACAATACTAGGAGGGAAATAACTTAATGGGTATCATCCTTTATTTCGTCATATTGATGATTGTGCCAATGCTTGCCCAGATGAATGTCAAATCCACTTTCAACAAGTACTCGAGAGTGCGTTCAACAAGTGGACTGACCGGGCGTGAAGTGGCAGAGGAAATCTTACATGAAAATGGCATCTATGATGTGGGTGTCGAGAGGGGCCAGGGCTTCCTGAGCGACCATTACGACCCGAAGAACAAGGTCATCCGCCTTTCACCCCACAACTATGATAAGCCGAGTGTAGCAGGTACGGCAGTCGCCGCACATGAAGTCGGACATGCGATACAGCATGCCACAGGCTACAAGTTTTTGAACTTCAGATCAGCGTTGTTCCCTCTTGCACAGTTGGGCAGCAACTTTTCATACTTCCTGATCATAGCGGGCATACTGCTTACGGCAGGTATGAATTCACCGTTCGGAAGCACATTGCTCTGGATCGGTATCGGTCTGATGGCATTCGCAGTGCTTTTCCAGCTGGTGACGCTGCCGGTCGAGTTTGATGCATCGAACCGTGCCATGAAGCAGATTGAATCGCTGAATATAGTCAATCAAAAAGAATACAGGCATGCCAAGAAAGTTCTGAACGCAGCGGCCATGACCTATGTGGCGGCTACAGCAGTCGCAGTGGCAGAGCTTGTGAGGTTCATCCTCATTGCAAGAAGCCAGAATTAAATGAATATTAATACAGTCAGAGTCCGCTCTGGCTGTATTTTTTATTTTGAATATTTCACATGGCACCGTTTTTTCTCTATAATGGGTGTATATTAATTTATTTGGAGGCAGCTATGAAAATCGCATTGATCGCCCATGATAAGAAGAAAGAAGCCTTGATCACATTCGTCAAGGATAATATCGATACTTTTATAAATCACGGTCTGTATGCGACCGGTACGACAGGCAAGATGCTTATTGAAGAGACGGGGCTCGGCATACACCGTTTCAAATCCGGTCCCCTGGGCGGGGATCAGGAAATCGGTGCCATGGTGGCGAATCATGAGATAGATGTCATCATCTTCTTCCGCGATCCATTGACGGCACAGCCACACGAACCGGATGTATCTGCATTGCTCCGGCTCTCGGATGTCTATGATGTGCCGCTTGCGACGAATGAAGGCACCGCGGGTGCGGTCATGCATTACATCAATATGAAGGACAGAGGGTGAAGGTATGAGGATCGGCATTACATGTTATCCGGGGGTCGGCGGCAGCGGCATCATCGCAACAGAGCTCGGCATCCAGATGGCCAAAAGAGGGCATCAGGTGCATTTCATCACTTCAAAAGTACCGTTCAGGCTGACGATAAACCACCCGAACATCCATATCCATCAGACGGATATCAACAGCTACAGCGTGTTCCAATATCCACCATACGACATCACCATTGCAAGTAAAATCGCAGAGGTGATAAAATATTATGACCTGGATGTCATTCATATGCACTATGCGGTGCCCCATGCCATCTGCGGCATACTTGCCAAACAGATGGCCGGGAGCGACGTCAAGATCATCAGCACGCTGCATGGCACGGACATCACGGTACTCGGGCATGATGCTTCACTGACCGATGCCATCAAGTTCGGCATCGAGTCATCCGATATAACAACTGCCGTATCCGAGAGCCTTAAGCGCGACACATACAGGCTTATAAGCCCGGATAAGGAAATCACGCCAGTGTATAATTTCATCGATGAAAAAATATTTAATCTGGAAGACAGGGAGGAAGCCGGGAAGCATCTTAAAAAGCATTACGGCATCCCGGAAGAGACCAAAGTCGTCATGCATACGTCGAATTTCAGGGCGGTCAAAAGGATCGAGGATATCATACGGGCATTCAATATCACATCACAGGAAGTGGATGCCGTACTGATGCTCGTCGGGGATGGCCCGGAAATGAACCGCATGAGGCAGCTTGTCCATAATCTCAATCTCGGTGACAAAGTCATTTTTACAGGACAGCAGAGCGATGTCGTAAGCTACTATAAAATGTCTGATTGCTTCATGCTGCTCAGCGAGCAGGAAAGCTTCGGCCTGGCTTTACTGGAAGCCATGAACTGCGGGTCGGTCCCGGTGGGGTCGGATGCAGGCGGGATCAGTGAAGTGATCCGCCATGGAGAAACGGGCTACATCGTGGAGACCGGGGATTACAGGAAGGCGGCTGAGCATCTCATACGTCTGTTGACAGATAAGGAAGAACATATGAGACTGCAAAAGAACATGCTCGACGATATCGGCATACGCTTCAAAAGTGAAAATATCATTGACCAGTATGAAAATTTATATTTCGCGTTAAAAGAGGGTAAATGATGCATACGTTATTCGAAACAGGTGCAAAAATAATGAAGAAATTGAATGACAGCGGTCATGAAGCGTTCTTCGTCGGTGGATGCGTGAGGGACTTCCATATGAAGCGCGATATACAGGATGTCGACATCACGACGGATGCAAAGCCCGGGGAAGTGGAAGAGATTTTTGAGAAGACGATAGATGTCGGGAAGGCGCACGGTACAATCATCGTCATGACGGACGACATACCTTTCGAGGTCACCACTTACCGGACCGATGGTGCATACACAAATCACCGCCATCCTGATGAGGTCATCTTTTCCAACCATCTGAACGAAGATTTGCAGCGCAGGGATTTCACAATGAATGCGATGGCCATGGACCGTGATTACACTTTCCATGACCCGTATGATGGACGCGGAGCGATCGAGAGGCATGAAATCACCACCGTCGGCCGCCCGTCCGACAGATTCGGCGAAGATGCCCTGCGCATGGTCCGTGCACTCCGGTTCATGTCGGTGCTGAACTTCAGCATCGAGGCAGACACCGAGGAAGCGATAACATTGAATGCACATCTTTTAAAACACGTTTCTGTGGAACGCATCATCACCGAGTTCAAAAAAATGTACGGGGGTGCCGCTCTGGAGCAGGCCAAACTGAAGCTCGTCCAAACGGGACTCGTCCGCCATATACCATTCTTTGCAGACGCCGGTGAAGAGGTCCTGCTCCGTAGCAGGGTGCACAGCCTGGCTGATGAGCTGGCGGTCCAGATCATTAAGAACCCGGTTCTTGAAGGCCGACTGTCCCGTTTAAAACTTTCCAAAAAAGAAGTGGGTTTCGTCAAAAGCTGCGCTGCACTTCATGATGCCCTGGAAAACGGGCTGCATCCCTTGAAGATCGCCTATTCATTTGACGAAGAGGTCATCGGGCGCTTTTCAGCCATCAATGATGAGAATCACCTGACGGACCAATATTCCCTCCTCGGTGAAGCGGCTTCCCTCAAGAAATCCCTCCCGATAAGCGGTAAACAGGATCTCGCAGTCGGCGGCAGGGAACTGATGGCATTGTTTCAGAGCCGGAGTGGGCCTTGGATAAAAGAATGTCTGAACATCATTGAAAATGAAGTGTTGTTCGGAAGGTTAAAAAACGAACATAATGATATAATCGATTGGGTGAGGCGACATGTCAAAGTTGAATCAGGAAGTGTTGAAATTACTGAGTAAACAGGATTTTTTATCCGGACAGAAAATGGCAACAGAGCTCGGCATATCAAGAACAGCTGTCTGGAAGGCCGTGAAGAGTTTGAGGGAAGAGGGATATACGGTGGAGTCTGTGACCAATAAAGGCTACAAACTGGTCGCAGCATCCAGTGAATTGAATGAAACGCTTCTGACTTCAATGGTAAAAGACTCGAGCCTCTTCTCGGAAGTCATCTATAAGGATTCCGTGGATTCCACGCAGAAACTTGCATTCGGGAAGATCACGGACATAAAGGAACCATTCATCGTCGTGGCAGGTGAACAGACCGAGGGCAGGGGGCGTTTCAACAGGGAATGGGCATCCCCTGAAAAGAGGGGGCTCTACATGTCCGCAGTCTTCAAGCCGGATATCTACCTGAATGAAATCATAAAGTTCAATCTGTTCATATCGCTTGCGATAGCGAATGCGATTGAAAAGTCCTTCAATCTGGATGCCGGCATCAAATGGCCGAATGACATCTACATAAACGGCAGAAAAGTGTGCGGCTTCCTGACCGAGGTCATCAGTGAGAACAATATGATCCAGAGCATCATCTGCGGAATCGGCCTCAATTTATATCATACAGAGGACATTTCCAAGCTGGAAACGGCAACTTCCATCGAGGATGAATTGAAGCTGGATGATAAAAAGGATTTGGATATGGAGTCTTTCCTCAAACAGCTTATAATTGATCTTGAGAAACAGTACGACCAGTTCATAAACATGCCTTTTTCATCGATCAGGGAAGAGTGGATTTCAAAGTCGATCATATTCGGCAAAGAGATGAGGATTTCCGAAATGAACCGGACATTCATGGCGAAGCCGGTGGATATCACTGATGAAGGTTTTCTGCTCGCAGTAGACCGGTATGGTGAAACCCATAAAATTATAAGTGCAGATATTGAATTTTAAAATTTGGTGATATTTAATGATTAATCAAAAGTTCGCGGTCGTCGACCTCGAAACATCCGGCAACGATATAAACAAAGACAGCATCATCCAGCTGAGCATCGTATTCATTGAGCAAAGGGAAATCATTGATCAATATACGACGTTTTTAAGTGACAGGACCGATCTGTCCGTGTTCATCCAGGAATTGACCAATATAGACGCTGACATGCTTGAAGGTGCACCCGCTTTTAAAGACATCGCGCACGAGGTGTATGATAAACTTAAAAATCATGTCTTCGTAGCCCATAACGTCGATTTCGACCTGACGTTCCTCCAAAACCATTTCAGCCAATGCGGGCTGCATTTTTCCCCGTATTTGACGCTGGATACAGTGGAGCTGTCAAAGATCTTCCTGCCGGCTGAAAACAGTTTCCAGCTGGCGGATATCGCTTCCGGCGCGGGCATAGAGTTGTCCAATGCCCACAGGGCGGATGAGGATGCGCTCGCCACAGCCCGGCTGCTGCTGCATTTATTCGAAAAAATGATGAAGACCAACAGCGAGACGTTGAAGCAGCTGTATCACCTGTCCAAAAATTTGAGGTTCAGCCTTGCGGATCTGATTTTCAGCATACTGTCCGAAGCGGAACTCGGCCATCCTCCGGAACACTTGAAGCGCTATGACAGCTTCTATATCAACGAGATGGTCCTTCCTGCGTATGACCTGCCCAAGTATACGGTCGAAGAGCTTTATGACCGCTATATTGCCGGCACGGGTGCAGCGTACAGGGCGGATCAGCTGAAGCTTGCAAATGAGATTTTCAGCCATTTTGAAGAGGGGCGGCACCTTGCGATCGAGGCATATACCGGGATAGGGAAGACCGGCGCCCTGCTGATTGCGGCCGTGAGTTTTCATTCCATGTATCAGGATCAGGTCCTCGTTTCCACTTCAAGGAAAATCCTGCAGAATCAGATGGTCAACATCGAACTCGAAAAGCTGACCCGGGCACTTGATTTGAATTTGGAGTTCATCAATCTGAAGGGGCGGGAAAACTATCTTGATCTGAACGCGGTGAGTGCGCTTCTTGAGACGGAGGACAATAATCCTGAAATCGTCCTACTCAAGATGAGGATACTGACCTGGCTGCTTGAAACCGTGACGGGTGATCTGTCGGAGATAGGGCTCAGGGGCCCTGAGCAGGCCTATTACAAAACGATGCTCATCCAGACCGGGAAGAACGACAGCCATTATTACTTCGACCTGGCGCTCAAAAAGGCATCGCGCGCCCCGATCGTGTTCACAAACCATTATTTCATACAGGACTGCCTGGAGCACCTGGACGGTGTTAAGCATATCATCGTGGATGAGGCACACCAGCTGAAAAATGCACTCGACCAGCGGACTGAGACGGAATATGCATATCATGATATGAAATTTTTCGTCGGTCAGGTCGGCACGCCGAGGCAGAACCGTCTGCTCAGTTCATATATTGAAAACAATGACTTCAGGCAGGCCTACCTGCTTGAGGAGCTGATGGAGAAGCTCAATGAGCATGTCGACATGCTCTTCAATGCCATCCAGGCGGGCAACCTGGAAAGTGCCGGCAGCATCATCCGGCGCGCCCTGGAATTCTGTTCGATATTCCTGGGTACTATACGGGGGACGAATCAGTACCAGGCGCTTTACAATCATATGCATTACTTTTCGATGAGCCTGACAGAGCTTTCCAATGCAATTGAAAACGGCAATTACACCATACAGCATGACAGGAACATCCAAAGGCTGAAATTCATCGTCACAAAGCCGCCCTTTTCACTGCTCGGGGAGGCGCACGGTACAGAGTCCCTGATCATGATGTCCGGAACCCTTGAGGTCAAGGGGACCTTCGACCATCTGAAGGATTTGTTCAACGGGGAGGAATATGATACGGCCATCATCAGCAATGCGTCTTTATTCAGCAACACGAAGCTTTTCATACCTGATGACATACCCGATTACGACCACAACGATGATGAGTATGTGTATGCGCTCCTCGATTATATCGCGATGTATTTGAGCGAGACCGAAGGGAAGCTGCTCGTCATATTCTCGAGCTATGAACTGCTGCACAAAGTATATGAGATGACGAAGGAAATAGATATGTTCAATGATTTCATCGTCCTCAGGCAAAACCGCTCCGGCTCCCCGGATAAATTGCTGATGCAGTACAACCAGCTTGATAAGGCGCTGCTGCTTGCGACCTCCAGCTTCAGCGAAGGGATCAATATAGAGGGTACGGATGATAAATGCATCATGATCTCAAAACTGCCTTTCCCGGTGCCGAAGGGTAATGACTTCAAATCATTCTATACGGACGACCTCCCCCGGGCGGTGTTCCAGTTCAGGCAGCTGGCGGGGCGGGTCAAAAGGAATGAAAATGATAAGGGGCTTGTGCTGCTGCTTGATAAGAGAATCATGTATAAGCCTTACAGAAACGCATTTTTGAAATATTTCCCCGAAGAAAATATCATCAACGGCCCGAGGAAGGCTTTTAAACACTACCTGAGTGATTTATAATTGGTATGATCTAATATAATATGTTTTTAAAAGGAGCAGAACTATGGAACTATCCCAGCGTGTTCAAAATTTAACACCAAGCCAGACTCTGGCCATCACTGCCAAGGCGGCTGAACTGAAATCCCAGGGTGTCGACATCATCGGACTCGGTGCAGGCGAACCCGACTTCAACACACCTGATGAGATCATTGAAAAGTCTTTCGAGGCCGTGAAGAACGGTGCGACGAAATATACACCCGCAGCCGGCATACCGGAACTGAAATCAGCCATTTCGGATAAGATGATGAGAGATCATCAGCTTGAGTATGAACCGTCCGAAATATTCGTCGCATCTGGTGCAAAGCATGTATTGTATAACGTCTTCCAGGCACTGGTCGATGAAGGAGACGAAGTCATCATCCCGTCACCGTACTGGGTGAGTTACACCGAACAGGTGAAACTTGCAGAAGGCACGCCGGTGCTCGTCCATACAGACGAGTCCACTTCTTTTAAATTGACACCCGAACTTCTGAAAGAAAACATCACCGAAAACACTAAAATACTGATGCTGAATTCACCGAACAACCCGACGGGGATGGTCTATTCAAAAGAGGAGCTTGAAGCACTCGCCGAGGTCGTCGTAGAAAATGACCTCATCGTCGTGGCGGATGAAATCTATGAAGTGCTCGTCTATGATGTCGGCCATCATTCGATCGCCTCGGTGAGCGAGGAGATGAAAGCCCGCACCGTGGTCATCAACGGCGTCAGCAAGTCCCACGCCATGACCGGCTGGAGGATCGGCTATGCATGCGGCGACAAAGCGCTGATCAAGGGCCTGACGGGCCTTGCGAGCCAGTCGACATCCAACCCGGCCTCGCCGTCACAATGGGCTGCAGTCGCCGCCTATGAGATGGATGAAGGATTCCTCAAGGAATTCAACCAGACGTTCCGGGAGCGCAGGGACCATGCCCATGCACTGCTTGAGGAAATACCGCACACGACCTGCATCAAACCCGAAGGTGCCTTCTACCTGTTCCCGAACTTCAGGGAATGCACCGACAAGATGGGATACGCGACTGTCGATGATTTCGTCAAGGATCTGCTGGAGAAGGCGCATGTCGCCGTCGTCCCGGGATCTGCTTTCGGACTTGATGATAATATCCGCATCAGCTATTCGACAAGCAGGGAAGCGATGACGGAGGCCATGGAACGCATTAAAAACTTTGTTACTGAAAGATTAGAAGGAGTTTAAGAATGAAGATCACGATAAAAGAATCACCGAAGTATGAAGGACAGGAAGTCACTATAGGATGCTGGCTGCTGCAGAAACGGGGCAGCGGAAAGCTGCAGTTCCTGCAGCTCCGGGACGGCTCGGGCTTTATGCAGGGCGTCGTCGTCAAGGTGAATGATGAAGCATTGTTCGAAACCGCCAAGGGCCTGAACCAGGAGACGTCGATGTACGTCACCGGAACAATCAAAAAGGACGAACGCTCATCTTTCGGCTATGAGATGGAAGTTTCCAAAATAGACATCATTCATGAGTCTGAAGGGTATCCGATCACGCCGAAGGAGCACGGGCCGGAATTCCTGCTCGATCACCGCCATCTGTGGCTGCGCTCAAGAAAACAGCATGCCGTCATGAACATCAGGAACCAGATCATCAAGAGCACGCATGACTTTTTCTTCGACAACGGCTTCAAGAAGATCGACTCGCCGATTTTGACGAACAGTGCCCCGGAAGGGACGACTGAACTGTTCCATACGAAATACTTCGATGAGGATGCTTTCCTCTCCCAAAGCGGGCAGCTGTATGCCGAGGCTGCAGCGATGGCGCACGGTAAAGTATTCACGATGGGGCCGACGTTCAGGGCGGAAAAGTCCAAAACCCGCCGTCATCTGATCGAGTTCTGGATGATCGAACCGGAAATGGCCTTCTACGAGCACGATGACAGCCTGGAAGTCCAGGAACAGTATGTGGAGTATGTCGTTCAGAATGTGCTGGAGCACTGCAGGCTCGACCTCGAAGCCCTCGGAAGGGAGACTTCCGTGCTTGAGCAGATCAAAGCGCCTTTCCCGCGCATCACCTACACAGATGCCGTCGAACTGCTGCATGAAAAAGGTTACGATGACATCGAGTGGGGTGACGACTTCGGCGCCCCGCATGAGACGGAAATCGCCAAACATTATGATAAGCCCGTCTTCATCGTCAATTATCCAAAAGAAATCAAATCATTCTATATGGAAGAGAATCCTGACGATCCAAGGACGGTGCTGTGTGCAGATCTGATTGCACCTGAAGGATACGGTGAAATCATCGGCGGCAGTGAGAGGATCCACGATTATGAGACATTGAAGCAGCGCATCGTCGATTCCGGCCTCGATGTGGGTGCATATGAATGGTACCTCGACCTCAGAAAATACGGCAGCGTGCCGCACTCGGGCTTCGGCCTCGGACTGGAGCGGACGGTCGCATGGCTGTCAGGCGTCCAGCACGTGAGGGAGACATCACCGTTCCCGAGACTTTTGAACCGCCTGTACCCATAATTTAAAATGTCAGTCTGACAGCAGTGTGTTGCAATCCAATTGTGCACACTGCTGTTTATTGGAAGGAAGGTAGTACAGTGTTGGAGAAATATATACGCAACATCACTTTCCCGGTCAATAAAATCCTCTTTGACCATTACAGTGAGCTCGGCCTTGATGAAAGTGAAGTGATCATACTGATAAAACTGATGGAGCACCATTCAGATTCAAGGCCGCTGCCCGACATCACACAGCTCACCGAAGGGACGACACTGTCCGGCAGGGCCATCAACATGATCATGGAGCAGTTGATCGGCAAATCATTCATCGAAATTTCCCATGATACCGCTGAACGCGGCAAGGCAGAAATCCTGAGCGTGGAACCGGCATACCGGAAGCTTGCCGAATTCATATCTTCGGACAAAAAGGGCGTGAAAGATGAACACCAGATACAGGAGCTGTTCTCCTTCGTCGAAAACCTGTACGGCAGGGCGCTCTCACCGAGTGAATTTGAACGGATGAACAGCTGGCTTGCGGATTCCGGCTATTCTGTGGATATGATCAAGGAATCCGTGAACCTCGCCTATAAAAATCAAATCACATCCCTGCAGTATGTGGAACGCATATTGAACAACCTGAACCGCACACCGCTCGAGCCGCAAAGGGAGCGGCCGCCGGTCAGGGACTGGCTGAAAGGAGAAGATCTGGATGATTAGTGGTAAAAAGACCGTTGAAATGCTGGACGTGATCGACGGGATGTTCCCGGACGCGGAGGCGGAACTCGTCTACAGCAACAACTTTGAGCTGACGATTGCGGTGCTGTTGTCTGCACAGGCAACCGACAACCACGTTAACAAAGTCACAAAAGAACTGTTTAAAAAATATAAGACCCCTGAAGATTATGTGGCCGTCCCCCTTGAAGAGCTGCAAAATGATATACGGACGATCGGGCTGTTCAGGAACAAGGCAAAAAATATCCAAAAACTCTGTCAGGACTTGATAGACAAGTTCGACGGCATCGTTCCCGGTAATTATAATGATCTCGTCAGCCTTGCAGGCGTGGGGCGGAAGACGGCGAACGTGGTGCTGTCTGTTGCATTCGATGTGCCCCGCATCGCGGTCGACACGCATGTCGAGCGGGTGAGCAAACGGCTCGGCATCGCGAGGTACAAGGATAATGTGACGCAGGTCGAGGAAACGCTGATGAAGAAGATCCCCGAACACAGGTGGAGCAAGGCGCACCATCAGCTGATATTCTTCGGCAGGTACCACTGCACTGCAAGGAGTCCGAAATGCGGCACGTGCCCGCTTCTCGATGATTGCAGGGAAGGGCAGAAGCGCATGAAGCGGAAGCTGAAAACGGAAGCTGCTGAAAAAATTGAAGAATGATATGAAAAAAGACAGGACCGCTTGTGCGGATCCTGTCCTTTTTTGTTTAAGCAGCATCATCATCTGCATCTTCTGCCGGTTCACTCTCCGGAGCTTCATCCGTCGAGTCATCGCCGCTCTCTTCAGGCGGGGACTCGTCGGGCACGGTTTCTGCCTCTTCATTGGTGTTCTCTTCCTGTTCCGTGCCGACATTTCCTGGCCCGTCGTCAACAGATTCCTGCTCAACCGGATCCTCATTCACTTCTTCACCGGTTGAAGGCTCCCCGGTGACCGGAGTCTCCTCGATTTCCTCATCCTCCTGGCTGTCATTTTGACCGGATGATTCCTCGTCATCACCGTTGCTTTCCTCATCACCGCCGTTACCCCAGCTCCAGTTCCAGGAGTTGTTGCTGCCATTGTCATCATCACCGTTGTCTCCATTGCCTCCATCACTGCCTCCATCACTGCCGCCGCTGCCTGTGCCGCCTGATGAACCGGATTCTTCATACTCTGCGAAGTCCTCACTGCCCTGGACGGCAAGCTCACCGTTGTTCATCCGGATGACGCTGTCAGGCTGTTCAAAATCCTGGCCGTTGTAAGTGCTGATGCTCTGCATGATATCCCTGAAGAACCACTGTGGGGTGATGTGCTCATCGGTGCCGACGAACGAAGTTTCACCGCCTTCTTCCGTTGCAGTGAACCCGGTCCAGACGCTCATCGTATATTCAGGTGTGTAGCCGACGATCCAGGCATCTTTTGCTGCATTGTCCGGGAGGTCCTGCTCTTCCCTGAGCTCCCTTGAATAGGAGGTGGTGCCCGTCTTCGCAGCGATGTTCAAGCCGTCCATGTATATATAGTCGGCACTGCCGTACGGTTCAAACGTATCTTTCAGTATGTCCGTCAGCATATAGGCCGTATAGTCTTCCATCACCTGTTCCGACTCATGTTCGAATTCGACGGTGTCGCCGTTGTTTGTTACGACATGCCTCACTGCATGGGCTGAATTATATTCACCATTGTTGCCGAGGGCCGAATAGGCTTCCGCCATCTGCAGCGGGGTGAATGCGGAATCCCTGCCGCCGAGCACATCATTGAATGACACTTCATAATCGCCTTCACCGATTGCCGTGTAATCGAAGCCGACCTCTTCTGCAAATTCACGCGGCGCATCTCCGCCCGCTTCATCCTTTACGATTTCGTAGGCTTTGACCGCCGGTATGTTGTAGCTGCGGCTGAGTGCCTCCCGTATCGTCACCTGGCCATGGTCCTGCATATCATAGTTGTAGATGCTGATGTGATCGATGCCTTCCGGGGAATACTCGTACTCATCTTCAACCGTCTGATCCGTCCGCCATTCCAGTTCTTCGATCGCCGGGCCGTATGAGAGGAACGGTTTCATCGTCGAACCGACGTTCCTCGGCACAAGCGCCTGGTTGTGGTCCACGACTTCCTGATAATCGCGTCCGCCCGAAATCGCTATGAGTTCGCCGCTCTGTGTATCCAGAATCGTCGATGCGATGTCGAAATCATCACTCTGGAATTTCGGGTTATAGTAATAGTCCCTGTTATCCGTCAAATTCTGCAGATTCCTCTGGATGCCTGCATCCATGTTCGTATAAATCTCTATGCCGCTCGCCATCAATTCACTGATGTCCACATTCCTGAAACTGTCATGTGCTGAGATTTCATTTTTGATGAAATTGATGTAGGAGGCGAACTCCGGGTTTTCAGGTTCAGTGGACGCCCGGTCTTCATCGCTCCTCTCCACAAGACCCGCGTAGAGGTCATGATTCTGCGCCTCTTCGTATTCCTCCGATGAAATGCGCTCATGCTCATGCATCAGCCTGAGGACGATCTGTGCACGGTCGACGCCGCGGTTGTCCTCGACATACAGGTTGTACCTGTTCGGCAGCTGGGGCAGGCCGGCAAGGTAGGCCGCTTCCGCAAGATTGAGGTCATCGAGCTCCTTGTCGAAATAATACTGGCTTGCCGTCCTGATGCCGTATATGCCGTCGGAGTAATAAATCTTATTCAAATACATCTCGAGGATCTCATCCTTCGAGTACTCCTGTTCCAGCCTGTAGGCGAGGTAGGCCTCCTGGGCCTTCCTCTCGATCGATTTATCGTCGGTCAGGAAGGTACGCTTGACCACCTGTTGAGTGATCGTACTCGCACCTTCACTTCCAAATCCGTCGAATATGTTGCTCAGGACAGCTGAACCGAGCCTCCAGAAGTCGATGGCGCCGTGCTCGTAGAAGCGGTTGTCCTCAACGGCAAGGACGGCATCCACCACGTGGTCCGGCACATCCTCGATATCCACCGATTCACGCCTCTGTCCCTGATACACCGTAGTCACGAGTTCATCGTTACGGTCATAAATCTGGGCAGGCACGGGGTCGCGCAATTTCTCTTCGCTGAATGCCGGCGCCTGAGAGACATAATAGGCAAACAGCATAGAGCCCAGCACGAGGAAGATCAGACCGATGAGGACGGTGAGTATGAGGACGCGTTTGACGATCGATTTCCTGCTCAATTTCTGGTTCTGTCCCCGTTTCCTCTTGCTGTTCTTCGTACCTGCACTTCTTTTATAGTTATCTTTCATTAAAATTCTCCATTCCGAAAATAAATTTCATCCACCGCACTCAAATAATCGATGCGGGGATTCAGGCCTTCTTTGAGCTGATGGCTGTCAGCCATGATATCCGTCCGTGAGACGGATTTCTTTTCATCGCTCAAAAACCGCTCCCAGTGCACCATGAATTTCTCAATCGGCATCAGATAAGTTTCTTCAAGGGTTGAAAAGCGTATGATCAGGAAGACGATGCCGCCGTGATCATGGCACTGCTTCATATGTTCCACCTGGTGTGCGTGTATATTGATCAAAGGAAAGCGTGTCTTGTTTTTGGTCTCCTTCGCTTCGAAATCAATGTACCTGCCTTTGTAGACGCCGTTGTAGTCGCTTGTGGAAGGCGTCTTGAAATAGGCTTCATCAATCTTCGCACGGTTCCTTGAAGGGTAATCCACATTGACGATCTGAACCGGCGTCGGCTTCTTATGAATGACTGCACGTGAAATGCTCAAATAGTAACTGTTCGTCACATCGAGATCCTTCTCCAGGGTCATGCCGCGCTGACCATACTTCACTTTTTTGCCGGTTGCCTTACGGGTGTTCCGATATTGTCTCGGCTTGACGCCTTTGGGATATTTCATGTACATCGCCTTTCATTATAATATATGTCATAATATTATACATTAATTAGCATACGGGAAACCAATCAATTATTATAAGGAGTGTGACATTTTTGTCAAGAAATCATAACAATGCCCCGTATTTTCATCTGATGGATGAGATATACGGCCGTTACCAGAAAGCTGTATCCGGATATGAATTCGACTTCAAGACCGAGGTCGAGCCGTTTTTGGATGAGAACAAGGCACTCGCCATGCAGATACTGGAATTCGACACGGATGCAAGGTTTCATTACAGCACGCGTGAAAAAATGTCCGCAGAGCTGATGGAGCTGCTCATGGCGTGCCATTCGCCGAAGTTCAGGGAGCGGCATTTCTACGAGAAATATAAATTCATCAATATGTGGCTCAAGCATGCCGAGAAAGAGGGATTGATGTGAGAATCCTCATCGGCGGCTACCGGCCGTATGAAATCGGCATCTTCAAATCCGATCAGCAGGAAGTGACGGTGCTGAAGGCCTTCATCAGAAACAAGCTGCTCGAATATATCGACGAGGGGGCGGAATGGTTCATCATCCAGGGCTACACCGGGATTGAATTGTATGCAGCGGAAGAAATCATCAGGCTCAAAGAGGCGCACTACGACATCAGGCTCGGCGTGCTCATGCCTTTCCACCAGTTTGACGACCGCTACAATGAGATGGATCAGGCCCTGCTGCAGAAAGTGCTTGCAGAGTGCGACTTTAAAGATTATATTTATAAACAGCCCTACTCAAACCCCGGCATGTTCAAACATATCAACCGCTTCCTCATCTCCAACACCGACGGGGCACTGATCTTCTTCGACGAGGAGGCGGATGCGAAAGTGCGCTTCCTTTATAACGCAATACTTGAATTCTCCGGGGAAAATCCGTATAATATTGAAAGAATACAATTTGATGAGATTAACAGCTTTATCGATTCCGGGTTTGATAATTAAGAGGTGAGGCAATGAGTGAGACAACTTTGAAATTGTCCGCAAAAGACATATTTGAAAAAGAATTTGAAAAGTCCATCAGAGGTTTCAAACCGATCGAAGTGGACAGCTTCCTGGATGATGTCATCAGTGATTATCAAAAGATGGCGGATATGAACAATAATCTGAAGCGGCTGGAAGAAGAAAATGCCCGCTTGAAGAAAGAAGTAGAGGATTTAAGGATAAGACTGGCAACCAATTCCCGGTCACAGGATAACCAGAGTCAAAATCATCAGATCGATATTTTAAAAAGGTTGTCCAACCTGGAAAAGAAAGTATTCGGCCAGTCGAAAGTGAATTAATCGAAATACGGTATGTCGGATAATCGCTATGCCTGAAAAAAGGTATAGAGGAAAGTCCATGCTCACACGCACCTGAGACGGGCGTAGTGTTCGTGCCTGACGAAACAATAAGTCAGGGCAGTTCGTGAATAACGGCTGACGGCTGTGAAATAACCTAAGTGCATATAAGGTTAGATTAGCTGTAAAAGTGCCACAGAGACGAGCTTACCATGAAAGTGGTAAGGTGGAACGCGGTAAACCCCTCGAGTGAGCAATCCAAACAAGGTAGGAGCACTCCCTGACGGAAATTCAACCGGACGGGAGATATTACAAATGTAATATAGACAGATGATTATCACCAATGTGCGAGTGTGACTAGTACACGTCTGAAGCACAGCGGTAC
The DNA here is from genome assembly GCF_900220995.1 of Salinicoccus kekensis. Lineage (GTDB taxonomy): Bacteria > Bacillota > Bacilli > Staphylococcales > Salinicoccaceae > Lacicoccus > Lacicoccus kekensis. Next base: position 587,183 of record NZ_OBQF01000001.1, read on the forward strand.
AGAACATGGCTTACAGACATACCGGACTAGAAACAAGCTCTCCATTTTGATGGAGAGCTTTTATTTTATATAATCAAATTGACAGAAATATATCATGAGTCATGCGGAGGACAAATTATGAATTTTAAAATGCTAGCCAACACACCGATGGGCCTTGAAAGGGTCGTCGCGGATGAAATCGGATCACTGGGTTATGAAACCACGCTTGAGAACGGCCGGGTCTACTTCGAAGGGGACGAGACGGCGATCGTCAGATCGAACCTGATGCTCCGGACGGCGGACCGGATACGGATCATCATCGGGGATTTCAATGTGACGACGTTCGATGACCTGTTTGAAAAGACGAAGGCGCTGCCGTGGTCCGACATACTCGGCCCGGATGCGGAATTCCCGGTGACGGGACGCTCCCATAAATCCACATTGTACAGCGTGCCGGATGTCCAGAGGATCGTAAAAAAGGCGGTCGTCGAACATCTTAAGAGTGCCTTCAGCCTGGACGGTAAGCTGAGCGAGACGGGTGCGCGCTATAAGATCGATGTCAACATACTGAAGGACCGTGCAGTGCTGACCATCGACACGAGCGGGGACGCACTGCATAAGAGAGGCTACAGGCGCGAACAGGGGGAGGCACCGATCAAAGAGACGCTTGCTGCGAGCATGCTGAAACTTGCCAATTATGACGGGACGAAGCCGCTGTATGACCCGTTTGCCGGTTCCGGCACCATTGCGATTGAAGCGGCACTGATGGCGCTGAACATCGCACCGGGCGCAAACCGCACCTTCGACAGCGAACGGTGGGACATCATCCCGGAAGAACTGTGGGAGGAGGTGCGGATGAAGCTCGAAGATGAGGCACTGTACGACAGGGAAGTCGTGATACACGCCTCCGACATCGATCCGCATATGATAGAAGTCGCAAAGACGAACATACTGGAAATCGGCCTGCAGGATAATATAGACCTCGCCATAATGGATGTCCATGATCTCACAATCGGCCATGACAACGTCCAGCTCGTCACCAACCCGCCGTACGGGGAGCGCATCGGGGAGGCGAAGGAAGTCGAGGAGATGTACCGCACAGTCGGCAGGCTGATGGCCCGGAACCCGGACTTGAGCGTGTATCTGATGACTTCAAACAAGGAGTTTGAGCATATCGTCGGCAAAAAGGCGACGAAGCGCAGGAAACTGTTCAACGGCTACATCGAAACGACTTTTTACCAGTACTGGGGGAAACGGTAAGTGAGTGAAGACTTCAAGACATTGGATGTATTGTACAAACTCAAAAAAGAAATACTCAAATCGGACAATGAGAACCTCGTCTCGCAGATCGACCATGCGATTTCAAAGACTTATAAGGATCAGCTCGTCTTCTCATTCATCGGCCACTACTCGGCCGGCAAATCCTCGCTGATCAACCACCTGCTTGAAACGGAGATACTGCCGTCCTCGCCGGTCCCGACGACAAGCAACACCGTCGCCGTCCAGATCGGGGACGGGGAGGAGATCAGGGCATTCCTGAACCAGTATCAGTATGTACCGGTCGAAGACTATGCGGGCCTGCGTGAGCTGAACACACGCGACATCGACATCAGTGCAATCAATATCGATGTGGCGCATGAAGACTTCAAAAAGAATACGGTGCTCCAGGATACGCCCGGTGTGGATTCGAATACGGACAGCCACCGGGAGTCGACGAACCGGTTCCTCCTGAACAGCGACCATATATTCTTCACTGTGGAGTACAACCATGTGGAGAGCGAACACAACATGTCGCTCCTGAAGGAATTGTCCATGATGAACATCCCGCTGACACTCATCATCAATCAGGTGGATAAACATGATGATGCGGAAATATCCATGGAGACATTCCTCTCCAGGATAAAGAACACTTTAAAAGACTGGAACATCACACCCGATGACATTTTCACGACCAGTATATATCCATGCGAACATAATGAGGTGGATAAGCTGAAAGCATTCATCCACAGCCGGGAAGCGGACAGGACACAGGTGCTGGATGCATACTTTGAACGGATCACCGGAACGATAGAAAATGAGCAGCTCGAGTATCTCGGCGCAGCACTCGATGCGCTGAAAGCCCACGGGGAAGATGTCGATATTGAAGACGTGGAAGCGGTGAAGTCGCATATCCGGTTTTTAAACGGTGAGGTCGAGAAGGCGAAGGTGGAGGCCCTCCACAGTGATGATGAAACACTGAACAGCCACGTCAAGGAAGCGGTCAGGAAGATCGTCAGGGACAGTTATATATTCCCGCACGAGGTCAAGGAGGCGATCACACATTACTTGAACATCCTTGCCGGGGAAGTGAAGGTGCCGGGACTGTTCGGCAAAAAGAAAAAAGAGGAAGCGATGATCCGGGAAGCGGTGGATGATATCCGGGAAAAATTTGATGCCGTCTTCAAGACCGAAGTGAATGCACCCGTCGACAGCTTCTTCTCGGGACTCGGCCTGACAGGTGAGCCTTTCAGGTACAGCTTCAAAGAGGGGCTCCTCATCAAAGAGGAGATCAGCCACCTGAATAACCAGTTCATCCTGAATTACATGGATAAATTGAAAGCCTCGATCGTCAATGATGTAAGCGCAGAAGCGCAGAGCCATATGCCAAACCTCGAAAAATCCGGCACCGGCTCCGCCCGGGAGGAAGAAGCACTTAAAGATGCCCTCGGGAGATTCGAGGAGATACTTAGGCTCCTCAGCCTGATCGATTCCATCGAAACGAAAAGCTACCGCCATTTCTTCATACACCTGGATGATGAAATCGAAAAATTGAACCTGACAGAGGCAGTGGAACTTGAAGGCGGAAGCATCAGTGCACCTGAAGCAGCCGGGGACGCGGGACGGTACAAATTCAAAGGGGCAGACGATGAGGACCTGGGGTTTTATCATAAGCTTGCGGCACTGATTGAAGGCAATGAACGATACAGTGATTTCCACGCCACCATCAAAGATAAGCTTGCCCGCATAGAGGAAGGGAAAGCCAACATCAGTGTATTCGGGGGATTCAGTGCCGGTAAGACGACTTTCATCAACGCCCTGATGAACGAGGCGCACCTTGCGATGAGCCCGAACCCGACCACGGCGACGATCACAGAAATCAATGACGCACCTTCCAGTGCCATCACTTATAAAAACAAGTCAGAGCTGACGGACACTCTGGGCATGCTGTCGAATCTCCATCATGATAATGTCGAAGACTATTTCAAATGGATAAAGAAAGAGCGCAGCAATGTCCCGGAAACTTATAAACCGTTCCTTGACGGCATATTGAACAAATACGGGGAATATAAAGCGGATCTCGGTACGACGAAGGACATCGGCACCGATGCACTGATCAGCAGGGTGAGTTCAGACGAGGATGCGACCTTCATCCATAAGGCATATGTCTCACTGGAAAATGACATCACTGAAAAATACACCCTCGTCGATTCACCTGGCATCAATTCGATCAACCAGAGGCATACGAAGGAGACGAGGAACATCATCTCAGGCAGTGATCTGATCATTTATGTCTCGTATTACAACCATGTCTTCTCAAGAAGCGATGAAACGTTTTTAAAATATATCCAGTCGATCAAGGGTGAGGATTTCCCGATCATCTTCATAATCAATGCCGTGGACCTCATGAAGAATGAAGCGGATAAGGAGAAGGTCATCGATTACATGTCGGACTCGCTGATTTCCCTCGGCATCACGAATATGATCTTCCCGGTCTCAAGCAAACAGGCACTGCAGTCCCATGATGAAGATTTCGAAGAGGCGAAGAAGAATATATTCGACATCACGGACCAGCTCTCCATGTCGGTGCAGGTACAGTCCTTGAGGGAAGCCGGACGCCAGCTCGCTTCGAACATCAACAGCAATATACGCCAGTACGAGAATGCGGATCTTGAGCGGACGAGGATTGAATCCGCAAGAGGGGCGCTCCTCCGGGACCTCGCGGACTTCAGCGCATTCCGCCTGGAAAGCCCTCTGCACCAGGAAATCGGTGTGCTCCTCGCATTCATCAGCAGACGGTTCGAGCTGCAGCTTTATGATCATCTGAAAGGCATGATCACGGTATCTGATGCACAGGACAAACGGTTCCTCGTGAAAAAGGAATCGCTGATCAAAAGCAATATCGAACAGTTCCTGACCATTGAAGTCAGTACAGTATTCAACGCCGTCTACCGGCAGGCTGAAGCGGAAATGCTGCAGGACATCACCCAGTTCAATGAAAGGCTGTCGGATGCCAGCATCAGCCGGACATTCGCATTCAACAGTCCGGCGGAAGATGAGCCTGCAATCAGTATAACGACTTCCGGATTCAGCGAATATTCCAGATTGCTGCATCAATCGAGGAATGATCATAAGGCCTTCAGGGACACGCTTCTGGAATTCGCAAAAGATATCAGTGCCCGTCTCGACATCGACCGTCTGGAAGAACAGATGAAGCGGCTTGTGAACGATTACTTGACGCTCCTACAGGATGATATCACCGCCCAGAAGCCCGAAATAGAAAGTGCCCTCGAAACACCGCCTGAAGTCATTGAAGAGAGTGACTATGAAGCAGATAAGATGCTGCTCGAATCATTAAGCAGATTAAAGGATGATTAGATGACTATAATGAATCTTGAAACCATTGGACAACTGAACAGGCAGGAAACCATCCTCCTGGACTGCCGCAATATCATGGATCAGTTTGATGAATCGGAAAGACTTGTTCAAAGGGATGCGGTGGCACACGCCGTCCACATCCCCCAGATGCCGTATATGTTCAAGTTCGACGGCATCAATGAAGGCCGGCACCCGATCCCTGAGATGAGTGTGGTGGATGCACTGTATGACACACTCACCGAAGGCGGCCGGTATGATGTTTTATTGTTTGCAGATGAAAACAGCTTCTTCCATACCCGCCTGTATTACTTATTTTTACTCTATGGTCATAAAGCCTATTTATACAATGATGACCTGGCTGCGCTTAAAGGCATGGCTGAGGAATTCAGGGAGGTCGATGTCGAGCTTCCGATCCAGTTCGAATCGACGGAGTCTTCATTCAAAGAAGACATCTACCGGTCGATGGAAGAGGTAGAGGAGCGCCTGGATGAGAATGTCCTTCTTGTTGACGTCAGAAGTGAGGAGAGGTATCTCGGCATATCTGAACCGGTGGATTACAAAAAAGGACACATTCCGGGTGCGGTCAACATACCGAACGGGAAGATCCATGCAGATGGTGTCATCGACTTCGGGGCACTTGATGATGTCATGGAAAAGATCAGGGCGTATGAAGAAGTCATCGTCTACTGCGGGTCCGGCATGAGTGCGACGCCGATGTTCACACTGCTCCATCACAAAGGCATCAATGTGAAATTATATGCCGGAAGCTTTTCGGAATGGATCACGGATGATTCCAACATGATAGAAACCGCACCAAATACACTTTAAGGACTTGGTTAAATGATTGAGAAAACACTAACGACTGATAAAACACTTGTGATAGATGGAATGGCCCTCTTGTTCCGCCATTTCTATGCCACCAGTTTCCGCAACCAGTTCATGCATAATGACAGGGACATCCCGACCAACGGCATCCAGGGCATGATCAGGCATACGTTCAAACTCATCGAGCTGACGCGCCCTGAAAATCTTGTCGTGACATGGGATATGGGTAAGGAGACGATCCGCAATGAATGGTTCGCGGAGTATAAGGCGAACCGGGAGGCGCCGCCTGAAGAAATGATCCCCCAGTTCGACTACGTGAAGGAAGTCATCCATGACATGGGTATATATCAGCTTGGCATCCATGGGTATGAAGCGGACGACATCATCGGCACACTGGCAGCGAATTATGATGACCTCCTCATCGTCAGCGGGGACCGGGACCTTCTCCAGCTGCTCGGCGGCAGCAATGAAATATGGCTGACAAAAAAGGGCTTCTCGGAATATAATCATTATACGGAGTCCGTCTTCAAGGAAGAGTATGCCATCACACCCGCACAGTTCATCGATGTGAAAGCTTTGATGGGGGACCCGGGCGATGGATATTTCGGGGTGAAGGGCATCGGTGAAAAGACCGCCCTGAAACTCATCTGTGAATATGGCAGCATTGACAATATGATCCAAAACATCGATGCGCTGAGCAAGGGTATACGGACCAAGGTCCTGAATGACATGTCCTCACTCCAGATGTCATACAGACTTGCCAAAATCATTACGGACGTCGAATTCTCACATGAGGAATATTTGAATCACCGCAGGCTTATACTGGATAAGGAGAAGATTGAAGACACCCTCATCCGGCACGACCTCAGCATCACCCGCAGGTACCTGCAGACACTGAATATATAGGAGGGCGTCATGGCACAGATATACATTGATGCGGCAGCCCGGCAGAATCCGGTGCACGCTGCCGGTGCCGCCGTCATAAAAGATGAAAACGGCAGGCTTGAGTTCACTTTCGACCTCGGGGCGATGGATAACCATGAAGCGGAATGGGCGACACTGGACCATGCGCTGGATAAGGCGGTTGAGCACGGCATCAGATCTGCCATCATCCATACTGATTCCAAAATCATCGCAGACAGCTTCGACAAACAGTTCGTGAAAAACAAAAAATATCAGATACACTACAATAATATCCAATCGAAACTTGGAAACTTTGATTTGTTTTTGGTCAGCCACACCCCGAGGGGGAGGAACAAATCAGCCGACCACCTGGCCAAAGAAGCGCTTTATAAGTATACGAAGGGATGATGAAAGTCATTCCTTTTTTTATACCGGCGTTTTCTGTATAATTGATTAAGGAGGTTGAACATGAAAGAGAAAACCTTATTTAAAATCAACCAACTTGAAGAAAAATACTGCCATGGCTGCCTGCTCAAAAAGCTGAACAGGAAACAGGGCACCCGGGCGAGTGCACATAAATTCTGCATTACGGAATGCTCGGTGGGACTCAAGATCCGCAGCCATGGAAATCAACTACAATAGGAGGATTATCAATGGAAATCGTAAGAATCGAACCGACACCAAGTCCTAATACAATGAAAATCACTGTGAGTGAGGAAAAAGGGGATATGAAATCAGCAACATACAGAAAAGTTTCTGATGAGAATCCTGAATTCATCAATAAAGTGCTTGAACTTGAAGATGTGACAAGCGTATTTCATGCAATGGATTTCATCTCGGTGGATAAATCACCGAAATCAGACTGGGAAACCCTCATCCCGAAGATAGAAAACACATTCAATTCCGGCAGTGACGATTCGGAAGTAAAAAAAAACCAGTAAATAATACCTACGGTGAAGTGAATGTCCAGGTCCTGACTTTCAAAGGCATTCCTTACCAGATCAAGCTGAATGACGGGGAAGAGCACCGGCGCCAGCTGGATGACAGATTCGTCAATGCAGTCGCCGAAGCAACACTGCCTGAAGATAACATCATCATGGGACGCAAATGGGAACAGAGCTCGACGCGTTACGGCACCCCCGAAGAAGTGTTCACGGAAGTGACCGAGGAGATCAACGCCTTATACGATGATGAAACTCTGAAGGAGATGGTCGCTGAAGCGAGGCAGAAGCAGCCGCCGAAACCGAAGGAATACCGTAAGGTGAGTGTCGGGGAATTCAAGGCGGCCGCCGACTGGAAAGAGCGCCTGAACCTCCTCGATCATATGGAGAATCCGGGCAAGGATGACTATGAAGTGCTCTCCCTCGCACTGCAGGATGAAAAGATGCAGGTGCGCAGGACCGCCGTCTATCTGCTTGCCATGATCGAAGACAGGGAGACGCTTCAGTATTTGAACATCGGGCTCCAGGATAAGGCCGTGCCGGTCAGAAGGACCGCCGGGGACGGATACAGTGATCTCGGCTTCAAGGAAGGGCTCCGGGACATGTATCCCCTGCTGGATGACAGAAGCCCGATCGTGCGCTGGCGTGCTGCGATGTTCATCTATGAAGTCGGTGATGAAGAGAGCCTGCCTCACCTGTATGAATATAAGGAAGACCAGCAATATGACGTCAGGCTTCAAAAGGAAATGGCGATCGCCCGTATAGAGAAAGGCGAAGCGGCAATGGGCAGTGTATGGAAACAGATTCAGGAAAGGGAGCGATGATTTGAACCCGTACGAAGAGTATATGAAAGAAGTCGCAAAACCGATGCGCGAAGAGTTGACGAACCGTGAGTTCAAAGATTTGACGACGCCGGACAGTGTGGATGAATTCATGAATTCACTGGATGAGGATGAAACTGCATTTGTGGTGATCAACAGCGTCTGCGGCTGTGCGGCCGGCCTTGCACGTCCGGCGGCAGTGACGGTCGCAGAGCAGAATCCGAAGAAACCGACGCACAAAGCGACGGTGTTTGCAGGTCAGGACCGTGAAGCGACGGCAAGGCTCAGGGAGTTTATCGGCGAACCGCCTTCAAGTCCTTCATACGCACTTTTCAAAGGCCGTGAGCTCGTGCATTTCATGCCGCGCGAACATATAGAAGGCCGTGACATCAACGACCTGATGATGGATATAAAAGAATCATTCGATGAGAATATTTCATAAAAAAACCAGGAATGCACATTCCTGGTTATCATTTAATCTATTCTGTTATGCACAGTGATGTAAACCATGCTGCCATCAGAACGAGGCCGATTGAAAAGATGAGTTCCATAATCAACACTCCAAATAATCATTTTATTATTATAATCAATTATATAGAAGTCCTTTGAAAAAGAAAAGAGGGGTAGTATGAATAATTTTGATAATGTCTATCATGACCTGCTCGGACGCATCAGATCGGAAGGCACTTTCAAGGATGACCGGACCGGTACAGGAACGTATTCAGTGTTCGGCCATCAAATGCGGTTCGATTTATCTGAAGGATTCCCTTTGCTCACTACGAAGAAGGTTTTGTTCAAAATGATTGCAACCGAGTTGATCTGGTTCATACGCGGCGATACGAACATCAGGTTCCTGCTTGAATACGACAATAATATATGGAACGAATGGGCGTTCAAAAAATGGGTTGAATCAGAGGAGTATGACGGACCGGACATGACCGATTTCGGCCGCCGTGCACTTAAGGATGAAGAATTCAACACCATTTATAAGGATGAAATGAAAAAATTCAAGGACCGGATCCTCACCGACGATGATTTCAGCCGCAAGTACGGTGATCTCGGGAATGTATACGGGAAACAGTGGCGGGATTGGATCGGTCCGGACGGCGAGTCCATCGACCAGCTGAAAAATGTAATTGAGGCAATCAAGACGAACCCCGACTCAAGACGCCATATCGTCACAGCATGGAACCCGGCGGAGATCGATACGATGGCTCTGCCGCCGTGCCACTCCTTCTTCCAGTTTTATGTCAAGGATGGCAGGCTCAGCCTGCAGCTCTATCAGAGGAGTGCTGATGTGTTCCTCGGCGTACCTTTCAATATTGCGAGTTATTCGCTGCTCCTTTTGATGGTGGCAAAAGAATGCAACCTTGAAGCCGGTGACTTCGTTCATACGATGGGGGATGCCCATATATATGCAAATCACCTCGAAGCAGTTGATAAACAGCTCGCAAGGGACAGCTTTGCGCCCCCATCCTTGAAGATCAACAGTGATGCATCAATTTTTGAGATTGATTATGAAGATTTCGAAGTGGTGGGCTACGAGTCTCATCCTTATATCAAAGCACCGATTGCAGTATAGACAGGAGGAACATTATGGTATCTTTAATTGTGGCACATGCCAATCAGAATGTGATCGGGTTCAAGGGCGATATGCCATGGAACCTTCCCGCTGATTTGAAGAGATTGAAAAACCTGACGGAAGGCAATACGATCGTGATGGGCAGGAATACGCTCGATACATTGGGGAAACCTCTGCCAAACCGCAGGAACGTCGTTTTGACACGCAACGAAGAGTTTGTCACCGAAGGTGTGGAAGTGATCCATGACATCGAAGAGATTAAAGACCTTGAAGACAAAGTTTTCATCTTTGGCGGCGCGGCCGTATATGAGCAGACGATGCACATGGTCGATGAAATGTATATTACAAGGATCCATGAAACTTTTGCCGGTGACACGTTCTTCCCCGACTATGATATATCGGAATGGGAAATCGTTGATATCGCACCGGGCGTAGTGGATGAAAAGAACAAATATGCACATGAATTCCTGCATCTCAGAAGAAACCTCTGAAGGACGCTGCCATGAATATCTGGAAATGGTTATTCATAGGGCTGCTTGTCATCAATGCAGCAGTACTGGCAGGCCTTTTCATATTCCTTTCAGGCGACTACGGGGAATTGGATCCAGTTGATGCGCCGGATGGTGACCAGGCTGAGCATGTGATCACCCTTGAAAACCATACCGTTGAATTTCTTTTGAATTCATTCCTGCAGGATGGTGCAGATGATATCGCCGTCACCATAGATGAGGAAAATATACAACTGATGGCGGAGAACGAGTATTTAAACATGAACTTTGATACAATATTCAACCTGGAGCCGTATATCGCCGAGACGGAACTGATTTTTGAAATCAGCAATATTTCAATCGGGCGGCTGCCATTATCCGAGGATATGGCATATACATTGATCAGGACCGGGGCGGACCTTCCCGAAGGTATGGCGTTCAGCACAGAATCCAGGGCTCTGGTGATAGATAAAGCTCTTTTTGATGAGTTTACAGACTTGTCTGTCGATGTCGAAGAGATTGATTATCAAAACAATGCATGGTATTTTTCTTTTGAAGACTAACTTATGAGGTGAGAATTTTGGCAAAAGCGACATTAGGCGGCGGCTGTTTCTGGTGTCTGGTTAAACCATTCGACCAGTGGGACGGCGTCAACAGCGTCATTTCCGGGTATTCCAACGGAGAAGTGGAAAATCCGACTTACGCACAGGTAAGCACCGGTACAACCGGTCATATTGAGACCGTCCAGATTGATTACGATGAAGATGTGATTTCCTACGAAGAGATTCTGCAGATTTTCTTCAAGACTTTCGACCCGACAGATGTAGAAGGCCAGTTCGGTGACAGGGGCAGCCAGTATATGCCTGCGGTACTGTACCACGATGAAGCACAGAAAGAGACTGCCGAAAGAGTGATAAAAGAGCTTGATGACAGCAATGTTTTCGACAAACCGATCAACACACCGGTACTGCCTTTCAAAAGCTTCTACGAGGCAGAAGAGGAACACCAGGATTTCTATAAGAAGAACAAGGGACACTATAATGCATATTATAAAGGTTCCGGACGTAAATCATTTTTAGAAAATCATTGGAGTGAATCATAATGAGCGTTAAAAAAAATATTGAAGACCTGACCCGTACAGAGTATAAAGTGATGAAGGAGCAGGGCACTGAAACGCCTTTCCAGAACGAATACTGGGATAATTTTGAAGAAGGCATCTATGTCGACAAACTCAGCGGCAAGCCTCTTTTCACATCAAAGGACAAGTTCCATTCATCCTGCGGCTGGCCGAGTTTCGCAAAAGGCATCTCGGAAGATATTTCCGAGCACTTCGACGATTCTTTCGGCATGAGGCGCACCGAAGTCCGCAGCGAGGCATCAGACAGTCATCTGGGGCACGTATTCGAAGACGGACCTGAAGAACTCGGGGGACTGCGCTACTGCATCAATTCAGCAGCCGTGATTTTTATTCCGAAGAGTGAGCTCAAAGAAAAAGGGTATGAGGAATACGTAGACTACTTTAATGACTAATGGGAGTTGGTTCAATGTTTAAGAATCTATTTCGGAAGAAAGAAGAACCTGCCGACAAACTGCTCGAGATAAAAAGTCCGATGAATGGCAGATATGTCAAAATCGAAGATATTCCCGACCCTGTTTTTTCAGAAAAGATGATGGGGGAAGGATTCGGCATAGAACCGTCAGACGGTGAAGTCGTCTCACCCATCGACGGGGAAATCATGCAGGTCTTTCCCACCAATCATGCTGTCGGCATCAAAGCTGCGAACGGCATAGAACTACTGATCCACATTGGCCTTGAAACCGTCGCCATGGACGGCAGGGGCTTCACAGGACATGTCAGTGAAGGCGATAACGTGAGGGCCGGTGACAGGCTGGTAAGCTTCGATATGGACCTTGTGACCAAAGAAGCAGACAGCACGATTTCACCTGTCATCATCACCAACAGCGATGCCCTTCAGTCGTTTGATGTCCTCGAGACAGGTGAAGTGGCCGGCGGACAGACCGTCGTCGCCTCCGCGGAGATCAGCTGATGAAAGATTATTCCTATTACCAGTATATGAAGACACGGACGGACGAGCAGTCCGAAGCAGGAACGCTCAGTGACTTCATAAAGAACGACTCCATGTTCCCAAAACAGGAAACCGATTACCAGAAAATCAGTGAGTATCTGGAAAGAAACCCTTATCCGGATATCACCCTCACCACGTTTGATGAAACTTACCGGGATTATCAAGACTGGCTAAACCACTAAGAAAAAGGAGTTCCAATAATGAGTATTCATATCAACGCACAAAAAGGCGATATCGCCGATACAATCCTTTTACCTGGGGATCCCCTCAGAGCGAAGTACATCGCTGAAAACTTTTTAGAAGATGTAACCTGCTTCAATGAAGTCCGTAACATGCTGGGCTTCACCGGGACTTATAAAGGAAAACGCATTTCCGTGATGGGCACGGGCATGGGTGTACCTTCCATTTCAATTTATGTCCATGAACTGATGGAAGAATACGGCGTCAAAAACCTGATCCGTGTCGGTACATGCGGTGCGATCCAAAAAGATGTGAAAGTGCGTGATGTCATCATCGCCCAGAGTGCATCCACGGATTCCTTCCAGAACAGGAAGCTGTTCGGCAATTTTGAATATGCGCCGACGTCGGATTTCGAACTGCTTCTCTCAAGCTATAATGAAGCGAAGAAAAAAAACCTCGAAGTCAAAGTGGGGAATGTATTTACGGCTGATTCCTTCTATGATGAAAAAGGTGATGTTGAAATGATGGCGAAGTACGGCATACTGGCGCTGGAAATGGAATCAGCGGCATTATTCACCATCAGTAAAAAATTCGATGCACGTGCACTGGCCATACTGACGGTATCCGATCATGTACTGACGGGCGAAGCGACATCCAGTGAAGAGCGTCAGACGACTTTCAACGAGATGATTGAAGTCGCACTTGATGCAGCTCTGCCGTTCGCCGGTGAATAATATTCGACAACTTTAAGATCTGCAGCAGAACAGTGGGGGTGCCCCACTGTTCTTTTTCTTTAATTATTGGTAAGTTACTGATAGAATATAAATATTATGCCAATAGGAATAAGGTGTGGGTAATTTGAATGAAAACCATGATCCAAAAGAAACGAATTTCAAATCGAAAAAAATAAGCATCAACCCTTTCTGGTTGATCATCACCATACTGGCTGCAGTGATATTATCAAGTGTGATCACAGCACTCAGCCTGGAGGCCGGAACTGAAAAGGCGGTCAATGTAGGTACGGATACAAGAAGCGAATTTTCAAAGCTGTACAGCGTGTATGACACCATTTCCACCGACTTTTATGATGAGGTCGACAATGAAGAACTGATTGAATCCGCGATTGACGGTATGGTGCAGGGGCTGGATGATCCATACAGTGAATACATGAACATGGAGGCAACAGATGCCTTCCAGGAGACGGTCACCGGGGATTTTGAAGGCATCGGTGCAGAGGTCATCCAGGAAGGCAACCGCATCATCATCACATCACCGATGAGAGGCTCACCGGCGGAAGCCGCTGGCATTGAACCCGGCGATCAGATCATAGCCGTGGACGGGGAAAGCCTGGAAGGGATGAACACGACCGAAGCAGTCCAGCTCATACGCGGCGAGAAGGGGACGGATGTCGTCCTCACGATTGTGCGCGGGGAAAGCGAGCCGATGGACATCACCGTCACGCGGGACACCATCCATATCGACAGCGTGACATATGAAGAATTCGACGGTGTCGGACATATCAGCATCAACAGGTTCCAGCAGGGTACGACGGAAGAATTCGAGGAGAGCATCAATCAGGCTGCCGAGGATGGAATCGAAGACATCATCGTGGATTTCCGCTACAACCCGGGCGGACTGCTTTCCGAAGCAGTGACGCTGATCAACCAGTTCATTCCGGAGGATGAAATCGCACTGCTTCTGGAAGACAGTGACGGACAACAGATGCCGCTGATGACGGAAGGCCCCCACAACGAAAATACGGAAGATATGAATCTCCACATCCTCATCAATGAGGGGTCTGCAAGTGCATCTGAAGTATTCGCCGGTGCACTGGATGATCATTTCGAAGATGTCATCATTGCCGGTACACAGTCGTTCGGTAAAGGTGTCGTGCAGCAGACGCAGGAATTCAGTGATGATTCCATGCTCAAATACACCAATACGAAATGGCTGACACCTGAAGGCCGTTGGATCCATAACGAAGGCATCACACCTGAGCTGGAACTCGTGAACCCTGATTACTACAGGGTGGAGATATTGAATGAAGATGATGTCTACACCGAAGACCAAGAGAGCGAAACAGTCATTTCCATAAAAGTCGCCCTTGAAACTTTGGGTTATGAAGCCGGGACGATCAATGAAGTTTTCGATGAAACCCTGACTTCAGCAGTCGAGAGCTTCCAGGAGGATAATGACCTTGAAGCCGATGGCAACGTTACAGGTGAAACATCCCGGCTGCTCATGTCGGAACTGAGGAATTACATCAATGAAAATGACGCTCAGCTCGAGTATCTCATCAGCTATATCACCGGAGAACATGGTGCCGGGGAAATTGAAGAAATTGCAGAAGATAATGCGCGTCATATCGAGATCCCCACTTTGGAAGAACTGCAGGAAGACGCATCAGAAAATTCAACTGAATGATAAACCCAGGTCGCACAAAATTTTGTGCGACTTTTATTGTCTCAAATCTTCAAATGGTTTAAAGTTATAGCATAAACATATTACGGAGGTTGCCATGAAATCTTCACGACGCAAAGCAATATTAACCGGAGGCGGGACTGTCGGCCATGTCATGCTGAATAAACTGCTGATACCGGAGTTCATCAACCGGGATGTAGAGCCGGTGTACGTAGGTTCAAAAGATGGCATCGAAAAGGAAATGATCAGCCCGACATCCATCAAATACCATTCAATCTCCAGCGGAAAATTAAGGCGGTATATATCTCTTGAAAACCTGAAGGATATCTTCAAAGTGACGAAAGGCATCCTCGATGCAAGAAGAGTATTGAAAAAAGAGAAGCCGGAATTTGTATTTTCAAAAGGCGGCTTTGTCAGCGTGCCGGTGGTGCTCGCAGCCAAATCATTGAATATTCCGGTCTATATCCATGAGTCCGACCTGACACCGGGTCTTGCGAATAAAATCTCGACAAAGTTTGCGACGAAATGTTTCGTGACTTTCGAGAAGACGATGGATTACCTGCCGGCGGACAAGACCGAACTCCTCGGCCCGGTGATCAGGGAGGAGCTCTCGGGAGGAGACCGGGCTGCCGGTTTTTCCATCACCGGGTTCACAGCTGATAAGCCGGTCCTTTTATTCATGGGCGGTTCCCTCGGAGCAAGGTCCATCAATCAATTCATCCGGGAGAATATAGAAGACCTCACGGAACATCATCAGATCATCCATTTATGCGGAAAAGGCAACGCCGATGAAAATCTGAACGGACATGAAAACTATATCCAGTTCGAATTCGCCGGAGAAGAGCTTGCACACCTGATGGAAATCGCGGATATAGTGATCGGCCGCAGCGGTTCCAACGCCATCTATGAGCTGCTCCTCAATCATAAGCCGATGATCCTGGTTCCCCTGCCGCTCAGCCAGTCGAGGGGGGACCAGATTGAAAATGCCGAATATTTCTCTCATCAGGGGTATGCCGAGGTGATCCCAGAAGAAGATTTGACGCTTCATAATTTCCAGGAGAAAATGGAGATGATCAACAGGAACCGTGATGAAATCATCAGGAAAATGAAGGAGTATGATGGAGGATTCAAGCCGGCGATGCTGGTTGAAATGCTGCTGGATGAGGAGGAAGTGGAGTGAGCCGAGTAAAGAAATTATCCTTGTTTTTAGTTTTCACATTGATATTCGGCGTCATCGCCGTATTCCATGAATCGAGGGCCGGGCAGTGGATCGACCGGGAAGTGTATGAGTTCATCTATGCTTCGGAAAGTTTCATCACCACCGCCCTGATGCTTGGATTCACCCAGATCGGTGAAGTGATTTCCATGATCATCCTGTCTCTGATCATGATTGCCATACTGATGCTCTATAAATTGAAGATCCATACACTTTTCCTTGTCATCTCCATGCTTACAAGCAGCATCATGATTCCTGTGATGAAGAATGCTTTCGACAGGGAGAGACCGTCACTGCTCCGCCTGATCGACATTTCAGGCTTCAGTTTTCCAAGCGGCCATGCTACGGGCTCCTCGATATTTTTCGGGTCGCTGATGGCGATCATTCAAAAGACTTCGTTGAACAATAAAGGCGTACTGTATGCGTTGTGTGGATTCTTCATATTGATGATCTCCTCATCGCGGGTGTACCTCGGTGTGCATTATCCGACGGATGTGATTGCAGGCATCACAATCGGCACTGCAGTCGTCATGGGCACAAGCTATCTGCTCCATAACAAGTTCAAAAGAAGCAGTTATATATAAAAAATATTAAATGGCAATGCATAAAAAATTTGCATTGCCATTTTTGATTGCCGCAATTATAATTAATCTGCACAATATAAAGACAAGGCGGGTGACCCCGAATGGCTGTAAATTTATATGAATCCATCACACTCGAAAATGAGAGGATCAAGCTCATTCCACTGCAGTTAAGCCATGCAGATGAACTGCAGGCGATCAACCATGAAAACATCTGGTCATATATGCTGTTCCAGGCGACCACCCTTCCATTAATGAATGAATGGATCCAAAGTGCCATCGAACTGAGGAACCAGTTGAAAAGTATACCGTTTGCGGTGATATTGAAGACCACCGGCGAAGTCGTCGGCAGTACAAGGATTCAGCATATCGATTACGAGAGGCAGAGCTGTGAGATCGGCGCCACATGGTTCGGCACGAAAGCTCAAAGGTCTTTTGTAAATTCAGACAGCAAGTACCTGCTGCTGGAGTTCTGTTTTGAAACACTGAATATGATGCGCGTCCAGGTCCGGGTGGATGAGAGGAACGAACGCAGCGCCAAAGCAGTCGAACGCCTCGGCTTCACGAAGGAAGGCGTGCTCAGAAAAGAAAGGGCACTGCATGGTGTTCCGAGAAACCTCATCATCTTCTCGATCATTGATGATGAATGGCCTGAAGTGAAGAAGAATTTATTGATTAAGCAGAAAAGTTATATGATGGATACACCTGAAATATCAGCAAGCTGACACATAATTCACATTATGTGTTTTTTTGTTTTCATATATATGATAATGGTATGATGAATTAAAGGATGTGATTACATGAAGCATGTGCTCGTCATAGAAGATGAATTGAATCTGGCACGTTTCATAGAACTGGAATTGAAACATGAAGGTTATGCCGTGACACTCAGTGCAGACGGTGAGGACGGCCTCGATAAGGCATTGAACCAGGATTTCGACTGCATCCTCCTCGATCTTATGCTGCCTGCGCTCAACGGCCTCGAAGTGTGCAGAAGAATACGAAAATCGAAAAACACCCCGATCATCATGATCACCGCCAAAGGGGAGACGTACGACAAGGTCGTCGGCCTGGATTACGGTGCCGATGATTACATAGTGAAGCCTTTCGAAATAGAAGAGCTGCTCGCACGGATCAGGGTGATGCTGAGAAGGGGGGATGCATCTGAAAATCACAGCAAAATCCTTTCCCTCCACGGCATTTCCATAGATATCTCCGCCTACAGGGTGACGATCGATGATATGGAACTGGAACTCACAAAAACGGAATATGAGCTTTTATATCTGCTGTGCAAAAATGCAGGGATCGTCTTAAGGCGGGAGCAGATACTTGAGCATGTGTGGGGTTATGACAGTGAGGTGGAGACGAATGTCGTCGATGTGTACATAAGGTACCTGCGGAACAAGCTCAAACCTTTCAATAAACATAAGATCATCGAGACCGTACGGGGAGTGGGGTATGTGGTGAGATCATGAACAGGAACTCATTGAAATACAAATGGCTGAGGCTGTCGACGCTGATCATCTCCTTCACTTACCTGATCTTCAGTACGCTGCTGATATATTTCACCAGCCTGTACCTGCGGGATCTTGAAGAAAGGGCGCTTGACCGGAGCATGGATGAACTGCAGCATATATATGAATCCCAGCCGATCAATACGATCTCAAGGAATGACATCCTCACCAGCCTTTATGATGAACAGACGATGATCCTCTACACCCGCAGCGGGAATATCGTCAGCACCGAACCCACCAATGATCTTACCGATCTGCCGGTCGACTTCATTCCGGTGGGGGATGATGTCATCACATCCCTTGAAACCGAGGACGGCAACTATCTGGTCGGCCGTTCAAACATTGATTCGATGTACTGGAACGGCTACCTGACCGTCATCCATCCGCTTGACAATTATTACCTGATCATTCGTACGATGGTCATGATCGCTTTATTGATCGGATTCCTGTCGATATTATTCACATCGATCGTCAGCTATTTCTTCTCGACCCAGATGGTCAAGCCGATCAGGAGCATTGCCAATCAGCTTAAAAGGATAGAAGGGGAGGGTGTATCGGAACGGTTGTCTTTGAAGACCGATACTGAGGAGACGGACTATATGGTGACTTCATTCAACAACATGATGGATTCACTGGAGGAGTCATTCAACCAGCAGAAGCAGTTCGTCGAGGATGCATCCCATGAACTGAGGACACCGCTCCAGATCATCCAGGGGCATCTGAAGCTGATCAACCGCTGGGGGAAGGATGACCCTAAAGTCTTAAATGAATCCCTGCAGATCTCGATTGATGAGCTGCACCGCATCAACAAGCTCGTGGAGGAGCTGCTGCTTTTGACGAAGAACAACCCGAGGCAGCTTGAGGAGATTGAATCGATCAACATCGTCGATGAAATCAATTCGCGCGTCAGCAGCATGAAAAAAATCCATCCGGATTACCACTTTGCCGTTGAACATACGCATGATGATATACGCTTCCAGATCAACAACCATCACTTTGAGCAGCTTTTATTGATATTCCTTGATAATGCTGTTAAATATGATACAGAGCATAAATATATCATCACAAGTACGGAGAAGCACGATGACCATTTTGACATCATGATCAAAGATCACGGCATAGGCATTCCTGAAGAGGATCTTGAAAATGTTTTCAACAGATTTTACAGGGTGGACAAATCAAGGAGCAGACAACAGGGTGGCAATGGGCTCGGATTATCCATCGCAAAAAAACTGATTGAAAATTATGATGGCCAGGTTTGGTTCGAAAGCGAGGAAGGTAATTTTACAAAAGTTATTATCAGATTCCCGCTGAATAAGGACAAATGATAAATTAAGCGTCTTTAAAATACTAATGTATAGTGCTAAAATGGTAAATGTATAATAATTAAAACACATAATACTAAAGAGGTGCTGCAAAGATGGAAGGGAAAGCCTATGAAGAGGCGCCACTCAGATTCGGAACGAATTTAGGTTTGCTTCTTGACATTCACGATTCTTATTTGGAAAATCCGGACAGTGTCAGCGAAGAAATGCGTACACTGTTCGAAAGTCTCGGCACATCACAGGATGGCGGCCTGGACGACAATGCGAAGCAGAATGTTAAGGGGATGCTTCGCCTGCTTGATGAAATCAGATTATTCGGACACTTGAAAGCGGATATCTATCCTGTTTACAAGCCTGATATAAAGAATGCACCCGCTCTTGATTTCAAATCGCACGGTATTTCTGAAGAACTTTTGAAGGATGTACCTGCATCACTCGTGAGCCCGCACCTTGGTTCACTCTATGAGAATGCAAATGAGGCATTCAATCATCTGTATGAGGTCTATACAGGCCCGATTGCCTATGAGTTCATGCACATCAATGATTCGAAAGAAAGGACCTGGTTGAAAAAGACGATTGAGAACCAGGATGAAGTCAATTTAACTTCCGAAGAGAAAATCGAACTTTTTAAACTGCTGTCCAAAGTCGAAGGTTTTGAAAAATATCTGCACAAAAATTTTGTTGGTGCAAAAAGGTTCTCTATCGAAGGTCTGGATACTTTAGTGCCGATGTTCGATCATCTTCTCGCACTTATGGCCGAGAAAGAGATTCCAAATCTTCAGATCGGCATGGCTCACAGAGGCCGACTGAACGTTTTGACGCATGTCCTTCAAAAGCCATATGAAATGATGCTCAGCGAATTCATGCATACAGACCCGATGAAGTTCCTGCCTGAAGATGATTCACTGACGCTCACTTCGGGTTGGGCAGGGGATGTCAAATATCACCTCGGCGGTTCCAAGACGAGGACGGATAAAGGCATAGAGCAGCAGATCACTTTGGCAAACAACCCGAGCCACCTCGAAGTCGTCAGTCCTGTAATCCAGGGTAAGACGAGGGCTGAACAGGAAAGTACGGACCGGAATGGATTTCCTGAACTGGACTTCAACCGTTCACTTGCCGTCATGGTCCACGGCGATGCCGCTTTCGCAGCGCAGGGTGTCGTTTTCGAAACTCTGAACCTTGGGAATCTCGACGGATACAGAACAGGCGGTTCAATACACATCATCGCGAATAACCGTATCGGCTTCACCACCGAAGAGTTCGACGCCCGCTCGACGGATCACGCATCTGCAGCGGCACTGAGTTTTGACCTGCCGGTCTTCCATGTCAATGCGGATAAACCTGAGCATGTGATGAGAGCGATGGAACTTGCTTTCAGATACCGTCAGGAGTTCAACAAGGATGCCGTCATAAACTTAATCGGTTACCGCCGTTTCGGACATAATGAAATGGATGAACCGAGTACGACGAATCCAATGCTGTACCGGGAAGTCAAAGCACATGATACGATAGAACATATTTACGGCAACCAGCTCATTGAAGAAAAGATCATTTCCAAAGAGGAAAAAGAGGATATCATCGACAACGCCTTCAAAAGAATGCGTGAAGCACACGATAAGATAGATAAAAATGATACCGTTATCAAATCCTCAATCGCAGTGCCTGAAACAATTCAGGAAGGGCTTTCAAATGATGAAGAGCCGGAGATCACCCGTGAAAGGCTTGAAGAAATCAATGATGCCCTGTTCGGTTATCCCGAAGACTTCACGGTATTCAAGAAGCTGAGGCAGGTGCTTGACCGCCGCAAGCTGCCTTTCGAAGACGATTCGGCCCTGGTCGACTGGGCGCATGCTGAAGCGCTGGCATTTGCAACGATCACTCAGGATGGCACTCCAATCAGATTGACCGGCCAGGATTCCCAGAGGGGGACGTTTGCCCACAGGCACGCGGTGCTCCATGACTCCGAGACCGGTGAGGAATTCATTCCGCTGCACCATGTCCCTGATGCCAAAGCCACGTTCGACATCCATAACTCACCTTTGTCCGAAGCAGCAGTCGTCGGCTTCGACTATGGATACAACGTGGAGAACAAGGAAGCCATGGTCATATGGGAAGCCCAATACGGTGACTTTGCCAACATGGCGCAGGTTTACTTTGATAACTTCATGTCATCCGGAAATGAGAAATGGGGAGAGACGAGCGGATTCACTCTGTTCCTGCCTCACGGACAGGAAGGGCAGGGCCCTGAGCACTCGAGTGCAAGGCTTGAGAGATTCCTTCATTTGTGTGCAAACTACAATATGACCGTCGCCAATCTTACGAGCACCGCAAACTATTTCTACCTGTTAAGAAGACAGGCGAAATATTTGAATACGGAAAAGATGCGTCCGCTTGTCATCATGACACCGAAAAGTCTGCTCAGAAACCAAATGGTCAGCGATCCTCTGGATGCCTTTATCGGCAATCATTTCAGGGAGATCATCGTTGAAGAACATGATAAGTCCAAGGTCAAGAAGGTCGTCCTGGCACATGGCAAGATGGCAGTTGATCTGCTGGCGCATCACAGGGACAATCCATCCGATGAAGTGGTGATCGTAAGGATCGAACAGCTCTACCCTTTCCCGGATGAAGATATCAAAGCTCTGCTCGAGAGCATTGAAAATCTCGATGAAGTCCGTTTCGTCCAGGAAGAACCGAAGAACATGGGTGCATACAGCTCCGTTTTACCGAAGATACTCGACATTTTACCGGAGAACGTCAAGCGCTCCTATGTCGGCCGTCCGGTATCATCTTCACCAGCTGAAGGGGACGCTGAAACTTACAAGAGGATTCAACAAAATATTATAGAAAATGCAATGAAAGTGCAGGAGGATGAATAATGGCAGAAGTTAAAATTCCAGAACTGGCTGAATCGATTACGGAAGGGACGATTGCGTCCTGGTTAAAAGGTGTGGGTGACTCCGTAGAAAAAGGAGAAAACATACTTGAGCTTGAAACAGACAAAGTCAACGTCGAAGTGATCAGTGAAGAATCCGGTGTGATTACAGAGCTGAAAGCAGAAGAAGGAGACACTGTTGAAGTAGGGCAGGTCGTCGCTGTCGTAGATGAAAGCGGCGAAGGTTCATCACCAGAAGGCAAGGAAGAAGAAGGAAAGGAATCTTCAGCATCCAAGGATGAAGAAAAAGACTCGGCTTCAAAAGAGGAATCCAAGGATGAAGAAACTTCCAAAGAAGACTCTAAAGATGAAAGTGAAGATGAAAGCAAAGACGAAGGTACCGACCGCATCGTCGCGTCGCCTGCTGCAAGGAAACTGGCACGTGAGAAAGGCCTCTCACTTAAGGAAATCAATGCAGGAGATCCAAGAGGCCATGTCCGTTCCCAGGATGTCGAGAATCACGAAGCTTCCAAAAAGAATCAGGAAGCAGAAAGCAAAAAATCTGAAAGCAAGCCTGAGAAGCAGCAGTCCAATGCACAGCCTGAAAAGCCTGTCATCAGGGAGAAGATGTCAAGACGCCGTCAGACAATTGCCAAGCGTCTGCACGAAGTGAAGCAGAATACTGCAATGCTGACGACTTTCAACGAAGTGGACATGACGAATGTCATGGAACTCAGAAAGCGGAAAAAGGAAGCATTCCAGGAGAAGCATGACGGCACAAGACTCGGATTCATGTCATTCTTCACTAAAGCTTCAGTGGCTGCTCTGAGACAGTTCCCTGCGGTGAATGCTGAAATCGACGGCGATGAAATGATCTATAAACAGTTCTACGATATCGGTGTTGCTGTTTCCACTGAGGAAGGGCTCGTAGTACCGGTTGTCAGAGACTGCGACCGTAAAACTTTTGCTGAAATAGAAGCAGATATTGCAAGTCTCGCAACGAAGGCTATCGAGAAAAAATTATCACTGGATGAGATGACCGGCGGATCATTTACGATCACAAACGGCGGTGTCTTCGGTTCACTGTTATCAACACCGATCATGAATGGCACACAAGCCGGCATCCTCGGTATGCACACCATCCAGAAACGTCCTGTGGCAATGCCGGATGGATCTGTTGAAGTGCGTCCGATGATGTACATCGCGCTGAGCTACGACCACAGAGTGATCGACGGCAAAGATTCAGTGAATTTCCTCAAGACCATCAAAGAATTGATTGAAAATCCTGAAGATCTTTTGCTCGAAGGTTAAAATTCATAAAAACAAGATACTATTTTCAGTATCTTGTTTTTATTATGTTAAAATATAGAGACTTTAATAAAGGAATGGAGAATGAATGATGTTACATGAGACATGGCAGGATAATGATTTGAGGAAAGTGAAGGTCAGACATACGGATGCCGAGAAATATAAAGTCAATGATATGCTTACTGAAGGCAAAACTTATACCGTGGTCAATGAAACCGAAGAGTATATATTCGTAAAAGATAATTCAGGCAAAGTCGGCGGTTACTATAAGACCTACTTCGAAGATGCGGATGAGTGAAATGGCCGGTTTTAAATTCAGGCATGAAGATGAGGCGATTCATCATGATTCATTCAACATCTTGAAACTGGGTAAGAACCTGCTTTTAAAAGGGCCGACCGGGGCGGGGAAAACCCGCCTTGCTGATGACCTCGCCGCCGAATTCGGTCGCGAGATGGTGAGCATCAACTGCTCTGTCGACATCGATATGGAGTCCCTGCTCGGTTTCAAGACGATTGAGTATGAAGAAGGGCAGCAGGAAATCATCTTTGTCGACGGACCGGTTATCAGGGCAATGAAAAATGGTCATATACTCTATATCGATGAAATCAACATGGCCAAGCCGGAAGTGCTGCCGATACTCAACGCCGCCCTTGATTACCGCAGGACTTTGATGAACCCGTTGACCGGGGAGGAAATCACCGCTGATGAAGATTTCATCGTCATTGCAGCGATAAACATCGGTTACGCCGGCACCATGCCGATGAATGAAGCGCTGCTCAACCGTTTCAATGTCGTGGAAATCGACTATGTGTCCGATGATGCACTTCTGGAGATTTTAGAAAATCAAAGTCTTCAGGATAATCCTGACGTTTTAAGGAAACTGACTGATTTTCATAAAGATCTCGTGACGATGACCAGACAGGGCCAGATATCAAAGGAGTCATCCAGTGTGAGGAGTTTGCTGGACCTTTCAGATTTAAGCACCCTGATTCCTCCGGATAGAGCCCTGCAGCGGACGGTCACCGACAAATTGGACAATGACCAGGAGAAAACGGCGATATACAATGCTTTTAAATTACATTTTGAGTAGTGATTAAAATATGACGTATTCTTTTATCAAATTCAATGATGAACTGGTCGATTCCAGAAATATGATGGAGCTGACCGATCTCGCACGCCTTCTTTTCAGGAACCGGGAGCTGACCGTCAATGTCCAGAAATATTCCTACTTCAATCCGTATAAAAATGTTTTGAATTTCAGTATGTTCTGGAAGCACAGGAATGATATCAATGAACTTGACGGCTTCAAACATGATATCTATACACATTACAACGCAGAGGAAACTCTGGATTATACCAGGTACACTGAAATGATGGATCGGGACGGGTACCTGAGGCAGATATTTTTATCGATCGAATACTTCAGGTTGCGGAAAAATGCAGTGAAGGAAAGGCCGGTCATCAAAAAGCTTTTAGAGGAAGGGGACGGGATTTTAAGACAGCATTATTCCAGGCAGACGGAAAATGCGGCTGATGATTTCCTGCGCCGTATGAACTTGAAGATCCTGCAGTACGAGGATGTCTTTGAATATGAGGGCATCCCTTTTGACATGGAGTCGGACTCCACTGAAGAAAGCATAATCAAAGCGGAAACATTCTTCGATGAAGTGGCCAAAATACCGGGTTTCGACACTTCCGGTTTCATTCCAATACATGATATTTCCTTCAGCGACCTCGATGCCTTCATTAAAAGCAATGACTTCAGAAAAGATCCCGAGGCACTGCCTTCGGAAGATGATGAGGTTGATGAGGATGAGAAAAGTACGGTCGATACAAAGACGAGCGGGGCGGCGAAGGATGCCAGTGTTCTCGGCGAGGTCCAGGAGGCAGCCAATGCCCGGAGGTCCAAAAGCAGGAAGGTGAACATGTATGACGATGATGTAGATGACTACAATGAAGGTTTCGGAAGCAACCGCGGAGAGAACACCTTCAGGGATAAAGCATCGACAAACCGCCATGCCATACTGGAGAGAACCAGCCCCAAGGTCAATCTGAATGACTATCAAAAGTACAGGGAACTTTACAATCAATACAGAAGTGTGAGCAGACAGGCGGTGGGCGACCTGCAACAGCTTTTGAATCATAAGCAAAATGAAATCCGGATGAACCAGTCGAGCGGAAAATTGATGAAAAACCCGACGATGCCCATTGTCGAAGGGAGTCATAAGCTGTTCGTCAAGGAGCGTTCGGAGTCGAGGGAAATTGATGCCGTCTTCACTTTAATCATCGACCGGTCCTTTTCAATGGAACCCCATCTCGAAAATGCGATTGCGGGTGTCATCGTCTTCAATAACATTTTAAAGTCACTGAATATAAAGCACAGGATCATATCCCATCACGAAGACACTTTCGAGGTCGGTCCGGAAAGCTTTCCAAACAAGGTATACGAACATATGGATTTTGATAAGTCCAATTATTATTATCCCGTCTCCATACTGGATATTGAAGCATCCGGTGACAACAGGGACGGTTTCATATTGAAGCATGAAATTTCCTTATTGAAGTCACGAAGTGAAAATGACCGTTTCATCATCATGTTCTCCGACGGACTGCCAAGCGCAGAAGATTATAACCAGAGTGGCATTGTAGACACGCATGAGGCGGTCAATATCGCAAAAAGGGAGAATATCCATATCATCAATGTCTTCATCAGTGAAGAAAGTGATGAACAGACCATTGAATCCATCAGGAACATATATGGTAACAACACCATCCTGGTCGCGCATGCCCATGAAATGGCACATGCAGTCGCCAATACGCTTAAAAAGATATTATTGTCACTTATAAACTAATTTACATCAATTGAAATATAGTCTGAAATCTGAAAGTTTAAAATCTTATGGACTTTATTGATTGAATGAGATAGAATAGTTCTATAATTTCAGATTATACGGGGGCTCACACATGGATACAAAAATGAGTACGAAAAACGTTTTTATAGTAGGTTTCATGTTATTTGCAATGTTCTTTGGTGCAGGTAACTTAATATTCCCACCCGGCCTTGGCTTTGTAAGCGGGGATTTTTTCTGGCTTGCAATATTGGGCTTCGTCATCACAGGCGTCGGGCTGCCATTGCTCGGTGTCATCGTGGGATCGATCTCTAAAGAAGGTTATAAAGAATCACTGAAAGCGATTCATCCGGCTTTTGCCATCGGGCTGCTCGTGGTCATTTACTTGACGATCGGGCCATTCTTCGCCATACCGAGGACTGCAACGACGGCATATGAAATGAGCGTGATTCCTTTCCTGGATTCGCCGAGCGGGATTTCACTCCTGATATTTTCCCTGCTGTTCTTCATAGTCGTGTTTGCACTGAGCTGGAATCCCGGTTCCATTGCGGACAGCATTGGTAAAATACTTACACCATTACTGCTGATCTCAATTGCACTGCTGGTGATTACAGCGATTACAATGTACATAACCAACCCTGTCAATCCTGCCGGGGAAGGGTTCAATACCGAAGCACCATTCTCAGCAGGCTTTACAGAAGGGTACCTGACGATGGATGCAATCGCCGCAATCGCTTTCTCCGTCATCGTCCTGAATGCAATACGCGCCACCGGCGTCAAAAGCAGGAAAGCTCTGTTGTTCGGCACGATCAAGTCAGCTTCATTGGCAGCATTGCTGCTCGGTCTTGTGTACGTTTCCCTGGGCTGGCTCGGCAACAGGGTCGACCTTTCAGGTACAGCACCCGATGAACAAAACCTTGGAACCTTCCTACTGACATATATATCAGCCGATGCATATGGCGGTTTCGGAGCGATTTTACTGGGTCTTATCGTATTGCTCGCATGTATCACTACGGGTGCCGGACTGATTGTAGCCGTTAGTGAATATTTCAACAGCATAGTCTCTAAAGTGCCTTACAGAGTTTTTGTAGTCCTTTTCACATTAATTTCATTCGGACTGGCAAACCAGGGGCTCGATCAGGTTATAACGACAAGTGTACCTGTATTGTCCATCATTTATCCGATTGCCATGACATCCGTGTTATTACTGATCACCAGTTATTTTGTACCGACACCGCGCCTTGCGCTTCAGATACCGGTTGTGTTGGTCATCATAACCAGCATACTGGCGGTGGTCCACAGAAATGGCTGGGCTGAAATGTCATTTCTTGAAGCGCTGCCGCTGTTCAATGCATCGTTCGAATGGATTCCTCTTGTGATCATCGGTTATATCATTGGGTATTTGATCGGCATGAAGAAACCAAGAGTGAAGTATACTTGATGAAAATATTTAAAGCGACGCACAATGTGCGCCGCTTTTTTATTGCCTGTTATAAGTTTTTCATATCATCATAACACTATTACTTATGATTTATCCATGTTATAATAAGATTATCTTATGATATAGAAAAGAGATGATTCGGGTTGAATTATATCATTCCCGTCTTCATGGACGTCATCGTCCCTATTTTAATACTTCTTGGGATTGGTCTTCTGCTTCAAAGGAAATTCCAGTTCAGGCTGAGACCGATCGCCAATCTCGTAACATATTGCTTCATGCCCGCTGCAGTCTTCATCAACATCTATCATGCAGAAATCAATTTCTCTTTAGTTGTGCAGCTCTTCCTTTATTTATCACTGTTCATCAGTATACTGATCATATTGAGCAATATATTGAGCCGTCTGTTGAACCTGGAAAACGGGGAAGCGACCGCCCTTAAAAACAGCATCTCCCTGATGAACTCCGGAAACTACGGACTGCCGGTCAGCCAGCTGGTTTTCAGTTCGAACCCGCTCGGCGTTTCGGTGCAGATCATCGTACTTGTGGTCCAGAACCTCCTCACATTCACTTACGGGCTGTATAATTTGATTTCCGCTTCAAAGTCGATCATCGAGCTGCTGCGTGATCTGCTCAAACTGCCGATCATACATGCACTCGCAATTGCGATTTTGTTTAAGATATTCGATGCACCGATACCAACTTTCCTGCTCGTACCGATTGAACAGCTCGCAGGCGGATTCGCCGCCCTTGCTCTGATCCTGCTCGGTGCACAGCTTGAAAGCATAAAAATCCGCACATTCCATAAAGTCATCCCCTGGAGCCTATTTGGACGTCTGGTCGTCGGACCTGTCGTAGCGCTGATTTTAATATTCACGATCGGTCTGGAAGGCGTCATCGCGCAATCACTGTTCATCGCCAGTGCTTTCCCAACATCGAGGAATACAGCGACCCTTGCACTTGAGTACGATGTCGAACCGGAACTTCATGCCCAGATCGTCCTGTACAGCACATTGCTGAGCAGCATCACGGTGACGTTCGTCATTTTCCTTTCAATGCAGCTGTTCTAAGACAATAAAAAACGGTGCGCCCGATTAGTGGGGTGCACCGTTTTTTGGTTAGTACCTATGTTCTTCCTTCAGCTGCAGCAATCTCTTCTTCAGATCCTCTTCCATTTGAACGAGTTCCGTTTCCGCTTCTTTACGTTTCTGCGAACCCTCTGCCTGGATCTGGAGTGTCTCTTCGATGGTGGTGACAAGGTTCTCCTGGGTCACTTTCAAGGTCTCTATATCCACGATGCCCCGCTCATTTTCACGCGCTGTACGCAGTGAATTCTGCTTCAGCATCTCGGAGTTTTTAGTCAGCAGATCATTGGTGGTGTTGGTCACTGCCTGCTGTGCTTTCGATGCAGACTCCTGGCGGAGCAGGGTGAGTGCGATCGCCATCTGGTTTTTCCATAAAGGAATGCTTGTCAGTATGGAGCTCTGGATCTTTTCGGCGAGTGTCTGGTTGATGTTTTGTATCATCCTGATCTGAGGTGCCGACTGGAGGGTGATCTGTCTGGAAAGTTTCAAGTCATGGACCCTTTTTTCAAGACGGTTCAAATACTGCATCATATCATTGACGTCCTGGACATCCATCTGATTTCCGGATTCATCCGCCTTGGTCCTCAATGCAGGCAGCACTTCCGTTTCTATTTCTTCCTTCTTAAGCTCAGCCGCTGCGATATAGATGTTTATCGCGTCGAAATAATCTTTGTTCTGATCATATAAGTTATCAAGCAGGTGTACATCCTTGATCAGGACTTCTTTAGCGTGTTCCAGCTGTATGCTGATGCGGTCGACCTGCGAAGCGACGCTCTGATGCTTCGAAATCAGTTCGTTGACTGATTTTTTCATTCTGCCGAACAGACGGCTGACTATATTCTTTTTATCATTCGTCAGCTCATCAGGATCGATTTCCTTCAGCTTCTTCATAAGGTTCTCAAGTGTATCGCCGATGGGCCCGACATCTTTCGACTGGACTTCATTCAACATCTGATGGGAGAACTTGGACAACGCCTGCTGGGCGTTGGAACCATAGGTGATCAGTGCGTCATTGTCGAGAGGCTCGATCTTTGATTTTATGTCTTTGATGCGCTTCATATCTTCTTCGCTGAACTGTTCTTTGAAAGTCGTCAATACACTGCTTTCCCTCTCCCCGTCGGTTTCCGCCTTTTCCGGCTGCAGGGCAGGGTAGTCTGAAGTCGACGCCGTGCTGAACGGATCACTCAGAAGCTGATCCTTCAAATCATTATCATTTTTCTGATTCATCATTGTCACTCCTAAACACTTTTACTTTTTCCCGTTCCTGTTTGGGGATGCTGACCTTTTCCCGTTCCTGGTCCGGGATATTCACTTTTTGTTCATCCATTTTGTTCTCGAGCTGCATTTTTCTGCCGGAACGTTTCCTGTTCAAGCTGATGATATCCTTTTCGACTTCCAGTGACTGGTAAGCCGGCCGGTTCATATGTGAGAGATTGGACTGCAGCGTCCGCTTCAGCTCAAGCATGGACAATCTCGTCTCATGCAGCTTGATTTTTTCCTCCTTGGATTTCCCGGGCATCCTGTATAAGAACAAATACTGTTCGATGGTGTTCACCGCCGAGTCCAGATTGGAATGGAAAAATTGCTGTACATTGTAAAATACCTTTGGATTATCTTCGACGGTGGTGACGATGGATTTGACTATCCGGTTGATATCGAAGATGAGCTTGGCATCTTTCAATGTACGTATATTGTAGTAGCTCTGCCTGAGACGGTTCATCTTTTCCTTTGCTTCTTTCAGTTGGGACTGTATATACTTATACTCACTTTTAGTCAGACCGTACTCCTTCAGCTGCCTGTTGAAACTGACAGACTGGGTGGGGAGGTAGGCTGCAAAAAATCCACCTGCACCGACCAGCATGTCAAAGAACAGGTGAAAATCCAGAGCAAGCATTGATGTCAGGCCGGTCACGATTGAAGCCGGTATGGCGACTAAAGTTGCAGTCCAACGTGAAATGTTGAATTTCATATGTTAACACCTGCAATCATCATAAAGTTTTGAAGTCAGTGTATTTCTCTTCCGGTTCTACAGAATCCACTGTATACTCATCTATACGGGATGCAGGCGCGGGACCGTTGATCACCTCATCGGTGAACCGTTCAAGAGAGGACACTTCTCCCTGGGCGAACACTTCGACATCCGCCGTCAAATTTTTGGCATATCCCTTTATCCCGTATTGATCGGCAATGGTTTTGGTGTGATATCTGAATCCCACACCCTGTACTCTTCCACTTAAAGTAATCAATCTAGCTTCCATGTTCCCACCTCTTATTAACAATTATAAAAGTTTCTGCTTGATATTGCTAATTATTCGCGTATATAATATGACTATTATCTCAATGACCCGGTTAGGAGTTTTAAAAATGTATCAAGTGGCCGTTTTAAAAGCTGATTATGAAGGTTGGTGGCTATTTGAAGGATGGCAGGAGGATCTGATCGACATCAGGGATTTCGATTCCGAAGATGCCATGATCCGGTATTACAGACAGCTCGTGCAAGAAATGACCGCGGAATTTCATTCCTGTCAGAAAGGCAAGTATGGCCTCTGCGCTTTTTTCAATGCATGTGAACTGGAATACTGTGAAGAGTGTGAAGAGGATCTGCAGATTTACTATACTCCGCTTTGCCTTAAAGACAGAGAATTCCTGGAAGTCCGGACAAATATGAATATTTAATGAATTTGTGTTTGCAAAAGTGTACTATCTTTAGTATACTTTACATATCAATAAGCAATAGAAACATGTTTGAGAAAGACTAGATTTTCTATTTTTTCAGGACTATGATTTTATTTGCTATTGTAATATAGTCTTTTGGAGGAACAATCAATGAAACAAGGTACAGTAAAATGGTTCAATGCAGAAAAAGGTTTTGGCTTTATCGAGATTGAAGGAGAAAACGACGTATTCGTTCACTTCTCAGCAATCAATCAAGAAGGCTACAAGTCTCTTGAAGAAGGTCAATCAGTAGAATTCGAAGTAGTTGAAGGCGACCGCGGCCCACAAGCTGCAAACGTTGTTAAACTATAATTAAAAAATTAGTCAACGATTGTCATAAATTGCCAATTGAACTCCGTCACTGATCGTGGCGGAGTTATTTATTGGAATAAAACCCCCGTTCATCTGCTCTTTGAGCCGATGAACGGGGGTTTCTATATTTCATCTTCAATCTTCCATAAGCACATCATTCTGTATGAGCTGATCGAGCGTCTGTCTTTTGATGACTTCCCTGACACCGTCGGATGTGATGAATACTACGGCAGGCTTCAGCATCTGATTATAGTTTGAAGCCATCGAATAATGATATGCACCTGTGGTTTTGACAGCCACAAGATCACCACGCCTGATATTCGCCGGCAGGGGTTTATTTTTGCCTATGATGTCACCGGACTCGCAGAGTTTGCCGACGACATTGACAGGAGTGCTATCCGCACCGTCAGGACGCTGCGTGACGGGTATGATATCATATTCGGCCCCATAGAGCGGGGTGCGTATATGGTCGCTCATGCCGCCGTTTACGGAGACGTAGCGGCTGACGCCCGGTATATCCTTCACCGTGCCGACTTCATATACCGTGATCGCCGCTTCAGCTGTTATCGAGCGGCCGGGTTCGATGATGACATGCGGTATGCTGAAGCCGTATTGTGATGTCATTTCTTTCAGCCGGGTGAAGATTTCATCGAAGCCTTCTTCCACAGGGAACCTGATGTCTTCATCCGTATAGCGCACACCGAAGCCGCCGCCCATATTGAGGATTTCAATCTCTATCTCATGGTCATTCAGCCAGTCGTATACGGCCGTCAGTGCATTGACGAACGGGGCCGGATCGGACAGCTGCGAACCGAGATGGTAATGGATACCTTTGAAATCGAGGTTTTCCGCCTTTTCAATCTCCTTCACAGCCTTCAGCGCCGTGCCGTCTGCAATGGACAGGCCGAATTTACTGTCGGTCTGTCCCGTCGATATGAACTCATGAGTATCCACATCGACACCCGGATTAACCCTGAGCAGGACATTCACAGGTGAATCTGCGATTTCATCCAGGAGGGTGATCTCGTCGAGTGAATCAATGATGAATAAAGTGACCCCCTGGGCGAGGGCGAATTCGAGCTCTTCAGGTGTTTTATTATTACCGTGGAACTTGATCCTGGACGGATCGATGCCTCCCCTGATGGCAGTATACAATTCCCCTGAGGAGACCACATCGATTTCCATATCCTCCTCTTTCAGCAGCTGTATCATCTGAAGGGAGGTGAAGGCCTTCGAAGCATAGGAGACCGAGTAATGCTCCACATGTGATGAAAGGACCGTGTGGTACCTTCTCATCATCCCCCTCATATGGGCTTCATCATAGATGATGAGTGGTGTACCGAAACGTTCGGCAATACTAGTGACATCCTGGCCGCCAAACTGCAGTTTATCATTATGGTATTCAAGACTCATTTGTGATCTCCTTCGTTAAAGTATTATAGTTCAAGGTTGCGAGCTGTTCCGAATTTGCACCGACACCTTTGAATGTATATTCGTCCAGGCGCATTTCAGGGTGGTAAATATATACTCTGTCGCCGGTTGCAACTGCCTCATCCACCTCGACGAGCATATGGCTCATCATCAGACTGACGATGGGGTAGCGCCGCCCGTTGATCAGGCAGTCGTATTCCGCCCGTTTCCTGAGCACACCGTCGCCGTACCCGATGTCGACGATCGCAACTTTGGTCCTGCGTCCTGCGACAAAAGACCCGCCGTAGCCCATTGGCATATTCTCGTCCATATCCCTGATCTGTACCACCGAGGAATAAAGTTCAAAAGGCTGGACGAACATCTCATCATTCAAACCGGAGTAGGGCTTGGAGCCGTATAAGCCGATTCCGAGCCTTGTATGCGTATGTCCCGGCAGCAAGCCGTCACGGACGAAGCTTGCGGTATTCTGGGAATGTATATATTCCGGAGTGATGTCGAGCCTGTCAAATTCCGCCAGGAACCCGAGCCAGCTTTTCCGTTCTATTTCATAATTGCCGTCGAATTCATCCGCATAGCCGAAATGGCACCATAACCCCTCGAGGCAGAAACGTTCTGATTCATCCATTTGGGCCTGATGATGCAGCACCTGTTCAACTTCCCCGAAATTGTCAAAACCCGACCGGTTGAACAGGCCGGCGTATTCGATATGGATGCTGATGCCGGCAAGTTCCTCCCGGTACTTTTCATAATATGCAAGTGAGGGGAGGGTGATGCTCAGATCGAGCCTTCTCACACTGTCGAATTCAGTGGTGGGATTGAGTAAAAACACCATCGAATCATCAGTCATTTTCCTGATCGCTTCCGCCTCTTTCAGGGATGTTGTCGCAAAAGCGCTGATGCCTGCTTCCAGGAACGCTTCCACCACAAGCTTGAGGCCGAAGTTGTAGGCATTGTTCTTAACGACAGCAATGGTCGGGATGCCATCCCGGACCCGGACTGCCTGTGAAACCAGTTGTTTTCTGTCTATAGTCAGTATTCCACTCATATCTTTAACCTCAAAACTTGTAGTTCTTCAATATATTTTCATAGTAATCCGCCACACGGAGAAGCACTGCTTCATCAAAGTTGAACGTCGGGGTATGGAGGCTGCTCGTAAACCCTTTTTCTTCGTTTCCGGCACCGATGAAGACGAAGTACGCAGGTGCGACTTCACTGTAGAAGCTGAAATCCTCACCAAAGAGATAAGGTTTCTCCTTGATCACGGCCTCGAAACCGGAGGCTTCCAGGCTCTGATGGACAAGGGGTCTCAATACAGAGTCATTTTTGACAGGCGGATACCCTTCATTGTATGTCACCTCGACTTTACAGCCATAAAGGTTTTCGACACCTGCCCTGATTTTTTCCATCCGGCTTTTGATCAACGCAAGATCATTTTCTTCGTAGGTCCGGATCGTCCCTTCGAGATAACCGTTTGACGGCACTGTATTAATCGCTTCCCCCGCATTCATCTGCCCAAGATGGATGATATTCCGGTTCAGGCCGTCGAGATGGAACTGCTGTATCTGCGATATTTCGCGGGTGGTGAACATCAGCGCTTCTATTGCCGATTTACCGTTGTGCTTACTGGCAACATGGGCGGATTCACCTTTAATGTAAAAACGGTACTCCGTGGCACTTGCCGTCATTTCATGGTCCCTGAACAGGGCGAGACCAGTCTCTTCGTCAGGCATCATATGTATGCCGAATATGGCATCAATCTCATTCCTGGCGGGCCAGCTGTCGATCAGCTGCTTTGCGCCGGCCATCGTCTCTTCACTCGGCTGGAAAATGAAATAACAGTTGTGGGGGAGCTTGCCTTCATCATATAAAGACTTGCACCGCCTCACAAACAGGAGCAGGGCGGCTGTATGGCCATCGTGCCCGCATGCATGCATCACACCGTCATTTCTGCTTCTGTAGGGGACATCGTTCTCTTCATGTATCGGCAAAGCATCAATATCTGCACGGAACCCAAGCGTGATGTCACTTTCACCTTTTAAATACGCAACCACCCCGGTAGGGAGTGGTTGCGTATAGGTGACACCCAGAGATTCAAGAACCTCTATTATATAAGATGTTGTTTCGAACTCATTCATGCTGAGTTCCGGATTTTCATGCAGATGTCTGCGATGTCCGGTTACAAAATCAAGTTCAGTCATTGAGCTTCCTTAGTGCTGAAACGATCTCTTTTTTGGAATCGGAAACTTCGCTTGCCTGTTTGATGACTTTGGCCGGCGTACCTGCGACAACCGCACCTTCAGGCACATCTTCCGTCACGATTGCGCCTGCTGCAACAATCGCGCCTTTACCTACACGGACACCTTCTAGTATCACTGCATTCGCACCGATCAGCACATCATCTTCAATGACGACCGGTGATGCGCTTGGCGGCTCGATGACGCCTGCGAGCACTGCACCTGCACCGACGTGGACATTTTTACCTGTCGTTGCACGTCCGCCGAGTGAAGCGTTCATATCGACCATCGTACCTTCACCGACGATTGCGCCGATGTTGATCGTTGCACCCATCATGATCACTGCACCATCTTCAATGACGGCATGTTCACGGATGAAGGCACCCGGTTCGATTCGTGCTTTTGTATTTGTAAGATCTTTTAATGGAATAGCCGAATTTCTGCGATCCTGCTCAATTTCAATCTCCGTAAAAATATCTTCATTCTGCTGATGGAATTCCTTGAATTCCTCATAATCGGCAAATATCGTCTTTGAGCTCTTGCAGCCAAAAACTTTGAAGCTTTCAGGGAATGTGACATCCCCGAAATTGCCGTTCGCGTATACTTTTACAGGTGTTTCCTTCCTCGCATCCGAGATGTACTGAATGATTTCCTCTGCTGTAAACTTTTCCATTAATTATTCTCCTTTGAACAAATTATTATAATCATAAAAGCCGTCGGCCTTGTGCTGAAGCACCTCTGCTGCCTTGATCGCACCGTTTGCGAAAATCTCCTTCGACTGGGCACGGTGCCTGATTTCTATCACTTCATCCAGGCCGGCAAACAGGGCGGTGTGGTCACCGACGATGGTGCCGCCCCTGATGGCGGAAACGCCGATTTCTTTGGCGTCCCTCTTCTGGTAGACATCTGAACGGTCATACACTGCATGACTGTCGCTGCGGTGTTCAAGCGCCGTATCCAAAAGCTTCACCAGGGTGCCGCTCGGGGCATCGACTTTTTTATTATGATGCGCTTCGATCAATTCCAAATCGAAATCTTCCAGCTGTGCCAGTGCACTGGCCAGAAGATTATTAAGCACATGTACACCATAACTCATATTCGCACTAAAAAAAACCGGTGCGCTCGCACTTCTTGTCTTTAATGTCTCGACGATTGTATCTTTTTCACCTGTCGTTGCAACGACCAGGGGCGTTTTGAAATCTTCCCCGATGAGAGGGAGGAGGAGTTCGGGATTTGAAAAGTCGATTGCGACATCCGCCTCCGCTTCATCGATGGATTCAAATGCGGGATAATCTGAGTTGTTGTTACGGGCAATCACACCGGCAATTTCATGACCTGCTTCGAGCAGCAGGCGTTCGGTGATCTGGTTCATTGCGCCGTAGCCGATGAGTAATACCTTCATACTTTTGAACCCTCTTTGAATGCTTCATAAGCTTTCACTATTTCTGCGCGCATTTCTTCCTCCGCCGGAAGCAATGGCAGCCTCAGCTCATAGTTGCCGAATCCGAGTTCGCTTGTCAACGCTTTGATTGGAATCGGGTTTACATCAACCTGTACGGCTTCAATCAAAGGCATAAGGCCCGTGAAAGTGTGTTTAGCGTTATAATCGCCCTCCGTCAGCCTGCTGTAGATGCTCTGCAGCTCACCCGGGATGACGTTGCCGACCACACTGATCAGCCCTTTGCCGCCAAGCTGGATGAAGTCTGCAAAATTGTCGTCATTGCCGCTATACAGTACGAACTCCTCCTGATCGATCATGTTCATCAGTTTGATCGTATAGTTCAAGTCGCCGACTGCATCTTTCAAAGCGACGATATTGGAATGTCTGCTCAGCTCGACCACGGTTTCCGGTTCGATCGTCATGCCCGTGCGTCCCGGTACATTGTAAAGGATGACCGGAATGTCGATTGCATCCGCAATTGCGGTAAAGTGGGCGATGAGTCCTTTCTGGTTCGCCTTGTTGTAATAAGGTGTGATGAGCATCACACCATCGGCACCGGCTTCTTCGGCATATCTGGAAAGCTCGATGGAGCTCATCGTGGAATTGGTGCCTGTGCCTGCGATGACCGGTACTCGGCCGGCAACGGTATCAATGCCCACTTTGATCAGCGTTTCGATCTCCTCAGCTGAAAGCGTCGGGGATTCCCCGGTGGTGCCGTTTACGATCAATGCCTGCGCATCATTTTCTATGAGGTATTCTATATGTCTTCTGAATGCGTCGTAATCCACTTCGTTATCATTGAACGGGGTCGTCATTGCAACGCCGATACCTTCAAAAATTGGATTCATATATAACACTCCTATTAATTATTTATCATCCATGATTGATTTAAGGATCTGAACCGTATTCTGTGCGGCACCCTTCAGCAGGTTGTCGCCGACACACCATACATGGAATGTATTCGGAAGAGTAGGGTCCCTGCGGATTCTGCCGACGAAGATCTCAGGACGGTCTGCAGCATCAAGCGGTGTCGGATATTCGTTTTCGGAAGGGTTGTCCATCAGTACGATATGCGGATGGTCTTCAAATGACTGCTTCACTTCTTCGACGCTCGCTTCCCGTCCAAGCGTGACGTTCATCTGGACTGCATGGCTGCTGATGATCGGGACCCGGACACATGTCGCAGTGACTTCAATCGAATCATCCTCAAGGATTTTCTTGGTCTCATCGATCATCTTCTTCTCTTCTTTTGTGTAACCATCATCTAAAAAGTCATCTATATGCGGCAGGACGTTATTATGGATCGGACGCGGGTAAGTGGTCGGTTCAGCACCTTTGGCACCTTCTTCAAGGTCCCGTATGCCGCCTTCACCCGATCCGGAAACGCTCTGGTAAGTCGCATAGTGCACGCGTTCCACACCGAATTTTTTCTGCAGCGGCTGCAATGCCACAACCGACTGGATGGTGGAGCAGTTGGGGTTGGCGATGATGTTCCGCTTGAACTTCGGTTTATTGATTTCCGGAACGATCAGGTCGATATCTTCCTTCATTCTCCAGAAACTCGAGTTGTCGATGACGATTGCACCGCTTTCTTCGAACAGGGGTGCAAATTTCTCACTCGTTGAACCGCCGGCACTCATGACGACATAGTCATACTTTTCCTTTGCCGCTTCTTCGGTCAGTTCCCGGATCGTATAAGTTTCACCGCCGACCTCGATTTCTTTGCCTGCAGAACGTTTGGAGGCAAATAAAACCAGTTCATCATATTTAATTTCATAACGCTCCAGCATTTCTATCAATTTACTGCCTACAACACCGGTAGCTCCAACAACTGCAACACTTACCATCAAAATTCCTCCTAATATAGTATTAAAGAACGAGATCATCCAAGATAATAAAAAAACAAGCCCGGTGTGCCGGACTTGTTTAAAGTGTTATATACAAGTGATGCACTCCATTATCTTTAAAATAATGACAAGCCAGTAGCTCTTAACCTTCTGGCCCAACAGTCCATTCCCCGAAGAACGGACCATTTCGGCATCTTACCCTTTCACTTATATGATTCACGGGAATCAACTGACTAATAAGTTACTGATGATGGATGCGCCTCATCTCGCTATTTAATTATTAAATGTCATTATACATGTTGATTGTGATAAAGTAAACCTTAAACTTTCAAAACGCCTTTATCCTTCAAATACTCCTCGTAGGTCGATTCTTTGACGATTGCACCTTCAGGCTTGATCTCAAGCACTTTATTGGCGATCGTATTGATGAATTCGAAGTCATGGGAGGTGAAGATGATTGAACCTTTGAACTTCTTCAGCCCTTCGTTCACGGACGTGATGCTCTCCAAGTCAAGGTGGTTCGTCGGCTCATCCAGTAAAATGACGTTCGCTTTCGACAGCATCATCTTGCTCAACATCGCACGCATCTTTTCTCCACCGGACAGGACGCTTGCCTTTTTCTTCGCTTCTTCACCGCTGAACAGCATCCTGCCGAGGAATCCGCGGATGAACGTTTCCGTCTGCTCATCTTCCGGTGCATACTGGCGCAGCCATTCAACGAGGCTCGTATTGACACCTTCAAAGTATTCAGAGTTGTCTTTTGGCATGTAACTCTGCGAGGTCGTCACACCCCATCTGACTTCACCTTCGTCGGGCTCGACTTCTCCTGCAAGGATGCGGAGCAGGGTGGTGCGGGCGATTTCCGTATGGCCGATCAGTATGACTTTATCATACGGATCCAGCGTGAAGCTCACGTTATCAAGCACTTTTTCCCCGCCGATGGAATGCGTCAGGCCGCTCACATACAACAGCTCATTGCCGATTTCCCGTTCCGGTGTGAAATTGACGAACGGATATTTTCTTGAAGAAGGCTTTATATCCTCAAGCTCGATTTTTTCAAGCGTCTTCTTACGGCTTGTCGCCTGTTTGGACTTGGATGCGTTTGCGCTGAAACGTGCGACGAAATCCTGGAGCTCCTTAATCTTCTCTTCTTTTTTCTTATTCTGGTCCTGTGCCATCTGCAGTGCAAGCTGGCTTGACTGGTACCAGAAATCGTAGTTTCCTACATACAGTTCAATCTTTCCAAAATCGAGGTCCGCAATATGTGTACATACATTATTCAGAAAGTGACGGTCGTGGGAAACGACGATTACCGTGTTTTCGAAATTGATCAGGAAGTCTTCGAGCCATTGTATCGCTTCGATATCCAGGCCGTTCGTCGGCTCATCGAGCAGCAGTACATCAGGGGTGCCGAACAGGCTTTGTGCAAGCAGCACTTTCACCTTCTGATTGTTCTCAAGCTCGGACATCTTCTTATCCACAAGTGAAGCATCTATACCCAGGCCGTGGAGCAGGCTCTCTGCATCACTTTCCGCAGTCCATCCGCCCATTTCGCCGAATTCGCCTTCAAGCTCGGCGGCGCGGATCCCGTCTTCATCGGAAAAGTCCGGCTTCATATAGATTTCATCTTTTTCCTTCATTATGCTGTACAGCTGCTCATGTCCCATCAGGACGACATCGATGACCTTCTCGTCTTCATAACCGAAATGATCCTGTTTGAGTATGGCAAGGCGTTCATCTTTACCCATAGACACATGGCCGCTCTGAGCATCCATCTCCCCGGACAGGATCTTAAGAAACGTCGATTTTCCTGCACCATTCGCCCCGATCAGACCATAACAGTTCCCCGGTGTGAATTTGATATTCACATCTTCAAAAAGCTTACGGTCACCAAAACGTAAACTTACGTCACTTACTTGTAACATACACATTCTCCTTAAATATATTCCTTAAGCGATAATACCACAAATATGGTACCATTGAAATAACTTAGTAAGAGGAGAAAAGATGATGAAACAGGAATATCAGCAACTGGCCGATATCATTGAAAAATCTGATAATATCGTTTTTTTCACGGGTGCGGGGGTTTCTGTAGCGAGCGGCATCCCGGACTTCAGAAGCATGGGCGGTCTGTTCGATGAAATTTCAAAAGAAGGCCGCTCTCCGGAATATCTTCTCAGCATCAACCATCTGGAGGATGACCCGGACAGCTTCATCCGTTTCTATAAGAAGCGCCTGCTGCTTGCCGATAAATCCCCTAATGCCGTGCATGAATTCATAGCGGACCTTGAAGCCCGCGGCAGATCGGAGGGGGTCATCACCCAGAACATCGACGGCCTGCATGAGGATGCCGGCAGCACAAAAGTGGACGCGCTGCACGGCTCACTGAACCGGTTTTACTGCATGGAATGCAGGGAAGCATATCATAAGACGGAAATCATAGAACAGGATATTTCATACTGCCGATGCGGCGGGGTGGTGCGGCCGGACATCGTATTGTACGGTGAGGTATTGGATGAATTGACGGTGATGAGTGCAATGGCTAAACTGCAGAAGGCGGATACGCTGATCGTCCTCGGGACATCGCTCGTGGTCAATCCGGCAGCTTACCTGACCACTTATTTCAGAGGTGATGACTTCGTGATCATCAATAAAGACAGCACGCCATTCGATGATGAAGCGACACTCGTGATCAATGACGACATGACGGAAGTAATAAACGCAATCAGATGACTTGAATTATAGGGGACAGAGCTATGGAAAACATATCAGGAACAGTACAATTTTTAGAAGTGATCAAAAAAGAAGGTTCGACATATCATTTAGTATATGAAAAAAATACCTTCATCCGGATGAACGCCTCGGCGACGGAGCAGGAATTCGGCATCGGTGACGAAATCAGTGCGTTCATCTATCCGAACAGGAGTGGCGAACTCTTCGCCGTTCCGATGGTACCTGACGTCGCAGTCGGGAAATTCGGTTTTGCTGAAGTGACGGAAGTGAACAGGGACGGGGCATACATCAACATCGGCTCTCCGAGGGACATCCTCATCCCGTGGGTGGACCTGCCAAAGGTGAAGGAAGTATGGCCGAAACCCGGCGATAAGGTCTACACACAGCTGCGGGCGGAATCCGACAACCAGCTGTACGGCAAACTGGTTTCAGAAGAGGAAATGGCAGAACGGTTCACCCCGGTGGCACAAGATGGTTTTGAAGCCATCAAGAACAAATGGTTCGAAGCAAGGCCTTACAGGCTTTTGAGGATCGGAACATTTCTTCTGACGGATGAAGGGCATAAAGTTTTCGTCCATGAATCCGAAAGGGAAAAAGAACCGAGGCTCGGTGAGCTTGTGAAGTTCAGGGCAATCGGCATCAATGAAAAAGGTGAGATCAACGGTTCATTCTTACAGCAGGCGTATAAGAGGATGGACGATGACGCTGAAAAAATCCTCGATTACATCACCAAAAACGACGGCATGATGCCTATGTCCGACAAATCGGATCCCGAAGACATCAAAGAGGCATTCAACATGTCGAAGGGCGCATTCAAGCGTGCACTCGGCCGCCTGATGAAGGCTGGCCGCGTGGAGCAGAAAGACGGCGGCACTTATTTGAAGTGAGGCCGGATATAGATTCTATAAGCTGAATGAATGAAATAAAATCCCGTGCATCTGACTCCGGTGGAGAAGATGCACGGGATTTTTATTTATTTCTTAAATGATTTTATTCCAATCCGCTTCCATGCAGCCTACGGATGATTTCTTTTTCCTCTTTCGGCCTCTTCATGAACAGTGCCAGTATAAAGGCGGTCAACGCAAGCAGTGTACTGCCCATGAACGCCCATTCAAAACCGACGACCTGGGCCATATCTACTGCCACCGATTCGGATATGGAGCTGTCGGGGGTGAAACTGCCAGACCCCATGGCAACAAGTGTGATCAGTATTGCCGTCCCGATGGCTGCAGAAATCTGCTGGAGGGTATTCGTCATCGCGGAAGCGTGGGAATACCATTTCGGCGGCAGCTGATTGAGTGCGGACGTCACCACAGGCATCAGGGCCATGGATAAGCCGAACATGCGGACCGCATAAATGACAGTCAAATAAGTGAATGTCGTCTCCAGGGACAGGTTGGTGAACATGAATGTCGTCACCGTCACGATGCCGAGTCCTGTAAGGGCCAGATATTTGGCACCATAACGGTCATACAGCCGTCCTGTCACAGGGGACATGAGGCCGATGACGATTGCTCCCGGCAGGAGCATCATGCCCGATTCAAGTGGTGAAAAGTCCAGCACATTCTGCATGAACAGCGGCAGCAGCGTCTCCGCCCCGATGAGCGATACCATCACCGTCATGGAAATCAGGATGGCAAGCGTGAATATTTTAAATTTGAACACCCTGAACTCAAGCATCGGTGTTTTCAAAACAAGCTGTCTCCACACGAACATGCCGATGATGAGTACGCCGAGGAGG
The DNA here is from genome assembly GCF_900220995.1 of Salinicoccus kekensis. Classification (GTDB taxonomy): domain Bacteria; phylum Bacillota; class Bacilli; order Staphylococcales; family Salinicoccaceae; genus Lacicoccus; species Lacicoccus kekensis. The sequence continues at coordinate 630,694 of NZ_OBQF01000001.1, forward strand.
AGGGTGGTGATGACCACCGGGCTTGTCCATCCCTGGTTGGAAGCGATGCTGAAACCGTATAGGAATGAACCGAACCCTGTCGAGGACAGGATGATCGAGAGGATGTCTATCTTCGGTTTCCTGAGATCTGTCACGTTGCGGAGGAACAGATGGGCAACCACCATCGTGACACCGACGATCGGAAGTACAGTGACGAACAATGACCGCCATGAAAAGAACTCCAGCAGCACGCCTGAAAGTGTCGGGCCGATCGCCGGACCGAAAGCGATCACTATACCGATCAGGCCCATGGCGGTGCCGCGTTTATGTACCGGGATGATCGCAAGCAGCACAGTCATCAGTAAAGGCAGCATGATGCCGGAACCGGAGGCCTGAACGATCCGTGCAAACAGGAGCACCGGATAAATCTGGGCCGTGACAGCGATTGCCGTCCCAAGTCCGAAAAGGCCGATTGCTGTGAGGAACAGCCCCCGGGTGGAAAAACGGTCGATCAGGAATGCCGATATGGGGATCATGATGCCGTTCGTCATCAGGAATGCAGTTGTCATCCACTGGACTTCAGCCTGGGTGATGTTGAAAGCCGCCTGTATGGAAGGGAGGGCCGTGGCAAGTAAAGTTTCATTTATGATGCCCATGAATGCACCCGTCAGCAGGGCTGCAATCATCAGTGCCTTATCTTTTTTGGGTAAGTCCCATGAATTCTCATTATTCATATTTTTTTCTCCTTTTGTTGTAAAGCCTGTGAAGCACAAGAAGGAGCATACCACAGAAAAAATATTTAAAGCAATCAATTGAACCGTATAATTTTAAATACAAAAAATGCATGGCGGGTGCCATGCATTTCATCTGTTATCCTTCTATTTCCTCAGTCAGCTTCTCAAGCTCATCCACCAGCTCACCAATATAGGCGATTGTGTCCTTCAGCGGCTGATCGGTCGTCACATCGATGCCGGCCATCTGCGCGAGTTCAACAGGCGGTTTCTTTCCGCCCGTTTTCAGCACCTTCAGCCAGTCGTCCACGGCCGGCTGACCTTCATTTAATACACGTTTGCCCATTTGTGTCGCAATAGTAAGGCCGGCGGAGTAGGTGTATGGGTACAGTCCCATATAATAGTGGGGCTGCCTCATCCATGTCAGTTCCGCATTCTCCGAGATGACGACATCATCTCCCCAGAATTCCTCGATGACCTGGCGCTTCAATGCATTCAGGTCGGCTGCACTGATGCTTTCATGGTTGTCGACCTTTTTATAGACTTCACGCTGGTAAGCCGCTTCCAGCAGATGGGTGACGAAGTTATGGTAGTAAGTCCTGGAAATGATCGAACTGATGACCCAGCGCTTGAATTTCGGGTCATCCGAATTTTCAAGCAGGTGGTTTGCCATCAGCATTTCATTCATCGTGCTCGGTGCTTCAATGAAGTACATGCTGCTTCTCGCGTCGAATACATTCTGCTCACGGTTGGCATTGTAGAAATGTCCCGCATGACCCAGCTCATGGGCCAGTACGAAAACTTCCGTCATCAGCGACGTCCATGAAATCAGGATGAAGGGATGATAGCCGTAAGGGCTTGAGCAGAAGGCACCGGTCGATTTCCCTTTATTCTTGACGAAGTCGATCCATCTCTCATCATATGCGCGGTTCAGCATCTCCGTGTAATCATCACCCATTATGCTGAGGGCATCCAGTATATACTTGCGTGAATCTTCGACGCTGATTTCGGGTTCGCTTGCCGGATCCAATGAAATCTTCAAATCCTCGTAGCGCATTTCATCCAGACCGTTCACCTTCTGCAGAAGTTTCGCATATTTCCGCATATGGGGCGCAAGATCCTTCATGATCAGGTCGATCTGGCGGTGATAGAGCTCACTGTCCACTTCCTGGGTGTGGAGGAGATAATCGATCACCGAATCGAAGCCCCTCAGATCGGCGGTCGTTTTTTCCTGCTTCAGATGTATTTCATAAGTGCCGGCAGTGGTGTGCTCGTATTCTTTAAGTTTCGAATAGAACTTCTTATAGGCGTTGCGGCGCACTTCAGGATCCTCATGGCTTTCAAGCTCCCCTTCATAGGCGAGGTATGACAGCGGGATTTCCTCACCGTTCGCTTCGAATGTACCGAAGTCGATGTCCAGGAGCTTCGTTTTCTGATATAAGCTGTAAGGGCCGTTGAACACATTCGAGTAGGCTGCAAGTGCCTTTTCGACTTCCGCATCCAGCTGGTAAGGCTTATCCCGCAGCAATGTGTCTATGAAGCCCTCGAATTCGGTATTTTGTGCCTTGACCGATTCCAGGAAGGACTCATCCTGTGCGAGCAGTTCACTTTTCAGAAAGCTCGTCGCCGTGCTGAATCTGGCTGAAGCATTGTTGACTTTGCCGTTCAATTTCTGCGCCCCGGCATCCCCCTGATCGGAAGACATCCGGAGGCCTGCATATGTACCGATCGGCACAAGCCTTTCCACAAGCTGCCTGTAGTCGTCGATGGCGCTGACCGCTGTATCCACATCACCGAGGCGGCCTTCATACTTTTCGACGAAACCGGATATTTCCCCATTGATATGCTCTATGGCGTCTTCACAGGCTGCATCCGACTCGAACAGGGGAGTCAGGTCCCATGTATAATTCTGGTCCACTTCATGTCTTTGCTTTAATTCTCCCATTGAAATCCACTCCTTTTATAATTTCGGAAACCGAAGTATAAAGCCATTATACATGAATATTCTGATAAAACACACAAATTTAAATAAATTGTTTCAGCCATTTGATTAAGGATATATAAACAGTAAATGAGGTGATGATATGATTGAAAATGTCTGGTTTTATGTGTTGAGTATTCTTATAATCATTATTTTATCGTTTTTAGTCCCGTTAATAAGAATGAAGCTATGGTGGCTCATCCCGCTTGCGACATTGGTCGTGATGACTCTTACAGGATTCATCCTCCCGAACTTTTATAACGAGCTGAGCTGGCAGCCGCAGGTCGGCTATGCCGTGTTTCTCACGGTGATGTCAATCGTCGTGACGATTTTGACTTTCATGCTTGTCCGGAAACGGCGGGCCGAGAAGGAAAAAAATGAATATGGAACAGCGGAAAATGAATGAAACCAGGACAAACAGCAGCTGAAGGAAAAAGAAGTTACTTTTTGCACTTCTAAGTTTAGAAGTGATCGAAAGTGGTAACAAGTGTTATGGACAAAGACATAAGCCTTTATGTTTTGTCTACATTAATAAAATTTTTTAAGGAGGATTTTACTAATGGCAGAACAAGACAAGATGTCACGCGAAGAAGCAGGACAAAAAGGTGGAAACAAAACGGCAAGAGAGCACGGCAAGGAGCACTTCGAGGATATCGGTGAAAAAGGCGGAAACAAGACTTCCCGCGAACACGGCAAGGAATTCTATGAAGATATCGGCGAAAAAGGCGGCAATGCTTCAAACAACAATAACTAAAACAGCTGATTGAATATACTGCAAAGAAATAAGTATTGGAAACCCGGTCATTAAATGGCCGGGTTTTTTCATTGGGATTCCACCATGGTATTTTTCACTTCAATCTTATCCCGGAAAAGGAGTACAATATGGATGAATACAGCTGCAGGCAGCAATTTGAATGAGGAAGGGGATACGAATGATCAGATTCGATAATGATTATACTGAAGGCGCACACCCAAAGGTCCTTCAGCGCCTTATGGAAACGAACGAAGAACAGCTGCCGGGATATGGCAAGGATCACCATACTGCAAGTGCAAAAGCTCTTATACGCAGTCTCTGCGGTGAGGATGTGGATGTCCATTTCGTCATGGGCGGCACACAGGCAAATCTCACCATCATTTCTTCAATACTGCGGCCGCACCAGGGCGTCATCGCACCGGATACCGGACATATCGCTGCCGATGAAACTGGAGCGATCGAGGCGACAGGCCATAAAGTGCTGGAAATCAAGGCGGTGGACGGCAAGATCGATGCCGGGCAGATTTCCAGATATGTGGAGGATCATTGGAACAGCATTGAGCGCGAGCATAAGCCCCAGCCGAAACTGGTCTATATATCACAGCCGACGGAGTCGGGGACGCTGTACTCAAGGGAGGAATTTGAGGCGATCAGACACGTATGTGATGAGAAGGGGCTTTATTTGATGGTGGATGGGGCAAGGCTTGCATATGCCCTCGCGTCAGGGGACAGCGACCTCACCCTGGCTGACTATGCGGATATGTGCGATGTCTTCTACATCGGCGGCACCAAGGCCGGCATCCTGTTCGGGGAAGCCATCGTCATTTCCCATGAAAACATCAAGGAAGATTTCCGGTACATCATCAAGCAGAAGGGCGGAATGCTTGCGAAGGGGCGGCTGCTCGGCATCCAGTTCGAAGTGTTGTTCGAAGATGATTTATATATGGAGATTGCGGGACATGCGGTGAAGATGGCCCGGATCCTGAACGATGCTTTCACGGGCAGCGGGATAGAAATGCATTTTCCATCCCCGACGAATCAGATATTCCCTGTACTGACGACCGGACAGATAGAAAAACTCAGCAAAAAATATGCATTCCATGTATGGGAGGATATCGATGAGACGAGAAAGGCGGTCCGCTTCTGCACGAGCTGGTCGACCAGACTGGAAGATGTCGAAGCTTTGATCGAGGATATCAATAATCTGTAGAAGGAAGCCGTATCGAATATCCGTTATCAATAAAATGAGAGGCCGCCCGTATGGCAGCCTCTCATTTTAAATATCCATATACCTTAAAACCTTACTTATTGAACACTTTCAGCTGTTCTTCATCCGGCTTTTTGGTGAACATGCTGACACCGAAAACCACGATGAGCGAGACGACGATGGCCGGAATCATTGAAGGCAGGCCGAACGGCTCCTGCAGCAGATACCATATCAGGGCTGTACCGCCGCCTGCAATGACACCCGACGTGCCTGCGGCTGCAGTCGCGCCTTTCCAAAGATAACCTGCATAGAGCGGCACGAGCAGGCTTGCACTGTACATCGTGTAGGCAAAGACGATCGCAGTGACGATATCCGGCATGACGACGGCGAGTATGAACGCGAGGATTGAAAAAGTGATGACCGAAAGCTGTCCGACACGCATCAACTCAACATTGCCCACATCACGCTTCACCAGCTGCTGGTAAAAGTCCCTCGTCAGGTTCACACTTGAACTGAGCAGGATGGAGTTCGTGGATGTGACGATCGCAGCCATCACGACCGCAAGCAGAAGGCCGCCGACGAACGGTGTCATCAGATTAGTGACCACCACCGCAAAAACATCCGCTTCCGGGACATCCGGCCCGAGGATCGCCTGGCCGCTGTAACCGAGCAGCGCAACAAGTCCGTACCCGATCAATGCAGTGGGTATGAGCCACATCAACCCGCGCTTGGCCACTTTGGAGTTCTTCGCTGAAAACACCCTTGTGAATATCATGGACTGTGATACGGCGGTGGTACCGAACGAGGCGATCGCAAGACCCAGTGCCCCGAGGTAAGTGACCTCTGTGAACGGTGTGAAATAATTTTCCGGCAGGGCGGAGAATACCGCACCCGGGCCGTCACCGATATTGAACACCACGATGACACCGAACAATAGACCTCCAAAAATCAGAATCGCCTGGATGGCATCGGTGATGGCCACACCCTTCATCCCCCCGAACAGGGAAATCAGTGTGAAGGAGACGATGCTGATGATCATCGCAGGCATCCGGTCAAGGTCCGTAAATGTGACCAGTATCCCGGTCAGGGCGAGTATCTGTACAGTCACTATCGCAACATCCCCGATAATGATCATGACGGCACTCACATATCTCGTGCTGTTGTTGTATCTGAGCGCAAGCATATCAGGCACGGTGAACTGTTCCAGGTTGCGGAAGCGTTCGGCAAGCAGGAAAGTTGCTGCGACAATGCCGAGAATCGCCCCGAGCCCGCTGAACCACCAGTCGAACCCCATCGTATAGAAGCTCCCTGTCCAGCCGACGACGGTCGCACCGCCGATGTAGGTCGCGAACAATGTACCCAGCAGCACCGGCGTATTCAGGCCTCTTCCTGCCAAGGCAAAGTCCTCGATGTTTTTCGTGTGCTTCGCAAAATATACCCCGATTCCCACTACAATGATTAAGTAAACCAAAACCAATATGGTATACATATGAATGCTTCTCCCCCTTACATTGTTTTTTGAATATAAGTATGATCACAATAATCTTACTATCAATAGTAGGAATATTCAAAATAAATCAAAGTCAAAGAAGGAAATTTAATTCATGATTGAAGCACCATAGTTCATTTAATAAGCCTTTTAAGAGTATAATTGAAAGTAAGAGGGGATTATGGAAAAGTACTGAAACACCGTTGGAAAGGAACTGAAGCTATGTCATTCGAAGAACTTTATACACGGGCAAATGGAATCAGGAATCGCCGTGAACTTACAGATTATGCGAAAGCCGGCAGCGTCGGCGCAGCGCTCCTCGCAGAAAACGGGGAAGTCTACACCGGCGTATCCATCGCCACCGACTGCGGGATGGGTTTTTGTGCGGAACACGCCGCTGCCGCTGCGATGATTGCAGATGGGGAAAACAGGATCTTAAAGATGGTGGCAGTGGGGAAGAACGCTGCTGTTTTACCGCCATGCGGGCGCTGCCGCGAGTTTGTCAGCCAGATTCACCTCGGGAACATGGATGCTGAAGTGATGGTGGGGAGGGACAGGATCCTTACAATCGGGGATCTGCTCCCATATGACTGGAAGCTCGTTGAATCCGATACAATATAAAAAAAGTGCCGGGGAATTTCTTCCCCGGCACTTTCATATGATGACTCCGAGTGGTTTCGAACCACCGACCTCTTGCATGTCAAGCAAGCGCTCTCCCGCTGAGCTACGGAGTCATAATTTTTAACGTCTGGTTAATAATATATACTGAATAAGAAAATATGTCAAACCGATATGGCAGGGGAAATAAAGATAAAAGTATAATTTTACTTCAATAGGGTGAAGTGACAAAAATTAAGATGCCGGCCCGGTGAATAGGCCGTCTTGCAACACTTATCGATCTATAAGAGGGTGACGCGTCACCCTCTCCGGCATGACTATAAGAGGGCGGGTTGATACAGCCATCCTTTTCAATGATCAAATGGAGAAGTATGTTACGGCAGAGGTTCTGCCGTGTTGAAAGACGCAGGAGGGATATCCACAGCCGGGGGCGCCCGCGGCTGCAGGGTGAAAATTCATGAAGGAGGCAGCATCTGGCAGGCTGGATGACCAGCCTGAAAATCAAGATCTCCAAAATGTATAATAATGGACAAAGACCGCATGCAAGGGCATACCGTCTCCCGGGTTTTCCCGATAATATATAACTTCCTATAATATATGTTATGTAAACTTTAGGGTATATTTCGAAAGGGCGGTTATTTTATGGTATTATAACCGTATTAATCTGATATTTGGAGCGATTATTTGTGGGCTTGATCCTTTTAGTTTTTATTATTGCCGTCTCGGCGTTCGTCATCTTTCAAAATGCCAAGGAAGCTGAATCGGATTCCGACAATCCGAAAGAAAAATATAAATTGAGCAAACGTTTCATGATTACAGTCATCGGTTCATTTGTATTCTTACTTATAGTATTTGTTGTCGCGTTCATTTACCTTTAATTCCTTAGTTTCATCCATTACTATATTATTCCTATGAAATCATCCTTCTGTAAACTGTACTTCGGCTGGTTTATTGATGTGGAATGCTTTTTCGGCTGTATTCCTTACATTAACCGGATATCCAACCCGGCTGCCATGTCCGATACAGTTTATATCGTTAAGGGTGATTTTTTTGATCCATTATTTCATGATCCGCTTATTTTGTATCAATCGGACATAAGTTTTCTTCTTTAAAACCCCTGCTATTTTCCGCTTAAAATTATCAGAATATTCAGTTAAATTAACAATGCATAAAGGGCGGAATTACACTTATTCCCGCCCTATCGTTCATTAAATTTTTTTGAGTTTGCGTGCGATGTTGAAAATCAATTTGTTGAATACTTTATCAAATGTTCCCGGCAATTCTTCAATCTCGATATTATAGCCTTTCTTGAACCGGTAGACGCCGTAGTCCTTGGCATCTTCCGTGAAGTCCCCGGTCAGGCCGAAGAAGTTGAACCGTTTCAGGCCGAGTTCTTTTGCTTTCTTGATCATTTCCCATGTTGCATAGTTTGTGCCTTTGAAGAATGAAAGTTCAGGATAGCTGCCGCTGAACAAATAGACCATTTCATGGTTGTTGTAATAATACATCGCTGCGGACAGCTCCAGGTCCGTGCCGAATTCCGCTTTGTAGCCTTCGACTTTTTCGATTCTCGAGTACTTGCTGTCGAGCTGCTGTTCAATCTGTTCGAGCTTCTTTTTCTGCCCCTTCGTCGCCCTGCCCTGTTTTTCCTTCTCGAGTATATCTTCTTTCTCCTTAAGCAGCACGTCGCGTTCATCTGCCAACTGATCGAGGTATTCATCGACATTGACGTATGTCATGACAAGGAACATCTTATCCTTCAACGTCTTCATGAGGTTTTTGATCTTTTGGGACGGGACCGGGTCAAAGCCGATCCTTTCCTCAGTCTCTTTATAGATCTCTATGAAGGCATCATACTCGTCCTCATCCAGATACCTCAGCCTGACCGGCATGATCTCCGCCTGTTTGGTGTTGTATCTGGTGGTCGAATCCATATTCTTCATCAGTTCTTTTTCACTCGGTGTGATGTCCAGTATACCCTGGTATCTCAGCAGTTCTTCAGTGACCAGCTGTTTTGTGAACCCGTGATGGTTGTATCCGAGATTTTCATAAATTTTTATGATATCCGGATTGTTCTTTTCATCCTCTATTTTCTTGCCGTCCTTGTCATGCATCTGATAAATATGGTATGGGGAGTGGATCAGCTGAAGCGCACCTTTTTTCTGTACATATTCATCGATTTCATGGAGGAAGAACTCAAGACGCTCATTATTGAAATCTTTGATCAAGGGTCCCGTATGGGAAGTGAAGAGCCGGTACTTCTTCAGGACGGATGTCGCGCTGAGCATCGAGACCCCGATCAGTACCTCATCTTCATACAGACCGAGGAGGTGCGTCTCATACATGCCGGATATATAGTCATAGTAGAGGTCATCATGCAGATAGTGCATATAACTGTCATATCCGCTGATGAACTGCTTGAAAGTTTGTTCGTTTATAGTCGCTGTATGCATTCAGTTTCAGCCTTTCTGTAATTACTTTGAAATGATCTGGCCCAGTTTCGCTTTCACTTTATAAACGTTGTAAGGCAGCGGTTTGATGACTTTCACGAAGTCTCCGACAAGCTCTTCTATCTCGGCATTGAATCCGCGTTTGAACCTGTAGACGCCGTAATCTTCGCCCTCTTCGCTGAAGTCCCCGCTGACGCCATAGAAATTATAGCGGTCGATGCCGTTGTCGATGCAGTATTTCATCATTTCAAGGTGCATCATATAAGGGCCGACGAACTGCGGATATTTGCTTGTGCTGGCACCGGAGTTGTAGACCAGTTCATACGGCGTCTCGAAGTAGATGCCTGCAGCAAGGTCCAGGGTGTTGCCTTCGACCTTCTGGATTTCACGCGCCTCTTCCAGGTCCTCTTCGATCTTGCTGATCTGCTTTTCCATTTCCCTGATCTTGTTGATCGTCTTATCATTCTTATTCTCTTTGGCATTCTGCTGATCATGGCGCTTCTTAAGATCGGCGTGCTCCTTAGACAGGTTTTCAATATACTCATCAAGCTCGATATACGCGAGCGGGATCAGCAGCTTGTCCTTGTAAGTCATCTTGAAGTGCGTGAAATATTTGAGCGGGTCGGGATGGGTGAAGAAACCCTGCCTTTCCGAAGTCGCAAGATACAGCTTCATGAACTTATCCAGTTCATCCACTTCGAGGAACCTCACTTTCACGCCGTATTTCTGCGCTTTTTTAATGTTCCTCTTCCGCTGTGAATCGAATGTCTTCACGAGTGCATTCACATCGTCATATCCGCCCACATCGAGCACGCTCATCCAGCGCGCCTGCGATGTCTTTGAATAACCCCGGGTGAACCCCTGATGCACATAGCCTTCCTCTTCAAGGATTTTGATCAGTTCGTCCTGGGCCGGGTAATCCGTCTTCTCATTGACGTCCTTATCATACTTCTTGTAGATCCAGTTCGGATCGACTTTCACGTATGAACAGTTGTTGTTCTTGAGGTACCGGGTCAGCTCCTGGAAATAAAACCGCACCAGGTCATGGTTGTGGTAGTCCAGCACCGGGCCCCGGTTGGAGTAATAGAAGTATTGTCCGAGCCCCGTTGATTTCAAAGTGAACAGGCAGGCTGCGATGACTTCACCGGCATCGTCCTTGACGCCGAGCAGCCTGACGGACTGGCCGTCTTCCAGCTCGCGGTTGTCCTTGTTCTCGATCATTTGAAAAAAGGCGGATTCCTCCCCTTTTTCAATATAAGTCTGATATTCCGAGTCAGTTAATTCTGTAAAGATCATCTTCATCCTACCTTCCCAATTTTTGACGCACTTTATTTAATGACTGGTATAGCAAATACGCCGGACGGTTGATCGGCTGTATGAAATCACCGATATATTCATTCACTTTCGCATTGAAGCCTTTCTTGAACTGGATGACACCGTAATCTTCCGCCTCTGGTGTAAAATCACCACTGATACCGTAGAAGTTGTACAGGTCTATATCATTTTCAAGCGCGTAGTTGATCATCTTCCACTGGATGAGGTAACTTCCGGCAAAATGTCTGAAGTCGTTGTCGCTGCCGCCTGCAAGATATACGACTTCATGCGGTGTCACGAAATAATATGCACTTGCCACAGGCAGCTCCCTGCCGTACTTTTTGAGCAGTTCCTGCCCTTCTTCAAGCTTATCCTCGATGTTCGACAGCTGCTCGCTCAAATTCACGATCTTCTTTTTCTGTTTTTCATTGGAAGGGTCCTTTTCGACCGCATTTTCCGCCTTCTCGATATTCTTCTCAAGCTTATCGATGTCCTTCTGCGTCGTTTCGTTATAGCTTTCAAGATCGACATAGACAAGCGGGATCATCACTTTATCCTTGAAGTACTTTTTGCGGCTGATGTAGTAGGCATCGTCCCGATCGACAAATTCCTTCTTCTCGGAAGTGTCTTTCATGAATTTACGGAAGACATCGATATTGTCGAGATCGAGGAACTTGATGCCGAGGCCGTGCTTTTCCGCCTTTTTGATATTCCTCTTCCTCAGGCTGTCCATATCATCCAGCACGTCTTCCGCCGTCTTGCCGGAGAGGTCCAGCACCGAATGCCACCGGATCTGGATGACGGGGTCGAAACCCGTTGAAAATCCTTCATGTTCAAAGCCGTGTGCTTTGAAATAATCGAAAATATACCGGTTGCCCATATCTTTGATGATTTCACCGTCATGATTACGTTCATTGATGACCTCATAGGGATCCACCCTCAGATGCAATACTTTTTTGGATTTCAAAAACTGCTTCAGGCCGGAAAAGAAGGTGTCGAACACTTCCTTGTCACTGTAATCCATGACCGGCCCACGGTTTGTATAAGCGTATTTCATCACTTTCATCACGGGTGTCAGTGTGATCAAACAAGCCGCACGGACTGCGTCTTCATGTTTGACGCCGACCAGGTACGTCTCCGTCCCGCCTTCTTTTTTCAGCCGGTAATTTTCCTCCGTCTGGGTGAAATGACTGAAATTATGATATGTGAAGTGATTGAATTCTTCAATCGTCAATTCTGTAAATTCCATTTTGGCACTCCTGTTATTTATATTCTTTATGAATTCGTTCATTAAAACGAATTTCAAAATATTCGCCTGTTCAAACGAACTTCTGTATAATAAACTCACCATATATATTATATCATTAAATACCGGGAGGGTTTATCAATGATATCATTACTGATCATGGATGTATCTGGCAGTACACGCGCCACAAAGGAACTCCCAAAAGAAATCAAATGGCTCGAACATGAAATTTCCTGTTGGCTGGATGGTGAAGAGAAATCCTATGTAAATTATCGTATGGGAGATGAATTATTCGTCCTGTCTTCCAAGCCCCATTTTACCCTTTTTATTGCTTTTTATGCAAAATTATTATGGTGGGAAACTGAATTTCCATTGAAGTGCAGTTTTCATACTGTGGACATCCAATATCCTGACGTGGACCCGGAAGAATGGACGGATGCATCAGTCAAAGACGTGAGAAATTCACTCGATGCCATCAAGAACTCTTCAATACAGGATTTCGCCGGCGTAGGTATGCCGGAAGCAGCCAATGTTGCGTTGATGTACGCCACAGATATCCTGAATAATCTTACAAAGCTGCAGCGTGAAGTTCTATTGCTTAAAATGACCGGTATCACCCAAAAGGAAATAGCAGAAATCTTAAACAAAAGCCATTCTACAATATCCGCGCATTTCCGGAAATCCAGGGGCGCCCAGCTTGAAGTGATCTTGAATTTCCTGGAATCCCATTACAAAGATGAAACAGACATTACGGAACTTAAGAAAAAAGTGGTCGAATCCATCAGAAAATCAGGTGAAGGATAATGTGGATCATTATATCATCTCTTGTCTTTTATATGCTGAGTGGGCCGCTGATCAAACTGTTTCTGGAATTTTTAACCAATGAAAAAAACCAGGGCACTGATTATGTCGGAATGACCATAGGTTATTGCGAACGGCTGATCATCATCATTTTTGTCGTCCTGGACCAATTTACAGCACTGGGTCTGATTATTGCAGCCAAATCCATATTGCGCTTCTCCGGTGATCAATCCAATCGGAAAGTCCGGAAGGAAAGCGAGTATGTCCTCGTCGGAACAATGGTTTCGCTCATACTCGGCATCGCGAACGGATTGATGCTTCTATGGGGGTTCAACGCAATCAGGGGGTAAGATTAAAAATCCACCCCCTCTCTCCATAATTCGATTAAAATCATGCAATGCGGGGGCACAAACCGATTTCGAGACAAGTGCCCCTACCTTTTATGCCCCGCGATCAGACCCTCCCTGAGCTTCAGCGTGGAGGCATCCGTCCGGCTGAGGGCGCGCATGACGGCGAGCTGCCCATATTTCACTTTCAATTCATCCACCGTCTTCATCAGTGCTTCTTCTTTCAGCACTTTTTCCATGTCCTCGAACAGGGAGACCTGCTTTGCGCTGTCCGGTATGAAATTTGTGAGCGAGACGCTGATCGTCCGGTACAAAGCGTAAGGATCTGCAATCTGCTTCAGATGCCCCCAGGTGACCTTCATCATGTCACTTTCATTGTTCGTCCCCTCTTTGACCGTATACTGTTTGCGGAATACCCTGCCGTCTTTTGTGCCGACTGAAAACTGCACCGTCCTGGCGAGCCGGTGTGCGAGGCGCAGACGGTGCGCCACTTCATCGAACTGTTCGAATAAAACCACATAGATCTCTTCGAATCTGTAATCCCTCATGAGGATCTGGCTCTTTGCGATGGAGGGCGAATGGATCGTGTGCTTCTCCCGTATCACACTGAAATCTATACCGTTCGCATGGAGATGCCAGTCGACGCCGATGATTCCGAAGTCACGCCTCAAATGGGCCGGGTTATAATGTGCAAGGTCCCCGACGCTGAAGATCCCGCGCTCATTGAGCTTCACTTCACTCCGACGGTTGATTCCCCAGAAGGCCTTAAGCGGTGTAATCGGCCATAGCTTCTCCGGCACATCATGATACCTCCATTCGGCGATGCCATCGTCTGTCCTTTTCGCTTCGATATCCAGTGCCAGTTTACTGAGCAGCAGGTTTTCCCCGACGCCGATGGCACTGTCTATTTTCGTTGCTTCATGGATTTCCCTCCGGACCCTTTTAGCCACATCATACGGCGTTTCCCCGAACAGATGGTAGCTTTCCGTGACGTCCATGAAGAACTCATCGATGGAGTATTGATGGAAATCCTCCGGCGCGGTGTACTGCAGTGCAATTTCGGTTATTTTCGACGAATAATCAAGATAGGTCTTCATTGACGGATTGATGATGTAGATGTCGCTCCTGGCCGGGATTTCAAATAGCCTGGAACCTGTCTTGATGCCGAGCTTCTTAAGTTCCGGTGTCGCAGCGAGCACCACCGACCCGATGCTTTTCGTATCGCCGACCACGGCAAGCTTTGTGGTCTTTGGATCCAGCCCCTTCAAAATGCATGAAACACTTGCAAAAAAACTCTTCAAATCGACGCACAGAATATGACGGTGCGGACAGATATAATAATCATACATACCATCACCCCTTATATACGAACGTGTGTTCGTATATAATATAGCATGCTTCCTCTGTACGGTCATTAAAAAAAGACGTCAAAAGACGCCTTTTAAATCATTCATGTGAAATTTCATCATTTTCTTCCAGATTTTCTTCAGGTGCATGCGCTTCAGGTTCATCCAATTCATCATTCAAAAATTGGTGCAGCACTTCGCGGTTCTGTTCGAAATTTAGATCAATGACATTACCTGCATGGTACGTATCCATGAACTGGTATGACCCGTCCACAGGGAGGGTCAGTGAATCGATATCTTTATCCCCCCGGACCAGGAACGAAGCCGCCATGCGGTAGAGTTCGGCATTGCCCATGCTCGTGTTCACATAACCCATGCCCGTGCCCATGGCATGCGGCAGATTGAAGATTCCGCGGGCGGTCAACACCTCATCTTTTACAGCCGATATGACCTGCTGCTGGCGTCTGACACGCCCGAAATCACCTTCGGCATCCTGACGGAAGCGTGCATATTCAAGCAGATCCTCACCGTTCAGCTTCTGTTCTCCTGCAAACAGCTCGGTCGTGATTTTCTCCGACATGTCTTTTTCGACATCGATGGTGATGCCCTCCTCATTGATCGCATCTACCACCGATTCAAATGCCTGATAGTCCACCACGATGTAGTCCTCGACCTGCACCCCGAAGTTTTCCGCTATCGTCTGCCTCAACAGTTCGACACCGCCTAAAGAAAAGACCGAGTTGATCTTGTAGTTCTGATAACCCGGTATGTCCACGTAGACGTCACGCATTATCGATACAAGCTTCAGGTCCTTCTGCATATAATCATACTGGCCGAGCATCACGACATCCGTCCGTGTGGCACCGTCCTCCTCACGGTCGGCACCGAGCAGCAGGAACAGTTTTCTGCCGTCATTGTTGTCCACGCTGTTGAAAACCATATCTTCATGCTCCACACCGTCCTCTTTTGCGGTATTCAGACCCGACTGGTAGGAAGCAAATATATATATTACCGCACCGATCAGTAAGATCAGGAGGATGAGCGGTATGTATGCCCTCTTCTTCAATTTAAGTTTTTTGCGTGTTCCGGTATCATTCCTGTTCACGCGTTTATATTCATTATCCATATTCAAGCTCCTCAAAATTCTCTAACAGATATTCTACTCTTAAAAGAGAGATTAATAAAGCAAATATACAGCGCATGTTTAAAATTGTCTTACAGACACTGATATAGTAATATGAATGAAAATCATAAGAAAAGAGGATCACACTATGTATAAAAAGTTCACACTGCTCGCTGTTGCGGTGTTATTCATATCCCTTCTGCCCGCCACTTTGAAGGCGGCCTCGGAATGGGAAAATGCCGTGACCATCTACGGTGCAGCCCTGGAGAATGATGATGGTTTGAGGGAGGATACCAGCGGCCTGCTGGGCACAGAAGACGGTGATGAGACTGGATATGTGTACTCGGAAGACCTCCAGAATTACCTGGACGTCTACTATGATGACAGTGTGCTGAAATCGAGCATCCGCATCATCCAGAGGGACCCGGGCCACGGCCTCAATATCACACTCAATGAGGAGATGGGTGAAATCACCCAGATCACGGAAGAGACATATCAGAACGCACTGATCACTTCAGGCGTCACCGATGCCGATGTCACCATCGCCGCAGCAGAAGACGTGACGGGCGAAAGTGCTTTGTCGGGCATCTACAAGGCATATGAAGTACAAGGTGAGGAAATTCCGGAGGAACGCACCCGGAATGCACAGGAAGAGCTTGAAGCCATTACGGACATCGCAGAAGAAAACAGCGGTGTCGAAGGGTTTTCACAAGTCCAGCTCAACAAGATGATCACTGAGATCAAGATTGAGATCGTCAATAACTACGGCGGTGATGTGACAGAAGAGGACGTCAGGGGCATCGTGGATGAAAAGATGCAGGAAAACGGCCTTGACGGCATCCTATCCCAGGAGCAGATCGACCGCATCGTCGGCATCCTGCTGGATATCCGCGACTCCGGCATATTTTCCGGTGAAGAAGCGGAGAGGCTGATGGAGTCTTCAAGAGATCTGGTCGACCAGATCACTTCGAGCGATGCATTCGGTGAAGCCCGCGACAGAGCCGAGGAGATTGGACAGGAGATACAGGAATCCGGTGCATGGGAATCCTTCGTCGACGCCCTCCGAAACTTCTTCAGCCGTGTCGCCGACTTTTTAAGAAGCCTGTTTTAACTGAAAATGACCGCATACATGTGTATGCGGTCATTTTTTATCGGTTTCTGTTGCAGCAACCAATCGTTTTCATATTAAACATCCCTGTCCCTTTTATCATAACGGTCGCTGTCCCATTCCCCTATTCCATTTTTGTCGATATCGACATTATCGATGTAGAATACGGGCTGCCTGCCGGCCTTCAGCTGATCGGCATAATCTTTGGATACTTTAAAGACAGTCCCGCTCAGGCCGATGATCGCAACAATGTTCGTCACGGCCATCAGCGCCATGAATACATCCGCAGTATTCCATGCGAGGGTGATGTCCATGACTGCACCAATATAGACCATGCCGATGACGAGAATCTTGAATACGAACAGCACCACCGGATGCTCTTTGATGAAATTAAGGTTGCTCTGACCATAGAAATAATTACCCAGAATTGAACTGTAGGCGAAGAGCAGTATGACGATTGCTATGAAGATTGCACCGAAATCCCCCATCTGTGCAGACATTGCTGCCTGGGTGACTTCGATGCCCTGGGTCGCATCTTCCCCGAAGCTCAAATCGGAATACATCAGGATGATCACGGCAGTGGCCGTACATACAATCATCGTGTCGAAGTAGACACCAAATGACTGAATCAATCCCTGTTTGACAGGATGGCTCACTGCAGCCGATGCGGCCGCGTTCGGCACGGAGCCCATGCCGGCCTCATTCGAGAACAGCCCCCTCTGGAAACCGTTCAGTATCGCGGCACCGACCGCCCCTGCAAATGCCTCCTGCAGGCCGAATGCACTTGCAAAGATCTGTCCGATCATCGGCAGTATCATGTCGTAATTGATGATCAGCAGCACGAACACGACCGCAAGATAGATCGCCGCCATGATCGGCACTATGTAGCCGGTGACATTCGCAATCCTCTTCGCCCCGCCGAATATGACGATGGCCGTGAATACGGCGAGGATGATGCCGATGATGCTGCGGTCGATGCCGAAGGCGCCGTTATATGCAGCAGCAATCGTATTCGCCTGCAGGCCGTTGAATGCAAATCCGAAAGTGACGGTGATCAAAATAGCGAAGAACACGGCAAGCCATTTTTGATTCAGCCCTTTTTCCATGTAGTATGCCGGGCCGCCGCGGAAACCGCCTTCCTTATCTTTCACTTTGTACAACTGACCGAGCGTCGATTCGAAAAATGCAGTGCCTGCACCGATGAATGCAATGACCCACATCCAGAAGACTGCCCCGGGGCCGCCCAGCACGATGGCCGTGGCCACACCCGCCACATTCCCTGTACCGACGCGCGAAGCGGCGCTGATGGTGAATGCCTTGAAAGCAGAAATGCCCTTCGTACCGTCAGGCAGTGTTTCCGGCTTGTCCCGCAGGACGATGAACATCTGCTTAAACCATCTGAGCTGGACAAATCGGGAAGATAAAGAAAAATAAAGACCCGCGACAATCAGTATCCCGATGAGGAAGTCCCCCCATAACAGCTCATTCATCACCCCGATGATGTTTTCAAACATGCTTGTAAAATCTTCCATTGAAAAAGCCCCCTTCATGTTAAAATATTATAACACCGGGGGCTGAAATTAGAACCATTTTTTTATTCACTTATAACATCAAAATGTACATCGGTGACCTCGCCGAATGCATCCTCATCGACCACGAATGAGCCATTCACATATTTTCCGGTCACGCGGATGCTCTTGCCTCTGACTGTCGAGCGGTCCGACTCCGACATGATCACTGCGTTGATATCGTCGGCGAACAGCACCGCACCCACCAGCCTGTGGGGCTTCGATTTGATTTCCTTTAAAAGCATCGTGCCGACCTGGGCGCGTGCCCCTGCATCGAATATGGAGAGGTCCGTGCGTTTGACCGCACCTCTGTTCGATACGGTCAGTAAATACTTCTCATTACTAATGAGGCCGGCGAAGATGATTTCATCATCAGGTTTGACGTTCATCGCCCTGACGCCCTGGGTCCTGAGTCCGCTCGGATTAACGGAGTCCACCGGGTATTTCAGCGTCAGCCCTTTTGCGGTGACGAACAGCATGTCCTCCGTACCGGTCTCTGAAATCTCCAGGGAAACGACTTCGTCACCCGCCTTCAGATTCATATAGGCGAGCGGCCTTTTGATCCGCACCGCCTCGAATAAAGACAGCTCACTGCGCTTGATCTGCCCGCCCCTGGTCGTCGAAACGACGGTGACAGGTGCCTTGAAGTCATCGATGGCCGTGGCGAAAATCGGCATCTCCTCGGAATCGATGTTGAATCTGCTGGACAGATGGACGCCATGATCCTTCCACCGTATTTCGGGTATTTCATGGACCGGTATGATCAGGTAATTCCCGAGGTTGGTGAAGACGAGCATCTGCTGGAGCGTATGGGATTCGGTTGTGAAAATGAGGAAGTCATCCTCCTTCATGCCGATTTCTTCCAGTGCACTTGCATTATAGCTCCTCGGGCTCGTGCGCTTGACATAGCCGTCTTTTGTGAGCGACAGGACGGTCTCTTCCTGCGGGATGAGCACATGCTTATCAAGCTCTATATTCTCGATCTCATCTTCAACAACCGTCAGCCGGTCGGATTTGTACTTCTTCTTTGTATCACGGAGTTCTTTTTTGATGACACCGAGCAGTTTTTTATCATCGGCAAGGATTTCATTCAGCTGGTTGATCGTATAATCCAGTTCGCTGTGCTCGGTTTCGAGCTCGACGATATCCGTGTTGGTCAGGCGGTACAGCTGGAGCATGACGATGGCTTCCGCCTGTGCATCGGTGAAGTGGTATGCCTCCATCAGGTTTTCTTTTGCGTTCTTCTTGTTTTTCGACTCCCTGATGACACGTATCACATCGTCAAGTATAGATAATGCCTTCATCAGGCCCTCGATGATGTGCATGCGCTTCTGGGCACGGTCAAGATCGAATTCCGAACGTTTGTACACCACTTCTTTCTGGTGTGCGATATAGCTGTCCAGGATTTCCTTCAGGCCCAGCAGCTTCGGTGCCCGCTCGCTGATCGCGACCATATTGAAGTTATAGGTCACCTGCAGTTCCGTCCGTTTATAGAGGTAGTTGATGATGCCTTCCACATTGGCATCCTTCCGTAGTTCCACCGCAATTCTGAGACCCTGCCTGTCGGTTTCGTCCCGGACTTCTAGGATGCCGTCGACCTTTCTTTCTGCACGGATCTCATCGATTTTTTTGACGAGGTTCGCCTTGTTGACTTCATACGGCAGCTCAGTGATCGCGATCAGCTTCCTGCCGCCGCGCAGATCCTCGGTTTCGACTTTGGACCGCACCACAATCCTGCCTTTCCCGGTCTCGTAGGCTTTCTTCAGTTCATCTTTACCCTGGATGATGCCGCCGGTAGGAAAATCCGGACCCTTGACGATTTCAAGCAGTTCATCGATCCCGACAGTGGGCTTATCGATCACTTTCAGTGTCGCATCGATGACCTCACTTAAGTTATGCGGCGGTATATCCGTCGCATAACCTGCGGAAATCCCGGTCGAGCCATTCACCAGGATATTCGGGAACCTTGCCGGCAAGACGGTCGGCTCGACATCCGTATCATCAAAGTTGTTCATGAATGTGACGGTGTTCTTGTTGATGTCCCTGAGCATCTCGTTTGAAAGTTCCGCAAGCTTCGCCTCGGTGTAACGCATTGCGGCCGGCGGATCGCCGTCCACACTGCCTTTGTTGCCGTGGATCATGATCAGCTCTTCCCTCATCTTCCATTCCTGGCCCATGCGCACCATTGCATCGTATATGCTGGACTCCCCGTGGGGGTGGTAGTTACCGATCACGTTACCGACTGCCTTTGCACTTTTACGGTAATTTTTATCGAATGTATTTCCTTCCCGGAACATTGCGTAAAGTATGCGCCTCTGCACCGGCTTCAATCCGTCTCTTACGTCAGGTATGGCACGGTCCTGGATGACATACTTGCTGTAGCGGCCGAAGCGGTCGCCGAGTACGTCTTCAAGTTTCAAGTTTTGAATCTTCTCAGCCATTACCTTCACCTTCCTCATTCATATGGTCGATCTCATCATTTTCTAAAATGGAATTCTGTTCCTCGAGCGTGAAGCTCACATTGGATTCGATCCATTTCCGTCTGAGTTCAACGTTATCACCCATCAGGGTGGTCACGCGTTTCAGTGACAGCGCCTCATCATCGATCGAGACCTGCACCAGTGTCCGCGTCTCCGGATTCATCGTCGTTTCCCAGAGCTGCTCTGCCATCATTTCACCGAGACCCTTGTATCTCTGGAGTTCGATGTTGGCACCCATTTCTTCCTGCGCCGCCGCCAGTTCCTCCTCGGTCCAAACATACTTGATGATATCCTTTTTCTTCGATTTCTTCTTCAACTGGAATAAAGGCGGCAATGCGATATAAATCTTTCCGGCTTCAAAGAGCGGGCGCATATAATTGAAGAAGAACGTGAGCAGCAGCACCTGGATATGCGCACCGTCGGTGTCCGCATCGGTCATGATGATCACTTTATCGTAGTTGGCATCTTCCACCTTGAACTCCGTACCGACGCCCGCGCCGATCGTATGGATGATCGTATTGATCTCCTCGTTTTTGAAGATGTCTTCAAACTTGGCCTTCTCGGTATTGATCACTTTGCCCCGCAGCGGCAGTATGGCCTGGAATTTCCGGTCCCTGCCCTGCTTGGCGGAGCCGCCGGCCGAATCCCCCTCGACGAGGAACAGCTCATTCTTCTTAGCGTTTTTGCTCTGGGCCGGCGTCAGTTTACCGGATAATAAGGTGTCCCTTCTCTTGTTCTTCTTGCCGCTGCGGGCTTCCTCCCGCGCCTTCCTCGCAGCTTCCCGGACATTCCTCGCTTTTATGGCCTTTTTCACGAGCTGGCTGCTGAGTGCACCGTTTTCTTCCAGATAGAACGGCAGTTTCTCCACGAGCAGGGATTCGACTGCAGCACGGGCTTCATTGGTGCCGAGCTTGCTCTTCGTCTGCCCTTCGAACTGAAGCTGTTCTTCCGGTATTTTAATGGAGACCACCGCGGTCAGACCTTCGCGTATATCATTGCCTTCAAGGTTTTTATCCTTATCCTTCAATTCCTTGATCTTCCGGGCATATTCATTGAAGGCTTTTGTAAAACCGGTTTTGAAGCCGATCTCATGGGTCCCTCCGTCTTTTGTACGGACGTTGTTGACAAAGGAAAGTATCGTCTCGGTATACTGGTCGTTGTACTGGAAGCTGACCTCCGCCTCGATGCCCTGGTATTCACCTTTGAACTGGACGATGTTTCCGATCG
This sequence comes from Salinicoccus kekensis, assembly GCF_900220995.1. Lineage (GTDB taxonomy): Bacteria > Bacillota > Bacilli > Staphylococcales > Salinicoccaceae > Lacicoccus > Lacicoccus kekensis. The sequence goes on from NZ_OBQF01000001.1 coordinate 652,463, forward strand.
AATCTTTACCTTCATTGAGGAAGTCGATGAATGATTTCAGGCCGTCCTCGTACTGGAACTCTTCGACTTTCTCCTCTTCGCCCCGGGTATCCGTGATCCTCACTTTCAGGCCGCTCAGGAGAAATGCGGATTCCCTCATCCTTTCAACAATCATTTCATAATTGAATGAAGTGCCGAGCTTGAATACATCCGGATCCGGCTTGAAAGTCACCGTTGTTCCCGTCTTTTTCGTCTTGCCGGTCACCGTCAGTTTCTGGTCGACGGTACCTCCGTCCTTAAAGGACATCGTATGCACTTTTCCATCCCTGAATATTTCAAGTTTCATCCATTCACTCAGCGCATTCACGACGGAAGCGCCGACACCGTGCAGGCCGCCTGAAGTTTTGTAGCCGCCGCCACCGAACTTGCCGCCCGCGTGAAGCACCGTGAAGATGACTTCCGGTGTGGGCTTTTTGGATGAATGCATACCTGTCGGCATCCCGCGGCCATTGTCGGTGACCGTGATGCTTGAGTCTTTATTCAGCGTGATGGTGATTTCATCACCGTGACCATTCAATATCTCATCAACCGCATTATCTGCAATTTCATAAACCAGATGATGCAGCCCTTTGACATCAGTCGAGCCTATATACATCCCCGGACGCTTGCGTACCGCATCCAGCCCTTCCAATATCTGAATCGAGTCATCACTGTATGTGTTCGTTTTAGACAAAGAGTCAACCTCCTACAAACATATGTTCGAATTTTTTATCTACCTTACTATTTTTATATAAAATCCTCATCTTTGCAAGTAAATTCTTTTTGTACTCATTAGTTTACATAACAATATTATAGTAAACTAATATTATTATCAATTTATAAATGGTAATTTGTATGGTAAACTATTAGTACCTGATAATAAAGGGGGCCGTAAAATGACGGATATAATAATTTTGCTCATCATCAGTTATCTGATCGGAGCCATTCCATTCAGCCTTCTGATAGGTAAGATTTTTTATAAAGTGGATATAAGGGAGCATGGGAGCGGAAATATCGGCACGACCAACACTTTCAGGATATTGGGAAAGAAAGCGGGCATCATGGTGCTCGTACTGGATATTTTGAAAGGCGCGATACCGGTCTACATCGCGATGTTGATGGCTGTGGATATGCACATCTTCATCCCGGGCCTCGTCAGTGCCATCGGTCATGTCTACCCGGTCTTTTTAAAGTTCAGGGGTGGAAAAGCTGTAGCGACGGGCGCAGGCGCAGTACTTGCCTACAATCCGATTGTCTTCATAATTTTATTATCTGCATTTTTAATCACTTTAAAATTGAGCAAGTATGTTTCCTTGTCGAGTATCGTTGCAGCACTGTTATTCATTGGACTTTCATTGATGCTTCAGGACCCTCTCGTTATCGCTTTTGCGGTGATACTGGGGCTTGTGATCATTATCAGGCATATATCCAACATCAAAAGAATACTCAATGGAACTGAATCCAAAATCACTTTCATGTAATCCGTTTTAAAAAAGTGAACCCGGTGAAATCATATGATTTCACCGGGTTTTTTAAATGGCTTGAATGCTCATTTACTCTTTTAATTTCTTCCTCAATACGAGTGGAAGTATGCCGCCATGGCGGTAGTAGTCGACTTCCACTTCCGAATCGAAGCGGGCTTTGACTTTGAACTCCTTCACTTCACCGTCGGTGCTGGTGGCAGTCACATCAAGGACATCGCCTGGCTTCACTTCCTCGCCGACTTTAATGTCGAATGTTTCACTGCCGTCAAGGCCGTGGTCTTCAGCATTCTGTCCTTCCACGAACTGCAGCGGCAGCACACCCATCATCACGAGGTTCGAACGGTGGATCCTTTCATAGCTTGCTGCGATGACCGCTTTGACACCTAAAAGGTTGGTGCCTTTCGCAGCCCAGTCACGGCTCGATCCCATGCCGTAGTCGTCGCCTGCGATGACTACAAGGCCCGTGTCATCTTCCTGATATTTCATGGCTGCATCGTAGATGCTCATCACATCGCCTGTCGGCCAGTAGGTTGTATAACCGCCTTCTGTGCCCGGTGCAATTTTATTGCGGATACGGATATTTGCGAATGTACCTCTCACCATCACTTCATGGTTACCGCGGCGGGAGCCGTATGAGTTGAAGTCACGCGGCGATACGCCCTGCTCGATCAGCCATTTGCCTGCCGGCGTATCTTTACCGATGGCGCCTGCCGGGGAAATGTGGTCGGTCGTGACACTGTCACCGAATTTTCCGAGGACCCTGAGGCCGCTCAAGTCGTTGATTGAACCCGGCTCGGTTGAGAGATCTTCGAAGAAGGTCGGGTTCTGGATGTAAGTGGACTCCGGATTGAAGTCGTACATCGGTGCATCCGTCGTTTCGATATTGTTCCAGATTTCATTGGAATCGAATACGTTCTCATATTCTTTTCTGAACAGTTCCGGTGTGACGTTGCTCATCACCGCGTCCCTGACTTCCTGGATGGACGGCCAGATGTCCTTCATGAATACATCATTGCCCTCTTTATCCTGTCCAAGCGGCTCTTTGTTAAGATCAATATCCACGGTGCCTGCCAGTGCATATGCCACGACAAGCGTCGGGGAGGCAAGGTAGTTCGCCTTCACAAGCGGGTGGATACGCCCTTCAAAGTTACGGTTTCCGGAGAGGACTGAGGAAACGAGCATATCATTATCGACAATCGTCTCGGATATTTCAGGAAGCAAAGGTCCTGAGTTTCCGATACATGTTGTACAGCCGTATCCGACCAGGTTGAAGCCCAGTTCATCAAGGTATGGCTGAAGACCTGCATCTTCAAGGTAGCCTGTGACCACTTTGGACCCCGGTGCCAGTGAAGTTTTGACATAAGGCGGTACTGTCAGCCCTTTTTCTACAGCCTTCTTCGCGATGAGTCCTGCACCGAGCATCACATATGGGTTGGAAGTGTTTGTACACGATGTGATTGCCGCGATGACAAGATCTCCGGTCTTGAGCTCTGCAGTGGAACCGTTATTGAAATTGATCGGTGCTTTCTTATCGACTTCACTTTCGTCCATTCCATGACCGTGGTTGCCGCTCTCAGCCGTTATCGATTTCTGATACTCCTCTTTCATTTTTGAAAGCGGAATCAGATCCTGAGGACGTTTCGGCCCTGCAAGTGAAGGTTCGACTGTGGAAAGGTCCAGATCCACGATGTCAGTATATGTCGGTTCAACATCCGGGTTGAAGAACATGTCGTTCTCTTTCAGGTATGTTTCGACGACGGAGATATGTTCCTCGCTGCGTCCTGTCAGTTTCAGGTAATCCAGCGTTTCCTGATCGACAGGGAAGAATGCATTCGTCGCGCCGTATTCAGGCGACATGTTCGCAATCGTCGCACGGTCGGCGAGCGGCAGTTCAGTCACACCGCGGCCGAAGAATTCGACGAACTTCCCTACTACGCCGTGTTTACGGAGTAATTCGGTCACTCTGAGCGCAAGGTCGGTCGCCGTCGCACCTTCAGGCAGGGAGTTTTTCATGCGTACGCCGATGACTTCAGGCACCGGGAAATAGGACGGCTGCCCGAGCATGCCTGCTTCCGCCTCGATACCGCCGACACCCCAGCCTAAGACACCGAGACCGTTGATCATGGTCGTATGTGAGTCGGTTCCGACAAGTGTATCCGGATAAGTGACAAGTTCTTCATTTTCTTCCCTTACATGGACCACATTCGCAAGGTACTCCAGGTTCACCTGGTGGACGATGCCTGTAGCAGGCGGTACTGCACGATAGTTGTCGAATGCCTTCGTCGCCCAGTTCAGGAACTCATAGCGCTCTTCGTTCCTTTCGAACTCGAGCTCCATGTTCTTCTGCAGTGCCTGGTGTGTGCCGTATTCATCAACCTGCACCGAGTGGTCGATGACCAGGTCCACAGGTACTTCCGGGTTGATTTTCTGGACATCCCCGCCAACGTCATCCATCGCTTTCCTGAGAGAAGCAAGGTCTACGACTGCTGGTACGCCGGTGAAGTCCTGAAGTATGACACGTGATGGTTTGAATGGCACTTCTGCGTTGCCGAAGTCACCTTCATCCCATTTTGCCAATGCTTCAATATGTTCATCTTTGATCACTCTGCCGTCATGCTGCCTTAAAACCGATTCAAGCAATACACGAATTGAATACGGCAGTTTCTCTGGATTTGAAAAACCTTTTTCTGCCAATGTCTGAAGACTGTAGTAGTTATATGTCTTATCATTTAAACTAAAAGTCTTTTTGGCATCAGCTTTATAATTTTGCCCCATGTTGATGTTGCCCCCTAAAATTAGTCTTATATACAGTATACCGGATAATAAAACCTTGTAAACGGTTGCCATTCCAAATGATGATACAAAAAAACAACGGATGATGATAAGTAAAACTTATGTTAATAATTCTATAGCATAAAGATTTATTATGTGAAAATGCCTTATATTCTTGATGATATCACTCCCCATCCATCAAATAATGATATATTTATAAGAGAGTTTCATGTGAGTCAGATTATGTGGAGGTAAGGTTGATGCTGCAGGAATTCAAGGAATTCATATTACGTGGGAACGTGCTCGACCTTGCAGTGGCAGTGGTCATCGGGGCGGCTTTCGGAAGGATCGTCGATTCATTGGTGGAAAACATCATCATGCCATCCATCGCATTGCTCTTCGGGGATACGGATTTCGCTTCGGACTGGTCATACATGGGCATCACTTACGGTGTCTTCATCCAGGCTGTCATCGATTTTCTGATCATTGCAGCTGCAATCTTCGTGTTCATCAAAGTGGTCAACAAGCTGACGAGGGAGCGCTTCGTCGCTGAAGAGGAAGAAGACGAGCAGCTGGTGCTCCTCCGGGAGATCAGGGATGCACTGGTCGGGGAAAATGAAAAGAAAGTATAAAGAAAAAACCGGCGGCTGCCGGTTTTTTCAGTCTTACTGAAGATTTATCAGCGTCGCCACAACAAGTGCGACACCGGCGACCAAAAGCCACAGGAGGGTGATCTTCCAGACGAACTGGACCCATTTCAAGTATGGTATGCCTGCTACAGCAAGCACCCCCATCAGTGAGGCGGACGTCGGTATGATCGTATTCGTGATCGCATCACCATATTGGAAGGCGAGCACCGCAATCTGCCTCGGTATCTCCTGGAGATCTGCAATCGGCACCATGATAGGCATGGTCGTCACCGCCTGGCCCGAGCCCGACGGGATGAAGAAGTTGATGATGACCTGGATCACCAGCATGCCTATGGCCGTCAATGCATTGGGGATATGATCCAGCACACTGCTCATCGAATGGATGATCGTATCGATGATCACCCCTGACTCAAGGACCACAAGGATGGCACGGGCGAAACCGACGATGATCGCACCGTATACGACGAGCTTCATGCCGTCAATGAACGCATCGAAGATGGCGTTGACTTTCATTCCGCCGATGAGGCCGGCCACAAGACCGATCAAAAAGAAGTTGGCGGACAGTTCAGTCAGGAACCATCCATGTTGGAAGATGCCGTAAATATTGACGATGATACCGATAAGGAATACGACCAAAATGAAAATATGCCTTTTCTTAAGCTGTTCGAATTCGAAGACATCTTCGGTGAAGTTGATCTGCCCGGCTTTGTTCTCCGTATATATCAGACTTTTTTCGGGGTTGTTCTTCACTTTTTTTGCATAGTTCATGACATATAAAATCGCCAGTCCGAGAACGAATGCGTAAATGACCGTCCTGAATCCCCAGCCCGAGAAAATCGGAAGCTCCGCAATGCCGTGGGCGATACCAACGGTGAAGGGGTTGAACATCCCTCCAATGAAACCCGAGGCCGCCCCAAGTGTGACCATCGCCGTCCCCACCATCGCATCATATCCGAGTGCCACTGCAAGCACGATGCCGATCGGCACGAAGATGATGGCCTCCTCCGCCATGCCCGTCGTGAATCCGAGTATGGAGAAAACAAGCATGATCACCGGTATCATGAGCTTTTCATTCCCTTTGACGACATCCATCACTTTTTGTATCGCCGCCTCGATTGCCCCTGTCGCACGGATGATGCCGAAGGCCCCGCCGATCAGAAAGATGTAGAATATTATACTGGAAGCTTCAATCAGACCGTTCGGTATCGACATGAACAGCTCGAAGATTCCGACCGGGCTCTGTTCGACTCCCGAGTAGCTGCCGCTCACGACCATCGTCTGGCCGTCGACCTCCGTGCGTTCGTACTCCCCTGCAGGAATGATGTAACTGAGGGCCGCCCCGATGATGACGACGGCCAAAAGTATTGCATAAGTATGCGGAAACTTCTGACTGATATCTTTAGGACTTTCTGTGCCTTGTGATGACATTTTGCTCTCCCCTTTTTTATTTTTATAGTATCAGTATAACTCATAAAATGACAGAATTATTACATAATTACAAAATGTCCTGTAAATTGCCAAATCATTGAGCTATAATTGAATCACATGTATAAGGGGGTTGATCACCATATTAAAAGATATTAAAATGCCTCATGCTTTTGTCCTGATTTATTCCATTGTGATTCTGGCTGTCCTGGCAAGTTACATCATCCCTGCAGGACAGTATGACCGGTTTGAGGACTCGGAAGGCAGGGAAATCGTCGATCAGGCGAGTTTTACATATGTTGAGCAGGATCCGGTCGCCCTGACTCAAATATTCACCGTCGTGCCTGAGGGCATGGTGGATGCTGCAGGCATCATCTTCCTGATCTTCATCATTGGCGGTGCCTTCGGCATGATCAACGGTACGGGAGCGATCGAAGCGGGGATCAATAGGATGGTATCTTTACTGAAGGATAAGGAAATCGTACTGATCCCGCTCACGATGCTGATCTTCTCATTCGGGGGCGCGACATTCGGCATGGCCGAATCGACCCTGATCTTCATCCCGATGGGCGTCATACTCGCACGCTCACTCGGGATGGATGCAATGACGGGGATGTCCATGGTGGCACTCGGGGCGGCGGCAGGCTTTGCCGGCGGTTTCATGAACATATTCACCGTCGGGGTTGCACAGGAAATCGCAGAACTGCCCCTGTTCTCAGGCATGGGCTTCCGCATCATGATCCAACTTGTCTTTGTGGCGATCGCTTCGTTCTTCGTCTACAGATACGGCAAGCGGGTGCAGAGGGATAAAAAGAACAGTTATGTATATGACCTTGAAATGAAAGCCGAATCGGAATCAGGCGGCTATAAGTTCAAGGATTTGACCGGCAGGCACATTGCAGTGCTCTTCATCGTATTTGCAGGACTTGCCCTGATCATTTACGGGGTTGTCCAGGGCTGGTCCACAGGTACGGAACTCGCAGCAATATTCCTCGCCATGGGGATATTCTCAGGCCTCGTCGGAGGCAATACACCAAACGGCATTGCAGATGATTTCATCAAGGGAGCGAAAGATGTCACTTTCGGTGCATTGATCGTCGGGCTCGCACGATGTATCCTTCTCGTCCTGGAGGACGGGACGATCATCGATACCGTCATCTTTGCAGTGAGTTCGGTGCTTGAAGGTCTGCCGTCCACTATTGCAGCGATCGGCATGTTCCTGACACAGTTCATCATCAACTTCTTCATCCCGTCAGGTTCGGGTCAGGCTGCAACGACAATTCCGCTGATGGCACCGATCGGTGATATCGTCGGCATCCCGAGGCAGTCGGTCGTCCTCGCATTCCAGATGGGTGACGGTCTGTCCAACTACCTCTTCCCGACCTCCGCCGTCCTGATGGCCGGCTTGTCGATTGCGAACATACCATATGAAAAGTGGTTGAGGTTTGTATGGCCGCTCATGCTGGTGTGGATCATCGCAAGCGGGTTTTTCATGGCCTTGAGCATCATGATCGGCTACGGCCCTTTTTAAAGGCACGGTTCAAATATTTACATCATAAAAAAGACTCAGGATCTCTCGATCCTGAGTCTTTTTTATGTTATGACCCGGCCGGGTCTTTGAAGAATTGTTTTATATCACTGATGAAATACAGGCTGCCGGTGATCAAAAGCATCTCCCCGTCGAATTCCTTTATGAATGTCCTGTAGTCGGAGATCTTCTCTTTTTTCGGGTGGCTCACTGCCTCGTAAATCTCTTCAACCGGCCGGGATTTGAAGAATTCGAATTCAGTCACCTTGAATTCGTCTGCAATTTCAGCCAGTTTATCGACCATCGGACCGATCGGCTTGCCCTTCACCGCAGAGAACAGCACAGTGATCTTTTTATCGCTGTAATATTCCTTCATCGCGGAGACGAGTGCATCGACAGCTTCATTGTTATGCGCACCGTCAGCGATGATGAGCGGCGATTCCTGCAGTACTTCGATGCGTCCGCCCCATGAAGTTTCTTCAATCGCATCGACCATCTTGTTCAAGTCCAATGTGAGCCGTCCGCTTTCTTTAAGTTCGAGCAGGGCGGCCATGGCAAGCGATGCATTTTCATGCTGATGGGCACCGATCATCTTCAGCTGGATATTTTCAAAGTCGTAGACGCCGTATTTGAAGTCGAACTCATCAGAGCGGTGAAAAATGATGATATCCCGGTGCATTTCGACACCTTTGGCATTCTTTTCTTCTAAAACACCGCGTACATATTCCCTCGAATGGTCATCGGCGATATTGTAGACGAGCGGAATACCTTCCTTGATCACGCCGGATTTGTCCCTGGTGATGTCGATCAGTGTGTCGCCGAGTATTTCCGTATGGTCCAGTCCGATGCTTGTAAGCAGCGTCATGGCAGGACTGAAGACATTCGTCGAGTCGTACGTGGCACCAAGGCCCGCCTCCACGATCACAAAATCCACAGGATTCATCTTCCCGAAATAGACGAACATCATCACCGTGATGATTTCAAATTCCGTAGCCTTGCCGAAAGGCGTCTCCTCTTCCATCAATTCACTGACCGGGCGCACCATCGTCGCAAGCTCGGCTATCGCTTCGTCAGGTATGGGGTCACCGTTCACGGCAATTCGTTCATTGAACACCTCGATGTAAGGAGATGTGAAGGTCCCCACTGTATAGTTGTTTGCATTCAATGCACTTCTCATATAATTCAGTGTGGAGCCTTTGCCGTTCGTCCCTACTACATGGATGCCGTTGATCTTTTCCTGAGGGGCGCCGAGACGCTCAAGCATCCACTTCATCCTCTCAAGTCCGGGCTTGATGCCGAACTTCAATTGATCATGTATCCAGTTCAAACTTTCCTCATAGTTCATTAACTAAAGACCCCTTTTAAGACAAGCTTTCCAGACGCGCTGCCACTTCATCATACTGCGCCTGATACTTGGTTTCTTTTTCTCTTTCCTCCTGCACCACATTTTCCGGTGCATTCGCAACGAATTTTTCGTTGTTCAATTTGCCGTGTACGCGCTTAAGCTCACCCTGAAGGCGCTCTTTTTCCCTGCTCAGGCGTTCGATTTCCTGTGCTTTGTCTATCAGGCCGGAGAGCGGCAGGACCACTGTGGCACCGGTGATGACACTCGTCTTATCATCGTCGTTCTTTTCAATTGCAGAGGCGATTTCCAGCGATTCCGGATTACAGAAGCGGTCGATGTAATGCTTGTTCGCTTCCACTGCTGCACGCCTTGCATCATCCTTCACCTCTATCTTGATATCGATCGGTTTGGACAACGGCGTGTTCACTTCGCTTCTTGTCTGGCGTACGGACTTGATGATTTCAACAAGCAGTGCCATCTCTTTTTCCGCCGACTCATCGATATGGCTGTCGTCAGCTTCCGGCCAGTCACTTGTGACGATTGTCCGGCCGCCTTCGATTGTCTGATAGATTTCCTCTGTGACGAACGGCATGAACGGGTGCAGCATCTTCAGTATTTTATCCAATGTGTACAGGAGGACGGAGCGTGTCATGTGCTTCTCTTCATCCGTGCCTTCCGCCATCGGTACTTTGGCCATTTCAATGTACCAGTCGCAGAAATCGTCCCATATGAAGTTATACAGCAGGCGCCCGACTTCACCGAATTCATATTTCTCGGAGAGCCGTGTCACTTCCCTGATCGTATTGTTCAGGTTCGTCAGTATCCACTTGTCTGCAAGTGACTTCCTGCCTTCCAGATTGATGTCGGACATCTTGAAGTCCGGACCGATGTTCATGAGTGCGAACCTGGATGCGTTCCATATCTTATTGATGAAGTTCCAGACGGATTCCACTTTTTCATCACTGTAGCGCAGATCCTGCCCCGGTGTCGTGCCTGTGGAGAGGAAGTATCTCAGTGCATCGGCACCGTATTTCTCGATGACATCCATCGGGTCGACACCGTTGCCGAGGGATTTCGACATCTTGCGGTTCTGCTCGTCCCGGACGAGGCCGTGGAGCAGCACGTCGGAGAATGGCTTCTGCCCTGTATGTTCAAGGGAGGAGAAAATCATCCTCGCCACCCAGAAGAAGATGATGTCATAACCTGTGACCAGGACATTCGTCGGGAAGAATTTCTTCAGATCATCCGTCTCTTCAGGCCAGCCCATCGTCGAAAACGGCCATAACGCACTCGAGAACCATGTATCCAGTACATCCTCATCCTGGGTCCAGTTTTCAGCATCCAGAGGCGCCTCCATGCCGACATATATCTCACCTGTTTCATTGTGGTACCATGCCGGTATCCTGTGACCCCACCACAGCTGTCTCGAGATCACCCAGTCGCGGATATTCCCCATCCAAGTGTTGAATGTCTGCTCGAACCTCAGCGGTACGAAATCGATGCGGTTATCGGTCTTCTGATTGTCCAGCGTGTCTTTGGCAAGGGAATCCATGCTGACGAACCACTGTGTGGACAAGTACGGCTCCACGACTGCATTACTCCGTTCCGAATGACCGACGGAGTGTACATGCGATTCGATCTTGATCATCAGATCCTGTGCCTTCAGATCTTCCACCAGCTGCCTGCGGCAGTCGAAGCGGTCAAGACCTGCATATGGTCCGCCGAGGTCGTTGATGGATCCGTCTGTATTCATCACGTTGATGCGCTCGAGATTGTGCCTGTTGCCGATTTCAAAGTCGTTCGGGTCGTGCGCAGGTGTGACCTTCATGACACCGGTACCGAAATCCTTATCGACATATTCATCTGCGATGATCGGCAGTTCCCGTTCCATGATCGGAAGGATCGCCGTCTTGCCGATGAGGTCCTTGTAGCGCTCATCATCCGGATGCACGACGATTGCCGTGTCTCCGAGCATCGTCTCCGGACGCGTCGTTGCGATTTCAAGGTGGCCCGAACCGTCACTCAGCGGATATTTTACATGATAGAACTTACCTTCGACCTCTTTATGGATCACTTCAATATCCGACAGTGCGGTCTCCGTTTTCGGATCCCAGTTGATGATGTATTCGCCCCGGTATATCAGGCCTTTATTGTACATGTCGACGAACACTTTCCTGACTGCCTCGGACAAGCCGGCATCAAGCGTGAACCGCTCTTTATCGTAATCCAGGCCGAGGCCGAGTTTCGCCCACTGGTCACGGATGAAGTCAGCATACTCTTCCTTCCAGTTCCATGCGTGCTCCAAAAACTTCTCACGGCCGATTTCATGAGCCTTGATGCCTTCCTCGCGCAGACGTGCATCAACTTTCGCCTGTGTGGCGATGCCCGCATGGTCCATTCCCGGCAGATAAAGCACTTCATAACCCTGCATGCGCTTCATGCGTGTGATGATATCCTGCAGCGTCGTGTCCCATGCATGCCCGAGATGCAGCCTGCCGGTCACGTTCGGTGGCGGGATGACGATGGAATACGGTTCCTTTTCAGATTTTGCATCTGATTTGAAATACCCCTCTTCCACCCACTTCTTATATTTACCTTCCTCAACACTCGCTGGATGATACTTCTTCGGCATTTCCATAAATGATTTCTCCTTCCATAATAAAAACTCCACGTCCTGTAAAATAGGACGGGAGTTCCGCGGTACCACCTAAATTCAGCAATCATTTGCTGCACTTAAAGTTATTTAACGCATAATTACGTCTAACCCTACTGTCAATTTCAGATTAGATTGATTTCAGACTACTTTCACCCTGAACATCGATGTGTTCCCACCAGCCACACATTCTCTAAAAACCCGTCCAGGCCTACTCTTCTGACCTCGTTATTTGATTAAATATATCTTATACAAATCTGCATATGCTGTCAAGTCCGGTCCTGCCTGCGTCTTCTGTACCTCAAGTACCAGCTGACGAGCGGGGTCACGATCAGGATGATGAAGAATATGCGGAAAATATGATAGCTCGAAATCATTGCGATATCCGCACCCATCTCCACAGCCACGATGATCAGCTGGCCGATGCCCCCGGGCGCTGCGCTCAGGAACAGATTATTGAAGGAATGCACGGTGAACATTTGATAAATGCCCGTGATCACCAGTGTGCCGCCGATCAGCAATATATTTTGAATCAGCATGGAGACGATCATCCGGCTGTTCAGCTGATACAAAAGCGACGTGATCTGCCTGCCGATCCGGATGCCGAACAATATCTGAGCCACGTTCATGAATTCAATGTTCAATGAAAAATGGTGGCCCGTCATGATATTCCAAATCAATACGGAGATGATCGGACCGAGCAGAAACGGGACCGGAAACCTGACCAGTTTGAATATGTACATCAGTATGAAGGCTCCTGCCACAATCAGGAGCATCGAAGGTTCCAAAACCTCGGACAGAAGCGGTGCTGGTTCATCTGCTTCCGATGACACAGCCTGATCCGATGCGAATAAGCTCGCTATGAAAGGGACCAGTATGACGACAAGGATGATCCTCGACATCTGTGTAATCGTCACAAGCATCAGATCCGCCTTTTTATCCTCTTCAGCAAGGATCAGCATCTGGCTCAAGGCTCCCGGGACCGATGAAAGTAATGCGGTCTCGGGCGTGCAGCCCGTCAGCTTCATGAATATTCTTGACAGGCCGAGGCTCAAGGAAATGATCAGCAGGCTGATGAAGAAGATGTTCCATATATCCCCGATCATTTCCTGCATTGCATCCATCGTGAATGTCGAGCCGATTTCGAAACCGATGACAAAGACGCCCAGGTTGCCCATCCATTTCGGAAAATAAAAATCATCCGTCACAAAGCGGATGAACAGGAATGTCGCGGCCATGGATCCGAAAAGCCACGGGAGCACCATGCCTGCAGCGTTCAAAATCGAAGAGATGCCAAGTGCTGACAGCAGAAGAATGATTAACCGGATTATTTTCATAATGAAAAACCTTTCCTTGAGTTGGGGGAGCATTGAAAAACATAAAGACTCCCTGGATCAGGGAGTCTTTAGTCATAAATTATTCAGACCACATGTCATACATTGCAGTCAGTTCTTCATCACTGACCTGATCTTCATCAAACGCAGGCATTGACCCCTGGCCATTCCTTACGATATCGGTGAATTCCTCTTCACTCAGATCTGTGCCCGCAAGTGCCGGCCCCATTCCTCCTGAAAAGTCCTCGCCATGACATGAAGCACATGAATTCTGGGCAACGCCTTCAGCATCCACGTCACCTGAGGAAGCACCATTTCCTTCTGCAGCGCCATCCTCTTCGGCAGCCTGTTCTTCGGCACCTTCTTCACCTTCGACAGGTTCTTCCGTTTCAGCTGAATCATCGCTTGATTCCTCAGTGCCGGCACCTGTGTCGGCAGTTTCTTCACTGCCTTCACCGTCACCGCCAATATGGAAAATCATTAATGGAATAATTAAAACGATCACCATGATTGGAATCACCCATACCAATGGGTTGCGGATATCTTCTTTCTTATTTTCCTTAGAATGAATAATCATTTCACGGCCCTGGCCATCGATGTAGGTCTTACCTTCATCTCTGACACCCTCCATGTTGACTTCCTTATCTGTAAGGTTTTGATCTTTTTTATCACTCATTCACTGTGACCCCCCAAATATTATTCATACCTATTATACACTTAATTGCTTAACTATGAAGCATAATTTTTGGTTACTTTTTACTTAAGCGGTCCAGAGCATTGTCGAATGCTGTGATTGTCGCGTTGATATCATCTTTGGTATGTTTCGTCGACAGGAACATTCCTTCGAATTGAGACGGCGGGAGGTAAATGCCTTCTTTCAGAAGTTCCTGGAAGAGCGCCTTGAACAGGTCCAGATCACTCTCATTTGCGCTGTTGAAGTCCGTCACCGGTCCTTCAGTGAGGAAGAAGCCGATCATTGAACCTGCACGGTTGACCGTGATCGGTTTCTCATGTCTCCCGAACACTTCCTTCAAGCCGTTTTCAAGCAGGTCCGCAAGGTCATTGAAGTATTCATAACTCTCCTCCGACAGCTGGCTCAAAGTGTGGTAACCGCCTGCCATGGCCAGCGGGTTCCCTGAAAGCGTCCCCGCCTGGTAGATATCACCGACAGGTGCCACATGTTCCATGATTTCCCTCTTGCCGCCGTATGCGCCGACCGGCATGCCGCCGCCGATCACTTTGCCGAGGCATGTAATGTCCGGCATGACATCATAATGGCCCTGGGCACAGTTGAAGCCGACCCTGAAACCGGTCATGACCTCATCGAATATCAGCACGGTGCCATTCTTTTCAGTGATTTCACGGACATACTTAAGGAAGCCTTCAACCGGAGGCACAACACCCATGTTGCCGGCAACGGGCTCGATGATGACGCCTGCGATATCTTCCCCGTACTTGTCGAAAGCTTGTTTAAGGCTCTCCGGATCATTATACGGCACAGTGATCGTATTGAGGGCCGTCCCTTCAGGGACGCCCGGGGAGTCCGGAAGTCCGAGTGTCGCGACACCCGATCCTGCTTTGATGAGCAGTGAATCGCTGTGGCCGTGGTAGCAGCCTTCGAATTTAAGTATTTTATTGCGGCCTGTATAACCCCTTGCCAGCCTGAGTGCGGAAAGTGTCGCTTCCGTACCGGAAGAAACCATCCGGACCATCTCGATGGAAGGCACCCTTTCTATGACAAGTTCGGCCATCTTGTTTTCAAGCTCCGTCGGTGCACCGAAACTCGTACCTTTTTTGGCGGTTTCCGCGACTTCGGAGACGACTTTGTCATCGCTGTGGCCGAGTATCAGCGGGCCGAAGCTCAGACAGTAATCGATGAATTCATTGCCGTCCACATCATAGAGGCGTGCATCTTTTGCACGTTCGATGAACAATGGATGATCCCCCACGGACTTGAACGCCCGTGCAGGCGAGTTCACGCCGCCCGGCATCAGTTCGACTGCTTCTTCATATAGTGCTTTGGATTTTTCAAACATGATTATACCTCTCCTCGATCAATTTTCTTACAAATATCTTTTGCAAAATAAGTGATGATCAGATCCGCACCGGCACGTTTCATGGAGATCATCTGTTCAATGATGACCTCTTCATCGACGAGCCCCATATCGATGGCGGTCTTCGTCATCGCGTACTCCCCGCTGACATTATATGCAACGACCGGAAGGTCCGAGCTGTTCCTCACATCGCGGATGATGTCCAGGTAGGACAGCGCAGGTTTCACAATCATCATATCCGCACCCTCGATTTCATCACTTTCGAGTTCACGCAGTGCCTCCAGCCTGTTTGCAGGGTCCATCTGATATGTCCTGCGGTCGCCGAATGACGGCGTCGATTCGGCCGCATCACGGAACGGGCCGTAAAATTTGGAGGCATACTTGATGCCGTAGCTCATGATCGGTATATGGCTGAAGCCGTTCTCGTCAAGGCCTTTCCTGATCTCAGTGACGAAGCCGTCCATCATATTGCTCGGAGCGATGATGTCAGCGCCGGCACGTGCCTGTGACACGGCGGTCCTGACAAGCAGAGGTAGGGTTGAATCATTGTCCACATCCTCCGTTTCCGGATCGATCAGGCCGCAGTGGCCATGATCCGTGTATTCACACAGACAAGTATCCAGGATGACGAGCAGCTCCGGATGATGCTTTTTGGACAGACGGCACGCTTCCTGCACAATGCCGTGATCGTGATAAGCACCGCTGCCGACTTCATCTTTTTCATTCGGTATGCCGAAGAAGATGACGGATTTGATGCCAAGATCCACGACTTCATCCAGCTCTTCTTTCAATAAATTCAATGAAATCTGATAAACCCCCTTCATCGAAGGGACTTCTTTCTTAACATCATCTTTCTCCACTACGAATATCGGATAGATGAGGTCCTCCTTATGGAGATGGGTCTCCCTCACGATATCCCTCATATTCGCTGTTCGCCTCAGTCTTCTGTGACGGTCAAAATTCATTTTTACACCTCAAATTTTTCATTGATTAATTCATACATGCTCTCAAGCGTCGCCTTTTCCGGGGAGACGGACGGTACACCGTACTGATCCAGCTTTTCCTTCGTGACCGCCCCGATTGAGATGACGGTCTTGTCCTTCAGCAATTCCGGTTCAATGTACTTCATGAACACTTTCACACCCGATGGGCTTGAAAAAGTCAGGATATCGATGTCATCCATCTCTTCACGGATTTTTTCCATGGATCCGACATTATCGACGGGTTCATATATGGAAAGCTTATCCACAGTCACGCCGTGGGATTCCAAGTAGTCTTTCAGATGGGGCCGCGCGGCCCTGCTTGTAGGGTACAGTACCCGTTCGATCCTTTCATCATGCAGCGGGAAGTCTTCTATGAAGCCTTCCTGTGTGTAGACCGAAGGTTCAAAGTCCACGGTATAGCCGTTATTGATGAGGACTTCCGTCGTCTTCTCGCCGATGCTCCCTATTTTGGAGAATTTAAGGTCTTTCATATACGGCAAAAAGAGCTTGACTGCATTTTTGCTCGTCAATATCAGCCAGTCATATTCATGCCTTAAAAATGATTCTTCAACATCAAGCGGCTGGATTGAAATCAAAGGGGCATGCATGACATTGAAACGGTCACTGGCCACATTCAGTTTAGTCTGTGTGACCAGCACCGTCTTCTTCATTGCCTTATTTTTCTTCATTGATTTTATCAATGATTTCCTTGGCACCGATTTTTTCCATTTCATCAGCCACAAGGTTGCCGAGCGCTTCCGGGTCCGTACCGGACTTTTTGACGAGATATTTCTCATTGCCATCCTCCGACATGATCAGCCCTGTCAAATAAAGTTCGCCGTCTTCAAGTGTCGCATAACCGCCGATCGGCACCTGACAGCTGCCGTCCATGCGGCGCAGGAACGTCCTTTCCGCCGACGTGCAGATGGCATCCTCCTTCGAGTGGACCGCCTCAAGCATTTCGGCGAGCTCATGGTCGTCTTTCCTGATTTCAATGCCGAGTGCACCCTGTGCGATTGCCGGTATGAATTCTTCAGCATCAAAGTACTCGGTCACACGGCTGTCGCCCCAGCCCATCCGTTTAAGGCCTGCTGCTGCAAGGATGATCGCATCATATTCACCGGATTCCATCTTCTTGATGCGGGTGTCGATATTGCCCCTCACCCAGTTGACGGTGATGTCATCACGCATCGATTTCAGTTGGGCGGCACGTCTCAGGCTGCTTGTACCGACGATGCTTCCGGAAGGGAGGTCTTTGAACAGCACCTTATTGTTGGAGAGGAAAGCATCCCGCATATCTTCCCTTTCAGGGATGCAGCCGATTTTGAACTGCTCGGGCAGCTGGCTCGGCACATCCTTCAGGCTGTGGATCGCCATATCGATCTCTTTATTCTCGAGCGCAAGCTCGATCTCCTTGACGAAGAGGCCTTTGCCGCCAACTTTTGACAGCTGTACATCCACAATGCGGTCACCTTTCGTTACGATTTCCTTGATTTCAAATTCTGCTTCCGGAAATTTCTCTTCAAGCGCTGCGATGAACTGTTTTGACTGGGTCATGGCAAGTCCCGAGCGCCTGGATCCAACGATAAACTTTCTCATTAAAATGCTCCTTTTTTAAGTCCAAATATGGAAATTGGAAAATTGTGATACAAACAGATAATTGATCATGCAAAATATGAACAATCCAATGTTCAACATAGCAAATATATAAGTATTGCGCACTTTTTTCAAATGAATGAAGAGTGCGGCATATAAAAGCACTACAAATGAAGTCCCCATCACCTTGATATCCCATATGATGTCCACCCCGATGATCTGGATGCCCCAGTGCAGTCCGAGCAGGATGCTGACCGTCATCGTCAAAAGCCCGATCACAAGACTCCTGATCATGACCTTCTTTGCGGTCTCTATACTGAACAGTGAAAAGAATGTGCGGTTGAAGCGCTTTTTCTTCAAATTGTCGTACTGTATCAAGTAGATCAGCGAATGCAGCGCCGACATGAAGAACAATACATAGGCAAGCAGTGCGAGCCCGACATGTATGACCAGAAGTTCGTTCATCAGCACCGACACTTCAACTTCCCTTGAAAGCGGCTCAGGCTGGAATGTGAATATCGAAAAGAACAGGAAACTGAAGAATATGAATCCAAAAAGCACCTGTTCGCTTTCATTCCTGTAATAGTAAGTGATGCCGGTGATCGATAACACAAGGGATAAAGTGAACATGCCCTCGTAAGTCGTGAATACCGGTATCCTCCCAAGGCTTATGATGATGTTGATGTAGGTCAAGAGATGCAGTGCCGTGGCTCCGGCGATTATATAAAAGGAAACCTTTCTGGCTTGGCGATTTCTTAAAGCTAAATCGTACGCCAGCACAGAAAGGCCCATAAAGTATAAAAGCATTATAAATTCATTGATGCGGAAGACAATATCCATATTGGTCCCCACCCATACTATTCGAATGCGAGTTCTGTATTATTTTTTTGAGTCTCCTGTTGGTATTTCTTCATTTCTCTTTCTTTCACTTCGCTGACTTCATCTTCGATGCCGAACAGTGTTTCAATCTCCTGGAGTTTCTTCACTGCCTGCTTGTCATTTGCGATTTCCTTCGTGTAGATGATCGGATCTTTCAGCATCTGATTGATGATGCTCTTCATATGCTTGCTGATGACCGTGCGTTCACGGTCGGTCATATCAGGCATTTTACGCTCCACGCTCTTGAAGGTCTCTTCATGTATGTTGAGGGCCTTCGTCCTGAGCGCCTGGATCACCGGTGTCACACCGAGCATATTGACCCAGCTTTCGAAGTCATCCTGTGCTTTTCTGATCATCGCTTCCACTTTCTTCGCTTCCTGCTGACGGGTTTCCAGGTTTGAATCGATCAGACCCTGCAAATCGTCCACATTGTACATGTAGACATTTTCATACTGATGGGTCGCAGGTTCGATGTCCCTAGGCATCGCAATGTCGATCAGTATCAGAGGGCGGTTCGCCCTTTTCTTCTGGATATTATGGATGAGGTCTTCAGTGATGACGTAATTTCTTGAGGAAGTGCTTGAAAGAACGATATCCGTATCCATTAAATAACCTTCAAGATGCTCGATCGTATCGTATGCACAGTCATATTTATCGGCAAGTTTCCTCGCATTATCAGCCGAGCGGTTAATGATCGTGATGTCTTTGATGCCGTTCGAAGCCAGGTTGATGATCGACTGTTCGGACATTTCACCTGCACCGATGACGAGGGATTTCGTATCCCTTTTCTGATCGATGATCTTGTTGATCAACTGTACTGCAGCATAGGATGTTGAAATTGCATTTTTCGATATATCCGTATCATTATGCCCTTTTTTAGCCACAGTTATCGCCTCTTTGAATAACTTGTTGAATATCGTCCCGGTCGTCTTTTCATCCTGCGCCTTGATGAATGCATCGCGTATCTGACCAAGTATCTGGGTCTCCCCGAGAACCATCGAATCGAGCCCGGCCGTCACATAGAACAGATGCTCGACCGCCTCTTCCCCGACTTTCACATCGATGATCTTCTTGATCGTCTCAAGATCCACCTCGAACCATTCAGCCAGGAAGTTCTGGGCATAGTACTTACCGGTATGAACCTGGTCACTCACAATGTAGACTTCGGTCCTGTTGCATGTGGACAGCAGCACCGTTTCCAAAATACTTTTTTCCGACCGCAGTTTGTGCAGCGCGTCTGTCAGCTCCACTTCATTGAACTGGACTTTTTCACGTTCTTCGACTGTCGCTTTTCTATAATTTAAACTCAGCGATATTACGTGCATCAAATTTCCTCCTACCACCATTATACGTAAGCAATAATAATACTAATTGTAACAAAAAAACCATGTCATTTCTATATAACATGGCTGAAATCCTACATTATTTAAAATTGTTCTAATCTAGACATAATTGCCCAATGCTTCATATACTTTCGGCAGGTTCTTTTTGTCGACGGCGGAGAAATCGATGACGATATCTTCCGGCTCGACTTCAAGCGTTTCCCTGACGACCTTCAAATGCTTCTGCACTTTGCTTTTCCCGATCTTATCGGATTTGGTGCAGATGAGGATGACCGGGATTTCCAGATGTTTCAGGAAATCATACATCAATATGTCATCCTGCGTCGGTTTATGCCGCAGATCGACCAGCTGGACGACCGCCTGGAGTTCTTCCCTCTCAGCGAGGTAGGATTCAATAAGCTGCCCCCATTTTTCGCGGCTCGTCTTGGACTGCCTTGCATAACCGTAGCCCGGGACATCGACGAAGATGAACTGTGAGTCCACATCATAGAAATTCAGCGTCGCCGTCTTCCCCGGCTTCGAAGAAGTCCTCGCTATATTTTTACGTCCGCAGACTGCATTGATGAAAGATGATTTACCAACATTCGAACGGCCGCTCAGGGCGATTTCCTTCATCTTACCGTCCGGGTACTGGGAAGGGTCCATCGCCGAATACATGAATTCGATATTGTTCGGGTTTATTTTCATAATCTGTACTCCTCATGAAAAAAGCTGTCTGGGCTTCAGACAGCTTTTTTATTTCTATTATGCACTTTTACGATCGATGTAAACTTCTTTACCTTCTGCATCGTAAAGCAGCGGATCGCTTTCATCCATGATTGTATCTCTCGTGATTTTGACCGTTTTGATTTCTTCATTGGAAGGTACGCTGAACATGATGTCGACCATGCGCTCCTCTATGATGGAACGGAGGCCACGTGCACCTGTTTTACGTTCGATGGCAAGCTCGCTGATTGCATCGAGTGCATCATCATCGAATTCCAGATCCACTTCATCGATTGCCAGCATTTTCTTGTACTGCTTGACGAGTGCATTCTTCGGCTCTGTAAGGATGGATTTGAGTGCATCCACATCAAGCTCTTCAAGGTGGCTGATGATCGGCACACGTCCGATGAACTCCGGTATGAGACCGTAGCTTTGAAGGTCTTCCGGACGTACATTGGATAGTATCGCATCTTTATCATCGAGGGTCGCTGATGGTCCGCCGAAGCCGATCACTTTCTCACCGACTCTGCGCTTGATGATTTCATCCATGCCGTCGAAGGCACCGCCCAATATGAACAGGATGTTTTTCGTATCGATCTGGATCGATTCCTGGTTCGGATGCTTCCTGCCTCCCTGAGGCGGCACGCTTGCAGTCGTCCCTTCAAGTATCTTAAGGAGCGCCTGCTGTACACCTTCACCGGAAACGTCACGTGTAATCGAAGTATTCTCACTCTTGCGTGCGATTTTATCAATTTCATCGACATAGATGATGCCTTGTTCAGCACGTTCCACATCAAAGTCTGCAGCCTGGATCAGACGCAGCAGTATATTTTCCACGTCGTCACCGACATAACCTGCTTCAGTGAGGCTTGTCGCATCCGCAATCGCAAATGGGACATCCAAAGTGCGTGCGAGTGTCTGGGCGAGCAGTGTTTTACCGCTGCCGGTCGGGCCGATCAACGCGATATTACTCTTGGAGATTTCCACATCATCGTCACTGCTCTCCTGGTTGATACGTTTATAATGGTTATAAACTGCAACACTCAAAGCACGTTTCGCCTTATCTTGTCCGATGACATAGTCATTCAGAGCTTCGAGGATCTGCTGAGGTTTCGGCAGCTCCGTGAAAATCGCCTTATGCTCGGTCTTCAACTCTTCTTCTATGATTTCGTAACATAATTCTATACATTCATTACAAATGTACACGCCGCTGCCTGCGATCAGTTTCTTTACCTGTTCCTGATCTTTACCACAGAACGAACATGTTAAATTTGTATCATCTTCATTAAATTTGATCATCTTAACACCTCTTTTATCATTGTCGTAAACTATACTAGAATTCAGGTTTGAAATCAAATGAATGAACTTGCAGGCAATGATGCCAATAGCTCTGCAACTATGCGTTGCAGAGCTATTCTCATTCAGGCGATTTTACTTTTCTTCTTCAGTTGATTCTTCAGTCTCTTCTGACTCACTTGCCTCATCTTCTGATGGTTCTACAAATTTGGCATTATCCACAAGTACATCGAGTGCCTTCTGGACTTTGATGTCCTGCTCAAGCATTGACAGGTCACCCAAAGTTGATTTGATGTCTTCAACTTTGATGCCGAACTGTTCGCTCATTTTCTCAAGTTCTTTATCAAGGTCTGTTTCCGCAACTTCGATGTTTTCATCAGCCGCAATCTGCTTCAACGTGAGGTTCGTTTTAACGCGGTTCTCCGCATCTTCTTTCATCGTCTCACGAAGTGCATTTTCATCCTGGCCGGACAGCTGCTGGTACATTTCAAGGTTGATGCCTTGCTGCGACAAGTTCTGTTCGAATTCCTGAAGCATTCTGTCAAGCTCAGTGTTGACCATTGCTTCCGGAACGTCAATTTCAGCATTGTCACTTGCTTTGAGGAGAAGTTCTTCCTTCATGGCGACATCTGCCTGGTTTTCTTTAGCTTCTTTAAGGTCTTTTTCAACTTTGGCTTTAAGCTCATCCACAGTTTCAACACCCTGGTCCAGCTCTTTTACGAGATCATCGTCAAGTTCAGGCGTTTCCTGCACTTTGATGGAGTTGATCTTGACTTTGAACGTCGCAGGCTTCCCTGCAAGTTCCTCCGCCTGGTAATCTTCAGGGAAAGTCACTTCAACGTCTTTCTCATCTCCGACTTTAAGTCCGACGAGCTGTTCTTCAAAGCCGCCGATGAATGAGCCGGAACCGACTTCAAGGTCGAAATCTTCAGCTTTTCCGCCGTCGAACTGTTCGCCGTCCATATAACCGTCGAAGTCCAGGTTCACTGTGTCGCCGTCTTCCACTTCGCCATCATCTTTGATGACCATTTCCGCCTGATGCTCGAGCATATGACCGATTTCATGGTCAATGTCCGCCTCAGTCACTTCCGTCGACAGTTTAGTTGCCTCAAGACCTTTGTACTCTCCGAGCTTGACTTCAGGCTCGACAGTCACTTTCGCCGTGAATACAAGATCTTTGCCTTTTTCCATTTCAACGATATCCACTTCAGGCTGATCAACAGGAGTAATACCTTCTTCATCAACAGCTTTAGCATAGTTTGGTGAAAGGACGATATCCAGTGCGTCCTGGTATAAGGATTCTACACCAAAACGACTTTCAAACATTTGACGCGGAACTTTCCCTTTTCTGAAACCTGGAAGTGAAACATCCTTGGAAACTTTCGCAAATGCTTCATCCAATGCCTGATTGAATTCCTCTGCAGGTACTGTGACCGTCAGAATTCCTTCATTACCTTCTTGCTTTTCCCATTTTTGAGACATAGTGTAATTCCTCCGTTAATACATTTTTTTCATAACCAGTTTAGTATAACACAATAGTTTTCCTTATCCAACAATTGACTTATTTTTATGTTTCACTTGTCGTGACAAGACGTTCCATCTCATCTATCCATTGATAGACGTCACTTCCTGCCGTGTACGGGTGGTCCATATTCAGCAAATCCAGTATATACTGAAGATAGCCTTCAACCAACTCTTCCGCCTTGAAATCCGGCTCTTTCGGATAACTGAATATTGCGTGGCTCGTCATCAGCAGCGCCGCCTCGCTGACGATCTGCGGCGCCCTTGATTCAAGCTCATCAATCACTTCCGGTTCCACATCCTTCATCAATGTGATCTCCTCAAGCGACGGCAGATCGGCAGGCACGACTTCCGCAGGTTCATCGAATTTATGGTGGCGCACCTTTTGGTTGTAGCCGATTTCCTTCAGATAAAGCAGCATGAAAGTGACGATATCCTTATCACTGATGTTTTCCAGATGCTCCAGGACGAAATCCTTATACCTGATATCTTTTTCATCAGCAAAAGTGCTGAACATACGGAGTATCTCCTGGTGCGACATCTCATCGAGATCGATGTCCTCCTCGCCGGACCGCTCTTCCTCATCTGAATCCCCGTTCCGCCTGTACTGGAGTTCATCGATTGCTTTTTTCGCCTGATGCCTGATGGCAGCAATCTCAATCCGGAAACCCTGGGGCAACTTCTCCTCCATCAGATGGTCTGAGAAGTTGATGACTTCATAGTACCTTTCCTGCCTGCTGAGCGCCTTCAGCAATTCGATCATATGAGTTTCATAGTCGCCCGACCCTTTATTCAGCTGCATCAGGGAATAGTCCACGACGTCATCATGCTCGCCGAGCGCATCCATGGCTTCGTAGAACATCTCTTCCAGGCTGGTTTCGGGCGAGGCCATTTTGATGAAATGGTGGTAGTTCTCGCGGAAAGACTCAAAATCGCCGTCTTTGAACATCCGGACCAGATCCTTCTCAGCCTTCTTCAGAAAACGATGGTGGGTCGTTATCTTATCTGCCATAAGCATCACGAATGATCAGTTCGCTCCACGACTCATAAGGCGACAGCTCCGGCAGATCATCATTGCTGATCCACTTCAGGGATAACGTGTCTGCCTCCATATTGGAAACACTCCCTTTATCCACCGAGACTTTCAGCACCAGCCCGATGTGCACCCTGCCGACCTCGTTATCGTCGTCGTTGATCAGACCCATGATTTCAATGTTCCTGATATCATCACCGGCAAGGCCCACTTCCTCTTCAAGCTCACGCCGGGCATTGATGGATAACTTCTCATCGATATCATCCGCATCCTCTATATCATTCATATGGCCGCCCACACCAATCGACAGAAGACCATGCAGCCGCTCTTCACCACCACCGCCGAGCCTTTCATAGACCAGCGTCTCTTTACCGCCTTCGGAAGATATGATCACATAGCTGATCAGCTGCTTGTAGGAAGGATCCTCTTCCATATCACCGCGGCGTTTCACTTCGAAATTATTAAAAGTGCCAACGATCGGCTGATAACGCCCGTCATTCTTACCGATGAAACCATTGAAGGCATTCTCCTCGGAGTCGAACAACTCCTCCCGCGGCACCACTAGAATCTGTTCATCAAATTTACTCATATACTTTCTCCTATTTTATATTTCACTCACAATCATTCTATTAAAGTCGCCATTACTTGTAAATCAAATAATGAGGATAATCGACTGGCGAGGTTTTGTAAAGTATAATGGGATGATGTAATAAAACACCTTAAAAATTAAAAATTGATTTGACTTATATAACCCACTTTGATTATAATAGAATTTGTCTTAATTAAGTCCTGGTAGCTCAGCAGGATAGAGCAATGGCCTTCTAAGCCATCGGTCGGGGGTTCGAATCCCTCCCAGGACGCTACTAATATATTGAATGAGATTAATCCCCGTCAAATTTTGGTTTGGCGGGGATTTTTGTCGTCAAATAAAAAATCTTACTGATTGATGTCATATCCTCTTTCTCTGTTATACTTCTTATAGAAAGGTGGTGTCAGCAATGCATTTGAAACAATATAGCAAATCCCAAATTTCGAAGGCCTCAGAAAAACTTGAAAGCGTCAATAAAACTCCATGCTGTGAAACTCCGGATAAAGAAATAATGCCGGAGATCACGCAGCTGATCGCAAAAACCGACCAATCACAGATCATCGGTATGGATATGATGACAATAAAATGTAATCACTGCGGTCTGGTTGAGCAGTATGATCCTGTGGTCCTTGGGGCCGAATAGTTGGATGATTAATAATAGAAGTTACATGTGTGACTTCTTCATTTATATTTGATTTTTCAAACCCTGATAGGTATCTACTCATCAGGGTTTTTCTTTATAGGATATAAAGCTTTTTATTATTCTATGATGGTGTGTTTAATGTTGTATTGCAGCAGCACATACGTCACTGCGCCTTCATCTGTACTGATATTCGTCTCTTCCACATGGACATCGTAGCCGCATTCAGAAATATTATACTCCCCTGCTTCAATTCTCCCGATTAATGATTTCAGTTCCTCGACTGCTTTCTTTTCCAATTCATCCATATAGCCACCCCTTAATTAATAGTGATTTAATTGACGGACGAGCATAACTATAGAAACTTCGTATATGCTCGGATTAATCCTATGAAAAACGAGTATAACGGCAATAAATCGAGATATGCTCGGATTTACAATAAGAAAAACGAGCATCTCCCCTCAAAACATGAATATACTCGTCCCCTGACTCACCGCAAGGCCGCATCCACAGAAAAAAGCCGCCGAAATTTTGCATTCCAGCGGCCTTCAATCATCTCTATCGCTTTTTATCGCCTTTACCGAATTTATCAATCGTGTCATTTGCCTTATTCTTGGCATTTTCCACGAATTCTTTGGCTTTACCGGTGTTTTTATCTTTCTTGCCTTCGGATTCCATATCCTTATCGCCTGTCGCGTTGCCGATCGTCTCTTTTATGTTGCCTTTTTGCTGATCAAATTTGCTTTCATCTGCCATAATATACACCCCTCTGTTTAAGTTAAGTATCAATACCACCAATCAGAGGGGTTGAAACATTCAATACGGCCATTCGCTCTTCAGCATGCGGTACAGGATGCAGTCATGATAGTGATCATACAGGAATTCATATTCCTTCATGGTGCCTTCCGGGGTGAAGCCGAGGGCTTCGGGCAGTTTCCGGCTCCTCAGGTTCTTCTCGCCGCAGACGATTTCAATCCGGTTCAGCCCCATTTCCTTGAAACCGTAGTCCGTGAGTCCTTTCACCGTCTTCAGCATCAGGCCCCTGCCTTCATATTCCTGTGTGAGCCAGTAGCCGATCTGTGCGCGCCTCGAGTTTGGTTCGATGGTTGTGAAGCCGCACATGCCGATGAACTCGTCATGATAGAACAGCCCGAGTTCCATCCCCGTCCCCATTTCAATGTTCTGCTGCCACGATTTGATCACAGACAGGTAACTGTGCGGTGATTTTGTATAGTCCAGCCAGGGCAGCCATCTCTTCAAGAACACTCTGTTTTCATCCACTACGTCGTATATCTTCTTGCGGTCCCTCTGATGGATTTCCCTCAGTTCGAGATCGTCATCTATTCTTATCCTTATCATAGCCTCACTTACTTTCTTATGATGAAATAATTCTTTTCCTCACCGTCGGATTGATTTCGCAGGAATCTCCCATGTTCACGCGGTATCTGTTCCGTGCGATGAAATCATACAGGCGGTTTCTGAAGCAGACCGGCACAGCTTTGAAGATGCTGAAGGCTTCCAAACCGACCGCATCGTTCATCACTTCGATGACCGCATCGCTCTTCATATATAAATCATCCGAATAATACACTACAGAATCGATTTCTTCTGGTAGAATATCATCAAGCTCTTTTATGGACGCAAAATAAATCCGCTCTTTTCTATCAAGCCTGACGATCGTTTTCGCAAACGTGTTGCACATTATGCAGTCGTCATCAAAATATAAGATATTGATAATAACACCCCTCAATCTCAAAGTTAGCAGGTGATCTCATGAACCAGTCGATCCGTATATTCCTGTCGACATATTTCATCTTCATTGCGCTGCTTTATCTCGCAATGCGCTACACCACATTCAGCATGAACCCGGTACTCTATACACTCATGGGCTCACTGCTCATCATTATAGTGATTATACTTTATGTGAAAGATCAAATCGAGCCTGACATCTTCACAGTGAGCATCGTCGTCCTGTCAGTATTGATGATGCTCAGTCTCGCCATATAATAAAAGAAGGAAAATAACATGATGTTATTTCCCCTCCCGGTTTCACAGTTCCAGAAGATTGACTTCTTCGAACTTCTCGTGTTCCCTGTTGTAGAATTCAACCCTGTCATCAGCAGTATCCAATACGCAGTAACTCGCTTCCCACTCGCCCTTTGGCTTTGATATGCTTCCGGGGTTGATGCAGTAGACGCCGTTGATGTTTTCGGCGAGGGCGATATGCGAATGGCCGTAAAGGGCATATTTCGCCTTGAATTCCAGCGCTCGCTCGCTCAGCACTTCCCTGTCCGGCTTGATGTTGTAGAGGTGGCCGTGGGTCAGGAAAAGATTCGTATCCTCATCATATGATTCAACGGGGAATCTGCTGTCGTTGTCCACATTGCCGCGCACTGTGTTGAAATCCTTCAATTCTTCATTTTCGTAAGTGAACTCGCTGTCACCCAGATGGATGTTCAAGTCGCCGCCATTATGGTCCAATGCACTTTGAACGATGCCTTCTTCTCCATGATTGTCACTGACGATTAAGACTCTCATTGACATTCTCCTTTAATATGAAGTTAATTTTTCAAAGACTTCCTCATCATTCATCAATTGCTTCAAAGCCTTGCTTCTATGACTGATTTCCCCTTTTTCCTCACTGTTAATCATTCCGAGGTGGACGCCCTCATCCGTCAGGAACAAAGGATCGTAACCGAAACCTTCCGTCCCGTGCGGTTCTTCGAGGATTTCCCCTTTCAATACACCCGTGTAAGTCCTTGTTTCCTCGCCGGGTATGCTGAGTGCTATGACACACGTGAAGTGTGCTTTCCTGTCTGCCTCACCGGCCATCTCTTTCAGCAGCTTTTCATTGTTTTCTGCATCCGTCGCATATTCACCTGCATACCTTGCCGAATAAATCCCCGGCGCCCCGTCGAGTGCATCGACCGACAGGCCTGAGTCGTCGCTGATCACGGGCAGGCCGAGCGCCTGTGACGCCGCCTCGGATTTCAGCACAGCATTGCCGCTGAACGTATCCGCCGTTTCATCCACTTCGAAATCCGGTATGAGTGTTTTTATTCCGACCACTTCATAACCTTTGAATACGGCCTTGAAGTCGTTGATTTTTCCTGCATTCCCTGTTGCGATCACAATTTTTCCTGTCATATCTACACCTTCAATTCTATTTCTTTCATGTCATACTTCAATTCCGGCAGCCAGTCCCTCAGGATGTATTTGAAACGGCTGCTGTCACCGTTGATTAATATCGTGTGCGTGACTTCACCCTCAGGCGCCCTGAGGATCCTCTGGTAGTTCAGCAACGAACTGACTTCACGGGCCGTTTCATAACCGGAATCTATCACCGCTTTCCTGCCGTCAAAGTATCTTCTGATGCTTTCCTTCAGCAGGGGATAATGCGTACAGCCCAATATCACAGTATCCGCATCACTGTGCATATGGGATTTCAGTGCCTGGTGGATGACGATGCCGGTGACGATATCATCCTTGTAGCGCAATTCCTCCACCAGGGGCACGAAGGCCGGGCATGCCTGGCTGGTCACTTCAAAATTGTGGTTCAGACTCCTGATGGCGTCCGGATATGCGTTGGATTTGACGGTGCCGGAAGTCGCAAGGACGAGCACTTTCCCATTGCGGCTGTGCTGGATGGCACTCCTTGCGCCGGGGCCGATCACACCGATGACCGGTATTTCCAGTCTTTCCCTCAATATCTCCAGGGCCGCTGCCGTTGCCGTATTACAGGCGATGACAAGCATTTTAATGTCCTTTGCCACCAGATATTCCGCCACCTGGATGGTATAGGCCCTCACCGTCTCCAGATCCTTTTCGCCATAAGGACATCTTGAGATGTCCCCGAAGTACAAAATCCGTTCGTTCGGCAGCTGCCGCGTGATCTCCCTTACGACGGTCATCCCCCCGACCCCTGAATCCATCACTCCGATCGGCCTATCCATGCGTCCTCTTTTCACTTTCCCGCAGGATGGACTCGAGCAATTCCGGAAGCAGCTCCATCTCTTCCTTATCCAGATGTGCCGTGATATCACGTATATAGGAAATCCGCTTATCAATCACTTTACGTATGACCTCTTTGCCTTTCGACTCCATTTTGACAAGCACAAGACGCTTGTCTTTCTCGGATTTATAGCGTTTGACGAGATTCTGGTTTTCGAGTTTGTCCACGATATCGGTGGTTGTGGAATGGGCCAGATACATCCTGCTGGACAGTTCCCCGATCGTAATGCCTTCCTTATCCCCGACCCACTGCAACGCGACAAACTGCGGCGGGGATATTTCGTATTCATTCAATATTTCACGGCCATGAGCTCTCACGTGCACTGAAATATACCTGATAGATTTTTCTATGGAAATGATCAAATCTTTATCTGCCATTCATTCCAGTCCTCACTCTGATTTTCTTTTAATTATATCTTAAATGGGCACAAAAAAATAGGAAGAGCTGTACGCTCTTCCTAAAATATGATCAATCCACCTGGTGGTCACTTCCGAAGAATGATTTGAATGCATGGAAAGTTGTTTCTCTCTGCATTGCTGCAATTGAAGTGGTCAAAGGAATGCCCTGCGGACAAGCTTTAACACAGTTTTGCGCCATGCCGCACTCGGATACCCCGCCGACACCCATCAGGGCATCGAGACGTTCGTTTTTATTCATGCTGCCTGTCGGATGCAAGTTGAACAACCTGACTTGGGAAACTGCTGCCGCACCCATGAATTTCGAATTGTCGTTGACGTTCGGGCAGACTTCAAGGCAGACGCCGCATGTCATACATTTTGACAGTTCATAAGCCGTCTGACGCTTTTTCTCAGGCATTCTCGGACCTGGTCCAAGGTCATGAGTACCGTCGATCGGAACCCAGGCCTGAACGCGTTTCAGGCTGTCGAACATGAATGAACGGTCGATCTGCAAATCTTTTACGATCGGGAATGTGGACATCGGTTCAAGCTTGATCGGCTGTTCGTACTGGTCGATCAGTGCAGTACAGGACTGCCTCGCCGTACCGTTGATCACCATTGAACACGCACCGCACACCTCTTCGAGGCAGCTCATGTCCCATGTCACCGGTGTCGTTTTATCGCCTTTGGCATTGACAGGGTTTCTCTGAATTTCCATCAAAGCGCTGATCACGTTCATATTTTCGCGGTAAGGCACTTCGAAATCTTCCCAATACGGGCTCGATTCAGGATTCTCCTGTCTTTTTACGGACAGTTTTATAGTTTTATTTTCAGCCATTATTTTTTGGCACCTCCAGAGGATTTTGAAGTATAGTCACGTTTACGAGGCGGGATCAGGCTGACGTCAACATCTTCATATTCAAATCTCGGTGCTTCGAAATCCCCCTCGAAGTAGGCTTTTGTCGTCTTCAGCCATTCTTCGTCATTACGTTCAGGGAAATCCGGTTTGAAGTGCGCACCGCGTGACTCGTTACGGTTGAGTGCACCGATCGTGATCACACGCGCGAGAACGAGCATGTTCCAGAGCTGTCTTGTAAAGAATGCTGCCTGGTTGCTCCACTTCCTTGTATCATTGATGCTGATGTTTTTATAACGATCCATCAACTCGACGATCTTTTTATCCGTCTCTTCGAGTTTGTCGTTATAACGTACAACAGTGACGTTGTCGGTCATGAGTTCACCCAGTTCCTTGTGGATGACGTAGGCGTTCTCTTCACCGTCCATGTTCAGGATGTTTTCGAATCTTTCCACTTCAGCCTGTTTCGCTTTCTCGTAAATCGATTCGTCAAGATCTTCGTATGATGTCTCGAGACCTTTGACATAGTCGATTGCTTTTGGACCTGCAACCATGCCGCCGTAGATGGCGGACAACAGTGAGTTGGCACCGAGGCGGTTGCCGCCGTGCTGTGAGTAATCACATTCACCTGCTGCAAACAGACCCGGGATATTGGTCATCTGGTCGTAATCCACGTACAGTCCGCCCATTGAATAATGCACGGCCGGGAAAATCTTCATAGGAACTTTACGCGGATCGTCTCCGGTGAACTTCTCGTAAATTTCGATGATGCCGCCGAGCTTGATGTCAAGCTCTTTTGGATCTTTATGTGACAGGTCGAGGTAGACCATGTTTTCGCCGTTGATGCCGAGTTTCTGGTTGACACAGACGTCGAAGATTTCCCTTGTCGCGATATCGCGGGGTACAAGGTTACCGTAGTCCGGATATTTCTCTTCGAGGAAATACCAGGGCTTGCCGTCTTTGTACGTCCAGATCCTTCCGCCTTCACCACGCGCAGATTCACTCATCAGGCGCAGTTTATCGTCACCCGGGATCGCCGTCGGGTGGATTTGGATGAATTCACCGTTCGCATAGATTGCACCCTGCTGATAAACGATGGAAGCCGCCGAACCTGTATTGATCATGGAGTTCGTCGATTTACCGAAAATGATTCCCGGTCCGCCTGTCGCCATGATGACAGCATCCGACTTGAACGTTTCGATTTCGCCGCTGTCGATCTTCTGGGCGGAAACCCCGCGTGATTTGCCTTCATCATCAAGGACGATGCCGAGGAATTCCCAGCCTTCATATTTCGTGACCAGGCCGTCCACTTCGTACCTCCGCACCTGCTCATCCAGTGCGTAAAGCAGCTGCTGGCCGGTCGTGGCGCCGGCAAATGCCGTCCTGTGATAAAGTGTTCCGCCGAAACGTCTGAAGTCCAGCAGGCCTTCAGGTGTCCTGTTGAATGTAACACCCATCCGGTCAAGCAGGTGGATGATTTCCGGCGCAGCGTCTGTCATTGCCTGTACAGGCGGCTGGTTTGCCAGGAAGTCTCCGCCGTATACCGTGTCGTCAAAATGTATGGCAGTCGAATCGCCCTCACCTTTTGTGTTCACTGCGCCGTTTATACCGCCCTGGGCACATACAGAGTGAGATCGTTTCACAGGTACGATTGAAAACAAATCAACTTCAGCACCTGTTTCTGCCGCTTTAATCGTCGCCATAAGGCCGGCGAGACCGCCGCCAACGACGATGATTTTATTGTTCGCCATGTTTTACACTCCTCTAATTAAATAAACGCTAATATTGCCTGGATGCCGATGACGCTCACTATCACGAATACAATCAGTGATATATAACCCATGATCCTCTGGGATTTGTCGGATTGCGTGATGCCCCATGTGATCATGAAGGTCCATAAACCGTTTGCAAAATGGTATACGGTCGCAAGGATTCCCACGATATAGAACACGAGCCACCATGGATTCTCAACGATATCCGCCACCAGGTCAAAGTCCAGATCCACACCCATGAACACCTGCACCCTCGTCTGATACACGTGGATTGCTATGAATATGAAGGATAAAACCCCCGTCACCCTTTGCAGCAGGAAGTTGATGTTACGGTAAGTGTTCGGATAACCGTATCTGTACTGGGCTGTAAAAGCTATGTAAATACCATAAATCCCATGGAATAATATCGGGATGTAAATCACAAAGACCTCCAGGAATATGACAAATGGTAAGTTGCCCATGAAACCGGCCGCTTGGTTGAATGCTTCCTCACCCCTTGTTGCAAAGTGGTTAACCACCAGGTGCTGTACTAAGAACACACCCAGAGGAATAACACCAAGCAACGAGTGGATCCGGCGTATTAAAAAACTTGAATCTTGTTTCGACACTTGAATTCCCCCCTAACTCTACTATCATTACATTTTCACAATCTCTATTTTACGCTTATGGATAGTAGAAATCAAGGCACTTTGAGGGGATATCATCAATGTTATTAAAAGATTGTGAAAATTTAATCGTGGTTGGTCACTTAATACTCTCTATAATGTGCTCCGCCACTTTTTTGGGGATGCCGATTTCAGTGAAGTCATTGACTTCTTTTTCCTTCATCCGCTTGATCGAGCCGAAATGCTTCAACAGTTTCTGCTTCCTTTTCGGGCCGACACCTTCTATACCATCGAGGACCGACATGGACTGTGATTTGCTGCGCAGATTCCTGTGGAAACTGATCGCAAACCGGTGCACTTCATCCTGTATGCGCTGCAGAAGGTAAAAGCTCTGTGAATTTTTCTTGAGCGGCACGATTTCGGCATTCTCCCCGAACAGCAGCTCAGCCGTCTGGTGCTTGTCGTTTTTGGCTAGGCCGGCAACCGGGATGTCGAGCGACATCTCATCAAGCAGCACCGACTTCACCGTATTCATGTGGCCGATACCGCCATCCACGATGATGAGGTTCGGCAGCGGGAGCCCCTCTTTCAGCACCCGCGTATATCTTCTCCTGACCGCCTCTGCCATGGATGCATAATCATCGATGTTGTCGACGGTCCTGATTTTGAACTTCCTGTAGTCCTTCTTGCTCGGTTTGCCGTCGACGAAAGAGACCATGACGCTGACGGGGTCGACGCCCTGGATGTTGGAGTTGTCGAATGCCTCTATGCGTATCGGCGTCTCGATATCCAGCGCTTCGCCGAGTGCTTCGATCGCTTTGACCGTCCTTCTCTCATCGCGTTCGATGATGTCGAATTTATTTTCGACGGCAATACGTGCATTTTTATTGGCAAGGTCCACCATCTCTTTTTTGGCGCCGCGCACCGGCTGCAGGACTTTTGTTTCTATGATTTCCGAAATGATGTCTTTGTCGAACTCTTTCGGCATATGGACTTCCTTCGGCAGGAGATTCGATTTCAGGTCGTAGAACTGGACGATGAAACGGTAGAACTCTTCCTCAACATCATCATTGATCGGAAACAGTTCCGCCTTCTTCTCTATCAGATTGCCGTTCCTGATGAGGAGGACGGAGACCGACATCCAGCCCTTCGATACACTGTAACCGAACACATCGCGCGCCGTCATGTCCGCTGTCATCATCTTCTGCTTCATCATCGTATTTTCTATATGCCCCATCAGATCACGGTATTCCTTCGCTTTCTCGAACTCGAGCGCTTCGGCTGCTGTTTCCATCTTGGACTTCAAATCGTCCATGATTTCATCGGTTTCGCCGTTCAAAAAGCGCGTGATCCCTCTTTTCATCTCTTCATACTGCTCCTGTTCCACATTGAAGACACACGGGCCGAGGCACTGGCCGATATGATAATACAGGCACAGTTTGTCCGGCATCGTGTTGCATTTCCTGAGAGGATATATGCGGTCGAGCAGCTTCTTCGTCTCATAGGCACTGTAGGCGTTCGGATACGGGCCGAAATAAGTGCCGGTGGACGGCTTGACCGTCCTCGTCACTAAGAGGCGCGGGTGCTTTTCCTTCGTGATCTTTATGAACGGGTAGCTCTTATCATCTTTCAACAGAATGTTGTATCTCGGATAGTGCTTCTTGATGAGGTTCAGCTCAAGGAGCAGGGACTCCACTTCCGTCGATGTCACGATGAAGTCGAAGTCCGTGATCTCCCGTACGAGGCGCATCGTTTTTTCATCGTGCGCACCTGTGAAGTAGGATCTTACACGGTTCCGCAGATTTTTCGATTTGCCGACGTAGAGGATTTCCCCGTACTTGTCCTTCATCAGATAGCACCCCGGTTCAGCCGGCAGCACCGAGAGTTTCAATTTTAATTCTGACATACTCATCCCTCTTTAAACTTATCTGTACAAAAAAACCGCCAATATTGGCGGTTCAGATTATTAAGCGTGTTTTTCAATCAATGCAACTAACTGTTCTTTCGGCTGGAAACCGACGACTTTATCCACAGGTTCGCCATCTTTGAAAAGAATCAGAGTTGGAATACTCATAACTTCATATTCACTTGCAGTGGCACCGTTGGCATCCACATCGAGTTTAGCGATGTCTGCTTTGCCTTCAACCTCAACTGCAACTTCTTCAAGTACTGGAGCAATCATTTTACATGGTCCACACCAAGTTGCCCAGAAGTCCACTAATGTTACACCGTTAGCAACTTCGTCTTTAAAATTCTGATCGTTCACATCATATAATGCCATGTTAATATACCTCCATTAATTCCAATTTATAAATTGATTATAACGTATTGTCCTTCACTCCACAATTGAATTGCTTATGCAAAAAACAATAAATAGATTATTCCCGCAATAAACATCACTATGCCCACTGCGATCAGCACCTTTGCCAATTTCAGCATATCAAAGTTATCCAAGCCGTCACCTACTTCATTTCAACTATCGTCACACCGAAACCGCCCTCATTCGGGTGCCCCATTCTGTAGGACTTCACTTTCGGATGCTGTTTCAAGTGCTGCTGCACACCTTTCTGGAGAGCTCCCGTGCCCTTGCCGTGGATGATCTCGACCTGGCTGTAGCTGCTGAGGAGCACCTGGTCCAGATACCGGTCGAGCTCCATCATCGCTTCTTCATAACGCTTGCCCCTGAGGTCGAGGCTGCTTTTCACGATTGACTTGCCGGTCCTTCTCGCAACCGGGCGGGTGATCTTCTCTTTTTTCCGTTTCTTCAGTTCCTTGAGCGGGATGTTCATCTTCAGGATGCCCATCTGGACGATCGCTTCATCTTTTTCGATTGAAAGTATTTCACCTTTCTGACCGTATGACAGGACGTCGACACTGTCTCCCCGTTCGAAACTCTCGGTCTTCTCATTCTCGACCTGCTGCTTCAGCGATTCCTGATGATAGCTGTCCCGCAGACCTTTCCGCTTTTCGATGATTTCATGCTCTTCTAAGTTTCTTGCACCGTCTGCCTTCATCTTATTGAGCTCATCGATGATTTCTTCTGCCTTCATCTCACTCTGCCTGATGAGCCTGTTCGCTTCATGGCGGGCTTCCTTGAAGAGTTTCTCCTTGTGCTCCTGATACTGCTCGTGCTGCACCTTCAGTTCATTCTGCAGTTTCTTAGCATCCTCAAGCAGCTTTTCCGTCTCCTCTTCATGCTCACGTGCACTCGTCGTATGGTTTTCAAGTGCAGTGATCATATCATTGACATCTTTTGAATCCGATTTGACGAGCTCTTTCGCCCTTTCTATGATGGACGGGGAAAGGCCGAGCTTATTGGAGATCTCAAATGCGTTGGAACGCCCCGGGATCCCCATCAGAAGCCGGTATGTCGGGGAGAGTGTACTGACATCGAACTCCACACTCGCATTGACGACATCTTCCCGGGTGTAGCTGAATGATTTGATCTGCGGATAATGTGTGGTCGCTATCAGCGTCGAACGTTTTGCGAGCAGGTCTTCGATGATCCCGATCGCAAGCGCCGCACCCTCTTCCGGGTCCGTTCCGGCCCCGACCTCATCCAGCAGTACGAGCGTCTCATCGTCTGCATTGTCGATGATCACCTTCGTATTCGTCAGATGGCTGGAGAATGTGGAAAGCGACTGTTCGATTGACTGTTCATCCCCGATATCACTGTAGATCTTTTTGAACACTGGCACTATGCTGCCGTCCCTTGCCGGGACCGGAATGCCGGACTGGGCCATCAGCTGGGTCAGCCCGATCGTCTTCAGGGTGACCGTCTTACCGCCCGTATTCGGTCCGGTGATGATGACGGCCTGCGTCTCCTCATCCACGATGATGTCGTTTTTGACGACCTCTTCGCTGTCGATCAGCGGATGGAAAGATGCCGGCAGGTAAATTCTCCGCGCATCGCTGATTTCAGGTTTCGTCGCACCGATGCTCATGCCGTATTTGGCTTTCGCAAAGACCATATCCAGATGATGCAGGCTGTCGTCCGTCATCGTCAGTTCGTCTGCAACTTCTGCGGTCCTTGCACTCAAATCGTACAGTATCCTTTCGATTTCAAGTGCTTCCTCGTCCCTCAGGCTCTGGATGCGGTTCGTCATCTGCACCACTGCCATCGGTTCCATATATACCGTCTGTCCGCTCTGGGACATGTCATGGACGATTCCGTTGAATTCGGACCGGTGCTCCACTTTGACCGGAACGACATAGCGGTTGTTCCTCATCGTGATGATGCCGTCGCTGAGCTTCCGCTGCTGACTGCCCCGGATCAAATCGTTCAGCTTCTCCCGTATCTTCCCTTCTTCAGAATTGATCCTTCTGCGTATCCTGAGCAGGTTATCCGAGGCATGATCCAGTACATCGGCCTCATCCACAGTGCCTGCAATCTTCTTATATAAGTGGTGTATGTCCGGCAGGCCCAAAATATAGTGGGAAATCCGGCCGACTTCCACTTCATCGCTTTCGAACTCTTCGAATAATTTATTCAGACTCTGCTTTCTGAAAAGCATGCCTTTTATTGCGTTGAAGTCACTGATCGATAACATGCTGCCGATGACCGCCCTGTTGACATGCCCTTTGATGTCCGTGACACCGGCCATTTCAACGTTGCGGTAACGGAGGATGGTGGATGCATCATCCACTTCGGCGATCATGGTGCGCACGGCGTTTATATCATTGGAGACCAGGCTGTGGTTGATCGCCTGTTTCGTCTTTTCACTCACGGCATGATTCTGCATCTGTGAGAGTATCTTATCGAACTCGAGTGTCCTGAATGTTCTTTCGTTCATATTAAAACCTCTATTTTTGCTTATTTATAAATTCCCGGAAATCCTCCCGTGTCATCGTGTTGATCACCTGATCCTTACGGATGAGCCCTTTTTGGAGTGTGGCCACGCCATACTTCATGAAATCCAGATGATCGGTATGGTGGGCATCCGTATTGACCGACAGCATGACATCCTTATGGCGGATCGCTTCCGCGCTGAGGTCGAGCCTCATCGGGTTCGCATTGACTTCAAGCGCCGTGCCGGTCTCGGCGGCAAGGCTGATGAGCCTGTCCATATCGATGGGATAGCCTTCACGCCTGCCGATCAGTCTGCCTGTCGGATGCGCAATATGGCGCACATACGGATTGCGGCAGGCGGATTCAAGCCTGTGCATGATTTCTTCCTCGGTCTGCTGGAAGCTTGAATGGATCGCGGCAATGACATAGTCCAACTCTTTCAGGATGTCATCCGAATAATCCAGTGTGCCGTCCTTCAGTATATCCATCTCTGTGCCCGAATACACATCGATCTCATCGTACTCCTCATTGATCGCCCTGATTTCCTCAAGCTGCGCTATCAGGCGCTTCTCATCCAGTCCGTTGGCGACCCTGAGGCTTTTGGAGTGGTCGGTGATGACGATGTAGCCATAACCTTTTTCGATGCAGGCCTCGACCATCTCGCGTATGGAGAATGCACCGTCGCTGTACACGGTGTGCATATGGATATCGCCTTTGATGTCTTCAAGTGTCACGATATCACCGACATCAAGTTCGGTCTCTTCACCCGTTTCGCGCATTGCGGGCGGGATGTACTCCAGCCCGAAGTGGTTGTAGAAGTCTGCCTCGGAATCGAAAGTGACCGTCTCGCCGTCCTTTTCGACCCCGTACTCACTGATTTTCTCATCACGCTTTTTTGCGATTTGACGCATCTTGACGTTATGCTCCTTGGAGCCGGTGAAATGGTGCAGTGTGGAGTAATATTCTGCTTCAGTGACGAAACGGAAATCGACGTTGATCTCCTGAAGGTCGTCCTCGATGATGATCGAAAGTTTTTTATCACCAGAGACGACGGTTTCCTTGACGAAATCCGCCTCAGTGATCTCCTCGGTGAATGCCTGCGGATCTTTGGATATCACGATGTAGTCGATGTCCCGGCTTGTCTCCTTCATGCGGCGTGCACTTCCTGCCACATCGAACCTTTCGACATGTTCGCTTTCAGATAGATGACTTTCTATGATCTCCCTGAATTTGAGTATCTGGTTGATGGCGTACCTTTCTGGCCGGATCAATATGTCGTCGATCGCCTTGCTGATGTTCTCCTCCGTCTTCTTGCCGAATCCGGAAAGCGCGCTGATCTCTTCATTCTCACAGGCATTCTTCAGCCCTTCCAATGTATCGATGCCGAGCTCTTTGTAGATTTTAGCGATCTTCTTCGGGCCGAGCGTCGGGATCTTTGTCATCTGTACGAGACCTGCCGGCACACTTTCCTGAAGCTCCTTGAAAACCGTCGATTCGCCCTTCTCCACATACTCGACGATGACCTCATTGACGCCTTTGCCGATGCCTTTAATATCTATGAATTTATCGATTTCCGAAAGG
Source organism: Salinicoccus kekensis (assembly GCF_900220995.1). GTDB lineage: Bacteria > Bacillota > Bacilli > Staphylococcales > Salinicoccaceae > Lacicoccus > Lacicoccus kekensis. Next base: position 692,324 of record NZ_OBQF01000001.1, read on the forward strand.
GACCTCGGGTCGGTCTCCAGTGACTGTGCTGCTTTCCTGTATGCCGACACCTTGAACGGGTTCTCAAGCGAGAGTTCCATATATGTTGCGATGTTCTCAAGTAATCTGATGATATCTTTTTTTGTCATAATTTCCTCCAAAAAAAGAGCCATATCCCTATGACTCGATTTGTAACCACTCCATGAATCTTTCGGAGAGGATGAATGTATGTTCCAGTATGAAATTGGCCAATCCCGAATCTTCAATAGGCGTTTGGATAAATTCTAAAGGGATCATTGCCAGCATGAATAATATCACGGCCAAAATATAAACCGTCTCGATCAGTCCGAGGACAGCGCCGACCACTTCCCCGACAATATTGAATACAGGAATCTGCTGAAAATAATCGAATGCGCTGATGACCAGCTGGATCAGTATTTTGGCGACTATGAATATCATGAAGAATGCCGACATGTCATAGTATGCATATTCTGCATTGGCAATGGATGGAAATATCGGATTCGACAGCGTCTCCGTCGTCGATGGATACGGCAGTATCAAATCCAGCCGGGCAGCGAGGGTTCCGTAGTTCAGTGCGGCGATGATGATCGCGGCAAGCGTCCCCATGAGATGGAAGAACTGCAGAATGAAACCTCTGCGGTACCCGACAATCATTCCGATTATAAGTAAAATTAAAAGAATTAAAGTCATACGTCTCTTCCTTGATCAGATTGATGTTCAGACTGCTCTTTCAAGAGCGCCTCATACTTATGCTGCAGCTTCACATAGTCGTCCATTACATTCACTGCCGTTAAAACTGCTTTCCTCGTCGTGTCCAGGCCCGCACTCTTTGAGCCGATTTCACGCATTTTCTGGTCGACGAGATGTGCGACATGCCGGATATGTTCAGGTTCGTCCCTGCCGATGATCGTATACTGCTGATCATAGATGTCGACATATATACGGTTCCTGTATTCAGTCATGGCGTCTCCGCCTCCTTTATCCAAACTGTTTACAATTATGTTATCATTAATTTATTATACTTATCGGGAATGGATTTCACAAGTAAAGTAATTAGAAAAGGATAAAGGGAATTTGATATATGAATTATGATGATTATAACACCATAGGCAGTGATGAAGCGGGCGTCGGCGATTATTTCGGACCGATGACCGTGTGTGCTGCATACGTGCCAAAAGACAAGATTGCCCTTCTGAAGGAACTCGGCGTGAAAGACTCGAAGAACCTCTCGAACAATACGGTGATTAAAATCGCCGGCGACCTCATCCATACGGTCACCTATTCACTTGTCGTTCTTGACAATCCCTCATACAACAAAAAGATAGATGAGGGATGGAACATCGTGAAGCTGAAGGCGGTGCTCCATGACCACTGCATCAGGAATGTCCATGACAAGCTTGCAGAAGATGAACGCGGCAACATCGAGAAGATCGTCATCGACCAGTTCACCACACTGAATGCCTACAACAAATATGTGCCGGATCCATTCATGATCGAAAAGATCCACCAGGAGACGAAGGCCGAGAGCAAATCCCTCGCCGTCGCCGCCGCAAGCATCATTGCACGGGCAAAGTATCTGGAGCAGATGGCGAACCTCGATCAGACACTGAAAGATAAGGTGCCGCGGGGTGCAAGCAAGCAGGTCGATGCCTTTGCTGCACGGCTTGCCAAAAAGCACGGGATGGATTATGTCGACAATCTCACGAAGAAGCACTTCAAGACACGCGAGAAGGTGCAGGCGTTGTTGAGGTAGCCGGCGGACCCTGCGGAGGGGAGCGATATTCGATTAAGTCCTGAATATCTCAAGAGATAATCGAAATTGAGAGGCATATTCGATTAAGTGCACTGAAAACCAGTAAGATAATCGAAAACAGCCCGTAAAATCGATTAAATCTGTAAAAATCAAAAAGATAATCGAGACCATCAGAAAACCCCAAATAAAAAGCTGCAGGAGACATTCAAATCTCCCGCAGCTTTCTTTATTATCCTCTTAATGCAAATCCTTCATCTTTCAGCGCCTCGAGCACCGGCTGATGGATTTCTTCAACCGCTTCATCGGTCAGCGTCTCTTCCTTGTTCAGGTAAGTGAGGCGGATCGCGACGGATTTCTTATCCGCTTCAATGTTCTCGCCTTCATAGACGTCGAACACATACACATCGATCAGATGTTTCTTGGCCGCATTCTCGATGATATCGACGAGTGTGCCTGCAGTGACGTTTCTGTCTGCGACAAGCGCAATGTCCCTTATGACCGACGGGTACTTCGGCAGCACTTCGTATTCAATGGTGCCGGATTTCACGGCAAGCAGCGCGTCGAGATCCACTTCGAACACGATCGTCTGATCCAGATCATGGTCTCTTTCGTATTTCGGATGCAGCTCGCCGACGAACCCGATATATTCCCCTCCGAGTGTGATATCCGCCGTACGTCCCGGATGCATCTCCGGATACCCTTCCGATGGCACATAATGGATATCGTCAGTCAGCCCGAGTTTTTCAAACACACTGTCGAGTATGCCTTTTGCCGCATAGAAATCGGCGGGCACATGGCTGCCAAGCCAGTCCGTGTTGTTCATCCTGCCTGTCAGGATACCGGCAAGCTTCTCGACTTCCTCAGGCTGTACATCCTGCCCTTTTGAAATAAAGATCCTGCCCGTTTCGAACAGCTGGACGTCTTTTTGCTGGCGGCTTGTGTTGTAGACCACGTTGTCCACAAGATGGGGCACCAGGCTGTTCCTGAGCACCGCACGATCCTCGCTCATCGGCATCATCAGACGCAAGGCTTCCTTGCGTTCCGTGAACTGGGTCGCCTTCTCCTTGCTCGTCAGGGCATAGTTGATGGACTGCGACAGACCGAGCGACTCCAGCTGATGGCGGATGATGCGGTGTTTCTCCTGTTCGTCGGTCAGCCTGCCCGGTGTGATCGTCTCAAATTTCGGGAGTGAGGACGGCAGTGCATCATAGCCATATATCCTTGCCACTTCCTCTGTGATGTCTTCCGGAATCTGGAGGTCGTCCCGGCGTGACGGCACATGAATTTCAAGATCGTCACCGCTCACCACGGTCTCAAGGCCGAGTTTTGAGAGTGTCTCTTCAATTTCGGACGTTTCAAGGTGCATGCCGAGCCTGTTGTTGATGAAGTCCCTTGACGTTTTGATGATCGAATCACTGGTGTCGAGTGCACCATCGGAATTGTAACCGAGCTGCACTTTGCCCCCTGCATATGTTTCAAGCAGATATGCCGCCCGCTCCAGTGCCGGGAGGACGAATTCGTGGGAAACACCCTTTTCAAAACGGCTGCTCGCTTCACTCCGCAGATCCAGCCTGCCACTCGTCTTCCGGATGGACACCGGATTAAATACTGCAGATTCGATGATGACGTTCGTCGTCTCCTCCGTCACTTCGGAGAAGTCGCCGCCCATGACACCTGCAAGCGCGACCGGCTCTTTGCCGTTGGTGATGACGATGTCGCTGCCCTTGAGCGTGCGTTCCTTACCATCGAGCGTCGTCATCTTCTCGCCCTCTTCAGCGAACCGCGTCACAATCTCCTTCGAACCGAGCTGGTCATAGTCGAACATATGGAGCGGCTGGCCGTATTCCAGCATGACATAGTTCGAGATATCGACGACGTTGTTGATCGGACGGATGCCCGCTTTGATCAGGCGGATCTGCATCCATGTCGGCGCAGGTTTTATTTCCACGTCCTTGACGACCCTGAGCGCATAGTAAGGGACCGCTTCACTGTCCTCATTGCGTACAGAGACGTCCACTTGATCCCCCGTCTCGGTGAGGTCCGTTGAAGGATGCACCACATCTCCGCCGTACAGCGCCTTCGTCTCGTAGGCCGCCCCGATGATGGACAGTGCGTCTTTCCTATTCGGGGTGAGGTCGAACTCCATCACCGCATCATCAAGGTAGACTGCAGGCAGTGCCGGTGCACCCGCTTCCTGGTCCTCACTGAAGATGAAGATGCCGTCCTGGTATTCCTTCGGCACGTAATCGGTTGGTATGCCAATCTCATCGAGTGAGCAGATCATCCCTTCCGAGACTTCGCCCCGCAGCTTCGCCTTCTTGATCTTGATGCCGCCCGGCAGCCTTCCGCCGACCTGGCAGACGATGACGTACGTATCGGCTGCAACGTTATCTGCACCGCAGACGATCTGCTTCACTTCGTCCCCGGTATTCACCCGGCACAGGTTCAGCTTATCCGCATCCGGATGCTGCCTCACCTCTTCGACATGCCCGATGACGAGGTTTTTGATGTCCGACGTATAATCGATGATGTCATCCACCTCGATGCCGCCACGCGTGATGCGCTCCGATAATTCATATACGTCCGCTTCCACATCTATATATTCACTTAACCACTCTTTAGATACTTTCAACGTTTTCACCTCCGTCTTCCGTCTGTTTGAACTGATTGATGAACCTTAAGTCATTCGTATACAGGTGGCGGATATCCTCGATGCCGTAGCGCAGCATCGCCACCCTGTCAGGACCCATGCCGAATGCAAAACCGCTGTACTCGTCCGGATCATAACCTGCCATCCTGAGCACATTCGGGTGAACCATGCCGGCACCGAGTATTTCTATCCAGCCGGACTGCTTGCATACGTTGCATCCCGCACCCTTGCATTTGAAGCAGGAGATGTCGACTTCCACACTCGGTTCAGTGAACGGGAAGAAGCTCGGGCGCAGGCGGATTTCACGCTCTGTGCCGAAAATCTCCTTGGCAAACAGCTCGAGCGTACCTTTCAGGTCGCTCATATGGATATTCTTATCGACGACCAGCCCTTCAATCTGTGTGAACTGGTGGCTGTGCGTCGCATCATCACTGTCACGGCGGTAGACCTTGCCCGGACAGATGATCTTCACCGCTTCTTTGCCTTTACGGTCTTCAAGCACACGTGCCTGCACCGGTGAGGTGTGCGTCCTCAGCAGGATCTCCTCCGATATGTAGAACGTATCCTGCATATCACGCGCCGGATGGGATTTCGGAAGATTGAGCGCCTCGAAGTTGTAGTAATCCGTCTCCACTTCATAGCCTTCCTGTATCTCATAGCCGAGGCCGATGAAGAAGTCCTCTATGTCCTCGATGATCCGTGAGATCGGATGCTGGGAGCCGATGTTGAACTTTCTGCCCGGCAGGGTCACGTCGATCGTTTCATTCTTCAATCTCTCTTCAAGTGCGGCCGCCTCGATTTCCGCACTCTTCTCCTCGATCGATGCCTCGATGTTACGGCGCAGTTCATTGACTTTCTGGCCGTAGGCCGGACGCTCCTCATTCGAAAGATTCTTCATCTCCTTCATCAGGCCCGTCACTCTGCCTTTTTTACCAAGATACCGGACTTTGAGGTCCTGGAGGCTTCTTGCATCTTCAACGGTCTCAAGCGACACGTCGAATTCATCCTGAATATGTGTCATTTGTGATGTATCCATTTTTCCACTCCTTTAAAATAAAAAAACCCGCCCTTGAAATATCAAGGACGGGATTCCGCGGTACCACCTATTTTTCTGCATGACTAAATACAGACACTTCAAAAGATAAGGGTTTTACCCGTCACTTCATCCGTCAGGTGAACCTGATCCCATTTACCGCACGGTCTTCCAGTCGTGTACCGTGCTCCCTGGTGGTAAATGCCGGGATCATTTATTCCTGTCTTCATGTGAAGCCTGCATTTTCATTTATAGAATCATTATAAGTCAAAAAATTAAAAAATCAAGCTTCCGCGAAATTTTAAAAGGCTGACGCTACTGGGCGTCTTCCGCTTCTTCCTCGGACTGGCCTTCACCAGTTTCGCCGCCGGTGGCCTCATCAATGTCCTGTGTTTCTTCGCCTGTTTCATTATCCGCTTCATCCTGGTCGCTTGTGCCATGATCGACATTTTCAGCATCCTCGCCGAGTTCCTCATCTTCCCCGATGTTCGGCTCATCCTCGCCGCATGCACCGAGCACTAATACAGAAGCCAGACCTCCGGCCAGTAAAAACTTCTTCATCATAATCCTCCTAAATGGTTGTTGTCATCATACAAATGCTATTCCGATTCTGCTTCATCCACATCCGACTCTTCGCCAAGGCTTTCCTGACGGTCGGAACTGTCATCTCCAGACTCTTCTTCACCGTTATCCGCATCGATCGCCGTGCCGTCCTGTTCCACTTCCTGATCCGTGTCCACGGCGTCATCGCTCATTTCGGGTTCTTCCTCCCCGCCGCATGCGCCAAGCACCAGGATCGATGCCAGTCCGCCGGCCAAAAGATACTTCTTCATAGTCACCCTCCTCAATGATCATAAATAACTGTTGTTAACATCTGTTTACCCCAACTGCAGGCATATTATTTATACAACCCGGTATTTATAAGAATGAAGACCCCATGACCGTGAAGCCATGACGTCTCCAGAATCATTTCAGCGCTTTGAAATGGTGCATGAAGATGCCGCCTGCGATCGCCACGTTCAGACTTTCCGAACGGCCGGGCATATGGATTTTCACCTTGCGGTCGACGAGATCCAGCACTTCCTCACTCACACCCCGGCCTTCATTGCCGAGTACGATGAGCAGCGGGTCCTGTTGCACAACATCGTCCAGGTAGTCCGCCTGTGCGAGGCTCGTACCGATGGAGAGTCCCTGGAAGCTCTCAATGACGGATTTGATATCAGCGACTTCGACGCTAACGTGGAATGTGCTGCCCTGGGCGCTGCGGAGCACTTTATCGCTGAAAGGATCCACCGTACCCGGGGACGCCACCACCCGGTCGAACCCGAAAGCATCCGCTGTGCGGATGAGGCTGCCGAAGTTGCCGGGGTCCTGCACATCATCCAGCACAAGGACCTTATTCCCCGCCGCTTCAGGCGCGGCATAAGAGACCGCCGCCATGATGCCCTGGGGCGTTTCGAGCTGGGATAACGTCTTCATCACCGGCAAGCTTACAAGGATCACTTCAAAGCGGGAGGCATCGAAAGTGAAGCTGTAATCCTCGAGCGCGATGATATGATGGATCACCTGATCGGATCCGACCGCCTCCTCCACCATATGTTCCCCGTCGATTAAAAACATGCCCGTCCTGCTGCGCGCTTTCTTCTTATGCAGCTTGCGCAGTTCCTTGATGCGCGGGTTGTCCTTTGAAGTGATGACCTCTCTTACCAAATGATGTTCTCCACCGCTTCGTCATCCAGCGACTTGACGATCGCCGTGATGAGTTTGACCGCATTGTTCACATCTTCCTTATGCAGGATGGAGACGTTGGAGTGCATGTACCTCAAAGGCACGCCGATGTTAACGGAAGGTACACCTTCATTTGCAACATGGAAGCCGCCTGAGTCCGTACCGCCGCCCGGCACCGCCTGGAACTGGAACGGGATGCCGTTCTCTTCTGCAACTTTCTGGATATGGCGGCGGAAGCCGACATGGCCGATATTGGATGCATCCATCAGGACGATCAGCGGGCCGTCACCGAGTTTACCCTGTCCGTTTTCCGGTTTCATTCCCGGTGTGTCCCACGCGATGCCGACGTCGACGGAGATCGCAAGGTCCGGCTTCACCGTATTCGCTGAAGTCTTCGCACCGCGCAGTCCCACTTCCTCCTGGACGGTCGCACCGCTTACGACGTCGATGCCGAGGTCTTCGCCTTCAAGGTTCTGGAGCACTTCAACGGCGACCACACAGCCCATGCGGTTATCCCATGCTTTTGCAAGAAGGTAGTTCTTGTTCGCCATCTCCGTGAATTCCATATGCGGTGTGATCTGGTCACCCGGCTTCACGCCTGCCTTCAGCGCCTCCTCTTTATCCGCAACACCGATATCGATGAACATGTTTTTGATTTCAACCGGCTTCTTGCGCTCTTCCGGTGAGAGTGCATGCGGCGGTTTTGAACCGATGACGCCTGTGAGGACCCCGTCGTCCGTGATGACGTTCATGCGCTGCGACAGCATGACCTGGTTCCACCAGCCGCCGATCGGAGTGAATTTGATGAAGCCGTTATCGTCGATCTCGGTCACCATGAAGCCGATCTCGTCCAGATGGCCGCCGATCAGGATCGTTTTATTGCCTGAGGACTTGCGTTTGCCGTAGATGCTGCCGAGGTTGTCTGTCACAATCTCATCACTCACCGGCTCGAGGTACTCTTTCATGAGCCTTTTTACATCATATTCAAATCCTGAGATGCCGTGAGCATCCGTCAAACTTTTCATCAATGTCAGTTGTTTATCCATTATGAGTCTCCTTTATCTTGTATTCCCCACCATTTTATCATAACCATTTCAATAGTCGAAATAATAATATCGCTTTCAAAACCCCGGCGACGTGGTAATATTGAAGTGCATTATTACATTCGCAACCCTAATGAAGAGGTGGTATATTATGTGGCATCAGACGGAAGTGACAAAGATCCTAAATATCCGGTATCCGATTATCCAGGCACCGATGGCCGGCTCGACCACGCCTGAACTCGTCGCGGCGGTCGCCAACCAGGGCGGGCTCGGCAGCATAGGCGCAGGGTACTACACCCCGGAAAAACTGCGCCGGGATATCGAAGATACGCAGGCGCTCACCGACAAACCGTTTGCGGTGAACCTTTTCGTCCCCGAATACAATGAAGTGACGATTACGCAGATTGAACATATGAAGGAAATACTCTCCCCCTACGATGAGGCGCTCGGCATCACCCCGGATGATCCGACCGTCTCAAGGGATGATACGTTCCTCCGCCTGATCGACATCATCATAGAATCCGGAGTGAAGATATGCAGCTTCACCTTCGGCATACCGGAAACGTTGGTGATAAAGAAACTGCAAGCAGCCGGCATGACACTCATCGGCTGTGCCACCACCGTGGAAGAAGCCGTGATCAATGCACAGGCCGGCATGGATATGGTCGTCGTCCAGGGCTTTGAAGCGGGCGGCCACAGGGGGTCCTTCCTGAAGAATGCGCTCGATTCCAATGTCGGGACGATGGCACTCGTGCCCCAGGCGGCGGATGCGGTGGATATACCGGTGATTGCCGCAGGAGGCATCATGGACGGCCGCGGCATCTATGCAAGCCTGATACTCGGTGCGGATGCCGCACAGCTCGGCACGGCATTCCTCACGACGGAGGAAAGTGCAGCCCCGGACATCCATAAGAATGTCATACTCGCCAGTGAAGAAGCGGACACCGTGCTGACGAATGTCTTCAGCGGTAAATATGCGAGGGGCCTGAGGAATGAATTCATAGAAGACATGGAAGTATATGAAGCGGACATACTGCCCTACCCGTTCCAAAACCAGGTTACGAAAAAGATGCGGGCAGAAGCGGCGAAATCCGGCAGAAGCGATTTGCTGCATCTCTGGAGCGGCCAGGGCGTGAGGCTCTCCCGTGACGGGGAGGCGGCGGAACTTTTCAGGGAGCTCGTTTCAGAAGTGGATGAAGTAATCGCAGGATCTAATTGAATGACACTGACACCACCCCCCGGCCTCCCAGGTCGGGGGGTGATTCTGTAACTAACGTTTTTTTATTAATCTTTTTTATAGTTTTCCTTCAAACTCACATGATATTCATCCCAAAACCTGTAAAATAAACAGCCCTCTTCCAAGATTTTAATATCTCAATCTTGATCAAAATGTCACAGTCTTGCAGAAAATCTCATAGATATTCAAAATTCATACAATTTATTGCTATAAAATTGGCCTGATATACTCTATAATTGAACCAATATTCCTTAAAAATAAAGACATGGAGGCCACCATGAAAATCATTCTTCATGAAAATATCTCTGCGTATCTGCAGAAAAAAAATATAATGCCGAATTACCTTTCATCCGGGCACGGTGTGACGTGTGAGGGGGAGGAGGGAATACTCGCCTACCTGTATTATTCCCTCAACCCTTACCACCCCTCTGCACCGTACCTGCGATTTGCAGTGCTGGATCAGAGTGTGGATGCGGAGACAATTGTGGAAATGTACGAAAAATTGAAGTCCACCCTGCCGCTGTCGGACATCATCCTGGAAATCCACCGGAACCATGACCTATACGAAAAGCTGATCACTACACATGATTTCGAAGAGTTCAGGAAGACTTACGAAGCTGAAGTGGAGATCAGTGAAATGGTCAGCCATTACACTGTCGATGAAACAAAATCATACGAGGGGGAGCAGTCATTTGAAATGACCGAAAGCCTGCTCGACCTCTCCAGGAAAGTGTATGAATCCGTCCATGACACCATCCCGCTGAGGGGGATGACACTTGCTGAATGGAAGGACCTCATCACCGACGACCTTGATCTTGAAAATTCCATCGTCATCCATGATGAGGATGAGGCAGTCACCGCCTATATGCTCATTTACGGAGATGAAGATAACTCCAGGGATGTCGGCTACATTTATTATTCAGATGCTGATGCAAAACAGCGCCTCACTTCAGCTTTCAGGCACACACTGGATAAGCTTCGGGAGGATGGCTATGAACATATCAACCTGGAGATCGATACGACCGACGAATATGCATACGGATTCTTCAATGAATTCGTGAATGATGAAGCACCAGTTTTGGTCAGCTATATCCGCCGGCAGAAAAAATCATAAAGACGATCATATATTATCTTCGAAAGGGGATGCTTATGAAACAATTATCGGAATGCACAGTTTTGATCACCGGCGCAACAGACGGACTCGGCAAAGCGGCAGCACGATGGTTTGCAGGGAAAGGTGCAGCAGTACGCCTGCACGGCAGGAACGAAGATAAAGGCAGACGTGTACTGGAAGAGATCGAAGACGCCACCGGCAATACGGACCTGAAATATTACAACGGGGACTTCTCCTCACTCGACTCCGTCTCACAGGTCTCAGAAGAGATACTCGACGGCGAAGACCATATCGACATACTGATCAACAATGCAGGCATCGGCGGCGGACCGAAGTCAGGCGGCAGGCGCGGCACGAGTCGGGACGGCTTTGAAGAGATCTGGGCGGTGAACTATCTCGCACAGGTGCTCTTCACGAGGAAGCTTCGGCCTTTATTGAAAAAGGGTTCAAGAATCGTCAATGTCGCATCCATCGGCCAGGCTGAAATCGATTTTGACGACCTCAACATCGAGCATCGATACGACGGGTTCCTCGCATATTCAAGGAGCAAGCTCGCCCTGATCATGTTCACTTTCGATCTGGCTGAAGAGTTGGACGGCGCCGGAATCACGGTCAATGCCATCCACCCCGCCACACTTATGGAGACGAATATGGTGAATGAGCATTTCGGACGTTCGCAGTCATCGGTGGAAGAAGGGCTCGATGCGCTCGTGTCCCTTGCGGCCTCTGAAGATACGGAAGGTGTCACGGGGGAATTCTATGACGGAAGACGCCGTTCAAAGGCTCTGGGACAGGCTTACGACCATGAAGCGAGACGAAAGCTGAAGGCTCAAACCGAGGAGATTTTAAGCGGATATATCTGATCCGGGTGAAAATCAACGGAAATGACAAAACATTAAGTGATGAATGATACATTGATGTAGTAGAATAGGAATTACAATATCATGACCGACTGTGGAAGTATTGAACACTTTCTCTTGTAATGGAAACCGGTATTTGAAGGAAAACGATATGGAGGAAGTATAATGAAAAAAAGAAATGTCATAAATAAACCCGAGGCGGAATGGATCGTCGAGGAACCCACAGAACTGCTGGAGTATTTGTTTGAAAAGATGCCCGCACGGAGCCGTAAAGCCGTAAAAGGCATCCTCGGCCGCGGCCAGGTGAGCGTGAACGGCCGGGCCACGACCCAGTTCAACGATATGCTGGAACCGGGTGACCGCGTGGAGATCGAAACGCGCACAGGGAAGCATGATGCAAAGATCAGGGGCTTGAAGATCCTGCATGAAGATCGGGACATCATCGTCATCGATAAAGAAGCGGGTCTTCTGTCCATCGCATCCGAAACGGAAAAGCAGATGACCGCATTCCGCCAGCTGTCCGATTATCTTCAGACGCTTCATCCGAAGAACCGCATTTTTATAGTGCACCGCCTGGACCGGGATACATCGGGTGTGATGATATTCGCAAAGAACAAACAGGTCCAGCAGAAGCTGCAGAATGATTGGGGCAGCATCGTTTCAGAACGTACGTACATCGCACTTGTCGAAGGGAAAGTCGAAAAAGGCGGCACCGTCACTTCATGGCTTTCGGAAAACAAGGCACTGATCATGCGCTCCAGCCAGAATCCCGAAAAAGGCAAAAAAGCGATCACACACTACAAAGTGCTGAAATCAAATAATAACTTCTCACTGCTCCAGGTGAACCTTGAGACCGGACGCAAGAACCAGGTCCGGGTGCATATGCAGGACATCGGCCATCCGATCGTCCGTGATAAGAAATACGGCGCACAGACGAATCCGATCAAAAGGATGGGACTGCATGCACAGGCGCTTGAATTCAAACATCCGGCGACGGACGAATATGTCCGGTTCGAATCCACGGCACCCGCTTCATTTTCACGCCTGTTCAAGAACTAGAGTCATCTCTCGTCCAGAATATCACCCATCTTCTCATTGACGCTTCCGGCATAAACAGAGCCGAACTTCACGAGATGCACCATCAGCAAATACAACTTATAAAACCTTATCCGCTCCCATGCCCCGCTGGTGAGCGGATATTTTTCGTCATAAGCGGCATAAAAATCTTCACTGAAGCCGCCGAACACCGTTGTTGCACCGAGGTCGAATTCACGGTCGCCGTACAATGGTGAGGGATCGAACAACGCCGGCCGCCCGTCTGAAAGAAACATATAATTCCCCGCCCACAGGTCGCCGTGCAGCAGCGACGGCGCGCTTTGATGGCTGATGAGTGTGTCCTCCATCACTTCATGGACTTCAGCGTACATCTGCAGGTCACTTTCATCCCATAATCCAAGTGCCGCCAGACGGTCACGGAGCGGCATCATCCTGTTTTCAAGGAACAACTGCTTCCAGGAAGTTGTCCAGCCGGCAGCAAAATGGATATCTCCGCCTTCATGCGGCAGATCGAAGCCGAACAGGCCATCCTTGTGATGGCTTTTATGCATTTTGGCAACCATATGTCCGAGATCCCGCTGGCTGCCCGTCCCCTCCTCCAGATATTCCAGCAGAAGATAGGCATCATCCCCCACCCGTCCGTCTGCGAGCACTCCAGGCACGGTGATCCCCGCTTCGACCATGAGTTTCAGGCCCCTGATTTCCGCTGCATAGAAATCAGGGCCGCGTCCGGGCTGTACAAGGAGGAAACAAGAATCTTCATCCGTATCGACACGGTAGGCATCATTGACATCCCCGCCCCTGACAGGCACGATTTTCTGAATGCCGGAAACAGGCAGTTCACTTTTCCAATTTTTAATATCCATATCCAATATCCCCTTTCAATAAAAAAAGACCGCCTCAGACGGCAGTCATTTCCTGATTCCGATCGTACGGCCGATTTCCTTCGGCTGATCCATTTCACCCTGGGCCTCATAATAATCTTTGACAGCCTTATCAAGTGATGCCGGAAACTCGCCCGGACGGCCCGTTTTGGTATCCATGCCCATGTACATCACTTCATAAGTGGCACACTGTGCATCCTGCTCATTATGCAGTGTCATGAAGACATGCAGACGCTTCGCATCAAAGTCATATATCCTGATTTTGATTGTAATCTCTTCACCGGCAAACACTTCGTTCTGGTACACGATATGGTTCTCCAGAGTGAAGATTGTGAAAGACAGCTCCTTCACTTTCTCCGCGCTGAGCCCGAGATGTGACATCCATTCGAGGCCGGCGTCACTGAATGCACGGCTGTACTGGCCGTCATTCATGTGTCCGTTGTAATCGAGCCATGATTCAGGCACCGTGGTGCGGTATTCATATAAACCCATAGTCATCTTCCTTTTCAAGTATTATATCCACTTTACCATCACTGCACGAAGATTTAAACGGCATTCACTCATCCGCCGTCAAATCCAATATCGAGTTGGATATCAGGTAGACATATGCTTCAAAAACTTCACCAGCTGGTGTCGCCGATTCTTCAGTGATCCATTTCTCCAAAATATATACAAGTCCCGAAGCATGGTACCTCTCGACCACCGTCTGTGTGAGCGCCGATAAATTCGCATCCAGGTTCAAGCCGTGCTTTTCATACACTTTACGGTAGAAAAGCTGCATCTTTTCCTCGAGGACTGCTTCAAAGGAGTTCTGTCCACGCACTTGGAACGCCTGCTTATAAAAATCCCGGTTCTTTTCAAAATAACTGAAGATCATCTTCAGCGCTTCCCTTTCCATATCCGCCTCCATCATCGTATGTATCGCCTGGAACAGCTCCTCCTCCAGAATCACCGAAAACAATTCATATTTGTCCAGAAAATGATTGTAGAATGTCGCCCGCTTCACGCCGGCATCTTCGGCAATCATCTGTACGGTGATTTTTTCAAATGGATACTGGGGAAGCAGCGCTTTAAAACTCTCGATCAACAGCGGTCGTACATTTTTCTGTTCTGCCATGCATTTCCCTCCCGGTATCGTCATCCAAACAATTGAATTCCTGTTTTTTATATGACAATTCATTCATTCTGTTCCCGAATCCCGACAAATCTAATCTGAATGTATGCAATTCAGCACACCTTCCCCCATACGTTTGTTAGGTATACGCCGGTAATGGTTAAATTATAAGTAGAAAGAAAAACAAAGGAAGACTGAAATCCCCTGAACGTCTTCCTTCTTAAATTCTAACAACGGAAAGGTGGTAATTTCATGAGTGAACATACTGAGAGACAAACAGAAAGCAGTCTGAACAATACGACAGGACTGTGGGTCGGATGGATTGGTCTCATCCTTGGAATCATCGGTTTCTTCTGGCAGCCAATCTTTCTTGGTATTGCAGCGATTATCCTTGGAATCATCGGTCTGTTCTCCCCACAGAAAGCACTTAACGGAATCGCGTTGGCAATAGGTGTCATCGTGCTGATATACGGCATAGCCATATTATAACCTGATATGGCAGGATGAGAATTTAAGATATGAATGACAACAGCCCGGCCTTTTGAAAGGCCCGGGCTGATTTTTTACATATAAAACTTCTGATGTTGATACGTGTATGAAACAATTCATACATCATCCCATCATTCATCAAATTTAACGTGCTCCTCTTCAGAACGGTCCCTTGCAATAATGAAACTGATGACAGTTTCAAGAATGATATAAAGCAAGGCGGCAGTGATGAACAATGTCCAGGACATGAGCGCAGGATTAACCAAGTAGATACCCACCAGAAAACCTAAAAACAACAAGGTGAACAAACTCCTGAATAACCTTAGTTTCATAACGATCCCCTTCACTATAAGTATTTAGAATAATCATATAATTTAATACAAAATATGTAAAGATATATATTATTTGTTTGAAGACCTCACTAAAAGTGTAAATGTACTGGAAAGAGGACTTTAATCTAAAAGGAAGGATATTCGTGAGACTGTTCGAAACAAATAAAACCACCATCATCGTCAGTCTTCTCTATGTGGCCATCTCTTATATCATATTAAGGTATTTGTTGCCGCCAGGTATGCCTTTGACAATATACACGATCATCCCACTTGGCGTGGTCCTCATCAAGATTCTTTTTACTCATATATTAAAATATGATTACTTCAACAAGAAAGAAGAGAATCAATAAATGCATGTCTTGAGGAGGGTTAGTATGTCCAACACAAAAATTCTCATTATAACGATACTCGGTGTTCTTGCAGGTTTTCTGTTATTCGGGGTGGCGCGTTATTTTGGTCTGCCGACTTTTGAAACCTTTTTAACTGCAGCATTCGGAGAAAATAATATCTGGGCCGTCATCTTTTCGTTGGCGTTGATTCTTTTGATAGTGTTTATGATATTCAGAAGTAGAGATAAAGCAGAAGAGAATTGAAACTAAATCAGAATAAATAAATTTATGCCCCAGATTGTATCTGATTCACTTTTCTATAGTAAGTGAATATACTATGAACTCCGATGTGTTAAAAGGAGGACTCAGTATTAACTTTAAAGAACTGATTTATCTAATGATTATTTGTATTGTCATGCATATTATTCTAGTTTCAGTTTTTTCATTAACCGAAAATGAACTTATACTTTGGAATCAATATTTTATAGGTCATTATATGGGTATCTTATTTGCGCTGGCAGTTTATTTATTTACTAAAAGTAATAAGAAAGGTCCCCACCGCAGTCGATAATATGTCCATATTTCCCTAGTTGTCAAATTTAGCAATCAAAATCTTCATTCTGCGTAGACTCGGTCTACGCTTTTCTATTTAATCACTATCTATCTGGCAGGTATATATCGGATATTTGAGTTCCATTACAGTATGTTGCAATTGAATGTATTTTACTGGTAGATTAGACTGTTAATATAAAGACTTCACAGGAGGCACATGATGCAAAGCGACGTAGAGTACTCAAAAGAAGAACTGATCAAGGAAATCGATTCACTGAAACGTCTGAACAAGCAGCTGCTGGAGACCTTCCACGAAACCGAGAAGCTGGAGTTCGGCTGGACGGGCAATCTCGGGCAGTGGTTCTGGGATTTCACGATCAATGAAGTTACATACAACCCGATGAAGGCAACAGCGCTCGGCTACACTGAGGAGGAGCTGCCGGAAAAGGTGCCGTACGAGTTTTTCACCGAAAAACTGCATCCGGATGATTATGAACATGTCATGCAGATGATGCGTGATCATTTGGAGGGAAAGATCCCTGTATGGGAAGTGAAATACCGCATCCAGGCAAAGGACGGCTCATGGAAAGTCTACCAGGACCGCGGGAAAGTCACGGAACGGACAGAAGACGGTGCACCTCTCTTCTTAAAAGGCATCGTGTTCGATGTGACGGATGAAGAAGAGGAAAAAGAACAGCTGAAGGTGAAGAACAACAAACTGAGAAGCCAGATGAGGATTGATGCACTGACTTCCCTATATGCAAGGCAGGGTGTGCTCCTGGAACTGTCCTATTTGAAGGAAAGGGAGGATCCGCAGTCCATCATCGTGCTGCGCGTTGACGATTATGCAAAATACGAAGAGGAACTCGGCATCTTTATGAGTGAAAACATCTTGAAGACGGCGGGGAAGATCATTAAAGATGCGGCCGGTGAGGATCATTTCGCGGGGCGCTACCGGGAGACGGTATTTATGATCCTGCTTGATGATGCCCGTGAAGAGGAAGCCTATGCAGTGGCTGAAAAAGTGAGGAAGACTGTCATGAGCACCGTATTCGAAGTGCCCCGCGACATCACCATCAGCGGCGGTGTTGCTGAGTATATGCCGGGTGAGACGGTCAGTGAACTGATCCACACGGTCACGGAAAAGCTCGTCGCAGCCCAGCGTCAGGGCGGCAACCGGATCATCGGCTGAGCGTAAGGAGGCAAAAAGATACCTGTCATCTTTCATCGTCGGACCGCCTGCTGCGGACGATGAGCGAGCTGATTATGAAATCAAGCACCACATAAATGATCACTGCGGTGATGAAGAAACCCATCGACATCAACTCCGGATTCAGGAAATAGATCAGCCCTAAAGCTCCCAAAAATAAAAAGACGGCCAGTATCCTGAAATACCTCAATTTCAAGCTGAACAATCTTACACCCCCTATGGATTTAGACTCATTAGAGGCTTACCCGTCCGCACGGGGCTTAAACGCCACCGAAATTGTGAGGATTAGGTTTTACAACTAATTTAAATGGTAATCTAATATATATAAAGGATGGCATAGAAACGTAAAAACTGATATTTTTAATTTAGGCAATACTTTAAGAATTAAAAGGATGTGTGGATATGTATAAAAAGATTTTACTGCCTTTCGATTTCGGCAACACTTTCTACAATGTTCCAGAACAGCTGGCTAAACTGACGAACGGAGATCCGGAAGCCGTGGTCACGATATTCCATATCATGTCGGAAAATGAAATGGCGGATAACGTGAAATATCACGGCAAGCATTTTGACGACATCACGAAAGATAAAGTGGAAGATTTGAAGCCGTTCACGGACGAACTTGATAAGCTCGATGTAAATTACAATATACTGATCAAATCAGGGCGTGTCATCACTGAACTGCTACGTGAAATCAATGAAAATGATTATGAGATCGTCGTCATGAGCAACCAGCGGGCAAGAAGGGAACTGAAGCACGTGCTCGGACACGTCACCCATAAGGTGGCAAAGCGGGTCAATAAACCTGTCCTGATTGTAAAATAATATGACATTACTTAAAAAAACACCCTTTTTATAGGGTGTTTTTCTCATTTATTAAATTCTTTTAATCATCTTTTGCGTGTTCCCTTAAATTATGCAGGTACAGCGGTGCATCCATGGGATCGGTGACGACAAGCTCTATGAAGGCTGTGCCGTTGAAGCTTTGGGCCTTTTCAATCGCTTCATCCAGCTCCCTGTTCGTCCGTACACTGGCTTTGAACACTTCTCCGGCAGCGGAGAAACCGTCGATCAAAGTCATATAATCCCACTTTGGCACATCATTATAGTCGGCATAAGGGCGTTCCGTATTCAAATAGCGTTCAATCGTATAGCCCTGGTTGTTCAGTAAAAATATGATTGGCTGATACCCTTTATCGATGATGGTGCTCAATTCCTGGGCCGTAAATTGGAAAGCACCTTCGCCGATGAACAGCAGCACGCGGCGTTCCTCTGCAGCTGCTGAGACGCCGAGTGCGGCTGGTGTGCCATAGCCGATGCTCTGCCATGCGCCGTGGGAGACGAATGTTGCGCCTTCGGGCAGCTTCACCTGGCTCATGCCGTAGGAAAGCGTGCCGGTGTCGACGACGAGTATATCATCCTTTTCAAGCATCCTCTGGAAGCGCGGGTAATAGGACTCCGCCGCAATTTCCTCTTCCGGTCCGCCGGCTATATCATCATAGATGGAAGGCAGCGCCTCCACTTCCCCTTCCCTTCGGTATCCGGATTCTTGGAGTGCTTCCAGTGCATCTTTTGCATGGATGCCGTCATACTTCTCACCCGCGACCTCGACTGAATGCGGATGGATGATGATCATCTTTCCTGTGTCAAGGTCTGCAGTGTATTTTGCGAGGTTGAAGTCGGACCAGAGCATACCGGCCGCGATGATGCAGTCGGCTTCCTCGACGATTTTCTGGACTTCCGGGTCGCCGAAGGCACCGCCGTACATGCCGATGTACTGGGGATGCTGTTCATTGAAGCCGCCCTTCCCCTGCATCATCTGTGCCACCGGCACATTGAGCGCCTCGGCGAGCGACTGCACTTCCGGCTCAAGGCCGTAACGCAGCGTATTGAAGTCGACGAGCATCACCGTGTCGCCCGTCATACGCTCCTTCGCATGCGCGAGGGCAGATTCAAGATTTTTATCATCGGTCTTTTCTTCAGATACTGAAGTCTCGATCTCCCCGACCGGTTCCGTCACCTGGTCGATCGGAATATCGATATAGACAGGTTTCTTCTTTTCTTTTGCGATGCGTACCGCTTTCGGGATCTCGATTCCTGCATTATCCTTCGTCACTTTGACGGCGTAGGCGGTGATGTGTTCATACATGTGCCTGAACACTTCAAAATTGCCGTCCATCAATGTATGGTGGACATTCTCGCCAGCCTCTTGAGTCTCGAGGTCCGGGGATCCGGCAATGTGTATCACCGGTATATTCTCACTGTATGCACCGGCGACCGCATTGGAGGCGCTCAGTTCACCGACACCGAATGTCGTGATCATTGCAGCGATTCCCTTCACCTGTGCGTAACCGTCCGCAGCATAACCTGCATTCAGTTCATTCCGGTTATCAATCAGGTCGATGCCTTCATAATCCTCCAGTGTATCGAGGAGGGAAAAATTGAAATCCCCGGGCACGCCGAAAATCTCAGTGATGCCCTCCTCCTTCAAAGTGTCGAATAAAAATTCCCCGACTGTTTTAGTCATTGATCAACCACTCCTATCGTAAGATGCGTTAATTAAGTCTTCCCTGTAAGGGAGTGTGTTAATCAATTGTGGTCATCCCATATTGACGAATGGCCGGTCGAACTCCAGCATACCTTTGATCTGTTTCACATACACATCTTCCCCGTCGAGCCACCTGGCGAAATCGAATATGACCGGCTCACGGTCCGGCCCCATCGCAAACCACGCCTTCAATTCCCTCGGGAAATAGACTGAAGTATGGATCGTTCCGGCAGAGGCATCGTATTTATTCGAAAAGACACCATGTGCAGGGTCGTTCATGATTTTATACGACTCATATGCATTGCCTGCATCCTGCTGCCGGGTCATAATCCTCTCCTCACGCCCCCGTGTCTCCTCCTGGCGGTACCGGTTCTCCTCATTCAATATATGGAAATGGTTCGTGCATACATTCGCTTCCCTTATGACGACCCTCCGGGGAGAGGCTTCGACGACATATGAAATGCCGCTCGGGTCCAGTATCGGATAGCTGAATGAATGCCTGTGCGGGATTTCCTTCAGCAGTTCGGCCGCTTCATGGACATCGGCGCAGTTTTCAAGGATCAGCCGTCCAATCATGTTGCAGATGAAGCCGTCGCCGGATTTCTTGCTGTGGGTGAAGTTGTAACCCATGGCAAGCCCTTTTTCGTTCATGCCGTCAATCCGGCCTGTAATCTGCATCGACGGGCCGATCACCGCATAGCCCCCGTCGGTCGGCTGGTAGAATGTATACCGGCCTTCATAACCTTTCGGGTGGCTGTCGTAATTGCGGACCATGAAGTCGCTTCCTGTGAAGATCGAACAGCCGCTTGTGACATATTCCATATAAAATCCCCCGAACTGGCGGATCGCTTCTTCCGCCTCCATGCCGAGAGCGTCGGCGAGGCCTTCGATCTCCTCTAAAATCAACGGGGAAAGATCAGTCATTATATTGATGAATCTATTCTCATCCACTATGAAATGGCGGTGTTGCCTGGGCTTCCACTGACGTTCGCGGTTCGGCAGTATGGATGAATCCCTGAGCATCAGTCCCTGATGATAACCAAAATCGTAATGTGTGCCCCTGAATTGGATGACATCGCTGTAGTACTGTTTCATCATATATTCGTTCACTCCTGCTTTTTTCTTTATACAAGTGTACGTGATTCGATCTTCAAGGGGAAATTAACAGCCTGAAAGCCCGCAGCACCTTGCCTCTAAACCAATAAAAAAATGACTCCGAAGAGTCATTTTTTTAATAATCCTTATAGTAATCATCTGCCGGATCGCTCTCCGGAGGGTCTTCAGCCGGCGGCTCCAGGCCGTCTTCCACGTCTGCAGCATGAACCTCTCCGGTGTCTTCAGATGTGGATTCCTGACTGTCCGCATCGTCATCTTCCACTTCCTTGTACTCTGCTTCATCCTGTCCGGTTGAAGCTGATAAATTGTTCAGGAAGCCTTCGAGGTCGAAGCCTGTCATCTGCCCCATGCTTTCCTGGAGTTTTGCCATCGTGCCGGTGACGGTGTTCGGCAGTGAGTTCATCTGCTCGCCCTTTCCGCTGTCCAGGATGCGGATGGATTCCACATTACTCAGAGATTCGCTTACGGCCCTTGCGAATTCAGGCATGATTGCAATCAGCTGCTCAAGGATGATGACATCCTTATGCTCGGCCATCGCCTTCGCACGGCGCTCGATCGCTTCTGCTTCGGCGAGGCTCTTCTCCCTGATGACTTCCGCTTCAGCCTTACCTTCGGCCATGCGGGCCTCCGCCCTTGCCTCAGCTTCTTTCGTCTGTGCATAGTAGTCCGCCTCGGCCTGCTGCCTTCTGATGGCGACCTGCTGGCGTTCAAGCTCGACGTCGTTTTCACGTTCCATCTGACGGAGCTTCAGTTCATTCTGCTTCTCCTGTTCGCGGATTTCGAGGCGCTGCCTTTCGACTTCCAGGCGGCGCTCTTCTTCTTCAAGCATACCCGCGGCCCTTGCGGCCGCATTTTCCTTCTCTGTTTCAGCAAGGATCCTTGCATCTTTCAGATCCTTCTCCTTACGGCTCTCTGCGATGTTCATCTCCCGCTTATACTGTTCATTGGAGATGTCCTCATTGTCCTTCGCCTGCTGGATTTCCGTTTCACGCCTGTTTTCGGACTCCGCGATCTCCGCTTTTTTCTTGACCCGTGCAATCTGCGGACGACCCAGGTTTTCAAGGTAATTCTCATCATCCCTGAGGTCGGATAAGCCGAGTGATGTGATTTTGAAACCCATCCTGTTCAGCTGGTCCTGTGCGATTTCACGCACCTGTTCGTTGAAGCTCTCCCGGTCTTTATTGATCTGTTCGACCGTCATCTTGGATAATATCGCACGGAGGTTCGAGTTCAGTACTTCGGAAATCTCATGCTCGATATCCTCCTGCTCTTTGCCGAGGAACTGCTCGGCATATTTGACGATGCCGTCCAGGTCATCGGCCACTTTGACAGTCGCCACCGCCTGGCCGTAGATGCCGACGCCTTCCAATGTGTACACTTTCGGCGTCGAGATCTGCAGCTGGAATGATTTGAGCGAAACCCTCGTCCCTGTCTGGAACAGTTTCAATCTGTGCCCGCCGCCGCGGATGACTTTCATATAACGCCCCTGATCGTCTTTATATATATTGGTCTCCTTCGTCTCATCCCCGAGATTCGGACCCGTGACGATCAGCGCTTCGTTGGAAGGCACCGTACGGTATCTCGCCTTCATGAAAAGATACCAGCCGACAGCTGCGATCAGCAGCAAAGCAACGACAACGATGATCGTGAGTAATGTACCCGTCACTTCAAACATATGTAAACCCCTTTCCCTGTATGGTTATTCTGCTTTAAGGTTTCCACAATTCACTCCCCGAGTCAATGAATATCACGGATTCCAAGGGAATCCATCACCTTAAATGGAATGTTATTTCATTTAATTTTATTAAAATTAATATGCATAATGTATATTTAACTTGCTATTCAGGAAAATCCGATTATAATTAAATAATAATTGGAAGCGTCTCAAAGCTGTTATATATTGAAATACATCTTTATTAGAATAAAAAACCATCCAATGATTTATATTGTTTTCGAAATAAAATATCATAAATTTTTAATCACGTCCATTCAATGGTATGCCCTGCCAAAAATCTTACATACCTGTACATTTCACAATCAGTTCTTCAATAATGGAGGTCATACAATGGACAATGCAGTCACTTTCATCACTTATTTGAATACATTCATGCTCATCTTCTTCACCGCGCTGTACAGTTATAAAATCATCTATATACTTGTTGCGATCTGGACGAAAAGGCGGCACCGGCCTGAAGCCGGTTCCATCCCCCCTTTCAATAAATATGCCGTGATCATCGCCGCAAGGAATGAAGCCCTCGTCATCGGGCAGCTCATCAAAAGCATCAAAAATCAAAAGTACCCCGCCGGAAACATCGACATTTTCGTCGTCGCGGACAACTGCACCGACAATACGGCAGAGGTGGCAGAAAAGGCGGGCGCGATCGTCAGGGAACGTTTCAATGATAAGAAGGTCGGCAAGGGGTATGCGCTCGACCATATGCTCGGAATCATCGAAGACGAATACTCCGACAGGCAGTACGACGGCTTCTTCATCTTTGATGCCGACAACCTCCTCGAGGAAAACTATGTGGCGAAGATGAACGACACCTTCAACCGGGGCTACAGGATCGTCACGAGCTACAGGAACTCCAAAAACTTTGACAGGAATTGGATTTCCTCCGGCTATTCCATCTGGTTCCTGCACGAGGCGGAATACGTCAACCGGCCGAGGATGCTGCTGAATAACAGCGGTGCAATCTCCGGCACCGGCTTCCTCGTCGGTGCGGATGTGTTCCGGGAGAACGGCGGCTGGGTGCACCATCTGCTGACGGAGGATATTGAATTCACGGTCTCCCAGGTGATCAGGGGCGAGAAGATCGGCTACAGTGATGCCATGTTCTACGATGAACAGCCCGTCACCTTCAATCAGTCATGGAAACAGAGGATGCGCTGGGCTAAAGGATTTTACCAGGTCTTCGGCGCATACGGGGGGAAACTCGCCAAAGGCATCTTCAGCGGCAGAGGCAACAGCTTTTCATGCTTTGATATGGCGATGACCATCATGCCCGCCCTGCTGCTCACTTTTTTCAGCGTCACCATCAACGGCTTCTTCTTCCTTGCCGGTCTGCTGATCTGGGATCTGGATGGCAATAAGGCAATCATAATGGCGACATCCGCTGCATTCCTCGGCACCATCTCGTGGATCTACCTCATGCTCTTCATCATAGGCGCCGTCACAATGATGAGTGAGAGGGATAAAGTCCATTGTGCCGGGTGGAAAAAAGTGGCTTACACTTTCACTTTCCCGCTTTTCATGCTCACTTATATACCGATTGCCATCACCGCACTTTTCAAAGATGTGGAATGGCAGCCGATAGCCCATACCGAAGCAAAATCAATCGAGGAAATGCAATGAAGATACGACCGTCCGGAGTGGACGGTTTTTTTTCTTTTGGCGCCTTGATTTATAAGCTAAATGAATATATTAGCGTTTAGCGCCTTATTATGAGGGAATACTTTCAGTAACATGAAATAATAAGGAGGAGAATTTATGAAAGCATTGGACATGGCTGCTTTGGCACTTGTGATCATAGGCGGCTTGAACTGGCTTCTGGTGGGATTGTTTGAATTCGACCTGGTGGCATCCATCTTTGGAAGTCAGGAGAACATCGGTGCCAAAATAGTCTACATCCTGGTCGGTCTCGCAGCTCTGTACTCCTTAAAGTTCTTTGGTCATATCAACGATCATCATGAACGCGCTGAGGACACCAACAGAGTGACGGGGACAGGTACGACGCGCACAGACGCTGACAGAACAACCGGGACGACAGGTGCTGATGCCAGGACTGCCGGTATATCCAACGAATCCAAGGAAGTCGGCCCTACAGCGGGTTCCACTAAAAACAAGCCTATGGATGCCGACACACGCACAGGCACTGATACAAGGACCACTGGTATGTCCGAGGAAGTCGACCCTACAACAGGCTCCACAAAAAACAAACCTGTAGATGTTGATACGCGCACAGGCGCTGATACAAGGGATCTTGATGATACGGATAGAAGATAAGAGTGAAATGTATTCCTGATATTTGATACTTTTTAAGCCCTGCCCGGGAATCGACCGGACAGGGCTTTTTAATTCAGGTTTTAAATGATTCGAGTCACTTTCTTGGATGAAATGCTATCTTTTTATGATTTTCCGTTCAGCATGCCGTACCAGTACATATATGGCAGCATGTTTTTCTTGAACTGATAGAAGAGCTTCTTATCATCCGACTGATCCAGGAACGTCGTCTCTTTTGGAATCTTATCATAGCCGAACTCAGCCAGGATCAGTTCACCGTATTCCGTCGCGACCGGACAGGCGGTCTTGCCGTCATACATATGGGTCGGATCTTCATCATTCATGCGCTCAATCAGATTGTCCACGAGTATCGGCAGCTGCTGCCTCACGGCACCGCCCATCTTCACCGTCGGCAGATTGGAAGCATCCCCTAAAGAGAAGACCGTCGTATAAGTCTTGTGCATCATCGTATGGGGATCGACGTCCACCCACCCTTCCGCGTCCAGCAGGCCGGAGCCCTTCAAAGCGTCCGGGCCGTGCATCGGCGGTGTGATGACGAGCATTTCAAAAGGCACGACATGCGTCTCGCCGGTCTGATGATTTTGGAAGACCGCTTCTTTTTCCCCGCCCCTTACCTCGATCAGCTCTTCATTCAGCTTATAATCTATATTCTTCTTTTCAAGCTGTTCGACCAGGCTGTCGCTGTATTTCTTCACTTCGAATATTTCCGGGCGCCCGCTCCTGAAGACGACATTGACATCTCGTTCGTGCTTTTTGACGAAGTCATCCATCGTGAATATGGAATTTTCCGCCGAGACCCCGCCTTTGATCTGGGACAGCGGTTTCGTCACAACTATATTCCCTGTCCTTACACTTTTCAGGGATCCATAAGTGTAGTCCACTAAATTATAGACATAATTCGTACACACCCGGTTTTTGCCGAGTGACTCCCTCGCACCCTTGATGGCGCCAAAATCAAGCTCAAGACCCATCGCGACGATCAGGAAATCGTAGCTCACGGTCTTACCGCCTGCAGTCACTTCACGCTTCACCGGATCCACACTGTCAACAAAGGCCTTCATCCACCTGGCACCTTTCGGGATGACCTTCGCCATCGGTTTCTTCGTCGCCTCACTCTTCACTTCCCCGCTGCCGACGAGCGGCCAGCCCGGCTGGAAGAAGTGGTAATCACCCGGCTCTATGATGAGTACTTCATTTTTCAAATCTTTCTTCTTGCTCAATATGCGGCTTGCGGTCGATATGCCCCCGGCACCCCCGCCGAGGACGATCAGACGAAAATGACTCTTCATAGTGCACCTCCATTAAGATAGAAAATCCTTATCTTAACTTTCATACCCGTATATTGATGAAATCATTCGTGATCCGAGGGCACTGCACAATAAATTACTCCATTGCTTAAGTTTTTGCATATTCCTCCCGCCGTTCACTCCAAAGGAAGATGTAGACGCCGATAAGCACGATCATTCCACCCGTTAGCTGAAGGGGCCCCAGTGTTTCCGACAATATGAAGAAGGCGAGTATGGATGCGCCCACAGGTTCAAGCAGCATGGCCATGGACACGGTGGTCGGGCTCACATCATACAGCAGGTAGTTGAATATGACGTGTGCAATGGTGGGGAATATCGCAAGCAGTATGAATAACAGCCACTCCACCGGCGGGTATGCCGTCAGGGCGGTCCCGGTGATGATGTTGTAGATCAATAAAAATACACCGGCAATGGCGAATACGATGAAACTGTAGACCCAGTGTTTAAGATTGCGCACCGCATTCTGTCCGATCATGAAGTAGCATACGACGGCCACCGCGCCGAGGAATGAAAGGAAGTTGCCGGTGATGGCGCTCAAGTCCGTAAAACTGAAATCCCCCCAGCTGATGAGGACGACCCCGAGGAATGAGATGAACACCGAAACCGCCGCCCTGAGGCTCACTTTCTCTTTATAGACCAGGTACGCCCCCACCATCGCAATGATCGGCTGCAGTGCAAGTATGACCGTCGAACTTGCCACAGACGTCAGATGCAGGGATTCGAACCAGAAGCCGAAATGCATGGCGAGGAACAACCCTGCAAAAATCAGCGCCCCCCACTCCCGCACCGTCAATTTCAGGAACTCTTGCCTGTATTTATAGACGACCGGCAGCAGCAGGAGGCTTGCGAAGAACATCCTGTACATGCTGATGATGCTTGCCGGTGCCCCTGAAAGCTTTACGAAAATTGCGGCAAACGCGATGCAGACGACGGAGATGCCGAGTAAGACGATCACGGATTTCTTCATTATGTATCTCATCCCCCTTCCGCATACTCTTTTTTAAGCGGACTTCAATCCCTTTAATGATATCAGACAATGATTGAATTTTGCGACAGTTTTGCCGCATGCAGCACCCACCCTGCCATCTTTAAGCTGCGGGGAGGTGTCGCCGGCTGTTTAATTTCTGCCATCAAAGGGAACATGGAATTTAAATCCATAAATATTTCAAGGAGGATTCGATATGGCTCAAGCAAATGAGAAGCTGCTGCAGGTGGTGCATGAATGCATGGAGGCATGCAACAACTGTTATGACGCATGCCTGAAGGAAGATGATGTGGGTATGATGGCCGAATGTATACGCATGGACAGGGAATGTGCGGATATATGCTCATATCTTGAACAGGCGATCACGAGGGATTCACCGTTCGTGACCGAACTCACGCAAGTTTGTGCGACCATCTGTGAAGCATGCGGCCAGGAATGCGAGAAGCATGATCATGACCACTGCCAGCGCTGTGCCGAAGCGTGCTTCAGATGCGCCGAAGCATGCAGGGCAGCAGCATAAACCGTACATTGTCAATCTGATTCACAGGCCACACAAGTGGCCTGTTTTTATGGAGTTATAATCATTTTTAGAGGGGGATATCATGAATAACGAACAAATTGTTTTGGCTAAGCGTCCGGACGGGGTACCCGGCGATGAGGTTTTCAGATATGAAGAAGTTGAGACGGTCCCGCCCGGTGATGGGGAACTGCTGATAGAGAGCGTCTATATATCAGTCGATCCATATATGCGTGGAAGGATGAACGATGCAAAGTCCTATGCGGAACCGTTCAGGATCGATGAACCGCTGGCCGGCCATGTTGTCGGCAAAGTCGCAGAATCCAATGCGGACGGTTTTGAAGACGGGGATGTCGTGACGGGTGCACTGCCATGGAAGAGATTCAATACCGTACCGTCCAGTACAGTCGATAAAGTGCCGTCGACGGAAGTGCCGCTGTACTTATACCTCAGCACGCTCGGCATGCCGGGGCATACTGCCTACGGTGGTTTATTGAATATAGGAAAGCCTCAGGAGGGCGAAACCGTCGTCGTCTCTGCAGCATCGGGTGCCGTCGGATCCGTCGTCGGACAGATCGCTAAAATCAAAGGTGCAAGGGTTGTCGGGATTGCAGGCGGTCCTGAAAAAGTGAAGCACCTCACCGACAATCTCGGATTCGATGAAGGTGTCGATTACAAGGCCGAAGATTATGCCGAAAGGCTTGCTGAAGCGGTGCCTGACGGGATCGATGTGTATTTTGAAAATGTCGGCGGCTCCGTGTCGGATGAGGTGTTCAACCATTTGAACCGTTTTGCCAGAATACCCGTATGCGGCGCCATTTCAGCCTACAACAGCAAAGAAGACAACGGCCCACGCGTACAGACCAAACTGATTAAATCACAGGCGCTGATGCAGGGATTCCTCGTCGGCCAATTCAAGGATGATGCTAAAGAGGCCAGCGAGCAGCTCGCGAAATGGATAGAAGAAGGGAAAATCAAATCCGAAGTGTCCATCGAAGAAGGCTTCGATAAGCTGCCGAAGGCATTCAGGAATCTTTTCACCGGGGACAATTTCGGTAAACAGATCGTCAAAGTGTCGGATGCTCTGGATTAAAAATACATGGAAATCAGATTAACCTGCTAAAGAAATCATGAGTGCTATAAATAAGTTTACTATTTTTCCCGGACGAAAAAATAATTCTTGTCCGTGTTACACTTCCCTTTGAAAATTTTCATTTTGAAAACCTATGAAATTGTTAGATATTGCAGTACGATATGCCATATAGAAGTCATACCCAATATTCCACTCATTATCCTAAAGCTACAATCGAAAGTAATATAAGGGCGGTTTTTATATAAAAAAAAGTATTTGTAGTATATTCTTTGTAATAATTTTAGCAGGTTGTAACGCTGATGATGAACTATCTGGGAATGAATATATATTAATTCTTTCAGTCGATGCTTCTCCCCCAGAAATGTCATCGTTTGAAATGCGCTTTGAAAATGGAGAGATAGAGTTAATAAATTTTCCAGAGGACAGTGATGAGATAGAAGGACGGTATACTTTAGATGACCAAACACTTGAAATTGAGTTGGCAAGGGATAATGATGAGGGCCGTATTGTTCTTGAAGATTTAACACGTAATGAAGATGGCTACACAGGTAATTTAGGCGAAACTGATATAACAACTGAAACAGGAGACAACGAACTGGCAGCACGCTTATCAACTTTGGATAACATCGAAGAAGGTTCAGATATAAGGTTGTCCTATCTCCCGGACGAATAGATATACTTTAGTTCCTTTCTAAATAGGAAGATTTAGGGGGTAAGAAAGAAAGCAAACCAATCAAAACACATGAAAGTGTTATTGCTGATTTGCTTTCTTTTGGACAATTTATAAGAAATAGTTTAGTTACTATAGAGACGATGTGTAACCACAATCTTCAAGGAAAAGGAGTTTATTTTGATTTTAACTTAATGTCTCTGTCATTTGAATGCATGTTGAATCAATATTATTAGACTGTTTGCTCGTGGCTCTTTACAGTATAAACAGAAAACATTAACCAACTCAATTCATTGGAAAATTTTTTATAAACTCCATAAAACCAAAATAACCAAGTAAACCCAACCCAAGACCGACAACAATAACAACGATAATTAAGATATTATATTTAGTTTTTCTATCCATTAATACACCCCACTAGAGAGTTATTTTCCATTTATTTAAAATTCGCAAACCACCCAAAATACAGAAAATAATAACATTAAAATACCAATCAAAAGGAATAATGTGTTTACAAAAAGAGTAACTTTTCCCTAAGATACCTGTTTCTCTTTTAATACCTATCGGACTAAATATTGTACCCAGTATAGAGAATGTAAAGAAAAAAATTATTATAATGGTTCTGAACTACAGTAAGGAACTATCACTAATAAGGGACAGATAGCTGCCAAGTATTTAAACATCTTAATTCTTCTAATATTTGGCCGATACTTTTTCAATAAGAGTCGTATCTCTTATACCAAGTATGGACCAAGTGTGATTCAACCTTTTATTTACTTTTATTGTAACAAATTTCTCTAAACGATACTATTCACTGGGTCCAAGAAGAACAGTCAAAGCTTGGAAGGAGGGATTGTTTTTGATTTTAAAATGAGATAACAAACATCCAGACAGTCGATGAGATGGACGATCCCAATTACCAAAAGTGTCCCAGCAGCGATTATGGGTGCAACAATAAAAATCTACAGTTTTAATAAGTACGCCTCAACCTGTGGTTAAACCCTCACTACAATCTAGTCCACAATGGTTATACCAGCCATCTGAGGGACCAGTCATACATTCCACCTAGATTCCATTGAGACGCTACGATCTCTTCATTATTATCATAATTAAGATCATCCGGTAAGTTATCAAACATCAAGAATCTCTAGAACCTCTGGATGCCGTACTTTAGTTCGTTCAATCAAGTTCCCTACCATTCATAATTCAATTCTTACTTAATTTTGTAAAACATTTTAAAATATATAGAGGGCAAATTGAAGCTGAAAACAACCAGGAAAAAAAGTTAAATTTTCGAATTATATTATGTAGGTGGTAAAGTATAAGTAATATCTAAAGGGATAAGGGGGAAAAATATGAATATCATAGCAAACCGTGATGGGATTGGTGCATCTAAGTTTGAACTTTGGTTTTTTAAATCCTTACATTTATTAACGTTTAAAAAGTCTAAACATCTTAAAGATATAATACGGCGGATAGAAGCAGATATAGAAGCAATTAAAAATAAACAGGTTTAATAAAATGAACTTCAGGAGAGGTTATCTTTTAGATAACCTCTTTTTTGAAGAAATTTTATTTGATGAAGCTAATCCTAGTAATTCTTTCAACAAAACTCTTCTACTTATAAGTATCAAAAAAGAAAACCTACAATCTAAATTTATGGAAATATGATAAAAAAGCACTACAAAATGCGGAAGCCAGAAAAGAAAAGTTATATACGGATATTGTCATGAGTACTGAAATGATTATTATGTGCCTTTACCTTCTTTTAATCGTCTATAATAGACAAATCTTGTGTTACAACAGAACACTAATACCCGATTGAGGTCTTCAGTTTACATCCTTGTCGTCCTCGTGACGTCCTGTGCAATCATCAATTCCCTACAATATTAAGAGATTTCATATATCTCTTTATAGGTCTGTTCCAAAGAAGTTCTATTTTCGTTGACTGATTTTATATTAATATTCTTACGTATCAGCACTTGAAGATAATTATTCAATTGACTCTTATCTTTTATAATCAACGTATTTTTATCTTCATTAATATCAATATTACTCCCTGCTATTTCTGTTTTTACATATTCTACATCTGATTCATCAATTTCTATCAAATATACAAGACTTTCTTTTTGGTAGCTTTTGTTCAACGCGCCATCCTTAATAAACCAGATATCATTTGTCAAGTCTTGTAAAATATTAAGGTTGTGGGTGGAAATCATCAAAGTGATGCCCTCCTGATTCAACTCACGTACGAGTTGTTTCAATTCAATTACACTAGTTGGATCGAGTCCATTAAATGGTTCATCCATAAATATGAGCTTCGGCTCTGGCAGAATACTCAATGCAATCAACAAGCGTTGGCGCATTCCATATGAATATGATTTTACTGTTTGATCGACATAACCTCCAATTCCCACCTTATCAATTACTTTATTGATACAATTTCTATCCAAACTATGAACATTTGCAATAAAAGCCATATGATCTCTGCCTGTCAGATGATCGTATAGGTGATTTTCACTAGGTAAGAAAGTCAGATACTTAAAAAATTTTGTATCTTCTTTTTTGATTTCTCCTAATAAGCGAATTGTTCCTTCTTTAATCGGCTCCAGGTTGAGCACCGAACGCATTAGTGTTGATTTACCTGAACCATTAGGTCCCACCAAGCCAATTAAATCTCCGGGATGGATATCAAATGTAATTGACTTTAATACATGATTTTTACCATAAAATTTGTTTAATCCCTCTACTGTCAGTAATGCCATCTACATCGCCCGCTTTC
The DNA here is from genome assembly GCF_900220995.1 of Salinicoccus kekensis. Lineage (GTDB taxonomy): Bacteria > Bacillota > Bacilli > Staphylococcales > Salinicoccaceae > Lacicoccus > Lacicoccus kekensis. Next base: position 724,750 of record NZ_OBQF01000001.1, read on the forward strand.
TATTTGAAATCAACCCTATTATCAGTAACACCACGCTGAGTATAGTTAGAATGATTGCACCATTAGCAAAGTTTACTCTCGGATCATTGACGACAATTGATTGCCATCCATCAGCAACATCCCAGACATCAAAATATATAAATGGATTAAGCCACATCCAACTTGCTTCTGTATAGAACAATGTTGAAGCGTACCCTATTGCTATTACTGCTAATGTGACTAAAGATGTAACATAATGATGTTTTGAAAACCTCCCGATGACTGCATGCAGAGAAGCAGTGAAGAAAACCACTAAAAATAAAATAACGGAGGCTTCCATCAGAACAGTACTGATGGTGTCCAGACGGTAAAATACTTCATCCAACGGTGCGTATGTGCTGTATTCAGTCGATGTTGCGTATAATGATTCATGTTCATAAATGACTATCGGGTAATTTAGGCTTCCAATCCCTCCAAGAGCCGCACTAATAGCAATCAAAATAATTGCGCCGATTAATAACAGTATATAAGTGGATAAAAGGTTAAAGCACCACTTGCTGAATAGCACCATACGCTCTGTAAATGGTTTCGTGAATATGAAATCATAAACACCGTTCGGTTTATATACATCGGAAAATGAAGACCAGATTATTAATACAAATAAAATAGTTAGTAATAATGGTATATGATGTTGAAAGAATTTCTGAACAGTAAACATGGTATCATTACTGATATCTCTATTATTTTCATAGAAAGCTATATGCAAATCCGAATCTGCTGATGCAAAAAATTCCGTATTTTTGTTTGGATTGCCGAAATTTGAAATTTGAGTATCTCCGATTGGCCGGGGCTCGATCTGATTTTCTTCAAAATACTCGTTCATTTCATCTGTTGAAAGATCGCTGACACTCGGGCCAGTTTCATCTGCTATTTCATATCCTCCATAATCTTCTCTTATCGTTTCGAATAGAGCTCGATATTCTTCATTAAAATCAGCAGAGCCAATATTTTCTAACAACGCATTGATTTCATCAATATAGTATGCTGTATCATCCACCATTTGAGAATATAAATTAGTGGCGTCTTCTATTTCTTCAATTGTACTATCCTCGGCTCCAGAATTCTTTGCATTCTCGAGTGATAATTCAGATTCAAGTAGTAATGTTTCCTGGGCTGCACCATTACGAATCAGCTCATCCCTATAATCTGTTAACGCTTCGTGATAGATTTCAGGTATTTCATGGTATTCCTGGTCAATATTAAAATAGTAAGCAAGAGCAAGAATAGATACAATCGCAACACTCAACGATAAGGTGTGGTTTCTCTTTTTTCTTAAAGCTTCAAATGATAATAACTTGAAATGTCTGCTTGGTTTGTACAAAGACTGACGAAAATTATTATTGTATTTAATCTGAAATGAAAAATTCAATTTTAATAGGAAAAAGCCAAGTATTTGAATGATTGCTGTTAAAATTAATATAATGATTAGAAAATCCACAAAAGCATATTGAACAAACAAATCTATCTCATAATTTATGAGGAGATGTATCGGGTTCCAAATTTGAAGACCAAAATTATAGTTCACAATATAAAGGCTGCCCATAATGAGAACAGACAAAATGAAAGCGAATGATGCAGACTGAGTGATTTTTATAAAAATAACGTTGATATAAAGTATCATTATAGCAAATACCATCCAGCCTATTGGAATATACAAAAGTAATTTCCAAGCTGCAATGAATGACGTACCATCATTTGTAAATAATTCCACCGGGTAATGAATGGTTTGAAAATTTCCGGTTATGATCATAGGCAATAATGATACAACCATTATTATAAGCGCATACATAATAGTTGTTAGGACGAACGCTCCTAAGAACGAAAAGCTGATATTTTTCTTTGACACCGAATTGAGTTGCATCCATTCAAAAATTTTATTTCTTTGGTCTGAGGTAAATTTGAAGTTGACAATCAGTAATAGAAATAACAATGTAATCGGATTCAAAAAAAGATTCATGATTTGTAAAGCAAATAAACTGCTGTTGTAAGGCATTTCTTCTTCAATATACTCAATTCCATGAGCATTTATTATTTCGGCCTTCTCTTTTTGAACTGCCAATTGATCCATTGATTCGATTTGTATATATCCCTCATACCGGTCATATGTTTCGTATTCATTCACATAACGGATTATCTCACTAGAAATGTCCATATTATTTTCTTCCAGCTTTCTATACATTGAACTGACAAGATCGAATTGCGTTTCCAAATTGGTCCGCACCTCTTCATCCATTTCAGTCAATCCCACATCTGATTCTTTTGCATAAAATTGGCTGATGACAAAATCCAAAGGCACCATTCTTTCTTCTTGTTGAGCGAGTAACGCTTCCTTTGTTTGACCAGACTCAAACATATTTATGAATAATATAATCGTAGTAATGAGTATAAGGATTCCTGGTATAAGTAATGACATTTTAGATTTGAGAATACTTTTTAGGATAATTTTAAATGTATGCATAATAACCTCACAAAGAATAGAACCGTATAAAGTCCGTTTTCTATTTTAATTAATTATAGAATTGATCGATCAATTCATTTGATACATAAGGTGGGCCGAACGCTTTAAATGTAGTCCATTCTCGCTAACTGGTTCAAAAACACCAGTATGGTAGATGTGCCCTATATTCTAATTTAATAAAAACAGTTACAGTCCACACTGATCCGATTGAGTTAGACATTGATAACCATAAATTATAATTAATGGGACCACTACAAGCATCAACTTGTTCTTTGTAATTCATTTCTAATGGAGGAGTACTGTTCCCACTAATTTTACTTGCTCGTGTCTCTCTTCATTCACCACAATCCCTAAAGACAATACACTGAGCAAGGTAACAACAAATTTCTCAAGCACTTTCAATATAATACATTAATATATTCAAATTAACTTATAATTCCAATATATCATATAAATTACATTCAGCTTTCTGTTTTCATATATGAAAGTAGATATCAAACAGAAGCATTATCGCTTTTGTCGCCTGTTCCTAATGTTTTTGTTATATATATGCGTTGCTTCTTTTATCTTTTTTCCCACACACTGCGATATCCGACTAGTCCCAATGCATCAAGTATTTCGATAAGGGACATCCTGCTCCCATAATCGATATTACAATAGATGCTGCAGCACGAGCGTAAGATAACAGATGACAAAATGCCCCTGAATACTGTCTGGCTCATATATAAATCAGTCTTTCTCCTGGTACAATAAGTCCATTCAGTGAGCATGCTACCATGCACACCAAATCGTTCGGGCGTCCCCTGATGACCACCATGCTTCATCTAATATTCCACAATCTCCAGTTTCTCCTCAAACCTTCTGTGTCTGACCATCAAAAAACCTCCTAAGTCTACAGAATTTTTATTTCCTCTGTAAACCTGGGAGGCAACACCTCATTTCATTGGTGGTTTTGTTTTATTCGCTTAAAGTCACATTACGGAAATCCGGTTTATTATAATTGTTGATGTACAATCCTTCCACGTCACTGCGTTGGGCGTTCATGCTGAGCGCCTGCCTCATATAGACCATCGGTGCTTCGTCGACCAGGATTTCCTGCAGCTCATGGTAGATCTCCACGCGTTCTGCCTCATCAGTCGTCGTCCTTCCCGCTTCAAGCAGTTCGTCGACTCTTTCATCATCGGTGAAGGTGCGGTTCCCCTGGCTGCCTTCCATTGATGAATGGAACAGCGGCCATACGGACTGGTCCGGGTCCCCCGTCGGATTCGGCCAGCCGAGGATGAAGATATCATGATCTCCCGTGCCGGTCTCTTCAAGGTAGGCGCCCCATTCAAGCTGGTCGACGGTCGCATCCACATTGATCTCCTGCAGAGCTTCCTGCAGGTAGATCGCGACATCGACACGCTCCGGCGCATCATTGGTGATGATGCTGATCTCAAAGCCGTCTTCATATCCCGCTTCCGCCATCAATTCCTGCGCACGCTCCACATCGTGTTCAAGTCCCTCCAGGTCCTCGTCATGCCCGAGCAGTTCGGGCTGGATCGGCCCTGCAGGTATCCTGCCTGTGCCGCTGTATATGCCATCAATGATTTCTTCTTTATCCACGACATGCGAAATCGCCTGCCTCACCCTCTTGTCATCAAGGGGTTCTTTCTGCGTATTGAATCCGATGAATTCCGTAGCGATATTATAATGTGTATAAGGCTCGGTTTCCGCGTTGTCTTCAATGCGCTGAAGATGGTTCGGTTCGAATCCGCCGATCATATGGGAGTCTCCCGTTTCAAGCTCGGCGATCCTTGAACCGGTCTCAGAGACGACCCTGTAGGTCACCGTATCCAGATTCATCGGCCCGCCCCAGTAGTCGTCGAACCTCGATAATGTGGTGCTTTCACCGGGATTGCGTTCTTCGAATCGGGCATAGTTCGTGCCGACGGGCTGTTGTTCCACCACGCTCCCCACTTCACCGGAGATGTCGTCCACTACATCTTCATAATCATCGCCGCCAGATTCCCTCAATTCATAATAGTCTTCAGCAGTCATATCCAGACCTGCTGAATCAAGGGCCGACTGGTAGTCTTCATCGATGACCTCCCTGCTGATCATGCTCGCACCATCGCTTGTCAGATGGTTGAGGAGCGGTGCAAACGGATACTCAGTGGTGATTTCGACCGTATACTCATCAACGACCGCGACCTCCTCTATCATTTCAAACAAGTTCATCCTCGCTGATGCGGTCGCAGGATCCAGCAGACGGTCGAAATTCGTCTTGACCACTTCTGCATTGAATCCACTCCCGTCATGGAACGTCACATCTTCACGCAGGTTGAAGACCCATGTGTTGTCATCCGTCTGATCCCAGTCCTCGGCAAGGAGCGGCTCGATCTCCATCTCCTCATCCTGTGTCAGCAGCGTCTCATAAATGTTCGTGTTGACCTGGTCGGATGGCAGGTCACTTGTCGCGTGCGGATCAAGGGATGTCAGATCACTGCCGTAGGAGACGACGAAATCTCCGCCTGTTGCTTCACCCTCCGTCCCCTCTTCTGCTTCCGGATCCACATCCCCGTCATCCGTGCAGGCTGCAAGCAGCAGAAGCACCGGCAGCAATAATAATGATAGCTTTTTATTCATTCATAGTCACCCTTCCATAATTGATGGCATATTTCATACTCACAAAGTATGGTATAAAAGAAAGGTGCCGAATGCAAGACCTTGATCCGGGCAAAATAAAGAGGCCGGAATAATCCAGCCTCCTGATTTTATTCATCCAGCCAATCGGAAGTCAGCACAAATTCATATCCGTCCGCCTGTAATGCCTCGATGACATCATCCAACACCGCAGGGGTATGGATGTCATCCAGAATATGCATGACGATCACGCTGCCGGGCTGGACGTTCGTCATCACACGGTTGACGACGTCCGCTTCAGTATACTCCTCATTCCAATCATAGGACGAGAGATCATACATACCGATCGCTTCATACCCCATCGCCGCGATCGCATGGGCATTCTGCTCATCAATCCTGCCGAACGGCGGCCTGAAATAAAGTGCCGGCGGCTCCTGGATGGCTTCGGTGATGATACGGTGTGCCTCGTACACGTCTTCCTGCAGCGCTTCCGGGGTGATGGTCGTCGCATCCGGATGGGAATGGGTATGGTTCGCCACTTCATGTCCGCGCTCGACCAGGACCCTCGCAAGATTCGGGTTCTTCTCTATCTCAAGCGTCTTCAAGTAGAAGGTCGATTTGATGTCATATGCATCGAGGATATCTAGTACTTCAAGCACGGTCGCTTCACTCGCCCAATCGTCGAAAGTGAGCGCCACTTCCCTCTCTTCAGTCGGCTGACTGTGATGGAGCACCGGAGGTACACTCCAGATGTCGGAGTTGACCTGGATCGCATCCGCACCTTCAATATCTTCGAAATCTTTCCGTCCTTCATCCATTTCCAGCAGTTCATCCAATGACACAAATTCAAAATCGACCGCTTCGGCTGCTTCAGTGAGATAAGGAATCAGCTCTTCATCCTCCGGATCCATGGACAGCACACCGCCGCGCGCAATCGCTTTTCCTGCATCCCTGGCCATTTTCGCTTCATCCTCCGAAGATGAAAGTGTCCTCACCGGACTGATGACACTGCGCATATCCAGCTGTGCAGCAATTTTTTTGACGCGTTCATCTTCATCATTTGGAGCATGAATGAATTCCGGAGACTCGCCGGTGAACGCTTCAATGGCCTCATTCGTCCATTTTATCCTATGGTGGATTTCCCCGTAGTTCAGTACATCAAGCGCTATGCCGTATAATCCGTTATTCCCGATTTCATGGCCGCGGTCGATCGTTTCCGCAACCCCTTCAGGATACATCTCGAGCTGTTCAACAGACGCAAAGAATGTGGCGGTGAGCTGATGCTCGTCGAGGGCATCCAACACCCGGGTCATCTCCTCTTTTGACTGTATGCCGTCAAAAGTGAGTGCCAGAACTTCATCCAAAGTGTAGACGACGTCATATGTATCCGCGGGCGCCCCGTCATATTCCTCCACAACAACATCCGCCGCCGCCTCGAGATCCTCTTCGTCATATTCCTCGATGTCCGTCTCCGCTGTTGTATCTTCATGACGGGTATTATGTATATCTTCCGAAGGTTCGGCTGAATCATCAGCACAGGCAGACAACACAAATAAAATGATGCCCATTAAAACAACGTTTAAAGATTTTCTCATGCAATAGCTCCCAATATAATATTTATAATGTATTATATCAGAGCATTATTAAAATACGCTGAATTTTATGGACTTTCTGTTCCATTTGATTGTACAGCCATGAAGAATAAAAAAAGAGCAGCCTTCAGGCTGCTCCGGAAAATCATGCGAATGGGTTACCGAACAGGTATATCAGAATGACAGCGACAATAATACCTAAAATAAATATAATTAGATAGTTTGAACTTTTCATAACGACTCCCCTTTATATCAATTATAGGACTATTACCTTTTTTTTACATTTTAAACATTTGTTATAGTAAGCAGGTAATATACAACGTTAGATTGAGTTCAAAATATTCCAAGTTTATTTATATTTGATGATTGTCTTTATTTTATGTCTCGCCTGCAACAGGGGCTGCAGTCTGCACCGTCTTACCGCTTCTTTCACGGACGAACAATAATGCAGTGCCGCCGAGAAGGCTTGGTATGGCGAATGCCATGAATGCGGTCTGCGGCTCCAGGTTCGTCATCAGCACCAGACCGATCAACACCGGTGCGGTGATGGAGCCGAGTCTGCCGATGCCGACGGCCATGCTGAGGCCGGTCCCCCTGATATCCGACGGGTAGAACGCACTGATATACGGGTTCACCAGATTTTGAGTACCGCCCGTACATGCTCCGCCGATTGCGATCAGCACATAGATGAGCAGGGGCTGCTGCGTGATGCTCAAGGCGACGAAGCACACCGCGCCGAGCAGGTACATCGTGAGGAGCACATTCTTATGGCCGATCCGGTCGACCATATAGCCGCCGGTGAGGGACCCGATGATCTGCCCGACCGCAAGTATCATGATGAACGACATGCTGGAGGCGACATTGAAGCCGGATTCCTGCATCATCGTCGGCAGCCATGTGTTCAGGCCGTAGATCATCATCAGACAGCTGAATACCATCACCCAGAATGCGATGGTCGTGATTGCACGGTTGCCCGTGAACAACTGCCCGATCGGCAGTCCCTTCGCATCTTTTTTGGCAGCTGTATACACGAACTCATCCGTCGGGTTGTAGTTGCCTCCAGGGTTCGCCCTGTTCAGGATCTCGGCGACCTTTTCCTTATGCCCTCTCGGCAGGTGGTAGGAAATCGATTCCGGGAATTGCTTGATCAGGAACGGCAATGCGAGCAGCGGCAGTGCACTCAATAAATACATGAACCGCCAGCCCAGACTTTCAATGAAGTAGATTGCAGTGACCGAGGCGATGATCGCGCCGATCGAGTAGCCGGTGTACATCATTGCCACAGTCAGTGCCCTGTTCTTCTTCGGTGAGTATTCACTCATGAATGAGATCACCACCGGCATGAGGCCGCCCATCCCGATGGAACCGATGAAACGGAATGTAAGGAACATCGCTGCACTTGTCGCAAGACCTGCGAGTGCATTGAATACACTAATGAGTACAAGGCAGATGATCAGTATGCGTTTCCTGCCGATGACATCAGAGAAGGAACCGAGCACGAAAGTGCCGAGCATCATGCCGATCAGAGCATAGCTCCCGATGGCGCCGCCTTCGGCAGCGGATAAACCGAAGTCCTCCATCATGTGCGGCAGCCCTATTCCATATAATGCGATATCGAATCCGTCAAAAGCGATGGCAAAGAAACACCATAGAAAAACGAGCAGATGAAACTTATTGAAGCGGCTTTTATCGATCGCCTCTTCCACTTGCACTTTCCGCACACTAACCCCTCCTGATATAAAAATTCATCGGCTGTTTAAGACCATACTTCCTCTGCAATCTGGACAACATGTCTGATTTTTTCCCATTGTTCGTCCTCCGTCAGCAGGTTGCCTTCCTCTGTCGAGGCGAAGCCGCACTGCGGACTGAGCGCCAGCTGATCGAGCGGTACATATTTAGACGCCTCTTCGATGCGCTTCTTCACTTCTTCCTTGTCTTCCAGTTCACCGTGCTTGGAAGTGACGAGCCCGAGGACGATCGTCAGGTCATCCCGGTTGACGTGGCGCAGCGGTTCAAATCCGCCGGCACGCTCCGTATCATACTCGAGGAAGAAACCGTCGATATTGAGCTTCCCAAAAATTTCTGCAGCCACCGGTTCATAGCCGCCTGATGAAATCCATGTGGAACGGAAGTTTCCGCGGCATATGTGCATAGTGATCGTCATGTCATCCGGACGGTCCGCTACTGCATTGTTGATCGTCTCGAGATATTTTTCGACGAGGTATTCCGGGTCGAGGCCTTTTTCCCTCAGTTTTTCTTTCTGCTCATCGGAACAGAGGTAGGCCCAGGCCGTATCATCCAGCTGCAGGTATCTGCAGCCTGCCTCATAAAATTTTTCGATTGCCGTCTTATATGCTGAAGCAAGGTCTTCGAAGAATACTGCCTCATCCGGGTAGGCCGTCGGGTCCACTTCACCTCGGAAATGCAGCATGCTGGGGCTCGGTATCGTCACTTTTGCCGTGTGCTCCCCTGCCTGCTCGTTCAGGAATTTGAAGTCCTCCAGGAATGGATGATCATCAAATCCGAGTTTACCGGTGACTTTGATGGCACGCGACTTCGTCTGCTTTCCCTGGAACTGGATGCCGTCGCCGCTCCAGTAACCTTCAACACCCGTCAAATTTTCAAGGAAATCGAAGTGCCACCATGCACGGCGGAATTCACCGTCAGTGACGGCACCGAGTCCCGCTTCCTTCTGCTTCTCGACGACTCTCTTTATTTCTTCGTTTTCAATCTGTCTGAGCGTATCTGTCGTGATTTCCCCCGCTTCAAGTTTGCGTCTTGCATTCTTGATCCTTTCAGGCCTGAGGAGGCTCCCCACCTGATCGGCACGATATATGTTTTTAGTATTCACCTTTGTCATGACCACCACTCCAATTTATGTATTGGATAAATATTATCATGTATATGAGATATAGAATAACAGTATTTATTCATAGCCTGATATAGCTTTTGGCTATACCATAGTGGGAGGTGGGATGAATTAAGGGTGGCTGCGGTTTCGATTTGGGCCGGTGAAAATTGGCTTTCAAATCGGATTCAGATTAAAAATCCGAGCTCACTCCCTAAATCAAGCCGCTCAAATCGGATAAGCTCTCCCAATCCGATCTGCATAGGACAAAATTAAGGATGAAATCGGATATAGTCATGAATACCGATTTCCCGATACAAATAAACACCTTCAAATCGGATTCAGACTGGAAATCCGATCTCGCCCTCCAAATCGGGACACGCAAATCGGCTAAACCCGCCCGGTCCGATTTGCACGGCTAAAAAACAGAGTCCAAATCGGCCACCCCCAAAAAATCCATAAGAAAAACCCCGCTGCATCTGTTCAGCGGGGTTCCAATACCTATATATTATATTAATTATTTAGCAAGAGCGTCTTTTGCTTTGTTTGCAAGTTCAGCAAATGCCGCTTCGTCAGAAATCGCGATTTCTGAAAGCATTTTTCTGTTCACATCGATGCCTGCAACTTTCAATCCGTTCATCAGACGGCTGTAGCTGATGTCGTTTTGACGTGCTGCTGCATTGATACGTGTGATCCAGAGCTTCCTGAATTCACGCTTTTTATTTTTACGGTCACGGTATGCGTACTGACCTGATTTGATTACCTGTTGTTTTGCTGTTCTGAAGAGAGTACTCTTGGAACCGACGTACCCTTTAGCCTGTTTTAATACTTTTTTACGTCTCTTACGTGACGTCAATCCGTTCTTTACACGTGTCATCGCTTATTCCTCCTTGAAAATGTGTATTATTTGGCGCGTGCCAGCAGGTGTTTCAGTCTTTTAGAATCTGATTTGGCAACAAGTGTCGCCTTTCTTAAATGACGCTTCTGTTTTGTCGTCTTGTTTGCGAATAAGTGGCTTGTGAATGCTCTGCCACGTTTGAATTTACCTGTACCGGTTTTCTTAACGCGCTTTGCGTAACCTCTGTGTGTTTTCATTTTTGGCATTTTTCTGACCTCCGAATTTAATGGTTATTTAGTTTCTGTGATGGGTGCAACAACCAGGAACATGGAACGGCCTTCCATCTTAGGTCTCTGCTCGACTGTCGCAACATCTTTGAGTTCCTCAGCAAAACGTTCCAATACTTTCCGACCGATATCTTTGTGGGTGATTGCACGGCCACGGAAACGTATGGAAACTTTCACTTTATCTTCTTTGGCAATAAACTTCTTCGCATTTTTCAATTTCGTATTGAAATCATGCTCCTCGATTGTCGGGGACAGCCTGATTTCCTTTACGTTGATTGTCTTCTGCTTCTTGCGTGCTTCTTTGTCTTTTTTCTGCTGCTCGTACTTGTACTTGCCGTAATCCATGATACGGGCGACAGGCGGCTTGGCTTTTGGTGCAACCAAGACTAAATCCAATTCCACACGTTCTGCCATTTCCATAGCTTCTTTAGTCGGTTTGACACCGAGCTGTTCACCGTCTTGTGCAATTAATCGAACCTCTTTGGCGCGAATACGATCATTAATTATTGTCTGGTCTTTTGCTATCTTTGACACCTCCAAAATATTTAAGACGAACAAAAAACGGCGGGTGCATATACATGCGCCCGCCGATCACCATCAATACATTCTCCCACATACTTCTTATCACATATGTGTGTTGTATTTTTGAAACCCGGTCACTGCCATCAAGCGTTTGCGGGTGAGAAGCGGGTGCTTCTTCTTGTCCGTTCTTATCAACTCTTACTACTATACAGGTTGTATCTTATTTTGTCAAACTTTTTTTGAGCCTGATTTCATCTACAACGTGCCAGATGAATTCTTCCTTCTCGAAAGTGTTCTGCTTCTCTTCGCCGTATTTACGGACGTTCACTTCCTGCTCCGCAATTTCCCTATCACCGATGACGACCTGATAAGGGACTTTGCGCATCTGCGCATCCCGGATCTTGTAGCCGAGCTTTTCATTGCGGTCATCGATATGGACGCGGATGCCGTGTGATTTCATCTCGTCATGGATGGCTCTTGCGTAGTCATAGTGAAGGTCGAGGTTGACCGGAATGATCTCCACCTGCTGCGGTGCAAGCCATAATGGGAAAGCACCCTTATATTCTTCAGTCAGGAATGCAACGAAGCGTTCCATCGTGGAGACGACGCCGCGGTGGATGACGACCGGGCGGTGCGCTTCCCCGTCACTGCCGGTGTACGTCAAGTCGAATTTCTCAGGCAGCAGGAAGTCGAGCTGCACGGTCGACAGTGTCTCTTCCTTGCCGAGTGCCGTCTGCACCTGCACATCGAGCTTCGGACCGTAGAATGCCGCTTCACCTTCCGCCTCGACGTACTCAAGCTCCATCTCATCGACGGCTTCCTTCAGCATCGCTTCCGCCTTCTGCCACATTTCATCATCATCGAAATATTTCTCGGTGTCTTCCGGGTCGCGGTAGCTCAGACGGAAGGAATAGTCTTCGATGCCGAAATCCTTGTACACTTCGATGATCAGCTGGACGACGCGGATGAACTCCTCCTTGATCTGGTCGGGTCTCACGAACACGTGGGCATCGTTCAGCACCATGCCGCGCACACGCTGCAGGCCGCTGACCGCCCCGCTTGCTTCATAGCGGTGCATCATGCCGAGTTCCGCGATACGGATCGGCAGCTCCCTGTAGGAATGCTTCTCATTCTTGTAGATCATCATATGATGCGGGCAGTTCATTGGGCGGAGCACGAGTTCTTCGCCGTCCATATCCATCGGCGGGAACATGTCTTCATGGTAGTGGTCCCAGTGGCCGCTCGTCTTGTACAGGTCGACATTCGCCATGATTGGAGTGTACACATGATCGTAGCCGAGCGCAATCTCCTTATCGACGATGTACCTTTCGATCTCGCGGCGGATCGTCGCACCGTTCGGCAGCCAAAGCGGCAGTCCCGCCCCCACTTCCTGGCTGTTCTGGAACAGTTTCATCTCGCGGCCGATCTTGCGGTGGTCCCGCTCTTTCCGCTCTTCGAGCAGTTGGAGGTGCGCATTCAAATCCTTCTTATTGAAGAATGCAGTGCCGTAGATCCTCTGGAGCATCTTGTTGTCCGAATCGCCGCGCCAGTATGCACCTGCAGTGGACAGCAGCTTGAAGGACTTGATCTTCGATGTCGTCGGGACATGCACCCCGCGGCATAAATCGGTGAACTCACCCTGTGAGTAGACAGAGACGTTTTCATCTTCAGGGATCGCCTCGATCAGTTCCTGCTTGTAAGGATCGTCTTTGAAGAGTTCCTTCGCTTCATCACGCGAGAGTATACGTCGCTCGATCTCGACATTTTCATCCACGATGCGCTGCATCTCTTTTTCGATCTTCGGGAAATCCTCTGTGGATATGCTCTCCTCCATATCGAAGTCGTAGTAGAACCCTTCCTCGATGACCGGGCCGACCCCGAACTTCACATCACCGTAGAGCCGCTTCAATGCCTGGGCCATCAGGTGGGCCGTCGAGTGCCTCAGCACTTCAAGGCCTTCTTCATTCTTATTCGTGAACAACTCGATATCACTGCTCGCTTCGATCGGCCGGCGGAGGTCGTACATTTCCCCGTCCACTTTAGCGGCAACCGCCGCTTTCTTCAGCCCGGGGCTGATCGATGCCGCCACCTCTTCCGGCGTCACGCCGAAGTCGTATTCCTTTACATTGCCGTCAGGAAATTTGATTTTAATCGCTTCTGTCATCCTACTCATCCTCCCATAATATAAAAAAACGCCCCTCTAATAAATTAGAGGGACGGAATAACCGTGGTACCACCCTGATTCATGACAGGCGCATGCCCATCATCTCAAGCCGGGATATAACGGTCCGTACCGGCCGGGTATTAACCGGCAAATCAAAAGGTAGTAACAACAGTCGGTTTAATGCACATCTTTCAGCAGATGAAGTGCTCTCTTTGAAAAAACGCGAAAGTGTCTTGTCCTTGGAATTTAATTAATGAAATTTACAGATTAATTATACTTTAAAGCTGTGATGAATGCAATACTCACCTTGTCCTGTAATTGTCGCCCGTCAGCTGGACCTCTTCGCACAGTGCGCGGATCCGCTCCGTCATCCGGCGCGCCTTCGTCTCCTCTATGCCGTTCTCCTTCGTCCGTGCATAACGGTACTCGAGATCATTGATCGAGAAGTTGGAGCTTATGAACGTCGGGAGTTTTTCCACCATGCGGGAATGCAGTATACCGGTGATCACTTCGTCACGCGCCCACGGGGTCACATCTTCCGCCCCGAGGTCGTCCAGTATGAGCACATGCGCACTTTTGATGGCCCTGTACTTCTCATCCGTCGTACCGTCCCGGAAGCCGGATTTCAGATCACGGATGATTTCAGGCACATAGACGATCAGGGATGAGACGGCCTTCTCCTTCAGCTCATTCGCAATGCACCCGAGTATATAGGACTTGCCGATGCCGAATTCCCCGTGGATGTAGAGCCCCCGGTAATTTTCGCCGGAAGCGACCGCTTCCGTCACCTGGATCGCCTTTCTCAGCACGTCACCCCGGTTGGAATTTTCATCAAGGTAGATCGTATCGAACGTTGCGTTTTTGATGTCTTCAGGTACGTGATACGACTGGATCAGGCTTTCACGCTTCTTGAATTCGTCATTTCTCACTTTGATCGGGCACGGGGTGTAGTACATGTTCGCCCGTCCGTTGCGGATATCGATGTTGATGATGTATCCGTCGGGATGGTTGTCGCATCCGCCCGCACTGTTTTCACTGCATTCGACCGGCTGATCCGCATAGTGCTTCAAAGTGATCAGATCATTTTTGATCATCGAAGCGGTCAGCGGATTTTCTGCGTCTTCGATCAGCTTCGTGATCTTCGGGTTGCGGATGAGTTCCTGATAAATCCGCTCGTTATTCTCTTCTATTTTCCTGTTATTTTTAATGAATTGATTGATCGGCTCCATGATATCACCTGTTTTTTCTGAATTCCTCTATCATTTTCTGCAGTTCCGGGTCGTCTTTTGCGGTCTTCTTCACATCGCCGGACTGTTTCACTTCTTTTTCCGGCTGCTTCTGCTCCAGCGGTGCATCTTTCTTCTTCGTCATCCATTTCGGGGCCTTTTCACCCTGGCGTTCGGAAGGCACATAACGCCGCTTCCGCTTCTCCTGCTGCGCCTTCCGTTCCTTGATGGAGGCGATCGCTTCACCCGGCGTCTGGTACCCTTTCTCCACCCAGTCCTTTGCAATCGTCATCGTGTAATTATACGGCAGTTCGCCATCCAGTTTCAAATAAACATATTCGAGAAGTATGTTGATCACACCGTGGCTGAGCGTCGTATTGACAATGATGTCGGTGACGAGCTTCAACTCGATATCCGTCGGCATGCCCTGCCGGAGGTCCCGCAGCCGGTCGATCGGATTCGTCTCGTTCAGCATACGGATGTATTCATCCTCCTCGGTCTTCTCCGGTTCGGTGCTTTTGCCTGCCGGTGCCTCAAGCACGGGGCTGACTTTTTTAGACTCCATCTGGAAGTACTTCCTCGCTTCATATTTGAGCTTCGCCGCATCGATGCCGTGGTAGTTCGAAGTCGATTTGAGCAGTATGTTCTTCATATCATATGCATTCAGGCCGAACAGCACACTGAGCTTCACAATCAGCATCCGGATGTCTTTCGTGAAGTATTTGCGGTCTATGATGGTGCCCTTCAGATGGGTGAATAAAACATCGAAGTCAAAATCATCGAGGTCTACATTGATGCCTGCCGAGACGGTCTCTTTTTTGAAGTTCTCCTTCGGCAGCGTGAAGGCGGGATCATTATTCGGGTTGAACACTTCGGTGAACTTCGAAGTCACTTCAGTGATGTTTTCCGGGAGCTTCGGATAGATGAGCCGTTCCTTTTTGATCTTATACTGTGCACTGC
Organism: Salinicoccus kekensis; assembly: GCF_900220995.1. Classification (GTDB taxonomy): domain Bacteria; phylum Bacillota; class Bacilli; order Staphylococcales; family Salinicoccaceae; genus Lacicoccus; species Lacicoccus kekensis. Next base: position 740,309 of record NZ_OBQF01000001.1, read on the forward strand.
CCACTTTTCCATAAAGGTACATGCTGAGCATCGGATCATTGAAGAATGCAGCAGGGCTCACCGGGAGCAGCAGTTCGTAGACGAACAGGTCCTCATGGGCATTATTCGATACATAGCTCTTCAGCAGACCGATGCCTTCGAGTCTGCGGATGACCGTCATCAGGTCGGATAACGGCACAGACAGCGCGTCCATGAATTCCTTATGGAAGCGGATTGCGAGCGGTGAGTGATGTTCCGTCGATTCGAACATATAGATATAGACCATCGCAGCATCCGGTCCGATCAGAGGCATATAGAGCTCATTGAGGCTGGCCATGTGATCGGCACCGAGGCGCATCGGGCGGTAGATGATGAACTCGGTGTTCGGTTTCAGCCGGTCATTGATGTTCATCGTTATTACTGCCTTTTGTCAGCTGGTTCAAAGCTTCCATCAGCTGATCTATATCCTTGAACTCCTTGTAGACGGAGGCGAAACGCACATAAGCCACCTGGTCGAGCGTCATGAGCTCCTGCATGACGAACTCCCCGATATCATTTGATGAAATCTCCGCTTTGTTCAGGTTCCGGAGGCTTGCCTCGACCTGATCCGTGCGCTTTTCAAGCTCCTTGTACGGTATCGGCCGCTTTTCACACGCACGGAGCAGCCCTGCGAGCACTTTATCCCTGTTGAAAACTTCCCTTGTACCGTCTTTTTTCACGACGACCAGAGGCGTGACTTCTATCCGTTCGAATGTGGTGAAGCGGAATCCACAACTTTCACATTCACGCCGGCGCCGTATGGCAGCCATTTCATCGGTATGGCGTGAATCGACCACTTTTGAGCTGCTGTGCCGGCATTGTGGACATTTCATAAATGATCACCCCTTCTATCGGTTTTTATTCCTTTATATTATATCAAATTTTATATATTCTCTATAGCGATTGAAATAAAAAAGCCCGGAATATATCCGGGCTGTGTACAATCTATAGTTTTTCAGCGATTTTTTCAGCAAGTTCAACGGTGCGCTTCGAGTACGCCCATTCGTTGTCGTACCATGCGAGCACTTTGACTTTATTGTCATCCATGACCATGGTGAGGCTTGCGTCGACGATCGAGCTTCTCGGGTCCGTATTGAAGTCCCTTGAAACAAGCGGCTCGTGTGTCACGCCGAGAACGCCTTTCATATCACCTTCAGCATACTTTTTAAAAGTTTCGTTCACTTCTTCCACCGTTACATCCTTCTCGAGGTCCACCACGAGGTCGACGAGGGAGACGTTCGGTGTCGGCACACGCAGGGCCATGCCGTCAAGTTTGCCTTTCAGCTGGGGCAGCACTTCGCCGAGCGCTTTTGCGGCACCCGTGGAAGTTGGTATGATGTTCTCTGCAGCAGAGCGTGCACGGCGCAGGTCCTTGTGCGGGTTGTCGATGCTCTTCTGGTCATTGGTGTAGGCATGGACCGTAGTCATAAGGCCGCTGACGATGCCGAATTCGTCATCAAGTATTTTTGCGACGGGCGCAAGACAGTTTGTTGTACATGAAGCATTTGAAAATACTGTATAGTCGTCCACACTTAAATTCTCATCGTTCACTCCGACGACGACCGTCTGGACGTTGCCGCCCTTCGTCGGACCGGTGAGGACCACTTTTTTGGCTCCTGCTTTGATATGGCCGGAGGCTTTTTCTTCATCATTGAATTTACCGGTCGCCTCGAAGACGATATCCACGCCGAGGTCGGCCCATGGTAAATTCTCAGGATTGCGGTCACTTGTGATCTTCACTTCATGACCGTCAACGAGCAGTGCACCCTCTTTGGGTTCCACTTGTTTCTGCCACTTCCCGTGGGTTGAATCGTAATTAATCAAATGGGCAAGCGTTTCAGCCGGATAGCTTGCATTCACCGCAACTACCTCCAGGTGATCAGATTCCGATGCAATCCTGAAAACCATTCTGCCGATCCTGCCCAACCCGTTAATCGCAACTTTTTTCATGATAAATCTCCTTCAAGTTATACTTTTTCATAAATAGTATAACACATTTAAATTCTTAAAAAAGTGTTATTTATTACATTTCATCATTTTGCAATTCTTTCAGGAATTCATCAATCTGCCTGAACAGATCCGCTTTATCGCCGTTGTTGTCGAATACCCGGTCGCTCCGGCTTTTCTTCTCCGAAAGGGGCATCTGGCTGCCGATCCTCGCTGCAGCATCCTCTTTTGTGAGTCCGTTCCTTTCGATCAGCCTTTCCATTTGATTTTCCTCCGTCACATAGACGGTGACGGTCGCATCACATTGTTTATCCAGGCCGTTTTCAAACAGCAGCGGTATATCCAGGAATACATGGTTTTCTTTCACGTATTCATCCCGGTCCGCATTCATCATCCGCCTGATTTCAGGATGGGATATATCATTGAGTTTCTGCCGTTCGTCCGGATCGTTGAAGATGATCCGTCCGAGTGCGGGCCGGTCGATGTTCCCGTCGTCATCGAGTATGCCGTTGCCGAACGCTTCGATGATCTTGTGGTAACCGGGGCTCCCCTTTTCGGTCACCTTACGTGCATATACATCCGCATCCAGCACTTTGAAACCCTGTTCTTCTATGTAAGCGGATGCTGTGGACTTGCCACTCGCAATGCCGCCTGTCAAACCGATCACTTTATACATTTGCAATCCTCTCCTGAAAGCCTACCGCTGGCACTTCGTACAATAGAACGTATTGCGCCCGGCAATGACTTTGGTTGTTATGTCGTGCCCATTTGGGCATATCTTCCTCTGATAAACTTTGAAACGGTTCTGCATCTCCCCGCTTCCGCCGGTGGAGCTCCGGTAATCAGATATAGTCGAGCCGCCCTGGGATAACGACAGCTCGAAAACATCCACGATTGCCCGGAACAGGTCACGAAGCCTTTTGACCGACACGTTCCCGGCCTTCCTCGTCGGCAGTACCCCGGCATCATACAGACTTTCACAGGCGTATATGTTGCCGGCGCCGGTCACGACGGTGCTGTCCATGATGACGGCTTTGATCGCCTTCCCGGCATTCGCCGGATGCCTCACCGCACTGATGAAATGATCCGGTGCTGTTTCATCGTCATACTCCGGCGCCATCCGGACGACCGGCAGGAAATCGGACAGCCTGTCGATCGTCCGGAGCTCGCCGAACCGGCGGATATCCGCATAGACGAGCATCGAGTCGTCAGACAAGCGGAATATGACCTGCCAGTGTTTCCTGAAATTATATTCGACGATATCATCCAGGCTGTCGAGATGGAAGAACGCCCCGCTCATCCCAAGGTGCCCGATCAGATATTTCACCCGGGCGCCGTTTTGAAGGATGAAGTATAAATACTTCCCGCGGCGTCCGAGAGAAACGATTTTCATATTTTCCGTATTGTTCATGAATATATCGACCGGTTCCTTGATGACCGTCAGCTTCCCGGAGTTATGGCCCAGGGTGACCTTCTCCGATACTTCGACGCTCTCTATCGTCAGACCCTGCACCGTCGACAGTTCTCTTTTGACTAATTCAACTTCCGGTAATTCCGGCACATCCTCACCTACTTCACCTGATACCAGTCGCTGCCGTAGCCGTAATCGACTTTCAGCGGCACACCGATATCAAGCGCATTTTCCATAATATCCCTGATCACCGGGATGAAATCTTCCACTTCATCTTTCGGTACATCAAAGATCAGCTCATCGTGGATCTGCAGCAGAAGCTCTGCATTGAAGCTCTGTGCTTTTTCATCTTTGGCATAATTCACCATCGCGAGCTTGATGATGTCTGCAGCACTGCCCTGTATCGGCGAGTTCATCGCCGTCCGCTCGGCCACACTCCGTGCATTGAAGTTTTTATTGTGGACGTCCGGGATGTAACGGCGCCTGTTCAACAGCGTCTTCACATAGCCGTCCCGCTTTGCATCCTGGATGATCGAGCTCATGAATGCCTTCACATCAGGGAAGGAGGCAAGGTAATTGTCGATGTACGTCTTCGCCTCCTTACGTGTGATGCCGAGGTTCTGGCTGAGCCCGTAATCGCTGATACCGTAGACGATGCCGAAGTTCACCGCTTTGGCATTCCGCCTCATCGTCGGCGTGACATCTTCACGTGCCACGTTGAACACTTCCATCGCCGTCTTTGTATGGATGTCGAGGCCGCCCGAAAATGCCTCCTGCATCGTCTCATCACCTGTGATTGCAGCAAGGACACGCAGTTCAATCTGTGAATAGTCCAGGGCGAGCAGTACATGGTTTTCATCTTTGGGTACGAATGCCCGTCTGATCAGCCGTCCCTCGTCCAGGCGGATTGGTATGTTCTGCAGGTTCGGCTCAACTGATGAGAGCCGTCCGGTCTGCGCAAGCGTCTGGTTGAAGCGCGTATGGATCCTCGAATCCTCCCGCACTTCCTTCTGCAGGCCGATGACATAAGTCGACTGGAGCTTCGATATTGTGCGGTAATCGAGCAGATGCTGGATGATTTCATGTTTATCCTGCAGGGCCTCGAGCACATCAACGGCCGTCGAGTAACCGGTCTTCGTCTTTTTGATCACAGGCAGGCCGAGCCTTTCAAACAGCACCACGCCGAGCTGTTTCGGCGAGTTGATGTTGAACTCCTCCCCGGCCAGTTCATAGATCCGCGACTTCATTTCCTCGAGCCGCCCTTCGATCTCCTCTTCCATTTCAACAAGGCGCTCAGGCAGGACGCGTATCCCCCTCAGCTCCATCTCTGCGAGCACTTTGGAAAGCGGCACTTCAAGGTCATGGTACAGGTCCGCCATTTCATCCTCGGCAAGTTTTGCCACCATGTCATCTTTTGCGTTATGGACCGCCATCACCTTATCCGTGAGAAATTCGGTCATTTCTTCTTCGGTCGGTGTTTTTTTATTGCGTCCCTTACCGTAATGGAAATCGTCGCTGTTGATGTTGATGCCATACGGGCTGACCGTTTCGGCCACATCGACGATCTTCTTGGATGGGTCGAGAAGGAAGCTTGCCATCATGATGTCATGCGTGAAACCGGTGAAGCCGATGCCGAGCTGGCGCAGCAGCGCGATCTGCCTCTTGATGTCATAGGCATTCACTTCGTTGCGCCTGCCCAGGAACTCCTCCAGGACGGCGGCATCGACATCGTCGATTTTTTTGATCCAGGCCTTTTCGCCATCCGTCGCGGCGGCGTATTCAGGCCTGTTGTATAAATAATTGTCCGCACGGACTTCCAGGTGGATCGAGACTTTTTCACCGAGTGCATCAAGGTCATCCGTCAATGTGACATCGAAGTCGCTGATATCCTCTGTTTCCTGTGCATCCATGTTCTGCAGCAGGGAATTGAACTCATACTCTTTGAAGAGTTCGTATTTCTGTTCTTCGGAGTCATTCCTGAATTCAAGATCGGAAATCTCAAAATCCATGGGCACTTCCCTGTGGATCGTGGCAAGGCTCTTGCTCATAAGCGCCTCTTCGCTGAACTCCTTCAGCTTCTCCTGGAGTTTTTTGCCGCCTGCTGACTCGGCATTTTCAAGCACATTTTCGACCGTGCCGAACTGATGGAGCAATTTCAGTGCCGTCTTCTCGCCGACGCCCGGGATGCCCGGTATATTGTCGGACTTGTCCCCCATCAGGCCTTTCAGGTCGATGATCTGCTCAGGCTTTAGGTCATAGACTTCCCGTATATGTTCAGGGGTGTATTCCTCGATGTCGCTGATGCCTTTTTTGGTGAAGTATATGGCGGTATGGTCGCTTGCAAGCTGGGTCAGGTCTTTATCCCCCGTGATGATGATCGTCTTCATCTTCTCATCGTCGGCCATCCTGGAGAGCGTCCCGATGATATCATCCGCTTCGTATTCATCCAGTTCGAAACGTTTGATGCCGTAGGCGTCGATCAGCCGTCTGATCGGGGCGAACTGTTCCCCGAGTTCCGGCGGCGTCGACTGCCGGCCGCCTTTATAGTCCTTGTATTCCTTGTGCCTGAAAGTGGACTTCCCTGCATCAAAAGCGACGAGGAAATGAGTCGGTTCCTCCTCTTTTATGATCCGCTCCAGGAGCCTTGCATAACCGAAGACCGCATTCGTATGCAGACCGCTCTGGTTGGATAATAAAGGCAGTCCGTAAAAGGCCCTGAAGGCCACACTGTTGCCATCAATCAAAATTAATTTTTTCATGAAATAGTCTCCTCAGAATGTATTATCCTCAACTGAATTATACATGTCTTAAATTGATAATGAAAAGAAAAAAGACACAGTTCACACTGTGTCTTTGAAAAACCATCTAACCCGGATAATGAATCGGTGCATTCGGACCGAGCGGCAGGCCTGTGAGCATCCAGACGATCAGCATCAGGCTCCATACGACCAGGAAGAAGATTGAATACGGCAGCATGACCGAAATCAATGTACCGATGCCGATGTTCCTGTCATATTTCTGCGCAAATGCAATGATGATCGCAAAGTATGTCATGAGCGGCGTGATGATGTTCGTCGATGAGTCCGCGACACGGTATGCCATCGTCGTCAGTTCCGGTGAATAACCGAGCTGCATCATGATCGGGATGAATATCGGCGCCATCATGGCCCATTTGGCGCTGGCACTTCCGACGAACAGGTTGATGAACGCCGTGACCAGGACGAACCCGACAATCAGCGGGATGCCCGTCAGATTCATGTTCTCAAGCAGATCCGCACCGTAGACGCCGATGACCAGACCGAGGTTGGATTCGTTGAAATAGGCGACGAACTGGCCGGCTGTGAAAGCGAGCACTATGAACATGCCCATGCCTGCCATCGTCTTCGTCATCTGGTTTGCGACATCTTTATCGTTTTTGATGGAGCGTGTCACGATGCCGTAGACGAGTCCCGGTATGAAGAAAAGGATCGCTATGATCGGCACAAGTGCATTCATGAACGGCGACTGGATGATCGTGTCGAGGTATGAACCTTCGTCCCCGCGCATCGGTGAAGCCGGGAAGGCGACGAGTGAAGCTGCAAGTATCAGCCCGATGATGACCGAGATGAACGCCAGCAGCAGTCCTCTTTTTTCAAGCTTCGTAAGCGGCGCCATATAGTCCTCTTCCTCTTCGTCCGTATCGACGCCTGCGCCGAGGGTGAATTTCCCGAGGCGCGGTTCGACGATCTTATCCGAGACGAACCAGCCGACGAGCGTCAGTACAAAGACACTCACTGCGATGAAGTACCAGTTCATCGCGACGTTCATCGTTTCGGCATATGCAGGATCGATCGTTGCGGCTGCTGCGGTGCTGAGTTCTGCGAGCATCGCATCGGTCCCGCTCAGGAACAGGTTCGCAGAGAACCCTGCTGATACACCGGCGAATGCTGCGGCAAGCCCTGCAAGCGGATGCCTGCCGAGCGCAAGGTAAATGACCGCACCCAGCGGCGGCAGCACGACATAACCGGCATCGGATGCAAGTGAAGACATGATGCCTGCAAAGACGAGACCGCCTGTGATCAGGCTTTTCGGTATGGATAAAACGAATCCGCGGAGTGCTGCACTGATGAGGCCCGAGTGTTCCGCCACACCGATTCCGAGCATGGTCACAAGGACGACGCCGAGCGGTGCGAAGTTGATGAAATTATCAGTCATGTTGAGGAATATGTAGTTGATCCCTTCCGCACTCAGCAGGTTCGTGACTGCAACTGTACCTTCCTCACCCGGATGCTCCACCGACACTTCGAGTGCCGAGAAAATCCAGGAGCCGATCAGTGTGAGGCCTGCCAGTATCGCAAACAATGTAACGGGATGCGGCAGTTTATTGCCCAGCCACTCTACAAAGTCGAGAAATTTTTGGAAGAAACCATTTTTTCTTTTACCATTTTCCATTCTTTCCTATCCTCCCAAAATATAAAAGTGGTCTTAATAAAAAGACAACGCGTTAAAGTATATATGTTTGCGGCACTGTTTTCAAATAATTTTCACGATTATCTCCGGTAAACGAATAAAAGGCACGGCTCAATTTGAGCCGTGCCTTCATATGATATTTGGATTATCCCATATTTTTAACGAGTTCTTCACCGAATTCAGAACACTTGACTTCCTCTGCACCGTCCATCAGGCGGGCAAAGTCGTAAGTGACGACTTTGGAAGCGATTGTTTTCTCCATGGATTTCGTGATCAGTTCAGCTGCTTCGGTCCAGCCGATGTGCTCGAGCATCAATACTCCTGAAAGGATGACGGATGAAGGGTTCACTTTATCCTGTCCTGCGTATTTCGGCGCCGTACCGTGCGTCGCCTCGAAGATCGCATGTCCTGTTTCATAGTTGATGTTCGCACCAGGCGCGATGCCGATGCCGCCGACCTGTGCTGCAAGCGCATCGGAGATGTAGTCGCCGTTCAGGTTCATCGTCGCTACGACACCGAACTCTTTCGGACGCAGCAGAATCTGCTGTAAGAAGATGTCCGCAATGGAATCCTTGATGATGATCTTGCCTGCATCTTCAGCTTCGCCCTGGGCTTTATCAGCTGCTTCACGGCCGTCTTTTTCAACGATTTCATCGTATTCTTTCCATGTGAACACTTTGTCGCCGAATTCCCTTTCGGCAAGGTCGTAACCCCATGCCTTGAACGCGCCTTCTGTGAATTTCATGATGTTGCCTTTGTGGACGAGCGTCACAGACGGACGATTGTTGTCGATCGCATAGTTGATTGCAGCACGCACCAGGCGCTCGGTGCCTTCTTTTGAAACAGGCTTGATGCCGATGCCTGAAGTTTCAGGGAAGCGGATGTTCTCAGAACCCATTTCGTTCTGGATGAAATCGATGACCTTCTTGACTTCGTCCGTACCTTCCTGGAACTCGATGCCCGCATAGATGTCTTCAGTGTTTTCCCTGAAGATCACCATGTCCGTCTCTTCCGGACGCTTCACCGGTGAAGGTACGCCGTCGAAGTATCTCACCGGGCGCAGGCATGTGAACAGGTCCAGCTTCTGGCGCAGCGCAACGTTCAATGAACGTATGCCGCCGCCGATCGGTGTCGTCAGAGGTCCTTTGATCGCGATGAGGTATTCATTGATCGCATCCAGTGTATCCTGCGGCAGCCACTCGCCTGTTTTGTCATATGCCTTCTGACCTGCAAGCACTTCTTTCCATTCGATTTTCTTTTCGCCGTTATATGCTTTTTCAACAGCACCGTCGAGTACCTTCTGTGCTGCATTCCATATATCCGGCCCCGTGCCGTCACCTTCGATGAAAGGGATGATCGGGTTGTTTGGTACAGTCAAGTTTCCATTGTTTGTTGCGATTTTTTCGCCAGCCATTATTTATTCCTCCAGATTATATTGTAAGTTTTTGATGTTATCTATTTTCAATCGGTTCGTATTTTCTGTCTGTTGCACCGACATATTCAGCCCTCGGTCTGATCAGCCTGTTGTCGGCATACTGTTCCAGTATGTGGGCCGTCCAACCTGAAGCACGGCTCATTGCGAATATTGGTGTGAAAAGGTCGGATTCAATGCCCAGTGAATGATAGACCGTCGCACTGTAGAAGTCCACGTTCGGCAGCAGGCCTTTTTCCTCTTTGACGATATCTGCGATTTTGGTGGAGATATCGAACAGCTCACTGTAGCCACTTTCGTCTGTGAGTTTCTTCGACATCTCTTTCAGATATTTCGCCCTTGGATCCCCGTCTTTATACACTCTGTGGCCGATTCCCATGATTTTTTCCTTGTTATCAAACTTTTTCTGTAAGTAACTTTCTACATTTTCGATGGAACCGATCTCTTTCAGCATCTCCATGACTTGTTCGTTCGCACCGCCGTGCAGCGGCCCCTTGAGTGCGCCGATCGCAGCAGTCACACCGGAGTACACATCCGATTCCGTCCCCACGCAGACGCGTGCAGTGAAGGTGGAAGCGTTCAATTCATGATCCGCCTGCAGCACGAGCACTTTATTCATCGCCTCTTCCTCGACATCCGTCGGCGCCTCGCCGTTCAGCATGTAAAGGAAGTTCGCAGCATAGCTCAGGTCCTTTTTAGGCTTGATGGCTTCCTTGCCGTCCCTGATGCGTGCAAATGCAGCAACCAGTGCAGGCATCTGCGCCAGGATGCGGACCGCTTTGTTCTTTGATGCCTCCATCGAGCTGTCCTCGGCATTTTCATCAAAGTGTGCCGAAAGTGACACTCCAGTCCTTAAGGCTGACATGGGATGTACTTTATCAACCGGGTATAATTCAAAATGCTTATGGATGTTGTCATCCAAAGTCATCAAATTGAACAATTCATCAGTGAATGAATTCAATTCCTGCTGATTCGGCAGCTTATCATTCCACAGCAGATAAACCACCTCTTCAAACAGTGCATTTTCAGCAAGATCGTCAATTTCATATCCACCGTACGTCAATTGTGACCCGATGATGGAACTGATCTTGGAATCAGCAACAACTACCCCTTCTAAACCTTTGTTTTCAGGCATTTTAAATCCTCCTCTAAATTACTATTACTAATATTCATAGTTTCATTCATTATATCAAATTATAAAGTATTGTGAATGAATGATTATAAGGTACAACCTTGTGAAAGCATTTACAAAAACGCTTCCAAACGTTGCGGTCAAAGCTTTTATGCATTCTTTATGCATTACAAAGCTGTATGATAAGAAACGTTTAATTATCTTATGATAAATGATAAGTTTTCATTATAAAAGACCAATCATTGAATGATTGGTCTTTTACATGCCGTTCGGCTTTTCTATGACAGGTATATTATTGACATCTTCAATCGTCATGCTTGAAGACAAGTCGATCTCTTCGCCCCCGCTCACCAGCACGGCCGTCATTTCGCCGCCAGTGTAGCGGTATTCTTCGTCGAAAGTCAGATTGATCTCACCGGAGATGTCCTCAGCCGCCTGCAACAGTCCGCTCATCTCATCGGTCAGAAGATTTTCAGCATCCTCCATGTCTTCAATCTGCACGGTCAGTGTGTAGCCTTCATCCGTACCCGCCGCTTCACCGGAACGGTAAGGATCCAGCTGGCTGATCAGGTCGCCGTACGTGGTGCCCCCTATATCGGGCGCTTCTGGCTGCTGTTCCATTTCATGCCCGCTGTATATATGGTAGCTGTCATCCACGATGTAATGGGTCACCGTCGCATCATCACGGTTGATCTCCACCTTCAGTTCATTCTGATCACTGTGGGTCGTGATCGTCCGGATGGATTCGGACATTTCATCACCTTCAATCATATAAACCTGGTTAAGTTCATAGCTGTCAGTCTCCCCCCATTCCTCCTGGGCGGAATCGATCAATTCATCTGCTGAAATTGCAGGTTCTTCATCGGCATCGGGGCTTTCTTCAGATTCATCGGATGTTTCTTCGGCTGTACCGTCTGTACCGTCCGCCTCATCCGTCTCTTCACCGGAATCCGCAGGCGCCTCTTCATCCCCGTTGCAGGCCGATAGTATCAGTAAAAAAGCAAATATGATCATCAATAAAAAACGCATCTTCATATGAACACCTCAGAATCATTATACCAGTGTAATTTTAAGAGGGAAACAATAACTTCATCAAAAAAATGCCCGCCGGCTTGAATGAAGCCGGCGGGTGCATCTTAACATCTTAAAGCACGTTCGCATGTCCGCTGTAGATGGAATGCTGTTCTGCATCTATCGTCACCAGCTTGCCATCCTCCAGGACATCGAATGCTTTCGCAGCACCGACAATCGTCGGAAGGCTGAGGTTCAGCCCGATGATCGCCCCGTGTGAAGTCAGTCCGCCCTCCACCGTGACAAGACCTGCCGCTTCTTCGAGGAGCGTCGTCATCTCCGGCTCCACAGACTGGAGCACGACGATTTTATCCTTCAGCTCTTTTGTTTTCAGTTCCTCAAGATCACGCGCCGTGACGACTTCCCCCACGGCACTCCTTCTGCCGATACCCTGTGCCTTCAGTATCACATCGCCCACGACATGCAGCTTCATCAGATTGGTCGTCCCTGCATGCCCGGTCGGTACACCGGCGGTGATGATCAGAAGGTCCCCATTGTTCGCATAGCCTTTTTCAAGGGTGACGGCAACAGAGGTGTTGAGCAGTGTATCCGTATCCTTCGTCGCATCCTCCACAATCGGATGGACACCCCAGACGAGCTCAAGCTGCCTTGCGACATATCCGTAAGGGGTGACGGCGATGATATCTGCGTGCGGGCGGTATTTGGAAATCATCCGTGCCGTATGGCCGGATTCCGTCGCAGCGACGATCGCCTTGGAGTTCAGATTCAGTGCCGTATGGGCGACGGAAACGCCGATCGCCGTGACAAGGTTCGTCTGCTGCACTTTCGTCCGCTCCGACAGCAGCTTTTTATAATCCTGTGCCTCTTCGGCCGAAACCGCGATTGAGGCCATCGTCCGCACCGCTTCCACAGGGTAGTCGCCCGCCGCCGTCTCACCGCTCAGCATCACGGCATCCGTGCCGTCGTAGATTGCGTTCGCCACATCACTGGCCTCGGCACGGGTGCAGCGCGGATTCACCTGCATTGAATCGAGCATCTGTGTGGCGGTGATGACCGGCTTGCCGATGATGTTGCATTTTTTGATCAGGTCTTTCTGGACCATCGGCACTGTCTCCGGCGGGATTTCCACACCAAGATCTCCGCGCGCCACCATCAGGCCATCCGATATTTCAAGGATGGAATCGATGTTATCGATCCCCTCCTGGTTTTCAATTTTAGGAATGATGTTGATATGTGTCGCATCATGCTTTTCAAGGAGCTCGCGTATTTCAAGCACATCTTTGTTCCTTCTTATGAAGCTTGCCGCGATGAAATCCACTTCCTGTCCGATGCCGAAAATGATGTCGCCTTCATCCTTTTCCGTGATGCCCGGCAGATTGACCGATACGCCGGGGACGTTTACGCCCTTTTTATTTTTAAGGATACCGCCGTTCAGTACCTCGCACAGTATTTCATTGGATGATTTATCGATGTTCTTTATCTTCAGTTCGATCAGCCCGTCATCCAGCAGGATCCTGCTGTCGGAATCGACATCATCGATCAGTCCGGCATAAGAAATCGAGAATTTCTCGGAAGTCCCGATGACTTCCTCCATGCTGACGATGATGTCCTGACCCCTCTTCAGCTCGATCGCACCATTTTCCATCGAATGAGTCCTCATTTCCGGCCCTTTCGTATCCAGCAGTATGCCGATCGTCTTATCCAGTTTTTCTGCGACTTCACGGATGTTTTTGATGCGTGCTGCATGTTCCTCGTGGTCGCCGTGTGAAAAGTTCAGCCTGGCGACATTCATCCCCTCATTCATCAATTTCTCGAGCATTTCCGGTGATTCTGAAGCTGGTCCGATGGTACAGACAATCTTAGTGTTCCTCATTGAATGATCCTCCTAAATTGATAACTCTTGTGATAACTTGTATAACGCCCTGTCGATCTGATGTTCCTCTTCAAATATCTTATCAAATTTCGTCTCGATCAGCCTGTTGTTCTCTATGCCCACCGCGCAGCCGGAAACACCATCCTTCAAAAGATCCACCGCGAATGCACCGAGCCTGGATGCGAGCACCCGGTCGTTGCCGGTCGGCTTGCCCCCGCGCTGCATATGGCCGAGCACACTCTCCCTCGTATCGACATTGATGTACTTCCTGAGTTCTTTGCCGCAATCCTGTGCAGACATCACGCCTTCCGCAACGATGATGATCGAGTGTTTCTTGCCCCGGTTCATCCCGGCCTCGATACGTTCCGCCACCGCCTTGATGTCGGATGCATCTTCAGGGATGAGGATCGTCTCGGCACCGCCTGCTACACCCGCCCAGAGGGCAAGATCCCCGGCATCCCGGCCCATCACCTCGATGATGAACGTGCGCTCATGACTGGTCGCGGTGTCCCGTATCCTGTCCACCGCATCCACGATCGTATTCAATGCCGTATCGAAGCCGATCGTGAAATCCGTGCCGTTGATATCATTATCTATCGTCCCCGGGACGCCGATTGTCCGGATGCCTTCACCGTTCAGCCTCTCGGCCCCTCTGTAGCTGCCGTCGCCGCCGATGACGACAAGGGCGTCGATCCCATGTTTCTTCAGGTTTTCGACCCCTTTCTTCCTGACGCCCGCATCGATGAACTCCGGACATCTCGCAGAGAAAAGCTTCGTCCCTCCCCTTTGGATGATGTCGCCGACATCCCCGAGTTCAAGCTTCTCTATATTATCCGTGATCAGACCCTGAAAACCCTGGTAGACACCATAAACTTCATAGCCTTCAAAAATGCTTTTTCTTACAACCGCACGGATCGCCGCGTTCATGCCGGGCGAATCCCCGCCGCTTGTCAAAACTGCAAGTTTCTTCATAATTAGTCCCCCATCTGGTACTTACTTTAAAAATATCACATACCCTTTATTCTAGCCATTATTTATCATTACAAAACTTGGCGCACAAAAAAAGCAGCCCTGTGGGCTGCTTAAGTCTGTTCCTCATATTCACCGATTGCCATGTACTTTTGGAACCTGTCCTCGACCAGGGCATCACCCGGCAATTTCCTGAGTTCCTCAAGATAATCGGCCAATGTTTCATCAAGGCTCCTGAATACATATTCCTTATCGTTATGCGCGCCGCCGTCCGGCTCCTTGATGACCGCATCGGCGATGCCGAGCGCCTTCAGGTCGTCCGCAGTGATCTTCAAGGATTCCGCTGCGATCTCTTTCAGGGAGGCGTCCTTGAAAAGTATGCTCGCGGCACCTTCCGGTGAAATGACCGAGTAAGTCGCGTTTTCAAGCATCAGAAGACGGTTGCAGACGCCGAGCGCGAGTGCGCCGCCCGAGCCGCCCTCACCGATCACGATGCTGATCACAGGCACTTTAAGGCCTGCCATTTCGACCAGGTTGCGCGCAATGGACTCGCTCTGCCCGCGTTCTTCCGCGGCTTTCCCCGGGTATGCACCTTTCGTGTCGATGAAGCATATGACCGGCCGGTTGAACTTGTCCGCCTGCTTCATCAGCCTGAGTGCCTTCCTGTAGCCGTCGGGATGGGCCATGCCGAAATTGCGCCTGATGTTCCCTTTCGTATCCCGGCCCCTCTGATGGCCGATGACCGTGACGGGAGTGCCTTTATACATTGCAATCCCGCCGACGATTGCTGCATCGTCGCTGTATACCCGATCGCCGTAAAACTCGATGAAGTCATCGAACAGTGTCTCGATATACTCGAGGGTCGTCGGTCTGTGGACATACCTTGCGATCTCAACCCTCTGCCACGGCGTCAAATTCTCATAAATCTCTTTTTTCTTCTCTTCCACCTTGTCCTCAAGGAAACTGATCTCCTTGGAGAGGTCCAGCTTATTCTTCGCCGCATACTTCTCCAGTTCCTTGATCTTGTCCTGAAGTTCCTCCAGTGGTTTCTCAAAATCGAAAGCCATTATTCCACCTCGCTGTGCATGGATAAAATCCGACTTAAATAGTCGCGCATGCTGCGTCTGTCCACAACATCGTCGAGCTGCCCGTGCTTCAGTAAAAATTCGGCAGTCTGGAAATCATCCGGCAATTTTTCTTTGATTGTTTCCTCGATGACCCTGCGGCCGGCAAAGCCGATTAGGGCGCCGCTTTCGGCTAGGTTGATGTCACCGACCGAAGCAAAGCTCGCCGACACACCGCCGGTCGTCGGATTGGTCATGTAGGCGATATAAAGCAGCCCTGCACTGCTGTGCCGCTCCACTGCAACGCTCACTTTCGCCATCTGCATCAGGGAGATGATGCCTTCCTGCATTCTGGCACCGCCGCTTGCCGTGAAGACGATGACGGGCAGGCGCTCCTCTGTTGCATGATTGAACGCACGCGCGAGCTTCTCACCGACTGCCGAGCCCATGCTGCCCATGCGGAACCGCGCATCCATGATGGCGATCACCACAGGGGAGCCGTCCAGGGTGCCTTCACTCACAATCACAGCTTCATTCAGCCCTGTTTTTTCCTTGTCGCTCTCAAGCTTCGATTCGTAGTTCGGAAAATCCAGAGGGTTCACCGAAGTGACGCCTTCGAACAGTCTTGTTTCCGAACCTTCATCAAGGAGGGCCTCCATCCTGTCCGTACTCGAGATCATCAGGTGATGATCACAGTTCGAACAGACATTCAGCCTTTTATACAGCTCTTTTGAATATAGTATCTTTTTGCAGTTTGGACACTTCGTGATGATCGATTCATTATTTTGGAACACGCCGGGTTCCTCTTTAGTGTCGTTCACTTTTTTATTCAACTTGAAAAATAAATCCCTTAGCATATTTGAATTCCCCATTTATAACACAGCTTACCGTCCTGTATATTTTTTTAAGATGACATAGATCTTTCTCATGATCTTGTTGTCGTATGTGAGGACAGTGTCTTCACTGCCAGTTTTCCTGTCCACGTATTCTTCCATCATGTGCTGGACTTCACCGAGTTCATGCCGCTGCTTATCCGTACGGATCAGATATTTGGCGATCAGTTCGAACAGCTGATGGCTGTCGATGTCTGCAAGGTAGGTGCCTTCGCCTCTCCTGACATAGATGATGCCGAGGAATTCCAGGGCCCTCAATGCTTCGCGGACACTCTGCCTGCTGACATTCAGATTTTCACTTAAATATCGTTCACTTGGAATCTTTTGTCCGACCTGGATGTCTTTAGAGTCTATGATTGCATATATTTCCTCTATAACAGCTTCAAGTCCTTTTTTCTCACTCATATTTTACTCCGATTCTGTTAATTCGAGCGTTCTGTCATAAACGTACTGAGGATCCACCTTGATCCTGCTCACTCCCGAATGCATCGCCGCTTCAGCGACCGCTTTTGCGACCGACGGCGCGACAAGGGGGTTGAACGGATCGGGGATGACATATTCGCTGCTCAGTTCATCTTCCGGAATCAGGTCCGCGATTGCACGCACCGCCGCCTTTTTCATTTCCTCATTGATATGGGTCGCACGCACATCGAGCGCCCCCCTGAAGATGCCCGGGAACGCAAGCACATTGTTGATCTGGTTCGGGAAATCACTGCGCCCCGTACCGATCACGCCGGCACCTGCAGCCAATGCCTTATCCGGCATGATTTCAGGGTTCGGGTTCGCCATGGCGAAGATGATCGCTTCATCCGCCATCGATTTCACCATTTCCTCCGACAATGCATCGGCCACAGAGACACCGATGAATACATCCGCACCTGCAATCACTTCTTCAAGCCGGCCTTCAAGATTGTCCATGTTCGTGTACCGGCTGATTTCTTCCTTGATGGGGTTCATCCCGTTCGGGCGCCCTTCGTAGATCGCGCCTTTCGAATCGCACATGATCATATCCTTGACGCCGAAGCTGTGGAGAAGTTTGACGATGGCCACACCCGCGGCACCTGCACCATTCAGGACCACTTTAATGTCCTTGAATGAACGGTCCGTCAATTTCATTGCATTCAGCAGGCCGCTCAAAGTGACGATCGCCGTCCCATGCTGATCATCATGGAAGACGGGGATGTCCGTCTCCTTTTTCAGGCGCTCTTCGATTTCAAAACAGCGCGGGGCGGAGATGTCTTCGAGGTTGATACCGCCGAAGACCGGGGTCATGAGTTTCACCGTATTGACGATTTCATCGACATCATTCGTCTTCAAAGCGATCGGAAAAGAATCGACACCTGCAAATGACTTGAGCAGCACGCTTTTGCCTTCCATCACCGGAAGGCTCGCCTCTGCGCCGATGTTGCCGAGGCCGAGTACCGCAGAACCGTCCGTCACCACCCCGACGGTGTTCCCCTTGATCGTATAATCGAACAAAGTCCTCGGGTCTTCATATATCTCCTTGCATGGCTCAGCCACCCCGGGTGAATAGGCCAGACTCAAATCTTCTTTCGTTTTCAGTTCGACTTTCGAAGTTAAGCTGAGTTTTCCCTGGTTGATCTTGTGCATGTGCAGTGCGTCATCTCTTAAAGACATTCGATCATCTCTCCTCACGTGGTGGTCATACCACTGTATATTATCAAATTATATTACTTTACACAACAAACTTACGACATAAATCTTAAATCCGACGGTGCGATGATATTCTGGAGGTTTACGAGGCTCGCCCCGGCCACCCTGCCCAGTATGCGGTTTTCTTCAAATGAAAATACCGTTATGCCGGACTCCCCCAGAAGGTGGTCGAAATCGTATTTATCTTGATTCCTTACATAAATCTTCTTGACCCGCTTCAAATAATCTTCTTTGAAGCTCTCCAGTTCCTCCACTTTTTCCACGATCATCTGCGGCTGCCCTTTCCTTTCATCGAGCTTCCCCCTGATGACAAGCGCTTTTTCGGCGAGCTTCTGATGTTCCGTGAAATAGACGCTCGGAAAAATCACCGCGTCCATATCGCTGATGCCGTCCGTGATTTTGGCAAATGCCATGTTCTGGCCCTTTTTCGTCTTGATGACCTTCAGCTCTTCGAAAAATACGAGATATGTGCCGTATAATTTCTGCTGGCTGAAAAGGTTGAACGGGATCGACTGGTTCTCGCGCTGGAGCAGGTTGATCGGATGGCTGGATAAGTAGAAGCCGAGTGATGCCTTCTCCCCTTCGATCTTCTCCATCTGGGACATCTCTTCCACATATTCATATTCCTTTTTGACATTGAAGCCGAGTGCGCTCAGGAAGGATTCATTTGAAAACTCCTCTGCGTTGATATCCTTCAGGTGGGCCATCGACTGGAGCATGGTTTTGCGGTTTTCCTCAAAACCGTCCAGCGCCCCCGACAGGATCAGGTTCCTAAGCACCTTCTCGGACAGGTTCGCCTCCACCCGGGTCTTCAGGTCGTATATATCCTTAAACGCCCCGTCCTCCCTCGCCTTCAGTATGGACTCCGCGGTTTTATAAGTGACGCCCTCTATCATGCCGAGCCCGAGCCGGACGCCCTTCTCCGCCGTGTTGGCGTATCTTGAGCGGTTGATGTCCGGCGGATGCATGCGCACCTTCAAAAGTTTCATCTCTTCAATCAGTTCATTGATCTTTCCATGGTTGCCGATGTTCTGCATCAATATGACCGAATAAAAGATATCCGGATACCGCGCTTTGATGTAGGCCATGATGTAGGAGACTTTGGAATACGCGACGGCATGGCTTTTCGGGAAGCCGTAATCGGCAAACTTCAATATCAGTTCAAAGATATGTTCTGCGAGCGACGCCTCATAACCTTTATCTTTTGCGCCGTTTATGAAGTTCTCCTTTTCCCGAAGGAGTGTCGGCCGGTCCTTTTTACTCATCGCCCGCCTCAGTATATCCGCCTGTGCGTAGGTATAGCCGGCGATCCGGCTTGCGATCTGCATGATCTGCTCCTGGTAGACGATGACACCGTTCGTCTCCCGCAGTATGTCCTCCAGATCTTCGTGTGGATACGTGACGGTTTCCGGACGGTGCTTGCCGCGCACGAAGTTCGGAATCTCCCGCATCGGGCCCGGCCTGTACAGGGCGAGCACCGCGGCAAGATCCATGAAGGCGGTCGGCCGCACTTCCCTCAGCACATTGCGGATGCCGGCGGATTCGAGCTGGAAGACGCCGAGGCCGAGACCGTGGCCGAGCATCTTATAGACCCTCGGATCCTCCTCGAGGTTGTGGATGTCGATCTCGCCGCCCCTGTACCTGACCATATTCACCATCCTTCTGATCAGGGAGAGGTTCCTGAGGCCAAGCACATCGATTTTGAGAAGCCCGGCCCCTTCCACTTCGTTCATCGGCCACTGGCTGATCGTATGCCCTTCGGTGAACATGATCGGGATATTCTCCGTGAGCTTCGCCTCACTGACGAGCACGCCTGCTGCATGTGTGGATGCATGCCTCGGCAGCCCTTCGACGGAAAGGCAGATGTCCCGATAGAGCTTATACTTGTCATCCCCCGCCATCAGCCTTTTGAAGGCGTCACTGCTGAATGCCTTATCAAGCGTGACATTCAGCTCCGGACCGATGATGTTTGCGATATATTTCAGTTCCTCGTCACTGAATTTCAGGACCCTGCCGACGTCCCTTGCCGCCATCTTTGCACTGAGTGTGCCGTATGTGATGATGTTCGACACATTCATCTGCCCGTATTTTTCTATGAGATAGCTTACGACCTTGTCCCTGTTCGTATCTTCGAAGTCGATATCGATATCCGGCATCGTCACACGTTCAGGGTTTAAAAAACGTTCGAACAGCAGGTTGTATTTGAGCGGATCGACTTCGGTGATGTTCAACAGGAACGAAACAAGGCTCGCACTCGATGACCCACGGCCCGGACCGACGTAAATGTCATTGTTCTTCGCATAGTTGACGGCATCACTGACGATGAGGAAGTAATCGGAATATCCCATGCTTTTGATGACGTCGAACTCATACTCGAGCCTCTCGGTGTATGCTGCACTGCCGTCCGTCTTCTCCTCGAGCTGCCTGTTGAGCCGGCGTCGGAGGAATGCATCAGAATCATCATTTTCGGGATGCGGGAAATGCGGCAGCGTCGTGCGCACTTTCGGCACGGACACATTACATTTTGCGGCGATCTCTTCATTCACCTGGAGGAACGGCTGCACATCCTCCCCGATATCCTCTTTTTTCAATATGTATTCTTCCCCGGAGATTTCAGTCAGCTCATGGAGCTCCAGCCGGTCATTGTCCCGGATGGCATTCAGCACCTTCAATGCTTTTCTGTCCTCTTTTTGCATATAACGTGAAGTATGGATGAAGGCACGTTTATACTCAGTGTCCTGGATGGTATGGGCTGCATACCTGTCATCCCGGTCCGTCGGAAGCACATCCAGTAAAGCCGTGCCTGCACCGGATTTGGCGATGCAGACACAGCCCTGGACATTTTTGAGGAAGAAGTCTCTCGGGGTTTTTGTGATGCTTTTATAGGAAAGCATCGCAGAGATCCTGATGAGGGAGCGGTAGCCCTCCTCATTTTTTGCAAGCAGGATGAAGGGGATGCCGCCGAGGCCGTCGTCGACGAGGATCTCCATCCCCGCAAGCGGCTTGATGCCGTAAGCGGGTGCTTTGGCCAGCAGTTGGTAGATGCCGTGCATATGATTGAGGTCCGTCACGGCGACGGCCGTCTGGCCATCTTCTTTCAGAAGATTTAAAAGAGGATCAATTTTGATGTTGCTGTTCAAAAATTCGTAACTTGAATGGACGTTAAAATTGATCATTTCATCCCCTCCTGATCATTTCTTTTTCATTTTTTCTTCAAGTGCCTGGATGAGTGTGTCGATCTCATCCTTATGGTCCAGTTTGACGCCCGAGGCGAGCGGGTGGCCGCCGCCGCCGAAATCACGTGCCACATCATCGATCACCGTCGATTTCGAACGCAGTCTGATCCTGATTTCATCCTCTTCCTCGATCGCCATGAACCAGACGTCGACTTCATCGAGGTCCCTGTAAAGGTTGACGCTGAGGCTCGCTTCATTGCTGCTCACCCCGAATGCCTCCAGATCCTCCCTGCTGACGAAAGTGTAAAGCAGCCCGCTTGGGCGCAGGGTGAAGTTGCTGATCAAATGTCCCTTGAACCTGAAGGATTCAATCGATGTCTTCTGCATCTCCTGAATCAGCCCGGTCGCATCGAACTCATACTTCTTCAGCTCCGAGACGACGAAATGCGTCCGGCTTGTCGTATTGTTGAACAGAAAACGCCCGGTGTCCCCGACGATGCCCATATACAACAGCTTCGCCGATTCATCATTGATATAATCGTTCTCAAAGCCCCACATATTCGCAATCAGATAAAGCAGTTCAGAAGTCGAGGAAACTCCCGTCTCCACGAGGTTGATATCCCCGAATGGATCGAAATCGGGATGGTGATCGATCTTTATCACTTTGGCGCCTTCCGGGAGCTGACCGTCGATGCGATCTTTATTCGCGGTATCCACCACGATGCAGAGCGCATCCTCACGCGCTTCCGCTTCATCCATCTGTCCGAGGAATGAAAGGCTCGGTTCATCCGTCCCGAGTGCACTGACGTTCTTGTTCGGGAAGAGTTTCCTGATGATCTCCTTTAAGCCGAGCTGGGCACCGTAGGCATCGGGATCCGGCCTGATGTGCCTGTATATGAAGATGTCTTCATGCTGATTGATCATGTTCAGGATTTCCTTATAATTCTCTTTCAAAGATGTTAATTCATTTATATAATTTGTGTGCAAAATATGATCTCCCCTTAAAAAGATTTGACGCAGGTAATTACCAAATATTATACTACATGAGGAATGGAGTTGTAACTGATGGAGCTAATGTATCAAATCATCGTCTCATTACTTGTCACAATACTGCTCGTCTCCTTTTTCATGTTCCTGGTTTATAAAATCAGGCAGATCAGGACCAACCGTGAAGTGCGGACCGTTTACTACAACAGCATTTCCAGGATCTGGCTCGGCATCCTCATGGTCTCTTTCGGATTGAATTCAATCGTCCAGTTCGGCACGGCCGTCTCCTACATAGTCGGCCTCCTATTCATAGCCGTCGGCGCCTACAACATCTGGTATTTCAATAAAGCCCGACGGAAATTCAAGGCCAACCTCCCGATCGAGGAAAAAGCATGGGAAGAATTTGAAAAGAAGAAGAAGACAAGTACCAAATGAACCGGCAGGGATGCCGGTTTTTTATTTGCTTGAATTGCCGTCTGCCATTTCCGATCTGGACTGCTGTTCAGCGGTCCTGTGATCGGATTTGATCTGATTTTCCGATTTGCAGGCCGTTTTTCAGGTACTCTGATCGAATTCCTTTGACATTTCCGATTTGCGGGCAACTTTCCAGTCCGTCTAATCGGATTCTTAAGCCATTTCCGATCTGCAGACTATTTTCCAGAC
This sequence comes from Salinicoccus kekensis, assembly GCF_900220995.1. Classification (GTDB taxonomy): domain Bacteria; phylum Bacillota; class Bacilli; order Staphylococcales; family Salinicoccaceae; genus Lacicoccus; species Lacicoccus kekensis. Next base: position 763,029 of record NZ_OBQF01000001.1, read on the forward strand.
GCTCTGATCGGTTTCCTCTGACATTTCCGATTTGCGGGCAACTTTCCAGTCCGTCTAATCGGATTCCTCTGCCATTTCCGATTTGCAGACTATTTTCCAGACGCTCTGATCGGATTCCCCAACTAATTCCGATCTCATCCATGATTTTCCGAGGCCCTGATCGCTTTTTATTTGAAATACTGCACCATGAGACCGACTTTGCTGTAGAGCACACCGTCGCTCATCGTCTTCACTTCCATCTTGATATACTGATCGCCGATGTCCAGGATTTCACCATTGAGCTGGATCGCCTGATTGATCTGGACGAGCTTCAGATTCGTCATTGCCAGCGAGTCGATGTGATAATTCTTGATATCGCGTTCTTTGGCCACCATCATGACCATCCTTTCGACGAGGCGCATGAAACCGGCCTGTGTCAGCGTGCCGAATTCATCGGTCATGAAAGGCATCACCTTGATATGCAGTTCATTTTCCCTGACGGTGATCTCACGGTCGATAATCTCCTCGGTCGACATGCCCGTCTGCAGCGTATGGGGTGCCACATCCTTGAAGACTTCCCGCCGGTGGACGACGCCGAGAAATTCGTGTGAATCGCCGACGACCGGGATGATGTTCAGCTGGTGCCATGTCATCATCTGCCTCATGCTCTGGATCGTCGTATGTGCCGGCACATGGATGTCCTGATACAGATATTTCTTATAATTGCTTTTATTGATATTGGGCAGATCCCGGGACTCTACGGTGCCGAGGAACCTGTCGCCGTCAAGCAGGAAAGTGACGGATTCGCCGGGGACGAAGCGGGAGCGGTCCGCCTTCATATCCATCGCATACCCTTCCTGCTTCAGCATCAGATCATTCGCCGTCGTCACTTCGTTGATCAGTGACAGGCTGTACAGCTCACGATGGATGAGCGAGGCGATCGAAAACGTATCATGCTCGGTTGAAATGACCGGGACTTTATGCGCTTCCGCCTTCTTCAGTATTTCCGGGCTGGCGCCGAAACCTCCGGTGATCAAAATTCCTGCACCGCTGTTGATCGCCCTGAGCTGTGCATCTTCCCTGTTTCCGACGATCAAAAACGCACCATCCTCCAAATATTTTCCGATTTCCTCAGTCCGCATCGCCCCGATGATGAAGCGGCTGATTTCACGGTCCAGATACTGGCGTCCCGTCAGCACCGCCCCCTGGATGACGCGGTTCACCTGGTCGAACGTCAGATCGCCGACGATATGATCTTCTTTCTTGATGACTCTGATCGTCCCGACGCGCTCGATGGTCTTGACGAGCCCCTCCTCTTCAGCCAGCTTGATGGCACGGTAACTTGTGCCTTCGGACACACCGAGGTGGCTTGAGACCTGGCGGACGGAAATCTTCGTCCCTTCCGGCAGCCCTTTTATGTATTCTATTATCTTCTCCGCTTTCGTCTTCGTCATAATATCACCCCGTTCCATTATACCGCTTTATCCGCAAAATAAAAAAAGACCTGCCGGAGCAGGTCACCTAAAATGATTTCATTTAAAAGTTGACGGAGTCGCCTGGTTTCAGCACCTGGCAGTCCGCATCCACCTTGTCCTTGAATTGTTCCGCATCCACTTCGATCGGCGGGAACGTATTGTAGTGTATCGGCACAACGGTCGCAGGCTTCACCAGCTCATTGACTGCATATGACGCATCATCAATTCCCATCGTGAAGTGGTCACCGATCGGCACGAACATCAAATCGATCGGACCATTGACATCGCTGATCAGTTTCATATCACCGAACAGGCCCGTATCCCCCGTATGGTACACCGTCTTGCCGCCGATGTTGAAGATCAGGCCCGTCGGCATGCCCGTATACTGGATGGTGCCGTCTTCCTGTGTAAAGCTCGATGAATGGAACGCGTGGACCATCTTCACGGTGCCGAATCCGAAATCATAGGTGCCGCCGATGTTCATACCCACTGCGTCCACACCCTGGGCGTCCAAAAAGTCTGCAAGCTCGACAGGTGCAACGACCGTCGCATCATTTTTCTTCGCAATCTCGACCGTATCCCCCACATGGTCATTATGCCCATGGGTCAGGATGATGTAATCCACTTCCACATTTTCGACTTCAAGATCCGTAAGTCCATTGCCGTTTATGAATGGATCGACGATTGCTTTCTTCCCGTCATTTTCGAACATTACTACAGAATGGCCATGAAAACTGATATTCATGAATTTTTCCCTCCAAGAGATTTGTTTATTTACCCTCTTCCCTTAACCACTTGCCGTTAATCATCATACACCGTATTGAAAATCCATTCTTTGAACAATAAAAACCGCTCTTCCGTTAAAATATCAGGAGCACTCATCAGCACAAGCGGCACGCCTTCATGACCGCCGTTGATCACCGGCTGGATGTAGCCGTATTCTGAAAGGTGATAACCGTTCCTTTCATAGAACGCTACCCGCCTTCTCTGCAACTCGTCTTCAGGCGGCTCCACTTCCAGAATGACGGGCTTATCGCTCAGGTCATGATAGGCACGGAGGAGTCTTGTCCCTGTACCGGCGCCCCTCGCATGCGCACTTACCGCGAAATGTTCGACGAAGCGGTGGGCCGGTGCGTCCCACTCCGCGATAAAGCCCTTGATCTCCCCGTCTTCCCTCAACCCGTACAGGCGGTAGGCCTCCACATCAAGCAGCTGCCTCTGCCCTTCCTTCGTCCGGATTTCACTTTCGGGAAAACTGCTCTCCATAATGGCATAGACCTCTTCAAAGTCCTCTTTCTTCAGTTCTTCAAGCATATATAAACTCTCCTTCAGACGGACTGCGTCCTCCTGTTGAATCTGTCCGGAAAATCAGACAAAATCCGGATACAGCCTCAAATACAGAGTGAGCCCTCCGGATTTTCGCCCTCTTTCCAGACGGCGCACCACAAATCAAGCCGCCCATCCGGATATAAAAGAATAATCCGGACGGATGCACTTTATTGCGCATTCCATCCGGATCGGCATCTGCCTTTATTCGATCAGTCCCATGCTCAAATATCTCTCACCGGAGTCCGGTGCGATGCAGAGCACCCGCTTGCCTTTCCCGAGTTTTTGGCCGACCAGAATTGCTGCATGCACTGCGGCAGCGGCGGAAGGGCCGACAAACAGGCCTTCTTCTTTTGCGAGACGCCTGAACATGTTCACGGCATCATCGTCATCGATCTGGATAATCTCATCATAAACATCTTCGTTCAGTATGACCGGTATGAATCCCGGGGAGGTCCCGACCAGTTTGTGCTTGCCGGGCTTGCCGCCGGATAATACCGGTGAGCCGCTCGGCTCCACCACTGCGACGTGGAGTCCCGGAAGTTTCTCCTTCAACGTTTCACCGGTGCCGGTGATGGTCCCGCCCGTCCCGGAAGTCGCAACGAATGCATCCAGGTCGCCTTCCATCTGCTCCATTATTTCAAGGGCGGTCGTCGTCCTGTGGATATCCGGGTTCGCATAGTTTTCAAACTGCTGCGGTATGAAGGCATTTGGAATTTCTTCTTTCAATTCCTCCGCTTTCCTAATCGCACCTGGCATCTTTTCCTCACTCGGCGTGAGCACCACTTTGGCGCCGTAAGCCTTCAGCAGATTGATGCGCTCTTCGGTCATATTGTCCGGCAGCACGAAAATCGCCTTGTAGCCTTTCGCGGCGGCATTCATCGCAAGACCGATGCCAGTGTTGCCGCTCGTCGGTTCGATCAATGTATCCCCCGGCTTGATCAGACCATCCTCTTCAGCCTGTTTGATCATGCTGAAAGCAGCACGGTCCTTCACACTGCGTGAAGGGTTGAACATCTCGAGTTTCACGAAGATGTCCGCACAGTCATCAGGCACGACTTTGTTCAGTCTTACGGCGGGCGTCCCGCCGATCAATTCCGTCATATCATTATATCTTGTCATGTTTATCACCTTTAAGTTAGAGTCATACAGAGTATATAGCAAAACATTTTGCATATCAAACAAGTAGGAATTACTCCTCCGAAAAACACTCTTCAATTATGTTAATATTATCTCGAGGTGAAAAAATGAAAACAATATTCCACAGTCATGATTTGAATACAGATCATCAGTCCGTCGTCATGTCCCAGCACAATCTCAATGCACCGAACCCTGTGCTTCCGGACATGCTGAAGGCTTTGAAACCTGATATGGAGATTTTTGCGAGCGTCAACCATCAGGAGGAAGATGATCCGTTCATGCATAAAAATATCGTCTTTGAAACAATCAAACATTTCACGTCGGCAGACGGGTACATTACAGATCAGGTGTTCACGGACCGGCACCACCATCTGGATTCCATGTTCGTGAGTGAGCTGTCGAAGCTGATCGGCGACAAACATTTCATCATCGGTCCGGATTTTGCGAAGATCCCCTACTTCAGGCAGAGCCACATACTCGATGAACTGATCGAATATGATGTATCGGGCGTGATGTACGACCTCCGCGGCACCGACTTCAAAAACTACAACGAGCTGCAGCCCCTGGCCAAACTGAAGATACACGCCAAAAAAAGAATCCAGATCATTCCGGTCGTCGAATCCCCGGAAAGGCAGGAGGAGCTTTTAAAAAGCATTCCATTTGAAATCGTCTATATACACGCATAATAAAATCGGGATGCCGTAAGCATCCCGATTTTTCATTTACAGCAGTTCATTTATATCTTTATATTCGAGGTTCTGCGCTTCTGCGACAGCCTTGTAAGTCACATGGCCGTCGAGCGTATTGAATCCGCCGAGCAGCATCGGATTGTCTTCGGCCGCCTTCTTATACCCCTTGCTTGCGATCTGGACACCGAGGTTCATAGTGGCGTTCGTAAGCGCGATCGTCGACGTGCGTGGCACAGCGCCCGGCATGTTTGCAACCGCGTAATGGACGATGTCATGTTTGACATAAGTCGGATCATCATGGGTCGTGACTTTGTCGGTCGTTTCAAAGATGCCGCCCTGGTCGATCGCGATATCGATGACCACCGATCCCGGACTCATTGATTTCACCATCTTCTCACTGACCAGCTTCGGTGCTTTTGCCCCCGGGATCAGTACCGCGCCGATGACCAGGTCACTTTCTTTGACGGCATTTGAGATGTTCATTGGGGAAGACATCATCGTCTGCACTCCGGAGCCGAACAAGTCATCCAGTTCCCTCAATCTCTGAGGATTCAAGTCGAGGACGTTCACCCTTGCACCAAGGCCGATCGCCATCTTGGCGGCATTCGTACCGGCCATGCCCCCGCCGATTATCGTCACCGTCGCACGCTCCACCCCCGGAACGCCTGCGAGCAGTATGCCTTTTCCGCCTTTGGTCTTCTGTAAGAATTCGCTTCCAATTTGTGTGGCCATGCGTCCGGCCACTTCACTCATGGGCGCAAGCAGCGGCAGTGAGCCGTTCGGTGCCTGAATGGTTTCATAAGCAATCGATACGACCTTTTTATCCAGCAGGGCTTTAGTCAGCTCGACTTCAGACGCCAGATGGAGGAATGTATATAAAATCATGCCTTCTTTGAAATAATCATATTCTTCCTTCAAAGGTTCCTTGACCTTGACGATCATCTCGGCATCCCAGGCCTCATCTGCAGAATCTGCAATTTCGGCGCCGGCATCTATGTAATCCTTATCTTCAAAATAAGAGGCAGATCCGGCACCGGTTTCAACCTTCACGGTATGGCCCGCATTGACGAATGCATGGACGCCCCCGGGTGTGAGTCCTACCCTGCTTTCATTATTTTTTATCTCTTTAGGTACCCCGATTATCAATCTAAAACATCTCCCTTCTGTATTGCATCAATTGTATCACGAGTTTTTAAATTCGTCATGATTAATACATATAGATTATTGTCAATTTTCTCAATTCTGGGTATAATATAAGTAAGGAAGACATTTTACATCATCGTTTGATGAAAGGGGTTACACAAAATGATAGAATACAAAAACTTTTTAATCGCCGTCGACGGGTCCAGGGAAGCAGAATGGGCATTCCATAAAGCACTCGGCGCAGCAAAACGTAACAACGCGAGACTGACTATCATTAATGTCATCGACACTCGTTCATTTGCATCTGTTGAAGCATACGACCGTTCCATCTCAGACCGTGCAAATGAATTTGCCAAAAAATTATTGGATGGATATGAATCACTGGCCCATGAACAGGGTATCAAAGATGTAGACAAGATTATCGACTATGGTTCCCCGAAAGCGATCATTCCTAAAAAAGCAGTTGAAAAAACAGGTGCGGACATCATCGTCTGCGGTTCCTCGGGTCTTAATGCGGTGGAAAGGTTCATCGTGGGCTCGGTTTCCGAAGCGATTGTCAGAAATGCACGGGTTGATGTTCTGGTCGTCAGGACTGAAAACATCCCGACAGACTTCGAAACGACCGTTGCGACGGAAGAGCTCGTTGCCGAAGGCCAGGAAATCGACGAAGAAACCAACCGTTAAAATTTCAAATGAAAAAAGCCCTGAAACTAAGGGCTTTTTTTAATTCCACTTCTATTCATCATGAACATACTTTTCGCCCAGCAGGTTCACCATCACCATGTCCGCAAATTCTGCATAGCCCATGCTGTTGATCTCCCACGTACCTTCAACCACATACACTTCATCATCTGTATATTTATCAAGTGGGAGGATGTACCTCTCATCCCGGACACTCACTTCCAATGCGTCCACCGAGCCTGTGTAGGAAATGACGATGTTTTCCCTGATCCCGGATATATTGATGGAAGTATCGAGCGCATCATCCCCGCCTGAATTGATATGCAAATCAATATCCTTTCCTTCAAAGCTCTTTTTATAGTCCTTAATTTCTTCAAGGATGCGGTCAAGCAGCTTTTGGCCTGCCTCATGGTTATTCTCAGTGCTTTCAACCTCCTCGGTAGTTTCAGCATCTTCATTCTCGTCTTTAAGCTTTTCATCGAACTTATTTATTATCTCTTCTCTGTTCAAAATGATTCCTCCTTAGAAAGTCATCTGTTTTGCTCTTATGTATATTTCCCCATTTGGGCCGGAACAAACCATTGTCATTGGAAATAAAAAATCACCCCAGCCGGTGACTGGAGTGATTTGAGATGGTGACACCTTCTACATCCCGGAGATGCGCATGACATCCCTTGCGATCATGAGTTCCTCGTTCGTCGGTATGATGAGGATCTTCACCGGGGAATAAGGATAGTTGATGAACTTTTCCTTGCCTCTCACATCATTTAAGGATTTATCGAAATAAACACCCATGAACTCGAGGCCTTTCAGCACTTTTTCGCGTATGATGTCGGAGTTCTCGCCGACGCCTGCCGTGAAGATGATCGCATCGAGGCCGCCCATTCTCGTTGCATAGGACCCCATGTATTTATGGATCCGTTCGCCGAAGACGTCCAGTGCGAGTTCAGCACGCTGATTGCCTTTCCTCGCCTCTTCTTCGATATCGCGGAGGTCGCTTGAAAATCCGCTGACTCCGAGGAGGCCGGATTCTTTATTCAGGACGTTCAGCACTTCCGTTGCGGTTTTGCCTGTCTTTTCCATGATGAACGGGATGAGTGCCGGGTCCAGGTTCCCGGAGCGGGTCCCCATCGTGACGCCGGCAAGCGGTGTGAAGCCCATGGACGTGTCGATCGACTCTCCGCCCTTCACCGCTGCGATGCTCGCGCCGTTGCCGAGGTGGCAGCTGATCAGCTTCAGTTCCTTCAGCGGCCTGCCGAGCATCTCACTTGCCCTCTGGGTCACATACTTATGGCTTGTACCGTGGAAGCCGTACTTCCTGATGCCGTATTCCTTGTAATAATCGTAAGGCAGACTGTATAGATATGAGCTTTCCGGCATCGTCTGATGGAAGGCGGTGTCGAATACAGCCACATGGGGGACATCCGGAAGATGCTCCATGAATGCCCTGATGCCCATCAGGTTGGCCGGATTATGGAGCGGTGCGAGTTCACTCAGGTTCTCGATCTTCTCCACCACTTCATCCGTGATCAATACGGAGTCATCAAAACTCTCCCCGCCATGGACCACCCTGTGGCCCGAGCCGACGATCTCATTGATGTCGGCGACCGCGCCATGTTCAACCAGCTCTTCCAGCATGAGGTCGACCGCTTCTTCATGCGTCTCAAAATTCTGGTTCCTGGAGATCCTCTCACTGCCGACCGTAATGGAAAACACGCCATCATCCATGCCGATCCGCTCGACCAGCCCTTTGGCGATCTCGGTCTCTCCGGGCATTTCAAAAAGCTGGAATTTGAATGAGGAGCTTCCTGCGTTGACCGCTATAATTTTAGCCACATTTTCACCTACTTTTTCTTAACAGCATATTTATCGTGCCATGCATCCGTCCTGTCGAGGAACAGTTTCATCTGTTCTGCATTTTTGAAATCAGGCACATCTCCGAGGAGCACTTCAATGTCCTCAATTGGTTTATATCCTTTTTTCAGGACAATAATCGATTTATGCATATTTTCCGTCTTGAACAAAGTATCCGGCAGGTTCAAAAACATCAGCAGCGTTGCTTCTGTCGATATATACTCTTTGATCGTCTCATTATTTTCTTCCAGGATATTCGAAGGTACGACGAAGATGCCGATGCCGTCCTCCTTCACGTAATTCATTGCCGCTTCAAGCATCAACAGGTGTGCAAAGCTCCTGCCTTCTTTGAAGGCTGTGGTAAACCCTTCGACATCGAGCGGATAATATCCGATCGGAAGGTCTCCGACAGCGATATCCATTTCACTCAGCATGGCAGGTTCGATGATGTTCTGAGGATAGATGTCCATCGGAACTTTGAGGAATTCGCATAATGCAACGTTGAAGCGGGCAAGCACCGGATCCACTTCCGCACCGTACAGGTTCACGTTTTCTGCATGTTCCCTGATCGTCATCGACAGATGGCCCGTGCCGCTGCCTGCATCGAGCACATTGATTCCATCCTCCTCTTTGAAGAGCTCGACAAGGTGTGCGATGAGGTAGCCGATCGAATCCGGCGTCAGCTGATGGTTCGGCTGCACGCTTTCTTTATTCAGCTGGTAAAGGTATGCAAACTGCACACCCTTCCTCATATCCGCATAGGCATACTTGCCTTCATCAATCTGGATCGACAGCAATGCTTCAGACATCGCTTCAATCCGCGACATGTCACTGTTTTCCTTTAAAACTGCTTCGGTCTGATCTACGATCAGCTGGTAAACTTTCTCCAAATCACTTTTCGCCATTATATCCCCACTTACATAAAAGATGGACTGTCCATTACCGGACAGTCCTTTTCAATCATTATATTACATTTTATAAAGATTTCAAAGCATCAACAGCTGTGTCATAGTCCGGCGCTTCCGTGCCTTCGGATACATATTCCGCATGGACGATCTTATCATTTTCATCGAGGACGAACACGCTGCGCGCCTGCAGCCTCAACTCGTCCATCACGGTGCCGTAATTTTCACCGAAGGAAAGATCCCTGTGGTCGCTTAAAGTGATGACATTATCAAGACCTTCCGCTGCACACCATCTCGACTGCGCAAAAGGCAGATCATTCGATATCGTCAGAATGACCGCATTATCGACTGATGACGCATCCTCGTTGAACTTCCTCGTCTGCTTTGAACACAGACCCGTATCGAGCGACGGCACCACGCTGATCAATTTCTTTTTACCCTGATAGTCGGAAAGTGTGACTTCCTCAAGACTGTTGTTCAAAACCGTGAAATCAGGTGCTGTGTCGCCGACTTTCACTTCTTTCCCGCCGAGTGTGACCGGATCGCCTTTAAACGTGACTTCTGCCATTGTACAAATCATCCTCCCGGTAATTATGTCGTTCCTCTTCGATTATACGCGCTTTGATCTCTTTTTTGTACAGATTGAAACTGTTCTTCACCACATAAGTATCCGCGAAATAGTCATGCAGGCCGATCCTGCGCTCGGTGAACAGTGCCACAAGGTACGGCAGGTACCACAATGTATTGTTGATGTATCTGCCGACGAGCTCACGGAATATCACCTGGGACAGTGAGAGTTTTTCCGAATCCCTGCCCACCACCGTGATGCCGGTGATCATTTTACCGAGCGTCGCCTGTGCAAAGTACGTCATGAGTATGAAGTACAAGTAATAAAGGAGCCCCGTCGCGATGTTTGCGACACTCAGCATCGGCGTCAGGAAATATGCATCCCCCACCCCCGCCAATTGGAGGACCGGATGGATGATGATCTGGCTGAGCCCCCAGATCGCGAGGCCGTCGATGATGAATGCCACGGCCCGGCTCAGAAAGGAGGCGGTCGACATGTAATCGAGCTTATCCGCCCATGTGTCGCGTTCAGGCTCATATCGGATTCTTTCAGTTTGTGCGTTTTCCATACTGTCCCTCCTTATCTATCATACAGGTACATCGGCTGAAGGCCCTGGCGGTTATTGATCAGGTTTTCCATGCGTGCAATGTCGTTGCGGCCGGTGAATTCGCCGATCAGGCTGCCCACGCCGTAATTCAGGTTGATGCCCGCGAAGTTGGTCGTGTAGCCGTATTCGATGATCTGAGGATTGCCGCCGATCTCTTCCTTCAATGCGGCCGTCGCATCTTCGATGTAGCCGATCTGATCGACAAGCCCGTTATCCAGTGCATCTTCACCGAGATAGATGCGGCCGTCTGCGATGTCCCTCACTTCGTCCTCACTCATGCCGCGGCCGTCTGCCACGACCTGGACGAAATCATCGAACATGCTGTCGACCATGCCCTGGACGTATTCCGTCTCTTCTTCGGTCGGTTCCCTGGTCGCACTCAGCATCTCCTTCATATCACCACTTGTATACGTGTTGAATTCGACACCCAGATCTTCGGCAAGCTGTTCAAAGTTCAACGACTGCATGATGACACCGATTGAACCGGTCATGGTTTCATCTGAAGCGAATATCTGGTCGGCCGGTGCAGACACATAATATCCTCCAGAGGCAGCCATGCCGCCCATTGAACTGTAGATGATCTTGCCGGCTTCTTTTGCTTCTGTAAGGTATTTATGTACTTCAGCTGATTCGTACACCCCGCCTCCGGGTGAATCCACATTCAAAAGGACAGCCTGGACGGTATCGTCTTCAATGACCTGCTTCAATGATTCAATCACAAGCTGATGGTTATACTGCTCCGCTGAGAACATGCCGGGTTCACTGCCCGTGTCGATGATGGTGCCTTCAATGTTGATCATGGCGATCTTACTGCCCGGATCCCCCTGTTCGACGATCTGCGCCGGTGGAAACTCCCCGCCCGCAAACTGATCGAAGGTTTCCTGGAAATCACTGGCCCATAAATTCGTGAAAATCGAAAAGAATATGCCGAAAACGAGCAGTGTTCCCGCAATGACTGCAGCTATTATACGTTTCATAATCTCACTCCCTATTATTTAATCCTATTCCCTTTTTATGATAACATATAGATGATCGATTCAAATAACATTTGAGGGGTGGCACATGTGGAGCAATTTAAGAATGTTTACTTCTTCGACCCTTTCGGTAAAGATACGGAAAGGATCAGGAAAGACCTGGTCGAAGTCTTCAAAAATCTAGGGATCAACACTGTCGATTCAAGTGTGGAAGCGGACCTGATCGCTTCGATTGGAGGGGACGGCACGTTCCTGCAGGCCGTAAGGAAGACCGGGTTCAGGAATGACTGTGTCTATATCGGCATCGCCATCGAAGAAGATGACTATATGTATGTGGATTTCAGCTATAAAGAGAGCCGCATGATCGAAGAGGCGCTGACTTCCGAAGAAACCCATGTGCGCAATTACCCGACCATCGAAGTGAAAATCAACGACAACCAGTCAAGCTACTGCCTGAATGAATTCACACTGAGATCAAGCATCGTGAAGACGATCATGATGGATGTCTACATCGATGACTTCCTATTCGAACAGTTCCACGGGGACGGCATACTCGTATGCACGCCGACCGGCTCGACCGGCTACAACAAATCTTTAGGCGGTGCCGTCGTCGACCCGTTGCTGAAAGCGATCCAGGTCACGGAACTTGCGAGCGTCAACAACAACAAGTACAGGACACTCGGCACGAGTTTCCTGCTCAATAAAGACCGTCCGCTCACGCTGATGATCGATAAAAAGCGGGATTACTACCCCATCATGTCACTCGACAATGAAGCGCTCAGCCTGCAGAACACCGAAGAGGTCCAGATACGCGTCTCGGACAGGGTCATCAAGACATTGAAGCTTCCGAACAACACTTTCTGGCACAAAACGCAAAGAAACTTCCTGTAAACCAGGAAGTTTCTTTTTTTATAACAATTCCCCGAATTCCGCAGCGGCTTCTTCACTGTTCGGGGTATATGTTTCTATGCCCGAGATCGCCTTCTCGATCAATGGTCCGAAATCCACTCTCTCTTCGAACTTCCTGACCTTCTCAAGCGACGGCTTCGTTTTCGGCGACTTCGGCTTGAAGATCGTACAGCAGTCCTCATAAGGGAGGATGGACGTTTCATAAGTCCCGAACTGCTTCGCCATATTGACGATGTCATTCTTCTCCAAAGTGAGCAGCGGGCGGAGCACCGGCATGTTCGTCACTTCATTGATTGCATGCATACTCGTCAGTGTCTGTGAGGCGACCTGCCCGAGGTTCTCCCCGTTGATCACCGCCTCCGCCCCTGTCGTCCCGGCGAGTTTTTCGGCGATCTTGAGCATGACGCGCCTTGTGGACGTCATTGACAGATTGTCCGGTATGCGGTCGTACAAAGTCGTCTGCAGCTCGGTGAACGGCACGATATGCAGCTTGATGTCATAACCCGTCCGTTCACTCATGATATCGACGAGCTTCTTCACTTTCTCAGTGGCCTCAGGGCTTGTATACGGCGGCGAATGGAAGTGCACCGCTTCGATTTCAACACCCTTTCTCATGACATCGAGTCCTGCGACCGGGGAATCTATCCCGCCGGAGAGCATCAAGAGCCCTTTGCCGCCGGTGCCGAGCGGCAGTCCGCCCAGACACTGTACAGTGTCGTGGTACATGTAAACTGCATCGTGACGCACTTCCGCCGTGATCGTATGGTCAGGTTTCCTGACGTTCACAGACAGGTGATCCGTATTTTTAAGCACATAGCCGCCGAGCATATCCTGTATATCGAACGTCACTAGGTGGAATGTCTTATCGGAACGCTTCGCTTCTATCTTGAAGGTGCGGCCCGCCCCGAAGTCCTTTGCAAACTGCAGGGCAGTCTCCTTCATCTCCTCTTCGGATTTTTCGATCTTCACCACCGGTGAGACGCTGAGTATCCCGCTGATGTGCTTCAATTTTTCAATGACCTGATAGGCGTCTGCTTCCAGCAGATCGATGTACCCCCGGTCCCGCGTCGTCTTTATATGGACATCCATACCGTCGAGTGCCCGGTTCATGCGCTTCCTCAGAGCACTGACGAACATCTTCCGATTTCTGCTCTTCAGCGTCATCTCACCGTAGCGGATTAATATATGATCGTATTTCATTTTAAAACATCTCCTATTTCTTCGTATACCTCTTTAAGCGACCGGATCAGCACTTCGATGTCCCGGCGCGTGGTGTTCCCCGACATTGAGATCCGTATGCTGCCGTCGATCACCTCTTTATCCACGCCCATGGCTGTGAGTGTCTCGTTGGACATGGCACGCTCTGAAGCGCAGGCACTTGTCGTCGATACCATGACATTTTTCCCTGACAGTGCATTGACCACCACTTCGCCTTTCGCCCCGTTGAATGCCATATTGATGATATGCGGGACACCCGAAGGCTGTATGGTGATCGACCCATGAGCTTCCATCTCTTCCCTGATCATGCGGTTGTACTCACTGATCCGTTCAATATCATCACCCATGTTTTCAACAGAGAGCCTCAAGGCTTTCGCCATCGCCGTGACCGACGGCAGGTTAACCGTCCCGCTCCGTATATCGAATTCATGGCCGCCGCCGTAATGGATCGGTTCTGCTGCCTTGATTTCCTTCAGCATCAGTGCACCTGCACCTTTGACACCGTGGAATTTATGGGCGGATATGCTCACCGAATCCACGCCTTCATAATTGAAGCGAGCCTTGCCCACCGCCTGGGTGGCATCCACATGGAAGTGAGCCTTTGGATAATCCGTGAGTGCTGATTTGATCTCTTCCACCGGCTGTACTGAACCGACGATATTATTGACTGCCATGACGGTGACGAGTATGACATCTTCATCGAGCAGTGACTTCAGATGATCGACATCCACCCGGCCAGCTTCAGTCGTACGGATGAACTTCACATTGAAGCCTTCTTTCTGTTGATGGTCGAGGATGTTGATCACGCTCGGATGCTCGAGCTCGCTGACGAGGATGGTGCGGCCGAACCTCTTCTTCCGCCTCAACGTGCCCTGCAGGGCGATATTATTGCTTTCCGTCGCACCGGAAGTGAATACACACTGGTAGTGCGGCAGCCCGAAAATCTCAAGGACCTGCTTCCTTGAAGCTTCCAGAAGCTTCGCACTGTCCCGCCCGGCTTTATGGATGCTTGCGGTGTTGAAATAATAATCTTCGTTCACTTTATTGAAAGTATGCAGCGCTTCTGCATATGGTTTTGTTGTGGCGGCATTATCAAAATAATGCATCCAATTCTCTCCTTCCATGGAAAATGACTTAGAATATTAATATTCTAAGTCATTTCGGCCAACTTATAAATTCACTTTTCATCATAATCATTTTCAATCTTCCGGGCGGCGCCGGGCTCCACTTTTTCAAGCGCGCCTTTGATGATTTCAAGGGCACGTTTGTATCTGCTCTCCTTGAACATCCGCTCGGATTCGCGTATCTGCGCATCGAATGCATGATCGTCCCTGCGGTATCTGTTACCGTATTGTATCATGATTTCGGTGAGTTCCGCATCTCTCAGCAGTTCATAGGCCTCCTGTTCGAACTCGTTCAAGTCCATCACCGTCTGATTCACTTTATCCTTGATGTACTGGACATTCAGCGGACGTTTGCTGAAGTAGTCTTCGATTTTGCGGAGATTGATATCCAGCTCATTTTTGATGATGATGAACCGTTCCGGGACTTCAGGCAGGTTTGAAGTCACAAGTTTGCGGTAAACCTTTTCTTTTTTGTCATGGATATAAATCGTATTCTCTTTTGCCTCTTCGGCATCGTCCCTTAAGCTGATGAGATGTTCCTGGATTTTCTCCTGCTCATCGTTGATCTGCAGAATCTGATCCTTGATATGGGAAATCCTGTTTTCAACTTCACTGAACCTTGCGTTCGTCTTCGCTGTCTCCGTCACAATCTCATCATACACATCCACAAGACTTTCAATCTCATGTTCGAATTTCTGAACTGAATGGATGTCTGCGTCGTTGATAAAAAACTGATCTTCCATATACTGCATCTCTGTTCTGAGCGTGTAATTCGAATTCCTTGCATGGAACAGCTCGTCGGTGATGAGCGGCTGATCCTGATCCACTTTGATCTTCGCTTTCACTTCAACTTCAATCAGCTCGAGTATATCGTCGACCTGAGTGTTGATGTCATCGAGTATTTTACGCGCTTCATCCAAATCCAGCCTTGAAATCAAAGGCTCGACAAGGTTCAGCTTGCCTTTCAGCGTGGATAATTTGCCTTCGACCTTGATGTGATCGAGGTCATACCCTTCCGCTTTCAGATCACGGCAGCCGAATCTGATTTCCTGAAATTGGGCAGGCAGATCTTTTTGGACTTCCCTGATCAAAACAGGGATATCATCCATGTTCTCCTTCAGCGTTCGGAGATCGCTGCGCACATCTTCAATATGACGTCCTGCACTGACGTAATTGCCGTCGTTGATCATGACATCATATTCCCTGATCTCGGGTTCGAAGCTGTCGATCAGCTCTTCAAGCGGCCCGCTGGCATCGCCGAACTGATATGCACTGGCCAGCACATCACGCTTTGCCTCCCTGTGGAGTTTCTCAGCTTCCGCCCTAGCAATCGCCGATTTTTCATTCATCTGGACCAGTTCATCGATTTCCGACGTCAACTGGTCATATTTGGACTCGACCCTGGCGATACTGGCTTCGCCCTGTTTCACTTTCTCATCACTCGCACTGAATTTGAATTTCTCAAGATCTTTCTTTGCTTCCGAAAGCCTGCCTTCAGAGGTATCAAGTGAATCTTTTAGTGAAGCCTGCCATTCTTTCTGCCAGCCGGTGTACAGCTTTTTAGCCTCACCATGAAGGTTCAAATCTTTAACTTTGAATAATTCATCCTGGAAAGGAAGAGCTTTGACATCTTCCAATTTATTGAACTTATTATTGATATCTTCCAGTTTAGTGTTTCTTATGTAAAAAACGACAGCAACTGAAATTGCTATTAATACAACGATCCCGATAAGTAGATAGACCCACATACGCTTACCTCCTACATATATTATCAATTATAGCCTAAAAGCTTGAAACAAAAAACATATAATAATATAATTTATAATTAATTTGATGAATGAAGGGTGATTGACATGGTTACGGAAACTAATATGACAGATTACAGAATGCTGAACAAGACTCTTGAGAGCCTGCTCGAAGATGAAACGAACAGGATCGCAAACCTCTCCAACGCTTCAAGCCTCCTCAACCAGACTTTGAAAGATATCAACTGGGCCGGTTTCTACCTTTATGACGAAGAATCCGACCAGCTTGTCCTCGGACCTTTCCAGGGGCTGCCTGCATGTGTCAGGATCGATAACGGAAAAGGCGTCTGCGGCACGGCATTCAGGGGCAATGATGTGTTCGTCGTCGACAACGTCCATGAATTCCCGGGGCACATCGCATGCGATGCAAACAGTAATTCGGAAATCGTCGTCCCGATCTATAAAGATGGTGAGCCCATCGGTGTGCTTGACATCGACTCCCCTGTCTTTGACCGCTTCAGTGAGGAAGACCGCCTCGGACTGATCGAGTTCGTCGAGGTATTGAAAAAATACATCTGACACCCTTGACATATACATAGATAATATGTAGAATATACTATTGTGTAAATGAACGGATTAAGTAGCTTACAATCATCATGTGTCCGTATGTGGTTCCCATCAGTTGGTGTGTTGTGTAACCAATGCTATGAGGCGAAGGCACTTAAAATCACATACCCATATGGGCGGTTGTTACCTTATGATGTTTATTGCATAAATAAAACACAATAAGGAGGAGTCAAAATGGCTCGTTTTACAGGTTCAATTTGGAAAAAGTCCCGTCGTTTGGGTATCTCCCTGACAGGCACAGGCAAAGAGTTGGAACGTCGTCCGTACGCACCAGGTGACCACGGTCCGACACAAAGGAAGAAAATTTCGGAATACGGTCTTCAGCTTCAGGAGAAGCAGAAGCTTCGTTATATGTATGGAATCAACGAACGTCAGTTCCGCACGATTTTCGAACGTGCAGGCAAACTGAGAGGTGTTCATGGTGAGAACTTCATGATCCTCCTCGCATCACGTCTTGATGC
Organism: Salinicoccus kekensis; assembly: GCF_900220995.1. GTDB lineage: Bacteria > Bacillota > Bacilli > Staphylococcales > Salinicoccaceae > Lacicoccus > Lacicoccus kekensis. Next base: position 780,454 of record NZ_OBQF01000001.1, read on the forward strand.
AGTCGTTTATCAGATGGGTCTTGCGCGTACACGCCGTCAGGCACGCCAGCTCGTCAACCACGGTCACGTCACTGTTGACGGCGGCCGCGTCGATATCCCTTCCTACCACCTGAAACCAGGTCAGACAATCGGACTTCGTGAGAAATCACGTAACCTCGACATCGTCAAGGAAGCAGTTGAAGTGAACAACTTCGTACCTGACTACCTGACTTTCGACGAGGAAAAAATGGAAGGTACATTCGTACGTTTCCCTGAGCGTTCTGAACTGCCTGCTGAGATCAACGAACAGCTTATCGTTGAGTACTATTCAAGATAATAGGTAAGTTTCTTTTAAAAGGCTTATGCCCATCGTTTTTTCGATGGTGCATAGGTCTTTTTTTGATGGACCGGTGCTGCTTCAGGCGTCCCTGCCATGATAAGCTTTCTTTTTAAATATATATGTTTGTGATATATTTAATCTGTATTAATATTTCAATTTTGAGGGGTGAAGTCATGGATTTTAAGAAGTATTTGATGGCGGGCGGCCTTTCGCTTGTACTCGTACTCGGCGCGTGCGGCGGCGGTGAAGAGGGTGCTGAGGAGTCCGAAGAACCTGCAACTGAAGAGGAAACGACTGAAGAAGACAGCGGCGCTTCAAGCGGGGATGTGGATGCAGAAGGCATTGCCCAGGCCACGTGTGCTTCATGCCACGGTGAAGACTTTTCAGGCGCTGTCGGTCCGGCCCTTGCAGGCACCGACCTCAGTGAAGAAGAGTTTACCGAGATTGTAAGGAACGGCGAGGGCTCCATGCCTGCTTACAGTGAAGACCACATCAATGATGAGGAACTTTCTGCACTATACACTTATTTCAGTGAATACTGATGAAAAAAACCGTCCTTTTGGACGGTTTTTTGTTATTTCACTTCACGCACTTCTTTTATCAGATTAGGGAAAATCGAAAAGCCGTCGACTTCCATATAAGACTTCTTATGGGCAGCCGCCACTTCAAGTTCCCGCTTCAAAGTTTCCGCCGTATGGCTTTCAGTTTCCAAAGTCTCTTTTTTCCCCGACTTATAAACGATTTCAATTTTAGACATGTTCTGACCTCTTATCTTTAAAATGTAATATCAATTTTACCACAAATATTACAGGACGGTGAGGATTATCACTGCCCGGCTTTCAGTTTACCGAGCGTATCGATCGCACCCTGGCTCATCGCTTCGATGCCGTACTTGAAGGCGTCCTCATTCAATCTGAAAGAAGGGTTGTGGAGCGGCTTCTGCCCTTCCCCGACTGATGTCCCGAGCCAGTAGTAGACCCCCGGATATTTCAGGAGGAACCTTCCGAAATCTTCACCGGCAAGGCTCGGCCTGACTTTTGGCAGAGCGGCTTCCCCGTATAATTTCGAAATGGTCTCATGCATCTGATCCGCCCACTCTTCTGAGTTGATGGTCGCAGGATAGCCGTCCAGATATTCGATATCGACGGATGCCCCCATCGCCTCGGTGACATTATTGACGATTTTGTGGAACCTTTCCTTCACCATCTCTTTAGTCTCATTGGACTGCGTCCGGATGGTGCCGACGATTTCCGCCGTCTCGGCGATGACATTATGCTGTGAACCGGCCTGGAATTTTCCGACGGTGACGACCGACGGTTCGAAAGGATCGGCATTGCGGCTCACGATCGTCTGCAGCGCATTGACGACCTGGGTGCCGACGATGATGGCATCCACCGTGTCATTCGGCATGGAAGCATGGCCCCCCGACCCTCTGATCACCAGTTTGAAACGGTCCGAATTCCCCATCACCGGCCCGGCCATCACACCGAACTGGCCGACCGGGAGGCCTGGCCAGACATGCTGTGCAATCAGCACATCCGGCTCCCGTCCGTCGAATATGCCCTCATCCATCATACGCTGGGAACCACCGGTCGGCGATTTCTCCTCGGCAGGCTGGAATATCAGAAGGACGGTGCCGTGGATCTCATCGCGCCTTTCCATCAGCACCTTGCCGACGGCCACAAGCATCGATGTATGGGCATCATGGCCGCACGCATGCATGACACCTTCGTTTTTTGAACTGAACGGCTCCCCTGAAATTTCATGGATGGGAAGCGCATCGATGTCCGCCCTGAGGCCCACCGTCTTCCCTTCATGTGCCCCTTCGATGATGCCGAGCACGCCTGTACCGGCAAAGCCGGTTTCAAAAGGGATGCCGAGCGCCGTCAGCTGCCTTTGGATCCTTTCGGAAGTCTCAAACTCCTCATCACTCAGTTCGGGAAATTGATGCAGTTCACGTCTGAATTCAATGGCTTCTTCTGTAATCTGATCGAAATTCATAATATCCTCCTTAAATTAATCACTCATCATGCTTCAAATAGTACTCAATGTCCGTACCGTTGAAATTCGTGCCGATGTGCCTGTGCCCGTTCTCAAGCATCCACCCCGTATCCCGGTAGTCGATTATTTCCGCCTCTCCCGAAACCTCGAGGGGTTCTTCCAAGTTCAGCTGCAGCACGTGCCTCAGCTTACCGCCGTACATATACTTCGTGTTGATGATTTTAAAGCCGAGCCGCAATTTATCTTTTAAACTCGGCAGATTCGTCGGCATCACTGTCGTGAAGATGTATTTGAAACGTCCATCGGCCCTGACCTTCTCAATCAGTTCCCGGCCGAGCTTCGTCTGGAAACCCTGGCCGCGCCACTCGGGGTGGATGAATGTGATTTCAGAGTAGATGACCTCGTTCCTGTTCTCCACCCTGCCGTCTTCGGCGAGATGCTCGGGATCATTGAGCGGCGGTATGTACATTGCACGGACAGCTTTGAGTTCTTCCCCTTCAAAGAGGCCGATGATGAAACCCTGTTCTATCATTTCTCTGAACTCACCGCGTCCGATGGTCTCGAGCACCTCCTTATCTTCCAGGTTTTCGTAAACGAAATCCTGTAACTCCATTACGTCCTCCAGTTCATCCGGAGTGATATGTCTATATTCCAACACTGCACCAGCTCTCTATTTAGAATTAAAATTTATTTTCGTTTATGAAACATTTTGTGCACATAATGTTTACTTCCTCCCTGCTTCGGTTATAGAATGTCGAGGGAGTTGGTGTATCATGACAATTTTAGTCAAGTATAGTGACACCAAGAATAACGAAACTAAGTATCACCTGGTGAACAATCCAAGTGAGACAGAGCATATAAAAAGACACTATATGAAAAAAGTCAGTCGCTGTGATGATCCGGCATATAATATGATAGAAATCATATATCCGTATCATACCGAAAGAGTTAAAATTTACGAATTGAATTACAGGAGACCTTCCTAGCGTCTCCTGTAATTTTTTTGTTTAAAGGTTGACTTTCAGCCATGTGAACATCAAGTCCAGCCAACGGCTCGCCCGCTCATCCACCCTGCCGGTCAGTTCCGTCGCAAGGCTGAGGCCGTGCTCGCCCTGCTGGAATGTATGCAGTTCCCACGGCACCTGGTGCTCATCGAGCGCTTTTGCGAAATCCAGTGAATTCTGGACGAACACAAGTTTATCCTCCATCGTATGCCAGATGAATGTCGGCGGTGTGTCGGACGACACATGATCCTTCAGCCGGCTCAGGTTCACCGTTTCTTCGTCGGGCACCGCACCGTAGACCATCCTTGAAGCGATTTCCATGAATTTAGGGTCGCCCATCCCCCGCTCCTCTGCAATTTCCTTATTGAGAAGATAGTCGAGTATCGGATAACTCAGGACCTGGAAGTTCGGCCTGAACCATCTGTTGTCGACACCCGCAGCCTCACTCAGCCAGTCACTCGACCAATGTACACCGAGGCTTGCTGCAAGGTGTCCGCCCGCCGAAAATCCCGCGACACCGATCCGGTCCGGATCGATATTGAATTCATGGCAGTTCTCACGTATGAAGGTCATCGTCATGGCAAGCTCCGTCAGGGGCGTCGGAAATTCCGATCCGAGCACTTTATCGTCTTCGACCATCGCCGCCAGCTGATAAAGCTCATCCCGTGTCGGCGTCCTGCCTTCCTTCTCGATGGCGCTGCCGATCGTTGAATAATTCAGTATGAAGACATGATACCCCTGTGCCAAGAACTGGTATGCGACAGGTTCGGCCTCCCTTTTGGAAACGTACATATAACTTCCACCGGGACAAATCACCACGGCCGGGTGCCCCTCCGCCGTCTTTTCCTGTGCACCGAGCATCATCGTCACTTCAGCATGGTGATCCCCGATATAGAAACTTTGCAAGTTCATGATTTAACCCCTCTCAATAATTTGAAACAAAGACGAATTACAGTCATATTAATGTTATCATATAATTTAATAATTTTATCCTGAGGTGTTATAAATGGCGAAGATTTTTTTAGTGAGACATGGACTGACGGAATACAACCAATCACTCCGGCTGCAGGGTTCGAGCGACATACCGCTGAATGAGGCGGGAATCAGACAGGCTGAAAAAGCACGGGAATTCTTCAAGGAGGAAAAAGTCGACGTCCTCTTATCCAGCCCGCTGTCGCGTGCCTATAAGACTGCAGAAATCATCAACGAGCATCATAACCTGGAGATCAAAGTGTTCGATGAACTGGAGGAGCAGTCCTTCGGCCCGCTGGAGGGTGAGCACATCGAGCATATCCGCCTGAAATATCCGCAGGGTGACCTGCCGGGTGTCGAATCCTTCGAATCCCTGGCAGTCCGTACTTCCAAAATGATGGACTACATCGAAGAAAATCATATGGGTAAGAATGTGATGATATCAGCACATTCACGGACGATCAAATCCTTCCTGTCACATTACACAGAAGAGATACACATGGTCCTCACCAAACTTCACAACTGTTCACTCAGCTTGATCGAGCATCGTGACGGCGGGTGGACCGTCACGGACTATAACATAGATACGCAGGCCTAGCCGAACAATATAAAAAAGCCGGATGGAAGTGGTTTTATACGCACTTCCATCCGGCATATTGCTGATCAACGCTTTATCGGGATGACTTTCAGGTACGTCACCGTCCGCCACAGCCATTCCAGCGGTCCGAATCGGAACACTTTCATCCACAAGTGGCTGTAGATCACCTGGATGGTGAACACGGCGAGCACAATCGGGAGGAACCAGACGGCATCCACACGGTTGAAGAGGTTGAAGCCGTAAAAGATCACCATCATGATCACCGTCTGCATGATATAGTTAGTAAGCGCCATCTGCCCGACCGGCTGAAGGATTTTGACGAGTACGGGCAGCCGGCGGACGATGATCAGGAACATTGCGATATAGCCGAGTGACATCAACGGTCCGCCGAGCGTATTTGCGATCAGCGACAGCATGTTCCATCCGCCGTCGAGCGTCTCGTAGGTCATTGCATAACCGGTGACGATCTTGACGGGCAGCCCGAATCCGATGCCGATCATTGCCGTCCTGTTGACGAGGCGCCTGTGCCCTTTCAGATCACTGAATATGCCTCTCTGTCCTGCATACAGTCCGAGCAGGAATACAGCAAGGACGACGGGCACAAGGAAAACGACATTCATCATGCTGAGTCCGAGGAATGCGGCATTGATGCCGAGCAGCCCCAGGTAGTCATTGTCGTGGATCGTCTCCGTCATATCGAACCACAACGGAAAAGCCCCCTCCACCGGGATGTTCACCACGAACATTGAGGCCGCCATCATGAGCAGGAAAACTGTGAAGACGGACAGGATGACGATGCTGATGACGAGGTTCACTTTGGGATGCAGCTTATAAAAGAACAAAAGGAGCACCCCGGTCACCGCATATGTCCATAAAATATCCCCGTACCACAGGAAGACGCCGTGCAGTATGCCAAATATGAGCAGCATCCCCATACGGCGCAGAAACAATACATTGACCGACTGCACCCTCTCCTGTGCCCTGGAGAGGAATATGTAGAACCCGAGTCCGAATAAGAATGAAAACATCGTATAGAAATTCGTGGTCACGAAAGTATTGATGAAGAAAATCGTCCATTCATTGTACTGGCCGGCAAACCGCTCTGTCTCCTTCATTTCCATGGCATCCTGCATCAATGGTGTCGCAAAGGACATGATGTTCATCATTAAGATGCCGAGTAAAGCAAAACCTCTGATGCCGTCGATCTCATGGATCCTTTCGGAAAAGACCGTCGGCTGATGACTGTTGTTCACATGCTCACCTCGAATTTTATTTTAACTGCCTCTCCATTATAAACTTTCCTTTAAAAATAAAAAACCGGACGGCTAATTTGCCGTCCGGCTTTCTACCATAATACAAGATCCACCGACTGTCCTGTAAAATATGAATACAAATAATACACGAACAGGCCGATCAGCGGCAGGAATACGAACGCGAATACGAACACCCTGAGCAGTCTCGTGAACAGCGAATATAAAATCCTGAGCAGTACGACCGCCCCTGTTGCAAGCGCGACGTTCACGAATGTGTATTCGATCGCCGCCACTTCAAAATAATTCAGCAGATATATGGATAACAACCCGACAGCTGCATATAATATAATTCTCATCACCATAAAAAATCCCTCACAATACGTTCCTCTGATTATATTAAGTATACAATCTTTTATCCTCTTTTACTAACAGAGCGAATATGATGCCAAGCAAAATGATGAAGAAACTGAGCCATGGTGCATAACTGATATCGAAACGGCTGATGAAGACCCCGCCGATGACGGCGCCGATGCCGATGCCGAGGTTCAGACCTGACATATTCCAGCTGAAGACATTCGCAGCGGAACCTTCCACCGAATCCACAAGGCCCGACTGGACCGCCGGACTTGTACTCCACTGGAAGAGGCTCCATATGAACAGGTTCATATAGAATAACACCGGAGTGCCGTAAAGCAGCGGCATGATCAGCATCGTGACTGCAAACAATGAAAGCATCACGAGGATGGTCCGCTTCGGTCCGAAGCGGTCGACCAGGTTCCCGCCGAGCATTGTACCGGCCATCCCGCCGGCACCTGCAATGAACAGGGCGGCGGAGACATTGGCAAGGGTATAACCGTTTGAAGTCATCAGCGGTGATATGTAGCCGAGGACGATATAGTTGCCGATCAGCACGGACATGGTCACGCCGATGTAAAAAATGACGTTCTTCATATTTTTAATGTATGTCTTCGAAGTGCTCTCCTTATCCGGTGCATCCTTATCCGGTGCCAGCAGGATCAGTGCGAGGCCGACGACCAGCGCGAGCACGATCACAAGAAGGAAGATGATCCTCCATCCGAACATCGTCCCGACGAGCGTGCCGAGCGGTATGCCGAACACATTGGCAGCGGAAAAGCCCATATATACAAGCGCAATCATCTTACCCCTCGTACTCGGTTCCGACAGCAGCACCGTCATATCCAGTATCTTGACTATGAAGACCGCAGCCGCCATCGCCGTGATCACCCGCCCCAGGGCAAGCATCAAAAATGTGCTGGAAAGGCCGAAGATGACATTTCCGATGATGAATACGACCAGGGACAGCAGGATGACCGGTTTCGGTTTATATTTCTCCGACATCTTCACCAGCACCGGGCCGAAAAATGCAAAACTCACTGCATACACCGTGATCAACTGCCCGGTCACGGCAACGCTCATCCCCAGGTCATCACTCATCAGCTCGATGATACCGGATATGATCAATTCCATCATACCCAGCAGGAACACGCCGACAGTAAATGTGACCAATAACTTTTTATTCATAATTTCACCCATCAATCCTAAAAATAATCAACTCGAGTATTATACAATACTACTGAAGGATTTGAAACTAATTGTTTTACACCGCCCTCTTGTGAAAGTAAAATAAAAAGAAAGCAGGTGACAAAGTGAAAAAAATAATTTTAATGATATCCGCAGTCAGTTTCATACTGATGGCGTGCAATGATGGTGAGACATCTGAAATGGAAGAAATGTACGAAGCTTTCAACAGGAACCATGAAGAATTGAGGAATGATGTGGAAAGGGAACTGGATGCCGTCAGGAATGCGGAGGACCGCGAAGAACAGCTCGACATCTACTATAACAACCTGATTCCGAAGTTCGATGACTTCAAGGCGGTCATCAACAATTTCGAGTTCGGCAGTACGGAAAACCTCGAATTGCAGGAGAGTATGCTGGACTATATCGACAGCCTGGAAGAACTCACGCGTATGTACGGTCAGTTCAACCTGAATTTTCATGTGGCCAATCCGATGGATGATGAGGACTTCTCCACGTCATTCGAGGAAGAACTTGATGCGATCAGGGCGCTTGAAGTTGAAACCGATGAGAAATATGAAGCGGTGGAGGCCCAGTACAATGCATTGGTGGAAGAGTAAAAGGCTGTTTCCAGCCTTTTATCACCCTCCGAATCTATCGATGAAATTCCTGTGCGTGATTTTCTCTGTGAACCCTTCTCCATACTCATCAACGAGTGCATCTACCAGATTCTTATATTCCCCCGAATGGCGCAGTCCTTCGACATATGTTGCGATGCCGTCGAAATCCGATCCGATGCCGATGTTATCCGCGCCGCCGAGGCTGATGATCCGGTCGATATGCGGGAACAGATCCTTGATGACGATATCCCCCTCCCCGATGAATGGCGGACAGAACACGATGTTGATCATCCCGTTCCCCGCAATGATCCGTTCGATCTGCTCATCCGTGAGATTCCGGGGATGATCGTGCACTTCCCTCACATTAGAATGGCTGGCAAACACCCGGTCGGCCATGCCGATGATGTCGTCAAAGCCGGGCACATTCAAATGGCTGACGTCGATGAGTATGCCATGTTCATTACATAACTCGATCACTTCCCGGCCGAAATTCGTGAGCCCGGCCCCCCTTTTCTCTCCGACGCCGTCCGCCACCAGGTTCGCATTGTTCCAGACGAGTCCGAGTGACAGGACACCGAGCCTGATCAAAGTGCGCAGCTTCATCAGGTCGTTTCCGAACGCATCAGAACCTTCCAGTGTCAGTACAGCCCCGATCTCATGTTCTCCCAGTTTGCTGATGTCTCTTAAATCTTTGATATGTACGACATTTTCGCAGGTCAGCACTTCATTGTAGAATACATCCGCCTGTTCGAGTGCATGCTGCCATTTTTCATTATCCGGGATTCTTGGAGAAATGAAGATCGCAAAAAATTGGACTTTGACACCGCCCTCTTTCAGCCGTTCATAATTTGTATCGATTTCATCCGCATCCAGGTACCGCATCGGTTTCTGCTCATCCATGAAGCCGAGCATATTCCTTCTATCCTTCTGCAGCTTCAACAGCGCGTCACAGTGTGTATCAATTATTTTCAACTTTTCCGCCTCCTTTTAATCCTCATTATACAGACTATTTGATCTGCTACAAAAGTTAAAAAGCTTTATACATCACTAAATAAGTATTGAATTAATATGAAGCAGCGTATAAACTTAAAGCGAGAAATGAAACCGCTTTCTTAAATATTTTCTATTTACTTTACAATTAAAAATTGTATAATCATATTGAAAGAAGGGATATTTATGAATAAAACTGCAACTTTATTAAAATTTCTGATACCTTCGCTGATTGGTGTCTTCATGTTCTTATTCCCGATGACGGATGCAGACGGTAATACTACAATACCGATTGCATATCTCGCAGGGCTTCTGCTCGATATAATCGGGCATGAAGCAGCTTTGATCATCATCATGGTCATAATCGTCCTGTCCGCACTGCTGACGGTCGTCTTCAGCTGGATCACCCGTCCGGAATCGAAAATGCTGGCAGACTTGTTTACAGTGACGCCGGTATGGGTCATCACCAGATTACTCGGTGCAATCTTCGTCCTGATGACATATTTCAGTCTCGGACCTGAAGTCATCACCTCGGAAGTCACAGGCGGCATGATCTTCAATGATCTGATGCCTACACTGCTCTCGGTGTTTTTATTTGCCGGCCTGCTGCTCCCGCTCCTTTTGAATTACGGGCTGCTGGAGTTCATAGGTGCTTTGTTCACCAAAATAATGCGTCCGCTGTTCACGCTGCCCGGCCGCTCAACCGTCGACAACCTCGCCTCATGGGTGGGTGACGGTACGATTGGTGTCCTGTTGAGCAGTAAGCAGTACGAAGACGGTTATTACACGAAAAGGGAGGCAACCGTCATTGCGACGACCTTCTCTGTCGTATCCATCACATTTACTGTGGTCATCCTTGACCTCATCGGCCTGATGAGTTACTTCGGGGCGTTCTACCTGACCATATTGATTGCAGGCCTTGCAGCGGCATTCATCATGCCGAGGATACCGCCCCTGTCCAGAATCGAAGATACATACTACCGTGAGGACAGGGATGTGAATGAAACCGTGCCTGAAGGCTACAACCCGGCAACATGGGGATATAAGCAGGCGATGGGACAGGCTGAAAGGGCAGCCGGTTTTGGAGAGTACATCAAGGATGCTTTGAAGACCGTCGGCGATATGTGGTTTGCGGTACTGCCGATCGTCATGGCCATCGGTACACTCGGTACGATCGTCGCTGAATATACACCGGTGTTCACATGGATCGGGGCACCTTTTGTACCCCTCCTTGAACTGATGGGTCTGGAAGAGGCACAGGCTGCATCCGAGACACTGTTCATCGGATTCACCGACATGTTCCTCCCTGCCATCCTCATTGAAAGTGTCGCATCGGATATGACACGTTTCGTCATCGGTGCATTGAGCATCACCCAGCTGATCTATCTATCTGAAGTCGGCGGTGTGATACTCGGTTCCAAAATACCGGTCGGCCTCGGGAAGCTCTTCATCATCTTCCTGCTGAGAACGGCCATCACCCTGCCTATCATCGTAGTGATGGCACATATCATCTTTTAATATTCCACAAAGAGCCGGATTAATATCCGGCTCTTTCTTTTGTTGGAAAAGTCTGATAACTTTAGTGTATATTAATCATTTGATTGATGAAATCTGACACAATTTCATATGAGGAGTGGTCAAATGGATTCCCAATCCGAGAAACAATATACTGTCCGGAACTGGATCGGCCTGATTCTCGGCCCCCTGCTGTTCGCCCTGACATTCTTTTTCATACCGCAGGATATTCTCGCCTACGAGCCGAGAATCGTGCTGGGTGTCACGCTGCTTGTTGCGACTTACTGGGTGACGGAACCGGTGCCTTTGCCGGTGACCTCCTTGATCCCCCTTGTCCTCATACCTGCTTTTTACGGTGTGGATATTGAAACGATTGCACCGGCATACACCAATCCGGTCATCTTCATGTACGGCGGCGGTTTCGTGATCGCACTCGCCATCGAGAAATGGGATCTGCACAGGAGGATCGCACTGAACATCATCAAAATGATCGGTTCTGAAAGCAACAGGATGATACTCGGCATTTTAATCGCAACCGCCGGGATTTCAATGTTCGTATCAAACGCTGCAACGGCATTGATGATGCTTCCGGTCGCGGTGGCGCTGATCAATGAAGTCCGTGATAAAAGTATCCTGGAAGGGGAAAATCTTAAGAAGTTCTCAAAAGGCATCCTTTTGACCGTCGCCTACTCCGCTACAATCGGCGGCCTGGCCACCCTCGTCGCTGCCGTTCCGAATGCGCTGCTCGCAGGCATCGCCAGTTCACAGCTCGACCGGGAAGTCACATTTGCCGAGTGGCTGTTCTTCGCCGGCCCCTTGGCTCTGGTCATGCTCATCATCCTGTATTTCTATTTGACGAAGGTGCAGTTCAAGGTCGACAAGTCCGATGAAAAGTCGGGGTCAATGGATTTCATTGAAGATGAATTGGAGGACCTGGGCAAGTTCAACTCTGATGAGATGAAAGTTGCCGCGGTCTTCCTCATTACAGTGAGCTTATGGATCCTTTCGCCGTTCATCATCAGCATACCGTTCATACCTGAACCGGTCGGCATATTCTTTGAGGGACTCCACGACGGCACCATCGCAATTTTCGGGGCGGTGATGCTCTTCTTCCTCCCGAGTTCAAAAAAAGGCGAACGCATACTTGCATGGAAGGATATGAAGGAACTGCCATGGGGCGTGCTGCTCCTGTTCGGCGGCGGCATGTCGCTCGCCGAAGCATTCGGCGCCTCGGGGCTGAACGAATCCATTGCAGATGTGCTCGGACTGCTTGAAGGCCTTGGATACATCTTCATCCTGCTGCTGCTTGTGGTTTTTGTGCTCAGCATTACAGAAATACTGTCCAATACGGCCGTATCCAACCTCGTGCTGCCGCTCACAGTCGGGCTCGGCATCGCAGTCGGCGTCGATCCTCTGCCGCTTATGGCCGCCGCAGCCCTCGCGGCGGGCTCATGTTACATGCTGCCGGTCGCCACTCCGCCGAACACCGCTGTGTTCAGTGCAGGTTATTTGACCGTCGGTGACATGGCAAAGGCCGGCGTATGGCTTAACATCATCTCCGTCATCGTCATCACCCTGGCGGTCTACTTCTGGATGCCTGTCATATTCGAATTTTGATTTTAAATGAAATGAAAAAAGACCCGGAATCGGTAGTTACCCCTGAAAGTTAGATTTTCAACTCTAACTTTTGGGGTCAGTACAAATCCCGGGTCTTTTATTTTACTTGCTGTAAGTCACCATATGGTATTTCTTTTTGCCGCGGCGGATGACAGTGAACTCGCCGTCAAGCTTATCTTCTTCCGTGATCACATGGCCGACGTCCTGCTGGCGTTCGCCGTTGAGGTAGATTGCACCATTCGTGATATCTTCCCTCGCCTGCCTGCGCGAAGGTGATATCTTCGTCTCCACAAGTACATTGACCAAGTTTTCATCATCACCGTCAAAGTTTGCCGTCGGAACGTCTTTGAATGCATTCTTCACTTCCGCTGAAGTGAGCGATTTGATGTCTCCGTGGAACAGGGCATCTGTAATCCTTTTCGCTTCCTCGAGCGCTTCTTCACCGTGGAGGAATCTTGTCGTCTCTTCGGCCAGCGTCTTCTGGGCTTTACGGAGATGCGGCTCTTCCTCAACCGACTTCTCAAGCGCTTCGATTTCTTCCCTTTCAAGGAATGTGAAAAGCTTTATGAATTTGATGACATCCGCATCGCTCTGGTTGAGCCAGAACTGGTAAAATTCATAAGGTGATGTCTTTTCGGGATCCAGCCAGATGTTTCCGGATTCCGTCTTGCCGAATTTCTTGCCATCCGCCTTCGTGATCAGCGGTATCGTCATGCCCTGTGCATCGTTCTCCCCGTACATCCTCCGCATCAGATCGAGGCCGCTTATGATGTTCCCCCACTGGTCGGATCCGCCGATCTGCATCTTCACATCATAATGCTTGTTCAAATGGCCGAAATCAATCGCCTGAAGTATCGTATAAGTGAATTCAGTATAGGAAATCCCGGTTTCAAGACGTGATTGGATCGCATCTTTTGCAAGCATATAGTTCAGGCCCACGTGCTTGCCGTAATCCCGCAGGAAACTGATCAGGGATATCTCTTTCAGCCAGTCTTTATTGTTCACAAGGACTGCGCTGTTTTCATCCTCGAAATTGAACACGCGCCCCATCTGTTCCTTGATGCCCTCAACGTTACGGTCGATCTGTTCCTCTGTCAGGAGCTGTCTTTCCTCCGCCTTGAAGGAAGGGTCCCCGATCATGCCCGTACCGCCGCCGATCAGCACCACCGGGCGATGTCCGTAGTCCTGAAATCTCCTCAAAGTGAGGAAAGGTACGAGATGGCCGATATGCAGGCTGTCCGCAGTCGGATCCGCCCCGCAGTATATCGAAACCTGCTCATTATCCAGCAGTTCTTTAATTTCTTCTTCATCAGTCATCTGATAAATGATTCCACGGTATTTCAAATCTTCAAGTAATTCACTCACAAGCAATTCCTCCTAAAATTTCAAATAAAAAACACCCTACTGTAAAAGTATGGGTGCAGAGCACGGTACCACCAAACGGTTTCGCTGAAGGACATACGTAGTCCGGACGTCCGGATGCTTCATTGGGTGTATTCATGATATATTCTTCACCGGTTTTCAGCAGCCACCGGCTCTCTGTATCAGAATGACATCACTACTTCTCCCAATTATCCAGATGATATTAGTTTAATGTTATAATAACACTTCCTTTAAAATTGTCAACTTTCGACAGCTTCCCATGAAAGAAAAAGGTTGTCCGGATTGTCGCTTTTTAAATCTTGAAACGGTTGATATCACTATCTATAATTATTTTATCTATGGTATAATGTCCGTTGATAGGAGGTACAAATGAAGAAGTATATCGATGATTTTACAAATAATATAAAGAAAATGTTCACAAAAAGTGAACCTGGCAATGAGAAAGATAAAGTGACCGGCAGCACCTTCAAAGAGAAATTTTCCAACATAGGTGCCAGGATGAAGAAAACCGGATCTCCGCTCAGGATGGGATTCTTTGCTACATATGAGACTGTCTGGAATGTCATCCTGTTTTTCATCCTGACCGTCTCTTTATTGGGACTGCTCGCCTTCAGCATCGGCCTCGGCTATTTTGCAGCCCTGGTGAATGATGAAGAAATCCAGTCCAATGAGGAACTTGAAGTTGCTCTGACAGAGATGACCGAGAGCACCACCGTTGCCTTCGGTTCCGGTGAATCCCTCGGTACACTCCGTGCAGACCTGATCAGGGAACGTGTGGATTCTGATGATATCAATCCCTATGTGAAGGATGCGGTCATTGCAACGGAGGATGAACATTTCTACGAGCACAACGGTGTCGTGCCGAAAGCATTCATGCGTGCGGCACTCCAAGTATTCGCCGGCGGTGACGACAGTACGGGCGGCAGTACGCTGACCCAGCAGCTTGTCAAGAACCAGCTCCTCACGAATGAGACCACATTCGACAGAAAGGCGATCGAACTGCTGCTTGCCTTCCGCGTCGAAAAACTTCTCGACAAAGATGAAATCCTGGAAGCCTACCTGAACGCCGTATCATTCGGGCGTAACTCCAACGGTCAGAACATCGCAGGCATCCAGGCCGCTGCGGAAGGTGTATTCGGCAAAGACGCTGCAGACCTGAATCTTGCAGAGAGCGCCTTCCTTGCAGGAATGCCCCAGAACCCTTATGCGTACACCCCGTTCATGCAGGGCGGCACGGTCAAGGATGAGGAATATCTGCAGCCGGGCAAAAACAGGCAGGAATTCGTGCTCGACCGTATGCTGCTCGAAGAAAAGATCACCGAGGAAGAGCATGCAGAAGCACTTGATTATGATATATATGCCAACCTGACCGACAGCGTCGTCGTCCCGAACCAGAACTATCCGTTCCTGACGGATGAAGTTGAACGGCGCGGCGTACAGATACTGAAATATGTACTGGCTGAAGAGGACGGATTAACCCGTGAGGAAGTCGATGCGACTCCGCTGATCAACCAGGACTATACGGAACAGGCCAATCAGGCACTGAGATATCAGGGATATCACATTACAACGACCATCGAAAAAGATATCTACGATCTCATGCAGGATGTCAAAGACAGCAACTTCTACTATTACGGCGACAGAAGTTCCGAAGATGCAATCGATGCGGATGACTCCGATGCAGAAGATGAAGTGATGCAGCATGAAATCGGGGCTGTATTGAAGGAAAACGACACAGGCAGGATTCTCGGATTCATCGGCGGACGTGACCATGATGAATCATCGATCAACCATGCCACCCAGACCTCCCGGAACGTCGGTTCGACGATGAAGCCGCTGATCACATTCGGTCCGGCCCTGGATAAAGGCATCGTCGCACCGGATACGGTCCTGCTGGATGAGAAATTCGAAATCCCTGAATTGAACTGGGCGCCGGCAAACTACGATTATGAAGAAGAGTTCGGCCTCATTTCAACCAAGCACGCACTGAGCAACTCATACAACTTGAGTACATTAAGACTGTGGGCGGACGTCAGGGAAGAAAATCCGCGTGAATACTTCGAACGTATGAACCTGCCATTGCAGGAAGACATGAACCCATCCCTGCCGCTCGGTCCGAATGACCTGAGCGTCGAGCAGAACGTCGATGCCTTCTCAAGCTTTGCACAGGATGGCACGATGACGGAGGGCTACATGATTGAAAGCATCACAAGTCCGGACGGTGAAGTGGTCTACGAACATGAACCGGTCGTGAATGAAGTGTGGAAAGATTCCACTGCATTCCTCATGTCGGATATGCTGACGGAGTCCTTCCAGACAGGTTCTGCATATCACATCAGTGACTTTTATGACAGCATCAGCAGTGATTATGATTTTGCAGCCAAAACCGGTACTTCGAACAGCTTCGTCGACTCATGGTTCATGGGTTACAACCCTGAAGTCACCCTTGGCCTTTGGATGGGCTATGATGCGAACATCCCTCAGGTTTCAGGTTATGAAGGTGAAGAGTATCTCCATATTTATAACTGGCGTAACCTGACCCAGGAACTTCTGGCACTCGTACCTGATCAGATGGGACGCGGTGCTTCATTCCAGCAGCCGGATTCGGTGAGGGAGATGGAATACTGCGCACTGACGATGGAAACTGAAAGTGACTGTGAGGAGAACCTGGATCAGCCGATCGAAGGTCTTGTGGCAGAAGATACACGATTGAACGATAAAAGCAGTCTGAATGATCCTGAAATCCAATCGAGGATGGGTGCAGCATTTGATTCCGGCCTGTCCAACTCGTCACTCAGAGGTGTCGTCACTAATACCTACGATGACCGTTACAGAGTCGGCGGCAGCTCTTCATCGAGCGATGATGACGATGACGACGATGATGATTAAAACCAATTGAACCAAAGCATAAAAAAATACCGGCCAATGGCCGGTATTTTTGTTTCTCTATTAGAATAAACCTCTTGAAGTACCGTCAGCGTCAACATCCATGTTAACAGCAGATGGTTTCTTCGGCAGGCCAGGCATAGTCATGATGTCACCAGTGAGGGCAACAACGAAACCAGCACCAGCTTTGACGTTGAGTTCTCTTACAGTTACAGTGAAGCCTTCAGGACGGCCGAGTTTAGACGGGTCGTCACTCAGTGAATACTGTGATTTAGCCATACAAACAGGCAGGTTTCCGAAGCCGTTCGCTTCGATTTCTGCAAGTTGCTTCTTAGCTTTGTCTGCAAGGATTACGCCGTCTCCGCCGTAAACTTCTTTGACGATCGTTTCGATCTTCTGATCGATTGGAAGGTCAAGCTCGTAAAGGTGTTTGAATTCCTGTGGCTCTTCAAGGACTTCAAGAACCTGGTTTGCAAGGTCTACGCCGCCTTCTCCGCCTTTTTCCCAAACCTGTGTAAGAGCAACGCGTACGCCTTGATCTTTACACCAGTCGAGGACGAAGTTTCTTTCTTCATCAGTGTCTGTAACGAAGTCGTTCAGAGCAACAACAGGCTCGACACCGAATTTACGGGCGTTCTCAATGTGTTTGCCTAAGTTAGCAATACCTTCTTTAAGAGCATCCACGTTCGCTTCACCAAGATCAGCTTTAGCAACGCCGCCGTTCATCTTGAGCGCACGGATCGTCGCAACAAGCACGATTGCATCCGGCTGGAAGCCGCCTTTACGTGATTTGATGTTCATGAACTTCTCTCCGCCGAGGTCGGAACCGAAACCACACTCTGTCACTACGATGTCAGCAAGTTTACGTGCTGTGTTTGTAGCAATCAGGGAGTTACATCCATGTGCAATGTTAGCAAATGGTCCACCGTGGATCAATGCAGGTGTACCTTCCATAGTCTGTACAAGGTTTGGTTTGATCGCTTCTTTGAGAAGCAGTGCAAGTGCACCTTCAACTTCAAGTTCTTTGGCAGTTACAGGTTTTCTATCATACGTGTAACCGATGACCATTTCACCGAGTTTCTCTTTCAGATCTATGATGTCTGTAGCCAGACAAAGTACAGCCATGATTTCACTTGCAACAGTGATATCGAAACCATCTTCACGCGGTACTCCGCGGCTTGGTCCGCCAAGACCTACAACTACTTGGCGCAGTGCACGGTCGTTCATGTCGAGGACTCTCTTCCATGAAACGCGGCGCGGGTCGATGTTCAGTTTGTTGCCGTGGTGAATGTGGTTGTCAATGAACGCGGACAGAGCGTTGTTCGCAGTAGTGATCGCATGCAGGTCACCGTTGAAATGAAGGTTGATTTCCTCCATCGGTAATACCTGTGCCTGACCGCCGCCGGTTGCTCCACCTTTAACACCCATAACAGGACCTAATGATGGCTCACGCAATGCTACCATTACGTTTTTCTCAAGTTTGTTGAAAGCATCTGATAAACCGACAGTTACAGTGGATTTACCTTCTCCGGCAGGAGTCGGGTTCATCGCGGAAACCAAAACAATCTTAGAATTGCTTTCGTCCCCTTCAAGCTCATGAATGTCCACTTTCGCTTTATGTTTACCATGAAGTTCCAAGGCCTCATTAGGAATGCCCGCTTTAGCTGCGATATCTTCTATCGGTTGGATATCCGCCTTGGCAGCAATTTCCTGATCTGTTAAATGTGCCATTATCTCATCTCCTAAATGAAAAATATTGAGTTATGCTGAGGCATAACACTTACAGCCCTTATTATGACATATTCAAGTGAATTATTCCACAAACAAGGAATTTAATAATAATTCTGATAATATAACGGCCTGAAGGGGTGTTTTCATGCGCCCTCCGCCCTTGAATCTGTAAATTTACCCCATCAGGGGAGGAAAGCTTTAATCATCATCCATGCTCGATAAGTCGCCCGCATCAATGTTCAGTTCCCATGCCTTAAGTACACGGCGCATGATCTTACCGCTTCTCGTCTTCGGCAGCTTGTCCTTAAATTCGATTTCCCTCGGCGCAGCATGTGCAGCGAGACCTTCTTTTACAAACTTCCTGATTTCTTCCTTCAATTCATCGGAAGCTTCATACTCTTTCTTCAAAGCGATGAAGGCTTTGACGATCTCACCTCTGACAGGATCCGGTTTGCCGATCACGCCCGCTTCCTGGACCGCCGGGTGCTCGACCAGCTTCGATTCGATCTCGAACGGTCCGACCCTTTCGCCTGCCGTCATGATGACGTCATCCACACGTCCCTGGAACCAGTAGTAGCCGTCTTCATCCTTGTATGCAGAGTCCCCCGACACATACCATTCCCCGATGAAGTATGAGTCGTATTTCGGTTTGTTCTTCCAGATCTCCCTCATCATCGCAGGCCATCCTGTTTTAAGTGCCAAGTTGCCCATCCGGTTCGGCGGCAGTTCGTTGCCCTCATCATCGATGATGGATGCCTCCACACCCGGTATCGGCTTGCCCATCGAGCCGCCCTTGATATCCATGGCAGGGAAATTGGTGATCATATGCGCACCGGTTTCAGTCATCCACCATGTGTCATGGATCCTCAGTTTAAAGACTTCCATGCCCCACTTCACCACTTCCGGATTCAGCGGTTCACCCACGGACAACAGATGGCGCAGCGAGCTCAAATCATAATCTTTGACGGTTTCATCACCTGCGCCCATCAGCATGCGGAACGCCGTTGGAGCACTGTACCAGACTGTGACCTTAAGGTCTTCGATCGCACCATACCATGATTCAGGGGAGAACCTCCCGCCGACGACGACATTCGTCACCCTGTTGAGCCATGGAGCGAAGATGCCGTAAGACGTCCCCGTCACCCAGCCCGGGTCTGCTGTACACCAGTAGACATCGTCCTCTTTCAAATCAAGTACATACTTGCCTGAAATGTACTGCTGGATCATTGCATAATGCACATGCAGCACACCTTTCGGCTGACCGGTGGAGCCGCTCGTATAATGCAGGATCATGCCGTCTTCCTTATCCAGCCATTCGATTTCGAATTCTTCTGAAGCGTTTTCAAAAGCGGCGTTGAAATCCACATGATTTTCATCTTCAACCTCTCCGACCACAATGACTTTCTCAAGGTTCGGCAGGTCTGCCTCCGGTATGCGGCCCACCAGTTCAGGTGTCGTAACGATCACTTTCGCATCACTGTTTTCAAGTCTGTCCTTGACCGCCTTCTCCATGAAAGCTTCGAATAACGGGCCGACGATCGCCCCGGCTTTCAGAGCACCGAGCAGTGTGAAATAAAGTTCAGGTGAACGTGACATGAAAATGAATACCCGGTCCCCCTTCTCCACACCGGCCTCATCTTTCAATATATTGGCTGCCTTGTTGGATGCATCCTGCATTTCTTTGAATGTGTAGGATGATTTTTCATCCCCATTTTTATAATACAGTGCATCCTTGTCTCCGTATCCTTCATCCACATGTTTATCGATGCACTCGTATGCCATGTTGAATTTATTGGTTTTTGACCAGGAAAAATTCTCTTTGATCTCATCCCAGTCAAAATTTTGATATACCTCATCATAATTTTTCATATTCGGATTTTGATCCGTGGCTTGATATAACTCTACTTTCATACTATATCCCCCTATAAGTTTTATGTTTTCTAATCATAGTATATAATAATGTTAACGTACTTTTCAAAATTTTTAAAACTAAAGTTCCGGGAGGTGTGAATGTGCAGCACCAAAAAACGTATCATCAGGAGAAAATGAGCATCAACGGCAGGGAAATCACCGTAGAGGGGCCTGCGTCCCACAAGATGCTCACCTCCTGTACATTTGATGAAGGCCTGGATGCTTTCAGGGTGCCGGAAGAGCAATATGAGGCGCTTCTTGAGATATCCGAACTGGAAGAAGGCCGGGTGATCATCGCCCGCGAAGGCACTCATATCGTCGGTTATGTCACTTACCATTACCCCGACCCGATGGAAAGATGGTCGGACGGCAACCTGCCCTACCTTCTCGAGCTCGGTGCGGTCGAAATAACACTCGCCCACCGCAGCGGCGGCATCGGGAAAAAGCTGATCCAGCTGTCCATGGAAGATTCCTTTGTTGAAAACTATATAATCATAACGACTGAATATTATTGGCATTGGGACTTGAAAAACACAGGTCTCGATGTTTATGAATATAAAGACATCATGATCAGACTGATGGCCAGTGCCGGCTTTGAAGTTTACCAGACGAACGATCCGGAAATTTCGGCACATCCGGCGAACACCCTCATGGCCCGCGTGGGAAAAAAAATCACGAGGGATCAGATGATGGAATTCGATAAGATCCGATTCAAAAACCGTTTCTTTTTTTAATGTCAAGGAGGATTCAAAATATGTTGGTAGAAAGAATTATGACATCTCCGGTACGGACCCTGTCACCCGGAGACACTATAGAAGATGCTTTGGATATGATGGCCCGGCATTCATTCAGGCATGTGCCGATCGTCAATGAGCAGGAAAAACTCGTTGGCATCGTATCCGACAGGGACATCAAGATGACCCTGCCCTCCGTGTTGTCTGATGATGAACCGGATATGAAGCTGAACCAGCCGTTGTCGAGGATCATGAGGACCAATGTGACATATTGTCATCCACTCGATTTCGTCGAGGAGATCGCCCTGGATTTCTATCATTTCTCAATCGGTGCAATCCCCGTCGTACGTGACGGCAGCATAGTGGGCATCGTCACCCAGAAGGATATGCTGAACACATTCCTCGAGCTGACCGGCATCAAGGAACCCGGCTCCATCATCGAGATTGATATCGAGGACAGGACCGGCGTCATCTATGACATCGGGAAGATTTTCAAGGATTTGAACATCAGGATCATCAGTGTGTCGGTCTACCGCAACAAAGAGACTAAAGGGAATAAAATCATCGTACTGCGCATCCGGGCCATGAACCCGAGGTTTGCCATACAGAAATTACAGGATGAAGGCTTCAATGTCCTGACGCCTGATAAGATGGGTACACGATGAGACCATTATACGTGTACGATAAATCGTTATTGAAATACCGGTTCAATGATCAACACCCCTTTAATCAAATGCGTGTGAAGATGACCACTGATTTACTGACGGATGCCGGTTTTTTAAAGGATGAGGACATCATCAAACCAAGACCGGCCACTGATGAAGAACTTCTGCTCGTGCACAAGCCGGATTATATCGAAGCCGTGAAACAGGCCGGTAATGGCGGACTCTCCGACTCCCAGCTTGAAAGCTACGGTCTGAACACCGACGATACCCCGACTTTCGACGATATGCATGAAAAGAGCAGTATGCTCGTCGGCGCCACCCTTGCTGCCGTCGATGAAGTTATGAAAGGCAATGCCAAAAAGGTGCTGAGCCTCGCCGGGGGCCTGCACCACGGTTTTACCGGCAGAGCCAGCGGATTCTGCATATACAATGATTCAGCCGTCGCAATAGAATATATGAGGAAACATTATGGCATGAAAGTCCTCTACATCGATACGGATGCCCATCACGGGGACGGCGTACAGTGGGCGTTCTATAATACGAATGAGGTGATGACCTATTCCATACATGAGACGGGAAGGTACCTCTTTCCAGGGACCGGTTCCACGACTGAGCGCGGTGACGATGACGGGTTCGGCTTCTCCATCAACCTGCCTGTCGATGCATTCACCGAAGACGATTCATTTTTAAGCATATTCGAGCAGAGTATAGAAAAAGCGATCATCCAGTTCAAACCGGACATCATCCTGAGCCAGAACGGGGTCGATGCGCATTACCGCGATCCGATGACCCACCTTTCACTGACCTCTAAATCATACGAAGAGATCCCCCGCATCGTGAACAGGCTGAGTGATAAGTACACGGAAGGCAGATGGATTGCCGTTGGCGGCGGCGGGTACAACATATGGCAGGTCGTGCCGCGAATGTGGGCGCAGATATGGCTCGCCATGCTCGGTGAACAGCCGCCTGCAGGGCGCCTCCCCGAGCCGTTCATAGACAAGTACCGCCCCAGATGCAAAGTCGAATTTCCGGTTGAATGGCAGGATGATTTAAGCGATTTTGAGGACATCCCCCGACGCAGCGACATCACCGAGAAGAATGATAATATGCTCCAGAGGATTTTGATGTATCTGGAGCAAATATAAAAAACCTCTGTCCGGAGCACCTTCACTCCGTTCAGAGGTTTCATTCATTTATTTTGTGGAAGCCCTGTACTCGATGGCATACGGCAGGATCACATTCGGTTCATCCACCGGCTCATCTTTCATGTACTTGGTCAAAAGCCTCATACCGACAGCACCGATATCATACAGTGGTATCGCTATGCTCGTCACAGGCGGCCGCATCATATGCACAAGCCGTGTGTTGCTGCAGCTGACCAGCTGCAGCCTGTTCGGGAAGCTGATGCCGCGGTCGAGCGCTCCGTGGAGCATGCCGACAGCCGCCTCATCGCTCATCGTGAGGAGGACATCCACGTTGTCATCCTCATCGATCAACCTGTCGAAGACTTCCCTGCCCGCATGGTAATGCGTCGCGACTTCACGGGTGTACTCTTCCTTGAAAGGCAGATCGTACTCTTTATAAGCTTCTTTCAAGCCGTCTTCGATATGGCGTTCAAGCTGCTCTGAATACAGTGCCTTGATGAAATAGATGTCTTTTGCACCTTTATCGAGCAGATGGGTCGCCACCTCTTTGATCGCCTTGAAATAATCAATGTTCACAGATGGCAGATTTGCATCTTTTTCACTGGTTCCGCAAATGACGACCGGCACATTCGAGTTCTTAATGTCTTCGATGGTTTCATCATTTATCGTACCTCCAAGGAAGACGATGCCGTCCACCTGTTTACTGACAAGGTTCAAAAACGAATCCCTTTCCTTTTCAGGATTGTTGTCCGTATTTGTGATGATGGTCTGATAATTGTACATTTCCGCGATATCATCAAGACCCCTGGCCAGTGAAGAATAATAGAGATTCGAGATATCCGGTATAATCACCCCTACAGTTGTCGTTTTCTTGCTTGCAAGTCCACGGGCAATTGCGTTGGGCCTGTAATTTAATCTTTTTATGACTTCCTTAACTTTTTTCCTGGTCTCTGGTTTGACGTTTGGATTGCCATTAAGTACTCGAGACACTGTGGCCATGGAAACTTTCGCTTCACGTGCCACATCATAGATAGTTACCGTCATATATATACACCCCCGAGTTAATAATGTAAGCGTTTGTTTTTAATAATACCATGAAAAGACCGAAGGTTACACCATATTTTGATTGTTTGTTCTAAAAATCACAAAAATGGCAAAAAAATAAACCACACGCATCAGCATGTGGTCGTCATGATACTATTTTTCTTCATCCGGCCGTTCTGCATACTTGGACATATCCACTCTGCGCGGATCCTCTGTCCCTTCGTCTGCAACGTCATCCTGGATGGCTCTTCTCTGTGCCTGGATTTCTTTTTCATCCAAATCTTTTATACGTTTCTTCTCTTCATTTTCACTTTTCTTAATGACCATATCATCTTTTTTATCTTCGAGCTTTGCACGCAGCTCTTCAGTTTTCTGTTCCGCTTTCACTTTCAATGAATCATCGCCGGAACTGTCATCCTGTTTGGAGTTGAATGTCTCGGAAAATTTATTGGTCGTGTCAGAAATATCATCCCGCAGTGCATCACCAGATTTCGGGGCCAGGAATAAGCCTCCCACTGTACCGACGATCAGACCGATCACCAGACCGATTGAGAAATCACGTCCGGTCGTGGTGTTGATCTGCTCTTCATATTCTTCCACACCGTGCAGGTGGCGATCTCTGTTATAAGTTTCCATAAACTTTGAAGACCTCCTTTTTTCGATTTTAAAACGAGTGTCATCTGTTTTGATTCTGGTTGTCGGTGCTCGGCGAGTTTACAGCGACCGGCAGATTTTCATCATCACCGGCAGGGCGTGTATTCGTATTGTAGGCCTTGTTCCTTCTCTGCCTCATCTGCCATTTGTCCGCAACTTCCATTGCGACGTTCGACCACTGGACAACCTGTGAGATTTTCTCTTCATTTTGTGAGATGTTGTGAGTGATGGAATTCGTCACCCTGTCTACTGAACTGTTCAGGTTGTTCACTGAATCGCCCATGCCCTGGACGGCTTCCACGACCGAGTTCAGTTTCTGCGATTTGCCTTGGATATCTTCAGTCAGACGGTTCGCTTTATGAAGTAAATCGGTGGATTCTCTTGTGATCCCCTGAATCTGACCTTCAACACCATCCAGTGTGTTTGCAATATGATCGAGATTCTTTTTAACAGGTATTAAAACATAAGCAATAGCAATTGCGACTACAAGTAGAGCGATTGCTGCTATGCCTGCGGCTATAGCCAGTATAAGCTGCCAATCCATAATTAAACGCCTCCATATTCTTCTGTCAATTTTTTATTCATTATTTAAAATAGCCTAAAACCTCATGCTGTAAACATTAATTTCAATAATTACGATAATAATTCAGTGAATCTCTTCTCATACTTTTGGATATCCCCGGCCCCCATGAAGATGATGACTGCTTCCGGATGATTATTCAACATACTGATGTCGTCATCATGCAAAACCGTGGCATCCGGGATGAGCTCCACCAGGTCGGCGCTCGACAGGTTGCCTGCAGCCTCCCTTGCAGAGCCGAATATATCCACGATATATGTCTTATCGGAGCCATTCAGCGCTTCTGCAAACTCATTCAGGAATTTCTCGGTTCTTGAAAAAGTGTGCGGCTGGAAGACCGAGACGATTTCCCGCTCCGGATATTTCTTCCGTGCGGTTTCGAGCGTCGCTCTGATCTCTTTAGGATGGTGGGCGTAGTCGTCGACGATGACCATCTCATTGATATATGTTTCACTGAAACGACGTTTCACGCCGCCGAAAGTCAGGAACGCAGCCTTGATGTTTTCCATGTTCAGCGACTCGAGATGGCATACTGCGATGACGGAGAGTGAATTCAGCACATGGTGATCCCCGAACATCGGTATTTTGAATGTATCCCGGTACTCATCGCCGATCGTCACATCAAACTGTGTGCCGCCTTCTGCAAATTTGATGTTGGAGGCAACGATGTCATAATCACCTTCTATGCCGTAAGTATATAGAGGCACATCGACATCGATCCTGCCGATATTGCCATCACCGCCGTAGGCGATGACCGCTTTCCCCGCCTGGGAAGCCATTTCGTCGAAGGCATCCACGACATCATCCAGATCCTTGAAATAATCCGGATGATCGAAATCGATGTTGGTGATGATTGCATAATCCGGATGGTAGCTGAGAAAATGCCTCTTATATTCGCATGATTCAAATGTGAAGTAGCTGCTTTCCTTAATGCCGAATCCTGTACCGTCACCAATCAGGAAGGTCGTTTCGACATCACCGTTCATGACGTGGCTGAGCAGACCCGTGGTCGATGTCTTGCCATGCGCTCCGGTGACGGCGATGGAAGTGAAGCCTTTCATGAAGTCAGCCAGATATTTATGATATCGCACGACTTTAAAGCCCTTGTCCATCGCTTTTTTTATTTCAACATGATCATCCTTGAAGGCATTGCCTGCAATATAAGTATACCCCTCAACAATATTGTCCGCATCGAAAGGAAGGATTTCAATCCCTTTATCCCTCAACTGAAATTCTGTAAATACTTCCTTATCGATATCGGAACCGCGGACCTCATGGCCCAGATCGTGGAGCACCTGTGCCAAAGCACTCATGCCTGCACCTTTAATACCAATAAAATGAAATTTTTCCACGGGGTCACCACACTTTCTCAATATATTAAGACTGCTGCTCACGAATGAACTTCAGAATCTCATCTTTGGTCTGCTGCTCGATTTCTCCCCTGTTCACTCTGAGAGGTTTGTTTGAAGTCGGAATCTGGACCAGCATATCGTTGCCGGTCATCAGATTTTCAGCCCCGCTGACCACCTGGTTCCTGTCATCTTTGTAGGAAATCCTCGTCTGCATCATCTGGAGCAGTTCATAACGGATTTTCGCCGACAGGCTGCCGTGGCGTATGACCAGATGGATGCCGAGCGGTTTACCCACTTTCAATATCTGGATGATGATGTTCATTGCCGCGGTATTGGTGCTTTGCACCAGATCGCTGAAATCATCGATCACCACCAGGATCACACTTTTTTTGTTGGCGTGGCTGACGCGCTGGTTGAAACTTGAAATATTGCGTACATGCGCCCGCCTGAACTGGTTCTGTCTTGAGCTCAGTTCCTGCATGACATCATTCAGGCAATCCTCTGACTTAAGGCTCTGAAAATCAGAAAACAGGTGCGGCAGACCTTTATAATCCTCATACCCTTCACCGCTGAGGGCGAAAACAAATTTCAGATCATGCGGGGTATGGTTCATCAAAAGCGACATGATCATATTATCGATCAAATGCTCGGCTTCAGAATCTTCCCCGCCGTGGACCAGCAGGTGCCCGGCTTTTAAAAGTTCAAAGCTGAAAATCTGGTCATCGGCAATCTTTCCGAGAGTGAATTTGTAATCATTTTTCCTGAGCTTCAGGCTGCTCTTCTGGAACAAAGTGCTGAAATAAGCGGGCTTCGGCTCCCTGACGGGCGTTTCGATGCCGATATGACTCGTGCCGATTATGGGGGCGACGATCCGCATGTGGTCGACAGGCAGATGAGGCAGGATATGCGCCTTCAGCTTCGGGATGTTATTGATCCTGAAACTCCTGCTCAACTGGATTTCGTGGGTGCCGATCACACCATTGGAAATATACCGGTGAACGTCTGCAGGGATGCCTGCCGTTTCAAAGGCATGCACAATCGCTTCGCTCAGCTCTTTGTCCTCTTCGGCATAATCCGGTGCCTGCGCCTTCCCGAGCATATTCATGGATGGGAGGCTTTGCGTCGGGCCGAAGCGTTTCTCTGTGGAGCGTTCCTTGATTTTGACTTCGGTGCCCATGGTCCGTATCGGTATTTTTTCATCCAGTAGAGTATCTTTCTTTTTTCCGAGCGGCTTTTTAGCCGGTTTCAGGTTGTAGGTGTCTTCCGCCTTTTTAGCGCGTTTTTCGGCACTTTCCCTTTTCCGTCTTTCATCCCGGGCCTTTTTACGGTTCCTCTCCCTGACGATCTCCCTCACGATATTGGATTGGATGGCATCATAGTTGATGTCGTCTTCATACGTCTCCTCAGCAGCTTTGTTGCCGCGTGGTGAGGCAGGCACTTCAGTGTCCCTTTTCTTCAGCCCGTGTATCGCTGAAGGGATCTCCCGCGCTTTTTTCAGTATGAAGCCGGAATTGTCTTTTCCGGGCAGTCGTGTGGAAGGACGTGGCTCACGTCTTTCAGGCTGCTTCATGAACTCATCGCTCCCGGAGGCGTCGTCCCGGGCGGGCTTTGGGGGTTCATTGATGAAGTCGCTTCCCAAATCCATCGGAAACCTGAAACGGTCGTCCGGCAGATTTCTATCATCCGCCGGCTTGAATTCTCTTCTTTTCCTTGATCTGGACATAGTCTCACCCTATTTCACTTCGAATGGCTGGCCGGTTTCATAGTCATCGCCCAGGACATATATGCCGTCAACGCCGTCGTCCTCAAGATTGAGCTCTTTTCTTGAACAGATCATCCCGCTTGATTCGACCCCTCTTAATTTTGAAGGCCTGATATGGAGTCCGTCCGGCATCCACGCCCCGACTCTGGCAACGACGACTTTCTGGCCCGCATCAACGTTCGGTGCACCGCATACTATATTGAGTGTTTCATCGCCTACATCGACTTTGCAGACGCTGAGCTTATCCGCATCCGGATGCTGGGATTTCTCCTCGACATGTCCGACGACGAACTTCGGACTCAAGTCCGCATCGATTTCCGGTTCACCGAGAGATTTCAGGATTTCATTGATTTTATCGAGGTGCGCTTCCGTCGGTGTGACATTGATGGTCCCGTCTTCAAGATCGAACTTTTCGGATGCTTTGAATATATTCAGCCCGGCGATCTTCTCACCCTCTTTTATCACCGTCACATCACCGTGATGGGTGTATGACGGTGATCCGGCACTTTCCAATGATACAAATAAAACATCGCCTACATGCGCTTTATTATATGTCAGTTTCATTTATTTCCCTCTTTTTGAATTCTTTTGTTTGCCGAGTATGAACACCGGCTGTAGTTTTTTGTCCATATATGAGAATGATAAGGATGTGATCGGCGTCAGGCCTTCTGCGAAATACTGCATCATCATCTGTGCCATGATGTCATAGCCGACCTGGTTCTTCACATCTGCAATGATCAGCACATCCTGGTGCGGCAGGCCGACCATCATTTCACCTTCACATATATCATACATCTCGTTCAGGAATTTTTCATTCAAAATCCTGGATGCGTCATAACCGTCATTATGGTTCACGAAATAAAAATCATTTTCCTGGACGGTCTGCTTCTTATAGTCGATCTTCAGGTTTTCAAGGTTGTTGAATGCAAGCACCCTGATATCTTCATGGCTCATATCGAATGACGATGCAAGTGCCTCGTCGATCAGCCGGTAGCTGTTCTTCAAGTCGATCGCATAATAAATTCTCGTCTCATTCGTATGATCATCCGTTATGAAAGCATTGCCCTCCTTCGTCTCCTTATGGAAACTTGTGGCCCTGACGACCGGATAGATCATCGCCTGATCCAGGTTTACGGGATCATCGGCCATGCGGCTCAGCGTTTCATCGATATAGTAAATGATTTCATCGATGAAATTTTCGTTGTTCTTTGCTTTCTGGACGGCTTTGGCGAGTTCAATATCCACGCCTTTTTTATTGTCTTTCCTTTCAACCCTCAAAGCTTCATCTTTCCGGTTGAATTTGAAATCGAAGTCATTCCTTTTCGAATCCAGTTTTTCAATGATTATATCTTTCAGTTTAAAAACATTCATGCGAATGCCTCCATTAATTTCTACTTATTTAATCCGATGACCTGGTCACCGTCTCTGATCATGTTCATTTGACGCATCAGGGCATAGATGACATACGTGACGAGCGCCGGTAATATGATATGGAATACTGCAATGAGCACCACCACATCCACAGAAGGCCCCATCGTTTCGACCGCCATGATCTGTCCGACGAATCCGCTTGTGCCCATTCCGGCACCGGCTGCATTATTCTCCATCGGGAAGAACACTGTCATGACCGGAGCGATGATGGCACTTGCAAGCGTCGGCGGCACCACGATGAACGGGTTCAGGAAGATGTTCGGCACCTGCAGCATCGATGTGCCGATGCCCAATGATATGAGTCCCGACACGCCGTTATCCCTGTAGCCCTGGACCGCGAAACCGACCATATGGCAGCAGCATCCGATCACAGCTGCACCTGCTGCAAGGCCGCTTATTTCAAGCATCAGCGCAAGGGCCGCGCTCGATAACGGGGCCGTCAGCATCAGCCCGAAGACCACCGCAACGAGCATCCCCATCACGAATGGGCGCTGTTCGGTCGCAAATACGATGAATTCCCCGACATTCGTCATGAAATCCCCGATCCACGGGCCGACGGACTGCGCCACCAGGTAACCTGCAACGATGGTCAACAGCGGGGTGATGATGATATCGATTTTTGTCCTGCCGCTGTAGAGGCGGCTAATTTCAACGGCAGCGACACTCGCGATGAAACTGCCGGCGGCGCCCCCGAATTCATAGGCGGCATGACTCACGACGACCGTCGAAAAAATGACGAGCGGCGGTGCCTTCAAACCGTAACTGATTGCAGCCCCGATTGCAGCCCCCGTCAATGTCATGGCGACAGCGCCGATTTCTGTCATGAACGATAACAAAGGTATATAAGTTCCGATCGTATCCATGATCAATCCAATGATCAGTGATGAAAAGAGCCCGAGCGCCATGAAACCCATGCCGTCTATAAACCATCTTCTCAATAGTTTTCTCATATGTGCCCCCACCCGATCAGTTGCCCTTCAGCGTATTGACCACTCCGGAATCAATGCCCTGGATCAACTCTTTCAAAAATTTATGCGCCTCTAAATAATCGTTGTAATTGATGATCGAGTGCGAAGTGTGGATATAGCGTGCGCAGATTCCGACGACACCTGAGATCACACCTTCACCTGATATATGGATGCTTCCTGCATCCGTTCCTCCGGGCGATGTGTAATATTGATATTTTATCCCATTATCTTCGGCGATTTCAATCATATAATCTCTCATGGGTTTCGACAGTATCATTGAACGGTCCATGAGGCGCAGCAGTGTGCCTTCACCGAGCCTGCCCACATCGTCGCTTTTACCCATCATATCATTGGCAGGTGAGCAATCCACAACGAAAGCTATGTCCGGCTCGATCATATTGCTGCTCACTTTGGCGCCCCGGAGGCCCACTTCTTCCTGGACAGTGGCACCGACATATAAGTCACAGTCGAGTTTTGCGTCTTTCAGTGATTCCAATACTTCGACTGCGATCAGGCAGCCATATCTGTTGTCCCAGGCTTTCGCCAGCAGTTTTTCCTCTTTCTCCATCACTTCGAATTCCACATCCGGAACGATGGAATCGCCGGCTGCTATGCCCATCGCTTCAATTTCCTCCCGGCTGTCCGCACCAACGTCAAGGAGCATGTCCTTGATCTCAGTCTTTTTATCTTTACCGCCTTTTCGGAAATGCACCGGTACACTGCCGACGATGCCGGTGATTTCCTTGTTGTCTTTGGTCCTGACCTTCAGTTTCTGGCTGAGCAGCACATCACTCGACCAGCCGCCGAGCGGGACGAATTTCAGCATGCCGTTCTTCTTGATTTCCGTCACCATGAAGCCGACCTCATCCATATGGGCAGCGATCATGACTTTCGGTGCATCTGTCTTTCCGCTCTTTTTGACGGCAAAAATACCGCCCAGTCCATCGGTGATGATTTCATCGGACAGCGGTTCAAGCTCTTTCCTCAAATAATTCCTGACGAGATCCTCAAAACCCGGTGCACCGTGCAGTTCAGTCAATGTTTTCATTCTATCCAATGTTTTTTGTGATAAATTCATGATAAATCCCCTTTAATTATGATTTTCATATAATCCATATGGTAAACTACATTTAAGGAGGTAGTTTTATGTCAAAAAGATCAATGTTTCTATTATTATCAGTCATCACCACAGTTCCATTCCTGATATGGTTCTTCCTTTACAGAACGGTGGATGCACAAAAAGTGATTGACGGTCTGCATTTACAGTTTGACGATGTATCGTTCATCTCACTGGATTACCATACGGATGAAAGGAACCTGCTCGGCATGAAATCGAAGGTCATCAACGGCATCGTGCACGTCGGTGAAGGCGAAGAGACTTCCAAATACGAATTCACCGCTGATGCCTACACAGGTGAAATCATGGAGATTACTAACCAGTAATCTCCTTTTTTTATACCTTACTTTCCTCTTTAAGACGTTCGATCGTCCTGTGGATCCGTTCCATGCCTTCCTCGATCCTTTTTCTGCTGGAGGCGACATTCATCCTGAAACGGCCATTTTCAGCCAGGTCATACATATGTCCCGGAGATACTGCGATCTCCCCGATGTCCACAAGTGCCTTATGCATGACTGCATCCGGGATGCCGGACTTCTCGAAACTGATCCATGCAAGGTATGTCGAATCGGGTTTTTTGAATGACAGATGTTCAGAGAGGTGTTCATCGATGTAATCGGATATATAATCGAAATTCCCTTCCAGATGGTCGTTCAATTCATCCACCCAGTCCCCGCACTCCATATAAGCCGCTTCGATTGCAGCAAGTATAAGGCTGTTCGCCGTACCGACATTGTAGCGGTGGTCGAATTCGCGGACGATCTTCTCCTTCAACGGCTCATTTTTCGTGATGAAATATGAGTGCGGAAGGCTTGCCAGGTTGAACGTCTTTCCAAGACCGGTCGTGACGAGGATCGGGTCATCCTCTTCCATCAGCTCCGCCATGGAGACAAAATCCTCTTTCGGTCTCACGAAGTCCATATGGATTTCGTCACTGACAAAAAAGACATCGTTTTGAAGACAGATGTCCTTCATCTTCTGAAGTTCTTCCCTCGTCCACACCCTGCCCGTCGGATTATGCGGATTGCAGTGTACATAGACTTTATTCTCCGGTTCGCGGCACAGTGCCTCGAAATGTTCAAAATCAAACGAATACTCATTGTTTTCTTCGATCAGCGGACAGGAGACCACTTTACGGTCGTTCCCCTTCAACACTTTTAAAAATGCATTATATGTCGGCATGGTCAGGATCACTCCGTCGCCCTTTTCGGAATTCAGGCGGATGGCTTCGCTCACCGTATACAGCACAGAAGGCGCATAAGTGATCATGTCATCTGTCAGATCCACATCAAAGCGTGATTTCCACCACTGCTTGACAGGCCCGTAAAATTTCGGGTTCTTCCATATCGTATAACCGAAGATCCCGTTGTCCAGCCTTTTCTTCATTGCTTCGGTGATCGCCTCCGGGGTTTTGATGTCCATATCGGCAATCCAGAAAGGTGCAAGGCCAGTCCTTCCGAAAACCGGTTCCGTACCTTCATATTGAATGCTGAAAGTGCCTTCCCTTGTTGTTTCCTCTTCGAAATTAAACTTAGTCAACTGCATTCCCTCCACAATAAATTTGCTCATAATGTATTTTAGCATTCTTTAATGATAATTACATTGCAAAGAAAAAAAGCATCTTAAAAAGATGCTTTCAAGAAAAATATTTTGCTGCCGTTTCCGGAAAATTTCTCCTCATATTCCGTCCGGATATTGTCTTCCGGCTCTTCTTCATGGAGATCCAGGATGATTTCTTCAAATTTCATGCCGTATGCATTGAGGCTCTGCAGACTATACTCGAAAAGTCCACGGTTATCCGTTTTGAACTGGATTGCACAGCCCGGTTTCAAAATGCTTTCATAACGGCTGAGGAAAGTCTGATGCGTCAGCCTTCTTTTCGCATGGCGGGTCTTCGGCCATGGATCGGAAAAATTAAGATAGATCTTTGAAGCCGTATCAGGCAGGATATAGTCACTGATGAAATTGGCATCCAAAAGTACCAGCCTGACATTCTTCAAATCCATCTCGACGATCTTCTCAACGACCCGGATGATGATGTTCTTATCAAGCTCGATGCCGAGGTAGTTGATGTCGGGGTTCCTTTTTGCAAGTTCTGTGATGAACGTGCCCATGCCCGTCCCGATCTCAATATGAAGGGGCTGTTCCTCTTCAAAGAAATCATGGATGTTTTTTTCATATGCATTTGTTATGTCGACGATGTGACTATGTTCTTCCAGATAGTCCATCGCCCATGGTTTGTTGCGGATTCTCATTTCGTTACTCCATTTCAATTTTACGGCTAGATGAAGCGGTCTCTCCTGATCACATGGTTCAGGAACAAGATCCAGTCATTCATATCTTTGAAACGCTTATGGTCTTCATACCACTGGACCATCGTGATCGCCTGCACCAGTGTATACCACTTCATGCGTTTCCTCAGGTCCCGTGTATATTCGATGCCGTATGATTCGAGCCACGCGTCCCAGTCCTCAGGCTTGACATAAGTATATAGGATCATACCGATATCAATGGCCGGGTCCGCGATCATAGCGCCTTCCCAGTCCACCAGGTAAAGCTCGTCCTGATCGGAGAGCAGCCAATTGTTGTGGTTGACGTCCCCGTGGCAGACCGTGCACAATGACTGGTCGAGCTTGGGGATTTCATTTTCCAGGTATTGGATGGCGCTCCTCACAGTGTGATGGGCATTCACTTTCGGGGATAATGAAGACTGGATTTTGTTCAACAGCAGATCAGGGAGCATGGGTTTCATGCCTATCTTTTTAAGCATGGTCAACAAAGGGCGTGATGAGTGGATCTTCTTCATCAGTGCTGCCACCCTTTTTGAAGTCATTTCCTCATGGGTCAGCTCGCGGCCATTCTTCCAATGTTGTGCTGTTACGACTTCTCCCGTTTCAATGCGTTTAGTCCAAACCAACTTCGGCACTATGCCTTCTGCAGACAGTGCAGCAAGAAAAGGGCTGGCGTTGCGTTTAAGAAAGAGTTTGCGACCATCCTGTTCCGCCTTGTAGGCTTCACCTGAGGCGCCTCCCACCGGGTCCAGTGTCCAGCCGAGCTGATAGAAATGCTCCAAATTCCACACCTCTTTTCGTCCTTAAAAAAAACGCTAAAATAATTGAGGATAGATTAGCGCTTTTTTGTTTCGTGATTAAAATAATATAGTGTTTATGGACGAATTTCAAGACTCATATCCATTTCTTCAAATGACAACTCGAAAAAAACAGCTGTCAAAGTCACATTGTATAAGGCTTCAACCTCTTTTAAAAATATAAGTGTAATATCTCCCGTTAACTTTGTTTAACTGATTTTAATTGTGTGATTTTTTTATTAAAGAGTGACTGCAGTTTACGCGTCGTCCCGCCGACCGAGCCGTCCCCGACCTGTCTCCCGTCGATATTGGTGACCGGTGTGATTTCCTGTGTCGTGCTCGTGTAGAACACTTCATCCGCTTCACTCATGTCGGGGACCGTGAAGCCTTCTTCACGGAAAGGTATTTCATTTGCTTCAGCCAGTTTAAGCACTTCCTGGCGGGTGATCCCATTCAGGATGAGATTGTCCGCCGGGTGGGTGAACAGCGTCCCGTTCCTCACCATGAACACATTTGTCGAGGAACCTTCCGTCACCACACCATCACGGTGCATGATCGTCTCCTTGGCGCCATTTTCCACCGCATATTGCTTCTCCATGACATTCGCCAGCAGGTTCAAGCTTTTAACATGGCACTTCAACCAACGGTAATCTTCCGTCGTCACTGCCCTGACACCTTCCTCCATCTGACCGTGCGGCCGCTTCGCCTCGCGGATGCTCGCATAGATCACTGGTTTGCTGCCATCCGGAAAACTGTGGTCACGCGGGGCGATGCCCCTTGAGACCTGAATGTACAGGGCACCGTCTGTGATTGCGTTCCTCTCCCTGACTTCATGAAGTATTTCAACGATTTCATCCCGCTCCAGCCCTCTGATCATCACTTCTTCTGCACTGGCCATCAGCCGGTCGGTATGTTCATCCAATGTGAAAAACCGGCCGTCGTATATGCGGACCACTTCATAGACGCCGTCACCAAAGTAGAATGCCCGGTCCCCGCTTTTGATCCTCATCTCGTCATGATTGACGTATTCCCCATTATAATAACTTATCCTCACTGATCTCACCCTCTACACATATTCTGTAAACCGCTTCTAAATAAATGGCTGTCGCATTCAACAGTTCTTCGATCTTCATCGTTTCATTCTTCTGGTGCATCGTGTCTTTGGTGTCCTTGAACATCGCCCCGAAAGCCACACCCCGTTCAAGCGTCCTCGCGTAGGTCCCGCCGCCTACCGTGAATGGTTCCGACGGATCATCCACATGGTTGCGGTAACTGTCGAGCAGCACCCCGACCAGCGGATCCGCGGGATCTACGAAATGCGGCGGCTCATCCGACACGTCTTCGATCATGAATCCTTCATCCGAGATCTTTTCTTTGAATGCATCGATCTTCCCCTGGAAATCCAGACCTTCCGGATACCGCAGGTTCACACCGAAGCTTGCCCCGTCCACCTCCGTATAGTTGATCATGCCCGTGTTGACACTCACTTCACCCATCTCTTCATGCCTATGTGCCATATCGAACCGGCTGCCGTCATAGTGGTCAATAATATATTTTTGGGCAAAATGCACAAAATTCCGCGCGTTGTCATCGAGTTCCAGGGTGCTCAGGAATTCAATCAGTATGAACCCGGCATTGACACCCGCTTCAGGCGTCGAGCCGTGTGCGCTCTGCCCTTCGGTGCGGATGATCAGGAAGCCGTTGTCGACTTCATAGTCCCCCTTCACCTTATTGCTCCTCAGGAAATCTTCAAATGACTGGATGACTTCTGTCATATTCTGTATCACTTTCAGCTTCGCCTCGGCCTCTTCAGGGACCATGTTGTACCTCTCCCCTGAAATCAGCACTTTCAATTCAATGTTCGGCTCTACTTCATCAAGATGCGTATGTTTCTGGACGATGTTGAAGGAGGTGATGCCCTTCTCCCCGTATATCAGCGGGAATGATGCATCGGGCGCAAAACCCGCATCCGGCATCTCCTCACTGTCGAAATAAGCTTTCGTGCATTCCCAGTCGGATTCTTCATCGGTGCCGATGATCAGGCGTGTCTTCACCTTGAAGTCGAGGTTCTGCTCTTTTAAGATCTTCAATGCATAATAAGCCGCCATCGTCGGCCCCTTGTCGTCCTGCACGCCGCGTGCCGTGATCGTCTCATCTGTAATGAGCGGATCGAACGGCGAGTGGTCCCAGCCGCTTCCGGGCGGTACGACGTCCACATGCCCGAGTATGCCGAACAGTTCCTCACCCGAGCCTATTTCAATATGCCCTGCCAGTCCATCCACTTCCTTCGTCGTGAAACCGTCCCTTTCACCAAGTTCCATCATATAGTCAAGCGCCGCTTTCGGCCCTTCACCGACCGGTGCATTTTCCGACGGGTCGCCTTTGACGCTTTCCACTTTAAGTAATCCGGCCAAATCTTCAATCAGTGAATCTTTATGCTGCATGACAAGTTCCTGAAAATTCATGACGTACATCCCTGCCCATTCGTTATTTGTACTTCATGATAAATACATTTGCCTCTGAACACAAGTGTTCATCAGCTGTTTTAAGGGAATTTTTTTGAAAATAAAAAAACCGGTTCCTAAGAACCGGTCGCGTCATTTCAAATGACTTACTTATTGTCTTTATTTTTGTCTGATTTTTCATCGGAATCTTCGTCGTAGACGACATGGATGTTGTGGTTGTCGTTTATATCGCCTTTATCGCTGACCACTTCTGCACCCGGTGTTTCCTCTGGATGGAGTATGCCGCCTTCAGAATCGAAGTTGCCCTCCTCCTGATCGGTCGTAAGGTGCCCGTCGCCGTCTTCTGCATCCGGCTTCACATCATAATCGGAATCATTATTTTTATCTTCCTCATTATCTGTGTTCCCACTGGAGCTGTCGGATTCGGATTCCTCTGATTCATCCTTCATCTTTTCAATCTCTTCTTTGGCTTGTTCCTGATACTGCTGAGCCTGCTCGCTCATTTTACTCTGATAATCCTTAGCCTGCTCGGTCACTTTGGACTGCACATCCTGTGCGTAACTCTTAGGATCATCCTTGGCTTTGGAATATTCTTCCTTCGCCATACCCTGGACTTCCTGAGCCTTTTCAGTCACTTTGCTCTGGACGTTCTGAGCATATTCCTTAGGATTTTCCCTAGCTTTCTGATACTCGTTCATGACGGCATCCCTGTTCTCCTTTTCGGATAACTTCTTGACTGCCGCTGCGATACCGACTAATGCTGCAATTCTGAGTAAACCACTAATTAATCTTCCCATTTGTTATACACCTCTATTGAATTTAGTTTCATTTGAATACTAATCAATATTTACCCACTCTAAAATGATTTAAACAAGTTGCATTAATTTTTTCACTTCAGCAGTGGTGAGGTATCTGCTTTCACCGGGTTCCAGGGACTCATCGAGCGGGAGGTTCCCAAACCTGGTCCGCTTCAGGGCCGTCACTTCATTGCCGAGATACAGGAACATCCTTTTGACCTGATGGAACTTCCCTTCATATATGGTGAGGCTGACTATCCCGCTTCCGGTGCGTTTTGCGATCGCCGGGGAGCTGGTGAAATCCTTAAGCGGGATGCCTGCCTCGAGTGCCGCAAGATCTGCGTCGGTGACCTCATCCCTGAGCGCCACTTCGTAAGTCTTGCCGACCCTGCTCCTCGGGCTGAGGAGCGCATGGGAGAACTTGCCGTCATTGGTGATGAGCAGCAGGCCCGTCGTATCTTTATCCAGCCTGCCGACCGGGAACAGCTCATCGATCTGCGGGTGGTCGATCAGTTCCATCACCGTCTGGGTAGGGCCTTCCTCGGTTGAGGAGATGACGCCTTCAGGTTTGTTGAGCATGAGGTAGATGTATTCTTCAAGGATCACCCGCTCGTCATCCAATGCAACATGGGAGTCGTATGAAACATGGTGGTTGGGTTTACTGACGACTTCCCCTTCCACTTTGATGCGTTTATTCCTGATCATTTTGGAAACTTCTTTGCGGCTGCCGATGCCGGCATTGGCCAGAAACTTATCCAAACGCATTATAAAAACCTCAATTTCCGTCTGATTTTATCCGCCCTTGCACCGAGGATCTCATCTGCCAGTCCGCTTCTGAATGACAGCAGTATATAGACCACCGCACCGATCGGTACGGTGATGGCCAGGATGATCACGGAATCAAGCTTCTGCTCGACATCAAAGTAGAACATGAGAAGCAGATAGACGACTTCCACTGCAAGCAGCATGACGATCGTATAGAACCCGATCTGTAAGAGCGGCTTCATCAATGGACGGATATGGAATTTCCCGTATTTCTTGATGATCCACAAGTTGAGCACGACGCCGAGGCCGAGCGCAAGTGCCGTCCCTATGACGGCGCCGACCGTATGGAACTGCATGATCAGCGGGATGTTGACCGCGAGTTTCACGACAAGCACCGCGAGTACGACGTAAAGCGTCAGGTTCTGTTTATCGATGCCCTGCACGATTGAGCAGGTGATCGAGAACAATGAGATGATGATGCTCACCGGTGCATAGAACAGGAGGATCTGTATGGCCACTTCATTATATTCGAAAAATGATGTGTAAAGCGGCGCGGACAGTATCATCATGCCTGCAGCGGCCGGAACCGCGAAGAACAGGAGCATCATGATCATCAGTTTGATCTGATGATGCACATCATCCATCTGTTTGCGCTGGAAGTTCTTTGTGATGAAGGGCAGGATCGTTATTGCGAACGCCGCTGCCAGGGATGTCGGTATCATGACGAGCTTATGCGTCGTCAGATTCAGCATGCCGAACCATGTATCATGGTACCTCGACGGCACACCCGCCAATGCAAGGCCGTTGTTGTGGGTCAGCTGGTCGATGAATATGATGACCGGGATGCTGATGCCGACGATGATGAATGGTATGCCGTAGCGGATGATCTCACCGTACATCTCTTTGTAGCTGAAATCATATCCGGTGTCATCCGAATCCACCAACTTTTGAATGTGCGGGCGCCTCTTCCTCCAGAAATACAGCAGTGTCGCGATTGCGCCGAGACCGCCGATGAATGCGGCGAACACCGCCACTTCATTGGCCGTCTGAACCGTGCCGCCGAGTACATAAATGACGATATACGCACCGCCGAGCAGCACTGCGATCCTCACGATCTGTTCAATGACGGATGAGGCACTCGTCGGACCGAATGATTCGAAGCCCTGGAAGATGCCCCGGAAAGTCGCCATGAACGGGATGATGATCACGGCAATCCCAATGATGCGGATGATGCGTGTGATATCTTCCGCCGACCAGCTGCCTTCCCCGCTCCCTGCCGCCAGCGTCTGGAGATTGGCTATGTAAGGAGCTGCGATATATAATGCGATGAATGCAAGCAATCCCGAACCGACCATGACCCATAAACTCGACCGGTACAATTTCTGGCTGGTCTGGTAGGCGCCGAGTGCGTTATACTTGGCCACATATTTCGATACGGCACCGGGCACTCCTGCAGCAGCAATGGACAGCATGATCGTATACGGCGTATAGGCGTACCCGTAGAGGGCAAGGTTTTCCTCCCCATCCATTATTGCGTAGAATGGGATCAGGTAAAGCATTCCCAAAATCTTGGTGATCAGTGTCGCCAAAGTTAAAAAGAATGTCCCTCTGACTAATTTATTGGAATCTGACATGTTTTAAAACCTTCTTATTTTATACTAAACTACATTATAATCAATATAATATCACTTTCAAACCAAAAGGAGAAAATCATGTATGACGTAATTGTGATTGGCGGCGGTGTGAGCGGCCTGATGGCAGCCTACTCCGCCTCCAAAAATGGCAAAAAAGTAATCCTCATCGAAAAAAATAAAAAACTCGGGCAGAAACTGCTCATCTCGGGCGGCGGCCGCTGCAACGTCACGAACCGCCTGCCCTACGCGGAAATCATCAGCCATATCCCCGGCAACGGAAAATTCCTGTACGGCCCGTTCAGCATCTTCGATAATGAAAACATCATCGACTTCGTCGAGTCCCGTGGTGTGGCACTGAAGGAGGAAGACCACGGCCGCATGTTCCCCGTCAGCAACAAGGCCGTCGATGTACTGAACGTCTTCCTCCGGGAACTGGAGGAGAATAAAGTGACCATCCGCTACAATACAATTGTTGAGGAAGTATCTTCCGAGGACGACAGGATCACCGGCGTCACCTTGACCGACGGCGAAGTCATCAAAGCCGGGAACGTCGTCATCACCACCGGCGGCCGGAGTGTGCCGAACACCGGGTCAACCGGCGACGGCCATAAATTCGCACGAACGGCCGGGCACACCATCACTGAACTGTTCCCGACGGAAGTGCCCATCACCTCCTCCGAGGACTTCATCAAGGCGGGCACCTTAAAAGGGTTGAGCTTTTCCAACGTCGCTTTATCGGTGCTCCGTAAGAACGGCAAACCGCGCATCACCCATCAGATGGATATGATATTCACGCACTTCGGCATCTCCGGCCCCGCCGCCCTCAGATGCAGCCAGTTCGTGTATAAGGAGCAGAAGAGTCAGAAACGAAACGACATCAGCATGATGATCGACTTTTACCCCGATACGGGAAAAGGCGCACTTCAGGAGGAACTCGATGCACTGATTAAAGAAAGCCCCAATAAATCCATCAGGAATATACTGAAGACCATGATGCAGGACCGGCTCGCCGAATTCCTGATCGACTACAACGGCATCGACCGGGAAGCGAACAGCCACCATCTGAAAAATGAAGATAAGCAGAAAATCGTGGAATTCCTGAAAGGCTTCACTTTCAAAGTCGACGGCACCCAGTCCATAGAGAAGGCATTCGTCACCGGAGGCGGCGTCAACTTAAAAGAGATCACGCCCCAGACGATGGAAAGCCGCCTCGTCGAAGGACTTTATTTTGCCGGCGAAGTCCTGGACATCCACGGCTACACCGGCGGCTACAATATAACGAGCGCACTCGTCACGGGCTATGTCGCAGGCCACAGCGCCGGGATGAAGTGAAGAGGCGGCTGATTGGCGATCGCGTCCGCAACTTCCAGGTGAAAGTCGCGTCACCGTTGCGAAATCAGAGGCTGAATCCGCAACCTTCGGATGGAAACCCGGGCAACGTTGCGAAACCGGAGCCAAAATCCGCAAACTTTGAGTGAAAACCTCGCCAACGTTGCGAAACCGGACTCTGAATCCGCAATCTTCGGATGGTAACCCGGGCAACGTTGCGAAATCAGAGCCAAAATCCGCAACCTTCGGATAAAAACCTCGCCAATGTTGCGAAATCAGACCCGCCCCATCTGCGCTCCCCTGCAAATAAACCCCGCAGCTCACTTGAACTGCGGGGTCTGTTCTTATTCCGGCAGGTGCCGGTAGGCGATGTCATAAATGCGTATTTCATTATCTATGATCGGATTGTCCGCAAGTTTCTCCCCGGACGGTTTTGAACCGTGGGCTTTCTGGTTCTTCCTGCTGTCCCTCCATGCCTCAAAGGATGCATGGTCTTTCCACGTCGTCGCGACCAGCAGTTCATCGTGATCTTCAAGCTTTTCGTTCTTCAGCACTTCCATCAGTTCAAAGCCTTCAAAAGTATGGACGGCCTTCGGTTCCTGGAACCTCACCGCAACCTCATCGATCCGGCCCTTCTTGATGCTCAATGCGTTCACCACTTTGATCATTCATACTCATCCTTTCATGATATATCTACATAAACAATATCATATATTCACCGGCACGCCTTATATCAAAGGTTACGAAAAAGCGACGGTGAAAAGTTTGAACATGATGTTATAAAGGAATTGGCTTTAAAGTGCAATTTCCAGAATAAAACCCCAAAGGAGCGTACATATGTCATTTGAAGATATGTTTTTAGGTGATTATGAAACC
Source organism: Salinicoccus kekensis (assembly GCF_900220995.1). Lineage (GTDB taxonomy): Bacteria > Bacillota > Bacilli > Staphylococcales > Salinicoccaceae > Lacicoccus > Lacicoccus kekensis. Next base: position 823,199 of record NZ_OBQF01000001.1, read on the forward strand.
ATACTGCGCACGCTGGTCGTCGGCCTGCTCGCCTATATCGCCCTGGTCGTCATCGTAAGAGTCAGCGGCAAGCGTACATTATCCCAGCTGAATGCCTTCGACTTCATCGTGACGGTGGCCCTCGGCTCGATACTTGCAACAATCATCCTCGACAGCAGCGTGTCGCTGCTTCAGGGCGTCACCGCCTATCTGGTGCTCGTCCTTATGCAGTATTTGATCACGAGGTTCACACTGGCGAGCGACAGGTTCGATGATGTGGTCAAATCCGACCCCAGGCTGCTCTTTTACAAGGATCAGTACCTTGAGGAAAATCTGAAGAAAGAACGGCTGAACAAATCTGAAGTCCATCAGGCGGTGCGGGCAAGCGGAACCGCCAACCTTGAAAAAGTCCAGGCGGTCATCCTGGAGAGTGACGGGAGCATCTCCGTGATCCCAAAAAGTGACGGCCCTTCGGAAAATGATGAAAATGACATCATGAAACATGTAAAAAAGTGAAGCGGGATCCAAAGATCCCGCTTCACTTTTTTAGTTTGCGACTATATTCACGAGTTTGCCCGGTACGACGATCACTTTCCGGATGGTCTTGTCCCGGATGTCATCCTGGATCCTGTTGGATTCGATTGCGATCCTTTCAAGATCTTCCTTCGATGCATCAGCGGGTACATTCCGCTTCTCTTTCACTTTGCCATTGACCTGGATGACGATTTCCACTTCCTCTTCAACGAGTTTGGCTTCATCGTATTCCGGCCATTCCGCATATGCGACCGTACCGGTGTTTCCGAGCCTGTCCCATAATTCCTCGCCGATGTGCGGTGCGATGGCGGAAAGCATCTTCACGAAACCTTCGACATAAGTCTTTGAGACTTCTTCTTTCTTATAACACTCATTCACAAATACCATCATCTGTGAAATGGCCGTGTTGAAGTCGAGGTTCGTATAATCCTCGGTCACTTTCTTCACCGTCTCGTTATAGACTTTATCGAGGTCCGGTGTGTCCTTATCCACGATCTTCGCATTGACTTCGCCGGTATCTTCATTGATGACGAGGCGCCATACGCGGTCAAGGAAGCGCCTGGAACCGTCAAGGCCGGTGGTGCTCCATGCGATAGATGCATCAAGCGGCCCCATGAACATTTCATACATACGCAGTGTATCTGCACCATGTGAATAGACGATATCATCCGGATTGATGACATTCCCTTTGGATTTGCTCATCTTCTCGTTGCCTTCACCGAGGATCATGCCCTGGTTGAACAATTTCTGGAACGGCTCTTTCGTATGGACGATGCCGAGATCGTAGAGCACTTTGTGCCAGAAACGCGCATACAGCAGGTGCAGCACCGCATGCTCCGCCCCGCCGATATAGAGGTCGACCGGCAGCCAGTGTTTCAATTTCTCAGGATCTGCAAGCGCCTCTTCATTATGAGGGTCGATGAACCTGAGGTAGTACCAGCAGCTGCCGGCCCACTGGGGCATCGTGTTCGTCTCGCGGCGCCCTTTGACACCGTCCTCCCTCACGACTTCCACCCATTCCGGATTGTTTGCGAGCGGTGATTCGCCCGTGCCGGACGGCTTGATCGCATCCATCACCGGCAGTTCGAGCGGGAGCTCATCTTCAGGCACTGTGGACATCGTGCCGTCCTCCCAGTGGATCACCGGAATCGGTTCGCCCCAGTAACGCTGACGTGAGAACAGCCAGTCGCGGAGTTTATAGGTGGTCTTCTTCTCACCGTAATTTTTCTCTTCCAGTATTTCAAGCGACTTTTCAATGGCCTCTTCCGTCTCGAGTCCGTCGAGCTCGCCTGAATTGATATGCGGGCCGTTGCCTGTGTAGGCTTCCTCGTTGATGTTACCGCCCTCGACCACTTCAACGATCGGCAGGTCGAACTTGGTTGCGAATTCATAGTCACGCTGGTCATGCGCCGGTACGGCCATGATTGCACCTGTACCGTATGAAGCGAGCACGTAATCCGAAATCCAGATCGGCAGCCTTTCACCGTTGAACGGGTTGATTGCATAAGCGCCTGTGAAGACGCCCGACTTATCCTTGGCAAGATCTGTCCGTTCGAGCTCACTCTTCATCGCTGCCTTATCCTGATAGGCCTTCACTGCATCCTTCTGCGCGTCGGTCGTGATCTTTTCCACGAGCTTATGCTCAGGTGCAAAAACGGCGTAAGTCGCCCCGTAGATCGTATCCGGACGTGTAGTGAACGCCGTGAACTGCTCATCGGTGTCCTCTATCTTGAAATCGATGTTTGCACCTTCGGATTTGCCGATCCAGTTGCGCTGCATATCTTTAAGCGACTCCGGCCAGTCGAGGTCATCAAGATCTTCGAGCAGACGGTCGGCATATTCGGTGATCTTGAGCATCCACTGCCTCATCGGCTTCCTGACCACCGGGTGGCCGCCGCGTTCAGACAACCCGTCGATGACTTCTTCGTTCGCAAGCACTGTGCCAAGCGCCTCACACCAGTTCACAGGTACTTCGTCTATATATGCAAGCCCTTTATTGTAGAGCTGGATGAATATCCACTGTGTCCATTTGTAGTAATGGGCATCCGTCGTATCGATTTCGCGGTCCCAGTCATAGCTGAAGCCGAGCTCTTTGATCTGACGGCGGAAATTATCGATATTCTTCTTATTGAATTCGCGGATATCATTGCCGGTATCGATGGCATACTGCTCTGCAGGGAGGCCGAATGCATCCCAGCCCATCGGGTGGAGGACATTATAACCCTGCATCCGCTTCATCCTTGAGACGATGTCGGTCGCCGTATAACCTTCCGGGTGCCCCACATGAAGCCCTGAACCGGACGGATACGGGAACATGTCCAGTGCGTAGAACTTCTTCTTATCATATTCTTCCTCGGTTTTGAATGTCTTGTTGGTTTCCCAGTATTCCTGCCATTTTTTCTCGATTTCTCTGTGGTTATAAGTCATTTGGCTCCTCCTATTGTATGTAAAAAAGTATATAAAAATCCCATGTTCATAAAAACATGGGACGATCTATCTGACCGCGGTACCACCCGCATTCACTTTGAAAGTGCATCTCTTGAATATTCAGTTGAATGGTATACAGACGAGTTCATACTGCACTGCTGCCGGTTCACACCACCACCGGTTCTCTTGGAACAGTGTCATACTACTACTTCTGTACAAGTACTAATATATGTCATTTGAAAAATATTAGCAAGCATAATCAGGAATTATATGAGCTGCAGCCCTTCAATCGTGAGCAGCGTCGATTTCTTATCCAGCCCGCCCGTATAGCCGCCGAGGGTGCCGTCGCTGGAAATCACCCTGTGGCATGGGACGATGATTGAGACCGGGTTCTTCCCGTTGGCATTCGCCACCGCCCTCGAGTAATTGACGCCGCCGCACCTGAGTGCCAGCGCCTTATAGCTGATGGTCTGTCCGTAAGGTAATTTTCTCAGTTCATTCCATACTTTCTGCTGGAATTTCGTCCCTTTGAAAGATAAGTTCACCGGCACGGTGAATACCGTCCGCTCTCCATCGAAGTACTCACGAAGTTCTTCTCTGCACCGGTTGAGGACATCATTACCGCTGCCCTGCTCCCCTGGTGCATCCTTATAATCCAGACCGGTGATCTCCCCGTCTGCACTCCGTATCTCGAGCCATCCGACCGGACTGTCGTAATAGATTGTCTCTTCCATCCACTTCCCCCCCTTAAACTGAACTTCGTCTTCATAATAAAAACTTTATATTTTGTAGGAATGCCCCGCAACTGATATGGTATCATCTTTACGAGGTGATCATATGCTCATGAAAATACTGCCGGCCGCCAAAAAACTGATGGAGGAGGCTGTCTCCCCCGGTGATACGGTCGTCGACGCTACATGCGGCAACGGCCATGATACAAAATTCCTCTCAGAATTGACGGGGCCCGCCGGAAAAGTGTACAGCTTCGACATACAGAAGGCTGCAATCGACAATGCCCGGGAACTGACCAATGGATCCGGCAACATCGAATTCATACACGATTCGCACGCCCGTGCCGAAAAATATATCGAAACGTCCATCCAGGCCGTCATGTTCAATCTGGGCTACCTGCCGCGGGGCGATAAGTCCATCACGACGGAAGGTGAATCGACCATCGAAGCAATCAGTCAGCTCTTTGAACTGTTGAAGCCCGGCGGCCGCATCGTCATCGTCGTCTACCACGGGCATGAAAAAGGGAAAGAGGAGAGGGATGCACTCTATAGATACCTGTCCGGATTCCCGCAGGAAGCAGCGGACATACTCGAGTACCGCTTCATCAACCAGAGGAACAATGCACCCTTCATACTGTGTGTGGAGAAGGCTCATAAGACCTGACGAAACCCCTTTTTAAAGCAGTCCGATCCTGAACAGCTGGGCATCGAAGAACTTCTCCAGGTGATAGAATGGGATTTCTATATTCTCGCGCTGGAAGATGCTGTGGTCTTCACTGTCCAGCATGATGATATGGAGATCTTTATTCTCGATCTTCTTTACATAATTCGCCGATATGAACGGTTCGATGATTTCATTGCCTTCTGTGAATATGGCGAGGACCGGTACATCGGGGAATTCATCCATGTTTTCAGTGGTGTTCTTCATCTGGTTGATCACGGTCTTATACCAGTGGTAGCTGACTTTGCCCACGATCAGCTCATCGTTCTCGTAGCGGTCCAGATAGTTTTTATCGGTCGTGAAGTCCTTCATGCTGATGCCGGGGTTGAACCTGGTTTCATCGCTCGAAGTCCTGACACTCGTGATCAGGGTATTCTTGCGGTTGATGAACGACTGTTTGAATGATAACAACGGATTCAACAGTGCAATCCCGTCAATATGAATATTATGCTGTTTGATCAATTCTATCGCAATCAGTCCGCCGAGGCCCTGCCCGATGACGAACGTGGGCAGCCGGTAGCCCCTGGTCATTTCAAACCATTCCATCACCCGGTCGATATATTGATAGAAATCGGTGATGTGTCCTTTATGAACCCTTGTGGTCTGTCCGTGCCCCGGCAGATCACCGGTGACGACATGATAGTTTGCATTTCTCAGCTGGCTGATCAGGCCGGTGTAGTACTCATGGTGTTCAAGCATATCATGTATGACGACGACGACACCTTTCGGTTCATATTCCGTTTCCCATTTCCACATTTAACGCAAGTCTCCTTCAGTCCTTTTATAAGTCACTATGATACAATTATTATAACAACAATTGAATGAAAGGATAGTGCAAATGATACTCGATTACAAAGGAATTGAACCACAGATTGATGAAAGCGCTTTTGTAGCCCCGAACGCAACGGTCATCGGGGATGTCGTCATCGGAGAATATGCTTCGGTCTGGTTCGGCAGCGTGCTGAGGGGGGACATCGCACCCATCAGGATCGGCCGGCACAGCAACATCCAGGACCTCTCCGTCCTGCATGAATCACCGGACATGCCCCTCACTATCGGGGACCATGTCACCGTCGGCCATAAAGTGACGCTGCACAGCTGCACGATCGCGGACAACGCATTGATCGGCATGGATTCCACCATCCTGGACGGGGCCGAAATTGGCGAAGGGGCCTTCATCGGCGCCGGAAGCCTGGTCACGCCGGGCACCAGAATCCCGCCTGGGAAGCTTGCGTTCGGGAGACCCGCAAAAGTGGTGAGGGATCTGACTGAGGCTGACATAAAGGAAATGCAGCGGATCAATGAGACATACACCGGCCACATCCCCCACTATAAAAAATAGCACGCTTTAAAAATTCTAAATTTATACAATATTTTTCATGATTTTAATGTTACCGCTTTGGCTTTACGGGTAGACTGTATATTGATATGGGATACTGAATATAATTAAAGTAGGAGAGGTTTTATGCCAGTATTACGAGATTTTTTCATACATCTTTCAGAAAATAAAGTACTCAATGAGGCAACAAAAAAAATCGGCCTGAAATTCGGCGCCGACAAAGTGGTCGGCGGCATCAAAGTCGAAGACACGATTGAGCGCATCAAGGATTTGAACGGCCAGGGCATGGGCGTCACATTCGACAACCTTGGCGAGTTCATCACCGAAAAATCGGAAGCGCTCCAGGAAAAAGGCAATATCATAGAAATGATCAAAGCGATCGACGAACATGGGCTGGATGCCCACGGCTCGGTCAAATTATCGCAGATCGGCCTGCACATCGACTATGACTTCTGCCTTCAGAATGTGAGGGAGATCCTCACTGTGGCGAAGCAGGCGGACATGTTCATCAATCTGGATATGGAGAATTATGCGTCATATGACGATACCATCCGCCTCCTTGATACGGTGAGGGAGGAATTCGATAACGTCGGCACGGTGATCCAGTCATACTTATTCAATTCAAGGGAAGACATCATCAAATATAAGGATATGCGCCTGCGTCTCGTAAAAGGCGCATATAAAGAGGCACCGGAAGTCGCTTTCCAGGCGAAGAAGGATATTGATGCGGCATATATGAGGCTGATCAAGACCCATCTGCTGGAAGGCAGCGGCTACACTTCGATCGCGACGCATGACCACAATATAATAGAAGAGACGATCGACTTCATCAAAGAAAATGATATCCCCGATGACTCTTTTGAGTTTCAGATGTTATACGGGTTCAGGAAGGACTACCAGAGGAACCTTGTGTCCCGCGGCTACAGGACGGTCGTCTACCTGCCGTTCGGCAAGGACTGGTATGCATACTTCATGCGACGTCTTGCAGAAAGGCCGCAAAACATCAACCTTGTCTTAAAAGGTGTGACGAAAGACAAGCGGGTCCAGACCGGTGCTGCAGTGCTTGCCGCTTCCGGTGCACTCCTTGCCGCCTACAGGCTCGTCAAAAATCAATAATAGAAGAAACCCCCGCAGATGCGGGGGTTTTATTTATCCAAATCCTCCATCGCCCCATCCACCATTCTGTTGATGTTTTCAACGAGGATGCGGACCGTGTTTGACAGATAATCCGAATCGAATGTCAGGTGGCCGATGGCATATATGCCGTTCAGAGTGCCGTACCTCGGGCTGATCACCCGGTGCCTCCTGTCGACCAGTATACCGCCGAGGCTGCCGGGTGCGATCAGCATGCGGTCCAGCATATTGGCGATTACGGGCGAACCTTCTTTGGTGATATCCTTTTCCGGCCCTGTCGCGTTGATCAGCCAGTCGATTCCGTATGATGCATCATCCGTCCTGACGGTGAAATCCCCGTCAGACCGTACTTCACTGATATCGTCTATTATTTTAATCCGCCCTGCATCGGCCCATTCCACCAGCTGCTCCGCCACTTCTGCGGGCATCGGAGAATGATTTTTATCGATGTAAGGATGGATCTCCTCCATGAAAATCTCTTTATCTTTTTTTGAAAAGTAGGGAAAAACCCTGCTGAATAAAGGATTCAGCGCAATGATGAGATATTGCAGTTTCCCGACTTGACCGCTGTTGGCAATATCATATTTCAAATCTTCAAGCGTATTGCCGGAGTGCCTGTAAAAAAGGGATTCTTCAATGTTTTGTGCAGCCATTTCCCTTCTGAACAATGTAACGACCGCTTCCAGTGGAATCAGATCATCTTCCATCAAGGCATCCAGCGCTTCCTCTGTGAAATGCCGGATTTCAAATTGATGGCTCTTTCCGCGTACGGAAGGCATGTCCCCGCTTCGCGAAAAGAGATGTACCCGGTCCTTCCCCCTTTCCAGCAGCAGGTATCTGACACAGTCGATCGCTGACAATCCGGTGCCGAGGATGCCGATTTTTCCATCGGCGTCTTGCAGGCGTGCCTTGACGGGATAAGGGTCATGGACGAACTTTTCCATGCCTTCCAGGCCGTAAGGGTCTGCATAACCCATCTGCCCCATTGCCAGAAATACAAGGTCATATTTTTCAGAAGAGGTGTCTGTATCCACCCTGTAGGAAGCCTCTTCGGCATCATATATGATGTCGGTGACTTCCCCGAAGATGGGACGGACGCCTTCATTTGAAGCCGTGAGCCCCCGGAATAGATCCAGAGAGTACGCGCCGAAATGTTTCCTCGGATTGTAGTCATGTACGGGGAGCGACCGGGCTTTCAGCCAGTCCGTGAAATCACCGTCATCGGTGATCCTCATCTCATCAGTCGGTATATTGAGCAGAAGATGTTCGTTGTCATCCATATACGGCTTGCCCCGCCCCATCTTCTCCTCGGTATCATAAATGTCGATTTTCCAGCCATCATGGGAGCCATGATGTGAAATGAGCTGCCGGGTGATATTGACACCGGCGACACCTCCGCCTATGATCGCTATTCTCAGACTCATTTTTTTTGCCTCCCTGCAAAATTGCCAGATGAATATTATTGCAGCATCACTTCAAAGATTTCATGCAAGTCAGTTCTCATGACCTGCCTTCTTCAATCCGGCCACTTCTTTTTGTAATGCCTCGATGGCCCGCTTCATCTCATCAATATCATTTTTAAAGCCGCCTGCATCATCAGGCTCCATGCCTTCAGGCACTTCGAATCTATACATGAGCAGTGTATCCCATTCATTTTCCGAAGTCACTTCTATATGAAGTTTCGGGGTGAACCCCAGAAGAAAGAGGAGGAAATCTGTCAAATGCTTCTCAGTACCCGCAGCGATCAACTGTGTCCTGCCGTCATCGAGTTTCCTCATCCTGCCGCCGAGCCTGTGTCCGGCGGCGGCGTTGAATATCTCCTTCCTGTAACGGTCCACGTCGCCTTCCAGTGTCAGTTCCCTGAGTTCAATCCCTTCCTTCGGCAGCGGCGGCAGGGTGACTTCCCTCGCCGTGCCCTTCCTCATGAAATTGATGATCCTGTCATAGTCAAAGATGAAATACTCGTTTCTTCCTTTGTCCAAACCGGCAGTCTCGGGAAAATAGTAATCGATGATCGCCCCGGGCACATCCCTGAATTTCCCTTCCACCGGGAATAAATGTCCGCCGATGTCCGGCCTGCAGTTGATTTCCAGCACCTTGTTCGAGTCCTGTTCCTCATCCATGATGATGTCCACCCCGGCCATGTTCATCCCCGGGATGCTCTTCACCGCATTGACTGCAGTCGCTTTGTAGTCTTCCGTCATATCATCGGTGATATCCACAGTGTCTGATGCGTCTTTTGCGAAAGTGCTGCTGGTCAAATTGATCCTTTCACCTTTTTTCGGAATGGAAGTGAAGGTGTATCCCTGGCTTTCCACAAAACTGACCAGATCATCATTGATCTCAATCTGACTGCTTTTCAAGTGCGGGTTCATCCTGCGCTCCCGGTTCTTCAATTCTATCAATTCACCAACGGCACTCTCACCGTCTCCTGTTATATTCGCCGGCACCCTTTTGAATGCGGCAATGACCTGATCTTCAATGACGTATGCACGCGTATCAAAACCCGCGGCATGACGCTCTATGATGATGTCGGTATACCCCAGATCCCCATGGACATGGTCCAGTGCAGCGGTGAGGGATGCCCTGTCGGTGAGATTCGTATGTACGCCGATGGTCAGGCTCGCATGCGCCGGTTTTATGATCACCGGATAACCGAGGGTATCAGCGAAATCACAGATCTCCGTATAATCGGCATTTTTCACCTTGAGTACTTTCCCTTCAGGGACTGAGACCCCTGCTGCCGTTAAATATTCCTTCGTCAAAGATTTGCTCTTACCTATTTTTCTCGCTTCTTTTGCCACTTTATCCCCGAGCGACAGCTGGAATTTATATTCTTTGCCGCCGTACAACAGCTTATGACGGATTTTCAGTTCATTTTTGACAAAGACAGTCATGAATTTCACCTGTATCCCCCGCCGCCACGCTTCCAACGCAAGGCTGTATGTACTTATGCCCGCCCCGTACGCTTCAGTTGGATGATGAGCGAGCATCTCCTTCAAATTCAGTTCTTTTTGCATCGTATGTCATCTCCTTCTCCGACTCGTAATTATTGGTTGAAGGCATCTCCTCGAGGATGACCATCCATGAGGGAAGCCTTCTTACCAGTACCCTGTAATGGAATAAGGTAATTAAATTTCACAGTGTACTTTTTCATATGACAAAACCCCGTACATGAAGTACAGGGTTTTTGTCCGTGTATGGAAATCAAGGGTTCAGTGACAGGATTGCATCTTCAATTTCCGCAAGTTCCTTCACCGTATACTGGAATCTGCCATGGAAAATATATTTGAGGAAGAATTCCTCCAATTCCTCTTTTCCGACCAGAACTTTCACACTGTCATCCTCCGAATAATTTGCGATGGAATATCCGCCGCCATCTTTTGGATTGAAGTAGATCATCGGCACCACATCATACTGGAGCTTCAGGATGTTCCGGAGCTTCTCGGCAGAAATTCTCGTTTCATCAATCACCTGATTATAGTGGTTGACCGAAATATTGCTGTCATCCGCTTTATCGAAGATAAGGGTCTGTTCCTGCCTCTTATCGAGGTCGAGGAGCTCGAAGAAAGATTCAATATATGGTAATTCTTCGAAGTTATTCTCGTTCACACCGTGAAGGATATGCCCGCTCCAGTACCTTGAGTCGATCAGGTACAGCCCGGTACGGGTCAGCACGAGATGATCGATTTTGCGGGTGTTCGTGTAGTTACGGCTCGGGAGGAAGACGTTCGATAAAATCAGCATATCCGAGCTGCGGATCTTTTCTTCCCTGACCAGTTTCTCCTTCAGCTGGAACAAAGCCAGATCTGTCAGATATTCTCCCTTATCCACCGTGAACTGGTGGAGACTCGTGAGTTTATTGTTCAAAAGACTCGTATCGTTATGATATTTCTCATTGAGCGTTGAAACTTCTTTTTTACGAGTCAGGTGCTCTTCTTCAAGTTCACTTTCATATTTATCGACCAGGGATTTCTTCTGATCTTCATATGAGTTCTGGACCTTGCTGATATCATTGCGGTGCTTTAAATAATAGACCAAAAATACGATTGCCAGAATAACCAGCAATGCAGCAACCGCTATAAAAACCGGGTCTGTAAAAATTTCTGTGTTCATTCGCATATCTCCTATCCGATTATAATTCCACAAATCTTTTCCATTGATATTATAACAATACTGCAAGTGGTTTTCGACAGAAAAGATAAAAATTATCGGGTGCAGCCCCTCACAATCTTTGATGATCATTGACAGAATTCCCTCAAGAGATTGAAAATTTCTACTTTCAAAAAGTGATTTTTCCACCTTTTCGTTTAACAAATATATGAATATATGTTTTAATGGGTTCAACATGGGTAATATAGATATAACTTGCTGCATAGACAAAGAGAGTCAGCAGGTATTACCCATAAAATATATTAGGAAATAAAATTAGGAGGCTTTTACTATGGACTTGAAGAAATATCTAATGGCAGGCGGACTTGCGTCAGTACTCGTACTTGGAGCATGTGGCGGCGGAGAAGAAGAAGAGGAAGATCCGGCAGCAGAAGATCCAGCAATGGAAGAAGGCGCTGAGGATCCTGCAACTGAAGATCCAGCTGAAGAAGAAGAGGAAGAAGAAGAAGAGGAAGACGACGAAGCTTAATCTCTTCCATGAAATTAAAACCCGAGGGAAAATCCCTCGGGTTTATTTTTGTGTTCAACGGTTTAAATATTCTTTTATATATGCGACCTTGTCCACTGCTTCCCACGGTGCGTCCAGATCTTCACGCCCGAAATGGCCGTAGCTTGCCGTGTCCTTGTAGATCGGCCGCTTCAGATCCAGCATTTCAATGATGCCGTCCGGTGATAAGTCGAACAGTGCACGGATCGCCTCGACGATTTCCGTTTCACTGATATCCGAAGTGCCGAAAGTGTCGACTGCAATGGATACAGGCTGGCTGACGCCGATGGCGTATGCGAGCTGTATCTCACATTTATCACATATGCCGCTTGCCACGATGTTCTTTGCGATGTACCTGGCAGCATAGGCAGCCGAACGGTCGACTTTCGTCGGGTCTTTTCCGCTGAATGCGCCGCCGCCGTGGCGTGCATACCCGCCGTAAGTGTCCACGATGATCTTCCGGCCGGTCAGGCCCGCGTCACCCTGGGGTCCGCCGATGACGAACCTGCCTGTCGGATTGATGAAGTAACGCGTTTCCGAATCAAGAAGATGCTGCGGCACCACCGCTTCAATGACGTGCTCAAGCAGGTCATCGTAAATCTGCTGAGTCGAAACGCCCTCACTGTGCTGCGTGGAGATGACGATGGTATCCACCCGCTTCACATTATCTTCCTCATCATATTCGACCGTCACCTGCGTCTTGCCGTCCGGCCTCAAGTAATCGAGTGAGCCGTTCTTCCTGACTTCAGCCAGCTGCTTGGACAGCTTATGTGCAAGGGAGATCGGCAGCGGCATCAGTTCAGAAGTTTCATTTGATGCATAGCCGAACATGAGGCCCTGGTCCCCTGCCCCTGTCGTCACTTCATCGGTCTTCCTCGTCTCTATCGCATTATCCACACCGACTGCGATATCTTCAGACTGCTCATCGATGCCTGTCAGGACCGACATCGTCTTGTAATCATAACCGTATTTTGCATCGATGTAGCCGATGCCCTTCACCGTCTCCCTCACGATTTTGGGGATGTCCACGTAAGTCTCGGTGCTGATTTCACCGACGATCAGTGCAAGACCTGTGTTGACCACCGTCTCACATGCCACACGCGCATCCTTATCCCGTGTGAGGATTTCATCCAGAATCGCATCCGAAATCTGGTCCGCTATTTTATCAGGATGACCTTCGGTCACCGATTCCGATGTAAATAAAATTCTTTCGCCCATTTTTGTATATTGCTCCTTTAAGTTATTGGCTATCTCTTAAAACAAAATAAAGTCTTTTCTCAAACATAGAGAAAAGACTCCGCTCTTCCCCTTATCGCTCAGAATACTCTGCGTTCTTTAGCACCTTTCTTTAATAAAAAGAGGTTGCTGGGCTTCAACGGGTCTGTTCCCTCCACCTGCTCTGGATAAGAGATAACTCAGGTTATAATATACTAGAATGGCTGCGACAATACAAGAGGATCAGTTTTCTCAGTCCAGGTTATCCACGGCATACTGCGCCTCTTCGGCCGTGAACTGCTCCCCGTATTCCGATATCAGCTGGTCATATATCGCGGCGTTCGACATGCTCATGATTTCCCTGTAAGACTTTGCAGACTCCAATGCATTCGCATTCCAGTCCCACTCCATGGTGTCCACAGCATACTGTGCTGCTTCAGCCGGGAAATTCTCGCCGTATTCAGAGACGAGCTGATCGTAGATGCCGGCTTTTGACATATGCATGATTTCCGCATACGTATAGGCACTGTCAAGCGCCGCCTGCCATTCCGCCGGCACGTCATCCCCCGATGCCGCTTCCTCAGTGTCACCGATATCACCGGTGCCGAGGTCTGCCTCAGCTTCATCCTCTTCTGCGTGGAGGGAAGAAATGTCCTCTTCCAATGATGCGATCTTGCCGTTCAATTCATCGTTTTCCGTTTCCAAATCTTCGACTTCAGACGCCAGGGCCTCATTTTCCTCCTGCAGTTCGGAATTCATTTCTTGAAGCTCTTCATTCTCATTCTGCAGTCCAGTAATTTCTTCATCATCACCTTCACCGCCGGCAGCTTCTTCAGCCTGATCCCTCAATTCCTGGTTTTCTTCTTCCAGGTTTCCGATCTCTTCATTCAACTGCTCGTTTTCAGCTTCTGTCTCAGCGAGTGCTTCAGACACTTCATCAGTTGCGGTATCAGATTCCGCTTCAGGGCTGCAGCCGCTTAAAAGTATCATTATTCCAAGCCCTGATCCTACAAAGAATTTTTTCATGACTTTTACTCCCCTTCTAAATATTTACATATAAGTATATAGCATTTTATTTGTGAAGTAAGAGGGAATATCCTTTTATTTCAAATATTACGAATAATGAATTAATATTATTATATAATAAGTATAAAATGTATCTTTTATAAAAGGTTATCTTAACATTTTATTTCACAGATAGTATGATGAAAGGTAAACGTGAATAGTCCCATTTTTAATGTGTTACATCATTTGATAATGTGTTATACTATTTGCGAATAGTCATCAAATTCTACTCCTGGAGGCATACATATGGTCAACCATTCTGAATTAATTTCCAAGCTGGTATCCAAAGATACCACAAAAGTTCAACTTTCCACTCCCCATCTGGTCACCGCTTCACTCAGAAGAGGCGAAGGCGCACTGACGGACACAGGCGCACTCAGGGCAGAAACTGGAAAGTACACCGGGCGCAGTCCCAAAGACCGCTTCATCGTTGAAGATAATGTTTCGGACCATAAAATCGACTGGGGTGAAGTGAACCAGCCCATTTCCGAAGAAGTATTCGACAATCTCTTCGAAAAAGTGATTGATCATCTGAACAGCAAAGATGAGACATTCGTATTCAAAGGTTATGCAGGGGCTGACGAACGCACACGCCTGAACCTGCAGGTCATCAATGAGTTCAGCTGGCACAACCTTTTCGTACAAAACCTCTTCATCCGTCCGGACACCAAAAAGGAAGCCTTGAATATCGATCCTGAATTCACCATCGTCTCCGCACCGAACTTCAAGGCCGATCCTGAAACGGATGGTACAAACTCAGAGGCATTCGTCATCGTCTCCCTTAAAAAGGGCATCATCCTGATCGGCGGTACGGAATATGCCGGCGAAATGAAGAAATCCATCTTCTCGATCATGAACTATCTGCTTCCGGAGCAGGGTGTCATGAGCATGCACTGCTCTGCAAACGTCGGCGAAAATAAGGATGTCGCTTTGTTCTTCGGCTTGTCCGGGACAGGCAAGACGACATTATCAGCCGATCCCCACCGTGACCTGATCGGTGACGACGAGCACGGCTGGAACGACGAAGGCGTCTTCAACATCGAAGGCGGCTGTTATGCGAAGACCATCGACCTCTCAGCGGAAAAAGAACCTGAGATTCACGGCGCCATCCGGTTCGGTGCAGTTCTTGAGAACGTCGTCCTCGATGAAGACGGCGCACCGGACTATGAGGATAATTCACTGACTGAAAACACACGTGCAGCCTACCCGCTCCACCATATCGACAATGCACGCATCCCTTCAGTGGCCGGCCATCCGCAGACGATCATCTTCCTGACGGCAGATGCTTTCGGTGTGCTTCCTCCGATCAGCAAGCTCGACCGTGATCAGTCGATGTACCATTTCTTAAGCGGCTTCACTTCCAAGCTTGCAGGTACTGAAAGAGGTGTCACAGAGCCGCAGCCGGTATTCTCTTCCTGCTTCGGTTCACCGTTCCTTCCATTAGAAGCGACCGTCTATGCGAAAATGCTCGGCCGTCTGATTGAAAAACATGACGTGAACGTCTACCTGGTGAACACCGGATGGACCGGCGGCGGTTACGGCGTCGGACGCCGCATGGACCTTAAACATACACGCACGATGATCCGCCGCGCAATCAGCGGAGAGCTTGAACTCGGCGAATTCGAAAAGGATGAAGTGTTCGGCCTGAATGTCCCTGTCACGATTACAGGTGTACCCGACGAACTGCTGATGCCTAAAAATACATGGCTGGATGAAGACGGCTATGACGAGCGTGCGAACAAACTGAAAGATCTGTTCAAGGAAAACTTCTCCAAATTCGGTGAAGAATCAAAAGAAATCGCTGAAAAAGGCGGATTCTAATAACACCTTTAAATAATATGAAACCCATCTGAGTTTTCTCAGATGGGTTTTTACATTACATGTGGAAATCCATCCACTTAGGTTACTTTTACAAAGTGCATTACATATAAATATTATAGAACCATATATTAGGTGGTTTGCTTAATATATTCCGTTATGTTAACGTTGATAATGTCGTACAAAAAATAAAGCATTGAAAAGCTTAATTAAGGAATGGGTATTTTGAGTGTGATAGAAATTAAAAATGTCACCAAAGTGTTTGGGACATACACCAAAGAAGTGGAACAGTTATTACATAATAATGCATCCAAAGATGAAATTCTGGATGCGACCGGCGCCACCGTCGCTGTAAAATCCGCGAATCTGGCAATCGAACAAGGTGAAGTCTTCGTCGTCATGGGCCTGTCGGGCAGCGGCAAGTCGACCTTGATCCGGCTGATCAACCGTTTGATCGAGCCGACCGTCGGTGATTTGATGATCAAAGGGAAAAATGTTGCGAAACTGAGCGCCGGGGAACTGAGGAATTTCAGAAGGGAAAACTTGAGCATGGTTTTCCAGAACTTCGCCCTCTTCCCTTTCAAGAGTATATTGGAGAATGCGGCATTCGGCCTTGAGGTGCGCAGCATTCCGAAAAAAGAACGTCTTGAAAAAGCGCGGCATGCGCTTGAGCTGGTCGGCCTCGGCGGTTATGAGAACCAGAAGCCGAACCAGCTGTCGGGCGGCATGCAGCAGCGTGTGGGACTCGCCCGAGCGCTCGCAAGCGACACCGATATTCTGCTGATGGACGAAGCGTTCTCCGCCCTCGATCCCCTGATCCGGAAAGAGATGCAGGGAGAATTGCTCCAGCTTCAGCAGAAGATGCAGAAGACCATCGTCTTCATCACCCATGATCTCGATGAAGCGCTGAGCATCGGGGACCGCATCGCCTTGATGAAGGACGGGGAAATCGCGCAGGTCGGCACACCTGAGGAAATAGTGACCAATCCGGCCAATGACTATGTCAAAGCTTTCGTGAAGGACATCGACCGTTCGAAAGTGTTGAAAGTCAAACACATCATGCGTCCGGCGAATCCGCAGGAAAACACCGATGCCAACCCGGCAATAGATGCCGAAGCCCTCTTATATGAATCTTATTATTCATTCAAGAACGGCGTCAGGGAACTCACTGTGAAGGATAAAGGCGAAGTCGCCGGCATCGTGGAGTTCGAGAAGGTATTCGAAGTTTTATCCATAGGAAATGAGGTGGAAGAAGATGTTAGATAATCTCCCCCGCCTCCCCCTTTCAGAATGGACTTCTGACTTTGTCAGATGGGTCACCAGCGCCTTCGACTTCATTTTCGATCCGATCAACAACTATCTCGGGACTTTGATGGGTTGGATCATCAATATACTGGAGTTTATACCGCCTATAATATTCATCCTGATTGTGATGGGCCTGTCAGTCATCTTCATGAAGAAGAAGATCCTCTCCCCCATCCTTATAGGCATCGGCCTTCTGTTCATACAGAACCAGGGATTATGGGAGAACTTCATTGATACGACGACGCTCGTCATCATCAGTGGATTGATATCGATCGTGATCGGTGTGCCGCTCGGCATATTGATGTCGAAGAGCGACATTTTTGAAACGATCATGAAACCGATACTCGATCTGATGCAGACGATGCCGGCATTCGTCTACCTGATACCGGCAGTGGCATTTTTCGGTATCGGCATGGTGCCCGGTGTGTTTGCATCGGTGATTTTCGCTTCACCGCCGACGATCAGATTGACCAACCTCGGCATCAGGCAGATTTCGACGGAATTGAATGAAGCAAGTGACTCATTCGGTACCACACCAATGCAGAAACTGCTCAAAGTGCAGCTGCCCCTCGCAAGCCCGTCCATCATGGCGGGCATCAACCAGACGATCATGCTTGCACTTTCGATGGTCGTCATCGCATCCATGATCGGTGCGCCGGGATTAGGTACAGAAGTATTGAGCTCGCTCCAAAGGGCTCAAGTTGGACCAGGATTTGTTGCGGGACTTGGAATCGTCATATTGGCAATCATCATTGACCGATTCACCCAGTCCGGCAGTACAAATAAATAAAATATATACAGGAGGATTCATTATGAAGAAATGGCATCTTTTATTTCTTACAGCCGCTCTGACACTCGTGCTTGCTGCATGTGGTGATGAGGGCGCGGAAACAGACACTGGCGAAGAAGACAGTGCAGACAACACCGGAGAAGAAGGTTCTGAAGCATCAGGCGATCTTGGCGAGGAAGACCTCACACTTTCATATGTGGAGTGGGATTCGGAAATCGCATCCACACACGTGATCCAGAAAGTCCTGCAGGATGAAGGCTACAACGTTGAAATCACACCTTTGGACAACGCAGTGATGTGGCAGTCCATCGCAACGGATGAGGCGGATGCGATGGTCAGTGCATGGCTGCCGCTGACACACGGTAACCTGTACGAAGAATACGAAGGCGACATTATCGACCTCGGGCCGAACCTTGAAGGTGCGGCAATCGGCATGGTCGTCCCTGAAGACTTCCCTGTCGATTCAATCGCCGACCTCGGCGATGAAGCAGGTCAGACCGTGACGGGCATCGAACCAGGTGCAGGCGTCGTCCAGGCAGCTGAAAGAGCCGTTGACGAAGATTACGAAAACTTGAGTGACTGGGAAGTCCAGACTTCATCATCAGGCGCAATGGCGACTGAGCTCAGAAGCGCGGTTGAGAACGGTGAAGAGATCGTCGTGACCGGATGGTCACCACACTGGAAGTTCCAGGAATTCGACCTCAAATACCTTGAAGATCCGGAAGGCTCATTCGGGGAAGCTGAGACGATCAACACGATCGTAAGAGAAGACCTTGAAGCAGACAGCCCGCATGCGTACAGTGTACTCGATAATTTCCATTGGGAAACTGACCACATGGAAGAAGTGATGCTTGAAATCGAGCAGGGTGCTTCTCCACAGGAAGCTGCTGAAACATGGGTTGAAGACAACGCCGATCTAATATCAGAGTGGACTGAGTAAAATAAAGATCCCCTGACATCCGTTTGAGATGTCAGGGGATTTTTTTGATCGTTTCTGTATTTATCATTTATGCGATTTGAACGGAAATTTCCAGCGCGTGTGATCGGTTTTTATTGTCTAATCCGATTTGAAGCGCTTGATTTGCTGCCTGAAATCGGTTTTTATGAGTGTATCCGATTTGCAGGCCTTTATTTATCCCGTGAGATCGGTTTGCCCAAGCATATCCGATTTGAGCCTCAAATTACAGGTGTGCAAATCGCTTTTCAAACGGAATTCCGATCTGCGGGAATATTTATTCCCCTTCAAATCGGAAAACCCATTATCTAAAGAATACATTTCCCTGGCTCTCTTCATATAAATACCGGATGCACTCATCTTCCAGAAGCACACTTCTCTCCTCACCCGGGATGTCGTCGACGGCGTCAAAAGTCTCGGGGCCGTGGGTCTCCATATATTCGCACCTGAAGGAGAGGTCGCGCACTTCAACATAGAAGACGGCCTTGTTGAACGGCTTTTCCGCATGCACTGTGTAGGTCCCGATGAATTTCAAATCCTCCACGGAAGCGCCGGTCTCCTCGAACAGCTCCCGCTGCACCGCTTCTTCCGGCGTCTCCCCCGCTTCGACTTTTCCGCCGGGGAATTCCACGCCGCGGACTTTATGGCGGGTGAACAAGTATTTCTGATTGAACTTCGGTATTGCCAGCACATGTCCCGTATCATCCAGCCGCTCTTCAGTGAATGTCACTCTTCTGCCTTCAAAATCCGTAAATTCCTTCATATCATCAGCATCCTTTATTTGCCTAATCTCGGTATACCCTTTATCATTATTATGTATAAAATAATAAAAAATCTGGTGAAATCATGAAAAAGATAGTCATATATGTCTTCCGTTTCTATCAAAAAGCCATCTCGCCGATGTTCCCGCCTTCATGCAGGTTTAACCCGACATGCAGCAATTACGGCATAGAAGCGGTTCAGGAACACGGGGCGCTGAAGGGCAGCTACATGGCTGTGAAGCGCATCCTGAAATGCCATCCGTTCCATCCGGGCGGCTATGATCCTGTACCCTTGAACCCCAAAAATTATCCCGACGGCAAATCAAATCACTAGTCCGGCCTCCCGGACTGGTGATTTTTTATATACTTTTCATAATTTTTCTGCCGGGAGACTTTGCCCGTCGATGTCATGATGACTTCATCAACGAAATGAATTTCACTCGGCATCTTATATCTTGCGAGCGTCTCCGTGAGATGCTTCAGGATATCCTCTTTGATCCCGGCATCACCCTGGACCAGGAGGACCGGGGTCTCGCCCCACTGCACATCCTGTGCTTTTATGACGACGCAGGTCTCCACGCCGTCCACTTCATGCACCCTGTCCTCAATCTCTTTTGGATAGATGTTTTCTCCACCGCTGATGATCAAGTCTTTCCGCCGGTCCAGTATATAAAGATACCCTTCTTCATCCAGCCGGGCGAGATCGCCGGTCCTGAAATAACCGTCCACCGTCTCCATATCGGCATTCAAATATCCGGGGGTGACATTTTCCGCCCTCACCAGCAGTTCACCGCCTGCATCCACTTTCAACTCGACATTGTGAAGCGCCTTTCCGACGGTACCGTCCAGGATTTTCCCATCAGTGTAAGGAATCGAGACGATCTGCGAGCACGTCTCCGTCATGCCGAATGAGTTGTATACCGGGAGCCCGTTATCGAGTGCTTCCTTGAGCACTTTTTTCGTCACACCCGCCCCGCCAAGCAGTATCCCTTCAAGATTTTCTCCAAAGTCGCTGCCGGCTTTCAACAGCCGCTGCAGCATTACGGGTACGAGGCTCGTATGTGTAACTTTTTCGTCTTTCAGCAATTTAAAAATCTTCTCCTCATCGAATTTATCCACGAGGATGTTCGTGCACTGTGCGATGACGCACCTCAATACAATAGACAGGCCGGAGATATGGAAGATCGGGTTTACCTGCAGCCATACACTGTCTGCACCATATCCGAACCTCTTCTCACAGCCTTTGGCGGAGGCGTAATGGTTGGAATACGTCTGCTTGACGGCCTTTGCCCGGCCCGTCGTCCCTGATGTGAACATGATGGAGAGTATATCATCCCCGTTGATGGGACGCTCTTCCAGTGGGACAGGCGCCAGATCATACAACGTCTCAAAACGGACCACTTCAAAGCCTTTCATCTCAAGCGGTTTTGTCGCTATGATCATCTTGACGCCGACATCATTCAATTGCTGCCTGATTTCATGGGGCGTGAGCCTTGTATTGATGAAAACCATCTCGACGCGGGCCTGCATCATTGCATGGATGAGCTTCAATGATTCGGGTGAGTTGTAGATGAAGACACCGATTCTGTCCTCGCCGAGGGACTTTATCCTGTCGGCAAGGGTCTGCGCCTCCCTGTACAGTGCTTCATATGTGATTGTTTCGGAATTGAACTTGACGGCGGTTTTCTCCGGCGCCGCTTCACTTGCCGTTTTCAGCCAGTTCTCCATATTGGACACCTCAAAAAACCCATCGCTCGGATGGGTTTGATTTTTACGGGAATTTCGGGAATTGATCGAAATCCGGTTTCCTTTTCTCTTTGAATGCATCGCGGCCTTCTTTCGCCTCTTCCGTCGTATAGTACAGAAGTGTCGCATCGCCCGCCATCTGCTGGAGGCCGGCGAGGCCGTCCGTGTCGGCGTTCATGGCAGCTTTCAGGAAACGGAGTGCAGTCGGTGAGTGTTCCATCATCTGCTCACACCACTTGATCGTTTCATCTTCCAGGCTCTCAAGCGGCACCACCGTGTTGACAAGACCCATTTCAAGCGCCTCGTCCGCATTATACTGGCGGCATAAGTACCAGATTTCGCGTGCTTTCTTATGTCCGACGATTCTTGCGAGGTATCCTGAGCCGTATCCTGCATCGAATGAACCGACTTTTGGACCGGTCTGTCCGAATCTTGCATTGTCAGCAGCAATCGTCAGGTCACAGACGACATGGAGCACATGGCCGCCGCCGATCGCATAACCTGCAACCATTGCCACAACCGGTTTCGGGATGACGCGGATCAGCCTTTGAAGGTCGAGTACGTTCAGTCTCGGAATCTCATCTTCCCCGACGTAACCGCCGTGACCGCGCACTTTCTGGTCCCCGCCTGAACAGAATGCAAGGTCGCCTTCACCAGTTAAAATGATGACGCTGATATCCTGGTTGTCGCGTGCACGGGTGAATGCATCGATCATCTCCTGGACCGTGAGCGGTGTGAATGCATTGCGCACTTCCGGACGGTTGATCGTGATCTTGCCGATGCCGTTGTAATACTCATATTTTATCTCTCTGTATTCTTTTAACGTTTGCCATTCTACTGCCATAATCATTTGCCTCCTAAGTTAAAAACTCTGATATCATTGTATCAAATTTTTTCTGCGATTCTAAATGAATGTTGTGTCCGGCGCCCTCCACGACCTCAAATCTTGCATGAGGTATGCTTTCCTGCATCTCTTCGTTGATGGAGACGAACTTCCCATCCCGCTCCCCGGCGATCAGCAGCACCGGCATTTTAAGTTCAGCCAGCCTGTCCCAATACGCCGGCTGGACGCCTGTGCCGTATTTCCTGAGACTGTCCGCCACTTCTTCCGGTACTTGCGATTCCCGCATCTTCCGCTGCTCATGGAACGTCTCTTCCGTCAGGGACTGCTGCGACTGGAATAAACCCATGCTCTCCCATTCATCCAGGAAAGCCCGGTAATCATCCGTGATCTTCACTGCCCGCTCTTCATCGATCGCCTGTCGCGCTTCCCTGTCAGACGCGGTCTTGAGACCCGGGGAGGCACTTTCCAGCATCAATGAACGGACGCGCTCCGGATGGAGTATGCCGAACGATAAAGCGACCCTGCCGCCCATGGAGTAGCCGAAGACGTGCACTTCACACAGTCCGAGCTCATCCAGCTTATTTTCAAGGGCGCCGGAGAGCACTTCCATATCATAATCATGTCCCGTGCTCCGTGTGCCCCCGAAACCCGGCAGGTCGATATAGAGTATGTTGAACCGGCCGCTGAGGGCATCACCCACCTTGCTCAGACTGCCCGAGTCGGCCATGAAGCCGTGCAGCAGCAGCACGGTTTCATCACAACCGTTGTCGCTGAAGTGATGATGCAACTTAAATTTCAAATTTTTTCACCAGCTGTCCAATTTCTTTTTTGAGTGCCTGATGTGAATTCAGGTTATCGGTGCGGTCGGTCATGATTTCAATCAGGTTCCTGCCGGATTTTGGAATCACCAATTCATTAAGGTCAGCTGTCGATTCGATTTTGGAGTAAGTGAAGTCATAAAGTTTTGCGGTATGTTCAAAGTCCAGTCCGAGCGGTGTGCCGAACAATCGCTCGAAATGGTCTTTATTTTCGTACTGCGGCAAAAAGTTGAATATGCCGCCGCCATCATTGTTGAACACGACGATGTTGATGTCGATATCATTCAATTTTGCCATGACGAGGCCGTTCATATCATGATAAAGTGCGATATCCCCGATGACGAGCGTGACGCTGTCACTTGCAGCCATCGCAATCGCAGTCGAGACCACGCCATCAATCCCGTTCGCCCCGCGGTTGGCATAGATTTTATGCTTGAGCCGCGTGTCATAACGCTCGACATCCCGAATCGGCATGCTGCTCGAGGCGAAAATGATCCCGTCCGGTGAACGCCTGAGGACTTCATGCATGAAACGCCCTTCATCATCGTAGTCCCCGATTCTTTCTTCGATATGATTTTTCATCTCCCGGTCGAGCCTGGTGAACATCTCCTTCACCGGTGACGCTCCACCGGTCCCGATCAGCTCTTTAAGTATCGCACCGGCATCTCCCGTGTAAACCGTTCCCGGCGGCACCGGGAATGTTTTCAGGCCGTCGTATTCACTGATCAATATCTGTGGAACCGAAGAATTGCCCAGGAAGCGGTTCGTCAGCTTCGATGTGACGGGTTCCCCGACACGCACGATGTAATCGAGTGCATTTTCGAGCTGCCCCAGCTGTTCTTCCGAAAAAGTTGAGAACATCAGATCGTGCGTCGTGACGATATGTTCACTGCCGAGGCGTGCATGCTGCCTCGGGTCTGCGATCACCGTGACATTTTCCTGGCTGAAGACCGCCTCCAAATCATCAAGTGGACGTGACGTCTCACCGAGGATGATCAGTATGTCACCCGTCAGTTTTTCAACATTGTTATGGATCGTCCGTTCCACCGTTTCGATTTTTTTCCTGTGGAATAAATCCGTCCGGCTCAAATCCGGCATCAGCGGCTCACGGATCGGGATGTTGAAATGGACCGGTCCTGTATTCGTACCTGTAAAGAACTGCGCAGCCTGCATCACTTTCGTCTCTATGAGGCCCTTATAATCCTGCGTCCCTTCAGCAACCGGCAGTTCCGTGTAGTATGAAACGTAATTGCTGTACATATCCGCCTGATCGATCGCCTGCGGCGCACCGATATTTTGGAGTTCCGCCGGCCTGTCTGACGTCATGATCACGAGCGGCGAACGGCTGAGGCCCGCTTCAGCGACCGCCGGCGTATAGTTTGCCGCAGCAGTCCCGGAAGTACATATCAGCCCCACCGGCTTCCTGTCTTTCTTCCCGAGCCCGAGGCCGAAAAACGCGGCACTCCGCTCATCCGGATGGATATATGTCGTGATCTCCGGATGGATTTCTGCAGCCAGCGCGAGCGGCGTGGACCTTGAGCCCGGCGAGATGACGACTTCCTCCATGCCACGTGCGTAAAGGCAGTCGATCAGATTGAAGACCTGCGTGGTCAATGCTTCCTGATGATTCAATTCTCCACCTCCAAAACATTCATCATCGGTGTGAATTTCACGTCCGTTTCCTGGAATTCCTTTTCCGATGACGAACCTTTCACGATGCCGCATCCGGCAAAAAGGGTCGCACTTGTCCTGGAGACGAGCATGGAGCGCAGGCTCACGACGAACTCTGAGTCGTTATTATCATGGATGAGCCCGATCGGTGCTGCATACAGACCCCGTGTGCCGTATTCCTGATCCTTGATGTAGTCTTTCGCGATTTTTTTCGGCAGTCCGCCGACTGCAGGTGTCGGATGGATCGCCTGCAGTATATCGAATACTTCGATGCCGTCATTCAGACTGACTTTAATCGGGGTGTGCAGATGATATATATATTTATTTTTCAGGATATGGGGCACTTCATCATATTCGATGATGTAACTGAAAGGCTTCAAGTCTTCAACAATCGACTGCCTCACCAGTTCATGCTCATAACGGTTCTTCTCATCGTGCAGGAGAAAATTCTGCTGATACGTATTATCATCCTCATCATCCGTCCTTGGGGCGGAACCCGCTATCGCATTCGTCCAGAGCTGGTTGTCTTCGATTTCAAAGAGGCGCTCGGGTGATTTCGAAACGAAAGCACTCGTGCCCTTTTCATAGTAGACGGTATAAGTTTCTTTCTCATCCTTCAGACGGTCCAGTATGAACAGCGGGTCGATGCCGGATTTGAATGTGATCAGGCGCTGCCTGGCAAGGACGACTTTCATGAAAGTCTCCTCATCGAGCACTTCCACCGCTTCATCCACAAGTTCTTTCCATTCATCCGGGAAGATGTCCTTGATGATGCTGACTTCAGCCTTTTCATAAGCGTCGGGTTCCGTCTGTGATAGCCCACTCAGTACCTCCGACAAATCCGCCAATGCCTCCGTCAGCTTCTGCGAATGCTGCGGGATGGTATAAAAAACTTCCTGACGCACCAGATCGAACTGATAGACCGGCAGATGGAATTCGACCATCTGGAAATCGGACCATTCATCGTTTGTATCTTTATCATCGAATTTCACCCCGCCGAATAAACTCAGGCGCGATGACAAATCACCATTGAGCGGTACCATCTGTATGCTGTTGTAAAGATCGTTTTTCTCGGAAGTTAAGGATGCTGCTTTGAATTTGTCCCTGGAGATACTCTTCCTGTATCCTATACCGATATTGTCAAATCCACCGTCTTTCGACTGGAACCAATAGCGCTCGCCCGCATAATCCTTGAAATAAGTGAACAACTGGGCATGGCTGATATCATATTCGTGAATCGGTATATGTAAAGTGATATATTTTGAATCAGAGTCTATAATCACTTCCTCGACTAAATCTTCATATTCTACCAAATTCATTCTTTTACACTTCTTTCTCCATAGATACTCATATTTTATCATTTATTGGCTATACTGTGTATCCAGAGTTATCATTTAAGGCGACAAATATGATAATATTAACTCGTCAACTTAAAGGTAAAGGAAGATGAATGTGCAAGGTCCAGATACTCATACAGGCATCAAAAAATACATAAGCTTAACGAGACCCCATACGCTGACTGCAAGTTTCGTCCCCGTCCTCGTCGGAACCTTCAGCGTCCTGCTGTTCGGCCCGATAAGGTGGGACATGTTCATAGCCATGCTGGTTGCAACGCTACTGATACAGTCCGCGACCAATATGTTCAATGAATACTTCGATTACAAGCGCGGGCTCGATACCCGCGACTCTGTCGGCATTGCAGGTGCAATCGTGAGGAACGGCATGTCCCCGCGGTCCGTCTTCAATATCGCGGTCATATTCTACATCATCGCTGCAGCCATCGGACTTTATATCGCGTTCAATTCATCACTGTGGATACTCGTCATCGGAGTGGTGTCGATGGCGGTCGGATATTTTTATACCGGCGGCCCCGTCCCGATTTCCTGGACGCCTTTCGGTGAAATCTTTGCCGGGCTCTTCATGGGCACGGTGATCATCATGATCACGTTTTTCATCCATACGGGCACGCTCCACTACTTCCCGCTGCTGATGTCCATACCGGTCGCGATCACCATCGGGCTCCTTAATATGGCAAATAATATAAGGGACCGTAAGAAAGATCAGGAAAGCGGACGTAAAACATTCGTCATCCTCGTCGGCAAGCCGGTTGCGGTACTCACGTCTGCAGCACTGCTCGCCTTCTGCTACGTCTTCCTGATATGGATTGCGCTTTTCGAATCCTTCGGTTCGGTATTCCTGCTTCTGCCATTGTTGTCCGCCCCGCTCGCATTCAAAACCGTCGTGAAGTGGAAAAATGGCGACACCCCGGTCGAACTGATTCCGGCAATGGCTTCCATGGGCAAATTGAATACGATGTTCGGCCTGCTGCTGTCGATCGGTCTCCTGATTTACGGCATCACCGGCATCTGATGAAAAACCTCTTCGAATGAAGAGGTTTTTTCATTTCCCCCAACATATCAGAAATTCCAGCGACAGCATATGAAAAGCTGCTGTAAAACAATAATTCCATATAATTTAAGGGGAAACCCGCTTCATTACTTCAAAATCCGGAATAAAAATTGATTATTTGTCAAAATATTATTATAATTGTGATGTATCTATAAATTAGGGGGAAACTAAAGATGAGTCTAAAAAAATATTTGCTCGCAGGCGGACTTTCCACAGTTCTGCTTCTTGGAGCGTGTAACGGGGATGACACCACCGAAGAAGAAACTGATGATGCAGCAACAGAAGAAGCCGGGGAAACTGGAGAAGATACTGCTGATGAGGAGGAAGAAGAGGAAGAAGAAGAAGATACAGCAGCCGAGGAGGATGCTGGATCCGAAGATTCGGCCGACAGTGAATCAGGCAGCGATGGAGAAATTACATATTCAGGTGAATATGGAGACTTTGTTGTGGCCGGTTTCGAACAGTACACTTTAGAACCGGAAGAAGCTGAAGAGGAAGAAGAGGAGGAGGAAGAAGAGGAAGCTGAAGAAGCCGAACCGACTGAACTTGTACTCATCGAATTTGAATATACAAACAACGGAGATGTACCGACGACTCCGGAAGAAGCTTTCGGACTTGAGATGGCTGTAAGACAGCTGGCTGAAAGCGGAGATATAACGCTGGATAACCTGACTATGGATCTGCCTGAAGACCATGAGCAATCAGACCTTGTCGACCAATCAGTCGAACTTGTCGAGCCAGGTGAATCAGCCACTGCTCTTGTAGCCTACGGCCCTGTGGACACTACGCTTGAAACAGCACTTCAAAGCCGTAATGACGATTCTCTCAATGAAACGATCGAACTGGAAGACACCGGCACTGAAGAAACCGATGACGAAGAAGAAGAGGAAGAAGAGGATTCCGAAGAGTAAAAGTGAATTTACAGGATGCCTCAGGGCCCGGGTTTATGAACCCCGGCCCTTTTTTCAATATCGTTCTGCTTGATTTTTACACCTCACATGTTGTTATAATGAATTCAGAGCTAATTGGAGGGGTAAAAGATGGTGGATATTAATCTTAAGACAATTGATGAATCTGAGGAAGAAGTCATCGTGAAGAATCATTCTTTCCAGGATGAGGGAGAAGCGAAAGATCTGTATTATAAATTGACGGAGGAGTATGCGGAACAATCCGTACCTTTCTTTGAAAAAGATGAAAAACTGATTAAAATCGAACTGGTGAAAAAAGACTCGGATGAAATGGATTCCGAATGCTATTTGGAGTACAGCAGAGAGCTGCTCCACAGCCTGAGCGAAAGAATCTGAATATGATCCCGGCCAGCTGAAATCAAAAATGGCGGCTCATCGTGATACCTGATGAGCCGCCATTTTTTCATGCCTTTTATATGCCCGGTCATTTAAACACCGGCTTCAATATGATATCGACATCCTTGTTTTCCCTCACGGTGATTTTTATCTCGTCCGGCATTTCATCCAGGTAATATGAATAAGTCATCTCTTCTTTCGGCTGCACCACGGTCGTGCCGAGGAAATTCATGCTGATTAGATGACTGATGTCACGGATGCGCTTTGAATCAATCCGGACGATATCACCGTCCACTTCTTCCGGTGCCTTGAAGCTCGGGTGATGTCCATTATCGAAAATTTCAGTGCCGTTCGAATATAACCTGACATCTGTCAGGACCACAGACTGATCCGATTCATTCGACACTTTGAAACGGTACAATTTTTCATCGTCCATCTCATCTTTAGTGGTCTGCTCATCCTTCAACTTGAGCTTCACTGCCGACTTCCGTTTTACAAGGAGTATCTGCGCCAGGATTCCAATCAGCACCGCTGCGGCGATGATTAAAATTACAGAACCAATATCCATAAGCATCGACTGCCTTTTCTTCCAGACTACTGCAGCTTCCCTCTTGCAGAAACTGCAGCTTCATCCACCACTTCACCATTTTCCACGATATATGCTTTTTCGTAAAGGTTCGAGACCGGGCAGATGTGATTCATTATGATCTCGACTTTCTCGCCGATTTCCACTTCATCACTGAAATTCTTATCATAGATGATTGCATGTTCATCAAAGACACTGTCGACATGCACATCATCGAATCCGACGACCTTACCGAGTCCCTTCGTTGCGGTCAATCCGACCTTCCTGTGCTGCTGGGTGATGCCTTTGGCTCCGACATCGGTGATCACACGTTCATCTGTCGGTTTGCTGATGATGGTCGTCAGGATCGTTGCTGCACACGTGTCATTGTGGCCGAGTACATTGGCCTGTGACCCATCCATCAGTATATAGGTGCCCGGGCGGATTTCAGTGATGCCTTCAGGAATGTCGAAGCCGAGTACGAACGGCGGCGTGGAACCGATGCTGACGACCTCACATTCCATCCCATGATTACGTGCAAGACCTGCAAAGTGAAGTGTTCTCGCTGAACTGTCGTCATACAGTTCTTTCAATTCGTCGGTCGTCTGAGCTTTATACGTATGCCCGTCATGTGAGAATACACCTTTGAAGCTGACATTCCGGCTGTTTTTTATCTCATCCAGCAGGGCGGTGAAATCATCCGGCTGGATGATGCCCGAGCGCTTCTCCCCCACTTCGATTTCAATCATTACATTCGCTTTTTCATCCGCACCTTCGAATACTTCATCAATCTCCTTCACACTGTAGATGCTGTCCACACCGAAGGAGATGCTGACCGATTCGGATAATTTGCGTATCCGCCCCACCTTCGATCTGCCGATGATCTGGTTTGCGATGAAGATGTCACGGATGCCGGCTTCGGCCATGACTTCCGCTTCCCCTACTTTCGCCACCGTGATGCCGGCCGCACCCGCCTCCATCTGCATTTTGGCAAGCTTCGGCATCTTGTGGGTTTTAGTATGCGGCCTTAAGTTCACACCCTTACGGTCGGCATACTCCTGCATGGAAGTGATGTTCTGCTTCAAAATTTTACGGTCGATCAACAGTGCGGGTGTATCCACTTGAATGTCGTTCATCATCATTCTCTCCTGTCCATTGATTACATACCTCCACTATATATTTATTTGACTGAAAAATCCATACGGTCATTTCAAGCATCAAGAAAGACGGCATCGGCTGAAATAAACACCTGTTTAGTTGCATTTCACATACATATTGTTTGTAAGCGAATTTCAAAACCAGGCGTATATTTGTTATAATGAAGGGAATGTAACAAATTTCACTAAAAGGAGAAAACATATGTTAAGTATTAAAGGACTAACAAAAGTTTACCAGGGGAGTACAAAGGCTGTAGATGGCCTTTCCCTGGATATTAAACATGGGGAATTCATCGCCTTCATCGGCACATCCGGCAGTGGCAAAACGACTGCCCTCAGAATGCTTAACAGAATGATTGAACCCACATCGGGCACCATCACGATCAACGGCAAGGATGCCAGTAAGATGAATCCGGTGGAGCTGCGCAGAAAAATCGGTTATGTGCTGCAGCAGATTGGCCTGATGCCCCATATGACGATAAAGGAAAATATCGTACTCGTACCGAAATTATTGAAATGGCCCGAGGAGAAGAAAGAGGCAAAAGCGAAGGAACTGATCAAATTGGTCGATCTCCCGGAAGAATTCCTGGACAGGTATCCATCCGAACTGTCAGGCGGCCAGCAGCAGCGCATCGGCGTTGTACGCGCCCTCGCAGCGGAACAGGATATCATCCTGATGGATGAGCCTTTCGGTGCCCTCGACCCGATTACACGTGATACGCTTCAGGATCTCGTGAAAGAGCTTCAGAAGAAACTGAACAAGACGTTCATCTTCGTCACCCACGATATGGATGAGGCGATCAAACTGGCGGACAGGATATGCATCATGTCCGAAGGCAAGGTGCTGCAGTTCGACACGCCCGATAATATACTGCAGGCTCCTGCCAATGATTTCGTCCGGGACTTCATCGGTGAGAACCGCCTGCTGCAGGACCGTCCGAACATACGTACAGTAGAAGAAGTGATGAAAGTGCCGATCACCGTCAAAGTCGATGAATCATTGAGCAGTACGGTCAAAATCATGCGCGATAAACGGATCGACACGATCTTTGTGGTGAATAACGAGCAGAAGCTCCTGGGCTACCTGGATATAGAGGACATCCAGGAAGGCGTGCGCAAAAACACGGAGCTGATCGACATCATGGAACGTGATGTCTACAGGGTGAGGCTGGACTCCAAACTCCAGGATTCCATCCGCACCATCCTGAAGAGGAACGTACGCAACATACCGGTCGTGGATGAAGATAACATACTTAAAGGGCTCATCACCCGCTCCAACCTGGTCGACATCGTTTATGAATCCATATGGGGAGAAGATGAAGTCACTGGAGCTGATAGCCAATGATGGATTTCATAATGGAAAACAGGGCTGAACTGCTTGAGAAGACTTTGGAGCACTTCTACATTTCAATTTTTGCGCTTGTGATCGGGATTGTCATAGCGGTGCCGCTCGGCATACTGATCGCCAAGAATAAAAGGCTTGCCGGCATCATACTGACGACTGCGGGCGTCCTGCAGACGATTCCGACGCTTGCCCTGCTCGCTTTGATGATACCTTTATTCGGCATCGGGAAAACACCCGCGATCATTGCACTTGCGGCGTATATCCTCCTCCCTATGCTGAATAACACCATCATCGGTGTTCAGAGCATCTCTGGGGAAGTGAAGGAGGCCGCAAAAAGCATGGGCATGACGAATATGCAGCTCATGCGTTCCGTCGATTTCCCGCTGGCTCTGCCCTACATCATGTCAGGCGTGCGCTTATCGAGTGTATATGTCATCAGCTGGGCGACACTCGCAAGCTATATCGGTGCAGGCGGGCTCGGTGATTATGTTTTCCAGGGTCTGAACTTGTATGAACCAGTGATGATCCTTGTCGCTGCCATACTTGTAACAGCAATAGCGCTTATTACGGATGTGCTCCTTTCCTTTGTGGAAAGATGGTCAGTTCCGAAAGGCCTAAAAGTATCCAGATGAATAAGGAAGGAGATCGATTACAATGAAACAATACAGGAAAATATTCATAGTCATGCTGACCTCTTTACTGGTTTTGTCCGGATGCAGCCTGCCGGGGCTCGGCGGAGGTACCGACGACCCGATAAGGATCACATCACTCGATACGAGTGAATCACAGATCATGGCTCATATCGTGAGGCTCATGATTGAACATGACTCGGACGGCGAGCTGAATCCGACAATCATCAATAATCTCGGCGCATCTACACTGCAGCATAACGCAGTATTGAACGGTGATGCGAATATGTCGGCGATCCGCTATTCAGGGACCGAAATGACAGGTCCGCTCGAACAGGAGCCGATCAATGACCCTGAACTGGCAATGGAGACGGCCAAAGAGATATTCTCGGAGCGTTTCGATCAGATTTACTTCGATTCCTATGGTTTTGACAATTCCTATGCGTTCATGGTGACCAAGGAGACAGCCGAGGAATATGACCTCGTAACGACATCCGACCTTGAAGAATACAAGGATGAGCTGCGCTTCGGCGTGGACACCACCTGGCTGAACCGTCCCGGTGATGGTTATGACGGTTTTACGGAACACTACGGCTTTTCATTCGGCAGCATCAGTCCGATGCAGATCGGCCTGGTGTATGATGCACTGGACACCGGAAGCCTGGAAGTCGCACTCGGCTATACATCCGACGGCCGCATCGCAGCTTACGACCTCGTCGTCCTGGAAGATGATAAACAGTTCTTCCCGCCTTATGACGCTGCACCCCTTGCCACAAAGGAGCTGCTCGATGAATATCCGGAACTGATGGATACCATGGATAAGCTTGATGGCATCATCACGACGGACGTGATGCAGCAGCTGAACTATGAAGCGGACGGCCAGGGTAAGGAGCCTGCGATCGTCGCCGAGGAATTTTTGGAAGCGAACCATTATTTCGAGAACCCGGAAAGTGAGGATCAGTCATGACTGGAAATATCGTTACAGACTTTTTCAATTACTATATCGTGAACGGCGGCTACATGTTTGAGCTGTTTTTCAACCATCTGCTGATGTCAGTATATGGAGTGATTTTCGCTTCCATAGTCGGCATCCCCGTCGGGATACTGATTGCACGCTTTTCAAAACTCTCCGGCCTGGTCATCACATTGACCAATATCATTCAGACGATTCCCGTCATCGCGATGCTCGCCATCATGATGCTCGTGATGGGGCTCGGAAGCACCACGGTTGTGATCACCGTATTCTTCTACGCCCTTTTGCCCATCATCAAGAACACATACACCGGCATATCGAACGTCGATTCAAACATTAAAGATGCCGGTAAAAGTATGGGCATGACACGCAACCAGGTGCTGACCATGGTGGAACTGCCGCTTGCACTGTCGGTCATCATCGGCGGCTTAAGGATTGCGCTTGTGGTGGCGATAGGCGTCGTCGCCGTCGGCTCATTCATCGGCGCGACCACCCTTTCAGACGTCATCATCCGCGGGACGAATGCTTCCGACGGAACGGTCTTCATACTCGCCGGTGCGGTCCCGATCGCAATCATTGCAGTGATTGTGGATATCATCCTGAGACTCATTGAAAGAAGGCTCGATCCGACAAGGAGGAAGAAAGCACCAAGTGAAAAGAACCACCGTGTACAGACCATCAATTGAATAAAAAAAAGAGCTGACGGAAAATGATTCGTCAGCTCTTTTACTTATTCACACGCATGACCGTCATTGTCCCTGTCCATCTTCGACTGGTATGCCGGATGGTCGGATGGCACGCCGTCCGGGAAGACTTCACGCAGTTCGGTGCAGTTTGCGAAATTATAATTTCCTGTATCTGCCGAAGTATCGGCAGGTTCCTCAATGGAAGTTTCCGCCGAGCTGGATGAACTTATCTCACATGCATAGCCGTCATTGTCCCTGTCCATCTTGGACTGATATGCCGGGTGATCGGACGCCACACCATCCGGGAAGACTTCACGCAGCTCAGTGCAGTTTGCGAAGTTATAAGATCCGGTATCCGTGCCGCCTCCATCATCTGCAGGCTCTTCAACAGCCGGTTCTTCTTCGTAGTTGAAGCCTTCCCCGCCCTCATTGACATAACCCGGAATCGACCAGATGCCGAGGCCGTTATCTTTCGCATACTGCTCGGCGACCTTGAAATCTTCCAGATACCGCTGCTGCTCATAGATGTAACCGACCCTGGCGAGACCCTCTTCAAGCAGGACTTCATGTACGTTCACATCGTCTGCATAAAGATAGACAAGCTCCCTTCCATAATGATCCTGCTTATCGCCGTCATCATATTCTATGTACAGCTGACCAGCTCCATTCAGGAGATCGGTGAGCCTTTCAGAAGCCTCCGGACCGTATGGCTGTACCGGCTCATTCGGATGGACGGTTTCCGGCGTATCGATCAACAATAACCTCAAGTTCAGATTGTTGCCATCCTCGTCGATGACATGGACCGTATCACCATCCACAACACGGTATAGCTGAACAGGTATCAGTCCATTTTTGACAACATCTTCTTCCTCTGTTTGCTTCTCGGCTTCAGTCTCTTCTGCCGCTTGCTCTTCCTCCGCCTGTTTCTCGGCTTCAGTCTCTTCTGCCGCTTGCTCTTCCTCCGCCTGTTTCTCGGCTTCGGCCTTTTCTGCCGCTTGTTCTTCCTCCGCCTGTTTCTCGGCTTCGGCCTTTTCTGCAGCTTGTTCTTCCTCCGCCTGTTTCTCGGCTTCGGCCTTTTCTGCAGCTTGTTCTTCTTCCGCCCTCTGCTCGGCTTCGGTTTCTTCAGCATCTTCTTCCTCAGTCATTTCATCGATGCCCGCTTCTACAGCGATTTCTCCACTGTCCAAGTGCTCTTCTGTTCCCTCCGGATCTGCAGACAGACCAATCACAACGAATGATAACACCATCAAGCCGAGCGTGATGCCCGTCGTACGGTTGAATTTTCCTCTTTCATTATATTTATTTTTGTAATTCCGGTTGAACAAAAGAGACAGCACCAGTCCGGCAGTCGCCATTAAAAGTATGCCGGTGAATATATCTGCGATGCCGACAGTGCTGCTCACAGCAGTATATAAGAGCATAAGCAAAATTGTCACTGATGCAGATATGGTGGTGCCTTTCCATAAATCATTCTGCGACTCACCGCCCACGCTCCGACTGTAAAGTGCCCTGAGGTAAATTCCCAAAGTGACTAGCACCCCGGTGAATATTAAAGGTAAAAAAATGAAACCCACTGCTCCCGCCTCCTATAATATGTTATTAATATAATTATACAGCATATATTATAGTGATAAATGAAGATTATTTAATACAACTGACAAAATGATACAGTATCCTGTTCCATGTTTTTGACATGTAATACGTTTTTAACATCCCTGCCAATGGGTATAGTAGATATAAATCTATTAATAATGGGAGGATTTATAAATGAACTTCAAGAAATATTTACTTGCCGGCGGTCTGGCTTCCATATTGGTATTAGGCGCCTGTGGAGATGATGCTGCAGATGAGTCTGCAGAAACTTTGGATACTGAAGGCGGCACCGAAGTGGATGATGAAGGCACCTCTGACGGCCCTGTCGAAACCATCCAGGATTCAGGTGAAAGTGTAGACGAAGATGAGATAGACCATGATAGTACGGAGACGGAAACTGAAGCTGATAACACTGCAGATGATGCCGGTGATGAAAACCCGGATGAGGAAGACTCGGAGTGATAAAATCATAAGGGGCTGATGATATTGGCTGATAAGCGAAAAGTCCACCCTGAAAAAGATGAGAAGAAAAATGCATTGGGGTTCAGTTGGATCGTACTCATTGTAAGTGTCATTGTTCTGGTCGGCGGCTTCATATGGCTGCTGTTATAAAAACCATCAGTGCCCGGGAGTGACCAGCTCCCGGGCTTCTTTGTGATCATACCGGCATAAAAAAAAGCGCTGTTCATTTCATATGAAATGAACAGCGCTTTATATCAAGGTAAGCCGACAGCGAGAATCGAACTCGCATCGCAGCCTTACCATGGCTGTGTTCTACCATTAAACTATGTCGGCGAAAATTTGCAATGGCTTGATTGCATTACTTATACATTATAGCAGTGAATGTCAAAATCATAAACACCTTTTTGCAACTTTTCATTA
Organism: Salinicoccus kekensis; assembly: GCF_900220995.1. Lineage (GTDB taxonomy): Bacteria > Bacillota > Bacilli > Staphylococcales > Salinicoccaceae > Lacicoccus > Lacicoccus kekensis. The sequence continues at coordinate 859,255 of NZ_OBQF01000001.1, forward strand.
AATAAAGTGGTAAAAATCCACGAAATCCGTACCAGGAAATTTGAGAGGTGCCGGCTCCCCTCACCCAGCGGGCTCCAGATCGGCACACTCATCAATTTTTGAACAGGACTTTTCTCTTCCAGCCACCGAATTTATAGTACAGATACGCAAATGCGCTGCTGATGATGAAACTGACACCCATTCCGATCCCGATACCGGTCTCCCCATATATTGAAGAGAAAATATCGGCCAGCGGGAACCTCAGGACCCAGAACGAAATGATGTTCAGTATGAGCACCTGATACATCGCACCGGATGCCCGTACGATACCGTTCAACACGAAATTCAATCCGAGGAATGGATAACACAGTGCAACTGTCCTCAAGTAGGTCGTACCGAATGCCACAGCCGCTTCATCCTGGATGAACAATCGAATGGCATGCTCTGCAAATATGATTGCGAGGATGGCGACAGTGACCATCAGGCCGAAGTTGTACAGTGAAGCGTATCTTGCTATTTTCTTCACCCGCGACCAGTTGCCGACACCGATATTCTGCCCGGCCATACTGTTCACTGCGGTGCCGAGTGCCATCGCTGGAAGCATGATCAGGCTGTCCAGCCTCTGGGCCGCACTGAAGCCGGCAACCGTGTCGCTGCCGAAGCCTGTCACAACACTGAGTATCGCAGCAATGCCCGCATGGATGACTGCCATCTGGAGACCGCCCGGTATGCCGAGTCCAAGTATCAGGCTGACCTCTTCTTTCTTCGGCAGTGATGGACGGCTGAAAGGAATCAGCCGGTGCCTGAATGAATGCTGGATGCTGTACAGGAAGGCGAGCCCCTGGGAAATGACGGTAGCAAGCGCCGCACCGACGATGCCGAGATCAAGCACGAACATGAAGAAAGGTGCCAGTACAGCATTCATGATGACCGCAATCAGGACGATCCTCATCGGCGTCTTGCTGTCACCGAGTGCACGGAGCACCGTATTGATAAAGTTATATCCGAATAAGAAGAACATGCCGAGGAAACTGATCTGCAAATATGTAACGGCCATGTCCATGATGGCTTCCGGCGTGCCGATCAGGCGCAGCAGGGGTTCTGCAGATATGTAACCGGCGATTCCAAAACCCACCGACATCATCGACATGATGACGATGAAAGCATTCAAATAATTCCGGAGCCCCGCATCATCGCGGCGTCCGTATTGCTGGGACAAAATCGTGAGGGCCGCATTGTTCAAGCCGAGTATGAACGACAGCACCGTCACAAGAATCGTCGTCGCAACCGCCACGGCGCCAAGCGCCTCTGCCCCGAGGATGTTCCCGACCCAAAGGCTGTCGACGATCTGGAATGATGTCTGCAGAAGGTTCGTCAGCATGATGGGCCCTGAGAATAAGATCAAGGGCTTTAAAATCGGCCCGGTCGTAAAGTCATATTGGTTCTTTTTCATCTTTTCACCCACAAAAACTTTTAAGTACAATGTTATATTATAAGACCTTCGGCCATTTAATGCTAAAGAACCGGTTTGTATATACAATTCGATTCATCTCAATAAAAATGGAAGTGCATGTTCTGCACCTCCATATATAAATCATATGAAATCTAAAAGATCAATTTCACGTCTCCGATTTATCTGCCAGATGAGCTGTACCCAGTTCCATCACATCATCGAGAGACAGATCATTCAGCCTTTCATCCTGAGCTTTGGCCAATTTTTTGACACCGGCATGATTGGCCTCGTCACTGAATATGTCGATGAACAGCTGTCCTCTGTCGGTGAGGTGCGCTTTACTTAAGAAATGCCAGCTCCCGCCGGCGGCGCTGCACTCAAATTCAGCAAGCCCATGCTCCCGCATCAAATCGTATTGATGCAGATCGGCGTCATTCACCATTTCAACGAGCGCATTCGATTTCTCGTTCCCCTTCATATCCTTCGCGAGTTCTATTATACGGTCCAAGTTACTCTTGTGAGTCGATCTCTCCATTAGTCTCCTCCTAATATCATACTTATCAAGTATATCAAATAATGACACAAAAGAGGCTTTTATGGTTTACATGCACCGCAGCGGAGACCCTTTCCCTAACCATTTATTGATTATTTCCAACCGTATTATTAACTTTATATAATTTCGTAGTTGTCTCTTCCTATATGCAGCGCCATTTTTTTAAGATGCTTTTCCACCACTTTATCGAATTGAGTTGTATGTTCTTTATCAGTTAGGATTGGAAGTCGTATTAAGTTTTTGTCATCTCCACTAATTGGGTTGAAATCTTCGTAATAAAAATATTTATCATCATTTAATACCTTAACCAATATATTAGCCAGACCTAAACTGTCTACCTCGATAGTAAACTTAGTAGTATCATTACTTTCTTTTTCACTGTCTTTCAACAGATGATAACTGATTAGGGGTTTATTATTATATAACACTTCTATTGTCTCACCTGTTTTATATGGTTGGAATTCTTTCACCCCGTCAGGATTCTCAACATGTTTTTTAACATCGGCATGAACATTAAACCTGTCACTTACAGCTCCCACAATGGAGGCATATTCTTTCAGCAGTTTATCCAGATCTTTTTCTACAGCCTCCCGCTTGAGCTCCCTTAACCGCTCCTGTTCTTTAGCCCCATCATACTTCGCTTGAATGCTGTCTAATTCATCAATAAATATCTGCTTATAGTCCATCCATTTCACCCCCTGAAGTTTACAGTATATATTTTGAATCTATTTCAATTATTATATTTGCCAATAAAAAAATATGTATTCTATAAATTTTTCCAATTACTTATAGTGTCTTCATAAAAAGCATTCATGAATCCTTTAAACAGGTCAAACTTTTAAAGGTTAATCTTTATTACCCTGTCACCTCTATAATGTAACTCAATTCAGGCACAAAAAATGCACCACCATTTCAAGTAATTTGAAATGATGGTGCATATGTAAACGGACAGCGAGGGATTTGAACCCTCGATACGGGGTTGCCGTATACACGCGTTCCAGGCGTGACAGTTAATCCACAATTGAAGACCAATTTTATATCTATTAAGTGTCTCATTCATGCCTTAATTTAATCGGTTCTCAGCGTCTTTGTATACTTCTTTCTCTGAACGTTTCCCAATTGCCACTATCTCGATGATTTCTATATTATCACCGTCTTGTCGAAAAATTATTCTCAAACCGGCTTTCTTATACTTAAGTTTACGGCAATGTTTTAACTCACCACGAAGTTCTTGCCCGGCGCTCATGCCCTGTTCTTGAATTCGTCTTAAACCTTTATTGATTAATTTCTTTTGGCTACCGTCTAAATTCTTGTATTCTTCCTCTGAATAGACGTTGAAATGAAGATGATACATAGGTTATTCCCAACCATCATCTTCATGAAGTTCATCCGAAGATAAATCGTATCCTATTACTTCATTGACTGGAACACGGCCACGGTCAGAATCGGCCAGGCGCGATTTCACTTCCATTTCATCTATACGCTCATAAAGTGCCTCAATTTCATTATTTAAACTTTCATACTGTTCCTGGGTAAGGATGACTCCGACCACTTTATTACGATTAAAAATGTAGACTCCGTTGTTCAGTTCTTCAGCTTCTTTAAATATATCCATTGGAGCTCGTTTAACATCACTGATACTTTTATGTGGAACGTCTAATATTTTCATGATTTAAGCCCTCCCAGTTAAATGAAGATTTTTTATTCATATATTATTTATACTTATTATAGCACTTCTTAAAGTCTTTTAAAAGTACTTTCAGGGCTGGTGAAAACCCTTTTCTCCATCATTTGTGTTGATTAAGGGAAACGGATTCTGCTGTTTTCAATCAATAAAAGCCCTATTTATCGAATAAGTTTCGATAAATAGGGCTTGATGAAGCCTATCTTTAAGTTAGTTATAAAAGTACGGACAGCGAGGGATTTGAACCCTCGATACGGGGTTGCCGTATACACGCGTTCCAGGCGTGCGCCTTAAGCCGCTCGGCCAGCTGTCCACAATAAAAATAGAAGTGCGTTTTACACTTCTAATATGACCCCTACGGGATTCGAACCCGTGTTACCGCCGTGAAAGGGCGGTGTCTTAACCGCTTGACCAAGGGGCCATGGCTCCACAGGTAGGATTCGAACCTACGACCGATCGGTTAACAGCCGATAGCTCTACCACTGAGCTACTGTGGAATATTGACAAAAGCGGGTGATCGGAATCGAACCGACAACATCAGCTTGGAAGGCTGAGGTTATACCATTTAACTACACCCGCATGGTGCTTTAAGGGCGGCTGATGGGGATCGAACCCACGAATGCCGGAACCACAATCCGGTGTGTTAACCACTTCACCACAACCGCCATTCTGAATGGTCCAGGACGGAATCGAACCGCCGACACAAGGATTTTCAATCCTTTGCTCTACCGACTGAGCTACTGGACCTGCATATGTACTCAAAAAAAAATGGCGGTCCCGACGGGAATTGAACCCGCGATCTCCTGCGTGACAGGCAGGCATGTTAACCGCTACACCACGGGACCACTGAAAATAAAAAAATTGCGGGAGTTGGATTTGAACCAACGACCTCCGGGTTATGAGCCCGACGAGCTACCACTGCTCCATCCCGCGGTAATATTATTAATGCGTTATTTAACGCCTGAATATTATATTATACTTTCTTCGAAGGTTTTTCAAGTGTTATTCACCATGTTTTAATAACAAATTTACACTTTCTTGATTATTGCCGGTGATAATTATCCAACCGCCATTATGGGTATTGCATATATAAACATGTTAGGAGGATGAGAATGGAAAAGAATCAGGATGTCAAAATGTCTTATTGGAGTGCTTCCGTGGACCTCCCCCAGTTCCCGGAACTGGAGGAGGACATCGACACCGAGGTGCTTGTCGTCGGTGCCGGCATCACAGGGATCATGAATGCCTATCAGCTCATGCTGAAAGGTTATGACGTGACTATCATCGAAGGAAATGAAATCTTAAGCGGTACGACGAAAAATACCACCGCAAGGGTCACTGCACAGCAGGGGGTGCTCTACGGACAGCTGGCAAAACAGATGGATGAAGCATCCGCCCGTAAATATTATGACTCCCAGATGGCTGCCATCACCGAGATGGAAAACGTGGCAGTGAAGCACGATATCGACTGTGACTTCAAACGTGTGGACACTGTGATATATGCGGTCAATGAAGAATCCATAAAAGAGCTGGAACAGGAAGCGGAGATGTATGACTCACTCGGCATTGAGGGTCACCTGTCCAAAGGGGAACTCAAACTGCCGTTCGAAACCGTTGCTGAACTGGTGATGAAGAACCAGGCTGAATTCCATCCGCTTAAATTCCTAAAAGGTGTGTTGGATGTCGCAGTGGACAGCGGCGTCAAAGTATATGAACAGACGCGCGCAAAATCAGTCGACGAAAACACTCTCCATACTGAAAACGGTCAAAAGATTAATTTTGAAAATCTTGTGATTGCCACCCACTTCCCATTTCTTGATTTTGATGGTTTTTATTTCAACAGTTTCAAAATCAGCTACGGTTACGGCCTGGTCACCACAACCACCACCCCTCCGCCTGAAGACATCAATATGGCCGGATATGATGGACCGGGTCTTTCCTTACGGAACATCGTCAACCCGTCGAAAGAAACTCCGACGGTGCTCTTCGGCGGAGCCGGTCATATGTCATATGAAGATAAAGATATGGATAAGCAGCTTGAGGTATTGAAATTGTATGCAGATCAGATGACGATGAACGAAGAAACGCTTTATGCCTACCGTGCCCAGGATCTGATGACCGGGGATTCACTGCCGTTCATCGGCAAGTTCCAGAAATCCCACGATAACCGTTTCGTCGCGACTGGCTTCAATAAGTTCGGTATGACGAACGGCGTTTTGTCATCGATGATCATCAGAGATTTGATGACCGGGGATGATAATGAATATGCAGACCTGCTCGACCCGCACAGGAAGCAGACGGCCTTCCAGCAGCTGAAGCAGCATATCACCAATCCACTGCACATCATCGAGTCTGAAGCAAAGAATATGACGGATTCCCATCCGGATATCGAATCGATTGAACTCGACAGCGGCCAGGGCACCGTCGCCAGCGAAGGTATGAAGAAAAAAGGCGTCTACCGTGAAGACGATGCCTACTACGTCGTCTCCAACCGCTGTACCCATATGGGCTGCAGCCTCGGCTGGAACGGCGAGGACAAGACTTGGGACTGCCCTTGCCACGGCTCCCGCTTCAACTACGACGGCAAAGTGATTGAAGGACCGGCCGTCGACGATCTCGATATGGAGATCAGACGTTTGGATTCATAATAAAATGACTTTAAATCACTTCAATAAAATTCGTTAAGATAAAACCCTACACCACTACTTCTTTCTTAAATAATTAAAGAAGTAGTGGTTTTTACTTAATCACTTTATAAATATTAAAAATTCAGATATTTAGTTTATAAATTCCTATAAATGTATTATACTGGAATTATAAGAAAATATATCTATACATATCAGGAGGCGTAGGTTTTGGCAGAAGAAGAGAGAAGGCAATTGGATGAAGAAAGACGAAGATTGGAGCAGGAAAGACGAGAATTTGAAGCCCAAAAACAGGGGCCTGGTAAGAAAAAGAAAGGCGGATGTCTCAAGTGGGCATTAATCATTTTCGGTGTCTTAATCTTGTTCGGTGCATGTACAGCCATGATTACAGATGATGACCCGGTTGACGAAGAAGCACAAGAACAATCCTCCCCTGAAGATGACACTGCGGAAGAACAAGGCACCGAAGAAACAGAAGAAGCAGAAACCACTGAAACAGATAGCGGAGAACAGGAAGAAACCGCTACAGAAGATGAAGAGGTTGTTGAAGAAGAAGAGGCTGATGAAATTGTAGGTATCGGAGAACCTCTGGAAGTTGATGGTGTAGAATTCACTGTGAATGAGTGGTACCAGTCAGATACTGTAGGGTCAGATTTCATGGTATCAGAAGCAAATGACACTTATATCGTCATGGATGTATCAGTTGTAAATAACCAAAATGAAGCCATTACTATCGACAGTAACTTCTTTAAAATCATAGAAGGCGAAAGAGTTTTTGAACCGGATTCTTCAGCTTCTATGGATGCAAACGAGGATGATATCGGCTTGTTTTTAGAGGAGATCAATCCAGGATCATCACGTACAGCCAATGTCGTTTTCGATGTTACACAAGATGTAGTTGACAGCAGTGAAAAGCAATTACAGGTGCAGTCAGGTTTCTGGGGAACGGAAACGGGCATCATCAATCTTCAATGACTTTAAGAGTCCAATCATTACTGATTGGACTCTTTTTTTACTCTATATTATTTAAAGTCATTTTTCTCCTTTCAAAATTCTGGTATAATATATATGTTATTTTACAGGCTGGTATATCACTGGATATAAGGAGCCATTGAGAGGATTGTACTATTATGAAAGAAAATTTTTGGCATGAGCTCCCCCGCCCGTTCTTCGTGCTGGCGCCGATGGAGGATGTGACGGATGTCGTATTCCGCCATGTCGTGGCCGAAGCTGCGGCACCGGATGTCTACTTCACCGAGTTCACGAACTCTGAAAGCTACTGCCACCCGGAAGGGAAAGCGAGTGTGCGCGGACGCCTGACGTTCACTGAAGACGAGCAGCCGATTGTCGCCCATATATGGGGGGACAACCCGGATCATTTCCGTGAAATGAGCATTGGCATGGCCGAGGCCGGATTCAAGGGGCTCGACATCAATATGGGCTGCCCTGTGCCGAACGTCGTCGGAGACGGTAAAGGCTGCGGTCTGATCCGGCGTCCGGACGTTGCCGCGGAATTGATTGAAGCCGCCAAAGCGGGCGGCCTCCCCGTCAGCGTGAAGACACGTCTCGGCATGACCGACGTGGACGAATGGCATGACTGGCTCAGGCATATACTGGAGCAGGATATTGTTAACCTGTCCATCCACCTCAGGACAAGGAAGGAAATGAGCAAGGCGGACGCGCACTGGGAACTCATTCCGGAGATCAAGAAACTGCGTGATGAAGTCGCACCGAACACGCTGCTCACGATCAACGGCGACATCCCCGACCGTGCCAAAGGGCTCGAACTCGCGGAGAAGTACGGCGTAGACGGCGTCATGATCGGCCGGGGGATCTTCAAAAATCCCTACGCTTTCGAACATGAAGTAAAAGAGCATACGAGTGAGGAACTTTTGAATCTGCTGCGTGTCCACCTCGATCTGTTCGATGAGTACTCCGAGATCGAGCCTCGCAAATACACACCGCTCCACCGCTTCTTCAAGATTTATGTCAAAGGGTTCAGGGGTGCTGCGGAACTGAGGAATGCACTCATGAATACCCGTTCGACCGATGAGGCAAGAGCATTGCTCGACAGTTTCCAGCACAAATCTACAGACGTTTAAATCTTCAAAGGAGAGATGTTCATGAGATATGTGGCCCTTCTCCGCGGCATCAACATCGGCGGAAGAAATAAGATCGATATGAAAACCCTTAAAACCACTTTCGAGAAGGCCGGCATGAGAGACGTCGTCACCTACATCAATTCCGGCAATATCATCTTCACCGATGACAATACCCCGGAAGAGGCGCTCCCCGGCATACTTGAAGCGGCGATTCAGGAGGATTTCGACCTGGATATCAAAGTGCTAGTGCGCAGCAGTACAGAGATCGAGGCGATCGGTGCGTCACTTCCTGAATCATGGCGGAACGATAAAGAGATGAAAAGCGACGTCATGTTCTTATGGGAGGATATTGATGACGCCTCCATCATGGACAGCTTGAAGATACGCCCGGGCGTCGACACCGTCATATACAGCCCCGGCGCAGTGCTCTGGTCCGTGTGGAAGCGGGATGCGGACAGAAGCGGCATCTCCAAAATGGTCGGCACCGACATTTACAGGCATATGACCGTGAGGAATGTGAACACCTTCCGTAAAATCCACAGTTTGATGACAGAAAAATAACCCCTGACGGGGTTATTTATTTTGGTCATAATATTCAGCCATGGCATCCCGCATGAATTCAGCAAGGCCGCTGCCGTATTGATCGATGTTCTTTTTGAACCTCTCATCCTCGACATACATCTCCCCGAGTCCTTTGAACATCTCCGGAGTGTAGTCGCCCATTTCATTAAGGAAGTGATACCACTCCCCTATCCTGCTCTGCGCCTCAACCGATGCGGGATCCATATGCCTGATGGCTGCAAGGCCCAAGTATATTTCATCGAATCTTTCCTTTGCATGTTCAGGGCCCATCTGTTCAAGCTTTTCCCCGGCCTGATCGACCGCTCCATCACCCCAGCGCGCCCTCGCCTCCGCTTCATAAGGATTGCGGCTGAAATCGATGCCTTTGAATTTATCCGCATTCGTCATTTCAATCTCTCCTTTCAAGTCTCTGATCGTCAGATCAATCGTTTCAATCATTTTAGAAATGCGCACCTTCTCTTCTTGCAGCATTTCTTTCTGCATCATCAGCGCCTCTTGCTGGTCATAGTCCGGGCGGCTGAGGAGCTCTTTTATATGGGAGAGCTTGAAACCCAGCTTCTTGAAGAATAAAACCTGCTGCAACCGGGCAAGGTCCGCATCCGTGTATTCACGGTAGGCATTCTCCCCCGACCGCTCCGGACTGATCAGACCGATATCATCATAATGATGCAGCGTCCTGACGCTCACCCCCGTCAGTGCCGCCGCTTCCTTTATTTTCATGTCCCCACCTCCCTTAATTACAATTTAACCTATGACGCTGCGTCAGGGTCAACACTTTTTAATTACTTTAAGTATATGTAGTATAATGAAGAGCAATGATTTTTAAATGAAGGATGTTCAATATGAGGCAGAATCGAAAATTCGATGTCAGTGCACTTGATAATAAAAGAAACCGGCGGATGATCAAAAAGCTCGGCTGGCCTGGACTTGTACTCATCATCGTCATAGCCGGCATCACCTATCTCTTTTCAGGGACGGAGAATGATGGGGAGGAATACACACTCGGTGTGTTCCATGAAGTCACCGTCGATCAATTCATCGACGGCGATACGACGCGTTTCAATTTCAACGGCAGCAGCGAAAGCTTCCGGTATTTGATCATCGACACGCCTGAGGTGCGGACAAATTCAGGCAGGCCTGAGCCCTACGCCGTCGAAGCGTCAGAGAGGGTGCGGGAACTTCTGACTGAAGCGGATACTGTGGAAGTCGAATTCGATGTGGGTCCCCTGACGGATGATTACGACAGATATTTGGCCTACATCTATGCAGATGGGAAAATGGTCAATGAAATACTCGTCCGGGAAGGGCTCGCCGAGGTGAGGTATGTACATCCGCCGAATATGAGCCACCTGGAGCGCCTTGAAGAGGCGGAGGCAGCCGCGCAGGAGGAAAATGCCGGCATGTGGGCGGAATGAAAAGAGCACCAGGGAAATTACTCCCGGGTGCTCTTTCATTTCATAAAGCTTCACTTTTCGACAGTTTCTTTTTCTGTATCAGGCTTTTCGATCCATTCCTGCGACCAGTTTTCAATATCCCTCAGTACAGGCTCTAGTGATTCACCCTTTTCAGTCAATGAATATTCAATGACTACAGGTGTTTCCGGATAGACATCCCTCTTGATCAGACCTTCCTGCTCCATATGCTTCAGTCTGTCGGATAAAACTTTCCCGCTTACGCCGATTGCCGACTGTATTTCACCGAAGCGCCTTGGTGCGTCAAGCATCTGATATATGACGAGCGCAGTCCAGCGCTGACTTAAAATATTAACAGCCTTTTCAAAACGAGGGCACATTTCACTTTTAACTTGCCTCATAGCTATCACTTCCTTTTCAAGTATTATATCATATGTACCTTTCTTTTAAAAGATAAATACATAACTTGATTATATCAGTTGTTTATATTATACTTACTAACGTATAGTAAGTTAATGAGGAGGATATAAATGAATTTCCATAAAGCACCCGTAAATTATGTTTCTGAAGTAACAATAAATGTAAGTGATTTGAAAAAATCTCTGGATTTCTATCAGGAAGTCATCGGTTTCAAGGTGAAGTCCCAGACAGGTAAAGAAGCAGAACTGACTGCAGACGGCAAAACCACGCTGCTCAGACTGGTTGAACCTTCAAATCCTATAAACAGACACCGTACAAGTGGATTATACCACTTTGCGATCCTTCTGCCCGACCGTTCCGACCTTGCGGCTTTCATCAAACATCTGGCAGAGAAGGATGTCCGGCTCGGCGCTTCCGACCATGCCGTCAGTGAGGCACTCTACCTTGATGATCCGGATGGCAACGGTATCGAAGTATACCGTGACCGCGCACCGGAAGAATGGTCCTGGAACAATGGCGAAGTCCATATGGTCACGGAACCCTTGAATGTACAGGATGTAATGTCGACTTATAAAGGACAGCCATTCAACGGCCTGCCTGAAGACACCGTCATGGGTCACCTGCACCTTCATGTGTCCAATATAGAAGATGCCGTGAAATTCTACACAGAAGGACTCGGCCTTGAAATGATTTTAAGATTCGGACCGCAGGCGGCATTTATGGGCTTCGATAAGTACCACCACCATATTGCGGTGAACGTATGGAATGGTGTCGGTGCACCAAAACCTGCCAAAAACAGTGTCGGTCTGAACCACTATATTATGAAGTATCATACTGAGGAAGCGGTCGAAGAGATTGTGAACAATTTGAAATCCCTTGGCTACCCTGTTGAAGAAACACCTGAAGGCACCTTCTCCGAAGACCCAGCGGGCAACAGAGTCAAAATCAGTGTATAATTTCCCAATGGATTCTTATATATTCAATTGACAACGATTCTCATTTAGAATATAATTCTAATTGAAAATGATTATCAGTTAATAATTATTGGCCCCCCAAAATTAGTACACTTGAGTACTGTACCAAATCATTTTCAACTACGAGAAAATATATTCGAAACTTGAGACCGGGAACCCCGGTCTTTTTTTATTCGCCTATCTCGTCAGCACATAATATATGACGTAGATCCAACTCAACAGGCCGTGGATGATCGCCCAAAGGATCGACTGATGCACGCTCCATGATATCGTGATCGCCAGCACCGTGCCAAACCCCACCCCTGTTTTAACAACAGACTTCCCATTATCCATAAAAGCACTCCCTTTATTGAGAAGGTGTAAATTTCTCTTAATAAATGCCTGTTTGCCATTGAAAAGGTATGGTCATGTTGCTATAATTGATAATGTTCGATTGAAAAAGAATTATTATTCCACAGTAGCTCAGTGGTAGAGCTATCGGCTGTTAACCGATCGGTCGTAGGTTCGAATCCTACCTGTGGAGCCATATGGAGATGTACTCAAGTGGCTGAAGAGGTACCCCTGCTAAGGGTATAGGTCGCATTGCGCGGCGCGAGGGTTCAAATCCCTCCATCTCCGCTCCTAATTTATACCCGCTAAACGATAAGTTTAGCGGTTTTTTTATTTTTCCCGGCTCTGCACAGGCGGCAAAAAAGCAGGCATTCCTGGAAATCCACGGATGCCTGCTTTTTTAATATTGTAAAGTGCATTTATAAAATAATAAATTACTCACCTTCACCTGCTCCAGTAATTCTGTAGATCAGCCCGCCATCAGTGCTAGCAATAAGCGCGCCATCCTCAGTGACAAGAATATCACGGAAACGTTCGCCTTCTTCAGTCAATAGACGTTCCTCCCCAACGATGATGTCATCTTCTATAATGACACGTACAATATAGTTCGGCGCCAGTCCCCCGATGAACAAGTTGTTCTCCCATTCAGGAATTGCGTCGTTATCATAGAATGACATACCGCTTGGTGCACTTGTCGGATCCCAATAATATCTTGGTTCAACAAAGCCCTGCGCCTCGTGTTCTGAAATGCCCTCATTGATTAATTCACCAGTGTACTCGATACCGTAGGAAACAACCGGCCATCCATAGTTATTGCCCGGTTCAATGATATTCAGTTCGTCCCCGGCCTGCGGACCGAATTCAACAATCCATAAGTCCCCTGTTTCAGGGTGGAAGTCCACACCTTGAGTATTACGGTGACCGTAGCTGTAAATACCGTCCAGTGCGTCTTCATCTTCGATGAATGGGTTCGTATCCACTGGTTCCCCGTCTTGTGTAATGTAAATGACTTTGCCCAGGTATGCATCCAAGTCCTGTGCACGTTCGCGGATTGGGTCATCTGAACGTTCACCAGTTGTTAAGAATAAATTCTCCTCATCATCAAAGATGATACGTCCGCCATAGTGTAAGGTCCCGTCATATGCCGGTGTTGCCTGGAAGATCACTTCAAAATCTTCAAGTGAGGTTTCATCTTCTGATAAAGCACCTTTACCGACAGAAGTTACAGTACCACCTTCAATATCTTGGGAAAACGTCAAAAATACTAACCTTGATTCGTCAAAATCAGGTGCAATGGTTACATCAAGCAAGCCACCTTGATCTTCGTTATTCACTTCCGGTGTACCTTCGATTGGATCTGAAACAGAGCGATCTTCAAGGTTTACAATAAGAAGTTCTGCTGAATCCCTTTGCGTAACAAGTAAGCGGTTTGTATCAAACTCTTCCATACCCCAGGACACACCAAGATCCTCAACAACAACTTCCACATCCAATTCCGCTTCAGTCACGACTTCAGGTGCTCTTGTCTGTTCTGGAAATGCCGGTTCAAAATCAGTAACTTGTGGTTCAGTTTCTGCCGGTTCGGCTTCTCCATCTGTATTTGCACTTTCGTCAGCACCCTCGTCAGCACTTTCCTCTGTTGAAGCATCCGACTCTTCACTTTCTTCTGTTGCGGTATCCGGGTCATCGGTTGGTTCTTCTAAAGCATCATCATTGCCGCATGCTGCCAACGCCAATATAAAGATCAGCATCAGCGAGAACGTTGATCTTGGCCACGAAACTTTTCCCATTGTTTTTTCTCCCCTTTTATAAGATATTGAACTGACTATATTAAAATTCAGGCCACTGAAACCAGCACCAAAAATCAATTAAGACTTTCATATCTTGGTTCAAAAGGTGAATCTCTTAAAATTATTTTATCATAATTATCTGAAAACATAATAACTATCCGTTTCTTTCATTGTTGGCATATTTTTACTGCTACGCTGAAATTCATCGCCGTTGGTCCTGTACAGACCCTCTCCCTTCTACGATTTGCCCTCGGACAATCTATGATAGAATAAATCCGAGGTGATAGATAAATGGAAAAAATCAAGCTCGGTGCTTCGACACTCGAGGCTTCAAGAATCGTGCTCGGCTGCATGCGCATCGCTGATATGGAAGATAAAGCACTCGCCACACATGTCAACAGGGCTATTGAACTCGGCATCAACCTGTTCGACCACGCGGACATCTACGGCGATGGTGAGTGTGAGTACAAGTTCAGCAAGGTACTCGCCTCTGAGGTGAACCGTGAAGATATATTGATACAAAGTAAATGCGGCATCCGTCATGCCGGCAACAGCACCAGCAAAGAAAATGAGTACTACGACCTTTCAAAATCACATATACTAGATTCCGTCGACGGCATACTCGAGCGTCTCGGTACGGATTACCTGGATATACTCATGCTTCACCGGCCGGATGCATTGATGGAGCCGAGGGAAATTGCAGAAGCCTTCGACCACCTGCATGACAGCGGAAAAGTGAGGCATTTCGGTCTCAGCAACTTCCATGCTGCTCAGTTCGACTTCGTCCAGAAGCACACAGATCATAAACTCATCACGAATCAGGTCCAGTTCGGAGCCGGTGCGCCGCATATGATAAACAGCCGCATGCAGGCGAATACGCCTTTTGAGAGTGCTGGAGACCGTGACGGCGGCCTGCTCGATCATGCCCGTCTGCATGACATTACACTGCAGGCATGGTCACCGTTCCATTACGGCTACTTCGACGGCATCATCATGGATGATCCAAAATACGAAGCACTGAACAATGTGCTCGAAGACATCGGAGAAGCTCATGGCATCACCAAAAATGCGGTGGCAGTCGCATGGATACTCAGACACCCCGCCGATATGCAGACCATTATCGGCACGACGAACACTTCAAGACTTGAAGATATCGTAAAAGCCTCCGATGTTAAACTGACCCGTGAAGAATGGTACCGGATTTATAAAGCTGCAGGTCATATACTGCCATAAACAGAAGAACCTCCTGCCGGTGCAGGAGGTTCTTTTATATGCAGCCCTCTGTTCCAATAAAATACTCAAGCGGCTTATCACTGATGATCCTGTTCAAATCAAGGTGTCCAACATAACCCGGCAGCCTTCCCTTGTCGGTATATTGATGGATATCCGCCGGAAATTTCGGGGTGCTGTCCGCCGATGCACTGCCGGACCCGTAGTGCGGGATCCACACGGCGTCCGCTTCACTGGTATCCAGACTGAGCCGTTCATACAGGTGATGGGCGATGTAAAGCCCGACCTTTTCAGCCCCGTGTTTGCGCATTTCATTTACATAAATGCTGACGCCCTTCCTCATATCGGAATGCGTGACGGCTTCCACATCCAGCCACCAGAAGGTCGGATTGAGGTCTTTCGTCCTGTCCCAGAACATTTTCGCTTCATTAATCATATGGGTATCATTCTGCCCGCGCACAAACGCATAGGCTGCCGTCGGCACACCCTGCGCCCTGAATTTTCTATGATGTTTTTCATATTCCCTGTCGATCACATCTGCGTCCATCGTTCTGATGATGGCGTGGTCCACATGTTTTGCCAACTCCTCATAATTGATTGACTCAGAGGGCTGGTGATGGGAGATATCGATGATCATAGCCTCCTCCGCTTTTATCGCTGATGAATTTTTTGGATTCATTATTCCACTCCTTTTAATATTACCGATGTTTTGATGTTCACCTCAACAGAGCGATTAAAATGATCAAAAACAATATGGAAGCGACGAAAGGGAGTATAAGGAAAAAGTAACATCCAAGTTCCATATCCGGTATCTCTTCTTTGTCAGGACTGCTTTTGTGCACCTGCTGACTTGAAGACACGCCTTCCTTTGGCTTCTGACCCGGCGATTTCATTTTTACGCTCTTATTCTCTGCTCTTTTTTTCTCCCGTTTCCTCATCCTGTCGATGATGTATTCGGTGTCTTCATTTCGTTTTTTATCAGGCATC
Source organism: Salinicoccus kekensis (assembly GCF_900220995.1). Classification (GTDB taxonomy): domain Bacteria; phylum Bacillota; class Bacilli; order Staphylococcales; family Salinicoccaceae; genus Lacicoccus; species Lacicoccus kekensis. The sequence continues at coordinate 875,396 of NZ_OBQF01000001.1, forward strand.
ATACCATCCCCTTCACCTCTATAGAGAGAATCTAAAATCGGTGTGCCTCTTTATAATCAATAGCCTCCATTGTATATGTCTAACCTTCATTGAAGAAAAAAACTCCCGCAATGGCATCGTCACTGCGGGATTGAGATATTGATACGTTAATTTTCAACTCACTTAAAATTCATGGAGATCGGAGACCTTGCCCGCTTTGACGACTTGTCCTGGATAATCCGATCTGCCTATGATATTCGGCAGTTCTTTTGAGATGGCTATCACTTCATCCAGGTCCACTGTATGCGGGATACCCATTTCACCGAGCATATGCACCACATCTTCCGTGCATATGTTGCCGCTCGCCCCCGGGGCAAACGGACAGCCGCCGATGCCGCCGATGGCGGAATCGAACCGGTTCACTCCCGCTTCTATGCCTGCGAGCAGATTGGCAAGTCCCATGCCGCGCGTATCATGGAGATGCAGCGTCAGCGGCGTGTCTTCGAAACTCGCCTTCACGTCAGTGATGAATCTTTTGATCTGGTTCGGATTGGCCATGCCGGTCGTATCCGCCAATGTGATGCTGTCCATGCCGAGGTCAATGTATTTCCTAATAAAATCCATCACGGCTTTTTCTGAAATCGCACCTTCAAATGGGCAGCCGAATGCAGTGGCAACGGTGCCGTTGATCTTTATGCCGCTTCCTTTGACGAACTCCGCTATTTTAGCGAATTCCTCGAGGGATTCTTCATGCGTCTTGTTGACATTCTTTTTGTTATGGCTTGCGCTCGCTGACATGACGAGGTTGATTTCATCCAGGCCGGCATCCGTAGCACGTTCAGCCCCGCGCAGGTTCGCCACCAGCCCCACGTAAATGATGGCATCATTTCTGTCTATATTTTTCGCCACTTCTTCGGCATCGCTCAGCTGAGGGACAGCCTTTGGGGAGACGAACGATGTCACCTCGATTTTCGAAACACCCGTCCTGCTGATGCGGTTGATGGTCTTTATCTTATCTTCCGTCGGTATGAACTTATTTTCCATCTGGAAACCGTCACGCGGTATGACTTCCTGAATGTGTATGGTCATGCATCTTCACTCCTCATCAAATAATGCCTTTCTTTGTCAAATAATCCATATGTTCATCAGAATAGTTCAGGAGCTCCCTGTAGACTTCCTCATTATGTTCACCGAGCTTCGGGCCAGCCCACTTTATCTCACCCGGTGTCTCGGAGAATTTCGGCATGATCCCGGGCATCTTCAGCTGCCCGAGGCCTTCGACTTCCACATCTTCGATCATGTTCCTTGCCTGATAATGGGCATCCTCGAAAATATCCGCAATACTGTAGATCGGGCCGTTCGGCACATCAAATTCATCCAGCTTCTCTTGGGCTTCCGAGAGCGTGTGCTGAAGCGTCCATTCCGTGATGACACCGTCCAGGAATTCCGGATATTTTGCCCGGTCGTCGTTGGAGCGGTATTTGGAGTCTTCCCGGATGTCCTCCCTGCCTATCGCTGTCATCAGCCTTTTGAAGATACTGTCGCCGTTACCGCCGATCACAATGTACTTCCCGTCTTTGCACTGATATGTATTCGATGGCACGATGCCCGGCAGCGCACTCCCGGTGCGTTCCCTGATGAAGTTGTAATAATCATATTCCGGCACCATGCTCTCCATCAGGCTGAACACGGCTTCATACAGTGCCACATCAATGAACTGACCGGTTCCGGTGCCCGCAACATCCCTATTGTAAACGGCCATCATCGCGCTGATCACTGCATATAACGAAGAGATGGAATCACCGAGGCTGATGCCGACCCTGACCGGCGGCCTGTCCTCGTAGCCCGTGACATTGCGTATCCCGCCGATCGATTCGCCCACACTGCCGAAACCGGGTTTTTTGCTGTAAGGGCCGTCCTGTCCGTAGCCGGATATTCTGACCATGATGATCTTGGGATTTATTTTCTTCAAATCCTCATAGCCGAGACCCCATTCTTCAAGCTTTCCCGGCCGGAAATTTTCAATCAGTATATCCGTACTCTTAATGAGATCTTTGATGATGTCCTGCCCTTCCTCCGATTTCAAGTCAACCGTAACCGACTTCTTGTTCCTCGACTGCACATACCACCACAGTGAAGTGTCTTTGTGCATCATCCGCCATTTCCTGATTGGATCGCCCGACCCCGGTGTCTCAACTTTAATGACCTCGGCCCCGAAGTCGGCGAACAACCGGCCTGCAAAAGGACCGGCGATCAGCGACCCCATCTCCAGAACACGGAGACCGCTCAATAATTCTTTTGATTTCTCATCAAACATTTCATCCACTCCACAAAGTTATTTTCCTGCTGCTTATAAAGGTTATATGATTTCATCTCCAATAATGCTGACTATTAATAATAGTATGTATTTCAGAAAATTCTTTGTCAATGACCAACAGAGGAAGCTTTTTTATATATTTGAGGATGGTTACATTTTGCCCTGCCGATTCCTGCAGTGGTATAATTATTAAACTAAAACAGTGACTTATTATAGTTTTTATCATACATCATCACTTCTGAATGCCTGGGGACTTTATTCGTATTTCACTACCGGAAGGAAGTAGTCATATGTTTTTTGACTCAGAAGTCCTTTTAAAATTATTCCTTGCCTTAATCTTCGGCATGTTGATCGGTATAGACCGGAAGCTTAAACATAAACCGCTCGGCCTTAAGACATGCTCGGTGATCAGTATAGCAAGCTGTCTCGTGACGATCGTTTCCATCCAATCCTTCGAGCAGTTCGCCACTCCAACCTACAATGCGATAGATCCCATGCGTCTTGCGGCACAGATTGTAAGCGGGGTCGGTTTTTTGGGTGCAGGTGTCATTCTGCACAGAAAAAATGATGTCATCTCAGGTTTGACCAGTGCAGCTTTGATCTGGGCTGCATCAGGACTGGGAATTGCAGTGGGTGCCGGGTTTTATTTTGAAGCTGCTTTTGCGGTGTTTTTCCTGATCATCGCTGTCAACTTCATACCGAGGATATTCAGGTTGATCGGTCCTGAGAAACTGCAGAATAAAGAGATGTCTTTGAAAATGAATGTCGATAAGAATTTGAAGGTGACGGATGTGCTTAAAATCGTCGAGGAGAAATTGCATGAGAAGAATCAACAGGAGAGCAAGGATATTACGATTTTGGACGTTAAGATAAAGAGCTATGAAAGTGGCAGCCAGAAGATCGACCTGAGGCTGTTGGTGCCGGAGAGCCAGTATACGACTGAAATTTATGAGCTGACCAAGGAAATAGACGGCGTACTGGCTGTTGATATACAAAGCTTGTAAGCATTGAGCTCACCAGTCCTGCATAAAACCGGAAAATAAAACCCCTCAGGTTGAGGGGTTCTTTACTACATATTCTTACCGGAATAAAAGTCTTCCTGCTTCATATCTTCAAAAATGACGCTGACGGATTCCTTCGGTGCAAATTTCGATGCATCCATCGTTTTGATGATCTCTTGTGCGAGCGTTTCTTTCTGTTCAGCCGTACGGCCTTCTTTCAGCTGGATTCTTACAAATGGCATGCTTTCCACTCCTGTAGTTTTAAGTTCATTATACGTTGTTTATGTAATGCGGTCCATCTTATGAGGCTCGCTGTCCTTTACATACTGCAAGTAAGCCTTGTATGAAACATCGCTGATCCTGTCCCCTGCAGCGTCCCTGTAATAGCCGGCGCTGTTGTTCTTATATTTTGCCATCTCGCTGAATTCATACTTCTCTTTTTCCAGATTGAATTTATAGTGCAGTTTCAGGGCATTGAGGTACTGGTTGTTGAACGAAGTGAATGATATGTCGACTTCGATTTCCTCATTATTATTAAATCTGACCCTCGTATTCCCGTTGTAATCCCTGTACGAATGGATGTGCTTTATATTGAACCAGCTGTTCTCATTCACCCTGTCCGAATGTGTGCAGAAGAAAATGATTGAACCGAAAAGGTCGATGATGATCGGCAATTTCGCGCTGAGTCCTGTCAGCTTCCTCGTCAATTCTTTTCTGGCCGGGTAACTCTGAGAATACTGTTTACAGTTCCTTTCCATGATCTTATTCGGTGATGATAGACACAAGGCGCTCTCACCGCCGAATAACTCCCCTATCCTTGTTTCAGTCAAACCTTTGTTTCCTACAGACAACATATACATGGTCTCATCGTGGATGTGATAAAATTGTTTCATTGTCCTGCCCCTTTATTTTTGATAAATATAATATAACATATGTTAACTAAGTTGTTAACTTCCAATGACTATTTATATTAAATTTGTAATACATATTGTAAAGAGTATTTTTACAATATTTAATTGTCAAAATATTCAAAACGGATTTGACAATGTTAATTACACCCTTTATAATTCAATACAAGATAAATTAAGGGGGCGGAATACTATGAGTAAACAAGTCTATCCCGTAAACCAGTTACGCGTTTTCATCAACACGATTAACGACCTTTCTGCAGACATCCTGCTTCAAGAAGCGCTTGATGATTTCAACACAAAGCTTTACAGAGAGAAGATTGAAGAAGCATTGGTCGAAAGAGATGAAGAGAAGTTCAATACCTATACTAAACTGTTGAGAGAGATTACTGAAGATGAAAATTAAATTACACCGTTCAACAAAAAATAGCTGACTTTACTTTGTATTATCAACATACATGAGTAAAGTCAGCTAATTTTATTTTATACGGCCAGTTCCAGGAACTCTTCCCTTGTGATCCTGCCAAGATAATGGCTGATGTCGATATCTTTCAGTGCATTGTCGATTGCCTCATAGCTGTGTTCCACACCTTCAAGACGTTCCTCGATATCCACCACTTCACCGACACCGAAAAAGTCCCCGAAGATCTTCGCCTGTTCAATCCTGCCCTGATTGACCTCAAATCTGATATCCAGGAGTCCTGCCGGGAATTTATGGGAGGCGTTGAAATTATACTTGGGGTTTCTGCCGTAGTTCCACTCCCATGTCTGGTACTTCTCCTTGGATAACTTGTCGATCTTTTCCCAGTCTTCATCAGTCAGTTTGTATTCTTCGACTTCTTCCAGAGAACCGAATATTTTAATCAGTATACGGCGTTTGAATTCTTCTATATCTATCTTTTCATCCAGGAAGTCATTGATGTTGCCGACTCTTGCGCTCACTGATTTGATGCCTTTGGATTCGATCTTTTTAGGGTTCACTTTAAGTGCATTCTGGACTTCACTGATATCACTGTCGAGCATGACAGTGCCATGGGAGAACATTCTGCCTTTCTGGGTGAACATCGCGTTTCCGGAAACCTTTTTGCCGTCGACTTCGATATCGTTCCTGCCGGAAAGTGCTGCATTGACGCCCATCTCCTGAAGCGCATCGACGATTGGCTGTGTGAAGCGCTTGAAGTTATGGAAACTGTCGCCATCGTCCTCGGTGATGAAGCTGAAGTTCAAGTTGCCTTCATCATGGTACACTGCACCGCCGCCGGAAACACGCCGGACCACTTTGATGCCGTGCTCACGGATATAGGGTTCATTGATTTCCTCGATCGTATTCTGGTTTTTGCCTATGATGATGGACGGCTGATTCACATAAAATAAAAAGTATGAGTCATCAGTGGGGATTTCCCTCAGTACGTACTCCTCCATCGCCAGGTTGACCATGGGATCTGTAATGTTGTTGTTGGATATGAATTTCACGGTATGACCTCCTATAAAAAATGATCTGAGACCATTATATATTAATCAGGTGTCATAGTGCGTCCATTATGATTTTGAACCGGAAAGAACATTTTCAGCAGCTTCCTTGCCGCCTTTAACACAGTCCGGCAGGCCGACGGCATAGTGTGACGCACCGATCAGCTGTATGCCGGGATACGTCTCTTCCATATGTTCATGGATGCCGTCGATCATTTCTTTATGGCCGACGTTGTAATTCGGCATCGAGTTCTTGAGCTTGGTGACTATTTTCAATTCAGGCTCCCCTTCAATGTCCATGATCCTGTCCAGATCTTTACGGGCGAGACGGAGGATGTCCTCTTCAGATTTCTCTTCGACGATGAAATCACCGGGTCTGCCGACATATGCCCTGAGCAACACCTTGCCTTCAGGGGTGGAATGCTTCCACTTCTTATTGGTCCATGTGCAGGCGGTGATTGCAGTATCCATATTACGGCTGACCACGAATCCGGTGCCGTCAATGTCATTCTTCACCTGATCGGCATCAAACGACATGACGACGGTTGCCACACTCGTTGCAGGCATATGCTTGAAATACTCGAGTTCTTTATCCTCGAACCAGCGCTTGTACTGGAAGTGCGGGGTCGTGATGATCACCTGGTCATAATGTTCTTCTTTGCCGTTGACCGTCACTTTGTAACCTTCACCGGATTTCACTATCGCTTCAACATCACTGTTGAAATGCAGATTGGCATTTTGTGACTCCACTCTCTCCTGGAGCCTTTCGATGAATGATATCAATCCATTTTTGAACTGGAAGAACTGTCCGACTTTTTTTGTGTTCTTCTTAGGCTGCTTCGATTTGATCATGCCTTTGATCAGGCTGCCGTGCTTCTGTTCCTGATGCTTGAAATTGGGATAAGTCGACATCAGGCTGAGCCTGTCGATCGGAGTACTGTAAACCCCGGACAACAGGGGATCGATCAAATTCTCAAGGACTTCATCGCCGAGCCTCTCCCTGAAGAAGCTGCCGGCGGAAACATCCGTGTATAGAGGTGTCCTGCCTTTGGCCAAATCTATCAGCGCACGCAGCTTGCCCGATACAGAGATCAGACTTGATGTCAGGAAAGGCATGATTTCCGTCGGTACGCCGAGCATCGTGCCGGGAGGCACCGGATGCAGCCGGTGTCCGGCATAAATATACGCCTGCCCTGTTTCATTCCTGACGAGATCGTCTTCAAGCCCAATTTCCTTTGCAAGGTCCGTCAACGCTTCTTTACGGCTCAAATATGATTCGGGGCCAAGTTCGATGACAAAACCGTCTTTCCGGTATGTCATGATCTTGCCTCCGGCATGGTCCGCCTTCTCATAGATGTCCACTTCGATATCCTGGCCGTCCCTGGTCAGATAGAAACCTGCAGACAGTCCTGTGATGCCTGCCCCGATAATGGCAACTTTCGTCATTTAAAACCCTTCTTTGCTACTATTATAGTCTCTCGAGCTGGTTGATCATCGACTGGATGAATCTTTCGTCTGTGTTCGGCATTGTCGGCCTGTGGTAGCCGGCACCGACTTCGTCACACACGACTTTACATTCATAGTCGTTGTCATAGAGCACTTCCAGGTGCTCACAGACAAATCCGAGCGGCAGGTAGATGAAGTGTTTGAAACCATGCTCGTTATAAAGATCACGCGTCAGATCCTGCACGTCGGGTCCGAGCCATGGTTCCGGCGTATTGCCCTCCGACTGCCAGCCGACGAAGACGTTCTGAAGCCCCGCCTGCTCTTTCAGCAGCTGTGCAGTTTCTTCGAGCTGCCCCGGATAAGGGTCGTTCTGTTCTTTGATCTTCTCCGGAAGACTGTGGGCACTGACGATGATCGCCGTCTCACCATGTTCTGCTTCATCGATTTCACTCAGTGACGACTTGACCGCTTCCGTCCAGAAATCGAGGAACGGCTGCTCATCATAAAATGATTCCACCGACTTCAGTTCGATGCCGTATTTTTCGCACTCTTCCTGGGCACGCTGGTTGTAGGTGCCGACGGAGAAATTGGAATAGTGCGGTGCCAGCACGACGGACTCGGCTTCTTTTATACCGTCTTCAGACATCTGTTTGACTGCATCCTCGATGAACGGATCGATATGCTTCAAGCCGATGTAGAGCTGATATTCATCTTCAGATTTTGAATTATATTGCTGCAGCAGTGCTTCCGCCTGCCTCTCAGTCGTATCAGCCAGAGGTGAGATTCCGCCGATCGCTTCGTAGCGGTCCTTCAAGTCCTGAAGCGCCTCTTCACTTGGCGGCCTGCCTCGTCTGATATGGGTGTAGTAAGGCTCGATATCCTCTTCTTTATAAGGCGTTCCGTATGCCATGACCAATAATCCTTTTTTCTGTGCCACTAAAATCACAATCCTTTACTGTAAGTATGAACTAATTCTGTCAATCTCTTAAGGGTATCAGGTTCCACTTCAGGGAACACACCGTGTCCAAGGTTGAATATATGTCCGGTCCTGTTGCCCTGCGCCACGATCTCCTTGGCTTTCGCTTCGATGATTTCCCAGTCCGTCAGCAGCAATGCCGGTTCAAGGTTCCCCTGCAGTGCTTTTTTGACACCCATTTCCCTCGCTTCGTTGATGGATGTCCTCCAGTCGAGTCCGATCACATCGACATCAAGCGTGTTCCATTCAGGTATGAGATGGGAAGCACCGATACCGAAGACGATTACAGGAACACCTTTCGACCTCACGTGTGAAGCAATCCTGTTCATGTAAGGTGACAAATGTTCGGCGTAAACCGGCCTGCTCAACGCACCGCTCCAGGAATCGAATATTTGGATGATGCTTGCACCCGAATCGATCTGCGCATCCAGATAGGTGATGCTCATATCCGTCAGCTTCTCCATCAACAGGTGCCAGGTCTTCGGCTCGTTGTAAAGCAGCTGCTTTGTCTTATGGAAGTTTTTTGTCGGCCCGCCTTCGATCATGTAGCTCGCCACTGTAAACGGCGCGCCGCAGAACCCGATCAAAGGTACATTGAGCTTTTCTTTCGTCAATATTTCAATCGTTTTATAAATGTAGTCGAGGTCTTTATAAGGATCGAGTTCCCCAAGTTTCTCGACATCTTTAATATCCTTGATCGGATTATGGATGACCGGCCCGACGCCCGCCTTGATCTCCACATCGATGCCAATCGGTGCCAGCGGTGTGATGATGTCTTTGTACAATACTGCCGCATCAACGTTGTAATTCTCCACCGGGGTCGCCGTTAAGTAAGCTGTCAGCTCAGGCTGCTTCGTGATTTCAATCAAAGAATACTTTTCCTTGACCTTCAAATACTCAGGCTGGCTGCGCCCCACCTGCCTCATGAACCATACAGGTGTATGTTCTGTCTTCTCACCTTTTGCCGCTCTAATCAAAGTATCATTAAACAATTCAAAAGCCTCCGTCTCATAATTTCCCATACTATATTATCATACCTTACATTCAGTGTCATAACGTAGAAATTAATGACAAAAAAATGATATTTGCCGGGCGCTCAAGTTTAAATCGGCACAGTGGAAGGTATAGTAGATATAAGACATGATAAGAGGTGAACATAATGAAATTACACGTTACAACAGGCACTCTTGACTATATGACTTCCATGAAAGAAAAAAACCCCAAGCTGATGATGAATGCAAGGGATCGTGAAGCAATGTTGTACACTGAGGATGAAGATGCATCACTTTTTGCTTCAGGGTATGATTATGAAATTTTGCACAGCCACGGCTCATTGAATGAGGAAAACACCATTCATATACAATATATACCTGTTTCAGGAAGCGGCAATGCGTCCATTTTGGGGCATCTGTCGGATTTGAACCAGAAGCTTCAGAACGTAAAAGGCCTCCTTGCATACCGCATCGGCCATTCCGATGAGAGGGATACTTTCATCGTCTTCACACAGTGGCCGGCCAGCTCGACGATAAGCGACTTCAAAACGTCCGACATCTACAGGGACTACCTGACGACCGATGTCCTGAAGAAATTCCGGGATGCAGGAGCCATGTTCCACAGCTACAGCGCATCCAAGATTTATTTGCCTGTCAAAGAGAATGAAGAGGCGCTGCAAGACCAGCCTGAAGACGAAGAAGATTACTGAGCGGATCAATCACTCAGTAATCTTTCTTTTTTATATACATTTTTGCTGAAGTAGCTGTTCAGCATATAGCCCCATAAGGGGAAGACTGCCGCAATATAGAAATAGACGGGATGCAGGAGGATGAATATGACTGCAAGGAGCAGCGCAATCATGAAGATCATCTTATGGGAAAAACGGATGTACCCGTCCTGGATATACTCCCTTTTCACCGGCCATATTTTAGGCCACAGCAGATACGCCTGCGCGGTGTAGAGCTGTGACATCTGAAGGACGATGACGTAAAGTGCAAACAGCAGGACAATCACCGATAATACGAGCTGATCCACCCATATGATGACGACTGAGAATATAAGCAGAAGCCTCAGGATGATCATCGGAAGATCATTGTCCCTTAGAAATGTCCTTCTGAAGAGGTATTCATACATATGATCTTTATTGAAACGGCCCGCCTTCGGCCGTCTCAAAAGAAAATCGAAGTACTTCCTCCTCTTATATTGCTTCGACGCCTGCCGGACATTGGTGAACATCGACACATACTGATAATACTTCTGCTTCATCGATGCTTCATAATCAATGATTTTCGGCCAGTCCAGATTTTTATGCTGCTTCTTCTGAACCCAGAAGTACAGGCCGCCGATCAGCAGAAGACCCAGGATGGTGAATGCCGGATGGATAAGCAGTGAAAGGAGCGATACAAAGTGGATGATGATCAGCAGCGATATTACAGTGTTCTGGGAAACCGGCGAATTGACGGCATCCCGCCTGATCAAAAACGCCATGATATATAAAAGTACTGACATCGCTGCAAATAAAGCCATCACCCACCCCGGATGTCCGACCCGGAGCAGCAGCAGCGATATGGCGAGCCCGATTTCCGGGAGGTAGATGCCGAGCCAGACTGAATACCTGTCCATGGATGAAAAGTAGCGCTTCATATGCTTTTCGTACGGCGGCAGGAACAGCACATCCGCCTCCTTCAAAAGCGGGCGGTACTTCGGCAGCAGAGTGAAGCTCATGAGCAGCGCCGCGATGATGTCCAAGTAGATGCTCGGCTCCATCATCGACAGCATCCCGAGGAGCGAGTACAGGAACACACCTGCCGCAATCGTCAGGAATATTAAAAAGTGGCTGTTGAATATATACTTGCCGTAATATGCCCGGACCCTGATATCATCCTCTATCCTGCTTTTATGAAGGGGTGCTTTCATTGGAACCTGCGCCCCCCGTCAGTGACAGATACAGCTCGTCGAGTGATGCCCCCGGCATGCCGAGCCCGTCCCTCAGTTCATCAATCGTGCCGGAGACCAGCAGCCTGCCGTCATCCAGTATCACATAGCGGTCGCAATAGCGCTCAGCCGTGGATAAAATATGTGTACTCATCAGGATCGAGCGGCCTTCCGTCCTTTCAGACACCATAAGTTCAATCAATGACTCGATGCCGAGGGGATCGAGGCCAAGGAAGGGTTCATCAATGATGTAAAGGTCCGGCTCTACGATGAATGCACAGATGAGCATCACTTTCTGCTTCATCCCTTTTGAGAAATGCGTCGGGAACATTTCGCCCTTCTCATCCAGCCTGAACACTTTCAAAAGCTGCTCAGCACGTTCCCACGCCATCCCCTCCTCCAGCCCGTAAGCCATAATGGTCATATCGATATGCTCGTTCAGCGTCAATTCCTCATACAATATCGGTGACTCGGGGATATAGGCAAGCGCACGCCTGTACTCTTCTGTATCTTCCCCGATCTCTATACCGTTGACTTCGATGCGCCCGGCCTGCGGGTTTAATAGGCCCAGTATATGTTTGATCGTCGTGCTTTTACCTGCGCCGTTCAAACCGATCAGGCCGACGATCTCGCCTGCCTTGATATTGAAACTGATATCATGGATGACGGCGGTCTTGGAATAACCGCCCGTCAATTTCTCTATATTCAGAACCATATTCGACTTCCTTTAATTTAAATAAAATTATTTGTATACTGATACTAAGTTACAATATATCATAATAAAACTACGGAGGTACAATGAATGAGTAAAACAATTTTTGAACAGATCGTCGACAGGGAAATCCCGGCAAACATCGTCTATGAAGATGAGACGGTACTCGCTTTCATGGATGCATTCCCTTTGTCGAAAGGCCATACACTCGTCATTCCGAAGCGCCCGATTGAAAACATCTACGACCTGGACGATGAGACCGGTGCAGAAGTGATGGCTGCAGTGACGAAAGTCGCCAGGGCACTCCGGGCCGCGTTCAATCCTAAAGGCCTGAACGTCGTTCAAAATAACGGCTCTTATGCCTCACAGTCCGTATTCCACCTGCACTTCCACCTCATACCAAGATATGATGATGAATACGACGGCTTCAACTACAAATGGGACCCGGTCTCGGAACCAGGTTCGGATGACGAACGCAAGGAGCTGGAAGACCGCATCAAATCCGAGCTCGATGAGTAGGACCCATTCTTAATGGGTAATGGTTTATATAAACTCGCTAAAAGGACGTGTCATGAATGAAGCTTAAGAACATAGCAGTCGGTTTTCTTGTCGGAGTGACCGGCGGTGCACTCGTATCCATACTGAATGCACCGAAATCCGGTTCAGAATTGCAGCAGTCTTTAAAGGAAGAATCAGGCAACTTCAAATCCCAGATGAATCAGGTGAAAATTGAAGCCAATGCAGTCAAATCCTCATTTTTAAAGACGAAGCATGAGTCTCAGGAAGTGTTCAGCAGTCTGGGTGATGAAATCAAAACGATGATCAGCAACTTCCAGGCGGATATCAATCCCAACATCGAAAACATCCAGAACCATGTGGATAACGTTTCGAACCGCGGGGAAGAGATCAGTAAAACTGCGAGCAATATAACGAGCAGGAAGAAAAAATAATATCATACTGATGATGGCGGAACGCAATACTATTTGTGTTCCGCCATTTTTGTATGATATTATCACTTGTAGGATGACTAAAGGAGAAGTGTTTATGAAGAAAAAATTGATGCCTGTTCTTATCGGACTGGGCCTGATCGGACTCGCAGGATGCGGGAACGGCGAAGAAAGCAGTTCGAACGGCGGGGACGGCGAAACACAATTTGGGGAAGTATTGGCAACAAGTGATGCAGGAGACGTCACTGTTGATGATATATTGAATGAAATGGGTACGACCCAGGTTGCAAACCAGACTTTCCAGCTTGTGCTTGATCAGATACTGCAGGATAAATACAGCGATGAAGTCGATGAGGCTGAAATCAACGAGCAGGTCGATGCCGAGATGGAGCAGTACGGCGGCGAGGAACAGTTCGAAATGATGATGGCCCAGCAGCAGCCTGGCATGACAGCGGAAAACTACAGAGAACAGCGTATAGCAAGTACATACCATGATCTCTTCTTCGCTGAAAAATTCGACATCACCGATGAAGAAGCCATGGAAAACGCAGCAGAAGGTGCACATATCCTCATTGCAGTGGATGAAGAGGAAGAGGACGGTTTATCAGATGAAGAAGCGGAAGAAAAAGCGGAAGATCTGATTTCTGAAATCGAAGACGGCGCAGACTTCGGTGAAGTCGCCGAAGAAGAGTCGGGTGATCCGGGCAGTGCTGCAGAACAGGGTTCACTCGGCCTGGTCACTGAAGGACAGATGGTACCTGAGTTTGAAGAAGCACTTTTTGAACTCGAGCAAGGTGAAATGACAAGCGAGCCTGTGGAATCTGACTTCGGTTATCACATCATCCAAAGAGGCGAAGAAGAAAATCTCGATGAAGAAATTGATGCTGTGAAGAGCCAGATGGTCAACCAGAGAATCCAGGAAGATCCGGGCCAGGTCCTGACTTTCTATCAGGATCTCCTTGACGAGTACAATGTCTCCTTTGAAAATGATGAAATTGAGTCATATATTCAGGAAACTTACATGATGGACGGCGAAGAAGCCGCTGTTGAGGAAGAAGAAGCTGAAGAAGACAGCGAAGACGCAGAAGAAGCACCTGCTGAAGACACAGAAGAAGATACTGATGAAGAATAAAATTCATTTAAACTTGAGATCTGCACCCCGGTGCAGATTTTTTTGTGGAGTTTATCCTGCCCGGAGGTCGTTGTGCCGATTTGAACCGTGATTTTTGAGGCCTCAAATCGGATTCCCTCCCCTATTCCGATCTCGATGACGATTCCCTCCGCCTCAAATCGGATTCGCCTCCATATTCCGATCTCGATGACGATTCCCCCCGCCTCAAATCGGATTCTCTCCCCTATTCCGATCTGGATGGCGATTCCCGCTGCTTCAAATCGGATTCTCTCCCCTCTTCCGATCTGAACGACGATTTCCACCTATGCAAATCGGTCTTTATTAAAACCTCCCCCCAATCCTCCAAAAAAATAAAAAAATTAAACACCATATTCTTTTCTCAATTTTCTGTCTTTTGATGCTATAATAAAATCATATAAAGTTAACCAGCTGCTCAAGTTCAAGGGGATTTAAAACAGTTTTATGAAAGCGTTATCATTTCGGTCCAGGGGGGAGTAATATGAAAGTCGGTAATCGTTTAACACTCTATATCGTCATTGGTTTAGTCGCAGGTATCATCATCGGATCGGTGCTGAACCCGATATCCGACCAGACATGGGTGCAATGGCTCGATCAGTATGTCTTCAACCTCGTCGGTCAGATTTTCCTCAGTTTGATTTTCATGGTCGTCGTGCCTGTCGTCTTCATTTCAATTGTACTTGGTGTCGTCGGTGTCGGGGATCCGAAAAAGCTGGGGAGCCTCGGCATCAAGACACTGGCATTTTACCTGGCCACCACCGCAATCGCGATCACCCTCGCACTGATCATTGCACTCGTGCTGCAGCCGGGTGAAGGTCAGTCGGAATTGCTCAACTCATCGGAAGTTGAGGAATACCGTGAAACGGAGCTTGGGGGTGATACGGGTGAAGCTGTCGAGCAGACTTTCGACCAGACGATCATCAATATCATCCCGGATAATGTGATCGACGCCATGGCCACGGCCAATATGCTTCAGATCATCGCTTTCGCAGTCTTCATCGGTATAGGGATCATCGCCGTGGGGGATAAGGCGAAAGGGTTGATCAAAATATTCGAAGAGGCCAATGAAGTCATCATGTGGATCGTTCTTGCAATCATGAAATATTTCGCAGCGATCGGTGCATTCGGCCTCGTGGCGACAGCCTTCATACAGGCAGGGTTCGGTGCCATCCAGCAGCTCGGCATGTACTTCGTCTGTGTGCTGCTTGCCCTGTTCATACATTTGATATTCGTTTACGGTGCAGTCATCCAGTTCCTCGGTAAACGGAGCTTCATCTGGTTCATCAAAGGGTTCCTCCCTGCGATGGGTGTCGCCTTCAGTACATCTTCATCCAGTGCGACACTTCCCGTTTCCATGGAGACCGCCCAAAATAACCTCGGAGTGAGGAAGAGCATCTCGAGCTTCGTCCAGCCGCTCGGTGCGACGATCAACATGGACGGCACCGCAATCATGCAGGGGGTGGCGACGGTCTTCATCGCCCAGCTCACGGGAATCGACCTCACCATCATGCAGATGATCACGGTCGTCCTCATCGCGGTTGTCGCGAGCATCGGTACGGCGGGCGTGCCGGGCGTCGGCCTGGTCATGCTTGCGATGGTGCTCACCGCGGTCGGCCTGGATCCTGCAGCGATCGGTATCATCCTCGGCATCGACCGGCTGCTTGATATGACCCGTACAGCTGTGAACATCACGGGTGATGCGGCAATCTCGGTCGTACTGAACGAACAGCAGGTGAGAAAAGAGTCGGACGGCAACGCACGCCATGCTGAATGATCCAACAAAAAAACCACCCTCCCCGCTTCAAGCAGGGAGGGTGGTTTATTTTAGAAACTTTCAGGCTTATAAAGGTTCCTGTTTTCCAGAGGGAATATCCGTTCCGTAAACATGCCTTCTTTCGTGTTGTCCAGATGCTTATCCATCATCATCATACGTGCATCGATGTTGTCGATGAAATGCAGGATTTCCGCCTCCTTCAACATCGGCACTTTCGGTGAACCGTACTCGAGCTTGCCGTGGTGCGAGAGGATCAAGTGCTTCAGCAGCAGAACTTCCTCTCCATCAATTTCCAGTTCATCTGCAATTTTGGTGATCTCCTCCACTGCGATGACGATATGGCCGATCAGGTTGCCTTCCGTCGTGTAAGTCGTCCCTATCGGTCCGGACAGCTCCTTCACTTTGCCGATGTCGTGCAGTATGATGCCGCTGTACAGCAGGCTCCTGTTCAATGACGGGTAGATGTCGCATAATGCTTCCGCCGTCCTCAGCATATAGTGTACATGGTATGCGAGTCCGGATACAAAGTCATGATGATTCGTCATCGCGGCAGGATAAGTCAAAAATTCATTCTTATATTTCGACAAAAGCTGACGGACGATGCGCTGAAGCGCACCGTTCTCTATCTTCAAAGTATAATCCAGTATGCTTTCAAGCAGTTCATCTTCATCCATCGGCGCTTTTTCGACAAAGTCCTTCGGCTGCAGTCCATCCTGCTCCGTCGCAAGGCGGTACATCGCGATCTTCATCTGACGTTTATTGCGGTAATCGATGACGTCACCTTTCACTTTGATCAGCGTCTCGGGAACAAGGGATTCCATATCTTCCTTGGAGACCGTCCAGAGCTTGGCTTCGATTTCACCTGACTTGTCCTGGAGATACAGTGTCATGTAAGGTTTCCCCTGGGTGGTGACACCCTGTTGGCTTCTTTTGATCAGGTAGAAAGTTTCCACACTGTCCCCTGCTTTAAGATTTGCGATATTCGTCACAAAATTCACCTCTATTTAACTTTCTCTTTTAATCTGATTGTCTGGTTGGAAGGTATTGCGGTATCAAGATTACACGTAAAATAAAGGACCTGGTCTTTCACTTCGCTCCGCAGATAATCCATTATGATTTTCTTGCGCTCTCTATCGAAATGGACGAATGCATCATCAATGATCAACGGCAGCTTATAATAGCCCTGCAGTGCCTGGATCAGGCTGAGCCGGAGACTGATGTAGAGCATCTCCTTTGTCGACTGTGAGAGCTCCAGCGGATGGAAGAGCTGGCCGTTCGAATGTCTGACGGTGATGCCGTTGTCATCATAGATGACATTGATGTACCTGCCCTTGGTCACGAATTCGAATATGTTCCTCGCTTCCTCGATGACGATCGGCAGCCTCTCATCCTTGATCGCTTTTATGTGGGTCTCGATGAGCAGCTGGATATATTTGAGCGACAGATAATCTTCCGAAAGGCCCTGGATCAGGCTCTTGCGCATTTCATACTCATGGTTGAGCTCGCTCAATTTGCCGTCGCCTTCAAGCACTTCGATTTCCTTGTTCAGTTCCGCAAGCACTTTCTGTTCATCCTGCACAAGTTCGTTGAAATGTTCAATCTGTCTGTTGATGCCCTCTTCCTCTTCTTTCAGGTCGGCAAGCATCAAGGAAGCAAGGTCGTTCCTTATATCATAATCGAACAGCTCTTCCTCCAGCTTGGCATCGAGTGCCCTGAACTGATTCAGGTTATTCTGATACTCTTCGAACTTGCGTGCATGGTAGTAGTATTCATCCTCATCTTCCGCATCGACATGATCGAACAGTCCTTCGATCTCCCTGCCGGCTGAAGCCACTCTTTCTTCCATGACGCTGATTTCATTTTCGAGCAGCTGGATCTGATCGGACAGATGATTGTAATTTGCGATATCCTCATTGAGTTCGGTGAGTCTTGCATTCACTTCATAGAAGATGGAAGCATCATTGTACGTGATGCCGAACCTTGAAATTTCAGCCTTCACTTCACATTTGAACGCCTGCAGGCTCCTGATGACATTGTCCTTCTCGACGCTGTGCCTGTTGATCTGATTGCGCTTTTGCTTGATGTCACGGATCGTATGGATTGCATCCACAATATATTTGTTCTCGATGTCAGGATTGATTTTAAGTTTCCGCTTCACTTCCAGAAGGTCGGTGTTCAGACGGTCATGTTCGGTTTCTTTCATCGCGAGCGTCTCTTTCAACTCTTCAATCTTCACGTTGAGGGAAATGCGTTTTGATTTCAGGGTGCGCAGATCCATCTTCAAGTCCCTTGCATCATTCAGGTCGAAATCGATGTCGTGTGCCTGTTTGATCCCTTCGATTTCATCTTTCAGTTCCGCCACTTCATTTTCATAATCGGTCCGCAGGTTCTCCTCTTCTTCCCTGTTCGTCAGAAAAAGGATGAGGAGCGCTGCCAGGCCGATTGCCGTGAATACCGTTCCCATGATCAGTGCGGAGTTGATGAAATAAAAGATCCCGATGCCGAGTGTGACTGCACTGATGGCAAGGATGAGGAAAGTCTGGTTCCTTTTTGCACGGTTGCGTTCCCGCTTCTCCCTCTCATATTCCTTTTCAATGAGCTGGAACATCTTACCCTTTTCCTTAAGCTCGACCTGCTTGTCCAGCACTTCCTTTTTGACCCTGATGCGTGCGTCACTGATCTGGGCCGCCTCGAGCTCCGTGATTTCCTGATCGAGCTGTCTGACGTCGGATTTGATATGTTCAACCTCACGCACGAGGTACTGCTCTTCAAGGTTGACTTCGTCAAGTTTGGCAAGCAGCGCCTGGACGGATTCCCGGACGATGTTCGAATCATCCACCTCGAGGTGTTCATTCTCCCAGCCGATGTCTTTCTGCAGCTGGACGATTTCATCTTCAAGGTTTTCGATTGCATTGGTGAGGCGGGTGACTTCCAAATTCTTCTGCTTGATGTCAGGCTCCCGGGACTTGAGTGCCTCGAGATACTCCATATCTTCTGCTGCAGGCAGTTTGATTCGGTTGATTTCACTCTTCAATGATTTCAACTTTTCCAGACGGAGATCGATATCCTTTGTCGCCTGTTCATAACTGTTTTTCAATGACTCGTATCTTTCGATACCTTTTTCAGGGAATGTGGGGGGCGCGACATTCAGTATGCCTTCCAGAGCCTTCCATTCTTTTATATCTCTGTGATACATGATTTCCTTCATCTTCTGTTTTCTGACTGTATCCAGCTGGTGCAGCGCATCCCGTTTGGCGCTGATGCTCTCCTCATATTTCATCTGTTCTGTCGTCAGATGATTATAATTCGATTCCTCTGCTTCCAGTTTGCGGATCTTTTCATTGATCTCGCGGAGTTCCACCAGTTCCTGATTGATTTTCGGATTGATGCCGTTCTTCTTGTATAAATCCTTCAATTCCTGATCGATGGCCGAGAGCATCTCATCATATTGATGGGAGCCGAGCGCCCCTGCACGGAGCAAGTACTCCTGGAGTTTGTCTTCCGTCATATTCTTATGGATATCCTGGAGTCCGAGCACATCGAATGAAAATATCGAACGGTATGTGCGTTTATCGATGAAGTTCATCTTCCTGATCAGCCAGTCTTCACTGCGTGAAGAGCCGTCATTCAAATATATCTTCACGTCACCCTGGACTTTATTGCCTTTGACCCTTTCTATCTCGACCGGGCCCTCGCCCTCTTCAAAGTCGACGGTGAGTTTGCCGCCGTACATGTTATGCATGCGCGGTTCACGTCTGGGTTCAGCTTCTTTTCTCGTAGGAAAACCGAAGAGTACAGAATGGATGAATGACTGCATTGTGGATTTGCCCGCTTCATTTTCACCGAATATCTGGACGAACTGATGGGGTGTCCTGATTTCAGTTTCTGCAATCTTCCCGTAACCGTATATGTTTAATGATAGAATCTTCATCTTTTCACTACTTCCTCATCAGCATTTTCAAACGCTCTTCGCCAAGGTCAAGATAGTCTTCTTTTTCCAGTTCATTCATCGGCGGCAGCAGACGGTTGATCTTCGGATCCATGTACATGCTGTTCAGGGCTTCCTTGAATATTTCATCATTGTCTGAATAACTTGCCTTGATATCATTCAGTATTGCGGTCTGATTCTGGTTTGCATAATCGACCGCCAGTGAATCGATCCATATGAAGTCCTTCACGTCCTGCTCATCCTCATGGAGCAGCAGCAGGAGTTCATTATAATCCGCTTCCGACAGTTCATCATCCCCCGCGTGGTGAAGCGTCAGCTGAATGATTTTCTTACCGGCTTCACGCAGCCTTGATTTGAATTCGATGATGGCCTGATATACATCATGCTTGTCCAAGGTCGGCATATCCAGGGTGTATTCGGCAAAAGTGATTTCATGTACAGGTACGAAGGTGGTGCTGAGGAAGACCTCATCCCCTTCGACAAGCAGGAATCCTTTATCGCCGTACTCGTTCTTGTTCCGCCCCTGTATATTGCCGGGGTAGTGGATCGGTGGGAGGTCAGAGAGCTGTTCCCTGACATGGATGTGCCCAAGCGCCCAGTAATGATAAAGCTTGCTGTTGAGCGTCTCCAGATTGAATTCCGTATAACGTGCCTGATTATGGCTCGAGTTTGCATAAGTCCCGTGCAGTATGCCGATATGGATGCCCTCATTCAGTTCATTGACCGGATAGTCATCAAGCTTGTTTTCATATGTATCATCAAGGAAGTAGCTGAAACCGTGCAGGAAGATGCGCTCACCCTTCGAACTCACGGATTCGAACGTTTCCACCTGCTCCTTGAAGACACTCACGTTGTCCGGCCACTTCGTCTTCGCCTTTTCAGTGAGCGGATCATGGTTGCCGTGCAGCATATAGACGAATATGCCGTTATCCTTCAGACGTTCAAACTGCCTCTTCAAAAACGTTTCGGATTTCAGGGTTCGGTTTTCCTTGTCGAAGACATCACCGGCGATGATGATGAAATCCACCTGTTCTTTAATCGCGGCATCGATCATCCTTACCACGCTTTTATATGTACTTGAGATCAGATCCTCAAAAATGTTCTTCGGCATCCTGGTCCGGGATTTGAACGGACTGTCCAGGTGGAGGTCCGCACAATGTATAAATTTGACCATCAATTTCACCAACTTTACTTTATATGTTCATACACAACCAGTATACCAAATTTCAAAACAAAAGAGGCCTAAGAATAGACCTCTCAATGATTAATTTTGGTTGTTGATTCCGTACAATTCTTCGATCGGTTTCATGATGACACGATTCAAGTCCTGAATCAGCTGACTCATGTTCTGTTCAGCTTCCATCAAAGCTTTGATATTCTCATCATTTTCTATTTCCGCAGCTGAGCTCTGTGCCTTCTGCACGTCTTCTTCGAGGATTTCCTCACCCTGCATCTGCTTTTGCTGAAGTTCCATCTGCACCTGTCTGAATTCATCAAACAATGCCTTGGATTCAGGGTTGCTGTTCACTTTCCCATAAAGTTCCTTCATGTTGTTGAATTCATCTGATTCTCTTAACGCACTTTCGAGTGCATTGGCCTGATCGTATACATTTACTGACATCATAAAACTCCTTATTTTTTTGATGTGTCTACTGTAACATATTCTTTTAATTTATAACAACACTACCACGATGCCCTGGAACAATCCGATGACCGCCCCCAGGATGAACCCGAGCAGCGTGATCATCTGGAACTCTTTTTTCGCCACATCCATGACAAGATCTTCGATGTGTGCAAGTTCGAAGCTGTCTATCTGCTTCTTGATCACTTCGGCAAGCTGAAGTTTATCCATGATGCGACCCATATTGTGGGCCAGATAATTGATCGTGTTGTCTTTCAGCGTATACTTGCCGCGCTCTTTGAAAGAGTCGAAGAACTCCCTGTTGAATTCAATGATCGGCTTATCCAGCAGGCTGCGCACGTCGATGCGTGCTTCCAGTGCACTGCTGATGCTTATGACGAGCCCGTCCTTATCATCCTCGGACAGGAAGTCATTGACCGGCCTGCCTTTCACTCTCCTGTACTCTTCGATGATGAACTTTTCCATGATATCCACCATCTTGGGATGATGGATCAATTTCATGAGCTCTTTTCGGATATTCAGGGTGATGTTCTCTTTTGTCATGAAATATTTCAATGATTTTGCGAGACGCCCTCTTTTTTCTATGAACTCATCCGTCATCGTGTACAGATCTTCGTATCCTTTGTCGGAGGCCATGTATTCTTCGAGTTTGCGGGTGAGCTGGGGCCGGAGTTCTGCCACTTTCATGTCGATTGTATGCATGGCATCGCGCGGCATAAGGTCTTCTATCTTCGATATATAAAGTTTTTCGCTTTCTTCCGATATCTTATTCTCAAGTTCTGCATTGAAGCCCGTGATCACTTTCTCACTCAGTCCGGCATGCAGCCGTTCAAGGAAGTAACCGATGCTCAGTTTTTCCTCTTCGATCGTTCTGATCTGCCTGTCTATAAAATTCATTATGAACCGGTCTGTCTCGGGACTTTTGACTTTATCTATGAAAACATCCGGGGTCAGCAGGTGGCCGGTGATGATCCTGCCGAGCTTCGTCGAAGCCTCGCTCCGCCGGCTCGGTATGACGCCCGGTGTGAACGGCAGCTTGATGCCGAATAAATATTTCGCTTCATAGGGACGGAACAGCATCCTGATGGCAAGCATATTTGTAAAGCCTGCAATCAATGATCCCGTGACCACCATGAATATTATCAATCCAATTGTATTCATCCAGTGCCTCCCCTGCCTGTATCATTTTCTTCACTTCGTAAATAATACCATAAAACCATTCTATTATTGAAAAAAAGGGGCAAAGCGTCATGCGCTTTGCCCTTCATTTATGGGATCACAGAGTTTATACCGGCTGCAGATCGGTCTGTTTGTTGAAGAATGTCCGGATTTCCCGTTCGATGTATGAAGCATGCACCGGCTGGTGCTGCTCATTCAATACTCTGTAGATTTTATTACCTTTATTGAATTGAAGCTCATAACCACTTCTTGTTTCAAGTGTTTCCCAGTACACTTTCTCATTGTCGTAAAGCGGATATACACAATGACCTCTGGATATCACCTGAGCGAGTTCCAGTGGATCTCCGGAGAATGTGTTGGTCAATACTTCACTGTTCCTGAAAAGTGCACATAAAGAAATACATGTCGTCCAGTTCGGCAAAATGCGCTCTTTTTCAATCTGAACTAATGTCTTCTTTGATAATCCGATCGTGTGGCTCATCGAGTCCTGTGTGTACCCGGCTTCAGTACGCACCATCTTGAATTTGGACTGTAAAGTTTCTATAAAAGCTTGTTTATCCATTTTATACACCCTTTCAAAAATACAACGGCCTATCGCTGCCGGCGATAACGTTAAAAAACTACACTTAAAATATAATAATATAAATTTACCAAAAATAAAAGAGTATACAAGATAAGTTCAATAAGTGTTCACTTATGGAAATCTTATATACCCTTATTATTATACCACTTTTCCATCTAAAGTGTAATATTATGCTTGCGTTTCCGCCTTCTCCTCTTTCCTCGTCATCTGTTCATTCAGCACGACGGAGATCGCAGCGTCACCCGTGATGTTCACGGCTGTACGCGTCATATCGAGCAACCGGTCGATGCCGATGATGATGCCGATGGCTGCAGGATCCAGGCCGACTGCGGTCAGCACCATCGCAAGCATGACCAGGCCGACGCCCGGCACGCCCGCCGTTCCGATGCTCGCCACGACGGCGATGATGACGACCGTAATCATCTGCATGATGGTGAGGTCCACCCCGGACAGCTGGGCGATGAAGACCGTCGCCACGCCCTGCATGATGGCGGTGCCATCCATGTTGATCGTCGCACCGAGCGGCTGGACGAAACTGGATATTCCTTTCCTCACGCCAAGATTCTTCTGCGCAGTCTCCATTGAAATCGGCAGCACTGCACTCGATGAAGATGTACTGAATGCGACACCCATCGCAGGTGCGAAACCTTTGATGAACCAGATGAAACTACGCTTCGCAAGGAAGCGGATGGCGCCGCCGTAAACAAATAAGAAATGTATGAACAGTGCAAGCAGCACACAGACGAAGTACATGCCGAGCTGCTGGATCGCCCCGAATCCGGCCTGCACGAAAGCCGTTGCCACGAGTCCGAAAGCGCCGATGGCTGCGAAATATTTCATGATCGCAAGCACGATCCACATGACGACTTCATTGGCCTCTTCGAACAGCCTGATCAGTCCCGGCACTTTGTCTTTCACGGCAATCAATGCGATGCCGATGAATATCGCAAATGCGATGATCTGCAGCATATTCGCAGTTCCCATCGCTTCGATCACATTGGTCGGGATGATATTGATGATCGTCTGGTCGAATGTCTGATTGATCGCTTCGCCGGTCTCACCTTCAAGCTCCGTTTCACGGTACTCCTCCACTTCGGATGAAGCGAGAAGCTCTGATTGACCCTCACCCGGCTGAAGCACAAGGGCGATGATGATCGCGATTGAAATGGCGATGGCGGTCGTCGCCAGATAAAATGCCAGCGTCTTGATCCCGAGGCTCCCCAGAGTCTTCGGATCCCCGACACCGACCACACCAAGCACGATGGAGATGAACACGACGGGCACGACCATCATGAATATCATGCTGAGGAACAATTGCCCCACGACGTTGAATATGTACTGATCGATCCACTGCACCCAGCCTTCGCCGGACATTGGGCTGAGGATGGAGCCGATGATGATCCCGGCAACCAGCCCGATGACGATATATAATGTTAAACGGTTACTTACTTTCATATTTTTCCTCCCTGATGCGTAGTGAAAACACTTCCAAATTATACAGCGAAACAATTTTTTTAACAACTGAAACTTTTACTAATCCCGACCCACCGGGCTGTGCACCGCTTTTGGGGGATAAGTCCTTTATTCATCGGCCGGATGGAATTACATTTCCGATATCTTCTATATGTAAGCTGCATAAATAAAGGCACCGTCACTGAAATGACGGCGCCCTGGAACATCAAAGTTTCACAAGATTATATTTGATCGCATAGATCACAGCCTGTGTACGGTCTGAGACTTCCAGCTTGTTCAGAATATGGCTGACATGCGTCTTCACTGTCTTCTCACTCACATAAAGGGCCTCCCCGATCTCCTTGTTGGATTTACCCTTCACGATCTCCTTCAGCACATCGATTTCACGTGCGGATAAGGCATTCCTTTCATGCGGCAGGTTTCCGGTGTTATCGATGATCTTCAATATGTTCGGATGGATGACTTTCTCACCCTGGATCACATCCCTGATGGATGAGACGAGTTCCTCCGCTTCCATCTCCTTGATGATGTAGCCGTCCGCCCGTGCCTGGAACACCGGTCTGATATATTCCTCGCTCGTGTAGCTCGAAAGTATGAGCACCTTCACTTTCGGATAATCCGCCTTGATCATCCGGGTGAGTTCGATGCCGTCAATCTCCGGCATGACGAGATCCAACAGTACCAGGTCGACTTCCGCGTGGTGTTCTTTCAAGTATTCGAGCGTTTCCCTGCCGCTGCCGAAATCTTCAAGTACATTGATGTTGTCGGTGGTCGACAGCAGGAATTTCATGCCTTCCCTTACAATATGATGATCGTCTGTGATGATGACGTTATACATATGCTTCACTCCTCAATCGGTACAGTGATCCTGACGACTGTACCTTCATCAATTCCTGTATCTATATCCAGTTCACCGCCGAGTTTCCTGATGCGTTCCCTCATGTTGCCGAAGCCGTAGCTCGTCGCCCGCTTGTTGCCGAGATCGAACCCGGCTCCCCTGTCGGTCACCGTCGTGTAGAGCTTTTTATCCCGTACGGTCATTTTGACATCCGCCTCTTTTACACCGGAGTGTTTCATGACGTTGTTCAGGCTTTCCTGTATGATGCGGTAGAGCTCTATCTCTGCAGCGTCGCTGATGCTGTAGAAGCCTTCAAGTTCGATGTTGACCTTGACCCCGATGAGTCCGCTGTACGATTCGATGGCATGGAGGATGCCGTTCTCCAGCCCGATTGGCTTCAGCTGCCATATCAGTGCCTTCATTTCCTTCATGGCATGTTTCGATGTGTTTTCGATGGAGCTCAGGGCATCGTCGATTTTCTCTGCATCGGAGAGGGATTTCGCCGCATGCGACGTGATGCCGATTGAAAACAGCATCTGGTTCACCGAGTCGTGGAGGTCGCGTGCGAGCCGCTGACGCTCCTTGATGACGATACTTTCCTTCTCCTTTGCGGTGAGTTCGATCCTTTTCAGGGTCGACCCGATCTGGAAGGCCACCGATTCGAGCAGTGCCAGCTCGTCCTTGTCGAACTCTTCACGGTCCGGACTCGCCACGTTCAAAAGGCCGTATGACTCAGAACCCGAAATGAGTGGCATGGTGGCATGGTGGGTGATGCCTTTATTTTCACCGGGGAATTCCAGCTGGGCTTTTTCAAGCCTGGAGCAGACGAAGATGTTCGTCGCGGTCCTGAGCTGGCCTTTATGGTATGCCCTGACGCACCAGCAGCTCCCGTCATCCAGGTAATGGCATTCCCGCTTTTTAAGCGACGGCGGGAGCCGGTAGTGGGCCGCGAGTTCATGTTCACCCTCATCATTGATGAAGAATATCCAGCCGGTATCGAATTCCGTATGGTCGATGAGTTCACGGAGCGCACCGTCGAGCATCGTCTTCAGATCGGTCTCTTCATTCAGGAACTCTGCGATATCTTTCAATAATTTCAATTTACTCTTCATGGAAACACCCATCTTCATTTCTGTTGTAATCAATTTGTAAAAATATTGATGGCAAATGATCCTACTCATACTATAATATTATAGTATGTAACCAAGTAAAGAAAGTAAGAGGAAGGTCGTCCATATGAAATATAACAAACTATTCATGCAGCTGATATTCCTTGTCTCATTGATTGCGACACTCGGGTCGCTGTATTTCAGTGAAATCAGGCTGTACCTGCCCTGCGAGATGTGCTGGTATCAGCGGATCATCATGTATCCGATCGTGCTTATATCATTCATCGGCCTCATCAGGAATGATATGAATTCAAGGATTTACTTGAGGGCGTTCAGCGGCATCGGCATCCTCACCTCCGCCTACCACTACAGCCTGCAGAAATTTTCGTTCATCGCCGACAGCCAGCCTGCTTGCACGGGTGTGGACTGTACTGTACAATATATAAATTGGTTCGGCTTTATAACGATTCCGTTTCTCGCACTCATCGCGTTCATACTGATCTTTACAATGTCATTTTTAATTAAAAAATAAAAGGAGTTATCATTGAATGGGAAATAAAATATTTTACGGCATCATTGCAGCAATCATTGTTGCATTCATCGCAATTTTCGTCGTCATGAACAACAATTCATCCGAGCCTGACCAGCTGAGCGACTCGGGCTACTACCCTTACACGGATATGGAACCGGAGGCACTGAGCGGCCCGACGATCGACGCACTGGATAATGAGGATTACCATTATAACCAGACGCCGGCTGAAGTCGCAGGTGCCATCGAGAGCGGCGACGGCCAGTACGTCTACTTCTGGTCCCCTACATGTCCACACTGCCTGGAAGCCACACCACTGCTTGTGGACGCTTTCGAACAGGCGGATGAAGATCTGATCCAGCTGAACGTGCTCGAGTACGAGGAACCGTGGAACACATACGAGCTTGAAGCGACACCGACACTCATCTACTTTGAAGATGGGGAAGAAGTCGAGAGAATGACCGGGAATCCGGGAGACGTTGAAAGCTATGAGTCCTTCATCGCTGCAACTTCAGGAGAATAATTGATGAAATTCACAGTGCATGAAAATTTTGACGGCCAGTCGCTCGAAGACGTCTTAAAGACGCTTCACTTATCGAAAAAGGAACTTCATCTTCTGCGCATGTCAAAAGATATCGAAATCAACTCGGAGAAGCAGCCTTTGAACACCGACCTCCATACGGGGGATGCCGTTAATCTCCCGGCGTCGGAGAAAAAAAGCCAGTACAAGCCGAGTTACAGGACATGCGAAGTATTGTACGAGGACAGGTATCTCGCCCTCCTCTTCAAACCGCGCGGTGTCAAGACACATCCGAATGAAATGCACGAAACGAACACTTTGATGAACCATGCGCTCTACACGCTCGATGTGGATTATCTCGAACCCGTCCACCGTCTCGATCAGGAGACGAAAGGCGTGATACTCGTGGCCAAGCACCCATACGTCAAAAAGATGCTTGACCATATGCTCGCTGAACGCGAGATCAAACGCGTCTACATCGCAAGGGTCGATACGAAGAAACGTCTGGAGCCCCAGACCATTTCAGCACCGATCGCCAAAAACCCGAAAGAAAGAAATAAATATCACGTCACCCCCCGCGGGAAGGAAGCCGTGACGAACATCATCAAATCCAAAGTGACGGATGAGTACTGTGAAATCGAGCTGGAGCTTGAGACCGGACGCACCCACCAGATCAGGGTCCATCTTGCCCACATCGGTTTTCCCATCATCGGAGATCCGTTGTACGGCGGCTCGACACTCAGGGATCTGCAGCTGTTCAGCTATAAGATGTCATTCATCCATCCGATCCTGCAGAAAGAATTGACCATCGCACTGGATAAAGATGAATTATAAGTAAAATCCCCTTTGAAATCACAATGATTTCAAAGGGGATTTTTTATGATGCCGCATATCAGTTGCTCTTCTTGAATCTGTTCCTGATCCGCGTCAGCAGATAATTTTCCTTATGTTCTATCTGTTCACGGTTCACTTTCAAGGCGCGGCGCATCAGTTCTTCCTGCGCGCTGAGCAGCGGCGCATCGTTCCTCACATATGCGTATGTGCCGTCCGGCTTCTGGTAGCGGGCTTTTTTATTGTCCCTGAGATAAAGTTCATTGATCTCCTTCAATTCTTCGATGAATCTTTCATCATTCACCGGGAAGAGGATCTCCACACGTTTGATCATGTTCCTTGTCATCATATCCGCAGAGGATAAGAACATCTTGTCTTGCCCGTTATGACGGAAGTAATAGATCCTTGTATGTTCAAGGAACCTGCCGACTATGCTCACGACACGGATATTTTCGCTGACACCGGGGATGCCCGCCTTCAGGCAGCATATGCCGCGGATCACGAGGTCGATCTTGACACCCTCCTGTGAAGCGATGAGCAGCTTATCAATGATCTTCTTGTCGGTGAGTGAGTTCATCTTGGCGAATATATACCCGTTGCCGTGTTCTTTATGGAACGCGATTTCCTTGTTGATGTAATCATCGAATAAGTCCCTGATTTCAAAAGGCGCCACGTGCAGCGATTTATATTCGGGTTTCAGTGAATATCCGCTCAAATAGTTGAAGAAATTGATCGCATCGTCGCCGATATCCGGATCTGTCGTGATGATGCCCATATCCGTATACTGCTTGGCTGTGGAGTCATTGTAATTGCCCGTGCCGAGATGGACGAACCTGACCAGTTTATTCCTCACCCGTTTGATGACGAGCGTGATTTTACTGTGCGTCTTCAAATAGTTCATCCCGTAGATCACATGGCACCCGGCATCTTCAAGTTCCTTCGCCCAATGGACGTTGCTTTCCTCATCGAACCTTGCTTTCAATTCGACCAGAACGGAAACCTGCTTGCCGTTCTCGGAAGCTTCCTTCAGGGCGGCGATGATCGGTGAATCGCTCGAGACACGGTACAGCGTCTGCTTGATCGCGAGCACGTCCGGATCCGCCGCCGCCTCTTTGACGAAATCCACGATCGGCTGGAATGACTCGAACGGATGGTGCAGGAAAATATCTTCCTTCAAGGCGCGCTCATATACGTCGTCTGTACCGAGGAACTTCGGGGACTGCGGTTCGAACGGTTTATAGATCAGGTTCGGGTGCCTTCCCTTAAGGTTCGAGACGAACTCGAAAAGGAAAGTCAGGTCCAGCGGCCCGTCAAATTTATAGACATCATTTTCACCAAGGGACAGCTCCTCCATTAAGAATGAGCCTTTGATCGCACTGTTCCCGCCGCTGTCGATCTCAAGGCGCACTGCTGCACCCTTCGTGCGTTCCTTAAGGAACCTTTCGATCTCGATCAGCAGATCCTGCGCCCCTTCTTCATGGATGGTGAGGTCGGCATTCCGGGTGATTCTGAATGCGAATGTACGGTCTATTTTGTACCCTTTGAATAACTTGCCGACATTTCTGATGATGATGTCTTCGGACAGTACGACGTATGTCCTGCCGTCATCATGGAAAGTGTAGAACCGCTTGATGATCGTCGGCAGCTGCACGATTGCCGTCTGATCACCGAGCTCATTCGACAGATTCACGAATATATTGATCTTCTTATTCATGAGCTTCGGGAAAGGGCGGTATGCATCTATGCCGAGCGGCGTCAGTGAAGGAAAGATTTCTTCGTCGAAGATCTCATCCGCTTCCACTTTGAATCGCTCAGGCAGATCTTCCGGCTTTTTGAAATAAACGCCGTAACTTTCAAGTTCATCTTTAAGGTCGTTGAAGATGCGGTACTGGGCGGTGCAGTTTTCCCTGTTCAACCTGCTGATGTTTTCAAGCTGCTCACCCGGGGTCATCTTCGTCTTATTTTCAGGTTCATGGTAATTCATCTTCACCTGATCTTTCAGTCCGCCGACTCTGACCATGAA
Organism: Salinicoccus kekensis; assembly: GCF_900220995.1. Lineage (GTDB taxonomy): Bacteria > Bacillota > Bacilli > Staphylococcales > Salinicoccaceae > Lacicoccus > Lacicoccus kekensis. The sequence continues at coordinate 905,680 of NZ_OBQF01000001.1, forward strand.
AAATTCATCCAGATTGGAACTGGTGATTGCGAGGAATTTGAATCGTTCGAGCAATGGATTATGGTCATCGATTGCTTCTTCCAGCACTCTGTAATTGAACCTGAGCCAGCTCAGTTCACGGTTATCATAATATTCCCTGTTGTCGAGTTTGTATTCCACGGTCATCCCTCCAATCACCATTGTACTGTTCTAATGTTAAGCTTCTGTAAATTTTATCTCCAATTTTTTATCGAGCATCTTCTCGATATGCTTCTTCTGCCTTGATGCCTGATATTCCTCGGCGATTGGATCGCCCTGATATTCAACGGTGAGGACATATTCGTCTTCATTCTCATCCAGGTACAGATCAGTGACGATGTTCGTATGCGATATGTTCAGTGCATTCGCAAACTTGAGTATGCTCCCGAGATCGAGCAGCAATTTGATGTCATCGTCATCGAACCATCCCACGTCCTCGGCATAAAATTTAAGGAGCGTCTTGTTCTTGAAGCTCGCAATCAACGCAAGCCGCACCCGGTCGCGGTGGACGATGCCGTTGATGTTGCTGTTGGCGAGCAGATAGAATGTGTGCTGGCTCGTCGCATCCCGGTCTATGAAATCACCGAGATAGAATATTTTCGCCGCATTCTTCAAAAGATATTTGTCATGCTTTGATATCGTGAGCAGATCATGCCGGTTCAGTTCATGGTAGATGCGCTCCGTGATCTCAGTGCGCTTCGCGGATGTTTCCGCATTCAGCTTGAAATCATTTGCAAGCTCGCTCATCGCATCCTCGTAGATTTTATATTTGTTGAAGGCATACGGCTTCTCCTGCGAGATGATGGACATCGCAAGACCTTCACGCAGCCCCTTGCGGCTGAATTTGAATTCCCTCGCATCGACGATGTCGTAAAGTGTCTTGAAGACAAGCAGGCTCGGCAGTATGATGTCGCTGCGGTCCCTGCTCAAGCCGTCGATATCATCCAGCTCCTCACCTTCCGTATTCATGAGGATGTCCATGACACCTTCCAGGCCGTCACGTTCCAGTGCATAGCCGTGGACACCCGCAATTGGATAATTGATCATCGACTGGTGGATGCGTGCGACGTTCCTTGCACTTCCGCCGATCGCAAGGATCGTCACCCGGCGTTTGGACAACCATCTCACATTGCCGAGCTGTTCCTCAACATACGCCTTTGCTTCCCGGATGGCGTCTTCATCATTATGTGCTCTGCCTTCAAAGAACATCTCCTGGAGCGTCACCACACCGAAGGGGAGGCTTTCTGAGTAAATCAGCTCTTTATCTTCAAAGAAGGTGAGCTCGGTGCTTCCTCCGCCGATATCTATGGTGACGGCATCATGGGTGCTGATCGTATGGGTGACTGCATGGAAGCCGTAATAGGCTTCCTCTTTGCCGGAGATCACTTTGATGTCGATGTCCAGCTCTTCTTTGACACGTTTCACAATCTCATCGACATTAGATGAATTCCTGATGGCTGCCGTGGCGACGGGACACAAGTCGACCACATCGTACTTGTCGGCAATCTGCTTGAAGCTGTGGAGTATGTTCACTAAAAGGTCGATACCTTCTTCTTCCATGAGGTCGTCTTCAGTCAGGTAGCCTGCAAGCCTTGCAGGCGTTTTTATATTCTGGATCTCCTTCAGACCCGTCTCTTCGGTATACTCGAACAATACCAGCCGTACGGTGTTCGAGCCTATATCTATCAAGCCTATCCGTTTCATAGTGAGTTCACCTATTCTTTAGATTCAGTCATATCTTCAGGTCTGATCCACTCATCGAACTGAGCTTCCGTCAAATGGCCGGATTCGACAGCCGATTCTTTCAGCGTGATGCCTTTTTCATGGGCATTCTTGGCAATTTTCGCCGCTTTTTCATAACCGATATGCGGGTTCAGTGCCGTGACGAGCATCAGTGAATTGTTCAGGAACCTGTCTATGTTTTCATGTATCGGTTTGATGCCGACAGCACATTTATCATTGAATGTCACCATGCCGTCCGCGAGGAGATAGATCGACTGCAGTGTATTGTACAGGATCACCGGTTTGAAAACATTCAGTTCGAAGTTGCCCTGTGATGCCGCAAATCCGACTGCTGCATCGTTTCCGAAGACCTGTGTCGACACCATTGTGAGCATTTCCGACTGGGTCGGGTTGACTTTGCCCGGCATGATGGATGACCCCGGTTCATTGGCAGGAATCTCGATTTCGGCAATGCCCGCACGCGGTCCTGAAGCAAGCCATCTCACATCGTTTGCGATTTTCATGAGGTCTGCTGCAAGCGCTTTAAGCGCACCATGCAGGTAGACCACTTCATCATGCGCAGTGAGTGCATGGAACTTGTTCGGGCTTGTGACGAACTCGTAGCCTGTCTGGACGGATAGTTCCCTTGCGACACGCGCACCGAATTCAGGATGTGCATTGATGCCGGTGCCCACTGCCGTACCGCCGATCGCAAGGTTCCTGAGCTGGCCTTTCGACTCCTCGATGAGTTCCTCGCACTTCTCAAGCATATATCTCCAGCCGCTGATTTCCTGTCCGAGCGTGAGCGGAGTGGCATCCTGCAGATGCGTACGGCCGATTTTGATGATATCATCATACTCTTTTTCCTGTGCTTCGAAAGTTCTTTTCAATTTCATCAGTGCAGGCAGCAGCTGCTCTTCAACAGATACGAGGAGTGCCACATGCATTGCTGTCGGATAAGTGTCATTGGAGCTTTGAGACATGTTCACATCGTCATTCGGATGAACTTTCTCATCTTCGATACCCTTTTCCTGCAAGTACTCGTTGGCGACATAGCTGACGACTTCGTTGACGTTCATGTTGCTCTGTGTGCCGCTTCCGGTCTGCCAGACGACAAGCGGGAAATGCTCGTCCAGTTCACGGTTGATCACACGGTCGCATGCATATGCGATCGCATCTCTCTTGTTGTCCGACAGCTTGCCCAGGCTGTTGTTCGCAACAGCTGCCGCTTTTTTCAACTCGGCGAATGCCACGATCACTTCAATCGGCATCTTCTCTTTGCCGACCGGAAAATTCTGGCGGCTGCGTTCAGTCTGTGCTGCCCAGTATTTATCAGCGGGTACTTTGATTTCTCCAATAGTATCTTTTTCAATTCTGTATGACAATGAAAAAAACCTCCTGTAAATTAGTATACATCAACATTTTATACTAATTCACCAGAGGATTCATCTGTTATTCATCATTTTCTTTCCCATCATCATGCGACTCATCAACGGAAGTATCAATTGGATAGTCCGGATTTTGGGAAAGCTGTTCCATTTCCCGGCCGAGCTCACGCACATCTTCCATATCATACGTCATCGTATTCGGATCTGGTTCCACCAGATCCTTATAGTCTTCATCCTCATCATTTCCGTATCGGACTTTCCAGTCTTCCTTCTTCATCCCGCTCTCACCTCTTCAGACTTATGCAAATTTGAAACTGTAATAATCGGCGATATCCGGATCCAGCCCAGACGCCGCCTCCCGGTCCAGCACAACCGTCACCATACGGTGCGATTTGATCTGGCTGTATGCATCCTTGTCATTTTCCTTGGCATTGTACAGCGCCCTGACCACATCCGCCTTGTCTGCACCTGCAGCCACCACGAACAATTCGCGGGCATCGAATACCGGCTCATTTTTATCCTCATCATTGAAGCCGACATTGCCTTTATTGTCGAGATACAAGAGTCCCAGACTGATCTGTTTTTTATCTTTATCGTCATCATCAAGGAGACTGTTCAGCGATTCACTCGAGCCGTCTTTGTGGAACTGGTTTTCAGGTATCGTGAGCTTATCAAGCACATCCGTTGTCGGTCTGCCGATCAATGTGATGTTCACCTGGGAGAAATCTGCAGGATGCTGCTTCGTCTCACCGACGAACTTCTCATATGTCCAGTTCAAATCTTCATTCATTTCCAATGCAAGCAGGCTGGTAGGATTGTTGTGGACCTGTTTCCTTAAGATATCAGCAGTATATACACTTAAAGTTTCTTTGGTGTCGAAAATTTTAAAATTCATAGCCATGATAATTTCCTCCATATAATGTGTTTTAAGACATATCATACTTAGTTTACCCATAATTTTATCACAAATAACACTGAAGGAACTTTAAAATGAAAATACCGCAACTTTGTGAGCAGAATATACATATCCGCTCCGGATAGCACTTATAATTATAATTAGAGATTAATTTCACAAACTATGAATGGAGAGGATGATTCAAAATGGAAGGTTCAACCAGGAATTTCAACTGGCCTTCACTGATTGTCGGAATCATATTCATCATTCTGGCAATCTTTTTATTCGCAAACCCGGACGCCACGATTTTGGCCGCAGTCTTCCTGCTCGGCTTCGGCGCAATATTCAAAGGTGTCTTTGAGATTTTCTTCAGAAGGAAGATAAAGGATTACTCGGACAGGAACTATACCCTGATGCTCGTGATCGGCATCATCGACATCATCATCGGGCTGCTGATCCTGTTCAACATACAGCTCGGCATCATCGCCCTGCCTGTGCTTCTCGGCGCATGGTTCATCGTCGACTCAGTCTACCTGCTCATCACATCGAGCTACATCAAAGAACGGAGCACCAGCAGGTTCTGGGCCGCGGTCATCATAGGTATCATCGGCATACTGCTCGGCCTCATGGTCCTGTTCAACCCGTTGACCGGACTCTTTGCCATTGCATTCCTTATGGGGATCTACTTCCTGATCACAGGAATCGAGTTCATAATCGAAGCGTTTGATTCATAACATCCCAAAATTATTTAAAAGCCTCTTTTTAAATGTGGTATAATCAGATATAATGTTAATTATATAAGCGAGTACGCTAGGAGGCAGACTAATGGATGCATTTTTAATCTTAATGGTATGTATTGCGTTTTTAACTGCAATTTTAACTGCTTGCCGCGAATCTGAGTATGGTTACAAGGATGACGGCGAAAAGAGAATCAGATAATATTTAAATTCGAAAGACCTGCTCAAATTGAGCATGATGCCGTAGATCCTTTGTGATCTATGGCATTTTTTTGTGACGTTTGTGTGGATTTCAGCTCAAAGTTGCGAATCCTCCCTCGTGATTCGTAACCCTTCTGAGATTTCTGTGTCAATGTTGCGAATCCAGCACCCTATTTCGCAACCTTTATGAGACTTGCCTGCCAACGTTGCAAATTCTTCCTCCTATTTCGCAACCTTCTACCAAACTCCTGGTCAAAGTTGCGAATCCTCATCCATATTTCGTAACCTTTCCAAGATTTATCTCCCAACCTTACGAACTCAAGGAAGTAAGCAATTGTAATTTTATGATAATCAATTAAAGTTTGACTGGTAAATGGTAACAAGAAAAGGACGACTTCAAATCAATTGATTTGAAGTCGCCCTTTTTCATGTATAAATTCAAGATCAGGATGAAGCACGCTTCACTCTCTATCTCAAAAATATTCATTATTCTATTATTGTTTTCTTCTTGTGAAGAATGTCAGCAATGCGCCACCTGCGAACAGAATGGAAGCAATAATCCCCATAGGTAATGCCGCTACACCCGTATCAGGAAGCGTCGATGACTTGCTGCCGTCATCAGCCTGATCACTTCCATCGGCTGCGCTTACGACATCCTCTTCAACATCCGGCACAGTGATTGCAACACCGGAACTGGTGAATGATTGAAATCTCCGTATATTTTCTTACTGCCCCAGGAATCCCTGCTTTTTAACGACTTCGTCGACATCCAGGCGCTGCTTTTTATTGAGCATGCCGACCACCTGGTCGCTCCAGGAATCATCCCGCTTCCCGCCTGTGCGTTCTTTATAGTACGCGCTCACACGCTCGTCATAATCTTCGATTTCCTCTTTCGTCTCATCCAGATGCTGATAAGTGTTCTCGTGATACACCGCTTCAAACGGCAGGCGTTCCTTAACACTGCCTTCGTGTGCCGGGAATCCAGCCACCATGCCGAAGAGCGGGAATGTGCCTTCAGGCAGCTCCAGTATCTCGATCACTTTCGCCATATCATTTCTCAGGGAACCGATGTAGCAGATTCCGAGCCCGATGCTCTCTGCCGCAACGGCCAGGTTCTGCGCCGCAAGCGCCGCATCGACGGTGCCGACGATGAACTGCTCCGTCAGATGGAAATTGATCGGGGCATCTTTTTCTTCCGACAGATCACGGTGCCTTCTGTAGTCTGCGACGAAGACGAATAAATGCCCGTTGTTCTCGACATAGGGCTGTGTGCTGATTTCCTTCAGCGCTTTCTTCTTTTCAGGATCCGTCACGCCGATGATTGTATATGCCTGCACATAACTTGAAGTGCTGGCACTCTGTGCCGCTTCAACGAGCATCCTGATCGTCTCGTCTGGTAATTTTTCATCGGTGAATTTACGTATTGAACGGTGGTTTTTAAGCAAGTCAATCACTGCATACTTTTCCATGTTAAAAATGTCCTCCTATATAAGTCCCGGGTAGTTTTGTTGTCTTAATGCTTCATACACCAGCATTGTAGCTGTATTTGCCAAGTTCAACGACCTGACGTTTCCGGTCATCGGCACCCTCAGCAGTGTATCATCATATTCTTCCCTGACCCACTCCGGCAGGCCTGTCGTCTCACGGCCAAAAACGAAATAATGGTTCTCGTCAAAATCAGAGTAATCCATATCGGAATGGGCCTTCTTGCCGTGTTTTGAAAGCATGTAGTAATTGCCTTCATTTTCTTCAAAAAACTGTTCTATCGATTCATAATAATGGATGTCCACAAACTCCCAGTAATCCAGACCTGCCCGCCTCACCATCTTCTCTTCGACGCTGAAGCCGAGCGGCTTGATCAAATGCAGTGTAGTATCCGTCGCTGCACATGTACGGGCGATGTTCCCCGTATTCTGGGGTATTTCCGGTTGAAATAAAACGATGTGGTTCGGCATGACTAATTCCTCTCTATTGACTGGTTTCCTGGATGCCTTTCAGCATTTCCGCTTTCACTTCCGCATCCTGTTCATGCGGATATCTTTCATGGATGTACCCGGCGGCGTCACTGCCCTGGATCTGGCCGATCGCCCAGTAGGCGGTGCCCTTGATCACCGGACGCGGATCATTTTCCGCAACACGCTTCAAAGTGTCCACTGCGGATTCCTCTTTAAAATGTGCCAATGCAATTATAGCATTTCTCTGGATCGGCTTCTTCCCCCTCCAGACTCCGGCGAGGTGGCCGTACTTTTCCTTGAACTCCCTGTTGGATATTTCAAGGAGCGGTTCCAGCTCAGGCTTCAATATTTCCGGTTCGAGGACGATATCCTCATGGTGGTCGGTGTTGATGCCTTTATTCCTCGGGCAGACCTGCTGGCATGTATCGCAGCCGTATAAGCGGTTGCCGATCTTATATCTGTACTCGTCCGGCATCCAGCCTTTGATCTGTGTGAGGAACGAGATGCATTTGTTGGAGTCGAGCTGGCCGTTGCCGACGAGCGCCCCTGTCGGGCAGCGGTCGACGCATATGTTGCAGTCTCCGCATGAGTCGATCAGTTCCTCGTCAGGCGGGAACGGGTAGCTTACGATCATTTCACCGAGATATGTGTAGGTCCCGAGTTCCGGATTGATGACGAATCCGTTCTTGCCGATGTACCCGAGACCGCTTCGCCGCGCCACTTCACGGTCTGAGAGCACGCCTGTATCCACCATCGATTTCGTCTCAATCCCTGGGTCGATGGACTTGATGTAGGCTTCAAGCTTATCGAGGCGCCTGTTCAGCAGTTCATGGTAATCCATGCCCCATGAAGCACGGGCAAACATCCCCCGCCGGCTGCCCTTCCTGCCCTTCGGCGCATCCGGGAGTTTATTCGGATACCCCACGGCGATCGCAATGATGCTTTTCGCACTCGGCAGGCTCGCTTTCGGGTTCGTGCGCTCTTCCACGCTGCCTTTTTCAAAGCCAGACGCATATCCCTTGTCCAGGTAATCGATGAGCTTCGCCTTATATTCCAAAAACGGCTCGGCATGCGTGAAGCCGATATCGTCGATGCCGATGCTGTGGGCGTAATCTATGACTTTTTGCTTGAATTCACGACGGTCCATGATCATTCCTCCTTTCATTGAAAATAAACACTAAAAAGTGTAATATGGAATTAATTATAGAGAAAAGGAGTGGAATCAGGCCGATGAAGTAGATTATCCCCTACCCATGACATATTGATGCTTATTCAGCATGCAAAAAATGTCGGATCAGGATAATAACGGCCTAATTTTCTCCTTAATATTCATTATGAATGATGTTATTTAATATGTTTTATGAAGCATATTATAACATAGAGGCCCGTCGTACCCTGATTCGAAATACTGAATTCGGGGGTTTTTTTATGCTTGAATTGAAAGATATCCACTTGGAAGTGAATGGTGAACATCTGCTCTCAGTCGATCACCTGCTAATACAGGAACATAAGGCGATCGGATTAATCGGCAGAAACGGCAGCGGCAAGACGACACTCTTCAACCATATGATTGAAAGCAGTGATATTTATACGGATGACATCATCCAACTGATCCCGCAGATCAAGGATACCGACATTAAAAGGAGCGGCGGCGAGACGACACAGCTGTATTTAAACCGGACACTGAATGAGGATGCGGGGATCCTGCTTTTGGATGAGCCGACGACACACCTCGATGAGCAGCATTCCGAAGCTCTGGTGAAAAAGCTGCAGCACATTGATAATATCAAGATCATCGCCTCACACGACCGTGAATTCCTGAACAGGACCGTTGATGAAATATGGTCCATTGAGGACAATTTGATCAAAGTCTATCCGGGCAACTACGATAAATATAAGGAGATGAAAGAGCACTCCATAAAGAGGCAGCAGGATGAGTATGACAAGTATGTAAAAGTTAAAAGACATTTATCAAACGCAATTGATAAGAAAAAACGTCAGGCGGATGGCGCCGCAAAGGTAAAAGATAAATCTGATTCCGATGTGAATGTCCTTGGTGCAAAACCCTACTTCAACAAGAAACAGAAGAAATTGGACCAGGTGGCAGGCGGCATGAAATCACGTATAGAACAGCTTGAAGTAAAGGACAAACCGATCGAGGAGAAGGAAATCAAGTTCCATACCCAGGGTATGGAGTCCCTCGGTCAAAAGACAATCATCAGGATTGAGAATGAAGAGATCAAACGTGAAGACAAAACCATATTGACCGGGGCTTCTTTATTTGTAAGAGCGGGTGAAAAGATCTCAATAACCGGCGCAAACGGCAGCGGCAAAACCACCCTGCTCAACCATATCCAGGAAAAATATAAAGATGCTTCACTTAAAATCGGCTATTTCCATCAGCAGCTGGAATCACTGGATAATGACAAAACTATTATTGAAAACATCATGACAGCGAGTCACTATGATGAGACGACTGTCAGGACCGTTCTCGCCCGACTGAATATAAAGCGTGATGCAGTCCATAAGAAAATAAACGTCATCAACGGCGGAGAACGCGTCAAAGTCCAGCTCGCGAAAATTCTGATGGCGGATATTCAGGTGGTGATGCTCGACGAGCCGACCAACTTTCTCGACATCCATACGATTGAAGCACTTGAAGTCATGCTGCAGAGCCATCCTGCGACCATCGTCCTCGTTTCCCATGACCGGATATTCCGTGAAAATATCACTGACACCAATTACAATATTGAGGATGGAAAACTGTTTAGTGACCAGACCGCTGAATCTCTAGATGACACCGGGGAAGCACTGATGGTCCTTGAGAATAAAATCACCGAGGTGCTCAGCAGATTATCTCTTGACCCTACTGAAGCTCTCGATGCCGAGTTCAACCGCTTACTCGAAGAAAAACGGGTATTGTTGAAGAAACGGGATAGGAGGAGATGATATGATGCTCAAACTTAAAAGGGTGTATGATGATGTATCGCGGCAGGATGGGAAGCGGATACTTGTGGACGGCATCTGGCCGAGGGGCATCAAAAAGGAAGATCTTGAACATGATGAATGGCTTAAGGATATCGCCCCTTCCAAAGAGCTCAGAAAATGGTTTGACCATGATCCCGAAAAATGGGAGGAGTTCAAAGAAAAGTATAAGAAGGAACTGGATGACCATAAGGAAGTTTTGATGCAAATCAAGAAGGATTCCGACGGACGTAATGTCACCCTGCTCTATGCTGCAAAAGACGAAGAACACAATCAGGCTGTGGTGATCAAGGAATATATTGGAGATATGAAGTAGCCGCGCAAATGAAAAAGGTCCCAAACCCGATAGGTTTTGAGACCTTTTCTATTTAATTCAATTTCAGCGTCATCGCATTCAGCGCAACAACAACTGTGCTGATCGACATCAGTATGGCACCGACGGCCGGTGAGAGGATCAGCCCAATGGAAGCGAGCACACCTGCTGCGAGCGGAACGGCGATTATATTATAGCCTGCCCCAAGCCACAGGTTCTGCACTGTTTTATTCATCGTCTTCTCCGAAAGTGAGAGGAAGTTCATGATGTCCGACGGATCACTCTTGACCAGTATGACATCACCGGATTCGACCGCAACATCCGTTCCTGCGCCTATAGCCACACCGATGTCTGCGCGTACGAGGCTCGGTGCATCATTGATGCCATCCCCCACCATCATCACTTTCTTCCCTTCCTTCTGATACGCCTGGATCATCGCTTCCTTATCTTCAGGCATCATCTGGGCATGCACTTCACTGATACCGAGTTCCGCTGCGACCGCTTCTGCAACCTGCCTGTTGTCCCCGGTCATCATGACGGGTTCGATTCCGCGTTCAATCAAATCTTCAACCATGCCTTTAGAGCTTGCCTTGATTTGGTCGCCCTGTGCGACGATGCCGCTGTTTTCACCGTCTATGATCAGGAAACTGACCGAGTTCCCACGCCCTGCAAGGGACTCAAACTGCTTTTCATCGTAATCTATATTATGATCTTCCAGATAGGACATGCTTGTGATCTTCATATCCCTGCCGGCAATTGTCGCTTCCAGCCCGATGCCCGGAATGTTGTTGACATCTTCAGCCTGCGGGACAGTGATGCCCTCCTCCGCTGCTTTATCCAGTATGCCGAGGGCCAATGGATGACTCGAACTTTTTTCGATTGCTGCCATGAACCCTAATATTTCTTCATCGGAATACGCATCATTGAAGCTTTCAAAATGATTCACTGCAAAGTTACCTTCTGTGAGCGTCCCTGTCTTATCCATCATGACTGCATCCAGGTGCCTTGCAGTTTCCAGCGATTCACGGTTTTTAACAATCAGTCCGTTCCTCGCACCGATGGAAGTCGACCGTGCCGTCACGAGTGGAATGGCGAGACCGAGTGCATGTGGACACGCGATGACGAGCACCGTCACCAGCCTTTCAGTCGCAAAGCTCATGTCGTTTGAAATCATCATCCATACTATGAATGCAATCAATCCGGCACTGAGCGCGAAGTAGAATAAATACCCCGCAATCCTGTTGGCAAGCAGCTCTGCGTGCGACTTATCGCTTTGAGCCCGGCTTACGAGCCCCATCACCTGCGACAGATAACCGCTTTCCCCGGTACCCGTCACTTTCACCGTAATGGTGCCGGATCCGTTCACAGAGCCGCCGATGACAGTATCTTCCACCGTCTTCTCAACATTCCTTGACTCTCCTGTAACAAGTGATTCATCCACGGAAGTTCTTCCGGATACGATGGTACCGTCGACGGGGATGTTATCCCCTGCATTCACCTGTACGACGTCACCTTCATTCACTTCAGAGAGCTTGACCTCTTTGGTATTTCCATCCTCTTCAACGATGACTGCAGTGTTCGGCAGGAGCTCGGCCATTTTTTTGAGTGCATCCCCTGCATTGCCGACCGCATTCATCTCAATCCAGTGGCCCAGCAGCATGATGACGATCAATGTCGCAAGTTCCCAGAAGAAATCCATCGTATGTGTGTCTGCTGCACCGAAGTGATTCATATAGAACGCGTATAAGCTGTAGAAATATGCGACCGAGATGCCCATTGATATCAAGGTCATCATGCCCGGCTTACGGGCCTTCAGCTCTTCCTTCGCACCACTCAGGAAAGGCTGGCCGCCGTAGAAATATAGTATTGTTGCGAGCACCAGCACCACCCAGTCGGATCCGGGGAACGTGAACTGGAAAGGCAGTTCGATGCCCATCATCGGGGCGAGAAAAATAATCGGTACTGCGAAAATCAGTGAAACAAAAAACTTTTTCCTGAAATCTCCATGATGGTGATGGCCGTGATCCCCATCGTGATTTCCGTGTCCTTCCTGGTGATCATGAGCGGCATGTCCGACGTGATGGTCTTCGCTGTCATGATGGTGATTATGATGTTCATGCTTATGTTGTGACATATTCATCCCTCTTTTCTTTAACATTAAATAGATGCGTGTTTAAACAGAAGTCTCGACTTATACCCTAATGGGGTATATAAAATCTTAAAAAATTTTGCCTCAGTCATCTCCATTCAAAAACCAGTGTTACGGATGATGAATCTGACATCTGCATTGGCCGGGTGTGCAGCTGCACGGCACTTCTTCCACTGCGTCTTTTTTCTTTTTCTCTATCATTCTTTCAAGCAGTTCTATATCTTCAATGCTTAACACCGATTTCTCGATCAACCCCGCAATCATACTTCCATTATCCTTATCGCAGATATTACTGAACGTCTCATCCAGGGTGTTCCTGAGGAATTCATCCTCGCGGATCTTGGCTGAATACAAAAACTTCCTGCCCTCTTTTTCTGTATCAAGCATTTCTTTTTTAACGAGCCTGCCGATGAACGTTTTAATCGTGGCAGGGCTCCAATCCTTCTTTTTCTGCAGCACTTCTATGATTTCCCTGCTCGTCACCTGCTCCTGTGCCCAGACAGCACGCATGACTTCCCATTCGGAATCCGTGATTTGATAATCCGGCTGTGTCATCTTCATCCCTCCACCATTTACATCTGTAGTCTTATTATCTTTAGTTTACATATGTAATCATTAAATGTCAAGCTTCTTGGAATTTTATCCCTTATCAACACTCAAGTGTCTACTTGAATGTAAAATTAAAAGAGCGTATACTTTTATTCAAATATATACTTGAATGAGAGGTACGTTATGAATATAGAAGAGACCTGCGAAGTTTTCTGTTATGACGAAGAAAAGGTCGACCGCGTGCAAAAAGATTTACAGACTGTGGACATTGCCGGTGTCTCACAGATGCTTAAAGCCATCGCCGATGTGAACAGGGCTAAAATCACGTATGCCCTGTGCCGGGAAGATGAATTATGTGTGTGCGACATCGCAAATATACTCGGCGTGACCATCGCCAACGCCTCCCACCATCTGCGCACCCTTTATAAACAGGGGGTCGTCACTTTCAGGAAAGAAGGGAAACTTGCCTTCTATTCGATTGAGGACCAGCATATCAAGCAAATCATGATGATTGCACTGACGCAGAGGAAAGAAGTGACGGCCAATGTCTGAGGGACTCGTTAAACTAGATCAGAAAGAAGAAAGCGTTTATCGTGTAGATGGTTTTTCCTGTGCGAATTGTGCCGGGAAGTTTGAAAGTAATGTCAAAAAGTTGCCCGAGGTCCGGGATGCTAAAGTCAACTTCGGCGCTTCTAAAATCTCGGTCTACGGCTCGGCGACGATTGAAGAGCTGGAAGCTGCCGGGGCATTTGAAGGTCTTAAAGTTGCACCGGAGAAAACAACTGAAGATCACGACCCTCAAAAGGAAACGCCCCTCCCGTTTTATAAGAAGCACAGCACCCTGCTCTACTCGCTGTTATTCCTCATTTTCGGTTTCATTTCCATGTTTGTGAACGGCAATGATAATATCCTCACGCCTTTGCTGTTCATCACCTCGATGCTCGTGGGCGGAAGTTCGATGCTGAAAACCGGTCTTCAGAATTTGATCCGTCTGGAATTCGATATGCGGACGCTGATGACGGTCGCAGTGATTGGCGGTGTCATCATCGGAGAATGGGCTGAAGTTGCGATTGTCGTCATCCTTTTTGCCCTCAGTGAAGCTTTGGAGCGTTTTTCGATGGAACGTGCAAGGCAGTCCATCAGTTCACTTATGAACATCGCGCCTAAAGAGGCACTCATCAAGCGGAACGGACATGAAATGACGGTTCACGTCAATGATATTGAAGTCGGCGACATCATGGTCGTCAAGCCGGGTCAGAAAATCGCAATGGATGGCGTCATCGTCGATGGATATTCTGCCGTCAACCAGGCAGCCATCACAGGTGAATCGGTGGCTGTCGAGAAATCCCGGGATGATGAAGTATTTGCAGGTACACTGAACGAAGAAGGACTGCTCGAAGTCAAAATCACCAAGCTGGCTGAAGATACGACCATTTCAAAAATTATACATCTCGTCGAAGAAGCTCAGGGTGAACGCGCCCCGGCCCAGGCCTTCATCGATAAATTCGCAAAATATTACACACCGGCCATTATGGTCATTGCTTTATTGGTTGCAGTCATACCACCCCTATTCTTCGGGGCCGCCTGGTCGACGTGGGTGTATCAAGGACTCGCGGTCCTTGTTGTAGGCTGTCCATGTGCACTGGTGATATCCACCCCGATATCGATCGTTTCCGCCATCGGAAATGCGGCCAAAAAAGGTGTCCTTATAAAAGGCGGGGTCCATCTGGAAGAGATGGGCGGGTTAAAAGCCATAGCATTCGATAAGACAGGGACACTCACAAAAGGCGTACCCGTTGTGACCGATTATCAGTTGATTGATGATTCTCTTGATGAAAAAGAAGTGCTGTCAATCATCACAGCCCTGGAACACCGTTCCGAGCATCCATTGGCGTCCGCCATCATAAAAGAAGCGGATGATAATAATGTGCCGTACGCAAATATACCTGTCGAAGATTTTTATTCCGTCACAGGAAAAGGGATACAGGGCAGGATCAACGGCGAAATGTATTATATCGGCAAGCCCGCATTATTCAATGAGATGGAGGCATCCGGTTTCAGCAGTGCAGTTGAAAACAAGGTGAAGGCGCTCCAGGATCAGGGGAAGACGGTCATGATTGCAGGTACCGGGGAAAGTATTCAGGCAATCATCGCCGTTGCGGACGAAGTGCGTGAATCGAGCCGGGAAGTGATCGGCAAGCTGCATCAGGCAGGCATCCGGAAGACAGTCATGCTGACCGGCGATAACCGCAGTACGGCCCGGGCCATCGGTGAACGGACCGGCGTGACGGATGTCCAATATGAGTTGATGCCACATGATAAGCTGGATGTCATTAGACAGTTAAAGTCTGAATATAAGCACGTTGGGATGGTGGGAGACGGCGTGAACGATGCGCCGGCACTCGCCGCCTCCACAGTCGGCATCGCCATGGGCGGCGCAGGCACAGATACTGCCCTCGAAACGGCAGATGTCGCCTTAATGAGCGATGACCTGAGAAAACTGCCGTTCACGATAAAGCTCAGCCGTAAAACGTTGAACATCATCAAAGCGAACATCGCTTTTGCCATCGGCATCAAAATCATTGCCCTGCTGCTCGTCATCCCCGGATGGCTGACGCTCTGGATTGCGATCCTCTCAGACATGGGTGCAACACTCATCGTGGCATTGAATGGTATGAGGCTCATGCGGGTGGAGGAAGATGAAGCCGGAGATGAGCCGGTGAATAAAAACACCTATGCTGAAACGTTGAAGCTGGAGAATTGATTATAAAAGTATCCATATACCCAAAACACCCCCACTGTAATGGTCGGGGTGTTTATTTTATGGGATATCCAGTTTGACTACTGAGATCACCTGGCTCACGGCTTTTTCCAGATTGAAGCGGGTGGCTTCGGCATCCATCGCTTCTTTTAAGGATATCGGTGTCCGTTGGATGGAAAAGATCGCATCGAGATGGTTTTCGGTCAATGTATAGGCATCTTCAGTCAGACTGCCGCCGAACGCGATGACGGGTACACCATGCTTCTTCGCCGCTTCCGCAAGCCCTGACGGGACCTTACCCATTGCGGTTTGAGCATCCAACCTGCCTTCCCCTGTGATGACAAGGTCCGCATCTTTGATTTCAGTCTCCAGATCAAGCAGGTCGATCACCAGCCGGATTCCGGGTTCGAGCCGGGCATCCAGATATCCATAGAAAGCAGCGCCCAGTCCGCCGGCGGCACCGCCGCCTTCGACGGATGAGATGTCGATGCCCTTTTCAAGTGTCTTATCCGCATAATGCTTCAGTGCATCATCCAGCCTTGGCAGCATGGCCTCTTCTGCACCTTTTTGCGGTCCGAACACGTATGTCGCACCATCCGGTCCGTATAGGACATTATTCACATCACAAGCCACACGGAAGTCGCAGTCATCATATTCAGCCGCTTCTTCCGTCTTGATGATCTGCTGGATATCCTTTAATCCTCCGCCGCCGGGTTCGATAGGCGCACCGTCCTGATTCAGGAAGCGGTAGCCCATCGCCTGCAGCATCCCTACACCGCCGTCATTGGTCGCACTGCCGCCGAGCCCGATGATGAAAGTTCTTGCACCTTCACTATACGCATGACGGATCAGTTCCCCGACACCGTAAGTCGTCGCCCGCCATGGATCGAGCGTGTTTTCCGCGAGCAACGTCAAACCGCACGCTTCTGCGATTTCAATGACGGCGAGATTTTCTTTATTCACAAAGCCGTAACGGGCATTGACTTTACCCCCGAGCGGCCCGGTGACTTCTCTTGATCTGATTTCCCCGCCGAGACCGTCAATAAGCGCATCGATCGTGCCCTCACCGCCGTCCGCCATGGGGAAAGTGCGGACATCTGCATCTTCAAATATGGCTTTTACCCCTTTTCTCACGGCCTCGTTCGCCTCAGGCGATGACAGGCTCCCTTTGAAAGAGTCCATGGCTGCAATAACCTTCATTTGATCCCCTCCCCTGCTTTAATTTCCGGACAACACCCTAAAATATTCAGGTTCCTTCCGTTTTTTTCTGAAAAACCTGACAGAGCGTCATCAACTTCAACATCCATCCGGATATTGAGCATTATTCCGGACAGTCGCGCTTCATCCTGCGGCTCCTTCCGTTTTTCTCATCAGAATCCGGACAGAACGAGGATAACACCGGCCTCTGTCTGTTTTCACCAACTTAATCCAGACAGATTCAGCCTCCCGCAAACATCCATCCGGAAAACCTCAATCACTCATCCCCGAGCAGCGCCTGCCCCTCTTCATAATCCTTCCGCCAAACTTCATCCGGGACCATGTCACCGCCGGTCGACCACACGAGGTGTGTGCCGGGGGTCATGTCCGGGTCTTTCTGCTGAAGCTTGTAGGCACCGGGCATCCCGGAGAGTGCGGAGGGTTCGAGTTTCATCCCCTCTTCATCCCGCAGCTTGGCTAGAAGCTTCAACAGCGCCTCGTCTTCCACGGTGTAAAATCCGTAAATCATGTCTCCGACCGTCTTCCCGATGAACTTCGATGCCCGTCCGACGGCAAGACCGTCCGCAATCGTCACGTTATCCAGCCCGATATCACGCACGGAAATTTCATCGTGGCGCCCACTCATCACACCGAGCAGCATGCACGGCGAATGTGTGGGCTCGGCGAACACCGGATGGACGGCATCACCGAAGACCGTCTTCAGCCCGAATGTGATGCCGCCGGGCGCCCCGCCGACCCCGCACGGGAGATATACGTACAATGGCTTGTCTCTATTCACTTCAATACCCACTTCTTCGAGCTGCGCCTTCAACCTGAGCGCGCTCACCGCATACCCGAGGAACAACGTGACCGAGTCTTCATCATCGACGAAATAAAAATCATCACGCCGCATAGCCTCTTCCCTGCCGACTTCCACCGCACGGCTGTAGTCGTCCATATGCTCAATGACGTCCACTCCGTACTCCCGGAGCATCGCCTTCTTCCACGCTTTGGCATCGGCGGACATATGGATCTCCACTTTAAAGCCGAGCTTTGCGCTCATAATGCCGATGCTGAGGCCCAGGTTGCCCGTCGAGGCGCAGACGATCGTATGATGTGAAAATAATTCCCTGAACTTATCCGAGGCGAACTGTGCATAATCCAAATCCTCATCGATCAGTCCATCTGCCAGCGCAAGATCCTCGGCATGCTTCAATACTTCATATATGCCGCCGCGGGCCTTCACCGATCCTGAAATGGGCAGTATATCATCCCGTTTTATATACAGGCTGCCATCCAGGGCAGTACCGTACACACCATCCAGATGACGCTCCATCCGCTCGAGCCGCATGACCGGTGATTCGATTATCCCCTTCTGCCCACTCGTTTCAGGGAACAGTCTTTCAATGAGCGGGGCGAATTTCGAAAGCCTTTCTTCCGCCGCCCGGATATCGTCCATAGTGAAGGCACCGTCTTCCATCACTTCATGATGCTTATACCCATCGTTTTTCCAGAAGACTTCCTCCGCTGCTTTCAAACGTCCCAAAACCTCTTCATTCATCTTATCCCCTCCGAAATTAAAAAAGAGCAGACTTTTCGTCTGCCCTTAATTTATCACTATTCGAATTTCTAGTCAGCACTTTCCATCGCTTTTCTCACGCGGTACGGAATCATCGTGACAGCCGCCGTCATATCTTCAGGACGGAATGTCTTATCGATGCATTCATCAAAGAACTCGATATGCTTTTCATCGATCTTCGGTGCGCTCGGGCCATCATCGTCGGCCGCCCGTTCGTCCTGGACACTGTACCAATACAGGTACTCGACATTATTGAACGCTTCACGGAATATCGTCTCGACATACATCCGCTCACCTTCGAGGTTCAACAGCACGTCATCCATGTTTTCGTGAATGTAGTTGATCCACTCATCCACGCGTCTGCTTTTTCCTTCTTTTACACGAAATTTTGTGAGTTCCACTCTCATCGACTTCACCTCTTAAGTAACTGTTCAACTAAACATCATTTCGCTCAAATTAAAGTCACACCGGCCACTGTTGAAGTTTTGACTCGTGAGCCATCTTTAAATATGTAATAATATAATAAAAAGGATGTTTATATGAAATTAATTTTAGCTTCATCTTCACCCCGGAGGAGATATCTCCTGAACCAGGTCAACATAAAATTTGAGCTGCGGGAACAGCTGACAGACGAATCAAGAGTAACGATAACAGAACCTGTGGAAAAAGTAAAGACCCTGGCGGCGATAAAATCGCATAGCACCGAGCTTTCGGACTCCGAAGTCATACTGACTGCGGACACCGTCGTTGCAAAGGACGGCGTCATATATGAAAAGCCGGAGAATAAAGCCCACGCCCGTGAGATGATCAGGGAATTGAGCAGCGGCACCCATCAGGTGTACACCGGCTGCATGCTGCGCTCCCTTCATAAGGAAGAATTCATCCTCTCCAAAACAGACGTGGTATTTTATGATTTAACCGATGAGGAAATTGAAAATCACTTACAGCATGAAGACTATATGGACAAAGCAGGAGCATACGGCATCCAGAGCCACGGCGCCCTGCTCGTCAAGGAGATACACGGCGACTATAATACCGTCGTCGGTCTGCCGCTCGCAGAAGTCGTGCGCGCACTGCAGAATTGGCAGGAGTGATCACCGCTCACCCTGCCATTCAGCATGGAACTGTTCAAGGTAATCTTCCATGAACCTATGGCGCGCTTCAGCCAATTCCTTCGCTGCATCCGTATGCATCAGGTCCTTCAGTTTCAACAGCTTTTCATGGAAATGATTGATCATCGTATTTTCTTCACGGTATTCCTCGAGCGTCATCCCCTCCCTCGCCCCGGCTTCAGGATTATGGATTTCATGATTTTTGGCACCGCCGAAGATGAAAGTCCGAGCTATACCGATGGCGCCCAGCGCATCGAGCCTGTCCGCATCCTGGACGACCGCATCCTCGATGCTTTTTACCTCAAAGGCATTATTCCCGCCTTTGAAGGACACCGCCTGCATGGCATAGAGTATACGCTCGACGGCCGCCTCCTCAATTGAAAAGCTCCTCAGGTAATGCCTTGTGTCTTCCACCACATGCTCGCCTCCGTTCAGCTTTTCATCTATCGTGTCATGGAGCAGGCTCGCCACCCTGATGATGAACTCATCCCCGCCTGCCTGTTTCTGGATGCGCATCGCATTCCTGTACACCCTCATTACATGATGAAAGTCATGGCCCGTTGAATCCTCCGCATGAAAGTCTCTGACATAGTCTACAACCGAATTGATGATTTCTTCCTGATTCATTTCCATCCCCTGCCGATCCTTTGAATTTTAAACCTCTTAAAATTGAAAATACCACACCCTGAAGGTGTGGTAAAGTTTCTGACTGATTATTTTTCTTCCCTGAACTGTAGTTCAAGGTCGACTTTGACCTCTTTACTTACAAGGACGCCGCCTGTTTCAAGTGACTGGTTCCAAGTCAGGCCGTAATCTTCACGGTTGATTGAAAATGAACCTTCGAAACCGTAAACCGTGTCACCGCTCATCGGGTCGGTGCCCTGGCCGTTATATTCCATGACGACCGTTTCTTCTTTAGTCGTGCCTCTGATCGTCAGATCGCCTGTCACTTTGAATGTATTTCCGGACTTTTCGATATTCGTTGAAGTGAAAGTGATCTCAGGATGATTTTCAGCATCGAAGAAATCTTCCGACTGCAGGTGGCCGTCACGGTCGCCGACGCCTGTGTTGATCGTTCCCGGTTTTGCCGTCGCCTTAAGGCTCGCATTTTCGAAGTCTTCGATTGAATCCGCTTCGATTTCTATGGAATACTCTTCAAAAGTGCCCTTCACTTTGGTCACCATCATGTGTTTCACTGAAAACTCGACTTCTGAGTGGAAATTATCTGCTACAAATTTAGTCATTATTAAAACCTCCGGTATATTCATGTTTATTTTTTAACATGTATTTATAATATACCACTCGGTTACAAAAAGCAAGTAACAAACTTAATAAATCTCAAATTCTAGATATTTTTTATTGATTCCGGCTCAGTTCATTGAAGAACCTTATGATTTCATTGTTCATATCATCAATGTTTTCGGTGTGCATATACTGATGACCTTCATTTTCGTAAGCGACGAAATCCACATCTTTACCTTTCCGCTTCATCCTGCCGTACATTTGATCCGACTCGCTGTAAGGCACCCTCACGTCGTGCTTCGAGTGGAAGATTCTGAGCGGTGCCTGTATATTGCCGGCGTTCTCAAGCGGCGCCGTCGCTTCAAAGAAATCATCATGTGTGCCGATGAAGCCGTACTCATGGGAGCGCAGCTGCCTGCGCCATTTCGACGTGTTCTGAAGCAGCGTCCTCAAATGCGATATGCCGACGATATCGACAGCACCTTTCCACAACTCCGGATACTGTGTGACGGCCATCAGTGTCATGAAGCCGCCGTAGCTCCGGCCCATGATGAATACCTGCTCAGGATCCGCATTGCGGGAGGTGATCAGATGTTCTCTCAAATATATGATGTCATCGAGCGCATCCAGCCGCTTCAGCTGATCATCGAGGCCGATGTAGAATTTGTGGTACCCCGTGCTCCCGCGGATGTTCGGCACGGCAATCTGATATCCTGCCCCGTAAAGTTTATAATACAGCTCATTGAACTCGGGCCGCGCCTGCGATTCCGGCCCGCCGTGTATATGAATCACGGTTTTGACATTCTCACCCGTCTGTCTATAAAGATAATATGGGACATCCAATGCATCGAATGATACATAGGTACCCGTTTCAGTCATGATTTCAGTGTCTGCCGGGCTGTTGCCGAACAGCTTTTCAGATCTGCCCGTCCCGATGTGATAATTATAGGCACGGTGGGGTTCGGCCTTGCTCGAGTAAAGTATATATAAATGATCTTTCTCTTTTTTCAACGAGTGGATGACACCGTCACCCGGAAACTCAAGCGGCTTCAAGGCGTCTGTGTCGATATCATACTCATACAATGTTGAAAACCCGTTCTCATTCAGTGTCAGATAAGCCGTGCGGCCTGCCAGTATGAAATGCTCTATGTTCCATTTGAAATCAGAGAGCCTCTTGTAGTCCCAATTTTCCTTGTTCAAAGAATAAAGGTTTAAATAGCCGTTTTTAAAGTCGCTGACGAATACAGCTTCATCCTCGTCCAGGGAGTTGTAATTTTTGAATCTGCCTTCCGGGAAAGGCAGTGGCTCCATCCCGGCATTTTCAATATCATAAATATAAAACTTTGAATCGATGTTTGTGGCATCCTGGCTGAGCAGCAGCTGGCCGTCCCGGAATTTGGAGATGATTTTGGTCGGCTTCCGGAATACATTGAGGATACGGCTCCGCCCTTCCAAATCCGTCATGCACAGCTCAAACTCGCTCTTCTCCTGATGATTTCTGAAGTACAGTATATGCCCGTCCATATATGTGCCGTAATAATGATAATGGTCCGGGGCCGCTGTAAGCTCGAAATCATTATCTGCGAGTTTGAACTGTTCACGTTCATTCCCGTTGTAATCCGTCGAAATCATCAAACGGTCATTGACGAACCAGTAATTTTTGACGTTCTGCATCTCATGCGTCACCTGCTCTGTTGAACCGTCTGCAAGATTGTATCTATGCAGCTCACGCTTTCCCGTCTCGTCGCTGATGTAGTATAAAAAGCCTTCTTTCAGTTTCATGTCCAAGTACTTTATAAAATTGGTCATGTCCTCATCCTTTCCAACGTCACTTAATACAAAAATACCCTAAACCTCCCGAGTTGGAAAGGTTTAGGGTATTTTATCAGAAATCCTCCACTATGCCTTCTGTAATTTTGCGTTCAATGAGCCTGTTGCCGACATATATATAAATGACACCTGTTTCAAAATCAGTGTAATTCGATTTGTAATATACAGCTTCATAATCATAGTCATTATTGATATTATCGACAATCCTGTATGCACCGTCGATCTTTTTGAGGAATACTCTCTTACCGGATGCGTATTCGAAGAAGTCATTATCCACAGCCAGATTGAACGGTACAAAAGACAAATAGGTCTCAGGCATTTTGCTCAATATATAGCTGGACAGCGATCCCTGCAGTATCAAATCCATCAGTTGTTCCCTGTCTTCACCGATGATCAAATGATCCGTTTTCTTCTTCTGGGCATATTGAACCGCTTTTTCAAATGCATGCTTGGGTGAGGATTCGATGATATCCAGAGTACAATTCAGTTCTTCCGCACGGTTTTTAATCAGTTGGAAGTCCACTTCTTTGTTGTACTTCAACTCTTGAGAACTGATATCAACAATCAGGATATTAAGGGCATCATCATCATGTACCAGCTCCAGGGCATGTTTGATCATGCTTTCACCTTGAATACCGTATTCAATAACAATTGTAACGTTTTTACCCATAACCAATCTCCTCTGATCCATAGATATGATATAGGATGATTATAACATCTTGTCACACAATTGTTACATATTATTTGAATTTATTTGTGGTAGCTTACAGCAATCCGCGCACCGACTTCAGCGTTGTTCTTTACAAGCCTGATGTTCGTCTCAAGGCTTTTGCCTTCCGTCGACTCCACGACTTTGCTGAGGAGGAAAGGTGTTGAATCTTTACCGTGTATGCCTTTCTCCCCGGCTTCCCGTACAGCCTCATTGATGACACCGTCGATGTAGTCCTTATCCATCGCATCCTCTTCCAGGATCGGATTCGCCACGACGATGCCGCCTTCAAGACCCAGTTCATATTTGACCCTGGCGATGTCTGCGATTTCTTCCACCGTCTCACTCACCGCGTTCAGCTTGATCCCGCTTTCGCGTGTGAAGAATGCAGGCAGTTCATCCGTCTGATAGCCGATGACAGGCACACCTTTCGTCTCAAGGTATTCCATCGTCTTATCCAGATCCAGAATCGATTTCGCACCGGCGCAGATCACTACAACATCAGTTTGTGCAAGTTCTTCCAGGTCTGCAGAGATGTCCATCGTTTCCTCGACACCGCGGTGCACCCCGCCGATGCCGCCTGTGACGAAGAAGCGTATGCCCGCCATTTCCGCACAGATCATTGTCGATGCCACCGTCGTCGCACCCAGCTGCTTCGTTGCGACCACCTGGGCCATGTCACGTCTTGATACTTTGGCGACATCTTCTGTATTGGCCATGGTTTCCAGTTCCTCATCGGTCAGGCCGATTTTGATCATGCCGTCGATGATGGCGATTGTTGCCGGCACGGCACCATTGTCACGTACAATCTGCTCGACTTCTTTGGCCATCTCCACGTTTTGAGGGTAAGGCATGCCATGTGAGATGATTGTGGACTCCAGAGCCACTACGGGTTTATTTTCATCGAGTGCTTTCTGCACCTCTTCTGTAATGCTTAAGTATTGTTTCATTTGATTTCCTCCAGATTTTTGATTAATTGATGTTCATCCAAGTCCTGTCTGACCGTATAGCTGGTCTCTATCGTTTTCCTGCTGTTGATCATGCCGAGTCTGATCGTGTCTTCCATATCCATACCCTTTAACCAGCCGTAAATCACGGCAGCAGAGAAAGAATCACCCGCTCCGGTCACATCCACGACATCCGCAGAAGCTTCTATTTCATACACAGCAGACTCACCCCCGGAACTGTATACAAGGGACTTGGAACCATTCGTGACGATGACATGCTCCACACCTACTGCATTCCATCTGCCTGCAGCATCACGCAGATCTTCCTCATTCCGGATGACGATGTCAAAATAAGCTTCCGTCTCATCCCGGTTCACGATCATCCAGTCCACTGCATGGAGATTATGCGGCATATTTTTCATTTTCGGTCCCGATACCGGTATCAGGACGACTTTTATTCCGTACTTTTCCGCATAAGAACATAAAAATTCAAGCGAAGCCTTCGGGATGTTCAAGTCCGCGACGATGCACCTGGCACGTTTCAGTATATATGTGTTCTGTATGAGCAATTCCGGTGTCAGCTCATCGTAGACCGCCATATCCGCAAAGCCATACTCCATCTCTCCGGATCCGCTGATTAATGCAGTATAGGACCCGGTGCTTTTATTACCGATCTGATGGACATAATCAAGATTGATGAAAGGTGCACTGAGCGACTTGATGGTCTCCCATTCGCTGTCCACGCCGCATGCAGTGATCAGTGTGACATCCTGGGAAAGACGCCCGAGGTTCTCACTGATGTTCCTTGCCACCCCGCCGACAGACTTTGTCGACTCGATCGGATTCGAAGTCCCATGGATCAGATTCTCTTTGACATAGAATTTCCGGTCGACGTTGGCTGCACCGATGCAGACGATCGGATACTCATCATTCAGTACGTAAGCCTTGCCCTGCACATATTCCTTCTTGATCAGCCCCGATATGATGTTCGCAACTGCCGAGCGTGAGAGCCCGACCTTCTCCGCAAGTTCCTGCTGAGAGATGAAGGGATTCTCTTTTATATTATCGAGCACCATCTGCTCTTTCTGGTTCATCATTCCACCTCCAAAACATTTGTTTTAGTTTCAAACAATTGTTTATAATATACCATAGAATGATGAAATTCACATCACTTTATATGTAATTTTAAAATAAAAAAAGACCTCTTCACAGCCCATACAAAGATTCAATATATTATATATAGCTATTGACTTGATGTGATGCGATGGGTTATAATTCTATTGTTGCTTAAAAATATTGCGATGCCACCATGGCGGAATTGGCAGACGCGTCGGATTCAAAATCCGATGGCCGTAAAGGCCGTGCCGGTTCGACCCCGGCTGGTGGTACTAAATGAAATACCAAGACTTTCAACAATTTAGTTGAAAGTCTTTTTTTATGTAAAATCTGACTGTCTTGCCAAACCCTCCATTCTTTGGAATTAATCAATCCAACGGACATTTGTTGAAAATATATGATTTTTGCTACAACAACAGACGAGGCTCTAATGACCCATCAACTAGAGGCTGATGTCCCTAAAACCCCTGCCTATTCTACAATCCCGGCTGATAATACTAGCACCCCTGGAGACATTCTCCAGGGGTGCTTTTTTATTGCATATATTTTTGAACATTAAAAAACCGGCTGCATAAGCAACCGGCCGGTTTATAACAATCAATTTAATTATGAAACAAAATAAATAAAATGGAGCGGAAGATAGGATTTGAACCTATGTCTTGCTTCAGGAAGAAGCATGTTCTAAGCACTGAACTACTTCCGCATTGTATGGAAGGATTCCAAAGGCGCCAACCGGATTTGAACCGGTGATAGAGGATTTGCAGTCCTCGGCCTTACCACTTGGCTATGGCGCCAGAAAAGTACTGGGCTGGAAGGATTCGAACCTTCGCATGACGAGACCAAAACCCGTTGCCTTACCGCTTGGCTACAGCCCAATAAAATGGGGCGACCGATGGGAATCGAACCCACGAATGCCGGAGCCACAATCCGGTGCGTTAACCACTTCGCCACGATCGCCATATGGCAGGGGTAGTAGGAATCGAACCCACACCAAAGGTTTTGGAGACCTCTATTCTACCATTGAACTATACCCCTAAAATGGTGGGGGGCAGATTCGAACTGCCGAACCCGAAGGAGCGGATTTACAGTCCGCCGCGTTTAGCCACTTCGCTACCCCACCAAATGGTGCCGGCCAGAGGACTTGAACCCCCAACCTACTGATTACAAGTCAGTTGCTCTACCAATTGAGCTAGGCCGGCTGAGAAAAGGTGGTCCAGGACGGAATCGAACCGCCGACACAAGGATTTTCAATCCTTTGCTCTACCGACTGAGCTACTGGACCTGCTTATGTAATTAAAAATGGCGGTCCCGACGGGAATTGAACCCGCGATCTCCTGCGTGACAGGCAGGCATGTTAACCGCTACACCACGGGACCACTAAAAAAGTATTGCGGGAGTTGGATTTGAACCAACGACCTCCGGGTTATGAGCCCGACGAGCTACCAGACTGCTCTATCCCGCGATAATAATATTAAAATAATAATGGCGGAGGAAGAGGGATTCGAACCCCCGCGGGCCGTTAAGCCCCTGTCGGTTTTCAAGACCGATCCCTTCAGCCGAACTTGGGTATTCCTCCGTATGAAAAAAGCTTTTAAAAAGATGGTGGACCTTGCAGGACTCGAACCTGCGACCCAACGGTTATGAGCCGTTTGCTCTGACCAACTGAGCTAAAGGTCCAATATGGCGGCGGAGGGGATCGAACCCCCGACCTCACGGGTATGAACCGTGCGCTCTAGCCAGCTGAGCTACACCGCCATGGTAAACTCAATGTTTTAAATAATGGTGGAGACTAGCGGGATCGAACCGCTGACCTCCTGCGTGCAAGGCAGGCGCTCTCCCAGCTGAGCTAAGCCCCCATTATGATGAGTATAAGTGAATCAAGTCGGGAAGACAGGATTCGAACCTGCGACCCCTTGGTCCCAAACCAAGTGCTCTACCAAGCTGAGCTACTTCCCGTAATTTAAGCGCGCCCGAGAGGACTTGAACCCCTAGCCTTCTGATCCGTAGTCAGACGCTCTATCCAATTGAGCTACGGGCGCATAAGAATGAAATATGGTGCCGAGGACCGGAATCGAACCGGTACGATAATCACTTATCGCAGGATTTTAAGTCCTGTGCGTCTGCCAATTCCGCCACCCCGGCTAACTTATTAAGACATGATTCTGATACTATGAATAATTATATGGAGCGGAAGACGGGATTCGAACCCGCGACCCCCACCTTGGCAAGGTGGTGTTCTACCACTGAACTACTTCCGCATATACAATTTTAATGGTGCGGGTGAAGGGAGTCGAACCCCCACGCCGTAAAGGCACTAGATCCTAAGTCTAGCGTGTCTGCCAGTTCCACCACACCCGCGTGGTGAGCCATAGAGGATTCGAACCTCTGACCCTCTGATTAAAAGTCAGATGCTCTACCGACTGAGCTAATGGCTCATACTTGATGAAGAAAATGGTGCCGGCCAGAGGACTTGAACCCCCAACCTACTGATTACAAGTCAGTTGCTCTACCAATTGAGCTAGGCCGGCATAAATGGTGGAGAATGACGGGTTCGAACCGCCGACCCTCTGCTTGTAAGGCAGATGCTCTCCCAGCTGAGCTAATTCTCCAAAATAAAAACATGATACTGTTATTCAGTTAATAAAAATGAATTGCCTGGCAGCGTCCTACTCTGGCAGGACGTATGTCCAACTACCATCGGCGCTGGAGAGCTTAACGGCTGTGTTCGGCATGGGAACAGGTGTGGCCTCTCCGCCATCGCCACCAGACAAATATGAATGCATGTACATTCAAAACCATATAGAAGCAAAGCATGCTAGAAAACCTACACGGTACAAATCTTTGAATAAGTCATCGATCGATTAGTATTCGTCCGCTGAGTGTGTTGCCACACTTACACGCCGAACCTATC
>NZ_OBQF01000002.1 GCF_900220995.1 Salinicoccus kekensis
CATAAATGGAAAGCTCATCTTGAGCTCGTATGATACTGACAGTATCAATTGCGTTTTGCGTTGGTCGCCTCAACTGCTTCCATAATGGAAGACTTCTTTTATCGGAATTAACGTTGACATATTGTCATTCAGTTTTCAATGTTCTTTAGTGTTTTGTTTTTCGGTCACTCTTACAACTATACTCGATTCGATTTGTAATATCAAGCGTCAAATTTACACTTTCAATCACTTTTCTTTTCGGTGTGTTTAGTTCTAATCAGTGCTCTCGAAGTCAGCTGCTTAAAACAGCGACTTTTATATCATACCAAGCTTTCAAGCTTCCGTCAATAGTTATTATCAACTTCTTTTTCGCTCTCTGCCTGCCGCTCGAATCAGCGACTTTTATATAGTACCAAGCTTTTCAAAATCCGTCAATATGAAATGTTGATTTCATGTAAAATTCTTAACCGGACATTAACTTGTTAAGAATGTAATTATTAGATTATCATATTTGTGTTATTATGTATATAACAATTTTTGAGGTGAAATGATGGAGAGAAAAACCAATAAGATCAAAAGAATCAGAGGCTACGCCCTTATAATGGTGTTTGCCGGACTTATCATAATGTACCTCGGTGTGTTCTTCAGGGAGACGCCGTGGGTGCTGGGGCTGTTCATACTGATCGGATTCATACCGCTCGCACTTTCAGTGGTCATTTATTTCTGGGTCGGCATGATCAGTACGAGGATCATCACCGTCGAGTGCCCCAACTGCAACCGCCCGACAAAGTTTCTCGGCAGGGTGGACTACTGCTACTTCTGTAAAGAGCCCCTCACGATAGATAAGGAGCTGGAAGGTGAAGCGTTCAATCTTGATTACAACGTCCAGCACAGAAGAGACAAATTTGTGGAAGAGAAGAAACAAAAAGAAGACCAGTCATAAACTGGTCTTCTTTTTTTATGCTTTCCATATTGAAAGCTATCTACAGTCTGGACATAATCCGTAAATCTCCAACCGGTGGTGGCTCACGTCATATTCAGTGACGGCCCCTGCCAGCTGTTCGACTTCATTCAGTCCGGGATAATGGAAATCCGTAATCTTCCCGCACTCACTACAGATGATATGATAATGTGTGTCTGTCACAAAATCAAAGCGGCTGGAAGCATCCCCGTAGGTCAGCTCCTTCACCAGGCCCGTCTCTTTGAATAATTTCAAATTATTATATACAGTAGCCACACTCATATTTGGATATTCACTTGATAAGGCTTTAAAAATATCATCAGCAGTCGGGTGTTCGTCAGACTGTATCATGTAATTCAATACCGCTTTTCGTTGAGGTGTAATTCTTACACCGGTCTCTTTAAGCGTTTCAATAGACTCATTATAAATTTTATCCGCGTCCATCATCTTCATAACGATACCCACTTTCTTGGAATTGACTACTGGTAGTATCATTATTGTACTGAATTTCAAATTTACTTGTCAATAAAGACTTCTTATCACCCTAATAGCCCTTTTCAATATCGATGACATTTTTCATTTCACTGATGTCATTCAGATGTTTGATATTATGCTCGAATATATCGAAGGCCCTCTCTATATATCCGCTTGTCTTCGATGAAGCATGCGGTGTGATCGTGATGTTGTCATACTTATAGAACGGGCTGTCGCTTTCGAGCGGTTCTTCATTGAACACATCGATGATGAGGTGCCCGATGATCTTCTCTTCCAGCACTTTGAACAAAACTTCATCCGGGACGACGTCACCGCGGCCTATATTGACGAATACGGCATCATCCTTCATTGCATAGAAATGGGCTTCGGTGAGAAGGTCTGTCGTGGCATCTGTGCTCGGGAGGATGTTGACCAGTATATCCGCTTCTCCGATATGGTCCATCAACTCCTCCAGCGGGTGCGAGCGGTCGAACCCCTCCACCGTCCTGCCGTTCGTGTTGTAACCGACGGTGTTGACACCGAAAGCGGACAACACTTTTGCGAGGTGGCTGCCGATGCTGCCGGTACCGAGAATATGTACGTTCTTGTCGTACAGTTCCGTCGTGAATGCATTATCCCGCCAGTAT
The DNA here is from genome assembly GCF_900220995.1 of Salinicoccus kekensis. Classification (GTDB taxonomy): domain Bacteria; phylum Bacillota; class Bacilli; order Staphylococcales; family Salinicoccaceae; genus Lacicoccus; species Lacicoccus kekensis. The sequence continues at coordinate 2,062 of NZ_OBQF01000002.1, forward strand.
CCTGACTTCTGATCTTCATACAGTTGATAAAAATCTTTATAGTATGAAAGGATGAGGCCGATTGTGTATTCGGTCATCTGTATTTTATGGATGCCGGTTGCGTTGGTGATCAGTACATCATCCAGTTTTTCCAGCGGCATCATTTCAAGTCCGGCACTCATCACCATGATCCACTTCAGATTTTTGAACTCCTCCACATGGCCTTCTTCCATATCGGTGCCGTAAGTGATGAATATTTCCGCCCGGCCGCGCTCCTCTGCCGATATCTTTTTTGGTGAAACATATTCGTATTCCGCCCCCGGCAGGAGCTCTTTTATCCTTGAAATTATCTTTTCCGGCAGTTTAATGGTAGAAACTATATTTTTCATGCACTTATACCTCTTCTAAAAATGCCTTCAAGTCTTCAGCGTGCGTCTTCGCCTTCACATTATCCATCCGTTTTAATATGTTGCTGTTTTCGTCAACGACGAACGTGGTGCGGACGATGCCCATCGATTCCTTGCCGAACGCTTTCTTCAGACGGTACACATCAAGTTCCTTGGCCAGCTCGAAATCCTCATCCACGAGCAGGTCGAAGTTCAGATCATTCTTTTCAATGAAGTTCTGGTGTTTCTTTTTTGAATCTCCGCTCACGCCGTATACCGTGACATCCATATTTTTCAGCTCGTCCATGATATCTTTCAGGTCGTTCGCCTGCGTCGTGCATCCCGGAGTGTTATCTTTCGGATAGAAATAGATCACAGTCGTATTTTTAAGATCCTCATTTGAAACAATTTCACCGTTCTGGTTTTCAAGTTTGAATTCAGGGAATTTCTCCATAATGAAACACGCCTCCATATATTTAACTTACCATAATGATACAAAACATCTCTTTATCACTCAAGAACTTCCGATTCCCTTAAAAGCATACACTGTTTATGTTATTATATCTAATGAACAAATCGATATTAAGAGGATGAAAATATGTTTACACACAAGAACTCAGAAGCATTACAGAAAGAAGCTGAAGATGTCATACTTGGAGGTGTCAATTCCCCCTCACGCTCATATAAGGCTGTCGGCGGCGGCGCACCGGTCGTGATGGACCGTGCGGACGGTGCCTACTTTTATGATGTGGACGGCAATCGGTACATCGACTTCCTGAGTGCATACGGCCCGATCATCACTGGTCATGCCCATCCCCGCATCCATGAAGCGATCGTCGAACAGAGTTCCCGGGGCATTTTATACGGCACGCCGACAAAACTCGAGATAGATTTTGCGAATAAAATCCGCCAGGCCATGCCGGCACTGGAAAAGATCCGTTTCGTGAACTCCGGCACCGAAGCCGTGATGACGACGATCCGGGTCGCAAGGGCTTATACGAACAGGAACAAGATCATCAAATTTGAAGGCTGCTACCACGGCCACTCCGATCTTGTACTCGTTGCAGCAGGCAGTGGTCCCGCACAGCTCGGTTCACCGGATTCCGCCGGCGTGCCTGAAGGTGTCGCACAGGATATGATCACCGTGCCCTTCAACGATATCGACTCTTTGAAAGAAGCCATTGCACACTTCGGGGATGAAGTGGCTGCAGTGATGGTCGAACCGATCGTCGGAAACTTCGGCATTGTGGAACCTTTTGAAGGATTCCTCGAAGAAATCAATGAAATCGCGCATGCCAACGGCTCGCTCGTCATATACGACGAAGTGATCACCGCATTCAGGTTCATGTACGGCGGTGCCCAGGACTTACTCGGCGTCTACCCCGACCTGACCGCAATGGGCAAGATCATCGGCGGCGGTACGCCGATCGGTGCGTACGGCGGCAGACAGGACATCATGGAAAGTGTCGCGCCGCTCGGACCTGCTTACCAGGCGGGGACGATGGCGGGAAACCCGCTCTCCATGGCTGCAGGGCTTGCCTGCCTGGAAGTGCTTGAGAAACCGGATGTGTATACAGAACTTGACCGGTTGGGCAAAAAGCTCGAAGATGGCATCAATGCACTCATTGAAAAGTACGGCGTTCAGGCGAATACGAGCCGTCTGGTCGGTGCACTCACGATTTTCTTCACCACTGAGAAAGTGACCAATTATCAGGCTGCTGAAGATACGGACGGGGAAATGTTCGCGAAATTCTTCAGGGGTCTGATCAGCCGCGGTGTAAATATTGCACCATCCAAATATGAAGCGTGGTTCCTCACCACCGCCCATACGGATGAGGATATAGAGGATACCCTGGCTGTTGTGGAGGATGTTTTCAAAAATGACTTTTAGGAGATGGTGCCATGCGTTTTGGCGCTCGGGTACTTAAAACAGGATTAACAGTTGTACTTACACTATTCATCACCCATCTCTTCGGACTTGGCCCGAGCCTGATTGCAGGCATCGCAGCAGTATTCGCACTCCAGCCGAACGTCCACCGTTCTGCGATGAAGACTTGGGAGCAGTTCCAGGGCAATGGGATCGGTGCGATTGCAGCGATTATAATGGTTTTATTGTTCGGCAACAACATCATCGTCATCGGCCTGACCGTGGTGCTGGTGCTGGCCACACTGCTGTTCTTCAATCTGCAGAGTGTATCCACCCTTGCGGTCGTTACGGTGATCGCCGTCATGGATGCACCGCAGATTCTTGAAGAGGACGCATCGACGCTCGCTTTCCTCGAGGCTGCGGGTATAAGGTTCGCACTTGTAATGATCGGGGTGCTCTCTTCACTGCTGATCAACCTCGTGTTCATCCCGCCGAGATATGAAACGAAGATGTACCACAACTGCTTCAACATCACGACGGACATCTTCAAGTATATCCGGCTCGAACTCAGCAGCATCAGCGAATTCCAGATCGTCAAAAAAGACATCGAATCGCTCAGGGAGCGGGTCGTCAAGCTTGAAACGATGTATTTGTGGTACAGGGAGGAACGGTCGTTCTTCAGGAAAGACCGCTTTGCCGACGCAAGAAGGAAGATTTTGTTCAAACATCTGATCTCCTCGACGCGCCGTGCGTTTGAACTCCTCCGCAAATTCAACCGTTTTGAGAATGACTACAACCATCTGGATGAGGATTTTCAGAACAGGATACGGTTCGAGCTTGAATATCTGATGACTTTCCATGAACAGATCTTCATGAAGTTCACCGAGAAGATCAAGGCAAATGTCCCGAACGAAGGCGGCATACATGAAGACCTGTATGAGACGACCCTGATGGATGATTTCATCAGACATTATAATGAAGCAGAGACCGAGGAAGAAAAGATGCAGTATACAAGCATTATGGAAATCCTTTCCTCGCTGTACGAATATGCGAACTCGCTTGAGCGCATCAACCGTCTGACGGACAGCTTCTTCAGATTCCATTCCGAGAAAAACAAGATCGACATCCAGGATGAGACGCTGGATATATGATATGAGACACGAAGAACCCCCGGGAATCCCCGGGGGTTCTTCATCTATATTAGGAGTTACTATGGAACACATTTTTAACTGCATGCCTGTGGGCCGCTTTTGCGACGCCCCGGCCCTCTTTGATGGCCCAGACGACCAGGCTGGCTCCGCGTCTCGCATCACCTGCAGCGAACACATTTTCACGGTTCGTCCTATAGGTTTCCTCGTCGGCCGCAATCCGGTTGTTTTCCATATGGACACCGAATGCTTTGGGCAGGGCGCTCTCGACACCTTCAAATCCGATGGACAATAAAATCAGATCGGCTTTGAAATACCTTTCCTGATCTTCCATCGTCATGCCTTCCAGCGACTTCTGGGGCAGCACCTGTGTCTTCAGGCCTTTCAGCCCGCCGAGCATATCGACATCATAGCCCATCGTCTGGACACCGTATGCCCTCGGTTCGATACCATATTTCGCCTGATACTCGGCATGGGCATAATCCAGTTTGAACGTCTTTTTCTCAAGCGGCCAGAACGGGTTCCCTTCCACCTCATCAGGCAGGCGGTCGTATTTATTCAGCTGGAACACCGATTTGCAGTCTTCCCTGAGCGCCATGGCGACACAGTCGGCGCCAGTATCACCGCCGCCGATGACGACCACATGCCTGCCCTCGGCTGAAATCGTCGTCTCTTCCAGTTCACCGAGCTGATATTTCGTCTGCTCGGTCAAATAATCCATTGCGAGCCGGATGTCCTTCGACTGGCGGCCTTCCAGTCTCAGATCACGCTGCTTCCTTGCGCCGGTGGTGATGATGATCGCGTCATACCCGGCATCCATTTCATCAAAACCGATGTCCTTCCCGACATCGACCCCGCACTTGAAATTGATCCCGGCTTCCTCCATGAGGCGGATTCTCCGGTCCACCATCCCTTTATCCAGCTTCATGTTCGGTATGCCGTACATGAGCAGGCCGCCGGGCTTCTGATCACGCTCGAACACATCGACGTGATGCCCCCAGGAGTTCAACTCATCCGCCGCCGTCAGCCCCGCGGGGCCGCTGCCGATCACTGCAATTTTAGTATCCAGCCTGTGCTTCGGCATCCTCGGCTTCACCCAGTTCTCCTCAAATGCTTCATCGATGATCGTCCGTTCGATGCCCTTTATTGCGACAGGGTCGCCGTTGATCGACAGGACACATGAGGATTCGCACGGTGCCGGACATACCGTGCCGGTGAATTCAGGGAAGTTGTTCGTTTCGGACAACCTCCTGAACGCTTCCTTGAAATCCCCCTTATAGACAAGGTCATTCCACTCCGGTATATAATTCCCGATCGGGCATCCGACCGTCTCTTTCCCGACACTCGATCCCGTCTGGCAGAAAGGGGTCCCGCAGTCCATGCACCTCGCACCCTGTTCCGATGCATCATCATTGCAGAACCGGTGCTGGTAGGCATCATGGTTATTGATCCTTTCCTTCAGATCCTCTTCGCTTTGATTTTTACGGTCATATTTCAAAAATCCTTTGAATTCACCCATATGCCGTCCCCTTCCTTAATAGATGTTCATCTTCTCCGCATCATCTGCGGCGATGATTGTCCTGCCGTAAAATGCATCCAGTTCCGCGTCCTCTTTTGAATGTTTCATATTGATGCCGTGACGGATCTTCTGCTGCATGGCCTTGTATTCAGACGGGATGACTTTGATGATGCGGACAGTTCCGTCCTCCAGGTCGTCCAATGCACTTTTCGCCTTACGGCTCTCCGTGAAGTAAAGATGTGCAAATAAAAGATTCTTCACCTCGGAAATCTCATCGGCGTCATCCACATGGCTCACTTCGATTGTTTCTGTATTCATCCCGATCATGTTTTCACCGATTGGACGGTTGTTGATGATATAGGCGATGCCGCCGCTCATGCCGGCCGCAAAGTTCTTGCCTGTATCACCGAGGATCACCACACGTCCGCCGGTCATGTATTCCAGACCATGGTCACCGATGCCCTCGACGACGACTTCCGCCCCGCTGTTCCTTACCGCAAAACGTTCACCCGCCTTGCCGTTTATGAACATCTGGCCACCCGTCGCCCCGTACAGGCAGACGTTGCCGACGATGATCTCATGGCTGCGGCTTATGTTCGGTGCAGTCACGGTGATCCGCCCGCCGGACAGCCCTTTCCCGACATAATCATTCAAGTCACCGGTATGATGGAGCGTCAGGCCTTCCGGGATGAATGCCCCGTAGCTCTGGCCGCCGTGGCCGGTCGTATTCACCGTATAATGGTCGTGCTCAAGTCCGCCGCGACCGAACTTTGCAGTGATTTCACTGCCGAGCCTTGTCCCGATGTCCCTGTGCCTGTTCGTCACCTGATATGTCGCTTCAAATGATGCGCCTTCATCAAGACTGCCGCCGAACTCCGGCAGTATCTTCCCTTCATCAAGGGAATGTTCGAATGGATGTTTCTGCCTGATCTTTTTGATCCTGTCGCCTTCAATATATGTGAGCAGCGGCTCAAGTTCGAGGTCGCTCATGCGGTGTCGGGCGGCTTTCGCGTGATCCACCTCTAGGAGATCCACGGCCCCGACCAGTTCATCCATCGTCTTCAGTCCGAGACTGCTCAATATCTCCCTGATATCTTCAGCGATGAAGTTCATGAAATTGACCACATGGTCAGCCTTGCCCTCAAATAATTTGCGCAGTTCGCCGTTCTGGGTGGCGATCCCCACGGGGCATGTATCCTTATGGCACACCCTCATCATGATGCACCCCATCACGACAAGCGGCGCCGTCGCAAATGCATACTCTTCCGCCCCGAGTGCCGCTGCCATCGCCACATCCCGTCCGGTCATCAGCTTGCCGTCGGTTTCAAGCGTCACCCTGGAGCGCAGCCCGTTCAGCATCAAAGTTTGATGCGCATCGGCAAGCCCGAGTTCCCACGGGAGGCCGGTATGCTGGATGCTCGTAAGCGGTGAAGCACCCGTACCGCCGTCGAATCCGCTGATGACGATTTTATCGGCATATGCCTTGGCCACACCTGCAGCAATCGTGCCGACCCCGTCTTTTGCCACGAGTTTCACCGAAATGTCCGCTTTCCTGTTGGCGTTCTTCAAGTCATGTATCAGCTGTGCCAGATCTTCAATACTGTAGATGTCGTGATGCGGCGGTGGTGAAATCAATCCCACCCCGGGAGTTGAATTTCTCGTCTCCGCAATCCACGGATACACTTTCTCGCCCGGCAGCTGTCCGCCTTCGCCCGGCTTTGCGCCCTGGGCCACTTTAATCTGAATTTCTTCCGCACTGTTCAAATATTCACTGTTTACCCCAAAACGTCCGGATGCGACCTGTTTGATCGCACTGTTGTAACTTTTCCCATCCTTGTCCATCCTGAAGCGGCGCGGGTTCTCCCCGCCCTCGCCGCTGTTGGATCTGCCGCCGATCCTGTTCATCGCTTCGGCGAGCGTCTGGTGTGCTTCTTCCGACAATGAGCCGTAACTCATAGCGCCGGTTTTAAAGCGCCTGACTATATTTTCAGCAGGCTCGACCTTCTCGATCGGAATCGCCCTTTTGTTTTTGAATTTCAATAAATGCCGGATGCTCGAATGATGGCCTTCATTCATGTAGTTTTTATATTCCTCGTACTTTTCCCCGTCCCCGGTCATGCAGGCCTCACGCAGCAGCCTGATTGAAGTCGGGTTGATGACGTGGTGTTCGCCCTGCTGCCTCCACTGGAACCTGCTGCCGGACTCGAGGTATTCCAGGCTCACGTCCTGCATCTCCTTCGTGTTCCTGTCGATATCGTCGATGGAGGCACCCCCTATTTTGGAAGCGGCGCCGCCGAAGTATTTCTCCATCACATCACGGGAGATGCCCACCGCTTCAAATATCTGTGCACCATGGTAGCTCTGCACGGTGGAAATACCCATCTTGGCCATGACTTTGATGAGTCCTGCGGTGAGTCCTTTATTGTAATCATCCGCTGCTTCTGTTCCCCCTGCGGTCCTGATCGTCTCCTGGGCGATATACGGCTCGACGGCATTGGCGCCGAAGCCGATCAAAGCCGCCACATGATGGACTTCACGGACTTCCCCCGATTTGATGACGATGCTCGTCCCCGTCCTCTTATCCGCCTTCATCAAAGCCTGGTGCACGGCACTGGTGACGAGCAGTGAAGGCATGACGTAAAGCGCCTCATCCTCAAGCACTGATTCGTCGGTCAGTACGATGACCCCGTGGGTTGCTGCGACCATCACCGCCTCCTTCATCAGATTATCCAGCGCCTTTTCAAGCGAACCGTTATATGTGATGTCAATCTTCTTTACACCGAGCGCTTTAACGTCCGATCGGTTATACACACGCTCATCAATTACCGGTGATTCCAGCTGCACCCGTTTCAGTACATCTTCCCCGGGACGTATAAGGCGCCCTTCTCCGCCAAGGTAGGTGATTTCACTCGTCACCACTTTTTCCCTGTATGAATCAAGCGGCGGATTCGTCACCTGGGCAAAATGCTGCTTGAAGTAGTCGAACAGCAATTTCGGCCTGTCCGATAAAAATGCAAGCGGCATATCGAACCCCATCGCACCGACCGGATCTTTGACCTCACGCTGCAAAGGCAGCATGTATTTCTCAATATCTTCCTTCGTGTAGCCGAAACGGATCAGGATGCGCTCAAGCTGCGCCTTATCGACCGGCGTGCTTTCGGCATCAGTTGTTTTCGACTCTTCAGCCTTCCTCCTGGCGAGCCATTTGCCGTAAGGCCTTTTGGCTGCGATCGCCGCTTTCAGTTCATCATTTTCTATGATCCTTGATGAATCGAAATCCACAAGCAGCAGTTTGCCCGGGCTGAGCTGCCCTTTGTATATGATATGGTCTTCGTCGACATCGATGACGCCGACTTCTGAAGAGTAGATGATTTCATTTTCATCGGTGACGTAATACCTGCCGGGTCTCAGGCCGTTACGGTCGGTGAGCGCCCCGATCTTATGGTTGTCGCAGAAGCTGATCATCGTCGGGCCGTCCCACGGCTCCATGATATAGCTGTGGAATTCATAAAAATCCTTCACTGCAGGATTGTCGAAATCCTGATACTTCCACGGCTCCGGTATCATGATCATCGCCGCTTCCTCCGGCGGCATGACGAGGCTCAGGAATTCGAGCACATTGTCGACGATTGCGGAATCACTGCCGCTCTCATCGATGATTTCTGATATCCTTTCACCTTTTTCACCGTAGACATCAGCGAGCCACTGCCTGGTGCGTGCGCGCATCCAGTTGGCGTTGCCTTTGATCGTATTAATCTCCCCGTTATGCATCAGCAGCCTGTTCGGATGGGCACGCGCCCAGCTCGGGAAAGTGTTCGTGCTGAACCTCGAGTGGACCGATCCGAATTTCGAGACGAACTTTGGATTGCTGAGGTCGACATAGAAAGTTTTGATCTGTGCAGCCCTGAGCCAGCCCTTATAGACGATGGTCTCATTCGAGAAGGAAGAGACATAATGCTCCACCAGCCGGCTGTCGAGATCCTGTTCGATCATCTTCCTTAAAAAATATAAATCGAGCGCTTCATGACAGTCCGTGATCACCTGGATGAGCCGGGGCATCGCTTCACTGACCACATCCGCAACTGCCGAAGCATCCACGGGCACATCCCGGAACGCAATCAGCTCATGGCCCTCCCCCGCGACCGTCCCGCGCACGGTCTCCTTGAATTCATCAAGGGATGCACTGGAATCAAGCATATACATCCCGACCGAGTAACGGCCGAAATCCGGAAGCTCCGGATATTCCGACTTTAAAAGATCATGCGGGATTTCCGTCATGATGCCCGCGCCGTCCCCCGTCATGCCGTCGGAGCCGATGCCGCCCCTGTGGTCGAGCCTGACCAGCATCTCCAGAGATTTGAGTACGATTTCATGTGATCTTTTATTGTCCATATTTGCATAAAAGCCGATGCCGCATGCATCATGTTCATTTTTTATGTCGTACAGGCCGTGCTGTTTCACTTTTTGGAATAAGCTCATCCGTGTCACCCCTGATTCAGAATATTTCTATAAGTCAATATTATCCACGGATATTTCTATACAATCAATATATCAATGATATAATATTGATATCAAAATGAGATGGGTTGGATTTTTATGGAGATCAAACAATTGGTTTATTTTACCGAGACCGCCCGGCTGCAGCATATGACGGAAGCTGCAGCAGTACTGAATGTCGCCCAGTCGGCATTATCCAGGCAGATCGGCCTGCTTGAAAGTGACCTCGGCATCAAGCTGTTCAGGCGGGAAGGCAGGAACATCATCCTGACTGAAGACGGCAGGGAATTTTATGAAGATGCTATAAAAATCCTTGAAGCGGTGGACAGGACGAGGGAGAAGATTTCTGATAATAAATTGAAAAGCAGGCAGTCGCTGAACATCCATATCACCAAATCCGATATGACTTCGAAGATCCTGCATACGTTCCAAAGCATTATCGGGGAACACCCCGATATTGATTTCAATATTGGAACGCTCGATGAAAATACAATAGAAGAGAAGCTGAATGACGGCTCCCTGGACATCGCCATTTCAACGGAGAGGTTCAATGGGGAAAGCATCAGGAGCACACTGCTTTTCGACCAGAACTACTATTATATATTCAAGGAGAGCGGCAAAGTGAATCTGCCCGTAAAAGCTTCCATGAACGAGCTTGAGGATTTCCCCCTGCTTGTGATGGATCCCCTCTTGGATATGAAGAAACATTTCAAAAATGCAGCCATCCTGAATATGAACGATCCCGCCATCATACAGCACCTCCTCATCCATCATCCCTACATCGCCGTACTCACCCATGAGGAGTGCAGGATACTGAAATATAATCATCCAAAATTCACCGTCCATAATCTGGAACATCTGAACATCAGGCAGCCGCTGTATGCAAGCATCCCTGCAGAAAGCGGGAAACTTTTTGCAAAGGCATGGTACAGCCGTCTGAAAGATGAATTCGCCGCATTCACGGACAGGATGATGCATTAAAAAAAGAGCTGGAATCTCAACTTGAGATTCCAGCTCTTTCATTTCCAGCCGTTGTTTGCGGCGGCCTTACCTTTAAACCTGCTGACATGCGGGTTGCCTTCCACGATGAACCTGTAAGGGTAATCCACCGCTTCTTCCTTATTGTCGATACCGATCCTCGGTGTCGACAGAATATTGGCGGGCGTCCTGCCGTGCCTGACGATCAGGACACCATTGTTCAGTTCCATGCCGTTATGTTCGCTGCGTTTGATGCCGAGCGATTTCGTGAGCTTGCCGGGCCCGTCGGTCAGGTTGATGTCCCTCCCGCGCCGCTCTTTCATCACATCGATGCCCATGTTCGGTTCGACCGCACGGATTAAAATCCCTTCCGGCTCACCTTCAGTGGTGAGGAAGTTCATGCAGTTGTGGCCGTGCATCGTGTAGACATATATATGGCCGTACGGCTTATACATCATTTCATTCTTCTTGTTCCGCCTGCCGCCGAATGTATGGGCTGCCTTATCATTCACGCCGAGGTAGGCTTCCACTTCGGTGATGAATCCGCTGGTCACCTCATCACCGACTCTGGTGATGATTTCAAGACCAAGCAGTCTTTTTGCCGCCTCTAAAGTATCCGCCTTTAAAAAACTGATATCCACATCGGATTGAAATTTATCTGTCATTATGAATCACCTTATAAATTTTGAATGCTGTAGAGGTCGTAGTAGTCTCCCTGCTTACGCATCAATTCATTGTGCGTGCCGGATTCGACCACTTCTCCGTTGCTCAGGACATGAATCTTATCTGCATGGGTCACTGTCGATAACCTGTGGGCGACGATGACGGTGGTGCGTTCTGCGGATAATTCGAGCAGCGTTTCCTGGATGATGCTTTCGCTCTCCAAATCCAGTGCACTTGTCGCTTCATCCAGTATGAGGATCGGTGGATTCTTCAGGAATACCCTGGCAATCGCGATGCGCTGTTTCTGTCCGCCCGACAATTTGACGCCGCGTTCGCCGACTTCGGTCTCATATCCGTTCTCGAGCATCATGATGAAATCATGTGCATTCGCATGCTTCGCCGCTTCGACGACTTCCTCATCCGTTGCATCCGGACGGGCAAGGAGGATGTTTTCTTTGACCGTCTCCGAGAACAGGACGTTTTCCTGCATGACGATGCCGATCTGATTCCTGAGCGAGGACACAGTGAAATCCCGGATGTCCGTGCCGTCAAGCGTGATGCTGCCCTCTGTGACATCATAAAATCTCGGTATGAGGTTCACGAGCGTCGACTTTCCGCCGCCGCTCATGCCGACGAAGGCAACCGTCTCCCCGCTGCTGATGTCGAGGTTCAGGTTTTTCAGCACCTGCCTGCCTTCATCGGTATATCTGAAACCGGCGTTGTTGAATCTGAGGTTCCCGTCCGTCGATTCCATCTCCACTGCCCCTGGCTTATCCGTCACATCATACTTCTGATCGAACAGCTGGAACACACGGTCCATCGAAGCGATGCTCTGTGTGAGCGCGGTCGATGAGGAGACGAGGCGGCGCAGCGGCCCGTACAGCAGATCGAGGTAGGCGATGAATGCTGCGAGCGTACCGACGGTCAGGTTGCCCTGGATTACCTGGTAGGCTCCAAAGCCGATCACAAGGAGCGGGCCGATGTCGGTGATGGTGTTGACCACCATGAAACTGCGGGCCGTCCACTTGGCATGGGTCGTCGCTTTTTCAAGGAAGTTACCGTTCCTGTCATTGAAGCGTCCGGCTTCATTCTCTTCCACCGCAAAACTTTTTATGACGTTGATGCCCTGGATACGCTCATGCAGGTACCCCTGCACTTCTGCCAGCGCCTGTGAACGTCTGCGGGTGTACTTGCGCAGCCTGCCGAAGAAGAACCACACCCCGAAAATGTAAAGCGGGAATATGATCATTGCAACGAGCGTCAGCTGGCCGTGGAGGCTGAACATGATCGCAAGTGCAATCAGGATGGTCGCAAGGTCCAGCCATATGTTCATCAGGCCGGTCATTATAAAGTCCTTGGTCTGTTCCACATCGTTGATGACGCGCGAAATGATTTCGCCGACTTTATTGTTCGAATAGTACTTGGCACTCAGCATCTGCAGATGCCCGTATAACTTCTTGCGGATATCATATAAGATCTTATTGCTCGTCCACTGTGCCAGATACTGCCTGAAGTATTCAACCGGCGGCCTGATGATCACGAATATGAATGCGAAAACGAGCAGTATCTGTATCAGCATTGTGATCCGTTCATCTGCACCTAGACCTTCGGGCATGATGATATCATCGATCGTGTACCTGATTAAAAGTGGAATAAGGAGCGGAATACCGAATTTCAGTATACCGATGATGATCGTCAGAAATATCAGCCACATGTATGGCCGTACAAACTTCAAGTATCTTCTTATCAATGGGGATCCTCCTTAACATTCGAAAAACCAATCAACCGGGTTGATTGGTTCAGTATGACTTGAAGTCACTATTGAAGCGATTTTGCCAGACTTTGATGAAATCGGGCGCAAAGGGCCCTTTTTTACGTTCTATCCATTGCTGCAGCACATCCACATTCCTTCTCAGGATGGCATCGATGTCCTCTGAATAGCCCATGCGTTCCTTGTGCAGATGGTATTCATCTTCATCCAGCAGATGGTACTTGCCGTCCGGATACACTTTTATATCCAGATCATAATCGATATACTTGATCGCTTCGCCGTCATAGACATAGGGCGAAGACAGGTTGCAGTAGTAATAGACGCCGTCCTCCCGGAACATGCATATCACATTGAACCAGTATTCCGTATGGAAATAAACGATTGCAGGCTCCCTTGTCACCCATGTCCTGCCATCGCTCTCGGTGACCAGTGTACGGTTGTTTCCGCCGATCACCACATGATCCGTGCCTTTCAATATGGTCGTCTCCGACCAGACACGGTGAATGGAGCCGTCGTGCTTGTAACTCTGCACTCTGACTTTGTTGCCTTCTTTTGGTATGGATTCTACACCCATATTCCACACCACCTCTGGAGTTAATACTTTTATATTATAACACAGGACTTTGGACTTTACAGGCCGCCCGCCCCGTCCGCGGCCAATTTCCTGAAGACCTTCTTCATCGCCGTGCTCATCGGCACATTCCTTACTTCATCGAGTGGCATGAAGTGTTCATTGGAAGAAGTCGTATGGAGCAGGTAGCTCTCCATATACCATACCTTATGTGTGAAGACATGCTTATCACTGCCGATATAGACCTTTTTCTGGTCCAGCTCCACGCCGAGTTCACTTTCTATATTCTCAATGCTCGTGTCGACATCGAACTTCGGCAGTTCATACATCCCTTTCAACAGGTCGCCCTCCTGCCTGTAAAGGTAGATTTCCTCCCTGTCGTTCACGATGAAATAGACATTGTAATATTCCTCTTTTTTCTTTGACTTCTTCTTCTTTACGGGGTAGTCGTGCACGGTGTTATCCCTGAATGCCTCACAGTGTTCCTGGACGGGGCATACGATGCATTTCGGCGTCCGGGGTGTGCAGATCGTCGCTCCGAGTTCCATCAGCGCCTGGTTGAAATCCCCCGCTTCAAGCGGCATCATGGATTCGATCTCTTCCTTGACGGATTTCTGGACACCCGCCTTCGTCGTATCCCTCGCATCCGCATTGAGCCGTGACATGACCCGGAGCACGTTGCCGTCCACCGCTGCAAGGAGATGATTGAATGCGATGCTCTGCACCGCGCCGCCGATATACGGGCCGACGCCTTTGAGTTTGAAGAATTCATCCGGATCTTCCGGTACTTCCGCCCCGTAATTTTCTTTGACTTCCCTGACTGCACTTTGGAAATTGCGGATCCTGTTGTAATATCCGAGACCCTCCCAGTCCTTCAGGAGGCTCTCTTCATCTGCATCCGCAAGGTCGGATAACGTCGGATATTTTGTTATAAATTTCTCGAAATAGGGAATAACAGTAATGACCTGAGTCTGTTGCAGCATGACTTCGCTGAGCCATATCTTATACGGGTCTTCCGTCTGCCGCCAGGGCAGATCCCTTTTATTTGAGTGATACCACTCGAGTAGGTTATTATTGAATGTCGATGGCTGTAACATACTGATTTTCCTTTAACAAATTGATTTTTATCTATCAATGATATCATACTGACTGGAGGCATAACTATGGATACTCTTACACATACTTTAATGGGCGGCACCCTGGTGGGGCTCGCGACGATCGATCCGAACATCGATGCGGTTTCGACGGGTTTTATCGCAACAATAGTAGGTGCATCCCTTGTGCCTGATATAGATACGGTCCTGAAGATGAGGAACAATGCCGTCTACATCACCCACCACCGCGGCCTCACCCATTCACTGCCGTTCACATTCTTAATCTGGCCTGTATTGCTGACGGCGATTGCGCACTTTACATTCGGCCTTCCGCTGGTCAATACATATTTATGGGTCCAGCTTGCAGTATTCCTTCATGTGTTCGTGGATATATTCAATTCCTACGGCACCCAGGCCCTCCGGCCGTTGGACAACACATGGATACAGCTTGGTATCATAAATACGGTGGATGTGCCGATACTGGTTGCCCACGGCCTCTACTTCGTGCTGTGGTTCCTCGGGTTCTCCCCGGTCATTTTATTCATTATAATGTACGCATTGCTCGCGGCATATTATATCGCCAGATACTTCATGCAGCAGTTTTTGGTCAGGAAAGTCGAAAAGCAGCTGCCGAATGATACCATCAAGCGTACATTCGTCATGCCGACCATCCATTTCAACCAGTGGCGCATCGTCGTCGTCACCGACAAGGCATATTATGTGGGCCGGAGCTTCAAAGAGAACATCATATTCTACGACAGGTTCAACCGGGAAGACAAACTGCCGCATAAGATCTTCATGGCAATCAAGCATGACCGTAACTTCAAGGCTTTCACGTTCTTCTCGTCCATCTACCGTTACGAAATGAAATCGCTGGATGCGGACACTTTCGAAGTGCGCTATATCGATCTCAGGTATTTAAAGGAAGGACACTACCCGTTCGTCTGCATCATGCACCTGGATAAAAAGAGCTATGAAGTCATCCACAGCTACACCGGATGGGTCTTCTCTGAAGAGAAGCTTCAGAGGAAACTTTTGGAATCATAACAAAAGACAGGCATCGCCTGTCTTTTTTTGTTTGGTTCATTCCACAGCACTGCCCCGGTGCTTCTTATTGAAATCATAAAAAGTGAATTTCATTTTGTCATAGAGTTTGAATATCCACATGTACAATAGAGCCATCTGTGCAAAGAACAGCACATCATGCGGCAGCCGGTTGATGTTCCATGCGATGTTGACCGCATTCGCCTGAAGCCCGTTCACCACATAATAAAATGGATTCAGGCTGAGAAGGCTCTCAAGCCCCGACGGCAGCTGTTCCGGCAGATACAGGACCGGGACGGCAAGCACCAGTATGATGAAGACGAGCATATTGAATTTGTAATTCGGCGACTTGACGATCAGATAAAATAATATGAAAGGAACAATCAACAGGACGCCGAGGATGATATAGTACATCATCGTGAACAAGTTGATCATCCAGTCGTTCAATGACAGGGAGACGATCGCGGCGTTCACCGCCATGAACAGTACAAATATGAATGTCTGGAACAGGATCACCGGCATGATCCTGTAAAATACCGATACATAGCTGATCTTGACGATCGAATCCTTGATGAAGACGATGTTGCGGTTCAGCACCACCATGCTGAAAAGCCAGATCGTCGCCATCAGTCCCATGACGAGGTACAAGTACCGTACATTTTCAGCTTCCGACAGCGTCAGGGCGCCGATCAGCAGAAACACCGCACAGATTGCATACATCAAAAGCGGTGTCAGGTTATGGGTCTTATAATCTTCAACCTGATGGAAAAATTCACGGATCAAATAGTTAATCTTTTGTTTCATAATACTCTCCTCACCTGCTGACGAACAGCCAGGTATCGTTTACACCGTCCAGGACCATATAGCCATCCTGCACCCTGAAAATCTGTTCTTCATTCGTCAGATCATATTCATCCAGGAGCTCTTCCGTGTCTTCAGCCGGGAATGCAACCGAGAGCACCCTGCCGTTCCTGAAATGATAAGTGATCGGGAAACCCGGCACCGATCCACTGCGTTCGCCCACCTCGAGATTCAGCTCATCCGTGACGCTTTCTGCGTCCCCGGCGAGCCACAATGTATAGAACTGATAGCTGTCGGCAAAAGAATCTCCGGCATACGGCAGCAGGTCCTCAAAGGTGGTTTCGGTGTAAAGACTTGCCGGATTGAAATAGATGATATCATCTTCCGGCACTTCATACTCCGTATCATTGAAAAGCACAGTGTAACTGCCTTCCCCGGTCCGCACAACATCCACCATCGTCATATACGGCACCGCTTCTCCACCGAGTTCAAGCGACTCCGCCGAGACGAAACCATAGGCGAAGCTTTCAGCATCCTCCTCCAGCGCAGGCACCGCCTGCTGCTCGGCAGTCTGGTCGGCTCCAGTGAAGTTGATGTCCATGAAAATCACCGTGGATGCGGCCATGACGATGAACAGGAGGACGAAGGAGATAATGAGCCTCCTGATGCTGAGCCTGTCAATCAGGGACGTCTGTTTTTTGCTGAGCCGCTGCATATTATATTCATAATGAGCGTATTCGGATATGTTCCTTTTCCATTTCAGGTCGAACGCTTTCTCTTCATCGGTGTTTTTGACCCGGCTCTTCTCTTTAAGATATTCATTGTAACGGCTCACGCCTTTTTGCACACTGCCTTCATACCGCTTCTGCCCGTAGCTCAGCCATATGAAATAGTTGGAAACTTCCTGGATGAGGCCGATATCCGTTTCAAGGAGCATGATGCCTTTATCCTGTTTTTCAAAATTTGATACAGCCTCTTTGAAGCGGGTTTTGGTGGCCTCGTTCAAATGGCTGCTCATATTGCAGAAGATGAATACATCCGCATCGATGTGACATGCGGCCTCGACCAGCAATGCACCGATTTCAGCACGCGTCAAAGTGTTCACGCGCCTCTGCCATATCCGCTTCATGAACACTTTCTTCTCCAAGGCTTCCAGTGAAGCCGACACTCCATCCGGTTTCATGTATTCATTGAACAGTTCAGTCAGAAAACGGACCGAGGTATGACGGTTATGTACGTGATCCATCACGTCGAATGCCGCAATGGCCGCCTCCGACTTCACCTTCCCCGCCTTCGGGTTGATTGTCCCGGTGGTCATGTCCTTCAAATAATAAAGTGCCTCGTATTCACCGAGCACTCCAAGGACTTCCCCACGGTATAAGGTGAACGAGACATTCTTCATCACGAGGGTCTCATCTTTTGAAAGAATCCTTTTCCTTAGGCGCCGCGATTCTTTGGCATATGAGAGGTTCTGCCCCCTCAGCAGAATTATGTTCTGCATGATTTATCCCTTCCGCTTCAGTTGGAGCATGCTTACAGGAATACCCGTCTCTTTCTCAGTGCCGCCGATGAAAAAGCCCCATGCAAAAACACCTTTTAAATATTCCACCTTGAAATAATGGTCTTCGTTGCTGACGAGTTTGTATATCTTCCCTTTTTCTATCTGGCTCAGATCTATCAGATAACTTTCCGCAATCAGGACCTGCCGTTCGTTCACCCTGTATTCGTTCTCCACACCGAGCATTTCAGCTTTCCTCATCGCTTCACGCTTTTCAGCGATATATGCATCTATTTCGCGCCTGGTCATCCTACCCAATGGTTTCATCTGTCATCTCACCTAATTTCTCCTGGATCAGATCATACTCATAGCCTTTTCTGAGCAGTGCCTCTGTCAGCTTCTGCTTCAGTATGTAGCCTTCATGCCTGTTCCGGTATCTTTTGTATGTCTTTTCAAAATCGCGTTCAAAATAAGGGGTCTCATCGAAATCATCGCCGGAGGTGATCATATCGATATGTTCCTTATAGTAGCCCTTGGTCATCAGTTTCTCCTGAAGCTTCATCGAAAAATGACGTTTCGAACCTTTATATCTTTTCAGCTCTTTGGCCTTCAGTTTGTTCATGCGCTCACTGTCCACCGCCCCGCTGAAGGCGCTTGTCTTCTTGAAGATGATATCCTCATCGATGCGGTGTTTCTTCAGCTCCCGCTCAAGCATTCCGGGCCCTTTGTCGGAAGTGTTGAGCATCGTATTTTTAAGCGCTTCGGCATACATCTCATCATTGATGTAATTTTCATCCATGAGGCGCCGCACCACATCATCGACGATGTAAGGTGCATAGTCCTCCCCGAGATGGTCCCTGATTTCATGATGTGACCGGAGTTTATAGCTGATGTATTTCAGTGCATCCACATAGGCCTGGTCGTACTGGATACTTTCGGTAATTGTTTCCAGTTCTTCCCCGGTGAGTTCCCTCCCGCTGAGCAGACGGTGCCTGACGAGTGATTCCTCGTGTACCGTCATCTTATCACCATTGGAGAGATGAACCTCATATAAACCATTCTTCTTCAATGAAACTTTATCGATTTTTATCATCGCTACCGCCTCTTTTAAATCCAAAAAGAGAGGAGAACCTTAATCCCCCTCTCCACTCTTGATTTGAATATATTATATTTTCCTGTTCAAAGCTTCCTCGGGTGAATCCACTTCAATTGATGATCTGCCCGGGAATGCCTGCTGCAGGAAATAACCCAGCACTGCCGCAAACCCAAGAATAGCGAAAACGAACGCTATCACTACGAGTAACATCATTGCATAGCTCATGAAAGCCCTCCTAACAAAGTTATCAGAAATCCTCGTTACTTATATTTTATCATAAAATGCCGGCATTAGTGAACTATATTTTATATTGCCCAGTTGCCCTGCTTGAATATCAGTGTTTCATTGCCTTCCGGGTCGATACCGTATATGTCGAGTTCTGCACTCCCGATCATGAAATCGACATGGGTGATCGAATCATTGAGACCTTCTTCGGCGAGTTCTTCACGCGACATGTCCTTGCCGCCGTCGATGCTGAAGCCGTATGCGCTGCCGAGTGCGATATGACAGGAGGCGTTCTCATCGAACAGCGTATTGAAGAACAGTGTCCCGGTGTTGGAGATCGGGGAATCATCCGGCACAAGGGCGACCTCGCCCAGATACTTCGCCCCCTCATCAGTTTCAAGCAGATTTTTGAGTACATCCTCGCCCTGCTCCGCTTCATACTCGACGACCTTACCGTCCTTGAAGGTCAATTTGAAGCCGTCGATGATGTTGCCGCCGTAGCTCAACGGCAGCGTGTTGGAGACATAGCCGTTGACCCCGGTCTTCTTCGGAGCCGTGAACACTTCCTCCGTCGGCATGTTCGCCATGAAGCGCATCCCGTCCGAATTTTCACTTGAGGCCCCCGCCCATAGATGCTTCTCCGGAAGCTCTATTGTGAAGTCCGTACCCGGACCTGAGTACCTCAGGGCATGGAAATGGTTTTCATTCAGGATGTCCACTTTTTCATGGAGCGTGGCGTCAAGTTCCTGCCATGCCTCCACCGGATCCTCCCGGTCGACCCGCATCGTATAGAAGATGAGGTCGAGCAGTGCATCCACAGCTTCATCCTCCGTCTTTTCAGGGAATACGAGCTTTGCCCATCCGGCTGAAGGATATCCGGCGACGCACCAGCTGTGGTGATCGGACTGGATGCGGTTGGAATACTCCTTGAAGGCATTCCCGTAAGCGACCTGCATGCTTTTAAGCTTGTCGGGATCCACACCTTTCAACAGTTCGGGTGAAGATGAAGTGATGCTCAGGAAGGCCGCCTTCTCATCCGAGTAGAACATGCGTTCATCAATCGTCCACTGCGGCACTTTAGCATACTCCTCCGTGCTTTTGTGGTGGGCATGGAGCTGTGTGAGATGATCATCCTTCAAATTGACTTTGACGTCTTTGGCGCCTTTCCGATAAGCCTTTTCAGTCACCAGGCGCACAAGCGGCAGTGCATCCACCGAGGCGCTGATGTAGACCCTCTGTCCTTCCTGGACGTTCAGGCCCACTTCGACCAGCAGTGAAGCATATCTTTCCAATTTCGACATTCAAAAAACCCCTTTATGAAATTATTTCCTCAGCTTGGACAGTTCCTCAAGTATCGCCGACTGCTCCATCGGGCTGATTTCATTCCTCGATGTCACCATCTTGTGGTATTCAGCGATTTCCTCCATATGGGCGTCACTGAAATCATCGGGATTCAGCATCCCTTTATTGACGACCTTCAATCTCGATTCTATTTCTTTCAGCATTGTTTCCTTATCCACGGCTCCTCCGCCTCCTTGTCAATTTATACATGAATATATAGTAACAAAGAATGCCCAGGTTGAGTATTATAAATAAAAAGATTAATATATTTTGTATATAAGTTTATATTCCATTCAAAATGGATATATCAACTATAAATAGCCTAAAGGAGAAATGTCATTATGAAAAACAAATTGATTCCAGCAATTCTGATTGGTGCCGGCATTGGCGCATTGGTGAGTCTGATCGACAAAAATACGCGCCAGACGGTGATGAGCAGCGGCAAGGAGCTCGGCTACTACGCGAAGCATCCTGAAGCGGCAAAAGATAAATTACAGAGCAGTTCCGACGGCTCTTCCAAATTTGAACAGCTGAAGGACGAAGTCATGTTCTGGAAAGACACCGTCCAGCAGATCAGGGAAGAGAATCCTGAGCTAGAGAAACAGATCATGGATGCCAAGGATACATTGATGCAAAAGCGCGAAGAGAAGAAATCAGAGTAACATAAATACTTGAAGGGACTGACGGATGTTGGTCCTTTTCTTTAAGCGGGGTGTACTGATGTCTAAAGATGAAAATAAAAATTCTAAATATTTGTCGCAGATAAAGGAAGAGTCTGAAGGTAAAAAAGACAATAAGGGAAAGGGAAACAAGAAAAAGGGTGATGAGACATACGTTGAAAACACCGTCTTCAAGTCGAAGGAACCCAAAAAGGACGATGAACAGCTGTATGTCTCCCAGATAAACAAACCGGCCAAGGCGAAGGAGGATGCAAACTTCTTCCAGAAGCTGATGTTCCAGTTCTCGAAGGACAACACGACGGGGATGGCCGCACAGCTGGCATATTATTTCATGCTCGCGATCTTCCCGCTGCTGATTTTCCTTCTGACGCTGGTCCCTTTATTCAACATCGACCAGGCGACGATCACAGGATTCATCGAGGATTACGCTCCGGCGGAGATTTCGGGGATGCTGGCAGGCGTCATTGATGATGTCATGGCACAATCCAACGGCGGACTCTTATCAGTCGGTCTGATTGCGACGCTGTGGGCTGCATCGAATGGCATGACCGCCCTGATGAATGCCTTCAACGTTGCATATGATGTGGAAGACAACCGCAACTTCGTCGTTGCGAAAGGACTTTCAATCATTTTCACCATCGTCCTGACATTATCAGTCCTACTTACATTCGTACTCATCGTATTCGGCGGCCAGATCGGCAACCTGATGTTCGGCGTGATCGGACTCGACCAGCAGTTCTCGACGGTATGGAACCTCATCAGAAGCATTCTGCCTCTGCTGCTTGTGTTCGTCGTATTCCTGATCATGTACGCAGTCGCCCCGAATATTAAGATAGACTGGAAATCCGTGATTCCCGGTACGATATTCACAACGATTGCGTTCCTTGTCGCCTCATGGGGCTTCGGGTTCTATGTTTCCAACTTCGGTAACTACTCGGCGACATACGGCAGCCTTGCCGGTGTGATCATCCTGCTCTTATGGCTGTTCATCACCGGAATCATCATCATTACAGGTGCACAGATCAATGCCATCATCCACAAGAATGACCTGGCAAAACAAAGCGATACCAATACAGCAGAAGCGGGAGGAACTAGCTAAGATGCCATTACTATATGAGCTGCTCGAATACAACAAGAGTTTCGTCGAAAATGAGGAGTATAAAAATTACGGTGCAACGAAATCACCACAGAAGAAAATGGTCCTCGTGTCCTGCATGGACACGAGACTGACCGAAATGTCCTTTAAATCACTCGGTTTGAAGAACGGCGACATCAAGCATATACAGAATGCCGGCGGTGTCATTTCCCACCCTTACGGCAGTACAGTGCGCAGCATACTTGTTGCGGTGTACATGCTCGGCGTCGAGGAAGTCGTCATCATGGGCCATCACGACTGCGGCTTCGGGGCCCTTAAGCCTGAGCCGATGATTCAGGAGATGAAGGACCGCGGCATTTCGGACAATACATTCGAGGTGCTCAAGCATTCGAGGATCGATATCGAATCATGGCTGAAAGGCTTTGAATCCGTCGAGGACAGCGTCAGGGAAAGCGTGCGTAAAGTGCATGAGCATCCGCTGTTCGACAACAGTGTCCCGGTCCACGGCCTTGTGATTGATCCTGAAAACGGCAAAGTCGACCTTGTCGTCGACGGTTATAAAAATTAGATTGAATGAAAAACGGCGCCTATGAGGTGCCGTTTTTATTAAATTGAGGGCATGAATTCACGGCATTTCCTCCCCCTGCGTTTTAAACTCGCCGATAAAGGTTATAAATATGTATCTCAATCAAACACAGACTTAGGAGTGACATATGAATGGCAAATATAGAAGAAATTTTTGCGGTACAGAAATATATAGAGCCCGATAAGGACATGAAAGGTGATACGGGCCGTTACGGCATGGTCTCAAGTGCGGTCAAGGAAGCGACCGAGGCCGGCAATGAGATGCTTAAGAAAGGCGGGAATGCATTCGATGCGGTCATCGCGGTGCAGCTTGCACTTTCGGTCGTCGAAGGCATGAACACAGGCATCGGTTCAGGTGGCTTCCTGATGTGCTATGACGCTGAAAAGAATGAAACCAGGATGGTCAATGCCCACCCGAAGGCACCTGCGGCCATGACGCCGGAAACTTTCGTGGATGAAAACGGCGACGAGATCCCTTTCGATGAACGTTCCACACACGGGACGGCGGTCGGTATACCAAGCATCATGAAAGGTTTGAAACACCTCCATGAAAATTATGCGACGCTCCCGCTGGAGACGTTGATAGACCCTGCAATCCGTCTTGCAGAATCGGACTACAGAGTCCACGGTCTTATGGAGCGGACGCTTGAGCTGTTCGATCACCGGCTCCATGAAGAGGCCCGGAAGAAGTTCATGCCCGGCGGTACACACCTTAAAGAGGGAGACACCCTCAGGCAGCCGGAGCTTGCACATACACTCAGAACAATCAGGGACAAAGGATTCGATGATGTCTATGAAGGTGAAATCGCAGATGCGATCATCAAGGCGGTCAAAGATCACGGCGGCATCATGACGCATCAGGATCTTCTCAATTATGAAGTCATCGTCGATGAACCGCTGTGGACGAATTATAAGGGATTCGACATCGCACTGCCTGTACCTCCGAGTGCCGGCGGCATCGGTGTGGCCATGCAGCTGAAGATCCTGGAGCAGGTGGACATTTCACAGTATAATCCGCATTCCTTGGAAAAATACCACTTGATGGCGCAGACGCTGCAGCTCGCCCTCGCGGACGACAATGCCCATATCGAAGACACGAACTTCACCCCTGCCCCGCTCGACGGCGTACTCCATGAAGACTACATCAAGGAGCGTCTGGAACAGCTTTCCGCCGAAAGGAAAGCCGAGAAAAAAGAGGCGGGCGACCCGTGGAAGTATCAAGAGGAAGGACACAGCGACCGTGAACAGGGTGAACCATCAGGCAAGGAAGGGATGGAGACCACCCATTACACCGCCGTCGACCAGTGGGGCAATGTTGCCGCATGCACCACTTCCATTGAGCGCATCTACGGCTCAGGCATCATGGTGCCGGGGTACGGATTCATATTGAACAACCACCTGACCGACTTTTCACCGGAACCGGGCAGCATGAATGAACCAAACGGCAACAAATACCCGAAAAGTTCGAAGTCACCGACGATCCTGTTCCATGAAGGCAAACCGTTCTTCACGCTCGGTTCACCGGGGGCGGCAACGATCATCGCATCCGTCGTACAGACCATCGTCAATGTCATCGACTATAAGATGCCGATCGACGAAGCCATCAAAGACCCCCGTGTCTATGTCACACCGGACCTTGACGATCAGTGGGAGGACGGCCTGTCTGATGAGATGCTTGAAAAACTCGCAGACCTCGGCTATGAATTCGACCAGTCATTCAGGGAGGTAGGTGCCGATACGAGGATCGGCGACGTACAGGCCATAATGATTGAACAGGCCCGTGATGGCCGGCTTTACGGCGGCGCCGATTTCCCAAGACCGGGAGATGCCCAGGGTCTGGATTGATGATATATGAACTCCGTCCTCAGGTGAGAGGACGGGGATTTTTTTAATGAGGAGTGGATGATGTATGAACCAGGCCGTATTTCTCGATCGTGACGGCGTCATCAATGAAGTGCTGAGTAAACGTGTAAGATTCGTGAACACACCTGAAGATTTTTATTTGCTGGAAGGTGTGGGTGCGGGCGTGAAGAAATTGAAGGAAGCAGGATATAAAGTTTTCGTGGTGACCAATCAGGGCGGTGTCGGGCTCGGTTTCATGACGGATGAGGACTTGCATGAGGTGCATGGGAAGATGGAAGAGGAATTGGAAAAGCACGGGGCTTACCTCGATGATATCGCCTACTGCCCCGACATGCCGCAGGCAAAAAGCCGGTGCAGGAAACCCGCACCGGGCATGATTTTGGATCTGGCTAAAAAACATGACATCGATTTGTCCCGGAGTTTCATGGCCGGCGACCGTGAAGTGGACATACAGGCGGGTAAAAATGCCGGCACCCGCACCATTTTCATCGGAAAAGATAAAAAGAAGGCGGGCGCGGACCATCAGTTCCCGGATCTCCTGTCATTCGCCGGATGGCTCACCGGGTGAAGTCAGTCCAGTATCTCCTTCACCCTGCCGACGGTCCCGTCCTCAAGCTTCACTTTGATGCCATGTGGATGTGTCGGTGAATTCGTAAGGATCCTTGCGACCACCCCTTCGGTCAGCCTCCCCGTCCTCTGATCCTGTTTCTGTACGACGTTGACTCTCTTTCCCGGCGCGATATTATCTCTTCTTGTTCCCGGCATTTTCATTCTCCTCAATATTTTTATTTTAAAATTTCCTGTCTTGAATATTTCATAATAAATGAAATCATTTCACATATAAAATGAAATTATTATGCATTTAATGGTATCATAAATAATCTAAGGAGGGAAAATTATGACGGGAAAAACACATATCACCGGCGGAATTGCTGCAGGTCTCGCCTATTCCTATTTTTCAGGCATGGACCCCATTATTCTGACCGGTGGAGGCATCATCGGCGCCCTGCTCCCCGATATCTGCCACAGCGGGAGTATGATCGGCAGAAAACTGCCCGTCACTTCCAGAATTGTGAATTTGATATTCGGGCACCGCTCATTTACACACAGCCTGTTATTTTTGGTCATCATGGCATTCCTGCTGAAAGCATTCCAGCCTTATGATGCAGTCACAGCAGGCATCGTCGTCGGCATGGCAAGCCATTACATATTGGATATGGGGACGAAACGCGGCATACAGCTTTTCTTCCCCCTCGACTACAGGGTCAGATTCCCGCTCACCACAAAAACCGGGAGCATCGTGGAAGAAGTCATATTCAGCCTGCTCGCCCTCGCCTCTTTCTATTACGGATACCAGGCAATTTATTTTTATATTTAAAACTGAATAAAACCCGGATATGAAAAGGAGCCCTTTCTCCTTTTTGTGTCTGGGCTTTTTTATGAACCTGCTCACTCACATCGAAAGTTGGACGTGGATGAGCAGGGAGGGGCAATTTCTGCTCACTCACATCCGAAATCACTCATGAATGAGCAGGCAAAGGCAGATTCTGCTCATTCGCACCTGAAATCACAACTGGATGAGCGGGGAGAGGCAGAATCTGCTTATTCACATCCGAAATCACTCATGAATGAGCAAGAAAAGGCAGATTCTGCTCATTCACACAAAAATCCGGCAGCGGATGAGCAAAGCCCTCCACTGCCGGATTCCTCGGACAGATCAATCTTCAATTTTTGTCAGGAACTTCGGGCCGTCCTTAGTGACGACGACTGTATGTTCCTTCTGTGCGACGTAGCTTCCGTCCTTCGTTTCGAAGGCCCAGTCGTTCTTGCCTTCCGTGACGAGGCTCGCCTTCGTCGAAATGAACGGCTCGACTGCAATGACCATGCCCTCTTTCAGGATTTCCTTCTTCGATGCTTCATAATAGTTCATGATGTGCTGCGGGGAGTCGTGCAGGCTCTTGCCCACCCCGTGTCCGGTCAGGTTGCGGATGACCGTGAGGCCATTTTTGCGTGCGACATTGTGCACGGCACGTCCGATCTGGCTCACTTTGCCGCCGGCTTTGACTTTCTCCATCGCCGCTTCGAAGGCCATTTCGCATACATCGATGACTTTCTGCTTCATTGGATCATCCGTTTCACCTACCACGAATGAAACCCCCGTATCCGCAAAGTATCCGTTCTTCTTCGCACTGACGTCGATGTTCACAAGGTCACCGTCGTTCAGGACACGTGAACCCGGGATGCCGTGTGCGACTTCCTCATTCACACTGATGCATGTGTAGCCCGGGAAATCGTACTCGCTGATAGGCGCGCTCTCCGCCCCGTATTCTGCAAGCAGGCGTCCCGCTTCTTCGTCAATCTCCTTGGTCGTCATGCCGGCTTCCGTAAATTCGACGGCTGCTTTCAAAACTTTACCGCATATCTGGCCGATCTCTTCCAATGCTTTCATTTCTTTTTCTGTTTTAATTATCATAAGTCACTTGTCTTCCTTTAAAATTTAATTAAACCTATATTATTATAAAAAATCATATATCGTCAAATTACGGTAACTTCTTTCCTCGAGATGGGAGACGGTCACACCGATCAGGCGGATCGGCTCCTCAGGCTCCTTCACTTCATGATAAAGATTATAAGCATAATGAAAGATTTCGTCTCCTTTGAAGATCGGGTTGGTGGTCATCATCTGCTTCGTATGCGTCTTGTAGTCATGGGTTTTCAGCTTGACCGTCACCACCCTGCCGGCAAACTGCCGCCTGTCGAGGTTTTCGCTGACTTTATGGCTGAGTTCTTCAAGTACTTTCAGAATGTACTCATCATCATTCACATCATGGTCGAACGTCGTCTCCTTGCCGACCGACTTCCTCACCCGGTCGACATTAAGCTCACTCGTACCGATGCCGCGTGCCTTCCGGTACAGCGAGCTCCCCCGCTTCCCGAACTCACGCACGAGGTCGGCCTCATCCCAGCCATGGAGGTCTTCCCCGTTGAAGATCTTCAGCGATTTCATCTTTTCCTCGGTCACCCTGCCGACACCGGGGAACTTGCCGATCGGCATCGCCTTCAGTATCTCCATCACATTCCCGTGATGGATGACGGTCGTCCCCTTCGGTTTGTTCATCCCGGATGCGATCTTTGCGAGATATTTATTGTAGGAAATGCCGCTCGAAGATGTGAGATGCGTCTTCTCGAATATATCCCGCTGGATATTCAGCGCAACCGACTTCGCGGTGCGCTCCCGGGAGACGAGATGCGTGATGTCGAGGTAGGCCTCATCCAGGCTCAGCGGTTCCACCAGTTCCGAATAGGACAGGAAGACATCCATGATCTCTTTTGAGACCGATTTGTAGACATCGAAACGGGGCCGCACATAAATGCCGTCCGGGCAGAGCTTATAGGCCGTACGCGTCGGCATCGCCGAATGCACGCCGAACTTCCGGGCTTCATAACTCGCAGTCGCAACCACGCCCCGGCTCTGCGACCTGCCGCCGACGATGACCGGCTTCCCCCGGTAGTCGGGATGATCGCGCTGCTCTATCTGTGCGTAGAAAGCGTCCATATCTATATGAATGATCCTTTTTTCCATAATCATCACCCAACACTTATCGTTGCCTCCATTATAACATGATACGAACAGGCGTTCTATCCATCCGGATGGTTTTCGTACATCGTCATGCCGACATCGGTGTCCTCGACATACTGCATCTCGGGGCGTTTATTCAGCAGATGGAGGTAATAAAAATCACCGGCACAGGCGCCTGTATGCAGTGCGAGGAAATACTTGATCGATGCGTGTGGTATGATGAACCACAGCATCATCATCAGCGCCGTGATGATGACAAATGGCATGA
The DNA here is from genome assembly GCF_900220995.1 of Salinicoccus kekensis. GTDB lineage: Bacteria > Bacillota > Bacilli > Staphylococcales > Salinicoccaceae > Lacicoccus > Lacicoccus kekensis. The sequence continues at coordinate 30,612 of NZ_OBQF01000002.1, forward strand.
TGATGATGATTTTAAATTCATGCCTTCTGAACACTTCACCGGGCGAAGTCGCATAGAACATCCCCTTGGAGTATCCGAACTTCACGTTGCCACGGGGCCTGAACAGCTTGAAGAACAGGCCGTGGATGGCTTCATGCACGGTGATGATCGCGAAGATGATCAAAAAGATCAGTATCACCGACAACAGAAGTTCGAGCGGCGACCAGCCGATGACGGCCGGACCCGTCGTATTTGTGAAAAGCACCTCGAATAAGTAAAATAATATGAAGGCGCCGAGTGTGATCAGGATGGACCATTTATTCAAAGTTTTCAGTGCATCCTGATCTTTGAATATGTCCAGTACGTACTTGTTCATGGGCAGGCTCCTCAAAATGACATCAGTACACAGTCTATCATATAAATTCAAAGAATCATGCACGGAGGGATAGTATAAAATGGAAAAATTCACGATCATCGGGGGCGGCATCGCAGGTGCTTCCCTCGGCTACCATCTGAAGCAGCACGGGCATGCAGTCACCCTGTATGACCGCAATGATGACGGGAATGCGACAGCTGCTTCCGCAGGCATCATCAATCCATGGGTCTCACAGCGGAGGAACAAGAAATGGTACCGCCTCGTGACGAAAGCGGCGGAATATTATCCGGACTTCATCCGCCGGCTTGAGCAGGAGACGGAACTTGAGACGGGCTATACACAGCGGGGTGCCATCTCTTTATTCAAAGACGATGACGTGCTCGAGCTCGGCTTCGACCGCATCAGCGGGAAAAGAGCGGAAGCGCCTGAAATGGGTGAAGTCCTGAAGCTTTCAAGGGAGGAAGTCAAAAAGCACCATCCTTATTTGAACGGCAGCTACCCAGGGGTGTATGTCGAGGGTGGTGCGCAGGTCAAAGGCGCACTCCTCAGGGACGCACTGAAGAATGCCTTCATCTCCACCGGGGGCGAATGGATTGAAGGCGAGGCACCGGAGCAGGCTGATGACCATGTCACCATCTACGCAACCGGTGCATGGGGCGCCGAGCAGGATTTCGGGCCGGCGGTCCGCCATCAGCGCTCCGAGGTGCTGCACTTTAAAGTCGAAGCACCCGATGTTGTGCATACGCCGGTCGTCATGGCGCTCGGGCCCATCTATATCGTGGAGATGGGCGATAACGAATTTGCGATCGGCACAACGCATATCGACACCGAATCATTCGATGACTCGCCTTCCGCGGAAAACCACCGTTATTTGAGGGGGCTCGCCGAACGGTATTTCCCGGACAATGCCATCACGGACATCAAGATGATGACCGGCTTCAAACCTTATGTAAGGGATCACCTGCCGTTCATCGGATACCATGATGATAAGACATTCGTCATCAACGGACTCGGCGCCACGGGACTCACTGCGGGACCTTATATCGGCCATGAAGCCGCACGCTTCCTGAGCGGCCTTCGCACCAGCCTCGACCTGGATGACTACAATTACATGGAGCCGGAAAATTAAAATACAAAAAAGGGGCTGTCTTCAGCCCTGTCCCTTTGTTTTACTGTACTCAGCTGAAGTTTTGGATCGTGTAGACGATTGAGAAAATCAGCACTCCCGTATTCAAGACCAATAAGCCCCATGCGAGTGCATTCGCCCTGAATTTCAAATTGGTGAAACTGAAGATGAAGCCCAACAGTCCGAATAACAGTGATATCAGCCAAAGCAGGTTGTCTTCGAAGACGAGATGCAGCAATATGATCGCCGCCGGAATAAGTGCACATAACACTCTGAGCATGCGACTCCCCCCTATTCATATGAGTAATTAGATTCTACACTTATTGATGTAAATTTTCAAAACATTTCTATAAATGAAACAACTTTGTAATATGACTGTCATATTGGGATTTAGTCACAACGCCCGTTCAATATGCCAGTTTTCCCTCTTATATGCCTTGAACATGAAGAACATCAGCACCCCTATGATGAATGGGAAGGACTTTTCAGTGAACTTCTCCCCCAAATTGATCTGTGCCTCCCCGGTGACCGGATCCTCAATCACCGTCATCACATGACTCCCATGAAAATAAACTTCCAGATTCCCGCTCCAGTCCTCATCCAGGATGATGAGCTTGTTGTCGAATTTACCCTCGACTTTAAAATACAGGAGGTTGGTTCCGGGACGTTCCTTCAATTTGAATTCATAGTTGTCAGACTGGACGATATAACTCGCCACATTCAAGTCCCGGAAACGCCTTTTCTTCATCCCTATGACCACTGTACCGCCGTCCGTACCCGTGAACTGATAGGTATTGCGCCTGTCACAGTTCCTGAGCACGGATCTCGTTATAGTCCCATATTCCCCTCCGTCATCATCCGCAATCACAACATTCTGCTTTTTATCGACGATTGAAATTTTATATTTGAACTGCTGCATTTCACACCCTCTTTTCATATTCTATTATATACATTACCCGGAAGCGCATAAAGATAAAATGCCTTACCCGCCCATAAAAAGCACCCTGCGCTGAAATTCAGCACAGGGCGCTTCAATATGCGGAATATCAATTTTCAAGTTCCAGGACGGACACGATCTCGACATGCGCACTGTGGGGGAATAAATCCACCGGCTGGACGTTTTTCAGCGTGTAGCCGAATTCACGCAGCCATGTGATGTCTTCTGCAAAGGTTTCCGGATTGCAGGAGACATAGACGACCCTGTCCGTACCAAGGCGCCCGATGCGGCGCATGACCTTGCCGCCGGCACCGGAACGCGGCGGGTCGAGTAGCAGGAGGTCCGGTGTGCCCCATGTCTCAAGCACTTCATCCATTCCGCGGCGGGCATCTTTGGCGAGGAAGTAAGTGTTCTGAATGTCATTGTCGAGCGCATTCCGTTTGGCCGACTCGATTGAAGATTCGACGATCTCCACCCCGGCAAGCGATTTGACCCTGCTTGCGAAAGGCAGTGAAAATGTGCCGACACCGCAAAACAGATCAATCATCGATTCGTGCTCTTTCACGTCGGCCATTTCAATCGCGAGGTCCACAAGCTTTTCAGCCTGGGTCGGATTCGTCTGGAAGAATGTATCGTACCATACACGGTAAGTGTATCCGCTCATCTCTTCATGGATGTAAGTCCTGCCGTGCAGAAGATGGATATCCTCATCATCCGCCTGTGCAACATCCGCAATGTCCCGGTTCTCCATCCACATCAGGCTCTCGATCGACTCGACTTCGGAAGTCAGGCGCATCACCAGCGCATTGACGGCATCCGACAACCCGCCGTCAGGACTTTCCGTCGCGAACAGTGCGGCCATCAATTCCCCGGTGACCTGAGACTGGCGGAGCCTGAGATGACGGAGAAGTCCTGAGTTGGTGTCTTTATCATAACCCGGCAGGCTGTATTCAGCTGCCCAGTCCGAGACGATCCGCATGACCGTCACCATGTCCTCGCTTGAAATGAGGCATGTATCGAGGTCGATGATGTTCCTAAAGTTCCCAAGCTCGTGCAGGCCGAGCCTGCCTTCTTTTGAAAATGTGAACTCCATCTTATTCCTGAATTCGAAAGGATGTTCCATCCCGATCGTGTCCCTGACGACCGATGTATCGAAATCATGCCGCTTCAAGTGTGACTTTACAAAATCCGTCTTGTAGGCGAGCTGGCCCGGATATTCCCAGTGCTGCCAGACGCATCCGCCGCACAGCTCAAAGTGCGGGCATGGCGGTGTCGTCCTCTCCGGATGGGGTGTGAGTATTTTATCCGGCATGACTGTTGCACGCCGCCTGCCGTCCGCATTCGGCACGGTGACCTCCACTTCCTCCCCGATCAGCGTCTGCGGTATGTTCAATTTGAGTTTCCGGGGGATGTTGCCGCCGTGGTCCCTGTACGCAAGGCCCATACCCGAGCCTTTCTTATCCAGGCTGTGTATTTTCGTGGTCAATGTGACACTTTTTTGTTCTTTCAAATGATTACCTCCAAATTACCTGTTTTCCGATTGCATCAGTATATATATGAAATAAGGTGCCCCGATGATGGCGACCATGACACCTGCAGGAAGTGCCGACGGAAAAAATAAAGTCCGCCCCGCCGTATCCGCCGAGAGGACGAGCAGCCCGCCCAAAACCGCACTGAGCGGCAGCATGAAGCGGTGAGGATTTCCGACGAGTTTCCTTGCGAGGTGCGGTGCGATCAGCCCGGCAAACGCGATCCCACCGCTGACCGAGACACTCACTGCAGAGAACCCTGCCGCACAGAAGAGGAGCAGTAACCGTTCCTTTTTTATATTAACGCCGAGGCTGATGATATTCAATGTGCCGAGGCTCAAAATATCAAGCACCCACACCCGCGAAATCACGAAGGGGAGGATGACGGCGAGCCCGGCTGCAGCCATCATGACGTGCTGCCATGTGCTCCCCCAGATGGTGCCGGCAAGGAAGTTTGCAGCAAACTGATAGCTCTCATTTGAGATGATGAGTGAAAGCACGATCATCAATGCACTGAGCCCCGCCCCTGCAGCCACCCCGTTCAAAACGAGACGCATCGGCGTCACACCATACCTTCTGCTGTAGGAGAGCGCGGTCACGATGAGGACGGTGATGAGCCCGCCGATGAAAGCTGCTGCGGGTATTAAAAATATGTTTGCGGCACCGCCCCAGATGATGATCAACAGTACGGCAAGCCCCGCCCCTGAATTGATGCCGATGATGCCGGAATCCGCCAGCGGGTTCTGCATGATGCTCTGCAGTATCGCGCCCGAAAGCGCGAGCGCTGCACCTGAAAGGAGCGCCGCGATCACCCGCGGCAGCCGGATCCCGGTCAGTATATGTGCTTCACTGCCGCCCTGCCCGGTGAGAATCTTAAACATCTCTCCCCAGCCGATATATGTGTAACCCGCCTTCAAGCTGACGAGCATGGCTGCCAGAAGCAAAGCACACGCAGCCGTCAAAACGATTCCCTGCCGATTATACTTCATAACGCACCACCCTGCGTGCAAGATAGAGGAAAAACGGCACGCCGATCAACGCGATCAGCGCACCGGCGGGCAGTTCCACCGGAGCGGCGAGCGTCCTTGCAGCAAGGTCGCTGCACACGGTGAGCACCGCACCGAGCACCCCCGAAAGCGGCAGTATCCGTCTGTAGTCCCCGCCCGAAAGAAAGCGCGCCATATGGGGGACGATCAGCCCGATGAAGGCAGCGGCCCCGATGATGGACACACCGAGCCCGGCAAGCATCACCACGGCGATCAAGGCCGACAGGCGGGTTTTATTGACGGAAACACCGAGGCTTACAGCAGTCTGTTCATCGAAGCTGATCGCGGTCAGCACAGGTGAGAGCAACAGTGAAACCGCAATTCCGAACAGGAACCACGGGATGATTACGGATAGATGGGCCCAGCCGATGGTCTGTATCGCACCGGCAAACCAGAAAGCGATGTCCTGGCCGATATTGAAGTAAAGCTGGAATGCAGTGCTGAGTGACCCAAAAAATAAAGTCACCGCAACGCCTGCGAGGATCAACTTCAATGGCGACATCCTCGCCCTGCCGAAAAATGAGACCGTGAGGACGATCAGCGCACTGAACAGAGCCCCGGCAAATGAGATTAGGATCAAATATGTAAACGGGAGGCCCGGCATGAAGATGAAGGCGATTGTCAGGAAAAAAAGCGCACCGGCATTCAGGCCGATGATGCCCGGTTCGGCAAGTGGATTCCTTGTCACCGCCTGCGTGACTCCTCCGGCGACGGCAAATGCCGCACCGGCGATGGCGGCCGCAGCAGCCCTCGGTGCCCGGACTTCACGGATGATGATGTGCCCGTTGTCGGAAGGATCAAAAGCAATGAATGCATTCACTGCATCATGCAGGGAAAGCTCCACCGAACCTGTGATAAGGCTTAAGGTGATAGCTGCAGCCAGCAGGAGGAAGGAGATGATGAGCGTCATGATATAAGCCACGCCTATCAACTCCTCAGCCGGTAGGATGTGATGATGGGACGATCCGTGAACGGACACCGGCCCATCACCGGCGTGATATCGAAGACCTCGCTTAAAATGCTTCCGGTCATGACCTCTTCTGCGCTGCCTGTGCTGATGACCTCCCCATCTTTCACCGCAATGATGCCGTCCGAGAAACGCGATGCATGGTTGATGTCGTGGAGGACCATGACGATGGTCTTTTCTGCCGTGTCATTCAAATCCTTCAGGAGGTTCAGGATCTCCATCTGGAATTTCATGTCCAGGTAGGTCGTCGGTTCGTCGAGCAGTATGATGCCGGTGTTCTGAGCGAGCGCCATGGCGAGCCACACGCGCTGCGCCTGCCCGCCGGAGATTTCATCAAGCGACCTTTCCGCGAGGTCCCTGATGCCGGTCACTTCCATTGCCCAGTCGATGTTTTCGGCATCTTCTGAGTTCAGCCCCCCGAACGCCGACTTGTGCGGATACCTGCCGTAACTGACGAGACTGTGTACATTGAGGCCGGCGGGGGCAGCCGATGACTGCGGCAGCAGGCTCAGCCTTTTCGCCACATCTTTCGTATCCAGTGAGAAGATGTCCTCCCCGCCGATGGACACTGCTCCGTATTTCGGCTTGAGCACCCTGGCGAGCGTATGCAGCAGTGTCGTCTTGCCGCAGCCGTTCGGCCCGACGATCGATGTGATGGTGCTTTTTGGAATGGTCATATTAAAGTCTTCAAGGATCATTTTTTTGCCGTAGCCGACCGTCACATCTTCGACTTCCAATATATTCATCACTTCGGACACCTCATTTCAATCCATTCGCAGGCTATGCTTCAGATTACAGGAATGCATGCACAAGCTTTTGGGATATCCCTGTCTGGAAAGTCCCGTCCAGCCTGATGCCGCTTCCGGCATGTATCCAGTCGAAATCCGCCTTGAACATGCCGGCATTATTTTCATTGATGCCGTGCCCCGGCATGATGGTCTTGCCATGTTCACGCGCGACTTTATTCAGCTCGATGAGCAGCGGAAGATTATCCGCCGCCTTCCCTTCTCCGCCGGAGGAGAGGATCGTCTTCACCGCATCGTACTTCATCAGCGTCTGCAGCGCTTCGAACTGGATCCTTGCCGAGTCGAATGCCCGGTGGAATGTGATATCTAGCCCTTCTGCGCGCTGGATGGCTTTTTTAAGGAAGTACTCATCCACCACACCTTCATATGTAAGGGCGCCGATGACGATGCCTGCTGCATTTGTCTCTTTGATATGTTTGATGTCACTCAGCATCACCTGCTGATCGAGTGCATTGTACACGAAACCGTGATCATGGCTCCTCACCATGACATGGACAGGAATCTTTGAGAGCTTCGTCGCCTCTTCCACCAGTCCGATGCTCGGCGTCAGGCCGCCCTCATGCATATTTGCACACAGCTCAATCCTGTCTGCACCATATTGGTTTGCGTCGATGACGTCCTGTAAATTCGTTGCGATCACTTCCAGCATAATACTCACCCCGCGCAAGTCATTTTATTATCCATCTCATCAGATTTACATATATTATAGCTTATAAAGGGTTTGTATGTAATTAATTTAGGAGAGATCATATGAGACAGAGTTTGGCACCTTACATGATATTATTTGCAGCAATGCTTTGGGGGACGGCGGGCACTGCAAAAGCCTTCGCAAGTGACGTCGACAGCATTTCGATGGGCGCGGTGAGGCTCGCGGTCGGCGGCCTGCTCCTCATGCTCATCGCCCTGTTGACGAGGCGGATCACTTTCAAGGGCTGGCCCGTCAGGCCGCTTCTGATCGGGGGCCTGGCCATGGCGCTCTTCCAGCCTTTTTTCTTCAGTGCAGTGGAGCTGACGGGGATTGCCGTCGGCACGGTCGTTTCCATAGGCAGTGCACCCGTGTTTTCAGGGCTGATTGAATGGCTCATCTTCAAGATCAGGCCTGGAAGGGTATGGTGGCTCTCCACGATACTTGCAATCACCGGGTGCATCATCCTGATGTTCAATACGAATGACGTCACCGTCAATCCGCTCGGCATACTCGCAGGACTCGGTGCCGGCATTTCGTTTGCGAGCTTCACGATGTCGAACTCGAGGCTCGTCCGTACACACGACCCGATCGCATCGGTCGCGATGATCTTCAGCCTGAGCGCGCTGATCCTATCACCATTCTTCTTCATCAATGATATGAGCTGGCTGGGTGAGACGAACGGCCTGCTCGTCGCCCTGCACATCGGTGTACTCGCGACGGCACTCGCGTATTTTTTATTCTCGAGCGGACTCAAGTTCGTGAAATCCTCGACGGCGGTGACACTGTCACTCGCAGAACCGCTCACCGCCTCACTCCTCGGCGTGTTTTTGGTCGGGGAGAACCTCGACGCCCTGTCATGGGTCGGGTTGCTGATGCTGCTCGCGGGAATCGTGATCCTCGTGCTGCAGTCGAGACGGAACAGACGGGAAGCACCGGTGAATGCCTGATCTGCATGGGAAATACTTTGTATGGCCTTGGGAATAAAGAGCACAGGGCCTGATTCCCGGCAAAGGTTGCGATTCCGGGGTCGCTTTTCGCAAGGTCAGCCTGGATCCCGGGACAAGGTTGCGATTCCGGGGTCGCTTTTCGCAAGGCCGGCCTGGATTCCGGGACAAAGTTGCGATTCCGGGGTCGCTTTTCGCAAGGCCGGACCGAATTCCGGGACAAGGTTGCGATTCCGGGGTCGCTTTTCGCAAGGCCGGCCTGAATTCGGGACAAGGTGGCGATTCCACCGCTCCTGCAGACAGCACAAAGCCCACTTGTATTAAAGTACAAGTGGGCTTTATTACGTTGAAGATCGGTATATCATCGGTTCAGCCAATTCTTCGCTTCCTCGGCGACTTCCTGCGGCAGGCTGTGGCCGTTCACCCATGTGTGATGCACATCCGCACCGCGCTCCTTGAAGATTTCGACCACTCTTTCACTCTCGTCCTCAGGTACAATCGGATCGCCTTTGCCGAGGGAGAGGAACACTTCCGCGCCGCTCAGATCTTTCTTGTTGTCCGAAAGATCCACCGGATATAACGGTGCAAATAGCAGTGCTTTTTTGAAGTCCGCTTCCTCCCGCAGCATCATGTTGATGGCGATGTTCGAACCGTTGGAGAATCCGATCGGAATCGCATCTTCTGTCTTGAAACCGTATTTCTCCGCGGAATCTTTAATGAAGTCGAGCAGCTCCTGTCCTCTGAATTCAAGGTCTTCAAGATCGTACTGCCCTTCCCCATGGCGTTTGAAGTAGCGGTTCATCCCGCCTTCCCGTACATTCCCGCGGATTGAGAGGATGCTGTATTCATCATTCAGCATCTCCGCAAGCGGAATCAAATCGTGTTCGGTGCCTCCAGTACCGTGAAGTACCACGAAAACCGGTGCGCCTTTTTTACCTTCTTTAAAAATGTGCAACATAAAATATTTCCTCCTGAATTTCTATTATTTCCTGCGTGTCGTATCAAATATTTTGATCTGTGCTTCTATATCTTCCCTTTTTGGCTCCAAAAACGGCGGCAGCGCCAGTGACTCGCCCAACGTCTCGTAAGGTTCATCATCCATGAAGCCCGGCCCGTCCGTCGACAGCTCGATCAATATATGACCGACCCGAGTATATAATGCGCCAAAATAAAACCGGTCCACAATGCCCGAATGTTTCAGGCCGAGGTCGTCATATCTCTCTTTCCATCCGGCAAGTGCGTCATGATCCTTCACCCTGAAAGACACATGATGCACTTCGCCGTAACCCTGCTTTGCAGACTGGCCGGGGTCTTTATGGACGATGACCCGGCCGCCGTTGCCTCCTGCCCCGACTTCCAGCAGGACGGCATCATCCTCTTCGGCAACGACTTTCATACCGTAGATTTCCTTCAGGCTGCCGACGAATTTATCCTGGTAGGAAATCGAGATTTCAATCGGACCGAGTCCGTAAATCGCCTTATCTTCCGGGACAGGACCACCCTTCCACGGAATCCCGGCCGGTATGCCCTCATCCTCTTCATCGGAAAACAACCGGTACCTCTGACCGTCCGGCTCTTCGAAAGGCAGCACCTTCCTGCCGAATAAATCCCTGATGCCTTCATGCTTCACATCGAACTCACCGAAACGCAACTTATAATACTCAAGCGCTGCATCATCCGGGACCCGGAGGCCGATCCGGGTAATGGCATTAGAGCCCCGCTCGCCTTTCTTTTTATCTGGAAAATCAAAGAATGTGAGATCGGTGCCCGGATTTCCTACGTCATCAGCGAAGAATGTATGGTAAGTGTGGATATCATCCTGGTTGACCGTCTTTTTGACAAGACGCATCCCAAGGATATTGGTCATGAAATGATAATTCCTGACGGCATCATCCGTCATCGCCGTCACATGATGAATGCCCAGCAATCGGTTGTCGGACATTGGAAATCACTCCTTCCATCAATAAAATCATTGTATCTCGATTTCGAGATACAATTCAAGGACGATACTCAGACTTATTTAGTCTGAGCCGTTTCCATAGTAATTTTCTTAAGCGTCTCCCTCAAGATCGACAGTTCCCCATCGGTCAGGTGACTGAACAATTCAGTGATCAATTCCGCATGCGGCGGGAATATTTTCTCCATCAGCTCCCTGCCCTCATCTGTCAATGTGGCGAAGCTGATGCGCCTGTCTTTCGTATCCGGGCGCCTTTCTACAAAACCTTTCTCGACCAGTTTATCGACCACGTAAGTCGTGCTGCTGCTGGCAATCAAAATTCTGTTGCGGATATGCTGTATCGGCTGGTCCCCTTTGTTGTATAATAGTTCCATGACGGCAAATTCCGTGATGTTGAGGCCATGCCGCAAAGCATCCCGCTTCACATGACGTTCCAAATATTCATTGGTACGCTTGATACCGATGAATGCTTTCAAAGACTCCTTCGTCCGATCCATTGTCTCACCTTCTATCGCGAACTAAAATTATTTCGATTTCGAGATAATTTTATCCCTTTTATTTGATGAAGTCAATCAATTAGCACATCACTTTAAAGAAATGAGGTCTTTTGATGATTACCCTTAATATTATATACCAAGCCCGGGAGCGGGTTAAACCTTATATCGTGAAGACACCCTTAATCCGGCTGCAGAACCTGGATGAATATGCCGGATGCAAAGTGTACGCGAAGCTTGAAAACATGCAGAACACGAAGGCGTTCAAGCTCCGGGGCGCGATGAATAAAATCCTGAGCCTCGACGAGACGGAAAAGGAGGCAGGCATCATCTGCTCCTCTTCCGGCAACCATGGCCAGGCCGTGAGCTATGCTGCGAAACTCCTCGGAATAAAGGCCACCATCGTGATTCCGGAGACCGCTCCGAAGTTCAAAGTGGAAGCAATCAGGCAGCACGGGGCCGCCACCGAATTCTGCACGGTCGATGACCGCTTCATCGTGACGGAACGACTGGCTGAAGAAAATGGCTACACGATCGTCCCGCCGTTCGAGGATGATCTCGTCATGGCCGGCCAGGGTACTGCGGGACTTGAGATCATGGAAGAAGAGATCCCATTCGATCATGTACTGGTACCGGCAAGCGGCGGCGGCCTGATCGGCGGCGTGTCCACGGCATTGAAGGAATCCGGATTCGAAGGGAAAGTGCATGGCGTCGAACCTGACAAACTGCCGAGATACACGAAAAGCCTGGAAGCAGGAGAACCCGTACAGCTTGAATCGAAGAAGACGATTGCCGATGCGCTGGTCGTCAACCGTCCGGGAGATTTGAACTTTGAAGTCGTGCAGAAACACGTCGACGGCTTTCTGACCGTATCAGACGAAACGATGCTGAAGGCGCAGAAGATCATGCTGATGGAAGGCAAGATCCTGGCAGAAGTCTCATCATCCATCGGGCTCGGTGCGCTCATCGACGGCAAACTCGATGTCGACAAAGATGATGAAGTCTGCCTCGTTGTTTCAGGCGGAAACCTCGGATTCGAACAGCTCGAATTGCTTGAGGAAATTGAATATTGAAATCATGCCCGGCCAACCTTATGTTGGCCGGCTTTTTATTTGAATTCGTATAAATTTTGAGGTTCCCGTGACTTATATGATTTCAGCACTTAAATTCGCATAACTTCCAACTTTCCTCAGACTTATACGAAACGCCATATACCGATCTGCCTTCTTCTAATGGGTTTTCCAGCAATCCACGGCCGCATCGAAAAAATGTTTGACTTTCCCGTATATAGTGTATATATTAAGTATATACACTATGTAAGGTGGAGGTGTTCAAACTGAACATTAAAATATCAAATACGATGGACGTCCCCATTTATGAGCAGGTCAAGGATGAAATCATCCGCCTCATCATGAGTGGTGAACTCGGGCCCGGGGATGCGCTGCCTTCCATGCGGCGGCTCGCCAAAGACCTCGGCATCAGCATCATTACAACAAAGCGGGCTTATCAGGATCTGGAAGGTGCGGGCTACGTCCATTCCATCGTCGGCAAAGGGACTTACGTCAGTGAACAGAATACTGAACTTCAGAAGGAACGCATTTTAAATGAAATCGAAGGCCATATTGAAGCGATGCTCCTGGCATCACGGCAGATCAACCTCTCCAGAGAGGAACTGGACGAGATGATTTCAATAATCGAGGAGGATATGACATGACAGCCATCCAACTGAAAAATGTCAGCAAAACCCAGGGCAGTTTCCAACTGAAGAACATCGACCTCAATATCGAAAGAGGTTTCATCACCGGGCTGATCGGCGAAAACGGAGCCGGGAAGACTTCACTGATCCACCTGATCCTCGGGCTCAAAAAGCCGGATGCCGGGGACATATCCCTCTTCGGCGATCACGCCGTGGAAGCACACAGGGAAGCGCTTTTGAACCGGATCGGCTTCGTCTTTTCAGAGGACAGGTTCCCGGAGAAAATGACCGTCCCCCAGCTGAAAAAGATATTGAAACGCTTCTATGAAGATTTCAATGCGCCGCAGTTCGAACATTACATCAGGAAATTCAAAATCAGGGAAAAACAAAAGTTTAAAAACTACTCCACCGGTGAGCGGATGAAACTCTCAATTGCGATCGCGCTCAGCCACAATGCCGAGCTGCTGGTGCTTGACGAGCCGACATCAAACCTTGACCCGAACTTCCGAATCGAGTTTTTGGAAATACTGCAGGCGCTTATGGAAGATGAAAACATGACCATACTGTTCAGCACGCATATCACATCCGACCTCGATTCCATCGCCGACTACATCGTCATGATCGATGAAGGAAAAATCGTCTTCCATGAGGAGAAAGATCTTTTATTGGAAAAGTATAAAAAATTAAAAGGCCCCGTCGAAATACTGGATGCACAAACGGAAGACCTGCTCACCGGAATAAAGAAAACCGCCGTCGGATTCGAGGCGATATCGGACGAACACCGGGCACTCGAGGAATTATACGGCTCCCAAATCCTGACGGAGCAGCTCCGTATAGATGAACTGATGCACCATCTGAAAAAAGGAAAGGATGTCTGACTATGGATAAGCATTTTTATTTGAAACTGGTCTACTCCAAATGGACGCTGATTTTCACGGCAATTGTCATCGTTTTGAACCTTGCATCCGCCCTGCTCCTGAATCCTGACACTGCCGGTCTGATGCCGGTGCTGAACCTTGCGAATCTGTTCATCGTACTTTATTTGACCGCCAATTATATGAACGTGCACGTGCTTATGACTTATAATAAGAGCCACGAATTCTTCATGGCGCTCCCGGCAAATAAAAGAGATATCATCCGGACGGATTATATCTTCCATATATTCATGACGCTGCTGTCGATTTTCGTCATCTTCACATTCAGCCTCGTCCAGGACGGGTTTCATCACTTGTTCGGGATGATCATGATCACGGGCGTCAACCTGCTCATAGCGAGCCTTTACTACACATTTTTTGCGGCGGAATGGTTTAAAAATGTGAACATCATGGTTGCACTCTACCTTGTACCGATGGGATTCACTTTCATGTTCTACTACATGCCGATGCTGAACCTTCTCGGCGCCGACCTGTCGACGATACCGCAGTGGGAATTCATCCTGTACACACTCCCCTATTTCGTGCTTGCGGCAGGAATCCTCACCTTCGCCGTCACCTACTTCACCGCACAGAAGCAGGCAGCGAAGAGCGACGTCATTTAAATCCAGTGCGCACAGATAATCTGTGCGCATTTTTGTATGTAAACCGTCCTTTCATTATGGGATAATTAAATTGATTAAGGGGGTGCAAGATGGAAATATTAATTAAAAAAATAACAGAAATAGTTAACTCATCAGAGGGGTCATTCTTTATTGGAGTTTCTGGTCATGGTGCTTCAGGAAAAACCACCTTCTCCAAAAGCCTCTGTGAGGCTCTCTATGTGGATTATAATCTTCTGCATACAGACTCCTACATCATTGAAAATCATCATCTTAGCAATACATATGCCTGCTATGAGACGCAAGGAAATATTTCGAAATCTAAAATTACTGCATGCATGCCGATACGGCATGAATTGAACAGTCTGGCAAGGGACATTGAATTATTAAAAAAAGGGCATGATCTCATAACAATAGATAAGCCATGGGATTCTGCGAGGATATTGAAGGGTTCTAAAAAAGTGACAATTGTTGAAGGGATGTCAGTTGCGTTTTTGGAGCCATTCGCCTTTAATTTTTCCATATATATTTATACGGATTCCAAAACCGAGCTCAGCCGAAGAAAGAAAAGAGATGTTGAGGACCGTGGACGAGATTTGGAATCATTGATTAATGCACAATCACATAGGCGTGATCAGTATGATTTATTTATGCATCCATTGAAAGATAAGTTCGATGTCATCGTGGACAACTCGGACGACATGTTCAAAATAATAAAATCAAATTTATAAGAGGTGATTCACATCAAGCAAAGACCGAAACTGGATATTCCTAAAACGGCTGCAGAAAAATTCGCAAACATCATCGGCTACAGCGTCTTCATCGGAGGTTCGATCTATGTCATCATCAACTTTCCTTCGCTCCCTGCAGAGATACCGATGCAATTTGGCGCGGACGGTGAAGTGAACCGGTACGGCTCGCCGTATGAAATGATCATCCTGCTCGCCCTCCCATTCATACTCATACCCGGGCTAGAACTCCTGGAGAGATTTCCGCAGGTTCATAATTATCCCCTCCGGATGAATGAATCAAATGCGGAAGCCTTTTATTTGAACAGCAGAACGATCTCGAACTTTGCCAAAAATGCCTGTCTGATCATTTTTGCGATTGTTTTCATTGAAATCACGAATTATGGCCTCACCGGCACCTCCACCTTCGGACCATTACTGCTTCCATTGATTCTGATCCTCGCCCTCGGCCCCGTTTTTTGGGGACTGTGGCAGCGGTGGAAAATAAAGTGATTCCTGCCGATTGATCACATGCCGCGAAGCCTGTATTTCTATGTAGTTCATGGCATGAAAAGCACTTTCATGCTATGAACATCGTGCCTTTATCGTTTTCATGGCATAAAATGCCCTTCGCTGCCATGAAACCCGGGTTTGAAGAGCGTTCATGGCATAAATTATCTTCTCCTGCTATGAACGCTTCAAATCAGGTCATCCCGTGGCATATACTACTTACGCAACACAAAAAAGCACAACCCGTATGGGTTGTGCTTCTGGATTTCATTACGCTTTTTGGACTACGATTGCGTCGTCTACGACATTGGCGATGACTTTGCCGACATTTTCCTCTTCCAGGATGAGGTCTGTCAGCTGGTCTTCGATTTTATCCTGGATGACACGTCTCAGCGGTCTTGCGCCGAATCGTTTGTCATACCCCATCTTGACCAGTTTTTCCTTCGCTTCGTCAGTCACTGTCATTTCTATTTCATTTTCCTTGAGCATTTCATTCAGCTCATCAAGCATCAGGTCGACGATGACAAGCAGGTTGTCTTCTGAGAGTTCGTTGAAGTTGATGATGGCATCGAATCTGTTCAGGAATTCAGGTTTGAAGAAGTCGCTCAAGTTTTCCAGAGTTGAAACGGCGTCACTTTCGTTTTTGCCGAATCCGACAC
The DNA here is from genome assembly GCF_900220995.1 of Salinicoccus kekensis. GTDB lineage: Bacteria > Bacillota > Bacilli > Staphylococcales > Salinicoccaceae > Lacicoccus > Lacicoccus kekensis. Next base: position 46,588 of record NZ_OBQF01000002.1, read on the forward strand.
TGTTTGTGTTCACTCCGGTGCCTGCGTTGCTTGTCATGATGATGACGGTCTCTTTGAAGCTCACCATTCTGCCATGGGAGTCTGTCAGATGGCCGTCCTCCATGATCTGCAGGAACATGTTCTGCACATCAGGGTGTGCTTTTTCGATCTCATCCAGCAGGATGATGTTGTACGGGTTGTGTCTCACTTTTTCAGTCAGCTGACCCGCTTCTTCGTGGCCGACATACCCCGGCGGTGAACCGATGATCTTGGACACACTGTGTTTTTCCATGTACTCACTCATATCGAGTCGGATCAGGGATTCGCGTGTACCGAACAATTCTTCAGCAAGTGCCTTCGTCAGTTCGGTCTTACCGACACCGGTCGGACCGACGAAAAGGAAGGAACCGATCGGACGGTATTTGGATTTCAGGCCTGCCCTTGAACGGCGCACCGCTTTCGCGACTTTACCGACAGCTTCAGCCTGTCCGATGACTTTTTCCGCAAGGTTGTTCTCAAGTTCACGCATCTTGGACTGTTCGTCGGACTGCATCTTCGTTACAGGGATGCCCGTCTTTTCTTCGACAATCAGCTGGACATCCGTGACGTCCACATCGATGACTTTTTCAGTGTCTGCAGACTGTGATTTCTCAAGCTGCTTTTCAAGCTGCATTTCCTGATAGCGCAGGTTTGCCGCTCTTTCATAATCTTCAGCTTCCGCGGCGGCTTTTTTATCGCCCCGCACTTTTTCAAGCTGTGTCTCGATGGAGTCGGAATCCTTCTCCGCATTTGCGAGGTTCAGTCTTGAACCGACTTCGTCCATCAGGTCGATCGCTTTATCCGGAAGGAATCTGTCCTGGATATAGCGGTGTGACAAGTTGACGAATGCCTGCACCACATCATCTGAGTATTTCACTTCATGGAATCTTTCATATCTGTCTTTGATGCCGTTTAAGATCTGGACCGCTTCATCAAGCGTCGGCTCCTTCACCGTGATCGGCTGCAGACGTCTTTCAAGTGCAGCGTCTTTTTCGATTTGACGGTACTCTTTCAATGTCGTCGCACCGATCAGCTGCATCTCACCGCGTGCAAGCGCAGGTTTTAAGATGTTGCCCGCGTCCATCTGCGAGCTTTCAGCAGTGCCCGCTCCCACGATCAGGTGGATTTCATCGATGAATAAAATCACGTCGTCACGCTGTTTCAGCTCTTCGATCAGCTGCTTCATGCGCTCTTCGAACTGACCGCGGATGCCCGTGTTCGCAACAAGGGAAGCGACATCGAGGATATAGAGTTCTTTATTCATCAGTTTTGTCGGCACGTTGCCTTCGACGATCTTGACTGCGAGACCTTCTGCGATCGCCGTCTTACCGACACCGGGCTCACCGAGGAGGACCGGGTTGTTCTTATTGCGTCTGTTCAGTATTTCTATGACGCGCTTCACTTCCTGATCACGGCCGATGACCGGATCAATTCCGTTTTGACGCGCCTTGTCGGTGAGGTTCGTACCGAGCTGATCGAGAAGGCCGTCTTTCTGCGGCGCTTTAGTGTGTGTCTGCGCCCCTGCTTTATATCCACCATTTGACTGGTTGAAGTTGTTGAATTCCTGTCCACCGAAGCCGTTTCCGCCAAAGAAACTGTTCGGGTTCATTGTTTTTGATTTCATTTCCTGGAAGCATGCATTACATAGATGTACCTGCATTTTTTGATTATTTATATTCATCGCCAAGTTGACATTCGCATCATTGATACCACAATTTTGACATTTCATGGTTAAATGCCTCCTTTTTTTGGATTCATAAATAGTCAAGTTCTTGACTTTGACTATCTTTGACTATAACTATATTATACACCGTTTCAGGAGAAAATCAACCCGGATGCTCACACTTTTTAATATCCTTCAAACCCTTGGTGCTGCTGGCTTTGTTTCATTATTATCTACCCGGAAAGGCATATTTTTCAAACATATTGCCCTTCACTGTGCCGTTTGATTTTTCGTGTTATAATCAGAGGTGCTGATGCAGAAAATATGATTGAGGAGTTTATTATGTCTTTCAAATTGACTAGAAAAACGAGCTGGTTCGGCAGTGCCACCGGCATGGATGTATATATCGACGGGGCGGAGGCTGAAAAGATCCACCGTCTTGAAGAAAAGCATTACGAGCTGCCGAAGAAACGCAAACGTGCGACTTTGACGGTCAGCCAGCAGGGCATGAAAAGCAATGCACTGGAAGTCGAAACAGGCGACGATGTGGTGATCAAAACGAATAAGAAGTACAGCCGGATCTTCACGGCATTCTTCGTTGCGCTGATGGCGGTCATATTTTTCATAGATGACTTCCTCACCTCCACCGCCTTCATCGTCTTCCTCGCCATGGCGGTCTTTTATTACCTGTCCAAGATCGACGGGTTCATAATTGAAAAAGTGAATGATAAATGAAAAAACGTCCGGGGGATCCCGGACGTTTTTCAGTAGTCGACCAATGTGACATATGTGAATGCGATCACGGCCATCACCGTGAAGCATACAACGTAATATTTCCATGCATTCTTTTCATCTTTGTCCGGCAGCCGCTGCAGGATCGTGCCGATCGCACCGCCGCCGATCAATGCCACCGCAATCGATCCGAGCATCCTCGGGAAGCTGTAGAAGGTGATGACTTCCATGATGATGTAGAGGAAGCCGAATAAACCCACTCCGAGCAATGCCGATATTACATATTTCATCGTGTTCTCGTTCCTCATTTCCCTCTCTCCCGTTTCTTGTAATTCTTATTGAAAAAATCGTATTTGAGTATGTAATCGAATAATATCCTGATCACGATGACCCCGCCGATGATGGTGAGCGGGATCAGCCATACCGGGCGGGCGTAAAACCATTCCGATAAAAGCTGGGTCACCATCAGATATGATACGACCACCCATACCACTCCGAGTATGAGCGATGTTTTATTGATCCTGTCCATCTGTCAATTCCTTTCATTCTTCTGTTTCCGTCACTTCCAAAAACTGCTGGATCAGTTCATATGTGAGCATCGGGTCATCCGCCTGGTTCGTCGTCCCGACGATGTATGCATCAAGTCCCTCGTTGTAAAAGGCAAAGCTCCCGGTGATCCCGGCATGCCCGGTCAGCGGGTAAAGCTGCAGCACCGGTATCTCCTCCGCCACATCAAACTTCATGACGCCGCTGCCGTACTGGTGGAACAGGAACTGGATGTCCTGCATATCCTTTTCGATGAACACGGTGTCGAACATCTCCCCTTCGAAAAATGCTTTCGTGAATGTGAGGAGGTCGGATGCGGTGCTGACGATGCCGCCGCTTGCCCGCATATTTGCAAGGATCGGCGTGATGTCCGCAGGCTCCCCGTCGACCGCGACCGGCGGCACTGCATCCGCGTCATCCGCAAATTCCGTATCTGACAATCCGAGCGGTTCGAATATATAGCTTTCATATTGGGATTCCAGTGTCCCGCCGGATGCCCGTTCGATGATCTCACCCAATATATCATAATTGATGTCTGCATAATAGGCACCTGTGCCGTTGATGAACCTGGCACCCTTGCCTTTGGCGTCGTCCAATTTGGATTCGAAGGTGAACGTTTCCCCGTTATCGATTGAATCCTCGACCAAGGTCAGCCCTTCCGCTTCGCTCTCCGCGTAGGCCGGGAGGCCCGTCGTGTGGGTAAGCAGCTGGCTGATGGTGATGCTCCCGCTGTACTCCATCCCATCATATATATGAAGGCCCGAGTATTCCTCAGGTGTGAGATACATGTCGATCGTATCATCCATGCTGAGCATGTCCGCCTCGATCATCTGGAAGATGACGCTTGCCGTGAACATCTTCGTGACACTTGCGATGCTGATAGGTGTGTCAAGATCCAGATTGCCGGAAGCAGCTGCCGTCAATTCACCGTCATTCTCAATCATGAATACGGCACCATGCAGCGTGTCGTAATCGATCCGTTCAAAAATCAGATTTTCGATCTGTTCATCTTTTTCAAGCGATTCCAGCGGTATGTAATCCGTCATTTCCTGATGCGGCAGGAATCCGATGATCAGAACCGACAGCATCATATTCAGACGGCGCGTTAAAAATTTCAAATCAGACACCTCTTATTCCTGTTCTTCCGGTGATCATCAGTGAGGCACATCTCTTCATCACATTATATAGGAAACCGTGCGATCCATCATTAAATTAAAGCCGATTCCACAAATAAAACCCTCCGTGAAGGAAGGTTTTATTTTACATGGTGCTGTAGGCCTGGACCAGGTCCTGGAAATAAAGATAGGAATACGTCGGGAAATCCGCGCTGATGGTGAAGAACAGATCACCGTTGCTGTAGACGATGGTATCGCCGAGCGCGTAGACATAAAGCCCGAGCGTATTGTCATCCGCATCCACGGGGATCAAAGCCTGCGTAATCGTTGCTTCATTGATCAGCATCTCACCGACCGCGAACACCTGCGGATCATGGTCGTCTGCGAGGTCGTCCATCGATATCACATCCCCAAGATCCTCGGCATTCGGCGTACCGGAGAGGTCCAGCTCGTAAAACCCCGGGGCAATCGAAGAATGGATGAGGTGATCATCTTCATCGAAAATGAAAGTCATGTCCGCCATGATGAACGGCTCCCCGTTTTCGTGGGCCAGCTCATCGTCCGGGAAATGATAGATCATCAAAGTATGCCCGTTGCCGAGATCCATCGAGTCCGGTTCAATTTCCATATCAGACATCAGTTCCTCAACCTCGGCGCTTGAAGAACCACTGCCTTCCGGAATAAAGACATCTTTAAGTGTGTATTCTTCAGTCATTTCCTGATACTTCTCCCAGACCGCCTGTCCGGTCTCGTTGGTGAACGTATCATCCTTCACCAGACCGAAAGCCGCTTTATCCGCACTCGCAGCGGCGATGTCGACTTCCTCTTCAACGGTTTCAACCTCGACTTCGGCCAAATCCGCTTCGGCAGATTCCGTTTCTTCTGACGTATCGTTGTCCTCTTCCGCAGTTTCCGGTGAAGCCTCGTCCACCTCCGTACTCTCCGCTTCCTCCACAACAGCATCCTCTTCATCATTGACCGCTTCTTCCGTCTCATTTGCGCTACAGGCAGCAAGCAGTGTGATACCCATAAGCAACAGGAATTTTCTCAGCATAGACGATCCCCCACCCTCATATTGTAAATATACTCATTTACATTATACTCCTTATTCCTCAGGGTAGGGGTTTTTATTTGAATCCAGATTTTTTTCGCAACCTTCTCCCAAATTCAGCGCCAACCTTGCGTCCTCATTCTTAAACACAATAATAAAAAACCGGACACCACAATGGTTTCCGGTAACATCTTATCTGATTTCCACGCCGAGATGGTCGGCCAGGCGGTACAGGGCCACGATCAGCGCTCTTTCATGAACTTCCTGGTCGATGCCTTCCGGCACATTACGGCATGTCACGAAGACTTCCGTTTCATTCCCCTGCCCGATCATCGTCCATTCCTGCTCCATAATCTCCTGGAAACTTTCGTCATCTGTATCAAATTCCACGGTGAAGATGACGCGGTTGTAGGGCTCCAGTGTTTTGAAGACACCCGTGTAGCGGTCGATATTATCCACAGTTTTCCCCGCCGCCTCCCGGTCATTGTATATCAGGTTGACGGTGAACATCCCGCCTTCGACGGCATCGAAAGCTTCAATTTCCATCGTCATATCGTGCGGGGCCATCCATTTCTTGAAGGCTTCCTCTTTTACGAACGACTGGTAGATGCTTTCCTGCGGTGCACCAACCAGGGCACTGGCCTTATCAATTCTCTTTGACATGCAATTCCTCCTATTCCGCTTATCACACGGTTATCTCTACCCTATTTCAGCCAGCCTTTTTCAATTGCCTTCGATATGGCTTCGATCCTGTTTTTTGCATCGAGTTTATCCAGCACGATTGAAATGTAATTTCTCACGGTGCCGTTCGATAGGTTGAGGTTTTTCGCAATGACTTTCGTCGGCTCACCTTCAGCCAGATGCTGGACGATTTCCTGCTCCCGCTTCGTCAGCGGGTTATCCAGCTCGAATGCCACATCAATCAGTTCCGGCGAGTACACCCTTTTGCCGTCCATGATCTGCCGGATGGCGTCGGCGAGCGTCTCACTCGGGCTGTCCTTCAATAAATACCCGCGCACATTGGCCTTCTTCGCCCGCTCGAAATATCCGGGCCTTAAAAACGTTGTCAGTATCATCACTTTACAGTCTGTGTCCTTCAACTTCTCGGCCGCTTCAAGGCCTGTCATCACCGGCATTTCTATATCCATGAGGCAGACGTCCGGTTCCAGTTCTTCGACCAGTTTCAATGCCTCTTCGCCATTCACTGCTTTGCCGACGACTTCCAGATCATCCTCCAGATCCAGCAGGGAACCCAGGGCGCCGAGCAGCAGGTTTTGATCTTCCGCAAGCACTATACGTATCATTTATCCTTCCTCCCTTTCCTTTAGTATTTTCGGCACCGAGACATTGATTTCGAACCCTTCAGGCGTCTGGGTGATATGCATCTCACCGCTCACAAATGCGAGCCTCTCCCTCATACCGTCCAGGCCGTTGCCGTTGAGAAATTGCTTGTTACGGGTGCCGTTATCGGATACTTTCAGCAGAAGATCCCTTTTCGATTCGGATAATTCTATGAAGCTGTAGTCTGCCCCGGCATGTCTGATAACATTGTTGACGGCTTCTTTTAAGCACATGCTCAGTATATTTTCACTCAGCTCGGGAATCTTACCAATTTCTGCATCCACCGTTATTTCATGGTCTATGCCTGCCGTATCGAGTATGTCCCCCACCCTTTCCAGCTCTTCAGCCAGCCCATTATGCCTCATATTACCGATCAGTTCCCTCACTTCTTTCAGTGCCTGCCTTGAAGTATGGTGGATATCTTCCAGCTCATTTTTCGCTTTCACAGTATCTATATCAATCAGTTTCGATGACAGTTCACTTTTCAAGCCGATCATCGACAGTTTCTGACCCAGTGTATCATGAAGGTCACGGGCGATCCGGTTGCGTTCATCGGCAATCGCAAGCTCTGCGATCTTCTGATTTGCATCCGCAAGCTGGTCTTCCAACTCTTCAGTCTGGATACGGCTCCGTTTGCCGATCGGAATCAAAATGACGCCGAGCACCGTCATGATCAAAAATGGCAGATGGCTGATGAATAAAGAATAGTCGCCGATGAAACCGACCACCATCGCGGCGATCGTCGTTACAAGGTGGATCACATACATGGATATGAACCCCGCCCTGTTACGTATGATGCCTACATAAAATGCGATGAATAAGGCGAAGTATACATATCCAAATAAATAAGTCATGATGATGTTGATGACGAATTCAATGCTGAGACCGATATATATTTTCGGTCCCTCCACGTTATACGTCAGCCAGAACACCGCGAAAAACAACGCGGTGGCCACAACGCCGAAGACGATTTCAAGTGATGATGTCGAACGGAATATGAAGTAGAAAGGCAGCACACAGAAGACGATCCATATATATAAACTGAGTCCGGTATTTTTGGCGAAAATATGATACCAATCTCTCATTGTACTGCCTCCCTTCATTTTATTTGTTTAATTATATCAGTTTATGAGTCATTTAAATATTATAAAAGACCCTCCCACAATATATGGAAAGGTCTTTTAAAGTTCTATTGACTCGTCTGTTGTCGTTTCATGCCGTTCTCAGCGACACGCTGCTTCAGTTCCCTGAACGTGATGAATTTTTTATGGTCTTCATCGAAGAGCCTGAACTTGATCGACTCGAGGCTTGTCTTCAAAGTGATCGTCGTCGCCTGATGAAGCGGCGGTGTATTTTCATGCGCCTCTTCAAGATGGTAGTTCGGAACCCTCGGCGCCAGATGATGGACATGGTGGTAACCGATGCTTCCCGTCATCCACTCGAGCCATTTCGGCAATTTATAGTAGGAACTGCCGTCGACTGCCGCTTTGACGAAATCCCATTCCGATTCATTTTCAAAATAGGAATCTTCGAACTGATGCTGGACATAGAACAACCAGATACCCGCCATTCCGGCGATGTAGATGATCGGCAGCTGGACCATCAGGAGGACATGCCACCCTAAAGTGAAGCCGATTGTGAGATAAGCTGCAATCAATATAAAAGTGATCAGGTGCGTATTCAATCGTTCTTTCCTTTTCGCTGCCTTACGGTTGAAACGGTTGGCACTGAGGAACAGGTGAAGCGGCCCGAGACCGAATAATACGATCGGGTTACGGTACAATCTGTACTGCAGTTTTTGCCATCTGCCTGCTTCCTCGTACTCCTTGACCGTCATGACCCATATATCGCCGATGCCCCGCTTATCGAGGTTGCCACTCGTTGCGTGGTGCATCGCATGTTCGGTTTTCCATCTGTCAAAAGCGAAATGCGTGATGACGCCGGTGAATGTACCGAAAAAGTTGTTGAGCTTTTTATTTTTGAAAAATGAGCCGTGCGCACAGTCATGAAAAATTATGAATGAACGTATCATGAAACCTGCAGCAAGAATGCTGAATGGCAGACTCAGCCAGAATGAAACACTGAGTGCCTGGTATGCCAGGAACCATAATAAAAAGAATGGCACGATTGTATTGAGTAATTGTATGATGCTTGTCTTTGTTTGAGATTTTGCGTAGGGCATGACCGACTTTCTCAGTTCCGCCTGCTTCTGTTTAGTCATTAAAAACCATCTCCCTGTTTTCTATTCATCTATAATTATATAGTGCGCACGGGAAAGCGGATAGACAAGTTTGTCAGCAATAATATATGACATTTGTCATACCGGCGATGAATTTTAAGGAAATGGTTATCAAAAGTGTAAATAGGGGTATGGAAAGATAACTCAAGCAGGAGGTATTCATTATGAAATATGGTATTTCAATCACTTTAATCATTGTCATCGTCTTTGTACTCATTATTTTGATGAATAATTAAAAAAACGGCAGTCGGGGTTCCCCGGCTGCCAATTGTCATTTATATGGACTTTTATTTTTTCGATTTACCGATGCCTTTGAAGACCATCCCGATGATGATGGCGATGATCACCGTGGCGAGACCGAATATCAACAGTGCATTCATATCTCCGCACTCCCTTTCGTGAGTCTTTTCTTATTGATGTACCTTTTTACGGAAAAGATGAAACATCCCCGGCTGCTCATCACTTTCCGGATTCATGGCTGTTGCTGATTACTTTAATCTGAAGCGGTTTGATGCTCCCTGCTGCGATGATGAACACTGCAGCAACCACGACTGCAACCCAAAAGTTGAAAAGATCGAAGTACGAAGATGCAAACATCAAAAGTAATATGACCGGCATGGCGTAAAGCAGGTAATTCGCCAGCGGCGCATTCGATACTTCGACGATATCGCCCCGCTTCACCTGCCTGGCCGCACCCCTCGACATGATGTGCTTCACTTTCAGTTCGGCCGTTTCATCTTCAAGTCCGATTTCAGATGAACCGCTGCCAAATATCGAAGCTTTTTTCTCTCCGTCCATGTACACTTCAAGCTCCGTCCACTGCGTGTTCAGCCTTTCTTTTTTCCTGATCACTTTCACCGTCATGAATCATACCCCTTTTTCTTACTGTTCCCCACGACTTCGATCTGGTAGGTCTTCATGAAGAAATCGATGAGGAACGTGATGCCCACCAACGGGAGGAAGAAGATGAGTGACGGCCAGTATTCGATGTTGATGATCATCAACAGTCCCGGGGCGAGCGCAAAAAACAGCGCGATGAACTGCAGGATATAATGGAGCTTCCTGCGGCTGAGCAGGACGATGTCCCCATCCCTCACCGGGACCGGCTTCACCCTTTCGAATATGGGCTCGAGGCCGATCTCCGCCGTTTCAGCCGGCAGAGCGACCGTCGTTTCCTCTCCCTTTTTTATCTTATCCACCTCTTCACCATTGATTGTAATGATGAGCGGCGTGACCGAATCGATCTTGTTGTATTCCCGCTTCACTTTGATATCCATTGCTGACTCACCCCTTTCCTATGTAACCGGCTTTAGTGTCCTCAACCGGATGCAGTTCGGCGTGCAGGTCGTTCTGTCTGGATTCCCACTCAAAATCCGGATGGAAACATGTGCATGTGCTGTTCCGTCAGGATACCCAACCTGATTCCGGACGCAGCTTGACGTGCAGGTCACTCCGTCCGGATCTTCATCCAAAATCCGGATGGCGCACAGCATGCAGGGCTCTCCGTCAGGATACCCAGCCTAAATCCGGATGGCGCACGACTTTCGAGCCGCCCTGTCCGGAACTTCATCCAGAATCCAGATGGAGCCACGCACACGCGCCCTCCTGTCAGGATGCCCACCCTAAACCCGGACACAGCCACACTTCTGTACGCCTCTGTCCGGAAACACGCTGTACTCACGTCTTTCCGCTCTCATGCGGCGGCTTCGGCCGGGCGCTTTCATAATTGATGACGCCGCCGTATTCTTCTTCCGCTTCTTCACGTTCGTGTGCAACCGCCCGCCTGCTTTTTTCAGCTGCGAATATGTTTTCGAGCACTTCGACTTTAAAGGTGTTCGAATATTTGGCCGTGATGATGACCGATAAGACAATCGGAAATAAAATCCACAGGCCGAAATAGTCATATATCGGGAACATGACCGGCAGCAGCAGTATCGATATCAGCAAGGCGTAGAGTATATAGTTCACCCACGTGTGCCGGATCAGGACGACGTCGCCGTTCTTCACGGTGACTTTATTGCTCAAATCGAACACTTCATTATAATTGATGCTGAAAAGCGCCCCTTCACGGTGCAGGTCGATGGTCAGCTCTTCTTCATTCCTGATTTCTGCGAACCGCTTGTCGTCCAGCTTGAAATGTACGGATTTCCAAAATCCAAAAACACCGGTTTTCCTCACAACCCGTATGCTCATCTTTTTGTCCATCATATCCACTGCCTTTTTACAGGTTACTTTCATACTACCATTATACCCAATATCCGTGAAACCGTTTTTACTATATGAATAAATTTCTCCAGCACCAGAAATTGTGTTTACTTTTGCATTTTACTGTATTATTATGAATATTATCTTATTTTTGAAGGAGGTTTTACAATGGAAATAACTGCTTCCAAAGAAGTGCTGGGTCAGATGTTCGGCAGCCTCGAATCCGTATACCCTGAAATGATAGAAGTCAGAAGGGATTTTCATATGCATCCGGAGCTCTCTTTCAAAGAAGTGCGCACACCGCGCATCATTGCAGAACATTTGAGATCCCTTGATATTGAAACTCATGAAAACGTCGGCACGAGCGGTGTCGTCGGCATACTGAGGGGTGCGCATCCCGGGCCGAGCGTGGCACTGCGTGCAGACTTTGATGCGCTGCCGATGAATGACGAGAAAGACGTGCCTTACAAATCGACGGTCGAAGGCGTCGCACACGCATGCGGCCACGATATACATACAACCGCCCTGATGATGGTCGAACGCGTACTTGTACAGTACAAGGACCAGCTGAACGGGAATGTCGTCTTTATACATCAGCATGCAGAGGAGCAGCCGCCGGGCGGTGCATCCGAAATCATCGCCTCGGGCCTGTTGAAGGACGTCGACTTCGTCTACGGTGCGCATGTCTGGGACGAAGGTGCACCGGGTGAGATCGGCTTCACCGAAGGTTATGCCATGGGCGCAGGTGATAACTTTGAAATCACGCTTCACGGCGACGGCGGCCATGGTGCCATGCCGCACACTTCAAATGATACTCTGGTCGCCGGCTGCCAGCTCGTCGGCAACCTGCAGAATATCGTGAGCAGGCACCTCGATCCCCAGAAATCGGGCGTCGTCACCGTCGGCACGATCAGGTCCGGCGATTCACATAACGTCATCCCGTCAAAGGCATACATTGCAGGAACTTCCAGATGTTACGACGATGAGACGAAAAGCATCATGCGAAAGTCGCTTGAGCACATTTCAAAAACGACCGCAGACCAGTTCGGCGTCACAGCCGAAGTCGTCTTCGCGGAAGGGTATGATGCCGTCTACAACCATATCCCCGAGACTCAGAAATTGAAATCACTCGTGGATACCCATGTGCCTGAACTTACAACGCGTGAAAAGCCTCCGGCACTCACGGCTGAAGATTTTGCGGATTATTTGAAGGAATTCCCAGGCACCTTCTTTTTCGTCGGTGCACAGAAGTCTGATGCAGAAGCGAACTACACGCTGCATCATCCGAAATTCAATCCGGACGAACGATCGATGGCCGACATCGGGAAAGTGTTTTTGACTGCAGTATCCCACCACCTGCTCGGACTGGAGGCCGCCAATGACTGATCAATCCAATAAAAACCAGTTGCCGAAGAAGAAATGGGAGATGCCGGATACGTACGTCATCGTATTCCTCGTCCTGCTCTTCGTCACCGCCGCAACATATTTCGTACCTGCCGGCATGTTTGACCGCGAAGAGATTGACGGTGTGGAGCGCGTCATTTCGGGCTCCTTCAGTGAAGCCGCACAAAACCCTGCAGGATTCATGGATGTGTTCCTTGCGATCCAGACCGGGATGGTCGATTCTGCCGGACTGATTTTCCTTGTACTGTTCGCAGGCGGCATGTTCGAAGTCATTGAACGCTCGGGTGCCATCAGGGCCGGCATGCTGTCGACGATTTCCACCATGAGAGGTAAGGAGTTCCTGATGATTGCAGTCATCACCATCCTGTTCGCACTCGGCGGCGCCGTCGGTGCGCTTGCGAACTCCGTCATACCGTTTGTCGCGATCGGTGTCATGCTTGCCCGCGCCTTGAAGCTCGATGCAATCGTTGCGGTCGCCATCACGTTCAACGCGGCGTTCATCGGGTTCACCGCCGGGTTCCTGAACCCCTACACCGTCGGCATCGCCCATAACATCGCCGATGTGCCTTTATTCTCGGGCATGCTTTTCAGGGTCATCGCATTCGTCCTGTTCGTCGGCATATCGATATGGTATACATGGCGCTACTGTAAAAAGATCATGGATGACCCCGAAAGGAGCCTGATGGGCGTCCTTGAACCGGAAGCGGATGATCCGGAACTTGATGATACATTCACCGCAAGGCATAAGCTCGTGCTCGGCTGGACGGCCGCCGCACTCGCATTCTTCGTGTTTGCCGTGGTCCAGTTCCAGTGGACGACCGACCATATGGCCGCATTCTTCATCATCATCGGCCTCGTCGCCGGGGTGATCGCCGGGATGAACTACAACACGTTGACACTCACATTTCTGGAAGGGTGTAAAAAGCTCGTATACGGTGCACTGATCATCGGGCTCGCCCGTGCAGTTCTTGTGATCATGGAGAATGCGAACATACTCGATACGCTCGTGAACACGCTTGCGACCCCTCTGGAAGCACTGTCGCCGGTGCTGACTGCGATCGGGATGTTCGTCATCAACTCGATCTTCAACTTCTTCATCCCTTCCGGCAGCGGCCAGGCAGCAATCATGATGCCGATACAGGTCCCGCTTGCGGATATGATCGGCATCACGAGACAGGTGACCGTGGTCGCCTTCCAGTTCGGGGACGGTCTGTCGAATGCGATCTACCCGACATCCGGACCGCTTATGGCCAGCCTTGCGGTCGCTGCGGTGCCATGGCTGAAATGGGCGAGATGGTTTCTGCCGCTGTTCCTCCTGCTGTCGCTCGCATCAATCATACTTTTGACGGTCGCCGTGTACTTCAACCTCGGACCCCTGTAAATGATTGTGCATGACATGTATTTAAAAACCATATAAAGGGTATATATTGGAAGAAGAACGCCAAAGAGTGGAGGTCTGCCATGAACGCTCAGGAAAAGAAGATTTATGCGCTTGCCGGGGAAAAAGACGAAGTGATCGTTTTGGCACCGAGGAAAGACAAGTCTTTTGCCAAGCTCTCGATCAAAAGCTTCGAGAACATGCCTTTCACTTCAAAATCGGCCCTGGCTGCGAGGGTGAGGAAAAATTCATACTTCCTCATCAGGAACGATGAAAAAGCGACTCTATATTCAGTGGACGACAGCCTGTATTATGCCAGTTATGACGTGACCGAAGAAGTTAATGCCTCGCCCGACCCGTATTCCTTCGTATTCATGGGGTTCAAATTCAAGTTTCATAAAATACTCTGATGAAAAATGCCACCGCAGCATTTTGAGGCCGCCCCTCAATCTGCACGGTGGCATTTTTTCATCCTTTCAAAAATCTGAGCATGAGTTTATTGACGATTTCAGGCCGTTCGTGCATCACCCAGTGCGTGACATCCTCCACCCAGTGGATATCTCCTCTTTTAAGCAGCCTGAAGCTTTCTTCTGCCAGCTCCTTCGATAAGAACTGATCCCCCGTCCCCCAGATGATCTGTACGGGCACATCCACATCCCTGCTGAGATCCGGGAAGCTTTTCGGCGCAGCACGGTACCAGTTCAGCATCGCGGTCACCGCCCCTTTTTCGGACCAGGCACTTCTGTACTGTTCCAGCTCTTCTTCGCTGAACGTGTTTTTATTGCTGGTGGCGGTGAGAGCCCGCACCATCATCTGATGATCATTCATGGTGAGGAGTGCCTCGGGCAGTTCAGGCAGCTGGAAGAAGCCGATATACATACTTTTGAAGATCTGTTTGGGATATTTTCTCATCGCCTCCGGCATGACCGCCGGATGCGGGATGTTGACGGCGATGAACTTCTTCACTCTTTCCGACCGGGTCGATGCAAGATGCCAGCCGACCGCCCCGCCCCAGTCATGGCCGGCGATGTTCGCTTTCTCCAAACCGAAATGGTCCATGATGGCGATGACGTCATCACGGAGTTTGTCGATATGATAATTCTCCACCCCTTCAGGTTTGCCGCTTTTGTTGTAGCCGCGCTGGTCGGGGATGATCACCCTGAAACCCACGTCCGCAAGCGCATCGATCTGATGCCGCCAGCCGTACCAGAATTCCGGGAAGCCGTGCAGCAGGATGACCGGCTCCCCCGCCGTCTCTCCTGCAACTTTCATATGCAGATTTACACCGCCTGCGTCCACATACACCGATTCATATTCCTTCATTGAAATCACCTCAATTGAAGTATACCCCGTGCAGCGCTCATGAAATCCGGGTGCACATCCGTTTATCATATGCATTCCGCATGATATCATTAAAGTGACCAGTGATTAATTAATGAGGTGATTACATGAATGATAATAAAATTTCATTCCTCGTCTACGGTGCATTTTTTCTGATACTGCCCGTCATCCACCTTGGGAATCTGCTCATCAATGATGTGCCCCTGCCGCTCATGACTTTCTACAGTCTGCTCATCGTCGCTGTGATGAGTTTCTGCTTTTCCTACCTTGCCCCGAATTTCGGGAAAAATGATGAGACGGATAAGTACAGGATCGTGAGGCGGAGCGTCATCACCGGCTTCATCGCCCTGTTCATATCAATGGCGGTGGGACTGCTGCTTATGGCGCTTGATTTCCTGGGGATCAGTTTATTCCATCTCATCCTGATCTTCATCACCGTACTCATCTCCGCCGCCTTCATATCCGCAGTGATCTATACGAAAAGGAACCTCGAAACACAGTGATGGATGAAGAAATCCCCGTGCAGTGGACTGCATGGGGATTGATGTATTCACGTGTCTTTTTTCCTGCTGCGGTCATCGGAGTCTTTCCTGCGTTTGAAACCGAGTGCCTCCGCCTTTTTGTACAGTGCTTTTGAACGTGCCTTCGAAGCCTTCAGCATCTCGCGCTGACGCTTGCCGATATCACTACTGGATTTCTTGAATGAAGCACTCACCATACAGTCACCCCGCATCGATCTTTACATTCATATTATCATAATAATATGCGAGGCCACAAATGTCAGCGTAAAATTTCAACGTATCGACATCTTCCTCGATGAAGCCGTCGATGCCTTCACTTTGGATGCAGAGCACTCCGACGGTCGCCTGGTTGATCTTGACCGGCAGACCGATGACCGAGCCGTAATTATGGATCGGTGAAAAATCCCCTTCAAAATAACTGCTCTCATTGATGTTGTTCACCAGCTCCACCTCACCGGTCTCCCATATCCTCCCGGCGAACCCTTCGCCCGGGCTGAATTCCCGTGTATCCACCGAAATCAGGTTCACCCTGTGGTATGCGGCCATCTTCAGTTTCCCGTCATCCGCCATGAACAATGTCGAGGATTTGTCGGCACGGTCCCGGTGCAGGACGGTGATCGACTCATCCAGTACATTGTCATAGAACTCCGTGACCCAGCCCGGCCCCCCATCCGCCATCAGCCCCATCAGGGTGCGGATGAGCCGGCTGCTGTTCTTATGGTGCCTGATATATGTTTCACTGACATACTGTATGTCCTCAAGCTCTTCATCCTTCAGCTCCAGTTCATGCAGCAGCGTCTCCGTGAATTCCTTGAGTTGTGCGAGCTCGTTTTGGAGCGCTTTATTGTCCGACCTGATGTTTTTGATTTCCTCCTGCGGCACATCTTCGAACTCAGGGTCATACACCGGGTTGTTGAACCTGAGCCCGAACAGTGATATCTTCTCCGCCGAAGACCTGAAACCCCGGGCCGATGCCACAACCAGCGTGTAAAACCCGGTGACGGCGCAGACGGCGGTGATGATGGTGATGTAGCTGATCCCGATGCCTGTCTGCTCCAGCAGCCTCGCGGTGCCCGCGCTGAAGAGGATCAAGGCTGTCACAACGAAAATAAGACTGATCACATAACTGAAAAAATGTTTTGCCGACATGATAACCCCCCCGCCCATCCAAAACAGAACATATGTTCGTATTAAATATAATACATTTCAGGGAAAATATCAATCGGCAATGCACTGAGGACCGCGTGCAAAGGTGAATGCCGTGGGAGAAGCATCATAAAAATAAAAATATGATGCCCGTTGTAATCAGCGTGCCGCCCGTGAAGAAGCAGCATCTTGCAGCGTCCCTTCCTGAAGGCATCCCTTCACCCTTTGCCCTTGAGTATATGAAAGCAACGCCTGCAGCGATGACGGCCGACATCGCCACATAAATCCATGTCTGATACAGCCAGAAATACATGACGAAGTGGATTGTGAGTGACGCGCTGAATACGAACGGTATCAAAGTGTGATGCTTCTTCGCCTGCATGACGATGATCAGCGGAAGGATCAGCATCTGGCTCATGGCGATCGTCATCACCAGCGAAGTGAGTATGTCACTGCCGGGCCGCTCCGTGAGCGCACCCATCCAATAGGAAATCAAAAGTGCGGCAGGGAGTGCGGCAAGCCCCTGGAATAAAGTCGCATAGCCGGCGGTGTTCGCAGAAGACACTTTCCAGAAAACCCCGCAAATCAACCATGTCACGCCGAATGACATAAGAAAAGCGACACCGTACTGATTCAACTGTGCCAGTTCCTTTAAAATGGATTCCATCCCCACAAATCCCCCTTGATGGTATGACCTGCCTTCATTATATGTCGAGCAGTGTAAAAGCACCATGACTATATTATGTTTAACACCCCCACCCCTTAAGGGTATAGACCATTAATCAATCAAGGAGGGTATTTCATTTATGAAAGTACTTGTAGTAGGAGCAAATGGACAGATCGGCCATCAGGTCGTTGAAAAGCTGAAGGACAAGGGCCACGACCCTGTTGCCATGGTTCGTAAGGAAGAGCAGACGGAGAAATTCAAGGAAAAAGGCATCGAGACGGTGCTCGGCAATCTGCAGGAAGATTTCTCGCACGCATTCGAAGGTGTGGATACTGTCGTGTTCGCAGCAGGTTCAGGCGGTGACACCGGTGCGGATATGACGATCATCATCGACCAGGAAGGTGCCATCGAAAGCATGGAGAATGCCAAGGATGCCGGAGTCAGACACTTCATCATCGTGAGCTCCATGGGTGCCGATACACCTAAGGAATACGATGATATCAAACATTATTTATATGCGAAGCACCGCGCCGATGAGCACCTGAAAGCTTCCGGGCTCGATTATACGATCATCCGTCCGGGCATGCTCGAAAACGAATCCGGCACGGGTAAAGTGAGCCTGTCCGAAGAGAATCAGGAATTTGGCAATGTCCAGCGTGAAGATGTCGCCTCTGTCATCGTGCAGGCGGTTGATGCCGGTAAGGCTGAGAATAAAGTGTACACCCTGCTCGAAGGTGACACGCCGGTCGAAGATCTCTTCAAATAGAATAATGAAATTCATGTCCGCACGGCATCTTCCAGATTGAAGGTATCGTGCGGATTTTTATTGAAATCCCCTGCGCGGTTCGAAGGCATGACGCAGTTTTATTTTCCGGGGACGCGGGTAGACGAATAACAAAATCTGTATAAGGAGTGATCACGTGAGCAGCAGAGATATGCTGGCTTATGCCGGCCATGCGACTTTTTGGGGCCTGCCCCCTTCAAGGGAGGCTGAAGGCAGGGACATCACAGTGATGGGCGTGCCGTTCGAACTGGGTCTGACAAGGCGGCCCGGGGCACGGTTCGGACCGCGCTCGATCCGGGAAGCATCGGTGCATGATATGAGTATGCACTATCCATGGCCTTATGACGTAAAAGAGGACAATGACTTGATCGATTACGGGGACGTCGGTTACGACCTTGGCGAGACACGGCTCAACTACATGCTTGAGGAAAGCTATAAGCATGCACGCAAGATTTTCTCCGGAGGTTCGAAGCTGTTGACCATCGGGGGCGACCACACGGTGGCGTACAGCACGATCCGGGCGGCAAAAGAGAAATATGGGAAACTATCCCTCCTCCATATCGACAGCCACCAGGAGTCGCTCCCGGGCGGAAGCGGTAAGATTTCACGGAATTCATTCGCCCATGACCTCGCTGAAGAAGGCGCAATAGACCCCGGGGCATCCGTTCAGGCATATGTCAGGACGAGTATGCCGAAAGACTTCGAATACAATATCATCCATGCGAAGGAAGCGATGGCACAAGGTCCGGAAGCACTTGCTGAAAAAGTGAAGTCGGTCATTGGGGACAACCCCGTATACCTCAGTTTCGACATCGATGCACTCGACCCCGCCTTTGCGCCCGGAACCGCGACACCGGTGCCCGGCGGCCCTTCCACCACGGAGATGCGCCTGTTCCTGGAGCACCTCGCCGGACTGAACATAGTTGCCGCCGACCTGGTCGAGGTGACGCCAAGCTATGATTCCGGGGAGATGACTGCCGTCGCCGCTGCATCCATTGGAAAAGACCTGCTCCATCTGCTCGCCGAAAACAACGACTGAATCCATATGTAATGGAATAAAGCCCCCGAACCGTTCATATAACGGCTTCGGGGGCTTCATCATATTCAAGTTAAGAAGGATTCCTTCTCTCTTTCGCATTTGCCGGGAAAGGTCCGTTCTTAAGCAGATAAATATGGAATAGATATTCACCCACCGCGATGATGACTGCAGAAATGATTGCAGCAACCGCAACTGTACCACCGCTCATATCGGTCAATGCGAGACCGAGCAGCCATACAACCAGGAATGTCACAACCAGGTCGGAAATGGTCGCCACCATGTTGCCTGCAGCAGGCAGGATGCCCAGATCACCTGCAAGGTAGGAAATTGCACCGAGTACAATCGTCGTCACTAGGATCATCGGCCAGAATGACATATCATATCCGACACCGAGCACAATCCATAAAACGATAAGCGTCATGATTCCTTTGATACCGAGTGCTTTGACGTGTTCCACGAAATTCCCTCCACTTCATAATCAAGAATTATGTTCTGTAGGACTTTACCCGGAAATGTATGTAGAAAACATATATAAATGAAATGATGAAATATTTTAATAATCCGCACACATCAGTATAATGGTATGTAAAACAAGTTAAGGGGAAATTGGATTATGAAAGGCAAGAAAAAAATCAAACCCGACGA
The DNA here is from genome assembly GCF_900220995.1 of Salinicoccus kekensis. Lineage (GTDB taxonomy): Bacteria > Bacillota > Bacilli > Staphylococcales > Salinicoccaceae > Lacicoccus > Lacicoccus kekensis. The sequence continues at coordinate 66,423 of NZ_OBQF01000002.1, forward strand.
TTTTGCAGCCGCTTTTTTGAATAAACGCCCCAAAGTCATCTACACCCAGTTCATCGATGACTTAAAAGGGGTCATCACACTCGATCAGTTCGAGAAGATGGTGGTCACCTTCAATCAGGATATCGGGCAGTTTTATTTGAAGCACGTGGCCCATCTCGGTATGCATACACATTATTTGTGGGTCGACGACAAAAGGAAAAAAGCGCTCAGCGTATACTTCGGAGAGGATGGAATGATACATATGCTCACCATGAAACCATTCACCATCTTCGAGGACTATGGGAAAAGTGTTTCAGAAGTTTCGTACTCAATGCCTGTAAAAGAGGAATGGCTCGTCTTCTGGGGCGGCGACAATGAATTCATCAATTATCATTATGTATACGGCGCACAGAGGTACGCCTATGACCTCCTCCAGATGAAAGACGGAAAGACGCATAAAGGGGACCCTCGTCAGAATGAGAATTACCACGCCTTCGGGAAAGAAATCACCGCCCCGGCAGGCGGCAAAGTCGTCAAAGTGGTGAACCATATACGAGATAATGTGCCCGGCGAAATGAATGAAAAAAGACCGAGCGGCAACCATATCATCATCCAGCATGCCCATCAGGAATACAGTATGATCGCCCATTTCAAAAAAGAGTCGATCACCGTCGAAGAAGGCGATATCGTCCAGCAGGGCGACACCCTCGGCAAATGCGGCAACTCCGGCAACTCATCGGAACCCCACCTCCACTTCCAGGTGATGGATAAGGCGAGGGCTGTGAGAGCCAAGTCGTTTCGCATCAGATTTGCCGACGGCAGCACACCCATGCAGGGGGATATTGCCCGGCCGACGCCCGACCAGGACAGAAAGAAGTTCACCCCGGACCAGCTTAAGCCAGCGGCAACAGAGGACGACCGCTCGATCATGGAAGCCGTCTCCGATTCCGTCGCCAAATGGTTTAGACGGTGAATAAAGCCCCGCGCTCCGGGGTTTGATGCGATTTCAGCTGCTGTCTAGCCTGATTCTGTCCGGATATCCTCCGGGGATCCGGATGGAGGGTCGCGTCCTGTAAGCTCCGTCTGGATATCTCCCGGGATTCCGGATGGAACACCACGTCCTGCAAGCCCTGTACGGATATTCTCCAAGATTCCGGATGGAGGACCGCATCCTAGAAGCTCCGTCTGGATGTCCCCCGGGAATCCGGATAGAACACCGCTCTTCATTCAAGCTATCTCACTCCAACTAAAAATCCCGGATGGATTACTCGTTACAAGAGTATCCATCCGGGATTTTAAATATGATTCAAGATTTTTATTCAAACGTGACGTCATCCAGCCTGACTGCACCGGAAGGGTCGACTTCCACGCCGTTGACGGTGCTGTTGTTCACACCGATCATGAAGTTGTTATGGAAGATGTAGCTCATCGGCACTTCCTCAACAAGTATTTCCTGGGCTTCTGTATACGCATCATATCTCACGTCTTCATCGGGTTCGGTGCGGCCCTGATCCAGCAGGTCGTCCAGTTCAGGGTTGGAGTACCATGTCCTGTTGCCTGATGCATCGATGCTGTCTGTATGGAACAGTGCGTATAACCCATAGTCCGCATCACCAGTCACCGTCGTCCAGCCATGGATGAACATGTCCTGATCGCCTGTTGCGAGTATATCAAGGTATGCGCCCCACTCGAACTGTTCGATTTCTACATCAATATTCAGCTCGCCGAGCCTTTCCTGGACGAACAGTGCAGTGTCCCTGATCTCCTGGTCTTCACTGATCCAGATCTTTGTGCTGAAGCCGTCCGCTACATCCGTCTCAGCAAGCAGTTCACGCGCCTGCTCAAGATCGAATGTCCGTCCTTCGAGATCTTCGTTATAGCCCCATACATCAGGTGCAAGCGGCCCTTCTGCCGGCACACCCATATCATCATACACACCGGATATGATCTCTTCTTTATCAATCGCATGGGCGATCGCCTGGCGGACCCTCACATCATCGAAAGGTTCATTTTCCACATTCATGCCGAGATAATTCAGCCTCACGGACTCCCTCTCGACGAGTTCAGTATCCTGACCTTCGGAAATCCGGGACGCATTGGATGAATCGACATCGGTCGCAATATCAATCCCGCCCGTTTCAAGTTCGGCCATCCTCGCACCCGACTCCGGCAGCACGCGGAATGTCACCGTTTCAAAATTCCTCTCCCCGCGCTGGAAATCTTCAAATTTTGTCGTGACCACTTCATCCCCTGCAGATCTTGATTCCAGCATGAGATGGTTCGTGCCGTCTGTTTCTGTACTCAGCACCAGGCCGATATGTTCGGTGATCTGATCCATGACTTCCTCGAATTCATCTCCCCCGGCCTCACGCAGTTCATAATATTCATCAGGCGTCATATCCACACCCGCTTCATCCAGTGCGGCCTGATAGTCTTCATCGATGAGTTCCTTTGAAATGATGCCGGCCGTACTGTGCGCAAGGTGGCTCGGCAGCGGTGCAAAAGGATACTCGGTATGCAGGTTCACTTCATAGTCCCCCACGACTTCCACCTCTTCGATCATTTCAAATAAAAACGTCACAGCCGAGCCGACTGCAAGATCCCTGACCCTATCGAGCGTCGCCTTCACATCTTCTGCCGTGAAATCAGAGCCGTTATGGAAAGTCGTCCCTTCCCTTAATGTCAGATTCCATACATCATCTTCCGCAGCTTCCCATTCATCCGCAAGCCCCGGCTCAAGTTCCATATCCACCGTCTGGAAAATCAACGGCTCGTAAATATTCCGCCGGACCTGTGATGAGGCGGAATCATTCGAACCGTGCGGATCCAGCGTCACCACGTCATCCGCACTGCCGATGACGATGTCACCGGTCGCTTCACCGCCGCTTTCTTCCCCTGATTCTTCCGCGCTTTCCTCCACCCCACCGTCATCGGTGCACGCCTGTAAAATAAAGACCACTGCCAAAATGAACGGCAGGTACAACAATTTCTTCATATGAAATTTCCCCCTTTTTATTTCATTGTAGACATAATGAAAACGCACTTCAATGAAATTTTGAAATTTTCTGAATGAAATGGATGTGGTGACTCCCCCACTGTCTGTAGTATCATAATATATGAATGGATACAGACCATATTGGAATAATTTAAGCAAGGATGATCATTGTGCAAATAATCATGTCCCATGTGAACACCGATTTCGACGCCCTGGCTTCACTGATCGCGGCGAAGAAGCTCCATCCCGAGGCGAAAGTCGTCATCCCGAATGAACAGACGGCACCCGTCAGGCAGTTTCTGACGATCTACAGGGATACTTTCGACATGACCGACGATCACCTGGTCAAATGGGAGGAAGTGACCGGCCTGATCCTTGTGGATACCGCGTCACTCTCAAGGCTCGGCAATTATACGAAGAAGCTTGATGCCGAAAAACTGGACATCACGGTGTACGACCACCACCCGCCGGGCTCGAAAGTTGTCAAGGCGGCCCGCAGGGTGATCGAACCGGTCGGGGCGACGGTCACTTTATTGATAGAAGAGATCATCCGGCGGAAGATCCCCATCTCATCATTCGAAGCGACGCTGTTCGGGCTCGGGCTGTACACCGACACCGGCTCCTTCACATTCCCGAACACGACGGACAGGGATTTCCAGGCGGCGAGCTTCCTGATGAAGAACGAAATGAACCTGGAGATCATCCAGCGCTTTGCCGACTACAAGCTCACACCGGGTCAGCAGGACCTTTTGAACCAGCTGTTCCGCAATGCGAAGACGTACTACAGGGACGGACTGAAATTTCTCGTGTGCGCCTATCAGATTGATGTCTATCTGCGGGAGCTTGCGACCATTGCGGATAAACTGCTCGACATCAGCGGGGCCGACATGGTGCTCACGGTCGTCAAGATGGAGAAGCATGTGCACATCGTCGGCCGGTGCAATTCGAACCGTGTGAACCTGCTGCCGCTCCTTGAAAAGTTCGACGGCGGCGGGCATCCGCAGGCTGGGTCAGCCACGGTCAAAAGGGAGGAGCTTGAAGAAGTCCTCCAACAGGTCAACAGCCACCTCGACCTGATCTTAAAGCCTGCAATCACCGCAGAAGATATCATGGCGAGTCCCGTGAAGATGCTGCCGCCGGATACGAAGATCAGGGAAGCGGGCCACCTCATGTACCGTTACGGGCATTCCGGCTACCCCGTCGTCGAGGATGACCGTCTGATCGGCATCATCACACGCCGCGACCTCGACAAGGCCAATCACCACGGCCTCGGCCATGCGCCGATCAAGGCGTATATGAGCCGCAACCCGAGGACGATCAAACCGGAGACGACGATCGAAGAGATGCAGCGGCTCATCATCGATAACAACATCGGACGTCTCCCCGTCATGGAGGACGGTCAGCCGATCGGCATCGTCACAAGGACCGACATCATCGAAGTGATGCACAACCAGGAGCTGAGCGAGGACCTCAGACGGCCCGACATTAAAAACTTGAAAGAGGAGATGGAGAAGCAGCTGCCGGAAAGCACGAATTCCCTCCTCACCGACATCAGCAGGACGGCGGAGCGTGCCGATATGCGCGTCTACCTCATCGGCGGCATTGTGCGCGACCTCTTCCTCGAACGCCCGAATGATGATATCGACATCGTCGTCGAAGGGAACGGCATCGACTTTGCAGAGCATCTCCGCACCGATTACGGCGGCAGCGTCAAAATGCATGAAACGTTCGGCACCGCCTCATGGATCCACCCGTCAGGGCTCTACATCGATGTGACGTCCGCGCGCCTCGAATATTACGAGCGCCCGGCATCCCTGCCGGATGTCGAGCTGTCCACGCTGAGTGAAGACCTGTACCGCCGGGATTTCACCATCAATTCGATGGCGCTGTGTTTGAACCCTGAAGTGTTCGGCGACCTCGTCGACCCGTTCAACGGCCAGGCGGACCTCAGGAGCAAGACGATCAAAGTGCTGCATAACCTGAGCTTCATCGACGACCCGACCCGGATTTTGAGGGCTGTGCGTTTCGAGACCCGCTTCGACTTCCTGATGGATAAGCAGACCGAGAGCCTCGCACTGAATTCGATGGCGAGGATGCGGGATCTATCCGCCCACCGGATCGTCGAGGAGATGAAGCGGCTGTTCAAAGATGAAGATCCGCCGGGGACGATCAAAAGGCTCTTCAAACTTACTTTCTGGCAGCAGTTCGGCGTGGATGACGGCAGTGCCGAACAGAGCTATATACACGCCGGCCAGCTCAAGATGTTCTATGAGATCCATAAGCCTCCCGCCGGGCAGAAGGCACGTTGGTTCAACTATTTCGCGATCCCCTTCTTCACAAGCAAGAAGATGTATTTGATGAGCCAGTTCTCACTGACCAAAAGGAACAATAAATTCCTCCAGGACATCCGGAACCTCTCGGATATGGAAGGCGTCGAACGCATCAGGGAGCCCGGGGAATTCCACCGCTTCCTGAAACACTATGAGGACGAGGCGATCATCTTCATGATTGCGAAGGAAAACATGGAAAATGAAGATATCATCACGTCCTATTTGAAGAGACGCATCGATATGCCCATCTTTTTGACCGGGGAGGACCTGATCCGGGAAGGCATGAAGCCCGGCCCCCACTTCAGGGGCATACTCCTAGACCTTGAAGTCGCGGTGTTGAACGGCGAGATCAATTCCAGGGACGAAGCCGTCGAGTGGCTGCATGAAAATCATATGAAGTAAAAAACAAAGCAAGGGATGAGTAAATCACCCCTTGCTTTTTTCGTGATAAGACTTTAGTATACGAATTTGATTCTATATAAATGACTTTATGGAAGTGAGGTGCGCGCAATGGAATACACCATGCCGACTCTCCTGATCGTCGCGATCTTCATCAGCCTCGGCATACTCAGCCAGTGGGCGGCGAGGCTTTTGAAATTTCCGGCGATCGTCATCATGTCCATCGTCGGCCTGTTGATCGGGCCGGTGTTCGGCTGGACCAATCCTGAAGAGCTGCTCGGCAGTGAATTGTTCGGCACCGTGATTTCACTCGCGGTCGCAATCATACTGTTCGAAGGCAGCAGCAACCTGAATGCCCGTGAACTGAAGGGCATCTCAATCGCGATGCGGCGCATCCTCACCTTGAATGCACTGATCGGCTGGGCGCTCGGCACGCTCGCCATGTACTACATCATCGGTTTTCCGCTCTCCATCTCACTCGTCCTGGCCGGACTTTTCATCGTCACCGGCCCGACGGTGATACAGCCGCTATTGAAACAAGCGAAGGTGAAGCGGTCGGTCGATTCGATACTCAGATGGGAAAGCATCATACTCGACCCCGTCGGTCCGATGCTCGCCCTGCTCGCATTCTACATCTTCCAATTTGCAGCGGACGGCTTCCAGATGGGGCTCGTGATGGATTACATCATCGGATTTTCCGCAGCGGCGGCACTCGGGTACGGCGGTGCCATGCTGTTCAGGGTGCTGCTCATCAATGACATCCTGCCGCAGAACCTGATGACGCCGATGCAGTTCGTCTTCATCATCCTGATATTCAGCATCAGTGACGCGATCCTTCATGAATCGGGGCTGCTCGCCATCACGATTTTCGGCTTCGTCATGGCCCAGCTTAAAAATCAGCACCTGATCTTCAAGGAATCGGATCATTTCATCGACGACCTGTCACTCATCAGTGTCTCGACGGTGTTCATCCTGATCACCTCATCCCTCACGATGGACATGCTCCAAATCGTCATCGCATGGGAAGTGCTGCTGTTCTGCCTGGTCATGATACTCATCGTCCGCCCCGCTTCCGTGCTGTTGTCCACGGTCAATACGGAGCTCTCGATCCAGGAGCGGCTTTTCGTCGGTGCCGTTGCACCACGCGGCATCGTCGCACTGACCGTCGCGGGATTCTTCGGCGGGCTGTTCACTGAAATGAACGTCGAAATGGCGGAAATGATCGTGCCGGTCACATTCGCACTCGTATTCATCACGGTCGTCGTGTACGGCTTCAGCTTCAAGCCGCTGAGCAAGGCACTCGACCTTTCCAGCCGGAAGCCGCCGGGTGTCATCCTCCTCGGTGAGCATCTGCTCTCGATCAAGCTCGCTTTGAAGCTGAAGGAGCATAACATACCCGTCGCGATCTCCGACGTGCTGGCAAGCAGGAAGTATGATATCGAGGAATACGGCATAGAGAAGATATCCGGCAGCCTGCTCGCAGAATCAGAGCGCATGTTCCAGGATATGACCCGCTTCGACCAGTGCCTCCTTCTCACACGTTCATTCACTTTCAACAACCTCGCCTTCAACGTGCTGAGCGAAGAGTTCGGGGTGAAGAACGTGAACGTCATCGCACCGCCGAAAGACGTGCCGAATACGACGATCGAAGACTGGGAACGCAACCACATACTCTGTGATGAGGACCTGACCTACCGTGTGCTGAACAGGTACATCCAGGACAACGACATCACGGAAATCCCGTCATCTGAACGCAGGAACCTGGATGATGACGACGTCATCCTCTACCACATCAGCAAGGAAAAGCATGTCACCTTCAAATCACTGACTTCCAAAGTGAAGAATTCAAACGGCAGCGTACTCGGCGTGCTGAAAGGTGCAAGGCAGTATATAAAATAAACACCAAATCAAAAACCGCCCGGAACATATTTTTGTTCCGGGCGGTTTCATCATTTATATATTACCCTGTTCCTGTTCTTTTTTCAGCTTTTCAGGGGTGACGTCATTGCCGAGCGGGTCGATGACGGTGAGGCCTGAGAAGGAATCCAGCACCTGACCCCTGATCTGCTTCAGGTAATCTTCCCTGAGCACCCTCTGCTCTTCTTTCTGTTCTTCGGTCAATCCGACCGTCTTCTGTATTCTTGCAAGTTCGTTGATCCTGTCCAATCCTTGAATCATTTTATTTCCTCATTTCATTTAAAATTTAAAAAGCTGTATTTTGGTTCGATGTGTGCCGGGAATTTCGGGACGACGTACTCCCCGAGCTCCTGGATGACTTCTTCAGCCGGCCGGCTGTTCTGCTTCAACGCGATCATCACATGGTTCACGCCTGCCTCCTGATAAGCGTTCAAGTAATCAATCAGGAAATGGCGTCCCGCGCGGAAGCCGACCGGGAGCGGTTTTGCCGTCTCCCCCGGCCGCTCGGATAAGTCGATGGCAAGCGGCATCGCAAATGGTTTGAAGCCTCCTGCCGCCGCCCGCCACTGATTGATGAGTTTCTTCTGGCCGCCGAGATCCTGCGGGTAAAACAGCCAGCCGTCGGTGTTTGCGGCGAGCCATTCCAGCGTCTGTCCACCGTATCCCGTACCGAAGACCGGGATATCCGACATCCCAGGCTTCGGGACGACATCACCTTTCGTGAGGTTCACGCGTTCCGTCTGTATCTTCGGGAACTCCTCACGCCACAGCTGCTTCATCACTTCGATGGATTCCCGGAACAGTTCACCCTTATCTTCGATATCCGTCCTGAAGGCCGGGAACTCGATCGGCCGGTCCCCGCTTGCCGTACCGAATAAAAGCCGTTCGCCCGACAATTTTTCCAATGTCGCTGCGGACTTCGCCGTATGCAGCGGATTCCTGAGTGTCGTCACGATACTGCCGGTGCCGAGCGCAATCTCTTCCGTGTGCGCAGCGACATAGCTTAAGAACATCCACGGGTCGTACAGCCCGCCGACATCACCGAAGTCCGGGTCATAAAGTGGTGCATCCCTTACAAACAGTGATGCAAATCCGTAATCCTCCGCCATTTTGGCAAGCCGCATCTGTTCTGTCGGATCCATCTCCGGGAAGCTCCCCGTATAGGATTCCAGCGGGAACATCAGGCCGAGCGACATTTTATTTTCCTTGAAAGTCCTTTTGAATCCTTTATGGTTTTCAAACCGGTTCATATTTACACCTGATTTCATTTGAATTAAACGACCATCTTCTCATTGATCCAGCTCTGCAGTTCCGCCGTATTCCCGGCAAAGCGCTCCGACTGGATCTCCTCGGTGAGTGAGGCAATGGTTTCCCTCTTAAGCACCCGTTTCCATGATGCTTCCGCTTCCTCCATCAGTTCACCCAGGATGCAGCATCTCTCTGTCTTCTCAAGCTCAAGCATCCCGTCCAATATGCCGCTTGAACTGTAGAGCGACTGTTGCCCCTCGACCGCGACATATATATCGTAGACCCTGATGGCCTCCGGGTCTTTATTGAGCTTGAAACCGCCCTTCACCCCGGTGACGGATTTGATGATATCCGCATTGACCAGTTTCCTGAGCAGTTTCTGCATATATGTCGGCGAGGCGCCGAGCTGTTCGCTGATGACCTCACTGTCGAGCACCGCACGCTCCGGCAGCATATTGAGCAGGAGCACTGCGTATACCGACTGTTCGACACCCGTCTTCATCTGCATGACACTCACCGCATTCCTCAAAATTTTTATAATATGGATAACACTTATCCACAATGGTAATTATAATAACAGGAAAGGAATTCCCCTTCAATCTTTATGCCTGAAAAATAAAGAACACCAAAACCCGTAAAAGGTTCCGGTGTTTCTTATACTATGCCTCCTGCACGGCCTTTCCGCGGACAAGCACCATGAATATGACAAGTGCGGAGATGCTGCAGATGGCAATCACTACTGCGAGCGGCCATGCGGCTTCGTCACCCGCAAGTCCGACAAGCGGGGATGCGACCGCTCCGCCGATGAATGGCAGCAGCCCAAGGAATGCCGATGCGCTGCCGGCAGATTTCTTCTGGTTCTTCAAACCGAGTGAGAAAGCCGTCGGCGAAACGAACCCGACACTCGAGACCACCATGAAAAGCGCGGTGATGATGAAGATGAGCGGCAGTCCGAGTGCGACGACGATGGCAAGCAGTATGCTGCCGGCGAGTGACAGCAGCACCCCGGCCATCATGATCTTCGTCTCCTCCACTTTTCCGGCAATTCTGCCAGACACCTGGGCGGCGATGATGATGCCGAGCCCGTTCAATGCGAATATGAGTGAGAATTGCTGTGGTGATACATCGTAAATGTTTTGGAGGACGAACGGCGAACCTGCGATATATGCAAACATCGCCGACATGATGAGGCTCTGTGTGAACGAGATGCCGAGAAACACTTTATCCTTAAGCAGATCACCGAAAGTCTTCACGACAGCGAACACCGTCCCTTCCGATCTCTGGTCTTCCGGGTGTGTTTCATTGAAGAAGAAGAGCACGGATAGGATGAGCAGCACACCGATCCCTGCGATGATCAGGAAGACGATGGGCCATGAACCGAAGTTCAAGACGAACCCGCCCGAAATCGGCGCGAGTATCGGCGCAGCCCCGCTGACGAGCGCGAGGAGTGCGAAGGCCTTCGTCAGGTTTTTACCCGAGTAGATGTCCCGTGCCGCAGCGCGTGCGATGACGATGCCTGCAGCACCCGTGAATCCCTGGATGAAGCGCAGCGCAATGAAGAGCCCGATGCTCGTCGTGAAAGCGAGCGCGGCCGATGCGGCGGCGTAGATCAGCAGGCTCAAAACAAGCGGCCTTTTGCGACCTTTGATGTCGCTGAGCGGGCCGAACATCAGCTGGCCCACGGCAAGGCCGATAAGACATGTCGTCAGGCTCAGCTGCACAAGGGAAGCGCTCGTTTCCAGATCTTCTGCAACAATCGGCAGCGCGGGCAGATACATGTCCATCGAGATCGGCCCGATCGCCGTGAGTGCGCCGAGCAGTATGACGATCCAGTATTTGTTTTCATTTCCTTTGTTCATATGTACAGTCATGACATTATCCTCTTAAATGATCATTTTATTTACAGAATACATGAAAGTATATCACTCCCCCGCCCCGCCTGCCATGGCGGATGATTAAAAGTCCTTCAAACAGGTTAATGATAAGTAATCTGAATAAAGGATGATGATCATGAAGGAAGCGAAAGAAACAGAAATCATACAGATTGAAGTCGAAGATGACGGCAGGATACCGAACCACTGGAAGCTGCCGCTCCTGATCTACAAGGAGGCGCTCGATTCCGAAGATGATGCCGCGAAGACTTTAAATGAAAACGGCTGGTCCGGCGAATGGCTCGGCTCCGTCCACCCGTTCCACCACTACCACAGCAACACCCACGAAGTGCTGGTCGTAGATTCAGGCACCGCAACACTCCAGCTCGGCGGTGAGCTCGGGGAGAAGGTCGACGTCAGCCCGGGAGATGTCATCATACTGCCGGCGGGCTACGGCCATAAGATGATCGAGTCGAGCGACGACTACCAGAATTACGGTGCCTACCCCGGCGGAGTCGAATTCGACATGAACTACGGCGAGTCGGATGAACGCCCCGAAGTGCTTGATAACATCAAGAAAGTCCCGATGCCAGAGGCGGACCCCATCTTCGGGGAGGACGGTCCGCTCTTCAACTACTGGAATGACTGAGACAGGCAGTAACCCAAAGTCCAGCAGGAACTCGTGAGCCCCGCGAGTACCTGCAGGAAGTTTAACAGGAACTCGTAACACTCGCGAATACCTGCAGGAAGTTTAACAGGAACTCGTAAGCCCCGCGAGTACCTGCAGGAAACTAAATATGTACAGCAAAAAAGAGGATTCATCCATAACATAAGATGAATCCTCTTTCTTCTAATAAAATTCCGGCTTATCCATATGTTCAGAACCCGGTTCGTATACACCGGGGCTCTCCCGGCTGTATTTCGAAGGATCTTCGATGATGTCTATGACCATCCTCGCGACCGCATTGCGCGTCACCTGCGCACCGACGAAAGGTTCGCCCTTGTCCGTCGTGCTGTAAGCTTCATTTCCAGGTTCATTGTACAGCCATGTCAGCCGCAGCAAAGTGTAGTCCAGATCCGATGCTTCAACCGATTCCGCCTTTTCCTTATACACCTGCATCACTGGAAGGCTCCCGATCATCTGATCGTTCCAGCGGCCGAACTCGCCCGCCACATCGTCATATATGTCGAGCACCGACGCAGCAACGAGCCGCTTCACACCACTGTTCTCCATGACCCTGATGATGTTTTCCGTCCCCGTCTCATCCGCCATCTCATTCAGATAGACGATATCCGCACCGCTGATGGCTGCTTCCAGTGCCTGGGTATCATTAAAATCACCATCAATCAGCGTCTCGCGTCCGGAATCTTCGATTTCCAGACGGCGCTCAGCATTCCGTGCGAACAGGACGATTTCATGATCCGTTTCCCGCCTCAAATTGTCAGTCAGCATCCTGCTGATCTGGCCTGCGGCACCAAGAATTACAATTTTCATCTTTCACCCTCCTGATCAATTCTATATCCATCGTATAAGTTCAGATGAGCAATTTAAAGGATTCCGTCCGGAAGTGCCTTACCTCCCAAAACACTTAAATTAGAATCGTTAAAAATTGTATTTACAATTATTAGAATATTCGATATGCTTGTTTTTATATTAAACATAAGGGGGAGTCATATTGAATGCTATATTGATGGCCGTCATCGGCCTTGCGGTATTCGCGCTCGGTTACCGCTATTACTCGAAGTACATCGCAGAAAGGATCTTCAGGCTGGATCCTGATTTCATCACCCCGGCACATAAGTACAAAGACGGCGTGGATTTCGTCCCGACGAACAAATTCGTCCTGTGGGGCCACCACTTCACTTCCGTCGCAGGGGCTGCACCGATACTGGGTCCTGCGATCGCCGTCTACTGGGGATGGCTGCCTGCATTCCTGTGGGTCATATTAGGTACCGTTTTTGCTGCAGGTGTGCACGACTTCGGCACACTGGCACTGTCGGTCCGGAATAAAGGCCAGTCCATCGGAACGATTGCAGAAAAGTTCATCGGCAGGCGCGGGAAGATTTTATTCCTGTTCATCATCCTGACACTCGTACTCATGATCAACGCGGTGTTTGCATGGGTGATCGCAAATCTTTTCATTACATACCCTGCAAGCGTCCTGCCGGTGTTCATCCAGATACCGCTGGCGATCTGGATTGGTTATGCAGCCTACAAGCGTAATATGAAGATGCTCATCCCGTCCCTGATCGCCCTTGCGGTGATGTATGCGACCGCGATTTTGACCGCAGAAGTTTCATGGCTGCAGATCGACCTTGTGTCATATATGGGCGGTGAAGGCGGCGAAGGGTTGTTCGGCCTTGGTGCGGTGTCCACTGCATTCATGATCTGGATCGGCGTCCTGCTCGTCTATGTCTACATCGCTTCGACGCTTCCTGTATGGAAACTGCTTCAGCCGAGGGACTTCATCAACTCCCATCAGCTGTCTGTCGGATTGATCATACTGTATGCAGGTCTCCTGTTCACGAACCCGACGATCAACGCACCGGCGACGAATGCGGATGCCGACGTTTCATGGCTGCCGCTTCTGTTCATCACGATCGCCTGCGGAGCCATTTCAGGCTTCCACGGCCTGGTGTCTTCCGGTACGTCATCCAAACAGCTGAACCTTGAAACTGATGCACGTTTCGTCGGTTACTTCGGTGCCGTCGGTGAAGGCGTGCTCGCACTGATTTCAATCATTGCGGTCGTGACGCTGTTCAGCAGTGCTGCAGACTTTTCAGCCGTCTACTCGAGCTTTGAAGCGGCGAACGCCGGCGGGCTCGGCAACTTCGTAGAAGGTGCTGCCATTCTTGCCGGGGGTCTCGGCATCCCGGCACATATCGCAACGACGATCGTCTCCATCATCGTGGTGAGCTTTGCCGCAACCACACTCGACACCGCCGTCCGCCTGATGCGCTACATCATCGCAGAGATCGGTTCAGAGTATAAAGTGCCGGCACTCACGAAGAAGCACGTCGCAACATCCGTCGCGGTGCTGTCGACTGCCGCACTTGTCCTCATACCTGAAGGACCGAGCGGTTTCGGTTCCGGTGGATATCTCATCTGGCCGCTGTTCGGTACATCGAACCAGCTGCTGGCGGGCATCAGTTTATTGCTGATCACGATCTGGCTGAAACGTAAAGGTGTGAATTATCTCATCACACTGATCCCGATGATCTTCCTGCTCTTCATGACCATGTACGCCATGTTCACGCAGGTGTTCTTCCAATGGGCATGGTACGGCGACAGCTCAAACATGCTGCTCTTCGTACTCGGCGCGATCATTTTCGTATTTGCAATCTGGATCATCGTCACAGCCATCCAGGCACTGAGCGGCAAGTTCGACGACGAGCTGGAGAAGCACAGAGATTAAAGTTTTAAAGGAAGGTGATGAATATGCTGGATAAAATGAAGAAGCTCATCAAGTATTATGAGGAAGTGCTGGAGATGCCGCACAGGACGGAAGTTGCACGGGAGCTCCGGGATCAGGATGATATGTTCCTGCTCCTGCTCTACTCCGAAATGATCGGCATACCGAATCCGGTCTACTATTACACACTCGAGCTCTATCCGCACATCATCGAGGATTTCCATGACTGGCACCTCAGGATGGGCATGGATAAATCACCACTCACAGGCATCCGTTGCTGTTGATCAAATTGAAGGAGGATGCCGTATGGACGCACTGCATCATAAAATAATATTCGTCGGCGGCAAAGGCGGCGTGGGCAAATCCACGTCCGCTGCAGCCATCGCGTGGAAACTTGCAAAAGAAAATAAAAAGACGCTCCTGATCTCGACCGACCCGGCGCACAACCTCGGCGACATTTTCTCGATGACGATCGGCGGGGAGACGGAGAAGGTCACGGACAACCTGCACGCCCTTGAGATCGATCCGGAGCGTGAAACGACGAAGTACATCAATCAGGTGAAGGAGAACATCAAAGGGACGGTGCATTCCAGCATGATCGAGGAAGTCAACCGCCAGCTCGACACCGCAAAAGCCTCACCCGGGGCGGATGAGTCGGCACTCTTCGACAAGCTCATCTCCATCATCCTTGAAGAGGAGAAGGAATACGACCACCTCGTCTTCGACACCGCACCGACCGGGCATACGATCCGGCTGTTGACGCTTCCGGAACTGATGGGCGTCTGGATCGAGGGGCTTTTGAAAAAGCGCAGGAAGACGAACGAGAACTACACCCAGCTTTTGAATGACGGCGAACCGATCGAAGACCCGATCTACGAAGTGCTGCTTGAGCGGCAGAACCGGTTTTCGAAGGCACGTGAAATCATGCTCGAATCGGACAAGACGGGCTTCATATTCGTCCTGAACCCTGAGAGGCTGCCGATCCTCGAGACGCGGAAGGCGATAGACCTGCTCGATCAGTACCATCTTCATGTAAGGACCATAATCGTCAATAAAGTCCTCCCGGATGAAGCGGACGGCGCTTTTCTTGAACAGAGGCGGACGCATGAGAAGGGCTATCTTGAGGACATCGAGGAGACATTCCCGGATCAGAGGAAGATCCACGTGCCCCTGCTGCCGCATGACATCACGACACTCGATGAGCTCGATGCATTCAGCAGGCATTACGTCCTGGAGACCTGATAAAACATAAAAGAACTCTGTGCTGATATCAGCACAGAGTTCTTTTTTTGCCGTCAATACGTTTAAATGTTTTTCCGCCGGCTTCCAAGTGTTCAGTTATGATAATTTTTAATGCTATCTGAACAGTTGGGTCCTTCAAACGTTTAGTTAGAAAGATTTTTATTGTCATCTAAACACTACGGCCTTCCAAACGTTTAGTTATGCTGATTTCTGATGCTATCTAAACACTTGCCACCTCCAAACGTTTAGTTAGACAGATTCCCAACGCTATCTAAACACTATCCCTTGACCAGCAGCCCTGCCGGCACAAAACAAAAAAAGCCGGGACGTCTGTCCCGGCAATCATCTAAAATATTCTTCAAACAAGCGACTCCAGTATCTCCTTGATCTGGCGCCTCGCCCTCGCACCTTCCCGTATCGGATACTGCGGGAAGACGTGGTTCATCATCGGATACTCATAGTATTCATAGGGCGCCCCGGCCGCTTCAAGTTTTTCAGCGAAATCGCGTGCATCGGGCAGGCAGATTTCACGTTCACCGACAAATAAGTATATCTTTGGAAGGCCCTCGAGCACCCCGTTGATCGGGGACACTTTATAATATGACGGGTCCGAGGTCCCTGCCCATATCCGGCCGATGATCTTCAGGTGATCCGGCCGAAGCATGGGGTCCATTTTTGCGTACTTGTCCATCTCGGGATGCTCCAAAGTGATATCGAGCCAAGGTGAAATGATGACGAGTCCCGCCGGCATGACCTTCCCTTCCTCGGCGAGCCACTGGGTGAATCCGATAGCGAGTCCGCCACCCGCAGAGTCCCCGAACAATATGAGTTCATCGCTGCATTCTTCAAGCAAGTTGTCATACAGCCCAGCCACTGCATCATATGCACTCTCATAAGAATATTCCGGCGTCTTCGGATAGATCGGCACGATGAATTCAAGCCCCGTCTCCTGGACCATCTGGTCGATGAACAGCCAGTGGAACGCGGACGGCTGGTGGATGTAGCCGCCCCCGTGCAGGTAGAGCACGCGGCGTGTGGCGGCCTTCTCCTCAGGCATGATCCTGTACACCTTCATCCCATTGTCATAGTAGGATTCGACATCAGAACGCATAAGGTTCTCCCGGATTTTATGTTCTTTCCTGTTCTCCTTGAAGTTTTTCGCAAGCATCTCGGCATCGACATCTTCGAGGTCGAAGTTGAAGACCCGTATCAGGTCTTCCACGATCTTGCTTTCGATGCTCCTCTCCTCAAACAATGCCGCACGCCCGGCGCGTGCCGTACAGTATAAAACCCCTGCTCCGGCGATGAGTGCAGCTGTCCTTAAAACACGTTTCATTCAATCATTCCTTTCGATTCCGCACCCTTTGGCACGGTGTTACAGATGAAATCTTCTCCCGAGCTGTGTCATGAATGACCGGTTGGCAAACAACAGGAGCAGCGTAAATACCGTCACCGCGAACACGGCCGCGATGATACTCGGCCAGAGCACGTCCGCAAGGCCGGAAAAATAAAACACGAGCGGCAGGAAGCCGAGTGCAATCATGATGAGCAGGAAGCTCAAGTAGCTGGTCCATTTCAGTCGCACCGTCAAAATGATGATCGATATCACGAGGATACCCGCGACGATGAGGAATGGAACCGCATAATTCACCGACCACTGGAAATCACCGGATAAGAAGTCGATCACCAGCAGCACAAGGGTGAGGCTCACGACCTGGGCGGTGATCTTGCCGCCGATGTGTGAGGCCGACAAAATCGTATGCGTCAGTGACACCACGACATAGAATACGCCAATTGCCACATAGAACACCCACAGGAACTGGGGGATGACGATGATATTGATGGCGAGGCATATGAACACCGCAAGGGCGCCGAGCAGTATCGCAAGCCTCGATATATTGGTCCGCTTCTTCTGAAGTTCGGGGTCGTAGTATGGATACCATGCAGCCCCTCCGCCCTCGACGAGGTTTTCGCCGCACAGCGGGCAGTGGCCGTCTTTTGTCCATACATCACAGTTCGGACATTGGTTCATCGCACTTCACCCCATTCGTTCGAATATACCTCGACATCGAGGCCGGTGATTTCGGTGAGCGATTTGAAGAATGCACGGATGATGTCCGCCTCTTCAATCGACCGGGCGAACGTGATCGTGAGCCTGCCATTCAATGTGCCGATGGCGGCATTGATCGGACTTTTACGCGTCGGATACAGTATGACTTCCATCCTGTCCACATGGGGCTTTAGGGATTCCGGCAGCGCGATGTTGCCGAGGTTCGAGAAAGTCATCGTCTTCGAACGTTCCCCGTACTGGTTGAACCCGATCCGCATGATCGGATACTTCACAAGCACCGGCAGGGCCCGGACGATCCACTTGCCCTGCAGCGAGACGAAGCGGTCGATCCCCGCCTGCAGCATATTTTTATCGGTATGGCTGATGAGCTGCCCGGTCACCTCTTTAATGATGTCTTCAAGGTGCATATACCCGTCCATCGGCACCCCGATGTTCGCAACAGAAAAGAAATTCCTGAGCGTCACCGAAGGGAACTGCCGGCGCAGGCTGATCGGCAGTGCAATCGAGACGGTGCCATCCGTCATATCCCGACGCATCCTCTCCTCGTGGATCGCCTGGATCAGCACGCTCGTCAAAAATCCGGTCAGCGATGTCCCCCGGCTTTTGGCGAAGGCATTGAGCGCCGTGCCGTCCACCACGCCGTGCGTGACATGGATGCCCGGCGGCTCAAAGGCGGTGCCTTTGATCTGGTAGGCCTTCTCCGCCCGGCCCGCCTGCCGCAAGGCCGTATCGGACGAGGCATAACGCTCGAAACTGTCCTCCATCTCCTCAGGCTCGGGTGCATCTTCCGGATCGAGTATCACCCCGTCCGTCTCCACTTCTTCACCTCTCTGTACCAGGTACTGGTAGACGAGTGTCTTCAGGAACTCCACCGCACCGCCGCCGTCGGTCAGCGAATGGAAGATCTCCACGGAAATCCGCTTTTCGAAATAAAGGACCCGTATCAGGTAGGCATTATTCTCCTTCCTGTCTATCGGTGAGCATGGATGGCCCGTTTCGGGCTTCACCAGCAGCTGTTCATCATTATGTTCCATGAAGTCCCAGAACAGCCCCTTCCTCACCCGCACGGTGAGCGTCGGAAAACGCACCGCGACGATATCTAGTGCCTCCTGCAGGCATTCGGGCTCCACCGTTTCATTCATGATCATGGACACCCTGAATACCGAGGAGTTGGTCGCACTCGAGACCGCATGAAAAATCTTTCCTGTATTATCTATCCTGTACCACTGATCCATCCGCTCACCTCCTTATATTCACTGTTCATTAAATTATAGCATCCAGGGATGATAAATGCGGCATGAATGAAAAAAGACATCTGCCGAAGCGGCAGATGCCCTGATTCAATCCTGATTTACATTGAAGTGTAGCCGCCGTCCACGTTCAAAACGGTACCCGTGACATACGAGGATAAGTCGGATGCCAGCCAGAGGTTCGCTTCTGCGACTTCATCCGCCTGGGCAAAACGCCCGAGCATGCTCAGTTGTTTTGCATACTCGTCCGGATCGAAGCCGAACTGGTCGAGCGCACCCCGGAGCATCGGTGTATCGATTGCACCCGGCGCCACACTGTTAATGCGGATGCCTTTAGGTGAGTAGTCCATCGCAGCCTGCTTGGTGAGGCCGATGACGCCGTGCTTCGCCGCCACATAAGCCGGGTTCGTCGGCTGCGGACGGATGCCGCTGACGGATGAGGTGTTGATGATGGAACCTTGTGTGCCGTCCTCTTCCATCTGTTTCAATTCATATTTCAGGCAGAGCGCGACACCGTTCAAATCGACCGACATCAGTTTCTCGTAATAATCGAAGTCCATGTCCGCGATCGGTTTGTCGTCCGGCGTGATTGCCGCATTGTTCACGGCAACGTCGAGCTTGCCGAACGCCTCCACCGTCTTCTGCACCATCTGTTTTACGGACTCTTCATTGGAAACATCGACTTTGACGAAAATCGCTTCACCGCCGTCTGATTTGATCTCCTCTACGACTTTGTTGCCTTCTTCTTCATTCATGTCTGCAACGACCACTTTCGCTCCGGCTTTACCGAATTTCAAAGCCGTCGCTTTCCCCATGCCCATTGCAGCTCCTGTAATGATTGCTGATTTGTTTTCCAGAGAAATCATTGAAACGCCTCCTGAATTGAATTTTTCTACATCTCAATTATAACATCCAAAGCCTTAAAATCCGTCATCCCCGCATGCTGGAAGTTACAACTTTGTGAATTTAATCACTATTTTTGATTTTCGATTTTATATGTCGTCTGTGATCTGCTCTATGAAATACTTGTCATGTGAAGTGACAATGCTCGAGTGCTTCAATAAACCGGTGGAATAAAAAAAGACACCTCTGACCGAGATGTCCTATATATTCAATACCCCTTATTTCTCCCTAATTATCTGATGGAGACGTGCTCAGCCTTGTAGATGGTCTCCCCTTCTTTGATCGTCTCGAGCACTTTGATGTCTTTTATTTCTCCTTTCGGCACTTTTAAAGGATTGGCATCAAGCACCACAAGATCGGCAAGCTTCCCCTCCTTGATGCTGCCTTTCCTGTCCTCCTCGAAGTAGGAATATGCCGCATTGATCGTGACCGCCTGCAGGGCCTCGTAGACGGAGACCTGCTGCTCAGGGCCGATTGATGCACCGTTTCGTGTGATGCGGTTGACCGCGCACCATATCGTGTGCAGCATGTCGGGGTCGACGATCGGTGAGTCCTGATGGAAGTTCACCGCAAGCCCCCGGTCGAAGGCGGACCTTGCGGGGCTCACCCGGCTGCCGCGCTTTTCCCCAAAGTTTTTAAGATGCACATCACCCCAGTAATAAGTGTGCGAGACGAAGATGGAAGGGATCATTGCGAGTTCCGTCATCCGGTCGAGCTGATCGTCACGCGCGGTCTGGCAGTGGATCATCACCGGCCTGAGATTATTTTTATTTGGATGGTCAGCTGCTTCCAGGGCTGCACCGTAACTTTCGATGAGCTGGTCGCTCGCTGCATCGCCGTTGCAGTGGGTCAGTAGCTGCACACCGGCGCGGATCGCCGTTTCTGCATATTTCTGCACCTCATCATCTTGATAGATCGGATACCCCTTGTAATCCCCTTCGCCTTCATACGGTTCGGTCATCCACGCTGTCTTGCCCTGCGGTGAACCGTCGAGGAACATCTTATAGCCGCCGATCTTCACGCGGTTATGGTACTTTCCGACCATTTCCCGGTTCGCCTCCAGGTCCTCCGGATTTTCAGCCACCAGCGGATACATCACCACATCGACTTTGAATTTATCGGAGTACGACTTGAAAAGTTCGATGGTCGCAGTGGAGGTCGCCCCGTCCTGCACCGTGGTGATGCCGTTTTTGATATAGGCGGCTTCACCGATGGCAAGCACCTCTTCCGGATTTCCGCCGGTGCCGCTGAACACTTTGCGCCTCAGGCTCATGAAAGGCGTCTCTTCAAGATAACCCTCCGGCTCCTTCGTGCCTTCGATACGGCCGATCAGGCCGCCTTCCGTATCCGGTGTGTCCTCATTAATCCCGGCCATCTCGAGTGTATAGTCATTCACGGCACCCATATGGCCCGAAGCATGAGTGATCATGATCGGATGTTCTGTCGACACCGCGTTCAGCACGTCTTTTGTCGGATGCGCCTGCTCCTCCATGAAATTCGGGTCGTAGCCGAAACCAATCACCTTACCGCCCTTTTCTATATCGTTGTCTTTGATGTAGGCAGCGAGGGTATCCTGTATGTCTTTGGAGTTGCTGCACCCTTTCAGATCGGCAAGCAGTGACGTCGGCCCCATCATCGCAAGGTGGCTGTGCGGGTCGATGAAGGCAGGCAATAAAGTCCGGCCCCCGAGATCAACCTTTTCGACTGCGGGATCGCCTAGATACTCATCAATCCCGTCTTCCACTACGCTCCGGATCAGGCCGTCCTCGACCAGCACCGCTTCTGCGGTTTCCGATTCACCTTCCATCGTGATGATGTCCCCGTTGTAAAATAATTTTTTCATGATCAGACACTCCCATTACTATTTTGACGGGACACTTTCCATGTCCCCGACATACGCTGTGTCATCTTCTTTCAGATCATACGTCTTCGGTCCCCATACTTTGAAGACCCTCATGACGATCAGATAGACCGGTATCGGTGCCAGAAGCAGCAGCAGTCCGAGCGGCATCGATAAAACGCCTGAAGCTATCAGCATGATGGTTGCGAAAGTGACGTTCGATATCATCATCGGTATATTCATCAGTCCGAGTTCCACCGAAGTGGACGTCCTGAGTGATGGATCGACGATGCGCACAAGTGCGATGCCGCTCGGTACCGTCCCGGTCGAGGTGCCGTAAATCCCGATCGTCCGCTCGTAATCATTCTTGCCGCCGTAACGCTGCCCGAAGTACAGGCAGATTGCCAGGCTGATCAGCGTGACGACGACCGAGATGACGAGTATCGGCACAATCCAGTTGCCGATCACGCTGAATGTCACACTCATGAATGAGGCGACGATCAGGTAATCTGTCGACCAGCCCGTGATCTTCGACTGGAATTTATTGTCGAGGAAATGTTCAATGCCGAGTTTCCGCATCACGTATTTCACAAGATAGCCGGCGATCATACCGTAGATGAAAAGCATTCCGCTGATTGTCGGGCCGATGCCCGGAATCATTGACGCAAGTTCCGCAAGCCCGATCGCCAGCAGGAAACAGATGCCGATGACGGCAAAGTGGAAACTCATCGTATCGATGTTCCCGCTGTACATCGTCTCGTCCCCGAGGGATTCACGTTCTTCATCCTTCGTGTAGTAACCGCGCTCGACAGGCTTCTCTATTTTCCTGGAAGCCATGCTTTTTGCGAGGCCCTTCTTGATCCCGTACCTTGCGAGCGGCACACCGATGAGGAAGCAGAGCACGAAGCCGAGGGCCGCGAATGTCACACCAACAGTCGCCGCGTCCATGATGGCGCCGTATGTCGCCGCCTGGCCCGGACCCTGCGTGAATGCGAACGGAATCAGCAGCCCGTACACCGCATCCATACCGAAGATGCCGCCGATGGCGAGCAGTATCACCACTGCAACAAACGGCGTCAGGGCATACAGTATATTCCATGTGAAGCCCATACCGAGTGAACCTTTTGCGACGTCCCGGCCGCTTGATGCCGTGGATTTTGACTTCGGATTGCTCGTCAGCCCGATCGAGATGAATGTGACCGTAAAGAGCAATGTCACAATTTGAATATACATCCCTGCATCCACTGCAGTGACCATCCCGCTGTTCATGACAAAAAATCCTATGATGCCGGCGATGACACTGGTCGGCACAAGCATGCGCCGGATGAAGCCGACTTTCGAACGTATGATGAGTCCGATGGCGAGCATGACGCTCGCCAGCCCGAATGCGATCATGAATGTCATAAAATGATTTCCTCCAATGGACTTTTGAGTATTTTAAATTCTCAGTCATCTTTTAATTATATTGTCCATATTAATGAAGGATGCATATAAATGGCAATATGGTCAGGACGTCCGTACCAGTGGAAATAAAAACACCGCCGTCGGAATTGACGGCGGCATCCATGCATTTCTTCCTGGAGAGCTTGATGTTGAAGGCATACATGTCCGCCCTATAGGCGGCACGTTCGTATTCGATGAAGTCGCCGTTGTGGTCGACGAGTCTTCTCTCCGCAATGAGCATGCTTGTGTTCGGCGAGACCTCCAGCAGTTTGGCATCCCCTTTTTTGACCTTCTTCGATTTGATGGTCTGCTCCGCTTCGATCGACATGATGCCGAGTTCCTGTTCGAGCAGGTCATACAGCGTCACTTTGTTGAGGTCGTACTGCCTGATCTTTTCACCGAGCCCTACCGGATAATAGTTGTTCTCGACACCGATCGGGATGCTGTCGGCGTAGCGCACACGCTTGATATGGACCGCTTCATTCAAACCGGTGATCTTCTGAAGATACGCCGGCAGGACAATCGTGCGCACCTTGATCAGCTTCGCACCCGGGTCCATGCCCATATTCTCGATCGTCTCGGTAGTGCTGCTCAAGTTTCCGAGCCAGTCGTTGATGGGCTTCACTGCAACGAAGGTCCCCTTCCCCGGCTTCTTCACAAGAGTCCCTTCACGCACAAGCGCATCAATCGCCTGCCGCACCGTGCTCCGGCTGATGTAGTATTCATCCATGAACTCGCGCTCACTCGGCACTTTACCCGTGTAAGTCCCGTCCATGACCTTCTCCTCGATCTTCTCCTTCAATTGTATGTAAAGCGGGATGGAATTTGTATAATCCAACGGCATAACAATCACCCGGTCCTGAAATTTAATATCAATTTTATTATCATAGTTTACCACAGAAAGGAGATTTTAATGGACTTTAAGGTACATGGCCGATACACCAAAAAACCCCCATTCTATGGCAGTAGAATGGGGATTTGGTGACTCATGCTCATAACATTGTTTGATAATTATATTATACCACTTTTTAAATTTTAATTATACGTATCTTTAATATTATACGTATTATGAATTTGATTATGAGATTAAAAAAACATATAATTTTAATAATTTACCATAGCTTTTTTATATGACAGAAACAATATGAAATTTTAGGAGGAAATATTTTGAAACACCAGGATTGGGAAATGCTTGATGTATTGTTATCAACAGAAAATATAACCAAAGCTGCAGAGCATCTTTATCTGTCACAGCCCACTTTAACTTCAAGGATCAGGAAACTTGAAGCTCACTATAATGTTCCGCTCATCTTAAGAAAACAAAGAGGCATCACTTTTACTCCTGAAGGAGAAGTGTTGGCACAGCATGCCAGAAAGATGTTAGAGGAGCAAATTAAAATTGAAGAAGACTTGAACAACTTAAAAAAAGAAGTTGCAGGTACACTGAGGATCGGGGCTTCCAACTTCTTCGCATTGAATAAAATGCCAAAACTATTATCTCTCTTTAAACAACAGTATCCAGATGTAGAGTTTCAGGTGGTGACAGGATGGAGCAAGGAAATGTACAGAAATATTCTGAATCAGGATGTTCATATTAGCTTTATAAGCGGAGATTACAGTTGGAAAGATAAGAAAGAATTATTATATGAAGAAAGTGTCTGTGTGGCCGCTCCATGGGAATTCCAATGGGAAGACTTGCCCACTCTGCCACGTATTGAATATTCCACTGATGATAAAATGCGCTACACTATCGATGATTGGTGGTACTCAAATTATAAACATCACCCCAAGGTAAGCATACAGGTACATCAAGTTGAAGCATGCAGGGAAATGGTCCTCAATGGACTTGGATATGCAATTTTGGCCGACCTGCCTGTAAGTTCTTACCCTGATCTTGTAACTAAACCTTTAAAGGATGCTTCAGGGAATAGTATTACCAGGAGCACCTCCATGTACTTTCATAATGATTCTTTACGTTTGAATGTAGTTGATGCTTTCGTCAACTTTGTACGCACACTCGACTTAAAAAATTTATAAACTGATAAATTCGCCGAGTGATTCACCTGATATAAAAATAATCTATGCTCAGTCATTAATTTTTTCTATTTTTCTGTTTCTTATTACAACTATATACTTAGATTATACAAATTTTGTTTTTTTACTACATTATGAAAGGGGTTACATAAGGGGGAATAACTCAGGTCAACAGCTTGAGTATATTATAAATAAGGGGGCTTTATCGATGAAGAAATTTTTACTGTTATTATCGTTCAGTTTTGTACTTATACTCGCTGCATGCGGAGGGGACAACGGCGGAGATGGTGGAGATGAAGGCGGAGACGACGGAGAAGCCGCAGGAGAAGATGGAGAAGAAACAGCTTGGGAACCGGAACAGTCAATTGAATTTGTAGCGCCCGCAGGAGCTGGAGGCGGCTGGGACACCACTGCAAGGATGACAGCACAGGTGTTTAATGAAGAAGGCATCATTGAAGAAGATATCGGTGTCATCAACAGGGAAGGAGGCGGCGGTGCGGTAGGATGGAGTTACATCGCTGGCCAGGATGGCAGCAACCACCATATGTTCGTGGGTTCCCCACCATTACTTCTGGTACCTTTAAATGGACAGGCTGAGCAAACTTACGAAGATTTCACACCAATTGCAAACTTAATTGCAGACTATGCAGCTTTTGCAGTACGTGCCGATGCAGAGTGGGACACGATGGATGAACTTTTTGAAGATATGAGGGAAGACCCTTCCAGTGTCACAGTCGTTGGTACATCCTCCCCCGGTAGTATGGATCACATCCAATTCGTTCAGATAGCAGATGCTGCAGATGTTGATATTACAGAAATCAGATATGTTTCCGATCAGGAGGGCGGCGCGTTGACTCAGTTGCTGAACGGCAGTGTAGACGTGTTTTCCACTGGTGTGGCTGAAACGATTGAGCAGGTAAGAGCCGGAGAAATCAAAGTTCTGGGTGTCACCTCCGAAGAAAGACTAGAAGGTGAAGTATTGGAAGACTTCCCAACTATGATAGAACAGGGCATTGATTCCACATTCATCAATTGGCGTGGTTTCTTTGGACCTCCAAATATGGATGAAGAAGCAGTCACATATTATCAGGAGAAATTCAGAGAATTAAGTGACTCCGAAGCCTTTGGAGAAATCCGTGATCAATATGGTTGGAATGAAATGTACATGGAAGGTGAAGAATATCAGAACTTCCTGGAAGAACAAAATTCAGAAATGGAAGCACTTCTGAATGAGTTGGGGCTCGGTGAAGGAGAATAAGCCCATTATCAAGTCAATGGAATCTGCCATTGACTTGTTTTTTTAAAATTACTCATTTGAAAAGGCGGTGATCCATTGTTAAAGACAATTAATCAACGTGTAAGCATCATTTTATTATTACTTGCTATAGGATATTTATATCTGAGTTACCAGCTGCCATCATTCGCATATACAAATGTGGATGCCGATGTTCTGCCGAAGGCCTTGGGGTGGCTGCTTGCGGTGCTCTCCATAGCTTTGTTCTTTTCCAAGGATTCAGAGACCGAAGAACAAAAAGCCCGTAGAGATATACCGCGGAAAGATCTAGGTATGATTGCAATAGTATTTTTATTGATTCTCGGATATATTTTTCTGTTTGAGTTTTTGGGTTTTATACTCGTCACACTTTTATTCATCTTTTTTTCATCATTGATTCTCGGTTATAAAAATTACATCACCAATGGCATTGTATCTGTATTATTCCCTGTAATCCTCTACTTTGCATTCACTGAATTTTTACAGATTAATCTACCACAAGGAATATTACCGTTTTAGAGGAGGTAGTACATGGGTTCTATAGAAGGCATCATAACAGGTTTTCAGACTGCATTCAGTTTGCAGGGTATACTATTTGTTTCAATCGGGGTTTTGGTCGGTACCATCATTGGTATGCTCCCTGGGCTTGGCCCGATTACAGCCATTGCTGTAATGATTCCGGTAACATTCGGTATGGATCCTTCATCAGCCTTAATCATGATGGCGGGGGTGTATTACGGGGCAGTGTTTGGTGGATCAACATCATCCATACTGTTGAATGCTCCCGGGATTTCCGGGACGGTGGCTACTGCATTTGATGGCTATCCGATGGCACAGAGGGGGGAAGCCGGTAAAGCGCTTGCCATTGCAGCAATTGCTTCTTTTGTAGGTGGAACTGTCAGTGTGTTTTTACTTATGGCTCTCGCCCCTGCACTATCAAGTGTAGCAGTCTCCTTTGGCCCTCCTGCATATTTTGCGTTGATGTTCATGGGATTGACTGCCATATCAAGTTTATCTGAAGGTTCCACTTTGAAAGCTTTGATTTCGGCCGTTGTCGGCTTCATGGTCGCCACCATCGGAATCGATGGGCAATCAGGCACACCACGTTTCACTTTTGGCAACAGCAATTTGATGGAAGGATTGGACTTTCTTGTCATCGCGCTCGGTTTATTTGCGCTTGCTGAGGTTACTACATTGATCATCAATCGAAAAGACTCTTCCATGTCAAAAAATAAAGAGCTGGGCAGCCTGCGTTTGTCCAAAAATGACTTGAATGAAATGAAGGGGCCTGTTACAAGACAATCATTCTTAGGTTTCATCATCGGTGTGCTCCCAGGTGCAGGCGCTACAATTGCCTCATTCATTTCTTACATCATGGAAAAGCGTCTTGCCAAAAATCCAGAAGAGTTTGGGAAAGGTTCCATAAAAGGACTTGCGGCTCCTGAATCGTCTAACAATGCCGCTACCAGCGGCGCCTTCGTCCCCCTGCTCAGTCTGGGTATCCCTGGATCGGGTACGACGGCTGTGATGCTTGGTGCATTTTTAGTTCTCGGTATACAACCCGGACCACTCTTGATGACAGATCGTCCGGAAATTTTCTGGGGTATCATTGCAAGTATGTACATAGGTAATATATTCTTATTGATCTTAAATTTACCTCTGATACCTTACTTCGCTAAAATATTACAGATTCCACGTCCTCTCCTGATTTCGTTGGTCATCATGTTCAGTATGATCGGTGTATACTCAATCAGCTTCAACACTTTTGATTTATATATGCTCCTACTTTTCGGGGTTGTAGGATTTCTTATGAGATTGTTCGCTTTCCCTGCCCCGCCTTTCATACTGGCATTCATACTCGGCGGCATGATGGAACAATCCTTCCGTCAGTCCCTGACCATATCCAATGGCGACCTGATGATTTTCATCAATGATCCGATTGCACTTTCGTTGATCATCGTTGCCCTGCTCACATTTGTTTTCCCGATAATAAAACAAATCAGAGCTAAAAAAAGATAAAAATTTTGTGGAGGATATGTTTCCTCCACTATTTTTAAATTCTTTTTAAGTGCATACTGCTTTAATGAATTCATTCTTCCATGAGATGATTTTCTCTTTCCATGGAAGATACATAAACTTAACGTTGTGAAGATCTCACCTGTTTCCAGGAATATTAGTAGGATTGGAGAATTTAGATGATTGATTTACGGAGTGATACACTTTCAAAACCCAGCAAAGAAATGAGAAAAGCGATGTATGAAGCTGAAACCGGAGACGACGGCAGAATCGATTCATTCGGAAGGAGTGAAGATCCGACAGTCCGCAGACTCGAAGATTTATCTGCAGAGATAAGCGGCCATGAAGCTGCTCTTTTTTGCAATAGCGGCACCATGGCTAATTATATTGCCATACTCACTCATGAAGCACAACGTGGCGACAGTATTTTGACAGATCGATCTAGTCACATTTCCAGAAGCGAAAAAGGACTTTTCATGGAGCATCTCTTTGGGCTGACTCCGGAATTTTATCCGGTTGACGACCATGGCATACCAGACTCGGACGCCATTGAAAATATTGTTAAGAATGGACAAAGTAGGCTCCTATTGCTTGAGAATACCCATAATGCATATGGAGGTACCTGTATTTCTGTTTCTAAGATGAAGAAACTTTGTGCTATTGCCCATTTGTACAGCGCTCCAGTACATCTGGACGGCGCAAGGATATTCAACGCAGCGGCTTATTTCGATATAGATGTCAAAGCACTCACCTCCCCTGCCGATTCAATGATGTTCTGCCTCTCGAAAGGATTGGGAGCGCCTGTGGGTTCCATGCTCTGCGGCAACCGGGATTTCATATATCGTGCCAGAAAATTGCGTAAGATACTGGGTGGCTCAATGAGACAGGCAGGCGTCATTGCAGCTGCAGGCATAGTAGCACTGGAAGACGCAGTAGAAAAATCAAAGGTCGATCATGAGAATGCACTTTACCTCGCAAGGAACATCAACACTGAATATATGAAAATTGATGTGGATGCCGTACAAACCAATATCATCATTGCAGATATATCTTCTTCCGGTCGTTCTGCAGCCCATTTGGTCAATGAACTTGAACAGAAAGGTTTGAGGTTGCAGGCCATTTCAGATACAAAAGTCCGTATGGCCACATATAAGGACATCTCTGCAGAAGAAATAAAAAAAACCGTAAGCATTATAAACAATTACTTTAACAATAAGTATTTATAAAGCAGTTCATTGATCGGACTCCTGGAAGGTGAGGATACAGATGGATTATATAAACGCAACAAGCAAATATGATCCTTGGAAGATGCTTGGCTGCCTTTTTATGATTCAGGTGCTTATGGCACTGGTCGGGAGAAGCCTCGCACCTCTTGGTCCATTATTCGAAGCGGATCTCTCCCTCTCTAAAACTCAGATTGGCATGCTTCCGGCTGCCCTCTTCCTTGGGCAGGCACTTGTATCGATTCCCGCAGGTCTTCTGGTTGACCGGGCAGGCACCAAAAAGATGCTGCTATTACTGACTTTTTGCCTGGGGTTAAGTTTTGCATCATTGAGTTTCTCATCTTTTTATCCCTTGATACTTTTTCTTATTATGGTTGGCGGGTTCGGTTATGGAGCCATGCACTCCGCTTCAAACAGGGGAGTCATTTACTGGTTCCCCGTCCGCAGACGTGGCACTGCAATGGGAATCAAGCAGACTGGTATTACAGCAGGCTCTGCCATGGCAGCTCTGATTCTGCTGCCGCTCGCTACTCAATGGGGATGGCGGCCTGTGCTTTTAATCGCTTCCTGCCTTCTGATTGTAATGGGTTTTATTATATTTAAAATATATGAAGAACCTAGGCCAATCGAATCGGAATCACCTGCTGGTACAGCTGAGAATATACTCTCTTCCATTAAATATTTGATTAAGAACAGGCTCTATTTGATGGTCAGTATCAGCGCGATGGCGCTCAATGGCTCGCAGATGATATTGAATACTTACATTGTTTTATTCACTTATGAAGTCCATGCCATTCCTCTGGTGGCTGCGGGAATTTTACTGGTGATTTCTGAGGTTGGAGGATCGATTGGCAGAATTGTATGGGGTATCGTCAGCGATACATTATTCCGTGGCAACAGAATCATTGTCTTAGTCATTATAGCTATCATATCTTCAATCTCTGCGCTCACTCTTTTTTCACTTCCAGCTGGTACATCTTTTGAAATTTTTGTTCCTATCGTCTTTGTTTTCGGATTCTGTATCTCTGGGTTTAATGGTATCTGGATGAATGCAGTGACAGAGTATGTTCCCGAAAAACTGGCTGGTTCGGCTAGTGGTTTCAGCATAATGCTCGGATCCTGGGGCGTTATTATAGGTCCACTAATCTTTGGGCTGATAGTGGATACAGGTTCTTATCAAACCGGTTGGTTTGTTCTATTCCTGGTCTTATTACTAATAACTGGATTGCTGATCTGGATATTATTCTTAAGTGATAGACAACCTGCTAATGGGGAATAATGATTTGAGTCTAAATTTGTAATATGTGTAAATATGCGTTATCATGAAACCAATGCATCACAAAACCGAATAGAAAGACCACTGGAAGTGCCTTTTAGAAAAGGCTGAGATCGAAGTAGCGACTTCGGGATTCCGGAACCTGATCCAGATCATGCTGGCGTAGGAAAGTGGCGTAACGATAACGAATCGAAGTATATGAATATATATTGCGCTGTTTTCCTATAAGGAAAGCAGCGCATTTTTTTATGGAGGTGAGCCCATGTTCATCGCAATCACACCATACAGACAGCCCGTTTCAAGAGATATCCATCATTTCATCAGCATTACGCCTTTTATAGACTACCTGCTGATCAGGACACCCATGTCGCACCGGGAAACTGCTGATTTTTTAACATCGCTGCTTGAGGCCGGCTTCCCGAAGAATAAACTGCTTGTCCACAGTGATATGGCTCTGCTGGAGAGGTTCGATCTGAACGCCATCCATTTCAGGGAAAATGATGCAGATGCCTTCGATTATAAAAAGAAGCATCCTGAAATCACCGTCAGCATGTCCACGCACTCCGCCCGGGCTGTTGAAGCGGCCGGGGAAAACGGCCTGGATTTCGTCCTCTTCGGCCATATTTTTGAAACCGCTTCAAAACCGGACCGCCCGCCCCGTTCGGAGCGGGAGATCAACGAGGCGCTGTCATCGGATATCCCGGTGATCGCGCTCGGTGGCATCAATGAGCGGACGATTCATCAGCTGCCGTCAGGATTTGGCGGCATCGCCGCGATTTCATATTTCATGGATGCAGCACCTTCCGAAATAAAAGTACTCAGAAAGGGATGGGAATTATCAAATTTGATGTAGTGACCGTGGGTGCAGGGGTGATGGGGTTATCCATCGCCAATGCACTCGCCAAAAAGGGGTTGAAAGTTGCGGTCATCGACCGTGACGCGCCGGGGATGCATGCTTCCTGGAAGGCCGGCGGCATGCTCGGTGCCCAGAACGAGTTTTCGGACGACAGTCCTTTATTCCGCCTTGCGAAAGCGTCCAGGAGATACTTTGAGCCGCTCGCCGCAGAACTGTTGGAGACGACCGGCATTGATATCGAGTACATGGAAACCGGGCTGATCAAGATGGCGGACTCTAAAGGATCCAGGGCAGCTTTGCACAGGCAGTTCCAATTTTTAAAAGGCCATAATGACAACGTGAAGGCAGTAAATGAAAAAGATATCCTGGACCTCGGCAACCAGTTCATCACTCCGGGCGAACACTTTGCGATGCATATCCCGGATGACGGCCAGGTGAATGCGAACAAGTACACAAAGGCACTGACCGCTTCAGCGCTCCATCACGGGGTGACGCGCATCAGCCGCACTGAAGTCATTTCCATCCACCGGGAAGGACAGGATTACCGATTAAAAACTTCAACCGGGGACATCCACGCTTCAAAAGTGGCCGTCACCGCAGGCGCATGGTCGCAAAGTCTGCTCGCACCCTTCCGGATCGAGTCATCAGTGACCGGCGTCAAGGGTGAAATCATGCTGCTGGAGCAGCCGGAAGTGAGACTGAAGCACACGCTTTTCATGACGAACGGCTTCTACATCATACCGAAGCGGAACCACCGTTTCCTGGTCGGCGCGACCAGCAGATTTGGCGACTTCTCTTCCGGCATGACGAAGGATGGCGAAACATGGCTGTGGATGGAAATACTGAAGCACATGCCGAGGCTGAAAAGCGCGGACGTATTGATGAAATCATCCGGCGTCCGTCCGTATACACCAACAGAAACACCGGTCATGGATGAGGTGGAAAACGGCCTGTTCGTCGTGAGCGGCCACTACCGCAACGGCATACTGTTATCCCCCGCCACCGGTATATTGATGAGCGAATGGATCACAGAAGGCAGGCGCCCCGCCATATTAAATGAATTCACTATTGAAAGGAGGAGTAAAGATGCAATGCATCATCAATGATGAAACATTCACGTTTGATGAGGAACTCACCGTCTCACAGCTTCTTGAGCAGATGGAGATCGACCCGGACCGCATCATTGTGGAGCATAACGGAACATTAATCAAAAAAGAGGCATTCGACAGCCATATCGTGAGAAGTGACGACAGGCTTGAATTGCTGGAATTTGTAGGAGGCGGATAAAATGCTTAAAATAGGAGATTTCGAATTCAACTCAAGGCTGTTCCTCGGTACAGGGAAGTTTTCAGATGAGGAGACGCAGACAAAAGCGATCGAGGCATCGGAGACCGAAGTGCTCACCTTCGCGGTGAGGCGCATGAATTTATATGATAAAGACCTGCCGAACCCGCTCGCAAACATCGACCTGAAAAATTTCACCACCTTCCCGAACACGGCAGGCGCAAAGACCGTCGAAGAAACGGTGCGCATCGCAGAGATCGCAAACCATGCCGGCGTATGTGACATGATCAAAGTGGAAGTGATCGGTGACGACAAGACGCTCCTCCCCGACCCGATCGCAACATATGAAGCATGCGAAATCCTGCTCGATAAAGGCTATACGGTCTGCCCTTACATCTCGAACGACGTCGTGCTCGCAAGAAGGCTCGAAGAACTCGGTGTGCACGCCGTCATGCCGCTCGCTTCCCCGATCGGGACCGGACGCGGCATCAACAACCCGCTCAATTTAAGGTATATCATCGAGCAGGCCAACATCCCCGTCATCGTCGATGCCGGAATCGGCTCACCGAAAGATGCATGTTACGCGATGGAACTCGGTGCAGATGCCATCCTGCTGAACACCGCCGTCTCGGGTGCAGAAGACCCGGTCAAGATGGCAAAAGCGATGAAGCTCGGCATTGAAGCGGGCATGCTCAGCCAGGAAGCCGGACGCATACCGGTGAGGTACACGGCACAGGCCTCAAGCCCGGCCGAAGGACTGGGATTCCTGTGATGGAGAGATACGACAGACAGGTCAGATTCACCGGTTTCGGAGAGTCCGGCCAGGAACACTTGAGCCAGGCTGCCATCATGGTGATGGGCGCCGGCGCCCTCGGCACTCATGCAGCCGAACTGCTCACACGGATGGGCGCCGGCAAACTGATTGTGATTGACATGGACATCGTCGAGCTGACCAACCTGCACCGCCAGACCTTATACACGGAAGAAGACGTTCGACTGATGAAGCCGAAAGTCGAAGCTTTGAAGGAAAAGCTCCAGCAGATCAACAGCGAAGTTGAAATAAAGAACATCAACACAGAGCTCAACTCCCACAATATCATCGGAATTCTGCAGGAACATCAACCGGACATCGTCATCGATGCAATGGATCATTTCGAAATCCGGTTCCTGATCAACGAGGCGTGCCACAAGCTCGGTATCCCGTGGGTATACGGGGCCGCCGTCGGCAGCAAAGGCAGCGTCTACGGCATAGATTTCAACGGCCCGTGTCTAAAATGCCTGATGGGAACCATGCCCCAAACCGGTGAAAGCTGTGAAATCAACGGCGTCCTGCCGCCGGTCATCACCCAGACCGCAGGCATCGAAGTTTCTGAAGCCATCCGCTTCTTATCCGGCGCAGGATTCTCGAAGAAACTGATCACTATCGACACTTTTGGCATGAATTATAAGACGATGAACGTCGATGCTTTGAAAGACGAAAATTGTGGCGTATGCGGACAACACAAGTATGATCATCTTGAGAAAGAGACCTTCCGCCCTGTCCAGTCGAACTGCGGCCGTGTGTTCACGTTGAGATTCGATGATGAAATTTTCGAAGAAGAAATGCGTGGTGAAATCATCAAAGAGAACCACTTCGTCAAATTTATCTCTTATAATGGATACGAAATGACACTGTTCAAAGACGGCAGGATGAATGTGTATGGGCTGGATGGACAGGAAGAAGCGGAAGAATTGTATAAGGAAATCGCAGGCAGCTTAAAATTATAGCAGTAAAATAAAATGAACCCCCGTTCCAGTGTGGAATGGGGTTCACTTTTTATCGTCTGTAATATCGAGAAGATATATAGACTGGTTCAGTTAGTAAACAGATCTAACTTGATTTATACTAAGGCCCGTCGGAAAGTGTCCAATTTATCGTAGCCGAATATTCTTTATCAGCTTCGGCACGGATTGGATTCATTTTCAGAAGTATACCTTCATCTGGTCCCCAACTCACTTGTTGAGTTCCATTTGTATTTTTCGAAACAACTTTGATAGGTTCTTTCTCCATTGGAGTACTATTCCCATCTTCGTAAAAGTAATTGATGGTATTTCTCAATTCGTTACCATTGCCATCATTTAAGGGTTCAACTGCTTGAGCTGTCAATTTCCAGTCACTATTTTTTCTAGTATTAACAACTTCAAAGTCATAATGAGGAGATTCTCTCTTAATAATTTTCTCTTCATTTTTGATTTCTGCCGTTTCAAAAATGATATCTGGAGGTGGTTCAATAAACTGCAAACGATTCCCTTGCACCGTCATTTCAGTTTCTGCCTGTGCATTATCAAGCTCACCTTTGAATGTTAAAACTGTCCCGGCCTCAACCTTATCTTTTAATTTTTCATGTTCTTTTAATGTAAAACTGAAATTCCCTTCACTATCGCTTTCCGTTTTGGCAAGCTCTACATTTTCAATATCATAAATTATAACTGTAGCACGTGGCCGTGTTTTCCCAGTTATCATAGCATGAGTGTCAGATACCGCATCCACTTCAAATGGTTCAAGTTCATATATAGGCTGTTCTAAATCCATACGTCTAATGTTACTGTTAGAGTCGAGAGTGAATTTATCTTCTTGGATTTCAACAGAAACATCTGGTTTCTTTTCAATCCTATCTTTTTTATACCAATACTTTCTTACAACATTATATACTTCAAAGCTCGCGTCTATAGGGATCCCGAAAAGACCTCGTACAGAGAACAAACCACCGTTTGGGTTTTCATTGTTAAAGCTTACTAACTTAGCGTTTGTAACCATAAAACTTGTATTGGTGTCTATATCGAAAAGATTGTCTGAATGATTCCCCTTAAATATGACTTGAGCACCATCTTGAATTATATTTTTAACTCTACTACCTAATCTCGTTAGATTTGTCTCAAGGATTTTACTTTCAGAAGAAATCTCAACATTACTGTTTTTTCTGATTTCAAGACCAAATACACCGTTCCTCAAAAAATGGTTTTCGAACTTGAAAGCTGAACCATTTCCTTCATTATGCAATGTTAACTTTGCACCTTCATGAACAATAACTTGCTTAAAAGCCATTCCATTTTGTGAACTTCTTGTATTTATGATATTAGATCCATAAAAGTTTATTGTACTCTCCCAACTTGATCCCAACTTACCATTTTTACCATTATTTCCTGTATCAAAGTTTACGTTTTCAAGATGAATGTTGGCACTATGTGTTTCCTTCTTAATAAATCCCCCGTCTGTATCATCGTTTGTTGTAAGGAGGTTAGTATTTCTTATTACCATTTCAGTTACATTAGTATTAAATACACGACTATTATTCAATATCATAGTAGAATTCACTAAGTCAATGCTCTTTCCATTTCCATCAATGATTTTTTTCCCAGTTTCTGATTCAACAACGGACGGCTTTGGTTGTTGGATATGATCCATAAGAATTATTCTTTCTACATCTTTTGAACCTAAAGCGTCATTAAATCCAGATGGTGTACTTACATAAACAGAGTTGGTGTCTTCACTTATGATAATTGGCACTTCACTCTCGGCCATTGCTGTAGAGAAAGTATTGAATAAAGAAAATCCCGCGCCCTTGACCATTTTATTGTCTCTGGCTTCATTTTCTTCATCTTTATCTACTTCTAACGTTTTCTTCTTTCCTGATTTTCCAATTCTTTCATCATTATCTTCTTCGCCTTCTTCTGAATCATCATCTTCAAGTTTATTTTTATTGTCCTCTTCTCTTGAGTTTTCCTTGGCACTCTCTTCTACTTGGTCAGCTTCATCTCCCGGGTCGTTTTCTTCTGATAGCATCCCTTCAGATCCTTCTAAATGTGACACTTCATCTGATTTTGATTCATCAGAAAGTGTCTCATCACCAGTTTCTTCTGTTCCCGATTCTTTTTCTTCAGAGGATTCATCTATAGCTTCGTCTACTAGAGTTTCTTCGCCACCTTCTTCATCAGCTTTTACAGGTTCTTCCCCTCCCTCTGAAGCGTGTGTTTCAGATGCTCGCTCAGGAGTTTTCTCCGGTTTTACTTCCTCAGATTCAGTTTGTTTATCTGACTCATTTCCTTCCCTACTGGTTGCCTCTTCCCCAGCTGAAGATTCTACAGGTACTTCCTGTTCCGTTTCAAAAACCTCTTCGTCAACTGCACCTGATTGTTCTTCTTCGACGTCAAGTTGATCTTCGTCGTCCATAATTTCTTCAACAGGTTCTTCTTCAGGAATGACACTCACTTCGCAGGCTTCCACAAGTTTTGCTTCTCTAGGTTCCGTCTCAACACCTTCTTCTTTGACGGTGAGTTCAATTTCGTAAGGTCCGCTTTTCAGAATGATATTTCCACCTGCTTCAGGGACTTCGTCTTTCCACTCATACTCGAAGCTGCCAGCGTCATCCACTTTTATAACATCAGTAAGATTGTTGAAAAGCACCTCAATTTCCTGTCCTGCCTGTCCTTCACCGACAAGTTTCTCATCAACTGCAATAGGCTCTTCGACTTTGAAGGCCATGTCTTCACATTGGTCTGTTATCTCTTCAGCATTCATTTGGATTGGAAAGAGAATTTCCGTGAATATCAAAATAAACGCGAGTGTCCATATAATAAGTTTCTTCACATCAATTCTCTCCCATTCCTATTTTCTTCTTTTGACCAATAGGTAGATAATAGTTACAAGTAGTAATACTACAAGCACTCCAAGACCGATTAATACCGGCATCATCCACTCGTTTTCAATTTCTTCTTCTTCGATTTCCACTGCTTCATCATTCGCCTCTTCCGCTGCTTCAGCTTCGATTGTGAACATCTCCTCGAAGGACCATTCATGGTCTCCATTACTTGCGGTCCCTTTGAAGACATAATCCCCCGCTTCAAGACCCTGGTTCTCAAACATCACGGGAAAGTTGAACTCTGAGTTCGGAGCGATGTTGAAGTCCTTGACCGTCCGGGTGTAAAGCGGCTCCTCCGACCCTTCGGCATAGACGTCTCCTGTAAACTCCAGCCCGCCGATGATTGTCGGGGCAGTGTTCACGAAACTTGTCTGAAGGCCGGTTCGGTGGTTGATGAGCCCTGCCTCGAGTGAAAGCAGGTCGAGTTCGGGTTCGACATCATTATCATTGCCTGCCTCCCGGATCTGCACGGCCAGGGCGTAGGAGTACTGATTTTGAATCTGCACACCGGAATCTTCTTCTGATTCGTCAGCTTCCTGGCTGAAATAAAGTCCGCCGAGAATGAGACCGTCAAATGATTCATCCGGCGCTTCCACGGTAATGGTAACCGTCTCCTGACTTTGAGGTTCTATTTCGATTTTGTATTCAGCGATGGTGGCGATTTCGGCAAATGGATGGCTCATTGAGTCATGAGGCACCAAATCCACTGCATCGTAGATGATCAAACCATTACTGTTCGTCGTCGCAGAGTTGGCCTGCGCTTCAATCGTAATCGGTTCATCAGAGGAATTATAAACTACCACTTCAAGCTTCTGGGTCTCCCCTTTTTCCATTTCAATGTCGAAATATGTTGATCCCTGATCTACTTGATTATTTGGTATTACAGCTTCAATAGAGTAAGGAACGACACTTTCATTCGCTTCGGTTACAAAAGACGGCATGAATAATATGGTTAAGAATAATATAAAGTTAAGTTTAAATTTCATTGATTTACTCCTATTTTAAATGCACGCCCCGGGAACACAGCCGGGGCGAAATTCCATTTACTTGGTTTTATTGACTCTCTGTCGTGTCTGTAGCAACTTGACCAGATTTATATGGACCATCTTCCATCGTCCAAATTATCTTAGTTGTATGCTCACCTGCTGAAGCGGATCTTGCGGGGACTTTAAGCTTTACCTTCTCATTCTCTACATCTTCGTTATTACTGAACCATTTAATCAACCAAGCACCTACCCCCTGTGCTTTATCAATTGCTTCTCCTTCAGGGGAGGCGTTGGCGCTCGCTACCTTAGTTGCTTCTTTGCCAGTTTCTAAAGTAAATCCATTTGAAGTAGGTTTTTGACTTTTTTGAAAATCAACAGGGGATTGTACGTCACCTTCTTCAAAAGTTATTTCTGAACTTGGTAATGTCATCGCTCCTGTAGCATCTTTGAAATTCTCAGCTCTTGCGGTCACGTTCCATCCTGCACCAGTCCCTCTCCGATCGGTGACTTGCAAATGATGGTCTGACTCGGTATAGAATAAGTACTCTTCATAAGAAGCATCAATATTTTTACCTTTAAAATCAAGTAGTGGAACAACATCTAGGGTCAATTTGCCTTTTGAATTTGTTACCTTACCCAATTTTTCAGCATCATCTTTGTCAATTTTTTTCAGATTCTCTGGATTATATAACTTTACATCTGCTTCATCTGGTACTGAAAATTGAACTTTGACTTCTGATGTAGCTGAACGGTCATTTTGATTTTCTTCATCCGTATTCCCCATCACCGCTTCTGCCCCCATCGTCATAACCAATCCTGCGCTTAACATACTCACTGCCAGTTTCTTCATTTTCATTTAATTTTCCTCCTTGGATCTTGTCCCTTTTCTTTTTTAGTAAATCTAGCTTCCCCTGCTCTGCGATTCCTGTTTAATTTCTTTCTAGATTTACTTTTTCGTGAAGTCTTTTAAACAACTAACATACATCAATGAATAATGTAGCATAATTTCCCATAAAAGTACTAATTCGAGATAAAAAATAGGCCTAAAGTCTTAATTTCTAAAATATTCCACGTATAGTTAATAATTCATATAATATAAATGGACATAATAAAAATTAATATAAGAAGTAAATTAACTCTAATTAGCTATGAAATCTATAAAATTTTACTCTCCTTTCCCACATTATGTTAAATAAGTCACACAATACTATACCCTAGATTTTAATTATTTTATATCCATTTCGAAATAAAGTTATGACAAAACAGAGACTAGATTCTGAATGCATAGACACTTTTACATTTGAATATTCATTATTTAATGAATACAACACCTTAATAAGTTGTGGTTGAACCAATTATTTTAGAATCGAAAATAAAAAAAAGCTGCATCCTAATGGATGCAGCTACAGTTGAATCTATATTCAGTTCTCACTACTTTGACAATTTAACGGCCCCGGCAGGAATCGAACCTGCGGCACATGGTTTAGGAAACCATTGCTCTATCCCCTGAGCTACGGGGCCATAATTTTAGTCTGATAATCAGTCACTTCTTAATTATAACACTTTGAGAATTAAATTTCATCCCTAATTTACAATAATTTAATTATTGAATGAGAAACAGGCAGTCACATTAACACGAATCACGACCACTTCAAATTCACGATATGATTTAATCCCTTCTATAATATCACTCATGTTTGACTCCGGAATCGAATGGGAAAATCTATGAATGGAACAATCATTAAATTAGGAGGCATGACAGAAGTGACAATCAAAACGGAAACACCACTCACTGTGAATGCTTATATAAATGGAGAAATTGTGGAGTCGGAGCAACATGAACCGCGTGAGAATCCGGCCAAACCACAGGAGACGGCGGGCTACTGGCCGCTCAATTCAGTCGATGATGCCAAGCGTGCCATCGATGCGGCGGATGAAGCTTTCAAATCATGGAAGAAGACGGATTTGAACGAGCGTATCGAACGCATGCAGAAAGCGATTGATAAAGTCAGGGAGAACCAGAACGATCTGGTCAAGCTGCTCTCCGAAGAGCACGGCAAGCCGCTTTACGACGCGGAGGGTGAGATGACGGTCTCCCTTATGTTCATGCAGTATGCAGTGGACAATGCGGAACGAGTCTACAGCGAGACGGTGAACGAGGACGACCGGGGTAAGAACGTACTCCGTCATGAACCGATCGGTGTGGTATCAGCGATCAGCCCGTGGAACTATCCATTGGCGCTGTCGACCGAAAAAATTGCACCGGCGCTGCTCGCAGGAAATACGATGGTATTGAAACCGAGTCCGATGGCGCCGCTCACTGTGACACTCGTCACGCAGCTCATCGCGGAGGAATTCCCTGCAGGTGTGCTGAATATCGTTAACGGCGAAGCGGAAATCGGCATCGA
Source organism: Salinicoccus kekensis (assembly GCF_900220995.1). GTDB lineage: Bacteria > Bacillota > Bacilli > Staphylococcales > Salinicoccaceae > Lacicoccus > Lacicoccus kekensis. The sequence continues at coordinate 107,359 of NZ_OBQF01000002.1, forward strand.
GCTCACTTCGAATGAAAAAGTCCGCAAAATCGCCTTCACCGGCGGCACCGCTACAGGCCGTCACATCATGAAATCCGCAGCAGACACGATCAAGAACATCACCCTTGAACTCGGCGGCAACGACCCGGCGATTTTCCTTGAGGATTTTGATGTAAATGATGAAGCGGCTATGCGGCGCATCGTCATATCGAATTTCCTGACGGGCGGACAAATCTGCATGATTGCCAAACGCATGTATGTCCATGAATCCATCTATGATGAATTCGTTGAGAAATATATGGAAGCTGCGAATAAATGGCTCCGCATCGGCGATCCGACTCTGGAAGAGACGACGGTCGGTCCGGTGAACAACAAACAGCAGCTTGAGTTCGTCCAGGAACTTATCGAAGATTCCAGACAGAATGGCTACGAAATCAGGGAAGTCGGCAAAGTGGCCGATGAGGACTTCTTCAACAACGGCTACTTCATGTATCCGACAGTCGTGCTCGGTGCAGACTACGACTCACGCGTCGTGGCCGAAGAACAGTTTGGTCCGGTAGTGCCGATTCTCAAGTTCAGAGATGATGAGCATGCAATCGAACTTGCCAATGACAGCGAACTGGGACTTACAAGCTCCGTATGGGGAGAGGAAGAACACGCCATCGAAGTATCCAGGCATATCGAAGCCGGCGTGACGATGGTCAATACGGCCGCTATACAGGGTCTCGACATCCGCTACCCATTCGGCGGTGTGAAGCAATCCGGTATCGGTCGCGAGTACGGCGAAGAAGGTATGCTTGAATATGTTGATTCCCATGTAATCAATATTCCAAAACAAAAAGATTTGCCTCATATCCCACAATAAGATATGAAAGTTACGGGCTTGGGAGTATGATTATTTGCGGAATCGCAGCATGATGAGTATCTGCATAAATCACTGAAAGACGGTTGAGCCATCAATCCGGATGAAGCGGCAGGAAAGCTGCTAAAGATTGCTTTCAGTGACTGGACAGCAACATAGGGAAAAGTTGAATATCCGAGGGCAAATTCTTTATCACTATAGTTTATTTTTAACACCAAAATTAACGTGCTATAGTTTCACTATCAAACCAGAGTGCTACGCATGGCACACCGAACCCCCAATCTACTGCCATAGATTGGGGGTTTTTTGGTGTATTGGACGAGTCATCAAGAGAACAATGCGAGTTCTCCATCATGTCGTTCTATCAGAATCGGTTCTCTCTTCGAGGATATCTAATTAATCCAGCAGCGCCTCCCCTCTTATAAGATTTTTGCATTAAAAAAAGACGACGATCACCTTAACACACAAATGGCAAATCGCCAGTCTTTGTTATGCCGATCAACTTCATCTGCTTATAATATCTCCTGTCCTTCATCCGCCGTCACGTCATTGAGGGCAAGAACGCCGACGACCCTGTCATCTTCCACAATCGGCAGGCAGCGCATACGGTTCTTTATCATGATATCCGCTGCATCTTCAATAGTCATGACCGGGGTGCCCATCAGGGGCGTCTCAGAGGACATGATTAAATTTATCGGCGTATCCACAGGGAAGTGTGAAGCAATTCCACTGATGACAATATCCCTGTCTGTAATCGTCCCTTTCAGTTCACCATTCCCAAGTACAGGTATGGATCCTATATTAAACTCCTTCATCATCGATGCCACTGCCTCAATTGTCATTTCAAGCCCGCATGTCTCGACTTCAGTCCTCATGATGTCTCTGACTTCCATCAATCATGCCTCCTTTAGAAAGTTTGTTCACTTCTAGCTATAATTACTTTACCTCGAGCCCCAAGAAAGCTAAACATGATAAGTGATGTTAAAGTAAATAAAATCTCAGAATTAATATAATATTTTCCAGATTTAGAGTATAATTGATTAAAATATATGGAAAGAAGGTTGAGTGGTTGAAGAGATATCTAGCCTTAACTCTATTATTACTAGCCCTGGCAGCTTGTGGCAACGAAGGTGCAATATCAGAAGAAGTTACTGAAACATCTGAAAGCCAAGATGAGAATGAAGTCGCTGCACTTGAAGAGGAAAATGAAGAATTGAAGCGTAAAAAACTTGAAAAAGAAAATGAAGAGTTACGAAAAGAATTGGAAGAGCAAGACTCCGAAAATCAGCAGTCCCGAACTGAGGACCAACCAAATTCAGCAAGTGAAGAAGAAGAGAAAGAGGATATTGAAGAAGAATCTGCAGAAGAAACACCTCCTGAGTCAGAACAAGATAAGCAGCTGACTGGAAATAAAGCTGACTTACAATTCTCTTTGGATTCGAGTGAAGTGAAGTCTCAACTTCTTGGCACTACAGGCGGCAATTCAAAAGGCACTTTTGAGCAGAATGTCATCACTCCAGGTATGTCCCAAACTGAGGTAGAAGATAAGTATGGTCCATATGAATTTACAGCCGACGGTGGCGGCGCCTCCCCCGCGTATTATGGAAATCTAGCTGTTGTTTATGAATATGGTGCACCGTATGGGTCAGGAGACGATGCCTCTGATTCTTCTATCAATCCGGATTATAATTATGTAAAAGCAGTCTACTATTATGCAGGAGTGTCAGAATCTCAATTGTATGCAGCCTGGGGTGAACCTGACTCTTATGATGATGGTTCCAGGTCTACAAATGGTCTCCCTGCATATGCTTATGAAGGCGAAGATGATGACGGAAGATATTACAGTACAGGAACAGGTATCATCGGTACACCGGACGGTCAAAGAGTTGGCATAATACAGCGGACTTTGTTTGATGAAAATCCTTATGACGAAGAAGTAGAAGGTTCCGAAGGGGACTCCGAAGATATCACAGCGGATGATTTCATTATATATGAAGGATTGATTTCTGAATATCTGCATAGGCTGGCTACTTATTATAGTTATGATAATTACGACGATATCTATTATTACTTGAAAGAAGGCACGCCTGCTTATGATAAGATCACTTCAAATAAGGCGACGGAAGATTTTGATGATCATTCTACTTACGACGTATTCTTAAATGATGTTACAGAGCAAAACGACGGCACAGTTCTATTAAATGCAACAAGAGTTTATTCTCATGCCAGCTCAAACGGCAAGCGCATTTCAACTGTTAATTACCTCATGGATACAGAAACTTATGCAATCATCGATTTTGAACAGATAAGTGATACTGCATACTAGAAGAGCAATTAACCAGAAGCAGCCGACTTAGCTAGTAAGTACTTTAAAATTTTACAATTTCTCAGATTTATAATTTACTTTTAACACCAAAATTAATGTGCTATAATGTAAGTATCAAACTAAAGTGCTCAACATGGAACACCGAACCCCCAATCTATGGCAGTAGATTGGGGTTTTTTTGGTGTATTCGACTAGTCATCCAGTCATTCATCGCGATTGTTCAGCCAATAAGAGAACAATGCGAGGATTGCACCTACGATAATCGGTGCAATTCACAATTCAACTAAAGTGCTAAACATGGTGTCACCTCCTTCCATGCTTTAAGCACGGAAGTGAACTGGATGACTCTTTAATTTTACCATAGCTTCCTTGAGAGCTATATAGAGTGATTAATCAAAACTCCTTCAAACTCAAAATCCATTTAAATCATTTACTTCTCTGCTCCCTTCAAATAAAAACTGAAAAAATTATTTTTCTACTTTGTATATGTAAGCGCTTTCTTATATAATAGACATATCTTACAGAAGAGGTGATGCAAGTGGTAAATGTGAACAAAAGCCGGATGAAGATTTATGTGTTGGACAATGGAACCCTTCGCATGGACAAGAACTTGATGATCGCAAACTCCAACCAGGCCACCATCGATAATCCCAATGCACCGAACGAGATGATTGAATTCCCGATCTACACCGTGTTCATTGATCACCCTGAAGCAAAGATTCTTTTCGATACTGCATGCAACCCTGAAAGTATGGCGAACGAAGACCACGAAGGGCGCTGGGGCCCGAATATCCAGAAAGCTTTCCCCTACTCTGCCACTGAAGAATGTTACTTACCCAACAGGCTGGAACAGATCGGCGTCGACCCTAAAGAAGTCGACTATGTCGTCGCTTCCCACCTCCACCTCGACCACGCGGGATGCCTTGAGTATTTCACGAACGCACTGGTGATTGTACATGATGATGAATTGAATGGCACGATGCAGATGTATGCCAGGAACCAGAAGGAAGGCGCATATATATGGGCGGATATCGATGCCTGGATCAAGAATGAGTTGAGCTGGCGGACTATTAAGCCATATGAGGATGATCTCGAACTGGTTGAAGGTATCAAAGTTCTGAACTTCGGCAGCGGACACGTCTGGGGCATGATCGGGCTTGAAATCAAATCCGAGGAACTTGGCACGCTCATCCTTGCTTCCGATGCCATCTATACAAAAGACAGCATGGAACCGACCTTGAAACCGCCGGGCATCATCTATGACTCCATCGGCTGGGCCAGATCCGTCGAAAAGATCAAGAAGATGGCAAAAGAGAAGAATGCGGATATATGGTTCGGCCACGACGGTGAACAGTTCGAAGGGTTCCGGAAATCCACTGAAGGCTATTACGAATAAACTTCACATTCAATAGGAGGCAATTATGGAGATTAAAGCTGCGGTATTACATGAGATGGGCTTGCCTGCACCTTATGCAGAAAGCAAACCGTTAAAGATAGAGACACTTGAACTGGATGACCCGGAAAGCAATGAAGTGATGATTAAAGTCGGTGCGATCGGCCTGTGTCATTCAGACTTGTCCGTCATCAACGGCTCAAGGCCCCGTCCGACACCGATGGCGCTCGGCCATGAAGCGGCGGGTGAGATCGTCAAGGTCGGTGACAATGTGAAAGACCTGCAGGAAGGTGATCATGTCGTCTGTGTGTTTGTACCGAGTTGCGGACACTGCATCCCCTGCCGTGAAGGACGACCTGCCCTTTGTGAGAAAGGCGCAAAATCCAACGAAAAAGGAGAACTGCTCGACGGCGGTGTGAGATTGCATGCCGATGGCAAGGATGTCCATCACCATGTCGGTGTATCAGGATTCGCCACCCATGTTGTCGTATCCGCCAATTCGGTGGTCAAAGTGGATAAGGATATACCTTTTGAGAAAGTCGCGATCTTCGGATGTGCAGTGATCACCGGCATCGGTGCCATCATCAACACCGCCCAGGTGAAGCCAGGCAGCACCGTTGCAGTCGTCGGACTCGGCGGCATCGGCCTGAACGCGATACTCGGCGCAAAACTTGCCGGAGCAAGTAAAATCATCGCACTCGATATCAACCCGAATAAATTCGACCTTGCGAAGAAACTCGGTGCGACCAACACTTTCGATTCATCCGATGAAACGGTTTTGGAGGAAGTGAAAGAACTGACAAACGGCGGCGTCAATTATGCTTTCGAGACTGCAGGCGTCGTGCCCGCGATGGAAGTGGCCTATAAGATCACAAGACGCGGCGGCATGACGGTGACCACCGGCCTGCCCGATCCCAAGCATAACTTCTCATTCCCGCAGGTGACGTTAACTGCGGAAGAAAGGACAGTCAAAGGATCCTACGTCGGCAGCTGTGTCCCTACCCGGGATATCCCGAGATTCATCGAGCTTTATAAGCAGGGAAGACTACCTGTCGATACATTGCTATCAGACACTCTCAAACTCGAAGATATCAACGAAGGATTCGACAGACTGCATAAAGGCGACGTGGCAAGGCTTGTAGTGAAGATGGACTGAGAAATGATGATACTGTATAAAAACAAGGACCCGAATATTCGGGTCCTTCTTTTGTGCGAAAGTCATCAATTCTGTATTCTATTCATGATTACACCATTGATTCATTCCGGTTGGCCGGGTGAATTTGAATATTCTTCTGATGCACTACTTTCTGTTCCTTCCATCTCCGGTGCATCTGTTTCATATAGATCCCTGCTTGATTCTCCATCACGTTGTTCGATCAGGCTCGTTTCTTTTCCTGGATGCTCTTCGAGGATGTCCAACTGATCACGATATAAATAATCGATTTCTTTTAATTCATCCAAAGGTTCAGGGTTATAAAAACGCAGTAGATCTTTCATCAGAATTTCATTGGAATGATTTAATTCTTCTCTCGCTTCGTTTCTAAAGAGATAAAGTTCTTCCAATTCTTCTTCGGTGAATTGGTCCAGCAACGGCTCCCCTGTCTCTGTATCATAGATTTCCTGTTCAAGGAAAGTATATTCCGGGGTGATTACACGTCCATTTCTCAAGGGTACGGTATTGTCATGTTCTTCAGATAAAATATCCTGCCCCATAAATAAATAACCATCTGTTTCTATGCCTAATAAATGCATCAAGGTTGGAAGCATGTCCACTTGACCGCTGTACGTGTCAAACACTTCACCGTTTTCAACGCCGGGAACATGCATGATGAAAGGGACTCTTTGTATTTGAGTATTATGGTAATCATTCCACTCTTCCGGATCTTCACCCACTAAAGGTGCCAATTCCGGGTTCCTCATATCAGAAATACCATAATGATCACCATACATGACTATGATTGAATCCTCGTATAAGCCGCTAGACTTCAAATAATTGAAGAATTCTTCCAACGCCTGGTCGGCGTAATGCGCTGTAACGAAATAATTATTGATTGTATTATCATCTGTCTGGGCAGCTGGAAACTCCACATTCTCCTCATCCAAAGGATAAGGGAAGTGATGGGAAACAGTGAGGAACTTGGAGTAGAATGGCTGCGGCAGCTGCTCAAGGTACTCTACTGAATCATGGAAAAACAATTTATCCTTCAAGCCATATTCCATTGACCTGTCCCCGGATACATCGTAAAACTCAGAATCAAAGAAGTAGTCATAGCCGAAACTTCGGTAAGTATCCGTCCTGTTCCAAAATGAGCCGACATTCCCGTGAAAAGCAGCTGAGGTATAGCCCCCGTGCTGTTCCAGAATATTTGACGCTGAATGGAATGTATTTGTGGATCCCAATGTTTGAAAAACACTGCCCTGCGGGAGACCGTACAGTGACAGCTCCCCTAGAACTTCAGCGTCTGATGACTTGCCCTGGCCGGTCTGATGGAAAAAGTTTTCGAAGCTGTATGAGTCTTCATTGTCATATATACTCGAAAGGAAAGGCATGACTTCATGAGTTTCGCCATACTCATCTTCCAATTCGTAATCAATCAAAAACTGCTGCACACTTTCCAATCCAATCACGATAACGTTGCGATCTTCTGCCACCCCGAAGTATTCAGGATTTGGCGCTGCATGGTTTTCGGATGCAAAGTTGAACACCTTCCCTAAATCCGACTCGTCGGCACTCACTCGCATTTGACTGTTTTGTGATGCCTGGAAAACATCATAGCCGGTAAAGAAATTCAAACCTAAATATTTAACGATATAATTCCTGTCAAAAGTCCGGGTCAATAATTCCGGACGGTCAATTTCCGCCAGTATCAAGTTCCCTGCCAAAAGTAAGACACCCAGTGATGTAACAAGGGTTTTTGTACGCCTCTTATATGTCTTCTTATCTTCGGCGAACGGTGTCTCCTTTTTATAGAAGAATAAATAACCAAACAACATGATATCGACCCAGTATAATAGGTCCCAGATCCTCATCATTTCAAATGTGGAAGTAAATAACGCACCGGTCACGTTATTAGTACTGGATACGATATTGAATGTCAGAAAATCAGCGAACTCCCTGTAATATAGAATGTTCACATATAACAATAGAGTCATTAACAGCAATAATGTAAACATTGCCCATTTTCTTAAAGTGGGGCTTTTAAAAAACAGTGCAATGGACAATACTATTACACCGGTGGCAATCGGGTTGATGAACAATATAATGTTTTCCATTATACCTGATACGCCTAAACTGAACTCAATCCAGTAAGCTATGTATGTTTTCAACCAGAATAAAAAAAGAAATAAGATGAAATATCCATAACGTTTATTCAATAATTCTTTTATTTTTGACATGTTTCCACTTCCTGATTCTCTACCTTTTCTCTAAATTTCAAATAATATATAAATATTCTATCCGGATTCTTCTTAGTAAATTAAGGTAGAGTAAGATATAAGAAAAACCCTCAAACTTAGGCGCGGAGGGTTTGGTGAGGGACGACAAGAGTAATTAAAAAACTTTAATACCAAGGGCTGTAACAACTGATCATCACTATATAGACAGTGACTTCCCCCACTTCATTGAGGCATTATCCCTTTTGAGCGTCCTATATTGATCATTTCAATCTTTTCACTTACAATCTCAAATTCTTTACAAATAATTAACAAGCTTTATCAATGCTCTTTATTATAGAGCAGAACCTTGCTTTTAAGCAAGAAAATACTCGTATATTGACAAAGTAATTTACAAATATTTAATAAAGAAAACCGATTCACCCTAAAAAGACCTGCGATGTTATTAGGATGTGTAGCGTGAAGTAACCATCTATTGAATACTTAAAATACAAAAACCCCATAAAGTTGAATTTTGGAGTTCAACTTTATGGGGGCACCCCAGACCATAAATTGGGGGTTGGTGAATCATGTTAACAACAGTGGACTGATACTTTAGTCATATTAATTTTTATAGATGGAATAGAGTTCCATAACACTTTATCAGTCTATATTTTATAATACTCTATTGCGCGCCCAGACCGCCATCGATGACAAATTCAGCGCCTGTGGAATAGCTTGATTCGTCCGATGCGAGGTATATTACCATACCACTCACTTCTTCAATACGTCCAGCTCTTTTCAGTGGAAAAGACTGTTCGAGCTCATCATTGATGAGATGATAGGTCATGTCCGTTGCTATAAAGCCGGGGTGTACGGAGTTCACTCTAATATTAAATTCACCCAACTCCAAAGCCGCTGCTTTCGTCATACCTCTCACTGCAAATTTAGAAGCGGTATATGCAATTTTTTGATTCGCACCGATGATACCTGCGAGTGACGAGATATTGACAATTGACCCTTTATTGTTTTCTTTCATTACAGGTGCAACGGCTCTCATTCCGAAGAACACAGATGTTTGGTTAATATCGGTGATTTTTCTGAACTGCTCCGTCTCTACATCTTCAATATTCTGTGCAGGCAGATCGATTCCCGCATTGTTCACCAAAATGTCCACAGTTCCGAATTTTTCTTTTGCCTTGGCAACCACGCTTTCCCAATCCTCTTCACTTGTCACGTCATGCTTGATGAACATCGCATTTTCACCCAGCTCATTGACCAATGCCTTACCCTCATCTTCCAAAATATCCGTCACAATGACTTTCGCACCATTTTCAATGAATTTCTTCGCATGTACTGCGCCCATCCCGCGTGCCGCTCCAGTAATGATTGCCACCTTGTCTGAAAGTCTAGCCATTTAATAAAACTCCTTTATGATTTTTTAAAAAGCATACTCCCGAACGAGAATATGCCCTTATAATTAATTGCTGATCCAGCCGTCGTCAGCCGTGATTTCACCCACACGGTCCTGCAACTTATCCGCTACATCCGTAAGGACAACCTCTATACCTTCTTTGATGAAGATCTGAGCACCCGCCAGGTCCATTCCACTCGCAGAAGCTGTAATTATTGCAACCTTGCGGTTTAATCTTTCCACTATTTATCATTCTGATTACACTATGTTGTATACTTCAACTATATAATGAAGTAAATATTTCAACAACCATCAAATGAAAGCGGTTTTGTTGGTCGAAGAGCGAGGTGTTACAAATTGATGAAAGAAAAATCAGCTGAAGAGAAAATCAAAGATGCAGTGGTGTGTTTATTGCAGGAAAAACAATTTCATAAAATAACAATCACTGATGTCATTAAAACAGCCGGGATAAATAGAAGCACATATTATTATCATTACTATGAATTGGAGAAAGTACTGAATGAAATCATTGACGTAACCATTGAAGAGTTGGTAAGGAAAATGGAAGAGAGTATACAGGAACCGGAGGTCTATAACGTGAGTGATCAAACCCTCCCCTCCACTCTTATAATGTTTAAACATATTTATGAATATAAAAAATATTATGTATCACTGTTGAACAGCGATGTCTCCAACCAGTTTTCCGAAAAATTCATTGAAGCGGTCAAACACTTCAACAGAAATCTTGAAGTCACTTTCATAAATCCGGCTGATGTTGAAATAGACTATGACATGTATACGAACTTCTATGCATATGCTGCTTTTGGCCAGGTTCAATACTGGTTGAAGTCGGGATTCAAACAGACACCGGAAGATATGGCTGAACAGCTGACACATTTTTTATTTCTGAAGTTGGAGAGTATAAAGGTGGTTTAATGGAGATATCTTTTGAATGGGAGTTACTTCTTTCTATAAAATGAGATTATATAAAAATAAGTAACTGGAAAAAGGAGTTGACTGCACTGGAACAAAAAAGTTCCTTCAGACACTTTTCTGAAGGAACCTTTAGAGAAATATACACTTTATAATTGATTAACGATTAAGCAGTGGTCATTGCATTAACTGCCAAAATTGCATCTGCAATCTGTTCAGGTGTAAGTTCTGGATTCATATTGTGGGAGGTCTCGCCTTCTGCAGTGGCTAATTTACCAATCTCAACTAAATCTTCATAGGATGCATCTTCCAGGTGAAGGTCTTCCAGTGTTGTCGGTAAATCAATCGCTTCAAAGAATTCTACATAAGGTAGGATTTCCATTTCTGAATATCCTTCAAGCACTAACTGAGTAAGGACACCATACGCTACTTTTTGTCCGTGAGTCAGGCCATGGATGTCACCTTCCAGTGCGGTGAAGCCGTTATGAATGGCATGTGCCGCCGCCAATCCACTATTTTCAAATCCTAAGCCGGACAGCAGTGTATTGGTTTCAATAATTGCTTCCACTTGCGGTGTGACCAATCCTTCTTTTGCTGCTTTATATGCGGCAATACCTTGAGTGAATAAAACCTCTTCTGCTTTTTCAGCAATCGCTGTTCCCGTAAGTGTTGCCTTTCCGCCAGCCATTGTGTCTGAATTTCTTTTTTGTGAAGCTTTTGCCTCAACCAGTGTCGCCATTGCGTCCCCCATACCGGAAGCCAGCAGGGATATAGGTGCTCCAACAACCACTTTTGAATCAATTAAAACCAGATCAGGGTTTTTATTGTAGAATTTATATCCTTCAAATACACCCTCATCTGAATAAATCACTGAAAGCGCACTTGTTGGTGCATCTGTAGAGGCAGTGGTAGGTGCAGCAACAACCGCGATGTCCAGGTTATCCCCGACTGCTTTTGCCGTGTCGATTGTTTTCCCGCCGCCGAGTCCAATCACTACATCGGCATTGTTTTCTTTTCCAACTTCAGTAAGGCGGTCAATCTCCGTTACTGATGCTTCTCCGCCGAACTCTTCATAAGAGTAAGAGATGTTCGAAGCTTTAAAACTTTCCTCTACAGCATCTCCTGTGATACCCCACACAGTTTCGTCGGATAAAATAAGCGGTGCTTTTCCGATTTTCTCGACTTCTTCTCCAAGTTGAGCGAGAACCCCGGCACCCTGTATATATTTTTTCGGTGAAATAAATACTCTTTTTTGCATTGATAATTGCTCCTTTCAGATTTCCATAAAATCATGTGATTCATACGAAAATGCGTGAAGTAAATACTACCTGTATTTCAGTCTGTCAGAGAGACTGGTTTTAGAAAGGCAACTGCCTTTTTACATAAAAATAAGAAACCGGAAACCCCGGCTCCCTATTCTCTACCCTGAATTATTTTCAATAATCATGTGCTGCTACTGCGTAGGAACGACTGACAATGAATCATGAAGTAAAAGAGAAAATTGACTGCGTATTACGAGTGGAGCGTTTAATGCACTTCTCCCGCCATATGCCTCATACCGTAGCCTTCTCTTAAAATAATTCCGGGATAATTTTGATGTGATATCATAAAATTAACGGCAATGTAGTATAGAGGAGGAATATTCCAATGAGCAACTATAAAGATAAAAACTTTTTCTTCGTAGGGAGTACTATCGATGGAAAAGATTATACCAATGAGTTTGTGGAAAACAATGAATGGCGGCTTGGATGGGAAGGAAATGAAGATGACGACCACTACCAGTCCATGCGAACCTATTATGATCAAATGCGTGAAGGTGACTATATTATTCTTAAAGCATCTTATACCCGAAAAAATAATCTCCCGTTTTTCAACCCGAACAATAAGACTGCCTCTGTAATGAGGATTAAAGCGGTGGGAATTATAAAAGAAAACCTTGAGGACGGCCATACAATTAAGGTCGATTGGTTCGGGGACTATCGAACAACTATGAAGGAATGGTATTTCTATACTTCAAGGGTTGCGATATGGATGCTGGATTACAAAAGTGAATTAAGTGGACATCTGATTGACTTCACATTAAATGATGTAGAACAGGACTACAGTATTTTTCTGAAGGATGACTACTGGAAAAATCAATTCTACACTGACGAACAGTTCAATGAGTTTGAATTGTTACAGCAGGAGCAAGAGTCTGAGAACCAGTTTGCATGGGTACATTTTTACCAGGAGTTTGCCGATAAACTGCGTCCCTACTTTAATGACAGAGATGCACTGATTGAGAAAGTAATAGAGACCTATAAAGCCATCAATATGAAACTGCCGACACTCGAAAGGGAAGGAAATATCGTCGATATTGACCCATTCACCATTTTTGCCCTGTTTAATAAAGGGATTACAGATAAAAACAGGATTAGAATTATCCAGGGATTGAAAGAAGAGTTTTCCATTGATGCAGAGGTTCCAGAATCTTTTGATGGCATCCCTGTAGTGAACAATATGGCCGCAACATTCTATTATTTTAAGGGTGACAGAGATGAACATGATATAGACAACTTATGGGCGGTTTTCAACTCTGCACTGGATTATGAGGAGAGTTATTCAGAAGAAAGCAAAGGGCAGTTCGTCGAAGATTTTGACACTGTTATTCGACAAAAAGGGATGAAATGGAACCTGACTATGGGACTTTATTGGATCCGGCCCGAAGCATTCATCAACCTTGATGCCAAGAATAGAGCTTTTATCGCAAGTGAAGAAAATATGTCATCTGAATTCGTAAGAAAATATGGATACATTGCTAAAATGCCTTCCGGCGAAGAATATATCTCTATTATTGAAGCTGCTCGTGCGTCGTTGAAAAGCAGCCGTTCCAAATACAGCACTTTCCCTGAATTATCTTTCCATGCATGGTATTCAACTCAAAAAAATGATAAAGATATAAACGAAGCAGAAAATATTCCCTCGCCAAGTTTAGAAGATGCAGACCTCTCCGAATATGCCCGTAAACTCATCTCTTCAAAAAATATCATTTTGAGAGGTGCGCCGGGCACAGGAAAAACATACCTTGCAAGAAATATTGCTGTTGAAGTTGCCAGTGGTGGAAGAACCAAATCTTTTGATGAGTTGGATGAAAATCATAGAAGTAATATCGAATTCATTCAATTCCATCCAAGCTATGACTATACAGACTTTGTAGAAGGCTTCAGACCTACCATTGATGAAGATACCTGTGAAATGCGCTATGAGATTATACCCGGTATTTTTAAGGAATTCATCTCAAAAGCAATCTCCAGACAAAGTTCAGGAGATAAGTTCGTCTTCATCATCGACGAAATCAATCGTGGCGAGATTTCCAAGATTTTTGGTGAATTGTTCTTCGCCATCGATCCCGGCTACCGGGGAAAAAGCGGTGCAGTCAGGACCCAATACTCTTCTTTCGATGATGAAAATAAATTCCTTTATATACCGGAGAATGTATATATCATCGGCACTATGAATGATATAGACCGCAGTGTTGAAAGCTTTGACTTTGCGATGCGTCGCCGATTCAGATTTATAGAAGTGACTGCCGAGAGCCAGCTCGGTATGCTCGAAGATAAAGTCGATGATCATGAAGAAGCTGTGAGCCGTCTGCTCAGATTGAATAATGCGATATTAGAAGTCGAAGGACTGAACAGTCATTACCATATTGGTCCGAGTTACTTCCTGAAATTGAATGATATCAATAATGACTACGAATTATTATGGCAGGATTATCTGGAACCACTATTAGAAGAATATGTCCGTGGGTTCTTCGATGAAATGAGTATACTCTCAAGCTTGAAAGCTGCTTATGATGGGATGCTTTCGGAGAATGACTATGAAAACTAAAGATAATACAGTAACCAGGACCTGTGATGTGACCATCAGTGAGGATTTTCTTAATAAAATCGCAAATAAAAATATTGAGGATTTGGAGAGCTCGAACTTATTTTTGTTTCCGCCCAAAGTGAGTGAGGTCGACGATCTGGATGCTTCACATTTTGTGATGATGGCGAATATTGATGAAATCAGGACAACAAATGTCATGGGTGTGATCGGTTATAAAAATGAAAGATTGTTTATAGGTTCAAGGTTTGATGAAGGCAATGACTATTTCTTCTATTACTTGTTGAAAAAAGTGTTGAATATGAACGTGATCAACACTGAAGTGAATATGGAGCACCAGAGTGACTTTCTGGAGCTGTTGATTCCCCTCTTCCCTAAGTTCCTGAATAATGCCATGAAAAAAGGGCTGTATAAGGAATATAAAGTACGTCATCATAATGAAGCAAACGTGAAAGGCGTCATTGACTTCAAAAGACAATTGAAAGAGAATGTCCCTTTTCTCGGCAAAGTGGCTTATAATACCCGTGAATTCAGTTATGAAAATCATGTCATTCATTTGATCAGGTATACGATGGAGTATATAAAGAGAAGAAAAGATCTGCGGAAAGTGCTCTACATGAATGATGTTACAAAAGAAAATGTTCATATCATAGAAGAAAATTCGTTGGAATTTAACTCCATTCATGCAGCAAAGATAATTCACCAAAATATTCGTAAGCCGGTCAGGCATGGGTACTTTTTTGAATATCAGGCATTACAGAGATTATGTATTGCGATCTTGAGGGCAGAATCCAATTATTTTAAAAAGGATTCAAACAATGAAGTATTTGGAATCCTCTTTGATGGCGCCTGGTTGTTCGAGGAATATATCAACACCCTGATTGGAGACCACTATATACACCCAAAGAATACCAAAGGCATTGGTCGACATTACTTATTCAATGATGCTAATGGATTAATCTACCCTGATTTTATAAGTAGAAGCGGTATCAATCGGAAAATTGCAGATGCCAAGTATAAACCGATTAATAATATACGGGGTCGTGATTATTTGCAGTTGGTTGCCTACTTACACCGCTTTGAAGCCGCTGAAGGATACTTTATCTATCCTTTGCAGAAAAGATTGAATAAAAAAGGTGAAAAGACATTAACGCTATTAAGTGGTGTTGAAGAAACAAGTGCAAGAGATCCGAATGTTAATGTGATTAAATATGGTCTCGGCATCCCAAGCCAGGAAAGCGACTTTGACACGTTTGAAGAAGTTATACTTCATGAAGAAGCAAAACTAAAGAATATTATGAGGTAATCTTTTAGTGATCTTTGTACCTGCATCTGATAAATTCACAAAAAACGCGGTTTACGATACTCACTATTCGGCATAAATAAACCCACCTATTCACACGATGGAATCCGACGACATTCAATTGAAGACCCGATTTACGACGTCCTCCTCACCCGGCAGAACCGCTTCTCCCGGGCACGGGAGATTATGCTTGAGTCCGACAAGACGGGATTCATATTCGTCCTGAACCCGGAAAGGCTGCCGATACTTGAAACCAAGAAGGCCGTGGGCCTCCTCGACAAGTATCACCTGCATGTAAAGACGCTCATCATCAATAAAGTATTGCCTGATGAAGCCGATGGCACCTTCCTCGCTCAGAGGCGGGAACATGAACAGCGGTATCTGAAGGAGATTGAAGATACCTTCAGGGATCAGAACCTCATCCGCGTGCCCCTGCTCCCCCATGACATCACGACCATTGAGGAGCTCGACCGGTTCAGTGCGTATTATGAGATGGACTGAGGAAAATAAAGGGAGCCTCCACCACTGTGGAGACTCCCATATGTTGAATCTATTGGAGCAGAGCAATCTGCTTCTTTTTTATGGACTTTTGATGTAATGGTTAGTTTCAGTCAGAAGCGGTAAAAGTATAATAATCACTATATGGAGGGATGAAGATGAAACGTGCTGAAGATATTGAAATCATTCCAATAAAGGTCGAAGATGACAGCAAGATACCCAACCACCCCGACTTCCCCCTGCTGATCTATAAGGGTGTGTTTGAAGGTGGAGATAATATTACCGCCATCCTCAACTCCAATAACTGGTCCGGGGAGTGGATCGGTTCCGTCCACCCTTTCCACCACTACCACAGCAACACCCATGAGGTGCTGGCGGTCAAACAAGGACATGCCGCACTGCAACTTGGCGGTGAGCAGGGTGAGGTGGTAGAAGCGGAAAAAGGTGATGTCATCATCCTCCCAGCCGGCTATGGACATAAGAAGATAGAGGAAAGTGACGATTATGCTAATTACGGTGCCTACCCCGGAGGTGTCAGTTTTGATATGTGCTATGGAGAACCGGGAGAGCGCCCTGAGAAGGTGGAGAATATAAAGCAGGTTCCGATGCCTGAGTTCGATCCTGTGTATGGTCAAGATGGTTCGCTGTTCGATTACTGGCAAAGTTGAGTCACACAGAAAGGGGATAAGCCCTTAGAATATAAGTTTTAGGTCAAAGTAGAAGCTATAATAAGCAACTTAACCAACAACTAATGACAAGCAGTTAATCAAGCCACTTAGTTGCTTGGAAAAATTATTAAAGATGAACTACCTCGCCATTTAAAATACCATGCATTTACTAGTTATAAAGAAAAGACGATAGCTAGCTTCTGTTCAAAGTTATCTAACAGTCGCAATTCTTCTAATCGTCTTTCAACTTCATACTTTAATTATCCTTATTACCATAAATTCTACTAAATAGAATAATAGCTCAGCTAAGTAAAATAAATGATATTTATCTACATTAATTCGTAAATAAATAAAGATTGTCTACGAGCATTATATTACTTACTAAAAAGCAAGATTCTCTTTCGCAATAACCCATCAAATATTGTATAATCAAAGAGATTCAATTTAATTATAATAAACTCTATAATATTAATGGGCATAGAAGTTCAGGTTAATTTTAAACACATTTCGCTAAGAGTTTTTTTATCTTTAAAGAAACTTCAGTGTAATCTCTCTTTTCGAGTAAACTATGCTTCTCTTCCAAGACAATAGTCTTTCCTTCAAAATTTATATCATCCATTTCCACAAGACCCAAAATCAGTTGAGAATTTTCCGGTTTCTTTTCTATAATAAATTCTAACATTTTATCTAAATTTGCTTTTTCTTGGTCTTGTTGATTTGGTGAGTCAATAACTATAGGGCAAAAAACCGAAGTGGAATACTCACTCATTACTTCGAGTATGCTAAAGTAGTATGCGAGTAAAGCCCTCGGTTTACCACTTCCTGTTTCAGAAATTTTTGCGTAAATTGATTTATAGGATTTCTCATTCATCGTTAATACCCTAAGCTCCTTTAAATTATTTTGCATTAATTTATAGTATTTTGTCTTGATTTTTTTTTGCCTTTTTTTGTCTTCAAATATTTGGATCTCTTCTTTTAGAGAGTCTATTCTTTCTTCGTTATTGACGATTTCGTTATTTAATAAACTTATTTCATTTTTCATAAGAAGATTCATTTCTCGTTTACCTTCATTTAGGATTATATCCTTAAACTTGACTGCTCCTTGTTTTTTTGAAAGTATTTCCTCTATTTTTTCTTGTTCAAGATTATTCATATCGTAAATTTCATATTCATTTTGAATATCTTTTACCGTCTTTTTGTAATTAAAGTTCAATTCAAGTAGTAAGTCTTGACATGTATCTTCGTCCTTAGCGATAAAAAAACGTTCTGCAAATGAATTCTCATATATATTCCCACATGTCGGACATTCTACTGAATCGGTTTGTTCCATTGCAAATTCAAAATCATCTTCTAATTCAGCGAGAGTGCTCTTCACTACATTGATTTGTTGCTCTATATGTATTTTGTGATTTTCTAACTCTAAAATTCCTTGCTTGAGTTTAGAGCCCTTTCTATTTAATTCATCGTAATGCCATAATAATTCATCAATTTCTTTTTTAAATTGAACTGTATCAACAGCCACAATTTCATCCTGTATTTGTTCACTAACTTTAGTAGTAAAATCACTAGAAATTTTCTTTGTATTTTTTAAAACAGATATATCTCTTTTAATATTTCTTATGGCTGCATTTAGTTCATAGTACTCATTTGGTTTAATACCAGTATGATAATTTATTACATCATTCTTCCAACTACTAAATTGGCTTAAGTTATTAAAGGATGCCCAATTACTGGTCCAGCTTATATCTTGGTCGATGTAAAAGGGCAAAAAAAAGTAAGCAGGAGGTGGAGTTTGGGATTCACCTTGTCTATTATTAAGGATTAACCTGTAGTTAAATAATTCCGCTATAAAAGGCCCTATACCATTTGTTATATTATCAAAAGTATCTATAATATTCAGTTCTTCATCAAAAACAGCAAAAAATTTCTCTTTTCTTAGAATAGAATAGGTCTTTTTTTCAAGAGAAAATTTAACTAGAGAAATAACATTTGCATCCTTCCATTTAGGATGTAGATCTTTAGGATCAGCTCCAAAAGTCCAATAAATACTTTTTAGTAAGGATGACTTTCCAGTGTGATTATCTCCACTTATCACTGTTATATTTGGATGAAATATTATCTTCTTTGCTCTTTCTTCTTGGAATGATATTAGATTTATTTCCTTTATAATCATTTTTTTCATAGTTATTTAACCTCAAATTCCGAATTAATCTTCTAAAATTTTCGTTCATTTGCTAAACTCCATTAAGATTATGACTTTGATATAAAATTCATTGTAAAAGGATCGAGTGTTTCTCGAAATATAATCATTAAAGACAGGTTTCAGTAAATCCTCTTGAAGACTGATGATTTGTTTTCCTTTATATGGTTGTACCATTTTTGATATTTCATCAATAATTTCTTTCAATTTCAAATTAGCATAATTCATCTTGTCAATTCTGAATTTATCCCATTCTTGCTTTATTTTAAGACGATCTGAAAAAGGTATCTTTTCTTTTATCAGAGAGTCGCTAATAAATTCCCATAGTTTTTGATCTTCATCATCTAAAGAGAATACTTGGATATGTTCTTTAAATTGCTCTCGGCTAATCCCTTTACGTTTTGCTAATTCTTCGAAAGACGAAATATCATTTTCATAGTTATTCTTTACCTTCACTTCACTAAATAGGGCATCATATATTACACTAACCTTATATTTAATGTCAGGATTCTGTTTTTCAATGAACTCAGAAATTTTTCCCTTTAAGTAAGTTTCACGATTATTTATTAATAGATCTGAAACCTCAAAAAATGTTAACTCAATAAAGTCAGGGTCATCTTCTAATTGATGCTCCTCCATAACTTTATGAATAATTTCTGAAATTGAATCTTGTTCTAATTCAGAAAGACAAATTCTTTTCTTTTCAATGCTCCGTCCACCATTTAATAACTTCAAATTATAAGTATAATTTGAAATGAAATTAAGAGATAAGGTGTGTTCCGGGAACTGCATCTTGCATTCATACATTTTCCCTAGAATTGATAAAGACGGGCCCTTTTTTCCTTCTTTTCTGTTGGTTAAAGATTTCAAAGTCCAATTTTTTGAACTTGTTTTTATTTGAAAAAAAGAAATGTTTTCAGGATCTGTAGCTGAGTCATAAATAACCACATCATCATAATAGTCCATAATTAATAAGAAATCTTCTTCGATTTCGTACATTTCCATCATTTTTAAAATAGCCCAATCTTTTTGATAATCAAATCTGTTTGAAGAGCGAGGACCACTAACATCTCTAGGCTTAACAAATGAATCTTTTATTTTATCCATATAATCAATCCCACTCATATTAAATCTGATAATTTTAAATTATAAAATAATTCTTTCTTAATTGTAACTATAAAGTAGATTTTTAACAATATTTATTACTATATAAGAATACTAAAATACTCAAGCAGGAGAGCTTGTTAAAGAACCTTACTACGCAATAAATAAAATTATTGTTTTCTCAATAAATATTGTAAGTACTTAAGATTTTCAAATTTTCATAAATGTAATATTATATCGATTAGAAGTTTTAAAATATTTCACTTATTGATTTTCTTACTTTCAAAGCGCCTATAACCGATAAAAATATTTTTATTTTGCAAAATAGTATATCTTTTAAAATTCTTGAGTAGTACCTTTTAGTATCTTGTAAATTACTATTAATTAAGTTGTATTCACATCCTCTTTTTATATAACTGTAAATTTGTGACTCATGGCTAAGTGAGTTGTCATTTATTCATCCAATACTTTTTAACTCAAATACATTTTTTGAAGTAATGTTTTTTTTCTATTTTTCATTTGCTCAATCTTAGAGTTTCTTATCTCAATTAATTTATTAAATTTTTCTAGAAATGAACTTATCTTTTTTTGTTCTTCATAAGTAGGCAAGTCAATTTTTAATTTTTTAATATCATTGTTATAAAGGTGAACTACGGTCTTCCCTTGAGAAAACTTAGAGAGTCTCTTCTTATATCTTCCATTTATTATCATTGAAATAAAAGTTCCTAAATAGCCATTTATTGGATTCAAAATGTTTATATCCCCCCCTACTAAAACACTCCTGACATTAATAGCAGTAGCCTTAGCAATATCAATTGGTGTTTCTCCTGAAGACGGAATCAGTACACTATTTTTATAAGCTACTTTTAAAAATTGTGCAGGCAAATTTGTTTTACTATGAACCTCATTTATTACATCCTTATACCTTGTATATAGTTCTCCGTAAAGCACACAAGGTTCACCCTCATTTGTAAGATCACTTTTGGATATGTCTTTCCCTTTGCTGAAACTAGCAATCTCACCTATTTTTTTCTCTTCCCACTCCGGATAGTCATTACCATTCTCATCTTTGAACCTTAATTCTTGAGAGAAAATCTTTTGCATATACCCCTTCTTCTGTTCTTCCAATAATTCAAGCTTCTTCTCTTCCAACTCAATCAGTCGATCAAGCTTGTTGAAGAACTCGCCAATCTTTTCTTGTTCTTCTTCTGAAGTAGTATGAATTGGTAATAGACTGTACTCTTTTCCATTGATTCCTGGTTGCCCAGATCTCATGGACATGACCTTAACCCATTTATCATATTTCTGAGTCAAAGTCTGAGGATAGATGAAGTTAGGATTGAATCCCCCCTTCAACTCAAACTTAATAAGAAAGCCAGCAAAGTAATACTTTAAATTTTGATTTAAAGAACGATGTAAATAACTCTTTCCAGTACTCGCTCCAGTGCGAGCAAAAAGAATATCTTCTTCATTCAATAAGTATCTATCGTTTATTTCAGAAGGACTAGTAAAGTCCTTCGTATTCAATTTTCTTGACTGTTCTTCTATATCTGTTATTCGTACATATACGTTTTCACCATCGAAGTCAGTTGCAGCTGTATTCATACCATACATAGCATTTTGACTGATTTCTCCTAGTTTCTTCTCTTCCCACTCTCCACTAAACTCTGGGAACCTCAACTCAGGTACATTCTGTTTACTCATCATACAACACACCCAGTTCTTTCAAATATCCATCGATTTCTGCTTCAAGTGTTTCGATTTCTGCATCGATTGCCTTGATGTCCTTCTGGACCTGCTCGAGATCTACGGGTTCTTCTTCTTCGAATGTATCGACATATCTCGGAATGTTCAGGTTATAGTCGTTCTCTTCTATTTCTTCGAGTGTTGCGGCATAGCTGTATTTATCTACAGTCTCCCTGGTGCGGTATGTTTCGAGGACCTTCTCGACGTCTTCATCACGCAGGTGATTCTGATTTTTGCCCTTCTCGAATGAACTTGAAGCATCAATAAACAGTACATCATCTGTTTCTCTTGATTTCTTGAAAACTAAGATCGTCGTTGGAATACTCGTTCCAAAGAAGATATTCGCAGGCAGTCCAATCACTGCATCAAGATAGTTTTTCTGTTCAATCAAGTACTTTCGGATGGTACCTTCCCCTGCGCCTCTGAAAAGTACGCCGTGAGGAAGTACAACTGCCATAGTGCCGTTATCATCCAAGTAATGCACCATA
Organism: Salinicoccus kekensis; assembly: GCF_900220995.1. GTDB lineage: Bacteria > Bacillota > Bacilli > Staphylococcales > Salinicoccaceae > Lacicoccus > Lacicoccus kekensis. The sequence continues at coordinate 129,512 of NZ_OBQF01000002.1, forward strand.
TGCTGGACGAATGCAAAGTCAGCTTTAGATTTAGGTGCGAGCTTACCGTAACCACTGAACCGTTCGTCATCATTAAATGACGGATCAGCACTCCACTTCGCACTGTACGGTGGATTCGCAACAACCGCTTCAAACTTCATGTCCATGAAAGCCGGCTCCTCAAGTGTATCGCCGTTTTCAATCGTAAACGCCTTATAGTTCACATCATGAAGCAGCATATTCATGCGTGCCAGGTTGTAAGTTGTACTGTTGTATTCCTGCCCGTAAAAGTGTCTGACATTCGCATGCTTCCCAACACGGAGCAGAAGTGAACCGGACCCGCAGGTCGGGTCATAGACATTCCTCAGGTTTTCCTTACCTGTCGTGACTATTTCCGCCAGAATCTTCGATACCTGCTGCGGCGTATAGAACTCACCGGCCTTTTTTCCGGCCGTTGCCGCGAACTGGCCGATCATATACTCATAGGCATCACCGAGCATATCTATTTCCAAATCACTATGTACAAACGGCAATGTCGATAGATTTACCATTACTTTGGAAATCAATTTAGTTCTGGCGGACACGTTATTTCCGAGTCTTGATGACGTCAGGTCCATATCATCGAACAGATGAGTGAAATCATCCTCACTGGCTTCCCCGAGTGTAGATGCTTCCACTGCAGAAATCGCCTCCGACAGCTTCTCAATATCGAATTCACCTTGCTCGATTTCCTCAATCATCCGGCTGAACAAATACTTTGGCTCCACAATGTAACCGATGCGTGTCGTCAGTTCATCCTGTAAGGCTTCCCTGTATTCCTCGTCTTCCCAGGCCTCTTTGTATGAAATCCCATCTTCTTCCAAGAGGCTATTCACTTCATCTTCCGTCTTTTCCGATAAGAACCTGTAGAAGATAAGTCCCAATATGTAGTTTCTGAACTCACTTGCATCCATATTCCCTCTGAGGTCATTCGCTATAGACCATAATCTCTTGTGCAGTTCAGACTGCTGCTGGCGCTGTTTCTCCGTTACTGTCATCATTTAAATCGTTCCTCCTATTAATACAGAAAAGACAACAAGTGATGCTTATGCACCACTTGAGTCTATTCCACCAATCCAAATTTACGTGATACATTTTTTACAAATTGGTAAACCTTATTCACTTTCTTCCGCTTCTTCAAAAGCCCGCCGGTGACGCCTTTTTCTATATCCTTACGGTACAGCAGACCGCTGTAGTCATATTCTGTATATAAACTCCGTAATTGTTCCACCGGGTATTGTTCAGTCTCTGCAAAGTTTTTGAATTCCTGCAGTTTTTTATCTTCCTCAAAATCCAGGTAGACCTTCTCTATGTTGGCGTTCCTATCCAGTTTAGGCAGGACTTCATCCAGGAACTCCTGAATCAAATCTGCCTTCAGACGCAGATTTTCATCGTCCGCACGCTCAAGCATCAATTTGATCTGCTTACGCTCCTCGGCCTGTTTCTTCTTATTTTCCAGGTCGATATTCCCAATCAAATTGAGAATATAGCTGACATTCACTTTGTCATTTCTGATCACTTCTATCTCAAAATCAATGTCATTGATGACCGAAACCTTTTCACTATCCTTTTGTCGGACATACTTATCGTAGTAGTCCAAATATGCGCTTCTATAATCCTCATAGCCCTGCTCTGAAACGCCCAGGAGTGTTTTGGTGAAGTCGAATTCTTCGAACGTCTTAAGTTTCAGCAAGGCCCTTGCCGTTTGCCTGTAGGAGACGATAAACGCTTTGATTTCTTCTTCGTCTTCCAGGTGGTAGGCGTCCTGAGGGGTCGCTACTACAGTATGTAGCTCATTCATGCCTGCCTGGAAATCCTCAAGATACTCTTCAAAGGACTTGCTTAATACTACATCAGTATCCTCAGTATTGGAAAATAATCGTATGGCTTCATCCGTTTCTTTCTTCAGATCACGGTAGCTCACAATATTACCGTATGGCTTAGTCTGCTTTTCCACCCTGTTGGTCCTGGAGTATGCCTGGATCAGATCATGATGTTTCAAGTATTTATCTACATATAACGTATTCAATACTTTACTGTCAAAGCCGGTCAAAAACATATTGACCACAATCAGGAGATCAATTTTCTCACCCGGTATCCCCTTCTTCATCCGCTTGGATATATCATCAAAATACTGGTCGTAGGTTTCAAGCGAGAAGTTCGTATTATAGTTTTCATTGTAATCATCGATGACTCTCGCAAGCCGGTCTTTGGCATGTTCCTTGACATCGCCTTCCCTCAAATCTTCATTGGCTTGATAGCTGAAGATTGTGGCGATGTTGAGAGGCTTACTGCCTGCTTCATGATTGATTTCCCTGAATTTATCATAGTATTTCATTGCTGTGTCTATACTCTGGGTCGCAAATATACTGGAATACTGACGGTCTTTTGTTTTGTTGTCATGAATACTGTGGATATGCCTTGCCACCATATCGATTCTATCATCCGCCATCCATATTTCATTTGTGTCGATGGCTTTCACATATTCTTCACCAGAAGAGGTTGCCTTATCTTTAAAGGTATTGATGTACTCGATGGAGAAGCCCAGTACGTTCCCATCCCTTATGGCATCCTTGATCAGATAATGATGCAGACACTTATCGAATATATCTGCGGTACTTCTTCCATCCTGGCTCTTATTATCGTCAAATCTCGGTGTACCAGTGAAGCCGAAGTACTGGGAATTCTGGAAATGCCTGCGGATCATCCTGTGCATATCACCAAACTGTGAGCGGTGACATTCATCGATGACGAAAATGACTTTATCTTCTTTATACTGGTGCATCACCGGAGCATTCGACTTCACGGCATTCGCCATCTTCTGTATCGTCGTGATGATCATCGGTTTGCTTTTATCTTCCAACTGCTCTAATAGATGCTTTGTATTATCTGTATAGTCCACAGAACCCGGTTCGAACTTATCGAACTCTTTCTGCGTCTGGGTGTCCAGATCTTTTCGGTCCACAAGGAAGATGACTTTCTTTATCTCCTTCTCCTGGGCAAGCAGCTGGCTCGCCTTGAAGGACGTCAAAGTTTTACCGCTGCCGGTCGTGTGCCAAATGTAGCCGTTGTTGTTCGTTTCCAACGCACGCTTGATCAGCGCCTCTGTCGCATACATCTGATACGGCCGGAGCACGATCAAGTTCTTATCCGTTTCATCGACCACCATATAGCGGCCGATCATTTTCGCCAGATGATGCGGCAGCATGAAACTGTCTATGAACTCGTGAACATTGGTGAGACGGTTATTCTCTTCATCCGTCCAGTAGAACATATGGCTCTTATATATTTCTTTATCATTGTTGGCATAGTATCTCGTGTCGTTATAGTTGCTCAAGACAAATAACTGGGTATATCTGAACAACCCTGTAAAGTTGTGCCTACGGTAACGTTCGACCTGATTGAATGCTTCATTGATCGCCACACCGCGGCGCTTCAATTCTATCTGCATGACAGGCAGACCGTTGATGAGTACGGTCACATCATAACGGCCTTTATATTTATCTTCCACGCTGATTTGATTGGTGACTTGAAACTTATTTCTGCACCAGTTCTTCGAATCAAAGAACTCCAGATAAAGCTCCGTCTCATCATCCCGCTTCAAGACAAACTTATCCCTTAATATCCGGGCACTGTCGAAGACACTCTTATTGTTGATCTGGATCATCAGCCTTTTGAACTCACTGTCAGTCAGCGGCTGACCGTCAAGTTTATCTGCGTGTCTTTCATTTAATATAAGCCTGAAGTTTTCCTCCAGACTTTCATTGTTATGTATAGCCGCTCTTTCATATCCAACCCTCTCCAGCTGGTCCATCACCTTACTCTCCAGAGCCAGCTCACTTTGGGTGCTCATATCTCATCCCACCATTCGATAAAATTGGAAGTTGGTTCCAGTATACTACAAAATCTCAAAATACAATAATGACTAAAATCTTCTTTAAATAGCATTATTACGATACTTCCTTAATTTTCTATTTATGGTTATAGTAATAGTATATTAAATATTTTTAATATACAAAACTTTATACGAGGTGAAAATATGGAGATTATATCAGGCATCTTAATTGGTGTCATAGGGGTTATTAGTGCATTAGTTACAACAAACCTTACCAACAAAAAAAGTTCTGATGAAAACTATAACGCTATTATGCAAAAAGAGAAGAACATTCTTATAGAAAATAGTAAGGCAACAATGAACGAGTATAATGATGCTTTGGATGAAACTATTCTTCTCTTTAAAGCAACAAATTCAAATTACAGAACTTCAAGCGAGGAAAGACTTGAAAATATTGAAAAGTTGAAAAGTATTAGAAACAAAGTCAATTTAGAGTTTCCTTCTTTTGAAATTGACCAAAAAAACTTCTTCTTACATAATAATCACGCCTTTAGGGGTGCAGGGGTTAGAGAAGGAAAAGATGATAAAAAATTATATTTAAGAAGAAAAGTGTCTAAAAGTGAACAAAAAGACAATGAAAAAGACACCATTGAAGAGGCAATTTTTACAATGATGATATTATTGGAAAACGTCATGTCTTATAATAAATCAGATGTAATCCGTATGGATAAAGACATTTCTAATGATAATTCCAAGGAAAATTCTGAAGGTAATTCTAATAAAGATTCTGAAGATAATTTTATTATAGTTAATGACTCCCTTATCGACTCTTATAAGCATATTCTTTTCAAACTACAACAAAGTCTTTTCTATATAAATAGATTAACCATTGAAAAGAGGAAAGGCAGAGATTTTATAAAATTAGTAGTTCCGGAGATATCTGATACTATTGAGGATGTTGAAGATCAAATTAGCAAAATCTATTTTAATGGAATTCTCAACCCTAACACTGACAAAAAAGATGATAAGTACAAGGAGAAAGAATTCACTGATATTTCACAAGTAAAAAAGACGAATGAGCAAGAGTTAGAGGACTTTGAAGATTTGTTTCCTACCGATGAAGAATCAACAGAACTTCCAGTAGCAGAATTAGTTATAACAACTTTAGATAGATTAAAGAAAGCCGACTTAGAAATAATAAAAAAGTGGTCTTCTTCAGATGCCAGTAACAGATATCTTTTGAATACAACTCCTAAACATAAAAATGGGCAAGATTTTGTAAACTATCATATCTATCCCTCCGATAATATTTTTATCGAAGCTCACCATAGTAAAGGGTATATTAAACGACTTTTAGAAAAATATATTTTAGCAGTGCTCAAAGAAAATGGGCAGTTGAATGAAAAAAATGACGAAAAAATTGAGGAAGACAATACAAAGAAGAAAACAAAAAGAAATTTCTCTGATAAAGAGTTGGATTTTATTGAAAGACATACTTTAAATAAAAATGACTCTATTCGAAACCTCCTAATATCTTCATTAGAAAGCTTGGAGAAAGAATACGAAATCAGACCAATGGATTTAACTGACAATAAAACATTAGTCAGTAAAACAAATAAAAATCCTGATGGTAAAAAGCTCCCTAAAGCAAATAAATATGTCACTAAAAAGGGTATAGAATATTATTTTAATACACACATGAACGCTCCGGCCGCTATCAAATCTTTGATAAAGTATGAAGAATTTTTGAGAGAACATGAGAGTTCTTTGGTTAAATAAGAATTGAATCCACATATATAAAGCTGTAGAAAATCTTCTGCAGCTTTATTTTTGTTATCTGCATTTGAACTTTAAAATTTACTTACACACTATCTCCTTAAATAAATAAAAATTATTGAATAGTTCTTCCAACATATATTCAATTGACTATTCAGTCACTTTTTCAAGTACATCAAGGTTATACTGCATCAAGGATATATAATCTGCATCATTATTGATGTCTTCTTCAGTCCTTACCTCCATGTTGTGGATCATTTCTGCTTCGGCACCGATCTCATTTTGTATGACTTCGGATATGTTGTTTGTATTATTCTGTTCATAGAGGACATATTCCAGATCATATTCCCTCACTGTGTCAATCAGGCCGGCAAGCTGTCTTTGAGAGGGCTCGTCAGTCATTGTATAGCCTGTAATCGGTATCTGTTCAATGCCATACTTATCCCAGTAGCCGAATGCTGCATGGGGTACGATGATGTGCTTTTCACTACCGTCATTTAAAGTGTCCTCAAGCTCCTGGTCGAGCGCTTCCATTTTATCGATTCGCTGTCATCATTATTTTAATCACCATTCGACCACCATACATGTCAATACATCATTGATATAGTAAAATTGAGTCATGAAAGCATCACATCATAAATAAAGGGGATATGATCAATATGGTTAAGTTCAATACGTTTTCAATCACTGCACGCTGTGCCCGGACGGGACAGCTCGGCGTGGCAGTCTCGACGAAACTGCCGGCGGTCGGCATGCTCTGCCCGTTCGTGAAGGCTGGTACAGGGGCCATCGCGACCCAGTCATTCGTCAATCCATACATAGGTATCCGGGGGTTGGAATACCTTTCAGAGGGTATGTCTGCAAAAGAAACGAAAGAGAAGATAATGTCAGAGGAGATCAACCTTGAACACAGGCAGTTTGCGATTGTTGATAAACACGGCAATACAGCGGCTTTCTCAGGTGATGAATCCGACGGTTATTATAACCATTTCGAAGGGGACGGCTTTGTCGTTGCCGGCAATATGCTGGTCAACGAAGAGACCCTGACCGATATGAAAAGCGCTTTTGAAAACCACAGCGACCTTGATTTGGCAGAACGCCTCTTGCAGGCATTGGAAGCCGGACAGGCAGCCGGTGGTGATAAACGCGGCAAACAGTCGGCGGCACTCAAAGTCTTCGACACAGAAGAATACCCGCTCGTCGATCTCCGTGTCGATGAACACGCGGACCCTGTAGCAGAACTTTCACGTGTGTATGATGTGGCAAAGGAAGAACTCTTCCCTTTCATGCCGATGATGCCGACGAAAGAAAATCCCGGCGGGCGGTTCAACCCGGCTGAATACGAAGCAGAATAAATGTAGATTAAGAAGAGCGATACTGGCAGTCAACAGCTCCAGTGTCCCGATTAAAAAACGGCGAGTGTCCTTAATAGGACATTCACCGTTTTTTCCGTTGTGAGGTATTTGAAAGAACAAAGCCGGTATGAGTTTTATTCCGCTTCAAGCATCTGCCTGATGACGTTGTTCGTAAGATTCGGCACCACTTCCAGCGAATAGGTCATCTCCATCCGCTCGAGGCGCTTGTGGCCATCCATGCCGTACGGGCCGATGTTGATGACGGGGATGTTCAGATCTGCGACATCCTGATATTCGACGTACAGTTTCCTGCCCCACGACGGTGTGTTCCGGATCATATCATCAATCTCCGACATGTCGTCGCTCATCGCGACGAAGCTCATATCTGAAATGTGCGGGAAGAAGTTCTTCGCGACAATGGGATGATCATACTCTGGCTGCATTTCCTCGATCGCCGTATCCAGCGCATCCAGGAGCCTCCGCTCTTTCTCCTCCTCGCCCGTCAGCGCGACCCTCGGCGAATAAAGTGATGAGTAAAAGACGATAATTGCAGGGTTCTTATCGGGCATGAACTGCCATGCCTCCTCGACGACGCGTGCGGCGAGCATGCGGGAATCGAGACTCTCGTCCTGTTCAAGTTCTGCCTTGAAGTCTTTCATATGATTTACGTATTCTTCCCCGTGTGCGTCTTTGAGCAATGCATCCATTTCATCATACGTATATACCCTCGGTTTCCACGGGATTTCACGCTCCTCGCCGCCGCTCAGTTCGCCGTATTTCCGGTGGCGTTCCTGGAAAGTATCAAGCGCATTGCGAAATGCGGTCTCAGCCTGTGCCTTCAACAGTTCCAGCACTTTTTCAGGCGCCCATGAATGGACGAAGAAGTTGTAGTAGACGTAGGCCGAGAGTGCGGTCTGGACGGTATAATTCGGCTTCAGATCAGTCTGCTTTAATGAGACCGGCGGGATCGTCGCCTCACCGAGCGCCATATCGGAAAGTTCGGGATTATAGCTGATCTGGCGCGTGAGTTCAGCCGCAATGAAGTTCGGATCGAGCCCGTCGAAGGCGGAACCGACGTGCGTCTCCTCGCCCGTGATGAAGAAGGATGGTAGAAGCTTTCCGACCGTGCCTTTATAGATGTAGCGGTTTTCATCCCCTTCGTAGGCCGGTGCGACGAAATCCGCATTGATGGCGGCTGCATATTCAAACCCTTCTTCCTCCTGCCAGCGCTTCAGCGTCTTCAGAGCAGACAGTATGCCGTGCGAGCTGTCCTCCTCATCACATTCGGCGATGAAGACGAGGTTGCCGGAAAGCTCTTCCGGATGCTCTGCATAATATGTGAGCAGGTGCAGGTTGCTTGCCACCCCGCTCTTCATATCCAGGACGCCGCGGCCGAACAGCCAGTCGCCCGACTCAAGCTGAGATTTCACGGACTCTGTCAGTTCCACATCCTTCAGGTGCGCCATCCAGTCCCCCGGCCTGAATGCCAGTTCCTGATGTGCACCGAAGTCCTCGACACCGACCGTATCCATATGCCCCATCAGCACCACCGTGCGGTTGCTTTCCGCCTTTGTTCCTTTGACGTAGGCCATGACATTGTACCGCTTCCGTTCATCATTGACCGTCGGTGCCATGACGAACTGCGACGGATTCGCCTCAAAGTACGGGTGTGATGCAAGCATTCCGTGGATGGAAGCGGCAATCACCCGCTCCCCTTCCGTATTGACCTCGCTCCGTATGCCGACGAGCCGCTTCGTTATCGCGAGGATTTCCTCGCGGCAATCGAGTGTTTTTATTCCTTCTTTCATCATTATGCCTCCTTGTATGTATCAAACTGCCTGTACCCTTTTAAATGATTATATCAATAGGCTCATCCCGCTGCACCAGTGAACTCTTTACCAAATATAAAAATCAGCTCAAATCTAATACTAAAAAATACAGACAAAAATAAGCGCAGCACCTATTCAAACATTTGCTGCGCTTATTTTTTAGCCAAACTTTTTATCTTTTAGACCCATTTAGTGGTAACGACTTTTTTACGCGTATAGAAATTGAGTCCATCTTTTCCATTTGCATGAAGATCTCCGTAGAATGAGTCTTTCCAGCCTGAGAAAGGGAACATCGCCATTGGCGCCGGTACACCGATATTGACCCCGAGCATTCCTGAATCGATAGTCTCCCTGAATCTGCGAACATTGCCACCGTCTTTGGTGAAAATACATGCTCCGTTTGCAAATTTTGATTTATTGGCTAAATCAACTGCCTCGTCCAAATCTTTCACTCTTGCGATGGATAACACTGGTGCAAAAATTTCATCCTGCCAGATTTTCATTTCAGAAGTAACATTATCGAAAATGGTAGGTCCTACAAAATAACCATCTTCCTTGACTTCTTCATCATTCCTTCCATCCCGGATTATTGTTGCACCTTCTTTCTCCCCGGCTTCAACATATTCCAAAGTACGTTCTTTATGCCCTTCCCGTATAACCGGTCCAAGGAAATTACCATCCACCTGTCCATCACCGATATTAATTTCGTTGGTCTTTTTATTTAATAATTCAATAAAATCATCTGCAATAGAATCCTCTACGGCCACTACAGATGCCGCCATGCAACGTTCACCGGCTGAACCAAATGCAGCATTCATGATTTGTGTGGTCGCATTATCAAGGTTGGCATCACCAAGGACAATCGAATGGTTTTTAGCACCCGCCAGAGCTTGTACACGTTTTAAGTTGGATGTTCCGCGCTTGTAAACATATTCTGCTACAGGCTGAGAGCCGACAAATGAAATAGCTTCAACCTTTTCATGGTCCAGCAAACCGTTCACTACATCATGGGCTCCATGAACGATGTTGAAAACACCTTCAGGCACCCCGGCTTCTTCCAATAACTCAGCCAAGCGATTTGCTAATAAAGGTGTACGCTCTGACGGCTTCAAAACGAAGGTATTACCTGTTACAATCGCCATCGGGAACATCCAGCAAGGAACCATCATCGGAAAGTTGAATGGTGTGATACCACCAACAACACCAATTGGATAGTGATAAACTGCACCTTCAAGATCTGTTGCAATCGAGGACAACTGTTCACCCATCATGAGAGAAGGTGCACCTGCTGCAAATTCCACATTCTCAATGCCACGTTGGACTTCCCCGCGTGCTTCAGTTAAATTTTTACCGTTTTCCAACGTGATGATTTTCGCAAGTTCCTCCCAGTTCTCCACCAGTAATTGCTGATATTTAAATAAAATGCGTGCTCGTCTCGGGACTGCTATATCCTTCCACGTTCTAAATGCTTCATTCGCAACTTCGACTGCATAGTCCACATCTTCCTGAGAAGAAACTGGGACATGAGCAATGACTTCTCCATTGGCAGGATTTATAACTGGCTCCGATTTATCAGTTTTTGCTTCAACCCATTTACCACCTATATAGTTTTTTAACACTTCTAAAGTTGTGTGTGTCAATTTGAATCCTCCTAGTTTATATATGTTTATTTGAATACCGCTTTCAGCTTGATTATTCCATTTTCCTCATGCCAGACTGATTATAATCTTTCTTCCAGTCAGGAAATGTTTTCATGAAACACTTCTTTCAAGGTCTCTGCAATGAATTCCATATCCTCGTCAGTCGAAGACAATGGAGGACAAAGCGCCAGAATGTTATTTTGTCCGGCTACCGTCTCTCCATTTCTTCCAATTATCAGTCCCCGTGCTTTACAATCAGCAATTAATTTACCGACCCGTTCTCCAGAACCGGGTTTTTTCGTCTCTTTATCTTCCACAACTTCGATGCCTACTAATAATCCCAATCCACGGATATCCCCAACATAAGGATGGTTCTTCAATTCTTCCAAATCATCCAACAGTCGCTTGCCAAGCTTTGCAGAACGCTCAAATAGTGATTCTCTTTCCATGATTTCAATATTTTTCAAAGCGACTGCACAAGCAGCAGGATTGCCGCCGAAAGTATTCACATGACGGAAATGGCAATTTTCTTCTTCCTTTTTAAAAGCTTCATAAATATCCTTACGCACAGCTGTTATAGAAAGCGGCAAGTAAGCACTTGTCAAGCCTTTGGCCATAGTGATGATATCTGGCTTGATTCCAGAGTGTTGATGCCCGAAAGCTTTGCCGGTTCTTCCAAAACCACATATGACTTCGTCTATAATAAGCAGGACATCGTGACGTTCACAGATGCGTTCAACTTCCTGAACATATGCCGAATCAGGAATCAACACACCACCTCCGGTGATGAGAGGTTCCATGATCACTGCAGCAATCGTTTCTTTTTGCTCCCATATGATTGCATCTTCCAACTCCTTGGCTTTCTGAAGATTATATTGTTCAATCGTCAAATTTTCAGGTTTTCTGTAATTATCTGGTGGCGCAACATGTAAAAATCCTGTTGAGAGCGGTTCATACTTGTATTTTCTCAATGCCTGTCCCGTGGCACTCAGGGCGCCCATAGAACTGCCATGGTACGCACGATAACGTGACACCACTTTATAACGGTTTACCTCTCCGTTCTGCTGATGATATTGACGTGCAATCTTAAAAGCAACTTCATTCGCATCTGAGCCACTATTCGAATAAAATATCATGTAATCATCATCAAGCATCTCGTTGATTTTTTCTGCCAATTCAATTGCCGGTAAATGACTCTGTGTCATGGGCGTATATGCCATCTGTAACATTTGATCATAGGCGACCTTCGCCAATTCTTCACGTCCATAACCGACATTCACACACCACAAACCGGACATTCCATCCAGATAACGATTCCCATTCGTATCCTCAATCCAAGACCCTTCACCACTTTCAATGACTATCGGTGGGGTTTTTTTCCGATATGGTGAAATATGCGGCCACACTACCTTTTGATTTCTTTCTTCGAGCGAGAGAGTCTTTTTCATTTCCAGAGATTCCATTTGAATCCCCCCTTCATTTTATTGAATTGGATATTTACGAAGTGTCTATTTTATAATCTCATCCAGTCAACCCTCCTATAACACAATTCGCTTTTAAAATTAGATTGTTGACAATGATTTATTTCTCTTTCATAATTATATTATAATATTTTGAATTATTTATCTTTTAACGAAATGTAAAAATATCATAAGTTAGATTTTACAATCCGGAGGCAGGAAATGGAAAATTTTAAAGTTACTGTTGAGGACATTTTGCGACGCGAATTATTTATGGATGCTGAACTTATTGCAGGAAAAAAAGGTCTTAACCGTGAGATAAAGTGGACTCATATTTTAGAGATGAAATCATTCGATTCGTTCATTAATGGCGGGGAGTTAATTTTAACCACAGGATCAAACATTGACTTCAACTCACCTCACGGAATGTCGAAAATCAAAATATTAATCGAAAGCGGTGTTACAGGTATTTGCCTCGAGCTTGGTCCACATGTTACAAAAGTGGATCCTGAAATATTAGAACTAGCTGATCAACACACATTTCCAATCATCATATTCAAAAAGACAGTGAAGTTCGTGGATATCACACAGGACTTGCATACTTTGATCATAAACAGCCATCACACACAGCTTGAGCACCTTCATCTGCTCTCGAAAGAATTTAATGAACTCTCACTGGAACCAAATGGTATTATAAAAATACTCAAAAAAGTTCATAACTATTTTCAAAAAACCGTCATACTTATTACAGATGAGAAAAAACTCTATTACTATCCGTTGAAAGTTAAAAAGCATGCTGAATATATCCACTCCCTCATTGATACCAATATGGAAATACAACCCTATACATCGCTGACGTTGGATAAAAGGAACTATTCCATATTTCCGATTAAAGGACTTGGTCATTCCTGGGGCACTTTATATTTCCAGGAAGAAGCAGAGGCCATAGATGAGTTCTCATACTCCATACTGGACAGGGCTACTCTGGCAGTTGCGCAGATCCTCCTGCGAAATCAAACGATAGAAGAAAGAAAGCAGAACCAGGAGGGGGATATAGTAAAGAAGCTAATGCATGAAGAATCTTTCGACCCCTCTCGAGCCCAGAAATTCCTTCCCTACCCTTCTGAAAACCTTTACTACAGAGTGGTGATTATTGAAAAAAGAAATATAGACGATGAAATTAGGCCGGAGGATTGGGAGGAAATCAAATTAACTCAAGCAATCATTTTAAGAAATTTATTCAAAAATTTTGGTTTCAGAACCGCTATATCAGTAACCATCAACTCCATCACCGTAATATCATCATTTTATGAAAATCAGCAGACTACAGAAAAAGATCATAGTTTCAACCTTGTCACTGATGCAATCCGAAAAACACATGAAAAGAATATATTTAATGGTGAAGAATGTCACATTAGCGCCAGCAGCCTGAACAAAGATTACTCCAAATTATCCAAGTGTTATAAAGAGGCGAATGAGGTCCTGCGTTTAAAGCATTTAGAAGTGCTCGAAGACGTTTTATTCTACGAAGACCTAGGTGTTTATCGCCTTCTGATGAAACTGGATAAAAGTGAATTGGAATCCTTCGTCTCTGCTTATTTAGGACCATTATTGGATTTCGAGAAAAGGACGAACAACAACAACTTACTTTTGACCCTGTCAATTTACTTGGAAACGATGGGTTCCAAAAAAGAGACATCTGAACGCCTCTACATCGTCCGGCAAACCCTTTATTATCGTCTGGAAAAGATAAAAGAGTTGTTGGGTGAACAATTCATGGAGCCAGTCAACCGACAGGCAATAGAGCTCGCCATCAATGCACACAGGCTATTGGGTGATATGAGCTCAAAATAATAGTGCTCCCACATAAAGGCTTCAAGTTATAGAAGCATGAAAAAAGGTCAAAAGCACTATGCTTTCGACCTTTATGATTCTTAACTTATTTTATCAGACTGATTGTCGCCTGCAAAAGTACATTGACTCCTTTCACCAAATCCTCAGTGCTCGTAAATTCCTCTTCAGAATGACTGATGCCGTTTTTACTAGGGACAAAAATCATTGAAGTCGGCATATTCGCAGCCATGAATTGGGCATCGTGCCCCGCGCCGCTCACCATACGCTTATAAGAATAGCCCATCTTTTCAGCTGATTCCTCAATTAAATTGATACAATCTTTATCAAAACGAACGGTCTTCCTACCCCATAGTTTATCCGCTTTGATATGACATCCATCTTTCTCTTGAGTATTTTGGAGACTTTGAATGATTTTCTCCACCTGTCTGATTATCTCCATATCCTGATGTCTGGCTTCCAACGTGAATATAACCTTATTAGGAATGACCGTATGGATGTTCGGGGTCAGATTCATTCTTCCCACAGTATATACAAGACTCTCATCCAGTTTATCCATTTCCTGACGCATTTCCGTAATCAGGTTATTAGTTGCAAATAATGCATCTTTCCTATATTTCATCGGTGTTGTTCCTGCATGATTGGATATCCCCGTCACCTCAAATTGATAACAGACCATTCCCATCACCGCTTCAACGACTCCGATGGAAAGATGCTCATTCTCAAGGACCGGCCCCTGTTCGATATGTAGTTCCAGAAAACACTGTGCCTCTTTCAATCTGTTCTCCTCTGAGCCTTCATATCCGCTGTTCCGAAGTGCCTCTGCAAATGAAGTCCCCTGAGCATCCTTGGATTGCATTATTTCAGATTTATCAAACCAACCGGACAACACCCCGGAAGACATCATGGAAGGCTCAAATCTTGCACCTTCTTCATTTGTGACATTCATGACAACTATAGGTATTCTCGGTGTAATGTCATTTTCCCTCAATGTCCTCACAATTTCCAATCCTGCTACCACACCGAGGGTACCATCAAATTTACCACCTTTCTCCACTGAGTCCAAATGCGATCCGATCACAAGCGGAGGCCGGTTATTTTCAAGCCCGTCCAGCCTCGCATACATATTACCCATGTCATCCCATTTGACTGTCATACCGGATCCTTCGCACAGAGCCTTGAAATGCGCTCTAGCATTAATATCCTCTTCAGAGAGGGCCAATCTTGTTACCCCTCCGTTTTTGGTTCTTCCAAAATCTGCAAAGTCTTCAATAGTTTCTTGCAGCCGTTCTTCATTAATCAGCGGCGTTTGAGTATTCATATAATCCTCCTTAAAGATTGATTTTTCACTTGACGATTGAAGTCACGATCCGGAATAGACCACTTCACCGTCTATCATCGTGTACTCCACCTGGACTTCAGGTAAAGCCTCGGTGTCACAATTCATGATGGACCGGTCTAGAATTATCAAGTCCGCCACCTTGCCCGGTTCAAGGCTCCCTTTGATATCTTCCTCAAAGGAGGCGTATGCACCATTCAGCGTATACATGCGGATCGCTTCAAGTAGGGAGACTCTCTTATCTTCTCCGATCACGTTGCCTGCGTTGGATTCCCGCGTGACCGCAGCATGTAGCCCACGCATCGGGTCATAGTCCGTCACAGGACTATCGGATGCTATTGCAGCAGGTATGCCGCTTCTCTGATAGTCGCCCATTGGATACATGTAATCTGCCCTTTCCCCATAATTCTTCACATAACTTTCCCCATACTCATATAAAAATGCCGGATTGGGTATCGGTATCACATTCTGCTCTTTCATACGCCTGATGAGGTCGGGTGCGGCGATGCCCGCATGCTCTATCCTATGTCTTGCTTCTTCCCTCGGGTGGACACGGTTCGCTTCTTCAATTGTATTCAGGAGCATATCGATCGCTGCGTCCCCTTGAGCATGCGCTGTTATTTGCCAGCCATTCTTATGAGCGGGGATGAATAATTCATCTACTTCTTCCTGTGAGAAATAATGTATGCCGTGATTTTCAGGGTCGCTCGTATACCCTTCCCGGCTCCAGACCGTCGGCCCGCTGCTGCTGCCGTCAAGAAAAAGCTTGACGGGTCCGATTCTGAACTTCGGATCTCCAAGTCCGGTATAGATTCCGGCGGCCACCATATGCTTCACGACACTTTGGGCGTCATAGAGTGCGCCGACCATCACATATACCCTTTGCTTGATGACACCGTTTTTTGAATCCGTCTGCAGAGCGTTTATATTGCTCAAGCCATATCCTCCGGCATCATGAATTGATGTGATCCCCTTTGCTGAGAAGTGCGCAGATGCGACCTCATGTGCACGGGAAAGCTCTTCTTTGGAAAAAGCTGCTATATTAAACATCTCCATATGCGCATTTTCCAACAGCAACCCTGTGGCCTTACCTTCTTCATCCCTTTCAATCTTTCCCCCATCGGGGTCAGGGGTGTCATCATTTATACCGGCGATTTCCAATGCCCTGCTGTTTACAGTTGAGATATGGCCGCAAGTCCTCGTGATAATGATTGGGTGATCTCTTGAGACTTCATCCAATTCCTCTATCGTAGGGAAGCGTCGGTCTTCAATAAGCGTTTCATTATATCCCCATGCTCTGATCCAGTGATTTCTGGAAGTACTTTCCACTTCCTCCCGGAGCTTTGCCATCAGATCATCCAGCGATATCACACTTTCGCTCTTACAGGATATTGATATCGTATTCGTCCCATACATGGAAATATGCAAATGAGGGTCAATGAACCCCGGCATTAAAGTTTTCCCTTCTAAATCAATTACTTTGCTTGCATCATTCTTCAAAGCTAGTATGTCTCCGTTCGAACCGGCTGCTGTGATTTTCCCTCCTTTTACAGCTACCGCTTCGACCACATCATCATTATTGTTAACTGTTATAACTTCTCCATTCAAGAAAAGAATTTGATCATCCATTTTAATGCACCTCTGATTTATTTGATATTTAGTTTTAATACGTAATATCGATGGGACTTTACTTCACAGTCGAAGCGGCCTTATCCTCCTCTTCATATAACTCGTCCATCATTTCAGGGAAGAAACGTTCAATGGTCTCCCTGGAAGCAGGTTGAGTCATTAATGAAACTATGACGAAGATGATGCCGTTGGCAATCAGTCCCCAGATGCCTGCGTGGATATCTAAAGGATGCACAATGATGAAGGAGAAGATCACCGTGATTATGAATCCACCGAATAATCCCCAGAAAGCGCCCTGTTTAGTCGCTCTCGGCCATAAAAAGATACCCACGATGGACGGGAAAGCTTGTGCTATGAATCCATATCCTATCAGTAATATATAAACGAGACTCGCAGGCTGCATAATCGATATCGGTGCGATGATGAGTACCATAATTGGGAAAATCAGTCTTCTTGTTGCTCTCCCCGCCACTTCATCACTCCAATTTAAAATAGGCTGCAACACATCTTTACTGTAAGTCAGTGCAGTAGCATGGATACAGGGTTCACTCGAAGACATCGAAGCCGCAAGCGTTCCAGCACCAAGCAGCCCTGCCACAAGGACAGGCATGGTATCAACAGCCAATTGAATCGCTACATGGTCAGGATTGCCAATGTCTGGATACATGAAAATACCTATAACTCCAACTATAATCATCGGTACGAGTACCAGGTAGAATGTTGGCAACATGGTTGCCGATCTTCTTATCGACTGTTTGGAATTCGCACCCATCCACTGAATCCAGTGAGTCTGCCAAATCGAAAAGAAGGAGATTAAAATGGATGTCGTCCAAAAAGTAACATTCATATCTCCCAGCGCACCCGGAAGAGTAAGAAACTGTGGTATGTCTTCTTTAACACGTTCAAAGATAGGGGCTATTGAAAATCCACCCGTAAATTGTTGAGTAGCCCAAAGCCCGATGAAGAAGGATACAAAAAGCATCAGAGCGCCTTGAAAAGCGTTGGTTACACCTATAGCCTTCAGGCCACTCCTGTAAAGGTAAATTGAAATCGCACCCAGCGATATAAACACACCAACCCAAATAGGGATGGCACCGAAGCTCATTACATTCAAAATGTATGCGGCACCTGTCGTCTGAATAATTGCATAGGCCAGTATGCCGATCGAGGTGACTATTCCGGCCAGGCCGCCTAGAGCCCTGCTTTCATAACGGTCTGTTATAGCTGCTGATTGTGTAACGTGCCTGTATTTCTTACCGAGCTCCCATACTTTGGGACCGAAATACCATGCCAGAAATGCCATATAAGTCAGATAAACGACCACATATAATGCAGGTGCCCCCTTAGAGTATGCCCAGCCCGGAGAACCCATGAATGTGTAAGCACTGACACCTCCTGCGCCGATCAGCAGATACATCATGATCGGCCCCATACTTCTGCTGCCTACGCCCCATTCTTCCACGTTGTCCATATTCTTTCCTTGTCCGGAAAAGTAACCCAGCAATATAGCGATGATGACGTACGAGAGTGTGATTGCTAATGGTATGTATTCATACATCACTCTACACCGCCAATCTTATTTATAATCATCATTACAGATGTCGTCATTATGATTATGACTATTGACCATAACATGAGTAATGGCATGCCAAATATTAATATATCCTGGTTGAACAGATGAATAACCGGCCATATGCCCAGTAATAATGTAAATACTACCAAGCCTAAGCTTACCCACCCTTTTTTTGTTTTTGGTAATTTGAAGGTCGCCTTCATTACAGTTTCTCTCCTTTTAGATGAATGATTGATTTTGACTTCATGATGTAGTTTTCCTTCCCGAAATTTTTGAATTAGTCTGACAATAATAAGAGTAACAATAATTGAAAACCCTTACATTTAACAGAATGTTAAAGGATGACTTTTATGATTTTTACTATACATCCAAAAAAATTGCAAGATTCAATGATATTTTGTTGTTATTAACAACCTTAGACTATACTATCAATTTATCTTATCTCACTTGATTTCAAGAAGTATCATATTGATAGTGGAGAGGCATCATTTCATAGTCCATGGATATGAGTTGTATGTTAAAATAAAAAAGGTCATCACGGGCCGGCACATACATAATGATTTTGAAAGCTTTAGGGCCGGTCCGTGAATTTAACTTTACAGGGGTGAATTTGTTACATGTTCAATGCAGATGAAAGAATTTTATTGGCGGTCATCGTCTTCGCCTACTTCATTTTCCTGTTTGTATCAGCCATATACTTGAACCGGAAAACGAAGACATATGAAGACTACAACGTCGCCGGCCGATCGGTCTCGTTCTGGCCGATCATACTGACATTCATCGGGACGGGCGTCGGCGGATCGACGCTGCTCGGTTATATGGAGAATGGCTACAGCCTCGGGATGGGCCAGCAGTGGATACATATCACGATGTTCTTATGCATACTCATCTTTGCCGCGTTCCTGCTCAAGCGGATCAGGCAGCTCGGTGAGGAGCATAAGATGGTGACGATCGGTGACTACACCGCCCTCCGCTACGGCGAAGCGGCGCGCATACCGACGGTCATCAGCATTTTATTCTCATACTGTGCAATGACCGGCATGCAGTTTGTGGCGATCGCAACGATCCTGAACCTCACGCTCGGAATCGACTTCATCCTCGGCGTCTTCATCGGCTGGGTACTGCTTACGCTCAAGACCTACTTCGGCGGATTGAAGATGGTCATCTGGCAGGACGTCATCCACGGGACGATCTTGACGATCGGTGTGGTCGTGCTGTTCGTGACGGTGCTCGCATTCGCAGGCGGCTGGGGGGATATCGCAGCGAATGCCAATGCCGCAGGTGAAGGGGATATGCTCAGTGTGATGAACATCACGTCGGGTGAAATCCTCATATACCTGCTGACTTTGGCTGTATTCCAGTTCGTCCGCCAGGATCTCTGGCAGCGTGTATGGGCGGCTGATGATTTGAAGACGGCGGGCAACGGCTACCTGATCTCCATGATCATCGCCGTCGCAATTGGAGCGATTGCAATCGGCATCGGTGTACTCAGCCGTTACGGCCTCGGAATCGAGAACATCGATCCGGTGCTCATCTACTACGGTGTCATCGGAGATGTATTCCCGTTCGCTTTGGTCGTTGTGATGATTGTCGTATTACTCGCAGCGGTCATATCGAGTGCGGACTCCTTCCTTCTGGCGGGATCCTCCTCAGTGATCAATGATTTGATCAGACCGCTCGTCACGGATCAGAATGATAAGAAGATGCTGATCTGGAGCAGGATATCCGTCCTAATCGTCTCCGTCGTGGCGCTTGTCCTGGCGCTGTCGATCCCCGGACTCGTCAACCTGATGGTGACCGGGACGGCGATGACAGTCTCCGGCCTGCTCGCACCTATCATGCTCGGCCTCTTCTGGAAGCGGGTCACGAAATCCGCTGGCCTTGCAGCCATGTGGGGCGGCCTCATCACAGCCGTCATCTGGCAGATCCTGGGGCACCCTTTCGGACTGCACCCGATATTCGTCGGGCTGCCGCTGTCACTCATCACACTGCTCGTCGTGACTGCCCTGACGAAACAGAGGGAGCCGATTACAACACACAGCTGAATATCACCCTAATATGGACAGACCCGAAGCGGTCTGTCTTTTTTATTGGATTCCCGGCCCTCCCCGACACTTTTTGTACATATATGCCTGAATTTGTCAGTTTCCCGGTACGTATATACGGGCATATAGAGGCGGGAGTCTGTATAATATATCCTGCACATTAAACACAGACCCATAAAATAACTAATTATAAAAAGGTGAATCATTTTGACAGTTTTGTTCATAGCAATAATTCTTTTATTCATCGCTTCCAGCTACTTCTCCGGCAGTGAGACGGCACTCACCGCCACCAACGAGATGAAGCTGCAGATGAAAGCCCGAAGCGGCGATAAAAAATCCGAGCGTCTTTTGAAGCTCGTCAACAACCCGACAATCTTCATCCCGGGCATCCTCATCGCAAACAACCTGCCGAACATCGTCCTGCCGTCGCTCGTCACCATCGTTGCGATTGAATACGGCTGGAACATCGGCATCACGACCGCGATCCTCACCGTTCTCATCATCATTTTCGCAGAAGTCCTGCCGAAATCAGTGGCAGCCGCTTTCCCCGAAAGGATTTCCCATATCGTCTATTATCCGACGATGGCCATACTCTTCGTTCTCAGACCATTCATATTCCTGCTTAACCTGATCACCAAGACGACAATCAAGCTCCTTGGAAAAGATGACGGCCGGGAACTGACGATTTCAAGGTCGGACATGCGTGCGATGGTCGACATCGGCCATACTGAAGGTACTTTTGAAAATGATGAAGTGTACAGCCTGAAAGGCGTGCTCGATTTCCCGGACCTGAATGTTGCGGATATCCTGCAGACGCCCCGGACGGAGGTCGACGCACTCAGCGCGGATATATCCTACGAGGATGCAAAGAAAGTCATGCTTCACTCAAGGTACAGCCGCTACCCTGTCTACGACGGTGACCTGGACAACATGATCGGCGTCTTCCATACGAAATTCTTCGTCGCATGGTCCGATCAGCCGGAGAAAGCCATCACGGACTTCTCCGACCTCGACCCGCTGACCGTATATGAGTTCCAGCCGGTCGACGTGGTCTTCAAACGGATGCTCCAGGAGAATAAACACCTCGCAATCGTACTCGACGAGTACGGCGGCACGGAAGGGATCCTCACCCACGAGGAACTGATCGAAACCATGATCGGCCGGGAAATCAGGGATGAAACCGACGTGGACGGCGTCATGGTCAAGAAACACACCGACGATGAAATCATCTGCGACAGCAAAATCCCGCTTCACCAGCTGAACAACATGCTCGATGGGGATATCCCCGATGAAGATGACAACCTCGCCGGCTTCATACTCGGCGAGCTCGGCTACCTGCCCGAGACCGGTGAGACACTGGAAACTGAAGGCCTCGTCTTCGAGATACTCGAAGTGGGTGACAGAAGGATCCATATGGTTAAAATAACGAGGCAGCTTGTGGAAGTGAAATAAAATTTATTGAATGACGCAATAAGCACCCAAGTATTTTAAACTTGGGTGCTTATTTTTTTGTATTGAATTATTTAGTTTTGTTCAGAGGTGCACGCCGTTCACAATCTGTGCGTCCTTATAATTGCCTTCGAAAAAATGTTTGACGTTCATTGCCGTCTCAATGGAGGCTTCCCTCACCGCTTCTTCAGAATAGAACGCAATATGCGGGGTGAGAATGATGTTGTCATGCTGCATGAAAGGGTGCGTCTCAAGGTCAGGGTCTTCCTCCGCCAGCACATCGGCTGCATAATAACCGATCTTCCCCGATTCAATCCCCTTCACCACCGCTGATTCATCGACCAGCTGGCCCCTTGCTGAATTGATCAGCATGACGCCGTCTTTCATCCTGGCGATGGTCGAGTCGTTGAGGGTCTGTCCGGTGTCTTTATTGACCGGCAGATGGAGGCTTAAAATATCTGATTCCTTAAGCACTTCATCAAGAGGCACGATATCCACGCCATACTGACGTTTCACTTCCTCTTTGTCCACAAACGGGTCGTAGGCGATGACCCTGACCCCGAAAGGCTTCAACCTTTCTGCAACAAGCCTCGGGATATTCCCGAAGCCGAGAAGCCCGACCGTCTGAGTATCAAAGCGGTGTATCCCCGGGAAAGCTTCGAAGTCCCACTTCCTGTCCTCTTTGACGAGACGGTGAAACGAATGAAGCCGGCTGTTCAGGTTCAGCATCATGCCGATCGTGTAATCCGCGACTTCCTTGATGCAGTATTTGGATATGTGAGAGACCGCGATGCCTTTCGATCTTGCATAATCGACATCTGCGTAATTGAAGCCGATTGTGCCAAAGGCGATGAGTTTCAGATTCGGCAGTGCATCGATGACCCGTTTCGTGAACGGTTCGTATTCGCATATCACCGCATCGGCACCCTCGCAGTTTTCAATCAGCTCTTCCTCGGTGGATGACGGTGCTTCAATGATTTCCATCATATCACCGAAGATTTCTTTTTCAATTTCAAGTGCACCCGGAAAATCATAGGTGCGTAGAACTTTGATCACGATTTTTCCTCCCTGCTCTGAAGATGCTTAATAGATGATGTGTGCAATGATCGCAATGATCGGCATCGCGATGATCGTCCTTTCAATGAATATGAGCAGCAGCGTCCAGAAGTTCGCCGGCATTTTCGAAATGATGATCAGCGTCGCCATCTCGGTCAGATAGATGATCTGCACGAGTGACAGTGCTGCGATGAAGAAGCGTGTAATTTCCGCTTCAATGCCCGTGGCGAGCACGGCCGGGATGAACATGTCGATGAATCCTGTGATCGTCGCCGGTGCTGCAGCTTCGGCCTCAGGGATGCGCAGGAACTCCAGCACATACACCATCGGCTGAGAAATGATATTGAAGACAGGCGTGAATTCGGCAATGATCAAAGCGATCGTACCGATCGCCATGACCTGAGGAATCAGGACGAACGAGATGTCCACAAATACTTCATAACCCTGCTTCAGCTGTTGCTTGAACGAACCGGACTTTGCAGCGCGGTCCACACCCTGCTCAAGCGCCCATTTGAATACAGATTTGTTTTCAGGCACCGTCTCAGTGTAATGGTTCTCCACTGCGAAAGTGTCAGGTATCCTTGAAATCGGCGGGATCCTCGGGATGATGATCGCACAGATGATGCCTGTGATGACGATCGTCAGATAAAGCAGCGGGAAGACATGGTCCACTTCCAGCATGCGCGCAATGACCAGACAGAACGGCAGTGATACCGCCGAGAAGTTCGTCGCGATCGCGACCGCTTCCCTCCCCGTGTAGAAGCCGCGCCCGTACTGTTCACGGGTCAGCACGACACCGACGTTGACGTTGCCGATCCATGAAGCAAGCAGGTCGATCGCAGACCTGCCGGGCAGCGTGAACAGCGGCTTGATCAGTTTTCTGAGCAGTGTGCCCGTGAATTCCATGATGCCGAAGTTGATCAGGTACGGCATCAGGAACGATGCAACAAGGAACCACATGATCAAAGTCGTGAGAAGGCCGAGCATCGTCCCGCCGGTCACATCGGAGTACACCGCTTCAATCCCGGTCTGAAAGTACGTCATCAGGATGACGACCATACCGATGACCCTAACTATGAGCCAGAGCAGATTCGTATTAAAGAGCGAATTCAGCATCCGCGACGAGGTGATGAAATTTGGCTTGAAGAAATATGTAATGACGGATAATACAGTTGAAACGATGATGACGAGCGTGATGACGGTCGGCAGGAAATCAGCGAATAAATCGATGAAGAATTCAGTGATGACGCCGAGCAGTATGTTGAAGTTGCCATCCGCATCAGTGATCGGCACCAGGAAGATGAGTATGCCGAACAATGAAGGCAGCAGGAACCTCAGCAGACTTTTCGTGGTGATCCTGCTGTCTGCGGGATTTTTATCAGGTTCGTTCATAATGAAGACCTCCGTTCTTATGTGGGACATGATTTTATTCAATTTTATTAAAAATACTTAATAATTATACATTATTTATAATGGATATGTAAAGAGGTTTTTCAGCATCGGCGAAATGTGGATGAACTTGTTAAGTTTTTACAGGTGCGTTAACATGGATAAGTATGAAGTTTACCGGGTGTAAATTTATCTTCATATATATTGTAAGCGGTGTCAATCATTATTTTCACCCCCCGGATCATTTCATATCATCAAGTCCAATCTTTCAGGAGAGTGTAAAATGAAGAACACCTTAAGAGTTGCCGGCGTCTACATCGGAGCCATCATCGGGGCCGGCTATGCTTCAGGACAGGAAGTCCTCCAATTCTTTACGAGCTCGGGATGGATCGGCACCATCGGTGCAATCATCACGATGATCCTCTATCCCCTGCTTGGATACTACTTGATAGTGCTCGGGGATAAATTGAAAGCGACATCCCATAAGCGGGCACTCTATCATATTACGGGCAGATACATCGGCCCGGTCATAGATATTCTGATCGTATTCTTTTTATTCGGCGTCGCGGTCGTGATGGTCGCGGGGGCGGGCTCACTCGTCTCACAGCAGTTCGGGATTCCGGCAATCATTGGCAACATTGTTTTGACGCTGCTTGTGATGCTCGTGATGACGCTCGGTCTCAACAGGATCGTCACGGTCATCAGCTGGATCACACCGTTCGCATTCCTGCTCGTCATCATCATCGCAATTTACTCTGTCACAACGAGCAGTACGGACATTGCGACGCTTGAAAGTGTCGCGACACAGCAGCTCGCCGCTTCACCCCATTGGTTCCTGAGCGCGCTGCTCCATGTATCGTTCAACATCGTCATCGCCTTCGGCATCATGATGATGATCGGGGCGAATGAAAAGGATAAAGTCTCCGCCAAGCGCGGCGCAGTCCTCGGCGGCATCGTCCTCGGACTCATCGCGCTGATCATCAACCTTGCGGTGTATGCGAACATCGATGTGCTGCAGTATGCGGAAATGCCGATGCTGCTGCTTGCAGACCAGTTCCATCCGGTGCTCGGCGCACTGATGGGCCTCGCCCTGTTCGGGATGATACTGAGCACGGCAGTCCCGTGCCTCTACACCGTCGGCGCACGCTTCATCCAGGCAGATACAAGGAATTTCAAGATCGGCGTCGTTATTTTAAGCATCGCTGCGTTCTCACTCAGCTTCATAGGATTCACCGAACTTGTGAACACCGTATACCCGCTGCAGGGCTATGTAGGATTTGTCCTCCTTGCAGGACTCCTCGTCAATGTCATCAGGACGAGGGGTCGGACCGAGCAGGCATTGCTCTGACCTTCTAATGAACAAAGTGACTTTTAAACTTGATTTTTTATAATAAAATACCCTCTGAAATATATATTTCAGAGGGTATTATTGTGGGTTTGAGAGTCTGTTGCGACTTAGGATTTATAAACTTTCCTGTTAAGTTCTACGACATCATCATGCGTCGCATCAGCCGGGAAGTTTTCAATCACTTTGTCCCTGAGCAGAGGTGCTCTCTCTTTATCTGCCTTTTCCAATGCTTCAGTCAGCTCTTCTTTTGTCAGCTCCGTGCAGTATGCAGGCGTCCCCGGCTGCTGTCTCCAGGATTCCTCCAGACTGCCGCTGTCCACCGTATCGAAGCCGAGTTCATCCACCAGATCCATGACAATCTTCTTCTGCGACAGATCATCACCAGCCACCGTCATGGCAATACGGTCCTCTGCCCCTTCCGGTTTTCCTTTGGATTCCAAAGTATGGGCGACCATATTGCTGAATGCCTTGATGATTGGGCGCCCGAGCTGTTCTGCAACCCAGATGCTCTCCACCTTCCCCTGCTCAAGTTCGGTGATCTCACCGTCACGGAAAGGATAATAATTGGATGTATCAATGACTATGATGTCTTCATCGGCATTATTTACGATTCCCCGAATATCCGGAATCACATGGAGTGGGAGTGAAATGATCAGTACATCAATATCTGTGGTGACATCCTCCACTTCCACAGCCGTCCCCGCAAAATCTTTACCTTCCAGACGCTGTATATTACGGACATCCGCAATTTTCACATCATGACCCTTTTCAACTAATTTTTTAGAAATATTGGACCCAATCGGTCCTGCACCCATTATTCCAAACTTCATTTCTGTTCCTCCTGATAATCTTTTACCTTGTCGATGTTGCGCCGCCGTCAATGACGAATTCACTGCCTGTGGCAAACTTCGATTCATCGGAAGCCAGGAACACCACCATATATGCGAGATCTTCAGGCTCACCTGTATGCGGTGGCAGCGGGAAGTTCGCTTTTACGGTTTCCTTCAGTTCCGGGTATTCCTCGAATGATTTCTCAACCATAGGCGTATTGATCACACCCGGGTGTACGGAATTCACACGGATCTTATCTTCCGCCAATATTTTTGCAGCGTGCTTGGTCATTGACCGCACTGCGCCTTTCGAAGCACTGTATGCCACATCATGACCGTCAGGCGCACCACCGACGATGCCCCCAATCGACGACATATTGATGATCGATCCCCTACCATTTTCTGCATCTCGGGTATGACCGTCTGCATGCCGAGGAATACACTGGTCGCATTGATTGTAAGAACTTTATTCCACTCATCCAATGTCGCTTCTTTGACATTTTTCCCAATCTGAATGGCGGCATTATTCACCAGTACGTCGACCTTGCCGTATTTTTCAACAGCTTCATCGACGACATTTTTCCATTCCTCAGATGAAGAAACATCCACCTTTACAGCAATCGCATCACCGCCATGAGCTTTGATGCCCTCCACGCCTTCCTGAAGAAGTTCATCCTGAATATCCGCAGCGACAACTTTGGCACCCTCTTTGGCAAACACCTGGGCCATCGTCAGGCCCATGCCGCCTGCCGCACCTGTAATGATTGCAACTTTTCCATCTAATCTCGCCATTTCATTTCCTCCATTATATGAGATTTTTTGAATACTCTATATACCTTCGCTTAAATCACTTATTTATAGTGGCTCTTGCACCATCCACCACATAGTCCGATCCACTGACATAGCTTGCTTTATCAGAAGCTAAAAATACAATGACTTCGGAAACTTCTTCCGGCTGTGCAAAACGCTGCATTGGAAGCAGGTTTTGAGACACATCATCAATTTGTTCCTTAGTGAGTGTGGCTTCCGCCATTGGTGTGAGTATCGCTCCCGGAAGAACGGCATTCACCCTGATATTTTTATCCGCAAATTCATATGCTGCCTGTTTCGTGAGTCCTCTGATCGCAAATTTTGATGCCGTATAAGCCGGGTTGACTGTAATGTCATGCCTCAATCCCGCAAGTGAAGATATGTTTATGATGGAGCCTTCATTCTTTTCGATCATCGTCGGCAGAACTGCCCTCATGCCATAGAATATGCCATTCTGGTTAATGTCGATTATCTTTTTATACAAGTCCTCTTCTATATCCAGAAGTCCGGTAATTGCACCTGCAAGTCCTGCATTATTCACCAATATATCAATGGTTCCAAACGCTTCTTTAGCCTCTTGTACCACTCTCTCCCAGCTGTCCGGATCTGTAACATCCAACTCGGCAAAGACAGCCTGATCGCCGCCGATTTCTTTTGCCACTCTTTCTCCGTTTTCCGCATCAAGATCCCCGATTACAACTTTCGCACCTTCTTCAGCAAGTTTTCTGGAATGAAACTCTCCCATGCCTTTCGCTCCGCCGGTGATTATCGCTACTTTGCCGTCTAATAGTCCCATTATTATTCCTCCTGTATACTGTGATGCATTTGATGGAAACTTTGATAATGCTTTCATATATAATGATAGTTATTATCAATCACACCCTCAATAAGCAGGGGTGATGGATGTGTTGAGCACTCGACAAACAGAGCCGCTTTGTTTACCATATATGTGTATAAACGGAGGAAAACCGATTGGAGCTGAATGATATAAATCGACAGATGAAAAAGAAGCAATTGACAGAACAGTTGCTGAAAAGCGCTTTTGTAGATCTTATTCTGGAAAACGACGGTGCCGATGCCATCACTGTCAGCGAAATCACCGACAGGGCCGATTTCAACAGGGGCACTTTCTATATCCATTACCAGAATAAATCAGATTTACTGGAAGCATTATATGAGGATGCCATCGGAGGTATACACCAGTCCATCAGGCAGCCGTACAAAGATATGGATAAAGTTCTTGTGGATGGGGTCATCCCTTCCAATGAACTTATATTTGAATATATTGAAGCGAACAAAAAATTGTTTAAAGCCCTGGATCTTATTGAAGGTGATCAGGATATCTACAGACGCCTTGAGTCCTTCTTATGGAATCTGTTCAGTAAAGAGATTTATGTAGAGCGTGAATCGGACACCGGGGAAACCGAATACGAACTTTTCCTCAGCTTCCAGCTGCACGCTACTGTCGGCGTTCTAAAATACTGGATCAAAAGTGACTTCATATTTTCAACAGAAGTCATGAATGAACAATTGACCTCATTTTATACCGATAAAGTGATTGCCTTGCATTTTAATGGTCACAACCTTGATGAAGATCAGCAGAAATGAAAATGGACGACACTCATCAGAATGGTGTCGTCCGTTTCTTATTATTGAGGATTTTGTGTTTTTGAATGCCTCTACCCCGCTCTCGTCGTAAAGTCGACGAGAGCTTTTATTCCTGTCCTGATGCTTTTCTCAGAAAATATGATTTCCGGGCTGTGGAGTGAATAGCCGCTTTCCTCCACGTCTTCCATGCGTGTGCCGATGCGGAATGCTGCACCGACATATTCGTCCAGATAGAAGGAGAAGTCTTCCGATCCCATGGATGGTTCCTTCAGTTTGTGATAGACGGATTCATCCTCACCTGCGTTGACGAATTCCTCCACGACTTCAGGGGTGTTGATGAGTGGCGGGCAGTAGTTCTTAAATTCGATTTCATAATCCGCCCCGACCATGGCAGTGACTTCTTTAATGTACTTCTCCATGATTTCCCGTGCGTCCTTGATGGATTCCTCGGAGAAGCTCCTCATCGTTCCGCCGAATGTACATACGTCGGGGATTACGTTATTCCTTTCACCGGCGTGGATCTGCCCGATCGTCATGACGAGGGGCGTTGCCGGGTTGTTGTACCTCGATACGATTGCCTGGATAAAGTGGATGATGTCCGCAGCCAGATACACCGGGTCCGCCGTCTTATGCGGGTGTGCGGCGTGTCCGCCTTTTGCCTTCAGCTTGACGTTGAAGCTCTGGGCACCGGCACAGAACTGCTCATCCCTGTAACCGACGAGTCCTTCATTCAAGTTCGGCCACGTGTGGTACATGACGATTTTATCGACGGGCACTTCCAGGCGCTTCAGTTCTTCCTTGATGTATTTGGCACCTTTCAGTATCTCTTCCGCCGGCTGGAATATGAAGACGATATTGTATTTAAGATCGTCATATAATTCATCGATGACTTTGGCGAAGCCGTAAAGGATGCTTGAATGGATATCATGTCCGCATGCATGCATCCTGCCGTCGATTTCAGATTTGAATTCAAGGTCCGTCTCCTCTTCGATCGGCAGCGCATCGATGTCCGCCCTCACGCCGACATATTCATAATCCGGGTCCTTTTCCAGCACGCCGATTGCACCGGTATCCTCACTCAACTCGTAAAATTTTATTTTCGTATCCTCAAGTCCGTTCACTATCATATCAGTCGTCTCGAATTCCTTGAAGCTCAGTTCCGGCTTTTTATGCAGCCGTCTTCTGAAGTTGACGATATGATCAAGATGCTTATCGATCACTTCTTCTTTTACAGACATGTTTTCAATCCTTTCCTTACTATGCGATTTATTGAAATGATGTCGTCTAGTATTACTGTAACCGATTGAGCATATGTTAAACCTTGAAATTCCCACCGGAGCGTCGTTCATTGATGATTTACAGGGGTTTTTGGAATATAATGAAAGATAAGAGGAGCTGATAAGAATGAGTAACCATGATTTCAAGCAAACCGTTTACGTCGACCAGTTCACCGATGGCACACTCGACCCGAATATTGAAATGTCTTATCATGTCAAAAACAACGGCACGATCGTCGCCAATACGGCACCGGGCTGTTGGGGTCCGATGATCACCCCGGAATTGAAAGGCGGCCATGAGGTCACCCGGCCGGTCTATGTCGAAGGGGCTGAAGTCGGTGATGCGATCGCGATCAAGATCAACTCGATCCGCGTGACATCCATCGCGACCGCTTCCGGACATGACCGTCCGATGGAAGGCAGATTCACGGGCGACCCGTTCGTCGCAGGCATATGTCCGAACTGCGGAGCTAAAAACCCGAAGACCGTCATTAAAGGAATCGGCCAGGGTGCCGTCCGGTGCGCGGAATGTGATGAAGATGTCACGCCGTTCACTTTCACCAATGCCTATACGATGGCCTTCAACAAGGAGCGGTCGCTCGGCATCGCCCTGAACCGGGAAGCGGCGGAACGGATCGCGCATAAATCGAAGGATTACATGTGCACGCCGGAAAATTCCATCCAGAACCCGGTCGTCACATTCGCCCCGCACGATATCGTCGGTGCGGTCGCCCGGGTCATCCCGTTTCTCGGCCAGCTCGGCACGACGCCTGCTAGCCCTTTCCCGGACTCCCATAATGCCGGGGACTTCGGGCAGTTCCTGCTCGATGCGCCGCATGACTATGTGAAGACCGTCGAAGAACTTGAAGATCGGACGGATGGCCATATGGACATCAACAGGGTACGTGAAGGCACGGTCCTGATCTGCCCGGTCAAAGTCCCGGGCGGCGGCGTCTACCTCGGTGATATGCACGCCATGCAGGGGAACGGTGAAATCGCGGGGCATACGACCGATGTCGCCGGTGTCGTCGATCTCAGCGTGAGCGTCATCAAAGATTTGAAGGTCGAGGGGCCGATACTTCTGCCGTTGAAGGAAGATCTGCCCGCGGTCGCAAAACCGTATACGGAGGAGGAAATGGAAAAAGCCCAGATGCTCGCTGAACAATGGGGCGTCGAGCGGATCGAGGAATCTTATCCGCTGTCCTTCATCGGCACCGGTGCGACATTGAACGATGCCACCCAGAATGGGCTTGAGCGCGCAGCGAAACTGTTGGATATAGAAGTGCCGGAAGTGATGAACCGCGCGACGATCACCGGCTCGATCGACATTGGCCGGAATCCGGGCGTCGTCACCGTGACTTTCCTTGTGCCGAAGGAGATGCTCCGGAGGATCAGGCTCGATCAGCTGACGAAGCGGCATTATGCTTAAGTCATCAGACGGATGGATTTCCCCTTTGTGGGATTTCCATCCGTTTTTCTTATTGAATAAAGGACACTTCTGATGGCGAGAGCGGCTCCATTCGGAATCCGGACTCAGATCCAGACGGCGCTCACCCGCCACCGCAGGCTGTCAGGAAATCAGCGGAGAAAACGGATGGAGGCGGAGAAGTCTTTGCCTCCGTCTGATTTTTAGTAAGCTATCCGGACGGCACCTGGGAACTCTTTGCGTCTGTCCTATTACACAGGAGATATCCGGACGGAAGCCGCGGGTTCTTTATTCCCATCACGTTTCCGCAAAAAAATCCGGACAGGGGACCCTGTCCGGATTTCATCACTATATTATTCGTCGAATGCGTTCAGTGCGTTGACACCGTGTGCCATCGCGGAGCCTGCTTTCAGTGCTGCGCCGACGAGGATCGCTTCCGCCATCTCCTCTTTTGTCACATCAAGCTTCTTCGCATTGGCGGTATGTATCTCGATGCAGTACGGGCATCCCGTGACGTGCGCCACCGCAACGGCGATGAGCTCTTTATCCTTCCCGGAGATCTTGCCGGGCTTCACCGCTTCTTTATCGAGCTGTGCAAATGCCCTGAATGCGTCCGGTGCGAGTTTTGCGAACTCACCGAGGCGGTCGATGTTGGACTTCTCATACAAGTCGCCGTCGTTGTTGCCGTCGTAGGCCTGGAGTGCGTTCACGCCGTGTGCCATCGCAGAGCCCGCCTTCAGGCCGGTCGCCACCATGACCGCTTCAGCGATCTCCTCTTTTGATACATTCAGTTCTTTTGCCGCATTGACATGGATGTCGATGCAGTACGGGCATCCTGTGACGTGTGCCACCGCAACTGCGATCAGTTCCTTCGTCCGTCTCGGAATCACGCCGTCAGCGACCGCTGCCTTGTCAAATGCTGCGAAGCTTTTGAACGCATCGGGTGCGAGTTTTGCGAATTCCGATAACCTTTTGATGTTGCCTTTTTCATATAAACTTTCCTGTGTCATGTTAGTGCCTCCTGTAATTCCATCATTTAATTTTCAGAATATAAAAACATCCCTAAAGGATATGATATCCAAAGGGATGTCCGGACACAACCGGAAAGGCTCGGGGCCTCCGGTGTTATTTATCTTTGACCAGCTTCTTCGCGGTCTTCACTTTCTTCTTGTCGAGTTCGAGCTGCTTGTCGATATTATGCGCATAGTACATGTTGTTCTCCATCATGTAGTCGGCAATTCTTCCATGCTGGTCGATCGCCTGCTTCAGCTGGCGCTTCAGCACATCCCTGACTTCGGGGGATGCCGTTTCAGTGAGTGCCACGGCATACGTGCGCACCGCCGCCTTCGCCGTCACGAGCAGCTCAGTTGCGATGATCTGGTCTTTATTTTCTCCTGATTTATCGAGTTCTTTAATCAAGTCCATCTATACTGCCCCTTCCTTAAGGTAAAAGTTCCTGAATTTCTTTGATCGCTTTTTTCGAATTCCTCGCATCTTTGCGGATGATCTGCTTCAAGTCCTCGTCTTTGGCGATTTCTTCCATCATGTTCGCTTTAAGGTATGCCGCCTGCTTCACCGTCAGCACCTCATGCAGCTCAAGTGTCTCATGGACTGCAAGGTCCGGTTTTTTCGCGGTTTCGGTCTTTTTCTTATTCGATTTCTTAGCCATTCCTTTTCCCCTTTCAAATATTCTGGATTGCTCTATAAACAGCTTCCCCGAAACGGCACAAAATAAACAACTGAATTGCGCTTCCCCCGAAACTTTATTCCGGGCAGGAAAATCTGCCTGTGTTAAAATAAAACCGATGGAATATCGAAGGGGGTGCTTCCATGAAG
This sequence comes from Salinicoccus kekensis, assembly GCF_900220995.1. GTDB lineage: Bacteria > Bacillota > Bacilli > Staphylococcales > Salinicoccaceae > Lacicoccus > Lacicoccus kekensis. The sequence goes on from NZ_OBQF01000002.1 coordinate 162,891, forward strand.
AAAAAGAAGATACAGAAGACGAATGCGATGCGGCAGCTCGAAAATCACGGCATCGGCTACAATGTCCATCAATATGCGTGGAATGATGATAATGAAAAAGCCCAGAATGATGCAGATGAGACCGGCATGCCGTTCCATAAAATCTATAAGACCATGGTCGCAACCGGCAGCAATACCGGGGAAATCGTCGCCTGCATACCGTCAGGGACCAAGCTTGATTTGAAGAAGCTCGCTGAAGTGAGCGGGAACAAGAAAGTGGATATGCTCGACATTGATGCGCTTGAGAAGACGACCGGATACGTCCGCGGCGGCTGTTCACCGGTCGGGATGAAGAAATCCTTCCCGACTTTTCTGGCCTCATCTGCGGCAGACCTTGATACGATCGTCGTATCCGCAGGCAAAAGGGGCATGCAGGTGGAAGTGACACCGGATGATCTCATCAGGATCACGGAAGGTGAGTATGCCGACATCACTTAGGACATGAAAAAGCCGGACAAAATTTGTCCGGCTTTTGTATTCAAATTATATTCTGTCTCTGTCAGTTCTGTCTCTACGGTTCACTTCATCACGGTTACGGGTTTCGCGGTCCGTGTTGGTCGTCTCTTCAATATCGACTTCCTCATGGCGGACATCTTCAGAGATGTGCTCCGTATCCTGGACTTTATTCTTACGGACGACGACTTCTTCGTCGACCACATTTTCCTTCTCGACGTTCACGCGCTCTTCGGATACAGGGATGTGGATGGAATCATTGTCTTCAATCCGCTCATCCATGGAACCGGTTCTCCGCTCGCCTTCGACAGGACGTCTTTCAATCGTCACTTCATCACGCTCGACCGGTACATCAATTTCCTGATGCTCTGTTTCCACATGCTTATCCACATGGACTTCGCCGGTTTTCACGTTTTCCTTATCCACTCTCAGACGTTCTTCCCTGAGCTCAATCCGCTCTTCATCGGAAAGTCTGTTCCACTCATCATCCGTCACACCGAAATTATCATGTTTACGTCTTTCTTCATCAGTAATAAATTTATCGTTTCTCATTCTCTCATCCTCCGTTATATTATTATCGTCATAGCTGTAGTTGTCATCACGGACAGGTTCATCGATGCCGTAATCGGCACCTCTTTCATTCAAAGGATCTTCCCTGTGCGTTTCCGGTACGAACTGTTCGCTCTTGCCCGGTGCGGCGTCTTCCGTCACTGTACGGTTGTCGAAGTTATCCTGACGCCTTGCATCTTCAGCAGGAGGCACAGCACCCGGTGCAGCGTCATCCTTTTCGAAAGAACCGTCATTGCCTGCATAATAGGCGTCATCCGTCGTACGGTTGTTGACATACAGCAGCAGTTCGCCCCTGTCCAGTGCATTCATGAACGTATTCTCTTCATCTTTTGTGAGGCCGAGGTCATCCATCACCCGGTCCTCCGGCTGATCATCGCTGAACCATGATGCGATCTTATCCCATGCACTGCCGTCGGCGGAACGGTAGTTCACGCCCGTATCATTCAATGCATCGGTCGTAGTGCCTTCGTTGCCCACGACGGTCATCATGTCTTCAGTGACACCATCCGCCCTAAGCTGCTCTATCCTTCTCAGCAGTTCTTCTTCAGTTGCAAATGTTTCTATCTTCCGCATGATAAATACCTCCATTTTGATGATTATAAATTTCAGACTCAAATTTTTAATTCATATTCATGTTTTCATCATTAAACAACAGCGAATGTCTTTCGCATGTAGTTCATATTTACCCATGAAACAGCTTTATAAACACATGCTCTGAAAAATAAAAATCATGGATGCCCGTTATTTCAACAGTGTTTAAGGGTACTGTATGTAATATACATAGACAATGGAGGGGTGTTGTTTATAATGAAGGGAAAAAAGAGTTCGGTGTCTGCGAGACGCAAAATCATGACCTCCGGGGTGCTGATCGGGATCGGTGTAATGGCGCTGGTTGATGAAATCATTTTTCACCAGCTGCTCCAGTGGCATCATTTCTTCGACTTCGATACGACCCAGTTCGGGATCTTCTCAGACGGCCTGTTGAATTCATTCGCTCTGTTCGCCATCGTCGCAGGGATATTTTTATTTGCCCATGTGGTCAGAATCCATACTTACTCCACCGTCAGGTGGGCTGCCGGGCTGTTTTTGGGGATGGGTGCCTTCCAGCTTTTTGACGGGATCGTGAGTCATAAGGTGCTGCGCATCCACCAGATCCGTTACAACGTGGATCTGCTGCCTTATGATATCGCATGGATTTCATCAGCCATCCTGCTGCTCGCAATCGGTGGATTCCTGTGGTACAGGGTCAGGAAGAATGACCCCGCGGTTCAGGGGGATTAAAAGATGCACGATCATTTCCATGCGATACAGGATGCTGTCGTCGTCACGGCCGTTATCCTGACCCTCGGCTACCTGATGGCGATGCGCGTCTCGAACCGCAAATTCGGAAGATGGCCGGTGAGACGGCCGTTTTTATGGATCTTAGGGCTCGTCACCGCCGCCAGCGCCTTCGTCGGGCCGCTCGGTGATGCTGCGCATGAAAACTTCATCGCCCATATGTACGGCCATCTGCTGCTCGGGATGCTTGCGCCGATATTCCTCGTCTACAGTAAACCGATGACCCTGCTTCTGCGGGCGCTGCCGACCGAGGATGCGCGGATTGTCAGCCGCGTGCTGAACAGCGCCTACGGCAGATTCATCACCAATCCGTTCACCGCATCCGTTTTGAACATCGGCGGACTGTTCCTGATTTATATGACGGACTTATATGTGTGGATGCATGAAAGCATGATTCTTTTCATCATCGTCCACCTGCATGTGTTCCTTGCGGGATACTTATTCACCATCAGCATCATCTATGTGGACATCACTTCACACAGACATGCCTACTGGTACAGGGCGGTCGCACTCGTGGCGGCACTCGGCTTCCATAAGGCACTGTCGAAGCTGATCTACCAGAGCCCGCCGCCGGGCGTCCCGACCGGCGAAGGCCGGACAGGCGCCATGGTGATGTATTACGGCGGAGACGTGGTGGATTTGGTATTGATCATCATCCTCTGCTACCACTGGTATAAGAAGGAGACCCCGGAACGTGGATCTGAAACTGGCGCTGAAATGGCAAAAACCTGAACGGAATCCGTTCAGGTTTTTTGTTGGGGGGAGATATTTATTATATTGAGTGGCCCATCACATGCTCGTGCGCTCCGCGAACATGCGCTGGAAGTCTATCACGTTCTCGTGCACCCCGCGAGCATGTGCTGGAATCAACAACTGCTTCTCGATATCTGCCGAAATCCGCAACACCCTTCCCCTCATATCCACTTTATGGTATTATTACATTGACGTTATCTGAAAATTTGGAATTCAGTAAGATGTAGCCGGCAGTCACGACGATTGAATCATTAAAACTATCTTAAGGAGTGTTTTTTATGAAATCTTTCCTCAGACGTCTCAGCATGATTGCAGGGGTGGCGCTGCTCACGGCCGTCACTTTATCCCAGTTTGCGGCCGCTTCATCCTTCCAGCCGGATTACGGGACGGAAAACAATACGGCGACCGGCAGTGACGGCATGATTGTTTCCGCCCACCCGCTCGCCTCCCAGGTCGGGCTTGATGTTCTGGAGTCCGGCGGTAATGCGGTGGATGCCGCAATCGCCATGCAGTACGCGTTGACGGTGACCGAGCCTATGATGTCGGGCATCGGCGGCGGCGGTTTCATGATGGTGTATGATGCAGCGACGAAGGAAACGACGATCATCAACAGCCGTGAGCGTGCACCGGGAGGTGCCGATCCGGAAATGTTCCTCGGTGATGACGGAGAACCGATGGATTTTGAAGACCGTGTAATCCACGGCAACTCGGTCGGTGTCCCGGGCACTGCAGCGGGACTTGAGACCAGCCACAACATGTGGGGGACGATCGCCATGCATGACCTGATCGCCCCGGCGATTGCGCTTGCCGAAGAAGGTTTCCCGATTGATGACTTCCTCGCGGGTGAAATAGAGACACATGCGGAGAAACTCGAAAGGAGTGCCGCAAGCGAAGTGTTCTTCAGTGAGGGCAACCCACTTGCTGAAGGTGACATGCTCGTCCAGCCGGATCTTGCGCATACATTAAGAATGATCAGCGAGCAGGGAACCGATGTCTTCTACAACGGTGAAATCGCAGAAGCGGTTGCCGACACCGTACAGGAATTTGGCGGTACGCTTGCCGTGGAGGACATGCAGAAGTATGATGTCACAATAGATGAGCCTGTTTGGGGACAGTATAAAGATTACGACATCGCAACGATGCCGCCGCCAAGTTCAGGCGGGGTCTTCCTCCTTCAGATGCTCGGCATCCTTGACGGCTTCGACTTATCACAGTACGACATCAAGTCGGTCGAGAAATATCATTTGCTCGCTGAAACGATGCATCTCGCTTATGCGGACCGTGCAGAATATGCAGGCGACCCTGAGTTCGTCGATGTGCCGGTGGAAGGTCTGCTCCATCCGGATTATATTGAAGAAAGACGCAACCTCATCAGCCTTGATTCCGTAATTGAAAATCCTGAAGCGGGAGATGTCATGCCTTACCAGGAAGACTTCGAAAGACAGGGTGCGGTCGCCCAGCCGGGTGACAGGGTGGACGGCCAGACGACCCACTACTCCGTCGTCGATTCATACGGCAACGTCGTATCTTACACGACCACCATCGAGCAGGTCTTCGGATCGGGCATCATGGTGCCGGAATACGGCTTCCTGTTGAACAACGAACTGACCGACTTTGACGCAGAGCCGGGCGGTGCAAACGAAGTTCAGCCGAATAAACGCCCGCTCAGCAGCATGACGCCGACGATCGTCTTCAATGACGGCCAGCCGGTGCTCACAGTCGGATCACCGGGCGGTCAGACGATCATCACTTCCGTGCTTCAGACGATACTGAACACATATGAGTATGACCTGCCTCTCGAAGATGCACTGAACGAACCTAGGATATTCACGAACAACCCGGACAACTACCTCCATGAGGAAGGCATCCCTGAAGACGTGATTTCACAGTTGAACGATATGGGCCACGGCTTCACTGACGAGCCGGCACCGATCGGCAACGTGAGCAGCATCATGTACGATCCTGACGAAGGCATCTACACAGGCTCTACAGATGAAAACAGGAACGGCGCATCATTCGGACTCGAACTTGAGTAATTCCAGTAAATATGAATAGCTATTAAAAAACGCACAGTCCAAAATTGGACTGTGCGTTTGCTTTTTCGAAATGAAATTTGAAGTTTACTTAACTAACCATCCACCATCTACCGGCATAATTGCTCCATGCATGAACGATGAATCTTCACTCGCCAAGAATAAGGCAGCAGTGGCGATTTCTTCCGGGCTGCCATAACGGCCAGCAGGTACAGAGTTCACAGATTCCATGACAGCTGCATCTCCGCTTTCAAATATCTCTTTTGTCATACCTGACTCAACTGCGCCGGGTGCAATAGCATTCGCTCTGATGCCTTTATTACCATAGTCGAATGACAGTTGTTTTGTATAGCCCGCAATGCCGTGTTTAGCAGCCGTGTAAGCCGCTCCACCACCACCTGCAACAAATGCTGCGATGGATGCGATATTGATGACGACGCCTTCTTTATTGTCGATCATCTGTGGCAGCACTGCATTCGTAACATTGTATACTCCTTTAAGATTAATATTGATAATTTTATCCCAAAGTTCTTCAGATGTTTCTAACGTCGGTGCATAATCGTCAAGTACACCAGCCGTATTACTTAAGACATCTATTCTTTCAAAAGACTCAAGTCCTTCTTTCACTGCGTCCTTCACGCTTGAGCTGTCGGAAACGTCTATCTCGACAGCAACCGCTTCTCCACCGTCTTCTTTAATTTTCTCAACAATTTTTTTAACGCCTTCAAGATTAATATCAGCTGCTATAATCTTAGCACCTTCTTTAGCGAACAAAAGCGATTGTGCCGCACCCATGCCGGATCCGGCGCCCGTGATGAATGCTACTTTATTATCTAACTTACCCAATGTAATTCCTCCTATAAGCAGATTAAACTGCCCTTTTTCAAGGCATGTAGAAATTTGCCTGCATTCATCGTATACCCTGTTCTGATAATTTTAAAAGTGCTTTAGAAGTATCTTCCCCAAATTATTCAGGAAATACCGTGCCTCGAGGTTGCTGTTCCAACCGGCAGAAAATACAGAGAATTTCACGGTCTTATCCTTCGACTGCAGCACTCCGATGTCATGCTCAAGGTTATCGAGCGTGCCCGTCTTATTGGACACGGTGATATGATCCTCATCCCCGCCGTCATTCAGCGCACCGCCGACGCGGTCGTTGAACTGCGAATTGCGCATATGCTTCTGCATATCCTGCCTCACAGGCTCCGGGATGAATTTATTTTCTTCATATATAAGGTTCAATGCCGTCATCATATCTTCGGCAGTGGCGGTGTTCGATATTTTAGGCGCATCCCCCGATGTATCCATAAAATGCCGCCCGAGCACCGAGTCGTTGATGCCCCACTCTTTGAACGATTTCTCAATATTTTTAAATCCGACATAGTCCATCAGCATATTGGATGCCGTATTGTCCGAGACGATCATCGCAAGGACCACCGTATCCTTCAGCGGAATCACTTCCACATCATTCAGTGCATGAAGCACCCCCGAACCGCCGACTTTCTTTTTAACGAGCAGCAGGTCGTCCCTGCCCACATCGTGCGCCTTTTTCAACGCTGCAAGGCAGAGCGGTATTTTGACGACGCTCGCCGAGCGGTGGACTTTATTTTCCCGGTGACGGATCACTTCCCCTTCGTGTTCGATCACATACGAGATGTTTTTCGTCGACTGCTGCCGCACCAGCATGTCTATCTCTTCTTTCATCATGGTGACTCCCCCCTTTATACATCATCATAATCGAGTTATTGAAGATGTACAACAGACACACATAAGCCCCGGCCGTCCATTGAAACGTTCAGATGGAGAGGTTTTCAGGACTATCTGCACAGTTAAGGTCTTCAAACGTTCAGACAGCTGAATTTTTCAGGCCATCTAAACAGCAAGGGCCTTCAAACGTTTAGATAGTCGAAATTTTTAAGGTTATCTAAACAGTGAGGGGCCCCAGGTGTTTAGTTAGTTGGATTTTTAAGGTTAACTAAACAGCAAGGTCCTTCAAACGTTCAGATAGCAAGATTTTTAAGGCCATCTGCTTACGGCGTTCTGATGTTACCACTGCGTCGGCGTAAATGTTACCACCAAAATCGCACGCCTCGATACCACCTGAATCGAAGCATATGTCACCACTATCCTCATCCTGAGGATTTTTTTATGCCAGATTATCTTTAAAATGGTAAGCGTGCTATAAATGCTTTGAGTGTCGCATTCAAGTGACACTCGGCACATTTATGGAGATGGCATTCAATGCGACGAGATTGATGATTTACCGTCCAAGAGGCAGAAGCGCCAATGCAGCAGAAAGATGATGAAACAAAGCGCCTTGCCTGAGAAAATCAAGAATTTTAAATGACCAATCAAAAATTGATTTACATCAATTATTTTAACGGCAAAAAGTCGTATACTTGAATTGTAGAGAAAGAAACGGATAAAAATTATAAATAGGAGAGATATATTATGCAAAAAGCAACCATTCAATTAGAAACTTTATCATGTCCATCATGTATCCAGAAGATTGATAACGCTGTAAAAGGTTTGGACGGTGTGGAAAAAGACAGTGTCAAAGTCATGTTCAACGCAAGTAAAGTCAAAGCAGATTTTGATGAAGCAGTCACAACGATTGAAAATATAGAAAATGCGATTGAAAACCTGGGGTACCCGGTCACCAAATCAAAAGTAAAAGTTGCCTGATCAAATTAATCATTTTCACTTTAACTGATCCCAGATATTCCATCGATTGTCTGGGATCTTTTATCATGAATCAAAAAATATGTAAGGGCTTAATTTCAACCAAAGTGGGTACACTATAATTAAGTTTTAAGATGAATATATCTTGGAGGGAATATTATGAGTGAACATAGTCGAGACTATGAAAAGTATCATGAAAAGTTGAATTTCCTTTTGAAGGACCACGGGGTGGAATTTGATGAAACGGAAGTGGATTTAAACACTATCGAGTCATTACACTCTAAAGTAAATGATCTTTGCAGGGCCCACGGGGGCGAACCGGGTGAGATGGAAAACTATACTTTGGAGAGCCTTCATCCTAAACTGAACCAGGTCCTGAGAGGCCATGGTATACAATACGATGACTCCCATCTGGACAAATCTTCCATCGAAGCTGTGGATACAAAACTGGAGTTGCTAATGGATGCGCATCACAAGTAACTGGATCTCGAGGTTGGGGAAGTTCCAGGTGCCATAGGAATCAATATCTCAAGTTTGATGGTCCAAACCCCAAGAATCCTATAACCACAGGGATGCTTGGGGTTTTTTATATGAAAAATGCGTGACATAAAATGTCTCTGTTTAAATACTTTGTTTTATTAGAAAAATATCCCATCGAATATAATTCGAATTTCATGGTTTATTTAAAACGCAGTCACCCATAGAGCTTCTAATGGTGGTAACTGGTATAATCTTTATCATTAACTAGGCTCAAAATCGCTCTGTCAGTACTGAAAATCACGAAATTCAATGATAAAAATATTAAGATGATGGAAAATTAGGGCGGAGGTCTCTTCGCCTTTTTACATATTGGCATATAATAGGGGTGAGGAAGGTGTTTGAATGAAAAAATATTCACTCCTTATGATGATGTTATTCATTCCATTTATTTTGACTGCATGTATCACACCGATCACTCCGGATTTACTTGATGAACCAAGCCCCAGGCAGGACCTGCCCGGTTCAAAAAATGATTTGTATATGACAGTCGGGCAGCCGGAGGAGACAATCATCGAACTGAATATTATAAATTCCGGCCACTCTTTATTTGGTTACGGTGAGTTTTTCTATATTGAAAAGAAAGTCGGAAGCGAGTGGTATATGCTCGCTTTTGACGACATGGCCTTTTCTGATTTTTCAGAATTTGATAATTATGGTAAGGTGATATCACCTGGAGAAATTGATGAAATCATTATCGATCTTGAAGAGTATCACCTGACTTTGAACAGCGGTGTTTACCGTGTCGTCAAAGCTTTCAGGTATCATGATGAAGAAAACGTATTCTGGTTGACAGATGAGTTTAAAGTGATTTAACCCTATAATTTAAAACGCTGGAGGCATAATATGGAACTCGGCAAAGTGGCACATTTACTTATCGGCAAGGCAAGAACATACGGTGATAACAATGCGGAAAAGAAAATGGACCGTGAATGGGCGACGGCGATTTACCGCAGAGAAACGGATGGAGTGGTGCATCTTTACGGAGGATAGTATAAAGTGGCACCCACACTGCCGATTCAGCTGGTAACAATAAACGCGATTTGCATGGTATCGTAAATCGCGTTTTCATGGTAACTCTGCAGCGCCGTATGCACCATCTAAACAGCAAGCCTCGCCGCCCCCATAAAGATCCTCAAAATGCAAAAAAGGCCGGGACTTATGTCCCGACCTGCTATAAATTATTTGAATGTCAGATTTTCTATGCGCACAAGGCCGATTGGGTCGATCGCCACGCCGTCAACCTGTGATGCATCCACGCCGACCGCGAAGTTCGGATGGACGAGTGAGACCGTTGGTGCTTCTTCAATGATGATTTCCTGTGCAGCCGAATAGGCATCGGCACGGTCGCCTTCATCAGCCTCGCTCCGCCCCGCATCGAGTGCTGCATCCAGTTCGTCATTCGAATAAAATGAGCGGTTGCCTGTCGCACCTTTATTCTCTGAATGATACAGTGCGTATAATCCGTTGTCGGCATCACCGGTCACCGTCGTCCAGCCCATTGCGAACATTTCATGGTCGCCCTGGCCGGTCCGTTCCAGGAACGTGCCCCATTCGAGCTGTTCCACCGAAACTTCGATGCCGAGCTCCGCAAGGCTTTCCTGGATATACAGTGCAGTATCGACGTTCATCTGATCGTCCCTCACCCATAGTTCGGTAGAGAAACCGTCCGGATGATCACTTTCGGCAAGCAGTTCCTTCGCCCTGTCGAGGTCATATTCACGGCCGTCCAGTGAATCGTCATAACCCCATACATCAGGTGCGATCGGGTGTGTGGCGGCAATGCCCATGTTGTCAAAGACACCTTCGACGATCATGTCCCTGTCGATCGCATAAGCGATGGCCTGTCTGACACGCACGTCATCAAACGGCGCCTTTTCAGTGTTGAAGCCCAGATAATCTGTACGGGATGATTCCTGCTCTAAAAGCTCTGTATTTTCACCGCTTTCGACCCGGTCCGCATTCGCAGAATCGATGTCACGGACGATCTGGACGCCGCCCGTTTCAAGCTCTGCAAGCCTCGCACCGGACTCCGGGATGACGCGGAAAGTCACTGTATCAAAGCCGCGTTCGCCGCTTTCACCCTGGAAATCCTCAAATTTCGTCAGGACCGTTTCCTGCCCCGGATTCCGTTCCTCAAGCATCGCATGGTTCGTGCCGTCCGTCTCCGAGCCGATCACCGAACCGACATGTTCCGAAATCTGGTCCATGACTTCCTCATACTCATCCCCGCCGCCTTCGCGGAGTTCGTAGTACTCATCTGCCGTCATATCGACGCCCGCTTCATCAAGCGCATTCTGATAGTCCTCATCGATCAGCGACTTGCTGATGATGCCGCCGGTGTTGTGCGCGAGGTGGCTCGGCAGCGGTGCGAATGGAAATTCGGTATGGATGTTCACTTCATAATCGCCGACGATTTCCACTTCCTCGATCATTTCGAACAGGAATGCCGCTTCCGATGCGACCGCCTCATCATTCACACGGTCGAGCGTCGCCTTCACATCTTCTGCCGTGAATCCCTCACCACTGTGGAAGGTCGTACCCTCCCTCAACTGGAAGTTCCAGACATCATCTTCAATGGTCTCCCATTCCTCGGCAAGACCCGCGGTGAGTTCCATCTCCATGGTCTGGTTCACCAGCGTCTCGTATATATTCATGCGCACCTGCGCAGAAGCAGTGTCGTTGCTGCCGTGCGGGTCGATGGAGACGACGTCATCCTGCATGGCGATTACAAGATCACCGGCTGCCGCTTCCCCTCCATCCGCCGCTTCCTCCACATTGGAATCATCCGCGCAGGCCGACAGCACCAAAGCAAGCACGCCCGTCATCATAAGCAATATGTATTTATTCATCATTATTCCTCCTTCATATAAAATCACTAATACTTTAACACATTAATGTGCTGAGTGACGGAAGTTCATTAAAAAATTCACATAGTTTTCGAAATAAAGACCTCCAAAAATAAAAATGACCCCAAAATCCGCTTTGGGGTCATCTGTTGAAACCTTTTTCAATTACTCGTTGAACGTCACATTCTCGAGTCTTACATCACCGAGGGCATCCAGCTCTACGCCTTCAACCTGGTTTGTATCGACACCGATTGAGAAGTTGGAATGCACGATCGGTGCAATCGGCGCTTCTTCTATGATGATCTGCTGTGCTGTGGAGTAAGCTTCTGCACGTGCATCTTCATCCGATTCGGTCCTGCCGTCATCGAGTGCTTCGTCGAGTTCGTCATTCGCATAGAATGAACGGTTGCCGACGGCGCCGAAGTTATCGGAATGATGCAGTGCATATAATCCGTAGTCCGCATCCGCCGTTACAGTCGTCCAGCCGAGCAGGTACATTTCCTGGTCGCCCTGGCCTGTCCTGTCGAGGAACGCGCCCCACTCCATCTGCTCAACCTGCACATCGATGTTCAGTTCACCGAGGCTCTCCTGGATATACAGTGCTGTATCGACGATCATCTGGTCATCCCTTACCCATAATTCGGTTGAGAATCCGTCTGGATGATCGCTTTCAGCAAGCAGTTCCTTCGCCCTGTCGAGGTCGTACTGCTGGCCTTCAAGGCTGTCGTCATAACCCCAGACATCCGGCGGGATCGGGTGTGTTGCCGAAATGCCCATGCCGTCGTACACGCCTTCAACGATTGCTTCAGTATCGATCGCGTGTGCAATCGCCTGTCTCACTTTCTCATCGTCGAAAGGTTCTTTCTGGGTGTTGAAACCGAGGTAGTCCGTACGCAGTGACTCCTGCTCCAGCAGCTCGGTGTTTTCACCGCTTTCAACACGCTGTGCGTTGGATGCATCGATGTCGCGTGCAACCTGTACACCGCCTGTTTCAAGTTCGGCAAGCCTTGCACTCACTTCAGGGATGACACGGAAAGTGACTGAATCAAAGTTCCGCTCCCCGCCCTGGAAATCTTCAAATTTCGTGAGGACCGTTTCCTGTCCAGGGTTGCGTTCTTCAAGGACACCATGGTTCGTGCCATCAGGGTTGGAGCTGATGACGTTGCCGATGTCTCCTGAAATCTGATCCATGACTTCTTCATACTCGTCCCCGCCTTCTTCACGGAGTTCATAGTATTCATCGGCAGTCATGTCGACACCCGCTTCATCCAAAGCATTCTGATAGTCTTCATCGATCAGTGATTTGCTCATGATGCCGCCCGTGTTGTGTGCCAGGTGGCTCGGCAGCGGCGCAAAAGGATATTCCGTATGGAGGTTGACTTCGTAGTCGCCCACGATTTCAACTTCCTCGATCATTTCAAACAGGAAAGCGACTTCTGAAGCGACCGCTTCATCACGCACCCTGTCGAATGTCGCTTTGACATCTTCGGCAGTGAATTCTTCACCGCTGTGGAATGTCGTACCTTCCCTGAGTGTCAGGTTCCATACATCTTCCTCAACGGATTCCCATTCCTCTGCAAGACCCGGAACCAGTTCCATATTTGCATCCTGTTGCACTAAACTTTCGTAAATGTTCTGACGCACCTGTGATGAGGCAGAGTCGTTACTGCCGTGCGGATCCAGTGAAACCGCATCATCCTGCATGGCGACCACGATATCACCGGATACAGATTCCTCCGTCGCTGCATCGCCGTCATCGGCGTTGTCCCCTGCAGCTTCTTCATCGACATCTGAATCATCCGCACATGCTGCAAGCACCAGAACGAACACAGACATCAATGAAAGCATCAAATACTTTCTCATTCTTTTTCCCCCTATACACTTTTGTGAATATACATCAGCTTTCACATAAATATGTAGGCTACTGCATATCTTATATAAACTTTACCATAATCGCCCTTCTTAACCAATATAATTTTCTAATAATTTGTTTTAATTTAAATATTATCAAAGTTCAGTGACGGCGAAATAAAAAAGACCGCAGGGCGTGAGCCCTGCAGCCTATGAAAGTTGATATCAAGCTTTACCTGCCATTTCGAATGATTCCGAAGCCAGTCCCTCTTCCGGTGAAATCGTCTTTGCGACGACCCAGAATGAAATGATTCCAAAAACGAATGCGGTGAGTATCCCCAGTGCACCTGCGACATGGATGTTGTCCGTCATCAGCTGCACTGTGCCGTATACGGCCGTCGAAATCGCGATGCCGAATGAATTTCCGAGTGAGCTCGCCATCTTGTAGATGCCTGAGGCGATGCCCACCTGATCATTATTGATGTGGACGAGTGATGTATCCATTGAAGGTGTGGCATACATGCCGACCCCGACACCCGCAATCAGGAATCCGATGAATACTACGACGATATACGCTGTATCCGGCAGGAATGTCATGGCAGCCATGCTCATCCCGAGTGATGCGATCAGGATCGACCATAGCATCGGCTTCCTTGCGCCCATCGTCTGGAGCATGCGCTCCCCGACCCGGATCATCACAAGCAGTGTGATGATATGTCCGATCGTGAGCAGTCCTGCTTCAAATGAAGTGAAGCCCCTTGCGACCTGTACGTAGATATTCGCAACGACGATGGATGCAATGATTCCATTCTGCAGGAAGTTCGAGACGACCGCCCCTGTATACGGCTTGATTTTGAACAGGCTGAAATCGATGAACTGATGCTTCCTTCTCTTCTCATATTCGAAGAATACCGCAAGCAGCAGTAATGTCACGACCATCAATCCGATCATCAGCGGACTTGTCCAGCCGATCTCCTGACCCTGGGTGACGATGATGTTCACGCCGAGCAGCACCAGTACGAATAAAACGAATCCGCCGTAGTCGAACGGTGCTTTATTGTGGTCGTTCGCCTTGCTTTCCTTGATGTCCCTCAAAATCCACATTGCAATCAGTGCCACGATGATGGAGATGACGAAGACCCATCTCCAGCCCATATAAGTTGCGATCAGTCCGCCTGCGAGTGTCGCAACACCCCCGCCGCCCCATGAACCGAAAGACCAATAGCTGAGTGCACGCTGGCGGTCTTTTTCATCAAATGCCGTCTTGATCAGGGAAATCGTCGCAGGCATGATGAACGCCGCTGAAATACCTTGGATCGCACGGCCGGTGATCAGGAACAGCGGGCCCTGCGCAAGCATCACGAGGATACTCCCCACTATGCTCAGTATCAGACCGATATAAGTCATTTTCTTACGGCCCGAACGGTCGGAGAGACCACCCGCAACGACGATGAACAGCCCGGAGAACAGGGCTGTGAGACTCGTTGCGATATTCAGCACACCGGCTGATACATCCATATCCGCGCTCATGGCGGGAATGATGTTGATCATCGAGTTTGCAAACAGCCAGAATGTCAGCACGGCCATGACCATACCTACTATATAAATATTATTCTTCTTAGAAGACGCTTTCATGAGTTTCATCCTAACTTATAACTGAAGTTATTGTGTGATATTTTTAACGTAATCTCATAATACATGCTATAATTTTATTTGAATAGTATATAAAAGTTATGTAACTATAAATTTTATTTATATAAGGAGAAGAAAGCCATGGATATCAAACAATTGCGTTACTTTGATGCCATCGTGAAGCACGGAAAAATCAGCTGGGCAGCCAACGCCCTCTATATTTCCCAGCCCTCTCTCAGCATGTCTTTGAGCAAACTTGAAGAAGAACTCGGCTTCCGGCTGCTTGAACGGAACGACGGCATGTTCAAGCTGACCGATGCCGGCGCCGAGTTTTACCAGCATGTGAAGCTCGTGCTGTCGATGTACGGCAATATGGAAGACGAAGTGCAGTATATAAGGAAGAAAGGGAGCGGCAAGCTGAAGGTGGGCATCACTGAAACTTTCAGGATGGTCACGCCGGAGCTGTTTGAGATCTACCTTGATAAATACAACGACCTCGATATCCAGCTGACGGAAGGCACGACGACGCACATCATCAAACAGGTCAAGACGCACCAGCTGCACTTCGGACTCACCACCCTGAATTACCTTGAAGACGGCATGGAATCGATCCATCTCGGGCAGAATGTCTACTCGGTGCTCGTGCATAAGGATTTCCCGCTTCAGGTCGTGAGGCTTGAGGATCTGACGGCACATACTCTGATATTCATCGAAAACTCTACTGTGCTCAATAAATTCCTCCAGGAGAATAACCTGCAGTTCAGGAACATCATCCGTGTGGACACGATCGGCACCGCAGTGCGGCTCGTCAAAAAAGGCCTCGGGTTCGCCGTCATACCGGAATTTTACGCCAAGCACTACACCGACGACGATGTGAAGAGCATCAACCTTCAGCACGACTTGAAGAGCCCCGACCTGTACCTCTCCTTCATGAAGAACAGGCACTTCTCCCCCGTTATGGAAGACTGCATCAAAATGACGCACGGCTACCTGCTCGGTTAGACAGATTTCTCCCGTCCTGCCGGATGGAAACGTGGGTAAGCGGGCCTCTGTCTGGTTTTCTCAAAGAAATCCGGACGGAGGTGTCTGCCAGAGACATTCTGTCAGGTTTCCGGGAGTTTTTCCAGACGGAATAAACATCGCCTCACTGCCTGTCAGGTTTCCATGAGATATTCCGGACGGAGGCGCCGACCAACGGGGTTCTGCTAGGTCTTCCCGAAGAAATCCGGATGGAGACGCAGCCTGCCGAAGCTCTATCAGTTTTCCGGATCTTTACAATGGGATTGAAAGTTTACTGCACGTTAACAGGAACTTCATCCGCCATGAATATTCCTCCCCTACACTATCCAGGTAAGACATTTTAAGAGGAGGAAACATCTTTGAACATTTCTGCAGGCAATTTCTTGAAAGTTTTGATGGCTGCACTGCTTTTGATCAGTGCAGCAGGATTGATGGATGGTAAAAAGGCGTCGGCCAATGCTGCCGATCACACATTGAACGTCGCCCACCGGGGTGCTTCAGGCTATACGCCGGAGAACACGATGGCGGCATTCGACAGGGCGTTTGAAATGAAGGCGGACTTCATCGAGATCGATGTCCATATGAGTGCGGACGGTGAAGTCGTCGCAATCCACGACTTGATGGTCGACCGGACGACGGACGGCTCAGGCAGGGTCAATGACTTCACTTTGGAGGAATTGAGGCAGCTGGATGCAGGCAGCTGGTTCGGCCCTGAATTTGCAGGCGCGCAGATCCCTACATTGGATGAGATTCTGGATGCCTACCGCGGAAAGATCGGCATATTGATTGAAATAAAAGACCCTTCCGCCCACCCGGGCATTGAAGCGGCTGTCGCTGAAGCACTTGCAGAAAGGAACATGGATAAGCCGAACAACGGCAAGATCATCGTCCAGTCCTTCGACCACGGCTCGGTTGCACACTTCAATTCACTGCTTCCGAACGTTCCGACGGGTGTTCTTGTCGGCAACCTGACCGACGGCATTTCAGATGAAGCACTTGCACAGTTTGCGACTTATGCCGATTACTTCAACCCGAATCACAGGATGGTGGATGAAAATCTCGTTGAGCGCGTCCATGCACACGGCCTGAAGATCGCACCATATACCATAAATGACCAGACGCGTGTCAACGAACTCATCGATAATGGCGTCGACGGCATCATCTCCGACTTCCCGGATCTGATCAGCCATACAGGAAAACCGCAATAACAATTAATCATGAAAAGATGACCCCGGCAGTGCCGGGGTCATCTTCTTTTCTTATTCGAGCAGCGGGCGCACTTTCTTATACATCATCTCCCCCGCCTTGAACAGCACGTAGGCGAACAATATGGAGGCGACGATATAGGCGGTATCGGAAATCCCCTGGAAGACCGGCCTGTCCCTCAGATAAAAGTAGTTGCCGCCCGTCAGCATATTGGCAGCGTAAGCGACGGCGAGGTAGACCACAAACCACGGGAGGACCTTCAGGCTGTCACCGGTTTTTATTTCCTTCCCGTAGGCGGTCATCCCATAGAACGGCAGCAGCAAAGTGACGACGTGGTTCACGAAGAAACTGATGCCGATGGGGTGTGTCACGCCGTACACCTGGCTTGGGTACAGGAAACTGAGCCAGGCGAACAGTGCGAATAATGCGAGCACCCTGAAGACTTCAGCGTTCCGGGTCAGCAGGTAAAGTATGCCGAGAAGTGAATTGATACGGCTGATATGGAGCGGCAGTGCCTCGGATGCGTCAAATCCTATCTCTTCCCCCACTATGAAATAGTAGAATCCATACAACAATATCTGCTGCAGCAGGATGATGATGAGGATCACTGCAGTGATCGTCCGCCTCCAGGCTTTGACCCGTGATATATTCGAGAAGAAGACCGCTGCAACAACAATCAGCCCGAAAATATAGATCAGATGATCGATACTGAATATGCCGATGTATTCCCCGTAATCCGCCATGGCATCCCCCGCCTTCCGAAATCATTTCATCACTTGGGCAATACTTCCACGTGCGTCTCCATGTCATTGATGTAATATCTGAGCGTCTCGACTTCGGTGCCGATCTCAAGTTTATAGACGTGGAGGATTTCGGCTTCCGCATCATCTGGTTTCTCCATTTTGATATCAAGGATGCCCTCTTCCGCTTCTTCCACCGTCAGCCGTGTGGCGCCCGGTGCGTAGAAGGCGAGGTAATCGCCCTCCCCGCCTTCCGCCGAGATGTGTATGACATTATTGATGTCCTCATTCTGCACATACTCCTGCATGTCTCCATCGAGCGCGTCCACATCCACCGCCTCGACTTCGGAATCCCCCACTGCCGTACAGCCGGTGAGCTCGATCGTGAAAAACATGAATAAAAAGAATAACCGCATGATGCACCACCCCCTTATGTTTACTATATTATAACCCTTTAAGTGCAGGTCTACACCTTCAGGCCGGTATTATGCCCCTTTCAAAATGCATTTTGATATAATGGGCATGGATATCACTAATGATTTAAAAGGAGTTTATTGTATGAAGAAGTTCATTAATGCGAACATATACGGTGACACCGGGTCGACGGAGATTTTGGTTGAGGACGGGAAGTTTTCAGCCGTCGGCAAGGATCTCGGTGATGCCGATGAAGTGGTCGACCTTGAAGGGAAGCTCGTCCTTCCGCCGTATGTCGATCCGCATCTGCATCTCGATTACATCTTCTCCGGCCTCGGCGAAGGGAATGCCAATGTCTCAGGCACACTTTTCGAAGGCATCCAGCGCTGGAGCGACAATAAAAAGACGCTGACCGAAGAAAAAGTGCGTGAACGGGCGCTCGAAGGCATCCGCAAGGAAGTGAGCCACGGGGTGCAGTACATCCGCACGCATGTCGATGTGACGGATCCGGAACTGACGGGCATGAAGGCGCTCCTCAAATTACGTGAGGAACTGAAGGACATTGTGACGCTGCAGCTCGTCGCATTCCCCCAGGAAGGGTTCTTCAGATATGAAGGCGGCGAGGAACTGGTGAGGAAAGCGCTCGATATGGGAGCGGACGTCGTCGGCGGCATCCCGCATTTCGAGATTTCGTATGAACACGGGGTGGAGTCGCTGAAGCGCATCGTCGACCTCGCACTGGAGTATGATGTGATGATCGACATCCACTGTGATGAAAACGACGACCCGAACAGCAGGTTTTTGGAAGTGCTGAACGCGCTCGTCATGGAGAAGGATTACGGTGAAAAGACGACTGCAAGCCATACATGCTCCTTCGGTGCGGTCGAGAATTCCTATGCGAATAAAATGATGGGGCTCTTCAAGGCATCGAAGATCAACTTCATCTCCTGCCCGACAGAAAACGCCCATCTTCAGGGGCGCGGCGACAACTATCCAAAACGCCGGGGCTTGACGCGTGTGAAGGAACTGCTTGAAAACGGCAATACCGTCGCTTTCGCACAGGATTCCATCGCCGACTACTGGTACCCGCTCGGCAACGGCAATATGATGAACATACTCGACAACGGCATCCACCTCGCCCACTACACACATATTGATGAAATCAATAAGGCACTCGATCTCATCACCTTCAACGGCGCTGCAGTGATGCGCATCGATGAGGACTACGGCGGCTACGGCATAGAAGCCGGGAAGCCCGCGAACTTCATCGTGCTCGATGCATATGATGCATATGAAGCGGTCCGTGAGCGCGCCGAAGTGCTCGCATCCGTCCGCAGCGGCGAATATATCTTCAAACGCGAAGTACGCAAGAATGAAATCGAGAATGAATTCCTGAAAGGCTGATGAAGAGCCCCGCACCCTGTGCGGGGCTTTTTGTGACTGGGATGTTTAATTTTTACATATCCGGTAAGAGGTATTACAGCTAAAACTGTATGTAAGGAGAATGTAAATGGAACTTTCACCCGAAGTCGCTGGATTCAGTTTGCTGATCCTTGGAATCCTGCTTCTGATCGGTAAATGGATCCGTGTGTTCACCCCGTTTCTGCAGAATTATTTCGTACCGAGTTCGCTGATTGCCGGGGCGGTCGGACTGCTGCTCGGCCCGGAGATCCTCGGGCGTCTCGGCATCAACTTCTTTGATAAGGGCGGTGTGTTCCCCCAGGTCATGGTCGACGTGTGGGACACACTGCCCGGCATGCTGATCAACGTCATCTTCGCATCGTTGTTTTTAGGCATGACTTTCCCTAAATTGAGAGACGCATGGGAAATTGCAGGTCCTCAGATCACTTTCGCCCATTTCCTGTCCTGGGGGCAGTATGTGGTCGGCATTACATTGACACTGCTTATACTTACACCATTCTTCGGCATGCATCCCGCAGCGGGGGCTCTGCTTGAAATCAGTTTCGTCGGCGGCCACGGCACCGCCGCAGGCTTATCCGACACATTCGCTTCAATCGGGTTCGAAGAAGGGCTGGATCTCGCCATCGGTCTTGCGACGATCAGCCTTGTCGTCGGCGTGATGCTCAGTGTCGCACTGCTCAACTGGGCGGCCCGTAAAGGCGAGACCGAAGTGCTGAAAGACCCTGACGATATAGACGAAGACAGGAAGAAGGTCCTCTTCTCGAAGGAGGAGCAGCAGGAGGAACCGGCAGGCAGGCAGACGACGCGCTCTGAATTCATAGAGACGCTCACCGTCCATTTCGGTTACATCGCGCTCGCCATCGCGATCGGCTATGCGCTGCTGCAGGGTCTGATATGGATTGAGGAACAGTTATGGATCGAGCAGATCGAAGTCTTCACCCATCTGCCGCTCTTCCCGCTCGCAATGGTCGGTGCAGTACTTGTACAGCTGTTCCTGAACAATTTTGTGAAATACAACGTCGTCGACCGCGGCGTCATCAGCCGCATTCAGGGGCTGGCACTCGATATGCTGATCGCTTCAGCGATAGCGACACTATCTCTTACGGTCATCGGGGACTACCTGATTCCATTCATCCTGTTGAGTGTCGCAGGTATCGGGTGGTCGGTCTTTTCATTCCTCGTCGTCGCACCGCGCGTCATGCCGGATTACTGGTTCGAACGTGCCATCGGCGACTTCGGCCAGGGCATGGGGCTCAGTGCCGCAGGCCTTCTGATGATCAAGCTTGCGGACCCGGACGACGAGTCCCCTGCAAAGGAAGGATTCAGCTATAAGCAGCTCTTCCTTGACCTCATCGTCGGCGGCGGTATCGTGACAGCCGCATCCGCTCCGCTCATCGTTGCAATCGGACCGGTGCCGATGCTCATCATCACCGCAGTCATCACACTCGGCTGGCTGCTGCTCGGCATCTTCCATTTCGGCAGGAAAAAAGCGGAGGATTAAAGGTATAAAGGACATAAAAAATTCATCCCGGACGTTTCGTCCGGGATGAATTTTTATTGTTGTCACAGATCGATTGGAATACCGCCTGTGACGCCGTAAATCTGGCCTGTGATGTAGCTTGCCTCGTCTGAAGCGAGCAGTACATAAACGGGTGCCAGTTCAACCGGCTGTCCGGCGCGTCCGAGCGGCGTCGACTGGCCAAATTCGGGAATCGCGCCTTCCGGCTGGCCGTTGTCCATCTGGAGCGGTGTCCAGATCGGGCCGGGTGCGACACCGTTTACACGCACACCTTTTTCCGCAAAATACTTGGACCATGATACCGTGAAGTTCGCCACAGCACCGTTCGTCGCAGCATAATCCATCATCGTCTCGCTCGGATCATAAGTGTTGACGGAAGCGGTCGTGACGATTGAGCTGCCCGGCTTCAAGTGTCTCTCAGCAGCTTTCACCGATTCGAACATGCTGATGACATTCACTTTGAATGTATCCTCGACCTGCTTCATCGAGATATCGGACAGTTCGGTCTGTGCAATCTGCTGTGCTGCATTCAGTACAAGGATATCCAAAGCGCCGAACGCTTCGACCGTCTTCTCGACGATTTCCGTCGCAGCCCCTTCATCACGCAGATCATACGGCAGAAGCAGCGACTTCCCGCCTTCTTTTTCAATGAGTGCCTTCACTTCTTCAGCGTCTTCTTCCTCGCCCGGCAGGTAGTGGATGGCGACGTTCGCACCTTCCCTTGCATAGGCGACCGCCGCTGCACGGCCGATGCCGGAGTCCCCGCCGGTGATGAGGGCATTGCGGCCTTCGAGCCGGTCGTGGCCCTTATAGGATTCCTCGCCGCAGTCCGGTTTCGGATCCATCCTGTTCTGCAGGGCCGGTGTATCCTGCTCCTGATCCGGGAACTTGTCCGTATGGAACATTTCGCGTGGATCGTTCAAATTAGACTTTCCCATCAAACTTCACTCCTGTTTCATTTTTTATTGTATGAATGATTTGATTAACTTGTTTTCATATGATTATAAATACCCGCTGGGTGCCTCAAATAAACACTATGCGGATTGGTTGAACCGGCCGGGTTGAATAGATAACATATTAAATGAAGACAAATGATCACAAAGGAGCGAGATGAATGAATGTACTTGTCATCGGGGCGAACGGCCAGATCGGCCGGCTCCTCACACGTAAACTGAAAGACCATGCGGCACATGATGTGCTCGCAGGCGTGCGCAAGGAAGAACAGAAGCAGGCTTATGAAAACGAAGGCATCAAATCACGCTTCATCGACCTCGAAGGTTCCATAAAAGATATGGAAAAGGCGATGGACGGTGTCACTGCTGTCGTCTTTGCAGCAGGCTCCGGCGGACATACCGGTGCGGATAAGACGATGATGGTCGACCTCGACGGTGCGGTCAAATCAATCGAGGCCGCCAAAAATGCGGGCGTCAAACGTTACGTCATGGTCAGCGCGATCAATGCCGACGACCGTGAATACTGGTCCTACAACATGGAGGGCAACGGCATCGGCGGCTATTACTTTGCAGCGAAATACTACGCCGATGTGTGGCTTGAAAATTCAGGGCTGGACTACACGGTCATCCGCCCGACCCTGCTTGTGAACGAGCCGGGCACAGGGAAGGTCGAGGCCACTGCGCACCTGCGCCAGGAAGGCAAAAAACTCGAAATCCCAAGGGAAGACGTGGCGAACCTGACCGTCGCCTCCCTCGACCATGATAATACAATCGGCAAATCGTTCGACGCCAACCAGGGCGGTATCGATGTGGATGAAGCGGTGAAAAATCTGTAACAGAACCCAAAATGACGGGAGGCCTTTTGAGGCCTCCCGGTTTTTATTTCCCTACGGTCTTAAATAAAAAAACCGGAGACTTAGAGTCTCCGGTCATCTGATGGTATTCAATTATTTTAACCTTCCAGGTAAGTGCCGACACCCGGGCCGTACGGTAGTCCGGTGTAGAACCAGATCGCCAGCATGATGATCCATGTGATCAGGAATGCGATGGAGTACGGCAGCATCAGGGAGATGTATGTCCCGATGCTCGCATTCTTGTCATAGCGCTGCATGAATGCAAGGACGATGACCATGTACGGGAACAGCGGCGTGATGATGTTCACGGATGAGTCCCCGATACGGTATGCCATCTGCGTGAACGCCGGATGGTAGCCGAGCTGCATGAACATCGGCACGAATATCGGCGCCTCGATCGCCCACTTGGCCGACCCTGAAGTGATCAGGAAGTTCAGCAGTGACGTGAACAGGATGTATGCGACGATGAGGCCGAAGCCTGTGAATTCGATGTCCTGCAGGAATTCTGCACCGTTGACCGCGATCCATGTTCCAAGGTTGGACCAGTTGAAGTACGCGATGAACTGCGCAATCGCAAATACGAGCACGATATAACCGGCCATATCCTTGATGGATTCCGTCATGTAGTAAGTCATGTCCTTGCCGGACTTGATCTTCCCGGTGACGATACCGAAGGCCAGGCCGATGATGATGAAGAAGATCAGGATGATCGGTACGATGCCGTCTATGAACGGCGACGGTATGATCGTGCCGTCTTCACCCGTGAGCGGGCTGTCCGGCATCATGAGTACTGCAACGATAACGCCCCAGTACACGAGACCTGCGATGATTGCAGTGATGAAGCCTTTCTTCGCATTCGGAAGCTCTTCCGTGTTCTCACCTTCGATTGCGCCGCCTGTGTATTCACCGAGCCTCGGCTCGACGAATTTGGATGTGATCAATCCGCCGACGATCGTCAGGACGAATACGGAAGCGATGTTGAAGAACCAGTTGTCCACCGGCGTAACCACGAATGACTCGTCGATGATCTGCGCCGCTTCCGTCGAGATGCCGGCAAGGAGTGCGTCAGTCCCCGCGATGAACAGGTTCGCCGTGAACCCGGCACCTGCACCGGCGAAGCCGGCCGCAAGACCCGCAAGCGGATGCCTGCCGATCTTATAGAATACGAGGGCGCCGAGCGGCGGTACGATGACCGCTGCCGCATCCGATGCGATATTGCCGAGGATACCGACAAATACAAGCGTGTATGTAATCAGGAACGGTGGTGATTTCAAAATCGTCTTGCGGATCGCATAGTCGAGCAACCCGACTTTCTCAGCCAGGCCGATACCGAGCATCATCGCCAGCACAAGGCCGAGCGGTGCGAATCCTGTGAAGTTCTCAAGCATCGATGTCAGCATGAACTGCAGGCCTTCACCCGACAGGAGGCTCCGGATGTCGAGCTCCTCCCCTGTACCCGGGTGGATGACCGAGGCGCCCGCCATGCTGAAGATGGCGGACAGGACGATGATGAGGGCTGCAAGCATGACGAACAGTACAAATGGATCCGGCAGTTTATTACCGACCCTTTCTATCACGTCGAGCGCTTTTCCAAAAAAGCCTTTCTTCTTTTCCATAGGTCACCTCTTTATTCTTATATTGGATTTTTAAATCATTCGGCGCTCAATGGCGACGGTTTGACCTCTTCAGGTATCGGGTTGATGTATTCGTGTTTCGACCTGAAATCTTCAAACTCCGCTTTGATCTGCTTCAGTTCCTCCTCGGACTGCAGCAGGCGCAGTCCTGTCTGTGCCATGGCCTGCGCTGCGCGGAGCGTGCCGCGGTGTGCGAAATCGCTCAGCCCCTGCGATGTCATCTGCCATGAATGCAGTGCCGTGCCGAGTGCTGCAGTGGCTGATGTCAGCTGTGCGGTCGGAACGACCCAGCTCACGTCACCGACATCCGTCGATCCCGGCAGGAGGCCTGCCTCACCTTTGTATGTGGAGATGGACTCTGCAACATATTTCCCTTCAAAATCCGAGCCGTCGCCCCTGTAGCCGAATGCGACCAGCGGGTCGAGGTAGTTCTTCTGCTCCGTCTCAGGGAGCGTCTCCCAGATTTGTTTTGCGAATGATATTTCATCCTCAGTTGCCTTGCCGGCACCGACTTCCACGAACTCGTCGTAAAGCAGCGCTTCGAGGCTGCGGTTCGGTACGTAGTTCGAGCAGCCCTTATCAAACTTCACCGTGACTTCCGTCTCGGTCATGAGGGCGGCACCTTCAGCGATTTTAACGATGCGTTTGTAGATCTCATCGACCTGGTCCGTACGCGGTGCGCGGATCAGATACAGCACTTCCGCATTCGCCTGGACGACGTTCGGGGAATAGCCGCCCGTATTCGTCACGGCATAATGCATGCGTGCTTCAGGAATGACATGCTCACGCAGGTAGTTCACGCCCGAGTTCATCAGTTCCACCGCATCGAGTGCACTTCTGCCGAGGTGCGGGCTTGATGCCGCATGCGCCGACTTGCCCTTGAACTGGAAGTAGACCTGATAGTTTGCGAGCGTCGAGTTGCTGATGATCGCGTTGACCGGTGACGGATGCCATGATAATGCAGCGTCCACCCCGTCGAATACGCCCTCGCGCACCATGAAGGTCTTGCCCGAACCGCCTTCCTCACCCGGACAGCCGAAGAAAGTCACCGTGCCCGGCAGATCGTTTTCCTCAAGGTAGGCCTTCACTGCACATGCCGCAGCAAATGCACCCGTACCGAGCAGGTTGTGCCCGCAGCCGTGTCCGATATCACGCTCCATCGGCTGGTAGCTCACTTCCCCCGGCTTCTGGCTCAATCCGGATAATGCATCGAACTCACCTAAAAATCCAATTTCAGGCGCACCGGAGCCGAAAGTCGCCATGAATGCGGTTTCGATATCTGCAACATTGCGTTCCACCTTAAAGCCCTGCTTCTCACATTCTGCAGCAAGGTAAGCGGCTGAATCATATTCTTCAAACCGTGTTTCGGGATGATTGAATATGTATGCACTGACCTCTCTGAAATAAGCTTCGTGTTCCTTAAGATATGCGGATATAAAGTCCTTCATGGACCTCCCCCCCCTAATAATCTGAATAGTCTGATATACAGTATAAGGCTTTTCGGGTATGAAATGCCATACTTTGCTTTGAATTTCTCCTGATTTTGAACAGGTATAAAAAGCTCCACGATAGATTAAACCATCTCTCTCTTCCACTGTCAATAGAATTTTCAGTCATCCGTTCAATTAATCTTGTCATTATGACAATTAAATTAGTCAAAATGAAAAGTTTATGCTACAATCTGAGTGAATATAAAAGCAAAGGGTGATTGAGCATGAAAACCAGGTTGAAGGAGCTCCGGGCACGTGAGCGGCTGAACCAGACGGAACTTGCCAAACGCGCCAAAGTTTCAAGGCAGACCATCAGTTTGATCGAGCGCGAGGAATATGTCCCCTCGCTGCTCATCGCCAAACGCCTGTCCAGGATATTTGAGGAGCCGATTGAGGAGATTTTTATTTTCGAAGAGGAGGAGTTATAGATGAAACGTATTTTAAGGATTTTGATGTATCTTGTTTTAGGGTTTTTCACCGGGCTTGTAATCAGCATGCTTGCTTCCAGGAATGATGAGATTGATATGGCGGGGATTTATCAGGTGACGGGGGTTGTGCTGCTTTTAATTGCGGTCATCCTGATTTTTGTGAGCGTCTATCTGCACAGGCAGCTCAATACGGTCTCAAAAGATTATACGAAATATATGGATATGGATTCCTACGATGTTTACCGCTACAACAAATTCAACGACATCCAGGTCGTGGACACCCTGATGATGATTCTGGCTTTAGTCTCGGTTGGAATATTCGTCATACTTGAGTCGCACTTCCTGCTGACCCTCATCGCGGTGATCGCTTTCCTCGTGACCCTCTGGCTTACCATCACGCACACCGGCCTAGTCGGGCGTCTTTATCCGGATAGGAAGCTGCCGAAGCCCGGTGATAAGAAATATGCTGAGAAATTGCTTGCAGCGAGTGACGAAGGTGAACGCCACATCATGTTGAACGGTTTATACAAAACTCATGGCCTGATCCAGGTCGGTCTGATGATCGGTATTATATTGATGATATTCTACTCCCTCCTCACCGGGGAATCACAGATATTTTCAATCATTGTCGCCGGCGTGCTGCTGATTTTAGCGCAATTGAAATATTCCATGGAAATCCGGGAGAAATAAAGTGCTCCGGCTGCTTACTCAGGACTGGATATCATCGCGAATGAGCAGGGATAACAAAAGTCTGCTCATTCAGGCCCGAATGTCATCACCAATGAGCAGGGATAACACAATTCTGCTTATTTAGGTCTGAATGTCATCACGAATGAGCAGGGATAACGAAATTCTGCTCATTCAGGTCTGAATATCATCACGGATGAGCAGGGACAACACAATTCTGCTCATTCAAGACTGAATATCATCACGGATGAGCAGGGATAACGAAATTCTGCTTACTCAGGTCTGAATATCAACGCGAGTGAGCAGGGAAACAGGAAAGCTGCTCATTCAAGACTGAATGTCATCACGGATGAGCAGGGACAACACAAAACAGGCGGCTCACCCCATATCGGGTGCAGCCGCCTGTCTTTATTCCATAATTACATCGTAAATGCAATCTTGCCCATCATGCCTGCCTTGTCCAGCCTTTCGAATGCCGCTTCGTATTCGTCCAGCGGATAGCTCTTGTCCATGACCGGCTTGATATCGTGTTTCTCGATGAATTCGAGCATCTCTTCAAGCTCCTCGGTGCTCGCCATCGTCGAGCCGAGCAGGTTGTACTGCCCGTAGAAGAATTTGCGGAGGTTGAAGTCGACCGTATCCCCTGCGGATGCGCCGAAGGCAACGAGTGTGCCGCCCTTCTTCAGCTGATCGACCGACTTGTTGAAAGTCACGGCGCCGACGCTCTCAATCACGATATCAACCTTCTCGCCGTCCAAAGCTTCGTCCCAGTCGCCTTCACTGTCGATCGCCTTGTCCGCGCCGAGCTCAAGTGCGGCCTCGCGCTTCTCTTCCGAACGTGAAGTCACGTATACTTTCGCACCTGCCGCTTTTGCGAACTCAAGCAGGAACGTACCCGCACCGCCTGTCGCACCCGGGATCAGCACCGTCATGCCGCTTTCGACTTTCGCCCTCGTGAAGAGTGCGCGGTATGCCGTCATCGCCGACAGCGCAAGCACGCCCGCTTCTTCCCAGTTCAAGTGGCCGGGTTTCGGCAGGACGTTCTCCGCAGGCAGCACGATGAATTCCGCAAATGTGCCGTTGAACGGAAAACCGACGATTTCAAATCCTTCCGGCGGTGCCGCGTCATTTTTACGCCAGCCTAAAGCCGGGTTGATGATCACTTCATCGCCCACTTTGACGTCACTCACACCGCTGCCGACTTCTTCGATCACGCCTGCGCCGTCAGAACCGAGCACAAGTGCCGGATCGTCCTCTGCATGCCTGCCTGGAATGAACAGGTCACGGTGGTTCAGTCCCGCCGTCTTCAGCCTGACCTTTACATCGCCTTCGCCCATTTCATCAATTTCAACCTCGCCATATTTCACGCCTTCCAAACTCTGCTTGCCCTGATGATATACTGCTTTCATGAAATAATCCTCCTAGAAATCAATTATTTTACAGGTTGTACTTTGTAACTGCCGTCTTCTCCATTCATCTGCCAGTTCGGTGACAATGCTTTCTTCAATTCAACTGCCTGCCCTTCATCCAGCTTGAGGCCGGATAAAGTGAACTCATCAACATGATAGTCCTCTTCCGCCAGTTTACCAAACTTCAGCTTGATCAGGTTCTTCAGACCATTGAAAGTCAGAAATTTCACCTGATAGCCGTCTTCCAATAAAGTCCTGAGGCCGACGGACTCCTCCATATCAATCAGTAAGGTGAAATCCAGATTCTCCTTCACTTTCTTGAACTCATCAATATCCTTATCCTTCACCTTCGACAGGATCTCTTCATTCGTGTAGCCGTAACTCCGCAAATTTTCAATCGCATATGCATCCATCAACGTAATCGAATTCATCTTGTTCCTCCCTAATGACATGTTGAGTCCATTATACCTGATTTAAGCTTTTATGCCCCGGTAAAAAACCTGCCAGGCATCCCTGCCGCTTTTTTGTATATATTCAGCATCATACAGCCCCTGCATCGAATCGATCCCGCCGAGGAGCAGGAAATATGCCTCATATACCTGCCGGGCGGAAAGCCTGGGATCTATCGCACCTTCCCTCTTGCCATCCTCGACCACACCGCTGAATATTTCAAACTGTATATCTTCGGCTTCCCGGTATTTTCCGGCTATATATTCTTCCAGACCGGGCGGCTGGAATTTTATAAAACGGTAATAAAAATCGTTCGAGCTGTCCGGTTCCCCGGCCTCCGGGAGATGCGCCATGTAGAGGGCGGAGAGCTTCCCGAGTGCCGATTGGTTTTCTTTTTCCAAAATGTCCGTGACGAACGCGATGTAGTCAGTGAATTCCGCCTCAAGGACGCCTTTGAAGATCGCTTCCTTGCTGCTGTAGTGGGCATAGAGCGATGGTTTCTTGATGCCGACCGCCTCTGCGATCATCGCCATGGTCGTGCCCGCATAGCCGTGTGCTGCAAATTGTATTTTGCCCGTCCTTAAAATCTTCTCTTTCGTATTCAAAATCCCCACTCCTTAAGTTTCAAGTTTCTGGAAGCCTTTGGCCTTCCAAAGTATGATGAGGCCGATGATCAGGCCGATCACGCCGAAACCGAGCAGCACGGACTGGATGGAGATGCCGGCGGATGTCATGATGCCGACGATCGCATAGGCGATCGGGTCAAAGCCGTTCATGGCAAGGAATATCAGGCTCATGACCCGACCCATCATCCTGTTTTCCGTAATCTGCTGGGCGGCGGTGAAGAACGGGATGAAGACCGACGCCATGGCGAGTCCGATCAGGAACAGCAGGACCGGGAGCACCGTGAGGCTCTCGATGAAGCTGAATATGATGTAGAGGACGAGCGTGGCAAGCAGTCCGTAAAGTGCCATCCGCCCTTTGCGCCTGATATAGTAATTGCCGAGCACGACCGTGCCGACCAGCAGGCCGAGGGAGAGGCTCATCTCCATGATGCTCAAGTTGATCGGCGTGCCGCCGTACAGGTCGGTCAGGATCGGCACCGCGATATGCAGTGTGCCGAACACAAAGAAGTTCAGGCTCACCAGCACGATGATGCCGATTTTCAGGAAGTTTGACTGCCTCACATAATTGAAGCCTTCGCTGAAATTCTGCATCGGCGTCTGTTTGATGGTGTTCTCCACCGGTCCTTCTCTGATCAGCGGCGGGAATACGAAGATGGCGGAGAGTGCGACAAGTATGAATGCCGTAAAGAAGCTCAGAGTGACGGAGCCGAACTCCATGATCAGCCCGGCAAGCACCGGGCCGATCAGGAATGAGATCTGGTCCACACCCTGGAAATAGGCATTCGCCTTCTGAAGCTGGGGCCGCTCCACGATCTTCGGTATCAGCGAAGTGCTCGCCGGCCCGAAGAACGCATCAAGCATGCCGAAGAGCCCCGAGAACAACAAGAACCATCCGAGTGTCATGAAGTCGGTGAAGATGAAGAGCGTGATCAGGGCGAGCAGCACAGCCTGTGCGATGTTCGTCCCGAACATGATCGTCGACTTCTTATAGTTGTCTGCAAGCACCCCGCCGTAGATCATCATCACAAGCCGCGGCACGGTGCTTACGATCAGCACAAGCCCGAGCATTTCCGGCATGCCGAGCGTCCGGATGACATACCACGACGTGGTGGTCAGGAACATACTGAAGCCCGTCACCGCAAATATCCCGGCAAGGAGCAGCAGCATGAATGTCCTGTTTTTGAATATGGATGTATTTTCCTGATTCATGATTTATACCTCTTCACTTTTACTAACGAACGTTAGGTAGTATAGCACGGCCTGTAACCTGCAGCAATAAAAAAATCCTTCCCCGAAAGGAAGGATTATGAATCTCTTTATTCGACTGCACGGTCCGGTATGACGAACTTCGCACACAGGAAGCCGATGATGATCGCAACGACGTTCAGGCCGAATGCAATCATTGCCGCTGTTGAAACGTCCATCGCGCCTTCAAGCGCCGTGTACAGCGAGATGATGATCGCAAGACCAAAGGCTGCACCAAGCGTGGAAGCCATCTTGAATATCGCAGAAGCCACGCCGACCTTCTCAGGCGGTGTCGTGGATACTGCCGTATCCAGTGCAGGTGTTGCGAAGAATCCGATGCCGATGCCGAACAGCGCGAAGCCGATCAGACAGCTGATGAGGTATGCAGTGTCACCCAGGAATGTGAGCGACAGCAGTATCACACCCACAGCGAGGATCAGCGGTGAAACCACGATGGCACGTTTCGCGCCGTACTTCTTGATGCTCCTCTCACCGACACGTATCGTGAAGAGGATCAGCACCACGTAAGGCAGTGTGATCAGCCCCGACATGAACGGTGTGAGTTCCAGTTCCGACTGCGTGTAAATGTTGAACAGGGCGATCGAGCCGACCGTCGTGTTCAGCAGGAAGTTTGCTGTGACCGTGCCGATATACGCTTTATTGGAGAAGATCGAGAAATCGATGAACGGTTCCTTGATGCGTCTTTCCACAAAGTAGAATGCAATGGAAGCGACGATCGTGATGACTATAAGGGCAATTGAAATGCCGCTCGTCCAGCCGAGCTCCTCACCCTGCGTGATGAATATGCTGAGCGCACTCATGATGATGATGAATATGAAGAGGCCCAGATAGTCGAATCTTGATGACTCGACCTTCGTGGTCTTCACTTCCTTCAGATCCTTAAGTAAAAACAGTGCTAGCACGGACAGTGCGATGGATATGATGAAAATCCACTGCCATGAAATGAATGTCGCGATCGTCCCGGCGAATAAGGATGCAAATCCTGTACCCCCAAAAGCACCGATCGACCAGTAACTGAGTGCACTTCTGCGCCTGTCACCGGTGAATATCGTATTGATGATTGAAATCGTCGCCGGCATGAGCATTGCAGCCGAGAACCCCTGCACGATACGCCCGATGATCAAGAGCGCCGGGTTTGCCGTGATGATGATCAAAAGCGAACCGATGATGCTCAAAATGATACCCGCATAAGTGACCTTCACCTTGCCGATATTGTCCGATACGTTACCCGCCGCCACCATGAAGATACCGGTGATCAGTGACGTCAGACTGATCGATAAGTTGATGATGCCCGCACTCGCGCCGGAATAAGTCTCCTGTACATGCGGCCCGATGTTTAAAAATGCCTGGGCGAACAGCCAGTAAGTAATGATGGATAAAACGATACCGAGTATGATCAGGTTCCCTGAACGGTACGTCTGCTTCTCCTCCATTTGATAACCTCCAGTGGAATCTTGTTTTTATGAATGCATCGTCCATTCTAACATGTTTCTTTTTTCACAAATAGATTAAAATAATGTCCATTCAGCGAAGTTTCATTATTTTTTCAAGTCATCCTTCACCGGTATGGTGATGAATCCCCTGTCCACAGTGCCGAAAGTCTCTTCAGCCGCGATGCCTTTATGGATGGCATACATGCCGAATGCGCAAAGGAACGCATCCACTTTATCCTCCAGATGCTTCAGGGATTTCACAGTGACGGCCTCACTGACCGATAATCCAGGGTCTGAAATCACACCTTCCCTCGTTTCGAGCTTATTAAACCTTTCCAATAAACGTCCCATTTCAAGGACCGTCTCTTCGGCAGTCGCTTTTGGTTTACGCTTGTATTTCACAGGAGCAATTTCCGGGAACAGCCCTGCGATGATGCCGGTCGGGAACGTCTCCACGATACTTGATCCATCATGGCTGAACCCGATCCGGATATCCGGCATCGCGTCCTGAATCGTGTGCATGAACGTCTCGCCCCGGATTTCACCGAACACCTTCAGGAAATAATTCCTGTTGGCGTTGAAGGCACGGAGCCTGTGCCCGTTGATCTTTGCGCGCATCATCTCGCCTTCTGCCCCGCGTGAACCCCCGTCATTGTTGACGACGAGCGGCGCATCGACGGCGATGATCATGTCCCCGTCATGATGCAGTTTTATGATTTCGAGGAGCTCTTTATTCGTATAAACTTTCGCGTCCAGGTGCACGACGCGCCCTTCATCATCGATTATACAGATGCCCGTCTCATTCTTATACGTCCACGCAAGGTCGATTCCGACATATTTCATTATATATACCAGCCTTTATAATTAAGAATAAGGGGGCATGCCCCCTCTTCCAGTCTACCCTATCTTCTTGTACTGCTGCTGGTGGGAGGGCGTCTTCCCAAGGACTTCAACGGATTTTTTGCCGCCCGCCTTTTCCAGGAATGCACGGCCGAGGGCAGTCCTCACCTCGGTCGGCAGCCTGTTCCATTTATAACCCTTGAACAGATCTTTTAGAATAAAAACTTCTCCGTCCTTCAGCTGCTTCGTCTCCTGCCAGGCTTTCTTCAGCAGTTTATTCTCATCTTTTTTCGCCATCTCTTCAGCCTCCAATCTCAATTACAAATATATACCCTGTTTGTTCACCTTATTAACTATAACAGCGTTCCACCGGGCAGACCAGACCCCACTTGGCCGACGGACATGCAAAATAAAATCTTCGAATTCCGTAATTTCATGATTTCACCTTGTTTCTACGGGGTAGAGAGTTACTAGTGAATATCAATTGTTAATGGAGTGGTGTGATGGAGAGGTTTTTAATGCTGGTTGTGATCGGCACAATTTCAGGGGTCATTCTGGCTGCGGCCATGAAGCTTGTAAGGATAGTGACAGGCAACAAAGCAGACATACTGCTTTACAATATGGACTACATCCCCGGCCTCAAGCAATGGGCGGATAAGAAAATCACCGGCCTGATCTTTCATTATGTGACGTGCATCGTGAGCGCGGTCGTTTTATTTTACCTCCTCATTCCTTTTGAGCTTGAATATGCGATATGGCCGTACATCTTTGTATTTTCCCTCGGCGGCGGCATCCTGTACTTCCTGAGTGCCCTGACCCCGACGCCGCCCGATCATGAGGACTGGATCTCCTGGTTCAACTGGACGGCGAGCCATGCGTTTTTCGGCTTTTCGGTCGGCGTGCTCATATTCTGGTTCATTTAAAATATAAAACAGGCATCCGGATGGAATGCCTGTTTTGCACTTTTAAACCAATTCTTCATACACTTCCGCAACGATTTCGTGGCTTGGTTTCATGCCGATGTTCTTCGGCAGTACACCTTTAAGGTGCGCTGAAGCCATATGATCCTCAAGGTCGCGGACATTTTCATTGTTGCCGACAAGGTATGCACATTCAAGCCCCCGGTCCTTGATTTCCTTGCCGAGGCGCGGGGCCAGATTCTTATACCAGCGGCTTTTATTTTCCTCGAAGCGCTGCTGGAAATCATCCTGTCCCGAGCTCCTCGATCCGGGCGGCGTGTCACCCCCGTAATCCAGCCAATCTTCACGGTTCAGATCCCAGCTGTAGGCGAACTCGTCCTTGATCGACCCGAGCTCCGTTTCAATAAACCGCACGTCCTGCTGCTGCAGCACTATGATCCCCGTGTTCGGATACCTCTGGACCAGTTCCTGCAGCTGCTGCACCGCCGGTGCTTTATCCCAGTGCATCGTCGTCGTCACCGGAACCTGCAGGATCATTTCCTCCCACAGCTTCTCATCAGCCGATGTGAAAATGACGAGCCCCTTCTGCAGATCCCTCTGCAGTTCACCGACACGGTCCTCCACGTTCTTGAGCAGTTTCTTCAACGCCTTTTTCTCCGCTTCCGGTGCTGCGTTATCTGCATGGTACTTCAGATCCTTGATCTCATTCTTCAGATGGATTTTCCACTCACCGTTGTTCAGATCCGGATTGCTCGCATCCGTATGCAGATACAAAGTCAGTACGCCGATGTCGTCCTCAATACCGTTGATACGTTTGATATCTTTTCTTACAGACATATATTTGCCTCCTCTGAAAGATGTTCATGTATACGCTTTCTACCTATACATAATTCCCTTGAGGCGGAGATTTGAAACATCTGTCATTTCTCGGAAAGCCATGTCTCAAACGTATACGACATCTCCCAGAATGCGAGTTCGTATTCCTTCGCGATGACGAACTGTTCGATGATCTTCTCTTTCTCATCGTCACTTGCCTTTGCCGCAAGGTCATCCAGGAGATCGATCATTTCCTCAGTCGACTCCTGGAACCAATCGCTTGCATACATATTGATCCAGTTCCGGTAAATTTCAGTGTCCGGGGCTGCATCCGCGTACTTTTTGCCGATATCCGCATACAGCCAGTAGCACGGCAGTATTGCCGAAACAATCTGGGCGAGGCTGCCTGAAAGCGATGCCCTGTACAGGTGTGACGTGTACGCATAAGCCGTCGGTGCAGGTTTAAAGTCTTTCATATCTGCATCCGTGATGTTCAGAATTTCCGCATGTTCCTTATGGACCGTGAGTTCCGCTTCAGCCGTATTCTTCGCCTTTTCCGAGAGGCTCGCCGACACTTGAAAATCATCCGCATGTGCAGCAGCAAAGGCATGGATCTTACCGTAATGCTTCAAATAATAAATATCCTGCATGATATAGTTCTTGAACGTCTGAAGCGGCAGATCCCCCTCGACAATTCCTTTTACGAACGGATGGTTCAGGCTCTGCTCCCAGCTGTCCTTCGTCTTTTCCCGCAACATTACTGAAAAACGCATAAAAAAATTCCTCCTGTTGATGATATTCACAACGGAGGAGAGGGACATGCCCTTATATTAAATCGTTCATAATAATCGGCGATTTCCACTTCCCTCCGCTGGTATTAACCAGATCAGGTTCAAAGGGTACTTCTCAAGCCGTAAAGGCTGCCCCCAGCTGAAACATATTCGGTTATACTGCCAATATACATGAGTCAGGCGGATACTTCAACGACCTGCTCACTTCTTCTCCCGATTCGTCGTCTTGTACTTTTCACCTTCACTGTCATAAGTGATCCACTCACCGACCGGTTCTCCTTCTTCAAAATGCCCTGAGCGTTTGATGGTGCCATCCGTCCGGTACCATTCCCAGTAGCCGTCCGGCTGGCCATCGACGATTTTCCCCTTCGACCAGATCGAGTTGCCGTCTGCATGGTACTTGATCGTGTAGCCGTCGATCACTTCAGACTTCTTCTTTTTGACCATGGTTCATCACCCGCTTCATAATCTCTTGCCGAAGAATATATCCGGTCTGCCCCGGCCGTTCGCATCCGGCAGGACACCGATGATCTTATAGCCCATCTTCAAATAAAACCCCGCCTGATGCGTGCCCGGATTGAATTCCGCAAGTTTTGACGGCAGGTCGTCATACAGGTCCGCATCTGCCAACGATGTCTCGCCTTCTTCACTCTCATCATCCGCACCGAGCCAGATGGTGAGGCCGCCCTGCCGCTTCGCTTCTTCTTCCAGTGCTTCAACGATTGTTCGTCCGATGCCTTTCCCCTGCCGATCCTCCCGGACGGCGAGCGGATGCAGCCCAAAGACATTGCCGTCGTATCCAGGCGCAAGAATGCCACCCCAGCCGATGACTTCGTCCCCTGCCACAGCAGCGAGCAGCGTATTTTCAGGGACAAGCAGTTCTTCTATTTCTTCCATGGCGTCTTTGAACGTCGGATAACCGATGTTTAATGTGTTGGTCAAAATCTCTGCAGCCTGGTTCAGCTGAGCTTCATCAAGCTTTGACATATCGATGATTTTCATACAGTCATCTACTCGCTTTTCGTCAGCACGGTCACCGCTTCTATATGGTTCGTCTGCGGGAACAGGTCGACGGGTGTGACGGGACTGACTTCGTAGCCGCCCTGACCGCTCAGTATCTTCAAGTCGCGCTGCAGCGTGCTCGGGTTGCATGAGATATAGACGATTTTTTCAGGAGATACGTCGATCAGGCTTTGAAGGAAGTCTTCGTGGCAGCCTTTCCTCGGCGGGTCGACGAAAACGACATCCGGCTGGACGCCGTCGGCGACGAGACGCTTCATCACTTCTTCGGACTTGCCGAGGTGATACTCGGCATTCTTGATGCCGTTCAGCTGCGCATTCTCCCGCGCATCTTCGACCGCGGAGTCGACGACTTCAATGCCGATGAGTTTCTTCACATGGTCCGCTGCGACCTGGCCGATGGTGCCGATGCCGCAGTATGTGTCGACGATGGTCTCATCGCCTTTAAGATCCGCAAGCTTCAATGCCTCGGTATATAGTTTTTCAGTCTGTTCATGGTTCACCTGATAGAACGAGCGGGCACGGATCTTGAACTTTTTGCCGAGCAGCTCGTCGGTGATGTATTCACTGCCGTGGAGCACTTTCGTCTCGGAACCGTAGATCACATTGGTCTTGTCCATATTGAAGTTCTGTACGACGCTTGTAATCATCGGGAATTTTTCAGTGAGGATCTGGATGATGCCGCTGAACGGATTTTTACGGCCGTTCGTGATGAAGCCCACTTGCACTTCGGAATCATCATGATTCGAACGGATGATCAGATGGCGCAGCAGGCCTTTATGCTTATGTTCATCGTAAATGGAGATCTCGAACGTCGTAAGGAGTTCCCGCACTTCATTCATGATGTCGTTATGGATATCCTTTTGGATGTAGCAGTGCTTGATGTCGATCACATCATGGCTCCTCGGCCTGTAGAGCCCGATTCTGATTTCGCCGTCCACTTTCTGGACGGGCATCTGTGACTTGTTCCGGTAATAAAGCGGCTGTTCCATGCCGATCGTGTCATGGATGTTGACGCCGAGGCGGGCCTGGCGGTTGATGTCCGCTTCAACCGCCCCTTTCTTGAATCCTTTCTGTTCGGCATAGCTCAAAGGCTGGATCTGGCAGCCGCCGCACTGGTAATAGTATTCGCATGGCGGGATGATGCGTTCATTGGATGGTTCAATCACCTTGATCATCCTGCCGAAACCGAACTTTTTATTCGTCTTGATCACTTTGAATTCTATTTTTTCATCTTTCAATACATCCTGTATGAAGACCGGATAACCGTCGATTTTCACCACGCCGAGTCCCTGATGGGTGTAGTCCTCGACCGTACTTGTATAATAACTGTTCTTCGTCACGGGTTGCGTCATTTATTATCCCTCTTACATTTCAATTTCGTACCAACTGAATCCATCATCGATTTCCCGGATATGCCTGATCGGCTCATCCTTGATATACTCCTGCGCCTTCGTCGCGGAAATGAAGTGATACCTGCCTCCAGGGATGATGGTGATTGGATTTTTAAGCTTGAAGTCAGGTTCTTCCTTCATATATTTAATTACGAGATCGCGTATCGACTGGTCCGATGCGTGGAGCACTTCACGGTCCCGCAGGAACGGTGTGTATGAGACCCGGTAGTTGTGTGCGGGGATGATGAATTCATCGTCCGGTGCGATTCGCTCGCCTTCATACGACATAGAAACAATCCGTTCGGAGTTACTGATCTGCTTCGCTGCACTGCTGTAGCGCGGCGGGCGGCTGATGTCGATCGTATAGTCGAGATCGATGAACAAGTCGAAGTTGTAGCCCGGGAAGCCTTCGCGGGAGCGGTTCGGATGAAGGAGGTTGTCTTCATCCGGTGAGGTGAACTGGGAAGCGCTCCACTCGAGCCATTCCTTCAGTGTACGCCCATCCACCTTGATGATCATGAAGCTGTTCGCATGCTTGTAAAGATCGATCGCATCGCTCAGCGTGAACGGTCCGGCATCGATGACGGTATAGTCATCCGGGCCGTCCCGCCCCGACTTCACCGCGGACGCAAAAGCAAGCACCGGCAGGTCCGGCAGGTTGATCCCGTCCTTTATTTCATGCGTATGATGCTTCACCGCCTCGGCCACCGCCTGCACGGAATAGGATGGTGCGACCCTTGAGAAATACGAATGCCAGGCCGTCCTTATCTCACCGAATTCGGTGCTCAGGAATTTGAGCACTTTCCTGTGGTGCCCTTCATACTTTTCGAGCAGCCGGACAGAAGGCGTGATCTTCCCCGCTTCGATCAGCTGCGCCTTAGAATCGGTGATGGTGAAGCCGTCCTCCATATCGATCTCAAATGACAGTTTGCCGAGATGGCTCGCTGAAACGTCGGGCTGGACCATTGGCACACCGTTCACCGTCCCTTTGACGATGTCGAGTGTGCTCACATCAATTTCATAGCTGTCATGCGGGAAGAGTTCATGCGTATGCCCGAAGACGATCCCGTCGATATCTTTTAAGAACGTCATGAGGAGCGTCTGGTTTTCCCCGAACTTCTCAAGGTCTTCCTTCGCACGGCTCATCCCCGAATGCGACAACAGTATCACCATATCCGCACCTTCCGCCTTCAATGCGGCGACTTCGCGGTCGATCGAGTCCTGCATCGGGTCGACGTCGACCCTGCCTTCAAGGTTCTGCTTATCCCACTTCATGATCTGCGTCGGGACTGCACTGACGAACCCGATTCTGAACGCACCTTCCGGCGTATCATAATCCAGAATCACATTCTTTTTGATTTTGTCACTGAGCGGTGAGTCGAGGAATTCGATGT
Organism: Salinicoccus kekensis; assembly: GCF_900220995.1. Classification (GTDB taxonomy): domain Bacteria; phylum Bacillota; class Bacilli; order Staphylococcales; family Salinicoccaceae; genus Lacicoccus; species Lacicoccus kekensis. The sequence goes on from NZ_OBQF01000002.1 coordinate 202,354, forward strand.
TGGAGTTAATGATCGGGGGTTCCACTTTGCTGTAGACGGCATCCAGGTACTCCAGGCCGAAGTTGAATTCATGGTTGCCGAGCCCGATGACGTCATACATTTCATTCAACTGCTCGGCAATCAGCGGGCCTTCCGGGTGTTCGACGTCATAGTCGCTCCATACATCCCCCTGCAGCAGATCCCCGTTGTCCACCGTGATGACGATTTCATCCGGATGATCTTTTTTATACTGTTCTATATATGATCTTAAGACCAGCAGACCCTGGCCTGTGGGTTTATGGTCGAAGTAATTGTAGGGGTAGATTGCCCCATGGACATCCGAAGTTGCAAAAATAGTCAGCTTCATGTTGACCTCCTGTGGTTAAAGACTAAAGAACACAGTGGGTCCCCACTGTGCTGCCGTTACATTCCATCATGCATATGTTCTTCATAAAATTCATCGGGCACACGGATGGCAATATGCTGCTGATAATTGACGAAGCGCGCAGGCAGAAGCCCCCCGAATTCACCGTCCAGGTTCAGCTGCACTGAATCATAGGAAGACACCCTGATGTCGCTTGCTTTCGCGTAATGCACCTTCTCATGGTTCAGGTGCTCACCCCGTGCCGCCATCGTCATGATCCGTGCCAGTTCGACCAGGCTCACATCTTCGACGATGAGCAGGGAGAACATGCCGTCGTTGAACTTCGCGTTCGGCACCAGCTTGTCGAAACCGCCGATGGAGTTCGTGAGCCCGATCAAAAACAGCATGACTTCCCCTTCGAATACATTTTCATCGTATTCGATCCGGATGTTCGTGCTGGTGATCTGGGGCAGTATTTCAATCCCCTTGATATAGTAGGCCAACGGCCCGAGCACCGCCTTCAGCTTGCTCGGCGCCTCGTAGGAGACTTCGGTGATTTTGCCGCCGCCTGCGATATTCATGAAATATTTGTTGTTCATCTTGCCGATGTCGACAAACATCGCCCGGCCGTTGATGATCGTCTCGACAGCAGACTTGATGTCGCTTGGAATATACAATGCGGAGGCGAAGTCGTTCACCGTCCCCATCGGTATGATGCCGAGGTGCGGCCGCGCCTCGAAGTCGGCCATGCCGTTCAGCACTTCGCTGACCGTACCGTCCCCGCCGACCGCAATGATCAGATCAAAGCCGAGCTCACATGCCGCCCGCGCCGCTTCCGTCGCATCACCTGCACGCGTCGTCGCATGCGCACTCGCGATGTAGCCGCTTCTTTCCAGCTGTATGAGGACATCAGGCAGCGCGTTTTTGAAAGTTTCCCGACCTGATGTCGGATTATAGATTACCCTCGCAGTTTTCATTTCTTTCTCCTACTCGTTTTAGAATAAAGTGATCCAGGTCCTGTTGTTGAAAGAAATATCACCTTCGATAAAACCGGTCGGCATGCCGGTGGAAACTAAACACCTTTTAAATCTGCAGCGCTTTCCAGCAGGTTGGAAAAAAACTGCATCTTTTCAGTTTGATATTGTGCTTCACTTATCTTCTTTTCTTCATATCGTTTTTTTAAAGTTTGAAATCTTTTAAGATGCGCCTCATTCTGTGTGAGCAGCTCTTTGCAGACGAGAATCTGGGACTTCTTATTGAGCCCGCGCGGCGTAAAGATGAAGTTCACATTGAACTCGCCGAATTTTCCCCGCGCCACCATCTCATCACTGAAATACTGATTGAAATCCTCGATGATTTCATAGCCTTCAGCGACCAGAATTTCCTTAAGTTCGGACGTATCCGTTATAGTTTTAAGGATGACAAGGACATCGATATCGTTGAAACCTTTCACTTCCTTGATGCTTGTAGAACCTATGTGATGAACTTCGATGACGTTTTCCCTGAAATGATCCAGCATCTCCATCGATGCTTCCATGTAATGGTGTTTTGTTATGTTATAATATTCATTCATAGTAAGCATACATATTCATCCTTATATATTATCAATCAAAATCATTTTGTGTATAATATAGTATGATATCTCTTTATTTTACATATTATATCACAGAAACATCAGAATAATATACACACATTCCAGGAGGACCTCATGAAGAAAATATTATTGGTTGTTGCTTTAATTCTATTTGCCGGCGGGCTGTATGTCAATTTTATGGTGGGACCGTCCGCAGAACAGGTGGACTCAGTGGATGAGACGGAACCCGCAGAAGATATCGCCGGGGATGATGCAGAAGAGCAGGGAGAGGCTCCGGAAGATGACAGCGGAAGCGCCGAAGAGACCGAAAATGAAGAAGCGGCTGCGGAAGAGTCCGATCCTGAAGTTGCTTTCAACCAGGAAAGCTTGGATGAGTTGCATGAAGAAGCGGCAGAAAACAATGAAGCCTTGATCATCGATGTGCTCCTCCCGGACTATTACAGTGATGATTTCACGGAAAATCTGGAAGATGAGTTCGGGACGGAGACGATCCAGTTCAACAGGCTCGCACTTGATGCGAACACTACAGAGTTGAGTGAGGTGGGCGTCAATGAAAACAGTGATGCGGTCATCATCGATGCCCTGCAGATCCGGGACTACGATGACGGCATGCTGACGGAGCGCGAACAGGAGGCCCTCAGCGTCGCCTACATGAACATTTATGATAATGATAAGATTGTTTTCCTGCTCGGTAACCCGAATGTGGATCCAGACAGCGATTTGGAGGCCGTCCTCTCGGAAGATGAAGCCTACTTCACCGAAAATGACTACTACTATATCGACAATCAGGATGTCGCGGCTGATGATTATTATGAAGAAGACGAAAATGTGATGGCTCCGGAAGTTGAAAATGAACTCATCGCCAATATATATGATTATCTGATCAGTGAATCTTGATTGAAGCGGCCCCGGCCGCTTTTTTATTTGGCCGGAATCGGGGGTGCTGTGCAGATGGAAGGATTTTTGAGGTTATTTAAACGGCACGGCTCTCCAAGTGTCTAGTTAGCTGGATTTTTAAGACTAACTAAACGGCCAGGCCCTCTAAGTGTTCAGATAGCCGGATTTTTGAGGTTAACTAAACAGTAAGGGCCTTCAAGTGTTTAGTTAGCCGGATTTTCAAGACTAACTAAACGGCAAGGACCTCCAGGTGTGCAGATAGCCCGATTTTTAAGACTAACTAAACAGCCAGGCTCCCTCAGATAAACGGCACAAAAAAATCCGGGACGTCAGTCCCGGATATCAATAAATTCATATAAGGTTTTACTTCAGTGAACCATGCGGGTCGATGACGTATTTCTTCGCTGCACCCTTGTCGAAATCCTTGTATCCGTCCGGTGCTTCATCGAGGCTGATAACCGTCGCATTGACCGCTTTCGCAATGTCTGCACGGCCGGAAAGGATTGCTTTCATCAAGTCACGGTTGTATTTCATTGCAGGTGTCTGGCCTGTAACGAATGTATGTGCTTTCGCCCAGCCAAGGCCGAGACGCACTTTCAGTGTACCGAGTTGCGCATCCTTATCTGAAGCTCCTGGATCCTCAGTGACATAGAGGCCTGGAATACCGAGCTTACCGCCTGCTGTCGTAACATCCATGATGCTGTTGAGCACAGCTGCAGGCTGTTCTCCGGCATCGGCACCATGCCCTGATGCCTCGAATCCGACTGCATCGACTGCACAATCCACTTCGTCCACTCCAAGCAGATCTTCAATCTGCTCACTCAAGCGGTCATGCTTTGCGACGTTGACCGTTTCACATCCGAAGCTTTCGGCCTGCTTGAGGCGCTCATCCTGCAGGTCACCGACGATGACGCGGGATGCACCGAGAAGCTGTGCCGAGTGTGCTGCAGCGAGTCCAACAGGACCGGCTCCTGCAATATACACTGTAGAACCGGTCTTGACGCCTGCTGAATAGGCACCATGATATCCTGTAGGGAAAATATCGGAAAGCATCGTCAAATCCAATACTTTCTCCATCGCCACATCCCTGTCCGGGAATACCAGCAGCTGGAAGTCAGCATATGGCACCATTACATATTCGGACTGGCCGCCGACCCAGCCGCCCATATCCACATAACCGTAAGCCGCACCGGCACGTTCCGGGTTGGTGTTCAGACAGATATGTGTGTTCTGCTCCCGGCACATGACACAGCGGCCACATGCGATATTGAAAGGTACTGAGGCGATGTCGCCTTTTTTGACGAATTCAACGTCACGTCCGACCTCGATGACTTCACCAAGAATCTCATGCCCGAGTACGAGTCCTTCAGGTGCTGTCGTCCTGCCTCTGACCATATGCTGGTCACTGCCGCAAATGTTCGTCGTAATGACTTTCAAGACGACACCATGTTCACATTTACGCCCGACGTTCTCCTTCGGTACCCCCGGGCCTTCCCTGAGTACGAGATCCGGATATTCGATATCCCTTACTTCAACGCTACCTGCTCCAGTATAAACTACTCCACGGTTTCCAGCCATGTTAAACCTCCTAGAAAATAAGTATACGGATAAGCTAAAGCTTCATCCAGTAAAAATCATGGATACGTTTACAAGACTTACTAAACCTCATTCTAAATGATTAAAAATTTTCTGTCAAATTGTCGTCGTCATTTTTTTGCGGTTTGGCGTGTATCAGATACACCGCCCCGAACATGAGTCTTTCGAGATTAATAAGATGAAGTTCCGAGTCACCGGCGAGTGCTGAAATATCCCTTTTCTGATGGCAGCCGATCAATTTCATGGTTATGGGGTCGGCCGCTTTCTGCAGCAGCTGCAGCGCCTTGAACCGGCTGAGCCCGTGTTCAAGCAGCAGTATCTTCCCGCCCGGCCGGCACCATCTGTTGAAATGATTCATCACTTCCACCGGATTTTCATATGAACAGAAGCTGAGCGAAGAGACGATCGTATCGAAACTGTCGTCCGGAAAATCCAGGACCTCGATGTCTGCATTGATGAACTCTGCCGGGAACGGGTACTTTTCCGCTTCTTTTTCAGCGGAGGCGAGCATCCTGGCACTGAAGTCCACGGCCGTCAGATGACTGATGTCCTGATAGTGCGGGAAGTTCAGGCCCGTCCCCACCGCAACTTCCAGCACCTCCCCGTATGCCTCGCTGAAGAGTGATTTCCGGTACTTATAAAACCTGTCGTTATCCCGCATCCTTTCATATACACCGACCTGCTTATCGAACTTTTCAATGTGCTTTTCCGTGTCCATCCGGTCCCCTCCTGATAAAAAAAGACAAACCCACATGGTGAGTTTGTCCCAAATATATTATCTCTTATTCATTTCTTCAACTAAAATCTGGTTGACCATCTTAGGATTCGCCTGTCCTTTGGACTTCTTCATGACCTGGCCGACGAGGAAACCGACTGCACGGTCCTTGCCGTTCTTGAAGTCTTCGATCGACTGCGGATTCGCATCCAGCACTTCAGTGATCATTTCAGTGAGCACTTTAGGATCCGAAATCTGCTCCATGCCGAGCTCCTTGACGACGGATTTTGCTTCGCCGCCCTTTTCGATGAGGACTGTGAACACTTTTTTGGCCTGCTTGCTTGAAATCGTGCCATCCTCGATCAGCGCGATCATCTCAGTCAGGTTCTTCGGCGTGAGCGCAATCTCGGAAAGCTCCACCTGGTTTTTATTGAGGTATTCACTGACGCCGCCCATCAGCCAGTTGGAAGCAAGCTTCGCATCCGCGCCGTGGGATTCCACCATCTCATTGAAGAAATCGGAAGTCTCCTTCCTTAATGTGAGGATCTCTGCATCGTATTCAGGCAGCTTGTAATCCTCGACATATCTCTTCTTCAATGCATCCGGCAGTTCAGGGATCGTCTGTCTGATGCTTTCTTTCCATTCCTCATCGATATGGATGTCGACGAGATCCGGTTCAGGGAAATAACGGTAGTCATCCGAACCTTCCTTGACGCGCATGAGGATCGTCTTGCCCGTCTTTTCATCGTAACGGCGCGTTTCCTGTTCTATCTCGCCGCCTTGCAGGAGTGTCTTCTCCTGACGGATCTGCTCATGCTCGAGCCCTTTCCTCACGAAGTTGAATGAGTTCAGGTTCTTGAGTTCCGCTTTCGTGCCGAACTCTTCCTGGCCGTACGGACGCAGGGAGACGTTCGCATCACATCTGAGGGAGCCTTCCTCCATCTTCACATCGGACACACCCGTGTACTGGATGATCGCCTTCAGCTTCTCTAGGTATTTATACGCTTCTTCAGGAGAGCGGATGTCCGGCTCGGAGACGATTTCAACAAGCGGCGTCCCCTGCCTGTTCAGGTCCACAAGGGAATAGTCATCCTTATGTGTGGATTTGCCCGCATCCTCTTCAAGGTGAAGGCGCGTGATGCCGATCCTTCTCGTCTCGCCGTCGACTTCTATATCTATATGCCCGTTTTCACCGATCGGCTTATCGAACTGCGAAATCTGGTAGGCAGTCGGATTATCCGGATAGAAATAGTTTTTACGGTCGAATTTTGTCACGTCCGCAATATCCATGTTCAAAGCCATCGCGGCTTTCATCGCATAGTTGACCGCTTCCTTGTTCGGCACCGGAAGCGTGCCCGGGTAGCCGAGGTCGACGACGCTCAGGCTGGAGTTTGGTTCCTGGCCGTAATGAGCCGGTGCATCTGAAAACATCTTGCTGTCCGTTTTCAATTCGACGTGGACTTCGAGTCCGATCACTGTCTCAAAATGCATTATCTCAGCTCCTTTTGAATTTCTTTTAATTCTTCATGCAGGTTGAACTTCTCTTCGAATTTGAACGCTGCATTATAGATCTCGGCCTCCGAAAAATGTCTTCCGGTGATCTGCAGGCCGATCGGTCTGTTTTTGGAAGTGACGCCGCACGGGATGGAGATTGCCGGCATTCCTGTAAGGTTCGCAGGGATCGTCAGAATATCATCTTTGTACATCTGCAGCTTATCGTCGATCTTTTCTCCGATATCGTAGGCCGCACTTGTCGTCGTCGGACCGATGATCAGATCATAATCTTCAAGGATCCTCTCCATGTCCGCTTCGATGATCGTGCGGAGTTTTTGTGCACGGATGTAATACTGGTCGTAATGGCCGGCACTGAGGACGAACGTCCCGAGCAGTATGCGGCGCTTCACTTCTTCGCCGAAGCCTTCGGCACGGGTCTTCTTGTAAAGCTCTTCCAGCGTCTCTGCACCTTCCGCCCTGTGGCCGAAACGGATGCCGTCGAAGCGTGCGAGGTTCGAGCTTGCTTCACTGGATGCAATCAGATAGTATGCTGCAACGACATATTTGATGTCGGAGAACGAGACGCGTTCAACAGTCGCACCGAGATCTTCAAAGACTTTAACGGCCTTTTCGACGGCCTCCCTGACTTCTTCGTCGACGCCTTCATCGACATATTCATCCGGCAGTGCAATTTTCTTGCCTGTCAGATCCGCGTCGATGCCTTTCAGGAAATCAGCATCGATGTCCGGCATGCTTGTCGCATCTTTGTTGTTCGATCCTGAAATCAGGTTCAATATTTTTGCATTGTCACGTACATTCCTCGTGATCGGTCCAATCTGGTCAAGGCTTGAGGCGAACGCCACCAGACCGTAGCGGGATACACGGCCGTATGTCGGCTTCATGCCGACGACGCCGCAGAATGATGCAGGCTGTCTGACCGACCCGCCCGTGTCGGATCCGAGTGAGAACGGGACGAGTCCCGCTGCCACGGCAGCTGCGGATCCACCTGAAGAGCCGCCAGGTACGGCGTCCGTATCCCAAGGGTTGCGTACGATTTTGAAATAGGAGTTTTCGTTGGAACCGCCCATCGCAAATTCATCCATGTTGTTTTTGCCCATCAGGACCGGTGATTCCGCATTGAGCTTCTCCATCACCGTCGCATCATATACCGGATTGAAATCCTCAAGCATGCGGCTTGCGCATGTCGTGAGCACATCTTTGGTGACGATGTTGTCCTTGATGCCCATCGGGATCCCGAACAGTTCCCCGTCCATCTTACCCTCGTCCTGCAGCGCATCGAGCTTTTCCGCCTCTTTCATTGCGTCTTCCTTGTTTATGAAGAGGAAGGATCCGAGTGTTTCATCGATTTTATCGATATCTTCAAATAAAGCGCCGACGACTTCCGAAGGCTTCAATTCTTTTTGTTGAATTTTATCGTAGAGTTCTTCTACTGTCAGTTCATATATATTCACGGTCTGCCTCCTTACAGCATTTTAGGTACTTTGAATTGTCCATCTTCTGTGGATTTTGAATTGCTTAAAGCTTCTTCCTGGGTGAGCGGCGTTTTCGCTTCGTCCTCACGCATCACGTTTGTGAGATCCACTGCATGGAACATCGGTTCTGTATCAGACAGCTGAACATCCTCCAGCTGCTTTGCATAATTGAGGATTTCATCCAGTTCCTCAGTGAATTCCTGTGTCTTTTGTTCATCCTGAAGATCGATCCTTGCAAGGTTTGCAACGTGCTTTACGACATCGCTGGTAATTTCAGACATAGTAACCCTCCCATTTTTTTAACAACATTTAAATTTTATCAAATATCACGGTAAAAATCTAATCAATATCCATATTGACGGCAATCGCCTCAAATTATTTACATTATTCCCTTTATTCAAAAAACTTATTGTATTCTCAACCCAAATACTGTAAACTAAATTGTGTATCTTTACACGCAATAAACCCTATGACGGCAAGGTTCGGCACAATTTACTTCGATCGTGTAAATGAATCGTTTGTTGCAATGGGAAAACCGTTTATGTATGGTAATCATCAGGAGGCGAGAAAATGATTTTGAATTCAATGAATGGTTTCACATTCACTGCAGGATGGATTGAAGTGGTCATGATACTTCTCTATTTTGCATTGCTGGTTTCCATAGGTATTTATGCCTATAAGCAGTCCACATCCAATATGGATGAATATACACTGGGCGGCAGGAGCCTCGGTCCCTGGGTGACCGCATTATCTGCAGGAGCATCGGATATGTCCGGCTGGATGCTGATGGGTCTGCCGGGAGATATGTATAGTGTTGGTTTATCCAGTGCATGGATTGGTATTGGTCTCACGATCGGTGCATATGTCAACTACTGGGTGGTTGCACCAAGACTACGTGTATACTCTGAAGTTGCCAGCAACTCGATCACCATCCCCGACTTTCTGGAGAACCGTTTCAAAGACAATAATCATATCTTGAAGATCGTTGCGGGTCTTGTCATCGTCATCTTCTTCGCGGTCTACACCGCAAGTGGAATGGTATCGGGCGGCAAGCTTGCAGAGAACGCATTCAACATCCCCTACCACTGGGGTCTGATCATCACTGCGGGCATCGTGGTGTTCTACACCTTCCTCGGCGGTTATCTGGCCGTGAGCCTGACCGACTTGTTCCAGGGTGTCATCATGATCATCGCAATCGTGCTCATCCCGATCGTTACATGGTTTTATTTGACGGGGAACGGAGTCGAGCCTTTCGTCACTATAGACCAGCTCGGTGCTGTCGCCGATATCGATTACTTATCTCTGGTGACCGGGGTATCCGCCGTCACCATACTGAGTAACCTCGCATGGGGGCTCGGTTACTTTGGACAGCCGCATATCATCGTGCGTTTCATGTCCATCAGATCACATAAGCTGCTGCCGGCGGCACGCCGCATCGGCATCACATGGATGGTTATCGGCCTGATCGGTGTATCATTGACCGGCCTCTTGGGTATCGCATTCATCGACCAGACGCAGAATGCGATTGAAGATCCGGAAACGATCCTGATCCTCATGAGCCAGGTGCTCTTCCATCCGATCATCGGCGGGTTCTTCCTCGCGGCAATCCTGTCGGCGATCATGAGCACAATTTCATCACAGCTGCTCGTGACATCAAGTTCGCTTGTACAGGATTTCTACAGGCTCGTCCGTAAGAAAGTCATCAGCAAAGAGACGAAGACAAGTGAACAGCTGGATACGATGTACGTTGCTGCGAGCCGTATTTCCGTCATCCTTGTATCGCTCGTTGCAATCATCATTGCATGGGACGACGAATCCGTCATCCTGGACATCGTCGCAAACGCATGGGCAGGCTTCGGTGCCGCCTTCGGTCCGGCGATACTCCTTGCGCTCCACTGGAGAGGCATGAACAGGAACGGTGCAGTGGCCGCAATCGTCACAGGTGCTGCGACCGTCATCATCTGGATCATCGCAGATGGCTTTGGAACGGGGTTATATGAAATCATCCCGGGCTTCATCCTTTCACTGATTGCAGGTATCGTGGTGAGTAAGATCGCCACGCCGACAGATGAGAAGGAAGCTGCAATGAAAGCTGAATTCGATGAAACTGAACGCATTCTTAAAAGCTGATAATGGATTCTGAAAGGGTCGGGACTGATGTCTCGGCCCTTTCTTATTATGGAGTGCGGCTTTTTATTGAAGTGCACGCCGGCGGAAATAAAAACCCGCCGGACACAGCCGGCGGGCGTCAGAGATGAGCATCATTCATAGATGTGTGTAGTGATTTCGTCGCTCTCGTTTTTCGTGATCAAAGCATACGTTTCACTTTTATCTGCAATGGAGACTTCCACGGCAGAGCCGGAGAAGTGGTCGCCGAGCAGGTTCTGGACGTATTGCGCGAGTCCGATGATTTCACCGTGGCTCGTGTATTCGACCGGGATCTCGATCGACAGCGTCTGAAGCGAGCCGTCGATGAATCTGCCGTAACCGACGGATGTCGTGAAGCTGTCGAAGTAGGCCCCCAGGTTGCGGTTGAAGACTTCGTAGTCATTGTTGATCTGTTCATTGAATTCGGCAGCTTCGGATGAAGGGAAGAGGACATAGTCCTCATTGACTTCCGTGAAGGAGGAAAGCTCGTCCTCCCCGCCTTCAGCCACGGCATAGGAAACGAAGTTCCCCGGGGTGATGGCGGTGCCGTCGGACTGGATGAAGATCGCAAAGGTGATCGTTTGGTCGCTGTAACGTTCATTCGCCCTCAGCCTGTCGAGGATTTCATTCGCCATCGCCTGGCCCTGTTCATGCACTTCATCTTCATCTAGACTGCGGGAGTAGGTTGTGCCGTACTCCTCGGTCTGGTAATAATGTGTGCTGTTCATCGCAAGACCGATCGTGATGCCATCAAGGGTCATGTCCCCTTCCTCATCACGGAGCAGATAGTTCTGCTCAAGTATATGCGACAAATAAAGTGGCGCCTCTTCCGCAATCACTTCCGGGTCTTCTTCGCCTTCCGTCGACGGGTTCAGCCCGAGGTTGCTGAAGGCGTTGCTGTCAGCAAGCTCTTCTTCAGACATGTCTTCTATCTCTTCACGTGTATAGCGGCGGTCCAAAAAGCCCCTCACCATGTCTTCTGTGAAGATCTGCCCTTCGCGGAAGACGTACTCATCAGTTGGGAATACGTTCTTGCTGATGTCGAACAGGCCCTTTTCAAATGCTTCTATATTATAGCTTGAAACCATGTTTGTGCTGGTCAGCCCCCTTGACGGGGAGATCTCGTAAGGGATGACAGTCTGGTAATGATCCGTTGCCCCGCTCTGGGTCACCGTCTCCTCCCGGTCGGCGGCCGGACTTGTTGTGGATACGTTATCCTCATCGGCTGGCACACCTTCCCCTTCCGGCACGGGTGCCGCGTTGCAGCCGGCAAGCAGGATGGTCATGAATAACACTATCGCTTTAAATTTCATAATTATTGCTCCATCTTTTCAATAAATTCATTCTCATCCCATATCGTGATATCCAGTGACTGCGCTTTTTCAAGCTTGCTTCCGGCATCCTCGCCCGCCACGACGACATCCGTGTTCTTCGACACGCTGCCCGTCACTTTGCCGCCTGCATTCTCGACGAGCGCCTTGGCTTCATTGCGTGTGAGCCTCGTGAGCTTGCCCGTCAGGACGAACGTCATGCCTTCGAAAGTCGTACTCTCAGGCACTGTGACTTCCTCGGTGAGGTTCACGCCGTATTCCTTCAGCTTCCCGATCAGTTTTTGGAAGTCGGGGTTATGTGTATACGTCACGATGGATTTTGCAATCTTCTCCCCGATTTCCGGAATCTCGATGAAGTCCTCTTCTTCCTTTGAAATGATCGTGTCGATGTCTTTGAATTCCTCCGCGATGAGGCGTGAGGCTTTGGCACCGAGGAAACGGATGCCGAGGCCGAACAGCACTTTACTCAGATCGTTGTCCTTGGAAGCTTCGATTGCGTTCAGCAGGTTCGTGACCTTCTTATCCCCCATGCGCTCAAGTTCTATCAGATCATCGTATTTCAAGTTGTACAGGTCGCTCACATCATGGATCAGGCCTGCATCATACAGCTGCCTGACGACTTTTTCGCCGAGGCCGTCGATGTTCATCGCACCCCTCGAGACGAAGTGGATGATGCCTTCGACAAGCTGTGCCGGGCACGCCGGGTTGATGCAGCGTATGGCGACCTCCTCTTCGAGCTTCACGGTCTCATGGCCGCAGCTCGGGCAGTTCGTCGGTGCACGGTAGACTTCCTGATCCGTCCGCTCGTCCATGATGACGCGGACGACTTCGGGGATGATGTCACCGGCTTTCCTGATGACGACTTTATCGTTGATGCGGATATCCCGCTCCTCGATCAGTTCATGGTTATGGAGTGAAGCCCGTGCGACGGTCGTGCCCGCGACTTTGACCGGCGTCAGTATCGCCGTCGGCGTGATCACACCCGTGCGCCCGACCGTGAGTTCGATATCCAGGACCTCAGTCACGACTTCTTCGGCCGGAAATTTGAATGCGACGGCCCAGCGCGGGGATTTGACCGTATAGCCAAGCTGTTCCTGTGTCTCGAGATCGTTCACTTTGATGACGATGCCGTCGATGTCGTAATCGAGGTCCGCCCGGTGCGTCGTCCAATATTCGACATATTCAATGACTTCATCGATGCTTGCAACAAGCCTGCGCTCTTTATTCGTCTTGAAACCGAGGTCATCCAGTATGTCGAGCGCCTCAGCTTGAGTCGTTGCCTCAATCTGGGCGAGGTCGTTGACGCTGTACAGGAAGATGGACAGATTGCGCTCGGCTGCAAGTTTCGAGTCGAGCTGCCTGAGGGAGCCGGCCGCGGCGTTCCTCGGGTTCTGGAACAGCGCCTCGCCGCGCGCCTCCTTCGCTTCATTCAGACGCTGGAAGGAGCGCTTCGGCATGTAGGCTTCTCCGCGTGCTTCAAATGACATCGGCTCCTTCAAAGTCAGCGGCACGGCCTTGATCGTACGGAGGTTCGATGTGATGTCTTCACCGATCGTCCCGTCACCGCGCGTCGCACCCTGGACGAATACACCGTCCACGTACTTGAGTGAGACGGCAAGGCCGTCGATCTTCAGCTCGCATACATATTCGACGTCGCCGACACTGTCCCTCACACGCTTGTCAAATGCACGCAGGTCTTCCTCGTTGAATGCATTGCCGAGGCTCAGCATCGGTGTATCGTGCGCCACTTTTTCAAAGCGGTCGAGCACTTCGCCGCCCACCCTCACCGTCGGTGAGGAGGCCGTCCTGAACTCGGGGTGCTGTTCTTCAAGCTCGATCAATTCATGGAGCAGTTTATCATATTCACTGTCCGGAATCGTCGGTGCATCCAGTACATGATATTCATAATTGTAGCGGTTCAGCCGCTCCTGCAGTGATCTTATCTTCTCTTCCATGAATCATCTACTCCTTTTTTTCAAGCGGGGCGAAATTCGCAAGCAGGCGCTTCGGCCCTTCTTTTGTGAAAATGATGTCGAGCTCCTTCGAATCACCTTCTCCCTTGATGTTGGAAATGATGCCGTCGCCGAACTTCTTATGGGCGACCTTGTCGCCGACCTTGAACGTCACACCGCTGTTATCCGTAAGCACCGTAGGCGTCCTGCGATGGGCGCGCCCTCCCTTTTGGAACGGGTTCCTGGATTTCGACGAATCGATTTCCACGACTTCACCGTCGACCAGTTCGGCCGGGATTTCATTCAGGAACCGGCTCTGCACGTTGCTCTCCGTCTTGCCGTAGATCATGCGCGAATCCGCCCGGGAGAGGATCAGCTGGTCTTCTGCACGCGTCAGCGCAACGTACATGAGACGCCTTTCCTCCTCAAGCTCATCCTCGTCATACATCACCCGCTGCGATGGGAAGATGCCCTCTTCAAGTCCGACGACGAAGACCACCTTGAACTCGAGGCCCTTGGATGCGTGCATCGTCATCAGTGTCACACCGCTGTCCGCCTCGACACTGTCCTGGTCGGAGACGAGCGCCATATCACTCAGGAAGTCGAATAAAAGATCATCTGAAATCTCGTTTTCGTTATCGAACTCCCTCGTCACCGTCTTGAATTCCTCCAGGTTCTCAATACGGCTCCTCGACTCCAGGGTATCCTCTTTTTCAAGCGCATCGATATAACCGGTATCTTCCAGCACTTCATCGACCAGCTCGGTGATCGACATGTACTTCGATTTCTCCTTTAAGTTCTGCAGCATCTCGTCGAGTTTCACGAGCGTCACCACCGCACTTTTCGGGATGCCGACGAAGTCCGCCTGCATGACCGCTTCGTACATGCTGATGCCGTTCATGCTGCCGTATGCCAGGAGCTTTTCGACCGTCTTCTGGCCGATGCCCCGTTTCGGCGTGTTGATGATCCGCTCGAAGCTGATGTCGTCATGCGGGTTCTGGATCACTTTAAGGTAGCTCATCAGGTCCTTGATCTCCATGCGGCTGTAGAACTTCATGCCGCCGACCATCTTGTAGGGTATGCTCCCTTTGACGAAGGCGTCCTCGATTGCACGGGACTGCGAGTTCGCCCGGTAGAGCACCGCCATATCACTGTAGGAATACTCACTCGAGAGTTCCATCACCTGACGCAGCACTTCCTGGCCCTCCGCCCGCTCGGAATCCGCAAGGATGGTCTTGATCTTCTTGCCGCCCTTCCGTTCCGTACGCAGGTTCTTCGGCTTCCTTGAAGTGTTGTTGCCGATCACGGCATTCGCCGCATCGAGGATCGTTTCCGTCGAGCGGTAGTTCTGTTCGAGCAGGATTACCTTCGCATCCGGATAGTCGTCTTCGAAGTTCAGTATGTTTTCAATGTTCGCACCGCGGAACTTATAGATCGACTGGTCCGAATCGCCGACGACGCAGATGTTGCGGTATTTGCCTGAAAGGAGGTTCACGAGCTCATACTGTGCATGGTTCGTATCCTGGTACTCATCGACGTGGATGTACTGGAAACGGTTCTGGTAGTAGTCGAGCACAGCCGGCTCCTTTTTGAACAGTTCGATCGTCAGCATGATCAGGTCGTCGAAATCGAGTGAACTGTTGCGGTACAGTATCTCCTGGTAGTCTTTGTAGATCTCGCTGTACAGCCCGTCGGTGAAGCCCGCCGCTTCCGAAATCGCAGTCTTCGCATCGATCAGTTCGTTCTTCTTGTCCGATATGTAGGATAAGACTTTCCTCGGATGGTGCTGTTTCGTATCGATGTTCCGATTCCTAAGGATGCCTTTGATGACCGAGTTCTGATCCGTCGGATCCAGGATCGAAAAGCTGTTCTCATAACCCAGATAGTTGATGTCGCGCCTCAAAATTCTCACGCACATCGAGTGGAATGTCGAAATCCATATGCGTTCCGCCTTTTCCGGATCCGGTATCAGTTTATGGACCCGCTCCTTCATCTCGCGGGCCGCTTTGTTCGTGAAGGTGATGGCGAGCACGTTGTACGGCGGCACGCCCTTCTCGGCGAGCAGATATGCGATGCGGTGTGTGAGGACGCGGGTCTTCCCGCTCCCCGCACCCGCCATGATCAGAAGCGGCCCTTCCGTATGCTTGATCGCCTGTCTTTGTTCTTTATTCATCAAGGATAAATCCATTTTAAAAACCCCAATTTAATTAATGATTGTACGCAGCGCTTTCTTCACATCATCATGTATGACATTGCCGGCGACGATGGTGTCCGCAAACTGTGCCATCTCGAGGGCCTGTTCCTTCGAGGAGATGCCCCCGCCGTAGATGATGTGCGTGTTTTCGGCATGCTGCTTCACGGTCTCCATCACTTCCGGATCGCCGTACATGCCGCTGTATTCAATGTACAGATATTCCGTCTTGTAGAGCTTGTCGATCATATCGACATAATGCGGCAGCATCTCCATCGTCACCCGCTCCGCCTCCGACTTTTTGAAAGCCTTGCAGTCCTCGTTCATGATGAGGTACGGCAGAAGCGACATCTCGCTGTAATCGATCAGATGGCTGTACTCTTCAAGAGCCTCAAGCATCAGGCCGTGCTGCCATTTGATATTCGTCGTATTGAAGACGGCCGGGATGAAGTAATGGTCGAACCCGGGCATGACCGAATCCTTATCCGTCACTTCCAGCGCGACCGGTTTGGAGAAGCGCCTCACCCTGGACAATGCATTCAGGACGTTATCCTCGGTGACGCCGTCCGTGCCGCCGACCAGTATCATATCCGTCGCGGATTCGGCGATCATTTCAAGATCTTCATCCGTAATTTCTTTAGCCGGATCGAGTTTGAATATGTGTCTAGCATTCTTCAACATTTTAAAAACTCCCAATAAATTTCATAAAAATATTATATCATTTTCAGAGGCATCTTTTTATTAATTATATGTGAATTCCCCGTTTTATGTAAAAACGCCATGATAAGCAGGGCTCATCATGACGGTCTGTTAATCTATGCCGAGATATTCTTCGAGGACGAGGTCCTCTTCATATATTTCAGCTGCCGCTTCCTCGCCGACATACCTGATATGCCACGGTTCATAATCGAGACCCGTTATATCTTCCTTGCCTTCCTGGTAGCGCACGATGAAGCCGTACTCATGCGCGACATCCTTCATCCAGTCATAATCCGGCGTATCACCGAAAGCCACCGCCGCGTTCGATGCGCTCTCGACGGAGCCGATATCGACCGCAAGCCCCGACTGATGTTCGGAGTGCCCCGGCGGCAGGGCGATCAGGTCCGCCTCCTCCTCACCGAGTCGCCCGGCGAGGTCGGCATAGACCGCTTCCTGATCCTGATAGGAGCGGAAGCCGCTGACGATGGTGAGGCTGTAGCCTTCCGCCGCGGCATCCTGTATCAACCGGGTGTACGCATCGATGACTTCAGGTTCAAGCCCTGGGTTGTAGTCCGGCGGGAGGCTGTATTCGCGGTTGACGATCAGGATGTCGTTGATGTATGTGACACCGTCGTCTTCACGGAAGACCGGCACGGCATATTCAGTCACATCGTATGTTTCAACGGTCTTCTCAAAATCCGTAAACGGCTGGTCGGACGGTTCTGGACCTCCGCAGCCTGCAAGGATTGCGAGCAGTGTAATGATCAAAAATGTACGGGTTGTAAATCTCACATCCACACCTCTTTTTATTTTACTCGAGGCCTGCACGTCTGAAGATGACATCAACCCGCTGCAGGTGATGGTTTTCATCAAATAAACCCTCGATCTCTTCCATCCCTAGCACATCCGTGATCCGGTCGTCCGAGAGGATCAGTTCCTTGAACGG
Source organism: Salinicoccus kekensis (assembly GCF_900220995.1). Taxonomy (GTDB): domain Bacteria; phylum Bacillota; class Bacilli; order Staphylococcales; family Salinicoccaceae; genus Lacicoccus; species Lacicoccus kekensis. The sequence goes on from NZ_OBQF01000002.1 coordinate 219,753, forward strand.
CTGCCGCGTCTCCCATGATTCCATCGCCTTCGGCTGCACGAGGTCGTAAGCCTCCTCGCGTGCGAGGCCTTTGTCGATTAGCGTCAGCATGACACGCTGGGAGTAGACGAGGCCGAATGTCTTGTCGATATTCGCCTTCATATTGTCTTCAAACACCGTGAGGTTTTTGACGAGGTTCGTGAACCGGTTCAGGATGTAATTGAGCGCGATCGTCACATCCGGCAGCATGACACGTTCTGCGGATGAATGGGAGATGTCACGCTCATGCCAGAGCGGCACGTTTTCATAAGCCGTCGATACGTAGCCGCGGATGACACGCGCAAGACCTGTGACGTTTTCGCTGCCGATCGGATTCCTCTTGTGCGGCATCGCGCTGGAACCTTTCTGTCCCTTCCCGAATGCTTCCTCGACTTCCCTGGTCTCGGTTTTTTGAAGACCGCGTATTTCGACTGCGAACTTCTCGATTGAAGTCGCGATCAGTGCAAGCACGCTGACGTAATGGGCATGGCGGTCACGCTGCAGCGTCTGCGTGGAGACTTCGGCAAACCCGAGGCCGAGATGCTCACATACATACTCCTCCACTTCAGGCGGGATGTTTGCGAATGTGCCGACCGCACCGCTCATCTTGCCCACTTCGATCTCTTCGCGCACCGCTTTGAAGCGCTTCAGGTTACGCTTCATCTCCATATACCAGAGGGCGAGCTTGATGCCGAACGTCGTCGGCTCGGCATGCACACCGTGCGTCCGTCCCATCATCAAGGTCGTCTTATGCTCCTTCGCACGCTCACCCAGCACTTCGATGAAGCGTTCCAGGTCCGCCTCGATGATCTCGTTCGCCTGCTTGATCATATAGCTCTGCGCCGTGTCCACGACATCCGTCGAAGTGAGGCCGTAATGCACCCACTTCTTCTCTTCACCGAGCGTCTCCGACACCTGTCTTGTGAACGCCACGACATCATGCCGCGTCTCCGCTTCGATTTCAAGGATCCGGTCCACATCAATCTTTGCGTTCGGCCTTATATTCTTCACTTCATCCTTCGGGATGATGCCAAGCTCCGCCCATGCTTCAGCCGCCAGTATCTCGACCTCCAGCCAGGCCTTGTACTTGTTCTCATCCGTCCAGATGGCACCCATTTCATCTCTCGTGTAACGTGAAATCATAACTGCTCGCTCCTTTAATCATTATCTCTGCCATTATAACAGATAATGATTATTTTCCGTATGGTCGTGAAGTGATTTCCTCAGTGTCTGCTCATTCAGCGATGATTTTTGTGATGAGTAAGCAGATTTCATTCCCGCCTGCTCATCCAGCGATGATTTTTGTGACGAGTAAGCAGATTTTATTCCCGCCTGCTCATTCAGCCGTGATTTTCATGACGAGTGAGCAGATTTCCTCACCGCCTGCTCATCCAGCGGTGATTTTGGCGATGAGTAAGCAGATTTTATTCCCGCCTGCTCATCCAGCGACGATTTTTGTGGTGAATAAACAGATTTCCTCGCCGCCTGCTCATTCAGAAGCAATTTCCATGACGAGTAAGCAGCTTCCCTTCACATAAAATAAAAGAAGCCGGGACCAGTCCCGACCTCTTCCAATCATTCCATCTTCCTGCCTTCGAACTGTATTTCCTGGTGGCTGACGACGGGTGTGCCGCCTTCTTCTTTGAACACCGGCACCTCGAAGCGCCTGATTGGGGTGTAGCCCTCGTCTTTCATGCGTGCGAGGCAGTCCTGGATGGTTTCATTCTTTTCGACTTTGAACTTCTTCTTTTTTTGTGGTTTCGCCATTTGCCTCAACAGCTTCCTCTTCATAGATTTCTTCCAAAATTTCTTCGACGTGTTCCGGTTCGTAGTCCGCAACTTTGCGGCTGCTCACCTTCTTCGTCCAGAATCCGCCGTGGATCGTCTTCGGTTCGTAGGCGATGATGAACGCCCGGTCATCGAGCTCCTTGATCGTATCGATCAGCTTCCGCTGAAATCGTCTCGGCGTCAGGATCTGCATCGTCGTACGCTCCCCGTCACGGCCGTACTGCGTGCCGTGGGTCACACCGTAGCCGAGGCTCCTCAGATGATCCGGCAGGTCCCTGTCGCGCTGGCCGGTCGTGACGTTGACGACCATGTAGCCGAGTGCGAGCTTCTCCTCGATGTAGAGCCCGAGCAGTATGCCGACACCGAAACCGAGAGCATACGCAATGACGTTGACCGGCTGATCGAGGTTGTCGAGCACGAGCCCGAGTCCGATGACGTAGACGAACGTCTCCATGATACTTAAAAATGCCGCCAAATAACGGTAGCCCTTGGTGAGGGCCACCGTACGCAGCGTCAGAAAACTGACATAAACGATGTTGATGGTGAAAATGACGAGCACCATCAATATTGCACTTTCGGAAATCATCTCCAGCATCTTACATTTCCCTTCCGGTTCTTAAGTTAGTCTATAGGTTTGTGATAGCGGTTATATGGAAGGACGCGTTTGTGTTCCGTCTTCTCATACCAGGTGATGATCGTCTCATAATCCTCATCGCTCACTTCCCTGCCTTCCAGGAAATCGTCGATCGCATTATAAGTGACGCCGAGCGCTTCTTCATCGCTCAGCATCGGACGGTCGCTCTCAAGGTCCGCCGTCGGTATCTTTTCATAAAGGTGGCGCGGGGCGCCAAGGTGCTTCAGTATCTCTTTGCCCTGACGTTTGTTCAGGCCGACGAGCGGTGCGATGTCGCAGGCGCCGTCACCATATTTTGTATAGAATCCGGTGATCGCCTCGGCCCCATGGTCGGTGCCGAGCACGAGCCCGTCCGTCGCTGCTGCGACCGCATACTGCGCCTTCATCCGCTCACGCGCCTTTTCATTGCCTTTGACGAAGTCATTGATTTCATAGCCTGCCTCATGCAGTGCATCGATGCTTGCATCCACGGATGCTTTGATGTTTATTTTTCTGATTTCTGTCGGGTTGATGAACTCGACTGCATCGAGCGCATCCTGTTTGTCCTGCTGCTCGCCGTAAGGGAGGTTCAATGCATGGAACGCATATTTGTCCGTGTCCCCCTCCTCATTCAGTTCATCCACCGCCATCTGTGCAAGCTTGCCGAGCAGTGATGAATCCTGCCCGCCGGATATTCCGAGCACAAGTGACTTCAGGAAAAGGTGGTCTTTCAAGTACCCTTTCATGAAATCTATAATCTCCCTTGCTTCTTCCTCAGGTGAAATTTCACTCTTCACATGTAATTTTTTGATGATTTCTTCCTGACGTGGTCTCATATTATCACTCCAGTTTTTTATTGCTTGCGTCCTCGATCAGATCCTGTTTGATCTGCCAAAGCTCCCGGGACAAGTCGACCGGATATTCCTCCGGATTCAGGAAACGCTTATACTCTTCCCATAAAGTGGAAAGATTGTAATCAAGGCGCTCCCTTATCTCTTCCACCGTATTGGATTTGTAAACCAATTCACCGTCAATAAAGATCTCCTTCAAAAGATCCACCGCTTCGAATGAATGGACGAGTTTCCGCTTGATCGTATGCACCGGATGGAACATGAGGAGCGGCGTCCCGGTGTTCACTTCCTCCCCGTAGTGGGTGATGTATTCACCTTCACTCATGCCGGTCTGCTTGTTGATGATGCGGTAGACATTCTTCTTCGCCGGTGTCGTCACCTTCTCGACATTGCCGGAGATCTTGATCCGGCTCTCAAGCTCACCCGCATCGTTCTCCACCGCGACGAGCTTATAGACCGCACCGAGTGCAGGCTGGTCGTAAGCCGTGATCAGCTTCGTGCCGATGCCCCAGCTGTCGACTTTCGCCCCCTGCGACTGGAGTGAGAGTATCGTCACTTCATCGAGGTCGTTCGAGACGATGATCTTCGCATCATGGAAGCCCGCCTCATCCAGCATCATGCGCGCTTTCTTCGAAAGGTACGCGATGTCCCCGGAATCGAGGCGGATGCCGATGAAGTTGATCTTATCACCCATCTCGCGGGCCACTTTGATTGCATTCGGCACGCCCGAACGCAGCGTATCGAAGGTGTCGACCAAAAACACGCAGTCTTTGTGCGTCGTGGCATATGCCTTGAACGCCTCATAGTCATCGCCGTATGCCTGCACCATCGCATGGGCATGCGTGCCGCTCGGCGGCAGGTTGAAGAGCTTCGCCGCCCGGACGTTGCTCGTGCCGTCGAAGCCGCCGATGACCGCAGCCCTTGCGCCCCACACCGCTGCATCGAATTCATGGGCACGCCTTGAACCGAACTCCATCAAAGTATCATCCGGGGCGATCTGCCGGATCCGGCTCGCCTTCGTCGCGATGAGCGTCTGGTAGTTGACGATGTTCAAAAGTGCCGTTTCTATGAGCTGCGCTTCGGCAAGCGGTGCTTCCACCTGCACGAGCGGCATATTGTTGAAGACGACCTGGCCCTCCTCCACCGCACGTATATTCCCGGTGAACCTGAGGTCTTCAAGATATGCCAGAAAGTCTTCATTGTAGTCGAGCGACCTCAAATATTCGAGATCCGAGTCCGTGAACCGGAGCTTCGAGATGTAATCGATGATCCTCTCAAGTCCCGCAAAAACGGCGTAACCGTTTTCAAAAGGCATACTTCTGAAATAAAGATCAAAAATTGCTGTCCGTTCATGCATCCCTTTATTATAATAGACTTCAGTCATATTGATCTGATACAAATCTGTATGGAGCATAAAGCTGTCATCTTCATATTGATACATAATTTCCGTCCTTCCTGTAGGTGTGTGTCATCGGTTATAATTCAATCACCACCATTTTAACACAGGACCGGCGGGATATAACAATCAAACATCGGAGGTTTTCATGGACTCAACCGGTTTTAAACGTAAATTCATCATACTGTCCATCATCGTCTGCATTTCCGGATTTTCACAGGGTCTGCTGCTCCCGCTGATCTCCTTCATATTCGAAGACCGCGGCATATCCCCGACGTTGAGCGGGCTGCATGCCTCCGGGCTCTACATCGGCGTCTTCGTCTCCGCGCTGTTCATCGAGGCGCCGCTCAGGAAATACGGCTATATGCCGATGATCATCATCGGCGGCGCCACCGTCGGGATTTCGCTGTTTTTATTCCCGGCGTTCGAGAGCATATGGTTCTGGTTCGTCCTCCGGCTCATCGTCGGGGTCGCGGACAATGTACTCCACTTCAGCACGCAGACGTGGCTGATCCAATCGACGCCGCCCAAGCAGATGGGCAAGATCATCGCGTTCTACGGCCTGTTCTTCTCATTCGGCTTCATGATCGGGCCGAAAGTCTCGGAGCTCGTCGTCTTCAATGAAGCGCTGCCGTTCATCGTCTCAGGGGTACTGACGATGATCGCCTGGCCGCTGATCTTCCTGCTGCCGGATGCGCCGGGCGCAAAACCTGTGGATTCCGGTGTGCCGAGCAGCTTCTTCAACACTTTGAAGAACTTCAAAGCCGTCATCATCACGAGCTGGGCATGTTTCCTTATGCCGATGCTCTTCGGGATCTTCGAAGGTTCATTGAATACGAACTTCCCGGTGTTCGCCTTACGTAACGATTTTGAAATATCACAGGTCACGTGGATCCTGCCGATGTTCTCCTTCGGGGCGATACTCCTGCAGGTGCCGATCGGGGCACTCGGCGACCGGGTCGGGCGCGGCCGGCTGATCAGCGTGCTGCTTCTCCTCGGTGCCGGCGCGTTTTTCCTGATGGAAGTGTATACGTCGTCGTTCTGGCTGCTGATGGTTTTATTCATACTCGCAGGAATCTTCGTCGGCTCCATGTACTCGCTCGGCATCAGTTATATGGCGGATATGACGCCGTCGTACAACCTCCCTGCCGGAAACCTGATCGCGGGCATGGCCTTCTCCGTCGGCAGCATACTCGGACCCGTGATCGGCGGAGCCGTCATCACGGGCACTGCCGGAAATATGTACTTTTCATTTTTTGTCGTTGCGATTCTGATTGTATTCCTGTTGAATATAGTGTATATGGTTACTAAACGAGATTATGTAAAGGGATGATAAAATGAACAAGGCATTACTCGTAATCGACTACTCATATGATTTCGTCGCGCCCGACGGAAAGCTCACAGCCGGGGAACCGGCGATGGGCATCGAAGGAAATATCGCAGGCCGGATCGATTCGGCCGTTCGGGACGGGGAGTTCGTGTTCTTCATGATGGACCTGCATTTCGAAAATGACATCTACCATCCGGAGTACAAGCTGTTCCCGCCGCATAACATCGACGGCACGCCGGGACGCGAGCTGTACGGGGAAGTTTTAAAGAAATACGAGGCGGTCAAGTCGCAGGAAAATGTATTTTTCCTCGATAAGACACGCTACAGCGCCTTCTCGGGCACAAGGCTCCATCAGCTGCTGCAGGAGCGCGGGGTCGATACGGTCGTCCTCACCGGTGTGGTGACGGATATATGCATCATGCACACAGCAGTCGATGCGTACAATCTCGGATATGACATCATCGTGCCGGAATCATGCGTCGCCTCCTTCAACCCGGAAGCACACACCGAGTCACTCAAGCATTTCCAAAATTCCCTCGGCGCCGTCATCGAACCGTAGCACGCGCGCACTTCAAATGTTAAAATAAAATTATCATACTTTAAAAAGGAGTTTCATAATGGCTGTTAAAATTTTTGGACATCAGAATCCTGATACGGATACGATCACTTCTGCGATTGTACTCGCAGATATTGAAACTAAACTCGGCAACGAAGCCGTCGCGACACGCCTCGGCGAAGTCGGTCCCGAGACGCAGTACGCACTCGACCACTTCGGTGTCGGGGCGCCGGAACTGATTGAAGGCGTCGGTGAAGGCGACGATGTCATCCTCGTCGACCACAACGAATTCCAGCAGTCCGCAAAAGACATCGGACAGGCGAACATCCTGAAAGTCGTCGACCATCACCGCATCGCAAACTTCCAGACGGAATCCCCGCTCTACTACAGGGCTGAGCCCGTCGGATGCACGGCGACGATCCTGCATAAGATGTACAAGGAGAATGATTTCGAAATCAGCCGTGAAATGGCCGGACTGATGTTGTCCGCGATCATTTCCGACACGCTTTTATTCAAATCGCCGACGACGACGGATGAAGACATCGCGGCAGCACGTGCGCTCCAGGAGATCGCCGGCGTCGACCCTGACGAGTACGGCATCGAGATGCTGAAGGCAGGCGCTTCGACGAAGGACAAATCCGCCGAATCACTCGTCACGGCCGATGCGAAAACTTTCGACATGGGACCGAAGACGACACGCATTGCACAGATCAACGTCGTCGATGTGGACGAAGTGCTCGACCGTAAACCGGAAATCACCGAGGCGATCCACAAAGAAATCGAAACGGAAGGCTACGATTTGTTTGTGCTTGTCGTGACGAACATCCTTGAATCCAATTCGACCGTCATCGCCCTCGGCTCCGATGCAGGCATCGTCGAGCAGGCATTCGACGTCTCCCTCGATGAAGACACCGCGCTGCTTGAAGGCGTCGTCTCCCGTAAAAAACAAGTCGTTCCGAACATCACGAAAGCACTTGGCTAAATAAAGCGAAGACCGGCCGGAACTGCCATTGTGCAGTTCCGGCCGGTCTTTATTTTTGATGGTTTATGGCGTTGGGCGGTGTGGCGGCGGGTAGGTTTCGCAACCTTGCGGTGTCTCCTGGTCAACGTTGCGTTTTAGCACCCCATTTTCGCAACCTTGTGATGTCTCCCTGGTCAAGGTTGCGTTTTAGCACCCTGTTTTCGCAACTTTGCGGGGTGTCGCTGGTCAACGTTGCGATTCTGCACCCCATTTTCGCAACCTTGTGATGTCTCCCTGGTCAAGGTTGCGTTTTAGCACCCTGTTTTCGCAACCTCATGCCGAACTCAAGCCCAACGTTGCGTTTCCCAACCATCCTCCACTCCCTGAAGACACAAAAAAGGAACCGTCCCCGGTTCCTTTTCTGCATTGGAAGGCTATTTCCAAATAATAGTTGAAAGAATGAAAAAATGGTATGGCTATAATATAACATCAATTATCAGAAAAGACAATATATTTTTATTAATCAAATATCTTACTTAAGATACTTGTTCTTCCTGTCTCGAGCTGCTCTTCCGAGCATTCTCCCAAAATTTCATATTCATAGTTTTCCACGGCGTTGCTGTAGGATACTTCATCTATGAAGTTGGTGAGCCCCGCGTCTTCATAACAGGCCGGGTGCACCATCACGCCCAGGGTGTGGTCGACGATCACCCTTTCGGTGTCGCTCGTCTCCGGTGCGATCGGCAGCGAAAGCACCAGGATCACCGCGGCCAGCAGTATAAGTATTACGATCAATTTCTTCATCCTGTCACCTTTTTTCTGATTGATAGGTTTATTTTAACATGCTTTTATGAGCTGTGAATAAATTCCTCCTCTTGCTTAATAGAACATATGTTCGTATAATGTGGATAACAAATAGAACATGAAGAAAGAGGGAATTGTGATGGACTATCGTGATATGCCGAGAGAATCGCTGAATTCAAACATCCCCAAAGGCCGGGGCATGATTAAATGGGCACCCTTCGCCACGATGCCGGAACAATTTGAAAATGTCCGGAAGATGCAGGAGGATCAGGTGAAGATCAGCCGTCCCGAATTGTCCGACGACCGTCTGGAGGAGATCGACCGCACATTAAAAAACGCACTTGCCTTGAAAAGGCAGGTGCGCATTGAATATTACCATGACGGCTACAAGTTCCCCGTCGACTTGAAAGTCATCTCCGTAGACGTCTGGAGCATGATGGTCGTTGGTCAGAGGACTGACGATGAGGAGATGGTTTTTATTTCTTTCATCGATATATTGGATATCGTCATGTTATGACAATTGTTTTTCCAGGAACAGGACAGGCTCTTTCTGATAGTCTGTCGCAAGCATCAGGTGGTAGGCAAGCACAGTCGTCGTGATTGCGCCTATACCGCCGGGAACCGGTGTGATGAAGGAAGTCTTGTCCTTGACCGCTTCGTAGTTCACATCGCCGACAAGTTTACCTTCATCGTTGAAGTTGATGCCCACATCGACGACGACTGCACCTTCTTTTACGTGCTGCTCGTCGATCAGGTTCACAGCGCCCGCGGCACTGATGATGATATCTGCATCTTTACATTTGGAGACAAGGTCATCCGTATACAGGTTGCATGTCGTGACGGTCGCTTCCTGGTTCATGAGCAGGATGGAGAGCGGCTTGCCGACGACTGCACTCGCACCGACGACTGTGACATTTTTACCTTTCAGGTCGATATCGTAAAATTTGAGCATTTCCATGACTGCTGCTGGTGTACACGGCTCAAGACGGTTGTCTTCTTTGACGAGGAGTTTCCCCATGTTCTCAGGTGTCATGCCGTCGATATCTTTGATCGGGTTCATGATTTCGACGACACGCTTCATGTCGATATGCTCCGGAACCGGCTGAAGCAGCAGAATGCCGTTGATATCATAGTTTTCATTGATTTCCCTGAAACGGCTCAGGAAAGCTCTGGCCGAAACGTCTTCAGGAAAAGAGAACCGCTCCGTCTCGATACCCAGCTTTTCAAAGCGTTTGACCGCCGCATTTTCATAGGAGATCGAATCGGATAGATCACCCACCCTGACGAGAGCGACTTTAGGCGTGATGCCGAGGCTGTGGGACTTCTCGACGACCTCTTTGATCTCTTCTGATAAATGAGCGGCGACTTTCTTACCATCCATTATTGTAGTCATTTTGTGTACTCCTTTTTTAATCGTGATTTTAAGTTGATTATAACATATATAGACATCATTCAAATCAAAAACGGCACGGCCGGGACAAACTTCGGCTCACCTGGCTTTATTCACAAAAAAAAGGTGCAAAGTCTAAATATTTAGACTTTGTACCTTTTAAAAACATTACTTCGTTTCACGGTGTAATGTGTATTTGTTTGTTCTTGGGCAATATTTGTTCATTTCAATACGCTCAGGATTGTTTCTTTTGTTTTTAGTTGTAATGTAGTTGCGGTCTCCGCATTCTGTACAAGCTAAAGTTACGTTTACTCTCATCAATATTCCCTCCTAAATAATATTCTTGAACATGAGGTCTGTGTACTAATCAACTGGCCAGTTGATCATCCGGCTTGCTGGATGAATCGTATATATCCAAGACCTTCATTTTTAGTCACCCATCTATTCTACATGCTTATGTGTGATTTTTCAACTGGTAATCACAATAAATTTATTAAATAAATATTGATTAATCGTAACCGTTACGATATACTTTAAACCGTAATGATTCTTATTTAAGGGAGCCCTATGAATGACTCATATAATAAAAATATTGATACCTGTAATGCTGCTCGCACTCGCCGCCTGCAGCAATGAAAACAGCAGCGCCGAAGACGGCGGGACACTCGAAGTCTACACCACCGTCTTCCCGCTTAAAAGCTTCGCCGAACAGATCGGCGGGGACACCGTCGATGTCGAGACCATCTACCCGGAAGGCGTGGACATCCATACTTATGAACCGACCCAGAAAGATATGGTCGGCTTTGCAGAAGGGGACCTTTTCATCTACACGACAGATGAATTCGATCCGGTCGCAAACACCATTAAAAATGCCGTCGACGGCCATACCGAGTTCCTGCCCGCTGCTGCAGACATTTCGGATGAAGAGTTGCTGGAGTACGATCATGAACATGGGCATGAGGTAGATGATGACCACGGGCACGGGGAACATGAAGAGCATGGCCATGAGGAGCATGATCATGATCACGGCTCGACCGATCCCCACATCTGGCTGGACCCGGTATTTTCCCAGTCCATGGCGGAAGTGATTAAAGATAAGCTGACCGAATTGAACCCTGAAGAAGCATCCATGTATGAAGAGAACTACGAGGCGCTCATCAGCGACCTGGAGGAAATCAATCAGGAGCTGGCAGTCGCCACTGAAGAAACTGGACGTGACACCGTCTACATCTCCCACGAATCCATCGGTTATCTCGCTGACAGATACGGTTTTGAGCAGGCCGCCATCAACGGCTTGAACAATGAGGAGCCGAGCCAGCAGGAACTGATGAGCATCGTTGACGACATCGAATCTCACAATATAGATTATATTTTGTACGAGCAGAACATCACTTCCCGCATTACAGATACAATCCAGAATTCCACTGATACAGAACCATTGGAGTTCCACAACCTGGAAGTGCTGACGGCGGATGATCCAGACGATGCCACATACCAGTCGATCATGCGCGAGAACATCTCCGTCCTGGAACAAGCTTTGAACGAATGACAAAAGAGGCCTTTACGGCCTCTTTTTTGTTGGTGATTCTTCGGTGCAGCGTCTTTGACCGGATGGCGGTGGCAGTACTCCCGGGTCTGTCTGGGTTCCTCTTTCGATTCCGGACGGCGACACTGAGCTTCGAACTTCCATACGGATTCTGCTTCTGATTCCGGACGGAGAAACTGATGATTACAGCCCTGTCCGGATTTTGTCTCTCAATCCGGACGGAGGCACCAACGCTCACACCTCTGTCTGTATTCCGTCTCCCAATCCGGACGGAGACACCAACGCTCACACCTCTGTCTGGATTCCTCTTCCAATTCCGGACAGAGACACCAACGCTCACACCTCTGTCTGGATTCCGTCTCTCAATCCGGACGGAGGCACCAACACCCGCACTTCCCTCTGGACCCCATCTCCAAATCCAGACGGAGGCAGCAACACCCGCACCTCTGTCTGGATTCCGTCTCTCAATCCGGACGGAGGCACCAACACCCGCACTTCTGTCCGGCTCAAAACCGCCCCTCTCTCTCCACCACTGCTCAAAACTCATACAAAAAAGGCCGGGGATACCCGGCCTTCCCTTATTACTGGTTCAACTTCAATCCTTCGAGTCCTTCGCGCTTAAGCTGGTCGGTGAACTCTTTGATTTCGTCCACATCTTTTTTCAGCAGGAACACGACGACCGCAACCACTATCGCCGTTGCTGCAAGGCCGACGATGAAGAGTTTGAACAGTACGCCGAGCAGTCCCTTGATCAATCCGAACATGATAAAACCTCCTGATCATTAATATTGTGAAGACAGGAAAAAACTTATGGACAACCGTCCCAAATGCGTTTAAGATATAGACAGCTCCAATTACATAAGCATTTCCTAATATACCCGCACTTCATTCCTAAGAAGTGTGGGCTTTTTTATACTCTACCCTTCCAGCACTTTGAAATAAACCTTTCTTGTCCTCGGTCCGTCAAATTCCGCAAAATAAAGGCTCTGCCATGTGCCGTAGATGATTTCACCGCCGTGGACGATCAACGTCTCGCTCGCCCCCGTCAGCGAAGATTTCATATGGGAATCCGAGTTCCCTTCCGCGTGCCGGTATTCTTTTTTATTATCGAACGTCTCCCCCATGCCGTAGACGAGATCCCGCGTCACATCCGGGTCTGCATTTTCATTGATCGTGACCCCTGCAGTGGTGTGCGGGGTGAATGCCGTGATGATGCCTTCCGTGATTCCGCTCTTCCCGAGGACCTCCGATGCCAGATGATCGATGTTTACGAATTCGTTGCGCTCGGCCGTTTCAACTTCATAAGTGAAAAACATGACTCCCGCCTCCATTAAAAGATTTCGATTCGGGTATAATGATACTAAAATCTTTAAAAGGAGTGTACTATCTTGGCTTACACAATGAATGACTACCCGGATTCCCTGAAAAACCTGGACCGGCTTGAGCGCAGGAAGGCGATCGACATCATCAATGCGATGCTCGAGGAAGGCTACGATGAGAACCGGGCAATCCCGATCGGCACGGAGCAGGCGCAGGAATGGTACAAGGACGCTTCCAAAGAAGACCTTAAAAAGCTCGAGAATAAAGACCTCCAGGACCATGACGATGACAACAGCCGCGGGCCGGACCTGATCGACAACGACGTTGAAGTTTATTTTGAAGATGACGAATGGAAAGTGAAATCTGTCGGCGCAAAACAGGCGTCCGCAACTTTCGACCGTAAGAAGGATGCCGAAAAGCGTGCCAAAGAAATCGCGGACAACCGCGGCACGAATATGAAGGTCCATAATAAGAACGATTAAAAAAAGCAGCCTTGGGCTGCTTTTTCATATTATGCGGATGTCTTGACCGACTTGACCGGATAGCCGAGTTTTTCGATGGTATTCTTCAATTCGTCGCCCGTCACGGTATCATCGTGTTCGACAGTCACTTTATTGAGATTGAACTTCACATCCACTTTGCTGACACCGGCCGTGCCGCCGATGCCCGTTTCAATCTTTTTGATGCAGCTTGGGCATGTCAGGTCCTCTGTCTTCAAATTTGTTTTCATCATATAACCTCCCGTTAGTATTGATCTGATCTTAACTTCATTATAGATGCTTTGCTGCTTTAAAAAATTGATCCAGATCAAGTTTTGAAGGTTATCTCAAAATAAAAAAGCCGGCCCAGAGCCGGCTTTTCTTATACCTGTGCGTTCAGATCACGTCCGGCGTCGAGGCCGAGGCGTTCCAGTGTCAGCGGGTGATGGAAATATTTTTCATCCAGCATCAACCGCGTCAGATGGATGATCGAGTCTATCGTCGGCGTCTTCACCTTCACCGCTTCGGCGATGCTCTTCCAGAGCATGAGCCCGTTGGTGACGTCTTCGACGATATAGCGGTTCTCGAGTGACGACGGGCCGGGCAGGTCTTTCAATATCGGGCTTGTATTATACTGCTCCTGCAACGACTCGCTTTCCCTGAAATATTTGCTGCGCACGGAACGTTCGGCTTTACTGACCGCATCGAGGCCGAGCGCCCTGCATATGCCCTGGCGCTCCATATCGATCTCTTCGATCACTTTGATCGTGTGTTCGGTCACGCCGTCCTTATACAAATAAAACTCATCGCCCCGGTTGTCGATGAACCCCGTGTTCAAAATCGCAGGCGCCGGATGGCTTTCCGGGTTGCCGTTGTTCAGTGCCGGTTCCATGATGTTTTTCGCCGGCACGAAGCAGTCATACAATTGATCCAGCTTTTCAAGCATCACCTTGGTGTCTGCCGCCGGGTAGGCGCTGAACAGGTTGTGATGGCTGTAAAGGATCACTGCCGCCTCGTTTTCCATGTAGTCGTATCTTGCAGCATATGTGAGCGACATGGATTCGCCGACATACACTTGGAGTTCGGGTCTCGTTTCTTTCAGATAATTGTGGATCAGGATGCTGAACATCGAGCTCGCACCGTTGATATAGATCATCTGTCCATCTTTCAGATGCGGACTGATTTCTTTAAAAATATCGAGCAGTGCGTTGGTCGGCAGGCATGTCATGATGACATCCGCATCGGCCACAGCGAGTTTCGGGTCCTGCGTGTACTGCTGGAAGCGGACCAGCCGGCCTTTGAAACCCACGTGCCCTTCCATTATGTTCGGGTGTGGATCCTTCAAAGCATTTTTCGAGTGGTACAAAGTCACTTCGTGCCCTTTTTCAGTCAAATCCGCCGCTGCTACAATGCCGCCGTTACCTGCCCCTATTATCGAGACTTTCATTTACTTGATAGCTCCCTTTTGTGTTTGAATCATTTCTATTGCCGGTATATCCGCCGGTGCCCAGTCCAGGTCACCGATATTTTCCCGGCTCATCCATTTCATGTCGACATGTTCCAAAAGTTTGATTTCTCCTGCAAGCAATTCCGCGTAATAAGTCGTGAGTTCCACAATGCCGAAATCGTACTCATATGTGGTTGTCGTTATTTTATCCAGTACGTCGATCCGGCATTCCATCTCTTCTTCCAGTTCCCGTACAAGTGCCTCTGTTTCAGTTTCGCCAGTTTCCACCTTACCTCCGGGAAATTCCCATTTCAGCGCTAAATTTTTGTCTTCAGGCCGCTGGGCGCATAATATTTCATCATCGGAGTTCACGATGACCGCACCGACGACCCTGATGTACTTTTTGTCTGCCATTGTTCATTCCCTTTTCTATTTTCGGTCATTATACCAGATTTACTTCTGACTTAAAAATCTGAACACTTCCGCCTGCTCCGGTTGGGCCATGTTGTTCTTCATATCCGCTGCTGCAAACCCCCGCTCGATGATCTCTTCGATACCGCCATGTCCGATGCCGAGATCTTCAAATGTCATCGCAAGGCCCGCCGCAAGCTTCAGTTCATCAAGGCGCCGGTTCAGATCCCGGGCATCACTGAACCCAATCATCTCAGCATGCGCATCAAGCTCCGGGTTCGCCTGTGCATTGATGATGTACCAGTCGCCTGCAGTGAGCGCGCAGGCCTCCCCGTGCGGCACACCGTAATGGGAGGTCATATAGTAACTCAAAGCATGCGAACCCGAAGTCCCGGTCTGTGAAATGGCCATCCCCGCCATCAGGCTTGCGGCCGCCATGTTCTCCCGAACCCCGTTGTTCATCGGTTCATGGTACGCACGCTCCAGGTTTTCAAATGCAAGCCTGGCAGCAGAAACGGCGAGCGCGTCCGATATCGGATTATGGGCGGCCGATCCGAGGCAGTCCAGTGCGTGGCAGATGACATCGATGCCTGAGACCGCCGTGACTGCAGCCGGACATGTCAAAGTCAGCTCCGGATCCACGATTGCAACTTCGGGATAAAGCCCCTCACCCATAAGCGGCACTTTCAGGCTGTTCGCCTCATCACTGATGACGCTCACCGGCGTCACTTCGGACCCGGACCCGCTCGTCGTCGGAATGGCGATCACCGGCAGGCTCACCTGAAAATCCGTCCGTTCCAGCAGCCGGTCGATATCGATGCTCTCCAAATAAACTGCTGCGGCCGCCTTTGCCGCATCCATCACTGAACCGCCGCCGATCGCGATCAGGCAGTCCGCCTCATGCGTCTCCATTACGCCGACGATGCGCCGGACGTCTTCAAGCGTCGGATTCGGTGTGATGTTGGTCACGACATCTTTGACGTCGTCCCCGAGCTGCGATTTCACAAGGCGGTCGAGCCCGTTGTCGATCTGGGAAGCCGACATGACGATGACGTACGATGAAAAATTATAAGGCCTGAGCATATCTTCCAGTTCCGAAAATACGCCCTGCCCGAAATGGACCTTGACGGGATGCTGATATAAAAACATGATGTACCTCCCCTTTTCTTTAAATATCATACTACCACTTTTACCCGTCCGTCCGATGAAAAAAGCACCCCTGAAAAGAGGTGCTTCATGAATTTACAGCATTTTCTTCATTTCTTCTGCGACATGTTCGACTTCTGTGCCGACGACGACCTGGATATTGTTTTTGCCCGGTTTCGCAATGCCGTGCACACCTGCCGCCTTGATCTGCCCCTCATCCACTTTTGACTCATCATGGATATTGATGCGGAGGCGCGTCGTGCAGTAGTCGACCGTGTCGATGTTCTCCCTGCCGCCGAGACCGATCAGGATCTGATCCGCCTTACGCGTGTATTTGTCATCTGCATGTGAAGGCCGGACCGTATCCTCATCCCCGTCATCCTCCGTTGCCTCTTCAGTACTCAGCACCGCATCATCGCGGCCCGGCGTCTTCAAATCAAGTGCCGGAATGAGCGCCCTGAAGATGACGTAGTACAGGATGAAGAAGAACACACCCTGCACGAGGAGCATCCACGGCTGGTTCGCGACCGGATTGTTCAGGCTGAGCACCATATCGACGAGCCCCGCACTGAAGCCGAATCCTGCGGTCCATTCGAACGTTGCCGCGATGAACATTGAAATCCCGGTTAGCAGCGCATGTACGACGTACAGAAGCGGTGCGAGGAACATGAATGAAAATTCAAGCGGCTCCGTCACCCCGGTCAGGAAAGCGGTGAGTGATGCTGTAAGCAGAAGCGACCCCGCCGCTTTCTTATATTTCGATTTTGCGGTGTGGTACATCGCAAGTGCCGCACCCGGCAGCCCGAACATCATGATCGGGAAGAACCCTGCCTGATAACGGCCGGTGATCCCCTGTTCGCCCGACCCCGACAGGAAGTTCGGAATATCGTTGATACCGACGGTATCCCACCAGAAGATCGAGTTCAGGGCGTGATGCAGCCCCGTCGGAATCAGAAGCCGGTTCGCAAATCCGTAGATCCCCGCACCAAGTGCACCCATATTCAATATCCATTCACCGAATGTCACAAGCGCACCGTACAGGAGCGGCCATAAGAAGAATAAAACCAGACTCACGAAAATCATGACGAATGATGCGATGATCGGCACCGCACGGCGTCCGCTGAAGAATGCCAGATATTCCGGCAGCTTCACATCACTGAACTTGTTGTAGAGTGCCGCCGCGATCAGACCGGTCACAATACCGATCAAGACGTTGTTCTCGATGACCCCGAAAGCTGCATTCACTTCATCCGGCGAGGTGCCGGTGTACATTGCGACCGCATCCGCACTGAGCAGTGTGATGACCACAAGGAATGATACCAGCCCCGAAAGTGCCGCGGCACCGCTTTTGTCCTTCGACATCCCGAATGCAAGACCCACTGCAAATATCAGCGCCAAATAGTTCAAAATCGCGTTGCCCGCATTGATCAAAATCGCCGCTGCAAGATTGTTCTCCCCCCAGCCGTCCGGATCGATTGCATAGCCGATGCCGAGCAGTATCGCCGCAGCAGGCAGGACCGCAACCGGAAGCATGAACGAACGCCCCATGTTCTGAATGTAACGAAACGCACCTGTCCCCTTCGTACTTTTCCCCTTCATATTTCTCCCCCTCATCAAAAAATGATAAAATATGTAAAGCATGTAATCTTACATAAATATACCACATAAAATAAAAGGGATAAATCACAATTTTATTGTGAAATTATATTTAAAAAGGAGCCTGCCATGTCTTTGCTGATCACAAACATCACACTCGTCACCCACGAATCAATGATGGAAAACCAGTGGCTGAAGATCGAAGGGGGAAATATCGCCGCCATCGGGCCGATGAGTGAAGTGCCGGCGGCCGCCCGGACAATCAACGGGCGGGGACACTATCTTCTCCCCGGCGCTGTGGAGACCCACATACACGGGGCGGCCGGGGTGGATGCCATGGATGCGGATGAAAATTTTGTGAGGGCGATCAGCCGCCACCTGCCTTCGACCGGCACGACCGCATTTTTGGCGACCACCATGACCTCAAGCCTTGACGAGATCCGCGCCGCGATCGAAAACCTGTCGGACTACCGGTATGCGGGCGGTGCCGAGATGCTCGGCATCCATCAGGAGGGGCCCTTTATTTCGATGAAGCACCCGGGTGCACAGGACCCCCGCTTCATCCTGCCGCCGGATGCGGAGACGCTCCGAAGACTGCAGGACGCTTCCGGTAATCAAATACGCCTCATGACTTATGCGCCCGAGGAAGATCCGGAGTCTGAATTGCTGCAGGCGATGGAAGAGCTTGGCATCATCCCCTCCGCCGGCCATACCGATGCGACATACCGCGAGCTCGAGGATGCACACCGGCACGGGCTCGCGCACATCACCCATCTGTACAACGGGATGCGCGGGCTGCATCACCGGGAGCCCGGTGTGGTCGGCTACAGTTTCATGGGCGATGCTTATGTGGAAATCATTGCGGACGGCGTGCATTCGACGCCTCAAATGGTGAAGCTCGCCTACGATAACATCACATCCGACAGGATGATCATGATCACCGATGCCATGCGCGCACAGGGTGCCGGCGACGGCCGGTACGACCTCGGCGGTCAGGAGGTTTTCGTCGAAGGGAACACAGCACGCCTTAAAAGCGGCGCCCTTGCCGGCAGCGTGCTGACGATGAAGCAGGCGGTCAAAAACATGCTCGAGTTCACCGGCTGCGGCTGGATGGACATCGTGAGGATGACCTCCTTCAACGCTTTGACATCACTCGGGATGATCCATGAGCGCGGGATGCTCCGGGCGGGGCACCCAGCCGACCTCGTTATGTACGATGAAAATAAAGAACTCGTGATGACGATCGTGCGCGGCGAAGTTTATTATGAGAGGCACCCGGATGCGTAACCTTTGAGGTCGTTTCGGGCTGATGTTGCGATTCCGGCACCTGTTTCCGCAACTTTCGGGGCAACCTTGGCACAACGTTGCGATTCCGGCACCTGTTTCCGCAACCTTCGGGGTGACCTCAGCACAACGTTGCGATTCCGGCACCTGTTTTCGCAACTTTCGGGGCAACCTTGGCACCACGTTGAGATTTTGGCACCTGTTTCCGCAACTTTCGGGGCAACCTTAGCACAACGTTGCGATTCCGACACCTGTTTCCGCAACCTTCGGGGCAACCTTGGCACAACGTTGCGATTTCGGCACCTGTTTCCGCAACCTTTGGGACAATCCAGGCATGATATTGCGATTCCGGCACCTGTTTCCGCAACCTTTGGGACAAGCCCGGCACAACGTTGCGATTTCGGCACCTATTTCCGCAACCTTTGGGACAGTCCCGGCACAACGTTGCGATTTCGGCACCTGTTTCCGTAACCTTCGAGGCAACCTTGGCACAACGTTGCGATTCCCCAACCCACCTGCGGGCAAAATAAAGACACCCTATCCGGGTGTCTTTATTTTGTAATCATATTGTTTGAAGCGGACGGTCAACGGGATGACGCCCAGTATATAAACGAGGATGAGGGCACCTGTCAGCATGACCGAGGTGCCCATCGGCAGCTGCATGAGCGGGATGCCGATGAAGACGAGCAGCGCGAGCGACAGGACCGCCACATAGTCGACGATGATCGACGCAGTGGACGGCTCGATATATGATTTGCAGTCGGGGCATTTCGTCCGCGTCCTCGGTTTCAGTGCATACCCCAGCACTTTTTGTCTGTACGTCCACTTATGGCCGCATATCGGACATTTCGCCATGATTCCACCCCGCTCCCCGGTTCGCCTACTCTTCGTCGTCGAACTCGTAATAATCCTTCAGGATTTCTTTGATGGAGATCTTTTCTGATGACTGGACGAGCTTGATGTTGTTGACGACCCTGGCCGCACCATCTTCACCCAGATGACTGTTCAATTTCTTCACAAGGTTCAACAGCTCATCGATGCTGCCCTCGACGGTCGTCTCCATCGGGCCGACAAAATGCGTAAGCCCGCTGTTCTCGATGATGTCGATGGCACTGTCCACATTTGAGAATGCCTCATTCTTATCCGGGTAGTACGGGAGTAACTGGATGCTCATAATGTAATTCATGATAAATCCTCCTATTTGGTAATGATCTCTTTAAATTTATGATAACATTATTGAAAATGGATGACTATCAATCACATGACTTTTGGAGGTCTTATGGATACTGCAGCTTACAAATGGCTCAACTTTTTACTCACCCTCATCGCAGCGATCGCAATCTACTATTTCCTGCACGACAGCATCCCCGCCCAATTCCAGATCCCCCTGATGATCGGCCTCGTCATCATCGTCGTCGTCAGCCTGATCGTCGCCTTCCGGCGCGAGACGCCGGGGAGCGGTAAGGATGAATAATAAAGAACACCAGTCAACCGGATGAAGCGTGGCTTCCGGCGGATCGGTGTTCTTTATTTCTCGTCCTGAATCAGACTGATGTCCCGGGGGACAAATGCGCCTTTCGGATTCGCAAGTGTGGGGAGCATCTTCATCAGCGGGGAGAGCTCTTTTACGGTGACTGTATAGATGCGGCGCAGTTCCGCAACGGGATCATGATGATCATCGACCCGGAGATCGAACAGCGGATACTTTTCCTTATCAACGACGAGCAACGCCGCCGACTGCCTGCCCCTTTTATCTCCGCCCGCCTCCTGCCCGGCTTCGAGGGCAGCCGTCAACCGTTCGGATAAGGGCTGACCTTCAGTGTTTTTGAACGTCTTTTCCATTTCAATGATCGTCTCTTCCCCGACCAGCATGTTTCCGGCAACCGCATAACCTGTGCCCGTCAAATGGCCGTACCACCCGTCACATTGCTCTCCCGAGAATGCTGCAGATCCGCCGTCCCCATCCACGATGGCCACCTGCCGCTTTTCCGGATCGGGGTCTTCGGCGAGCACTTTTTCCGAAACCGCTTCGGCGCCCAGCCCGTCTTCAAGGTAACTGATGCCGTTGATGCCGATATAAGGATTGATGAAGGATTGCGTTGAAATTGCACCGAAGCCCGCTTTTGCGTATGGGCATAATGCGCCCACCGCAGGGAGCTTGGTCGATATCGCGATGCCCAGCTGATTCGTTTTTGCACATCTTGCCGTAATGGAAAAAGTCATTTGAATGCACCCCTCTTTGGTTCATTTTATGAATAAAAAGCGTGGACGACGCAACTGATCCAGCAGCTCATCGCACACATCGGGACGGTCTGTTACAGCGTCTCCCACATGTAAAGTGTTGCGTACATGCCGAATTCGCCCCATTGGTCCGTGACTTGATCGATATATGCCCGGGAGGGGGCGGCATCCATGCCGTCGACGAGGCGGATCGCATTTTTGATGCCGGCATCTCCGACCGGTACGGCATTCCTGAACTTCAGCGTGCGCATCAGGACGGTGTTCGCACTCCACGGTCCGATGCCCCGGTATGACGTCATATATTTCAGCACTTCCCCGTAGTCCTCAAAGGTCTCGAGCCGCGCTTTCGAAAGTTCGCCTGCATCGACACCCTTCATCACGTCCTGTATATATTCCGTCTTCCGCCTTGAGATCTGCATCTCCCGCAGCACGTCGCTGTGGATTGCGGCGATTTCGGCCGCAGGGGGCATCAATAAAAACCGCTCCCCTTCATACTCGAGGTGGTGCCCGCAATATTCGACGACTCGCCGCTTCAATACATACGCAAAACTCATCGTGATCTGCTGGCCGAGTATCGCCCATAAAAATGCATCGGTGATATCGACTTTGCCCACCATCCGGTAGCCATGGCGCTTTTCGACCATCCGGCCGAGGCGCTGGTCCCCGCAGGCAAACTCATAAAATGACTCCAGATCATAACCAAGGTCCAGCCATTCGATGCAGTAGTCCCTGATGTCTTCAGAAGATGCCCCTTCATTGAATAAAACTTCGATCTGCACACTGTCTTCCGCACCGGCAGTCAGTTTCATCAGCACTTTATGGCCGCCGAACGATTCGGCCTTGTAGACCGCATCATTTTTCACCGTATACAGACAGTCGTCCTGCCGCTTCATATACCTGAGCGTCTCTTCAAAGCTGTAGGGGCCGCGCGCTTTTATCTCCATCATTTACGGCCTCTCACATTATCACCCTGCACCGGTTCGCGGCCTGATGCAAATTGGATGCGGATGGAGTCGGATTCATGGGGATCGATGCCGCCCATCACATGGAAATGGAGATGCGGCGTATCGGAAGCACCGCTGTTGCCGCACTGTGCAATCATATCGCCGGCAGCCACCTCGTCACCCGCCTCGACCATTATCGAACGGTTCCTGAGATGGGCGAGGAGGGAATATTCATTGTTCGCATGCTCGATGATGACCGCATTCCCTTCCGGCGCTTCGGTGTTCATCTCGAACGGTACATTATCGGCGATGCCGTCAAGCACACGCACCACCGTGCCCGCTGCAGGGGCGGTCACCGGACTGCTGTAGGCGTAGTATGCATTCAAATCATCAGCGTCGCCGGAGTGTGCCATGCCGCCCTCTTTCCTGATGAAGTCGTAGGCATAACGCTGATGTTTGTGCGGATAATGGTAGTTCATGAAGTTGTTCGCCCCGCCCCAGAGCACAAACCATTCACCCGTGAACGGCAGATGGTAGCGGTTGATCGTGAGCACCCGGTCCGTCTTGAATTTTTCGTAGATGTCGAACTGGACGCCGACGATCTCCCCCGCATCGTTGAAGGCGGTGACGACCATCCGCTCAGTGCCTGAATCCACCCAGCAGAACCGCTTGATGCCCGGCTCGAGCTGCGACTGATGTTTCAGCTGGAATCTGCCCGTGCCGTCCCGGAACTCGGATGCGGCCTCCGCGAAATCGTTCATGCTCATCCGGGATTTGAACACGGAGGCCGTCTGCCTGTAGATTCGTTCAAAGTTGCCGTTTGAAAAATGATAGCCGAACTCTTCAGGATATATATTTTCCATTGTCATATTACCACCGTCCTTAATGCTTTCATCATACATAAAAAAAGCGGATGCGTCACGGCATCCACTTACTCTAGTTTTTCAATTATAATGCGGGCCTGGCCTTCGAGCGAGATGAGGTCATTGGTGATGAAATCCTCCGCTTCGACGACGAGCACACGGGCTTCCGGAATCGACAGCGCCGCCGACAATTCAGCCGCAAGGTCACCTGCTTCGGTATCGGGATGTTTATTCACAAGGACGTAATCCGTGCCGAGGTCCCGAAACGCAGCCGGAGGATGCTGCTCAAACGGTTCCGCCTCCCTCAATCCGCGGAAATCCCCCGCGACATCGAAACCGAGCAGGTCGTACATGATCTCGGTGCCGTACGCTGAAAACTCATCATAGATGAAGAACCCCTCCGCGCCTTCGACGAGCACCGCCGCTTCATGTTCAGCGGGGTCGAAGGTGAGCGCCCGCCTGTGTTCGGTCATCCGTTCCATCCAGTCGTCCGTAAGTGCTGCAGCCTGCTCCTGCTCACCGAGGATCACGCCCATCTTGGCAAGCTGCATGAGGTAGACGCGGTCCCCGTATGAATTGAAGAATTCATCGTTGTAGTTGAGTGAGATCACCGGGGCGATTTCACCGTACTCCGCCCGGTGCATATGCTGGCCGCTGAGGACGATGAGGTCCGGATCGACCCCGCGCACCGCTTCGAAATCCGCTTCCCCGATGAATGAGACGTCACCCAGATGTTCATTGACGAATTCATTGCCGCGCACACTTTCTGTGACGGCTGCGATATCCGCATCCAGGAGATGCGCATTGAGCACATCGACCGGCCGCATCAGCACCATGCGTTCCGGATCGGCGGGGATTTCCACCTCGCCTTCGTTGTCCGTCATGAGCCGGCGCACTTCCCCGTCTTCGGATACACTTGTTTCCCTGAAATTGCTGCAGCCGGTCAATATGAGGACGCCTGCAAGCAACATTAAAATTTTAATCTTCATAATCATGTATGCTCCTAAAAAATATCCCCTCAATTATACAATAAAAATAGGCCGGTGCATAACCGGCCTATCATGATGCCGTATAATCAACGCGCATCTTCATAAATGTAGTTTTCATATTGCAGTGCACGGGCTCTGTGTTTACGGTAGAACTCCAAAAACTTCTGAAGGTTCTTATCATGGGTGACATTCATGGACACTTCGATCTTCTTGCCCAGCCAGAAATGGATGATCTTCCCCGATAAAGCCCGGTTTTCCACAGTGACGAGTGAAATATCCGTATATTTCAGCTGATGATGTTCGATTTCCCCGTCAACATTCTCTATATTGACGAATACCCGCTCCGTCGTCAGCACCAATGCGCCCTGGAAGATATACTTTCCGTCATTTTCAAATTCAATCGTTCCGACAAGTTCCGGGCCGATGGCTTCATGTGCTGCAAGTTCAATATTTGATAAATCGTACAGATTCTTGTTTTTGTACATACTTGCATACCCCCTTGTTTGACCTGCTTTATTTTCCCTTTCCCGTTGTGAGAATATTATAAACAATCTGTATCTTTAAAGCAAGCACTCCGCATAACATTCCAAGCACACCGCCGGTGGTGTTCAAGATGACATCATCGACGTTTGAAATCCTGCCGATCGGCAGGACATATTGGAGCACTTCAATGGTGACGGAGACGAAAAGGGACAGGAAAACCGTAAGCCCCGCCCGCCTCGTCAGGATGTATGTGAAGAAGCCGAAAGGTATGAACAGTATGATGTTCAAAAATAGCGAGTTGAAGATCGCCCTCGGGGTCGCATACTGCAGTGTTTCAATGATGCTCAAAAAAGGCGTCAGCTGCACAAGACGGTTCGGATAATCCGTCGGCATCAGCGTGACCAGCACCATGCCCACGAGATTCACCGTGAATCCGATGTAAATGAGCAGGGTGAGTTTCCGTTTCAGGTTATTCAGCTCGTGCCCCGATGTCCTGCCGAGCAGCAGAAATACGGCCACGATGCCGATGAACAGTATGAAGAATACCGGGATGACCGGTGCAAATGCATGATAAAGCTCGATCATGTCGCTACGCCCCGTTCCTGCGTGAATTGCTGATCCGTAAACGTCTTATACATGGTATGCGTCCGCATCAGTTCGGTATGGGTGCCGCTGCCGGTCAGCCGGCCGTTCTCAATGAAGAAGATGTTATCTGAATTGATGATCGTACTCAGTCGGTGCGCGATCACAAGCACCGTGCGCCCTTTCATCAATTCATCAAGCGCCTCCTGGACGAACCGTTCGGAGCGTGAATCGAGGCTTGCGGTCGCCTCATCAAGCATCAGTATTTCAGGGTCCTTCAGGAAGGCCCGGGCAATGCCGATCCTCTGGCGCTGACCGCCGGATAATTTGATGCCCCGCTCCCCGACTTCCGTATCGAGACCGTCTTCAAGCTCGTCGATGAATTCCGAAGCGTAGCTGCTTTCGGCGGCCCGCTCGATATCCTCTTCCGTATAATCGCCCGTTTCCAGGCCGTAGGTGATGTTGTCCCGGATGGTGCCTGAGACGATGGCACTCTCCTGGGCGACGTAGCCGATGTTTTTGCGGAGTTCGTATAAAGGGATGTTGGTGATATCCTCCCCGCCGATCAGTATCCGCCCCGAATCGATTTCATAATACCGCTCGATCAGTGAGAAGATCGTCGATTTCCCGCTTCCGCTCGGCCCGACGAAGGCGACCTTCCGGTTCGGTTCCGCACGGAATGAAATATTTTGAAGCACCGGTGCGCCTTCGATATAGCCGAAGCTCACATCTTCAAACTCGATGCTGTTGAACTTGATGTCCTTATCCGGAAGTTCCGCGGCATCCGGCTCATCATCCATCTTCAGTATATTGATGATCCGCTCGGTTGCACCGAGTGCCTTATTGAATTCGGTGAAGAACATCGCGAACATCGTCATCGGCATGATGATCTGGAACAGGTATAGAAGGAAGGCCACCATCGTCCCGATCGTCATCGTGCCGTCGGCGACGCGCAGGCCGCCGTAGGCGATGATCAGAATGATGACGAACATCATGACGGTCGACATGATCGGTGAAAGCAGCGCGTTGATCGCCGCCTCCTTCATACCGTAGTCGTAAAGCCTCTTTATCCCGCTGCGGCCGGTCTTCCTTTCATATGCTTCCCCGTTGAATGATTTCATCAGGCGGATTTCACCGAGCGTCTCCTGGGACGTGCCGGTGAACGCCGCGGTCTCATCCTGCAGCTGCCTCGATATCCTGCCCATGCGGCGTCCGAGCGGCAGGATGATGAAGATTGAAATCGGCACCGATACGAACATGATCAAAGACATCCGCCAGTCCAGTATGAATAAAATGATCACTGCCCCGACGATTGAGAGCGTGCCGTTGATCACCTGCGGGAAGTGCGAGGTGATCAGGTTTTTGATGATGGCGGTATCGTTGACGAGCCGGCTGACCGATTCACCGCTTTTCGTCGCATCATAATATTTCACGGGCAGCTTCAAAAACTTATCCCACACCATTTCCCGGAGGCGCTGGATGATCGTCTGCCCGACTTTGGCCAGCACATAATATGAGATGCCGTCGAGCACGGCACTGATCAGAAACAACCCGATGATCGCCGCAGCGAGCCCCGCTGTGAACATCTCCGTATCGAAGCCGTCGATGAACGACTGCGTCAGAAGCGGCACGATGAGCCCACCGATCATGCCGAAGAACGACAGCACGACACCGGTGATGAAGAGCCCTTTATTCACTTCCGTCCGGTTCAATAAAGACATGAAGTCCTTAAAAGAAGCCGACGGTTTTTTATTTTCCTTTACATTTTCCATTATTGATTCCTCATTCTGGTTTAACTATTTGGATTGTATTCTAATATGATAAACTAAATCTATTCAGGGGGGAATAAATATGAGTCTCGTACTTTCAAATCTGACAAAACAATTCAATGATTTCACAGCTGTGGACGATATAAATATCGAGGTGCCCCGCGGCAGCATGTACGGCTTCCTCGGCGGCAACGGCGCCGGCAAGACGACGACCTTCCGGATGCTGCTCGGCCTGCTCGTACCGACCGCCGGAGATATTACATATGACGGTGCGAAAATCGGTTATGACATGACCGATAAAATCGGCTACCTGCCGGAGGAACGCGGCCTGCATCCGAAGCTTCAGGTCGATGAGCAGATCCAGTACCTCGCACGCCTCAAAGGCATGAAAAAGCAGGAGATCGACCGGCAGCTGGACTTCTGGCTTGAGGAATTCGAAGTGCCTGAAAACAAGCAGAAGAGAATTGAAAAACTGTCGAAGGGCAACCAGCAGAAAATCCAGCTGATCGCATCCATCATCCATGAACCGGAGCTGATCATTTTGGATGAGCCGTTCAGCGGCCTCGACCCCGTGAATGTGGAGATCCTGAAGAAGGCGGTCAAGGAGCTGAACCGGAACGGTGCCACGATCCTATTCAGCACCCACCGCATGGATCATGTGGAGGAACTGTGCGAAGAGCTCTGCATACTGAATAAAGGGCGCCAGGTCGTCAGCGGCAACATCGATGATATCAAGGCGGACTTCGGCCAGAAAGAGCTGATCATCGAAGGGAAACATGACATTTCATTTTTGAAGGAGTTTCCGGGCGTGCTTGAAATGAAACAGAACAGGAACAAAAGCGTCATTAAAATCGCCGAGGAGAAATACGCGGAGGACATCTTCCATGAAATCGTCAAGCTCGGCTACTTCAAGCGGTTCCAGGTGAATGAGCCGTCACTGAACGATATATTCATTGCGAAGGTGGGCCGCCAGTATGAATAAATTCCTGACCACTTTCCGTCATACGTACTTATCCAAAGTCAAAGCGAAATCATTCATCATCACGACGATCATCGTCATGCTGCTGATCATCCTTGCGGGGAATTTCAATAAGATCATGAATTTATTCGACGGTTCCGAAGAGATCGGGACGGTGGAAGTTGAAGCATCCGATGCATTCACAGAACAGTTCAGCGAGGTGCTCTCCCGGATGAGCGGAGAGATGAGTGTTGTCGAAAGTGACGGGGATATCGTCATTACGGTCAATGAGACGGTGCCCGTCAGCGCGGTCGTCGAAAGCGAGTTCAACATCAATGCCGCACAGCAGGCGGAGATTGAGATCGCGCTCGAAGATATGAACCGGATGATGGTGATGGAGACGCTCGACCTCTCCGAAGAGGAAGCGGCACTGATGATGGCTGAGGTTTCGGTCGATTATGAAACTTCGGTCTCCCCTGCAGAAGGTGAAGTGGAGGTGGAGGCCGGTGCCGAACCGAACTATCTGAACGTCGTCATTTTCTACATTACTGTGTTCGTCATGTTCTTCATCGTCATCAACTATGCGAGCCAGATCGGCACGGAAATCGCGATGGAGAAATCGTCGCGGGTGATCGAAATGATCGTCTCGAGCGTCTCGCCGGTCAATCACCTGTTTGCGAAAATTCTCGCAATCATCTGCGTGAGCCTGACCCAGCTGTTCTTCTTCGTCGTGACGATCATCGCGGTCATCTACCTCGTCGATATCGGGGAGCTGATTTCGGAATTCGGCCTCGAGGCCAATGACCGCACCGTGCCGATGATCATCTACAGCCTGATCTTCCTGCTGCTCGGGCTCGTGTTGTACTTGTCGGTGTCCGCCCTGCTCGGCTCGTTTGTTAGCCGGATGGAAGATCTGCAGCAGGCGCTGCTGCCGGTTACGATGATGTCGCTCGGCGGCATGTATTTAGGGATGTTCAACCTGTTCGATCCGGGCAACCTGCTTGTCCGCATCACCAGCTACTTCCCATTCTTCACACCGTTCGTCATGCCTTTACGGGTTTTAGATCCGGATACGTCGCATGTGACGGTGCTGATTGGCATCATCGTTGTGCTTATCACCATCGGGATCGCCGTCTACTTCGCCGCCCGGATTTACAAGGGCAGCATACTGTCGACGGACCAGGGCATAATCAAAAATATAAGGAAATTCAATAAAGGCGAATGATGGAAACCCGGGGCTCCCCGGGTTTTTTATTTTTGAATTATGAGGCGATCACATGGCCTTAAAAATCACCGTGAATGAGCAGCAGGAGAATAAAACTGCTCACTCAACTTCAAAAATCACCGTGAATGAGCAGCTGCGGGTCAAATCTGCTCACTCAGCTTCAAAAATCGCCGTGAATGAGCAGCAGGAGAATAAAACTGCTCACTCAGCCTTAAAAATCACCGTGAATGAGCAGCAGGAGAATAAAGCTGCTCACTCAACCTTAAAAATCACGTTAACTAAACACTTGGGAGCCTCTGCCGTTCAGATGTCCTTGAAAATCATGCTAACTAAACACTTGGGAGCCTCTGCCGTTTAGATGGTCGTGAAAATCATGCTAACTAAACACTTGGGAGCCTCTGCCGTTTAGATAACCTTAAAAATCACGCTAACTAAACACTTGGGAGCCCGTGCCGTTCAGATGGCCTTGAAAATCTTCGTATCTGAACGGCGGCGTTCGAAAGATACTCCCAAAACGCCAAAAAAGAAGCCGGGAAAAATCCCAGCTTCTTCTCAATCATAAATAAAGTTACTCCCCGGCCGCTTCCTTATCGACGATGACGGTCACGTCATCATGTTTCTGAAGTATAGTGACAGGAATGTCCTCAGTCACTTCACCGTTCAGCAGTGCATCGACGGCATACTGCTTTCCTTCGCCTGAAGCGAGGAAGAGGATCGATTTCGTCTCCATGATCGTCTTCAGCCCCATCGACAGGGCTTCGGTCGGTACATCTTCAACTTTTTCAAAAAATCTTGAGTTATCTTTAATCGTCAGGTCGGTCAGTCCGACGACCTGGGTCACACTGTCAAATGGAGTACCGGGTTCATTAAAACCGATATGTCCGTTGCGGCCGACGCCGAGCAGCTGCAGGTCGATGCCGCCGAGGTCCTTGATCAGCTGTTCATAATTCTCGACTTCAGCCTGAAGGTCCTCCGCCTTGCCATCGGGCAGATGTGTATTTTCCAGAGGAAGGTCGATTTTATCAAAAAATTCCTCGTGCATAAAATGGTGGTAGCTCTGCGGGTCGCCCTCGCCGAGACCGACATACTCATCCAGGTTCACTGTGTGGACTTTCGATAAGTCGATCTTGTTTTCGTTCAGCATATCCGCCAGATATTCATACATCCTGTGTGGGGTCGACCCTGTCGCAAGCCCCAATGTGATATCCGGTTTATTTTTTATAGCCTGATAAATAATTTCTGCAGCTTCTTTACTCATGGCGTCATAATCGTGCGCTTTAATGACCTTCATAGTAAACCTCCAATCAATCTTTCATATAATAGTACTATATCAGGAAGTTGTCTATTCAACCATAAAAAATTCAACGATATAGAAAGTTTTTATCATTTTTCCAAATCTTTCAAATATGGGAAACTGCTCGGATACTGGTAATAGCCAGACAAGTCCTCATTCAGTCCGGCAAGCAGCACGGAATGGTAGACCGGGACGAGCGGCGCTTCATCAACGATGATCTGCTGGGCATCTTCATAGAGCTGCAGCCGTGCTTCTTCATCCGTCTCCGTCCTCGCTTCATCCAGCATTGCATCGACTTCCTCGTTCGCATAACGCGTCCGGTTGCCCGGTGCACCCATATTATCCGAATGGAACATCGGATAAAGTCCGTAATCCGCATCGAGCGTCACCGTGCCCCAGCTGCCCATGAAGACATCATGGCTGCCGTTTGCGGTGTATTCCTGATAGGCCCCTGACTCCATCTGGTTGATTTCCAGATCGATGCCGAGCTCTGAAAGCTCACCCTGGATGAATGTCGCAATGTCCGCATTCGTCCGGTCGTTCACCACGATCTCCGCAGAGAATCCGTCACCGTGCCCCGCTTCTTCAAGCAGCTCCCTTGCCGCCTCGATATCATGTTCAATCGGCTCGATGTTTTCACTGTAGCCGTTCACCGTCGGGTTCAGCGGTGTCGTTGCGACTGCCGGGATGCCTTCAAGCATTTCATTGATGATGGCTTCCTTATCGATCGCCATTGCGATTGCACGTCTGACATCCGGGTCATCGAACGGTTCGACTTCCGTATTGAAGCCCATATACGTCATATTGGCACTTTCATTCTGCTCGACATAAGTGCCGTCGGTACCGTCGATCTGTTCCACATCACCCGGGTTCACCGGGTAGATCAGATCTGCATCCCCGGTCGATAGCTCGGCGATCCGTGTCGCATCTTCGGGAACGGTCTTGAATGTCACGCCGGCAGGATTCGCAGGCTCACCCCAGTACTCTTCATTCCTGACGAGTGTCACTTGATCCCCTTCTACGATTTCATCAAATTTGAAGAAGCCCGTCCCGACCGGATTCCTGTGCACTTCAGTCAGCGGATCCCCGCCTTCCTCCATCTGCGCGTAATCCTCATCGATCACTTCTTTGCTGATCATATGTCCGCCCGGGTGCGCAAGATGTGCCGGGAGCGCCGCGAATGGTTCTGCGGTATGAATATGGACAGTGCGGTCATCGATGATTTCTACTTCAGAGATTTCGGTGAATAAAAATTCAAGCGGCGCGCCGACCTCCGCGTCGCGCACACGGTCCAGATTCGCCTTCACCACTTCGGCATTGAATTCGCTGCCGTCATGGAAAGTGATGCCGTCACGCAGGACGAATTCCCAAGTCGTTTCTTCGATCTGCTCATATGACTCGGCAAGCCCCGGCTCAAGCTCCAGATCCTGATTGAGCTTCACCAGTGTTTCGTAGATGTTCGTCATGACATACAGGGAATACCCGTCATTCGCTGCGTGCGGATCCAGTGAACTCGGCAGCGACAGCAGGCTGAAGTTGATATGTTCACCCTCATTCTCCTCCGCTGACTCCCCGTTATCCGCAGCCTCTTCGACCCCGCTGTCATCCGCGCAGGCGGTGAGCATGAGCAAAGCGCCAAACAATAATATGTATAACTTTTTCATATATAAAACCCCTCCTTATATTCATTGATATTATACATAGTATCAGACTAGGAATAAAGATAATTTTCACTTTTTTGTTTCAAATAAAAAAATAAGCCGTCATCGCGGCTTATTTCTCTATATGGTCCACCAGCTTGTCCATGCTGCGGTTCATGATGAGGCCGATGACGGGTTTCATCGCACCGGCAAGCACTTTCGCCCTTGTTTTTGCGTTGCGCAGTTCCGAACGCACTGAAATGTCCACGCCGCCGTTGTTCGGCACGACCGTGAAGTGCGTGATCACATCCGCCTGTCTGAATCTTGAGCGGACGGCGATTTTCCGATCATCGGCGTATTCGACGACTTCACTGCGGAAGCGGTATGTCTTCCCTTTGACGCTCAGCGTTGTGAGGAACTTCGCCCCTTCCTCCCTTTTTTCATTGGTGCTGTACTCGATCCTGTCGATGATGCCGAAGACTTCCTGCAGCTTCCGATCGTCATTGATGAATTCAAAAACTTCTTCAGGGGTCGCCGAAACGTCCCATTTCTGATAATTGTAGATTTCCATATATGATTCACTCTTTCCTGATTGTTATAGGGTTCTCCGTCAATATACCCAATTATAAGAAACATATTTTGAAAACACAATTATTCTTTCATTTTTCAGAACATTCCATTATGATGAGTTTATTGAAGAGGAGTTGGACGTCATGATTCATCTTTCTACAGAGAGAGGCATTTCAAAAGAAGCTTTGCTGGAATTTTATTCCGCAAAACAGATCAAGAAGTATGAGAACCGGGATGATGCGCTGTACGAGGCGGTCGTGAAATCGGATTACCTCGTGACGGCCTGGGACGGCCACAGGCTCGTCGGAATCATCCGTTCATCGGGGGATCATATCTTCACACAATACATAAACAATATCCTGATCCATGACGACTACCTCACGAAGGGCATCGGTTCAAAGATGATGGATATGTATCTCGAGGAGACCCGGGAAGTCATGGACCTCTACATGATGTCGGGCAGGAAGGTCGCGAAGGCCTTCACCATCAACTGGTTCGAATACCGCGGCTTTAAAAGGGTCGCCGAAGTCGAGGGCTTCCAGGTCTTCCATAAGAAGCAGGGATGAAAAAAAGACAGGTTGCCCTGTCTTTTTTGCTTTATATGAAGTAGTTGCCGAGCACGCTGTTCACATCATGCACGACGACGAATGCATTTTCATCGTACCGCTTGATGAGCCGCTTCAGCCGCGTCAACTGGGATTTATTGATGACGACATATAGTACGTCCTTATCCTTCTTCGAATAAAATCCGCGCCCGTTCATGATTGTCACACCGCGCCGGATTTCCGTATTGATCATCTTGCCGAGCACTTCCGGCTTTTCGGTGATGATCGTGATCGCCTTCTTCGGATTCATACCTTCTATGATGAAGTCCATCACCTTCGTCGCAACGTACAGTGCGATCACGGTGAGGAGCGCCTGCTCGAGCGTCATCACGGTCAGGCCGATGGCCACAACGATCAGATCGAAGAACAGAAGTGCATACGAGACGTTGACGTCCAGGTATTTGTTGGCCATACGGGCAAGTATCGTCGTTCCGGCGGTCGTCGAACCGATGCGGATGATCAGCCCGATGCCGAGCCCGATGAAGAGGCCCCCGAACACGGTGTTCACAAGAATCTCATTCGACTCGATCTGCCAGTCTTCCGTGATCCACAGCATGAGCGATGTCATCGGGATCGTGATGATCGTATAATACATCGCCCGCTTGCCGAGGAACCTGAAACCGACGATCAGAATGAGGAAGTTCAGCACAAGGTTGCTGAGCGCCGTCGGGATGCCGTATGCGTAGAAGAGGATGATCGATATCCCGATGAAGCCCCCTTCACCAAGGTTTCCGGCAATCATGAACGAGTTGACGCCTATTGCGAATAAAAAAGATCCCACGATGATCGTGATGAAATTGATGATCGTCTGCTGAGTGATTTTAGGGTTGAAAGAAATCTTCTTCTTTTCAAAATTCGTCTGTTTGAGCTTTTTCCTGATCTTCATCGGGCCGCCTCCTCCATAATAATTATCACCGCTATAGCATATAGCTTTTGGTATAATATTTCAATATTTGGAGGAGAAGTTTAAGTATTCCCACTACTTCCGGGGTTTCATCAGTGAGACAGCGCCCCGCGCCACTGAAATGTCCATATCCCTGTAATCGTGGACGTCCCCGTCTATGTTCATATGGGAAAGGCCGGCCGCCCTGATTCGAGCCTCCCCGGCGGTGAGGTAAGTGACCTTTTCATGGTCCGTCAGATTGCCTTTGACTGCGAGGAAGACGAGATGGAGGGCTTCGAATACATTCACAGGTTCGATGTTGATGATATGGAGCAGGCCGTCCTCCGCCTCCGCTTCTTTGATGAGCCGGCCGAGGCTCCCGACCGACCGCAGTTTTGAGATGATCGTGAGCACCGAGGCCGACTGCACTTCCGTATCACGGGTCTTTATCGTCACACTGTACTTTTTTAAGCGGAGGAGCATCTTGATGCCGGCGAATAGGTATGCGAGGCGGCCGGTCTTATGTTTGATGCGTGCATCCACTTCGGCAAAAGCCGTCATGAATGCACCGAGCGCGATCAGATAGCTCGCATGCCTGTCATCCATCCTGATGATGTCGATAGGGACCGGGGTGGAGGCCCCGAGTATCCGGATCGCCTTTTTCGCATCGAGCGGGATGCCGTGGACGCGGGCGAGGTCATTCACCGTGCCGGTCGGGATGACGGCGATGGGGATTTCAAGCCCCTCCTTCAGCACCGCATCCATCACTTCACTGATCGTGCCGTCCCCTCCGACGGCAATGACGAGATCTTTATTTGCAGCATGGGCTGAAATGATGCCGCCCGCACCGCTCTCCGGCGTCTGTTTGATCATCACTTCATAACCGGTCCCGTTCAGCTGATGTATCAGCGCCGATTCAATCCCGCGTCTTTTAAATTGTCCGGATTTCCTGTTGATCACAACGAGCGCCTGCTTCATGTCATCCCGCCTTTTCATATATCATATACAAAAGTTTACCAGAATTCCCGCGCTCCATGGCTGCTTTCATCCAAATAAAACACCCGTCCAATCAAAAAAGACACAACCCCGGAGGGTTGTGTCAGAATTGCTGTTCTGCGATATTCAATGCACGGAGCATCGATGTCTTCTTATGATGGTGATCCTCGAACTTCCTTAAGATGTCATCGACTGCCCGGACGCCGCTTACGATATAGTCGCCCTTGTTCAGCATGATGCATTCGGCCCTTGAGCCGGCGACGACATCGGAGATCTCCGAACGGGTCGGTATGCCGCTCTTGACGAGTGATTCCAGCACCTGTGTGGCCCAGATCACCGGTGTATGCCCGGCTTCACAGATCCACAGGAGTTCTTCCTGTATCTCACTCAGCCGCTCATAGCCGATTTCGACCGCAAGGTCGCCGCGTGCGACCATCACGCCGAACGGTCTTTTTGCGCTGGCGCTCACGATGATCTCAGGCATGTTGTCGATCGCCTCGACCGTCTCTATCTTTGCGACGATCGGCAGGTCCGCCCGTTCCCCCTCGAGCACCGCTTCAAGCGCCGCTTCGATCTCCTGCATGTCCCTTGCCGATTTGATGAACGAGAATGCGATGACATCCGCATGCTTTGAGACGAATTCCAAATCCTTATAGTCTTTTTCAGTGAGCACCGAAAGGTCGAGGTCGAGATCTGGGAAGTTGATGCCCTTTTCGGTTTTGACTCTCACACCGTTCTCCTTGACCGCCTTCGTCGTTTCGCATATCAGTCCCTCGTCCTTGATCTCAACGACTTCAGCTTCGATATGGCCGTCATCCAGCTTGATGAGCTGGCCCTTATCCACTTTCTTCAACACTTCGGGGACCGTCGTATTGATCGCGATCTCGACGCCGGCCGACAGTGTCATTGCTTCCTGGTTCGATAATAAAAACTTCTCACCGACGTAGAGTTTCGGGTTTCGCTTTGAAGTCAGCAGTGTCTTCACCCGGATCTTCGGCCCGCCGATATCCATCAGCACCCTGCATTTCCGGCCGCTTTCCTTTGAAGCTTCCTCTATGTTCTCTATCATCCTGCCCCAGGTGTGCTCGTCATCGTGGGCACAGTTTATACGTGCCATATCCATCCCGGCGTCAATCAGGCCGCGGACGAGCTTTTTATCTTCGGCGGCTTCGGTCGGCATCGTCACAAGCACATGCGTGTTCCGGTCATCCACCGCGTCGCCGAAAATTTCTGCGGTGTGGTTATTCAATAAGTTGTAACGTTCTTCAAACGTCTGCATGGAGTGGTAATCGATATCCGGATCTTCAAGTTTTGTATCCGTGATGAGGCTCATCGTCTTGCAGACGGCATTGAGCGTCCCCATCACATCGGCTTCCAGCCTTCCAAGGGAGGATACGCCCCAGGGGATCAGCTCCTCCTGCAGATGACGCATATCCTTCTGCCTGAACGCCATATAATATGCCAGGTTCCGGGCGCTCACCCGGTAGGATTCCCGGATATCATATTCCTCCCACGAACGGTAAAGTTCCTCGCCGTCCCTGGTGACCCGTTCCCTCACTTTGAGCATCTCTTCCATTACATCGACAGCTTTTTTACGCATAACCATCCTCCCTTACATTAAAATCAAAAATCCGACTACCCATCTAATACCCGCTTTTATGCATATAATAGATCAATTCGAAATAACCGATATGGAAAATGACCCATAGTATGAAACCGATGCTGTTATCCGAAATTGATGTGTTCCCGGCCCACTGCAGAATGAAATAAAGCGCCACAGTGATGAGGAGCATCATGATGACCACCGGTAAATACCACCACCGCTTATGGACATGGACGGTCTTCAATATGAGCGCAATGATGACTGAGGTCAGCAGATGCAGCAGTATTTCCGTGAACAGGCTCAGGGAACCCGCATATATGAAGTCGATGTCCAGCAGCAGATTCATCAGTCCGATGCCCGTCAGCATTTGAATGTAGGCAAAAAACAACAGCAGTACCAGTCCTGTGACTGTGCCGATAATGACACTTGATATTAGAATTCTAATCATTTTTACGTCCCGATTCTTTACAGATTATATAGGAAATTTCCAAACTGACAATGCGTCAAGTTTATTAGTAGTATACCATATATGCATGCAGTAAAATAACTTACAGGCGGTGAGAACATGAAGTCATTTTTACCTTTTCTGACATTCAACGGCAATGCGATGGAAGCCCTGACTTTCTACAAGGACACCTTCCATGATATGGAGATTGAATTTCTGCAGGAATTCGGGAAGGAGACCCCCGGACTCGAAGGGAAAGTCATGCAGGCGGTGGTCTCAATCGGACGGCAGCGGCTGATGATCAATGACAGCCGGACTCCGGAAGAATTCAGCTTCACACCGAGCATGTCATTCTATATCGAATGCGGGAGTATGGATGAAGCGGAACTGTATTACAGGAAACTCAAAAAGGACGGCGCAATACTGATGCCGCTGGATGAATACGGGACCGGCAGGTATTTCGCCTTCGTCCAGGACCGCTTCGGCCTGTCATGGCAGCTCAATTTCATCAAATAAAAAAACCGTCCCTCTTCTTTTCAGGGACGGTTCTCTTATTTACAGGCTGATGATGCTAACGAGCCGGCTTGCGAACGATTTTTTCGCTGCCTTCTTTTTATCCAGCTTTGCATTGTTCATCGCAATGTTCTTATACTCCTGAACTTTCAGGTCTGCTGAGAAACGGTCTGTTGCAAACATTAAATCCACACTCCCAATTTGAAATTTATTTTATACACAG
This sequence comes from Salinicoccus kekensis, assembly GCF_900220995.1. Classification (GTDB taxonomy): domain Bacteria; phylum Bacillota; class Bacilli; order Staphylococcales; family Salinicoccaceae; genus Lacicoccus; species Lacicoccus kekensis. The sequence continues at coordinate 257,515 of NZ_OBQF01000002.1, forward strand.
AGGTCTTCCACGACTTATCTTCAATTACTATGATACCAGTATTATCAATGTTTCTCAAATAATATGTGATTAAATTCATAAAGTAAATCTATTTAAAATAATTTGAAAGTTTAATAATAATTTTGTCATTGCGTCATTTTATTTCATCCGGAAACCGGCATTCTGCATAAACACCCTGATTCTGCATGCATATGCAGAATGTTCACGCTTTCATGGATATTTTTCTTTTTTCATTCTTTTTACACTTTTTGAATACGTGAAAATGCAAAAAAAAAGAAGCATGTTCTGCTTCCCCGTCTGCGATATTCAGCTTCTGTTCCTGAGGATGGCCACATTCATCTCATGACCGATCCTGTATACATCATCTTCATATTTATCTTTCAGATGCTCGCTGATCTTCTTCAAAGTCTTCCTCCGGTGCTTCGGTTTAAATGGGACAAGGCTCGACAGCGGGCTGAGATGGTCGATCCATCCTTCATGCGTGAACTCCATCTTATAACTCCGCTTATATAAATCCTGTATGTCGAACCTGTACTCCTGCCATTCTTCTATCCATTCAAGCGGAAAACCGGTGATCAGTCCGTCAGTTTCCTGTTTATGTATTTTTGATTTGACCTTATATTTTTTGGCACATTTCCTGATTACTTTCACCGACTCCTTCACCGTTTCCGATGAATCGGTAAAACCGAAATCCGCGATGATCAGATAACCATCCGGCTTCAGAATCCTCTGCACTTCTTCCAGCACTTCCCGACGGTCGAACCAGTCCCATGATCTGAGGGAGATGACGATATCGAAAGTCTTCACTGGAAGGCCTGACTTTTCACCATATGATAGGTTGAAGTTGACTTTGTTGTTGTCTTTGAACATCTCCACGGCATGGCTGTAGAATTCCCCGGAAGGTTCCACGGCATCGACGATTGCGCCCCTCGCACTCAGCTGCTCGCTTAAAAAACCCGGGCCTGCGCCAAAATCTGCAACTTTGGCACCGCTGAAATCGATCCCCCTGGTTTCCAGGCCCGGCAGAAGCATCTCAGGGAGGTCATTGCGGTATTTTATATATTCATCTGCAACGGCATCATACATCTTCTTCATCTCTCTCACCTCTTACATTTATAATAGCATCATTAAGATTGTTATAAAAATGTAAAAGTCATATGGATACCGTAAATTTCCACTTTAATACTGGTTCTCGAGGAGGCGTTTCATTTCCTGGATTTTTCCGGCATGGAGACTTTCGTGCAGCATCGCGAATCCTGCCCGCTCATAGCTCATCGTCATGCCCAGGAAAGGCTCATCCATCTTCTCCTGCAGCTGTTCCTCGGTGACACTCTCATACTCACCCGGCTGGCGCTCAAGGACTTCCTTGATCTCCTCGATGGACGGTGTCCCTTCATCGAAGTCATCAGGGCTTGTGCCGGTGCCGAAATACTTGTTGAATGCATCCGCCGTCGTACTGTCTTTACCGAGAAGCCTGACGAGCTCGGTTTCAAAATTTGCGGCCACGTGCCCGTACTGCCAGTGCAGATTGTTATTGAATCCGGCCGGCACGATGTCCATGAGACTTTCATCCGTATCCTCCAGGTGATAATTCACCCATCCCCTGACCGTCTTCAACTGGAATGTAAGTAACTCTTTTTGCATAATGATCCCTCTTTCTTTAAAATTGATAATGGTATTTCCTTATATTATACCTTTTTTATATATTGATGCCAGGAGGTTTATAAATGACAAAGACTTTATTGGTGCTCATCCTGATGGCGGTGCTCGTCCTTGTGTTCGAATTCGTTCTTGGATTGTTCCCGCCCACTGCAGGCTACAGCATTCCCCTCGCACTTCTGCTCGGCGTTAGCCTGGGCTTTTTCATATACATTCAAATCGATAACCGGATCGGTTAGACGGTTTGAATCGCTTGCTTATTTCGATAATCGGAATATAATTATATATATTCTAATTTAGGGGATATGTATTTATGTCAGCACAACACGAGAAAAAACCGGATTACAGATTAATCATCATATTGCTTTCCGGTGCTTTTGTTTCTTTTTTATCCAATACATTTTTAAACGTCGCACTGCCTTCGATCAAAGATGAATTTGATGTTTCCACCTCCACGGTCCAGTGGGTCACCACTGCATATATGCTCGTTTCAGGTGTAGTGGTGCCGACGACCGCTTTCCTGATGCAGAAATTCAGTGCACGGAAATTGTTTTTAGCGGCACTGCTCCTGTTCCTTGCAGGTACCATCATCGCCGGTTTTTCACCGACGTTCGCCATACTGATCCTCGGCCGCATGATACAGGCTTCGGGGTCTGCGATACTGATGCCGCTCCTGATGAATGTGATGATCACGAGCTTCCCGCCTGAAAAGCGCGGCACGGCCATGGGCGTCTTCAGCCTGGTCATGTTCTTTGCGCCGGCGATCGGTCCGACATTATCCGGTTTCGTCGTCCAGACGCTTTCGTGGCACTGGCTCTTCTACATGATGATTCCGGTGCTCCTCATCGTTCTCGCAGTCGGATATTTCCAACTGCCCGAGATCGGCAATAAATACAATGCCAAAATTGATATTCCGTCGGTCATCCTGTCGACCATCGGATTCGGCGGCATACTGTATGGGTTCAGTGCGGCCGGGAACAGCGGATGGCTGTCACTCGACGTCATGCTGACGCTTCTGATCGGTATCATCACGACTTATTTCTATGTCATGAGGCAGGTCCGGATGGATCAGCCGATGCTCGACTTCAAAGTATACACTTTCCCGATGTACCGCCTGTCCGCCATCATCATCGGCGTGAACAACATGGCACTGTTTTCCGGCATGATCCTGATGCCAATCTTCCTGCAGGATATCCAGGGCGTCTCCCCGCTTGAGACGGGACTTTTATTACTGCCCGGTGCTTTGATCATGGGGCTGTTGAGTCCCCTGTCGGGCAAACTGTTCGATATGTTCGGGCCGAGGGTGCTCGCAGTCATCGGACTCGCCCTGGCTGCATCGACGACGTTCTTCTTCAGCCGGCTCGAGATGGAGACCGGCTTCGGTTACCTGCTCACGATTTATGCGATACGTGCACTGGGGCTGACACTGGTCAACACCCCGGTGATGACGAACGGCATGAATGACCTGCCGTCAGCCCTCACTCCGCACGGCTCATCGCTCAACAGCATGCTCCAGCAGGTCAGCGGCGCCGTCGGTACAGCTTTGCTCATTTCGATCATGCAGAGCTGGAGCAATTTCAGGATTGCAGGCATCCCCGACCCGTCACCCGAGCAGGTGAACCAGGCAATGCTTGACGGCATCAACCTGTCATTCTTCATCGCATCGATCCTGCTCTTCATATCGATGATACTCTCCTTCTTCCTGAAGCGTGTCACTGCACGCTCCAACATATCACAGGGCGGCGCGAGGGTGAGGATGGTCGATAAGGATGATATGCCTGATCGTAAATAAAAAATGAGGTTCCGGTATCCGGAACCTCATTTTTTATGTTCATTACTGATGTGCAAACTCTGCGATCTTGATGATGACGCGTGCCGCCTTTTCCATGTCGTCGGCCGATGCGTATTCATATTTGCCGTGGAAATTCTCCCCGCCGGTGAAAATGTTCGGCGTCGGCAGCCCTTTATATGACAGCTGGGAACCGTCCGTGCCGCCCCGGACCGGTGCGATCACCGGCGTGATGTTCAATGCCTCCATCGCCCGCTTCGCATTGTCGACGATGTACATCTTCGGCTCGATCTTATCCCTCATATTGTAGTACTGGTCATGCATGTCGAGGTGGATGCGGCCTTCACCGTATTTCTCCTGCAGCATCTTCACGTTCGTCTCCATCAGTATCTTCCTCGCTTCGAAGTTCTCCTTATCGAAGTCCCGGATGATGAACTGTGCCGTCGATTTTTCCACGTCACCGCCGAGGTTCACAAGGTGGATGAAGCCCTCATAGCCTGAAGTATGTTCCGGTGTGTCGAATTCATCGAACATCATGACGAGTTCCGCCGCCATCCTGCCGGCATTCACCATCTTGCCCTTCGCCGTGCCCGGATGGACGCTGTTGCCGGTGAAGGTGACTTCCGCCGCTGCGGCATTGAAGCTCTCGTACTGGAGTTCACCGATCGGCCCGCCGTCAACCGTATATGCGTATTCTGCGCCGAACGCTTCAACGTCGAACTTGTGCGGCCCCTTGCCGATCTCCTCATCCGGCGTGAAGGCGATGCGGATCTTACCGTGCCTGATGTCCAGGTTGTCCTTCAGATATTCCACTGCGGTGATGATCTCGGCGATGCCCGCCTTGTTGTCCGCACCGAGGAGTGTGGTCCCGTCCGTCGTGATGAGCGTGTGGCCGATATACCTTTTCAGCTCCGGGTATTCATCCGGCGACAATACGATGTTTTTCTCCTCATTTAAGACGATGTCCCCGCCCCCGTATTCGACGCGCTGCGGATTGACGTCCGTCCCGGTGAAATCCGTCGCCGTATCGACGTGCGCAAGGAAGCCGATGACCGGTGCATTCTCCACATTTGCAGGCAACGATGCCATCAGGTAGCCGTTGTCGTCGAGGGTGATCTCCTCAAGCCCGATCGATTCGAGCTCACTTTTCAGTTCGTTCAATAAATCCCACTGCTTCGAGGTTGAAGGCGTCGTTTCACTCTTTGGATCAGACTGTGTATCAATTTTTGCGTAGCGCATCAGTCTTTCGATCAGTTTCTCTTTCATTGCTGTCCACTCCAATTGTATTTAAGATTTCCTTATAGGCACTATCATCTCCATTTTAACATGTGCATGGTAAAATGATGTAAAAATGACGGAGGTATTTTATTTTATGGAACTCGGAATCAACACTTTCGGCGACACGATATTCGACCCGCAGACCGGCAAAACCATCACACATGGTGAAAGGCTCCAGAATATGGTGGAGGAAATCGAGATGGCGGACAAAGTCGGGCTGGATATATTCACGGTGGGCGAGCATCACCGGGAGGACTATGCCGTCACTTCACCGGACGTCGTGCTTGCGGCAGGTGCGGCAAGGACGGAAAACATCCGCTTATCAAGCGGTGTCACGGTACTGTCATCCGACGATCCGGTCAGGGTGTATGAAAGGTTCGCGACCCTGGACGGCATTTCGAACGGGCGCGCGGAAATCATGGCGGGTCGCGGCTCATTCATCGAGTCCTTCCCATTGTTCGGCTATAATCTGGATGACTATAACCAGCTGTTCGATGAGAAGCTTGACCTTTTATTGAAATTGCAGAAAGGCGGCAAGATCAACTGGCAGGGTGAAATGCGCGCCCCTTTGGAGAATATTGAAGTCTTCCCAAGACCTGTGCAGGATGAAATCCCGATATGGATCGCAAGCGGCGGGACCCCGCAGTCCGCGGCACGCGCAGCCCAGCTTGGACTGCCGCTTGTACTCGCGATCATCGGAGGCAGCCCCTACCAGTTCCAGCGGGTCGTCGACTTCTACAAGCAGATCGGCGTGCAGGCAGGACACCCGCCGGAGAAGCTCCGGGTCGCGACCAACAGCCACGGCTTCATATGGGATACCGATGAAGAGGCGAAAGATTTGTTCTTTCCGGCGATTTCGCAGGCGATGACGAACATCGGACGCGAGCGCGGCTGGGGTGCATATTCCAGGGAGAACTACGAAAGGATGATTGAACCCGACGGTGCACTCTACATCGGCAGCCCCGAGACCGTTGCGGCGAAGATCATCGACCTCAGGAAACGCATGGGCATCACCCGCTTCACGCTGCAGACCCCCGTCGGCACCATGCCTCATGAGCAGGTGCTTAGGACCATCGAACTCTTCGGCACAAAAGTCGCCCCGATTGTCCGCGACGCCGTAAAAGATATGGAATGAAAAAAGAGGCCCTGAGGGCCTCTTTTTCTGTTGTCGGGTTGGCTACGGGTGCCGGATTCGGATGGAGACGCCGGTGCTGGCCCCACTGTCTGGATTTTGTCTCCGGATTCGGATGGAGGTGCCAGTGCTGGCCCCGCTGTCTGGATTTCGTCTCCGCATCCAGACGGAGATCCCGGTGCTGACGCCGCTGTCTGGATTTCATCTCCGCATCCAGACGGAGATCCCGATGCTGACGCCGCTGTCTGGATTTCGTCTCCGCATCCAGATGGAGACTCCGGTGCTGACGCCGCTGTCCGGACTTTGTTGCCGGATCCGGATGGAGGCACCGATGCTGGTCCCGCGGTCCGGATTTTGTTGCTGCATCCGGACGGAGGCACCGGTGCTCGCACGGCTGTCCGGTTTTTATTCTCATGTTCGATTTTTAATCGCAACCTTCGCTGCAAAGCTAGCGCACCCTTGCGAAAACACACCCGAAATCCGCAACCTTCACCGTAAAACCGGCACAACCTTGCGAAAACACACCCACAATTCGTAACCTTCACCGTAAAACCGCCCCAACCTTGCGAAATCACACCCGAAATTCGCAACTTTCACTGCAAAGCCAGCACAACCTTGCGAAAACACACCCGCAATTCGTAACCTTCACCGCAAAGCCGGCGCAACCTTGCGAAAACACACCCGCAATTCGTAACCTTCACCGCAAAGCCGGCGCAACCTTGCGAAAGCACACGCCAACCCCTACAGGAAGTCGGTCGTGAGGCCTGCTTCCAGCTCGTGACGTTCGAGTGCGAGCGCGATCAGGCGGTCGACGAGTTCGGTGTAGCTGACGCCCGAGGCCTCAAGCAGCTTCGGGTACATGCTGATGCTCGTGAAGCCAGGGAAGGTGTTGACTTCGTTGACGAAGATCCGTCCGTCCTCCAAAAGGAACATGTCGACCCGCGCCATCCCCTCGCAGTCGAGCGCACCGAAAGTCCTGCGCGCAACATCCTGCAGGTTCCTAACCGTCGCCTCATCGAGCTTCGCCGGGATTTCCAGTGCCGCCCCGTTTTCGTCGAGGTACTTGGAATCATAGGAATAAAAACCATCGTCCGGGATGATCTCACCCGGCACTGAGATGAACGGGTCGGCGTTGCCGAGCACGGAGATTTCAACTTCACGGCCCTCTAGAGCGCTCTCCACCATCACTTTCGTGTCGAATTTGAATGCGAGGGCGAGTGCCTTATGGAAGCTCTCCTCATCCGTCACTTTGGAGACGCCGACGGATGATCCCTGGTTGACGGGCTTTACGAACATCGGCAGGCCGAGCTTCGCCTCGACCGCGGCAAAGTCCACATCATCCTTTTCATGGTGTTTGAAGAGGACAGATTCCGCGACATCGATGCCTTCAAGCTTCAAAAGCCGCTTCGTCATATCCTTGTCCATGCACACCGACGAACTCCGGACGTTGCAGCCGACGTAGGGGATTTCCGCAATCTCAAGCAGTCCCTGCACCGTGCCGTCCTCGCCGAACGTGCCGTGCAGCACGGGGATGACGACATCGAGCCCGTCGAGTCCCTCAAGCTGACCTGACGGCCGCACAGTGAGTTTTTTCGCAGACGCATCACCGCCGAGATCCCTGATTTCCTCACTGTCCGGTGCGAGCAGCCACTCGCCGTCCTTCGCGATGTGGATCAGATTCACATCATATTTCTCCCTGTCCAGCACCGCAAGTATGCTTTCCGCCGAACGCATCGAGACTTCGTGCTCCGTCGATCTGCCGCCGTAAAGCAGGCCGATATTCAATTTCTTCATAAGAACCACTCCAGATCTTTATCGATTTCCATGCATTTCATACAAAACTTTTCTAAATCATATTATCATATCAGCCGCTTCCAGTCGCTTTTTTTATAAAATAAAAAACCGCTGTAAATTCAAAATGCATATAAATTTACAATATGTAATTGCAACTTCACAAAAAATTAATAATCATGCTTTACATTAATAGTGAGGCAAAAGCTTTACACATCAATTACCGCTTCAAGGAAAGGATGTTTTATTTGAAAATATTAGTCACCAATGAAGACGGCATCTTTTCGGCCGGTGTGATGGCTTTGAGTGAACTGCTCACCCACTTCGGGGAAGTGACGGTCATCTGCCCGCAGAATGATGACTACATCGATAATGTGAAGCCGTCGCTCAACCGTCCGCTCCGCCTGAAGCGGGTCGAATACCCGGACGGCATCAATGCCTTCACGATCAACGGTTCACCGTCGGACTGCGTGAAGCTCGGCATCGAGGAGATCACGGACGGTTTCCCGGACTTCGTATTCTCAGGCATCAACCTCGGGGCGAACGTCGGGCGCGACGCCTTCAAATCGCCTTCCACAAGGGCGGTGGAGGAAGCGTACCTGCACGACATACCGGCTGCGGCGATCGCCATCGATGAATGCAGGGCCTGCAACATCAACTTCTCCAAAATAAAGGAGTCCATATACGAACTGTTATCCTCCCTCATGGCCGGACACCTCCCCAGCCGTTCGGCGTTCAACATCAACATCCCGAATGATGTGAAGGCGAACATCCGCGGGACGAAGGTGCTGCCGATGGATGCGGACGCCTCGAAATACCGCTTCAAAAAACTCGTCTCACTCGATTCGGAGATCTTTTATTTCCTGGAGGATGCCAACAGCCTCCCTTCGAATAAACGCTCCGACCTCTTCTATATCCAGCAGAATTATATTACAATCTCCCCGATCGTGGTCAGGAACACATGCGAAAGTGAGCTCGAGGACTACCGTTCCTGGTTCGCCGGCATCACCGGCGGATGAAGGCACCTGCAGAAGCAGGTGTTTTTTTCATTTCCGGTGTCAAAATACCCGGCCGGCCGTGCTATAATGATAGGCATGATTATATAGTAAAAGAGGTCATGCCGGTGCGGAAGTTCTTTTCTTATTATGCGCCTTATAAGTTACTGTTCTTCACGGATTTCTTCAGCGCGGTGCTCGTGGGCCTGCTGGAGCTTGCATTCCCGCTGATCGTCAACCTGTTCATCGATGAGCTGCTGCCTTCCGGAAACTGGCGGTGGATCATATTCGCAGCTGCAGGACTCCTGCTCATCTATGCATTCAACACGTTCATGCAGTTCATCGTTACATATTGGGGCCACATGCTCGGGACGAACATCGAGCGTGATATACGGAATGACTTGTACGGTCATATCCAGCGCCTGTCCTACCGCTTCTTCGACAATACGAAGACCGGTAAGCTCCTGACCCGCCTGACCAACGATCTGATGAACGTCGGCGAGATGGCACACCACGGTCCCGAGGACCTGTTCATCGCCGTGATGACTCTCCTCGGCGCCTTTGGTATCATGTTATCCATACATCCCGAGCTTGCGGTGATCTCATTCATCATCGTGCCGTTCATACTGATCATCGCAATCTACTTCAATAAAAAGATGACGGTCGCTTTCAGGGAGCTCTTCTCCCGCGTATCGGACTTCAACCATATGATCGAGGACAAGATCGGCGGCATCCGCCTCGTCCAGGCATATGCGAATGAAGAGCGTGAAATGGACAACTTCAAACGCCTGAACGAAGCATTCAGGGCGACCAAACTGAAGGCATATAAAATCATGGCGTTCAACAACTCGTCCACATACATGCTGATGCGCCTCGTGACCGTCTTCATACTGATCGCCGGTGCATACTACACGATGCAGGGTGAGCTCACATTCGGCGAATTTGCGGCTTTCATACTGATTTCGAACATACTGTTCAAGCCGCTCGAGAAGATCAATGCGGTCATCGAGCTGTATCCGAACGGCATCGCAGGGTTCAAGCACTTTACAGAGATACTGCGTGAAGTGCCGGATGTCGAAGAGCATGAGGACGCCGTTGAACTGCGTAATGTTAAAGGTCATATCGAATATGAAGATGTGACGTTTGGCTATGAGAACAAACATGTACTCGAAAACATCTCGCTCACCATCCGGCCGGGTGAAACCGTCGCATTCGTCGGCCCGAGCGGTGCCGGCAAGACGACGCTCGCCTCCCTCCTCCCCCGCTTCTATGACGTGACGGGCGGACGGATCAAGATCGACGGCACGGATATACGCGACTATACCTTATCCTCGCTCAGGCAGAATATCGGCACGGTCCAGCAGGATGTGTTTTTATTCTCAGGGACGCTCAGGGACAACGTCGCCTACGGCAGGCCGGACGCAACGGACGCAGAAGTGTATGCCGCGCTTGAAAAAGCGCAGCTGAAATCACTCGTGGACGGTTACTCCAGAGGGCTTGATACGGTGGTCGGCGAACGCGGCGTGAAACTGTCCGGCGGGCAGAAACAGCGCATCTCGATTGCGCGGATGTTTTTGAAGAATCCGCCGATCCTCATACTCGATGAGGCGACGAGCGCACTCGACACCGCAACCGAACTCGAGATACAGAAGGCGCTGAACCGCCTGTCCGAAGGCAGGACGACACTCGTCATCGCCCATCGTCTTGCCACGATCAAAAACGCGGACCGCATCATGGTCGTGAACCAGGACGGGATTGCAGAGAGCGGTACACATGAAGAACTTGTGAATATCAATGATGGACACTACAGGGCGCTGCACGATGCCCAGTACAGATTTTCGTAAATGGACGCATGCGTCCGATTAAGGAGAGGTAAAAAATGATCATTGGCTATCAAGGCGTTGAGGGCAGCTATTCGACAGTGGCCTGTAAAAATTTTGCTGAAGGCAGAGATTATGAAACGAAAGGATACATGACGTTCAAACTGCTCGTCGAGGCCCTCGAGAACAGGGAAGTCGACTACATTGCGCTCCCTGTCGAGAACTCGACGAGCGGCCCGATCACACGGACGATCGACTTGATGAAATATCTGGATATGGAAGCGGTCAGCGAAGTGTATGTAAAGATCGACCATGCCCTGATCACGAAGAACCCGGTCGAGCCATCGGAAATCACGAAGGTGTACTCCCACCCTGAAGCGCTCGAGCAGTGCTACACGTATTTGAGCGGCTATCCGAACATCGAGGTGCTCGAATACCCGGACACCGCAGGTGCGGTGCGGATGGTGAAGGATTCGCCGGATGAGACGATTGCAGGCATCGCCGGCCGCCATGCCGCAGAACTTTACGGCATGACGGTCATCCGGGACAACATCAGCGACAATCCGCTGAATACGACGCGGTTTTTATTCTTCAAGAATAAGAACGGCAGCTCGCCGGACTTCAAGGACAAGACGTCACTCTACATTGAAACGGGCCACAGCACGGGCTCACTGCATGGGATTTTGAGCATCTTCAAGGAAAATGATGTGAACCTTGTCTACCTCATGTCGAGGCCGATCCAGAACAGGCCGTTTTCATACGGCTTCTTCATCGATGTGGAGAAAGGCATCCAGGAAGCGGGTCTTTCCAGGGCGCTGGATGAGATCACCCGGAGGGGCGCCTACGTCAATATACTCGGCAGTTACGAGCAGGGGAAAATCCCCGCCTACGGCAATATATCCGGTAATAAATAGCCCCGTGGATTAATGCATGCGATAAAGGGTAATAGTTGGTGTACAAACCACTTTTTAAAAGAGGAGATCATTATGACATTACCCATTATCGGCATCACAACGGAAGTCGTCGACGGCGACCATCTGGAACTGAGCGCTTCGTTCATCTATTCGATTTCAAAACTCGGGGGCATCCCCCTGCTCCTGCCGAAAGTCGAAGATAAAAAAGTGATCAAGGGACAGCTTGAGCATGTCGATGCTTTGTTCCTCACCGGCGGGAATGACATCAACCCCGCGACATACGGCGAGAACCCGCATCCGAAGCTTGAAAACGTCGAGGCCGGCCGGGACGAGTATGAACTTGAATTGATTCACCTCGCCCTTGAAAAGGACCTCCCGATACTCGGCATCTGCCGCGGCAGCCAGCTCCTGAACAGTGTGGCCGGCGGAACGATGTATCAGGATCTGGATTCGGAATACGGTGAGGGGCTGATCCAGCACAGGCAGACTTCGAACCGGGATTTCCTGAACCATAAGATAGAGATATTCGAAGGGACGAAGCTGCACGACATCACCGGTGTGACGGAGATGTCCGTCAACAGCTTCCACCATCAGGCAAACCATGATATCGGCGCCTCTTTCGAAGTCGCTGCAGTCGCGCCGGACGGTGTTATTGAAGCGATCGAAAGCAAGGAGCATGATTTCGTCATCGGGCTCCAGTTCCATCCGGAGGATGCGTTCGAATTCAATGAACCTTCCCGGAAGATCATGGAGGCGTTCATCAAAGCCGCCTCTGACGATAAGAAATAAGACCTCCGGGTCTTATTTTTTATGTCCGGATTCCGGGGCTGGCCGGTGTGCCTGCAGTATGCTACCCTTGTCTGTAAATATATTTAAAGGAGCTTATCCATGTCACAGCCGATCATAGGAATCACGACTTTCATCTCTGAAAAAGGACTGACGCTGCCGACGACGTACATCGATGCCATCAATGATTCAGACGGGGTGCCGATGGTGCTCGCCAAAACAGAGGACCCCGGGAAAATAAAAGCCCAGATCGACAATATCGATGCATTGCTGCTTACGGGCGGCAACGATATCGAGCCCGCCCTCTTCGGCGAGGAACCCCATCAAAACCTCGGGGAGATCGAACCCGGCCGCGACGAGTATGAAAGTGCGCTCATCGAACACGCACTCGAAAAAGGCATCCCCGTACTCGGCATATGCCGCGGCGCCCAGATTTTGAACATCCATCAGGGCGGCACGATGTATCAGGATATATACAGCCAGATGGATGGCGAACTGAGCCAGCACACGCAGAAAGCGGCAAGGAATTACCTTGCCCACACGGTCGATATCGAAGAGAGTTCTTTATTGCACAGGATCGTCGGCAAGACCTCGATCAAGACCAACACCTTCCACCATCAGGCCAATAAAGATGTGCCGGAGCATTTCATCATCTCAGGATTATCCCCCGACGGCGTCGTCGAAGCTGTGGAGAGCACGGTGCATGACTTCGTCATCGGGCTGCAGTGGCACCCGGAGGGCACTTACTTCAATGACGAGGCTTCAAAGAAAATATTCCACGCCTTCGTTGCGGCGGCGGTCCGCCAATATGCCTGAATCACGGGGTCAGTCCTTACTGGCCCCGTTTTTTCCTGCATTCGACAGTTTACTGAATATTTTAAATTAATTTTGTGAAGCGCTTCCATATTAGGTATAATATATTTAAATTCAAACAAGGGGGAAATTAGATGAAGAGGAAATTTTGGCTCATCCCGTTGATGTTTGCGCTGATGCTTGTAATGGCGGCATGCAGCGACGACAGCAGCGTGGATGAAGAGGTTGAAGCGGATGACGATGCGGCGGAGGAAGGCAGCCAAGGGGGAGATCTCACGATCGGGCTGATCAACGAGCCTGTCACGATGGATCCGCACGGATCCAATGATATTCCGTCTGCACAGCTGAGAACACAGATTTTCGACACGCTTGTCAGCCAGGACCTGGATATGGAAATCGGCGAGGGGCTTGCGACCGATTGGGAACAGGTCGATGACAACACGTGGCGCTTTGAATTGAAAGAAGACGTGACGTTCCATAACGGCTCCGACTTCACGGCAGAAGATGTCGAAGCGACGTTCGACCGCCTGCTCGACCCGAGCGTCGGTGCATCGGTGGCATTCATGTTTGAAATGGTTGAAGATGTCGAAGTCACCGGTGACCATGAAGTGACACTGCATACGGAGTATCCGTTCGCACCACTCCTCAGCAACCTTGCGCATAACACCGCAGGCATACTGAGCAAGGAAGTCATCGATGAAGATTACCAGAATGCACTCGATAATGCGGAATCTGAAGTTACACTGGAAGAATACTATGAACTGAGGGAAGAAGGCGGGGATGAATTCGAGGAAGTTTCCGAGGCAATCGCTGCGGACCTCGGTCAGGTCATCGCTGAAAACCCGGACGGCACCAATCATCTTCAGCTGTCCGAAAGGAATCCGGGGGACAATGTCGTCCTTGAACGCTTTGAGGATTTCCACGGTGATGAGCGCAATTTCGACACGGTGACATACAGGGTCATCCCTGAGAACCAGTCGCGCCTCGCTGAACTCGAGACAGGCGGCATTGCGGTCAACGACAGCGTCGATGCCGAAAACATGCCGCGTGTCAGGGATCATGAGGATACCGACATCATCGATCAGGACGGTTTGTCCATGACCTACCTCGCATTCAACTATGAAAAAGAACCTTTTGACGATGAAAATGTCAGGAAGGCGATCTCACACGCGATCGACCGTGACAGCATCATCAATGATATGCTGGACGGCCGCGGCATCCTCGCCTCGACGCATATCGCACCGCCGGTCTTCGGCCATGACGATTCCCAGGACGAAATGGAATACGACCTGGAACAGGCACAGGAATACATGGCACAGTCGGACCATCCGGACGGCTTTGATGCGACGATCTGGATGTCCGACTCCGAAGTGAACAGGGACATCGCACTGTTCATGCAGGATACATTGAGCGAAATCGGCGTCAATCTGGAGATTGAACAGTATGAGTTCGGCACGTTCCTTGAGATGGCCGACCAGGGCGACCATGATATGTTCATGCTGCAGTGGATCACGGTGACGGGCGATGCGGATTACGGCCTGTATCCGATGTTCCACACCGACAGCCAGGACGGCTCGGGCAACCGCTGGAACTATTCGAATCCTGAACTTGATGAACTGCTCGAAGCGGGCAGACAGGCAAGTGATGAAGGCGAACGCGAAGATGCGTATGCCGAAGCGCAGGAGATACTCGTTGAAGATCTGCCGATCGCCCCGCTCTACTACGGTGAGCTCGGCATTGGTGTGAACGATACGCTCGTGGAAGGCGTTGAACTGGATCCGGTCGGCATCATCAGGCTGGAAAATGTTTCATTCCCGGAGTAAGCAGGAGCTGCCACTTTGAGTACAGACTCAAAGTGGCATTTTTTTCAATTTATATTTACATAAATCATACTGTTACTAAATGATAAGTTAACAATGGCTTAACATTGCTTTTATATGATAAAGTTTAAAGCATAAAAACAGGAGGAAAAAAAGATGAATAAATGGTTCACACTCTCATTGATGAGTGTTTTCGTACTGATGCTCTCAGCATGCGGCAATGGAGGAACGGATGAAGAAGATACATCGGCTGAAAATGTCGGGAATCCGGATGACTCCATCAGCGGGACGCTTGATTTTTATACATCACAGCCGGATATCGACGCCGAACAGTTGATTGATGCCTTCAATGAACAGTACCCTGAAGTCGACATCAACCTCTTCCGTTCAGGCACCGAGGAAGTCATCAGCAAAGTCAATGCTGAAAACGAAGCCGGGGATGTGATTGCGGATGTATTGCTTGTCGCTGACGATGCCACTTTCGAAGGATTGAAGCAGGAGGACCTGCTGCACGAATATGAATCGCCGGAAGCGGAATCGATCCCTGAAGAATTCGCCGATCCAGACGGCACTTATTACGGCACCAAGATCATGGCGACCGTAATGGCCGTCAACAGTGAAAATGTCGATGAAATACCGGATTCATGGCAGGTGTTGACTGAAGACAATGCTCATGAAAATATTGTCATGCCGAGTCCGTTATATTCCGGAGCAGCGGCATACAACCTTGGTGTATTCACACGCAGTGATGACTTCGGCTGGGAATTTTATGAAGGCATCAAAGATAATAATCCGATGATCACTGAAGGCAACGGCGCCGTCATAGAGAATGTGGCCTCCGGTGCCCAGGATTACGGCATGGTCGTCGATTACCTCGTTGCACGTGCAATGCAGGATGGTTCCCCGGTTGAACTGGTCTATCCTTCCGAGGGCGTCCCGGTGATCACCGAACCGATCGGCATCATGAAAGATTCCGACAATCTCGAAGCATCGGAAGCCTTCGTCGATTTCGTACTTTCCGAAGAAGGACAACAGCTTCAGAGTGATATCGGCTATACACCGATAAGAGAAGGCATCGATGCACCCGAAGGTCTCCAGTCATTCGAAGAAATCGACGCTCTGACCGCTCCGGTGGAAGAGCTTTATGAAAATCGCGAAAGCGACAAAGATCAGTTCGATGAATTGTTCAATAATTAAACCATCAGGTGATTATATATGAGGAAAAATAAAGACGGTAGGCTGCACGGTGCAGTCTACCCTTCGTTTTTTAAAAATGCATTGAAAGTCATCAGTCTGATTCTGATATTCTTCATCTTTGTGCTGCCCATCTTCCGGCTGATCCTCATGAGTTTCACCGGTGATGACGGGATCACACTGGCATTCTACAGCGAGGTGCTCTTCTCGGAAAGGACATGGAATGTACTGGTCAACACGACCATCATCGTCATTCTTTCAACACTGATTTCCTCCGTGCTCGGGGTCACTTTTTCATGGCTCATCGCCTATACTGACATCCGCTGGAAAAATTTGTTCCAGCTGCTGATCCTGCTGCCTTTCATCATCCCCTCCTATATCATATCCCTTGCGTGGGTGGATTTTTTCGGCGGCCAGGGCACAATCGTCAATATGTTCGAGCAGATCGGCATGGAAATATCCGGCTGGAATCTGTACAGCATGTCCGGAATCATTGTAGTGATGGGCATCAGTCATGCCCCACTCGTCTACTTGTTCACAGTGAACGTCCTCAGGAGAATACCGAGGGAGATGGAGCTCGCAGCCCGGGCATCAGGTGCCGGCAGGCTGGCATCATTCAGGAAGATCCTGCTGCCGATGGCGCTTCCCGGCATCGCGAGCGGGACATTCATCGCATTTCTTGGAAGTCTCGACAATTTCGGCATCCCCGCCTTTCTCGGCATACCGGGAAACATTACGGTCCTGTCGACGTATATTTATCAGCAGGTTATCGGATTCGGCACTTCCAGTTTCAATAATGCGGCCGTCCTTTCCGTCATACTCGGCGTCATGGCGGTGGTTGGACTGCTCATTCAGTGGCTCTTCCTCAGGAAATCAAAGAGGATCCAGACGACGAAGCTCGATATGGAGCCGAGGTACCATCTCGGTAAAAAGAAGCTGCCTGTTGAAATTCTGCTTATCGTATTCTTTTTATTCATCAGCATCTTCCCGCTGCTGTCGATGATCGCGTCATCTTTCCTGAACGCGGTTGGATTGAGTTACTCACCGGAAAACCTGACACTCGATAATTTCGAGTTTGTACTGACGAGCAGCTCTTCCTATGCAGCGATCATGAACAGCATCAAATTTGCAGGTGTCACAGCGCTGCTCGGCATTTTATTCGGCACCATCATCGCATACATCAGGGTGCGTAAAGGCACGAGGACAATCAGGTTCGTTGAAACCGCGGTGACGATCCCCTATGCACTGCCGGGCACCGTGCTTGCCCTGGCGATGATATTCACTTGGATCAACCCCATCCCGGGCGTCGACTGGAATCCCGGAATATACGGCTCGGCGATGATCATGTACATCGCCTACTTCACCCGCTTCCTGCTGCTCCAGGTCAGGGGCAGCATCACAGCGTTCCAGCAGGTGGATATTGAAATCGAGGAGGCGGCACAGGTCAACGGCGCAAGGCCGGTGGCCAAATGGCGTAAAATACTCATGCCGTTGATACTGCCGGGCGTGCTCAGCGGCACGGTCCTCGTGTTTCTGACGGCATTGACGGAACTCACGGTCTCCGCCCTGCTCTATTCATCAACTTCACAGACGATCGGCGTATCCATACTTTCATTCCAGCAGTCGGGGTATTCTCTGCTTGCCAATGCATTTTCAACGCTGATCATCGTGGCGATCATCGGGGTTTATTTCCTCCTCTTCGTCATTCAATACATCATCAGAAAGAAGGTGGCATCTGATGCCCACAAAAATAAATGACCTGAATAAATTCTTCGGGGATTTCCAGGCACTCAAAGATATCAACCTGACGACAGAGGAAGGCGAATTCATTGCGATCCTCGGACCTTCAGGCTGCGGGAAGACCACCCTCCTCCGCCTGCTTGCAGGTTTCACCTCTCCGACGGATGGTGAAATATATATGGATGATGTCCTGGTCGGAAACAATAAAAACTCGGTCCCACCGGAGAAAAGGAACCTCAATATGGTCTTCCAGTCATTTGCCCTCTGGCCGCATATGAATGTCGGGGACCACATAAAGTTTGCACTGCAGCACCACCGTCATATGAAAAGGCTGTCCGGTGCGGCGCTTGATGAACGGATCGATGAGGTCCTTTCCATCGTCGGGTTGGAAGCGTTCAAAAACCGTCTTCCCGGGGATCTTTCCGGCGGGCAGAAACAGAGGGTCTCCCTGGCCCGGGCGATTGCGCCAAAGCCGAAACTGCTGCTTATGGATGAACCATTATCCAATTTGGATGCCGAGCTCAGGATTGAAATGCGGCGAGAGATCCAGAACATCCATAACATCACTGAGGCCTCCATCATCTATGTCACCCACGACCAGGGGGAGGCCCTTGCCATGGCAGACCGCATCATCGTGATGAACGAAGGCCGCATAGAACAGATCGGCAGACCCGAGGAAATCTACTCGAATCCCGCAACCCCGTTCGTGGCAACCTTTGTCGGTAAAGCCAACCTCTTCAAAGGAGAATGGAAAGACGATGGCTTCCAGCCGGAAAATACGGATCTCATATGGCATAACAGTAATATAAGTGAAGACTTCATGAAGGCAGGGATCTATCCCCTGCGCCCCGAACAGATCAGCCTTGCCAAATCCGAAGGCGGCATGCTGAAAGGTACGGTCATGACAAAACAATTCCAGGGGAAGGAATATCACTATTCGGTCGATGTCAATGGACAGACGGTGATTGTGCATCTGCCGTTAAGGGAAAACTATGAAATCGGTGAAATCGTCTCGATTGAACCAAATCCGAACTAAAAAAGGGCCTCCGGGCCCTTTTTTAGTTCAAATACTGCTGCAGGAACTGCATCTCCTCAAGTCCCAGGAAATCCATACCGTAATGGGCGAGTATCGCAAGCGGCACTGTCCAGAGGATGAGGCTCAAAGTGACATATGCCACGGTCTTCGTCTTGGTCGCCCCGAAGGACACGGCCGCAATGGCCGCGACATGTGAGCTGAGCAGGATCGGCCCGAGGAACACGAAACCGTAGAATCCGAACTTCTTCCATATGCCTTCAGCGCGCCGGCTCCTTTTGGATTCTTTATTCTTCATGAACCAGTCCCTCACCTTCTCACTGAAGATGACGACCAGGAGGATCGTCAGAGCGTTGCCGAGGATGCCTGCGATCAGTGACGGCACAAGGCTCGACCCGCCGAGCACGGCGATCGGCACGACGAATGTCGCTTCGAAGAGCGGTATTGCACCTAATATGAATATTGTGAGATAAACGATATAACCGGACATTTCCACCCTGCTCCCTGCTTGATGTTTTGCGTGAATTCACTTCGGTGCCATGAACACCGTCCAATTCAAAAAACTATATATATCCTTATTTTAAAGGTATCCTATATATAAAGGTTCAAAACTTAAAATATATTTGACGGAGGGTAATCATGCATCATAATTTAACAAAAGACAACAAATTCTACGCGATGGACAAGAACAATGCACCTGCACTTTACGTCGATTCCGGGGACACGGTCGTTATGGAGGCACACGACTGCTTCACCGGCCAGATCACTTCGGAGGAGGATACGACGACAAGATTGAACTGGGATGAGATCAATCCTGCGACCGGCCCCGTCTATGTGAACGGCTTGAAGCCGGGCAATGTGCTGAAAGTGACGATCGAGAAGATCGATGTCGGTGATGAGGGCATCGTCGTGACCGGCCCTGAGTCCGGTGTCATGGGTGATGAGCTCACTGAATTCACACGGAAGATCCTGCCGATCGACAAAGAGAAGCAGACGGTCGATTTCGACGGTCTTGAGATCCCGGTCAATAAAATGATCGGCGTCATCGGTGTCGCACCTGAAGCAGATCCGGTCAACAATGGTACACCGGGCGACCACGGTGGAAATATGGATTCCATCAAGATCACCGAAGGCGCGACGCTTTACCTGCCCGCTTTTCATGAAGGCGGACTGTTTGGACTCGGTGACGTCCACGCTGCCATGGGCGACGGGGAAATTGGCGTATCGGGGCTTGAAGTTGAATCCGAGGTGACGGTGAAACTCGAAGTCGTTGAAGACATCTACATCGCCCACCCGCTGCTCGTCAATGAGGAAGGCGCGTTCATGAATGTATCCAAAGTCGATCTCGACACCGCGGTCGACCAGAGCGTCAAGGAGATGATCAGGTTCCTTAAACCGTATGCCAAAAAATCAGTGGATGAAATGGCGAAGCTGATGAGCCTGACCGGCCACACCCAGGTCAACCAGGTCGTGGACCCGAAGAAGACCGCGAGATACTTCGTGCCGAAATATGTGCTGGATCACTTCGGAGTGCCTTTATACGAATAAAACAGCTTTTGGAAGTTCAACACCTGCTCGTGAACGGAAACGAGCATCCATTAACTTTCCAACACCTGCTCGCGGACGGAACGAGCAGGTGTTAAGCCAAACAAAATCAAAACCTGCAGCCCTTTCAATAAAAGGCACTGCAGGTTTTTTATTTAAATCATTTCGGCTCGCTCCGGATGTGGAACCTCACGCCTCTCGGGCCTTCTACACTGAACATGCCGCCGTTGCCTTTGACGACGTCGACCGTGAGTTTTGTGTGCTTCCAGTATTCGTATTGCTGGCGGTGCATGTAAAATTCCACACCTTCGATTTCCCCGAGCTTCACATCGGCGGGGCCGATGATGATCATGTCCTTCTTCAGACACATCGGACTCGAACCGTCACAGCATCCTCCTGACTGGTGGAAGACGAGTTCGCCGTGCTCTTCCTTCAATTCTTTGATCAGATCCTTGGCGGATTGTGTTGCATCTACAGATTTGTTATCTGTCGTCATTTAGAAGAATCCTTTAGGTGATTCCCCGTAGCTGATGAGCAGGTTCTTCGTCTGCTGATAATGGCTCAGCATCATCAAGTGGTTTTCCCTGCCGATACCACTCATTTTGTATCCGCCAAATGCAGCATGTGCCGGGTAGTCGTGATATGTGTTCACCCATACACGTCCTGCCTGGATCGCACGTCCGAAACGGTACGCCTTGTTCTGCGACCTCGTCCATACACCTGCACCCAGTCCGTACATGGTGTCGTTCGCAATCTCGAGCGCTTCTTCATCGTCTTTATAAGTTGCGACCGCAAGTACCGGTCCGAAAATCTCTTCCTGGAAGATTCTCATTTTGTTGTTGCCTTTGAAGATCGTCGGTTCGATGTAGTAACCTTCACCGAGGTCGCCGTCCATCTCCTTGACGTTTCCACCCGTCAGAATTTCGGCGCCTTCCTTCTTGCCGATATCGAGGTAGGAGGTGATCTTCTCCTTCTGCTCGCGGGAAGTCTGTGCACCCATCATCGTATTTTCATCCAGCGGGTTGCCGACTTTGATCTCTTCGACCCGTTTGATGACCCTTTCCATGAATTCATCATAAATGTCCTCATGAATCAGTGCACGTGACGGACATGTACACACTTCGCCCTGGTTCAGTGCGAACATCACAAGTCCTTCGATCGCCTTATCCAGATAGCCGTCATCTTCATCCATGACATCTTTTGCGAAGATGTTCGGCGATTTGCCGCCCAGTTCAAGCGTCACCGGGATGATGTTCTGGCTCGCATTCTGCATGATGATCCGGCCAGTCGTCGTCTCGCCCGTGAATGCGATTTTATTGATGTCCTGATGCGTCGCAAGCGCCTGCCCAGCTTCAGCGCCGAAACCGTTCACGATGTTGAGGACACCTTTCGGCACGATGTCCTGGATGAGTTCTGCGAAATGCAGGATTGTCGTCGGTGTCTGCTCCGCCGGCTTCAGCACGACCGAGTTGCCTGCAGCAAGTGCCGGTGCGAGCTTCCACGCAGCCATGAGCAGCGGGAAGTTCCATGGTATGATCTGCCCCACTACACCGAGCGGCTCATGGAAATGATATGCCACGGTATCCTCATCAAGCTGCGAGATGCCGCCTTCCTGTGCACGGATCACACCCGCAAAATATCTGTAATGGTCGACCACCAGAGGCAGGTCCGCATTCAGCGTCTCCCGTACCGCCTTGCCGTTCTCGAATGTCTCGAGCACCGCAAGCTCCTCCAGATGTTCTTCCACCTTATCCGCAATCTTCAATAAAACCATGCTTCTTTCGGCCGGAGAAGTCTTCCCCCATGACTTCTGCGCCTCGTGTGCAGCTTTCACCGCATTATCCACATCCGCCTGCTTCGAGCGCGGCACCTGTGACACGACCTGGCCGATGACCGGTGATTCATTGTCGAAATACTCGCCGTCCACCGGGTCGACCCATTCTCCCCCTATGAAATTCTGGTACTTGTCCTTGATTTTGTATTGAGCATTTTCTTCATTCGGAAATTCAAATGCCATTTAATACACCCCTTTGTTTGATATGATTCAATTTTATCCGATAATTCCGGTTGTTACAATCTTTTTGTATCCGCTTACAATTATATTTTCAGATAATAAAAATCACCCCCTGCACCAGGCAGGAGGCGATCCATTTCATCAATCTTTGTACTTTATTCTGTAGTAGATCATATACAGGCTCGGCGTCACGATCAGCGACAGCACCGATGAAAACGCAAGGCCCGCGATGATGGTGATGGCGAGCGGCTCGAACAGCGGGTCGCCGCCGAGTGCGACAGGCAGCAGCGCGATGATCGTCGTGATCGTCGTCAGCAGGATCGGCCTCATTCTGGCACGTCCGCTTTCGATGATCGCTTCATTGATCACGAAGTTGCCGTCCTTCCTGCGCGCCTCGATGAAGTCGACCAGCACGACCGCGTTCCTCACGACGATTCCGGCAAGGGACACCATACCCATGACGCCCATGAAGGACAGCGGCGTCTGGGTGACGAACAGGCCGATGAATCCGCCGCTGATGGAAAGGAAGATGCTGAATACGATGACGAGCGGCAGCACGAGCGAGTTGAACTCGAATGCGATCACAAGATAGACGAGCACGACGATCACTGCGAACAGGACGCCGATTTCAACGAAGAAATCCGTCTGATCTGTGGATTCCCCGCCGACGACGATTTCAGTCGAATCGTTCAGATCCCCTGAAAGCCCGTCCACGATTTCCCCGACTTCATTTTCCTCCAGGTTGTAGACTTCCATCGAAACCTGGCGGTCCCCGTTATCATGGGCGATCGTCTGGTATTCGTTCGTCTCTTCAAGGTCGACGAAATCAGCAAGCGGGAACGTTTCAGGCTCTTCCCCTGAAAACTTGATGATGTCTATATCTTCCAGGTCATATTCACCTGAATACTTCATCGTCGATTCGACCTGCTCATCCTCGACGATGATTTCCTGGACAGGTATGCCCTGTCCGAGCAGGTTCAGTTCATTCTTCACCTGGGAGACGGAAAGCTCTGCATCTTCCAGTGCCTCCTGGTCGATGGCATACTTGACGGTGTCCACCGGCTCACCCATGTTGGAGGTGACGACTGCACCTTCCGATTCGAGTCCTTCCCTGAAGGTCTCAAGTGACTCTTCGAGGAGGCCGAGATCTTGATTGTAGACGTCGAGCGTCACAGGCGCACCTTCCGGCGGGCCCTGGACGATCGTGTCCATAAAGATCTTCGCCTCCGGGAATTCCTCACGGAGATCCGCTTCATAAGTGTCGATGACCTCTGAAGCACTCATGACTTCCTTATCGATGTATAAGGCAATCTGGGCAGTGTGTTCGCCGGACTGGTCGAGGGATGCACCAAACAGGTTCGGAAGCCCTGATCCCGTAAACCGGGTCACGCCTTCCAGGTTATCGATGTTCTCGCCCAGATAATCGACGATATCACCTGTGCGTTCATGTGTCTCCTCAATCGTCTGTCCGTCATCGAACAGTACATCCACGGTCACTTCCGACCGGTCCGCCTCAGGGAAGAATTCAAATGGCGTGAACCGCACAAGTCCAAGTGACAGCAGACCGATGACCAGCACGATGCTGAACGTGATGACAGGCCGCCTGATGAATTTCGGCAGCATCCTGTCCGCATACCAGTTCGAGAGTCCCGTGAACGCCTTGCCGAAAATCCCTGCATTCTCAGAAATGTTCTTGACGGGCATGAGGTACCTCAATGCCGGCACAAGGAAGATCGCAAGTATCGTCGAAACGATGATCGTCGTGATCAGGATGCTCGGCAGTGCGCGTATGAACTCACCGTTCGCTCCGGACAGGAGAAGCAATGGCGAGAACGCGAGGACGATCGCAAGCGTCGAGGCGATGACGGAAGGCGCAACTTCCTTCATGCCGTTGTACATTGCATCTCGCTTGCTGTCACCGACCGACAGCCGGCGTTCGATATTGTCGTTGACCACGATCGAGTCGTCGACGAGTATACCGAGTGCGATGATCAGCCCGATGACGGAAATCTGATTCAGGTCGACCCCGAGCCACGGCAGCGGGATCAGGCCGATGAAGATGGACAGTATGACGGTGATCATCACTACGGCGGAACCGATGAACGATAATCCGAGTGATGTACCGATGATCACTGCGACGAGCGCGAGCAGGAGTGATGTGTACAGCCCGACGAAAATGTCCTCAACATTCTCACGCTCCGATGATATCGTCGTGACGGATATATTTTCATCAAACTGGTCCGTATGCTCTGAAACGACCGCTTCGACGCTTTCCGAGGTCGAAGGCACATCCTCACCGGGGCTCAGGAACACTGTGAATGATACAGCCTCTTCCCCGTTATGTTCGATGATGTCCTCCCGCTCATCAGCAGTGAGTTCTATGGACGCGATGTCCGTAAGGAGTGTGTCATCATCCCCGATCCGGATGCTTTCGAACGTCTCGAGCGGGGCCATGCTCTCGAAACTCAGCCGGATGTTTTCATCATCTTCAACCTGGCTTCCGAGGATGACCGGATTGAAGGACTGGTCGATCTCCTGGATGATCTGATCCGGGGTGATCTGGTTTTCCTCCAGCGCCTCACGGTCGAGGTCGATATTGACCGTACGGTCATCGTACCCTTTGATCGTGACATCGCTGACGCCATCCATCTGCGTCACATCAAGGGCCAGATCATCGACCTGGTTCCTCAGATCTTCGAGCCCTTCCCCGTTTTCACTCTGGAATATGTAGCTGAGCAGCGGGAACGCATTGCTCACGCTTTCCACCTGCGGCTGGGCTGCATTTTCCGGCAGGTCGCCGGATACCTGGCCGACCAGGTTGTTGATATCATTCTCCACCTGGTCCGGCTCAGCTTCATCCGTGAGCTCCATGGTGACGACTGAAATATCATCCTGTGAGACGGATGACACAGTGTCGATGCCATCTATACCGAATATATCACTTTCAATCACATTGGTGATGTTCGTCTCGACATCCGCCCTGTCGGCGCCGGGCCATGGTGTCGTTATATTGATGATGTTGACTTCGACCTCAGGTATTTCCCTGTTCTCAATGGTAAGAAATGTGTATACGCCGAGCAGTGCGATGGTGATGATCAGAATCACCAGCAGACGGCTGCGTTCCAATAGGACTTCAAATATATTCTTCACGTTACAGTCTCCGTTTCCTTTAAAGTTCGGCCGAATAACTCATATACAAGCCGATGATGAATAGTATGGCCACCCCGATATATGAGGGGATGATCCAGTTTTCCGGAATGATCGTCATCGTTCCGAACATTAATAATGTACCCAAAAAGAATAAGACTGTTGCCAGGATTTTCCTCATTATTCCGTTTCACCTGTAATCCATTCAGTCTTCTCCTGATGCGCCACCCTGTGGACTTTGAGATCTTTCTTCATCGCGGATTCGCCTAAAAATACTGCACCGAGGATCTCCTCATCCTGACGCAGATTGAAGTAATCCTTGACCGGCTCTGCATGATATGCCGGCCCGCTTTTCCAGATTGCTCCGATGCCTTTGCTGTGGGCTTCAAGAAGCATATTCTGCACGGCGGCTGCAACTGCACAGACGTCCTCCGTATAAATCGCCTTCTTATTGTCGAGGTCCCTTGAAAGTACGGCGATGATGATCGTCGGGGCAAGCAGCGGCTTCGCTGCCATTTTCATGATGCGTTTTTCGGCTTCAGGCGACTCCGGGTCATCCGCTTTCGCAATTGCCCATTTCTTCATGACATCCGACAGCTGCTTCCGTCCTTCGCCCTGCACCACAATGAATCTCCACGGCTCGGTGAAGTAATGGTTCGGAGCCCATGTGGCCGCTTCGATCAGACTTTCAACGGTTTCACGGTCAAGCGGTTCCGTATCCTTAAAGATCTTCACACTTCTTCTTGTCCTGATTGCATCTGAAACATTCATTGGTTATCTCTCCTATGGTCAGTATCACCTTACTATATTACTTGTTTAGTGAAAAACTCTCAATTGATATACTGGAAAAATGATATGATTGTCATATCAGATATCATAACTATGCCTGGATCCAAAGCGTCCGGGCCTACAAAGAAAGCAGGCAATGCCGTGTACCTCCTTATATTGCTCGGTGTCCTCGGCGGTATGGCCGTACCGCTGCAGACTTCCATCAATGCAGAATTCTCAAGGTTTTCAAGGGCCGTCTTCATCACATCATTCTATTCATTCCTGGTCGGGACGATCGCTTTATTCGCCGTGAACCTGGCTCTGAACACCGAAAAGTTCTCCGCATCATTCTTCGGTGCGCAGGATTATTCATACATATGGTTCGTCGGGGGACTGATGGGCGTCGTTTTCCTCACGGCGAACATCGTGCTGCTGCCGCGGATCGGGGCGGCGCTCACCGTGATCGTGACAGTGACGGGACAGATGATCATCGGCCTCATGATCGACACTTTCGGCTGGTTCGAAGCCGTGCCCCAGCCGTTCCATCCGATGCACCTTGCAGGTGTGATGCTGCTGATCATCGGCATCATTTATATGAACATCAATAAAAAGCTCGCGGTCGGGAAACAGCACTCCCGGGCCTGGGTATTCCTCGGGTTGTTCACGGGGATGCTCCCGCCGATGCAGACCGCAGTGAACAGCGCGCTCAGCCGGGAAATCGATTCGACGCTGTTTGCAGCGTTCATATCATTCCTGATGGGGACGATCGCCCTCTTCTTCATCGCGCTCATCGTGCACCGGAGGTTATCCTTCAATTTCAAAGCAGGCGGCACTTCACTGAAGCCATGGCACTTTTCAAGCGGACTGCTCGGGGCGCTCTACATCGGGATGAACATACTCCTGATGCCCTACCTCGGGGTGACGCTCACGATGATGTCGGCCATCTTCGGACAGATCATCATGGGTCTGCTGATCGATCATTTCGGACTGCTCGGGCTGCCGAAGCAGCCGATCGGCCCGAGGCGCATCATCGCCGCTGTGATCATCGTTTCCGGGATACTCATACTGCAGTTCTTTTGAGAATATTAAAAACCGTACGTCGGACTTCCTGTGGAAGCGGCGTACGGTTTTTTTCATATCCATATAATTTTAAGCTTTGATCTTCAGCCTGTTCGCAATGAGCTCGAGTATGATCGCAACGATCAGTATGATGATCGTAATCATGCCCACTTCATTCATATCATAGTAGAAAGTGCTCGACATGAAGAGTTCATAACCGATGCCGCCTGCACCTGCAGCAGCACCCATGGCGACCGCGACGCCGAAGTTGATCTCAAAGCGCAGGAACGTCCATGAAATGAGGTAGCTCTTCGTCTCCGGTATGACGACCTGGAAAAGAATCTGCCAGTAGCTCGAACCCGTTGCACGCAGTGCCTCGATCTTCCCTTCATCGATCTCCTCGAACGCTTCGGAGTATGCCTTGACGAGATAGGCGACCGAGTGGAACATCATGCCGATCACCGCCGCAATGGAACCGAGCCCCGCTGCGATTGCGAATATGAGCACCCACAGGACGGTCGGCACTGCACGGGCGATCGTGATCACGCCTTTGATCAGAGTGCTGAGCCACGGTTTGGATAGATTCACTGCCGTCCCGAATGCGAGGAACAGTGAAATCACCGCACCTAAGATGGTCGAGAGGAATGCGAGCGACAGCGTCACCACCACCTGTGACATCGCCGTCCCGAAGCCGACCTGGCTCAGTTCAGGCTGCAGGAACATCTGATACAGGTTGTTCAGGGTGTCGGCGATCGCCTGTGACAGCACAAGCCCGCTGTAATCCATCATGAAGAATCCGGCAACCGTGAATATCGCCGTCGCGATCAGAATCCATTTCAGGGATTTCTGTCCGCGTGTGGGCCGGTTGATCTTTATTTTGCCGTCATTTGTACGGTCCAATTGAATATCCATCAAATGATCTCCCTTCTGATGCGGTTCGAAATCGCTTCAATGATCAATACCGCAACGACGATCGACAGCGTGATCAGGGAAACCATTTCGTAATTCAGCTGCTTATAGTAGAGGTCGAATAAATAACCGATCCCCGTACCTGTGAGCAGCCCCACGAGTGTGGCGCTCCTGATGTTCGTCTCTATCATGAACAGCGTCCAGCTGAAGAGCTGGGGCATGCTGCCCGGGAGCACCGCCTTGAAGATCATCTGCGGATAGGTCGCCCCGGTCGCCCTCAGGGCTTCGATCGAATCGCTGCTCGCTTCATCGATCGTTTCTATGTATGCCCGGACGAGGAAGCCGAATGTCGCGAAAAACAATGCAAGGAATCCTGTTGCCGAGTTCGTCCCGAAACTCAGGACAAGTATGAGTGCCCAGGCCACGACCGGGATGTTACGGCTGACGGAAGCGACGAGTTTCGCCACATACATCAGAAATGTATTCACCTGGGTCAGCTGTGAACCGAGCAGGGCGAAGATGAGCGCGAACACTGAAGCCGTCGTCGTCGATACGATCGAGATGAGGATCGTCTCCCACAGGAGCCTGAGGACCGTCGGGAAGTTCGCAAGCGTCCCCGCGGAGAAAAGCATGTTCGAAAACAGCCACGAAATTGCTGCCGGGATGCTTAAGAGACCGTCGATATGATCATAACTGGTGATCTCACCCGCGAGGATGATCAGCCCAAGAATGATGAGGGCCGCGATCGTCAGCCTGATATGTTTCTTCCGGATGATGTTCACCCTGGATAAATGTTGTGTCGATGATTTACTGCTCATAATTTTTCACCCTACTCCACTATCAGTTCATCAGCTTTGGAGCCGTAGATTTTTGTGACGATGCCCTGATCCATCACTTCCGGGGCATCGTTGAAGACGATCTCACCGGCGTTCAGTCCGATCATCCGGTCGGAATATTTTTTGGCGACGTCGACCTGGTGGAGGTTCACGATGACCGTGATGCCGCGCTCGCGCGAGATGCGTTTCAAGTATTCCATGATGACCATGGATGCCCTCGGGTCGAGTGAAGCGATCGGTTCATCACAGAGTATGATTTTTGGATCCTGGATCAATGCCCTTGCGATGCCGACACGCTGCTTCTGGCCGCCGGACAGTTCATCGCAGCGCTTATAGATGTGGTCTTCGATTCCGAGTTCCGTGATGATCTCAAGTGCCTTTTCCTTTTCCTCCTCTGAATAAAGGGAGAGTATACCCTGCAGGCTGTTCTTGTAGCCGAGCAGGCCGTGCAGCACGTTTTCGAATACGCTCAGACGGTCGACCAGGTTGTAGTGCTGGAAGATCATGCCGATGTCCGTACGCATTTTCCTTAGACCTTTGCCCTTAAGTTTTGTGATATTTTCATCACCGAAGATGATTTCGCCGCTGGTCGGTTCGATCATCCGGTTGATCGTGCGCAACAATGTCGATTTACCGGCACCCGAAGGTCCGATGATCGACAAAAGCTCGCCTTCCCTGATGTCGAAATTGATGTCCTTCAGCACTTTGGTGTCTTTCGTATAATTTTTGTGCAGATTCTTCACCTGCATGATGACCGGACGCTCAATGGTTTCCTCAAGCTGTGCTTCTTCCGGAAAATTGAATATGACGGGATCGGCTTTCTTTTCTGTTACTTTTGAACGGCTTTTCAATTGGGTGGCCACTCATATTCCTCCTAATTAAAAGAAGGGAGCCATCTCCCTTCTTTTATGAATTTCTTATAAATTACTGGTTGAGTTCCCTGATCGGGTCGAACCATGAATCTTCAACTTCGACGAATCTTTCATCCGCTGATTTCGTGAACAGTGCCGGTGCATCGGAATCTTCAGGGACGAAGATTTTCTCGTTATTTGCGACTTCGTCCGAAGTCATCGTTTCACTCAGCGATGCAACTTCTTCCTCGCTCAATGTGCCTGTGTTCATGATGAACGGTGCGTTCAGTACCGGGGTTGCTGAGATGATGCCGAACTCTTCGCCGCCCATGCTCTCGAAAGGCTGTGCAGCATCTTCTGAGATCTGGTAGATTGCGCCTGCCGTATTCTCTTCGCCGTCGACCACTTCAACGTAGTTCTCGACACACGTATCACAGAACGCCGCGATATCCGCCCTGCCGTTTAAGAGGTTCACTGCAGAACCCTGGTGCGTGTTGCCGAACATCACTTCATTGAAAAGCGTGCCGCTTTCAGCAAGGTCTTCCGCTTCAAGATCTGCATATTCTTCCTGCTCACTGAAGTGTGCGACCAGTGTGGAGGATGGTACCCTGAATCCTGATGTGGATGACGATGATACGAACGAGAAGTTCTTGTCTTCGAAGTTATCGAGGGCATAGCCGCCTTCGCCGTCCGAATATTCCTCCATGTTTTCAGGGGTAGCCGCAAACCAGCTGTAGTAAAGTGCGTCTTCTTCAGTCCCTGACGGGCCTGATGGCACGACCAGCGGCTGTATTGCGTCATTTCTGTCGTTTGCCTGTATGTAACCTTCTGCGCCTGTAAATGCAAGGTCTGCGTTGTCATTGACGATGCTTTCGATTGCGATCGCATAATCCGTCGTCAGCTGATGTTCAACTTCACGTCCGGTCGCCTCTTCGATGATTGCGCCCATTTCATCACGGCCGTCTTCCAGCTCGTTGCCCGATTCGTTCGGATACCATACGAGGACGATCGGATCATCGTTCGCCTCAGCACTGTCCGATTCATCCGGATTGCCCTCAGCGGAAGCATCCTCACCTGAACCATTGCCGCATGCTGCAAGAAAGACTGTGAGACCCAATAATAAGTACATTAAATTTCTCATGAATAGACTTGCTCCTTAGTGATTGATTTTGTATTCCTACCTCATTAAAAACGATATTCATCCGCGCGTAAATACGATTTACCATCTCTTAACACAAGTTAAGAATCTCCCAACAAATGCCGCTCAAACCTTAACATTTCGGCGTCGACACCGATGGGCACTTCTACACCGAAGCTGCCGTGGTAATCACTGCCGCCCGTTAGCGCGAGTCCATATCCATCCGCAATTTCCCGGATGCGCGCATGGTCATCTTCGTTGTGATCCGGATGGAGCAGTTCCAGCCCGTCAATCAGGTCCGTATTCTCTTCGATGAAGTCGTAGCTGTCCATCTGGCCGGGATGGGCGATGACGGCAAGTCCCCCGTCCGCCCTGATTGCACGGAGTGCATCCCGTGCATCGATGTATTCGATGTCCCCGGCTGCAGGACCGTCCCCTTTGAAAAGGGATTTGTAAAGATGCTGGTAGGCTTCCGATTCATAGCCGTTATCCGTCAAATACCGCATGATATGCTGTTTGTATATCACACGGGACGGTGCCGCAATTTCTGCGATCGCCTCCGCGTCCACTCTGCAGCCGGCTGCGTTGATGCTTTCGATCTGCTGCAGTGAATGCTTATGGCGCCGCTCAAGCAGCGGTTCCGTGAGCGCTTTGATATTCGGGGCCTCCAGGTCATAGCTGTAGCCGAGCACATGGATTTTCCTCTTCCGTTTGAAGTCATAGGCAGAAATTTCAATCCCCGGGATCAGGTCGATCCCCGCTTCTTCCGCCGCCGGCAGTGCCGCCTCATAAGTCCCGGTGATGTCATGATCGACGAAGCTGAGTGTGGTGACTCCCGCATGACGGGCTTTCTCAATCACCGTCTCCAGGCTGTCGGCCCCGTCCGAATGGCTGCTGTGTACATGAAGGTCGACACGCATCATACCGTCTCCTTCACTGCACGTGCGGACATGTCATACACTTTGTCACACAGCCCTTCCATGAATTCTAGGTCGTGGAAGATGCCGATCAGTGTCGTGCCACTGTCCTTCAGCTTTGAGACGGCCTCCCGCACCTTAAGCTTCGATGCCTGGTCGAGCGAGGCTGTCGGTTCATCAAGCAATAAAAGCCTCGGTGCCTTGACGACTGCACATGCGATGTTCAGCCTGAGCTTCTCGCCGCCTGAGAAAGTGTTCGGATAGTTGTGCCATAATGCCTCGGGCAGGTCGAAATGGCGGAGCGTCTCCTCGGCGGTCACTTCCGCCGTCACCCGGTCCACGCCCATCTCAAGCAGTGACAATACGACAAGCTCAAAGGACGTCGTCCTCGGCATCACTTTCAAAAACTGGGATACATAGCCGATTTCAGTCTTCCTGAGCCTGATCAGATCATGGTCCGGGATTTCATGCAGATTCACCGTGCCGAAGCGCTCGGAATCATAGAGGATCTGCCCTTCATTCGGTTTATAAGTGCCGTAGATACTTTTCAACACCGTCGACTTGCCGCTGCCGCTCTTCCCGACGATGCCCAGGAATTCACCTTTTTCAACATTAAAGGAGATGCCGGATACAGCCTGACGCGTCTGGTTCAAATGATGGGTCGTAAACGATTTGCCGAAATTTTCAACTGTTAACATTCTCTCACTCCACTCTGTAATGATAACGGCTCACGGTGAAGCCGTTGACGATGCATTCTGTGATCATCGGATAGTCATCATCCATCTGGATCACGTTGATGTCCGCTTTTTTGCCGACCTGGATCGAGCCGATTTCATCATCCATATTGACCGCTTTTGCCGGATTGATGGTGATCAGCTTTACCGCTTCCGCGAGCGGCACACCGTACTGCTGGTGCAGCTGGAAAACGCCGTGCAGCATCGATGCCGGATAATAGTCGCTGCACAGTATGGAGATGCAGCCCGCTTCAATGGCTTCACGCGCATTCAGGTTTCCGGAGTGCGAGCCGCCGAGCATGATGTTCGGTGCACCGGCGAGCGTATGCATGTCCCCGCCGTGGGCGTATTTTGCGACATCCATGTATATCGGAAATTCACTGATCGTCGTGCCGAGCTTTCTGGCAAGGTCGATTTTCTCCGTTGAATCATCGTCATGAGACGCGACGGCGATCCCCTTGCTGATGGCGAGATCCGCAAGCTCTTTCATATCTTCAAATGACAATGTGTCATGGCTCTGCTTCTGTTCCATCACCTGCACGATCTGGGCATCGGATAAGTCCTGGTAGCCTTTCATCGTCTTCAGGTACATTTCAATATCCCGGTACTGCCCCTGGCCCGGCGTGTGGTCCATGAAACTGAGAAGATGGACACGGTCCTCTTCAATGTGCTCCCTGATCATCGGGACCTGTTCGACCGAATCGATCTCAAAACGCGCATGCAGGCGATGCCTGATCAGCCTTTTTTCATTGTGGGTCTGATCAATCGCCCGGATGAGCTTATCCACATTCTCTGGCGACCGGACCGGCTTATGGCCGAACATATCCTTCTTATAGATCGACAGTGAATGGAAGATCGTTGAGATGCCGTGTGAGCTCAGAATGCGTTCGGATTCGCGTATCCCGAGGTGGACGTCCATCATGGACGTCGGGCGCGGGGCGACGATACCCTCTATATAATCTGAATGGATGTCGATGAAGCCCGGCGTGATGTAGCCGCCCTTCGCATCGATGACTGAAGATGCATCTTTGACATAATTCCCCGCCTCTGCTGCAGGCAGTATATCTATGATCATGTCCTTATCGATGACGACTGCACCATTTTCGAGCATTTCATCTTCCAAAATGATGTTACCGTTTATGATTACTTTCAAAATGGTTCCTCCTAAAGAATCGAGTAGACAAGCTGCTGTGTGTATTCGTGCTGCGGGTCTTCCAAAATCTGATCGGTGATGCCACTTTCGATGACTTCACCGTTCAACAGCACCATCGTCCTGTCGCACAGCATCCGGATGATGGCGAGGTCATGGGAAACGACAATCATGCTGACGCCCATCTCCCTCTGGATTTCCTTGATCAGTTCAAGCACATCCGCCTGGACCGACAGGTCGAGCCCCGTCGTCACTTCATCAAGGAGCAGTATCGGCGGGTAGTTGGACAGCGCTTTTGCGATCTGTACCCGCTGCTGCATGCCGCCCGAGAAGTTTTTCGGCGCTTCGAACTTCCTCGATAACGGGATGTTCACTTTTTCAAGGAACATATCACCGCGCGCCGTCATTTCACCGACGTTCCTGCTGCCGCCCGCAATCAATTTCTCGGCGATGTTCGTCATCGACGAAAAGTTGATTTTCAGACCGTGCAGCGGGTTCTGGTAGACCATGCCGAGCTGCTCGTTTCGGATCTCGCGTTTTTTCTGGGATGACACGTCAAAGACGTTTTCAGCGCCTTCCTCATACGAGCGCAGGTAGTAGTCCCCCGATGTGTTCTCCTGATCGAAGTACATCATCTTCATCAGCGTACTCTTGCCGCTGCCGGACTCGCCGACAATGCCGAGTATTTCACCTTCATGCAGGTCGAATGAGATGTCGCGGACCGCATGCACGGTGCCGCAGTTGGGACAGATGTTGCCGTTCAATGTGGATGTATCCTCCCGGCAGACCTCACAGCCTTCGCCGAATCGTTTTGACACGTCGCGGATGGACATCACGATATCATTAGTTGACATGCTCTTCCTCCTTGTTCAATTGCTCAAGCATGTAGCTTGTATCATTTGTGACATAATAGTTTTCACCTGTATCCGGATCGATGAGCTCGTCCATGAAGACGCCGCTTACACCGGACTCCCGGCAGACTTTATCTGAAAAATCTTCGATCTCAAACGGATGGTCGTCGAATGCAAGGGAGGCCACATGCGTATGCGGCGGCACTGCATAGATTTTCTTCTCACGGCCGGCCCCGAGCAGTATCAATCCTTCGTTGTCGTTCATCTTCGGGTTGTCGAACCTCGGGATCGGGCTCGGTGCCATGACGTATCTTCCGTTCACGAGCACCGGATAGTCCGCATCATCCGTGACATGGCCGTACTTCATGATCTGTTCGAACATCTTGATCCATGCACCGCTGTATTCCTTATCGCCGTGCAGCGCCTTCGTCACCCGTTCGGATGGCTCGACCGCCCGGAGCGGTTCAGGCATCGGAACCTGAAGCACAAGTATCTGCGACGGACGGAGCGGTACTTCCGGTATCCTGTGGCGTGACTGGACCAGTGTCGCCTCATTCATATCGATCGTCTCCGGAACACCTGTGGTGTCCTGGATCAGTTTCCTGATATTGACCGCGTTCACCGATTCGTCAGACCCCTGGTCGATCACTTTGATGATGTCGTCCCGCCCGATGAGCGAGAGCGTCAGCTGCAGGCCGCCTGTGCCCCAGCCGCGTGCGATCGGCAGCTCCCTTGATGCGAACGGCACCTGGTAGCCCGGTACCGCGATCGCCTTCAATGTTTTGCGGCGGATCTCCTTTTTCGAATGTTCATCGAGAAATGCAAAATTTTGAACCATTATTCCGACTTCCTTCCCGACTGCCTCATGCGGTCCAGCTTCGACTGGAACGTCACGTAATGCGGCAGCTTCAAATGTGAAATAAAACCCGTCGATTCGACTGAATCGATATGGTACAGCACGAACTCATCATCCGTCGTCGGTGCATTCTCCACCGGATGCGACAGGCTGTAATCGAGCACGCTCATCGCGATCGCCTTCGTCTCATTCTGTCCGAATGTAAGGCCGTAGCCGATGTTGAACGTCATCTCCGACTGATAATCCTCTTTATCCGAGCTCTCTTTTTCATCCGGCAGGAAAGCATCGATTTCGGTGAGCTCGATATCCCCGATGAAATATTCCTCCCCGTCCATATCACCGATATGGATCGGCTGATCCCCGACCCGGCATTCGCCGATGTTCGGATGCGTCGAGAAGCCGTAGCCCCTGATTTCGGCGTAACCGAGCGAAGTGACCGCACCGGTCTGGCCGCGTGTGAGCGACTGCAGCCGTTCACTCCTCGATGACGGATACTCTATCGACTTCTTCGTGATGTCATCCGGCGGTGTATCATCGATTTCAGGCTTCGAATAAAGGCCTTCCGCCTCCAGGTAGTCGATGACTTTCGGCAGTGCATCAAGCTTGTACTCATATTCGATCTCTTCCTCGTCTTCATCCGTCACATAATCCGCGAGCGTCTGCAGCCCCAGAAGGGCGTCATCCAGCAGGCGGTGGGTGTAGTCCGGGGAAGCACCGAGTATCTGGCCGCCCGGTATATCCTTGAAGCTCGCAGAAACGCGCCTTTTGACGAACATTTCCCGCGTATTGGTCACCGTGGAATAATACAGCCTAGGCAGTGTCGAGCGGTGGGCACGCATCAGGAAGACCGCTTCCTCCATGTTCCCTTCCGCCTGCTTGATCGCGAGCGCGCATAAATCCCTGTCGTAGAAACTCGCTTCCGACATGACCTGGTTGATGAGCTGGCGCATGTTCGTCTTTATGTTTTCGACTTCAATGTCGTGCCCTTCCCTGAAACGCCTTGATTTGTACATTTCAACGGATTTTTCAATGGCTTCTTTTCCGCCCTTTACAGCAACGTAACCCATTTATATCACCTCGATTTTCGTAGTTCTTGGTATTGCCATCATATTGTTCGTACTGTCTGTAAGTATCATATCCACGCCGAGCGGATATTCTTTACATTTCTCATTCCTGAGTCCAATCCAGCGCGGTTCCAGTGAAATATTGATGGTCGTTTCTTCCTTTATGCCCGGGCCCGTCAGACGGTACCGGCTGCCTTCGTGCAGCGAGTCCGCTTCGATGACCAATGTGGCCGATTTTTCAGGTGAAGCGAGCGTGCCTGCCGCCGCCTCTTCAAACATCGGAGCTTCCAGATCTTTCTCCTTCACGATCAGATAATCCGAGCTTCCAATGTCCGCTCCCGGTTCGCTCCCCGTCAGAAGGGAGATCTCCTGGCCGTCGCTTTTGAATGTCGTATGGAATGTCACTTCGTTGTCGAGCAGCGTCACCGCCGTCATCAGCACCCCGTCACCGAATGTGCTGTAGTTATCCATGCTTTCCATCGTTGCGGAAATCTTGCCCGGATAGCTGAATATGTCGACGAGTGTCCTGTAATGTTTCTGCGTCTGATGGATCTGTGTATTCAATTGACTGCCTCCTAATCGTTCATCATGTCGAAATTCACTTTAGTACGTAGAATTTCCTGTGTTTTTTTATGCACCGCTTCTGTTTCACGGTCTTCCAGATCACTTAAAATATTGTTCAGGGTATCGGTGAACTGATCTGTCTTGAAGCACAGATCGATGAATGCGAGCGCGGTGCTGAGTTCCGGCTCGTCGCCTTTCACGACACCGAGACCGATTTCCTTCCCGTGCCTGAGCTTCGTTTCGGTGACCCGCACTTCACCGAGGTAGAACAATGAATTCTG
The DNA here is from genome assembly GCF_900220995.1 of Salinicoccus kekensis. Lineage (GTDB taxonomy): Bacteria > Bacillota > Bacilli > Staphylococcales > Salinicoccaceae > Lacicoccus > Lacicoccus kekensis. The sequence continues at coordinate 294,963 of NZ_OBQF01000002.1, forward strand.
TGCATGTTCCCGCACCTTGATCATCGTGAGTCCCTCCATCGGTCCCGAGACCGTGGTACATTCCATCTGATCTTTATGTAAGGCGTAGAATTCCGCCGCTTCTTCTTTTCCGTAACGGATAAATAAGGTTGTCCATTTTTTCTTGTTCATGTCATCCGCCTCCCTCATGAATAATGCTAACTTGTTGCCAAGCTGAAAACATTTAAGAGTCTGTAAAGTATGTAAAGACTGGAATACAATCAGCGGGTAAAATGAAAAAACGTGCGCAAAATCTTTACAATGAGATTTTGCGTCCGCTGATGATTTCATAAGGGACTCGAGCTATGAAAGTCAAAAATATTCTGACTTCAGTAAATTTAAGGTATAATGATATTATGAAAGGACGTGATTTTTATGGAATACAAAACGAAGATCACCATTCCAGAAGACATAGTACTTTCCTTAAGAACAAGTGATGAAGATATTGTAAAAGATATGAAACAGACACTGGCAGTGAAGTATTACAAAGAAAGAAAACTCTCCTTGGGGCAGTGTGCTGAACTTGCTGAAATGCCAAAGGAGGATTTCATCAAGTTACTGTCTTCAAATGAAATCTCCATATTCAATTTTGAAGATGATGAAGAGCTATTGGAAGATATTAGAAATGCGTAAAATAGTGGTGAAAATAAAAATTCATAAATAAAAAATGTCCAGACCTTGATGCACATCATCAGGGATCTGGATATTTTAATGAAAAAAAGTCTTATGAAATTTAAAGCGCTTATCAAAGTCTTTTGACAGAGCAAATCAATATTACTTTTACTGAGTTGTAATCAGTTTATGTTTGAAAAGGTCACTTCTGTAGAGGATGCGGACAAATTCGAGCTGGATGCCTCTTTCTTCATCGTGAGTGTCCGTTTCGTATATGAAGAGCGGTACCAATTCGTTACACTTTAATATTTGCTGCTCATCGATTGTCGGAAATGCCGTAGAAATGACGGATGTCTTTGATTTTAAATTTGTAAAACCTTCTTTTTGGTAATATCCGAAGACCGAATCGAGTTGATTTTTATCCCTCTCGATATCAGGAACGAACTTCTCCCGGATGTATGAAATATGGATGGCGCAAGGGATATCATAGACGATCCTGAGCCGTGCAACTTTGAATATCTGCTCATCCGGATCGCAGTTGATGCGGTCGGCATACAGCTGGATTTCTTCGTCGGATGCATAATCTGCATGGATCACTTCACTTCTATATGGAAGGTTCTGGTTTTTCATCTTCTCGGAAAAGCTGACACGTCCGGAAATATCCAGTTCAATCGTTGGTATCTTCTTCTTGATGAAACGCCCGACCCCCTGCCTGCTTTCAACCAAGCCCATTTTTTCCATCGTGACTAGGGCATTGCGGACTTCGATCCGCTTCACCTGATATTCATCAGCGAGCGCATTTTCACTCGGCACCTTATCCCCCGGCTGCAGCGTATGGTTGATGATCTGCTCCTGCAGTGCGTTCCTTATGATGTTCTCTTTAGAAATATGGAGTTCATCCACGAATATCGTCACCAGACCTTTCCTCTATTTCCTAAGCCGGTCGCTCGGCAGAAGTGTCAATATGATGCCGACTGTATTGAACAGTGCGATGACGGTGATGATGACGGCTTTCATCCATTTTGCCACAAAATTCATGAACACCAATGGCAGCAGCAGGAACGACAGCAGCTGAGGGAGCTGGAACCAGCCCGACACCCCTGCGTCCTGATATCGCCTCGACGTCAGGCTGATCGACGGCAGGACGGAAATGACGCCGATGACATCCTCCAGCCGGCGCGGCAGGTTCAATGAACGTATCAACACGCTCGCCACCACCAGGGCAAAAGTCGGCAGCCAGTAATCCTTCCTTGTCGCCCTCCCCCTGAACTGGAATGTTTTCCTGAAAAAATCGTTTAAAGACTGAATCATATTATATTCCTCCCCTTTGAACAGTAGTGTTCACCTTAAATTATACAGAAAATCTTCCTGTATCATGAACTTTTAATACTTCGCCCTTAATTTCAACAGCAGCACACAAGATGTACTGTACATACGCCAATTAAGCTTTACATATAAAGGTTCCCCGGATTAGAATATGAATTTTAATCCGGGGAAGCCGATTTTTACTGATATGAAACTGCATTTCCACCCATATGCCGGTCCTTTTTATTAAAGTTGCATTATTGTAGTGATAACATCATTCACCCTTACTATAGAAGCCATGTTGATCCTATCTTTCACTTTGAATGGACGTTCAATTAAATCCAATGTACGGATTTCTGAACAGTCGATGACACCGTGAATGTTCCCCTCTATCGTTTCAATGGGAACATCCGTAGGATATTTCAAATCACGGCTTGTCACCGGAATTGCCCATACCTTTCTAACCCGTTGATTATAAGTTGAATTACTTACCACTACACATGGTCTGTATCTTCCTTTTTCACGTCCCTTTACCGGGTCTAAATCAATCATTATGACATCATATTGATTTACCATATTTCTCTCCCGCGCGGCTCTCCCCAGTCATAAGATTCTTTATCATGATACGAGCCTCCATTTTCAAAGAACTCATTCCATCTTTCCTCGAAATTTTTTTCAGTTTTTTTAGTAATGACTATGCCATCTTCATACTTTGAATAGACTAATGTGTCTCCTATCTCGAGCCCCATATCTTCCATTGCTTTTTTCTTCAGTGATATCGCCTGTCCGTTGCCGCTCTTAAAAACCTTTAACTCCTTGTTCAATATCATCACCTCTTGATTATATATTAGCAACGTAAGTACTAAATGTAAAGACGTATGTCTCTATCACCTCGATTATAAAAACACGAAAGTTACGCCTCATAAATTTAATGAAAACGTTATTTTGATTAAAAAACCCAGATAATGACCTTGATAAGTTCGTGTTCTATGTTATTATAAATATCAATCAAATAAACCGACACTCATATAATCGCAGTGATATGGTCTGCAAGTTTCTACCGGGAAGCCTTAAAATTCCCGACTATGGGTGGGTGGCTGCCGTGGTCTGTCTGCACCCGGAGTGTACTCATCCTATGATGAAACGCTCCGGGTGTTTTTTTAATTATAAGAATGAGGTGTCATTGTGGAATTACTGAAGGATAGAATCATCAAAGATGGTACGGCTTTATCGGAAACGGTTTTGAAGGTGGATCAGTTTTTGAACCATCAGATCGACCCGGTGCTCATGGTGGAGATCGGGAAAGAATTCAAAACACGGTTCGAAGGGGTTAAAATCGATAAAATCCTGACGCTGGAGTCATCCGGCATCGCCCCGAGCGTCATGACGGGACTTGAGCTCTCCGTACCCGTCGTATTCGCACGGAAGCGGAAATCCCTTACGCTCACCGACGGGCTTCTGACGGCGGACGTCTACTCCTATACGAAGCAGGAGACGAACAATATTGCGGTCGCAGAAAAATTCATCCAGCCGGGAGACAATGTGCTCATCATCGATGACTTCCTTGCAAACGGTGAAGCGGCGAATGCACTCATACATATTGTCAAAAAAGCGGAAGCCACAGTCGCAGGCGTCGGCATCGTCATTGAAAAATCGTTTCAAAAAGGCGGCAATGAACTGCGTGAGGCCGGTTATCACGTGGAGTCACTCGCACGCATCCGGTCGCTCGGTGCCGGAGAGATCAAATTCGTCGATGAGGTGAAAAACTGATGCAGTTATCCAAAACGAAGCAGCTTTCACTCGGACTCCAGCATGTTCTCGCGATGTATGCAGGTGCAGTCGTCGTGCCGCTCCTCGTCGGCAGCGCCCTCGGCCTGACAGCCGCACAGCTCACCTACCTGATTGCCATCGACATCATGATGTGCGGCGTTGCGACGATCCTGCAGGTATGGAAAAAGAAATTCTCGGGCATCGGCCTCCCTGTCGTGCTCGGCTGTACATTCACGGCCGTCGGTCCGATGATCGCCATCGGCAACACTTACGGCATACCGGCAATTTACGGGGCAATCATCACCGCAGGCCTTTTCGTCATCCTGATCGGCTCGTTCTTCAGCAAATTGGTGAGGCTCTTCCCGCCGGTCGTCACGGGCGCTGTTGTCCTCATTATCGGTGTCACCCTCGTGCCGGTCGCGATGAATGATATCGCCGGCGGCCAGGGCAGCGCAGATTACGGCTCGATGACCAACCTTATGCTCGGCTTCGGCACACTCGCGGTCATACTGATCCTGTTCCGTTTCGGTAAAGGCTTCATCAAATCGATTTCGATACTTTCAGGCATCATCATCGGCACCGTGGTGGCAGGATTCATGGGCATGGTCGATTTCAGTGCAGTCGGCGAAGCGTCATGGTTCCATCTGCCGCAGGTCTTTTATTTCGGGACACCTGAGTTCCATCTGATCCCGATACTTACAATGATGCTTGTCGTGACAGTCGGCCTCGTCGAAGCAACGGGTGTTTATTTCGCCCTTGGCGACATCACAGATAAGAAAGTGGAAGGTGACGACCTGAAGAGAGGATACCGTGCCGAAGGCATCGCCATCATCCTCGGCGGACTCGTCAACGCATTCCCCTACACGACTTATTCGCAGAACGTCGGACTTGTGCAGCTGTCCGGCGTCAAAAGCAACCAGATCATCTATATCGCAGGCGGCATGCTCATACTGCTCGGCCTCGTCCCTAAAATCGGGGCCATCACAATCGCCATCCCGACTTCCGTACTCGGAGGCGCGATGCTCGCCATGTTCGGCATGGTCATCGCCTACGGCATCAAGATGCTCAGCCGCGTCGATTTCAGCGACCAGAGGAACCTGATGATCGTTGCGATCTCCATCGGCATGGGCCTCGGCGTGACCGTCGTCCCTGAAATGTTCGCAATCGTCCCCGACAACCTTAAGGTGATCACTGAAAGCGGCATCGTCATGGGCAGCACGACCGCCATCGTCCTGAACTTCATCTACCATATCGGAGATATGGGCTACCTGAAATCCAGGAAGAAGGTCAAAACACCAATCGGTGAACAGGTGACGGAGTAAATAAAGAAGGTCTCAGTCAGAAATTATGACTGAGACCTTCTTTATATTTTCTTTATAAAGGGCTGCCGTTTCTCACGGCGGCGAGCTCTTTTTTCAAGGCTTCAATTTCTTCCCTCATCTCCATATTCTCCCTCCTCAGGCGATTTAGAGGGATAGATGCCGTCTGTTCCGGCATTTCGAATTTATACATCAGCAGTGAATCCCATTCATTCTGGGCGGTGACCGTGACGTTCAGTTTAGGGGCGATCTTGATCAGTTCCTGCAGAAATGATGTCAGATGTTTCGTCGTCCCTGCCACCACCATCTTCGCCCTGTTCTTCCCAAGCATCCTTATATTTCCGCCGAGCCTGTGGCCTGCCGCCGAGTTGAGCAGGACGTTCCGGTAATAGTTGATATTGCCGTTCAGCTCCAGATGGACATTTTCAACCTTGCTCTTCGGCAGCGGCGGCAATATGACTTCTTTCACTATACCTTTTTTAAGGAACCGGAAGATACCATCAAAGTCGAAGGTGAAGTATTCATTGATGCCGGTATCCATTGATGCAGTCTCTGGAAAATAGTAGTCGACGATTTTCTTTGCGACATCCCTTGATTCCCCGTAAATCGGGAACATATGACCGCCGAGATCGGGTCTGCAGTTGATTTCAAGCACTTTGTTGACATCATTTTCCGCATCCCTGATGATATCGACCCCGCCCATGTTCATACCGGGTATGCTTTTCACTGCGTTGACTGCGGTCATTTTATAATCTTCGGTGACATTATCGGTGATATCCACCGTGTCCGCCGCGTTGCTCGCAAATGTACTGTCTGTTAAATTGATTTTTTCACCCTTTTCCGGCACTGAATCAAGAGTATAGCCATGACGGCCGATGTAATCGGTGAGGGTGTCATCCATTTTGATCCGGCTGTTGCTCAAATGCGGATTCAATTTACGCCGCTGGTTTTTGAGCTCTATCAGCTGTCCAATGGAGTGTTCACCGTCCCCTTCAATATGGGCCGGGATCCGTTTGAATGCGGCAATCATTTCGTCCTCGATGACGTACGCCCTCGTGTCGAACCCCTCTGCATGACGCTCGACAATAATTTCAGTGTACCCCAGTTCACCGTGGACATGTTCCAGGGCCGCAGACAGTGACCCCCTGTCCATAAGATTCGTCCGCACCCCGATCGCAAGGCTCGCGTGTGCCGGCTTGACGATCACCGGGTAGCCGATTGATTCCGCATATTCCAGGGCTTCTTCAAAATCATTATTTTGAACTGAGATAACTTTACCTTCCGGCACGGAAACACCCGCTGCAGCCAGATGCTGCTTCGTCAGCTCCTTGCTCTTGCCGATCTGCCTTGCCTCTTTTGCGACCTTATCGCCGAGGGACAGCTGGAACCTGTATTCCCTGCCGCCGTAGGACAGCTTATGCCGGATCTTGATGCGGTTCTTCACGTACACCGTCATGAACCTCACTTCAATCCCCCGCCGCCATGCTTCAAGTGTCATCCTGTACATGCTGATGCTCGCTCCCTGTGCTTCCACAGGATGGTTCAGCATGATATCTTCGTAAATATCAAGTGCTTTCAATGCCATTCAAATCGCCTCTTTCCCCTTCTTTACCTTATAATGAATTATATACGTAATCCTCCGGACGTTTCAATTTATAGAGGGAGGGGAATCGTTACAAAAAGATTCAGATGTATAAACTGCATCATAAAAGTGAATCTGAGAAGGAGTATATCCAAATGAAGATGTATACTTTGACCCGTCATCAGACACTGCCCGTCACCCCCGAAGAAGCCTGGGCATTCTTTTCCAACCCTCAGAAACTCGAGGAAATCACCCCGGGGGACATGCCATTCAAGATGATTGGTGAGGACTTCCCCGGCATGTACGCCGGGATGATCATCCAATACAACATCGAACCCTTCCCGAAGTTCCCCGTCAAATGGATCACTGAGATCACACATGTTGAAGAGGGGAAGTATTTTGTCGATGAACAGCGCTTCGGCCCGTTCAAATTCTGGCATCACCAGCATCATTTCCGCGAAATTGAAGGCGGTGTGGAAATCATCGATACGGTGAATTACATCCTTCCATTCCAGATCATCGGACGCGCCGCCCACAAACTGGTGGTTGAAAAGCGCCTTGAGGAGATTTTTGACTTCAGGCAGAAGACACTGCTGGAAGCTTTCGGGGAAATGGAAGAGCGATTGCATTTTTAATGACATTTAATATTATTTTGGAGGCTGAACGTGATTAATATACTGCTTAAACAGAAAAACACTGATGAGACGATCGAGGTAAAAGAAGAAAGCAAAAACATTCAAATCGGCGATGACCACTATGAAGTCATCGACCAGGCCGGCAGCCTGGAAGACAGCGGCGCCGTCGTCTTGAACTGCATACCCGTTAAACCCGAAGGCCGGGAGAAATTCGAAGCAAGATTTTTGAACCGTCCGAAGAAAATCGAAAACGAAGAAGGCTTTAAGGCCATAAGAGTTTCCCGGCCGCTTGATGGCGATACCTATATCGTCCTGACCCAGTGGACATCCGAAGAGGCTTTCAGGAACTGGCAGGACTCCGAAGCCTATTCACATGCACATCAGAAGCGAGGTACAGATAAAGGTCTCGACCGCGATGAGAGTGTGCTGAAGTCGAAACCTTATCATGAGGTTTATGACGTTTCAGAAGAAATGATATAAGAAAATTTATATTCTCCCAAGACGAAACCGATTCATTTCGGTTCCGTCTTTTTGACTTTCGATTTATTCTTCTTAATGAAAGAAGGTACTGCAGATTGTAGTTTTGAGGCGTACTGCCATCTTTTACTGAGCTTCATTCTTATGATTTCTGCTTCCTTCTCTTCCAGACGAATGCGTAACTTCATATTTTCCTCCTCAAGGCTTTTGATTTTCATATTTGCTTCTCTTTTCCTATCTTTGCGCATCAGTTTTGGCTGTGTTTTTTGCATCTTCTCCTTCACATACTGAAGTATTTCCTCTGTATGATTCCCCAAAGCAGGCTTACGGGTGATAAGCTGCCCAATCCAGAGCGGACCCGTGAAGTTTGCCTCTATAAAGACCGGTTTGCCATCTTCACGTATCGCTATATCCCACGAAATATAATTTATATGGAGTATATTTCTATGACAATCCCTTGCAAACTGTTTTATCTCTTCAAAATTCCTTAGAGGATCCAAGTCGCCAAAACACACTCCTGTCGTGGGGTGGTGGGTGTAAGTCTGCATCCGGTCATCCAGTGCAATATCAAAAAATTCACCTGTATCCTTGATACCGAGACACAGACCACCGGCTCCCATATTATCTTTCACATCATTGTTGACACCATATCTGGCCAATGAAGATATATATACGATTTCATTATTCCACCTCATTGTATACATCCTGAGCGTGTTGACCGAGGACGGATGCGGTCTGGCCATAATTTCATGTTGCCTGATCGCTTTTTGTACGATAAAATTTTCCCTATATAATTTCTCCAATCTTTTAAGATCGATGGGCTTTCCATTAAGAAACAACTTGTCTCCTCTGGCATCCAGTTTTTTAATCATTTTTCCGTTATTCTTTCGGCTTGGTTTGACAATGAGATAATCATCAGCTTCTTTAAAAATCTCTTCTGCTCGATCCTTATCGATACTGTTGTTGTACGCATCATAATATTGACCGCTCACATTCTTTATGGCAGTTTCAGCAGATCTTGGCGGATTGATGAAAACATCATAGAGATTTTTATCAATATAACCGGGGGTCATATCATAATCATTTAAAAAAGGGAGAATTTCACGTCTCATTATTTGATTGGGTAAAAGTTCTGGAGTTTTATCACCGGTAAGATTCATCAGAGCGACATGAAGAGTGGGATCAATTTTCTTACCATAGTGTTTTTCCCAATACTGTTGTACTTCGCCTATGAAACTTTCATCAATGTCACTCAATACGCCCTTCTCTTTACATCGTTTGAAAGCGATCGATTTTGTGTTCATACTCAGTTGGCTGTAATCCTTACTTTCCTGTTCTTGATTTTTCATTTTGATTTCCCCCAGTATTTATCACACAAGCTAAAAAAATATTATAATAGTACAATCTTTCTATCACAAGCGCTTACATTTCCCAGATAATGTGAATAGTATATTACAAAAAACATCATGATACTACTGAATCTGATAAATAAAATACCTTCTTTGACAATAGTTCTTGCCAAAGAAGGTATTTTTATTTGAGTTTTTTACTTTTTCTCGATGATATTCCTTTTTTATTCAAAATATTATGCTTTCTTAAAGGTTTAGTTATTCTCCAAGATTTACTATTTACAGTATTCTTATATTTCTTCCAAAGGGTGGCATATTCTGTTTCCAAATTTTGTATTTTTGTTGACAGTGAGTTTTCTGAACTTATACGGGCTCTTTCACTCTCTCCAACCTTTATAGTTAAAGCCTCTTTTTCCTCTTCCAGTTCATTCAGCTGACTTTGTATATACTCCAGTTGGCTCAGATAATTTGTGTTCTTTTCTTTTTCATCCCATAAATTTTCTTCAGTATCCTGATATTTACTTTGAAGTGCCTTATTTTCACGTTCTTTTTTTCTAAGCTTTTCAGATATTTCCTTAATGGACTCCTTTTCGATGATAAAGCCTGTATTCACCGGCTTAAACCACTCCAGCTCTTCAACGTCACTCACACCGAAACCTTTAACTTCACTGGAAATGAAGTTCTTGAGTTTCATTAATACTTCATCATTTTCACCCGCTGCAATAACCTGATACTGAGTGGGATTAAGTTTTTTAACATATCCATGAATGCCGAGCCTTAAAGCTTCTAGCCTGATCTCTGTCGTCAAGATTGGACTCGAATATTCAAGTTTAACGATGAACTTTTTAGTCCGATATATGCCTGTATGTTTCAATGGATGAACCTGTACTTCATATACTGTTATATTGTCCAATGGTTCAATCTTAGAGTCAAAATCAAAGTATAAATTACTTCTTTCGACATCCTTGGTTTCAGGAAAATATAAATCAACTATAGGGCGGACTACATCCTTCGGTTTTCCTTCAGCCGGATATACATGCAGCCATATCCCTGGTTTAGTATTGACTTCAATGACTGTAGGTTCATCATTTTCCGGATTAACGATGAGATCCAACCCGGCGACAGTCAAGCCTGGAATAGCTTGAGTAGCTTTTTCAGCAATCTCCTTTAACTTATCAGGTAAGTCATCAGTAACCTCTACAGGATCGCCCCCTGTTGAGACGTTTGAATTCCTTCTTAAAAACAGTTGTTTCCCGGCATCCAGAACGCTGTCCAATGTGTAGCCATTCTTTTCGATATTCTGCTTCACTTCTCTATCAATCATTATTCTCTTTTTTGATAAGGACGGGTTTTTCAGTTTGGTTCTGTTTTTTCTTTTGATTAGGGTTTTAATGCTGTCTTTACCATTCCCTGTAATATTCGCAGGAATTCTATTTACTGCCCCCGTCAACTTTCCATCTACTGTCAGAACACGGAATTCATCCCCGGGGATAAATTCTTCAATTATCACATTTTTGTAATTCATTTCATCCCTTAAATGGTTTATGACATCCAATAGTTCTTCTTCTGAGTTCAAATTGGAAAAGACACCTGTTCCGGCATTCCCGTCCACTGGTTTTACGACTACTGGAAAATTTAATGATTCGGCAAAACTAAGATATTCTTCTTCATTTGATGAAGTCCTGAACACTCTCCCCTTTGGGACTTTTATGCCGGCATCAGCCAGATATTTCTTGGTCAAATCTTTATACTCACAGACATCGAAAGCTTCCGGTGACAGCTTATCACCAAGAGATGATTCGAAATAATGTTTTTTTCCCTCATACTCCAATGAATATCTGATTAAAACCTTATTTTCTGGATTATCAATAGTGAAGAAGTTAACTTTTATGCCTCTTCTCCATGCTTCCAGTGCAATGAGGTACATGCTTAATTTATTGCCGTAGCCTTCCGTTGGTACAGCTTCCTTCAAGTGGTTGAGCCATTCAGCATTTTCTGTATTCATTCAGTATCCCCCAGACTTGATATAAATCTGCATCATATATTGTATTTATAAAGATTGATGCACCTATGTGGTAATAAGTCTTATCGATGCCAATGTGCAGCAGCTACTTTTCCCTTTTGATCACTTTATATGCCTTCCTGAAAGGTTCCATTATTCTCCATGTTTTCCTGGCTTTAAATCTTTGGTATCTGGCTTCCAGTTCAATATTTCTGGCTTGAAGCCTTTCCAATTCTTTTTCCAACTGCAATGGAGTTAAATCAGTCTTCCTGTTTTTAATTTCAAAGAAAATCTTGACCGGCTTATTCCATTCCTCTTCTTCAATTGATGTGACTTCGACATTTTTAGGGCCCTTAAAACATTTTTCAATGAATTTTTCGACCTTAAGTTTGTCAGTCCCTGCCACAACAATTAAAACTGTTCCATCTTCCTGATTTTCTACAAAACCGTTTAAATTCCTGTACTTTGCCTGATCTTTGACCCACCTGCGGAAGCCAGGGACGATCACCTTCCCTGATAAGATTAATTTCTTGCCATAAAGTGGATCAGGCGTAATTGGGGTTACTTGAACTTCCGTTGCAGTTCTTTTGTTTAATGGTTCAAGCACACTGTCAAAATCAAAATACAACCAAGATCTGCCTTTATCCTTAGTTTCAGGGAAATAGAAATCAATGACTTCTTTGGCAAAATCCCTCGGTGTACCTTCCATCGGGAACAGATGTCCACCGAAACCTGGTCTGGCATTGACTTCAAGCACAACGCCGGTATCATTTTCTTCATCCACAATCATATCCACACCATAATGTTGAAGGCCAGGTATGGCCGGACCGACATTTCTGGCAATATTCTTAAGGTTCTCAGTCAGCTTATCCGTCACGTCAATGGCGTCTCCGCCCTTGGATAAATTACTTTTCTCCCTCAAATACACGCGTTCACCATCTGCAGGGACCGTTTTTAATTTATATCCCTTTCTCTTGAGCATTGTTCTGATCTCTCTGTCCACTTTTATCAGTCTGCTCGTTAAATGCGGGTTGGTCATTCTGATTTCGTTCGTCTGATGAATCAGTTCTTTGATGGTATGTCTGCCATCTCCAAGTATACTTGCCGGTCTGCGGATCATTGCCCCGAGAACCCTGTCGCCGATCACAACAACCCTGAATTCCCGTCCAGGTATATAATCTTCAACAATGACTTCTTTAAAGCCCATCTCTTCGCGGACATGGGGAATGATGTCCTTCAGTTCCTCAATCGTCTGGATATTTGCAAATACTCCATTACCGGCGTTGCCATCCGTCGGCTTGAAGACTATCGGAAAATTCATGGTTTCTGCGAATGACAGAATCTCCTCATCAGTTGAATCTGCACCGAACATTTTACCTGCCGGTACCGGCACCGACGTCTCTGCTTTACTTAAATACTGCTTTGTCAATTCCTTATTGTCACAAATATCGAACGCTTCCTGTGTAACACCGTCACCCATAGATAATTGGAAGTGATGTGTCTTCTTGCCGTCACTTAATGAATAACGTACTTTCAGCAGATTATTTTCATCAAAATAACTGTAATACCTCAAGTCTAATCCCCTGCGCCATCCTTCAAGTGCAACTGTGTAAGTACTGATCCTTTTCCCCTGGCCGGCTGGTGGCACGGCCCCCTCATGATGCGGCATCCATCTAAATTCCACTTCACTCATTTAATGTAACCTCCACACTATTATCCATGATAACAGCCTTTCTAAATCCTTCTTGAATACTCATCTTCATAATATCCATCACGTTTATTTACAATTATACATATCAGACCAAATCATTCATTTATTTTTTAAGTTTCTTTTTGACTTCACCAAAAGCTCTTAATGGCCTGGTCACTTTCCATGAATTGCTCTCTTTCAACTTCACGATTTCCTTATTCAGCTTTTCAATCTCTCTTTCAAGCTGGACCGGGTTTAAATCGGTTTTACGCCTCTTGATTTCAAAGGACATTTTAACCGGCTTATGCCACTCGTCTTCTTCAATCGATTTTATATCGACGTCCCCGGTTCCACTGGAACACTTTTTTATGAAGTCTTCCACTGCCGCCCGGCCTGTTCCTGCAACCACTATCAGAAGTTTACCATCATCCTGATTCTGCACATAACCATTCAAATTCCTGCGTTTCGCCTGACGTTTAATCCAGTTATGAAAGCTTGAGACGTTGACATCACCGGTTAAAATCAGTTTCTTTCCATAAAGTGGATCCGGAGTGATGGTGATGATTTCCACGGATAAAGTCGTTCCATTTATAATGGGCTCCAAGACACTGTCGAAATCAAAATATAACCCCGATCTGCCTTTATCTTTAGTTTCAGGAAAGTAAAAATCTATAATATCTTTTGCAACATCTCTCGGCTTCCCTTCCATGGGAAACAGATGCCCGCCGAATCCCGGTCGGGTATTCACTTCCAGAATGACACCGGTGTCATTCTTTTCATCCACTATCATGTCCACTCCATAATGTTTGAGGCCCGGAATTGCTTTGCCGACGTTTCTTGCAATGGTTTTTAGATTATCAGTCAATTTATCTGTCACATCGATGGCGTCCCCACCTTTGGACAAATTACTTTTTTCCCGAAGGTATATACGTTCGCCATCCCCTGGGACTGTACTCAGCTTGAAACCCTTCCGCTTCAGTATCGATCTGATTTCCCTGTCCACTTTAATCAGCCGGCTGGTTAAATGCGGATTGGTCATCCTGACCTCATTCGCCTGATGAATCAATTCCTTGATTGTGCTTTCACCATCGCCCAACACGCTCGCCGGCCGGCGTATCATCGCACCCAATACATGATCATCAATTACAAAAACCCTGTACTCTCTGCCCGGAATATAGTCCTCAACCATCACTTCTTTAAATTCCAGTTCTTCCCGTACATATGGAATGATTTCTTCCAGTTCATCCAGCGATTCTATGTTCGCAAATACACCGTTTCCAGCATTACCGTCTGTCGGTTTGAAAACTATCGGAAGCTCCATCGTTTTCGCAAAAGCCAGGATGTCCTCGTCGGTGTAAGTTTCATCAAACACCTTCCCCTCAGGGACGGGCACAGGGACTTCGGCACTCCTCAAATATTGTTTGGTAATTTCTTTATTATCACAAATATCGAATGCTTCCTTTGTAACCCCATCACCCATGGACAATTGGAAATGATGGGTCCTGTCTTCATTGCTCAAAGAGTAGCGGACATTAAAGTTTTGTTCTTCATCATAATGGCCGTAAAACTTTAAATCCAGTCCTCTGCGCCATCCCTCCAGTGCTACTGTATAGGTGCTGATTCTATTACCCTGCCCTGCTTTCGGTACAGCCCCCTCGTGATGAGGCATCCACCTCCATTTGAAACTTGTATCACTCATCTTATGTAGCCTCCACGCCAATGATGTTTGTATTAATGATGAAGATCTCCTCTTCATCCAACACCTGGTTTTTATTTCCTTGATTTATATATTTGAAGTCGATTTTCTTCTAAATGAACTTAAAGCATTATACCATATACGGATTATCTATTAAATTACTTACACTGTTTATATATGGAAGAAGCAGAGATCTCCGCCGGATGAACATTCCTACTTACTTAACAATTTTTTCAAAAGATTGATCCCCTTGTTCTTGAATGAATCATTAATGGTCATCTCTTCATAAAGACTTGAAATGTAGTCATGTATCGGTTGCTGCGGTTGTCCTTTCCATGGATAGTAATGCATTATCAAGTTGGCAGCATGGTTGAGTTCCAGTACCGATGCTTCTTTATCTTGAAAACTTGAAAACATGATATCAACCCCGGCTGATTTCAAGGCAGGAATAGCTTTTACGGCCGCTTCGGCAAGATGTTTCAAGTCATCTGAAACCAAGTGGCTGATTTCCAGTGTGTCTCCTCCAAGCGCAATGTTTGAGACCTCAGTGAAGAAAACCAGCTCTTTATTTTCCAATACAGAGCCAGGGGATAAGTCTCTCTTCTTCAAATAATTTTCCAGTTCATCGTCACTCTTAATCATGAACTTTTTAAGATGTGGGTTTTTTGCCCTCAAATGATTTTTTTGTTTAATCAGTTCTTCTATCGTCGATTTGCCATCACCCACCATATTTGTCGGCACTCTCAAAATCGCCGAACTGAACTTTTCATTGATCACCAAAAACCTGGCTTCGATGCCCGGTAATTGCGGCTGCATTATTAAACTGGCTCCGGTAGTGTCTCCCCCATATGCATCAACACTTTTCTCCCAGGCTTCTTTTATATTGTCGGCATCAACATTCAATGAGACACCTTTTCCCGAACTTAAATTATATGGCTTCAATACGAATGGTCCCTGATGATTTTGTATTTCAATCTTTGCATCCTCAAATTGATTGAGGTCGTATATTATTGAGGAAGTGGTTTTAATATTCTTCTCTTTCAGGTGCTCTTCGGCTTTGAACTTATCCCTCGCGATGAGCGTCCCTTCCCGTTTATTGGTCAAAAGGTTCTGCCCATTTATGCCCCCTGCTTCAATACCTTTATAGAAGAATAATATCTTCGAGTCATTGACTATTTTATAACTGAAATTTTCTGTATTATTGACAGCTTCTTCAGCTATTTTAATGACAGAAGCACCTTTCTCATCATACTCATTGATTTCGACATCATTAAAATGCTCTTCCAATATTCTTTTCAGTAATGTTATATCCACAATATCCCTCCATACATATTTAATGAAGATGAAGTCTTTTCTGTACTCAGTGACCGGAATTCACCCATAGTGTGTTTCGCATCAAGAAAGTGGTTCTTACGCTAATTTTGAGAAAACGGGAGTGTGTTATCAGGAAAAAGGAATGATGATCATGCAACCCCCATTCCTTAGATTTGGATCTCCGTTTAATCACTTTGTCTCCGACAGAAGCACCTAATGGATTGACCTATACCATTACCATAGATCCAAAATCAGTCAGATGCTCAAAATGTCAACACATCTCCCATTAACAGTATAGTGCCTAGGTGCGTGTCATTAGTGACTTATTTATCTAAAGGAAACCGGTCCATCTTTTTTGAAAATCCGTAAATGGTTTTGTGCCAGTCCTTTTTGCGGATCCAAAGTGTTTACCAAACGGTTCGAATGGCTTCCCCATCTCCCGGTCCAGACTCATCCCTTCCGTTGCAGACAAAGAGGGTTAGCAGGCGGAAAAACTCCGAAAGAAGTGAGCACAGGCGCAGATACTTCAAAAATACTATAACAGGGGTACTCGGTTGCCCGCCTTTCCAAACCGTTCAACATGAACCCGAGGATGCTTAAGTGTTATCTTGAGATAACGGGACTGCCTGACACATCAAAAAAGAAAGGGACCAAGCTTTTGAATACTCATCATTAGCAGTTCATTCAATTGGAAGAAGCAGGGCATTCCGTTCCAACTCTTTTATGAGAAGAATCAGCGTCTCAGATATACCAGGGCTTATGGTGCGGTCACTGTTTTGATTGCCACACTCAGAAAGAAAAAGCGGGCAGATATGTCCCGGGACGCTGAGTATCACAGCCAGTGGGACAGCCGTTGCTTGCCCTGGCAGAATACCCTCTCAAACGCAGAAGTGCTTGACACCATCAA
The DNA here is from genome assembly GCF_900220995.1 of Salinicoccus kekensis. Taxonomy (GTDB): domain Bacteria; phylum Bacillota; class Bacilli; order Staphylococcales; family Salinicoccaceae; genus Lacicoccus; species Lacicoccus kekensis. Next base: position 311,639 of record NZ_OBQF01000002.1, read on the forward strand.
CCATGTCCTGAAACGGTCTCCATCTATGCATTCATTGCCGGCTTTTGTGACATGATTGCAAAAAAGACGAGGCGCATTTCATTAAACTCATACTATATAAACAACAACGCAATGATGCCCTGACAAAACACTTCATTCGAAGACTGCTCAGTAATTTCAACTCAATAGTGAATATCATCACTTATACTGAAAGCAATGAATTCGTCGAAGACGATGTCAATCAGTTGAACGTCGTTAAAAGAATGATGTATGGGGGTGCCGGTTTTGAACTGTTGCAACATCGCATGCTTTATTGGCCCGCCTAATATAAAAATGCCTCTCTGCCCTACAATACATGCATATATATACTTTCCAAACTAGTGTAAAAACCATTTTAATACTGCTATTTACAGAATTAAAGCCATTACTGCTTTAAATTGTTTCCACCAACTATTTTAAATTAAATAAAGATGAAATGTTATCTATTTAACAGGATTAATGATATTTTATCTTATTCTCTTCTCAAAAAAGTTCTGATCCTACATATTAGCATCATCTCAATACTTTCTCGTTTCTTTTACAAAAGAGACCTATCACTTTACAATTGTCTATCTTGCCGTGTTCATATCAACACGACAATCTTTAAGATACCGAGTACCTTTATTATATTGAGTTATTTATATCATCTTAAGATTACTTTATTTTAATACTAAATTGAGGCATATATATTCTATTCATTTAAGTATTTATTATCCAGTCAAGTAATAGGCGTTTGATGAAATCCCCTTATTAGTAAACTTCCTGAATCTAGTTTAGGACTGTTTAATATGATATAATTACTCTGAATTTATCTTTAATGATGTTATTAGTCATTTAACTTCGACACCATTTAAAAAATGAATATGAACAGTTTTGGAATTTAATTTTTTGATATGTCTGGGTTAATTAAACAGTTTTGCTTATACAACTATTGGAGGATGCAAATACATGGAAGACATTATGAAAAATTTATACAAAGCTATAATCACTGATGAGAAATTAGACATCAACTCTCTAGATTTCAATGAAGAAAAGTACAGAATTAATGGAGTATCCACTGTTTTTCTTTCTCTTAATGAAAGTAATGATAAAGCATACGTAGTGAGGGCTCAAGCTGAGAATTTTGTAAAGGCTCTCGAGGAGGCTTTGAAGATTTATAAGTCAAAAAAGCCATCGGGATTCAAGCCAGACCATTTAAAACTTGATGTGGTCACACGGATAATACCCTTTAAGGAGAATGTTGACATTGAAACCGATACTTTGCTCTTTAACCAAGGGGTAGATGGTATTGCTTTCGATAGAGAACTCCATAAATCTTTCACCCCTCTTGAAGTAACAGGGTACAATATCGTTTCCAACAGAAAATTAGATGTCAAAAATATGCAGAATGCAATAAAACAAAAATGGAATGATATATCGTTTAGTAATTTAGGGACGCCGATAAAGTTTAGAACTGAAACCTTCTACACAGATGGAAAGAATTATTACGAACTCACACGTGGTCATCGTATTTTTAAAAATATTGAAAAAGAAGATATATATGAAGCAATTCTTCTTACAAAGGACAATTATTTCAAACATGTAGTTAATAAAAAAGGAAAATTCATCTATACTTATAACCCAGCCGAGGATATCGCAGAAAAAAAATACAATATCCTACGACATGCAGGGACAATATTTTCCATGATCCAAACCTATGAATTGACTCAAGACGAAGAAATAATGATAGAGGTTAAGAGAGCTCTTGAATTCCTTACTAATAAAGTCAAAGAACCAATAGTTGATGAAAAAGGGAAAGTGATTGTGGAAAGGGACGTTGTAAAGATTGGAGGTAACGGGCTTGCAATAGTAGCTCTAGCATCTTATACAGAAGTTACTCAAGATAAAAAATATCTTCCTCTTATGCAAGACTTAGCCACATGGATTAAGGAAATGCAAGATAATACTGGTAACTTTAAAGTCCATAAACAAATTTATAGCACTGGTGAGGCCACTGATTTTGTTTCAGATTTTTATATTGGAGAAGCGATACTTGCCATGACTAAATTATATACGTTGGATCACAATGAAGAATGGCTAGATGTTGCTGAAAAAGCCGCCGACTACCTTATACTGAGCAAAAATAAAGATGCAACTAAATCAACTATACACCATGATCATTGGCTTCTTTATGGCTTGAATGGATTATATAGATTACGTAAAAAAGAGATTTACATTAAACATCTATTGATGATGAGTGATTCCATTATAGATACTCAATATACTGAAGTTAATACAGAGGAAGAAGAATTTATAGGTGGTTATCCTCCTCAGGCTGGTACTTTACCAAAATCTGTTCCGGTGGCCTGCCGCACAGAAGGTTTGAGCAACGCGTATATCATCGCAAAAGATTTTGGTTATAAAGAAGAGGCTGAAAGAATGAAAAAAGCAATAATTTTAGGAGTACAGTTTCAACTACAAATGCAATTACGAGAAGAGTCGATCATGCACTTCCAAAATAAATCTCTTTCATTAGGGGCTTTTTATAATAAATTTAAAGATATCACTTTACGTAATGATTTTACTCAACATAATATTAGTGCATGTATAGCTTGCTATAAAATAATGTGATTGTATTGTTGCTATTCAAAAAAACGGGGCTGGGACATAAAGTTCTTCGACACCTGAGAAAAGCGGCAATCCATCTGGGTTTACAGACGGATCGCCGCTTTTTCTATATGCCTGCAGGTGGAGCCGCCTGAACCTGCCGGAACTTCCGCAGATTCAGGGCGAGTAACGCGAGGTCCGTTTCAATTTTGACCTTGCGTGCGCCCCGGACCGAGAATCGTTTGAACGCCAAATTCGCTTTCAAATTGTCGAAAACCATTTCGATATCGATCTGCCTCTGCTGATAGATCGTCCGGCTCTCTTTCATCCGCATAAACGTCGCATCCAGGTCGGTTTTCGAATAGCTGTTGCGTGTGCCCAGAATGGCCAGCTGTTCGGTGTATTTCTCTTCCCGGGCCCGCAGGTCGGCACATTTCCTTTTGGTCTTCCGGATGATGGCCCGCTTGGCCCGCACGGCTTTCCGGTCTTCGACAGCCGCAGTCGCATCGATGGTCTCCGTCAGTCCGGTCTTCACCGTCTCCAGTGCCTGATGCATGGTGTCCAGGTGTCCGGCTGTGACCAGTGACTCCGATTCCTCAAGCAGCGCCGGGATGATCATCTGTTCATGGATTGTATCATACATCAGCCTGGACTGGGCCCGCAGTTTCTCCTGATGCTTTTCGACACTTTTCCTGAAGACGAAGGTATATTTGTTGGCATTGGCTGCGAGTTTCGTGCCGTCGATGAAAATCGCATCCGCATCAATCGGATCATGGGCTTGGAGCTGCATCCTGAATTGGATGAATGCCTCTTTGATGAGGGCCGCCATGGCGGGATGCACCCGGAACCGGTTGATGGGCCGGTAAGAGGGGCGCTGGTGCTGGGCGAGCCACATCATGCGCAGGCTGCCGCTGAGCTCGGCTTCGATTTTCCGGCCGGACCATAGGGACTGGGCATACCCGCACAGGATGATCTTCATCATCATCCTCGGGTGGTAGGAGGATGCCCCGAGATCATGCTCGAATGCTTTGAACGGCCCCTCCAGGATGCTCTCCACCATCTCATTCACCGCAACCGCGATGTCATCTTCCGGAATCATCACTTCGATATCCAATGGTATTGTGAGTTGGTTCATGTTATAATCTTTCTACATCAGGCGCCTCTTCCTTTGTTTGTGTGGTTACTTACATTATAAGATTGTGCCTTGTTTTTGTCTTATATTTATATAAAAATCCCCGGATTAAAATTCACATTTTAACCCGGGGATTTTTGGTTATGGGCAGGGACTTATGTCCCAGCCCCGTTCATTTCAAATTTTATAACTATATTAATTTCTTCTTTAGAAACTCTTTTTCTATATAAAGCAATCCTATGCAAGGCTGTTCTTACTCTACTCTTTTATATATATCAAGTATTTTCTCAACTACTTTGCTAAAATTTGTAGCATGTGATGCCTTTACCATTAATGTTGTGTTTTCTTCAAATTCTTTAACAATCTCTTCTATTAAGTGATCTATATTATCAAAGTGAAATAGTTTATTTTCCGAAAAACCAACTTCTACTGCTTTATTTAATATATATTTACTACTTTGTCCATACAAATATACCTTATCAAATTCAAATTTTTTTAAAGCTGTTCCCACCTTTTCATGACCTTCACGGTTAAAAGATCCAAGTTCTGCCATATCTCCTAATAAAGCAATTTTTTTGTCTCCATCTATATAATTGTTCAAAACTTTTAATCCTGCAATCATTGAAGCAGGGTTTGCATTATGAGAGTCGTCTAACAATTTACGATTGCCTTCAAGATGCTCCAATGCCAGTCTCCCTTTTTGAACTTCAACATTTTCTAATCCTTTTCTTATTTCATCTGCTGAAAAATTAAATTTATCAGCTATAGCAATACCAAAAAGTGCATTAATGACATTGTGTTCCCCGAGAACCGGGACAAACATCCGTTCCTTTACACCTTTTAATTTTACAAAAAACTCCATGCCATCGTTGTTGAACCTAATATCTGTGGCTCTATAATCAGCACCAGAGGAAACTCCGCATTTAACGATATCTCCTGTAAAATATTGTGTATCAATAAATTGTGAATATTCGTCATCAAAATTTAAATAAAGTGTTCCTTTAGGATCCATATATTTCATCATTTCTGATTTAGATTTCACAATTTCATAGATAGAATTAAAATGTTTAAAATGCGCATGACCAACGGAAGTGATCACACCGATGTTCGGCTGTATCATTGTACATTTAGTTTTACCCGTGCCTTTTATATTCATTGCCATCTCTAATACTATAGCTTCATGTTTATCAGTTATTCTTTTTACATGTTTTCTTACGGCATTAATAGTGTTACTATTATTAGATTTATAAATATCATATTTTACTGAGAGTATTGATGCAGTGATTTCTTTAGCAGTTGTTTTACCGAAGCTGCCTGTGATAGCTACGGTGGGTCTATCTAGATAAAGTGTTTTCTCCATTGATTAAAATCCTCCTAAAATATATAATCTTTGCTAAAATTTATTTTTGATTTTTTCTATAATATTTTTTATAGTTTTAGGTGTTTTTCTCAAGTTATTATTATTATAATTCGTTTTTAGTGAGGAAGTAATCTCTTGATCTTCAATATTTTGATTCTCAGTGGTATTTAGAACATTCGATTTAGGTATAGGTAATCCATTGAAAGAGTATCCCACTCTAACCCCAAAATGATGATCTTTAAATTCTATATTCTCAAAATAAGGTTGTGATTTGAGAAAATCATGAAAATAAGCTACATCTTGATAGTTCCCTGCTAAAATAAGTTCAAATTGATTCTCATTTATAACATTAAATTCACCATTAATGTTGAGTTTAAAAAAATTACTTTTAATTATCTCTTTAATACCGTCATAAGAAGAGGTAAAAGTTATTAATTTAGCCACTAAATTTGGTTCATAAGGATATTGTGGTATTACAGCTTTTGATAATCGAGCGTTTTGTATTTCATCCTCAATAATTTCATAATCAAAATAAAATTTCGGGGTGTCATCACTTAAGTATTTCTCTTGGGTTTCAGGGAAATAATAATCTATTATTGCTTTAGGGATAAATCTGGCTGATCCTTCTATAGGATATAAATATTTTTTCAAATTTACTTGAGTATTTATAGCATATATTTTATATTTATCATATTCTTCGTCATATATAAATTCTACTTCACCTTGAGAAAGATTAGGTATCAAACTAATAACCTTTATTAAATCATTTTTTAAATTAGATGGTAAATTATCGGTTATATCAACAGAAAAATTTTTTTCATCCTCTTTGTCTAAAAATATAATTTCTCCTTTTTTAAGAACCGAGTTGAGAGAATGATTCTGTTGATTTAATATCTCTTCGATCTCTTTATTTATTCGAATTGTGAACTGTCTATCAGAGGGAATTTTATTTAATAATTCATTGATCTCTTTTAAAAGTTCATTAACAGATTTTTTACCGTCTCCCTTGATATATAGAGGTACATTTCTATACGCTCCTACTACTTCACCATTCACTATATAAGCATGACAATGCTCATGAGATAAAGATTCCTCTATTAACATTTTGTTAGATTTGAACTCTTCTTTTTTCTCTTTTATAATTGTTTTGATTTCTTGAAAGTCACTCACTATATAGTTTACTTCATTATGTTCAGGCGAATCGATTGATGATATTCTTAAAGGGAAGAGAAAACCTTCCAATCTAGAAGTAATAAGATCGGGGTCTGTAGTATTAAGAACTTTACTTTTAACTGTTGGAACATCTTCTTTAGTAAGAATTCTTCTTGTCTTTGATTTACTTGAGATAATTCTGAGTGTGCTTTTTGGCATTGATAATGGTCTCTCCCAAGTAAAACTTTCATCGTTTTCATTATCAAATACTCTATAGTGTATATGGTTTCTATATTCTGTACTTGAGTACACATTTTCCAAACTTACATTTAAACCTCTTCTCCAAGCTTCATATGCTACCATGTATATAGTGAAGGCTTCTCCGTATGCAGTCTTTGGAACTATGTCCTCTAATTCTGAAAAACAATTCGGGTTATTGTTCATCAAGCTAACACTCCTTGAGATAATATCGATTTTTAGTACTTTTGTGTAGGAAACATATTTATATAATATCTTATATTCTACTACACGTTCATTCGATTATTTAAACTATTTAGAAACTTATTTAATCACGTTTTTAGAGTACTATCTTCACTAACAGTCCTTGTGTATTATAGAGAGCGAAAGCAATTTGATTACCTAGTAATCATTTTTCTTTTTCCGCTTACGGATTTCAAACTATAAGAGAAGGTACTAAATGCTATTTGATTTCATATTATTTCATAAATAAAATACTAATTAAATCTAACTTATGTTTACCCTGCTTACTTAAACTTCCGATAAATTAATCTACCAGTCATATTTCTTTTTTTATATTAGTGTATTCATTTTTCATAAAACTCTTTAAATAATGTATTCACATAGTTCTTTTATCAAAATTTATAATTTGTATTAGTATCATTTTTAAATCTGAAAACCAATATTAATCTCTTTATGCCAATCGCATTTCTTTACGTAATCTATATCCAAAACTTTAGCATTTTCATAACAAGTTTCTTCAAACATTTGAATAGCTTCTTTATCTATTCCTCCGATAACCACCGCAACTTTATCATTCTTAATATTCCGAGCATAACCATGCAAACCATAAGCTATTGCTTGATTTTCAATCCAAATTCTGTAATGAATATTTTGGCCCTTTCCTGAAATGATATACTTTTTAGCATAAAACTCACCAACCGGTGCATCAGTGATTTCAATTTTCTTAAGCTGATTCGCTCTTAACTGTTTCAAGATATTTTTATAATCAAAAAATAGTTGATCACTTGTTGTCACATTCCTGGTTTCAGGAAAGTAGTAGTTAATGATTTTTTCTGCGACGTTTTGAGGTTCACCGTAAAGTGGAAAAGTATGCAATGCAGTACTGCCGGTTGAATTGATTTCAATCACGGCGCCGCGGTCTTCATTCACTATTAAATCGACCCCGGCATGATGAAGATCCGGAATGGCTTCGACTGCTTCCACTGCCACTTTTTTTACACTTTCACTCAGTGTCTCAGTAATATCTATGGAGTCTCCCCCTGCTGATATATTGCTTTCACCTTTCAAGAATACTGTCTGTCCTTCGTCCAGTACGCTTTCCAAATCAAACCCCTGCCGGGATAAGTATTCTTTTGCTCTGTCATCAGCCTTTATAAGACGTGTAGATGTGTGCGGATTCAATTTACGTTTTTCATTTTTTTCTTCAATCAATTGTCTGATGGTGCTGGATCCATCACCTGTGACGTTGGCCGGGATCCTTTTGGTTGCAGCTGCAACTTCATCACCGACCACATACACACGCACATCTTCCCCGGTGATATACTCTTCAACCAGGAAATCCGTGTAATCATATGTCGATTGGATATATTCAAGGCTGCTGAAAAAATTTCCCTCAGACTTTATATTGGTGGTCACACCTTTGCCCAGACTTCCGAATGTAGGCTTCAATACCAATGGCCCTTTCAACCGGGAGAGTTTTTCACGAACTTCTTCCAAAGGAGTTTCACTTGTGAAGCTGAATCCCTGCGGAACATCAACACCGGCTTCTGACAAATAATTTTTTGCTGCTTCTTTATCAGTACCTATATCCACGGCTTCCTTCGTTATCTTGTCTCCGCGGGTACGGTAGAAGAAATGCTTCTTTATTTCCGTCTCGAGTGAGAAAAGCTTTCCGATTGGATCAAATCCAATCAATTTCAAATCTGTTTCTGTGGTGTTATGCTCATAAAAAGTCAGGGACAATCCTCTTCTCCATCCCTCCAGAGCCACAAGGTAGGCATCTATGTTGAATCTGCGTATTCCGTGAAGCATTCTTTCGGTCAACCAATAAGGGTATGTGTTATTCATAAAATTCCTCACAACTAAATTTATATGATTTCGAAAGCGGTTAAATCCAATTTATTTTTTCTTGAATTTTGAACTGATGAAGCGTACAGGCGCTGTTATTCTCCAACTGTTGCTCTGTTTCATTTTCTTATATTCTTTTTCATATCCAGTTTTTTCTTTTAATAACTCACGATTTTCTTTTGCCAGTGTCTGCTTCTCTTGTTTTAGTTTAGAGTTTTTCTTTTTATTCACTTCTTCATTCTTTAAGTTCTCATTTGTTAATCTGTTAACTTCTTCCTTGAGTTCTGCTACAAGCCTTCTGTTATCATTCAGCTCTTTGCGTGTCCTGTTTTTTTCTCTTTTTATTTGAACTTTTTCATGCTTACTCATCAATTTGAATTTTCGTTGTGCCCTTTTTTTCTGAACATACTCCATAACTTCCTCGGTCAAATCACCAAACATCGGCTTCTGACTCACTAATTGATAGAAGGGAATAGGCCCAGCAAAGTTTGCTTCAATGAACACAGGCTGACCCTCTTTCCCCACAGCGATATCCCAAGATACGATATCCAGATGTAAGAAGTTCTCATGCAACTCCTTTACATATTGAATGAATTCATCATAATTCGGTATAGGTTTAAGTTCAGAGAATTTAAACCCGGTCGTTGGATGTTCAAAATGCTTTTTACCATCATGAGAAAGTGCAAAGTCGAAGAACTCCCCATTATCCTTAACACCGACTCGTGGATCAGTATCTGTATCACCATTATCTCTGATGTCACCATTACTGCCTATCCTTACATAAGCAAGTAAATATCTTATCTCACCTTTCCACCTGAAGGTGACCATTCTTAACGAATTCACAGAGTCAGGGTGGGGTTCAGCCATATTGGGATGCTGCTCAAGCATCTCTTGAATTATGAAATTCCCACCAAATTCATTGAGTAAATCATCGATACTCACAGTTTCATCACTAAAATATGCTCGATTATTATCTATCTTAAATTTCGAAATGCCAGAACCGTTATTTGACCTGCTTGGCTTGATAATCATGTCTTTATCAGTTTTGTTTAATATTTCCAGTGCCTCTGAAGAATCGATGTAGTTATATGAAGCATCAAAGTATTTCCCTCTTATTCCCCTTAAAACTGTTACGACTGTATTCGAAGGCTGGATTACGCGATCATATATATTTTTATCACCGTAAAAATTGGTCACACTATAATCATTAAAAACCGGATAAACTTCATAATTCATAACACCGTAGGATAGCAACTTCGGTTCTTTTTTACCATTGAGGTTCATAAAAGCAAGATGCAAAGCTGGATCCAGTGTGCGGTCTGTCTTATCATTCCAGTATTCTTTAACTTCGGCTACAAATTTCTCATCTACTTCATTCAATAAACCGGCTCCATACCATTTTTTAAAAGAGCCTGATTTAGTTTTTATTCCTAGTCTTTTGTACATTGATTGATTTTTAACCATATTATTCCCTCACTTTAAAATTATTTTCTGCTCTGTTTTATTAAGTCATTTCAAAAGTATCAAACGTTTTCTGCTCCATTAAATCTCTGAACAACCGGCCTTCTGCTTCAAGGAACAAGTCCCCCATCCACTGGTCCGTCTCCGCATCGAACTCATCATAATTGCCGGGTTTAGGCGTGAATTCACCAAACACGAGTCCGTCTTCGGACCTTAGGAAATCGATTCTGATAAACGGTGCAGGGATTTCTTTGCTGATTTTTTGTGCCATTTCAATTTCTTCCCGGGTGACCCCTGCACCTTTGAACGGTTCGTTGTCATACTTGCCGGTATGCACCCGCTCACCTTCCGCGGTCCACCAGCAGTATTTCAGTTCGGGATATCGCTTGATCTCAAGCACCAGGCCGACTTCACCGTAGAAGCAGTAGAATTTGATGTCGCTTCCCGGGATTTTATTCTCCCTGTCTTCCATGATGAGTTCTTCCATCATCCAGTCGTCTTCTTCCACCCAGCCGCTTTCAACGTCTGCCTTCATGCTCGCAATCAGGGCTTCTTTACTGTCGAGTGCCTTCGCACGCTTGAGGTCGATTATATCATTAATGTCATGGATCAGGTACACGCCCCTCGCGCCTGCGCCGTCCCTCGGCTTCACAACCGTCTGGGGTTCAAGCGGCAGTTCATCCGCCTTGTAAGTCTGATCCGAAGTCCACGGCCTTCTGATTGCGAGTTTATCCATGAACGCATAGGCCGTCTGCTTATCATCGAGTACGTATTCCGGCAACGTCCCGGTCAGCTGATACTGTCTGATCCGCATGTTCAAGGCCGCCCTGAATGAGGCCGCCTGCTTCAGCTGGAGGCTGCCGGTCATTGCTTCACGCATCATGAACTCGGGGATATCCTCGATTTTAAGACCGGACAGGAGCGTTGAATAAACCGCTTCCCTGTACTCGTCCCGGTCGTTCATAAAGAGCCTTGCGGCATACGTCAGCGCATCGATGTAATTTTCATCGTGCTTGATTTTCTGCCTGACCGCTTCATCGATGTAATCAAGGAGGCGTGCATCATTTTCCATCTCCCTGACGGAATGACGTATTTTGATGCTGTTCATCGAACGGCTGTCGAGCTTTGAAAGGTGCAGCGCTTCCTTCGTCTCTTCAAGCTCCTTTTTGACTTTGTCCAGTTCTTCCCGGAGCAGGGTGATTTCCTGTCCGCCGTCTTTACCGGTCCTGAACTTTTTCGCAGGACCGGCCGCCTGATACGTCCTGCTGCTTTTGATCTGTTTGATGCGTTTATCGGCCGCCTCTTTTTCCCGGTTCGTCTTATTGATCTCGGCTTCCGCCTCCATCAATGCCCTGATGAGCGCCCGCTTCTCTTTTTTCCGTTCATCCGCCATGTTTTTCACCGCCATATTTATAAGGGTATTTTATATGATCCACTCATCCAGTTTGGATATATAGTCCGTCCAGTTCTCCGCGGAGAGCCTGATCTGTTTTTCATTGATGTCTTCACGCACCGTATCATCCATTGGATACCATTTTACCTCTTTGCCTGCATATTCTGAAGCATTACGTGTACACTGCCTTAGATGTTTGAAATTTTCCTCGAGTACACCGCGCACCACCCGTGCCTTTACGACAGGGATATATTCCTGATTTTCCAAAAATACGCCGGGGTGTTTGATGATCATCACATCTGCTTTGATGTACTCCCCGTATACCAGCATCTGCACAGCTTTGCCGTCGATCACCTGCCGGATGCCCTCGTCGATACCCTTCGGCATATTGAAATCATAATGGGCCATCTGGACGAGCCCGGTACGGAGTCCGCGCCGTTTGTTGAGCTGGATCTCCTTGATCGTTTCCTGGTGATGTGCATTGCCCATCCTGAAATCTGCAATGATCACGATATCAAAATGACGGTAGCCATCCGGCTTCTCTTCCCTTTCGGTCCACATCGGTTCCGGGACGGGGTATTTCCGTTCCGTCTGGTTGTAAGGGTAATGCAGTTCCAGCTTATCTGCCTTCCTGTGGAAGCGGCCGTGGGCTTCTGCATACTCTTTCCTCACACCCGCAAGGAACCCTTTGTAGCCGAAGGCGGAGCTGCCGGTGAGCGACCCCGAAGACTGCCTTGGGAACGACAGCGGTCCGCTGTCGAGGTCCACAACTGCATCGTTGCCGAATACGACAGCAATGCGCTTTTTATATTCGCTGTCGGCGGCGAAACGCACAGTATCCCAGTAACCGATATTTTCTGAAACCTGCCGTCTTCTGAACATCAAGGATGACATATTTGAAAAAATATAAGTACCGGGTGTACCTCTTCTATGGAGTTTCAATTCTTCGGTCAGCCTTGCATGCGCCGAAGTGTTGGCGATCGTGTCTATATTATCCATCAGATGCCTCGCCTGCGTTTCGATCTTCTCGGGGTGTGACCAGTCATCCGCATCATTGATGGTGACGAATTCACCTGTCGCTTCTTTCAACGCAATATTTCTCGCCACATACGGCCCACTGTTGGTCGGGGTGGAGAGCAGTTTGACCCTCGGATCCCTTTCTGCGTACTTTTTGACGATATCAACGGTGTTATCCCGGCTGCAGTCGTCCACGACGATGAGCTCGATATTCTGCCATGTCTGGTTCAGGATCGATTCCATTCCTGTTGCGATGCCTTCGGCCGCGTTATATGCCGGCATGATGACGGTGACTTTGGGCCCCCCGGTTTCACGCGGTGCTGTTGCCGAAAGATCCTCATACGTGCTGCCGTCGAATCTGATTGGTGCGATGCCGTAAACGGTCATGGCTCTGTTGATCCACTCTGCCCGCTTATCCAGATCATCTTCCAGATTCGCTGCCGCAAGATAGAGATCCGGATGCGCCTGATCCATCACGGTTTTTAGTATCCGCCCTGCAGCATCTCTGCTGCCTGCACGGTCTGCACACTCCGCTGCCATGATCGCCGCACGACGCAGGAAGTCAGCGTCTTTCACACCCTTTACGGCACCCGGTAAATATTCAAAAGCACGCCTTGCACCGGTTTCGGTGTGTTTATTGGCGTGCCAGAGGGCGAGTTCCCAGGCGGCCGCTCTTTTCAGGCTGCCGTCCGATGCGGCATGGACTGCTTCAAGGTCGCGGAGTGCTTTCCCGGTAAACCCAAGGTCATACAGGTGATAGATGTAGGGTTTGAGTTTGTTGCGGGCATCTTTTTGCCTGTAGGACGGACTGTACAGCTGTTTACGGTTCCGCCTGCCGAGCGCGTATGCGCCCGTCGCACGGACGAAACCTTTCAGACTTTGCGGCAGGCGTTTTGCGCCTTCGATGAACCTTTCTGCATTCCTGAATTCCGCCTGTGCAGCTGCCAGCTCCCCGTACGATTCGTCTCTGTCCGCTTCACTTCTTGCAAGCCTCGCCCGTGCTGCCTGCAGCTCGGCCGTGAGCTGTTCATTTTCAATCATGCGACACATCCTCCGCCCTCATGCCAAAATATTCTTCCATACGGTGCTGGACTTCTTCCCGCTCCTCGGGTTGGAGATTTTCCAGGTTTTCCGCCGTGACCTTCTCCGTCCGGATCTCCGGACGGTATTTCTGATGGAACTTTAGCACTCCGGGATCTGTGACAATCAGTTCTTTCGTTCTGATCTTCTCGCCATAGACGAGCATCTGCAGGCTCTCCCCGTCGAGCATGTTGCGCAGATCTTGCTGCATGCCGCCTTCGATGTCGAGGTTATATTCATAGAGCTGGACCAGGCCGATGCGGCCGTGCTGTTTTTTCAATGCTTTGATCTTATATATATGGAACGTGCTGTTCTGCCTGAAATCCCCTGCAAGGACGACATCGAACGTCCTGTAGCCGTCCGGTTTCTCCTCCCGTTCCGGCCACATCGGTTCCGGCACCGGGAACGGCCGTACGGCTTGAGGATAAGGGTAGTACAGGCTGTGGGACCTTTCATGATGATGCTCAAGGCTTTCGACATACTCCTTTCTGACACCCATGAAGAAACCGTCATAACCGAATGCCGAGCTGCCCGTCAATGATGATACGGACTGCCTTGGCAGCGATAACGGTCCCGACTTCAGGTCCACGTAGCTCTTCTGTCCGAACGTTTTGATCAGGCGGCGTTTGAACTCGCCGTCTGCGGCAAAGCGCACGCTGTCCCAGTAGCCGATTCTTTCAAGCACTTCTTTTTTCCTGAACATGATCGAGGACATGTTCGGGAATATATATTTCCCCGGCGTCCCCCTCCGGTACAGTTTCAGTTCCTCGGTGAGCCGCGCATGTTCGGAAGTGTTTGCCATCACTTTCGGATTGTCCATGAGGTGCTTGACCTGTATTTCGATCTTTTGCCTGTGGGACCAGTCATCCGCATCATTGATCGTGATGAATTCTCCCGCCGCCTCTTTCATCGCAATGTTCCTCGCGACATACGGCCCGCTGTTTTTGGGTGTCGACAGCAGCCTGACCCTCGGGTCTTTTTTCACATATTCCTTCACCGTCTCCACGGTCGTATCAGGGCTGCAGTCATCGACGACCAGCAGTTCCAGGTTCCGCCATGACTGTGCCAGTATGGATTCGATGGCCACCCTGATCCCTGTTTCCGCTTTGTAGGCCGGCAGGATAACGGAAACTTTCGGCCCTTCCTCCACTGTTTCATCGGATGGCATGGTGATGAGGTCGTCATAAGTCGCCTTATCGAAGTCCGCATTGAAACCGATCGGTGTGAGGTCATACATCAGGAATGCCTTATTGATGAGTGCCATCCGTTTTTCGAGGTCCTCCTCGAGGTTCGCCATCGCCAGATACAAGTCGGGATGGGGCGCTTTATCCAGCTGGCCTTCCAGGAGTTCCAGCGCATGTTCCCTGTGAGACAGACGGTCGAAGCACTCTGCAGTGACGATGACGATTCTTCTCTGCTGATCCGGGCTGTCTTCGCCTTCTGTCGCGATCGGCAGATATTTTACCGCCGCTTTTGCACCTTCCAAGTCATTTCTGTTGGCATGCCAGAGACTCATCTCCCAGGAGATGAGTCTTCTGATTTCACTATTATCCGTCTGGTCCAGAAAGCCTTCCATATCACTCAGAGCCTTTTCCGTAAAACCCAGATTATAAAGATGGTGCTTCAACGCTTTCAGCTTTTTCCTCTGATGAAATTTCTTCCCGTTCAACAGGCGTATGATCTTCTCTTTCTGCTTTTTCGAAAGTGCATCACCGATTCTTTTACGCTGCTTCTCGTCAAGCAGCGAATAGACCACCCAGTCGACCGGCTTCGATATTATTTTCTTGAGCATTCAAGGCACCACCTTCATATATCATTTGTGAGTCGTCGCTTCATTCTGATTCTGAGCCTGTTTCCTTACGTTCTGATTACCCGCTCTTTTGTTCACAGGCTTCTGCCTGTTGCCGGCAGCACCCTGCTTTCGGACCTGCCGCTTCTGTACGGGCGGCTTCAGGAGGCCCTGGGCTTCCTTGTACTTGTACACCGCTTCTTCTGCAGTGCCGTCGAACATCACCCTGCCCTGTTCCATCCAGATGCCGCGCGTGCATATCTTCTCTATGAAGGCGAGGCTGTGCGAGACGATGATGACGACTTTCGCACGGCTCATCATCTCCTGGATGCGTTCACTGGCCTTCTGCTGGAACGCAAGGTCGCCTGTCGACAACGCTTCATCCACGATGAAGATGTCCGGCTGCAGGTTTGCAGCGATGCTGAACCCGAGGCGGGCCTTCTGTCCGCTGGAGAGGTCCTTAACAGGGTTCTTCACCTTTGCGCCGAGGCCTGAAAATTCGATGATGTCATCGAATTTCTCCTCCACAAGCGACTTCGGTATGCCGAGCAGCAGGGCATTGAGGTAGATGTTGTCCTCCCCTGTCAAATGCGGGTTGAATCCTGTACCGTACCCGAGGAGTGCGGAAGTTTCACCGTACAGCTCCATTTCGCCTTCATCCGGACGGAGGATCTTGGTCAGCGTCTTGCAGAGCGTGCTTTTGCCTGCTCCGTTATGCCCGATGATGCCGACGACCTCGCCTTCCCTGACTTCGAAATTTACATCTTTCAAAGCCCAGAAGTCACCGGTCGTGAGCTTATATTTCACACCGACATCTTTTGCCCGGATGACGACATTGTCCTTCATCTCCGTCTCGGTCTTCCGGAGTTCGAGCTTGCCCTGCCTTCTCCTCTGGGGCCTTTTCGGCACACTGGCACGGTAGTTCGCGATCACCGTCTTCGGGTCGCCGATTTCACGGACTTCCCCGTTGTCGAGCCACATGATCCTGTTGCAGTTGCGCTGTGCATACCTCAGGCTGTGCGTGACGAGGATGACCATCTTCGCATCCTTGACGAGGGCCTTCATCTTCGCTGAAGCTTTCTGCGAAAACTTGGCATCCCCCGTGTTCAGTGCCTCGTCTATGACGAGTATTTCAGGATGCAGGTTTGCTGCGACACTGAAGCCGAGCCTCGACTTCATGCCGCTCGAGTAATATTTCATCGGCTGCTCGAAGAAGTCACCGAGATCCGAGAAGTCTTTTATATCCTGGATGTATTTATCGATTTCCTTCTTTTCGATGCCGAGCATCAGACCGTTCAAATAGACGTTTTCACGCCCGGGCAGTTCCTGGTTGAACCCCATCCCGAAAGAGAATAGCGCCGTCACTTTCCCTTTGACGTCCATCACGCCGTAGTCTTCCCTCAAGATGCCTGCGATGATTTTGGAGAGCGTCGACTTGCCTGCACCGTTCGAGCCGATGATGCCGAGGATCTCGCCCTCCCTGCCTTCGAAGGTGATGTCCTTCAAAGGGTGGACGAGTTTCCTTTCAGGCAGTTTCCAAGTCTGGAAAAAGTCGAGTATCCTCGATTTGAAATCGGCGGCATGGTTGCCCGAGAAAAAGGTGATGCCGGTGCCCTCAGATTTGATGACCGTCTTTTTCTCCTGTGTGTTCTCATTCAGTTTTGAATCTTCATGAAGAGTCAATTCAAAAACCCTCTTTTTTAAAATTCGTTTTCTGCTTCAAGCCTTACAGCGCCTTGATAATCTTATATTCGTTCCTGCTGTAGTACCACAGCATGTACACTATGACCGCAAGCGATACTGCAAAGATGATGCCGAGTCCCAAAAAGTTCGGCAGGCTGTCATACATCAGTATATCCCTGTAGGAAGTGACGATGACGGCGATCGGGTTGTATGTGACCGCCCAGCCGTACTCCGGCGGCAGCCTGCCACCTTCCCAGATGATCGGTGAAGCATAGAAGAACGCCCGCGTGACATATGTGAGCACGTTTTCGATGTCCCTTACAAACACCGTCACATAGGCGAGGATCATCCCGATGGCGAGCAGGAACGTCGTCTGTATGATGATCAGGAGCGGCAGGAACACGATCTCCCACCCGGGCATCACACGGAACCATGCGAGGAACGCCGCAATCACGACGAACCCGAAAGCGAAGTTGAACAGCTGCGTCAGCGTGAATGATATCGGGAACAATGATTTCGGCAAGTAGACCTGGCTTACGATCGAACTGTACCGCATGATTGACCCTGAAGAAGAGTTCAGCGTCGAGCTGATGCACCGCCAGACGATCAGTCCGATGACGAGGAACAGCGGGAAGTTTTCAGTGTCCCCGCGGTCCAGTATGATGACGATGAGAAAATAAAAGACCAATACGTTCAGGAGCGGATCGAGCAGCCACCACAAATAGCCGAGATAGCTGTTGCGGTGCTCCGCCTTCAGGCCGGACCTCACAAGATAATATAGCAAGTCTTTACGACTCAGCATTTCCTTCAAATAAGTTTTCATGATTTAAAATGACACCGCCTAGTTTACTCGCGTCCGGGGTTTCTGTTTCCCGGACCTCTGTTCAAAGCAATTTTGTAATTGATCAGATCTTTCACGGCAATCACTGCATAGTGCCCGAAATACCACAGCGCCTTCGGAAGGCTCTGGGATTCGATGTGCCTGAATACATACCAGTTGCGCTTTGCCGCTTTCCATTTGTTGCTCGAGATGGAATCGCCGACGACCCTGTACTTCGCGAGCACATCCGCAAGGCCGTGGGCCGTGAATCCGCGGCGTGTCAGTTCAAGCCATAGTGCATAGTCCTGACGCGTGCGGATGTCCACCATCTTCACATCCCCCGTCTTCCCGCGGTCGAGCATGACGGTGAGGCAGCCGATGACACAGCGCTTCATCAGTGCATCCCAGTCCACCGTCGCCGGTGTCCTTGAAATGTAATCCGTTTCCGTGCCGTCTTCCAGCGTGCGTACGTATGCTGTGAATGAAAACGCGATATCCTTATCCTTCATGAACCTGAGCTGGCGTTCGAGTTTTTCAGGCGTCCAGCTGTCATCGCTGTCAAGGAAGGCGATATAGCGCCCCCTCGCATTTTCGATGGCGGTGTTCCTCGCCACTGCGGAGCCGGAGTTTTCTTCGAGCTCCATCAGCCGGATGCGGTCGTCTTCTGCCTGCATCTCTTTTATATATTCGACCGTCCTGTCCTTGGACTGGTCATCGACGATGATCATCTCCCAATCGGAGTATGTCTGGTCGAGGACGGATTGTATCGTTTCTTTTATGAATCTTTCCGCATTATATGCAGGTGTGATCACCGACACCGTCGGTATGTCCTGATTCATCATTTCATGCCTCCTGTTCCTCACCGGAAGTCCCGGACCCTCCGAGCGCATCGTACCAGCGTACGAGCTTCCTTTCCTGGGTCTCCCAGTTCAGTTCCCCCATCACGGCCCTTTTCCCGTTTTCACCCATGCGGGCGGCCTCATCCGGATGTTCGCGCAAATAATCGAGCGCATTTTTGATCGCCGCGTCATCTTCCGGATCGACTGCTATGCCGCATTCATATTTTTCGATGAATGCTTTCCATACCGGGAAATCGGAACAGATGACGGGGAGTCCTGCATTCATATACTCGAAGAATTTCGTGAGTTCCTTCTTTTTGTAGTGCTCCGTCGGCGGGAACAGCGCGATGCCCGCAAGCCAGTTCCGCTCAAGATACCTTTCCTCGATGACTTCCTTTTCAATGAAGCTGTCGATGCCTTCTATATGCAGTCTGCCGGATGCACTGCCGGCCACTTCATACATCTCTTCTGCGAGGTCGCCCGGACACTTGCCGACAAAGTGCACTTCGATATCCGGATCCAGCACCGGCAGCTTCGCATGCTGCAGTGCGCCTCTGACATGCGAGACGTTCCCGGTGTACAGCACCCGGTCCTCCGCGGGTCCGGTGCGTTCGTGCTGCAGGAATTTTTCATTCACCGTCGGATAGTTCAGTATCCAGACACCATCCGGGTAGCGCTCTTCGTAATACTTCTCCGCAAGCGACAGACCCATGCTCCTGGTGAAGAACTTCTCCATCAACTTATATCCGGAAGCGACGATCCTTTTGACGGGCTCGCTCAAGTAATCCTTCTGCATGATGCTCGTGATGTAATCTTCATGGATGTCATAGATCACGGTGTGACCTTTATTCTTAAGGGCCCACGCTGCGGGCATCAGCTCCGGATCGTGGAAAGTGATGATGTCCGGACCCAGGGATTTCGCCTGCCTGTACGCATCATAAGTGCCGAAGACCATGCGGGCAAGCCTCGACTTATACGTCTTCAGCATGATGTGGGGAATGGTTTTGCCCGCCTCGTTCCGCTTCGGATCGCGCCTTGCGATCAGTGTGACGTCGAAGCCGGCCGCCTGGAGCGATCTGCACTGCTTATGGTAGATCCTTGGATCATAAGGGTGATGGACGGTCGTCATATGTATCACGCTTTTTTTTCTTTCCATAATGACTCTCCTGTTTTTCAAGTTTTTTTCAGTACATCCGTAAACATCCGTTCGTACTGCTTCACTATTTTTTCTGCATGGAACATCCCGGCGCGCCGGAGCCCTTTTTCAATGATGGCCTGTCTTTTTGCCTCATCCAGCTTCAGCATATATGAAATGCTTTCCGCAAGGGCCTCTGGATCGGAAGGTTCGCACATCAATCCGAATTCCCCGCCATCCAGCACTTCCCCGGCCCCGGGGTGTGCTTTTGTGGAGACGACCGGCGTGCCCGTTGCGAGCGCCTCGGTCAGCACATGGCCGAAACCTTCCCGGACGGAGGATAATACGAACAGATCCGACTGTGCGAAGTAGGCATACGGGTTGCGCCGGAAGCCCGTAAAATGGACGGCGTCCGCTATCCCCAGGTCTTCTGCCTGCTGCTTCAGTTCCGCTTCAAGCTCACCCTCGCCGAGTATCATCAGCCGGGTGCCCGGGAGTTCCTCCTGCACCGGCTTGAATGCTTCGAGCAAAGTCTTCTGGTCTTTATCACGGTGGAAGCGCCCCGCGGTGATGATGACCTTGCCGCCGCTATGGAAGACAGCCTGATGCCCGGGTTCAATATCATCCTGCCCCATCAGCGCCTGGATGCCTTCCACGTCCACCGGATTATATATAATATCAATTTTATCAGAATTCACTTTATACCGCTTAATAATATTCTCTTTGACGCCTTCCGACAGCGCGATCACCCTCGCTGCACGCCTGTACAGGAAACCTGCGAAACGCAGCTTGGCATCCTCCTTCACCGTGCCGCCGAGGTATGCCGCCTCCCTCACCACATTGACGGCCGGCGTGCGTGAGAGTTTCGTCGCAAGAAGTGCCACGATGTTGTAATTCGGTATCGTGCTGAAGACGATGTCGGGACGTTCTTCCCTAATCACTTCTGCGAGCCGGGTCACGGCACCCCGGAGCCGCTTCGTTCCGAGCTTGATGAAGGGGACATCCGCAGCCACATACTCCTCATACCCGCCTTCACGGTCGAGCGTCACAAGAAGGGGTGCGAACTGTGTCCGGTCGATGTTGTTGATGATGTTCAAAAGCGTCCTTGCCGCACCGCCGCCGCCCATCCGGTATATGAAAAACAGTATTTTCTTCTTCTCCATAAATGTTCAAGCCTTCCCGGGAAATCCGATATTTCATCCCGTGTATTATATCACAGCAGGTCCAGTATACAAATAAACGCCTGTCCGCCACAGGATGGCCCTAATAAAAAAAGCCGACAGCGACGTCGGCTTTCGGGCTTAATTTCCAATGGACGGCCGGCCGATGGAGTGGTATTCCACACCGGTCCCCGCGACTTCTTCAAGCGTAAAACAGTTTCTGCCATCGAAGACCACCGGGTTCGCCATCAGCGCTTCATACTTTTCGATCGGGAATTCTTTGATTTCCTTCCATTCGGTCAGTATGATCGCAATCTCCGCATTCTTTACGGCCGCTTCGATGCTGTCCGTGTAATGTACACCTTCCGGCAGCACTTTACGGGCATTCTCCATGGCTGCAGGATCGAATGTGTGCACTTCGGCGCCTTCACCGAGCAGCTTTTCGATGACCGATATCGAAGGCGCCTCACGGACATCATCCGTGTTCGGTTTGAAGGCGAGGCCGAGGACGGCGACTTTTTTGCCTTTGATTGACTGGAAGCGGTCCATGACTTTGTCGACGATGATGCCCCTCTGGCGCTCATTGGAGTCGACGACGTTTTCAAGGATCTGCATATCATATGAAGCTTCCCTTGCGACCGATATGATCGCCCGCGTATCTTTCGGGAAACATGAGCCGCCGTATCCGATGCCGGCGTTCAGGAATGCCTCACCTATCCTCCGGTCCATCCCCATGCCTCTTGACACATCGTCGATGTTCGCCCCGATCCGCTCGGAAAGGTTCGCCATCTCGTTGATGAAGCTGATCTTCGTCGCGAGGAATGCGTTGGAGGCATATTTGATCATTTCCGCACTGCGGAGGTTCGTCCTGACGATCGGCAGGCCGAAGCCCTCATTGACTGTCTCGAGCACATCCAGCACTTCCGGTGAATCGGCACCGATGACGATGCGGTCCCCGTTGAACGTGTCATGGACGGCGGAACCCTGCCTTAAAAATTCCGGGTTGGAGGCGATGTTTATTGTCACATCCCCCTCCAAATCCTCCTCGATCAGGGCTTTGATGTATTCGTTCGTCCCGACCGGCACCGTGCTTTTCGTGACGATGATGACATCCTGTGTAAGGTGTCTTGACAGTGAGCGGCAGACTGCTTCAACGGCGGTCAGATCTGCAGAGCCGTCGTCGTTCTGCGGGGTGCCGACTGCGATGTAGACGATGTCCTTCCCAGCGAGCCCCTCTTCATAATCCGTCGTGAAATCCAGGCGTGATCTGGAAATGTTCTCCCGGAGCAGTTCCTCAAGCCCCGCTTCGTATATCGGACTGATGCCCTGCTTCAATGTTGCCACTTTCTCTTCATCGATGTCGATGCATGTCACCCGGTTGCCGACCTCGGCAAGACACGCCCCGGTCACCAGGCCGACATAGCCTGTACCAATTACTGCAATATCCATAAAACTTTACACTCCCAGTCTTTACTGAACACTGATATACAGCCTGATCGTTCCATTTATATCATATATTTTTCAAATTTAATCTCATAAATTGCATCCACTAATTTTATCACAGGCTCTTTTATTATTCTACTTTTTAGGGTAGATGTAGTGCATGGAAACATTATTGATTGTATAATGACTAAGATAGATTTTCCACATTTAAAAAGTGGATCAAGGAAGGTAGAGATGGTATGAGTTTATTTGAAAAACTGCAGGCAAAAGAAGCATCAATGGCCATCATCGGGCTGGGGTATGTCGGCCTGCCGCTTGCTGTTGAGTTCGCAAAGAAGTATGATGTGATTGGTTTTGACGTCAATCAGGAAAAATTGGACCAGTATTTGGGCGGCACGGACGTGACGGACGAGGTCGGGGATGAAGTGATCCGGAATACGACGATGCAGTTCACGAGTGATGAGGCGGACATCGGGCAATCGAAGTTCTTCGTCGTCTCGGTGCCGACGCCGATCAATACGGATAAGACACCGGATCTGAAACCTGTCATCGGTGCGAGTGAAACGGTCGGAAGGAACCTCACGAAAGGTTCGATCGTCGTATACGAATCCACAGTCTACCCGGGGACGACCGAGGAGATATGCATCCCGATACTCGAGGAAGTGTCCGGTCTGAAGTTCGGCGAGGACTTCAAAGTCGGCTATTCCCCGGAGCGCATCAATCCCGGCGACAGGGTGAATACACTGACCCGGATCGTCAAAGTTGTCTCGGGCTCCGATGAGGAAGCGCTGAAGGAAGTCTCAGACGTCTACAGCTCGATCATTGAAGCCGGGGTGCATGAAGCGGAGAGCATCAAAGTGGCTGAAGCTTCAAAAGTGATCGAAAACTCGCAGAGGGACATCAACATCGCTTTCATGAATGAACTCTCGATGGTCTTCAATAAGATGGACATCGATACGAATGCCGTGCTTGAAGCGGCCGGCACCAAATGGAACTTCCTGAAGTTCACGCCGGGGCTTGTCGGCGGCCACTGCATCGGTGTGGACCCGTACTATTTCACCTACAAGGCAGAACAGCTGGGCTATCATTCACAAATCATCCTCTCCGGCAGGAAAGTGAACGATGATATGGGTAAATATATCGCAGGCAACATCATCAAGCAGATGATCAAAGCCGGCCAGCAGGTCGCGGATGCACGGGTGGCCGTACTCGGCCTGACTTTCAAGGAGAATGTATCCGACGTCCGGAACACCAAAGTGACCGACATCATCGATGAGCTTGAAGATTACGGCGTCAATGTCCTTGTACACGATCCCGTGGCGGTGCCGGAAGCGGTCAAGCGCGATCTCGGTATAGAGCTCGTCAGTGATGGAGATTTGAAGGACCTTGACTGCGTGGTGCTGACAGTGCCCCACGAGGAATATCTGAAGGATTTCGATCTGGACAGCCTGAGTGGCCTGTTCAGGAACGATCAGAGAGTGATCGTGGATGTGAAAGGCACACTGGACAGGAACGAATGCAAAGAAAAAGGCTACCATTACTGGAGCCTCTAAATATGAAGACCGCCATCCTTTTGTGGATGGCGGTCTTTTAATCGTCCAGAAGAGTGAGTGCGAGATCCGGATAATCAGTGATGATTCCACGGACACCCGCATCGATCAGCTGCTTGATATGGTCCCTTTCATTCACAGTCCAGATCCTGAAGAATATCCCCTTCTCCTTCATGATATCCATATTTTTGAGTGCCGAATCCACCCTTAAGTGGTACGCTTCGAAGTCATGATCTTCCATCAGCTTCTCATAGTTTTCGGGGAGTTCATTGACCAGGTAGGCAATCCTCACATTCGGATCATGCTTTTTCAGCCGGTCGAGAGTATCCATATTGAATGAGGAAAAGACCACCCTGTCGAGCATGCCCCGTGTCGCAACGGTGTGGTGCACTTCCCTTTCTATACCCTTATAATCATATACATCCGTTTTCAGCTCAATGTTGATGACGGTATTTTCCCTGGCGAAAAGTGCAAGCACTTCGAACAATTCCGGAATCCTTTCCTTATCCCATGTCATATTATACTTCGACATATTTTTGAATCTCACGCCTGTTTTAACGTTTTTCAGGTCGAAGATCTTCCAGTCCTTGACGAGCCCCCTGTCGGTTGTCGTACGGTCCAGACTTTCATCATGAATCACGACGAGCTTTTTATCTTTAGTCAGGTGGACATCGATTTCAATACCGTCCGCACCCATTTCAAAGGCTTTATTGAAACCGAGCATCGTATTTTCGGGATAATGGCCCTTGGCGCCCCGATGGCCGAATATTCTAGTCGTTGACATCATTTACATCCTCCAGTTTAGTAGAAACACGTCATTCTGTATGCCTTCATTATAATTTAAATTACATGAAAAGGCATCCCGTAACCACTCTGCATCCATCGTAAGATGCGAATTATTCATATATCGTTATTTTAGCAAATTATTGTGGGAGGGTGGTGGTGATTATCGGCCAAACGAAGCCCCACTTGGCCAATAGAGGCGTTCTTCCTCAATCAACCAATCTCCCGCTTCATCCTGAGCGACCGCTGTATCTCCCCGGTACCGGTCCGTGTCTCCTTTATGCCTTCGCACCGGAAACCCTGCGCCTCATAAAACGGCAGGCCGAGTGTATTCCCTTCCTGGACGGACGCCCACTGTTGACGCGCACCTTTATTCCTGAAATGTGCGGTGAAAGTTTCGAGCAGCTTCTTCCCAATCCCCATATATCTGAACCTGCCGTCAACGTAGAAGACGAATATTTCATTTACAGAGCTGCCGGTCATACCACCGCCGATCACGCCGGCGACTTCCCCTCCGGCTTCGGCGACATATGAATAGTGGCCTTTCTTAATATCCTGTTCCACTTTGCCGGGCGCATACCAGAATTCCACGGTCTTACGCTTATAAGTGTCCGAAAATATACCTTCCACCGTATCCAGCCAGCCCGTCCTGCAGATTTCCGCGACCCTTTCTGCATCTTCCACGGTCACTTTCCTGATTGTTAAATCCATATGATCACCCTGCTCCTGTAATAAACTCCCCATCGCTCATCCAGTCTCCCCAGTGATCGATAGAACCGCCCCATCGCTCATTCAATCTTCTCGGTGAGCGATAGAACACCCCCATCGCTCATTCGAACTTCCCAGTGAGCAATAGCTTTCGCCACAGCTTCGTTCACTTCATTCACCGCCGATCCTTAAAAATAAGAGGCAAAGTTCATTAAAATTATAACATTCCGGGTAAATGATATGGTATGGGAGGGGAACATCATGAAGACGAAAACATTGAGTGCAATGACGGAAAAGGGGCTGGACAAGAAATTTGATGATTTCATGTATGAGAATCCTCACATTGAAGTCATCGATGTGAAGTTTTCCGTCGGCCACGTATTTGCAGTGCTCATCCTCTATAAAGGGTGAGGTCCATTAAATCATTGCATGAATTGTATTTATTTAGCATAATGATAAGTGAAGAGTAAAAAAATTAGGAGTGATTATAAGTGAATCAGGAACAGTTCAACAGAATGAAAAATGATGACGGCTTTATCGCAGCGCTCGACCAGAGCGGCGGCAGTACTCCAAAAGCGCTGAAAGCTTACGGCGTGGATGAGGACCAGTATTCAAGCGAAGAGGAAATGTTTGATTTGGTCCACGAGATGCGTTCCCGCATCATCACTTCACCTTCTTTCAACAAAGACAGGATCCTTGGAGCGATTCTATTCGAGCAGACGATGGATCGTAAAATCGAGGGTAAATACACAGGTGATTACCTCGCGGACAAAGGCATCGTCCCGTTCGTCAAAGTGGACAAAGGACTTGCCGATGTGGAAAACGGCGCACAGCTGATGAAGCCGATGCCTGACCTTGACGATCTGCTCCGCCGTGCGGTTGAACGCGGCATGTTCGGCACGAAGATGCGCTCCAATATCCTTGAGGCGGACGAGTCCGGCATCAAAGCCGTCGTCGACCAGCAGTTCGAAGTCGGCAAGCGCATCACCCAGTCCGGCCTCGTACCGATCATCGAGCCTGAAGTCAGCATCCATGCTGAAGACAAGGAAGAGATCGAGAGAATCCTTAAAGACGAAATCATGAACCATCTGAATGAACTGAACGACGATGAGCATGTGATGCTGAAGCTGACCATCCCGACGAAAGCGAACTTCTTCAAGGAACTGATCGACCATCCGCAAGTCATCAGGGTCGTCGCACTTTCCGGCGGTTATACACGCCGTCAGGCGAACGATAAGCTTAAAGAGAACGAAGGCCTGATCGCAAGCTTCTCAAGGGCGCTCGCTTCCGACCTGAAAGCGGACTTATCGGACGATGAATTCAACACTTCACTCGATAAGGCGGTCGAAGACATCTTCGATGCATCCGTCCATAAGACTTTCAAATAAACACCGATGATATATCAGAAAACGGATGGCTCTGTGCCATCCGTTTTTTTGCATGAAACAGCGTATTGGAGAGGGTCCGCGTTTTCCAGTATAATAATATGTAACTTATAACCCGATAGGACTGATTTCATGTGTTTGATTAATTTCCAGCTGAACAGCCACAGCAGATACAAGCTCGTCATGGCGGCAAACCGTGACGAGGAGTACAGCCGTCCCACGGAAGCGGCGCATTTCTGGGAGGACCACCCGGACCTGCTCGGCGGGCGCGACCTCCGGGGCATGGGCACATGGCTCGGCATCACAAAAGATGGCAGATTTTCCGCACTCACCAATGTCCGGAACACTAAAGAGCTGCTCTCCACCCATTCAAAATCACGCGGGCACCTGGTCAGGAACTTTCTGACCGGCGATGACCGGCCGGAGGAATACTTGAAGAAAGTCGCAGAAGAAGGCGGGGATTATGCCGGTTTCAACCTGCTCGTCGGCGATAAGGATGGTTTATACTATCTGAATAATTATGAAAACGAAGTCGTCCGAATCGAAGACGGGGTGCACGGCCTTTCCAACCACCATCTTGACACGCCGTGGCCGAAAGTCGTCAAGGGCAGGAACGGCCTGAAGTCGGTCATGGAAGACCAGGATGCAGATGTCGAGGCATTGTTCAGGCTCCTCAGGGATGATGAGACCGCAGATTCAGGGCTGCCTGACACCGGCCTTTCAAAAGAACTTGAACGGGACCTGTCCCCTCTCTTCATCAACATGGATAAATACGGCACAAGGTGCTCGACCGTCATATTGATCGATCAGTCGGATAATGTGACCTTTGTCGAAAGGACTTATGAAGAAGGGAAAGAGAACGGCGAAGTGAGATATGAATTCGCCTTGGAGGGTTAAAAAAAGGCATTTTTATACCACGCATGGAAACCATCCATATTACGGGATGCATGCGTGGTCAATTTTTAAATTTCATCTTCAGTTTTTGGGTTGAAACGTTCAATTATATCAGTCCGATTAGGGATAGTACTGCTGCTATGACGACAATAAGACCGATAATATATATAATACTTCTCATTTTTTACGCCTCCTATAAAAATTTGTCACATCTTTCATACTATCTTTTACCCCCCGGGTACCGGTGTAAACATCATGCTAAAAAGTTGATGTGCCCAGGCCTTCCTGTATCCTGTATAATATATTCTTCCACCATATATCTTCACTGTGCACCTCATAATCGGACGTGTACGTCCCCTCCTCGTTATTCCAGATGCGCTCATAATATGCCGTCAGTTCCTGCATCACTTCAGACTCTTTGCTGCCGGTTACGACGAGGTTCGTCTCAAGGTTATAGTCGTCGAGGTTGCGCCTTGTAAAATTCGTGGTCCCGGCGGTCACGGTGATGCCCTCATCAGTCTCCGCCATCATGAATTTCGCATGATACTGCTCCCCGTGCGATTCATACCAGCGGATCCCAGGCGGATTATCGTGCTCCATCAGTTCTGCCGCGACGGGTTTGTTCGGTATCCCTATCTTTTCATTGCCGAAGGCATCCTGATTCACATCCAGCACCATCTGCACTTCAACACCACGGTCCAGGGCATCTTTCAATGCCTGGATCACATCCCTGTCGGATATATAGAAGATGCCTGTACGGATGGCGTCCCCCGCCCCGGTCCCTTCAATCATCTCAAGCATCTGTGCTTTGATCCTGCTTTCGGTGACGAGCTGCACTTCATATTCGCCGGTATCATCACCCGTGTCGATATCAAATCCGTCGAACACCTCAGTATCCACACCTGCCATATCGAGCACTGCACGCTCGCTCGCCATAAGATCTTCGAGGACCGGGCCGCCCACTTTGAATGCGGTGTTGGAATGGTAGAAACTCGCATCATGCGGATTCGCCGACGTTATGATCGCAGTACTCTCATTCATGATGGTCTTCCTGTGGTTCGCCTTGAAATTGAGAAGGCTGAAATAAGAACGCAGGTTCACTTCCGGACCTTCAGGCCTCAATACATTGGGCAGCCAGCCCGCCTGGGAGTCACCGAACCACTGCAGATACACCCTGTAGAAGCTCGAGTACAGCGGGTTCGAGTCCCGGAGCGGACCAAGGTCCGTCTGATGCACCTGTATGCCGGCCCGCTTCATATTTTCGATATGTGACGGCAGGTAAGTCCGGTAAAAGGTGTTGATCGGGTCCGTGATGAAAATGATCTCAATGTCCGGATTCTGCTCCTTCTTCCGGATCAGCGTATCCGATAATTCCTGTGAGAGCTGCGGGAAATCAAGTTCGGGATCCGCATGGTCATAGTCATCATTGAATAAAAACATGTCAATCAGCAGGAAGTCCTCCGCTTCCTCGATCATGAGGAAAATTTCATCAAAAATTTCCTGTTCGTGCACCTCCTCCCCTGCCTCGTCCGCATACGTCAAATCGTACAGGAACTCCAGCGAATCAGTGTTGTAGACTTCACTCTCATACGTGATGTTTTCAGGTGTGTCCCTGAAATAGATGAAAAGGCCGGCAATCAAAGGTATGATGACGAAAAAAACCAGTATCAGCCCGCCGAGCATCATAAGAAGTTTTCTTTTTTTCTTCATGATCCGACCCTCCCCGCACCCACTTCTGCCCCCGCAATCATATCCGGCAGGTGCCTGTGGTCATCTCTGAAGAGCACCATCAATACATAAACTCCCGCGAGTACAAATCCCGCATTCCCCACCATGAACCAGAATACGGAATAATCCTGATACATTGCACGGATCACGCCGGTGTGGCCGATATGCCACGGCAGAAACTTAAATGCATTCCGGAGGAGGCTTGAAGGGAGCAGGGGAAGTTTATTCCCGACTGCGAGCCCAGTCCTTTTCTTCCCCGGCGTCGCGTAAGGATGCCTTGACTCCATATATGAAAACGCCAGGGTCACGGGCAACACGGTCGTGAAAAATGCCATCAGATGTGCTGAGATTTCATTGAATTCCGGAAACTCATCAAAGAATAAAATATAGATGATTGAAAAAGTGAGGAACAGTAAAATCAGGTAGATCCAGATGATGATGTAATCGATCAGCAGTGCCAGAAACCGTTTTTTCAAATAAGATTTCTCCATATCGAAAACCTCCGGCCGTTCAGTTTCATTATACACTATAAAAAGGCGGCTTTAAATGATGAAACCGAGCATCAATGCGGTCAGGGCCGCCATGATCAGCATTTTTTTCTCCGTCTCTGTGACCGCTTCAACATCACGTTTGTCCGTATCAAAAAGCATCAGTATCGTGATGATGATGAGAATGAGTGTGATGATGCCCGCAAGCGGGCGGGTGAAAGTCATGATGACGGCGAGCACCCCGATGATGGCGAGGTACAGGACGGCAGGGAGATGTGCTGCGCGCCTGCCCCATCTGTTGGCCGCATACAGCACACTCGTGTTCTTGACAGGCTTCGCCCTCTGATCTGCATCCATGTCCGGGATATGGTGGACCATGACCCAGGCCATGCACCAGATTGCGTTGATCGCGGCGTTGAACCATGCCCACACCGGTATCGAATCAAGCATGATCCACGGCGCTGCAAGTCCCAGGGCAAGCATCGAAGGGAAAAGGCTCAGCCATTCCCCCGCAAGCGGCTTATAGGCGAAGCTGAACGGCCTCATCGAGTACGAAATCGCCCCCCACATACCGAGAATCGTGAGGATGCCGAGCACCGTATAACCGAAAATGAAGAACAATACCGCCGCGAGAGCCATCACCGCTGTGAGCACGACACCGAAAAGCTTCAACTGTGCATAGGTAAACACCTTCGTCTGAATCACCCTGCTCCCGCCGGAAAGCACGCCGGGGCTGTACTCGTCCGTGCCCGATTTGAAATCAGCAAGGTCGTTGATGATATGCGTCAGCAGACCGTGCGTCAGGAAAGAACCGAGCAGCAGAATGCCAATCAGGATCAGAGTATTAGTGTTACTGACCTCCGGATAAAATAAAATCAGCGGAATGGATGTTGAAAGTATCGTGACAAAACTTGAGAAGGCGACGGCCAGTATGCGCGACAGCATGCCAAGCCCTTTTATAAATTGTGTTTTCCCCTGCACTTATATAACCCCTTTGTATTCGGACGTCCATCTTTTTAGAATATTTAATCTTTAGTTGAGTATAACAAAAAATGGCTGGGGTGACTTATGATCATCGGCTTTAATTTAATATTTAAGAAGTGATAATAAAAAACCGGACATTCATCCGAATGTCCGGTCCTTACATCGGCCCTGTAATATGTATGCTTTGCATACGGGCCGGTTTCTTTTATCTTTATGAATAATTGATTACAGACTCTGATTTCAAATCATGGATATGAATGAATAGATCAAGTATCGTAATAAGAAAGCAGAAGCATATAATGGTCATCCTCATATCGATATCAGATTACATCCTTCCGGTTTTGGAAGGATGGATAAAAGAAACTATATTATTTTATGCAATATGGTCCTCCGCAGGTATATCGTGGGCCTCCTGCCTGACATAGTAGGCTCCTTTAGTCACCAGTGCGATGATGATTGTAAGGATTGCCGCAAGCAGGGCCGCAAAGAATGCTGCGGTGCTCTCAAGGAAAGGTCCCATGAATCCGAAAGCTGCCACTGTTCCAAGCACGCTGGAAACAATCAGTGCGGTGACGCCCACCGGATTCCACTTGAACAGGTTGGACTGTCTGGATTCATAATAGCCTGGGCCGATCTTCAACAGCTTTTTAACGAATACTGCATCCGTCACGAGGATTGATGCCCATGACAGAAGGACAACGCCCTGGAATGTCAGTGCTGCATCAAGGTGGTCCACGATGCCGCCAAGCATCAATACAATCGCAGCGATTCCACTTACGACAACCCAGAAACGGCGTCCCGGTGAGAATTTCACAGCATTCTCAAAGAAGTTCGAAAGTGACAGCGAGCTGCTGTAAATGTTCGTCACGTTGATCCGGAGCTGGGTGATCAGTGTGAATAACGCACCGCCGGCACCCAGCAGGTAAACGATGTAGACGCCCGGGTTGGGTTCAGCAAGCAATACGCCGAACCAGATGCCGAGGATCCCCATGAATCCGTAACAGAAGATCTGGGGTATGAATCCGATCGCAATCGTCGCCTTAATATCTTTTGGCTTCAGGAAACGTGCGTAGTCCGAAGGTATCAGTGCAGTCAGTCCCATGATACCGTGATGCATCGCCATACACATCAACAAGGCCGTACCGCCCACCTGCACCCCTTCAGGCATATAGGTGAAGACGTTCCCGCTGTAAACCGGCGTCACGATGAATGCCATGACGATTGCCGCACCCAGGAAGATGAAGAACAGCGGAAGCGACCATTTCTGAAGCTTGTCCAGCTGCTTAATGCCGAACCAGTTCAGAGGTATTACCACTGTTCCAAAAATTAGAATATACACCCAGATTGGGATATGTGGGAAAAATGCATGAAGGGCATAAACCAATATCAGACCTTCAAAAGCACAGTACATAATAAAGTTTGATGCATAAATGAGAGATGTGAGTGACGCCCCGATATAACCGAATCCGCCACCTCTTGAAAGCAGATTGACGTTCAAACCGCTTTTAGCAGATAAGTAAGATATAAAAGTACTAAGTATCCCTGCTACAACAATGGCATAAGCAGATGAAATGAGCGCATTGATCGCTCCGAACTGCAATGCCATGACACTTCCAAGCTGGAAGTAGAAAATTGCCGTGGCAATTCCGAATGTTATGTTTGTGATGCTCAGCCAACCCATGTTCCTCTTACTTCTGGGGACTCTTTCGAGTGAGTAATCATCACCCTGTCCCGCCTCTTCTATATGATCAGTTGAATTGATAAAAATCCACTCCCTGTTATAATAATTTCTATTTTTGACCCTATTATACGCGAGTTGATTCACAATTCTATTACGACACGTTTTTAACTATAACAATAAGCCGAAGTATTATCAACTTCTCTTGTGAAATTTTCACAAGAGAAGTTTTGGCAACAGAACATCTCTTTTATTTCTTGAATAATGAACTTCTATTCTCTCTTTAAATGACCAATTAAGTAATTTATTACCATAATATATAGTACAATATAAATTAGTGAAATATTTAAAATTGTATTAGGTGGAGAGGATAATATTGAAAAAATATCTTTTGACAGGCGGCCTGGCAGCCGTTTTGATGTTGGGAGCATGTGGTAATGAAGAACCGGAGGCAGGTGAAGAGATCGAAGCGGAAGAAAGCACTGCAACTACAGAAGTGGAATCAGCACCTGATAATTCAGAAGAGCTGGCAGAGTTGAGAACAGAAAATGAAGCTCTGCAGGAAAGGGTGGCCGAGCTGGAAGAAGAGAACGATGAGCTTGGAGATATGCTGGAAACTATAAATGAGGAAGCTGCTGAGGACGACACTGACTCTGAAGATGATGAAGATAGTGAAGAAACTTCAGGCGAATCGTCCTCAACTGGAGAAGGTACGCGTTCCAACCCACTGCAAATTGGAAATACCGCACAATTGGAGGCCAGCATCACCGGTGATGATTTTGACGAAAGGTTTGAAGCATCAGTTGATCTGACCGTTAATGACATCATAATCGGAGATGAAGCCTACAATATGCTGGTGGAAGAAAATCCAAACAATGACCCGGCCCCTGAAGGTTATCAATGGGCGCTTATCCATGCTACTTCAGAACTAGTCGAGGCTGAGACCGATGATTATGCCTATTATGTCATGGACAGGTTTGAAATCGTCGAAGAAGATGGCTCCTCTGCACCACGCGAAAGTGCAGTTACACCCGATTCGTATGGTGGAGAGCATATTTACTCAGGAGGAACAAGCTCAGGGTATGTTTCCGCTTTGGTCCCGGCAGACCAGGATTTCCTGATTAAGTATGATGCTTATCCTGATAGTGACGTATTTTTTGAAGTGAATTAGATATACCTAGAATGTGAAAGTAATCGCCCCTCCAATTTTGAAACCAATGTTTGCGGAATTTATTTCATTAAAAAAAGCTTCCCAGAGGTAAATAATCTCTGGGAAGCTTTTAATTTATTATTTTTAATGGTTACATCATGCCCGGCATTCCGCCGCCCATGCCGCCCATGTCGCCGCCTGCATCGTCTTCCTTGATGTCTGCAACGACTGCTTCAGTCGTCAGGAACATTGCAGCAACGGAGCCTGCGTTCTGAAGTGCTGAGCGTGTTACTTTCGTCGGGTCGACGATACCTGCATCAACCATGTTCACCCATTCGTCGGTTGCAGCATTGTAGCCGTAACCTTCTTCCTGGGACTTCAGTTTTTCAACGATGACGGAGCCTTCAAGACCGGCGTTCTCAACGATTTGACGCAATGGCGCCTCCAGTGCTTTAAGCACGATGTTGATGCCTGTCTGTACGTCACCTGATTCCTGAAGCTCCGCGACTTTCTCATGCACTGTAACGAGTGCCGTACCGCCGCCGGATACGATGCCTTCTTCGACTGCTGCACGTGTCGAGTTCAATGCGTCCTCGATGCGGAGCTTGCGTTCTTTCATTTCAGTTTCAGTCGCAGCACCCACTTTGATCACTGCAACACCGCCTGAAAGTTTGGCGAGTCTTTCCTGAAGCTTCTCTTTATCGAAGCTTGAAGTCGTCTCTTCGATCTGTGATCTGATCTGGCCGATGCGTGCTTCGATATTGTTCGTATCCCCGGCACCTTCAACGATTGTCGTATCGTCTTTGGAGACGTTGACTCTGGAAGCATTACCGAGCATATCAATCGTCGTGTCTTTCAGTTCAAGACCGAGATCTTCAGTAACGACCTGTCCGCCCGTCAGTACCGCAATATCTTCAAGCATCGCTTTACGGCGGTCACCGAAGCCCGGTGCTTTTACAGCGATTGCCGTAAACGTGCCGCGCAGTTTGTTGAGGACGATATTCGCCATCGCATCGCCTTCCACATCGTCTGCGATGATCAGGATCGGACGTGACTGCTGTACAACCTGCTCAAGTAACGGCAGTATATCCTGGAAATTTGAAATTTTCTTATCAGTGATCAGAATATATGGGTTTTCAAGGTCTGCGATCATCTTCTCTGAATCCGTCACCATGTAAGGCGATGTGTAACCGCGGTCAAACTGCATACCTTCAACCACTTCAAGTTCAGTTTTGAATCCGCGTGATTCTTCGATTGTGATGACGCCGTCTTTACCCACTTTTTCCATGGCTTCAGAGATATATTCCCCGACCACCGGATCATCTGCTGAAATTGCACCCACCTGTGAGATGGATTCTTTGTCCTGTACAGGACGTGAGATATTTTTAAGCTCTTCCACTGCAGCTTCAACGGCTTTGTTGATGCCTGTACGGATGCCGACAGGGTTCGCACCGCTCGTCACGTTTTTCAGGCCTTCCTGGATCATGGCCTGTGCAAGGACCGTCGCGGTCGTCGTACCGTCACCGGCAATCTCGTTCGTCTGATTGGCGACTTCTGCAACCAGCTTCGCACCCATATTTTCATAAGGATCTTCAAGGTCGATTTCTTTGGCGATCGTCACACCGTCATTTGTGATCAAAGGTGATGTGAACTGTTTATCCAAAACAACGTTACGACCTTTCGGCCCCAAAGTCACTTTCACTGCATTTGCAAGTTTATCCACACCGTCCAGCATTGACTGACGTGCATCTTCTGAAAATTTAATTTCCTTTGCCATTATTCTGCCTCCTAATGATTTGAGTTATAATGTTTTATCTTTTACTCAACGATTGCTAGAATTTCATTATCAGTTAAAATTAAATAATCTTTATCTTCATGTTTCAATTCAGTACCGGCGAATTTGGAATAGACGACTTTGTCCCCGACATTCACTTCCACTTCCACACGTGTACCGTTGTCCAGGATTTTTCCTGTCCCGACAGCAACCACAGTACCTTCCTGGGGCTTCTCTTTTGCCGAGTCTGTTAAGATGATACCGCTTTTCGTTGTTTCCTCTTCTTGAGTCAAATCAATGATTACACGATTTCCTAAAGGTTTTAACACTTTAATGTCCTCCTTATATCATCATTCCATTTATAATTTTAGCACTCTCTTACCGATAGTGCTAACAATTAATATGATAATCAAAGAAGGTCAAAAATGCAAGTATTTTATATCACTTTAAGTTGAGATAATTTTCATGTAGAATTATTTTATTGTCATTGGAGGGAATCACTTGAAAAATTTGTTCAGAAAACGTCAGATCAACAGCGCTTTAATTTTAATCATATTCATCGGTGTGCAGCTCGCCGTCCTCCCCGTCGGCATCATCATGGGGCTGACCAGTCCGGAACTGTCCCCCGACGAACTCGTCACTTCCATCATACCGTATCAGTTTGCAGCATTTCTGATCGGAACGATACTGGTCATCATCATCGGCGGCATGCACTATAATAAAAATGCCATTGAACAGGGTAAAAAGACGGACATCCCCGTGACCATCGTCTGGATCATCGGCGGTGTCGTCCTTGCCTATGCTTCCCAGGTGATTGCCGGCATGATCAACGTCTATATTCTCGGCAATCCGCTTGAAAGCCAGAACACGAATGAAATCATCAACATGATCGAATCCATGCCCCTGATGATCCTGATCGTCGCGATACTCGGGCCGATCATAGAGGAATATGTATTCAGGCGTGCGATATTCGGTGAAGTGTACACACTGTTCCCCATGCATAATACGGGATATAAAGTGCTTGCCTTCCTGATTGCGGGACTCGTCAGCGGGCTGATATTCGCAGTCGCCCATCTCGACTTCACCCATATACTGATTTACCTTGCCATGAGTTACACATTCAGTTTCCTGTATGTGATGACCGGCCGCCTCCTCGTCCCGATTTTTGTGCATATGATCATGAACAGCCTCGTCGTCGGACTGAATGTCCTCCTCGGTGATTACATCGATGAGCTGCAGCAGCTGGAGGAGACGATGGCCGTGATTGTTTCGGTCATACGCCACATCCATTTTTAAATTCAAGGCATAAGAAAAGAGACTGGAATTGATTCCAGTCTCTTTTTCGTCGTGTATCAGAATCCCCGGCCGGCACCGCCGCCTCCGCCGGATCCACCGCCGAAGCCTCCGAAGCCACCGCCGCCGCCAAATCCACCGCCGGAACCGAAGCCACCGCCGGATGGCGGAAACAGTACAATCGGTCCGCCACGGCGCCTTGCGCGCCTGTTTCTGCCTCCCGGTCCGCGCGGCCCGCCCGGCCCGCCGCCCCGGTTGGAAAATATCTTATAAAGCAGGTATATCGCACCCATGGCGATCAAAATCCTTATGATGCTGCCGGAGAGGCTCAGCGCCTCCTCGTCATCCTGGGGTGTTTCCCTCGTGAATTCCCCGTCGACAAAGCCGTATGCATCCAGGGATTCCTGGTAGATGGCATTGTAGAGGTTCACGAGCCCTTCTTCATAATACGCATTTGCAGTGCTTTCATCGGATGCACCTGCTGCGTTCTGGAAACTCTCCATTGCGGTGTTGTCGATGATTCTGCCGATTTTCGCATCGTTCAAATACCCTTCGACGCCGTAACCGACCTGGATGTCGACGCCCCGGTTATTGAATTCATTCCCATTGTCCAGATTCAGGAAAATCACGATACCGTTGTCATGCTCCGCTTTCCCGACACCGTATTCCCTGAGTACCCTGAGCGCATAATCCTGCCTATGCTCCTGGCCGATGGTCGGCATCGTCATCAGCAGAAGTTCCGCGCCGGTGCCTTCTTCAAGATGTGCACCGAGTGCGTTCAATTCTTCAACCGTCTGGAGGCCGAGGACATCTGCATGATCCTGTATGAAATAATTACTTGTATCGAGCTCGGGCAGTTCCTCGCGTGCCATCACGTCCTGGCTGAACAGCACGGCGAGTAATAAAGCTGCAACGATCGGCAAAAAGCGTTTCATCACTCATCACCGGACTCGTCCCCGCCTGAGTCGAAGTTCACTTCAGGCACCTCTTGGCTGGATTCATCCGCCTCGAAGTACGGTTTTTCCTCAAATCCGAATATCCCGGCAATCATGTTCCCCGGGAATGTCCTCACATTCCTGTTGAAGGCCTGGACTGTGGAGTTGTAATCCTGTCTTGCCACGGCAATCCTGTTCTCCGCACCGGCAAGCTCGTCACGCAGACCTGTGAACTGTTCACTTGCCTGCAACTCAGGATAATCCTCTGTGATCGCAATCAGCCTGGATAAGGCGGAACGCATTTCCGTATCCGCTTCAGACACTTCTTCCATATCATCCGCATTCGTGATGTTGCTTCTCGCTTCCGCGATGTCAGTGAAGATTTCCTGCTCAAGGTCTGCATATTCCTGGACGGTGTTGACCAGGTTTGGAATCAGGTCACCACGCCTCTGCAGTTGGGTCTGGATATTGGATTCCGCCTGCAGCACATCTTCATCCAGGTTGACCAGTGTGTTGTATCTCGGAACGACAAGAATCGCAAAAATGATGATTAAGCCAACAATGATCCCTATGGGTAATAATAATTTCCTCATCTTTTCTTCCTCTTTCTTTTAATGTTTTACTATATGGATTATACATTAAAGTGATGGATCACTCATCTTCCAGCACTTTTTCACATGCGGAGATGATTTTCTTCAGCACTTCGATACGTGCGTATCTCTTGTCGTTTCCGGGGATGATGTGCCAGGGTGCATAATCGGTATCCGTCTTTTTGATCATATCTTCACTCGCTTCCAGATACCGATCCCATTTCTCCCTGTTCCTCCAATCCTCGCTGGTGATCTTCCATTGCTTTTCAATGTTGTCCTCGCGCTTTTCAAAACGTTTGAGCTGTTCATCCTTATCCAGGGATAGGAAGAATTTCAGGATGACGGCGCCGGAATTGCAGAGGGATTTCTCAAAGTCCTTGATTTCATCATACGCCTGCGTCCACTCCTTCTGGCTCGCAAATCCCTCGACCCGTTCCACGAGTACCCTGCCGTACCAGCTCCTGTCGAAGAACCCGATATGTCCGCTGCGCGGGATGCTCGTCGCAAAGCGCCATAAGTAATGGTGTGCAAGTTCCATGTCCGTCGGTGCACTGATTGCATTGACCGTATACCCCGTCGGGTCGAGCCGTTCACGGGTCCGTTTTATGTTGCCGCCCTTGCCGGCTGCATCCATACCTTCATATACGAGAATCAGTGGAATCTTATGCTGATACAGCCTGAACTGGATTTCACGCATTTTCAGCTGCAGGTCAGGCAGTATATCCTTATACTCGGATTTTTCAATCTTCTCTTTTTCAAAGTCGAACGTGAACAGTTCCGTCTCGAAGTACCGCGTGAAGTCACTGACGATCCTCGGGACCGGTGTCGTGTTCTCCTTTTCGATCCTTGCCTCCAGCTTTTCAATGATTGTGGAGAACATTGTATTGATCGCTTCATTTTTATTTTCAAAGTCGATTTCAGTCCATGGAATGAGCTGATCTTCTTCCACGAAGTCCTGCATCTCTTCCTCATAATTGAAAAGCTCAAGGTTTTCTTCAAATTCCTCAGCCTTCCATTTGAGGACCGGGTTTTCCTTCAGCTTTTCCAGATGCCTCTGCCTGACTTCCTCAGAAGTATTGACATAAAATTTCAGGACTTCATAACCGTTGTTGTGCAGCATCTTCTCGAAGTTCTGCATATCTTCTGCGATTTCACCATAATCCACCGCAACGTTTTCGGTGATGCCCGCTTCCTTATACTCTATATACTGGGCATACCAGCTTCTGAAATGTATGTTGATGTCACCGGCCTTCGGCAGGTGGTTCCAGAAGCGCTGCATGAAAGGATACCTCAGGTCGATCCCCCTCGCCGGCCTCGTCGCTATGAAGTCCGTATATTTGGCATCGAGCGCCATATACAGTGCATTCGACAGCCTGGATTTGCCTGATGCCGGCGGTCCTTCTATTATGATCATGACCGGAATTTCCATATCATGGGTCTTTCTTGTCACTTCACCTAATTGGTATTCCAATTCTTCATCTATTTCCATATTCACCTTTCCTCCCGTCTTTCTGTTTTCATCTCTTTACTCTACCCGAAAAATGATGACTTTAATGAACGCCCCGTCCTTAAATTTTAGATTGTCATGTATGGGTGTGATAGAATATTCATGACAAACAATAAGGGGGAAACAGAATGGTCACGAAGTTTCATGACTATAAATATGAAAGGCCCGATTTACAGCAAATCTCCAAAGAAGTATCGGAATTGATCGAAAAGTTCAATGCGGCGGACAGCGCAAAAGCGCAGAGTAAAGTCGTCGATGAACTCAATAAGATCTTCAACCATCTGGATACGATGGAGACACTCGCAAATATCCGTGCATCCATAGACACAAAAGATGAGTTCTATGATACGGAAAGGAACTTCTTTGATGAGTACGATCCTGTCATAACTGAAATAAACAACAAGTATTATGATGCGATACTGAACAGTGATTTCCGGTTCGAGCTGGAGGATCTGTACGGCAGACAGCTTTTTGCGCTTGCTGAAAATGAGCTGAAAAGTTACGATTCATCGATCAAGGAGCTGGTGCAGGAAGAGAACCGTCTTTCCACCAGGTACTCGAAGCTTCTGGCTGCTGCAGAGATAGAATTCGACGGTAAAGTATTGAACTTATCCGAATTCGGCCCATATATGCAGGACTCCGACCGCAACACCCGCAAAGAGGCGACACTCGCCGTCCAGGGATTCATGGGGGATAAACTGGATGAGATTGACGATATTTATGACAGGCTCGTCAAGACGCGGGATAAAATCGCCAAAACGCTCGGTTACGAGGACTTCGTTGAACTCGGGTATGTCAGGATGAACAGGATTGACTACGACCGCGACATGGTCGAGAAGTTCAGAAATCAGGTAGCGGAGTACGTGGTGCCTCTTGTCACGAAGTTGAAGGAACGCCAGCGCAGGCGCATCGGTTTGTCAGATTTGAAATCATACGATGAATCATTCGATTTCCTCACCGGCAATGCCGCACCGAAAGGTGACACTGAGGACATAATGGAGAATGGTGCGAAGATGTATAAGGAACTGTCTTCGGAAACGGATGAATTCTACACTTTCATGACCGATCGTGAATTATTCGATGTCGAAGCGAAGAAAGGCAAGGAAGGCGGCGGCTACTGCACGTTCATCCCTGAGTATGATTCGCCTTTCATATTCTCGAACTTCAACGGTACACTGGATGATGTGACGGTGCTGACACACGAAGCGGGGCATGCCTTCCAGACATATATGTCACGCTTCGACGTTCCTGAATATCAGCTCCCGACATTTGAATCTGCGGAAATCCATTCAATGAGCATGGAATACTTCACTTATCCATGGATGGACCTGTTCTTTGAAGAAGATACGGATAAATTCAAATTTTCCCATATGGCGGACAATATATCGTTCCTCCCTTACGGTGTGGCGGTTGATGAATTCCAGCACATCGTCTATGAAAATCCGGAAATGACACCCGCAGAGCGCCGCAATGAATGGAAGAAGCTTGAGGAAAAATATTTGCCGCACAGGGACTACGATGGCATTGAGCCCCTTGTGGATGGTTCCTTCTGGCACCGCCAGGGCCATGTGTTCGGTGCACCGTTCTATTATATCGACTACACTCTGGCACAGGTGTGTGCCCTCCAATTCTGGCAACGTGCGAACGAAGACTTTGAAGCAGCATGGAAAGATTATGTCGCACTGTGCAAACTTGGCGGTTCACTGCCGTTCAACGCTTTAGTCAATGTCGCCGGACTCAGGTCGCCATTCGAGGAAGGCAGCCTGAAAGAGGTCATCGAGGAAGCCGACCGCTATCTGGAAGCGATAGATGATACGAAACTTTAATTTAAACCGTCCCTGAATGAAAAAGAACGGGCGCTCCCCTGCTGGGAAGCGCCCGTTCTTTTGTTGATCAAGTTATTCCTGCCGCGGTCTTTTGGTCATGAAGAACAGGATGGTGCCGGCCGCAATCAGCATGATGCTGTATAAGTAGTTATAATTGCTTGCTTCACCGGTATTCGGCAATACATCACGATCCGACGATGTGATGCCCGCTTCATTTTTGATCTCTTCTTCAAGTTCCAGGACATCCTCTTCGGAAACTTCATCCTCTTCAAGGATTTTGGAAGTCATGATGCGGTTGACCCTCTTGTCGAGGAGTTCAAGGGATTCATCCGATTCCCCCGGACTGAAGCTGATCCCGCTCAGAATATCCCCGTGGTCATAACGGTGGAGTTTTTTCCCTGCCGTGCCGGGATGATTTTCATACAAGGCTTCTTCTGCCTCTGCAGCCTCATATTCCTCTGTATTCCAGCTGCCGGCATCCTCAAGCTGTTCTGCGGACGGCTCTTCATAATGATATTCATAGCTCTCTAAAGTTTCACTCTGTTCTTCTTCAACAGGCTGTGAAGGTTCGTCGTCGGTGAAATTGCCATCCTGTACCGGCTGTCCGGATTCAATCGGATTTTCCTGTGCATCATTGAACTCAGGCTCACCGTTATCCACATTGCCGCCGTCACCGATGATCTCCTCATCTCCCCCGCCGTGGAATTCATCCGCTTCGTTTCCTTCGCCATGAGTTATCTCTTCCGGCTCTTCAAATGCAGGTTCTTCGGCTTCAGGTTCCTCAATTACAGAATCCTCATCTGCCGGGGCTTCCTCGGCCGGATCTTCCATGACAGGCTCTTCGGTTCCGGACTCCTCAATTACAGGCTCTTCAGGTCCTTCAACCTCAACCGGAAGCGTCTCTTCCTCGATTGTTTCAAATGCCTCTGCCTCGACACCATCGGCTGGTTGTAAAATGGCTTCATCTTCAGAGGCCCGGGATGCTTCTGCAGGTATATCTTCCACCGTTTCTGCCGAACCGTCCTCCGGCACTGTTCCTGCTTCATTCAGACTCTCTGCAGCCTCTTCACCCTCATCCAACGGTGCATCTTCTGCACCGTCATCTATATCATTTTCTACCTGATAGTTTTCATCTATATCTTCATTCGCCTCGGCAATATGGTCATTTGCCGAGTTGAAAAGTGTTGATGTGATGAGTATGGATATTAGTGTGATCTTCAAGTGCTTTTTGTCCATATCTTTCCCTCCATACTTTCAAACATGTATATACTGTTCAAAATGCTTAAACTCAGTATATAGAATATGCATATTCGTATCTACATAATTTGAAAGATGTAACACACCCTTAATACTACCCGGCTTATGTTTCAATTTTGTTTCAATAAATATCTTTTGTAATATTCGGCGCAAAAAAAAAGAGAGGGTGTCATCCACCCTCTCCGGCATTAATGTGTAGCATCATATGTTTTCATAATGGTATCGTAGGCCGA
Organism: Salinicoccus kekensis; assembly: GCF_900220995.1. Lineage (GTDB taxonomy): Bacteria > Bacillota > Bacilli > Staphylococcales > Salinicoccaceae > Lacicoccus > Lacicoccus kekensis. Next base: position 354,798 of record NZ_OBQF01000002.1, read on the forward strand.
ACTCCCGAGTTCCCGGCATACATAGAAGAATAAAACGTCGCATATCACCAGCTGTGCGATTCTGCTCGTCATATTCATATACTGGATATTCGTTTCTTCTTCCGTGATTTCAATCGCAAGATCGGAATGCCTTTTTGCGATCGAAGCATGGTTCTGTGTGAGGATCACGATTTTTATGCCGAGCGCTTTTGCCTTCTTGACGACTTCTATGACTTCCGCCGTCTTGCCGGATAAGGTGATGACGAATAAAACATCATCTTCCCTGGCATTGGACAACCGTGTCAGGCATAGGTACTTATCTGCTGTGAAAAATGCATTGACGTTCACCCTGTGGAGTTTCTGCTCTATATCATGGCCGACATTCGCCGAATCACCGACGCCGAAGATGAAAGTGTTATCCGCCTTCAGAATCAGATGTGCGGCTTCCTCCATCACTTCACGGCTGACGATCTTCTCGGTGTTATACAGTGCCTGGATCGTGTTTTTGAACACTTTGTCGAATATATCCCTGTGATTATCCGCTTCAAGATCGATGACTCTGGAGATCTTTTCTTTTTCCAGTGTATGTAATTCCTTCGCCAATTCGACTTTCAATTCTTTGATGCCTGCAAGCCCGACCCTCTTGGCAAAACGGACGATCGCCGCATCGCTTGTGTTACTGTTGAAAGCAATGTCCTTCACTGGCATATTAATGATCTTCCTTGGATTCTCCAGGATGAAATTAGCAATTCTCTGCTCCACCGGCGTCATGTATTCCTGTCTTTTGTTGATCTGGCTCAGTACCGAAAACATATTTTTTCCTCCAAACTTTTTCAATCCGTCACACTCAGAAAATATTTAAGCAATTATAACATGGTTTGGACTGCTTTATTATAATTTAACAAATTATTACTGAATTTTACATATTTCAGCTTTTAATTTTGATATATTATTTCTTCATGCGGCAGAGGTTTCAAATCATAGCGCGTCAAATTGACGTAGCACTGCCCGCTCTGGGTGGCAAGTTCCACACCGACCGCATCTTTTTCGGGGAAGATTCTTGCAGACATCACTGCTGCGCCGTCATTGATGAAGATTTCGACACTTGAAATGTCCATGAAGATCTGCAGTTTATACAACGGTTCTTCCAGCCGGACGGAACGGTCGAAATCCTCCACGCCTTCCGGCTGTTCACCGCTGAAGGAAGTGTCCAGGGTGAATCTCTGCTCGTCCGCCTCATAGATCAGGCGTGTTTCATCCCTTTTCCCCACACGGAGATGGAGGTATATTTCAGAGGCATCATATTCGTTGAAATCGATGATAAGCTCGTAGGCATCCCCGTAAAAATCCCTCATACGCTTGTTATAATGCTTGAAATAACCGAGTGCAGTCATTTCATTCACCCTTAACTCATGCAGGTCGGGGTGCGGTGTCTGCCTCAGTTGATCACCTTCGGCCTCCAGTATGCGCGGGATGCTCAAAGTGTGCCTGACATGGAATTTTTCATCCGGATACGTGGTGGTCGGCATTCCGAGTGTCCCGATCATCACCCGGCGGCCGGTCTTGTCAGTGAATATCCGGGGTGCATAAAAATCGAATCCTGCATCGAATTCCCTGAAGTCGCCGTGGGTCATCACAGCATCCTCAAAATCGATCGAACCGATCATATAACCGGACTGGTAATTATTCCTGAAGAAGTCACCGTACCGGTCAACGCCCTGGGGAGAGAATACGAGCACATCCCGGCCATCCGCCGTGAAGTGTCCCGGATACTCCCAGAGCCACCCGAACTCATCGAATCCGGTATCAAGATCACCCATATGATTGAATGTGGATGATTCATCCGCACCAAAGACCGCGATGCGTCCCCTGCCATCCCGTGTTTCTGCACCGATGAGCATGTAATACCTGCCCCCCGACACCACCATGGCCGGGTCCTTCATCTGCCTGTAATATGCTTCAAAACCTTCAATCAATGGCACAGTATGTTTCTTCAGCTTATGATCCAAATCCATGGCAGCCGCAAGCACCTTATATGTGCATCTGCTGCGGACATCAGAGCGGCCCACATAGAAGAGATGGTTTTCTTTATTGATATGTACAGCGGAGCCCGCTGACAGCCCCCCGCTGTCGAACAGTGTGTCCGGTTTGAGTTTCACGCCTGCATTCTTAAAATCGGCAAGGTTTTTCGAGGTCACATGGTACCAGTACTGCTCATCCTCATCAAGCAGGGGAAGCCATGTATAAAACAGATGATACATATCACCTGCTGCATCATAAAATATTGCAGCAGGTGCATTTAAAGCGCCAAAAACACTCCCTATATGGTATTTTTGACGCCACGGGCTGCTTTTGACATGTTCAATATACGAATTTAGATCGTCACGGCTCAAAGTTTCCAACGCCTTCAACTGAATATCTTCATGTCTGTCCACCCGGTCTCCCCCCTAATCTTCGTTCAATGATTCTTCCAATGCCTTCTCTTCTGCCTTCAAATATCGTTTATAGCCATATTTGGAAATGACGATGCTGACCTCATACAGTAAAATCATCGGGATGGTCAAGAGTATGTGTGTCATGAAGTCCGGCGGAGCAATGACTGCAGCAATGATGAAGAGAATGAAATAAGCATATTTCCTGTTCTTCTTCAACAGCATCGGTGTGATGATGCCGAGCTGTGTGAGGAACAATACGAGGATCGGCATCTGGAATATGACGCCGAACGGCAGCACTGTACGGAACAGGAAGCCGAAGTACTGGTTGATTCCAATCGTGGTCGCAATACCCATCTGTTCCGAGAGGTCGAAAGTGAAATGGACGATGTAAGGCACGACGATGAAATAACTGAATGCCATGCCGGTAAGCATCAGGACCATCACTATCGGTATATAGCTCAAGGTCATTTTCTGTTCATTGCTGTAAAGCCCTGGCGAGATGAATGCCCATAGCTGGTAAAGTATCACAGGGAGAATGACCACAAAAGCGATGATCACGATGACCATCAAGTATATTTTAATCGGATCGGCAACCTGGAACGCATGCATCTGGATATTGGCCGTCCAGGGTGCATTCTGCATTTGATAAATTAAAGGTTGGGATAAAAAAAAGCCGACAATCAATGCAGCAACAAAAAAATACATTATGATGAGCAGCCGCTTCCTCAGCTCATCCAAATGCTCCATGATTTCCTTCTTTTCTTCATTGTGCATAATCAGGGTCACCTCTTAAAAAAAGGTGGCTTCCGCCACCACTGTTATTTCGTATCAGATTCAATTTTCTTCGGCTCTTTTTTCTTTTCTTCTTCCTCGTCATCATCGTCCGCAAGTCCCCTGGTCGCATCCTTGAACTCTTTTAATGTAGACCCGACCGCGCGTCCGAACTGCGGTAACTTCTTCGGCCCGAATATGATCAGGGCCACTACTGCGATGACGATCAAACTCACCGGTCCGACGGCCATCATTAATGTTGATGGTAATAAAAATGTAAGCATGCTGTATTCCCCTCCTATAGATTCTTCATATAAAAGAATAATGCCTGTAGTTCTACTCCCAAATCAATGTTATGTACATAGATGTCCTTATCCAGATCCAGCCTGGTCGGCGTGAAGTTCAAAATGCCTTTGACACCTGCATCGACAAGCCTCTCTGCCATTTCCTGACTTGCTGATACCGGAAGAGTCAGGATTGCAACTTCCACATTCCCTTTTTCGATGATGTCTTCAAGTTCACTTTCATGATGTACCTCGACATCATTGATTTTGGTGCCGATCAGTTCCTCATTGCTGTCGAGGCCTGCAACAACATTCATCTTATCACTTAAATTACTGAACTTATAATTTAATAATGCGCTGCCAAGGTTACCCACACCAACAAGTATGATGTTCTTCTTGTCCGTACCCTGGATATGTTCCATGAAAAAGTTCAAAAGACTCTTAACGTTATAACCGTATCCTTTGCGTCCAAGCTCACCGAAATATGAGAAATCCCTGCGGATCGTGGCTGAGTCGATATCCAAAGCTTCACTTATTTCTCTTGATGACACCCTGTCAACAGCTGCTTCTTCCGCCTGCTTAAAATATCTGTAATACAGAGGTAGCCGCTTCATGGTGGCGTTAGGAATTCTCTTCTTTGTATTCACAATCAATTACACCTGCCTGTTGTGCTAATGTAATCCATTATAGCACACACCCTGCAATCATACATAATAATGTCAATGATTTTCCATCGTCTTTTTTCACATAGTATTGTAAACTGAAGGAAAGTGAGGGAATTTTATGATTGTAATGCAATTGTCCAATTTAAGAAAATCTTTTGTCACCGATCTGGTCTTCGATAAAGTCACCCTCGAAGTCAAATCGGGTGAAAATATAGGCATCGTCGGCAAGAACGGTGCCGGTAAAACGACCCTGATGAAGATCATGGCCGGTGAAATGGGTTATGACGGCGGCAGCATCAGCATGCCGAAAGGGACGTCGATCGGTTACCTGACCCAGCAGATGACGCTGGAATCAAAATTCACGGTCCGTGAGGAAATGATGCGTCCATTCGAAGATCTTCTGGCACTGAAGGCTGAAATGGATACGGTCACCCGCTGGCTCGGCGATAATGAATATTCGCATCCACAGTACGAGGAGTATGTGGATAAGCTCGCAAGGCTTCAGAATGCCTTTGAAAATGCAGATGGCTATAATATCGACTCCAGCATCAAAATGGTCCTGACCGGCCTGAATTTTGACATTGCTGATCTTGACCGTCCTGTGGATGAGTTCTCAGGCGGCCAGAAGACGAGGCTGTCACTGGCACAGATGCTCCTCCGTAAGCCCGATGTGCTCCTCCTCGATGAACCGACGAACCATCTGGATGTGGAAACCGTCGAGTGGCTTGAGCACTATTTGAAGAATTTCCAGGGTGCGGTCGTCATCATCAGCCACGACAGGTACTTTTTGGACAAGACCGTCGATAAGATCTTTGAAGTGGAGCTCGGGAAAGGCACCCTCTATCACTCGAATTATTCAAAATATGTCATCGAAAAGGAAAAGCGCCACCAGCTGGAGATGAAGCAGTACGAACGTCAGCAGAAAGAGATATCGAAACTTGAAACTTTCGTTGAGAAGAATATTGCGCGGGCCTCGACAAGCGGCATGGCGAAAGACAGGCGTAAAAAGCTTGAGATGATGGAGAAGGTCAATGCACCGAGGCAGGACCATAAAAATGCCGATTTCTCATTTTCAATCCGGCGGGAAAGCGGCAATGACGTCTTCCGGGTCAAGGACCTCACCATCGGTTATGACGAAGTGCTGAACAGCGGCATCAGCTTCAGCGTTGAAAAAGGCGACAGACTCGCCATACTCGGTCCGAACGGCATCGGCAAATCGACGCTTGTAAAAACCATCGCAAAGAAAATTTCCAAAATCAGCGGGGAAATCGTTTACGGGACCAATGTCTCGATCGGCTACTACGATCAGAAACAGGCCGAGTTCACTTCCGATAAGAACGTGCTTGAGGAACTGTGGAGCGAGTACCCGGAAATGAAGGAAAGCGACATCAGAAAAATTCTGGGCCGTTTTTTATTCACACAGGATGAAGTGCTGAAAAGCGTGAATGATTTAAGCGGCGGGGAAAAGGCAAGGATACAGCTGGCAAAGCTGATGCTTGAGAAGAATAACGTCCTGATACTGGATGAGCCGACGAACCACCTGGATATAGACAGCAAGGAAGTGCTGGAGGATGCACTGGATGATTTTGAAGGCACGATCATCTTCGTCTCACATGACAGATACTTCATCAACCGCATTGCCGACCGCATACTCGAGATACAAAAAGAAGATGTCTTCCTCGTGAACGGCGACTATGATTATTTCCTTCATAAAAAAGAGGAGAAGCGGCAGATGGAAGTTCCCCCTGCTTCGGCGAAAGAGAAAGCATCTCCGAAAGAGAACCTCGATTATGAGGAACAGAAAAAACTCCGTAATGAGATCAGCAGATTGAAAAAGCAGGTCAAACAGTACGAAGAGGAAATCGCCCTGCTGGAAACCGAGATAGAGGATCTGGAGACCCGTCTTCTGGATCCTGATATATACAATGATTACACCAAGTCTGCAGAGCTGAATACACAGCTCATCAAAAAGAATGAAAGACTTGAGCAGGTCATGGATGAGTGGGCGGAAAGTGAAGAACTGCTCACGGAATCATAGAAGAAGCGTTTGGTCCATGACCATCCGCTTCTTTTTTTATGGGTGTTCGGTGTATAAGGTGACTAGTCAGAATTATAGATCATCACAGATTTATACACAAAAGCAAGGTGATTATAGCGCTATTTCAAGGAGTTATCCACAATTTCCACATAAACACGCAAAGTTATCCACACTTTTACCCACAGCTGTGGGTAACTTATTCAACAGGACTTTTAAAGTTGCCCACAAGTTATCCACAGGTTGTGGATAAAACAAATGTTCCCTGTTGACAAACTCAAATGAAGAGTAAGCCGTCTGAGGACAGAATATATGTTCGCAAAATCGAAGATGAGAGTTACCCATGCTTTTCACCCGGTGCGGTGAATGGTGTTTAAGAATACCGGAATGATGGTAAACAAACTATACAATGATTCAAAGGAGCGTGTAATAATGACTGAAGAACATAAGGATCAGGCTGAAAAGATGAGGGAAGAAGCCAGAAAACAGGCTGAAGAAGGCCAGGAACAAAAAGCACAGATGAAAGAGAAAGCTCAGCCGGGACAAGGCAACTTCAAAGATGATGACACGAAAGCCTGGGCGAAGCAGGATGAGACACAGGGCAGCAGAAACGCCCAGGAAGAAGAAATCCAACAGGAAAAAGGCAACAATCAGTTCAACCAGTACAGATAAATTTAAAATACCAATTTTAAAGAAGGCCTCCGGCCTTCTTTTTGTTATCATTAGGATAAATAAAAGAGATATGGAGGGATTTCAATGGACGATTACAAAGTATTGCTTGCAAAACATCAGCGGCTGGAGACTCAGCGGCTGATCCTAAGGCCGGTCACTTTGGAGGATGCCCGGGATATGCACGAATATGCCTCGGATGAAGAAACGACGTATTATGTATTTGACCGCCATGAATCGCAGGCTGACACGGAGAAGGCGATTGTGGAGTATTTCCTGGAGCGCCCGCTTGGAAAGTACGGCATTGAACTGAAGGATTCCGGCAAAATGATCGGGACGATTGAACTGAGAAGAAAAACCGAAGATTCGAGGGGGATTATCGGCTATACCCTGAATAAAACCCACCATGGCAGAGGGCATATGACCGAAGCCGCTGAAGCGATATTGGAATTGGGCTTTGAAGTCCTCGGTCTCGATTGCATCGCGGCGATGTTCGATGAGCGGAACACCGCTTCCGGGAAAGTCCTTGAACGTCTCGGCATGCAGAAGGAAGGCGTATTGAGGCACGTACATAAATGGAAGCAGGGCGAATATTTCAATGATGTGTATTATTCGATATTGAAAGATGAGTATGAAGAAAGGCAGTCCTGAAATCAGGACTGCCTTAAATATACTTAAATATGCACCTTATCAGCCAATTTCACTTTTCTTGCGTGATGGCTCTCAGGGATCCTCACCCTGCCTTTTCCAAAAAGGTTCTCCCTTAAAGTCGATGCTTCATATTCTGTCCTGTAACTGCCGCGCTCCTGCAGCACAGGGATGACAAGCTCGATGAAGTCCTCGAAAGTTGAAGGGCTTGATGCCTGTATAATGTTGAAGCCGTCTGCATCACCTTCGTTCGCCATGGCTTCCAGCTCATCTGCAACCTGTTCAGGTGTGCCGATGACCTTTGTTGCGCCGATGCCGAGGCCGTGATGGAGTATCGCTTCCCTCACTGTCCATTTCCTTGTGGTGCTCGCGGAATATTTCTTCAGGAAACCGTGGGAAGCTTCCGTCGTGACATCCTCTACATACTCGTCCGGGTCATATTTTGAAAAATCGACGCCTGTATGGCCTGAAAGCATTGCCGCCGTCCCTTCATAGCTGACGTACGTCAGAAGCTCTTCATATTTTTCCTGCGCTTCCTCTTTCGTACGGCCGACAATCGGCACGATGCCCGGGAATATCTTGATATCGTCTGCATTTCTGCCGTTCTCCACTGCACGTTCCCTCATTTCAGAGGTGAATGCCTTCAGCTCATCGAGGTCGCTTGCGAGTGTCGTAAACAGGGCTTCTGCATGTTTTGCGGCAAATCCCTTCCCTTTTGATGAAGCGCCTGCCTGGAATAAAACAGGTGTGCGCTGGGGTGAAGGTTCCACCAGGTGTTCGCCCGGTACATTGAAAAATTCACCTTCATGGTTTATCGGGTGCACCTTTTCAGGATTCGTATAGACTCCGGTCTCTTTATCCGCCACCACTGCATCCTCTTCCCAGCTGTGCTCCCACAATTTATAAACGACATCCATATATTCATCCGCACGGTCATACCTTGTATCATGGTCGATCTGCCCTTTCATTCCGAGGTTGACCGCTTCACTCTCCAGGTAGGAGGTGACGACATTCCATGCTATGCGGCCTTTCGTCAGATGATCCAATGTTGAAAATTCGCGTGCAAGCTTATATGGCTGGGTGTAAGTAGCAGAATACGTCGGCGCAAAGCTCAGATGATCCGTGACCGCGGCCATCGCTGATATTTGGAGCAGCGGGTTATGTAGCGGCACCTGCACGGCATTTTTTACCGCAGCATCCGGACTGTCGCCAAATACGTCATAAATACCCATCACATCTGCTAAAAACATCGCGTCGAACTTGCCTTTTTCAAGAAGTTTCGCAAGATCGGTCCAGTAATCCAGATCACCATGGCGGTGGCCCTGGTCTTTTGGATGGCGCCATAATCCAGGGGAATGCGGCGCTACAGTATTTTGAGTGAAACCATTCAGACGAATTTGTTTTTTCATAATAACCTCTCCTCATATCATTGATCAACTTAATTCTTAGCGGATAACCAGGAATAAAAAAAGGCCTCTTCCTGAGGAAGAGGCACTGATGAAAGCTGCTCTTCCTCATCTTTCAAGCATGACGCTTGTTGGAATGGGCACCTTTCAACTTTTTTTAAAAAAGTGAGGTTGCCGCAGGATCTCAGGACCAATTTCCTCCCCTGGCTCTCGATAAGGAATCTATTCATTTTTAAGTTAAGTACCATACTAACAGGGTATGAATATTCTGTCAAATAGTAATTTTTAGAAAACGTTTTTATGAAGAGATAATTATACAAAAGCCCTGATCTGTGGAACAGACCAGGGCGCTGAATGTATTAATGTGTGTATTCTTCAATATCTATGAAATTGCGGCCGTTCAGATTGAGGTCTGAGAAATGACCCTTCAAATATAGTTGATATGCAGCGGCGCCGATCATCGCTGCATTATCCGTGCAGAATTTGAGGGCCGGTATATGCAGGGTGATATTGTGCATTCTTGCGAGCTGATCGAACCTTGCACGCAGACCGCTGTTTGCAGCCACGCCGCCTGCGATGATGAGGTGTTTGACTTTATATTCCTCAACCGCCTGCATCGTCTTGCTGGTGAGCACGTCCACCACACTGTGCTGGAATGATGATGCGACATCTTTTGGATCCACTTCAAGGCCTTTCTGCCTGTGATTGTGGAGTGAGTTGATCACGGCGGATTTCAAGCCGCTGAAACTGAAGTCATAACTGCCTTCAAGATAAGCTCTCGGGAAGTCGAACGTATCCTGCCCCTCTTTGCTCAGACGGTCGATATGAGGGCCGCCCGGGTAAGGGAGCCCGATGACGCGGGCCACTTTATCATATGCCTCCCCCACTGCATCATCTCGCGTTTCACCGATGACTTCAAAATTCAGGTGGTCCTTCATGTAAATCAGTTCAGTGTGCCCGCCTGAGACGATCAGAGCCATCAATGGGAAGGTCAGTTCCTCCTCCAGCTGGTTTGCGTAAATATGGCCTGCGATGTGATGGACGGGAATGAGGGGCAGGTCATGTGCAAAGCTGAATGCCTTCGCTGCATTGATGCCCACCAAGAGCGCCCCGATGAGCCCCGGCCCTTCCGTCACCGCGACAGCATCCAGCATGTCCGGTGTCATGGAAGCTTCCTCCAATGCCTGCTCGATCACAAGCGTGATCGATTCCACATGGTGCCTGGAAGCGACCTCGGGCACTACGCCGCCGAACCGTTTATGACTCTCTATCTGGCTGACGACGACATTCGACAGCAATTCACTGCCGTTCCTCACGATGCTGCACGCTGTTTCATCACAGCTTGTCTCAATGCTTAATATTGTTATATTTTCATTCATCCAGTTTCACCCACATGACATGTGCATCCTCTCCGGGTCCGTAATAGTCTTTCCGGATTCCCCCGTAGGAGAATCCTTCTTTTTCGTAAAGGCTTTTAGCGGAATCATTATCGACGTTCACTTCCAGTGACAGTGTCGTCGTGGATTCCGCCGAGTACTCTTTAATGAACTTCAGTAATTGATGACCAAATCCGTGACCCCGCTGGTCTTCCCTGATGGCGATCGTCGTGATCTGGCTCTGGTCGAGTATCAGCCAGAGGCCGCAGTATCCGATGATTTCGGAATCCTTCTCCATGACGAAATAATGTGCGAACTTATTGGCCGCGACTTCCCTCAGGAAAGCTTCTTTCGTCCATGATGATTTGGTGAAGGACGCCGTTTCTATGGTGTGGACGGCATCGATATCTTCAATCCCCATCGGCCTTATCGTTATTGATTCTTTTCCATCCAATTTTTCTCGGCCTCCGATATTCTTAAATACTCCGGCACCACTTCATGTGCGTCCACAGGTACCAAAGCGCCTTTATAATTCACAACATTACCGATGCGGCTCATCACGTGGGTGACTTCCGCTTCAAAATTCCTTTTTAATGCAGTGTTCATGATTATCTGCGCACCATATTTCTTTACTTCCTCATTGAATGCTGCGAAATCCATATGTTCCGGTTCCTTTATTACATCAAAAGAATTACCGTCCAGCTCGTAGATTGCGCCATATACGTTTCCTCTGCGTGCATCAATCACAGGGGCCACTACTCCGCGGTAACTTGCCGCCATCACAAAAAGACTGGAAACAGTATATAAAGGGAGGTTCAATGCCACAGCAAGGGTTTTTGCCACCGTCACCCCGATTCTTATTCCGGTGTAGGATCCAGGTCCGTTTGAGACGATGATTTGTTCCAATTCATTTTTCTCCACCTTAACCATATCCAACAACTCAGCAATATACGGCATCAGTGTTTCCGAATGTGTTCTTTTTATATTGATATTGATTTCACCCAATATGATCTCATCAGTGACTGCAATCGATAATACTTGATCGGATGTATCAATCAGTAAACTCTTCATAAATTTCTTTGACCACTCTTTCATTTTTACTCCCTGTGCCTTCAAGCGTTATGATCCTCTGATCATCCATCATTTTAATATCCAGAGTTATATATGACTCCGGCAAAAATTCTTCTATATATATGTACCATTCTATGATGACTAAAGCACCGTCATTGAAATACTCGTCAAAACCCAAATCTTCATCACTATCTTCCAATCTGTAACAATCCATATGATGAATGGGCAGATCCCCTTTGTAGGATTTAATGATATTGAATGTAGGAGAAGTGATATGCCGTTTTACCCCAAGCTTCTTCCCCAGGAATTGAGAAAATGTCGTTTTCCCTGCGCCTAAGTCACCGGATAAAAGGAGGACGAGATTCGGATATACTTTTTCACCGAACAGTCCGGCTAAACGCTCCATATCGTCTAAAGAAGATACAATAATTTCTTTTTCCATCATTATGACTCCTATCCATAAGTTCCTCAACCATTATATCAAAAAATAAATAATACATATAAAAAAAGAGACCATACCGGTCTCTTTACATATTACATTTGATCTCCAATAAATACAAAGCTATTTGCCTGTTCCGTAGAAATGCTGCCATGCTTCAAGTATGCCTTGTGCGTGGGGATAATTCGCCCGAAAGAGCATATCATTCTCCTTTATCTCTGCCAGCTCTGCCCGTGCATTCGAGACGATTACAGCCGGATAACCTGCCGTCAGCATGTCCAGATCGTTGCCCGAATCGCCCGCCACAAGAATATTCGCACCTTTTTCTACATATTTATTGATTGAAAACTTGAGTGCTTCGCCTTTGCCGCCGCCCCTTGGTAAAATATCCACATCTCTATTTGAACTGAAAATGAAAGTGTGGGGTATTTGTCTTTTTAAAAGTTTTGCTTCCAACGCTTTTGCAGGGCGGGGCCCGTCTGAATAAAAAGAGACACGTCTCTTGTCAGGCAGATTCTGGCACGTGAGTCCGGGAATATTTTTTGCAGCTTTAAGAATTTCATCCGGGTACCATTCAATGGTCATTTTCTTTTTCCACTCTTTATCTTCTGAAAAATCAGAACCTGAGTAGATGGCTGTCCCAACGTCAGTAATGAGTAAATCCGGAATCGGCAGTGATTCTTCATAGATGAGCTTAGCTGCAGAATCCCGGTGCCGTCCTGTAATATATGCAAGCGATGTAAGTTCTTTAAGCGTTTCGTAATGAGATAAAAGGTTCTTTAATCCTGTTCTGTCCCCTACAAAAGTACCATCAAGATCCGTCGCTAACAAATGACGAATTTTCTTCATTGTATACCACCTCATATAAGTCCTGCGTCAAATTCGCGATGGACGACCAGGTGAACAGCAGCCTAGCACGCTTCATTGCTCCCCGCCCCAAGGTCTCAGCATAGTCCGGTTCTTCTGCCATCTTATGCATTGCTCGTGCGAGTGCTTCTGAATCTTCAGGTGGCACCAGTATTCCGGTTTGTCCGTCTTTTACCACATCTTTCAATCCGCCCGTTTCAGAAGCGATGACTGGTGTACCGCATCCTTGTGCTTCTGCAGCCACCATGCCAAACGATTCATAATAAGAGGGCACAATAACGGCTGTCGCCTTGGAGAACAACGCTGCGAGTTCTTCCTGTGATTTTGGTCCAAGAAAAGTCACCCTGTCTTCAATACCATTGATGGCTTCACAAAGGTCAGCGGTGATGGGTACACCCGTCGTTGCGTCAATATCATCTTCGTCTCCCCCTGCAAGAATCAATTGGCCTTCCTGGCCCTCTTTCACAAGGTTTTGAAAAGCTTCTAAGAGAGTGAACAAACCTTTAGTTTCTTCAAAACGACCGGCGTAGACAAAGAGCGGTTGTACGGGCGGTTTGTGAAGCGGCGTTTCTTCAAAGATTTCCGCTACTCCAATAGGAATGACAGAGATAACCGCTTTCGGGCCAGCAAATCTTTTAATGATTTTCTTTTCAGTCGGGGTCGTCGCTATGACGCAATCTGCATTTCTAAGCACCCTTTTTTCAGCTCTCAGCCGTCTTCCTTCGGGTACTCCTGTGGCTGCAGCTTTTGCGACACCCAGTGAATGTGATGTATGCACGACTGGTATGCCGAATTCTTCTTTTACAGCAAGTCCAAGAAGTCCAGACATCCAGTAATGGCTATGAATAATATCATACTCTTTTAAATTAAGTAACGATTTCATTTCTTTATAGAAATCATCGAGAAGATCTGCTATTTCTGCCTTTGGGACAAAACCTTTCCTCCCCGCTGCGATACGAATGACCCGGCATGATTTGCCGAACCTTTCTATCCGGGGGGCATTTTCATCGCTCCAATGAGTGACCACATCTATCACCAGTCCACTATCAGAAAGGTAATTCGCCAGTTGTTTGACGTAGTTATTCTGGCCACCCGCCTGCTCCCCACCTAATTCCGCAAGTGGGTCACCATGATCTGAAATGAACAATATTTTTCGTACATTCAAATGACTCCACCCTTTCCTTAATATTTAGAAATATCACGTTGTAATTAACATGATATTTACATTGAACGTTAATTTTACCAATATTCTGAAATGTCGTATCCTTATTTTAACACATTCTTTACATTGAGTATCCGTTTTATACCCGAAATGCAACTACTTAAACAACTCACAGAGTAAAAAACTATGAATATGGGTATAAATATATAGGGTGAACGAATATGTATTAACGTAAAGGAGGAGATGATTTATGAAACTTAAAACTTTTAAATGGTACGAATCTCTATTCATCAATCTTAAAATAACTGCCGCACGGCTTGTTGCCAAAGTGATGCCGAAAAATAAGAATCCAATAGTACTCGTCGGAGGAAACTTAGGAGAGAAATACGAAGACAATGCATCGGTTTTCCATACATATCTCGTTGAAAACCGCCAGGATCTAAAGACATATTGGATGTATGACAAGAATTTTGACTACGTCCAAGCAGAAAATATCCCGTATGCCGTCCCACTTGGCAGCTTTAAGAATTACTTATTGTTTTTCAGAGCTGACTATACATTCCATGGCCACTCCATCCTTTATGATATTGCACCGAATATGGATGAGTATATCCACCTCAATAAAAAAACGGTGATGACACATGTCAGCCATGGAATTGAAGGCTTTAAAAAAATATTAATACAACCTGAAGATAAACCCCTTCTTAATCGAACTGACTTTTTTAATTGCGCTTCCGAGTATGAACGCGATATAAAATTAAATGGTTGGAAATTCCCGGAAGAAAAATTGATTACTACAGGCATGGCTCGCTTTGACCGTTTACAGCCCGACAGTCCGTCAAAGAAAGTACGTAACATACTTTTAATGATGACATGGAGAGAATGGTTGCTTGATCTTACCGAAGAAGAGTTTTTGGAAAGTGATTACTTCCGGTGTATGGTGAATCTGTTGAACGATCCTGAATTGAAAGAGCTTATTGCAACTTATCGCCTTAATATAAAAGTTGTATTACATCCTTTTATGAAAACTTACGAAGATTATTTCAAGCCTTTAGAGAATGGAACCAGGGTCTCATTGATCACTTTTGATGAAGCTTCCATTAAAGATGAAGTGATTGATGCTGATATGCTGTTGACTGATTACACAAGTGTTTCATGGGATTTTTTATATCAGAACAAACCAATCATTTTTTATATGTTTGATCAGAAAGTGCTGGAGGAAAAACGTGGCAGCTATCTCGACCTGAATAAGGATTTATATGGATACAAAGCAAGTGATATAAAAGAAGTCATTAATATATTGGAACAAATCGTCACAGGCGAAAATAAAAATCCCTGGTATGAGAAGGCGGAGTATTACTTCGATTATTTTGATCAGGAAAACTGCCGTCGCCTGGCAGATAAAGTCATCGGCCCTCCTGCAGTATGAGAGTAAGCTGATCGATAAGCAGCCGCAGGATACATCCTGCGGCTGCTTTAATTTTCCTATACTAAAAAACAACACAAAAAAAGATCCAATCACTGGGATCGGATCTTAACTATTTGCCTGGCAGCGTCCTACTCTGGCAGGACGTATGTCCAACTACCATCGGCGCTGGAGAGCTTAACGGCTGTGTTCGGCATGGGAACAGGTGTGG
>NZ_OBQF01000003.1 GCF_900220995.1 Salinicoccus kekensis
AAACGGCTGCAGCGATATTGGACCGCATGGTCCACCATGTAAAGATTTTTAAAATCAAAGGTAAATCATACCGGATGAAACACACTTGAGCTTTCATCTACACATTGCATTGCCGAAAACCTACAATTTCAAATTGCCGTTAACCTACAATTTTATGTTGCCCTTGACATCTACTAATAAAAGCGTTTATAACAGTACACTTTTAAGAACAGCTTTAAAACATTTGAAATAGATTAAAATAAACGTTCTTAAATATATAAAAATAGTTTACGAACGTTTAATATTTGGTATATAGTTTTACTGAAATTTTCAGTTAAACAGTTTGTAGACATGTTTTTCTCTCTTAAATCCTTAATTGATCAGAGTAAGCCCTGACCACATATTAAATATGTGTAACTGCGAATGGAATTCAAAAAAATGTAAGACATCATTATCCTTTCAATAATCGCAGTATAGTTTAATATGTCGAGAGTCAACATAAAGGAACCGTATCGTGTGACGATACGGTTCCTTTAAATCATATATTTTTATCTCCTACTGCATTACACGAGTTGCGTTCTCTTCAGTTTGCAACAATGTCTATGTTCTCCTCTGCAATTTCGTCGGCCAATTCGCTCAGGTTTTCTTTAATGTGATTTGCTGATATATAACCGAAGACGGAGGTTGGACCCAGAGTAGAGCCGGGGCCTGGATATACTCGGCCCATTACAGATGCTGAACAGTTACCAGTGGCGTACAATCCTTTCACCGGTTCATTATTACTCAGTGCCCGGCCATATTCATCTGCAACGATGCCGCCCTTTGTACCAAGGTCGCCAGGAAAGATTTTGCAGGCATAAAACGGCCCTTTTTCGATGGCGCCGAGGTTCGGGTTATCATATCTCGGGTCGCCATAATAATTATCATAGGCGGAATTGCCGCGTCCAAAATCTTCATCGACACCCTTCTCTGCGAAGCCGTTCAATCTTTTTATGGTGGTCTTTAAACCTTCCAAATCAATTTCACATTTTTCTGCGAGCTCCTCAATGGTATCTGCTTTAATTAAGAAACCGCTTTCAATTGCCTCCTTAGGTGTCCGTCTTGGGAGCATATCACCGAACAGGTACTTATTCCGGTGGCGGCTTTCCATGATCATCCACGAGTGGATCGCCTTGCCGTTCTCTTCTTCCCTTTTAAGGATTGCATGTCCCGCATCCACATAAGATTCGGACTCATTGAAATATCTTGAACCGGTACGGTCGACAATCATTGAATGGGGCATGGAACGTTCATAGACCAGGAACTTTTTGGCGCCGTTCTGATCGATCGTGGAGGGTCCCCACCAGGCATCATCCAATAACGCCGTATCAAGATTGTGTTTTTGTGCCAGCAGCAGCATATCCCCTGTATTGCCCGGGCTTGCCGAAGTCCAGTCTGTACCGACATCATGATATTTCTTACGGAGCGCTTCACTATTTTCAAAGCCGCCTCCTGCAAGTATGACGCCTTTACTTTTAATGAACGTCGACTGCCCCTCATGTTCCGCCTCTATGCCAATCACTCTGCCATTTTCAATGATAAGATCTTTTATTGGTGTAGAGAGCTTCAAAGTGACGCCTTGTTCAAGTGCGATCTTCATCAACCTTGAGACCAGGCCTGCGCCGATCGATATCGCCTTTTCCCTTTTCAATTTGTGCTTGAATCCAGTCAGGAACATGCCGACGACTGTGGTGAAGTCTTTTGTATTTGTGAAAGCTTTTGGCAAAGATGCAACCTTACCGGAATATAGTGGGATAGGGGCTTCAATCTCCCCTGTTCTTAAAGTGTTTTTGTATTCACCCAGTTCATTGACATTGAAAATTTTTCCTTCAATGGACCGTCCAATTTTGCCGCCGGGTTTTTCCGGATAGTAATCCGGATATAAAGTGCCCGGAACCCACTCCATTCCCAACTCCTCCAAAAACTTGACCATCTTACTCCCGTTCTGTACATAAGAAACTTTCCGTTCATAAGTTGAAGCCGGTCCTTCATCTTCGATGACTTCCTGCATATACGTCAGCGCTTCTTCTTCACTGTCTTTCAGGCCGGCTTTGATGGATACATGGTTATTTGGAATCCATAAACCGCCGCCGGAAAGTGCTGAAGAACCTCCCCATACATCCGACTTCTCGACGATGATCGTCTTCAGTCCGTGATTAGCAGCTGTAATCGCTGATATGATGCCCCCTGCGCCACTGCCTACAACAACAACATCGTATTCTTCTTGCAAATTCATTAAAACATCCCCTTATCTTGTTATTATTTATTGATGATTCTATGGTAGGCTGAGAAAGTGAACTGCTAATTATTAAGTGCAACTATATACAACCCAATTATAATACACACGTGTGTAATAAGAAAGAGTTATTAGAAAATTCAATAAAATTATTTATTAGGAGAATCAGGATAAATGACTGAGGATTTACGGGTGATAAAAACAAAAAAGAACTTACGGACCGCATTTATCCGATTACTTGATGAAAAAACCTTGGACAAAATCAATGTTTCGGAACTGTGCAGAACAGCCGGGATCACAAGGAAAACTTTTTATCTTCACTATGAAAACATCACAATATATTTTGAAGGAATTATCGAAGATCTACTCGATGAGATAGAGAGCGCCATGAAAAGGACGACAGATCACCGGTTGATGAAAAATGAACGATTGAACCCTAAAATGATTTATATCTTTGAACATATCTATGAAAATAAAGAAATTTATCAAATCGTTTTCAGTGAAAATTCAAGATTCACTTACTATGCTATGTTTTACGACCGCATCAAAAAACTCGTAAGGAATTCAATGGAGGCAATCGGTATAGAAGAAATAAATGAGTTTGAGGTGTCTTACCAGGCGAATGCAATATTGGGAGTCATTATGGAGTGGAGCCATAACGGATTCCAAGACTCTGTTGAGGAGATGAATGATATCCTGTTCAGCATATTGAAGAGATACAGAGTCTATTAGCATTTTAGTTTTGTCTATAAAATAAAGAAGCTCCTGTGAATGTCGATATCTAGGGTTTTATTGTGTAACCGATAATATATTTATGACACAAAGGCTTTGTGTTGAGTTATAGACTAAAATGTTTTTATTTCTCACTAATTTTCTGTTACATTATTTTAATGACTGCAATGTAGAGAGGTGTGCCCTCGCCGTGGGAAGGAACATCATCCATGATTGAAGATTTAAAAACTCCTGCAGCCATGGTATAATATTACATTGAGATACAACGAAGATTAATTAAGAATAGGAGCAACTCGAAAGAGTTGCTTTTTTATCTATCAGCTTCAGAATAAGAAAATGATTAATTAAATGCATACAAGACATGATGTAAACCCAAGACGAAAGAGGGAAATTTATGAGTTCGGGCGAAGATAGCAATAAAATATTTTCCATAAATTCAATAGTATCGCTGGCTACCCTGGTCGTAATCGTAGCTGTGCTGTTATGGGTGAGCTTCAATATGAACCCGCCGCCACCGGAGGAAATGCGCGAGATCATACTCAGCTACGGTTGGGCCGGGTGGCTGGTGTTCCTTGGAATCATCACAGCGCTTGCCGTCACCCCGATTCCCATAGCGGTGACTGCCGTGGTGGCGGGCTCCCTCTATGGTGTGATTGGCGGGACGATGCTCTCCCTGACCGGGGTGGTGATCGGCTCCTGGATCGGCTATTGGCTGGCTCGTGCTCTGGGTAAACGCCTCACCTTCCGGCTCCTGGGACGCCATGCTTCACTGGTGGAGGATTACCTCAGCAATGCAGGCTTCTGGGCGATGTGTACCGTGAGGTTGATGCCCGCCCTGCCCTACTGGCCGGTGAATTACGGTGCCGGAGCCTTGGGGATAGGGCAGTATACATTCATCTCCGCGACTTTCCTGGCCTCCCTCCCCGGCCAGATCTCCCTGGTGGCTTTAGGTGCTTTTGTAGTGAATCCCACAGTGTTCAATGGTGCAGTGGTAGTCATCGCGTGGCTCGCGGTATTGGCTTTGACGTGGGTCTCCTACCGCTACTGGCGCAGCACGGAATCTGATAAAAACGATGCAGAAGCGACAGAGGAATAGATGAATGACGTGTATTTCATCCCGGTGGATAATAAAAAAATCGCAGCATTATAAATGGGAATTGAGAGAGTTAAAAAGAGTCCACCCAATTTTGGATGGACTCTTCTTGATGGATTTGAACATACAGCCCCGGTAATAAATGAATTACAGAATTTATTCGACCGGCTGCTTTTCACCTGCTGCATCAGCCTTTTCAATGGCGTCCAGCAATTTATGGTTTTTGATGGCATCTGTAAAGTCTGAAGCTAAATGGGTGCCGTCCCGAAGGTCTTTCGCAAATTGCAGATAAACCCGTCCAACGTTATGATAATGGCCTTCAGGTATTTGGGAAGAAGATTCAAAGTATTCCTCCGGCACTTTCAATTCCCGAAGTTCGGTTTCATCTCCTGTTGCTCCATACACTTTCAGGTTATCAGCCATTTGAGCCTGCCCGTGATTTGAAGTTAAAACCAGTTCTCCTTCGCTGCCCCTGATCGTCCACTGTAAATTTTCGCCGCGTGATACGCCGCCATGGTAGTGAACACTCATCATTGCGCCACTTTCCAGCGTACCGAAAAATGCGACCTGGTCAGGCGTTGTTTTATTTACTGTTTCGCCTGTTTCCTGTATGGTAGTCTCCGGTATCCGTACGGCTGTTTCAGCAGATACATGCTTGATGTCCCCCAGCATGTACATCATTGCATCCACTGTATGCATGATTGCGATTGACAGCATATTCACACCATTATCATCATCCAATATATAGGCATTAGACTGGTCTATCACATCTCCCCAGGCCATTCCGGAACCTACCATTGACGTACCCGACAACTCACCGATATAGCCATCATTGATTAAGTCGCGTAGATATTTGAACACTGGATTAAAACGTGCCTGCAGGCCAATTACAGTACGTACATTTGCTTCTTCAGCCTGCTTTGCGAGCTCCAAAGATTCTTCGAGACCTTTACCGAGCGGCCACTCGCAGTACACCATTTTCCCGGCATCGATTGCTTCTGATACGACCTCATAGTGATTTGGTAATTTTATCGCCACCACTACGAGATCAACTTCGGGGTGATTAATCAGATCTGTGTTGTTATCATAAGCAGGCACCCCGAATTCTTTTTCAGCTGCTTTTGCTGATTCGGGACGGCTTGTACTGACAGCTTTAAGTTCATAATGCTCCGGTAATGCCTGTAGTGCAGGAATATGTGCTGCAACGGCCCACCCCGGGTTCAACGGGCTTGCACCCACTATGCCGACCCCAATTTTCTTCTCCATCTCTAATTACCTCGCTTTTTATGTTTGTATCCTCAACCATTCATTTTAAAGAAGTGCGTTGGACTCATAAACGTTTCTGCTTAGGAACAGGTCACAACAACAACTGATAATGAAATTTCCCGGAGCGGGACCGACGTCAAGCATGTGTAAGATACTTTTTTGACACGGTTGAATCGTATATAATGTACCAAACATATAATCATGAAAGGAATAAATGAAATGATTGATCATACAGACCAGGAAATACTGGATATACTGTCGGAGAACAGCCGCATTTCCATGAAGGAACTTGGGGAAAGGGTGCATCTGACCGGGGCTGCGGCTGCCGCACGTGTCATGAAGCTTCTCGATAACGGCGTGATTACAAGCTGCAGCATCGAAGTGAATCAGATGAAGATCGGCTACCCGGTCCATGCTTTCATCAATATAATGATACCCGGCATCACTCATCAAAACTATCTTGAATTTTTAAATGAATATCCTCAATTTGTCATCAATAACTATAAGGTGAGCGGAGAGGGATGCTATTTACTGGAGTCACGTTTCCCCTCAAATGAAGTGTTGGACCAATTTTTGACGGACTTAAACAAATACGCAAATTACAAACTTTCCATCGTGATCGGCAAGTAATTTTAGTACACTTTAAAAAATAAACTAAAACCTTATAATCTCTTTAATTGTTCTATGTAATATTCCACTTCAAATCTCTATCATTATAAATACAGAATAATTCAGAGGTGGAATTTATGAAAAAGTATGATTTATCTATGTTATCCGTAGCACCCTTAAGACAGGGTGAGACGATGAAACAGGGAATTAGCAATGCACTGAATCTTGCGCAGGCTGCAGAAAAGCAAGGTTATAAGCGCATCTGGTTTGCAGAGCATCATAATCACGATGCCTATGCGAGCTCGGCAACCGTGAACATCGTTCAGCATATACTGAATAATACAGAAAGCATCCGTGTCGGTGCAGGCGGAATCATGCTGCCAAACCACTCTCCATTGCTTGTGGCTGAACAATTTGGAACGCTTGAGACCATCTATCCAGATCGGGTGGATCTGGCACTGGGGCGTGCGCCGGGCACAGATTCACAGACAGCGGATGTCATCCGCCGTTCAAATCATAATGGCGTGTTTTTATTTGAAAAAGAGGTTGGCCACATTTTACGTTACCTCGGTAATGAAGATGAGCAGGAGCAGGTACGTGCCTATCCTGGCCGCGATACAAATGTGCCTTTATATATTCTCGGTTCTTCGTCCGCCTCTGCATCAATCGCTGCCAATCTCGGACTGCCGTATGCATTCGGCGCCCAGTTTTCCCCGGCGTCCATGGCCGAATCGCTGAGCATCTACCGAAGAAACTTCAAGCCGTCCAAATATTTAAAAGAACCATATGTGATGGCATGCATTAACGTGGTTGCCGCGGATTCAACAGAAGAAGCTGAATTTATTTCATCGACACTGCTGCAGGTATACATTGATATTTACACGAATAACTTGAGCAAGCTGATTCCGCCGGTTGAGAATTTTATTGATACATTATCACCGTCGGAACTGAACATCATCCGTCACCGTCTCGGCTATACCATTATGGGGGACAAAGACCGGATCAAGCGCGAATTGGTGGAGTTCCAGGAAATGTTCCAGGCGGATGAAATCATTGCCCTCACTAATATTTATGACACCGACAGCGAAATTCGATCCTATGAAATCATGAAAGAAGTTTCTGATGACCTGAATCACTAGCAGAAATACAAAAGTCTTTAGTCCTTTGAAAAGGATTGAAGACTTTTTATTATTCAATTTCACTGTTTTCTCCTCAATCCGCTGTTTATCCCATCATCAATATAGAAGGCAAATGAAAAGCTGCAGTTTAAAGTGATATGATGAACCTAATCCTAGTAATTGAAAAAGGCGGTTACTTATAATGAATATTTTAATTTTAGGCGCGACCGGCCGTACCGGCAGCCATATACTGAAGTCTGCACTGGATGATGGTCATCAGGTGACTGCCCTCGTGAGGGATGCGGATAAAATCCAGGTGGAAAGCAGCAAGTTAACGGTGATGGAAGGCAATGCACTGGATAAATCAGCTATAGAGAATGCGGCAGCGGGCATGGATGTTGTGATCAGTGCACTCGGGACAGACGGGACGACCACGCTTTCTGAGACCATGCCCTTTATTGTTGAAACAATGGAAGAAGCGGGGAGTAAAAGGATCATCACCATCGGGACTGCAGGAATCCTGGAAAGCAGGACCGAACCCGGCAAATTACGCTACCAATCCAATGAATCAAAGAGGAGGACCACGCGTGCGGCAAAGGAGCATCACAAAGTCTACGAGCTGCTTGAAAAATCCGAACTGGATTGGACGATTGTCTGCCCCACTTACCTGCCGGATGGTGAATATACGGGTGAATACCGGGTGGAAAAGGACTTTCTTCCTGAAGACGGGAAAATGATCTCCGTCCCCGATACGGCGGAATTTGCATACATGCAGATTGAAGATGACAGATTCATGAAGTCACGCGTCGGTATCGCTTATTGATGTTTTGTTAAGTATTGTGCTTCATTAATTACAATTACCGCGACGTTTAAATAATTAGGAACCCGGACAAAAACACCGTATCGCCATGCGATACGGTGTTTTTATGATCTTTAAGATGCGTGCCATGCATCAATTAAATAATTTTGAGAGTTCATTTATAGTTTATAAATATCTTTCCGGTGTCCAATATTTATGATGACGATTTTAACTTCGTTCTCGTTGATTTCTGCTAAAATTCTATAATTCCCGACACGGTAACGCCAGTACTCCTTGAGCTGCCCTTTTAATGCTTTTCCATTGTGCTTCGGGTTGTTTGAATTTTGGAGGTTCTTCTCAATCCATGAAATAATCATACGTTGCTGCCCTTTGTCGATTTTCGCTAAACTCTTAATAGCTCTTTTCTCATATACCACACGATATTTCATATTATAAATCCAGCATCTTTTTCACTTCGTCATGCTCATAGACTACTACATCATCATTTTTAATATCTTCTTCGTATAATTTTATGGCATCAAAATCCAACTCATCTTCTATCTTTTCTTCCAGTGCCTGTTTTAAAAGAGTCGACAAAGGCATGTCATATAATTTTGCATATTCTTCAAAAATCTTTTGCTCCTTTTCGTTTAAACGGACAGTAATTGTACTCATCACCAATCATCCTCCCACTACTTTACTCTGTGTAATACATTGTATCACAAAAATAAGTAATAAGAAACTAACGTGGCATAATATTACTGTTACTAATGGTATGTTCAATGTCAATGTTTATAAGTTGATCTAAACGATTCATAATACTTCTTGCAGGAGAAATCATTAAAAAAGTGGTACAGCCAAATATAACGGCTGTACCACCAATGAGGATATTGAGTTGCGGGGTTGTTACTGATCAATACGCAGTCCAGCCGCCATCGACGGCGAGGACCTGACCATTTACGAAACTCGCCTCATCCGAACCGAGGAATACGGCGGCTTCTGCAATTTCTTCCGGTTCGCCGATGCGCGGGTTGATTGCCAGCCCCAGTCCCTGACGGGCAGCGCCGGCTTCACTGACATTCTTCATGCTCGAACTGATATTGGTTTTAACCGCGCCCGGTGCAATGCCGTTGCAGCGGATGTTCTGATCTGCATACATGAAGGCGGTGTTCTTCGTCAAACCGACAACAGCATGCTTCGAAGCTGTGTAGGCGGCGCCTGCGCGTGCGCCGTACAGTCCGCCGGCTGAAATGTTGTTGACGATCGTGCCGGAGCCCTGTTCTAAGAAGAGGTTCACGGCCATCCGCATGGATTTCATGACTGCAGTCGTATTCACCGCAAACAGCGTCTCCCATCTTTCATCGGAAATCTCCCCGACAGGTTCCATACCATCCATGATGCCTGCATTGTTCACCAGTATATCCAATCTGCCGAAGTTATGCTTCGTTTCTTCGAATAGCTGTTCCACTTCTTCTTCGGAGGTCACATTCGTCTTCACGGCAACCGCTTCGGCACCATTTGCTTTAAGGTCCTCCGCCACTGCCTGTGCACCCTCAATATTCATATCGGAAACGACGACTTTGGCGCCTTCCCTTGCGTAAGCTTCTGCGATTGATTTGCCCATGCCGGATGCAGCGCCTGTGACGATTGCGACTTTGTCTTTTAGTCTCACTTTTTCATCCTCCTTGATATTGTACAAGTGTTCATTATCCATCATAATGAATGTATAAACCGCTTTCAATAATCAAAAAAATGCGATCTGTTCATTAATAAACGGAAACGGAATACCTGTTCAATAAGAGGTGAAAAAAATGTCGAAAAATGATTTGCGCGTCATAAAAACCAAGGATGCATTGCACCGGACTTTATTGGAAATATTGAATGAGAAGAGCCTGGATGAGATCACGGTGACAGAGATTTGTAAAAGAGCGAGGATCAACCGGGGCACATTCTACCTCCACTACAGGCAGGTCGAAGATGTATTCGGGGAATATTTCAAGGAGATCACTTTGGATCTGGCTGAGTCATACAAGGAGCCTTACCGTAAAGTTTCGGTTTTAAGGGCGAGTGAGCTGGACCCCTCGACGGTCCGCATCTTCCATCATATTGAGAATTTCAAGATGTTCTATGAGATCATTCTGTCCGAAAAAGTGCCGCTGAGTTATTACTATCTGTTATTTGAGGAAATAGAAAAACTGTTCCAGCAGGATATGGAGATAAAGCTGGAAGAAGAGATCAACCATCAGATGTATGCCTCGTATCATGCGAACGCGATCATCGGGATGATCATTTACTGGTATAAGAACGGTTTTTCCTACAGTGCCGATTATATGAATGAGCAGCTCGTCCAATTTGTGAATATGAAGACGAAATGATCAATCTAATGTGATGCCGATGTAAATAAAAAGCCCCGATAACCTAAAGGTTGCCGGAGCCTGTGTCGCTGATTTTTATTCGTCTTCCACCGGCCGCTTGAGCTTCTCAAGCATATTTTCCACTCCTGAGATGCGGCCCTGGTTGTCCTTATAAAGTATATGCTTACGTTCGAGTTTCGTCGGCGAATCCACCCCGGCGGCAGCGGCCACATTGAACAGGCCGGCACGGAGTGAGGTGACGTAGTTTGTGACCCGGTAGAGTTTTTCATCCACAATCAGGCCGGTCTGGAGTTTCTGGTCGGTCGTCGCGACACCGACCGGGCATGTATTTGTGTGGCATACTTCGGCCATGATGCAGCCGACGCTGATCATGAAGCCGCGTGCGATATGGATCAGGTCTGCGCCCATCGCAATTGCGATGGCTGCCTTATCCGGGGTGATCAATTTGCCGGATGCGATCAGTTTGACGCGGTCCCTGATGCCGTACTCGCGGAGCAGTTCATCGACGATGGGCAGGGCGGTCATGATCGGCAGGCCGACGGAATCCGCAAGCTCCTGATAGGTCGCCCCTGTCCCGCCTTCGCCCCCGTCAATCGTGATGAAGTCAGGACCCTTGTTGGATTCCTTCATGATCTGCACCATCTCTTCAAGGCTCTCAATATCACCGACCACAATCTTCATGCCCACAGGTTTACCGCCGACTTCGCGGAGTTCTTCGATGAAGTCGAACAGTTTCGGGAAGGAATCATATTCTTCGAAGCGGTTCGGACTGTTCACCGTCTTGCCGGATTCAATCAGCCGGATCCTCGCAATTTCCTCAGTGACCTTCTGTCCTTCAAGGTGGCCGCCACGGGTCTTCGCGCCCTGGGCGAGCTTGATTTCAAACGCCTTCACCTGCTTCATTGCAGCTTTCTCCCTGAATGCTTCCCATGAAAATTCACCGGCGGGTGTACGGACGCCGAACAGGCCAGGACCGATCTGCATCATCAAATCGGCGTTGCCGGCCAGATGATGATCGGATATCCCGCCTTCCCCGGTGTTCATCCATGTACCGCCCGCGATCGCAAGCCCCCTCGACAATGCGGTGATCGCCCGTTCACCAAGAGCGCCGTAACTCATCCCGGACATGCCGACCTGGCCTTTGAGACGGAACGGCTGCCGGCAAGTTTTCTCCCCGAGGACGATCGCATCCTCATCCCGGAGGAAATACGGGTCGACCTGCGCTTCTTCGCGGTGCTCCTTCCGGGAGAACAGACCTTCATTGTCCACAACGTATTTGTAAGTATTCGTCTTCTCCGTATTATCTATACGCATTTCAGTCAGGAGTTTCGGGAACAGCGTGTTCCGTATGAAATACCCCTCTTCCTCGAAATTCCGGTCTGAACCGAAACCAACGAGCCGTTCGTTGTATTTCCCGGCTTTCACAACGTTTTGGAACTGCAGCCTCGAAAACGGCTCCCCCTCGTTGTCCTCTGCGAACAGATACTGTCTGAGTTCCGGACCGACATGCTCCGATATATACCGCACCCGCCCGAGCAGCGGGAAGTTCCGTAAGATCGCATGCTGCTGCTGGCGGTCGTCTTTTTGATACATGTATGCCATATATATGAGCGGCGTCGCTATTGAAGTGGTCATGATAGCGGACGGCAGATATTTTGTGATTGTCCTTATTTTCCCCATAAAGTTCATCCTTCCATTTTCATTTATATTTCACAAAGCGTCCAAAGCTTCTTTTATCGGGGTGTCACCTGCAGTCATTTCGAATGTCTTTCTGAATGTATTCTCATTCTCAAGTGTTTCCACAATCGTGCCGGCCATATCTTCATACGGCATTTCATCACTATCCGGTTTGACCTTCTCCGCCGCTTCAATCGTGACTTTCCCCGGTTTACTCACGGCCTTCACCGTCCGTATGACGGTATAGTCGAACCGGCTGTTCTCGATCCATTCCTCAGGTTTCTCCTTGGCCCCCGTCTCTTTTGACGCTTCAGACTCATCTATACGGACCGGGCTCAAATAGACGATGCGTCCAATGTTCTGCCGCTCCGCCTCTTCAAGCGACTCGATCACCGCTTCGTGGTCCACCAGCGCATCCTGCTCCCCGCCCGCACCGAAAGTCGCCGCCCCGATATAAATGATGGCCTCGGCATCCGCAATCGCTTTGGTGAAATCCTCATCATCGGCAAGCATCACATGCGCCGCGCCGAACATCTTCAGCTCCTCCGCCCTGTTTGTATTCTCCGCAACGGTCACAGTTTCATGCCCTCTTTCCGCCAACTGCTTTAAAACATACTCACCCAACTCCTCACTGCCGCCAAACAGGAACACCTTCATCCGACCCCTTCTTTCCGGTTGTATATTTATACTTTCTACTTCCCCCTCCGGCCCTGCCGTAACCCTCTTATTGAAGAATCGGGGACACTTCAAAATAGGATGGTTTTAGAAGAAAAAAACCCCACCCTCGAGTGAACATGACTCGAGGATGGGGATGCTTTGCCGGTGGTGCTGTTTATTCCTGTATCGGGATGCCTTCTGTAACCACTTCTTCTGAGATGATGTATTCAGGTTCTTCGAATTGATAATGCACATGCTCAATTTCGCCTGTAAACTCGAAATCTCCTTCATCTTCATAAGCCGGGCTGACCGGATACAGTAGATCCCTGCCGACATCGAGCCCTTCAAATGCAATCTTGAACGGCAGTGTCTCGACATCAGCTTCCCCGGCAGGTTCATCATTTATATACAACGTGCCTGTACCCTGGTTGTCGCCGGTGTTTTGGAAATTGTACCTGATTTCATTTGCCCCTGCTTCGATGACGGATGAAATGGTGTAGCGTTCTGCGCCGTTATTGTATTCATAATGCAGCTCGCCGTCTTTGATATAGAACGTGTAGCCGCTGTTCCTGTTCCCGAGCGCAAGCAGCACGCCTTCATCACCTTCATCCAGTTCAATCGGGATCGTGATTTCATAATTACGGTCCAGAGTGAGAGGTGAAGCGGATTCGCTCAAATGTGACATGCCCGGATAGAATGTAAAGGATTCCCTCGCCCGCAGGTTATCTGCCGGTAAATTCCCGAGTCCGTCCAGGAAGTTTTCGGAGAGCGGCAAGGCACCGTTCTTCTCCGCCTCGACATGCCATATATCAATCAGATTATTCAACACTTCCGGATACTCATCCGAAAGGTCGTTGAGCTCTGAGAAATCACTGGTCTGGTCAAAGAGCTTCCACTCATCTTCTGAAAAGTCCGTTCCTGGCTCATGGACGGATACCGCTTTCCAGCCGTCATGATAGATCGTCCTGTGGCCGCTGTGTTCAAAGTACTGGGTGTCTTTTCCTGTGAATGCCTCAGGATCATCGAAGCTTGCACTGAAGCTGACGCCCGTGATCTCCATCTGTTCGGTATCGTTCATATGGGCCGGCGGCTCGATGCCGAGGACGTCATACACGGTCGCAGTCAGGTCGCTGACATGTGTGAACTGATCTCTGACTTCGCCCTTTGATTCGATGCCTTCAGGCCAGTGGACGATCAAAGGCAGTCGTATGCCTCCGGCGTGGGTGGTGCCTTTGAATTCCTCGAATGGTGTATTGCTGACCTGGGCCCAGCCGGCAGGGTAGTCACTGCCGCCCCGCTCGCCGCCGATTTCATCCATATTTTCATACATATGGTCGAAATCCTGGAGCACTTTGTTGTAGGCCATGGCCTGGTTCATCGTGCCCTGTTCCCCGCCTGAGAAGCTTGCGCCGTTATCGGAAATCAGCATGATGAGTGTGTTGTCCAGTTCACCCATATCCTCCAGATGATCCACCAGCTTCCCGATCTGTTCATCGGTGTGGGTCAGGAATCCTGCGTAAGTCTCCATGAATCTTGCGTATAATTCCTGTTGTTCCTCATTCAGTTCATCCCATGCAGCGATGCCCTCTGCGCGGGGTGCCAGTTCTGCGTCTTCAGGGATCACGCCCAGTTCTTTCTGCCTTTCAAATCTTTCTTCCCTGATGACATCCCAGCCTTCATCGTATTCACCTTCGTACATCTCGATATACTCTTCCGGCACCTGGTGCGGCATATGCTGCGCGCCGAAACCGAGGTACATGAAGAATGGATCATCAGGACGCAGTGAGGCATGGTCGGTTATGTACTGGATGCCGTTTTCCACGATGTCTTCTGAATAATGATAGTCCTCCACATCGGGCACAGGCACCGGGCTGTTGTCCCTGAACAGTTCCGGACGGTACTGGTCTGAAGAATCTTCGAGGTTCCCGTAGTACCTGTGGAAGCCCCTGCCGAGCGGCCATCTGTCATACGGGCCGGCCGGTGAGAGTTCAACGGTCGGTGTGATGTGCCACTTGCCGAGGCCGAAGTTGGTGTAGCCGTTCTCACCGAGCACTTCAGTGACGAAGCCTGCTTCTTCAGGTATTTTGGCCCGGCTGTTCGGCTGGCCTTCACCGAAGTCGAAGTTCGCCACATTGCCCATCCCGACAGCATGGTTGTTCCTTCCGGTCAATAACGAAGCGCGGGTGGGTGAACAGACCGGCGATGTATGGAAGTTGTTGTATTTCAATCCGTTCTCGGCAATCGCATCGATGTTCTCTGTATCGATCTCGGAGCCGAAACTCCCGAGGTCCGAAAACCCTGCATCATCAAGGATGATGTACATGACATTCGTCTTGTCTTCGGTGCCTTCCATATCCTGATGGCCGGCACCGCCGCCTCCGGCAGCGCCTGCGGTTTCCCCTCCGAGCAGCAGAGCGGCTGAAAGTGCGAGTGTGCTGAGTTTTGCGAACTTACCGACATACTTTTTCCAAGGTTTGTCTTCTCTTTTAACGTTCAAATGTATTTCCCCCTGTTTTATGATGGCACTCTGAAAGTTTTCCTAAACATCTGACACACAACGGAATCCTATGTTCCCCGAGGCGCTGTCAGGCGTGTTCTGTGACCTTGCTGCCACCCTGTAGCGGTTGCAGTAGGACTCATGGCAAAGGTATGATCCCCCCTTCATCACACGGAATTCCCCGGATTTCGGGCCTTGCGGGTCTTTTCTTCCTCCCCTTTTATGCACGCTTTTGGAAAACCGGTCCGAGCACCACTCCCAGACATTGCCTGTAGTGTTGTACAGGCCGTAGCCGTTGGGAGGGAACGAGACGGCAGGCGCGGTCCCCTTATAGCCGTCTTCAGCCGTATTGTGTTTCGGGAATTCCCCCTGCCATATATTGCATAAATGTTCGCCGTCAGGCGTGAGTTCATCGCCCCACGGAAATTTTTTGCGCTCGAGCCCGCCGCGGGCTGCGAATTCCCATTCCGCTTCCGTCGGCAGCCTTTTCCCGGCCCATTTTGCATAGGCATTGGCATCGTTCCAGGAGATGTGCACGACCGGGTGGTCCATCCTGTTTTCGATATTGGAATCCGGCCCTTCCGGATGTTTCCAGTACGCCCCCTGGACGACGAGCCACCACGGCGTCTGCTGGACCATCCTTTTGATCTTCCTCTTCGTCCGTTCACTGACGAACTGATAAAAGACGAAGGACCATCCGAATGCCTCCGCCTCCGTCACATAACCCGTATCCTCGACAAACTCCTGAAACTCCCGGTTGGTGACGGTATGTACATCCATATAAAACGGGCTGACTTCAATCTTCCTTGAAGGCCCTTCCCCGTCCTGCGGATAACCCTCCCTGCCATTGGTGCCCATGAAGAAGCTCCCTCCGGGGAGGTAGATCTGATCTTCATTTTTTGTTCTTTGTGAAGCGGGCTTTATTTCCTTCACGGGTGTCTGTGTCATCGTACCTTTGGCACCCGAAACATCTTTTCTGTTCACACTGCAGCAGGCTGATCGCTCTATCGGTTCCACTTCCCTTCATTTTCAACTCGATAAATCTGTATAATCTGTAAATTGAAAGCGTTATCAATTTCAGACAATTCAAATAAATGATACTCATCATCAGATGGCATATCTACGTACTTTCAGTACTAAATATGTATATGTATTAGTAGTTTTAATAGAGTTTTTGGGAAGAGGTAATAAAAATGAAGGAGAAGAGTATACCCGCAGCAAGTGGGGAGAAGGCAGTAAAAAACAGAGTTTAAAAGGTGTTGCCCGAATTTCAGGCACAAAAAAGATAATGAAAATTTACATGAGGTCTACAATGTAGAAGTCCATTATCCTGATTTAAAACTACTTATTCTTTTCTGTACGTACTTCTTTTCTGAAGAATACATAGAAAAATGCAATCGCAGTCATAAATACCCCGATAATCATCATGTTGTTGGTCTGTACGCCTGTATCCGGCACTTCTGATTCATCCATCTGTACATCCTGAAGCGTGAAATTGGACGGCACCAAGACTGAATCCACCACATGGATCACACCGTTGGATGCTTCAATATCTGTATCGACGATATTGGAGTCGTTGACCATCGCCCCGTCGCTGAGGTCGAACATCAATGTCTCACCGTTCACCGTCGGTGCTTCCATGCCATCTTCCAGGTCACCGGCGAAAACTCCGCCTTCAACGACATGGTACAATAACACATTCGCCAAATCCGGCTGGGCCAGCAGTTCTTCCTGAGTGATGTCAAGATCGCTTAATAATTGTGCAAATGCCTCGTTGGTCGGTGCAAACACCGTATACGGACCTTCGCCCTGCAGTGTTTCCACAAGTTCCGCTTTCTGAAGTGCTGCCACCAGGATGCTGAAGTCTTCGTTACCTGCTGCAATGTCCACGATTGTGCCCGGCTCTTCCCCGTGTTCATCTGCTGAGATCACCGATGCAAACGAAAGTGAAACCATCATGGCCGCCAAAACGATGAAAAATCCCTTTGTCGCTTTAACCATTCCATTACCTCCTTCGGTAAATACTATGGTAAAATGTAAATATACATTTTACATTTCAATATTACCATGAAAGTGGAAAAACACCTATTTTAAAGTCGATTCATAAAAGTCGGGGGGCCGTATTGATGAAAAGGAAATTCATGTTATTAACGCTGGGTGCCCTTCTCGTCTTCCAATCTGGTTATATTTTATATGACCATTTCAATCCTCCGGAGCCGCGGGAAGTCCCGGATATAGCTTCAATCAGCAATGAACCGGAAGCGCCCACAGAGGCCTCCGAAATGAATATGCCCCTTCATATATTCCATTCGAAAATCATGAATACCGTCAAAGGGGGAAACATAAATTTGTCCCGTGGTCAGCCGGCCGATGAGCGGGTTAATTATGAATTCACTCCGAACCCTTTTTCTGAATACCTGGCAATGAATCCGGATTTCACGGGATGGATCAATGTGGACGGTACAAATATCGATCACCCTATCGTCAAAGGCCGGGACAATTCCTATTATCTGGACAATAACTTCTATAACGAACCGGATTCTTACGGTGCAATATTCATGGATTACAGAAACCTTGGCAATGGGCACGACGACCACACGCTCATCTACGGGCACCATACCGACACGGGGCATATGTTTGCGGATTTTGAAAAATATTTGACACAGTCATTTTATGAAGAGAATAAGGTCATCGAAATACAGGATCTATATAAAAAGCGGGAGTATGAGATCATCTCCGTCCATATCGGCCCTGCAGACCTACAATATATCAATGAACCTTTTAAAAATGACGGAACGAAGGAATACGGGGAATTTTTGCAAGGGGAATCATTATATGAATCCAGTGTGGATATTGAAGAGGATGCGAAATTACTGACGCTCATTTCATGTAATTACACCCACAACGACGGCAGGTTATATATCCATGCTGTTGAAGTCATCGGATGAAATGCATATCCAGCTGCAGTAAATAAGACCGGGGATACGAGTTTTATATCATATCCCCGGTCTTTATATTATTCTGAAAAACCCCAGTTATATAAGTGGTAGTCCTCATCAAATCCATATTCCACGCTGTAATTGACAAGGCCAGTGCTTCCTCGGAATTACAGGTCAAAGAAATAAAAAAGTTTCCCGAAGGAAGCTTTTTTTATAAATATTTATTTTTCATCATCATTGTAGGTGGCGACGAGTCTGCCTTGGACTTCGCCGCGCGCGAGTCTTTCGATGCCTTCGGGAATCTCTTCCGGCGTGATCTCCGACAGTGTCGGTGATAAATCTCCTGAAGCCATCAGGTCATAGATTGCTGCGATGTCTTCCTTGTTTCCGCCGACTGATGCCAGAAGCTGTTTTTTATTGACGATGAAGTCCGTCACATTGATCGTCGTCTGCAGTTTACCCATGCCGACCAGCACAACCGTGCCTCCGGGTCTCACTGTCTCGAGGGCTTTTGAAGTCGTGACGTCAAATCCGGCATAGTCCACTACAAGGTCCAACTCTTTATCGGCGAGTTCCGAAATATCGGATACGACTTCTTTGGCACCAATTTTCTTAGCCAGCTCCTGGGCCCTTTCGGAAGTATCGACTGCATAGATGTCCTCAATGCCCTGGGCGACTGCTGCCTGCAGTGCGAACTGACCCAGGCCGCCGATGCCGATCAACGCAATCTTCATGCCTTTTTCGGCTTTACCTCTTGTGAACAGTGCATGGTAGGACGTCATCCCCGCGTCCGTCGCCGAAGCAGCCTGTTCGATGGATAATTCATCCGGTACCGGAACGAGATCGGATGCAGGCGCATGGATATGCGTACCGAAGCCGCCGTCGTAGGCATAGCCCGGTGCGAGACCTGACGGCCCGGTCGGACATATGGCTACACGGTCGCCTTCCTTGAAGTCCGTCACACCTTCACCGACTTCGATGATGGTGCCTGCGTTCTCATGACCCATGATGACCGGGGCATTCATTAAAGCCATCCAGCCTTCGTCCTCCATCGTACCGACGTCGGAGTGGCATAAGCCTACGGCGCCTGTCTTTATGACGACATGATCCTTCTCCGCTTTTGGCGTTTCCTTTTCAACCATTTCGAGTGGTTCGTGCGTTTTAGTAAATTGCCAACCTTTAATTTTGAACACTCCCTTTCTGATGATGATTTTTATAATCCTCAACATTTTAATGATTCCCTCAATGTGTTTTTTAAAACATACAGGCGGCATGAGGGCTTGATTGCCCGGGAAAAGGGAATAACGTACTAAACCTGTAATTTAGAAATCATCAGAGGGATTATTTAAGGGAGGGTATTATGCATATATTGAGAAATAATCAGTACTTCCGCTACGGCGATGAAGATTTCCAGGTGCACACGAAGCGGCCGGGTTTAATATTTCAGGATTTCGACCGTGAAGACTATGCCTTCGGCCCTTTGAGCCGGATCGATCATGTCCATCTGTCGCAGGATTATCTCATAAAGATGCACCTGCATCATAACGATGAAATACTGAGCTATATTTATAAAGGTGAAATGCACCATCGGGACACCGACGATAATGAAGTGGTGCTGACACCGGAGAGGCTGATGGTGATGAACGCCGGCCGTGAGTTTTATCATGAGGAATCCACACCGGACGCGGGCAATGAAATGCTGCAGATACTGATCCGTCCGGAAAAGGAGGATCTCGAACCGGATGTGCAGTTTTGGGAGCGTGAAATCAGGGAAGATTCTGAGTGGAATCTGATTGCGGGACCTTCCTTCATGAATCCGCCGATGCGCATCAGGAATGAAGTAGCGGTGTTCGATGTACATGGGAAGGCGGGTGATGAACTCACCCTGCCCCGGGAAGAAGCCATGACACCATGGCTTTACGTCATGGACGGCAGTATAGAAATTCCGGGGGAAGTGCTTAATAAAGGTGATGCGGTCACCGGCAGCCGTGAAGAATTGACATCCGTCAAACTGAGGGAAGACTCGACGCTTGTGCTGTTCCTCGTCGACCTGGATGCGCCGATGACATTGAAAGGCAATTTCAGTGGCCATAAGAGGAATAATATGAAAAGATATAAGCAATAGAGACATACTGCCTATCAAAAAATCCAAGGAGTGCATTCAAATGTTCTTTAAACAATTCTTTGATAAGAAACTCGCACAGAATTCCTACATGGCCGCCTGTCAGAAGACGAAGGAAGCAATCATCATCGACCCGAAACGCGTCCTTGAAGAATACGCGGAAACGGCGGAAGCGGAAGGCTTCAATATCACCCATGTCACCGAGACGCATATTCATGCCGACTTCGCATCGGGACTCCGTGATGCGGCAAAACGCTTCGGCGCCACGGCTTATGTATCCAGTGAAGGCGGTGATGACTGGCAGTATGAGAACATGCCGGAAGACACCGTCCATCTGGAGGACGGGGACATCATCAATGTCGGTAACGTCGAACTCAAAGTCATCCATACGCCCGGACATACGCCTGAAAGCATCTCTTTCATGCTGACCGACCGCGGCGCCGGGAGTGATGAACCGATGGGCATCTTCACAGGCGATTTCCTCTTCGTCGGCGACATCGGCCGTCCGGATCTGCTCGAGGAAGCGGCCAAAATGGAAGGCACGACGGAAGAAGGTGCCGAGGCGATGTTCGAATCCCTTAAGAAAATGAAAGATCATCCTGAATTTCTGCAGGTATGGCCGGGGCACGGTGCGGGCAGCGCATGCGGGAAGTCACTCGGCGCAGTCCCGTTATCCACCCTTGGATATGAATTCAGGAACAACTGGGTCTTTGAATATGAGGATAAAGATGCATTCAGCAGGGAATTGACGAGTGACCAGCCTGAACCGCCCAGCTACTTTGCGCAGATGAAGAAGGTCAATAAGGAAGGCCTGCCTGAATTCAAGGTGAAGGAAGTTGAAGTCGGCACACCGGATGAACTGCCGGGCCAGGTGTTCGATCTCAGGAGCAAGGAAGCATTCAAAAAAGGATTCAAAAAAGGCGCCATCAACATCCCGTACAATGATAAATTCCTTCAATTTGCAGGATGGTATGTGGATTATGATCAGCCGATGACGGTCATCGCAAATCCCGAAGACAGCGGGCGGCTGCAGAAAGACCTCGCATCGATCGGTTTCGACAACCTCAAGCTGATCGTGCCTGAAGAGGAAGCGGACAGGTATTCCGATGATTCATATGAAAATGTCTCCATTGAAGACTTCGTCCAGGATTATGAGGATAGGAAGGTCCTTGACGTCCGGGCACGGTCCGAATATGAGGCAGGCAATCTGGACAACGCCCATCATATCCACTTTGGACATCTCGATGAAAAAGAATTGCCCTTCGAGAAAGACGACACGATCCATGTCCACTGCCAGTCCGGTGTACGGTCGGCCATCGCAATGAGTGCACTCAAAGCACGCGGTTATGACAATGTCGTCAATATAGATAAAGGCTATGCGGGCATCAAAAAAGCAATGAACTGATGGGGATTCCCGTCACATATTGAATGAAAAAGAGGAACTTCTAGAAGTTCCTCTTTAGTGTGTTTAAAGTAACACCATGGATATATATAATGTCAGCACCATGAGAAACATCGAAGAAGCGATTCCAGTGACCACTCCGGGAATGACGACTGATCTTTTTGAAACAGCATTCCTGATCAAAAAGACTGCAGCAATCAGGCTGCTGATGAGCCAGAGCGCCATGAATTGAAAAGTGACATCTTCAATGTTTGAGATGGATGACAAAAAGTCGCTGTAAGCAATATAAATATAAAAAGTGATTGCCAGTATAAGGACGATTGTACTGTATAAGTAATGGAAAAATGGATCTTCCTTATTGATCGATTTCCTGACTCCGGCTGCGAGCAGATAAAGTCCGGCGGATGTGATTATGAATAATAATATGGCTAACAACAAAACACCTCTAATATGCTTAAAGTTCCTTACTTCAAATGATATATCATTCGAGTATAAACTTCAGGAAAAGCATGCATTTTTTTATGAACGAAGTATGACGTTTTATATGAATATGAGGCCGATTGTGCCTGAATCAGCTGCAATAAAAAACATCCATAATATTCATGGATGTTTTTTATATCATCATTTGACGATCATCACGGGGGCGTTTACGCGCTTTGCGACTTTATGGCTGACACTGCCCATGACCATCTCCTGAAGGGTGTTCAACCCCCTGCTGCCGAGTACGACGACACCATAGCTGCCTGCATTTGCGAAATCGACGACCGTTGGTGCCGGTGTGCCATGCTCGAACTTTATATCGTACGAGACATCATTTTCATCATAAAGGGCGATGATGTCGGAGAGTTTCGCCTTCCTGTTGAAGGTGCTGCCTTCCCCGTGAAGCACTTCATCCTTTGAATCCTCCGCATCGACGACATGGAGGATAGTCACCGTGGTGCCCTCCCCGATGAAGTTCAGCGTCTGCTGTGCCGCCCTGTAACTGTTGGCCGAACCATCTGCTGCAAGTAAAATTGACTGATACATATTCATCTTCCTCCTTTATGTGAGGTGCTGTTCATTGAGCTGGCCGAGTTCTTTGACGATTTTCCTGCTGTCCGTATTCATCCGGCTGATATAAACGGCGTTCCCTTTTTCTTCGAACTTCCTGACGATGGTGTCGACTGCATCGACTGCCGAGTCATCCCATAGATGGGCGCCCCCAAAATCGAGGTGTATATCTTTATCATACTTTTTGAACTCGATCTGTTCAATCGTCGTATCAATGGAAGCGAAGAAAATCTGTCCGATGAAGCGTAGTGTGATTGCATCGGCCGTCTCTTCAAAGTGTACATCCACTTTTGAAATTTTCGTCGCAAAGAATAATGCACTGAATATGACACCGGCGATGACGCCGATGGCGAGGTTGTCCGTCACGAGGACGATGAGCACCGTGAGCACCATGACGAAGGCATCCGTTCTCGGCGCTTTTGCCATGAACCTGAAAGAACCCCAGTCGAATGTGCCGATGGAGACCATGACCATGATGCCGGCTAAGATCGGCATAGGGATTTGGACAACCCAATTCCCGAGGACGATGATCATGAACATCAATACGACGCCGGCTGTGAATGTTGACAGCCTGGTGGTTGCACCGGATCTCACGTTGATGACCGACTGGCCGATCATTGCACAACCGCCCATGCCGCCGAAGAAACCTGTAATGAAGTTCGCGATGCCCTGTCCGCGGGATTCCCTGTTCTTACTGCTGTAAGTGTCAGTTGCATTATCGACGATGCGTGCAGTCAACAAAGTCTCGACGAGTCCCACGACCGCCATGGATAATGAAAAAGGCAGTATGATCATAAGTGTTTCCATGGTGAACGGCACATCCGGGATGAAGAAGCTCGGAAGAGACCGTTCGATCGTGCCGAGGTCGCCCACCGTCCCTACATTGGATCCAAAAGCGATATAGATGCCGGTCAGCACTACAATCGCGATCAGCGGTGCCGGAATCTTCTTGAAGAAACGCGGCAATATATATAAAATCAACAATGTGGCGATAAGGTAGATATATGTATCTATCGAGATGCCGAAAATATGTTCAAGCTGGGACATGAAGATCATGATGGCCAGTGCATTGACGAAACCGATCATGACAGAGTTTGGGATGAATTTCATCAGCTTCCCGACTTTGAGTATGCCGAGTATGATCTGGATGACACCCATCAGTATCGTGGCGGCGAGCAGATAATCGACACCGTATTCACTGACCAGCGGTACTACGAGGAGTGCAATCGCCCCTGTCGCTGCAGAAATCATGGCCGGGCGTCCGCCGACGAACGAGATGATCACTGCGATAAGGAATGAAGCATACAGTCCGACCATCGGATCGACCCCTGCAATGATCGAGAAGGCGATGGCTTCCGGAATCAGGGCGAGTGCCACGACGAGTCCGGCCATTATATTGGTCCCGGGATCGGTCAGCCATTCCCTTTTGAATTTTTCTACCATAAACTAAAACACTTCCTAATCTATGAATTAACTAAAGTCATTATATCAGAAAAGTTTCATATGTATACCCCTTTTTGAGAAAAACATGATGGTGTCATGTTATAATATTGTAAAGACTGGAGGCCTTCCGATGAAATACGGATACATAAGACCTGTTGAATTATATGATGAAACTGAAGGTCAGAAGAAAAAAATCCTTGAATATGCCGGGCATCTGTTCATTGAAGCACATGCCGACAATAAAAAGAGGACGGCGCTTGAGGAGCTGCTGGATACACTGGAGGACGGCGATGAATTATTTGTCACCGACTTTTGTGTCCTCGCGGATTCGACGAAGCATCTCGTCGACATCATCGATACATGCATCAGCAAGCCGGTGAAAATCCACATCCTTAATCCAGGTATCCTGGTTGATGAGGGAACCCGATATAATTTCCAGAAAATCCTGAATGAGATCTCCAACTTTCAAAGCGATGTCGTAAAGTTCAGGACACAGCTCGGAGTGAGCAAGGCGATCAAGGACGGCAAAAAGATGGGGAGACCGAGACGCAGCGACGACAATATAAAGAAAGCCGTCGAAATGTATATGTCGAAGCAGTATACGCTCGACGAAATCAAAGAGAAGACGAACATCAGCAGAGCGACACTCTACAGGCACCTGGAAAGTTGAAGACCATATCAAGACTATCGGAAGTGATCGGATGAGCATTAAGAGAAAGAAGATATACGAGGAAATTGTCGATATCATACTGGAAGATATAAAATCGGGTGAGCTGGAGCCGGGTGACCGGCTGCCTTCCATCACTGACATGGCCAAGACGCATCAAGTATCATCAGCCTCCGTCAGGGAAGCTTTGAACAGCCTGCGTGTGATGGATGTCATTGAGG
The DNA here is from genome assembly GCF_900220995.1 of Salinicoccus kekensis. Taxonomy (GTDB): domain Bacteria; phylum Bacillota; class Bacilli; order Staphylococcales; family Salinicoccaceae; genus Lacicoccus; species Lacicoccus kekensis. The sequence goes on from NZ_OBQF01000003.1 coordinate 24,922, forward strand.
TGAAGCATGGCCAGGGTTCATTCATCAAACAGAAGATGCCGCTCGGTTTTGAACAGAATTTTGAAATCATCACACGTGCGGATATAGAAAATCTGCTGGAACTGAGGAAAATCATTGAAGTGGGATGCGCAAGGGCCGCGGCCCGGAAAGTGGATGAGGCAGGACTCGGAAAAATAAAAGAGGCCCTTGATAAAATGCCGACGGCGCTTGAAAATAATGAGCTCGGCGAGCAGGCGGATTATGAATTCCATATCAGCATAGCCGAATCGACGGGAAACCCCCTCCTGGTCAGCCTGCTTGAAGACGTTTCGGAAACGATGATCCGCACGATGAAGGAAACACGGCGGATCTGGCTCTATGAAGGCCACAAATCCATCGAGAAGATCCATAATGAGCATAAGCTGATTTACGAAGCAATCAGAGCCGGCAGTGATGAAGCGGCTGCCGGCCATATGTACGACCATCTCCTCGGCGTGGAGGAATTATTATTGAAGCATTATTGAAGAGGCCATCGGCCTCTTCTTTTTATAGTTGGCTTAAGATTCGTGAATCCTTTCAAAACCCCTTGACAATGAGAAAGCGTTTACATATACTGTCGTTATATCTTTAGTCATCTGATGACTAGATGTCATGTGAAACAAAGGGGGAAATTTCATGCTCGTGCTTTTGAGTCTTTTGCCGATCTTATCGATCTTTTTCTTCCTGGTCATCCTGAGGTGGCCAGCAAAGAAAGGGATGCTTTACAGTTTCATCATCACGGTCCTGATCGCCTTCTTCGGCTGGCAGATGGGCGTCATTGAAATCGCAGCAGCCTCTTTCAAAGGTGTGATGACCGCCCTTGAAGTCGGCGTCATAGTATTTGGTGCAGTGCTCCTGCTCAACATGATGAAAGTGAGCGGTGCCGTCGACACCATCCGGTCTTCATTCACGAGCATCTCACCTGACCGGCGGGTCCAGGCGATCATCGTTGCATGGCTGTTCGGAACATTTTTGGAAGGTGCGGCAGGATGGGGCGCACCTGCGACCATTGTCGGGCCGCTTTTGATCGCACTTGGTTTCCCGGCGCTTGCAGCCGTCATCATCGCACTCATGCTGCAGTCCACTCCGGTATCCTACGGTGCAGTGGGCACACCGATACTGGTCGGCGTCAATACGAGCCTTGAAAACCAGCCGGTGGTGAATGAACACTTGAGCAGCGGAGGGATTGAACTCTCCACCTTCATCTTTGATGTCGGTGCCCAAGTGTCCATATTCCATGCGATGGTCGGACTGTTCATCCCGCTCTTCATGTCAGCCATGCTGACGCGGTTCTTCGGGAAGAACAAAAGCTTCATGGAGGGTCTCGCAGTATGGCCGTTTGCGATCTTTGCGGGCCTTGCGTTTGTGGTGCCCTACTCGCTGACGGCAAACTTCCTCGGGCCGGAATTCCCGTCTCTGATTGGAGGGCTCGTGGGCATGGTGATCGTCATCCCGCTTGCCAGAAAAGGCTTTCTGATGCCGAAGGAGACGTTCGAGTTCCAATCGCAGGACAAATGGCCCGAGTCATGGTTCAGTGACATTAAAAGTGAAGCGGCGGCCTCCCGGAACATATCGATGATGAAAGCATGGCTGCCCTACGTCCTTGTGGCACTGCTGCTGGTCGTAACCAGGATCGAAGCACTCGGCCTGAAGGCAATCGTATCTGCATGGCAGGTGACGTTTGATGATATATTGGGCACCGGAATCACACACAGCTTATCTCCGTTGATGATCCCGGGGGTAGTATTCATCCTGGTCGCCGTTGCAACCGGCTTTCTCCACAATGTGGATTTCAAAAGTATGGGCAGTGCATTCAAAGTATCCTGGAAGACGATCCTTTCAGCCATGGCCGCCCTCATCGTATCGGTGCCGCTCGTCCAGGTCTTCATCAATTCGGGGATCAACGAGGCTGGTTATGAATCGATGCCATTGGTCCTTGCCCATGCGGCCGCAACATTATTCGGTGACGGCTGGCCGCTGGTCGCTCCTGCAATCGGCGCGCTCGGTGCTTTTGCAGCAGGCAGCAACACGGTCAGCAACATGATGTTCGGACTGTTCCAGTTCGGCGTGGCCGACCAGATCAATGTAAGCCCGCTCGTCATCGTCTCGCTCCAGGCGGTCGGCGGCGCAGCAGGCAATATGATCTGTGTACACAATGTGGTGGCGGCGAGTGCTGCTGTCGGCCTGATCGGCAAAGAGGGTTCCATCATCGCCAAGCTGCTGATACCGACGGCATTCTACATCATTTTCGCCGGGGCGATCGGTTATGTATGGATCAACGGCGTCAGCTTCAACGTCGGTTCCCTCATCATCGCGGCAATCCTCATCACAATCATCAGCGGGATACTTTATTCTTATAAAAACTTAAGGGAAAATAAAGAAATGCTCTAATGGAAGGAAGACTGAATATGAATAATACGGATTCGAAAAAAGTCATATTGATCGGTGCAGGCATCATGAGTGCGACATTCGGCTCATTCCTGAAGGAAATCGAGCCCGACTGGAATATTAAATTATTTGAACGGCTGGATTCGCCGGCCATGGAAAGTTCGCACGGCCAGAACAATGCCGGCACGGGTCATGCAGCGCTCTGTGAACTGAACTATACGGTCGAGCAGCCGGACGGCTCTGTGGACATCGAAAAGGCGAAGGAGATCAATGAACAATTTGAGGTGTCACTTCAATTCTGGTCACACCTGGTGAGGAACGGACGCATCGATGATCCGGAATCGTTCATCCGTCCCCTTCCCCATATCAGTTTCGTATACGGGGAGGATAATGTGAATTTCCTGAAGAAACGCTATGAAGCACTCTCCCCCCTGCCGATGTTTGCGGGAATGGAATATTCGGAGGACCACGCGAAACTTGCAGAATGGATGCCGCTCATGATGGAAGGGCGTGCACCGGACGAACGCGTTGCTGCAAGCAGGATGGACGGGGGCACCGATGTGAACTTCGGTGAACTGACCCGGAAGATGATCAAAGACATAAGCGATCATAAGAATGCCGAAGTCCATTACCGCCATGAAGTGGTTGATTTCAGGCAGAGGGAAAATTCACAGTGGGAAGTGAAAGTGCGCAATCTTGGAGATGGCAGCATCGAGTACCATGTGGCGGACCATATCTTCATCGGCGCAGGCGGCCACGCCATCCCGCTCCTGCAGAAGACGGGCATACCGGAAAGCAGACAGCTCGGCGGTTTTCCGATCAGCGGCACGTTCCTGGTGTGCAACAATCCTGAAGTCGTCGACCGTCATGACGCCAAAGTTTATGGAAAGGAGCCAAAAGGCACACCGCCGATGACCGTCCCCCATCTGGACAGAAGGTATCTGGAGGATAAGACGAGTCTTTTATTCGGCCCTTTCGCAGCGATCGGACCGAAGTTCCTGAAGGCAGGCTCCAATACGGACCTGTTCAAATCGATCAAGTCCAATAACGTATTGACGCTGTTGTCCGCCGGGGCGAAAAATCTGCCGCTGGTCAAATACTCCATCCAGCAGGTCATGATGGATAAGGAGGACCGTATGAAAGAGCTCCGTAAATTCGTGCCCGATGCAAAAGATGAGGACTGGGATCTCCATGTGGCAGGGAAACGGGTGCAGGTCATCAAGGATACCGAAGAACACGGCCGCGGCTACATCCAGTTCGGCACGGAAGTCGTCCATTCGGAAGACAACACCGTCATCGCACTGCTCGGGGAGTCTCCGGGTGCCTCAGTATCGGTCTCGACGGCTCTTGAAGTCTTTGAAAGGAGCTTCCCGGACCAGATTGGAAAATGGACGCCAAGGATACAGGAAATCATCCCTTCCTACGGCCATTCTTTAATTGAGGACAGCTCATTATTGGAACAGATCCGGAAATCGACTGCCGGGGATCTGAATCTCGATCAATGAATCTATAAGATATAAGAAAACCCGTATCATCCGGAAAAGTCCGGACGATACGGGTTTATTTCATGTGGATCTTACCACCAGTTATTTGCGTTGCGGAATTCCATTGCTGCTTCGACAGAACCGTAGCGCTCTTCAGCATAGTTGAGCATGCCGGATGTCTGTTCTGCAACAGAGCCGGTGCCCCATGATTCTTTAGTCTGTCCAAGGCCTCTGTAGCCAAGTTCGTTGACTGCATCCGGATTGCCGCTTGATTCAGGCATGACGATGTTTTCCCACATTGCTTCAGTACCGCCCGCTTCAAGGAACTGTGCCTTGGTTGAGCCGCTCGCTGCCGGTGCTGCAGGCTGGCTGTCCTGTTCAGTCTGCTGCACAGTTTGTGCCGGTGCTTCCTGTGCCTCTTCAACCTGTGGTGCTTCCTGCGTCGTTTCAACGGCTTCCTGTGCAGGCTGTTCCTGCTGGACAGCAGTTTCAGTCACCTGTGGTGCAGGCTGTTCTTCCTGGACCGGTGCTTCAGTCACCTGCTCTGCAGGCTGTTCTGCAGCTTCAGGTTGTGCAGTGCCGCTGTTGCCGTATGCCCAAGTATAGTTGACACCGTCGGATTTGAAGTCATAATCGACATTGTTCAAGTTGAAATTATAGTGATACTCGCCTTCGTGAAGCGGTGCATTGTCAAGTTCGCTTGAATGCGACTGCGCCATTTCAGCAAGATCCTGTTTATTTATATTGTGCTCTGAAGCTTCTGCGTTATCCGCTGCTGTAAAGCCGCCGATGCCCAGGCCAAGAGCCAGTGTTGTAGTGAGTATTGTTTTTTTCATAATTAAATTCCTCCAAAACATGATTTATCTCCAAATTGATGGTTCAAACCTTTGAGATAGATGTTTTCTTCCGGTCCTGTATTTCCAGGACATGACCCAATGTAACATGTTATGACGCCCGGCAGGTTACAGTCCGGTGATAACGAGGTTACAAATGACGTCATGTACTGTAATGCGGATGTAATGTAAATCTTTAAAAGCTCTTAACACCCCAACCTATACTTCAAATGCACACTATAGATGCTTTTGATGAAAATCTTTAAAATTCTGTTGTAACTTCATATGCGCATCCAGTATAATCATATGTAAGCGCATTCAATAATGGAGTGCGGGATTTGATTTGCATGTGTCTGTCAATGCTCTCTGGTCTGCATGCAGTGTCATAGGAAGCTAAAAATGGCGAGACAACAAATTTACAGAGTATTGACAATTTTTTGAAACAGGGATAAAATTTCAATTAAGAACAAAAAAGGGGGATATAATTATGAAGTTGAACAAGTTTTGGTTGTTGTCTGCTTTCCTGGTATTCGTACTCGTGCTTGCTGCCTGCGGCAACGGCGGGGATACCGGTGATGAAGGCGCCGAAGAAGATACCGGCACCGAAGAGGAGACGACTGAAGAAAATGGAACTGAGGAAGATGGCGCAGAGGAAACGACGGATGACGGAGGGGAAGCTGAAGGGGAAACACCTGACTTCCTGACATTGCTCACAGGCGGTACAAGTGGTACTTACTACCCGCTGGGCGGAGAAATGGCGTCCAATATCTCTGACGAAACAGGTATCCAGACGGATGCACTTTCTTCAAACGCTTCTGCTGACAACATAATCGATCTGCAGAACGGTGAAGCGGAACTGGGCATGGTCCAAACGGATACGATTGCTCAGGCTGTTGACGGTGTCGGCGCATTTGAAGGCGACCCTGTCGATAATGTGATGGCACTTGGTGCACTTTATCCGGAAACTGTCCAAATCGTCACGACGGTTGATTCCGGAATAGAAACGATTGAAGATCTTGAAGGCATGAGTGTTTCAGTCGGTGCTCCAGGTTCAGGTACATTCTATAACGCAGAGCAGATTTTGGAGATTCATGGTCTGACAATGGATGATATTGATGCTCAAAACCTTGATTTCGGTGAATCCACCGGTGGTATCCAGGATGGAAACATTGATGCCGCGATCATCACAGGCGGTACACCGACAGGTGCGGTGGAAGAATTGTCAGCGACAGTAGATGTGAAGATTCTCCCTGTTGAACAGGATAAGATTGAAGAATTGATGGCGGAATACCCATTCTATACCGAAGATATGGTTGAATCAGGCACATATGGCATCGAAGAGGATGTCACTACAGTCGCAGTAGGTGCAATGATCGCTGTGACGGACAGCCTTTCTGAAGATGTGGTTTATGACATCACCGCTGCGATTTATGAAAACGCAGAATCCATGGCGCATGCGAGAGCTGCGGACATCACAGTGGACACTGCATTGGATGGAATCGGCATTGATGTCCATCCGGGTGCACAGAGATACTTTGATGAGCAGGGTGTGGAATCAGAATAAGATTCATAAAAATTACGGATATATGACCGGCAGTCAATCTTGCTTCAAATGGATGACTTCCGGTCAATCCGTTTGTTAAGAGGTATTTTTATGAAAAAAGTTTTAATCTTAATGATGGTTCTGACACTTGTCGTCCTGTTGATATTGTTCGTTCCTGTAAAACAGTCTCTTGTATTTTATAAAGAGAACACTACTGAGATAGAGGCTTATCTCCCATTGGAGAATCAGGAAACTTTTCAGATCATCTTCACCCACTCCATCCATCTGACCGATGTGGTGGAAAAATATGTCGTTTTGGATAATCAGCATATACAGCAATATGAAATGATTTATGAGGAATTTGGGATCGGTATGCCCTCCAATGCACAGGGGGAAGAAGAATTCCATTCTGAAAACGGCAGATACCATATCACGAATATGAACAACGTCTTTCCGGAAATCAAGTTGAGGAACGGAAAGGCCGTTTCTGAACACAGACTGGTCTGGGGACCGGAGCATGAGTATATTACAGAGTTCAACAACTACTTTGAACCGGGCGCATGGTTCACTATAAAAGTAGACGAATTATCATTATGGCAAATGATACAAGGGGTGAGAATCCATGAGTGATTCAAAGAAACAGCAGGAAGAACAGAAAGACCTGGAGCGGGAGAATGAGAGAATAGAAGAAAAAATGGCCGGGGGAGAAGAGCTTTCCCAGGAAGAACAGGCCAAGTTGATGGAGAAATATGATGCGGAATCCAACACGAGGGATCTCACCGGTATCATTGGAAAAACTGTCTTTATCATACTTATTGCATTCTCATTATTTCAAATCTATACGGGAATGTTCGGCCAATATACAGCTTATGTACAGCGTACGGTCCACCTGGGTTTTGCCCTCGTGTTGATTTTCATGCTGTTCCCGGCAAGAAGGGGCGGCCCTAAAGGTAAGGTCGCCTGGTATGACTACCTCCTTGCCATCCTTTCCATCATCGTATGTGGATACTGGCCGGTCTATTACGATACCATAGTCCAGCAAATTGGCGGATCCACCGATGCACAGCTTGTCATCGGGAGCATTGCCATCCTGCTTGTGCTGGAAGGTTCAAGAAGGGCTGTCGGGCTGCCGATCGTCATTGTGGCAGCTGCCTTCCTCATTTATGCATATTTTGGGCCGTATATGCCGGGGGCTCTGGCACACAGGGGCCTCAGCCTGAACCAGCTGGTCACGTCAATGTTCTTCACCACTGAAGGTATCCTCGGTACGCCGCTTGCGGTATCTTCAACCTACATTTTCCTGTTCCTCCTGTTTGGGGCATTCCTTGTCCAGACGGGGGTCGGCTCGTATTTCAATGATCTTGCTTTGGCGATTGCCGGGAAAAGGACCGGAGGGCCGGCAAAAGTGGCCATCTTCTCGAGTGCCCTGAATGGAACGATTTCGGGGAGTTCAGTGGCCAATACGGTGACGACGGGTTCCTACACGATTCCGATGATGAAGCGGCTCGGCTATCATAAAAACTTTGCAGGGGCCGTTGAGGCGGCTTCCTCCACCGGCGGCCAGCTTATGCCGCCGATCATGGGTGCGGCAGCGTTCCTGATGATCGAGTTTGCCGGTGAGAGCTACTGGGATATCGCAAAAGCTGCGACCATCCCTGCCCTTCTGTACTTCACCGGTATCTGGATAGTGACCCATTTCGAAGCCAAACGGATTGGCCTGCTTGGCCTTCCGGCGGATCAGCTTCCGCCGAAAAAGGAAGTATTGAAGAAAATACATCTGCTTCTGCCGATTGTAGCCATCGTCTGGCTGCTCTTCCAGGGGTTCAGTATCGAAAGGACGGCACTCTACGGTATAGCGATCACGATACTTGTCAGCCTCTTCCGTAAAGATACAAGGATTAACTTCAGCAGGTTCATCATCGCCCTTACATCAGGTGCGCGTACAGCACTTGGAGTGGCGGCAGCCACTGCCTGTGCAGGGATCATCGTCGGTGTTGTGACGAGGACCGGGCTCGGATTGAAATTCGGAAATATGCTGGTCGATATCGCAGGTACGCTTTCGTTCAATGTTGAGATGCAGTTGATCTTGACACTTGTGTTCACGATGATCGCCTCCATCATCCTGGGTATGGGATCACCGACGACGGCTAACTACATCATCACTTCGACGATTGCACTGCCGGCGATCCTGGCACTGAATGACCAGTTGGATGTCGCGGTGCCGGTGCTTGCAGCGCATATGTTCGTATTTTACTTCGGTATCGTCGCAGACATCACCCCGCCGGTCGCCCTCGCAGCGTTCGCCGCAACCGGTATTTCCGGAGGGGAACCGATGCGGACTGGAGGGAACGCGGTCAAACTTGCAATAGCCGCATTCATCATACCTTATATGTTCGTCCTCCAGCCGCAGATTCTGATGATTGATACGACCGTCTGGGAAGTGTCATTCATAATACTTACAGCATTGATGGGAATGAATGCGATAGGTGCAAGCATGGTCGGCTACTGGTACAGAAAAATACCATGGTACGTCAGGATCATTGCATTTCTGACAGGGATTTTCCTCATGTATCCGGGTACACCTTCCGATGTCATCGGCATCCCGATATTCGTCCTGTTGATCGTCCTGCAGTTCGTCATCAAAGGCGGGCCGACGTTCGGTAAAAATAAAAAAGAACAGGCTGCGAGCCAGTCATGATGTAAAATTTGAAGACTTCCCATGTTCAAGCGGATTAAAGCTTGAGCATGGGTTTTTTACTGGCAAATTGATAAGAGAAAATTCATATGATACAATTATTCATAAGGTGTAATATTTCATGTCGCAGGTGATGGCTTTCGATGAATAAGAACATGAAAGGAGCCGTGTATGATGGAGAAGTCATTGTATGAACGTTTAGGCGGTATTTACAGCATTGCAGCGGTGGTGGAACATTTTGCCGAAGGACTGGCGAAAGACCCCGTTGCCGGGGAACAGTCCGATAATCCTTTCCTCAGAGATTGGTACAGTAACAGAAGATGGCGCGAGCCTGGATTTAAAGTACTGACGACCCTGTGGGTTTGCGAAAAAGCAGGTGGACCATATCGTTATGTGAGCACAGAACCGAATGATGATTCCCTGGATCTGGAGCCGACACACTATGATATGAAGCTGACTGAAGAAGAATTTGACGCAGCAGGCAAAGTCCTCGCCGATACGCTCGATCATTTCGATGTGCCTGAAAATGAGAAAAATGAAGTGCTGACGGCTTTTGCGGCACATAAAGAAGAAGTGATCAGCGGCACGATCAAATGATCCCTCATCATACAAGTAACACTTCCCCTGTCATACAAGTAACACTTCCCCTGTCGATCCTGGTGCGGGAAGTGTTTTTGGATTCCATGATGAGCCAGTAAATTTCCTGTGATTTTCACCCATTATTCATGAAAATTTAATCAAGGCGAAGTATAATGCAGTGATACAGAAATTATGACAGCAGGTGAAAATATGGCTGAAATTATACTCGATAAAAATAAATTGATGGTAGATGAAGCGATAAATATTAATGTGCTGACTTCGGAACCGGAGCAGCAGGTCAGGATAAGCATGGAACTTGCAGATGAAGATGGTAAGATGTTCCGTTCCTGCGCAGAATTCATATCTGATAAGAGCGGCAGAATAGATTTGGATACTGCAAAACCACTCAACGGCACATACGAGCATGCAGATGGAACCGGGCTGTTCTGGTCTATGGTCAGGAAAGACACCAGGCAGGATGATTACTTTATTAAAAAAACGGATGAAGACATGGAAGCGACGATCTATGTCACCGGCGATGACGAAATACTGGCTGCAGAAAAAGTGACGCTGCAGTTTAAGGGTGAAGGGATTGAGGCACTCGAGATAGAGCCCCCTGAACTGAAAGGTAATTTATATTCTCCGTCAGAGCAAGGCACTTATCCTTCAGTCATGATACTCGGCGGATCGGATGGCGGCAACACGGCCCATGCCGCAGCTTATCTTGCAGGCAAAGGCTATCTGGTACTCTCCCTGTCCTACTTCAATGACGAAGGATTAAATGAACATTTGGAAAACGTCGATCTGAATTACTTCAAACAAGCTGCCGGGTATTTATCAAATCATGAAAAAAGCGATGCCAAAGTGAATCTGATAGGCTACTCCAAAGGTGCAGAGCTTGCGTTACTGCTTGGAGAGACATTCAATTCATATCAGACCATCATTGCCGGTGCAGGTTCGAACTATGCCACTTCAGGCATGAAAGGCGGTATTTTTGCCCCCGTGTCCGGGTGGACGCTGGACGGTGAAGCACTTCCCTATTTAAAAATGAAATTTCCAGTGAGCTTCATGTTTTCCACTATAAGAAACTATATTAAGAAACGTCCATTTTATTTCCTCGATGTATGGAAGAAATCACTGAGCGGCAAAAAAGCGGCTGATCATAAAATCGATGTATCCGGAATCGAAGCACCGCTGCTCATCATTTCAGGCGGTGAGGACAAACTGTGGCCATCAACATCTTTCAGCAGGGAAATAAAAAAGGAAAGGGACAATAAGGCTGACCGTTACCTGTATTATCCCGGTGCAGGCCACTTCAACTCTTTTCCATACAGCTTTAATCAGATGCCTGCCAATGTTCTTATGAATGTGGATGGGATGATCATAGATTTCGGCGGGACCAAACGGGAGAATGCATATGCAGCGGAAGAATCCCTGGAAGAGATCCTGGGCTTCCTGGAGCGGAATAATTAAAAGAAACAGTGATTTCAATATCAAATGAAATCACTGTTTTTTAAACTTTTGGCCGGACTCGGTATAAGAAGGATATTTCCCGGGTAATTATCATTAGATACATATAGGTCAGTATTATTGATCGATAAGAGGAGGGATACAATGACATCACTTCCCCGTATAGGTAAGCCGGCAGCAAATGCATTGAAGAATATCGGCGTTACATCCCTGGAGCAGCTCAGTCGTGTGGATAAGGAAAGCTTATCCCGGGTTCATGGCATCGGCCCTAAAGCCATCAGTACACTGGAGGTTGAATTGGAAAGAGAAGGCCTGGCGTTCAGAAAACATGAGCCCCTCCCCTTCACTCCCGGTTTCATCGTCTTCGGCAGTCTGGACTGCAACAACGCACCGAAGAGGGAAATCATCAGGGACTTTGCAATTTCATATGTGGAAGGAAATAAATATGGATTTGTGATGACCTGTGATGAAGACATGAGTCTTAATATACTCCCCGCTCAGGAATTACAGGGGATGCAAGAAATTCATCAACATCTTTTGAAAGAAAAGCACGATATAAGCATGCTGGATTTGAAATCAATCATCACCCACGGCAAAGAAGGCGCAGCCTACGGTTCGGCTGTAACAACAAAAGGTGAGAGCATCGATTTAGCATGGTTCATCGAGTTTAAAAGCCATAAGAAGGACGCTTTGATAGATCAAGTCACCTTCTTTGAAGTCAGATAATAGCATGATTAACAGCCTCACGACCAATTGTATATGCGTTATTTCAGTGTTATAGAAAATCTTTGAATCCCAGTATCATGCATTTTAAGAGGTAACGCATGGCGTTACAGAAAAGGACGTATGTGATTGTAGTGAAACTTACAGAAAACAGGTCGATCCATTAATTATCTTCAAAGGTTGCCTTCACATCCTTTACGGTATTTCCATTAAATCCATGCATTTTACGTTTATATTAATTCAAGGAGGGAACAAGTGGACTAGCATAAATTTTTAAGGAGGAATAGCATGAAAGTAGCAGACATGATTGCTTTGGCGCTTGTCATCATCGGTGGTTTGAACTGGCTGCTTGTCGGCTTGTTTGAATTTGATCTTGTTGCTTCGTTATTTGGAGGACAGGATGCCATTCTCTCCAAGATCGTTTACATCTTAGTTGGTCTTGCAGCGTTGTATTCACTTAAGTTCTTCAAGCACATCAATGATCAATATGAGGAACCGCGTGCAGCGACTGCAACTGCCGGGACGGATTCATCAGCCCGCACTGACGGACGCGACGCTGACGGCAGAGTTAAAGATCCAAACGTAAATGATTCGGTGAGCGGTACGGACAGAGCCGGAGACCCTAATAACCCGGATGATCCGAACAATCCAAGAAATCGTTCAGAAAGATAATCGCGATTCTTGAAAAATGGATAAGACCAAAAGAAAAAGTATCAGGCGATGAAAAACTATCGCCTGATACTTTTTTCTTTTACATATTTACACGGTTATCCACAGTCATGACGTCGTCGCTGGTGCATCCTGCCGCTTCCATTTCATATAGTTCAGCAGGAGGACAATGATTATGATTGCGACGCCTGCAACATCGGTGAATGGTTCCGGCACGACTGAAAGGACGGCCGCAGCTATGAGGATGATTCTGGAGACTACACCTACGTGCGTCTTGAAGAATCCTTCAAGCCCTGCTGACAGCGCAGTCAGTCCTATGAGTGTCGTCAGGACGACCAGGGCGATATCAAAGAAGCTTGCGAGCGGGTATTCCCTCGCATTTGTAGCAAGCCCTTCCACGTCCACCATGAGCAGTGCCGGTTCGTAAATGAATATGAACGGGATGAGGAAGCCTGCTATGGATAATTTAAGTGCCTGGAAGCCGGTCCGCATCGGATCACCGCCCGATATGCCCGCGCCGGCGAAGGCTGCGAGTGCGACCGGAGGTGTGACGTTTGCGAATATGCCGAAGTAGAATACGAACATATGTGCAAGCAGCACCGGTATGCCGAATTCAGCCAATGCTGGTGCCGCCATCGTCGCTGTAATGATATAAGCCGGAATCGACGGGAGCCCCATACCGAGGACCATCGATGCAATCATCGTGAAGAACAGCGTAAGGAAGAGTGAACCTGCACCGATATTTGCGATTGCAGATGTCATTACAGCACCGAATCCTGTCAGGGAAACAACGCCGATGATGATACCGACCACCGCACAGGCGATCATGACCGCGAGTGCCTGCTGTGCACCGTTTGCCATGGCATCGAATATCTCCCGGAGTGACATACGGGTTGTTTTCCTGAGTGTGGCGACGATGATCGTCAACAGAATCGTATAAATTGCCGCTCTTGGGATGGGCATGTTCATGAAGAGCATGATGATCAGCCCTATGATCGGGATGAGCAGATGTCCCCTGTCTTTAAGGACTTCTTTAATCCTTGGCAGGTCGGCCCGCGGGATACCTTTCAAATCACGCTTGCCTGCCCGGTAATGGACCTGCATGATCACGGCGAAGTAATACAGGATTGCCGGAAGGACGGCTGCAAGAGCAATCACACCGTAGTTGATCCCTGTGGTCTCTGCCATGATGAATGCACTGGCGCCCATGATCGGCGGCAGTATCTGCCCGCCGACGGAGGCACTGGCTTCCACCGCACCTGCAAAGTTCCGGTGGTACCCCACTTTTTTCATGAGGGGAATCGTAAAGGCGCCGGTGCTGACTACGTTTGCAACAGCCGCCCCGTTGATGCTCCCCATGAATCCGCTGGATACGACAGCAACTTTTGCAGGGCCGCCTTTATTCGCCCCGGCGAGGGCCATGGCAAGGTCGTTGAAGAACTGACCCATGCCCGATTTTTGGAGAAAAGCTCCAAATAGTATGAACAGGAATATGAAGTTGACCGAGGCCGCAATCGCTGTCGAATATAGGCCTTCAGTACTCAGATACAACTGCCCGAATATGTCCCCTACACTGTAAGGTCTGGTGAGCATCATATTCGGCAGGAAATCCATGTGGCTGAAGAACGGATATGCTAAAAATATGAGTGCCAGGATGGGAAGAATCAATCCCGTCACTCTTCTCGCCGCTTCAAGTATCAGCAGGACTGCCAATATTGCCACCGCGATATCCACGTTGTTCGGTATACCGCCCCGTTCAGTGACGATGGCCTGATATTCGACGAGTATGTAGCCTGCGGTGAATAAGCTCAGGCCCGCGAGCAACCAGTCGAAGAGAGGCAGTTTTGTACGGTCCTGACTTTTGAACATCGGATAGAGCATATAAATCAATGCGAGGCCGACTGCAACATGGATGGAACGCTGCTGCAGTGCCGGCATCGGATTGAATACCATATAGAGATGAAATACAGAATATAATACGGCAATGATGGTGACGATCCAAAAAATGGTCTTACTGTCGAATTGCCTTGTGGTGGCATCTCTATCATATTTCTCCAGGACTTCCTGGGTATCAGGCGCCACCTGTGGCTCCTTTGTCATATTAATCCCCCCTGTGAATTGCACAATACTGATTTGTTGCCGACGCTGATGTTCACTGAAGTGTTTGGTTCATACATTTCGTAAAGTAAATGATCGTGATCATCCTGGACGATCCTGGTCTCCACATTTTCCGAAACGTTCACATTCAATTCAGGATAAGTGACGTTCACCGTGAACTCGACGAAACCCTCGTCTGTAATTTCAGGCGGTGTCTCCGAATCTGTCGGCACGCCAGCCCCAAAAGTCTTGAAGTAGGTTCTGGTGAGCAGAAGATCATCACCTTTCACCTCATACACTTCATACCATTCCTCATGTTCAATGGAATGGATCCAATGCAGCTCGAATGTTTCCGGCTTTAAACACACCGGAGTATGACCTTCCGCCTCAATGACCAGTGCAGATCTCGGCCAAAGGAAAAATAAGAGGAGCACTGTAATAATGCTCCCCGAGGCCACCCATAATTTCTTATTGCTCATCGTAGAAGCGCTGTGCTCCCGGATGAACATCTATGACCATATTATCCATTGAGTTTTCAATACTGATATCTGATGCTGCCTGGTGTGAGTTCTCAAGAGACTCCAGGTTTTCAAACATATATTTCGTGAGGTTGTAGACATCATCTTCGCTGAGGTCGGATCTTACGACCAGTGCATTCATGATGGCAACGGTCGGCACCGCCTCTTCGTTACCGTAAGTATCTTCAGGGATGTCGAGTGAAGTGAAGTAATCCTCTTCCATGCCTTCCACCACTTCAGGTTCGATCGGTACAATCTTCAAGTCGACAGAGTTTTCAAGCTCCATTACAGAAGCGTTCGGCAGGCCGCTTGTCAGGAATGCCGCATCGAGCTGGCCGCCCCTCATGGCTTCTGCAGCTTCTGCGTAACCCAGGTAATCCACATCGATATCGTCATATGACATGTCGTGTGCATCCAGCACAGAACGTGTGGCGATTTCAACGCCCGAGTTCTGGTCTCCGACCGCGACGCGTTTGCCTGCAAGGTCTTCGACACTTTCAATGCCTGCGCCTTCAGTCGTGATGAGCTGTACGAAGTTAGGATAGAGTGCCGCCATCTGCTGTACATTCTCGATCGGCTCGGTGAATGTTTCTTCGCCGTTCACTGCCTGTACGAGTGCATCACTCATGACGAATGCCATTTCCACACTTTCCTGAGCCATGAGGTTCAGGTTTTCTGCAGAAGCCCCCGTCGTTTCAGTTCTGGAGTTCACGCCGAATTCACTGCTGTATCCGTCAGCCAGCGTTGTTGCAATGATGTTGTAAGGTCCTGATGATCCGCCGGTCGCAATGGTCACTATATTTGTTTCAAGCTCTGCAGAGCCGCCGTCACCTTCTTCTGAAGATTCTTCTCCTTCTTCAGCCGGTTCCTCTTCAGCCGGTTCCTCTGCTGATTCGCCGCCCCCGTCGTCTCCGCATGCAGCCAGGAACAGCGTTGCGCCGAGAATTAAAGCCAGATATTTTTTGAAAATCATGAGTTTCAGCTCCCTTTAGGTTTGTAAGTCAAATTATAGCAGAGGTTCTACTAAATGAAAACGCTAACTTTTTAAATTATCTTTTTATTTCAAATAATGGAGCATGGAGATAAAATAAAAAACCACGCCCTGACTGGAGCGTGGTCCGCTGGATTAATCTTACTCATTCTTCTATGATGGCGACCGGGTTGCATATGCTGGCATCCCGTCCGACGATCCTGAGAGGTGTACAGTATATCTGCCTGATCGACTGCCCGACGATCGGTGCGAGATTGACATCCTCATAGATCAGTATGGTGCCGTTGGGCTTTTCAGGATCGAGAAATGCCTTATGGGTCCTGAAGTTGTTGGTCTTGCCGATGGGGATGTTTTCAATGCTCAAAGTATCTATGGCCACTGCTTTGACGTTCGGAAGCTTCTCCCGGATATATTCCGCCGCTTCCGGGCTGACTGTGCTGAAACCATCGGCATAGGCTTCAAAGTCGGCATCCCGCTTCTTATACGAGTGGGTGTTGAATATCAGGATGTCCGCTTCGTGCAGCGAATCACCGTATGCTTCAAGCTGTTCTATCGTAATCATGTCATTTTTCTTTTGTGCAGGCACATCAAGCATCAGCGGTCTGTCATAGACGAAATTTTCCGCAGGTATGCTGTCGATGCCGAGGTTCTCCCCGCTGAAATGGTGGAAGGGTGCATCCACATGGGTGCCCGCATGCAGGTAGGTGGTGAGCACACTGCCATTCCAGTGGTCCCCCGCTTCCAGATTTTCCTTCAGTTCGACTTTCACTTCCGGCAGCCCCGGAAAGACTGGCATTCCTTCATAAATCGGGTAGCCCAAATCAACATATTTTACTGACATCATCCATTCCCCTTTTTTTGAATTTAACCTGATTATACCTTTCATCATACTTTTTGTTAAACGGATTGGAACCTCATGGAAGTATGATGTTAAAATGAAGTGAAAGAGGATTTGTAAGATATGATTCAGATGACGGGGAAATATGCTCTGTAAAGGAAGTTATATAAATGACCAACAGGTATAAGGAAGCGCAGCGGGCAACAATAATAGGGATCATAGTAAACCTCATCCTGGCGGTAGTGAAGGGGATCGGCGGAATTTTGGGCAACAGCCGGGCACTGGTCGCAGATGCCGCCCATTCCGCATCGGATGTGGTGAGCTCGATCGCCGTCTACATCGGTGTGAGGGCCGCGCAGAAGCCGCCAGATCAGGAGCATCCGTACGGGCACGGGAAATCTGAAAATGTCGCAACATTGATCGTTGCGATACTGCTTGTCGTCGTCGGCTTTGAGATCATGTACAACTCCATCTCATCAATATGGTCGGATACGACGAATGAGGTCACGTCGATGATCGTGCTTTATATCATCATTTTTTCACTGATCGTCAAAGAAATACTCTTCCAGTATAAATTCCGGCTGGGGACCAGGATCAACAGCCCGGCCCTCATCGCAGATGCATGGCATCACCGTTCGGATGCGATTTCATCTGCCGTCGCGCTCGTCGGCGTCGGCCTCACGCTCATCGGGGCCCGTTACGATATACCGTACCTCGAATTTTTCGATCCGATCGCAGGTGCAGTGATCGCGGTCATCATCATGTACATGGGTTTCCAGCTCGCCAAGGAAGCCGTGAGCATGACTTTGGAAGTGGTCCTGAACGAACGGGAGGCTGCAGGTCTGATGGATACGGCGATGTCCGTCGACAAAGTGGTGCAGGTTGATGCACTGAGTGCACGCTCCCACGGGTCCTATGTCATCGTCGACATTAAAATATCGGTGGATGCATCCATCACTGTGGAGGACGGCCACAGGATCGGCAGGAATGTGAAGCAGCAGCTGATCAGGAAACACGATATCGTGAGGGACGTCAACGTCCATGTGAACCCATATGACTTTGATGAGACGGAAAGTTAAAAGGACGGGGGAAAATGAAAAAACACTTCCACATAAATTGTGGAAGTGTTTTTTCATTATATTTCCTGATCCTTCTTTTCCATGATTTCATTATAGGATTCCAGATAGACCTTTTCCGAATCGGATGCCCTTTCCATTGAATTCATGGCCCTGTGCCAGAATGGGTAAATGGCGTCAGGAGCGGTCAAGTCGTGGATCTGACGGGCTTCCTCCCCGGTGAGTTTCAGGTTGTAGGACGCAACATTTTCGCGCCACTGCTCCATATTGCGTGCACCGATGATGACGGAGTCGACATTCGGCCTCTCCCGGACCCATGCGAGCACGACCTGGGGCACAGTGGCGCCGTGACTTGCCGCAATATCCTTGAGCAGGTCGACGAGGTCGAATAACAGTGCCTTATCTTTGATGTAGGGCTCTGCCCATCCTTCACCCTGGCGCGTACCCGGCGGTGCTTTCTGGTCCCTCGAGATTTTGCCTGTAAGCAAACCTTCGCCGAGCGGCGACCAGATCGTATTGCCTATCCCGAGCTCATGGCCGGCCGGCAGCAGTTCGTATTCCGCTTCCCGTGCTTCCGGCGTATAGTAGAGCTGATGGGCCGCCGGAGGCACCAAACCGTTTTCTGCGGCGTACGTATGGGTTTTGCCCAGCTGCCAGCCGCTGTAGTTTGAAACGCCCCAGTGGCGGATCTTCCCTTTTCTGATCAGGTCGTTCATCGCCTGCACGGTTTCAGCGACGGGCACCTGGCCGTCCCATGTATGAACGTAATACAGATCGAGATAATCCGTGCCCAGTCTCTGAAGTGTCCTGTCGATCGATGCTTCGATGTTGATGCGTGTTGCCCCGACGTCGTTCGGGTTGTCGGAGAGCCGGAATCCCGTCTTGCTCGCGATCGTCATCTCCTGACGTTTATCCCGGACCGCCCTGCCGAGCACTTTTTCCGCATCTCCCGTGGCATACAGGTTTGCCGTGTCGAAATGGTTGATGCCCTGGTCGAGGGCGTAATCCACCATCTCATCCGCCGTCTCCTGTGACATGCCGCCCGCAGCTTCGAAGCCATTTGTGCCGCTGAACGGTATGGTGCCGAGGGCATATTTTGAAACATTCAGCCCCGAGTCACCCAGTAATGTATAATCCATCTTTCATCCCTCCATTACATGGGTTTTTCCCGCAGCACCGGAGTTCTAAACCGTGATATGGCCGAGTGCCTGATCAAGATCCTCTTTTAGATCCTCCACATGTTCAAGTCCGACTGAGAGGCGCAGCAGGTTATCCGGTGCCTTCGTCAATTCTTTCTCGACCGAGGCCCGGTGCTCAATGTAAGTGTGCGTACCGCCGAGGCTCGTCGCCTGTGTGATGAGGCCGACGGTGTTCGCCACCTTCAAAGCCTCCGCGGCGCCACCCTTCACCTGGAAGGACAGCAGGCCGCCGAAGCCGCTCATCTGACGGGCGGCGATTTCATGTCCCGGGTGATTTTTGAGCCCCGGATAATAAACTTCTTCAACTTTCTCATGGGTTGCGAGAAAGTCTGCGATTGCTGCGGCACTCGTGCACTGCATATTAAGTCTTGCAGATAACGACTGCACACCGCGGAGCGCAAGCCAGCAGTCGAATGATGACGGTACCGCCCCTTTCGCATGCTGGGCAGTCCGGAGGTTTTTAAGCATCTCACTGTCCTCTTTCGCTATGACCGCACCGAGCAGCAGGTCACTGTGGCCGCCGATGTACTTGGTCACGGAATGGAGTGAGAAGTCCACACCGAGGGAAAGCGGCTGCTGGAGCATCGGTGTCGCGGCGGTATTGTCGATCACCGAATAGGCGCCGGCAGCCTTTGCGATTCCGGCCACGGCTTCTATATCGATGATTTTGATCTGCGGGTTTGACGGGGATTCCATCCAGATGAGGCCCGTCTCTGCGCTTTCAACCGTATTCTTCACTTCATCAAGGTTTGTCATGTCGACCGTGACGATATCATATCTTCTGCCGATATCCGTCTCCATCAGCAATGTGCGGACACCGAAATACATATCGTCCGCCATGACGATCCGTTTCGGCTGATCTTCAGGCAATGCCTCGATCACCGATGTTATGGCCGCCATGCCTGAAGCATAAGTCACACAGTCATGCCCATTTTCAAGTTCAGTCAGGCACTGTTCCAGTGAACGGCGGTTCGGGTTGTCCCCCCTCGAGTACATGAATCCATCGGTATATGAACCGTCTTCCGACCGCTCATATGTCGTCGAGAGGTGGATTGGTGTGGTCACAGCCCCCGTGACCGGGTCAATTCCGCGTCCGGCGTGGACGGCTTTCGTTTCAAAACGCATAAATATCCCTCATTTTTCATAATATAAAACCATTATATATTTTATTGACAGAGTAATCATTAAATTCAATAAAAAGAGCCCTGAAAAGGCCCTTTTGCGTTCCCTAAAAATCATCAGCCGGTCAAATATTGAAGACCATCCCGGCCTCCGCCAGCCTGATATCCTTGCCTCCCTGCTGGACGGCGCTGTCGAGCAGTGCTTCCAGCGCCCCCCGGTGCGGCAGGTTCGTCAGCACGGTGAGGGCCGCGTCGGTCTTTTCCGCAAGCCGGCCCGCCTCCGCTGCGTTCATGTGCCCGTCGGTCCGTGCATCAAATCCTTCGTAATAGCTGCAGTCGGTGAAGAGCAGGTCGGCACCGAATGCAAAACGTACAAGACCCGAATTATAGCTCGAGTCTGAAGTGTAGACGAAGACCGCCCCTGTATCATCCGTCACTTTGACCGCATAAGTTTCCACTGGGTGTGCATTGCGGTGGAACTCGAACTTCAGCGGCCCGATCTGGAATTTGCTGTCGGGTTTGATCGGATGGAATTTGCTGTGCCTTGCACGCCTCATCAGCCTGACCGGATCCCCGGCCCCCGGCCCGTACAGGTTGAGGTGCCTCTTGCGGTGCTTGAAGCGCCTTGCCAGCCGTCGCGCCTGCATGAAAGCTTCCAGGTCCCCTGCGTGGTCATAGTGGTAATGTGTCAGGATGAGATGGTGAAGGTCATGAATACTGATATAGTCCTGGACATGGGCCGCAACACCGCTGCCGGCATCAATCAGCACGGTGACCTCATCTTTTTGGACCAGATAGCCTGAAGATGGCTCATTATTTTTAGGGAAGCTGCTCCACATGCCTACAATAGTGACTTTCATGATTTCACCCCCGGAGCCATTTCTTATCTATACCCCCATGAATGTTTAAACAAGCGGATGAATGCATAATTATATATGTGCATTTAAAAAAATCCCCCTGCAGATGATGTGCAGGGGGTCATGATTCAGTTTTAAGATTTTTATTTATCCGACCGGTCGTTCTTCATCTTATCGATCAGTTTCTGCATTTCTTCGATGTAATCTTCGCGGGACGGTTCCTCATCATATTCCCTGATTTCAGGCGCGTCCTCATCCGGCTCTCTATAGTCGTACTCATCTGCCGGATTTTCCTGCTGTTCTTCTTTACGCTTATTCTCATCGATTTCCTTCTGGGTGATGACCTGCCCGTCCGGCGTCACATACTTTTTATGCATGTTCCGGGTTTCCTTATCGATGTAGCTGTAGAAGACTGGTATGACGAAGAGTGTGAAGATCGTGCTGCTCACAAGGCCGCCGATCACGACCGTACCCATCGGTGCAATCATGTCCCCGCCTTCCCCGAGGCCGAGTGCAAGCGGGAGCATGCCGAGTGCCGTGGTGAGTGCGGTGATGACGATCGGCCTGAAGCGGTGCTGCACACTCAGTTCAAGAGCTTCCAGCGTACCCATGCCTTTTTCCTTCTGCTGGTTGGTGTAATCCACAAGCAGTATCGAGTTGTTGACCACGATGCCGAGCAGCAGGATGATACCGACGAAAGCGACGACACTCAATGGACTGTTCGTGATGAACAGTGCAGCCATCACACCGATGATGCTGAGCGGCATGGCGATGATGACGATGAACGGGTGCCTGAATGATTCAAACTGCGCCACCATCACAAGGTATATGAATATGATCCCAAGGATCAGGGCGAGAAGCATCTGCGGCATGGCATCCATGAGCATTTCGAGATCCCCGCCGATCGAGTGGGAGGTTTCATCACTGAAGTCCGCACCGGCGATGATGTCTTCGACATGACTGCCGGCCTGGTCGAGTGACATGGATGAAGAATAACTCACCAGCAGTTCACTTGTCTGCTCACCTTCATTACGGTTGATGACCGGAAGGATTTCCGCTTCTTCAAAATCTGCCACTTCGCTGATCGCGATGTATTCTCCTTCACTGTTCGGTATTTCAATGTCCTCGAAATTTTCAAGGCTTTCATGGAATTCTGCGGGATACTTCACATTGATGGACAGGTAATCCCCGCCCGTTTCGACAGTGGAAGCAAGGACGCCGTTTGATGCATCGTAAAGGGCAGAGCCGATTTCAGCGGGCTGAAGGCCGTTCTCCCTTGCCGCCTGCCTGTCGACTGCGACCTGCATCTCTTCGACCATATCTTCGCGGCTGGAGGAGACACTGTCTATATCTGCATCGTCTTCCAATTCAGTGATGATGGTCTCTTCCGATTCAACGAGGCGATCGGGATTGTCGTCTGCAATATTGAGCGTCAATGTGTTCGGTTCGGAACCCATCCCTGTCTGGGACATCGGGCTTACATTGATTTCAGCCGACTCATCCAGAGCCTCGATGTCGTCCTCGATGCTGTCGACGAATTCATTTGTCGTGATGCTGCGGTCCCCTGCACTGACGAGTGTTGCAGTGATCATGGCTCTGTGCGGTTCTTCAGTCATGGACATCATCTGCTGGGAGCCGACATTGCTCAGGTAAATATCCACCTCATCGTGGCCTGCGAGTTCCTCCTCGATATCTTCAACGAGTTCGAGGGTTTCGGAGTAGATCGTCCCCTGCTCTTTTTCGACTTCGATGGTCAAAGCACCTTCATCGCTCTCGGGCATCAATGTGAGCCCTTTGACATATATGCCGGCGATTCCGATGACGAGGAGCAGTGCAGTGACGAGCAAAACGATCAGGCGGTGCCTGAGCGTCCAGCGTGAGAGTCTCCCGAGTAATTTCATATAAGGTCTTTCGCTTCTTGCTTTTTCCAGATTTTCCTTCGGTGCAGTCAGCACACGGCTTGCGATCATCGGCACGACGGTCAGTGCGACGAAGAGCGATGCGAATAAACTGAACACCACCGTGATGGCGAGCGGGGTGAACAACTGCCCGACCAGACCGGTGACGAACACGACGGGAACGAATACGGCACCTGTAGTGAGGGTCGCTGCAGTGATTGCGGTTGCGACCTCTTTCGTCCCGTCACCCGCAGCCTTCCTTGGTGACTTGCCCATCGACAGATGGCGGTATATGTTCTCAATGACGACGACCGAGTTGTCGATGAGCAGTCCGATGCCGAGGGCGAGGCCCCCGAGCGTCATGAGGTTGATGCTGATATCGGTAAAGAACAAGAGTGCAAATGTCGTGATCACTGAAAACGGGATGGCCAGACCGATGATCAGAGGTGCCTTCAGGTTCCTCAGGAAAGCGAACAGGACGGCCATCGCGAGCACCGCCCCGAGGATCAGGGAGGTGAAGACGCTGTTGATCGCGATGTCTATGAATTCACCTTCATCATATAAGGTCTCGACTCTCAGATTGCTGAATTCATCTTCGGCGAGCTTTTCATCCAGAATATCATTGAATTCATTATTCACACTCGATGCGTTCGCATCGGAGGAAAGCATCACATCGACGGATAAGGCATCTTCCTGGTTCAGCCTTGTGATGATGTTGTTGTCCTCCTCACCGATGGAGACATCAGCGACATCGGAAACAGCAAGTGACTCCCCGTCCGGCAGGTCGGTGATGACGAGCGCCTCGAGTTCTTCGACCCCGTCGATATTGCTGACCGTCCGGGTGGAGATCGCCTGACCTTCTTCCTCATCTATGATTGTGGTGTTGGGTATCGTGACATTATTGGCTTCGATGATCCCGGCGATATCGTTTTGCGAAAGGCCGAATTCAGAAAGTGCGTCAATATCGAGGTTCACCTGGACTTCTTCAGTGACCGAGCCGTTCTCTGTAATGGATGCGACGCCTTCTATATTTTCCAGTTCGGAAATGAGATCTTCGACCTGGTCCTGGTAGTCGACGACGTCTTCACCGGCCGAGGTCACTGCCATCTGGATGCTCGGCAGCATGGAGATGTCGAATTCGAGGAACACCGGATCCCCGGCCTGCTCCGGAAGGTCGACCCCGTCAAGTGCACGGGTGATGTCACTTTCGACTTCATCGATGGTCATGTCATAACCGAATTCCATGATGATGACGGAGGAATTTTCCTGCGACTGTGATGATATGTTCGTGAGTCCGCTGAGGGATGAAAGCTCCGATTCGATCGGCACGGTGACATCATCCATCACTTCTTCAGGCCCTGCGCCCTGGTATGTAGTCGCGACAGCCGCAACTGGCGGATTGATGTTCGGCATGAGCTGCAGCGGGAGCTGTGTGAACGAGACGGCCCCGATCAGCAGAAGGATGATCATGACGACGATTGTAAATTTAGGACGTTTTATGGAAAAATCCGATAGTTTCAAACTGTTTTCTCTCCTTGAATAAATACAGTAGTTTATTTTAAGTGTAACCCGACAACGTGTTGTACAATGTTAAATGATAAATGTAATGAGAGAATCTTTCAATAAACAATATTCGGGATAATGTCGGAAGGAGCAGAGTTATGTCCAAAATGAGTCAGACTGAAGTGACAAGGAGCAATCTGATGGAAGCGTTCTGGGAGCTGTATAAAGAAAAACCACTCGCCAAAATGACGGTGAGGGAGATCACGGACAGGGCCGGTTACAACCGGGGGACGTTCTATGCCTACTTCGCCGATGTCTACGAAATCCAAAAAGTATTCAAAAAGTCGCTGATTCCTGAAAAGGATATGATCATCGGGCATCTGAGGCACCTTGATAAAGATGATGCAGGGGTGTTTGAATCCTTTGATAAGACGAATGCGTATATAAGGGCAAACTGGGAGAAGATTGCGGTGATGATCGGGCCGGAAGGTGACCCGAGTTTCGTGTACGAGTTCAGGAGTGAGATCAGGAAAATCATAATGGGTTATGTCGAAGAAATCGGCATCAGGGAACCGGAGAAGTTCGAGTACATCATCGAGTATCAGATATCGGCCCATATCAGTGTCTTCCAGCTGTGGATCGAAAGATGCGGCGAGCCGGATGAGAAGAAATTGGCCGCGATGATGGAGGAAGTATCGAATAAAGGTGCAAAGACATTGATGGCAGCCATGCTGAATGACAGGACGTAAAAAAACCGCCCCCTTATCGGGGACGGCCGGTCCTGTTTACCGTGACTGCTGTCTGCTGCGGACTCTTGGGAGGGGATAGAAGCCGTCATGAAGCTGCTCCCACAACCTTTCAGGCAGCTCGTATCTGTCTTCCCGCTCCGGATCGAACATATTATTGACTGTGCTTTCCCGGCCGGCCTGGATTTTGCCGACGAAGTTATGATCGAGCAGCAGTGCCCTGCCGAGGCCGATCAGTTCAATATTGCCGCCCTCGATGGCATCAAGCGCCTGATCGGCTGTAAAGACCGAACCGATGCCGATCAGCGGCATGCGGCCGCCGATCCATTCATGGAGCAGTGCGATGCGCTCTGTCCCCGCGTATTTTCCTGTGCGTGTCTTCGAATGCACTTCACCGAGGGATGCATGCAGGTAATCCAGCGGTTTTTCAATCAGTTTTTCAATGAGTATCTTTGTGATTTCCATATCGATGCCCGGCGTCTCGGCTTCTTCGGGTGAAAACCTGTACCCGATGATGAAATCTTCACCGGCATGTTCCGCTTTTGCCTTCAGCACCTCATCGGTCACCGCCAGTGCAAATGAATAGCGATTTTCCCCCCACTTGTCCGTACGCCTGTTGAAATGGGGAGAGACGAACTGATGGATGATATAACGGTTGGCACCGTGGATCTCGACGCCGTCAAAACCTGCTTCAATCGCCCTCCGCGTCGCTTCGCCGAAAGCTTTGATGGTTTCGACGATTTCATCCTCCGTCATTTCACGCGAATGATGCGGCTCCGTTTCATCGAAGCTCCGCGTCGTGATGGGGCTCGGCCCGGCGGAATCATAATCCGGCGTCAGCCTCGGCTGGGCCTGCACCCCGCCATGATGGATCTGCAGGATCGCTTTCGCCCCGTTTTTCTTCATCTCATCCGCCAGGTGCCTCAGACCTTCGATGTCCGAATCACGGACGACCGAGGGCTGTCCGGGGAAGGCTTTGCCGAGGTCCGTCACATTGGAAGCGGCTGAAATCGCCATTCCCACATCTTTGGACCGTTTACCCATATATTCAATTTCCTCGATCGAGGCAGTGCCGTCCTCATTCGAAGAAATGTGGGTCAGCGGAGCAAGGACAAATCTGTTTTTAAGTTCTGCACCGTTCGGCAGCCGCAGCGTTTTGAACAGTGGTTTGTATTTCTCGTCCATATATATTCTTCCTCCTCATTGGATTTCATTATGCGCATATGGTCATGCTACCAATAAATACCCGAACCCCGGTCAAATATTCAAAAAGCACCCCTTCCCCGGAAAGGGGTGAAGGAGTGCCGGTTGAAAATTCAATTTAAGATGCGGGTTCGAGTTCCTCAATGGATTCGATATCCATGTACTCAGGTACGACGATACCGTTTCTCGTATCGGTCGAGTTGGGGCCGAGGTCTTCAAAGTCCCCTTCATGCTCTTCATAGTGATGGCCCTGGGTCACAGGCAGCCATGGTGCGACTGTTGCATCAGCCTCACCGTTCGCGATGGCCTGGAAGACCACTGCCGGATCCACGTCGGTGACGGTCACGTCATAACCGATTTCCTCAAGCACCGTGCGCACGACCTGTGCGGATGCCACTTCGGATTCCCACGCCATTGAAACCAGTTCAAACGGCTCGCCGTCGACCGGTTCAATGTCTGCAACCCACTCGTCTACGGCATCCCGGTTGTTTTCCACCCAGTTTTCAGCGGCTTCCGGATAGGTGCTGTCTTCCCCGTCGTACATGACCTGCTCCATATCTTCAAGTTCCCAGTAGAAGCGGTCAAGCATCTGATATGCTTCTGGTTTATCCTCTTCAAGTCCAAGGCGGACGATCGTATGTACATCTTCTGCATCTCCCATTGCACCTTCAGGGTCTTCCAGATATTTCAAATCGAACTCCACGAATTTATAGTGGGGCGACCAGCCGGTGACCAGAATGGGTTCTTCATTGTCAATCGCTTCCCTCAGCACTGTCATCATGCCGCCGGTGGAACTCTCTTCCAATGTCCAGCCGTCGAGATTGTCATAAGTGTCCAAAGTGTTGTGCGCAAGCTCAGTCAGCCCTGCACCTGGTTCAATCCCATAAATCGTGTGATCCACGGCCTCGCTGACATCCGCCGCTCCGCCGCCTTCAGCGTCATTCTCAGCCTCGCCTTCCCCGCCGTTGCCGCAGGCTGCCAGAACCAACATCAAGGCAAAAGCTGTGAACAAACCGAAAATCCTGAAATTTTTAATGATGAATCCCTCCATTATTTTTAGAAAATATAAAAATTTTCACATAATGTTAAGCGTATCACACAGGGTATTACTGTCAAGTCCGGGAAATTCACCCAAACCGCACAACTGTGCAGTCCAGAATTGCTCCATAATTCCATATTCAGTCTGCATATTAATCTCTCCTGTGTGGTAAAATGAAAACATCTTTATGTTTTTGGAATACCATCTATAACATGGAAAGCGGTGGATTGCATGGCAAAGAAAGATTATAAAATGCTTGCGGAAAATATCATTGACCTTGTCGGCGGCCCGGAAAACATTGAGAGCGTCATTCATTGTGTGACACGTCTGCGATTTTATTTGAAGGATAAATCAAAGGCGGACACTGAAGAGATCAAGGATCTGGACGGCGTCATGGGTGTCGCCGAAGGGAGCGGCCAGTACCAGGTGGTCGTAGGTCCGGCGGTTGATGATATTTATAAAGAAGTGACTGCCCTGCTGCCTGCATCGGGTGAAGGCGGCCCGGAGAAAGGCGCGGAATTCGATGCTTCGGATCCGGACACCTTCTATGGCCGGGTCAAGAACAATTTCAATAAATTCATCGGCCTGATCACGGCTTCGGTCATGCCGATCATCAACATCCTCGCTGCAGCAGGGATCATCAAAGGACTCCTTGCGGTGATGACAAGCTTTAATCTGGTCACCGATACAGGCAACGCCTACCTGATCATCAATGCGATGGCGGATGCCGTGTTCTACTTCCTGCCGGTGCTGGTCGGTTTCAATGCCGCAAAAAGGCTCGGCGGCAATCCGCTGCTCACAGCCGTCATCGGCGGGGTGATCATTCATCCGTCCATACTGGAAGCGGCGAATGCCGAAGCGAGCATATTTTCACTCGGCACATTCAACTTCCCGTTCATCGCCTATACATATTCGATCTTCCCGATGATCCTTGCCGCATGGTTGATCAAGAAGCTTGAGGACTGGCTGAAGACATGGGTGTCGTCCTATATACAGGCGATCTTCATACCGATCGTCGTCATCGGCGTGGTCTCATCCATCACCCTCATCATCACGGGTCCGGTGTTGGTCGGCCTGTCATCCGGACTTGCGGACGGCCTTGAAACGATGCTGAATGCCAACGCACCGATCTTCGGCTTCATAATCAATGCGTTTTACCAGGTATTGGTCATCTTCGGCCTCCATTGGGGCATCATACCGGTTTACGTCAACGACTTTGCGACACTCGGATACAGTTACTTATCCGCCATCGTCAGCATGACCATCGTCGGCCAGGCGGGTGCGGCACTTGCTGTGGCGGTCAAATCGAAAAAGGCGGAAATCAAGGAAATCGGCTATGCCGGTGCTTTTTCAGCATTTTGCGGCATCACTGAACCTGCCATCTACGGCATCAACCTCAGGTTCAGGCGGCCGTTCATCTGCGCAAGCCTTGCGAGTGCCATCGGCGGGCTCCTGACCGGCCTGTTCGGCATCAACATGTGGAGCATCATCGGCTCGATCATTGGCCTGCCGTCCTACATCGATCCCGAACAGGGCATCACGGCAAACTTCTGGTATGCTGTGTTCGTCACATTCATGACCCTGTTCCTGGCATTCATCTTCACATATATCTGGGGATACAATGACAGTATGGTGATGGAGAAAAAGCGTGAAAAACCGAAGAATCCGGCGAAGATGGATTTTTCAAAGAAATAAAAACCAGCCCCGCGGCTGGTTTTTTTATCGGTCATGTCAGCTGTGACTTGAACATGTTGTCGTAGCGCGCCAGTGTGAACGCGGCATAAAATGATACAAGGGGTTTTTCGACAAGCTGTTCCTTCCATGCCTTCTCGAATGCATTATCGATGTTATAGTCCAGCACGGTGCCGTAGTATGTGGCATCATAGATTTTGCTCAAAATATGCGGGTTGTCATTGATGAGTACGGTCATCACCGTTTGGAAGGTCTCATTGAAATCCCCTGCATTCTTTTCGATCAGCTGGAGGAACGGCTCGATGCTTTTGGTGAACTCGATGATTTTATCCCTGATTTCGAGATTGAGCTTCTCAAGGTCTTCAGGCAGCTCGAGTTCGTGGAAATCCATGTCGCTCTGATTCAGGGTGAATTTGCCGAGCACTTCGTGCTCCATCGGGTAGTAGGGTTTATCGCCGTCCGTGAACACACCGTGTGTGCTCTGCATCAAAGACAGTTTCAGCAGATCGACTTTGATGAATGTGCGGCACAGCTCGACTGCGGAAAGATGGTTGAACCCCTCTTCCTTATAAGTCTCCTGGATTTTTTTGAAATGCGCCGCTTCTCCATCCATCATCCCGGGCAGATATCTTGAGCGCACCGTGAAACTTCTATAATCTTCAGCTTTAAGCAGATCCTCTTTCGTTTTCTTGTAGCTTTGCATTGAAATACCCATCCTTTTTAAGTCTTTGAAAGTATTTTAACATATCTCCAGGAGCTGGATGGCGCTCTGCTGCACAATCTGTGTATAATTGACACATTATTTGGCAAAGTATCAATATTCCGTGTAATGCGGATTGAGAGGGTTAATTTATTTATC
The DNA here is from genome assembly GCF_900220995.1 of Salinicoccus kekensis. GTDB lineage: Bacteria > Bacillota > Bacilli > Staphylococcales > Salinicoccaceae > Lacicoccus > Lacicoccus kekensis. The sequence goes on from NZ_OBQF01000003.1 coordinate 54,961, forward strand.
TTAATGCATTTTAAAGGGGGAGTGTATATAATTAATTTTAGGTTAAGATTGTAAAAAATATATGAAGTCAGTTATAGATAGCAGTAAGCTCAAAGTATCAAAGTGGAGGAATGAAAATGGAACTCAGTCCGATGGAAGTACTATTCATGTTTTTGGGTGGACTTGGTATATTTCTATACGGTATTAAAAGCATGGGTGATGGGCTTCAGGCTGCGGCGGGGGACCGGCTGCGGGAAATACTGAACCGCATGACGACAAACCCTTTCCTTGGAATTTTGGCGGGGATACTCATCACTGCATTGATTCAAAGCAGCTCCGGAACGACCGCGATCACGATCGGTCTGGTATCTGCAGGTTTCATGACGTTAAGACAGGCGATCGGCGTCATCATGGGGGCGAATATCGGCACCACCATCACAGCTTTTGTGATCGGGCTCGATATCGGTGCCTATTCACTGCCCATACTGGCATTCGGCGTCATACTGCTGTTTTTCTTTAAAACGCCCAAGATCAACAATTACGGGCGCATCATCTTCGGATTCGGTGCCCTGTTCTATGGTCTGGAATTGATGGGTGACGGTGTCAGGCCGCTTGCGGATCTGCAGGGCTTCTCAGACCTCATGCTGATGCTGTCTGAAAATCCATTGCTCGGCTTTGCGGTGGGTACGGTGCTTACGGTCATCGTGCAGAGTTCAAGTGCGACCATCGCGATTTTACAGAACTTTTATATGAATGATCTCGTGGATCTGACCGCGGCCATTCCGATCCTTCTCGGGGACAACGTCGGTACGACGATCACAGCGGTGCTTGCGGCACTCGTCGGCACCATAGCGGCAAGGCGTGCAGCGGCGGTCCATGTCGTCTTCAACCTGTTCGGTGCGATCATCTTCATGCTCATCCTGCCTTTCTTCACCATGTTCGTGGGATATCTGGAGACGGCGCTCGACTTGAACGGCCGCATGACCATCGCATTCGCACACGGTTCATACAACCTGGCGAACACTTTGATACATCTGCCGCTGATCGGTTTCCTAGCATGGGTCGTGACGAAGCTTGTACCGGGTAAGGACTACGCGGAGGATTATCAGCCTGTCCATCTGGACAAATCACTGATGAAGCAGTCCCCGTCGATTGCACTGCAGGGCACCCAGAAGGAAATTCAGAATCTCGGCCAGCTGACACTCAGCATGCTTGAAGATGCGAGGGATTTCACCCAGGAGAACGATGCGAAGATTGAAAAGCGCATACGTGAAAAGGCAGGCGTAGTGGATGGACTGAATGAAAGCATCAGGAAATATCTGCAGGAGTTATCCAAGTATGATATTTCAAATGAGGATGCCATCAGGCAGACGACATTGCTGGAAATCAACCGGATGCTTTATAAAGTCAGCGAACAGATCGTTGAATTTACAGACCTGAATATCAAGAAATACAATAAGAACATCTATTTATCCGAATCCGCCCAGAAGGGACTGAATGATTTCATCAAGCATGTCGGCAAATCATTCAGGAAAGCTGTCAATGCCATCGATATATACAATCCTCAGGATGTCGAAATGATTCTGGACATGACCCAGAAATCGACGAACATAGAGAATAAGCTGAGGAAGCAGCATGTGAAGCGGATGAATAAAGGCATCTGTTCCACGGACGGCGGCCACCTGTATGTCGATCTGATCAGCACTTTGGAAAGGATCGGCTACAATACACGCAATATTACAGAGCTGAACCTCGGTGATGACGGTTCTGATACAGAACAAGAAGAAGAACAGATCGTTTTCGATCAGTAAGCCTGACAACCCGGTTTTGGAATGCAGATTCCAGGACCGGGATTTTTATTTTGAGCATGCCCATGAAGGGTTTTCCGGTTGTGTGATACAATCAGGATATTATTATAATGATGTGAGGAAATGTAAATGAATCAACTATTGGATGTATCTGATGTCAACAAGGTCAAGTTCACTGCGGTCTCTTTCATTGATGATATCGTCGGTCTCGGCGAGAAGAAGATTGCCATCAACATAGAGCATTTCAGCCGCCTGGATCTGAAGGATGACCGGGTGGAGCTCGTCATTGACCGGAAATCGCTCGCTGACTATATGGAGGAACGCAATGAAGTCCTCCTGGAACATGAAAACTATCCGGAGTTCGACCATGCCAACAGTATGCTCGTCATGCTGGAGTATGATTTCAACAGCATTGATAGGATCAAACTGTTCTATAAGGATGAAGGCAACTTGTCGGGTGAGTATGTCATCGACACTTCCGATGAGGAACTGGTCGATATGGAAAGCATGACTGAGGACGGGGAACTGGTCCTGAAGATCAGCTCCAAATGACCGTTAAAAAAGGATGAAGCAGCCGCTTCATCCTTTTTTCTATCCTTAAACCCTGGTTTTCTGTGCATATCTGTTCTCTTTGAATTTCAGGCCGAGCTCCCCGCGCAATGTATCACTTGCGTAAGAGGTGTCATAATAGCCTTTTTCCACGAGGTGCGGTATCACTTCATCCAGGAAATCATTGTATAATTCACCGAGCACATGAGGTGTCAGCACGAAGCCGTCGGCGGCACCCTCATCGATCCATGTGATGATCGTCTCCGCCACTTCTTCATAAGTCCCCATGAACGGTGTCTCACGTGTCGTTTCCTGGAGGGCGGTTTCCCGGAGTGTGAGGTTTTCTTCCTTCGCCCTTCTTTTGATTTCGTCGGTGGTCGACTGGAAACTGTTTTTGCCGACATCCCCAAGTTCCGGGAAAGGGGCATCCAGATCGTACTGCGTAAAGTCATGATGGTCGAAATAACGGCCGAGGTAAGCGAGTGCCTCCTCCACGGTCACGAGATTCTTTATCTCCTCATATCTTTCCCGGACTTCTTCACGGGACTTTCCGATGATCGGCGACAATACCGGGAAGACTTTGATTTCGTCTGCGCCCCTGCCCGCTTCGACTGCTTTTTGCTTCATGTCTTTGTATGCCTCTTTGGCCTGCTCCAGCGTACCGCCGTTGGTGAATACGGCATCCGCATGTTTTGCTGCAAACGCAGAACCTTTCTTCGAAGCGCCGGCCTGGAAAATGATCGGCTGCCCCTGCTCTGAACGGTCGATGTTGAGCGGGCCCTTCACCTGGAAGAACTCACCCTTATAGTTCAGTTCATGCATCTTCTCCTTATCGAAATACCGGTTGTTTTCGGCATCACGTACGAAGGCATCATCCTCCCATGAATCCCACAGGCCCTGGACGACTTCGATGTGTTCCTCGGCGATGTCATACCGTAGGCTGTGATCGGGATGTTTATCCTTGCTGAAGTTATCCGCGCTGCCTTCCAGCGGGGAAGTCACGACATTCCACCCTGCACGGCCCCCGCTGATCTTATCGATGGAAGCAAGCTGCCTTGCGATGGTGAAAGGCTCGCTGTATGAAGTGGAGATCGTGCCGACCAGACCGATCCTGCTGGTCATCGGGGCGAGTGCTGCGAGTATCGTCAGCGGCTCAAAACGGCTCAGGAAATGAGGTATGGATTTTTCATTGATGTAGAGGCCGTCGGCGACGAAGACGAAGGAGAATCCCGCATCTTCTGCTCGTTTCGTGACACTCAGGTAATGTTCGAAATTCGTGCTGGCATCGGACGGTACATCAGCACTGCGCCATGCGTTCATATGGCCGCCGGGCCCGTGGAGCATGACGCCGAACTGTACTTTTTTACTGGTCATATAATCCCTGCTTTCTCTCTGTTATGAATCGTATTGACAGGTGCCAGAGCTTCGATTGTACGGGTGCGGATGTCCGCGTCGGTGCTCGGCAGATGGAACATGAATTCATCGATATAATTATTTTCATTCAGTTTTGAGAGCTGCTTCAGCACCTCGCCGGCGCTGCCCATGATGATGTTCGGCTTTTTCTTTGTCACTTCTATCTCTTCATCGGAATTCCTGACAAAATTCTCCGCCTGGGCTTTTGTGATGACGCGGAGCGATCTGCCGTCCTTGAACGATAATTGATAGTATTCGTTTTCCCGGATGGCAGCCTGCCTGTCCGCTTCCTCCTCAATCACAAGGACCGATAATGCAACGATGAACCTGCCGCGCCTGACATTGTTTTTATAGTTCATGGCGGCTTCATCCAGAAGGTCCACGTCGTTATTGATGAAATGTGCAAACATATAATTGACGTTTTCTTCAGCTGCGAACAGCGCCGACTCTATACTGCCGCCAAGAAGGAATAACCCCGGGGGATTTGATGTGTCCGGTGAGATCTTCAATTCTTCTGCATCGGCATGTGTGCTGTTCAAATATTTTTTCAGTTCAATGAAACGGTCATTGAACGGGGCCCTGTCCTCTTTCAGTTCACACTGGAGCGCCTTTGTGGCAAGCGGCGTGCCGCCGGGCGCTTTGCCGATGCCGAGATCTACCCTGCCCGCTGCAAGGTGGTTGATCAGCTGGAACTGTTCTGCGACATGGAATGGATTATGGTGGGACAGCATGATGCCGCCTGCGCCGATATGTATTTTCCGGGTGTGTGCAGCAAGATGCGAAACGAGCACTTCCGGAGCCGTACCGATCAATGTGTCGAGGTTATGGTGTTCCGAGACGAAGAACCTTTTGTATCCCAGGTTTTCTGCAAGGACTGCAAGCTCGATCGTATTCTGCAGTGACTCCCCGACCGTGTGTCCTTTAAGGATCGGACTTTGGTTTAATATACTGAATTCCATATGAATCACCCTCACTTAATAACATACTCATCAAGTATGATTTAAATCCATACTAACATGATATGAATAAGAATCAAGGTTTTTATTGAAAAGTCGGAAAAATTGCCGCATGGAGATAATAAAAAAGCCATCATATCCCGATGATCAGGAAATGATGGCTGTTGGTCATGTTCTTGTATATTCCGGGCTCCCTTCCACTGTAGATGTTTCGGTTTTTTCGGCCGGCACTCTGCCGAATATGAAGCTGCCGCCGACATAGATTGCAACGTTGATCATCAGACCCCATATGCCGCTGAATATGCCAAGCGGGGTGAGCCCGAGGAAGGTGAAAGCTGCCGCAACCAGTGCACCGACCAGCATGCCAGTGAAGACGGACTTCGCATGGCTGCGTTCCCAATACAGTCCAAGGATGATTGCAGGTGCGACCTGGATCAATATTTCGAGTTTAAGGACGAAGATCTGATACAGGGTGCCGGGCGGGTTCCATGCGACGAGCAGCAGGAACGCAACGACGATGACACCGATGATTTTACCGATGTGTATCTTCTTCGTATCGGATGCTTCCGGATTGATGTATCTGCCGTAAATGTCCTTTGATATGATGGATGAGAATGTCAGCAGCACCGAATCCGCCGTGGATACGATTGCTGCAATGATGCCCCCGAACAGAAGCACCATCGCGATATAGAAGATGATGTTCTGGTTGGCGATTGTACTGGCCATGATGCCGACAAGCTGTTCCGACTGTTCGACTGAAAGATCCGGATAGGCGGTGTAGGCCATGATGCCGATGAAGAAGACGACACCTGCAGTCAAAAAGGGCATCCATGCCATCTGTGTGAACGAGCGTTTCAAGGCACGCTCGTTCTTAGCGGAGAATATCCGCTGTATGGCATTCGGGTAGACCGCCGCCCCGATTCCGACAAGGATCAGGAAGTTGCTCCACCTGACAAGGCCGCCGCCTTCCGGCACTCCAAGATTTTCAGGGGAGTAGGTGCGCATATACTCGCCGGCAGCGGGCACTCCACCGAAGTAGACGATGGTCCCGATCAGCAGCATGAAGACCCCCACAAGAAGGGCGACCCCCTGCATCGTATCCGTATAGGCGACTGAACGCATACCGCCGAGCCAGCCGTAGGCGATCATGATCAGTATGAAGAATATCACCCCGGCCTGATAAGGCACAGTGCCGCCTGTAAGTCCTGAGACACCCTGCCCGATTGCAACGAACTGTTCGAGAAGGAAGTTCGCCAGTGCATACAGCATGATGATTGCAGCAAGGATTGAAACCGCCTTTGATTTGAATTTCATCTCCAGCCAGTCTACCGGCGTGATTATATTATGTTTTTTACCGAGTTTGTACATTCTCGGTGCAAAGCTCAAATAGACAAGGATGATCATGATGAAAAACGGTATGGTCACAAGGTTCGCATAGCCGACACGGTACGCCTCCGCTGAATAACCGACCACCGTATTCCCGCTGTACTGGGTGGCAAAGAAGGTGAAGAACAGCACCATCGTCCCCAGGCCGCGTCCGCCCAGATAATATTCGTCCATGCTGCTGTGGACGTTTTTATTCCTCAAATATGTAATGACGCCGATGCCGAGCATGATCAGTCCGTAGAACAGCATGATCAGGATGCCGGACATTCCTGAAAAAGCCAAATCCATTTCCATGATTACTTCTCCTCCCCGTTTTCTTCCTCATCCAGAGTATCCCAGTGATAATGGATGACGTATGTGATGTAAAGCGATAAGACGATGCTCATGATGATGATGACGATTGCCCAGAGCGGTACGCCATAGATGAGCACAGGCTCTCCCCCGGACGGGAAGTACCATGGGTTCAGCATGATGAAGATGACCAGAAAGCCGAGCCAGATTTTCTTATTTTTGATGGGTTCCTTCATTCCTTCTCCTCCTGATTTCAAATTTCCCGACTGCCTTGAAGCCCGGCAGTGAGCATAATTACCGAATACATTAACATTTCCAAACAGAAATTTCTATACTTTCTGAATTTTAAATTAATGAATGCGTTTTCAAATGCATGAGAAGCCTTCATCCATTCAGGTTACTTCCCGAATTTCGGGGGAATGTATAAGGTAAACGCAATGAAAGGAAAGATGTTCATGAAAACTGCTGCGGATATCATCATTGAACTCATTGAAAAATTTGATGTGCATGATGCCGGATCGAGGAGAGCACATGGCAAGGGTGAGCACCATAAAGCACGCGTGGAACTGAATGAGGCTGGGAAAGACATCTTCGGGGAGGTGGAAAATGCGGTCGTGAGGTTGTCGAACGCCGCGACCAACGACAAAGTGCCGGACTGGCTGGTCAATATAAAGGGGTGTTCGGTGAGGTTCAACCATCCCCTCCGGCCGATCGACATCATCGGCATCAACTTCCCCTACTTTCCGTTCGATTCGGCTGCAGAGACTCTGGATGTGCTCTACAGGATCCATTTTTATCTGGAGGATAAAAGCGCAGGCCGTTTCATGGATATATTCAGGGCCGGGGGACTATACAGGGATCTCGGCAAGATCCTCAAATGGATGCCAAAAAGCACGGATATGGATCACCTGTATTACACCGCGCACAGTTACGGCGGGGAACACTATAAGATGAAGCTGGATTATCACCCGGGAAATGACCGGATTGAGATATATGCAGAAAAAGATGAGCATCTGATCGATTACCATCCGGGGCCGGCGGTCCACCTCGGTTCGATACTCATCAATCCCCATTCGACCGGGAAGGAAGTGAAGTATTTCGATGTCCTGAACGCACCTCCAGGGATGCCTCCGAATGGGAACCTGCCGCTGCTCCGCCACTACGTCTATAAACGCTCCTTCCTGCGCCGGATGGAGGAGAAACTGCTGGACGGGAAGGACCTCAGGATGCTCGAGGAAGTATGGGCGGAAGAGAAATATTTCGTCCTTTCGAAAAGCCAGCGGATTTATGATGAAATCCGTGAGCTGGTCAAAAAAGGCACAGACATGTCCGCCACACGTTTCAGGGAGCTGCTTGATGAAGCCTATGCCTTAAAATATGAAGAGAAACACCTGCGTAACTACCTGCAGCACGTGTGGGGGCATTTCAAGGACGAAGCGGATGAAAGCGAGAAGGCGCATTACACAAGACTTTCGGAACATCCGGACCCCGAAGCGGTCAACACCTTCATCCATGACCTTGCTATAAAGTACAAAGAACCTTATATACTCCGCACGACCATGGTGAAGACAAGAGGACGGTCATAGGACATGCCGGAAGCTGTCTGATAAAATATGAAAGAAGTCCGGTCATCATGACCGGACTTCTTTTTGCATCAGGAAAGCCCATGACCTGTGTTCAACGCAGGCGCTCCATATATATACCGCGGAGAATTTTAAGCTGTGCATCCCCATCGGGATTGGTCTCCAGTTCGAGGACGCTTTTCATCAAGGCAAGCTTCCTGGCAAATAAGCCGTAGTTGTTGATCATCGTCATGATTTCATGGGTGACGGATTTTCCTCCCGGCAGGGAACCGTCGGCCTGCCCTTCTGTCACCAGTACACTGACGATATCGGAGATTTCATTCCGTATTTTGAAGTATTCAGCGGCTGTCACCTCATAATCTGAAATTTCCCCGATGTTCGCATCGAATATATCGATGAACTTCGCCTGATTAAGGGAAACTTCATCCCCGAACTTGTTCATATGATCGAAAACCATTCCGATCTTTTCAATCCCGGGCAAAGTGCGCCGATGTAAATCACGGAAGAAATCAAGTTCACCGGTGAGTATTTCAACGGCCACAGCCACGATGATCAGATGTTTCTTTGGAAAGTACCGGAAAAGTGTGGCGATCCCGATGCCGGCATCATCGGCGATATCCTGCATCTGGACACTGTCCCAGCTGTTCCGGGTGAAGAGTTCAAGCGCCGCTTCAATGATGGCACGGTTCTTTTTTTCCCTGTTATTCTGCTGCTTTGTCATAATGCCACCTCCGATTCATAAATATATTATAATGCATGGGTCAAATGATGGCGCATCTTTCTTTCGGACGGTATAATAAAGATGATAGTTAGACTATCATTTTTACGGGGAGGTTTATTCATGACAAGATTATCAGAAAAAGTGGCCATCGTTACAGGTGGAGCAAGAGGTATGGGGGAAGCGCATGTCCGCCGTTTTGTAGAGGAAGGCGCGAAAGTCGTGTTCACGGACATCAATGAGGAAGCGGGACAAAAGCTTGCTGAAGAACTCGGGGAGAATGCTGTTTTCATCAAGCATGATGTCACTGAGCAGTCCGGCTGGGAGCAGGTCGTTGAAACTGCAGAATCCACATTCGGCCCTGTCAATGTGCTGGTCAACAATGCCGGCATCAGCATGAGCAAAACGATTTTTGACATGACGGAAGAAGAATACAGAAAGATCATCGATATCAACCAGGTCTCCGTATTCCTCGGCATCAAGGCTGTACTGCCTTCAATGCAGAAAGCCGAAGGCGGATCGATCGTGAACATCTCATCGATGAACGGAATCGTCGGCGGTGCGCCGGGCTATACAGATTCCAAATTTGCAGTCAGGGGCCTGACAAAAGCGGCGGCACTCCAGCTGGGTGCCCTTGGCATCAGGGTCAACTCTGTCCACCCGGGCGTGATTGAAACACCGATGGTGTCTGAAGGCGATGCGGTCGAGCAGATCAGGCAGTTCGCGAAGCAGATTCCGATGCAGCGCATGGCCCAGGCTGAAGAAGTCACGAACATGGTCGTCTTCCTCGCCTCGGATGAAGCAAGTTATTCCACAGGGTCTGAATTCATCATCGACGGCGGCATGACGGCGATGTAAATATAAAGTGAAGGTCACGGCATTTTGATGCTGTGGCCTTTATTTTATAGCCGGGCATGTTTAAAGTTTCATATAATGAAACTAGAGGGATGCATTTTGAAGATATCGGTGGTGCATCCTATACTATAACAGCGAGGTGGAAGCCATGACGAAAAATCATTCGGCCACATTAAAAAAAGGATTGCGTGTCCTGGAACATATAAAGAAAAAACCGGGCACGACCATGCGGGATGTTCAGGTGGCATTCAACCTGAGCAAATCGACTGCGTTCCGTCTGCTGACGACTCTGGAGGACATGGGTTACATCTATAAAATCCAGACGCAGTACTACCTCGATCCGAATAACTTCATGGAAAAGTCCGAGAAGCAGTCAATCAGGGAATGGACATCATTGAATTCCATATATCAGATCGCAAAAAGCCTTCAGATGAGCACTTACCTCGGCAAAGTGGAAGGCACGGATCTCGTCATGTCACAAGTCCTGCACGCCTCTTTTACAGAGAAGGCCGAAGATGAAATCGGCAACAGGACCGGGCTCCATCAGACGGCGCTAGGCAAGGTCATACTTGCCCACTACGAAGAGGTTAAGAGAGTGGCTCTGATGAAGAAGATGCAGCTTGAACCGAAGACTGAAAACACATTCCAGGATTCCCAGCTGTTTTCCTATCATTTAAAAGTGATCCGGGAGGATGGATATGCATTCGATGATGAGGAGCTTGCCATAGGTGTCCGGTGCATTGCGGTGCCGGTCTACCGTAACGGGGAAGTGATTGCCGCGCTCGCCGTGGCCGCCCCGCCGGAAGACATCACGAAAAGCAACATGAGGGAAATCGTTTCAAAATTACATCAGGGCAGCAAAGCGGTCACCGGGGAAATCGAAGCTTTGGATAAATAAAATAATGAGCAATCATGAAAGAGGAATTATATAAAATGAGTAGAGAATACAAGAATTTATTTCAGGATTTTACATTCAAAAGCGGTGTGCATGTGAGGAACCGTTTAATGATGCCGCCGATGACGACATTTTCAGCGGATGAGAATGATTTCGTATCGGATGAAGAACTCGCCTATTATAAGGAGCGGGCGAACGGCGTCGGCACCATCATCACCGCATGCGCTTATGTGTCGGACAACGGCAAGGGCTTCGAAGGCCAGATGAGCATTGCGGGCGATGAGACGATCGGCCGTCTGAGGGAGCTTTCCGACGTGATACATGAAGGCGGCGCAAAAGGTATCGTCCAGCTGTACCACGGCGGACGCCTTGCGGTACCGCATCTCACTCCGGGCGGGGAGACCGTCAGCGCGAGCGCCGTCGTCCCTCTGTCAGACCGCGGTTTCTACAGCATCGATCAGACGCCGCGTGCACTTGAAACCGAAGAGGTGTACGGCATCATAGAGGATTTCGCCGAGGCCACACGGAGATCGATCGAAGCGGGCTTTGACGGTGTGGAACTGCACGGTGCGACAGGTTACCTGCTGCAGCAGTTCGTCTCGCCCCACTCCAATTTACGGACGGATGAATTCCAGGACAGACATCTGTTTGCACTGAAATTGATTGAAACGGTCAAAAAGGTTGTTGCGGAACATGCAGTGAAACCATTCATGGTGGGTTACCGCTTTTCCCCTGAAGAGCCAGAGACACCGGGCATCACGATGAAGGAGACATTTGAATTTCTGGATGCCCTGATTGAAACCGGATCTTTGGATTACCTGCATATGGCGGCGACTGATGCATGGTCCCCGGCAAGGCGTGGTGTGGACAGCGAAAAGTCACGTACGGAATTGATCGCTGAACATGTGGACGGACGCCTGCCTGTGATCGGCGTGGGGAGCATCCTCACTGCTCGCGATGCATCGGCTGTGCTGGAAAAAGGCGGCATGGATTTTGCAGCGGTGGGACGTGCACTGGTGGTCGATCCGAAATGGGTTGATAAGATCCGTGACGGCAAAGAAGAAACGATTATAGATCACTTGACGGAAAACGACCGTACGAAAGCGGTCATCCCGGCACCGTTATGGAAACATATCATGGAAGTGGAAGGCTGGTTCCCTGTCAAGCGGACGGCGGACAGCATAAAATAAAAAACATTAAACGGAAGCCCCCGTGTTCAGAATCACTTTGAACACGGGGGCTTTTATTTTATGGGACATCAATCAAAGCTGAGTGGGCGCGATACTTTGTTGATCTGGCCGCCATCGACCATGATTGTCTGGCCGCTGATGTATGACGACTCATCCGAAGCGAGGAAGAGGCATGTTTTTGCGATATCCTCGACCGTGCCGAAGCGGCCCATCGGATTGAATGCGAGCGATTCCTCCAGCGCCTTCTCCGGATCTTCCAGGTTGTCGAATGTCTTTTGAAGCATCGGCGTCTCGACCGTGCTCGGCCCCACGGCATTCACCCGGATCTGATCTTTACCGTAATCGAGGGCCATCTGGCGCGTCAGGGCAGTCAGGCCGCCTTTCGCCGTCGCATACGCTGCAAGTCTCGTGATCGTCGTTTCTGCGTGCCAGGAGACGATGTTGATGATCGATCCCCCGCCCCGCTTCTGCATTTCGGGGATTGCGTATTTGCTGCCGAGGAAGGCACCCGTCAGATTCACGTTCATCAGACTGTTCCACTCCTCCAGTGACGTTTCGAGCACTGATTTACGGTAATTGACTGCAGCATTATTGACGAGGATGTCCACCCCGCCGAACTTCCCGGCAGTGAATCTTATCAGATCCTTAACGTCATCCTCATCGCCGACATCCGCCCTGTGAAAGACGACCTGCAGATTTTCATTTTTGAACTCCGTCTCCGCCAGCTCGCCGGTTTCGCTGTTGATGTCTGCAATGACCACTTTCGCACCTTCTTCAGCAAACACTTTGACGATTCCCCTGCCGATCCCCTGGCTGCCGCCGGTGACGATCGCAACTTTGTCTTTCAATCTCATCATTTCATCTCCTAAAATTATTCTCCTGTCAATTATACTTGAAGGAAACCGGAATAAACCACATCTTTCCTCGCGGATGGTTGTGGTTTATTTTCAAAGTGGTTTTTCATGCAGAAGATCCGGGCTCCGGTCACGCCAGTTTTTACTCTCCGTCCATCTTTTAAGGCGGGGCAGCGCCATATGATACAGGCTGATTGAAATGAAGATGCCCGCCATGCCGAAGGTGAATCCCCCGATGGTGTCTGACGGATAGTGGACGCCGAGGTACACCCTTGATGCCAATACGAAAAAGACGATTGCGAGAGCCGCTGCGCCGATGAGGATTTTCTTCCACGGTGCTTTCACTGCAAGGATCAGTATGACCCCAAGAAAGCCGTAGAAGATCACCGCAGCAATCGAATGGCCGCTCGGATAGCTCAGTGAAGTTTCCATCGTGATGACCAGCAGGTCGGGGCGTTCACGGCCGATCAGTGCTTTCATAGTATCCATGAAGAAGGATGCGCATATATAGACGGTGAGTCCGAACCACAGTCCCGCGATATACATCCTTTTGATCATCAGTATCAACACGACGGCCACAGTCAATATGAGCATGGCGGGAAAACCCGCAATGTCCGTCGCAACTGATACAAAACCGGCGCCCCCTTCAGTCATCCGTCCCTGGATCAAAGCCGTGAGGGTATAATCGAAATGCTGCACCCATCCATGGTCTGTAAGGACACCGATGGTGATGATGACATACAGCAGTAAGAAAATGATTCCTGTAATGATGAAATTTCTGATCATCGCCCTGCTCCTTTTACCAAATTACATATAAGATATTATACATATTTACTGCCGGAAATTGTAAGGATTTCAGAAAGCGAATGGGTGATGGACGGGGCAAGCACCTGGATTATATTGAATATGATGAAAGAGTTGGCAAAATCGGTGGTGAACATGACGGGATCATAGGTGATAATCAACAGCAGCGGGTATACGGTGACCAGAGTTGCTATGTAATGGACAAAGACGCGTTTTATAAGGCTCCAACGGCAAATGTGATAGATTGCACTTCCGCATCCCAGAAAAAAAGCGATGAACCCATAATAGAGGAAGATCCTCACACTATCAGCCGGGCCGATGAAAAGACTCCATATCGAAAACAGGACAAAAATCGATAAAAGTGCCGCTCCCCTGAAGAATCCGCGAACAAAGAGATTAATATGAACTACCACCTTTTTGAATAATTAAAGAATTTAGAATCTTTATTACATTATACCTTTAAAAGTCAAGAAAAAGCACCCTATTTTTAGCAAATTTTTTCAAATAAATACTTATTCTCACAGATGGTGACCCTTATGATTGATGATGCGGGGAATTTTGGGCGCTGTGATACGCAACCTTCTGCGGGTTTCGGAGCCAACGTTGCGGATTAAGGCGGTGATTTCGCAACCTTCTGCGGGTTTCGGAGCCAACGTTGCGGATCGAGGCCGTGGTTTCGCAACCTCTTGTCGGTTTTAGGGCCAACGTTGCGGATTGAGGCCGTGGTTTCGCAACTCTATGCGGGTTTCGGGGTCAACGTTGCGGATGGAGGCCGTGGTTTCGCAACCTTCTGCGGGCTTCGGGCTCAACGTTGCGGATCGAGGCCGTGGTTTCGCAACTCTCTCCGCTTCAAGGGCCAACGTTGCGAAGCAGCCTTGCTGTCCGCAGCCTCCGATGTCCATCTGCCCAGCCCTGCAGCCCCCACCGCCCCACTGGTCTTTATTCCACTTTAAAATGATTGATGCCCCGCCGGGGGTGGTATACATAAGATGAATACATCAACTCAAGAGGTGAAATATATGGAACAGGAAAAAGCGATAGAACGCATCACTGAAATATTGAATGACTCAAAAATCGGCATATTATCGACCGCAAAGGACAATGTTCCGAATGCGCGTTACATGTGGTTCTATAATGACGGCATCACATTGTACGCCAAGACGAATGATGAATCACCGAAATTCGAGGAGATAGAGGAAAATCCGCAAGGCTTCGTACTGCTCGGTTTCCATGATGAAAAGAATCATGCGTTCGTGGAGTATTACGGCGAGATCGAGGTCATCAGGGATCAGGAGACGATCGACTGGCTGTGGGAGGACGAGGACAAAGATTTCTTCGACAATCAGGAGAACCCTCATCTGGTGGCCCTGAAGATCAACCCGAGCGCCATCAAGATCATGAACGATGATGAGTTCCAGGATGTACAGCTTTCTCTTTAAAAGAAGTTTTTGAAGGCGGGGTTCGCCCCCGCTTTCTTTTTATCGTACATAATCTGCCGGGATTTAAATTAACCGGCAGAATTTCGGGTAAAGGGGACTATAAACATCTTTTAGAGATAAGGAGAGATTTAGATGCTTGCTTTTGTCTGGGCTGAAGATGAAAATAAACTGATCGGTAAAGGTGATGAACTGCCATGGCGGCTTCCGGCGGATGTGGCCTTCTTCAAGAAGGTGACGATGCAGGGGGATATCGTGACGGGCAGGAAGACGTATGAGACGATCCCGAGACGGCCTTTGCCGGGACGTGAGAACATCGTCCTCACGACTCAGAAGGATTATGAGGCGCCGGGTGCGGTTGTTGTGCATTCGAAAGAAGAGATACTGGAGCTGGAAAAGAAGAATGATAAGGGACTGTATATCATCGGCGGCGAGTCTTTATTCAGAATGTTTGAAGACGAAGTGGATGAGCTTTACAGGACCGTGATCCATGATACTTTCGAAGGTGACACGTATTTCCCGAAGGATTTTGATTACGAGCCTTTTGAAGTGGTCAAATCCGAAGAGGGCCCGGTCGACGAGAAGAACCGTTATCCACATACGTATGAGCTGTGGAAAAGGAAGTAAACGAAAATCCGCACACCGTTTTTGGTGTGCGGATTTTTTGGATGGTGCCGTGATATATCACTGCCGGCTTTTCGTGATCATATCCTCAAGGGAAATCTCGAGCATCTCGAGGACATGTTTGACGGCTTTGTAATCTTCCAGATCCACGTCGTCGGCAACGCAGTCGGCAATCGCTTCCGATACCGCACGACGCTCCTTCTCCGCCTTGTCCGTAAGGTGGACGGCCAGCTGCCTTCTGTCGGATTCGAGCCTCTCCCGCCTCACCCAGCCGGTGTCTTCAAGGCGTCTGAGCAGGGGCGTGAGTGTATTGCTGCCCAAACTCAACTTTTCTCCGATGGAATGGAGTGTTTCAGTCTCTTCGCTCTCCCATAGAATGGACAGTACCAGATACTGGGTGAATGTGAGGTTATATTTGGACAGCGCACTTTCATAAAATTTGGCAAACAGGCGACTGAGATTATATGCTGAGAAGCAAAGCTGATCTGCAATTTTAATACTTTCAGCTGGTATCATCACTAAATCCTCCTAATTAAGTCTTGCACGATTGACTTTGGGGTAAAGGTCTCTATAATTAAAATCAATAAAGATCTGTTGGTAATATAAGGTATATCTTATATACATCTATTTTAATTCATTATCCAGCAGAGTACTAGTTTATGATACCGGCATGCCCGATAAATTTTGCAGTGGAGGAGTTCCCTTATGAATAAAGAAATCCATCAGCGCAGTCAAAGGAAAAATGAACATGTGAAACATGCAATGCATCAGAAATCCTCCGATACCGTATCGGATTTCGACATGATCACTCTTTTACATCACTCCCTCCCCGATCTGAACGTGGATGAGGTCGATCTTTCCACCACGATGGCAGGCTTCGATATTCCGATCCCCCTGTATATCAATGCGATGACGGGAGGCAGTGAGTGGACGAAGTCGATCAATGCAAAGCTTGCTGCCGTCGCTGCAGCTGCAGGTATTCCAATGGCAGTGGGCTCCATGCATGCGGCAATCAAACACGCAGAACTCGCCGGGTCGTACCGGGTGGTCAGGGAAGCGAATCCCGACGGGCTCATATTTGCGAACGTCGGTGCGGATGTTTCTTTGGAAGGCGCGCAGCAGGCGGTTGAAATGATCCGGGCCGATGCGTTGCAGATCCACGTCAACGCCCCACAGGAATTGATCATGCCGGAGGGGGACCGGGATTTCAAAAGCTGGCGGCAGAATATAGAACGCATCCTTAAACACGTGGATGTACCGGTCATCGTCAAAGAAGTCGGCTTCGGCATGAGCCGGGCAAGTCTTCAGACGCTGAAGGATCTTGGTGTACGGCATGTCGATATCAGCGGCAAAGGCGGCACGAACTTCGCAAGGATTGAAAATGCCCGGAGGAAAAGCCGGGACATGGCTTACCTCGGTGACTGGGGAATTTCCACAGTGCGCACCCTGCTTGAATCCCAGAGCTTACAGTCGGACATGTCAGTGATGGCGAGCGGCGGCATCATCACACCTCTGGACGCAATGAAGTGCCTCGCGCTCGGTGCCCGGTCCGTGGGCATGTCACGGATACTCTTGAAATCTGTGGAAGAGGAAGGCATCGAAGAAACAATTGATCATGTAAAGGATTTCCATGATCAGATGAAAAGAATTGCTGTGATGATCAATGCACGGACGGTCGGGGACGTGAGGGAAAGCCCGCTTGTCCTCGGTCCGGAACTGTTATCATGGATGACGCAGCGGCAGCTTGTTTTGAATGAGAGGGAGATTTGATGAAAAAGACAGTCACAGTGATCGGTGCGGGTGTTGCGGGCCTGGCAAGCGCCATACGTCTGCAGAATAAAGGGTATGATGTCACAATTATAGAAAAAGATGAATTGCCCGGCGGCAAGATGAACAGGATTGATATGGACGGTTACCAGTTCGATCTCGGTCCGACGATCGTCATGATGCCGGAACTTTACAGGGAAGTCTTTGAAGAAGCGGGAAGGGATCCGGATGACTACATACCGATGGAGCGCCTCGATCCGATGTACAGCAGTTATTTTGATGAAGGCAAAGTGCATTATGAAGTTTCCAATGACCTCGTCAAAAACATCGAGATGTTCGAGTCGATCAGCAGTGAGGATGCGGAAGGCTTCCTGAAGTATATCAGTGATTTATACCACCGCTTCAACATCGCCAAGGACCATTTCCTGCAGCGTCCTTTCCGGGATTCGAAGGATTTCTACAATCCTTCCGTCATCAGGCAGGGCTTGAAGCTCAAGACATTGAATAATGCTGAAAATCTGCTTAAAAAATATATTAAAGATAAGCGGATGCGTCAGATGATCAGCTTCCAGACACTCTATATCGGCATCTCCCCGGCTAAAGGACCGTCCCTGTACACCATCATCCCGATGATCGAGTTCCTGTACGGAATCTGGTTCATCAAAGGCGGGATGCACACCATGGCTTCAGCCATGGAGCGGCTGTTCCTCGAGCTCGGCGGCAAAATCGAATACGGGTCCGAGGTCGAGCAGATCGTCATAGAGGATGGCAAAGCCACAGGTGTCCTCCTCAAGGACGGTTTGAGGCATTCAGACCTTGTGATGTGCAATGCGGACTTCCCTTATGCGATGAAAAATCTGATCAAGGAACCGGACTACAAAGGCAAGTACACGAATAAAAAGATTGATGCAATGGATTACTCGTGTTCATGTTTTGTATTGTACCTCGGCATGGATAAGAAATATCCGGAACTCGACAATATCCACAATTTCGTCTTCTCTGAAGATCTGGATACGAACATCGAACAGATCTTCAATGGCGAAGTCATAGAGGACCCATCCATGTACATGTACATGGCTTCCAAAAAGGATCCTTCCATGGCACCTGAAGGAAAAGACGGCATCTACGTGCTCATGCCCATTTCGGATTTGAAGACGATGAAGTATGAGTGGACCGATGAGATCGCAGCGATGTACCGGAAGAAGATGATCGATAAGTTGAAGCATCTGCCGGGCCTCGCCAATATTGAAGAAGAGATCGTCACCGAGACGATGACGACACCGCTTGATTTCGAGAAACGGTTCAATGCTTATAACGGGGCGACTTTCGGGCTCAGACCGACGTTGACCCAAAGTGTGCATCTGAGACCGCAGAGCAAGGCGACACACTGCGATAACCTCTACTTTACAGGCAGCAGCACCCACCCGGGTGCCGGGGTACCCATCGTATTACTGTCCTCGAAGATCGCAGTCGGCGAATTGTTGAAAGACGAAGCTGAATATAGGAGCTGAAAATATGAATAATCCAGAACCCACACTGATCAATGATTACAAGTTTTGTCAGTCTGTCATAAAAAAGTACTCCAAGAGCTTTTATTATGCTTTTTCAACATTGCCTGAAGATGATGCGAGGGCAGTCTATGCGGTCTATGCCTTCTGCAGGATGGCGGATGATGCAATCGATGAAGCCGACAGTGAAGAAGAAGCGATCGCCAATCTTGAGGCGCTGAGGGGGGAGCTCAACGGATTCTGCATCGGCGATGTACCGGATGCCCCGATGTGGCGGGCGCTGGATGATGTCAGGGTCCGGTATGACCTGGATCTTGAGATGCTGTATGTCCAGATCGAGGGCCAGGCATCGGATGTCCATTTCGAACAGCCTGAGGATCTGGATGAGCTGTTTGAATACAGCCGGAAAGTGGCCGGCTCCGTCGGAAGGCTGCTCCTGCCCATCCTTTCCGATGATACTTCACAGGAGAGGCAGCTGAATGCTGAAAATCTCGGAGTGGCGATGCAGCTCACCAATATTCTGAGGGACGTCGGTGAAGACATCGATATACACGGGAGGGTCTACATTCCGAAGTCGGTGCTTGATCAATATGGATATTCACATGAAGCGCTGAAAAATGGGGAAATGAATGCTGCTTTCATCAGTGTCTGGGAGCATCTTGCCGATGAGGCCGAGGTGCTTTATGACAGTTTCCGTGATGAAATCGTCCATTATAAAAAAGAGGCACGCGTTCCCCTCCTGCTTTCACTGTCCGTCTACCGTGAAATTCTGGCAGAAGTGAGGAACAATGGTCATGATTGCTTCAAAAGGCGCAACTTCGTGTCCATGAAGCGCAAAATGGAAATAAAAAACCAAGTGAACGAGAACTTGAAAAGTCTTGAACGTTGATGGGAGGAAGATTATGTCCCCGGTAAAGAAAGTAATTGTCATCGGAGGCGGCC
Source organism: Salinicoccus kekensis (assembly GCF_900220995.1). Lineage (GTDB taxonomy): Bacteria > Bacillota > Bacilli > Staphylococcales > Salinicoccaceae > Lacicoccus > Lacicoccus kekensis. The sequence goes on from NZ_OBQF01000003.1 coordinate 74,519, forward strand.
TGGGCGGCCTGTCATCGGCGGTCACGCTCAAGCAGCATGGTTTTGATGTCACGCTGTATGAAAAGAACGGTCATCTCGGCGGCAAGCTGAACCGGCATGAGCAGGACGGGTTCGGCTTCGACCTCGGCCCTTCCCTCCTCACCATGCCGTACATATTCGAGCGGCTGTTCGAAAGAAGCGGCAGGGAGATGGCGGATTATGTGGAGATTGAGGAACTTCGGCACCAGTGGAAATCGTTTTTCACGGACGGCGAAATCATCAATCTATACGGCAATCTTGAAAAGATGAAGCAGGAAAATCCGTCCCTCACCAAAAGAGATATGAAGGAATATGAAAACTTCCTGAAGTATGCCCGCGGGATCGACCGAGTGACCGTCCCGGGTTATTTCGAAAAAGGCCTGGACGACATAAAATCCGTCATCAAATTCCACGGGCCCGTTTCCGCGCTCAGGGGCTTCGATTATTTTTCCACGATGCAGCAGGGCATCGACAGACGGATCAAAAATCCACATATGAGGGATATGCTCGGCTACTTCATCAAGTATGTCGGATCGAGTGCCTACAATGCCCCTGCCGTGCTCAACATGATGGCACATATGCAGCATGAACAGGGTGTGTGGTACGTAAAAGGCGGCCTGCACCACCTTGCTCACGGAATCGCACGGCTGGCTGAAGAAATCGGCGTCGAGATTTGTACGAACCGGGCGGTCAATACGGCCATCACAAAGAACGGTGAAATAGAGAAAATCATATTCGAAGACGGCTCGGAAGCGGCGGCGGATTATTATGTATCCAACATGGAAGTCCTCCCGTTCTACAGGCATGTGCTTGATGTCCAGCCCAAAAATATGAAGCAGCTTGAAAACAGATTCGAGCCGGCGAGTTCAGGGCTCGTCCTCCATCTCGGGGTGGACAGGGAATATCCACAGCTCAGTCATCATAACTTCTTCTTCTCCACTGACTCAAAGAGGAATTATAAGGAAGTGTTCGATGACAAAGTGCTGCCGCAAGACCCGACGATCTACCTTGTGAACAGCAATAAGACGGACCCTTCCCAGGCAAGGCGGGGGCATGAAAACTTGAAGGTTCTACCTCATATCCCGCCAATCCAGGATAAAGAATATACGAAGGAAGACTACCTCAAATTCCGCGAACGGGTGCTGATCAAGCTTGAAAACATGGGCCTCACTGATTTGAGGCAGTCGATCGTAACTGAATATATGCTCACGCCCCACGACATCCAAAACCTTTATAATTCCGATCACGGTGCAATATACGGCACTCTATCCGACAGAAGGAAGAATAAAGGATTCAAGCATCCCAAAAAGTCGGTGCATATCGATAACCTCTACTTCGCAGGCGGCACGGTGAACCCGGGAGGCGGCATGCCGATGGTGACATTGAGCGGCCAGCAGGTCGGCGCGATGATTGCAGAAAGAGAAAATTGATGATTAAAAAACCCGAAGGACCGTCTGTGGTCCCTCGGGTCTTTATTTCCATCAGCTGTCCCATTTGGAATTGATGATGCATGAGCAGAAGTTCGGATTGGAATAATCCGGCTGGAAATGTTTGATGACATCCTCTTTCATATTGCCGAATGTCGTCTCCGGCTTATGTTTGATGCCGTTGTAGAATGCTTCGATGATATCATTTTTGAAATTGTTCCTCGGGAACTTCTGTACGACGGCTTTCCTGATCTCCTCGGAGAACTGTTCGAAGTTGTCCCCCATCACGTCCATGCCGACGCCGTGGAATAGGAGTGCGACTTCGCTTTCCTTATGCTCCGCAACACCAGGTGTCGTGTGGAGGGCGATGGCATCCCATACAAGCTGCATCTGGCTCGGCGTGATGTTGTGGGTCTCGAGGAACTGCCTTGCAGCATTGGCGCCGTCCACCTCGAACCGTAAATCATCACTGCTGTATTGCTTCGTCAGACCGAGGTCATGGAAAAGTGCACTGATGTATAATAGTTCATGATCATACTTCACCTGGTCCTGGTCACCTTTGACTGCGCCGAAAAGATAGACTCTGTTCGAATGGTTCCAAATCAGTTCGTTGCCGTGCTCGTGCACGAGATCCTGTGCTTCCGTGACAATCTTACTATCCGGGACTATGATTTTGTCCAATTCTGTTATCATCTTTGTATCAGCTCCTTATATATTACATACTATAAACGTTATGGACAGTCTTCAAACTATAGTGCTATAGTCTGTCTGGAATGGAGAGAATAAAATGTCATATAAACGGTTGTATTACTTTTTCATATTGGGCCGGGAACAGAATTACTCGGAAGCGGCAAAAAGAATCGGCATCAAGCAGCCGACTTTGAGCCAGCAGATCAATCTGCTGGAAGAAGAGCTCCATATCAGGCTGTTTTACAGGAGCCCGAGGAAAGTGAAGCTGACTGCAGCCGGCGAATCGCTGTTCCGTAAAATATCGTTCATGAAAGAAGAGCTGGACGGTACAATCAATGAAATCAGGCGGGACTACTCGGTTGTGAAAATGCTGCGCATCGGTGTGATGCAGGGGGAGCTCACGGACCTCATATCCAATGTGCTCATCCGTTTCAAGACAGAACACCCCGATGTCCAGTGTGCCCTCTATACTTTGGACCTTTCATCTTCGATGCTTGAAAAAGGAGAGCTCGATCTTTATTTCGATTATGACGCGACGGACAAGAAGAATAATATGACTTTCTTATATGAAGATGGCTTCAATATCATCTCCTCAAAGTCTGCCGGGGAGATACGGCTGGAAGAACTTTCAGGATACCCGTGGGTGCTGATGAACGAAAATTATTCATGCAGGCACATATTCAATGACCTGGCTGCCCATTACGGGTTGCACATCAGTCCGGCAATCGAACTCAGTGACCTGTCCGTCGTCTATAATATGGTAAACAATGGTATGGGCATCTCCCTTGTATCGGATACCTCCCTGTCTTTTTATGATTCAGAAAATCTGGAGGTGAAGAAAGTGGAGGAGCCGCAGTTGAAGCGGAATGTCGTCATGCACCATAACGGAGTGATGAAACCGGACGGCCTCCTAGATGCGTTTCACCGGATGACTCTCCGGGAACTGAAGAAACTCAATATAGCGAAATGAAATATTACACAGTTTTCCATATTAAGTCGTGGAAGACTGTTTTTTTATGGCTGATCAAGGGTAAACGTGAACTGTATGTAAAATAAGTTCAAATTATTTAGGAGGACTTGAAATGACTGAAGGAACAATCCTTGTGACAGGTGCGGGAACAGGTTTCGGCAAAGGCATCGCATTCAGCCTTGCGGAAAAAGGAAAATCGGTGATCGCAAGTGTGGAAGCAATGTCGCAGGTCTCTGCCCTGGAAAAAGAAGCCAAAGACCGCGGACTTGAAATGAAAATCGAGAAGCTGGACGTGACCAGTGAAAAGGACCGGCAGAAAGCATGGACGTGGGACGTCGATGTACTCGTCAACAACGCAGCAGTCAAAGAAGGCGGCTCTCTTGTCGACATACCGGAAGACAACCTCCGTCATCAATTCGAGGTGAATACATTCGGCCCGATACTTTTGACGAAAGGATTCGCACGGAAGATGATCGAGAAGAAACAAGGCAGGATCGTCTTTGTGTCGTCGATTTCAGGGCTCGTCTCCACACCGTTATCCGGACCTTACAACGGATCTAAACATGCGCTTGAAGCATTTGCCGAGGCGCTCAGCCAGGAACTCCAGGAGTTCAATATCGAAGTTGCGACAATCAATCCGGGGCCTTATTTGACCGGATTCAACGACCGGGAATTTGAAACATGGAAAAACTGGCAGGAAGTCGATGAAACGGTGTTCGATTACGAAAACCTGGCGTTCCCGATGGAACAGTATGACCCGGAAGAAGTGATTGAACCGTCGGTGAAAGTGATACTCGGCGAAACGAAAAATTACCGAAACGTCATCCCGGAAAGCATGATTTCCATGATCAAGGATATGAGATCGGAGCTATGGGATAAGAAGACGGATGAAGCGCTCGGCGAAAGGCATGAAACAGTGCAGAAATCATATGATATAGAGCCCGGAACGAAAGCGGAATAATATATAAAGTTAGCGGGGCACCCGCCCCGCTTCCAATTTTCACAATAGGAGTGAGCACATGACAACGCATAGAAAATGGGTCCTGGCATACTTTGTCTTCTTCGTCCTTATGGTTGTTGCCAACTATACCGCAGGGCAGATGGGCTCGGATGTCGGCGGGACGGCCAATCAGAATGAGACCATCATCCAGCCTGCAGGCTTTGCCTTTTCGATTTGGGGGTTGATCTACACCCTGATTTTCATATGGATCATATATTTGTTCTTTTCCAAAAAGGATAGATCATATATTACAGAACGGTTGAAATTCTGGCCGATCGCCAACTTTATATTGAATGGCTTATGGATTTTCGTCTTCACACAGGAATGGCTTTTTGCTTCCGTCATCGTGATTGCGGGAATGTTGTATACTCTTGCTGAAATATATTCATCGATCAGCGAAACCAATCATAACTGGTTCGACAGATTTCCGTTTGCGATATACTTTGCCTGGGTGACGCTGGCGACCATAGTCAACATCTTCACATGGGTCACAAACCTCGATATCGACACCATTTTAGGGATGGGCGAACTGACATGGACCATCCTGCTGGTGATTATAGCAGGCATCATCGGCATTACGATCGCGATATTCTTCAAGGACTGGGTCTATCCGCTTGTGCTGATATGGCCTCTGATCGGTATATACGCAGAAAGCGGCGACGTATCGATCGGACTTAACATCACATTGCTGATCGTGGGCATCGCACTTGCGATTATAGCGATTATGATCATCGTTCAGAAAGCGAGAGCATTGAAGGTTTAAAGTTCTGGTGCATATGGTTATGAATGTACCTTATCAGTTGGGGAGCTCTATGTTACGATTCATCTGATATCGTATAAGTTCTTATTTTGGAGCGACTTATACGATTATGTAGGCGAATATCGCATAACTTCCGATTTTGAGGAGACTTATACGATTCCGAGGCCGCCGCAGATTCCGAATTTCACCAGCATCAAATAAAAAAACATCGAATCAACCATCATATGGATTGATTCGATGTTTTATTTTGCCTGAAGTCGGGCTTACCGTAAGTTTTTGACTTTCATCACGCCGTTCGCCACTGCAAGGTCGAAATAACCGGCACCGACACATTTGTAGAGGGTGATTTCCTCATCCGACTGCCTGAGGAATTCCGCATCGAAAATATCTGCGAGGCTGCCGTCGATATCATCCCACGAGATGATGCCTGCTTCCACTGCCTTGATGATTTCGCCCGCTTCTTCCTTGGCACCATCCATATCATCAAGATAAATCTGGCCGGCTTGTTTGATGGTTTCCATATCCATCTCGATCATTTCGGGTGTGAATGAACCGACCCCGTTGATATGGGTGCCGTCTTTCAAGGCATCACCGTCAAAAACAGGTGTTTTCGACTGGGTGGCACAGTTCAGGATGTCACTTTCTTCAACCAACCGGTTGACGTCATCCGCAATTTCCATCGGAATCTCGATTCCGAAATCCTGCAAATCCTGTTTGAACGTTTCGGCTTTGCTCCGTGTCCTGTTGAATAAAATCATCTTCTTGATGTCGCGGACTTCAAGTACGCCGAGAACCTGTTCGAAGGCCATCCTGCCGGTGCCGATCACACCGAGCACGCGGGCATCTTTCCTCGCGAGTTTATCTGTCGCAATGGCGGTCATCGCCCCGGTGCGTAATCTCGTCAAATAAGAAGCTTCGAGGGAAGCGATATGTTTGCCGTCATTCAGATTCGTTACAAGGATATTGCCCTGGGTCGTCGGCAAATCGGCGTTTTCCGGAAAAATCGACACCGTCTTGATGATTGAGACTTTCTGCTCTGTGCTGATGCACGGCATATACAGCATGGAGGAATGATCGCTTGCGGGCAGGACGATCCTGTTTGCCTCCACCAGCCTGCCATTCCTGTAATCATCCAGGATCATCTTCACGTCTTCAATCGCATGATGAATCCTGTAAGCTTCCTGAATCTCTCCATCCGTTAAGAAATGCATGGTCCATTCTCCTTTTCAAAAAACATTTTCCATATTCCCTTTATTGTACCACGGAGGAGGATGCTGTGAATTTACAGCTTGGCTGAATGTTTTTTCTCATACAGTATATCCCTTGTGACTGAGAACTCGGAGATATCATGTTCGGTTTTGCCTTCAGTGATGAGCTGGGTGAAGATCTCACCAATCACCGGCACGTATTTGAAACCGTGGCCGGAGAAACCGCCGGCTATAAAGATATTTTCATGTTCAGGGTGCCGGTCGATGATGAAGTCTTCATCCGGTGTATTGGAGAAGATGCATGTCACGCCCCTGTTGAGCTTGCCGTTCGCCTCTTTCATATATTCATCTAGGAAATCCCTTAAGTGCCCTTCATCTTTCTCAAAGGCACCGAAGGTTTTGTCCATATTTTCGGGTTCATCGTCATCCTCGGGGTCACCGTTGAAACGCCCGATTTTGACTCCGGTCCCGTCGATGCTTGGAAAACCATAGTATGCACCTTTTCTGGACCTTCCAATGAAGCCCGGGAAATTATCGGAACTGTAAAGTGACTCATCCGCTTCGAACCAGGCGATTGTGCGCCTTGAAGGCTGCAGTTTCAAATCCAGCCCGAGGTCTTTTAAGAACGTGCCGGTCCATCCGCCGGCAGAGAGGATGAGTTGATCTCCCGTGAAAGTGTCATGTTCCGTCTGTACAGTCACTTTATCATCTTCCGGATGAATGCTTTTTACAGGGGTGTCAATCAACAGTTCGGCACCATTTTGAAGTGCGAGCCTTCGATATGTCCGGATGGCATTCCCACCCATGATGACGCCGCCCTTTTCCTCATAATAACCGATGTCCAGGTCTTCACCCTGCATATCCGGCCAGCGTTCCAGGATCTCCTCCTGTGTGAGGGTCTCGATTTCCAGGCCGTATTCCCGTGCACCTTCTATTGTGTTTCCAAGGAACTCCGACCCCTTGTAACCGAAGTTGAGGATGCCGGTTTCCCTGAAGATTTCATCTTCTGAATGATTCTGGAGTTCATTCCACATCTCCTGGGAACGCAGGGCAAGCGGTATATAGTGAAGCCCCTCGCCCACCGCGTGCCGGATCAGGCGGGTGTCCCCGCCGTGACTGCCATTGTCATGCGGTGGATCATATGCATCTATCATCAATACTTTCAAACCCTTTTCAGATAAATAATAACCTGAAGACATTCCCATTGCACCTGCGCCTACGATAACCACGTCATAATGTTTGTTGGTGATAAGATCACTCCTAATGATTAATCAGCGGCAGAAAGAATTTTTATGCCGCTTTTTCCACTCTCTACCACGAATATAAAGCAATTAATCACAAAAGCAAGAAATCGTTTTCAATAAAGAGTAATATAATACTGAATTTTTTGTAAACAGTGCAATTCATGAGATAATGAAGGTAAGCACGGGACGCACAGAGAATTCCATTATGGAGAGGAGGTGGACTTCCGATGGGCAAGAAGACTAAATTGATCACGGCAGCAGGTGTAACGGCAGGTGCCCTTTATGTGAGTGCCAATACCGAGAAAGTGAAGAAAGGCATCGATAAGGGTATGGAGATGGCAGTCAGCCAGGTTGGTAAATGGACGGATGACCCATACATCAAAAATCTCGGCAGACCGGAAGATTTGAGGGATTCGAATATGGTGGACGAAGGCGCGATGACGAGTGTCCTGTACTATTACGAATTGAGGGAAGCTTCGCGTAAAAAAGCACAGAACGGATGAAGAGCGGGGACAGAGTCCCTGCTCTTTTTTTAATCTTTCAATTTGAATGTCGTGTACCTGACATTGTTTGTATGGATGATTTCCAGTCCGGAGGCATCGGCAATATATTCAAGCGTTTTCGTGGTGTAAAATGAAACATGCGTCGGGTCACGCATATAATGCCACTGCTTGAAATGTTCAGGGTCGTTTTGATGGAACAGGGTCATGACAGCAAGTATGCCGTCCGCTTTCAAGAGCCTGGCAAATAGCCTGAAGTGATGGACGGGGTCTGCCATATGCTCCACCACTTCGGTCGCTGTGATGAGATCATACTTCTTATCCTCATAAATCTTCTCCGGAGCGTAGAATTTATCATGTATATCCATATGGTACCGGTGGCGTTCCAAAAGTCCGGCAAGCACGGGGGAGGGGCCGCTGCCGAAATCGAGCCCGTTTTTCCCTGCAGGGTCATATGGGAAGACGGCATCATTTAAAAACTTGTAGAAAAAGTCGACATAATGCGGGTCGTCTATTGAGTTGCGGTGGAGGTCATATACCTCCTTTTCGTCATCCAGGGAGAGCTTTCCACTTTCGTTCCGCGAAATATACTCGCATTCCGGACAGTGGAGGAAGGTTTCTTTCGGGCCGTACAGCATGGCCGTGTCCGACCCGCAAATCCTGCATAAATGATTCATGTCAATGTCCCCCATTCTGTTATTGATGCTGCACAATTCCTCTGTAAATGAATCTGCCGCGGCAGCTGCGGCATCTGTAGCGCTTCTCGTAACCCTTCATATTTTTACTGAAGCTGTATCTGCATTTCCTGCATTCATATAAAAAAGACTCACCCCTGTATTTGTAGCTCCGGGTCCTGGAAATGCCGAGCCGTCCCAATGTGCGGATGAATGTTGAGTCTGAGTCCCTGTAGGGCTGCCCGGTCTTATACAGGGCATAATGTACGCACTCATGATACAGGACATCAAGTACGGCGGGCTTTTCATTATTTGTGATGAAGCTCTCGGAAATGACGATTTCGCTGCCGGTGACTTCATCTCCGCGATATTTGACGATGAAGACGCCGAGCTTCGATTTCATGCGTTTTGATATGCGGATGGGTATTTCAAGCTCCAGGTTGAAATTGCTGTGTAGAAATTTCTCTGCACAGCATTTCAGTTCAATTTCATTCAAGGCAATCACTCTCGATCATATATAATTTCAAATATCCCATTCAATGGAAATAAAATCCCGGGTGAGATAAATATCATTCATCACCCGGGAAATATCATTTATTTTAAGCTGGGCAGCACTCTGTCACCAATCTTGGAAAACAGGAAAGTGCCGAGGAAAGTCGTGATCAGTGTAGAAATGGTTATGGTGACGAAGCTGAACCAGAATGGCACACCGGCGACCGTAAGCAGCATCAGTCCGACGAATATGCCGCAAAGCACACTGTACTGTACCGCATTGACCCAGATATTTTTAATGAAGTAGCTGATGGTATACGAGATTGCCGCGATACCTACACCTGTTGCGACGTCGATCAAGCCGAGCGGTGAAAAGAAGTTAGCTATGGCGAGACCGAGGATCATGCCGGGTATGAACCGGCGGTTGAAGAACGGTATGACGGCAAGCATCTCGCTGATCCTGAGCTGTATCGCCATCGTACCAATTGGATTGATCACGGTCAGTGCAACATAAACAGCGGCAAGCACCGCATTGTAAACGAGTATTTTATTTTTGATGATCATCATTCTCCTTAGTTTTTTATACAGGGAGTTTGCGAACCTGTGGATGGAACTTTTACAAACTGCCATGCCATTATAGCAGATTCATCATCCGGGGGGGCGGTTCTCCGGTGACAGAAAAATGATAAATTCTACTTTTTATACTCGATGTTGCGGTCCTTCCATTCAACGGTCTTTTTGATCCTCGTCTGATAGAGCGAGAGAGTATATACGAAGAAGAAAAAGTACTGATATAACGGATAAAATGCACTCCCGGCCCTGCCGACATTGATCACCGGCCGGCATAACTGATGGAATTGGATGCAACCGAGCAGATACAGTAATAATGCCGGGGCGAGCATGTATGTATCGAATATGATGGCATACAAAAGGAAGACGGGGAATACGAGTCCCGATGACAGCCATATCATGATGGATGCCATTACAGCGCCGCCCGTATTCTCCGACCCGATGGAGATATGCTTCTTCCAGCCGTCCACCATCGAGCGGCATCCCCCGCTGTACATCCTGACGTGCACCGTATTTTTTCCGAGCAGGTGGTGTATGGGGATGTCCTGTGCCCTGTACGCTTCATAGATGGCGGTGCCTTCGATGATGGAGCCTTTTGCCGTCATATGGCCGCCGGTTTTATGATAGTCGTCTTTATCCGTCAGCATCACCGGTCCGAAGACCGTGCCGGCTTCATATCTGTCTTTGAAGGCCGAGAATATATTGATGCCTGCGACGGTCATCAAATTGAAGACGGCAGAGAAAGTCTCGTGCTTTTTTCCGGTTTCATGGAACGGCTGGACGGACACCAGCCCCTTTTCAGGGTGGCTCTCGTATTGACGGCATAAATCGGCGAGTGAATATTCATCTGTAAAGAAAGTGTCGGCATCCATGAATAGGAGCAGGTGGCTGGCTGCATGCCGGCTGCCCGTGAAGCACGCAAAATATTTCCCCGGCAGTTCCGTTTCGGGCACTTCAATCACTTTCGCGCCGAGGTTTCTTGCGATTTCAGCTGTCCGGTCCGTTGAGCCGTCGTCCGCGACGATGACTTCAGTGCGGACATTCTTCTGTTTTTTGATGCTCTCCAGCAGCACTGGCAGATTGTCGGCTTCATTCCTCGCGGGGATGATGATGCTGACGGCGCAGTTCCCCGCTTTGGAAGACCTCTTGATCAACCGATTCCTCTCTTTGAAGAAAAGGGTGCCGCAGATGAAGGTGATGATGATCCAAATGATGAAGATGATGGGTATGATCATTTTGGCCCCTCCCCTTATGCTTTCATCACTTTTTTATAGTGAACGGGATCGGTGTCCCCCTCGGTATTGATCAGGAGCACTTTTGAAGATTCATCCAGGCCGAGATCTTCTTTTAGCTCTGAAAAGCGCTCATCCGTCATCACTTCGGCAAGGAAGCCGAGCGGCAGGGCGCCGGATGCGCCTGAAGTGACCGCCGGGTCTCCGCCGTCGGGTTTGCCGTACAATCGCATGCCTCTGTCGCTCACCGCATCACCGCAGGAGACGAAGCAGTCGGCAGTCGCTTTCAGTATATTCCATCCAACCGGGCTCGGCGCACCACATGAAAGTCCCGCCATCGTCGTATCCATATCGCCGTAGACCCTGACCGGATCGCCGGTCTCAGTCCCGGCGGAACGGTAAAGCGGATCTGCAGCCGCCGGCTCCACTATGATGATCGTAGGCGGACGGCCGCCGGTGAGATTGTATAATGCAGCCGCCATAGCACCGGCGAATGACCCGACCCCCGCCTGCAGGACGACGTGGGAAATTCCCTCCAGTGAGTTTTGGCCAAGCTGTGCCCTGATTTCAGAAATGATCGTCGTATAGCCCTTCATGATATCGACTGGTATTTCCGTATAGCCTTCCCAAGCGGTATCCTGCATCAGGATCCAGCCGTTTTTCGCCGCCTCCTGAGCCGCATATTGCACGGTATCATCATAGTTCATATCCGTGACGATCGCTTCTGCACCGAGGTCGGTGACTGCCTGCACGCGGATTTTGGCAGCGCCGTCCGGGAGGAAGACCTTCCCTTTTTGTCCGAAGATATGAGCACCCCATGCGACACCTTTGCCGTGGTTGCCTTCCGTTGCCGTGGCGAAAGTCTCCACCGGGTAACTGTCGGCTGCGTCGAGCAGATCGGTGAAAGAAAGGCTTTGGCCGTCCCGCACCATTTTTCCGGCGAAGTGCTGCGCCATGGCGTAGGAAGCACCGAGCCCTTTGAACGCATTCAAACCGAATCTTGCCGATTCATCTTTGACGAATAAAGCCCCGAGGCCAAGTGACTGTGCCCCATTTTTCAGCTCGTGCAGCGGGGTTGGTTCATATTGCGGCATGGACGCGTGGAAATGTGCTGCACCCTGGATCTCCTGCAGTGAAAAATCCCCGTTGTAATTTTCAGCATCAGCTGTACTCTTGAATTTATTCTGAATCCATTTCATAATCCATCCTCCTGAGACACCCTTTATCACCATCATAACCTAAAATGCCTCGGTGTTAAGCCATTGGCGCAGACATCTTCAAAGAAAAATAAAAATGACAGGGCATCCCTGTCATTTTGCTTGTATGAAAAACCCTTCATTCTCGTTCCATTCCGCGAGGAAAATGTCTTTGACATCTTTGTCGGTCTCTTCTCTGATGGTGTTTTTCAGCCAGTCTTCATCATACCCTGCAGCCTGAAGCGACCTGTGTTCGACTTCCCCGCCGTCGATGAATAAGTAGGATATCGAATTTTCCTTGTAGTCTTCCAGGACCTGGTGGCGTGACGGTGGCTCTTCGTCCGCGTGTTTGATGATGGAGAGCATGCCGCTTGTTTCCATGATTGCATGCTTTACTTCGCGCAGGGAGAATACACCTTGCATCCTCAATAATTCTCTGACTTCATCAACATCCATATTGTTCCGATCCAACACTTTTTTATCGATTTCCCCGTCATTGATCAGCAGCTGGGAGCTGCCTTTCGTCAGTCTTCTGAAGCGTTCATTCTTCATGGCGAACCTTTCAATCACGTAAATCAGCAATGCCCAGTACGCAAGCATGAGCAGCATATGGTAGAAAGGTGTATCCGTCTCATAGAGGGACTCCTCAACGATGCTTCCGAGAATCAGGGCATATACAAAATCAAGTGGCGTGATCTGAGCCATTTCCTTAGGGCCGAGCAACCTGAGTATGATCATGACACCGATCAGCCCTGAGGTCAATTTCACAAAATAAGACATTATATCTTCCATTTCCGTCACTCCTGTATAGATTGTTTAAGTGAAAAAAATTTTCAGCCTCAAATGGAAAGATCCATTCAATAATCATACATACCCACTTCTTTGAGAAAATAACTTTTTTGACGTTTTTACAGCGGCAGCATATAAAAAAGCCGGGATGTAATAAAATTACATCCCGGCTTCGCAGGTCCTGCCTAAATCATGTTTTTGAACACTTTACCGTCTTTTGCGACGACTTTGATTGCATCATTGTCTTTCAGTATGCCGATATTTTCGAGCGGATTCTCTTCGGTCAATATGAAGTCCGCGATATAATCTTCTTTGATCAGTCCGAGATCGGTGTAGCCCATACATTCTGCGGCGGTCTGAGTGGAAGCGACGATTGCATCCATCGGTGTCATGCCGCACTCCACCATCAGCTCAAGTTCCCGTAGGTTGGTGCCGTGCTTGAATACCCCTGCATCGGTGCCCATCGCGATTTTCACGCCGGCTTTGTAAGCTCTTGTGAAGCTCTCCTTATGGATTTCAATGACTTCTTTGGACTTGTCGATGGATGTCTGCGCCATGCCGAGTTCATCGGCGAATTCAAGCACGGAGACAGGTGCCAGAAGCGTCGGCACAAGGTAGGTGCCCTGGTCCTTCATCCTTTCACAGATCTCATCATCCAGGTAGATGCCGTGCTCTATCGAGTGGATACCCGCCTCGACACACTGCCTGATGCCTTCAAGCCCCTGGGCGTGGGCCATCACTTTCACGCCGTTCCTGAACTGCGCCTCTTCCACAATCACCTTCAGTTCCTCGAGGGAGAACTGTGTGAATTTGGGGTGGTCGGTCGGGCTGGATACCCCGCCCGTGGCGTGGACCTTTATGACGTCCGCGCCCGCCCTCAGCATTTCACGGGTCTTCTTCCTCACTTCCTCCACACCGTCGCATACGCCTGAAGGCATACCGGGATGCGGCTGCAGCATATCTGCAACGATCCCTGAATAATTGTAGCCGTCGCCGTGTCCGCCCGTGATGGTCAGGGCGTTGACGCTGATCTGCATCCTCGGTCCGTCGACCAGGCCGTCATCTATCGCCTTCTTCAGTCCGAGGTCGCTTCCGAGCGCATCACGCACCGTCGTGATGCCTGCATTCAGGACTGTGTTCAAGTGTTTTGCCGCTTCATAGAAATTATATGAAAAAGGTGTGGTGAGGCGCTGCTCGAGCGGCTTCAGCTCAAACATCATATGGACATGTGTATCGATCATACCGGGAAGCATGTAATATCCTCCACCGTCGATCACTTCGGCATCACCGGCAGAAGTGTCCGCATTCAGGGATTTGAATCTGCCGTCTTCAATCAATATATTCGTGTTGACGATATTATCCGAGCCTGTACCGTCAATCAGGTTGATGTTTTTCACCAATAACTTACTCATGTTCATTCTCCTTTAAGTTAAATTAAGTTCATCACGATGCTCGCTATGAAAATCGAAGCCACGGTCACTGTCACGAAACCGCCGATCAGCATCGGGGTCACAAGTTCCTGGAACAATTTACTTTCATCCTCGGGGTTATCCGTTTCACTGCGCGCCACTTCCTCGCAGATGATATAGTCCGCCGGGAAACCGAGCAGTGCGGTCAAGGCGACGGGCATGCCTTTATATGGATGCCAGCCGACGATTCTTGAGGCGATATATCCGCCGGCAAGTATGCCGAAAGTACCGATTGCAAGGATCGCAAGGACACTCGGTATATTGTTGATGACATCCTGTGGCGTGACATCCGCCATCGTGCCGATGATGACGAAAATCAAAGCAACCATCATAAAGCTGAACGAGTTCGCTGATTCAAGCACACTTTTCGGGAAGAAACCGAAGTTCAGCGCGAGTATGCCGAGGACCAGACAGAAAATCGTATAATGCACTCCTGTGACATCCCCGAGGTAAACACCGACTGCAGCCAGAACAAAGACGAAAAACAGTTTAATGATATTATTCTGCATGAATTTATATTTTACAGGTTTTTCTTCCAGGGAAATCTTCGCCGTATCTTTCACATTGACCTGTCCGGTCATGAACAAATGTCCATAACGCTTCATGAAAAATGTTGAGACAGGCATGCCGACAACGCCCTGGAAGGCGTACACCAGCACGGGGACGACGACCAAAGTGCTGAGCCCGAGCTCGGTCAGCCGTTCATTCGTGATGAGCAGTGCGACGATGCCGCCGGATAAAGGCCCCACACCACTTGCAGCGGTCGGGAAGTCAAACATCAGCGTGATCAGGGTCAGTACTAAAGTGAGTGAACCGACGAGACCCGAAAGTGCAATGACGACCGCCTTCCACTGTGACTTCAGTATATCAAAACGCATGAGTGTTCCCATATGGACGATCAGCGGGCCGATCAGGATTGCACCGAGGGCCGGAAGCGTGGACAATTCAAGTATGTTTTCCGGAAACACACCAATCCATGTAAAAATCAGGAAACCGAGCATCGCAGTCATCAATGTCGGAATCCGTGCGCGTGACAGGACAGAGATGTATTCACCCAGGGCAAGCAGGGCGAATATACCCACCGTCGCAATAATTGGTTCTTCCCACATATACAGCACTCCTAAATGTTTTCTATTTAATGAGTGCATTATACAGCCAAAGGTAAAAGAATAATAGTTAAATTCTGAAAAAAATGAGTTTTCAATGAAAGAAAACGTCTCCATTGTATACTGTATACCTGTATGTAAATGAACCCCAGTAAATAACTTTCTTCAGTGTAAAATTTTACCGGGATTCACCCCCTCATTCCACATCCTTCTTGAACTTTACGAACATGACATGTTCAATGGTGGACTCACTGATCCTGCCTTTATCGTCCTTCTCGATTAGTTTCAATTCCTGTCCGAAGAAGCTGCCGACCGGGATGATCATCCTGCCGCCCGGTGCGAGCTGTTTGATCAGATTTTCCGGCATTTCTTCAGCTGCTGCCGTGACCATGATCTTGTCATAAGGTGCATGTTCCTCCCATCCCTCATGGCCATCGCCGTAATGGAAATGAATGTTCCGATATCCCAGATCCGTGAGTCTTTCCCTGGCACGCTCATGAAGCGCCCTGATACGCTCCACAGTGTACACAGCGTGCGAAAATTTTGAGAGCAGCGCCGTCTGGAACCCGGAACCCGTCCCTATCTCGAGGACTTTATCCTCTGAATCCAGCTCAAGCTTCAATGTCATCGTGAGGACAAGGGAAGGCTGCGAGATCGTCTGGCCGTGGCCGATGGGAAGCGGCCGGTCGAGGACAGCAAGCTCCTTCTGCTCATCGATGAAGCGGCTGCGATCGAGCTGCATGAAATACTTCCTGATCTCTTCATCGCTGTATCTCATATCCGTCACCCCTTAATGGTTGTTTGATGTGCTATAACCCTTATACCCTCATCAGCGGGTTTGATTTTGGATTTTGAGGTTAATATATAGAGACGAAGCAAATTTTTATACGGGGTGAGAGTAATGGATCATATACATATTAAAGGTGCAAATCAGAACAACTTGAAAAATATCAGCGTGGACATCCCGAAACACAAATTGACGGTGTTCACCGGCCGGTCCGGTTCCGGTAAATCATCACTCGTCTTCAACACGGTGGCTGCAGAGTCCGAACGCCTGCTGAATGAAACGTATTCGACCTATGTGCAGAACCAGCTGACGCAGTACGAAAAGCCTGAAGTGGACCAGATTTTGAATCTGCCGGTGGCCATGGTGATCAATCAGAAGCGGCTCGGAGGCAACTCCCGCTCCACCGTCGGGACGATATCGGATATATATGCATCCGTCCGCCTGCTGTGGTCCCGTATCGGTGAGCCATTCGTCGGTTATTCCCCGGTGTTTTCGTTCAATAATCCGGCGGGCATGTGCGAAAGGTGCCAGGGGCTCGGCTATGTGGAAGATATCGATCTTGATGAGCTGCTGGATTTCGACAGATCATTGAATGAGGATGCGATCAAATTCCCGTCGTTCCGCCCCGACAGCTGGCGCGGAAAACGTTACTTGTACAGCGGCTTATTTGATAACGATAAGAAGCTGAAAGACTATACGGAAGAAGAGATGGACACTTTCCTTTACACGAAACCGAGGCGGTTGAAGAATCCTCCGGAAAACTGGCCCAGGACCGCCAAATTCGAAGGGCTGATCCACCGTTTCAGACGGTCTTTTTTATTGAACGACAACTTTGAGAAAAAGCGTTTCTTTTCAGATGTGGAACGGGTGGTGACTTCGAGGAAATGCCCGGTATGTGATGGACAGAGGCTCAATGAAAAAGTGCTGTCCTGCAGGATTGACGGCTTCAACATCGCAGACTTCACCTCACTCACAATCGAGGATGCGATCCCCTTCCTCGAATCGCTGGAAGATGAGAAGGCAAAATACATCATAGAGCCGCTGCTCAAGCAATTGAAGGCGCTGAAGCATGTCGGACTGAATTATTTGACGCTGAACCGCGAGACGCCGACACTGTCCGGCGGGGAGTCCCAGAGAATCAAGCTCATCCGGCATCTGAACAGTCCCCTGACCGACCTCGTCTATATCATCGATGAACCGAGCATCGGGCTGCATCCCGAAGATATCGACAAGATCAACGACATCATCACCTCCATCCGTGATAAGGGCAACACCGTCCTGGTCGTGGAACACGATCCGGACGTGATCAAGATCGCAGACCACGTGATCGATATCGGACCCGGCGCCGGCAAAGCCGGCGGGGAGATCACATTCACCGGCACATATGAGGCACTGCTTGACTCTGCGACACCGACCGGGGAGGCGATGCGGACTGTGCATACGCTGGATAAGAAGGAGAGGGAAATAAATGACTTCATCCATCTTAAAAATATCACGAGGAACAACCTGGAAAATGTCAGCGTCGATATACCGGCCGGAATGATGACGGTAGTTACAGGTGTGGCGGGATCCGGCAAGAGCACCCTGCTCAAAGAAGGTCTGAAATCCCGGGAAGAGGTCATTTTCATCGATCAGAAAAGTATCCAGGCCTCCAACCGCTCGAACCTTTTGACTTATATGGATGTATTTGATGATATACGCACATTTTTCAGCAGGAAGACCGGACTTAAAAAAAGCATGTTCAGCTATAACTCGGAAGGTGCATGCCCGGAATGCAGCGGCAAAGGCATCATCAAGACCGAACTCGCTTTCATGGCGGACATGAGCCAGGTGTGCGAAGTGTGTGGGGGCAGCAGGTACCGTCCGGAAGTGCTTGAAGCAAAAGTCGAAGGGTATTCGATTGCAGATATACTGGCATTGACCGTTGAAGAAGCAATCAGCCTCTTCAAGGAGAATCAGACAGTCAGGGAGCGGCTGCTTCATCTTGAACAGACGGGCCTGCAGTATATGACGCTCGGCCAGTCGCTGGACACGCTGTCCGGCGGAGAGATGCAGCGGCTGAAGCTCAGCTCGCATCTCGACAGCGAAGCATCCGGCATGATCTATGTCTTCGACGAACCGACGACCGGCCTTCATGAAAGGGACATACCGACACTTCTGAACTGCTTTGAAAAACTGATTGAAGCGGGCAACACGGTCCTCATCGTAGAGCATAACCTGACGATGATGACACACGCAGACTGGCTGATCGACATCGGACCCGGTGCCGGGAAAGCCGGCGGCAGAGTCCTGTATACCGGACGGCCGAAGGGTTTATTGGAAGTGGAAGAATCGGTGACGGCGAAGCATTTGAGGCGTTATGTCAGCGATGGAGAATGATGCCATGTTTTATAACGCATAGTGTTATAAGCGCGTATGTCCTGGTACGATGGGCTTTTGAGGATTTCATGGACATGCTGAATAACGCCCTTGAAACGTTAACGTCTCTACTGAACCGGGTATAAGTTTAAAAATATGGAACTTATAAGGGATGATGAAAATGACTGATGTCCAGGAGATTTTGATCAAGCGTGCCGGGAAAGTCAGGCAGTCATATAAAGACTTCATGAACAACCCTTTCCAGGAAGAGACCGTCCATAAACTGAGGGTGGACTGCCGCAAACTCAGGGGGATTTTAAATATCCTGAAGAAGGCGATGTACAAGAAAGACTACGAAAAATTGAACGGTGAACTGAGGGACATCGCCCTGGTGATCAGTGATCTGCGGGAGATTGATGTGCTGACCGGATTGTGTGCGGGTACTGCGAAACGGGAGCCCGATATGAGTGAACACTTTCGGGAGATGTTCTTTTATTTGAATGATGAGCGCTTTAAAAAGATGGAGACGGCGCTTTTGGATGTTGAGAAGAAGGATATTGAGAGTGAAATCGAAGATATCAGGAAGAGGATTGAAAATCTGGAATTCAAACAGAAGTACAGGGATGAGAAGGACTTGAAGTCATTCATCCATGACCGGCTGGAGAAGAAATATGAGAAGCTGGCCGCCGGTTATGCAGACACAGACCTGAAAGATTATGAACATGTCCACGAAGTGAGGAAGGATGCAAAAAAGCTGAGGTTCGGGGCCAGGTATCTTGGCAAGCTCACCGGTATTGAGCATAAGAAGATCAGCAAAGAAGCCAAAAAGATACAGGATGAATTCGGGGAAATCACCGACCACCGGGTGAATGCGGCGATGCTCAAAGAATATGCGGATGCTGCGGATAATGAAGAGGTCAGGAATGTATTCCTGAAAATCAGAGACCTCGAACAAGGCAAATAAAAATCTCTGCACGGTATGGACTGTGCAGAGATTTTTTATTTCCGATTTGAAGGGGCGGAAATCGCAGCGCAGATCGGATTTTGGATCTGAAACCGATCTTATGGCGCTGAAATCAGGGTGCAAATCGGAAATGGATGATAAATCCGATTTGAAGGCGTGAAAACCGGGGCGCAGCTCGGATTTTGCCTCCGAAACCGATTTGAGAACTCAGAAATCAGCGTCCAAATCAGAACTCAACCACTCATCACAGCAAACGTACCTTGAAGGTCATCGATAATGTCGGATGCCGTGATGGTTTCTATGCCGGCGCCCTTCTCCAATAGATGCTCGGCTGTAAATCCGTGCATGAAGACCGCACTGGAGATGGCATGCTGCGGATTTTCGTAACGGGCGAGGAATGCAGCAAGCATCCCGGTCAGTACATCACCGCTTCCGCCCTTCGCAAGCCCTGCGTTGCCGGTATCGTTGATGAAGGTCTCTCCCTCCGGTGTCGCAACCAGAGTATTCGGCCCTTTCAATATTACATAAATGCCGTATTCCACTGCGATTTCCCGGGAAATTTCAAACCGTTTCCTATTCACTTTTCCCGGGGATGACTCAACGAGGCGGGCCATTTCACCGGGGTGGGGTGAGATGACAGTCGGATGCTTCCTCTCCCGGATGTTGCTTTTCAAGTCCTGCAGCCCCGTAAGGCCGTCGGCATCAATCACCAGAGGCCCTTCGAATCGATTCAACAGATACTCCACGGTGCGCTTCGTCTCATCATTTACACCGAGGCCCGGACCGATGGCGATGACGTCTTTCCCTTCAATGAATGCTTCCAAATCATCTTCGCGGTTAAAAAGTGTCGCTTCCGGGATATGATTCACCACAGTCCCGAAAATATCCTTATGCGTGTTCAACTGGGTCAGCCCGGCCCCGCTTCTTACGGCAGCGGCCGTTGTGAGGACAGCCGCACCCGGCATATTGGCACTGCCTGCAATGATGCCGACTTTCCCGTGCGACCCCTTATGTGACTCGTCTTCCCTCACGGGCCAGTGGTTTCCGGTATCCTTACGCGTCCAGACATTTCTTTTGGACCGGACGGTTTCATCGATCGCCTTCTGCGGCAGTCCTATATGGATCAATTTCGCATCGCCGTAATACTCCCGCGCCGGATAAGTGTAATAGCTCAGCTTCGGCAGGCCGATGATCAGTGTATGGTCAGCCTTCAATGCATATTCCGGCACCGGGGATTCATCCGCCGGCACCCCGCTCGGCAGATCAATTGATATGATGAAGTTATCCATCGCATTCAGTTCCTGGAAGATATCTTTATAAGGCGGACGGATTTCCCCCGTAATCCCGGTGCCGAGCATCGTATCGACGATGATATCAGCACTTTTTACGATTTCCTTATCGTACTGCCTGAAACTGAAGCCCGAATTGAGATAGATGTTCATATGGTATCCAGCATCACCCTTGATCTTATCTGTTTCAGGGATGACGCAGGCTTCCACTTCATACCCGTTTTCCTTAAGCACTTTTGCGATCACAAAACCGTCACCGCCGTTGTTCCCGCTGCCGATGAGTACACATACCTTCTGCCTGCGGAAATTTTTCATGATGTTCTTCGCAGCGACGCGTCCGGCGTTCTCCATCAGTATCGTGCCGGAGACACCGATCTTTTCAATCGCATACTGGTCAACTGCCTTCATCTCTTCTCCTGTAACGACTTTCATAAATGCACCTCCATCCCCAGTATAAAATAAATCCCCCGGGTCATCACGGATGATCCCCCGGGGGTTCTATTATGCCTGTCTCAATATCTTATCCATCTTTTTGCCTTTGGCGAGTTCGTCGATCAGCTTATCCATATAGCGGATCTCCTGCATCAGCGGCTCCTCGATTTCCTCGACCCTGACACCGCAGATGACGCCTTTGATCAGATTCCGGCCGGGATTCATTTCCGGCGCCTCATCGAAGAAGGTCCGGAAGTCGGTTTTCTCTGCCAGCTGCCGATCAAGGCCTTCTTCGGTATACCCCGTCAGCCAGCGGATGATTTCATCGACTTCCGCCTTCGTGCGGCCTTTACGCTCCGCTTTGTTGATGTAGTGCGGGTAGACGCTTGAAAATGGCATCTCATAAATTTTATGGCCGGCCATCGTTCATCCCTCCATTAGTCAATATATCTGTATGCAAGCAGTTCTTTGAGTGACTTGATCTCTTCTTTCAGTTTTGCACCGATATTGGTGTCGCGGACCAGTTTCCTCTCAAGTTCCTCATCCACGACCCGCCTTACGGACAGGGCATCCGCGCCGTCCATCAGCACTTTTTCCTTAGAGTTGAAGTGCTGGTGTGCGACGAGCTGCATACCGTATGAATTATAGAGCAGTGTATAGCCTGCGATGCCGGTCGTCTTCTGATAGGCTTTCGAGAATCCGCCGTCGATGACGATCATCTTGCCGTTCGCCTTGATCGGGTCTTCCCCGTCGATTTCCTTCACCGGGGTATGGCCGTTGATGATCCGCCCCTGATCCGGGTCGAGGTCGAATTCCTCAAGCATCTTGCGGCACATGTTGACGTCTTCCCTTAAATGGTAGTAAGGGTTCTTCTCCTCTTTATGGGAAGCTTTATCCTTTATGAAATACCTCTCAAAAGTCGTCATCGCACGCTTGCCGAACAGTGATGAGTATTTCCCTGTCCATAAATACCAAACCAAATCGGTCGCAAGGTCATCGGTGTTTTCCTTGTGTGCGAAAGACTGGCGGAGATATTCCTCGAACTTGTCGAGCAATTCCCTGCCTTTGTATACCTCGCCTTCAATCTCCATCGATTCCATATCACCGTTCTCGTCGACCGGTATGCATCCGTGAATCAGCAGGTTGCCGTTGTATTTCAAATAAAGGCTGCCCTTCTTCATCAGGAAGTTCATATGCCGCTTCAGTTTCTCCGACTGCTGGATTGACAGGAGCAGTTTATTGATGACTTCCTCCTCTTCTGGAAGGAGCTTCGTCGGATCATTCCGATCCACGGTCTGGAAGCATGTGTTCTCAAGCTTGTAAGTATTGCCGTAGACCGTCAGTTCATTTTTATCATAGTCGACTTTTTCAAGGACGAGACGCTCCTCCATTTCAAAGAAAGGACGGCGCTTGATGATCGGTGCCTCGAGCTTGAATTGGATGATCGCGATGGCCTGGTGGATTTTGGTGATCTGCAGTTTCTCGAGCTCCGTCAGTTCCTCGCCCGAAGTCATCTTAGGGTGGAAGGCCGGGTTGTCATCATAATATTTCTCTGCAAGGTTCACGAGCGGCCGGAGGTTGATGCCGTAGGCGTCCTCGATGATGTTCAGATTGTCGTATCTTGCGCATATTCGTAAAATGTTCGCAAGGCACACTTTCGAACCTGCATATGCACCGATCCACAATACATCATGGTTCCCCCACTGGATATCTAGGGAGTGGTAGTCGATCAGCGTATCCATGATCTTCTCAGGCTCCGGCCCGCGGTCATAAATGTCCCCGACGACATGAAGGTGGTTGACGATCAGACGCTGTATCGAATAGGACAGGCCGACGATCAGCTTATCCGCCTGGCCGAGTGAGATGATCTGGCCGACGAGTTTTTCGTAGTATGTCTTCTTGTTGGCATCCTCATCCGTTTTGTAAAGCAGCTCCTCGATGATGAAGACGAACTGTTCCGGCAGCGCCTTCCTCAATTTGGAACGCGTGTACTTGGTGGAGGAAAATGCGACCAGGTCGATCATATTGTGGATGGTCGAAATGTACCATTCATCCAATGCCTCTTTCGATTCGAATTCATTTTTGATCAGCTGGAGCTTTTCCTCGGGATAGTAGATCAATGCCGCAAAGCCGCTGATCTCCTCCTCCGTCAGTGAATCTTCGAACAATGCCGCGATCTTCTGCCTGACATTCCCCGACCCGCTCCTTAAGACATGCTGGAAAGCCTGATATTCACCGTGCAGGTCACTGACGAAGTGCTCCGTACCCTTCGGCAGGTGAAGTATCGATTCAAGGTTCATAATTTCGGTGGCCACTTTTTCTTCATTATCATATTTTGTGGAAAGCAGATCCAGATATTTCGCCTTCAGATCTGCATCATAAGTCTCAACCATAACAGACACCCCTATTTAATATTACTTATCATTATACTAGATTTCGTCTTTATCGCGAATTTCAAGTTTAAGTTAGCCACTAGGGTATGACCCTAATCCAGGGTTTGTGAAAGCCCTCTGATGGCTGGGCTCTTCCTCCCCCGAGGGGGAGGAGAAACATTTACACTAGGCGCTATGTGCCGGTTGTGTATGTTGCATTGCCTGGACAAAACGCTCATGCGGTGTCCGGTATCCCAGGATTTTACGGGGATAGTCATTCATCCATCGTTGAATGCGCTGGACCTGTCGGTCACTGATTGATGAAATCGACTGGCCTTTCGGGATGAACCGGCGAATGAGCTTATGCTGGTTCTCGCTGGTCCCGCGTTCATATGAAGCGAACGGCCGGGCAAAGTAGACGTCTGTCACATGCTTCAAGGTGTCATGGAGTGCACTGAATTCAGAGCCATTATCCGATGTGATGGTCTTGAATAACGATGGCATGTGATCACCGGCGCGTTCAACGAGTCGTTCGATTGCCTCTGTGACAGGTTGAGCGTCCTTGCCTTTAATTTTCAAAAGCACTTCAAAACGGGTCTGTCGCTCCACCAATGTCAGCAGCACCGCATCATCCTTGTGTTTTGAACCGATGACGGTGTCGATTTCCCAGTGACCGAATGTCTCCCGGGATTCGACACCTTCTGGCCGTTCAGCGATGGACGGTCCCAGATCACGTTTATGTTCGCGGTCCTTGCGTGTTTTTGATTTTGTGTTGCGGCTGAGCTTCTCCGATAGATGGATGTTCTTTGTGCGCATGATCTGCCGGTCAATCCAGTTGTACAGTGTCGTCGTACATGGTATCAGTTCAGCAGGGCACACATCCCTTTGTTTCGCAGCACCAATGACGGCATCGGGCGACCAGTGGTGGTCCAGCATCTGTGTATCTGCCCAGTCGACAAATGTATTGGATCGGCTCTATTTTGGCCGCCGGCCAGAGTGAAGGCGGTGGGTTTCATAACGCGTCTGAGCGTAGTCTGGATCATAGACATGATACTCATAATCATATGTTTTTCCATTCTGTTTCTGACGGCGGATTTGTCGGACGGTTCCGCGTTTGATTTCGTTATTGATGGTCTGGGGTGCACGTCCTAAACGCGCCGCAATGTCACGGTTGGAGTAATTCTCCTGCTTTAAAATCTTAATTTGGACCCGTTCCGCTTTGGTCAGATGTTTTCCTTTGATGGATTCAGTGGTATCATGAAGTTGCGTCATGTGATTTCATTCCTTTATTGAGTGTTGTGGTTAACCTTCAATATAACATGAAATTCACATGGCGTTTTTTGTATCAGAGGTGGCTAAGTTCATTATAAAATCCACCATTTCGTCTTTATATAAATCACATCTTAAGAAAAATAAAGACCTCCCGGCAGAATGAATGAAAATAAATATTGGGTGTAATAATTCTTTTATTTTATAATTATTCCATAGATGGTATAGTGAGGGAAAGGGGGAAAGCTGCCTTTCAAAACATACGGAGGCATAAGCGGAATAATTTTGTAAGCGTTTACAAAAGGGGGAGTGGTTTTATGAAACAGCGGGTGAACCGTGCAACCGAAACAGTCTGGGCAGGGGAGAAAAATTACAGGGCACATGGCGCTTCACAGGTGCCGGTGGTCAACAGTGTCGCCTATGATTATGAAGATCTTGAACATTGGTACAAAGTATCGACTGGGGAAGCTGAAGGCCATATCTATTCGAGGAATACGAACCCGACGGTCGCCGCATTCGAGGAGAAGGTGGCGGCTCTTGAAGGTGCGGAAGCGGCGACAAGTTTTGCGACGGGCATGGCTGCAATCAGCGGCACGTTCTACACATTCTTAAAACCGGGCGACCGTGTGGTGAGCATCAAAGATTCATACGGCGGGACGAACAGGCTGTTCAGTGACTTCCTGCCGCATATGAACATCGAAGCGGTGTTGTGCGACACGGATGATCACGAAGCGCTGGAAGAAGAGATCGGGAAGGGATGCAGGCTCGTGCATCTGGAATCCCCGACGAATCCGACGGTGAAGATCATCGATATCAAAAGGATTGCCGAAGCGGCACATGAAGCGGGTGCACTCGTGGTCGTGGATAACACTTTTGCGACACCGATACTGCAGAATCCGCTTGAACTCGGGGCAGACCTCGTCATCCACAGTGCAACCAAGTTTTTGGGCGGACATGCCGATGCGCTTGGCGGCGTGCTGTGCGGAAACGCTGAGCTCGTCGGGGAAGTCTTCCATTACAGGGAGATCAACGGTGCAACACTCGATCCGCATGCGGCCTACCTGCTGCTCCGTGGCATGAAGACGCTTGACTTAAGGGTACGTAAGCAGACGGAGAATGCCGGCAGACTCGTTGAATATTTGTCGGGCCATCCGGCGGTGGAGGATTTATTCTATCCCGGACTCAAGACCCATCCCCACCATGATATTGCGGCAGAACAGATGCGGGGTTACGGGGCGATCTTCAGCTTTTCACTGAAAGGCGGACAGGATGCCGTGAGACAGGTGCTGCCAAGACTGCAGTTTGCCAACCGGGCAGCAAACCTCGGCGCGGTGGAGACGACCGTCGGCCCTGCCAACACGACAAGCCATGTGGAATCGACCGAAGCGGAACTGAAGGCACTCGGCATACCTTCGAGCCTTGTAAGGTATTCGGCGGGAATCGAGGATCATGAAGATTTGATCGCGGATATGGAGAATGCGCTGGGCATTCTGGAAAATCAATCTTATAAGAGAGAGGGGACAGGCGATGTTCTCCAGGAAAGAATATAAAACAAGGCTCAACAGGACAAAACAGGGTATGCTGCAGCATGGTGTGGAAGTGCTGGTGCTCTCGAACCCTTCAAATATGTGTTATATCACCGGTTATAACGCATGGAGTTTCTATGTCCATCAGGCGGTCATCGTCTTCATCGATGAAAAAGAACCGCTGTGGATCGGCCGGGGGATGGATGCCAAAGGTGCGGAGCTGACGACATGGATGAAGCCGGAAAACATCCTGCACTATCCGGATGATTATGTACAATCCTCCATCAAGCATCCATTCGACTTCATTGCGGAATTATTGCTCGAAAAAGGCAAGGGTGACCGTAAGATCGGTGTGGAGCTTGATGCTTTTTATTATACCGGCAAATGCCATGAACGCATGTTGATCGGCCTGCCCGAAGCGGAGCTGAAAGACACGGGCAGGCTCGTCGGCTGGGTGCGGCTGATCAAGAGTGACAAGGAGATCAGCTATATGCGGAAAGCGGCCTATATCGTGGAACAGGCGATGCAGGCAGCATATGACAGGATCGATGTCGGGGTTCGGGAGAATGATGTGGCTGCAGCAATTTATAACGCCCAGATATACGGCAGCGATACATTCGGCGGGGATTATCCATCCATCGTGCCGATGCTGCCGACAGGCGAACAGACCGGCAGCCCCCATTTGACATGGACCGATCAGCGTTATAAGAAAGGTGATCTGGTGACGATTGAAATCGCCGGGGCATATCGTCGGTATAACGTCCCGATGGCACGGACGGTATCGCTCGGAAAAGCCGAAGACCGGGTCCTGGATGTCGGCAAAGTCGTGCTTGAAGGCATCGAGGAAACGCTCGCTTTCATTAAGCCCGGCCATACAGCTGCCGAGGTGAGCAGCGTATGGACGAATGTCATTGCGAAATACGGCTATGAGAAGGAATCCAGGGTCGGCTACTCGATCGGCCTGAGCTACCCGCCCGACTGGGGCGAGCACACCATCAGTTTCCGTAAAAATGATAACTCGATACTCGAGCCGAATATGGTATTCCATTTCATGCCCGGCATGTGGTATGAAGACTTCGGCGTCTCAATCACCGAATCGATTTTGGTGACTGAGACAGGGATTGAAAGACTGACCTCATTCAACCGTGAGATTTATGAAAAAGAAGTTGAATGAAGGCCGGCTGGGCTGTGATTTTTATTCCGGGAGCGAGCAAGTCGCCTGAAATCTGATTCATGTTCGTATTAAGAGGCGTTAAAACGAGCAAGTCGGCTGAAATCTGATGTATGCTCGTATTAAGAGGCGTTAAAACGAGCAAGTCGCCTGAAAAGCGGGATATGCTCGTATTCCAATGCGAAAAAACGAGCAACTCCCCGGAAAACCCCAAGATGATCGCCAACACAAAAGGAGCAGGATTCAATACGGATCCTGCTCCTCTTCTTTTTAAGCTTTCAATACATTATCCGCTGCCTTGGCTCCGGCGACATCCTTTTCAGTCAGTTCCTTCTTCGAGAATGTCGTCCAGGTGATTGTTACGTTCGTATGGTTGATTGAAATGTCGGGATGGTGCTGTACACTTTCGGCATAGACGCCGAGTTTACTCACGAATTGGATTCCGTCGAGGTATTTATCAAATCTGTAGGTTTTCTTCAGCTTTTCACCGTCGAGTTCCCAGCCGTCCAATTTTCCGGCCTGTTCTTTTACGTCACTCATGAATCGGTCACCTCCATAGAATACTTATTCCACTTTACCTTTTGTGCCGATCAGTTAAACACGTTCAGGAAAATCAGTCGAGCCGGTCGATGACCCTGTGGTAGCCGTCGCTGCCGTAGTCGAGGCAGCGTTTCACGCGGGATACGGTCGCACTGGATGCACCGGTCTTGTCCTGGACTTTTTGGTATGTCTGGCCTTCTTTGATCATTTTGGCGACCTGGAATCTCTGCTTGAGGGCGATCAGTTCATTCGTTGTACACAGGTCGTCAAAGAAATGGTAACAGTCATCGAGGTTTTCGAGCTTTAAAATACCTTCGAACAGGTCGTCGAGCTCCTGACCTCTGATATTATCTATTTGCATAAAGGTTCCCTCCATTTAATAAAATCATTCTATCAAATTACTTTAGCGAATTAAAGCGTTAAACTATTTTTCATGGAATCCTTGCATCTTCGGATTATCTTTGTTACTATCAGATTTATTAGTTATTCTTCACTACGCTAAAGTGTTAAAGGAGATTGGATATGGAGAACACATTGATCATCAACCGCTTGAAGCTCGCACAGGATTATACAGAGCTGCTTGACCGTGAAGGTTACCACCTTGTGGATATGAATATGGTGGAACCTTTTTATATTGAAGATAAAGAGCATCACCCGTCAACGATCATTTTTGAAAGAAATGAACAGCTGATGTCGATCCGGAGCGACTGGACGCGTTCCCTTTTGAACTACAATGAAAATTTCCATCTCAGCCACCGCATGTTCGGATATTTCGGCCCGGTCGTGAGAAGCTATGAAACTTTTTATCAGGCCGGGGTTGAACTGTACGGTCCGGAGGAGCCGGAGATTTTAAAGAGCATCGATATGCATCTGTCATTCTTCAAAAATAAAACGCCCGACAATTTCAGGGCCGTCGTCGTGAACAATGACAAACTCCTTGACCTTTATGTTGAGAAATACGACCTGGACCTCTCCATAAAAGACCTGATCTATGAGAAGAATATATCCGAGATCAGAAAAAAGCTGGGTGAGGATCACCCGCTCACGGTGCTGATGACGGCAAAAGTGAGTGATCAGATCGATATCATCAACGATGAATTCCAAAACAGTGAGGAACTTGATTTCATCAATCATTTGAGGAGTCATCTCGCGGAATACAATATGAAATTCATCCTCGATCTTTCGTTCCGCTCACCGCAGTCCTACTACAACGGTTTTTATTTTCAGGTGTTTTTGAACCATGATTATCCGTTGATCAGCGGCGGCGAATACAACAGCAGTGCATTCGGCATCGCTGTGAATCTTTCGAATGGAGGTTTGTTATGATTACTGTAGCGTTGACCAAAGGCAGGTTATATAAAGATTTCACGGCGTATCTGGAAGATAATGATTTACAGCAGTACATCGAACCATTGTCGGAAGATACCCGCTCACTCTACACGATCGTCGATAATGTGAAGTTCATCTTCGCAAAAGGGCCCGACGTGCCGACCTACGTTGAAAGCGGCGTGGCGGATATCGGCATAGTGGGCTCTGATATCATAGAAGAGGACACTTTCAATATACTGAACGTCTCCCAGCTTCCTTTCGGAGACTGCCATTTCTCCGTGGCCGGCCTCCCCGATCAGGGGGAGCTCAGGACAATCGCCACGAAGTATACGAATGTCGCCTCGAAATATTTCCGGGAAAAGAAGATGGATGTCTCACTCGTACATCTCAACGGTTCCGTCGAGCTGGCACCGCTGCTCGGGCTGACCGACGGCATCGTCGACATCGTCCAGACAGGGAACACGTTGAAGGATAACGGCCTGATTGAGTATGAGAAGATCCTCGAGATCCATGCACGCCTGATCGCCAATAAAAGGACCTTCTATACGAAAGAAGACGAAATTTATAAATTTTTAACGGAAATCGGGGTGTTCTGATGGATGCTTTGGAATTCAGGAAAGTGTTTGAAGAGAAATATGTCCAGGATCAGAGTTTTGAGGGTATGGCCGACGTCATCAAAATCATAGAAGATGTGAAGCGGAATAAAGACCAGGCGCTGAAAGACTACACGGAACGGTTTGATGGCATCGCTCTGAATGACTTCAAAGTGTCCGCCGAAAACCTTAAGAAAAGTTTCGAGTCGCTGCCGGATGAAGAGAAGCAGGCACTTGAATTGATCAAAAAGCGGATTGAAGACTACCAGGCGACGATAAAATATTCCGATCAGGACGACGGGGAATTCAAATACGTCTACCATCCGATCGAGAAAGTCGGGGTCTATGTGCCCGGCGGCCGGGCGCTCTACCCTTCAAGCGTCCTGATGACGGTCGTGCCGGCACTTGCAGCAGGGGTGGATGAAATCCATGTGGTGACACCGACGTTTGAAGACAACAACATCACTTTTGCAGCCCTTTACTTATGCGGTGTGGAAAACGTCTACACGGTCGGCGGTGCACAGGCCGTCGCCGCCCTCGCCTACGGCACCGAGACGATACCGAAGGTCGATAAAATCGTCGGGCCGGGCAACTATTATGTGGCGCTTGCCAAAAGGCTGCTCTTCGGACAGACCGGCATCGATATGATTGCCGGACCGAGCGAGATCCTCCTCTATGTCGATGAAGAGGTGGATGTCGATTCAATCGTCTACGACATCTTTGCACAGGCGGAGCATGATGCGAACGCGCGCACTTTCCTGCTCAGCGAAGACGCCGGAATCATCGACCGTATTGAAAGCAGGATCACTGAAATGATGGATGCGCAGCCACGTGCAGAAATCATCAGGGCGTCCGTTGAAAACAACCATTTTGCGGTTGTGGATTCAAGGGAGGCACTGATCGACCTCGTCAATTACATCGCACCGGAGCATGTTTCCGTGCAGCATAAGGATTCCGGCATGATCATCCGGAACATCAAATACGCAGGGGCGGTTTTTGAAGGTCCCCATTCACCTGAAGCGATCGGAGATTATGCGGCAGGACCTTCACACGTCCTCCCGACGGACCGCACAGGACGTTTCAGCCACGGGTTGAACGTCAACGATTTCCTGACGAGCCATGCGGTGATTTCGCTTGAGAAGGAGACGTTCGGTGAAATCGCAGGACCTGCGATGACCGTGGCGAAACGGGAAGCACTTGATGCACATTATCAGTCATTGAAAATAAGAACGGAGTGATTTCATGATCATCATGGACAGGAATACGAGTCCAATTTCACCATTGTCGGAAGCAGCGATGATGGAGGTAATATCCAACACAAAAATTAATGAGTATCCAAGTGCGGAGATCGACCGCTTCAAACAGTTGTATGCGGACCATTACAATATAAGCCCGGACACTATCGAAGTCGCGAACGGCTCGGATGAGTGGATCCAGAAGGCGATCATGACCCTCGGAAAGAACGGCGTCATGACCGTCGCCCCGGATTTTGTGATGTATAAGGAATACGCAGAACAGATCGATGCAAAGTTCACTACGGTGCCATGCGATGCGGATTACCGTTTTGATTTTGATGAGGTCGTCCACAGGATAGATGAGGAGAAGCCTTCCTTATTCCTGATATCCATGCCGCACAATCCGACAGGCCAGCTCTTTACATATGAGGCGCTTGAAAAGCTGTCGGCGGCGATGAAGCGCGCAGGCGGCTATCTCATCATCGATGAAGCGTATGCAGAGTTCGGTCCGGATTTTGATAAGCCGCAGGGTGAGCACGTCCTGATCATCCGGACTTTGAGCAAGATGTACGGTGTGGCAGGCCTCCGGGTCGGCATCGTGATTGCGGAAGGGGAAACCTTCAGGAAAGTGACGCGCATCAACCACCCCTACCCCGTCAATTCACTGTCACTGAATATGGCATCCAAAATCTTTGAAGATAAAGCGCAGCTTGCCGATTTCATCAATTATCAGAAGAAATCGAAGGAAATGCTCGAAGCGGCCTTCAATAAAGTCAGCGGTATAGTAAATGTCGTGGAATCCTATACGAACTTCGTCTTCACATACGGGGAGAATGCAGTGGCGCTCGGCAGCCACCTGATGGAGAACGGCTACAGATGCAGGATGTACAACGATGAATCACTGAAGGACGTCGTCAGATATTCCATCATCAAACATGAAGACTACGACCGTCTGAATGAATTAATTACAGAATGGAGCAAACAACATGTATGAAAAAGAACGGAACACAAAAGAAACAAAAGTAAAAGTCGTATTGGATGATGAGAGATCCTTCAAGGAATCCAAAATTTCAACAAAAGTCGGTTTCTTCGATCATATGCTGACCCTGCTCTCTTTCCATTCCGAGTTGTATTTCCAGATTGAAGCGGATGGTGACATCGAAGTGGACGACCACCATACCGTCGAAGATGTCGGCATCATCATCGGCCAGCTGATCAGGGAGCTCTATGTCGATAAAGCTTCTTACCAGAGATACGGCACGACGTATATACCGATGGATGAATCACTGGCACGCGTCGTCCTTGATTTATCCGGCCGGCCGCATATGAATTTCCAGGCAGAGTTTTCACGGGAAACAGTCGGCGGTTTTGATACGGAGCTCGTGATGGAATTCTTCAATGCCGTCAGCATGAACAGCCGCATGACACTTCATGTAGACCTGCTTAAAGGCGGCAATACGCACCATGAAATCGAGGCGATATTCAAAGCTTTCGCCCGCAGTTTGAAAGCGGCACTGCAGGAAAGTGCTTCAGGCGTCCCTTCTTCAAAGGGTGTCATTGAATGATAGGCATCGTCGATTATTCCCTGGGAAATATCCAAAACATCAAAAATGCCCTGGAAAAATTCGATGAAGATTATATATTATCCAGCAGGAAAGAAGATCTCATGTCCTGCGATACAATCATCCTGCCCGGCGTCGGCCACTTCGGTGAAGCGATGAAGACGATCGAAAGGCTCGGCATCAAGGAAGATCTGATCACACTTGCACGGGAGAAGCCCATGATCGGCATCTGCCTCGGCATGCAGCTGCTGTTTGAACACAGCACAGAAGGTGACGCGGGAGGGCTCGGACTTTTGAGAGGCACCGTGGAGCGGATCGATGCGGGCCATCCCGTGCCGCACCTAGGCTGGAACACTTTGGACAGTAAATCCGCCCCGCTCGATCAAAAAGATGTTTATTTCATACACAGCTTCATGGTCACCGGATCGCCGGACATCATCGCAACAGCTGAATACGGCATCGACATACCGGCCGTGGCACAGCACGGCAGCATCATCGGCATCCAGTTCCACCCCGAGAAATCGGGCGAGGCGGGTCTCGATATATTAAGAACGGCAATCAAAGGAGGATTTCTATGAACATTATCCCGGCAGTGGATATTATAGACGGTCAGAACGTGCGCCTCACCCAGGGCGACTATGAACAGAAGACGGCGATGAAGCGGACACCGGAAGAAGCGGTGCAGTTTTATTCGACTTTTGAACAGGTTGCAAGGATCCATATCGTGGATCTGATGGGCGCATTGAAGCAGAATGCGCTGGAGACCACAATCATCAAAAAGCTGAAAAGCCTGACCGACCGGCCGCTGCAGATCGGCGGCGGCTTAAGGAACATGGAAACTATCGAAATTTATGATGAAATCGGCATCGACTACTTCATACTCGGTACACGGGCGATCATGGATAACGAATGGCTGAAGGACGTCGTCGACCGTTATCCAGACAGGGTCTTCGTCGGAGTGGATGCGAAGGAAAATGATATATACGTCAATGGCTGGACCGAGAACAGCAACATCACGATTGATGACTACCTTGAACAGGTGGAGGACCTCGCGCTTGCAGGCATCATCTATACGGACATCAACAAGGACGGCATGAACCAGGGGCCGAACTTTGAAAATACGAAGAGGATCAATGACCTGACAAGGCATACCGTCATCGCAAGCGGCGGCGTCCGTGATAAGGCGGACCTCGAAAGACTAGAATCCGTGGGCATTGAAAATGCGATCGTCGGAAAAGCGAGCCATAACGATGCGTTCTGGGAGGGGATCAAATGATTAAGAAAAGGATCATACCGTGCCTCGATGTAAAAGACGGGCGCGTCGTCAAAGGTGTGAACTTCGTGGGCCTCCGGGATGTCGGCAGCCCGGTCGAACTCGCCAAACGCTACAATGCCGAAAATGCGGATGAGCTGGTGTTCCTTGATATATCGAAGACACAGGACGGACATGACCTCATGCTCGATGTGATACGTGAAACCGCAAAGGAACTGTTCATACCGCTGACCATCGGCGGCGGCATCAAAAGCGTCAATGATATACGCCAGCTTCTGAACGCCGGTGCGGACAAAGTCAGCATCAACTCGGCGGCGATCAACAACCCCGACCTCATCAGGGAAGCGGCGGACACCTTCGGCAGCCAGTGCATCTGTGTTGCGATCGACGTGAAATACGACGAAGCGCGCGGGGATTACTATGTCCACACGCACGGCGGCAGTAAAAGTACGGACATCAAAGCTTTCGACTGGGTGAAGCGGACGGCGGACCTCGGCGCCGGGGAACTGCTGATCACAAGCATGGACCATGACGGTGTAAAAGAAGGGTTCGATATCAAATTCTTGAAAGAAGCAGTCGGACTCGTCGACATCCCGATCATCGCAAGCGGCGGCGCGGGGAATATCAACCATTTCGTTGAACTCTTCAAGGAAACGGATATTTCCGCAGGACTTGCCGCATCCATTTTCCACAACCAGGAAGTCGGCATCAACGACCTTAAAGAGACGCTTGACCAGGAAGGAATCGAGGTGAGATTGTCATGAGACCCGATTTCGATAAGGGAGGCGGCCTGCTTTCCGTCATACTCCAGGACTGGCGGACCGGGCAGGTGCTGATGAACGGCTTCATGAATGAAGAAGCCTATGAGAAGACTGTTGAAGAGAAAGTCGTGTGGTTCTACTCCAGAAGCAAAGGACGCTTATGGAAAAAAGGAGAAACGAGTGGACATATCCAAGTGGTGAAGGACATGGCCCTCGACTGCGATGACGATGCACTGCTCATCCAGGTCGAACCCCATGGACCGACATGCCACCTGGGTACACAGAGCTGCTTCGGCGACGACCATTTCACACTGCAGAGCCTTGAAAAAATCGTTGAAAATAAAATCCAGCATCCTGAGGAAGGCTCATACACCAAATATCTGACCGATGAAGGACTGGATAAGATACTCAAAAAATGCGGTGAGGAAATGACGGAGATCGTCATCGGTGCAAAAAATGATGATAAAAAAGAGATCATCGATGAAACGAGTGACCTGATGTACCACCTCTTCGTCATGCTTCAGCACCAGGGTGTGTCTTTAAAGGAAGTCGAAGACAACCTGAAAGAGCGTCATGGAGAGATCCTGTCATATAAAGTGCGGGAAGATATAGAAGAATGGTGAAAAATAAGCAGCCGGGCAATTTTGCCCGGCTGCTCTTTCAAATATATTTAAATCAATTTAGCTCTCAAAGATCACACATCAACTGAGATTATTTTTCAGCTCAGGATTTTTAGCAAGGCTCACCTTTTGTATGAGATAAACGCTTACTAATATTACCAGGCCGGCCAAATCAGTCACAAAGTTTGGATGGACCATACATAGTGACCCCGCAATCAATAAAATCCTTTCGAATATGGTGACCTTTTTCAATAACCAGCCTTCAGTAGCTGCACCAATACCCATGATGCCGATGACTGCTGTAATTACAGCAAGTATTATGTCGACTGTACCCCCGATCAGTAATAACTCAGGACCATAGATGAACATGTAAGGCACGATGAATGCAGCAATCCCCAGCCGAATCGCAGTTAAGCCTGTTTTCATGGGCTCCGAGCCGGCAATCCCAGCTGCTGCAAATGCTGCCAATGCAACCGGTGGTGTAATATTCGAGATGATCGCAAAATAGAATATGAATAAATGAGCTGCTATCGGTTCTACTCCCAGTTCAATCAATGCTGGAATCGTCAATGGAACCTGAACGATATATGCTGCGACAGTAGGTAAGCCCATTCCCAAAATGATTGAGACGACCATCGTAAGAAGTAAAGTCACCAACAGGCTGCCACCTGCGATATCAAGGATGATCCCACTGAATTTCAATCCGATGCCTGTCAAGCCGATTATACCAATGATAACACCGGCTGCAGCACAGGCGACGGCCGTCTCCAAAGATGCCCTGGCCCCTAAATCGAGCGCCTGCACGAATTGCTTAAATGAAAACCTTGTTGCACCTTTCAACATTGCAATGACTATGGTGGCCAATATGGCGAATAAACCTGCCCTCATTGGAGAGAAGCCGGAGACCAGCATATAAATGATGACAAAGAGGGGTACAAAGAAAAGGAATCCCATTTTCAATACAGCCCAAAGGTTAGGGAGTTCTTCTTTTTTCAGCCCTTTCAAATTATTGCGTTTGGCCCTTAAGTCAACTTGCACATAGAGACATATATAATAAAGTAAAGCAGGAATTATTGCGGCATAAACTATTTCGATATAAGGTATGCCGAGATATGAAGCAATG
The DNA here is from genome assembly GCF_900220995.1 of Salinicoccus kekensis. GTDB lineage: Bacteria > Bacillota > Bacilli > Staphylococcales > Salinicoccaceae > Lacicoccus > Lacicoccus kekensis. Next base: position 111,068 of record NZ_OBQF01000003.1, read on the forward strand.
ATGAAAGCAGCTGCACCCATTATAGGCGGAACGATTTGTCCACCGGTGGAAGCCACAGCTTCAACGCCCCCTGCAAAATCTTTTTTATAACCTGTTTTTTTCATCAAAGGGATGGTGAATGCACCTGTAGTGACTGTATTGGCAACTGCACTACCTGAAATTGTGCCTAATATCGAGCTTCCAATAATTGCTGTTTTAGCAGGTCCGCCGCGATATTTCCCCATTGCAGCTAGAGATAAGTTTATAAAAAATTGACCCGCCCCGGAAATTTCAAGAAACTTACCAAATAAAATAAATAAGAAGATAAAAGTGGCCGATACACCGAGTGGTGTACTGAATACCCCTGTGGTGGTGTAGAACAAATGATCCATGATCCACATCAGATTGAATTCCCTATGCGAAAGGGCACCTGGCAGCAAGTGGCCGTAAAAACCATACAGCAGAAAAGCAATCATTATAATAACTAAAGCATTCCCGACTACACGTCTTGTGGCCTCGAGAACAAGAACAAGACTGATAACACCTACAATGAGCTCCCAGGTGGTCAGGGGCATAACATAGGAAAATCTCGATGATATCTCAGTTCCGTTTAAGCTGTAATAGGAGAAAGAGATAACAACCAATATCATAGCAAGTATGTCGTACCAGGGGATTCTGGATTGCTGTATCTTTTTTGACGGCTTATATATGGCAAATGATAACAATAAGGCAAAGCCCAGGTGGGTCCCCCTTTGAATGATTGACTCAAAGACTCCAAACATTGCTGTATAGAGATGAAAGACAGACATGGCCACAGCAATGATGGTGACAATACTTCCAATTAGTCCTCTTAAATCCCTGTTTTTTTCATTCAACAGTCCTTCTTCTTCTTCACCGAGCTTTTGCTGTTGTTCCAATTCAGCAAGTTTTTCAGCATCACTTTTAGTCATAGTGGAACCTCCTTAATATTAATGAGAACACAATAATTCAATTATTGTGTTCTCATAAAAGTGTTAGTTTAATTCTAAGCCTTGTTCTTCATAATATCTTTTTGCACCGGGATGAAATTCACTTGTTGCATTTTCCACTGAGAATTCTTCGTCAAGATCATCCAATACTGATGATAAGGTGGCGTACTTCTCTTTGTTTTCAAATATCATTTTTGTTATTTCGTAAGCTGCATCTTCATCAACATGTTCTTCACTTGCCATCAGGACAGTGTATGCTGCTATTGTCGGAACATCTTCTTCGATGTTCGGATAAACATCCTGGCTGATGGAGTAATCGAGGTAACCAGGGTTTGACTCCATCAGGCTTTCGACAACTTCCTCATCTACAGGAATCAGTCTCACACCCAATGTCGTATCCAATTCCTGTACCGTGGACACAGGTGCGGCCAACAGGCTCACAATAGCATCAATATGATTGTCCCTGAGCAGATCTCCCGCTTCAGAAGTACCAGTATATTCTATTCCACCCAAATCATCATAGCTCATGCCATATCCGTCAAGTACTTCCTGGAATGTAATTTCTGCACTGTAACCGCTAATTCCAGGGCTGACCGTTTTACCAGCCAGATCTTCGACACTATGGATGTCTGAGTCTTCTCTCACTACGATATGTAAACTGTTGGGATATAAAGTGGCAAGTAAGCTGACATCTTCAACAGGGTGCGGGAAATCTCCGGCGCCTTCATAAGCTTCCGTTACGTTTGGAGCATTGGCGAAACCGATTACATATGTTCCTTCATCCATACCCATCATATTGGAAATGGATCCACCTTCTACTATTGTAGTTGAAGATTCTGGAAATACTGTCTGCAAATCTTCACTCATTGCGCCGGATAAGGTGTTCCAAAAACCGCCTACAGTTGCTGAAGCAAAACCAATGTCAGCCGGCATCTCTGCACTTTCAGCGGCGCTGCTCTCACTTTCAATACCTGTATCTTCACCTGTTTCTGCCTCTGCCTCGCTTGAAGCATCACCAGCTTCTTCTTCGTTATTTCCATTACATGCGCCTAATACCAGAACGAAAGCTAAAGTAAATATCAACAATAAATGTTTCTTCATAATTAGTCCCTCCTTGTACGTTAATCGTACATAGTTATTTTATACGTACATCATGTGCTTTATAATACTTTATATATGAAAGCGTTGTCAAGAACTTTTTTGAAAATTCAAACCGTCAGGTGGTATTGACGATGTTATTCTTAAGGAAATAAAAATAACGAGTGGAAATCTTTGAGATTTCCACTCGTTACAGACAGTCTGTTTAAATACTCCTATCCTATCCCCTGCTCTTTTTCTCTCTTCCTTATATCTATGAAGATTTTTGTTTCAGCAGCAACGACACCTGACAAGGCAATCAGCCCGATCAAGTTCGGCACTGCCATCAGTGCGTTGAAGATATCGCCAAGGTTCCATACGGTTTCAAGAGACATCGTTGCACCTGGAATGATTGCAAGTACGAAGATGACCCTGTATACCATTGTAAGTCTGGAACCGACAAGGTAGGTGAAACATTTTTCCCCGAAGTATCCCCATCCGAGGATTGTCGAGAAGATGAATGTCAGCAAAGTGATGGCGACTACATAGTTACCTAAGCCAGGCAGGAACAGTTCAAATGACTGTGCGGTCAATGCTGCACCTTCCGTGCCTGAAGTATACATATCAGCCATAACAAGCGTGATACCTGTAATCGAACACACGATGATGGTATCGATAAAGACCTGTGTCATTGAAATCAGTGCCTGGCGTGCAGGAACGTCGGTTCTCGCAGCAGCTGCCGCGATACCGCCTGTTCCAAGACCAGCTTCGTTTGAGAAAAGACCGCGCGCGACACCCATACGTATGACGGTGCCGAGTGCCCCGCCGGCGACAGCGTTGCCTGTAAAGGCATCTGTGAAGATCAGTCCGACTGCCGCAGGAATGAGATCCAGATTCAAAACCATGATGGCAAGACCAGCCACCAGATAGAAGACGATCATGAATGGTACGAGTACACCGGCTGTCCGGCCGATGCTCCTGATGCCGCCCAGCAGTACAAGTCCGATAAGGGCTGCCATGATTACACCTGTAAGCCATGTCGGCACATTGAATACATCAAGCGCAACACCCGAGGCGGCATTTGCCTGAATCATATTACCAATGCCAAAAATTGCTGCGAATACTGCGAAGAATGCAAAGAGTACACCAAGCCATTTCTGTCCGAGACCGTGTTCCAGATAGTACATCGGTCCGCCGGACATCTCCCCTTTCGAGTTCACCTGTCTGTATTTGACACCAAGTATACCTTCAGCATACTTGGTTGCCATACCGACCAGTGCCGTCATCCACATCCAGAATACTGCACCCGGTCCGCCGATAACCACCGCGGTGGCCACACCGACCACGTTCCCCGTACCGACGGTTGCAGCAAGCGCCGTCATAACCGCCTGGAAATGTGAAATATCTCCTTCACTTTTGTCATCCTGCTTTGTAAACAGCATCTTCAAAGAATGCGGCAGCATGCGGAAAGAGAAAAAAGAAAGCCTGATGGTCAAAAATAAACCTGTACCCACTAAAAAGATGATCAGTGGGAGTCCCCAGACAAAACCGCTGAGCTCGGCCGTAATATCTGCAAACCACTCTCCCATAATATAATACCTCCCCTTTATTATGTATCTACTCAAAAATATATTACCGATAAAATAATGTCAATATTATGAAAACAATAAAAACAGATCCATTAGTGTATTAAGATACTATTTGTAAATTAGTTTCATGAATAAATCTAAAGAATTTTCATGGCGAGTTGGAGAAACTTTACACCGTCTAATTCATATGAATCAGTTTGATACATAAATTTCATATTCGAGACATATCAAATAAAGAGTAAATTTTCATTATAAAAATTTTCAAATAATTCATTGACAACGCTTTCACAAGAGAATATACTGGAATTGTGTTCGAATAACATATCTTAGTACGAATATCGTACAAGGAGGTGCTTGAAGTGGATAACATCTTCATCGATAAGGTCGATACTTATATTGTGGATCTTCCGGTGATCAGGCCGCACCAGCTCGCGATGACGACGATCACGACACAGGCGATTGTAATTGCGATCATCAAGGATAAGTCGGGCAGGACCGGCGTATCGGAGGTCGCAACGATCGGGGGCGCTTCGTATGGCGACAGTACTGTTGAAGCCATCAAGGCGAATGTGGATAAGTACATCACGCCTCATCTGATTGATCAGACCCCCATCCAGTTCAATAAAATCATGACGACGGTGGCAAAGCATGTGCGGGGCAATCTTTTTGCGAAGTCACTCGTTGAGACGGCATTGATTGATTTAGCTGCCAAACAGCGTGAAATCCCGGCCTATAAACTCTTCGGCGGTAAAATCCATGACTCACTCCCGCTCGCCTGGACCCTGGCAAGTGGAGATACAGGCCAGGATATCGAAGAGGCGAAGGAGATGCTGCATGCTAAAAGGCATAATATTTTCAAGTTGAAGATCGGTCATGGCGATCCTGATGCGAATGTCAGACATGTGGGTGAAATCATCAAAGCTGTCGGGGACGAGTCCAGGGTTACTGTGGACATCAACCAGGCCTGGGATGAATATACCGCCCTTAAGCAGATCAGGGCGCTGGAAGAGATGGGTGTCTCAATGATCGAGCAGCCGCTGCCGACATGGAATTATGAAGGCATGAAAAGACTCACTGAGAGGTTTGGTGTTTCCATACTGGCGGATGAAGCAGCGACGTCTTTACATGATACATATCGAATCATCAAAGAAAGAGCAGGAGACGCAGTCGCGTTGAAGCCGGCGAAACACGGCGGCATCCTTGAAACAAAGAAGATTGCCGGTATTGCCGAGGCGGCGGGATTCGGACTCTACGGGGGAACCATGATTGAATCGACTGTGGGCAACGCCATTGCTGCAAGCGTGTACTCAACGATATCCGAATTCAAGTTCGGAACAGAAATCTTCGGTCCGCTTCTATATAAGGACAAGCTGACTCTGGAAGATATCAAAGTGGAAAACTTCGAGATACAAATACCGGATGATATCGGTTTTGGAAACACATTGGATTACGAGAAGCTGGAACATTATAAGAGACGATGATCAATAATAACTGACCGCATTGCGGCAGATATATAAAAATTTTAAATGGAGTGTGGAATATGACTGTAAACCATCAATTACCGACAACTAAAAATGAGCGTGTTGAAGAGGTGTTCGATCTTTTCATCAAGCATATGCAGGAATTTTTCGAAGAAGCGAAATTGAACCATGAGGAATATACGAACTTCGTAAACTGGGCCGATCGTCTGGGCCGATCAGGAGAACTCCCATTATATGCGGATGTATTTTTGGAGACACATGTACTGCAGGCGATGTACACCGAACTTCCGGGCACCCAGCCTTCCCTGCTTGGACCGTATTATGTCGAAAATGCACCGTTCCTTGAGCCGGATGAAAACGGCGTTGTTGAACTGACGCAGCGTGAAGATGAAGAAGGAGAATTATTCTATTTCAGTGGTACTGTGAAGAACGTCGACGGCGAAATCCTGAAGAACGCTGAAGTCGATTTCTGGCAGAACGATGCATCAGCCAAATACTCGAACTTCGACTCAGATGCACCGGACTTCAACCTGCGTGGACGCTTCATCACGGACGACGAAGGAAGATTCACGGTGAAGACGTTCATTCCTGTGCCATATTCCATTCCAGACCAGGGACCGACGGGCGAATTCCTCGGTTACATGGACCAGCATCCGATGAGGCCTGCGCATCTTCATATCATGTTCAAATCGGAAGGTCATGAGACTTTGATCACCCAGGTATTCTTCGAAGGTGATGAGTGGATGGAAACAGACGTCGCACAAGGTGTGCGCGATGAACTCATTACAGACCCTGTGGACAAAGGCGACTATAAAGAATCACATCTGGAATTCGTACTTCGCAAAGAAAATTGATTAAAACCCGGGCATGGAGACATGCCCGTTTCATATTTGAACCAATCATTGGAGGAATGAATCGTGAGGGAATTACCGGAACCAAAATTATCATTGCTGGGCCATATGGAGTTATCCGTAGCAAAACCGCACCTGCCGAAGAAGACACCGGTCGGCAACCGGAGGATCATACAGGTGACCGGAGGTAAGTTCGAAGGTAAATATTTCAACGCTGAAGTCCTTCCCGGCGGGGATGACTGGATCACGGTGCGTGAAGACGGCACAATCATCCAGGATGTACGGATCACACTGGAGACGGATGATGGGGAAATCATCCTGATGACATACAGAGGAATCAGGACCGGCGACCGTTCCGTGCTGAACCGGCTCGACCAGGGAGAAGAGGTCGACCCGGATGAATACTACTTCAGGACGAACCCTGTGTTTGAAACCGGAAGCGAGAAATATCACTGGCTGAATAACAGAATATTCGTCTCGAACGGCATCCGTATGCCGGAAGGCGTCAGTTATTCCATTTATACAGTCGAATAGGAGTGGGAAATCATGAAGCAGATCTCCATTGGGGATAAATCAATGAATATCAATATGACAGAACATCCGGAGAGCGATGTTCTATTGATCTTTATACATGGTCTGACCGGCAATTATCTGCAGATGCACCATTTTCAAAACCATTTTAAAGATAAATACAATACGCTTAGCTATGATTTGAGCGGCCGCGGTGACAGTACGAAGCAGAAGGATCCCACGGATATCAGCCAGCACAGTGAGGATCTTTTGGAGATGATGGAGTCGCTCGGTTATGACAATGTCATACTGGCAGGCTATTCCATGGGCGGATACATTGCCATAGATGTCGCAGGCCGGAGTTCGAAAGTCAAAAAGGTCGTCCTCCTGGACGGCGGCGGTGAAGCGGATGAAAACACGAGCGGACTTGTACTGCCGTCACTGGGGAGACTTGAGAAAACATTTGAATCCAGGGATGAATATTTGGAGATGATGAAACATTCATACGGTGCAATGGGGGTTGAATGGAGCGAAGTCATGGACCGGGTGATCGACCATGAAATCACGCAGGCAGAAGGCAAAGTGACCCATAAGTCCGATTACGGCCTGACCAAGCAGGATTTTGAAAGCTTTTATGACTTCCCTTATGAGGAGGCATACAAAAAAGTCCAGGTGCCTGCATACCTCATTATATGCACCGGCCCGATCAAAGATGATACGGCGCTGTTCAGCAGGGAAGGCTATGATAAGATGCTTGCAACCATTAAAGATATAGATTCAACGGTGAAACATATCAATCATTACGAAATAGTGTTCAACAAACAGGAAGATTTGAACGAGAAAATAGAAAAATTTTTAGATGAGGAGTAAATGAAGATGAAATCGAAAATCACTGATATAAAATCTGCTCTTCAACCGGTCAAGGATGGCGACACACTGATGGTCGGCGGGTTCGGTCTGATCGGTGCACCTCTATCTTTGATAGATGAACTGACAAAGATCGATGTCAAAGAACTGACAGTCGTGAGTAATAACGTCGGCGAAGCAGGAAAGGGCCTCGGTATATTACTGGACCAGGGTAAATTGAAAAAAGCGGTCGGTTCCTATTTTACAAGTAACAGGGAAGTCGCCAAATGGTACAACGCGGGGAAACTGGAACTCCAGCTGCTGCCGCAGGGTACACTTGGTGAAGCGATACGGGCAGGCGGTGCAGGCATCGGCGGCTTCTTCACGAAGACGAGTGTCGGCACCGATCTCGCCGAGGGCAAGGAGACCAAAGACATCGACGGTGAGGAATATGTATTCGAAAAAGCTTTAAAATCCGATGTTTCCTTAGTGCGTGCACATAAGGCGGACAAGCTCGGCAACCTCGTATATTACAAGACCGCCAGGAATTTCAATCCGATGATGGCGACTGCCGGGAAGTATGTAGTGGCGGAAGTGGATGAGATTGTTGAAGTTGGCGAATTGAATCCGGAAGAGATTGCGACCCAGCACATATATGTCGATAAAATCGTATTGGCAGAGCAAATTTTGACCAAGGAAGGTGTGGTTCAGAAATGAGTGTAAAAGATATGATAGCAGAGCGTGCCGCCGAAGCGCTTGATGAGTATTCGGTGATCAACCTCGGCATCGGCATCCCTACCCTCGTTGCAAATTACCTGGATAAGGAAAAGTACTACCTGCATACAGAGAACGGCCTGCTTGGCGTCACTTCTGTAGCAGAGGAAGACATCGATCCGAATATCGTCAATGCCGGCAAACAGCCGGTCGGTGAAGCGGTGGGTGCAAGTTATTTCCACAGTGCCGACTCTTTTGGGATGATCCGCGGTGCCCATGTCGACGTTGCGATACTCGGTGTGCTTCAGGTGGATGAATCAGGGCGTGTTGCGAACTGGGCGATCCCTGGCAAGGACATCATCGGTGTCGGCGGCGCGATGGATCTGCTCGTCGGGGCGAAAAAGGTCATCATCACAACGAACCATACTGCAAAGGACGGCTCCCCGAAATTCTTAAAAGAGTGCACCTTCCCGATCACTTCGACAAGGCCGGTGGATATGATCATCACAGACCTTGCAGTTTTTGAAAGGAAAGGCGATGGATTCGAACTGATCGAATTGATGGGCGAGACAACATTGGAAGAGGTCGCAGAAAAAACAGAAGCGGATTATACAGTGTCGGAAGCACTGAAGAGGAGTGTCGGACAATGACGGAAGTTGTAATAGTGGATGCAGTGAGAACACCGATAGGAAGGTACAAAGGTGCACTGAAGTCGGTGAGGCCCGATGATCTGGGCGCCATCGTCATAAAAGCGCTCGTTGAAAGGAACCCGGGCCTCGATGTCAATCAAATCGACGAAGTGATATTCGGTAATGCGAACGGCGCTGGTGAAGAGAACAGGAACGTTGCACGCATGTCGGCGCTGATCGCCGACCTCCCCGAGAGCGTGTCGGGAACGACAGTGAACAGGTTGTGCGGATCAAGTCTTGATGCTGTTTCGATGGCGGCCCGGTCGATCATCACAGGCGAGATCGATATCGCAATTGCGGGCGGGACTGAAAGCATGTCAAGGGCACCTTTCGTCATGCTGAAGCCTGAGAAGGAATTCCCCAGGGGCAATATGGAGCTCGTCGATACGACGATAGGATGGAGGTTTCCAAATCCGAAGATAGAAAGTGAACATGGTATTGATTCCATGCCGCAGACTGCTGAAAACGTCGCAAAAAGATACGGCATAACAAGGGAAGAGCAGGATGAGTTCGCCTATGAAAGCCAGCAGCGTGCCAAAGCTGCTGTGGAAGCGGACCGTTTCAGGGAACAGATGGTGCCTGTAACGATCACCGACCGTAAAGGGAATGAAACGATCGTTGACAAGGATGAGCATCCAAGACCTGAAACGACGCTCGAAAAACTCTCACAGCTGCGTTCCATCTTCCCCGACGGCACAGTGACTGCAGGCAACGCATCCGGTGTGAATGACGGCGCCAGTGCACTTCTTGTCATGAGCAGGGAAAAGGCGGAGGAGATGGGACTTACACCATTGGTCAAATATACATTCTCTGCAACGGCAGGGGTGGAACCTGCAGTGATGGGGCTCGGTCCCATCGATTCGACTAAAAAGCTGCTCGAAAAGACGGGGCGCACGATTTCTGACATCGGACTTGTCGAACTGAATGAAGCATTCGCGTCCCAGTCCATCGAGTGCATCAACCAGCTCGGCATCGACAGGGAAATAGTGAACGTCAACGGCGGGGCCATCAGCTTCGGGCACCCGCTCGGTGCAAGCGGTGCCCGAATACTGACCGATCTGATATATGAAATGAAGCAGAGAGGCACAAAAACGGGTCTTGCGACAATGTGCATCGGTGTCGGCCAGGGTATTTCATTGATGGTGGATAATATAGAGTAAATTAAAAAAGCTGATCGGGTTTCCGATCAGCTTTTTGCTGGTTAAAATGGCAGTTCTATTTCAGTATTGCGGCTGATCAGGTCGGCTGTTTCCAGGAGTGGTTCCAGGTAGGTCTCTTCAACTTCCTCGCGTGTAGTCTGTGATGAGTTGGTCGAGCAGTTGATGGCCGCAATGATCTCCCCGCGCATATTGCGGATCGGTGCCGCGATGGACATCAGCCCGATTTCGAGCTGGTCTTCACTGATTGCCCAGCCCCTTCTGCGGATTTCCTCGAATTCTTTCCTCAAATCGGCTTCCTTATACACCGTATAAGGCGTGAGTGGCTTCAAGTCAGCTGTAGCAAAGTACTCGGACAATTCTTCCCCGCTTTTTTGGGCAAGCAGCAGCTTCCCCATTGAGGTGGCATATGCAGGCAGATGTGTCCCGATATTCAGGGAGATCTTCATGATCTTATTGGCAGGGACACGGCCGATATAGACGATCTCCTCCCCGACCAATTTGGCGATGGAGCTTGATTCATTGGTCTTCTTCGAAAGTTCACGGAGGAGGGTCGTCGTGATCTCCCAGCTGTCCCTTGCCGTCATATATGAATAACCGAGTGACAGTACTTTAGGTGTTAAATAAAAACGGTTGTCCAGCATCTGTGCATACCCCAGATTGACCAGCGTGATCAGTACGCGTCGTGCGGTCGGCCTGGAAATATCAGTGAGGGCCGCTGCCGTCGAAATGGTCAAATGGTCACGCCCGTCGAATGCTTCGATCACTTTAAGCCCTTTTTCGAGTGTCTGGAGGTGATCGGCACGATTAATTTCTTGAGTCATAATAATTCCCCATTTGTACGATAATTAGAAGTCTGTACTAATATTATAACATGGCTGACTTATGGGCGCTTCCGATATCTATCCGTCACGGCCAAAAACCGATCAACGGCCAGTAGAGATATGCCACCCCCGTAATTATGATGATGCTCGCCACGGTGGAGACCAGGCCGGGCAGCAGGAAGTCCTGCTGCTCCACTCTCCCTGTGCTGTGGACCACGACATTCGGCATCGTCTCGACGACCAGTATGAAGCCGAGCAGCAGTGTGATGGCGGACAGGACGGAAATGACGACGGGATCCTGTCCCGACTGTACGGACAGGCTGATCAGCACCGGGAGCAGCGTGATGACCGCTGTCGATACGTTGGTGACCCCGAGATGATATATATGGGAAACGATCACCGTTATCGGGATTGCGAGCCATGGATTGCTGAAGACTTCCACGATGATTTGCGGGGAGACGAGCCATTCGAGCAGGTCGATCGCCCCGGATTCTATCAGCGAATAGCCGAGGGATAACGTCGCACCAATCAAGAGGACGATGCCGAAATTGATCTTAAGCATCTTCTGCCATTCAATGAAACCCACGATGGGCAGAGCCATGAGCACAACAGCAAACAGGGCACCGAAAGTCGGATGATAGCCGTGCCATGATTCGGTCAGCCAGATGAGGATGGTGAGTGCCAGTATGAGTATGCACTTTATCTCATCACTGCCGAGCCTGCCGATTTCTTCATTCTTCTTCTTCATTTCCTGTTGAAGTGCATGGAACGATTCTTCTTCAGGCGTATACATCTTCCAGAGGATGAACATGATGACGACCACCAGCACAATCCAGATCGGTGCAGTATATATGAACCATTCAAGATAGGAAATCGACACACCCGCATACAGCCTCAGCAGCTCGATCGTCAATATGTTGCCGATCGCCGCGGTGAGCACGGCCACCCCGCTGATGCTGATGCCGAATGCCGTACTGATGTAGAGCAGTTTATTGAAATTCGATTCCTTCTTTATGTCCGCCTCCTTGATGATGCCGTCAAGCACAGGCATCATCAGTGAAGCCCTGACGGCGGTGGCTGGGATGAAGAACGCCTGGATCTGATTGAGCAGGCCCACCCCGATGTAGATGCCCTTTGCACTGGACCCCATTGTCGCGAGGAGGGAGTATGTCATCCTTCTGATCAGGTTGGTGTGGTTCACCCCGATTGCGATCATCATGCCGCCGATGATCAGAAAAACTGCAGGGGAAGCAAAGCCGCTCAGTACAGTCTCGATTTCAACCGGTCTGAGGAGCATCAGCAGCACGAGCACCATCATCGAGGTGAGGCCGATCGGGATCGGTGCGAAAGCCCACAGTATCAGGCCGTAGAGCATGATTGAAATAGTGGCCCGCTCAGACCAGCCGACCCCTTCCGGGAGCAGGATCAGCACCGCGATGAACAAGACGGTCGCCGCTGCAAATATGATGACCCGGCGCAGGCCGGGTGTATGCTTCTCTTTATTTGTCATATGGCCCCACTCCATTAGTGTATGAATATGTAAAGAAATACAGCATTAATATGCTGTATTTCCCTAAACGCATCAAGTTGTATTGAAATTATCCCCGTTATTGGCTGAAAGCTCTTTTTGGTGCGGCTGATCCTTATTTACGAACCTTTGGATCAGTGCCGCAGCGATGATGAGCCCAATGGCGATCCCGTCGGTCGTGAGGTCCGCCATCATCAGCAGGAGGGCGATGCCAAGCAGAAGGATCCTCGTATACCATGCGGTCCTTTTCTTGAAGAACCACCCCTGCACTGCTGCTGCCAGGAAATAAACACCGACCAATGCGGTAATGACCGCAAGGACGATTGCAAGTGTGTCGTCACTCAGGAGCAGAAGCTCCGGGCTGTAGAACATCATGAAAGGGACTATGAATGCAGCCAGGCCGATTTTGAACGCTTCCACGGCGGTCTTCATCGGATCGGTGCCGGTGATCCCGGCTGCGGCAAATGCCGCGAGCGCAACAGGCGGCGTGATGGCCGACAGGACAGCATAGTAGAATACGAACATGTGCGCAAGAAGCGGCTCCATCCCCATCCTGACAAGGCCCGGGGCAACTACAGACGCCGCCACCGCATATGCGGCCGTCGTCGGCATCCCCATGCCGAGAAGGATGGATAACAGCATCGCAAAAATCAGGGCGATCAGCAGATTGTTATCTGCGATCGTCAAGAGCATTGTGCTGAATCTCTGCCCCACACCGGTCAGGGCGATGACCCCGACGATGATGCCGGCAGTCGCGACGATTGCGATGAGCTGCAATGCATTTTTCATACCCAGTTCCAGCGCTTCAAGCACTTTCATGAGTCCCATGCGCGTCTCTTTGGTGAAAAGACTCAAGACGAAACACAGGATGATGCCGGCTGTACCGGCGAACACTATACTATATCCGGCCACCAGAAGGTAGACCAGTACGATGATCGGGATGAAGAGGTATACCTTCTTTACCAGATCTTTGATGTTGGGCAGCAGATGGCGCGGCACGCCTCTCAAGTCTTCCTTCAAAGCCTGGAAATCGACCATGAAATAAACGGAGACGAAGTATAACAGTGCCGGTATGATTGCTGCAATGATGATTTCGGAATATGGTATGCCGGTGATTTCCGCCATGAGGAAGGCACCTGCACCCATGATCGGCGGCAGCAGCTGCCCGCCTGTCGATGCGGTCGCTTCCGTGGCAGCGGCGAACCGCGGCCGGTAGCCGGTCTTCTTCATCAATGGTATGGTCAACGACCCGGTGGCAACGACGTTCCCTGCCGAAGTGCCGTTGATCGAACCCATCAGGGCAGAAGCGAATATGGCGACTTTGGCCGGGCCGCCGCGCATCCATCCTGCCAGCCTGAAGGCCACATCAATGAAGTACTGGCCCACACCGGACATTTGGAGGAATGCCCCGAATATGATGAAGAGGATGATGTATCTGGAGGATACATCCGTCGTCACCCCGAACACCCCGTCAAGACCATAAATGTAAGTGATGAACCTTTCAAAGGAATACCCGTTGTGATTGAAGATGCCTGGCATATAAGGCCCCAGGAAGGAATACGCGATGAATACACCTGCAAGTATCGGCAGTGTCCATCCGCTTGTCCTTCTCGTGATCTCCAAAACCAGCAGTACACCCACTGTCGCTACAATGACATCCAGTGTGGTCGGTGTGACCCCAAAACGGAATACCAGCGTCGTCAGATTTTCCGCTATGTAGTATCCGATGAATATTGCAGCTGCTATCAGTATCCAGTCCACTATAGGAATACGATTGGACTCCGTCTTCCATCCCTTATAGAACATCAGGGTCAGTACCGTGCCGAACACGATATGTGTGCTTCTGAACACCCAGGGGTCTATAGGGTTGAAATTCAGGATATACAAGTGATAAAGGGCGCCGAAAACGGCAATCCCCATGAAGAGGTATCTTTTCCATCCTGAAAGATTCCTGGTGTCCTCAGACTTTTCCAGCGCATCTTCAACAATTTCCGTATCCAGTTTACCTTCTTCATCCAGTTCTGATTCAATGGAAAGTTCATCCTTATAGTCAGGCTGATCTTCCGGTCTGTGGCCTTTATTGCCATCCACTTTTTTTCTGTCATCATCATGAGTATTTCTGTTCAAGCGCTTTCCCCCCTCATCCCTGCATTAATACAGCCGGTGTCAACCGGCTGTATCAATGAACAGAGTCAGCATATAAAAATGGTACTATTCACTGTCTTCCTCGTCGCTCCACTCTTCAGGATAAACTTCATCAGCAAGTTCTACGCCGATTTCCTCATAGTAGCGGATGGCTCCCGGATGCATCGGATAATCTGTGTTATTTGTGATGACTTCAGGATCTTCCGCCTCTGAAGCCGAGTTATGGGTGTCGATCATCTGATCGATGTTTTCATGGTACGCTTTCACAAGGTCATAGACGAAATCAGAGTTCGCCTCTTTTTGAACTACACCGTAGTTGAACTGGGAAACGGTTTCAATATCTTCGTCCATTGAATCATAAGTACCGCCCGGGATGGTGAATTCCTGGAAGTATGGCAGTTCTTCCATCACTGTTGTACGCTGCTCTTCTGTCAGGCCGTAAATGTTGATGTCCGCCTGTGTTTCAGCTTCTACAACCGCTGAAATCGGAAGACCTGCAGAGAAGCCGATGTGATCCAGCTGGCCGTCAAGCATCTGTGAAACCATGTCACTTGCACCGGCAGCGACCTGGTCACCTGTTTCGATGCCGAGGATATCATAGATTATCGGGTTGTAAGTGCCCGGTGTGCCGCCTGCAGGACCGATTCCAACGCGTTCGCCTTCGTGGTCTTCGAGGTTTTCAGCACCTGTTGAGGACAATGAGAACCAGTTGAATGGTGTATCATACATCGGGAAAATTACGCGGATATCATTATATTCCTGCTCCGCCCATTCACCTTCGCCCGTGTAACCTTCATACAGCGGGCCTTCAGTGACCATCCCGAGCTGAACGTCATCTGCATCCAGCAATTGGATGTTATGCACCGGACCGCCTGTCACTTCAATGTTTGAAGAAATGTCGAGGTGTTCCTCAAGCAATGTTGAGAGGCCGCCGCCCCAGATGTAATAAGTACCGCCCTGCGAAGCTGTGCCGACGGTTACAGTAGATGGATAGTCGTTCTCTTCAAAATCAGCTTCCGCTTCGCCTTCACCGTTGCCTTCCGTGCCTTCGTCCGTACCTCCGTTGCCGCAGGCTGCCAGAACGACCGCAATAATCATCGTGCTGAGCAATAACCAAAACTTTTTCATATTTAACTCCCCTTTGTTTTTATTTGCATGTACCTAGTATGATCTAGGCATGCCGAGTACATGCTGTCCGATGTACGAAAGAATCATATTATTATTCACAGGTGCGACCTGGTACATCCTTGTTTCCCTGAACTTGCGTTCGATGTCATACTGATCGACGAAGCCGTTCCCACCGTACGTGTTCATGGCGACGTTCGCCGCTTCCCAGCTTGCCTCGCTGGAGATCAGCTTGGCGGTGTTGGCTTCCTCGCCGCAATTTTCGCCGGTGTCGAATTTCTCTGCAGCTTTATATCTTAAGGCATCGGCAGCCTTGATGGAGGCGTAGGCCCTTGCGATCGGGAACTGGACACCCTGGTTCTGTCCGATCTTCCTGTTGAAGACTTCCCTTTCACTCGCATACTCGACCGCATGGTCGATGAAGAAGTAGCCGTCACCGATGCTTTCAGAAGCAAGGAGTATCCTTTCGGCATTCATGCCGTCCAGGACATATTTGAAGCCGCTGCCGACTTCGCCTATGACACTGTCTTCAGGCACTTTCATGTTTTTATACCAGATTTTATTGGTGGCGTAGTTGAACATCGTCCTGACTGATTCGACTTCCAGTGCATTCGGCTGATTCTGCCTGATTTCCCTGAGATCCACCAGGAATAAAGTCATCCCCCTTGATTTCTTATCAACTTCCTCAAGCGGTGTGGTTCTGGCCAGGAGAAGGAGGAGATCCGACTGCTTGATGCGGCTTGTCCAGTTCTTATGGCCGTTGATGACATAGCCGTCATCCGTCTTCTCGGCAAAAGTCTCGATCGCCGTGGTGTTCGAACCTGCTTCGGGTTCCGTTATGGAGAAAGCCTGCATCCGGATTTCACCGCTTGCGATGCCGGGTAAGTATTTCTCCTTCTGTTCCCTGCTCCCATGCCTCAGAAGAGACCCCATCGTATACATCTGTGCATGGCAGGCCGCCGCATGGCCACCCGCCCTATGTATCTCCTCCAGGATGATGGTCGCCTCCGTCAGGCCGTAGCCCTTGCCGCCATATTCTTTCGGGATCAGCACCGATAAATACCCTGCTTCAGTCAGTGCATCGACGAATTCCTGCGGGTATTTCCTGTCCGGGTCCAGTTCTCTCCAGTATTCATTGCCGAATTTCTCGCACAGCTCCCGGACTTCCTTGCGCAGCTGCAGACGTTCTTCCTCACTGAGTGTGATTGTTTCCGATTGTAATAAATCGCTCATCGTTATCAAATTCCTCCTGATATTCATATTAGTCAATCGTTGCTGAAAGACTGCTGTGAACTTTCATAAAAATCATTTCCTGCACTGTCATTGATCACGATGCAGGGAAAATCCTCGACCTCCAGTCTGCGGATGGCTTCGGTGCCGAGATCCTCGTAAGCGACCAGGGTTGAAGCGGTGATCTTCCGGGCGAGCAGTGCACCGGTCCCGCCGATTGCCACCATATACACCGCATTGTTCTCCTGAATGGCATCGATGACATCCCGGTTGCGGTAACCTTTCCCGATCATCCCTTTCAGACCGTGTGAGAGGAGCGCCGGTGTATAGGCATCCATCCGGCTGCTCGTCGTCGGTCCCGCAGAACCGATGACTTCGCCCGGCCTCGCCGGTGTCGGGCCGACGTAATATATCACCTGGCCCTCCAGGTCGACCGGCAGTTCCTCACCGTTTTCCAGCTGTTCGGTCATGCGTTTATGTGCTGCATCCCTTGCCGTATAGATCGTACCGGAGAGCAGGACCGTGTCGCCGCTCTTCAGGCTTTCGGCAGCACCGGGTTCAAAAGGTACTCTGATGCGTTTCTCGGACATAAGGACCTCCTTAAATGACGAAATGTTTGTGCCGGCTTGCGTGGCAGTTCAAGTTGACTGCAACAGGAAGGGCTGCAATATGGCAGGGGGCGGTCTCCACTTTGATGTCCAGTGCGGTGGTGTCACCGCCGAGCCCCTGCGGGCCGATGCCGAGCTGGTTGACGGCTTCATGCAGTTCCATTTCGAGCGCCGCGATGTCCTCATCCGGATGCCTTTCGCCTACAGGCCTGAACAACGACTTTTTCGCAAGATAAGGGGCCACTTCAAAGTTGCCGCCGATGCCTATCCCGACGACCAGCGGCGGGCATGCATTCGGCCCGGCTTCCTTAACCGTCGTCATGATGAAATCCTTCACCCCGTCCAATCCTGCCGAGGGCGTGAGCATCTTCATCGCGCTCATATTTTCCGCCCCGCCGCCTTTGGCGGACATCTGGACGTCGAGGGTGTCGCCTTCGACCAGTTCGATATGGATGACTGCCGGTGTATTGTCACCGGTGTTCTTGCGTGTAATCGGATCATCCACGATCGAATACCTCAAATACCCCTCATCATAGCCTTTCCTCACGCCTTCATTGATTGCATCCTCAAGTCTGCCGCCGGTGATATGGCAGTCCTGGCCGAGTTTTACGAGGAACACGGATACTCCTGTATCCTGGCACATCGGCACGCGGTTTGAAGTGGCGATGTCCGCATTCTCGATCAGCTGATTCAGGATGCTTTTGCCTGCTGCGGAAGTTTCGGTTTTCACGGATTCCTTAAAGGCGTTGACGACGTCTTCACCGAGGTCGAAGTTCGCTTCCTGGCAGATCCTCGAAACTTCATCGACGATTTCCGTATACTGGATCACTTTCATAAACCTGCCTCCATCATTACTGTTTTTGCTGTTTGAGCACTTCTTCCAGTAATTCGTTCTGCTGGTTCGGTGCATGTGACTTCTTATAGACCATCATCGTCCTGTCGAAGGAGATGACCACCTCCGCGCGCTGGTTGTAACCGTATGTCTTTACATTGACGATGCCGACATTCGGCCGGGATTTTGATTCGCGCAGCCCGGTCACTTCCGAATATGAATAAATCGTATCCCCTTCAAATACCGGTTTGGGAAGCTTGATGTTGTCCCAGCCGAGGTTCGCCATGGCATTTTGTGAAATGTCGGTGACGGACTGGCCCGTGACCAGGGCAAGCGTGAATGTCGAATCGACGAGCGGCTTGCCGAACTCCGTCTTTTCCGAGTAGTAATCATCAAAGTGGATCGGGTTTGTGTTCTGCGTCAAAAGTGTCATGTATATATTGTCGGTTTTCGTCACCGTTCTCCCCAGCGGATGCGGGTAGATGTCCCCTTCCTTGAAATCTTCATAGTAACGGCCTGTCCAGCCTTCCTGTACACTCATTGAAATGCCTCCTGATTGTTTTGATTTAAGGTTTCGATGATACGCCCAATTCTTCAAGTATCTTCTCTGTATGTTCGCCGAGGGCCGGTACATCCTTCATCACAGGGTCGAAGTCCTTTGAAGTCACCGGCGGGAGCAGTGATGCGATATTGCCTCCCGGTGTGCCGATCTCCCTCCAGCGGTCTCTTGCCTTCAGTTGTGGATGATTGAAGAAATCTTTCATGGTATTCAATCTGGCATTCGCGATTTTAGCTTCCTCGACCCTCTCGATCACGACATCCGAGGTCAGTTCTGAAAATGCTTCTTCTATGATGGCCTTGAGCTCTTTCCTGTTTTCGGAACGCAGGTAATTCGCATTGAAGCGGTCATCCTGAGCGAGTGATTCATCATTCAGCACTTCCCTGCAGAATTGTGCCCATTCCCTTTCATTCTGAAGTCCGATGAAGACGGTTTTGCCGTCACCGCACTCAAACGGCCCGTAAGGGTAGATGGTGGAATGGCTCGCGCCTGTGCGGTCGGGTTCCTTGCCGCCGTATTGTGCGTAATATGCCGGGTAGCCCATCCACTCACCGAGCGCTTCGAGCATTGAGACTTCAAGCACTGTGCCTCTGCCGGTCTTCATGCGGTTCATCAGCGCGGTGAGTATGCCTGTATATGCATACATTCCTGCAGCGATATCCGCAATGGATATACCTGCTTTGGACGGTTCGTCTTCAGTGCCTGTGACCGATACGAGGCCGGCTTCGCACTGGACCAGCAGATCGTAGGCCTTCTTCTGTTCATAGGGACCGCCCTTGCCGTAGCCTGATAAACTGCAGACGATCAATTCCGGATGTTTTTCAACCATTTCCTCAGGCACGAAACCCATGCGTTCAATCGCACCGGGCGCCAGGTTTTGTACGAATACATCCGCCTTTTCAAGCAGTTTGGAAAGGACTTCCTTATCATCTTCGTCTTTAAGATTTAAAGTGATGGATTCCTTGGAACGGTTCGTCCATACGAAATGGCTCGACATGCCGTTGACCGTCGTGTCATAACCTCTCGCAAAATCCCCGACGCCCGGCCTTTCAACTTTGATCACCCTCGCACCGAGATCTGCGAGCTGCCGTGTCGCAAAAGGGACGGCGATGGCCTGTTCCAAAGAGACGACTGTAACACCTTCCAGTGGTAACATTGAATTCCTCCTATATAAATAAACCGCTTACATTTTTAATAAATTTTTTGCCCGCTCGTAAACAGGCGGGTCGATCATCTTACCTTCCACTTCGATGGCACCTTCACCATCATTTGAAGAGGATTCAAAGGCATCGATGATCTTTTCAGCTTCTTCGACTTCCGATGGTGTCGGCGCATAGACTTCGTTGACTGCCTCGATCTGTTTCGGGTGGATGACGAGACGGCCCTGGAAACCGAGCGCCCGGCTTACAGCGGATGCTTCCCTCAAGCCTTCCGCGTCTTTAAAGTCGGTGAACACGGAATCGACCGGCTGGCTGATGCCTGCAGCACTCGATGCAGCAACAAGTGTCGACCGTGCATGAAGTAGTGCCTGATTGCCGTCACCCGGTATGCTGACATCGAGCATATAATCTTCGGCACCGAATGCCATCGCTTCCACCCTTGGTGATGATGAAGCGATCTCCATGGCATTCATCATGCCTTTGCCGGTTTCTATCAAAGGTACGATTTTAATATCATTTGTCTTCAAATTATTTTGTTTTTCAAATGTGGTGAGCAGATAATCCAATATTTTTATATCATCGGATTCAGCGGCCTTCGGCAGGATGATGCCATCCAAGTCCTCACCGGCCAGTTCCCTCACATCATCAATGAAATAAATGCTGTGAACTTCGTTCACTCTCACATACTTTTTTGAATGGATATCGGGGTTGTTCAACCATGGCCTGATTTTTTCCCTGGCTGCCGCCTTCTCTGCCTGGACCACACTGTCTTCCAGGTCGAATATGATGATATCGGCCTTCAGCTCTGTTGACTTGGCCAGGAATTTATCTTTGCTGCCCGGTATGAAAAACCAGCTTTTGTCCATATATCTTCACCTAAACCCTTCTCAATTCAGGATATTGTAGATTGGATACAATCTCAGTGTAAAAGAATTCCGTTTGTTTGTAAACAGAATTTTTAGAATTTATATAATTTTTACTTATCAAGGTTCAAAAGTGGAATCAAGTCTTCGTGGGTCCTCTTGATATGAGAAGCATATTCCGCACATGCATCTTCTATATCATTCGCTTTGATTGCACTCAGGATTCTCGCGTGTTCCTCATTTGATTTCTCAATCTGATCCGGGATGACATAAGGTGTGTCCTTTGCGATGCCGTGTGAAACTCTGGCCATCAGTCCGTGGAGCCTCTTGCTCTTCGACCCTGACAGCGAGAGATTATGAAACCGGTTGTTCAAGTCCACATAAGTTTCGATCTCCGTCGTTTCAAGCATCGTCTCATGGAGGCTCTCAAGCTCGGTCAAATCCTCAGATCCGAGGTTCGGTATGCTGCGCTCGAGAGTGAAAGGCTCGAGTATCGTGCGCAGTTCGTATATTTCATCGATGTCTTCGATCGTCAAAGAATTCACGATCGCCCCCTTATGCGGCTCCAGGGTCACCAGCCCTTCAAGCTCCAAAGTTTTCAGAGCTTCCCTGACAGGCATCCTGCTGACACCCAGCTGTTCGGCAATATCCGCCTGGACGAGCCTTTCTTCCGGCTTCAGGTCTCCTTTTAAGATTGCCTGCCTCAATATGGTCGTTACCGAGTTAGGGAGTACTTCCCTTGTAACACTCTTCAATTTCATGCTAATCATCCTTTACTCTGCTCATATACAAAAGATCTATGGGCATTATACTACTTCACCGCCATATTATGAGGGAAAAGCATGCTCAAGTCGCTGATATCTTCAAGGGTCATGATGTTTTCAGCCACCTCTTCCGCCCGGCTCTCATCAATGCCCTTGGCGAGCACCATGAACTTGTCATACAGTTCATCCGGGGAGACATTATTTTCAGGGTCTCCTTTTGGATATTCGGTGGACAATTCGACCGTTTCCCCGTTTGTCAGATGGACTTTGACGTTGGCGCCCCATTTTTCCGGATATGCAGCATCAACATCATCATCGACGTACACTTCGACTTTCTGCATCAATTCCCTGACGGTTTCATCCCAAAGGTTTTCTTCGGTGAAAGTGTCGAGGCTGCCGCTCTGTTTGACGAGCGCAAGCGCCGTGCAGTACTGCAGGCTGAATTTGCCCTGATAGATCGTCTGCGGGTCCTCGTCATCGGTGATGTTGATGGCGACCTGATAGGTGCCGACTTCGATTTTGTCCACGGCATCGGGATCCAGGTCCTGCTGCTTTGCGAGGTCCGATACGAGGTCCATTGCATGATGTGTATGCCTGCATGATGCATGGATCTTGAAAGAATTCTCCATGATCTTGAATTCACTGCCGAGACCTGCGGTGATTTTTGATGCATCATACTCATAGCTCATGGCTTCGAAGAAACCGCGCCTGCCCTCCAGGATTTTTGATGCACCGGTGAAATCCTTTTCTGCAAGCATGGCAGCAATCACACCGTTCATGGCAGCTTTTCCGGGATGGAGCTGCTTCGACATGGCACCATCTTCGATGAACTCCCATAAGCCTGCAGCCTGGGTGCCGGCACTGCCGAGTGCATGGACAATCTGTTCCACAGAAAGATCCAATAGTTTTGCGACTGCTGCAGCCGAACCGAAAGTTCCGCAGGTCGCCGTATTATGCCAATAGTAGTAATGCGACGGGGAAACGGCCTCACCGATCCGGAAACACACTTCATATCCCGCAACGACCGCTGTGATCAAATCTTTTCCGTCGAGCTTC
Source organism: Salinicoccus kekensis (assembly GCF_900220995.1). Lineage (GTDB taxonomy): Bacteria > Bacillota > Bacilli > Staphylococcales > Salinicoccaceae > Lacicoccus > Lacicoccus kekensis. The sequence continues at coordinate 133,623 of NZ_OBQF01000003.1, forward strand.
TTCCATTCAGCAACTGCAAGGGCTGCAGGTATGACGACGGTGGCAGCATGGATGATTGAACTTTTATGGATATCATCCTGTTCGACGATGTGGCTTGAGGCACCGTTCAATAATGCAGCGTTCGCCACGGAGGATTTTCCGCCGTTGATCAGGGAGGCCTGTTCATTTCCTCCAAGCACTTCGACCATTTCCTCGATCTTCTGGATCGGCGGCATATCTTTCCCGGCGATTGCGGAGCTGAAATAATCCAATATGCACAGTTTCGTAAATTCCACCACGTCTTCAGGGATATCGTCATACTTCAACGAGACGACATATTCAGCCAGTTGTTTACTTAAAGACACTACATCCAACCTCCTTATGATTGTTGCCCCTATTATATTGGATACAATAGCCAAAGGCAAACGATTTCAGAAGAATCTGTGAATTAAGAGCTGATGCCACCTCCCGTGAAACGAGCAAGTGGCTCTGAAATCGGATGATGCTCGGAGTAGACCCTTGTAAAACGAGCAAGTCACTTCAAAACCGGGCTATGCTCGGATTATCACTGTAAAAAACGAGCAAGTGGGCTCGAAATCGGGTTATGCTCGGATTAGTCCCTTGTAAAACGAGCAAATAACCTCAAAACTGGATATTGCTCGGATTATGGCCACGTCGAATGGCAGATAAAGGTGATGAGGTGTCCATCTCAAATTTGGTATAGTATGACTAAACTGTGTAAGGGGGATATCAATGATCACTGAAAAAGACAGAAGATACTTAAGAAGGTGTGTGGAACTTGCCCGGGAGGCACTGGAAAAAGGGAACTCGCCTTTCGGCTCGGTGCTCGTTTCAAAGGACGGGGAGGTTTTATTCGAAGATCACAACCGGGATGCGGATGGGGACAACACCCGGCACCCCGAATTTGAAATCGCAAAATGGGCTATCGCCCATCTGCCGGAAGAAGACAGGAGAGACGCTGTCGTCTACACATCGGGGGAGCACTGTTCGATGTGTGCCTCGGCCCACGGTCTTGCGGGGCTCGGCCGGATCGTCTACGCGAGTTCCGGTGAACAGCTGAAAGAATGGAAGAAGGATATGGGGATTGAAGACGGCATGCTGAGAGGCCTGGCCATCACGGAAGTGTTGAGGGATGTGCAGGTCGATGGACCGGAGCCTGAATTATCCGGAGAAGTGAAAAAACTGCAGTATGAATATCACGGCAGATGAGCCGGGAAATGATTCTGACCAATAGGCAGAAAGGCATCATACTTGCAGTGACGGGGGCATTCTTCTGGGGTGTCGGGGGTGTGGCCTCGGACTGGCTCTTCACGAATAAAGGTATAGACATCGATTGGTACGTCACCGCAAGGCTGCTTGCGAGCGGGATATTTTTAGTGGCGGTGCACCGCTTCATGTCGAAGGATATTCCCGTCTTCAGCATTTTCAGGGAGAAGTCGACCGTCATGCGGCTCATCATCTTCAGCATATTCGGCATGCTGCTCGTCCAGTATTCCTATATGGCGTCAATTGACTACGGCAATGCAGCAATCGCGACACTGCTCCAGTACCTTGCGCCTGTCTACATCATCATATGGTATTTGATTAAGGGGCAGGAACGCGTGAACGCATTTGATGCGCTGGCGATATTTTTGACACTTACGGGCACTTTCCTGCTGCTGACGAACGGGTCGTTTGAAAACCTGTCCGTGCCGCTGCCTGCTGTGGTGTGGGGAGTGATTTCCGGATTCTCGCTCGCTTTTTACACGATTTATGCAGGCGCCCTGCTCCGCCGCTTCCCTTCGGTGCTCGTCGTGGGATGGGCGATGATCATTGCCGGCGGTGTGATGAACTTTATCCATCCTGTATGGGAGGTCGGGGCCGGGAGGATGGATATGGCGACCATCGCCGTCCTGCTTTTCGGAATCTTTGCCGGCACGGCGATCGCCTTCTGGTTCTTTATTAAAAGCCTCGAATATATCTCGGCTAAGGAGACGACTTTGTTCGGCACCATAGAACCGCTCGCAGCAATCGTTGCCAGCGTCATCGTGATGAACGTGGTGTTTCAAAGCTGGCAGCTCGTCGGCATGTTTTTGATACTGGTGCTGATCACTTTGCTCTCCCTGAAGAAACAGGATGAATGATCGGGACGTTGCTTAAAGGAAAATGTTCCACGGGTGCGCATCCGGCGGCGGACATTCCACGGATATCATCTCATCTTTTGTGGGATGCTTGACTTCAAGGATGTGTGCCCACAATGCGATTTGCTGGCCTGCCTTGTTGCGTCCCCGGCCGTATTTCTGGTCACCGAAGAGCACATTTCCGGCATTGGCCAGCTGCACCCGGATCTGGTGGGAGCGGCCGGTCTCGAGTTCGATCTCAAGCAGGCTTAAGTCACTGCTTTCGTCGCGGCCCACGAGCTTATAGTGCAGGATGGCTTTTTTGGCATCTTTTACGCCTGCCTTTACGACACTGACCTGGTTTTTCTTCCGGTCCTTCAGCAGATGGTCGGTCAGCGTCTTTTCAGGGGCCTGCATCCTGCCGCGTACGACGGCTTTATATTTCCTTATGATTTTATTCCGTCTCAGCTGATCGGATAATCTGGATGCGGCTTTGGAAGTTTTGGCGAAGACGATCGCCCCGCCGACCGGGCGGTCCAGACGGTGAACAAGCCCGAGATAAACATTCCCGGGCTTGTTTTCATTTCTCTTTATATACTCCTTCAACATGTTCAAAAGGTCATGATCGCCTGAAGAATCTTCCTGCACCGGGATATTGACGGGCTTCTCCACTATCAGCAGGTGATTATCCTCATATAATACATTAATATTCACGGGTGATTCTCCTTCTTTACATCATCAATAACATCCGATTATACCATCAAACGGTTTATATGGAAGATGAAAAGGGAGTTCCTCCGCTTTTAATAAAAATGATTCCAGGGCTTCTCGCTTGGCGGCGTGGATTCAGCAGTCACGGTCTCATCCTTTTCAGGATGCTTGAAAGTGACCGAATGGGACCAGAGTGCGACCGGCTGGCCTATTTTATTATAGTGCTGGCCGTGGTCCGTATCACCGTGGATTGTATTGCCGAGATTGGCAAGCTGGACCCTGATGAGGGATGAATAACCTTTGTCCATCTGGATGTCCATCAATGTCAGGTCGTTCTCCTCATCGCGGTCGATGACTTCATAATGGAGGACGCTTTTCACCGCGTCTGCCTCCTCCCCGTCGGTGATGATGTATAAATTATTCTCTTCATTCTGGACGAGGTGGTTGGTCAGGGTGTCCGCCTTTTTAGGCATCTGTCCACGCACGATTGCCCTGTAATGCCTTCCGACTTTGCTTTTTTCACCGTCACTTGAAAACAGTGAGGCGGCCTCGGCAGTCTTGGCGAAAACGGCGGCACCGCCGATCGGTGTGTCCAGGATTTCGTCGGACTCGGGGTACACCTCCGCACCGTCCTGATTATACTCTTTAATCGACCTCATCAATTCCTCACCTTCATCACCCCTTTTATATGAAGGGATGATGGCGGGTTTCTCAATGACCAGCAGATGTTCGTCTTCGTATAAAACGTTGATATCCATAATGCAGTCTCCTTTACTCTTCACTTCTTTTATATCAATATTAAATCAATTCCCCATTTTGTGCTTAATCTAACATGGGAGACGTGAATCACCATCAAATATTTAAGGATGAATAAGAATGCTGGACCGTTTATCACCCATACTCATACTGATCATGATGGTTCTTGGACTGTTCGCGGGACAGCACGGACCGACGGCGGATATCGCGTCGGTCTTGGTTGTACCGCTGCTGATGCTGCTTTTATTCCTGATTTTCCTCGATGTCCCGTTCAGGGATATCCCGGCATCGGTGAAAAATTATAAATTCAACTTCATTTCACTTGGGATCAATTTCCTATGGACCCCGGTGCTCGCCTATGTGCTCGGTAATATGTTTTTATCCGACCACCCCGTCCTCTGGCTGGGGCTTTTCATGCTGCTGGTCACACCGTGCACGGACTGGTACATCATATTCACGAACCTTGCCCGGGGGAACACTGCGCTCTCCACCACGATCCTGCCGGTGAACTTCATACTGCAGATCATTTTACTGCCTGTCTACATCTATTTATTTTTCGGCGTATTCGAATGGGTCTCCCCGGATGTCATATTCTCGATGATCCTGACACTCGTCATCCCGCTCACCGTTGCGATGGCGGTGAAGCTGATATTTCCCGGGCAATACCTGCAACGGCTGTCTTCGCTGAACCCGGTTGTCTTAAGTCTTGCGGTGTTTTCAATATTTGCATCTGAAAGGGATATCCTCTTCGGCAATCTGGATGTGCTGCAGTTGATTCTGATCCCGATCCTCCTCTTTTTCCTCATCAATTTCTTCATCGGGAACTTTGCTGCAAGGATATTCAGATTCAACTACCGCGATACGGTAAGCCTCGTCATGACGACGATGGCAAGGAACTCACCGCTGGCACTGGCGATTGCGGTGGTGGTGTTCGATGATATGCCCGTCATCACGCTCGCCCTCATCATCGGGCCGCTCATCGAAATCCCCGTACTCGCCCTCACAGCCAAAATAATGACGTTTAAGGATAACCGGACATGAGTCCGGTTATTTTTCATTCCCGGGACCCTGCCGACTAGACTGAATAATATGATAAAATGAAATTATCAAAATATGATGTTTAAAAGGTGGGGATACTATGGATATAAAAAGGTACTCTGAAAACGCCGTCACCGTCTACATCGGGGACGAGATCAGCGAGATGGTCAATAAAACGCTTGTTAACCTGAAAAATGAACTTGAAAGCCGCGGAATCGAAGGCGTCACGGAAATCGTCATCTCGTATACCAGCCTGATCATCTACTTCGATATATTCAAGGTCCGGGGTGAAGAACTCGAGGCATTGTTTAAGGAAATCGATTTGGAAGCTCTGGAAGGCCAGCCTTTCGAATATAAGCTCATCGAAATCCCGGTATGCTACGGCGGGGCGTTCGGACCGGATCTCGAAAGGTTCAAAGAGGACGGGCTGTCGCCTGAGGAAGTCATCGAAATGCACAGCGGCACCGAATATCTGGTGTATATGCTCGGTTTCATGCCGGGCTTCCCCTACCTCGGGGGACTGGATGAAAAACTGTTCAAGGCGCGCCTGGATAATCCGCGGACGAGCATTCCGGCAGGATCCGTCGGGATCGGCGGCAAGCAGACCGGCATGTATCCTTTCACATCGCCCGGCGGGTGGAACCTGCTCGGCCGCACACCGGTCCCTTTATTCGATGAAGGGCGGGAGCCGAGCATCCTCTATGAAGCCGGCGACCGGATCATTTTCAAGCCGATTGATGAAGATGAGTACAAAGCGATTGAACAGCAGGTGGCAGATGGTGAATACGAGGTCAATATCACAAGGAGGGAGGCGGAATGATGACTTTCAAAGTAGTGGATCCGGGGCTGTTTTCCACAGTGCAGGATGCCGGGCGGACCGGTTATCAGGCATACGGCTTCTCCCCTTCCGGGGCGATGGACTACAGGGCGCATAAACTGGTCAATAAACTGCTCGGGAATGATGAAAATGCGGCAGTGCTGGAAATGACGCTCTACGGGGCGACGCTTGAAGTCCTGAAGGAGACGGTCATCGCAACAGCCGGCGCCGAAGCGGAAATCATGGTGGATGATGTATCTTACGGCAGCGGGATGCCCATCCGTATCATGCGGGGCGAGATGCTTAAGATCGGTAAATGCCAGAGTGGTGCAAGAATCTACCTCGGCGCTGCGGGCGGGTTTGATGTGCCGGAAGTGCTCGGCAGCCGCTCCACGCATACGAGGAGCGCCATCGGCGGCTTCAAAGGGCGCACGCTGAAAGCGGGCGATGTCCTCCGGACAGTTGGTGGTGAGTTCCAAAATGATATGAAGAAGATAAAGCCTTTCGAAGAAGATGACGTCATCCGCATCATCCCGGGCCAGCAGTATGGGCGCTTCGGGGATGATGCCCGGGACCAGCTCTTCAATTCCGAATATGAGATCACGAAGGACAGCGACCGGATGGGTTTCCGGCTCAGCGGACCGGAGCTTGCCGCAGAGGACGGGCATGATGTGCTCAGCGAGCCGACGCAGCTCGGCAGCATCCAGGTACCCAAAAACGGACAGCCGATCATCCTTTTGAACGACCGGCAGACGGCCGGCGGGTATGCACGCATTGCGACCGTTGCACTGGCGGATATTCCGAAACTGGTGCAGAAGCCGCCGGGGGAGAAAATCATCTTCAAGGAAATCGATGTGGACGAGGCAGCAGAAGAATATAAAAAAGAACTGGAGCGCATCGGGTCAGATGAATATTTCGAGCCCCTCACCGACTTCACTTCGGTCAGACGGCGCACCGCTTTAAAAATAACGAAGCTGATGGGAGTATGAGAATATGGATATCGATAAAATCAAGGAGCTTGTAAAACTGTTCAAGGAAGAGGAACTGACGAAGCTCAAAGTCGAAGAAGGCGATGTGAAGATTCATATCGAGAAAAGTGAAGTCATCCAGTCCGGCGCACCGCCCGCAGCAGGCCGGGAAGACGGGGGCGCTGCTGAAGAGGCATCATCCGCTTCCGGCCTCACGGAAATCAAGGCACCCCAGGTCGGCACCTTTTATCTCCAGAAGGAGGAAGGTTCCGATGAGAATTTCGTGAATGCCGGGGACAGTGTGGAGGCCGGCGACCAGATCGGCATCATAGAAGCGATGAAAGTGTTCAACGATGTCACCACCGACCACTCGGGCGTGATTGAAGAAATACTCGTCGAAAATGGCGATGCCGTCGAATTCGACCAGGTGCTGATGACACTTCGCAAAGAGGGTGAATGACATGAAGAAGGTGTTGATTGCAAACCGCGGTGAAATCGCCGTGAGGATCATCAGGACTTTGAAGGAGCTGGGCATAGCGAGCGTCGCCGTCTACTCCACTGCAGATAAGGACAGCCTCCATGCGGCGCTCGCGGATGAGGCATACTGCATCGGCCCTGCGAAGAGCAGTGAGAGTTATTTGAACATAGACAGCATACTCGCCGCCGCGGGAATCAGCGGTGCGGATGCAATCCATCCGGGGTACGGCTTCCTCTCGGAAACGCCGGAGTTCGCGAGGCGCTGTGAGGAACAGGACATCATCTTCATCGGTCCGACTTCTGAAATGATGCAGAAGATGGGTGATAAGGCTGAAGCACGTTCGACGATGAAAGAAGCGGGAGTGCCAGTCATACCCGGGAGCGACGGCCCGGTGGAGACGCTTGATGAGGTGAAGGAAGTCATCGAGACAATCGATTACCCCGTCGTCATCAAGGCGGTTTCCGGGGGCGGCGGGAAAGGCATGCGTTTCGTCCATGATGAGTCATCGCTTGAGAAAAGCTTCAAGGAAGCGAAGAAAGAAGCGAAAAATGCATTTGATGATGACAGGATCTACGTGGAGCGCTATATACCGAAAGCAAGGCATATCGAAGTGCAGGTCGTCGGCGACGGCAAAGGTGATGCCGTGCACCTCTACGAAAGGGACTGCTCGATCCAACGGAATAACCAGAAGCTGATTGAAGAAGCCCCAGCACAGATACTCTCTGAGGAATCACGCAAATACATCACGAAAACGACGCGGGATGCGATAGCAAAACTCGAGTACGGCGGCGCCGGCACCGTCGAATACCTTTATGTGGAGGAAGAGGATGCATTTCATTTCATAGAGATGAATACCCGCATCCAGGTGGAGCACACCGTCACGGAAACGATTACGGGGGTCGACATCGTCCGCCTCCAGGTGGAAGTGGCTTTATTCAACGAATTGAATGTGACACAGGAAGATATCGCGATCACCGGCTTTGCGATCGAGACGCGCATCAATGCTGAAGATCCGGAGAAGAACTTCATGCCCTCCCCCGGACCGGTGGATACACTTCATTTTGGGCTCGGACGGAACGTCCGTGTCGATACGGCAGTATATCCGGGCTATCATATTCCGCCGAATTACGACTCCATGATCGCAAAAGTGATCGTGAGCGGAGACGACAGGGCAGAGGCGATCAATAAAATGACCCATGTGCTCGAAGAGACGGTCATCGGTCCCCTCAAGACGAACCTCGACTTCCAGTATTACCTCATGCAGCATCCGGATTATATTGACAATGTGGTGGACATCAAGTTTTTGACGCGTAATGAAATCATTGAAGACTAGGAGGATGGTCATGTATAAAGTGGATTTGAACGCAGACCTCGGGGAAAGCTACGGCAACTATACGATCGGGAATGATGAATCGATCATTCCTTTGATATCATCTGCGAATGTCGCGTGCGGATTTCATGCGAGTGATCCGAGCGTGATGATCAAAACGGTTGAGATGATCAAGGAAAGCGGCAGCACCGGTCTCGGTGCCCACCCGGGATTCCCGGACATGATGGGATTCGGCAGGCGTTACATGGATATGACGGCGGAAGAAGTGCGCGCCATCATGCTTTATCAGATCGGGGCACTGGAAGGCATCGCAAAAACTTACGGTTTGAAGATGAACCATGTCAAACCCCACGGAGCGCTGTATAACGCGACTTTTCAGGATTATGATCTGGCAGTGACGATTGCTGAGGCGGTTAAGGAGTATGATCCGAAACTGAAGCTGATGGGGCTCAGCAACCAGAACCTGGTCAAGGCGGGGATGGAAGCGGGTCTTGAAGTCAGGCATGAAGTTTTTGCAGACCGTGCGTATGAAGATGACGGCACACTCGTCTCAAGGCGGAAGGAAGGTGCGATGATCACGGATACGGACGAAGCGGTTGCACGTGTCGTGAAGATGATCAAGGAGAATAAGGTTGAGAGCATCAATGACAATATGATTGATATTCAGGCGGACAGCATCTGTGTCCACGGGGATGGTGAGAATGCGCTCGATTTCATCAGGGAAATCCGTAATGCTTTCGAGGAGAATGACATTACCATAGAAACGATGTAATTGTCTTTTCAAAACAAGGGGGAGAAAAGCATGGATAAAGAAAAACCAAAAATCACGCTCGCCCAGCGGAGGCTGCTGTTCGGTTCGATATTCCTTATGGCGACTTCCGCGATCGGGCCGGCATTCCTGACGCAGACGACGGTTTTCACCGAGCAGTTTCTCGCAAGCTTCGCATTTGCGATCGTCATTTCAATCATCATTGATATCGGCGCCCAGTTGAATATATGGAGGGTGCTCAGTGTTTCGGGCAAGCGCGGTCAGGAAGTTGCAAACGAAGTGGCACCGGGCCTCGGTTACGTGGTCGCGTTCTTCATCGTGCTCGGGGGCCTTGCCTTCAACATCGGAAATGTTGCAGGTGCGGGCCTCGGCTTCAATGCCATTTTTGGCTGGGATGCACGCATTGGCGCAGCAATCGCCGGTGCATTCGCGATCTTCATCTTCCTGGTGAAGAACGGCCGGACCGTCATGGATGTCGTGACGCAGATACTCGGTGCGCTGATGATCATCATAACGGCTTATGTCATGATCCAGTCGAGTCCGCCGTACGGCGAAGCAGTATACAGGACGTTCGTGCCTGAAGAGCCGCTTGCGATGTTCATACCGATCGTGACGATCGTCGGCGGCACGGTCGGCGGCTATATCACTTTCGCCGGTGCGCACAGATTGATTGAAGCGGGCATGACAGGTAAGGAAAACATCAGATTCGTCAGCCATGCGGCGAACTACGGTATATTGACGACCGGCGTCATGAGGGTCCTTTTATTCCTTGCTGTGCTCGGTGTACTCTCGCAGGGTGCGGTCTTGAGTGAGGAAAACCCGCCGGCATCGGTGTTCCAGTTTGCTCTCGGGGATATCGGCATGCAGGTGTTCGGTCTTGTACTACTCGCAGCGGCATTGTCTTCCGTAATCGGTGCGGCGTACACAAGTGCTTCATTTCTAAGGTCTTTCCACGATTTTTTTGACAAGCATAATAACACTGTCATCGTCATATTCATCGTATTTTCCACACTGGTCTTCACCTTCATCGGGCGGCCAGTCACGCTGCTGATCCTGGCGGGTGCCTTCAACGGGCTGATCCTTCCGCTCTCGCTCGGTGCCGTGCTGCTGGCATCAAGGAGGAAGAAGATCGTCGGCGACTACCATCATCCAATGTGGATGATCATATGGGGTGTCATCGCGGTGCTCGCAACAGCGATCATCGGTGTCATGTCCCTCGGCGGTCTGGCAGAGCTTTGGACAGGTTAATTAAAATGAGGTGATCAAATGGATGCATCAAAAATCCGTGAACGTATCAGAAACGGTGAACATCAGGGTACGACTTCCGGCATAGCCGGGGATAAAGTCCAGGCGAACCTGGTCGTATTACCCAGGAAATACGCCTTCGACTTCCTGCTGTTCGCCATGAGGAACAAAAAAGCGGTGCCCATCCTGGAAGTGCTTGAAGACGGGCGCTATGAAAGTCTCCATGCCAAGGGCTCGGATATCAGGACGGATGTGCCGAAATATAATATATACCGGTATGGGGATCTGATCGAGACGGTCGATGAGGTGAAGTCATACTGGCAGGATGATTTCGTGACATTTCTGATCGGCTGCAGCTTCACATTCGAACAGGCGATCATGGACAGCGGCATCGACATCAAGCATATCAGGGAAGGCAGGAATGTGGCGATGTATAAAACGGATATTCCTGCAGAACCGGCCGGGGCGTTCCATGGCCGGGCGGTTGTGTCGATGCGGCCGTTCAAAAAAGAACATGTCGATGATGTCATCGCAATCACGGAACAGTTCCCGGATATGCACGGCGGTCCTGTGCATGTGGGAAACCCGGGGGAGATCGGCATCGCGAATATGGAGGATCCGGATTACGGGGATGCCATCGATATCGCAGAAGATGAAGTGCCCGTCTTCTGGGCATGCGGGGTGACGCCGCAGAATGTGGCGTTGAATGCAAAGCCTGACATCATGATCACCCACCTGCCGGGCCATATGTTCATCACGGACATCAACAATGAAGAGTATAAGGCGTGATTTTTATTGGCATTCCGATTTGACGGAAGCAGAATCGGAGTGGAGATCGGAATTTGATCCGGAAAACGATCTGAAGCGGCTGAAATCGCAATGCAAATCGGAAATGGACGTCTTAACCGATCTGAAGCTTCCATAATCGGTCCCCAAATCGGAATTCGATCCACAATCCGATCTGAAGGGCTGAAATCGCAGGCTGTGATCGGATTAATGACGGGCCGGTGATAAAAGCCGCTGAATACAAAAAATGTGGCACCTGCAAAGCAGGCGCCACTCTTTAAATCATTAAATCATCAGAAAAGCGAGTGCGGATAAAGCGACGGAGACGATGATCATCGCCATGAGCGGCCTGAAGGCCTTGGTGCGCAGATCCTTCAGGCTCACATTCAGTCCGAGGCCGACCATCGCCATCGTCAGCAGGAAGGTCGACAAGTCATAGACATTTTCAATCACCGCTTCAGGAATGAAGATCACCGGTCCGATTATGTATGTGTTGATGATACTCATCAAAATGAACCCGAGCAGGAACCATGGGAACTGGACAGTGACACCGTCCGGTGCTGATTTTTTCTGATGACGCCTTACGAAATAGATGATGATGAAACATAACGGGATCAGGAGCAGGACGCGGCCGAGTTTGGCAAGCAGTGCAATCGCGAGTGCATTATTCCCAGCAGGCGCCGCAGCAAGTGCCACATGGGCCAGTTCATGCAGGCTCATGCCTGCCCATGCGCCGTAATCCGTATTGGAAATGTCGAGCATCGGGCGCATGAATATGTAACCGATCGAGAAAATCGTGCCGATGAGCGCTATGATGCCGACACTGATGCCGGTGTCCTCGTCCTTCGCTTTTATGATGGGCGCGACTGCCGCGATGGCTGCTGCGCCGCACACGCCCGTCCCCACCCCGAGCAGCAGGGAGAGTTTGAAATCGGCTTTGAATAAATGGGCGAGAGCGATCATTCCGAGGACGGCAAATGCGATGATGATCGTATCTTTGATCAGGAACTCAAGACCTTCACCAAGGATGATGTTGATGTTCAGACGCAGGCCGTAGAGTATGATGGCCACGCGGAGCAGTTTTTTCGATGAAAAAGTGATGCCGCTGTTGAAAGCATAAGGAAACCCGAAAATCTGACGGTAGACGATTGCGACGATGATGGCACTGCCGAGAGGTCCTATAAGGGAGAAACCCGGAATCAAGGCTAAAATATATCCGGCAATGGCCATGATGAATGTGATGCCAATTCCGATAACCCATTTTAATCCCGGGCTCAACCCGTTTTCTGAACCATTCATATTTTCACCCCCGTCTGATTGATATTTATTGATGCAGATTTTTATATTTTACCACATCAGATGGGCGCCTGCCCTTAATCCGGCCGGAAAAATCCCCGTAGGCGGCTTTTGCGGCAATTGGGATTTCATCTGACTGAAGGCACGGTTTTAAATGATTTAATCTTTTATTTTCCCTATAATGTTGGAATATACGTTTAAATGTTTGTACCGAGGTTATATTGAATTATAAGGATATGTATTGTTCAAATGATGTGTATTCATAAAAAGAACTTTAAGGAGCGTGTTTGACGCAATGGGTGAATATTCACGAGAGGATATTCTTAAAAGTGTTGAAGAGGAAGGTATCCAGTACGTCCGCCTGCAATTCACGGATGTGTTGGGCGCCATAAAAAATCTGGAGCTGCCGGTCAGCCAGCTGGAGAAGGCGATGGACGGTGAAATCATGTTCGACGGCTCTTCTATTGAAGGCTTTGTGCGGGTGGAGGAATCCGACATGTATTTGAAGCCGGATCTGGATACGTGGGTGGTCCTTCCATGGACCGACGGCATCGATAAGACTGCGCGTCTGATCTGTGACATCTACGGTATCGACGGTGAACCTTTTGAAGGGGACCCGAGATCCAATCTTAAGAGGATGATCAAGGAAATGGAAGAGATGGGCTATGATAAGATGCATCTTGGTCCGGAGCCGGAATTCTTCTTCTTCAAATTGGACAAAAACCGTGATTACACGACCGAACCGAATGATTACAGCGGTTATTTCGACCTGGACATCACGGATACGAGCGGCCGGTGCAGAAGAGAGATTACAAGGGCCCTTGATAAGATGGGATTTGAAGTGGAAATGAGCCACCATGAAGTCGGTCCCGGTCAGCATGAAATCAGCTTCAAATATATGGATGCACTCCAGGCGAGCGATGCCCTGCAGACGTTCAAGCTGGTGGCGAAGACGATCGCAAGGCAGTATGACCTGCATGCGACATTCATGCCGAAACCCTTATATAAACAGCCGGGCAGCGGCATGCATTACAATGTCTCTTTATTCCGGGACGGGGAAAATGTATTCTATGATAAAAATGATGACTTCGGCCTGAGCGAAGAGATGAGATGCTTCATGGCCGGACTGCTGGATCATGCCAGGGGATATACAGCAATCTGCAACCCGTTGGTCAACTCCTATAAGAGGCTCGCGTCCGGATTCGAAGCGCCAAGGTATATCGCCTGGAGCGGACGCAACCGGACACCGCTCTTAAGGATACCGTCAAGCCGCGGAGCGGGCACACGGGCTGAAGTGAGGTCCCTCGACCCATCCGCAAACCCTTATCTTGCGACCGCAGTGATTTTGGGTGCAGGCCTCGACGGCATCAGGCAGAAGAAGGATTTAACCACCCCGGTCAATGAAAATATTTATGAAATGACACAGAAAGAACGTCAGGCTGAAGATGTGGAAGACCTCCCGACCACATTGTATACGGCATTGAAAGCACTGAGGGAGGATGAAGTGATCAAAGACGCTCTTGGTGAACACATATATGACCACTTCGTCGAAAATAAGACGTTTGAATGGAAAGACTACAGTGCTCAGGTCACCAATTGGGAAATTGAAGAGTATTTGGGGAACTACTAGAGAAAAGGAAAAGCAAGCCTGCATGAATGTAGGTTTGCTTTTTTGTTTTCTGATATTCCATCATTAAGGGAAATGTTAGTATGGGATATAAGATAACGTTTATTCATCAGGGGGATATCATGGATTACAAATCAATCATCGAGCGTAACAGGGAGAATTATCTTGAATCACTTTTTGAAGTCATCAGGCAGAAAAGCATCAGTGCTGAAAACGAAGGAATTGAAGAGTGCGCGGAACTGGTGGCGGAAAAGATGTCGGAAGCGGGGGTCGGCCACGTGGAGATCATTAAGGGCGCGCATCATCCGGTCGTTTACGGTGAACATATCGTTTCGGAAGACGCCATGACCTTGCTCATCTACGGCCATTATGATGTCCAGCCGCCGGATCCTGTGGAAGAATGGGATTCGGAGCCGTTTGAACCGGTGATCCGTGACGGGAGGATCTATGCCCGCGGCGTCGGGGACAATAAGGGGCAGTTCATGGCGCAGATTCTTGCCTTCAGGACATATATGGAAGCCCATGGCAATACGCCGATCAACATCAAATTCATCATCGAAGGTGAGGAAGAGGTCGGCAGCAGGAACCTCGAGCCTTTTATTCACAAACATAAAGATAAGCTGAAGGCCGACCTCGTCTACACCTCGGACGGACCGATGCTCTCGAATGGGCATCCCTACATTTTGCTTGGTGTGCGGGGCATGCTGTATGTGGAGTTGAACGCTGAGGGTTCGGCCTTCGACAACCATTCCGGGAATAAAGGGAACATCGCCCGCAATCCTGTGTGGGAACTTGTGCATCTGCTCGGTACGATGAAAGATGCGGATGGGCGGGTTTTGATCGACGGCTTTTATGATGAAGTGAAGCCGCCGACCGACCTTGAAAAGGAGCTGCTGATGCAGCTGCCTTTCGATCTTGAGGAAATCAGGAAAGAAATCGGGGATGATTCCCTGGAAATGACGAAGGAGGAATATTACCAAAAACTCTGCTTTGAACCCGTTTTGAACATATCAGGATTGGTGAGCGGTTACGGGGGCGAAGGTGCGAAGACGATCATCCCGTCGACTGCGAAACTGAAATTGGATATGCGGCTCGTCATGGATCAGAATCCGGAGAGGATATATGAACTGCTGGAGGCGCACGTTGAAAAACATGCACCCGGTGTGAGGATGAAACGCATCGGCATGATGCACCCATCACGGACATCGGCGGAGCATCCGTACATAGAACCTTTGCGCCGGGCGGTTGAAAAAGGGTTCGGGAAGAAGGCATATATCCAGCCAAGCATGGGCGGCAGCCTGCCGGATGCCGTTTGGACGAAGATCCTCGGTGCCCCGTCCGTCGTCGTTCCGTATGCCAATGCCGATGAGGCGAACCATTCACCGAATGAAAATCTCGTTGTTGAAAACTTTTATAACGGTATCGCAAGCACATGCATGGCGATTGATGCATTGAATGAGTTGTAAGGAAGTGTGGGACCGGTTGGCTGATATTTTAACAGTCCATCGCCCGGCCCGAATTGCTGCATCCCATATTAAAATCAATAAAAAAGGGAGCATGGATTCATCCATGCTCCCTTTCTTCAACCTACTTCAATCTATTGATCACTGCTTCCGCAACACCCTGGGCTGAAGCGGGATTCTGTCCGGTCACGAAATTCGCGCTTGTGACCACATTTTCCTCCATCGGGGCGCCTTCGACGAATCCGGCGCCATTCGAGGCCAGTTTGGATTGCAATAAGAACGGCATTTCTTCAGTCAGATTCATCGCTTCTTCCTCTTCGTTCGTGAATCCTGTAATCTTGATGCCGTCCACAAGGAACTTACCGTCTTTCGTCTTTGCATCGGCGAATGCCGCGGGGCCGTGGCACACCGCGCTGATGATCCTGCCGTCATCCTTGTAATATGCGATGATGTTCTGTATATCCGGGTCACCCGGGAAGTCGAACATCGCCCCGTGTCCGCCTGCAAAGAATATTGCATCGTATCTTTCATAAACTACATCTTTGATGCGCTCAGTATTTTGAAGCAGTCTCGTCACTTCACTGAATCTCGGTGCACTGTTATCGTCGACAGAATTCGGATCTATGGGGACGCTGCCGCCTTTAGTCGAAGCGATATCGACTTTGAATCCGGCACCCTGAAAAGCGATGTAAGGCTCTGCTGCTTCGGACAGCCATAAACCTGTCGGCTTGTCCTTGTCTCCTGCGATTGTATCATGGCTAGTAACCACTATAAGTACAGATTTACTCATATTGATAACCACTCTCCTTTTCATTAATCTACCCTAAAGCGTGTGGTAATAATCTTCAATTAAATCTGTTTTTCACCGAAAAATATATAGACGGTTATCTATATAGATGTTAATCTATCTTAGGAGGAGAGGCACTATGACTTATAAAGAATTGAGCAATATATTGAAAGTGATTGCGGATGAAAATCGTCTGGAAATACTGGACTTATTATCATGCGGGGAGTTGTGCGCATGCGACCTGCTTGAGCACTTCGATTTTTCGCAGCCGACATTGAGCCATCATATGAAAGTGCTGTTTGATAATGAGCTGATCACCTACAGGAAAGACGGCAATAAAAAGATGTATGAACTGAACAGTGAAACGCTGAAGGTGGCCGGTGATTACCTCGGCCTGATTGCACAGGATAATACGGAATGTGTGTGCAGAAGCATGAAAAAAGGTGAGTGTGCATCATGACGATACTTGCAGTACTGATATTCATCGTCACATTGATATTCATCATCTGGCAGCCGAGGGGGCTCGACATCGGCATCACGGCGACAGTCGGTGCTGTCCTTGCCATCATTACCGGGGTCGTGTCATTCAGTGATGTCATTGAAGTTGCGGACATCGTATGGAATGCGACGCTGACATTTGTCGCGGTCATCATCATTTCACTGATACTCGATGAAATCGGCTTTTTTGAATGGTCTGCCAGGCATATGGTGAAGGCGAGCAAAGGCAACGGCATTAAAATGTTCGTATACATATCTTTACTCGGGGCGCTGGTTGCTGCGTTCTTTGCCAATGACGGTGCTGCCCTGATCCTGACCCCGATCGTCCTCGCGATGGTGCGTAATCTGAAGTTCGAGGAGAAGGTGGTCTTCCCCTTTGTGCTGGCAAGCGGGTTCATAGCGGATACGACTTCACTGCCTTTGATCGTGAGCAACCTGGTCAACATCGTCTCCGCGGACTTCTTTGACATCGGGTTTCTGGAATATTTGAGCAGGATGTTCATACCGAACATCTTCTCACTCACTGCAAGCATCATCGTCCTGCTCATATACTTCAGGAATTCCATACCGAGGAAATTTGATGGAGGGCAGCTTGCAGAGCCGTCTGAAGCGATCAAGGATTTGAAACTGTTCAGAATATCCTGGGTGATTCTCGGGGTACTCCTTGCCGGCTATCTGGCGAGTGAGTTCGTGGCGGTGCCTGTATCATTCATTGCAGGCGCAATCGCGATCGTCTTTTTACTCCTGGCAAGAAAATCGCAGGCGGTGAATACAACAGCGGTCATCAAAGGTGCCCCGTGGAATATCGTCATCTTTTCACTCGGCATGTATATCGTCGTCTTCGGTTTGAGGAATGCAGGGATCACGGATCTCCTCGCTGACGTACTGGTTTATGTGGCCGGTCAGGGATTATTTGCTGCAGTGATGGGAATGGGCTTCATAGCGGCGATCCTTTCATCCATCATGAACAATATGCCGACGGTGATGATTGATGCCATCGCTATTGAACAGTCGGGTGTCGACGGCATAATGAAAGAAGGATTGATCTATGCAAATATCGTCGGTGCGGATCTCGGTCCGAAGATCACACCGATCGGATCACTTGCGACGCTCCTGTGGCTGCATGTGCTGTCGCAGAAAGGCATGAAGATCCCCTGGGGTGTTTATTTCAAAGTGGGCATCGTCATCACGATACCTGTACTCATATTCACATTGCTCGGACTTTACCTGACGCTGCTCTTAATCTAAATGGAGGTGCTGTAATTGGATAAAAAAGTGATTTATTTCATATGTACCGGCAATTCATGCCGCTCGCAGATGGCGGAAGGCTGGGGGAAGGAAACACTCGGTGAGGACTTTGAAGTCTATTCCGCGGGGATAGAGACGCACGGGGTGAACCCGAAAGCGGTCGAGGCGATGGCTGAAGTGGGCATCGACATCTCCACCCAGACTTCGGATCTGATAGACAATGACATTTTAAGGCGCTCGGATCTGGTGGTGACATTGTGCAGCGACGCTGATGACAACTGCCCGGTGATCCCTGAAGGTGTGAATAAAGAACACTGGCCGTTCGATGACCCGGCAGGCAGGGACTGGACGGAATTCCAGAGGGTCCGGGATGAAATTGGCGGGAGGATCAGGGAATATAAAAGGACTTTCTAAAAGAAAGTCCTTTTTTGCTGCAGATCATTAAAACCAGACGATGTAGACGATGATGGATGTCGTGACCATGGTGAGCAGGACGAGCGGCGCCCCGATTTTGATATAGTCACTGAATTTGTAACCACCGGGCCCGTAGACGATCAGGTTCGTCTGGTAACCGATCGGTGTGATGAAACTGCATGAAGCGGCGACGGCAATCGTCACGATGAAGCCCATATAGTCGACATTGAGCTGGTCCGCCATCTCAAAAGCGATCGGGAACATCAAGACTGCAGCGGCGCTGTTGGTGATGAGCTCTGTGAATATGTTTGTAGCGATATAAATGATGAAAACAACGCCTATGATGCCGAGCGGCTGTGCGATTGCCAGCATGTTCTCCGCAAGGAATTGGGCGAGCCCTGAGGCGGTCATTGCCGCCCCGATGGCGAAGGCGCTCGCAATCAATAGAAGGACGTCGAATTGAATGTAATTGAGTATCTCCCGCCAATTGATCAGGCGTGTGACCACGAGCAGTATGACCGCAATCAGCATGGCCTCGAACATCGACAGGAATCCTAAAGTCACCGACAGGATCATGACCAGTAAAAGTCCGAGTGCCAAAAATCCTTTCAGGTTATTCTGCTTAAGCTGTTCCGGCGGATTGACGGTATATACGACATAAAAGTCCTGGGAGTGCTGATGGCGTTGGACGAATTCATCGTCGGCGAGCAGCAGCAGGGTGTCCCCGGGCTTCAATATGATGTCACCGACCCGGCTGTTGATGCGCTGATTGTTGCGGTGGACGGCAATGACTCCCGCATCATGTGTGGATCTGAACTCCGAGTCCCTGATCGTTTTGCCGACCAGGCTCGAGTTATGTGAAATCACCGCTTCCACCAGATGATGGTTTTCATTTTGCAGGACATCAAGACTTTTATCCGTTCCGGTTTCAAGTGATATGCCCTTAAGCTTTTCAATGATCGCTATCCTGTTGAGGGAAGCGGAGAAGATGATATGGTCACCTTTACGGATGTATGTCGAGGCTCCAACCGGTTCCACCCTCCCGCCATCTTCCCTGATGATTTCAATAATATAAACACCTTCAAAAGAGTTTCTGGAGGCGGTGAGGATCGTCTCATCGATATGTTCAAAACTGTCCTGGATCCTCGCCTCGGCCAGAAATTCCTTCGCTTCTTTCCTGATCGTATCCTCCGCGCCTAAATTATCCGGCAATAGTTTATATCCGATGGTCAGAATGTAAATTAGGCCGACAATAGCTATGGGCAGGCCGACGACGCTCAAAGTGAAGAATGAGAAGCCCTCCACTCCTGCATTGATCAAGAGACCGTGTACAATCAGGTTCGTGGATGTACCAATCAGTGTGATCGTACCGCCCAGGATCGTGGCATATGATAATGGGATCAATACTTTGGAGGGGGCGTAACCATTGTTCCTTGCCCAGTTCCGGAGTATCGGTGTCAGCGTGACGACGATCGGTGTATTGTTCAAGAACGCTGAAACAAGTGAAATGGGCGGCAGCAGCTTCACCATGGAGCCGCGCATCGACTTGGTCTCCCCGAGTATCCTGTAGATGAAATTCTCTATGATCCCGTGTTTTTGTATCGCGCCTGCAACGATGAACAGCAGCAATACAGTCAGCATCCCCTCATTGGAAAACCCGCTCAATGCCTGTTCGGTGGTTATCACACCACTGAGCAGGAAAATCACAAGAAATAAAAAAACAAGGAAATCCGCCCTTGCAACTTCAAAGAGAAGTGAGATAAGCATGAGCACAATCATAGCGGCCACAAAGACCATTTCCAGAGTCATGGATCCGCCCCCTTTATGAGTATGGATTGATATGAACATTTTAGCACAGAATTCAGGCGTCTAGTATCTTTATTCAAAATAATCAGAATCCATTTTAAGTGTTTAACAGCTGGCATAATAGTTAATGAGTTATATATGTGGATTTTTAGGCGGTGAAGCCGATTCATTCGATTGACGGGGGTTACTATTTATACTATAGTGTGTCGTACCAAGCGTGAATCAAATGATTTCGAGCTATTTTCAAGGAGGAGTTCTATTAGAGAAGGAGGCATTTAAATGATCATACAAGTGATTCAGCATGACCCGCTTTTACCGCTGGGTTATATCCAAGACTGGGCAAATGAAAATGATTATGAAGTGAAGACTGCCAAAATTTATGAAGGTGAACCGCTGCCGGTGGATGAAACATTCGATCTGCTCGTTGTACTGGGCGGACGCCAGACGGCATATGAAATTGATAACTACCCTTTTGTAGCCGAAGAGGCAGAGTGGTTGAGGAAACTTGTTGATGAGAATCAGAGCATCCTGGCAATCTGTTTGGGTGCTCAAATTTTATCGACGGCACTCGGCGGCGAGGTCCGGCGGATGGCACATATGGAGATCGGCTGGCATACCATATATGAGGTGGAAGAAGCCAGACAGCATCCGTTGCTGAAAGGACTGCCGGAGGAGATCCGCCTCTTCCAGCACCATCAGGATTTCTTCTCCATTCCGGAGCGTGCTGAAAAGGTATATTACAATCAAAACTGCAACAACCAGGGCTTCGTTGTGAATGACAATATCCTGGCAGTGCAGTTCCACCCGGAAATCACCCCGGTGGGCATTGAAGAATTTTTAGCCAAGGACCAGATTTATGAGCCGGATGAAGAAGTGCTCGTCCAGACCGAAAAACAAATCATCAATGATGAAAAATTTGAAGATGGACGCGAGTATCTCTACAGCCTGATGGAAAACTACAAGGCTGTGATCAAGCAGCCTGTGCCCGAGGCACATGAGGTTTAATATAAAATGAAGAAGAGCTGGATTCCGGAGAGGATCCAGCTTTTTTTATTGGTCTTAAAGAAGACGATCAGCGGGGGGGAGGGGCCCGATTTTTGAATCCACAAGATACAATAATTCAGAATTGCTCAAAATGTCAAAAAGAGCCGGTATAAAATTACAAAAATATGGTACGCTTGAAGTGAATCGGGAATGGCCATCATTTATAAAAGGCGGGATCATAATCAATATTTTCAAGTGGGCCAATAATCACAGGGAACTTACGAACACGGTCTTCAGCGGCATTTTAATCATCCTGGGCTTGATTTTCACGTGGAACAATATGGAGACTGCCGCTTCTCTCACCTTCATCTTTGCCTTTCTGATCGGCGGGTACTACAGTGCGAAATCAGGACTGATAGAGCTGTTCCGTGATAAGCATCTGAATGTCGACGTCTTGATGATACTTGCTGCTGTCGGAGCCTCTTTGATCGGCTATTGGATGGAAGCTGCATTATTGATATTCATATTCTCCCTTGCCGGATCTCTGGAGGCCATGGCACGGGAAAGAAGCCGTAATGCAATATCCGAACTGATGAATCTGACCCCGGAGGAAGCCCGCAGATACAATGCGGATGGGGGAATCGATGTGGTACCGACAAAAGAATTGAAAATAGGAGATATTCTCCAGGTCCCCCGCGGGGCGACGATACCGATCGACGGTACACTGACCGCGGACTTCGGAGTGATAAACGAAGCGAGCGTGACCGGGGAATCCGTGCCTGTTGAGAAGGCCAGAGGCACAGAAGTGATCGGCGGCACCATCAATGAGGGAGAGCTGATTGATATTGAGGTGGCTGCCGAGGATGAGGATACTTTATTCTCCAAGATCGTCCGGCTTGTGGACGAAGCCCAGTCCAAGCCTTCCAGGACCGCGGGTTTCATCGAGGGAATCGAGGATACTTACGTCAAAGCGGTACTGCTCGGTGTGCCGCTCTTCATCCTGGCTGTCTACATTTTCCTCGGCTGGTCGATGGAAGAGTCATTCTACAGGGGGATGGTGCTCCTCACGGTCGCTTCCCCATGTGCGCTTGTCGCGAGTGCGGCTCCTGCGACACTTTCCGCGATCAGCAGGGCCGCCAAAAAAGGCATGGTGTTCAAGGGCGGCCAGGCCATCGATAACGTCAATCAGCTGAAAGCGATCATTTTTGATAAGACCGGGACGCTGACGGTCGGGAAACCTGAAGTCGTTGATGCCGCCTATGTGAATGAAGATGTGAGGAACATGGTGGATGAAGTGGTGAAAGCTGCTGAATTCGGCTCTACACATCCCATTGCAAGTGCAATCCTGAGGTATCTTGAAGAGACGCAGAAGATAGAAGTGGATGATATTGCCGATATTACGGGTAAAGGATTTGCAGTCACGCACAATGGTGACGTATGGAAAATCGGCAAGAGGACATATGCGACTGAAAACGCCGGCCTCAGTGCAGCCATTTCAAATAAGACCGAAATGCTCGAAGAACAGGGCAACACCGTAATATTCGTCTCAAGGAATGAAGAAGTCCTTGCCTACTACTCACTGGAAGATCGGCTTAAGCCGGAAAGCCGGATGGCAATCGAACGGTTGAACAATATGGGAATCCAGACCATCATGGTCAGCGGCGACAACCTGCGAACGGCTGAACATATCGCTGCGAAGGTGGGCATTAAAGAAGTGCATGCGAACCATATGCCTGATGAAAAGACGGAACGGCTCGAAGAGCTGCGTGAAAAATACGGCACGGTCGGTATGGTCGGCGACGGCATCAATGATGCGCCCGCCCTCGCACTTGCCGATGTGGGCTTCGCAATGGGCAGCGGCACCGATATCGCAATGGAGACGGCGGATGTCGTGCTGGTCCAGGATGACTTGAAGCAGATACCTTTTGCGCTCGGGCTGTCGAGGAAGATGAAGAATATCATCGTCTTCAACATCGTCTTTGCCCTGTCCGTCGTAATACTCTTGATTTTTGCAAACATCCTCCAGGTCATCAACCTGCCGATCGGCGTACTTGGACATGAAGGGTCAACGATCCTCGTGATACTGAACGGCCTCAGACTGTTGAATTACAAAGACCGCATCCACGGTGAGGGCGTGGGGGATGTGAGCGTTTCCGGCCGGATGGAACCTGAGACATGATAAGATGAATGTGAGAAAACAATAAAGTCATAAGGAGAGATTTCATGGCAAAGTTACAGGATAAAGTTACAGTGATCACCGGCGGGATTTCAGGCATCGGCAAAGCTTCCGCCGAGCTTTTTGCAGAGGAAGGCGCCAAACTGGTACTTGTCGACCTTGATGAGTCGAAAGGCCAGGAAGTCGTGTCTGAATTGGAAGGAAAAGGCTACGAAGCGATATTCGTCCAGGCTGATGTGACAAGCGAAGAAGATGCAAAAAATGTTTTCGCAAAAACGATCGAGAAATTCGGCCGGGTGGATGTATTGTTCAACAATGCCGGAATCGGTGCATCGAAGCCGACGCACGAAGTGACTTATGAAGAATACCGCAAGACGGTCAACGTCGACCTTGACGGTGTATTCCTATTTGCGCAGAACGCAATCAAGCAGATGCGCGAGCAGGAGAACGGCGGTGTCATCGTCAACACGGCCTCAATGTATGGATGGATCGGTGCAGCGGGATCGGCTGCATATAACGCGGCAAAAGGCGGCGTTGTGAACTTGACGAGATCACTCGGCATCGAATATGCAGCGGAGAACATCCGTGTCAATGCATTATGCCCGGGCTTCATAGATACACCGATCATACCTGAAGAGCAGAAAGAGCCGTTGAGGGAAATGACTCCGATGAAGCGCCTGGGAGAATCTGAAGAAATGGCGAAAGCCGCCCTCTTCCTTGCATCCGATGATTCAAGCTTCATGACAGGCAGCAGCCTCATCGTTGACGGCGGCGTCACTGCACAATAATTTATGTACTGCACATGACCGGGCTTCTGCCCGGTCTTTTTTGTCGAAATTCATTAAAGGCGGAATATTTGGTATAATCATCAGAAGATTACATAGAAAGAAGTCGGTATAATGTTTTCATTTAAAAAAATATTCGGCGAAAGGATCATCAAGACAGGCATTTCGACATTCATCACCGCTTTGATATGCATGTGGCTCAACCTGTCACCCATATTCGCCGTGATTACAGCGATAGTCACAATCGAGCCGACTGCCAAAGCCTCTTTGAAAAAAGCTTATGTACGATTTCCGGCATCAGTGATCGGTGCGTTCATTGCCGTGATGTCCCTTTATTTCTTTGGTGAGACGGCTCTGACCTATGCGCTTGCCGCCACCCTGACCATATGGATTACATACCGGCTGAAACTTTACGACGGCGTACTGGTCGCAGCGATTACAGCTGTCGCAATGATCCCCTCCATCCAGGACGAGTATGCATATCATTTCCTCACAAGACTTGCGACGACCACGATCGGACTCACGACAAGTACGGTGATCAACTACCTCATCCTGCCGCCCGAATATATCGACAGGATAAAGGGACTCGCCACGACATCGAAAAAGGACATCCAGCAGCTGTTCCACAAACGCGTGGAAGAATTGACCGACGGGAAGCTCCAATCCGCAAAATCGGATAAGAAATATAAGGAGATACAGAAGACCATGGCGGAAGCTGAGCAGCTGCTCCAGTACCAGCACGATGAGTACAGCTATCACCGTTCGAATGAAGAAGGTATGAGGCACTTGAATGACATCCGCAAAGAACTCCAATTTATCAAAATCTATTTGACCTATGTCGGCAACCTGATATATATCCCCCGCAATTTGAAAATGAAATTCAGTCCAAAAGAGCAGGAAGTGATGGAGAAAGTCCTTCCCCTGATCAAAGAGGACATGTCCGGGATGGATATCGAACACCCCGTACTTGAAGAACTGCATGAATGTATACTGGAACTTGATGAGGATGAGATATTCAAAGCCCATGTGCTCAATGAGATCATTATCCTATTCAGGACGTTGATCAACCATGACAGGACGACTGAAGTTACGAATAAAAAGGAGGCCTCTGTGTAGGCCGGTTGACCTGAAGAGTGCCGGAAGTTGCGAAATCCGGGCGTAAAATCGCAAGTTTCAGCCTGAACAGCGCCGGAAGTTGCGAAATCCGGGCGTAAAATCACAAGTTTCAGCCTGAACAGCGCCGGATGTTGCGAAATCCGGGTGCAGAATCGTAAGGTTCAGCTTGAATAGTGCTGGGAGTTGCGAAATCCGGGTGCAGAATCGCAAGGTTCAGCTTGAATAGTGCTGGGAGTTGCGAAATCCGGGTGCAGAATCGCAAGGTTCAGCCTGAAGAGTGCCGAAGGTTGCGGAATCTGGGCGTAGAATCGCAAGGTTCAGCCTGAACAGCACCGGAGGTTGCGAAATCCAGACGTAGAATCGCAAGGTTCAGCTTGAACAGCGCCGGAGGTCACGAAATACAGACGTAGAAGCGCAAGTTGCAGCATAAAAAAGCCGTCTCAGCTCTTCTTAAGCTGATACGGCTTTTCTTTAACAGTATTCGATCATTGCCCGCTTCCTGTCCGGATGTTTATCAAGCATGATCTGCTCCGGCGTTATCCCGGCTTTGCAGAGGATCCTGATATTTTCGGAGAGGAATTCATCACTGCCGACGATGTAGAACAGGCCTTCTTCATCTTCAGCGAGTCTTCTGACCCTGTCATAGTACTCCATCCGGTTGTCGAGGAATTCAGATAGGAACCGCTTCGTCTCGTCGGGCACGAAGAGGTCGGGATATAAATAATTCCTGGAAGAGTCGATGTTCACTGAATGGACTTTCGTTACTTTATCCGGATTATCGAAGAAATCCAGCACAAGCGGCCTGAAAGTCGCAAGTCCGACACCTGATGACAGCAGGTACACAGGTCTCTCTTCCCTTCTCAGCGGCACGTTGGAATGTGTCTTGAATAAAGCCACTTGACTGCCGATCGGCAGGTCATTCAGACGCTGCTTGAATTCAGAGCGCTGGGGTCTGATCCTTGTGGTGATGCCGATGGCTTTTTCACCCGGCAGTGTACATATCGACATATGACGGATCAAATGCCTGTTCGGCCGTTCTCCAGCATTGAACCCTTCCAGTGCGAGGTGGGTGTGGGCACCTTCTTCCCATGTGAAATCTTCAGGGCATTCCAGTATATACGTCTTCGTTTCCGGGGTTTCTTCTATCACATCAGCAATTTTCGTCCAATAGATTTTCATTTATCTCATGCTCCCAGTCAATAATATATTCATTATCCACTAATATACACCAACTGATAACGATTCTCAATTAATCCGTCCTGTAATGACAATGAAAGACCATGGACCGCCGGCCCATGGTCTTTCATACTCTTCATTTTTTTGAGAATAAAGCCGGAACTGCGATCGCGGCAACACTAAGGACACCTGTCCCTGCTGCGATTGCGGCGGTCTTCTTGAATGATCCCGACTTTTTGTTATCGACTTTCGAGTCATCTTTGGCCAACTCATAACCCTCGGCTTTGTCGCTCATCGTGGAAATGGAGTCCTCCACTTTGAACTTCTTCTTGAGATCGTCCGCATTCTCCCCAAATCCTTTCACGAACTGGGTGAGGACATTGATACCTTCAATGAACTGGGGATCTCTAATTGTTTTGACGAGGCCGAACCAGCCTTTGCCCCTGTTCCTGTATTCATATTCCGAAGCAATCTCCACACTGTTGTTCAGCTTCAATATGACGGGTTCGAGCTCAGACATGTTGATCCTGCCGAGCAGCTGGGTCATCAGCAAAGCATTTTTGATGGATTTGCTGGCACTGGTCGACTCGACTGCGGTCAGTATCCTGTAGAGTATATCATCACTTTCAGCGAGTCCGCCCTTCACCATATTCAACACTTCATGATCTTCAAGCTTATTTAAAATATCAAAGAGTT
Organism: Salinicoccus kekensis; assembly: GCF_900220995.1. Taxonomy (GTDB): domain Bacteria; phylum Bacillota; class Bacilli; order Staphylococcales; family Salinicoccaceae; genus Lacicoccus; species Lacicoccus kekensis. The sequence goes on from NZ_OBQF01000003.1 coordinate 160,692, forward strand.
TCTCAAGCAGCTCGCGGTTTTCGACGAGCAGGTTTTCAAGTTCCTTTAAATCACGCTGGTGCTGCACTTCAGGGTCGATTTTCATCTTGTGTATGACTTTCGTCTGTTTCGCCATTATTTTTTCGACCTTCTTTCTTTGACCAGATCACCAGGGAAGATGTAGTCCTCGCGTGCCCATTTCTGTTCGACGCCGACACCGATCTGCGGCTGTGGATTGCCGTATCTGTGGTTGATTTTAGGCAGTGGACTCGTGCCCTTCTCCCCGAGCACTTCAAGCTTCGCTGAAGCCTCTTTATACGCCGGTGTATCCGTATCTTTATCTGCATAGGAGCTTGTGAGTTTGTTGATTGCACCTTCCCCCGAATCGTTCATCGGCAGATAGACCTGTTTGCCGTATACACGGTCGGTTACGAGCGCCTTAACTTTGACGCTGCCGTAAGGTGAAGTCAGACGCACGAATGAACCGTCTTCAATGCCGCGTTCCTCGGCCAGCTCATGCGACACTTCAAGGAACACTTCCGGAGTCTTCATCGTGATGCCTTCAGATTTGTAAGTCATATTGCCTTCGTGGAAATGTTCGAGCAGGCGGCCGTTGTTGACATGAATGTCATATTCCTCGCCGAACTCCACAGGCTCGGTCCATTCAACCGGATAGAACCGTGCTTTGCCGTCAGGGAACGGGAACCCTTCCGTGAACAGTAAAGGTGTGTCCGTACCGTCGGCGTTCACCGGCCACTGAAGGCTGTCGTAACCTTCCAGGCGGTCGTAGCTGACACCTGCGAACAGCGGTGCGAGTGATGCCGCCTCGTCCATGATTTCGGCCGGGTGTTCATAATTCCAACCTGCGCCGAGGCGATTGGCGACTTCCATTATGATCTGCCAGTCCGGCTTGCTGCCTTCAAGCGGTTCAAAAACCTGGTACAGTCGCTGGAATCTGCGCTCCGTATTAACGAAAGTGCCGTCTTTCTCAAAGCTTGGGCTCGCGGGCAGTACGACATCTGCAAACTCACATGTTTTCGAGAAGAAGATATCCTGGACGACGAAGAATTCAAGCTTTTCAAAGGCTGCCTGTACATAGTTGATGTTCGAGTCGACGATGCCCATTTCCTCGCCTTTCAAGTAGAGCATATCCAGGTTGCCGTCATGGATGTAATCGACCATTTCATGGTTGTTCAGTCCCGGTACTTTCGGCAGCTCAGTGCCCCATCCTTTTTCATAGCGGGCCCTCACTTCGTCATCGGTCACGAATTCATAACCTGGGAAGCGGTCCGGCATGCTGCCGAAGTCACTTGCGCCCTGGACGTTGTTGTGCCCGCGGAGCGGATATGCACCTGCGCCCGGCTTCATGTAGTTTCCTGTTGCGAGCAGCAGGTTGGAAATTGCCGTGCTCGTATCACTGCCGCCCTGTTTCTGTGTCACACCCATCGCCCATAAGATACATGTCGTTTTTGCCTTATGGATGGATTCTGCAATTTCAATCAGTTCATCTTTGGACATGCCGGTCATTTCCGAAGTGTAGTCCAAAGTGTATTTTTCAATTGTCTTGTAGTATTCATCAAAATCATTGACGTGCTCTGTGATGAATCTTTCATCATGCCAGCCCTGGTCGATGATATATTTGGTCACGCCGGACAGCCAAATCAGGTCTGTACTCGGATTAGGCTGGACGAAAAGGTCGGCTCTTGCCGCCAGTTCGTTTCTGCGCAAATCGCTGACGATCACTTTCTGTCCATGCAGCTTCTGGGCACGTTTCACGCGTGTTGCAAGCACCGGATGGGATTCTGCGGTGTTAGAGCCGATGGAAATCACCAGTTCAGACTGTGCAATATCCGTGATGCTTCCCGAGTCGCCGCCGTGCCCGACCGTCCTCCACAGTCCCATCGTCGCAGGGGACTGGCAGTATCTTGAACAGTTGTCGATGTTGTTGGTACCGACGACGCTGCGGGCCAGTTTCTGCATCAGATATGATTCTTCATTCGTACATTTTGATGACGATATGAATGCGAGCTTATCCGGACCTTTCTCCTTGATTTTATCTTTGAACTTGGACTCTATCAGGTCCAGAGCCTCTTCCCATGTCGATTCGACGAAGCTGTCGCCTTTCCGGATCAGGGGTTTGGTCAGCCTTTCTTCGCTGTTGACGAAATCCCAGCCGAATTTACCCTTCACACAGGTGGAGATGCCGTTTGCAGGCGCCTCTTCCCGCGGTTCGACTTTCAATATCTCGCGGCCCTTCGTCCATACATCGAATGAACATCCGACACCGCAGTAGGTACATACCGTCTTGGTCTTCTCGATGCGGTCCTCCCGCATCTCAGCTTCCACATCAGATACGACCATGAGGGAATTGTAGCCTGTTTCAACTTCTTTGGTGACATTGACGGCCGGTCTGAAGGAATCCTTCAGGAGGCCCGTCAGGTAACCGGCTTCCCCTTCCATTCCGACTTCCATCATCGCATTGCAAGGACATACCGTTGAACAGTGCCCGCAGTTGACGCATGAAGATTCATCGATTGTCGTGCCGTGATCCCAGATGACTTTCGGCCGTTCAAGCGTCCAGTCGATCAGCAATGTCTCATTGACCTGCAGATCCTGGCATGCTTCAACGCAGCGCCCACACAGTATGCACTGATCCGGATCGTAGCGGTAGAAAGCATTCCTCTGAATTTCATGGCCTTTCGGGCTGTGTGGCGACTCCTGATGATCTATACGCATTTCTTTGACTGTATTATGTATCTCACAGTTGCCGTTATTAAAGTCACACACCGTACAATAGAGTTCATGGTTGCCCATCACCCGGTCCATTGCGATCAGCTGGGCTTCGTGCACTTCACTTCCGTAAGTTTCAACAACATCACCGTTTTTCAATTCCGTTGAACATGAACGTACAAACTCTCCGTTGACCTTCACTATACATGTATCACACGTTTCGATTGCGCCGAGACTCGGATGGTAACATAAGCTGGGTATGTCGATATCTTTGGATTCAAGATACTTCAGCAGGCTCGCCTGTTTGGGTGCAGTGACATCCATGCCGTTCAACGTGATCTCCACTGTATCTGTTCCGACTTGTGCCATAATATTAAACCCCTTTCATACAGTTTGATATGCATCTTCCCCCATAGATGTAATATGAAACATATTTTGATTATTTGAATAATTGTATCAGAAAAAAATATGTGGCCAAAAGAGGGAAATCCCTGTAAACTTTTAAATTAATCCCAAAATTAAGATAAATGACATGGCAGTGGGTTATGGTATGACCTTCTCTTATCCGGTATAGTCGGAGTAGATGCTGTTTGAAAGCCCGGTTTTAAGAGAATGATTAAGTTAAAAGAAGTGGATGGAGGGGATGGACAGTGATTGAATTTAAAAATGTCTCAAAAAAGTACGGGGAAGATTACGCCGTGGAGGACGTCAATTTCAAAGTGGAAGAGGGAGAATTCTTTGTGATCATCGGTCCGTCAGGATGCGGGAAGACGACCACACTTAAGATGATCAACCGGCTCATACCACTCACTGAGGGCTACATATATTTCAAAGAGCAGCCGATCAGTGAGTTCCCGCTTTATGAAATGCGCTGGGACATCGGTTATGTACTCCAGCAGATTGCACTGTTTCCACATATGACGATCAAGGAAAATATTGCACAGGTGCCGGAAATGAAAGGCTGGAAAAATAAAGAGATCGATGCGCGCATCGACGAACTGTTGGAAATGGTGGACCTTGAACCTGGGAAATTCCGCAACCGTCTGCCGGGCGAACTCTCTGGAGGCCAGAAGCAGCGCATCGGCGTGCTGCGGGCACTTGCTGCGGATCCGCCGGTCATACTGATGGATGAGCCTTTCAGCGCCCTGGATCCAATCAGTCGTGAAAGCCTTCAGGATGATCTGATTGAACTGCAGAAGAAGATCAAAAAGACAGTGGTTTTCGTCACCCATGACATACAAGAGGCTTTGAAAATGGGGGACCGGATCTGCCTCCTCAATAAAGGGCGCGTGGAGCAGATCGGGACACCGGAAGAATTCCTGACCAGTCCCAAAAATGATTTCGTGCGTGATTTCATCGGGGATGTCGACGGTTACTTGATGAAGCAGGCGACTGCCGGGGATATCGTGAAAAACTTACCGGCATTGTATGAAGTTCCTGCATCTGACTCACCTGAAGTGGTTCAGGAGACGGACATCAATACCCTGTTCAAATATTTCAGCACTCATGACACGGTCATCGTCGCCGGTGAAGATGGGCCTAAACCGCTCAGCCGGCAGGACCTGTTCAAGTATCTATCCAAAAATGAAAGTGGTGATGTGCGATGAATCATCTGCTTTCGACACTGGATTCCAGGAGAGGTGACCTGTTTGCCGCTTTCGTAGAACATATACAGCTCTCTTTTATAGCATTACTGATCGCAGCGGTGATCGGTATACCGCTCGGCATATTGCTGACAAAGACCAAAAAAATTTCTGAAGTGGTGATCAATATCGCAGCAGTGATGCAGACGATACCATCACTTGCACTGCTCGGGCTCATGATACCGCTGTTCGGCATCGGCACACTGCCTGCAATCATCGCCCTGGTAATATACGCTTTGCTGCCGATACTCAGAAATACTTACACAGGCATCGATGAAGTCGATGACTCCCTGGTCGAAGCGGCGAAAGGGATCGGCATGAAACCTGCGAGACGCCTCTTTAAAGTGGAGCTTCCTCTTGCGATGCCGATCATCATGGCCGGGGTGAGGACGGCGATGGTGCTCATCATCGGGACGGCGACACTTGCAGCCTTGATCGGTGCCGGCGGACTGGGTGATTTGATACTGCTCGGCATCGACAGGAATAATGCGTCGCTCATCATCATCGGGGCGATTCCGGCAGCCCTGCTTGCGATATTCTTTGATATATTGCTCCGTATACTGCAGAGACTGTCCTATAAAAAAATGCTCATCACGCTCGGCTCGATCCTTCTCGTGCTGCTGCTGATCGCTGTAGCCCCGCTCCTTGCAGGACGCGGAGACAGCATCACAGTGGCAGGTAAGCTCGGTGTGGAACCTTCCATCATCACGAACATGTACAAAATCCTGATAGAGGAAGAGACGGATCACATCGTTGATGTGGAAGACGGCTTAGGCAGAACCACTTTTGTATTCAGTGCACTGCAGTCTGATGATATCGACGGTTATCTGGAGTTCACCGGGACGGTGCTTGGAGAGATCACCCGGGAAGAACTCGAGTCACGTGAGGAGGAGGAAGTGTACGAACAGGCCAGGACGAGCCTCGAAGAGGAGTACGATATGACACTGCTTGAGCCGATGGCTTTCAATAATACGTATACGCTCGCAGTCAAAGAGGAATTTGCAGAAGAACACGGACTTGAAACAATCAGCGATCTGCAGGCTATAGAAGATGAAATCAGTGCAGGCTTCACGCTTGAGTTCAACGACCGGGAAGAAGACGGCTACCCTGCCATCCAGGAAGTGTACGGGCTTGAGTTCGGCGATGTCAGCACGATGGAACCGGCTCTCAGATACCAGGCGATCGAGTCAGGGGATATCGACCTGCTCGATGCCTACTCGACGGATGCAGAGCTTGAACAGTTCGGGATGGTCATACTCGAAGATGATGAAAATGTATTCCCGCCTTATAATGGTGCCCCGATGTTCAAGATTTCATTCTTGGAAGAACATCCGGAAATCATAGAACCGCTCAACAGGCTGGGAGGACAGATCACCGATGAAGAGATGCAGCAGATGAACTACCAGGTGAGCGTCGAAGATGCAGATCCTTATGAAGTGGCGGAAACTTATCTGCTGGAAGCAGGACTCATCAGTGAGTGATTTTGATAAAAAACCTTCTTGATTGAAGGTTTTTTATTTTTTTATAAATAAAGGTTTACAAATTACATATATGGTTATATAGTTATATATAGAAGTATATAGTAGTGGTGAGGAGGGGCCGATTTGAATGGAAAATTGAATGAGAGGAAGCCGATTTTTGAACAGATCAAAGATTGGATCAGCGACCAGATCATTGATGAAACATTGGATGATCACGATAAGATCCCTTCAACGAATGAAATGGTCGAGTTCTTCAAAGTGAATCATCTGACTGTGGCGAAGGGGGTCAACCAGCTTGTGGACCAGGGCGTAATTTATAAGAAGAGAGGTGTCGGCATGTTTGTGGCGGAAGATGCAAGAAATACACTGCTGACGGAGCGTAAACAGAAGTTCAAAGGTGAGTACGTCAAACCGATGATAGAAGAAATGATGAAACTCGGACTGACGGAAAAAGATTTGGATCAGCTGATTGAAGAGGTAAAGGAGGATGGAAATGGTGAACGTTGAATTCAGGGATGTCGATTTGAGGATAAGGAAAGAAGTCATTTTACAGGATGTCAATCTGACTTTCGAGCCGGGGAAAATCTACGGGCTTCTTGGCAGGAACGGTGCAGGCAAAACGACACTGCTCTCGCTGATTGCCACATACCGTAAAGTGACGAGCGGCACTTTGACCGTGGCGGGTGAAAATCCATATGAAAATGAGGACATCATGCCCCTTGTCGATTTTCTGCATCAGGAGGATTACAGTGAGGAATCGACGACGGTTGAGGATTACCTGAAGTTATCTAAGAGATATAAATCTTCTTTTGACACCGATTATGCCCTCTCCCTCCTTGATGAATACAATATCAATCTGAAAAAGCAGATGATGGAGCTCTCAAGGGGACAGCAGGCTGCAGTGGATGCGTCCCTGGGACTTGCGACGATGTCACCGGTCGTACTGTTCGACGAAGTGACGAACGGCATGGACGCACCTTCCAGGGAAAAATTCTACAGCCAGGTGCTCAACGCAAAAAACAGGGAGAACAGGATCATCGTCCTGTCGACGCATATCGTCTCTGAAATGGACTACCTGTTTGATGAAGTCATCATCATCCATCACGGCAAAGTGCTTGTCGATGAACCGGTGGATGAATTTTTGGAGCGGGGTTATCAGGTGACGGGAAATGCATCCGATATTGATGCGTATTCAAAAGATAAGCGGGTCGTCAAAGCCAGGACACTCGGACCGACGAAAGCGGCTGCGATATTGGGCAGGCTCTCGGATGAGGATGCATCATTGATGGAAGAAATGAACCTCACCTACTCGGTGATGAGGATGCAGGATCTGTTTATAAACATGACTGAAGACAGATCCGGGAAGGAGCACACTCATGAACAACAATAGAGTTAAAAATGGAACAATGGACTTGTCGTACATCAGTCTGATTGGTGCACTCTGGTATATACCAATATTTACGGTGATTTATATAGGGATTTTCCTAATATTCGGGTCCGGGGAATTGGATAACCTCTCCTATATGTCGGTAGGCCTCAACTCAAACAGGATATTCATGCTGGTGATGGGAATCATCATCGGAGGTGGCTTTATAAAATGGGCCATCGGACTGGGAGTGACCAGAAAACAGTTTCATAAGGCAAACATCTATTCCGGTGCGATGATGTCGGTGGCACTGACGATTACGATGATCGTACTCGGCTTGATCATCGGACTCCTGCCATTTGTGGGCACGGAAAATATACAGCATAACCTGGATATGCATCCGGTGATGAATTTGATCACTGTGGCGTTGCAGGTATATCTGGCATATTTAGCCGGGTCACTGATCGGCATCGGATTCTATAAGAATGGATGGTTCGGGGCACTGGCCATCGTCATCACTGTCGTATGTAATTTCCTTTCCGAAGCTCTCGACCCATTTCTGGTCAATGCTCTCGGGTTGGCAGAAGGTGCGGGCATCCTTATAACGGTGATTGCAGTAATCATCGTCCTCATCATAGTAAACCGTTACTTCATCAAAGATATCGCGATAAAAATATGATGATTCAAAGAAGCAGGGGGAGCTAAAAGGCTCCTCCTGCTTTCTGAATCGTATAAGTTGTTGATTTACCGGGAGTAATGCGATTTGAGGGTGCATATTCGTATAAGTCCTCGATTTCCTGGGAGTAATGCGATTTGAGGCCGTGTAATCGTATAAGTCGTTGATTTATCGGGATTAATGCGATTTGAGCTCCTCGAAACGTATAAACCCCCTCACTTATTAAGAGATATACGAATCACAAAACTATGGCTATGCATCTCACATCAGACTCGTGTGCTCTTCAATTCATTAACGGCGGATCCGCTTCATTTCCCGGGAAATCTCCTCATCCATCAGTTCATCGCGTTCGCCCAGCTCATGGATGATGCTTTGGTAATCGTCTTCTTTCCTGTTCTGGCTCATCTTGTATGCGGCCTGAACTTCTTCGACCTTCACTTTGAATCCAACGATGCCCTTGATCTGTTTACGCGTATCTTCGGACAAATTGTTCCAGGTCGCCCCGTCAGGATTGTGACCTTCGTATTTATCGAGGAGCTTGATGAGATCGGCTTCCATCTCAGTCTCGGTCATCTGCCTGCAATGGCCGTAGAGGTGGACCGACTGGTAATTCCAGGTCGGTACGTTTTCATCCTCATACCATGTGGAAGAGATGTAGGCGTCCGGGCCTTTGAAGATGATCAGCGTATTTTCATGATCTTCGAAGGTCTTCCACTGTGCATTGCCTTTCGAGATATGTCCTGTGATCGTCCACTCCCCGTCTTCCTCAGTCAGAATCATAGGAGTATGGGTGGCCAAAGGTCTCCCGTCTTCCATTGTGATGATCGTTCCAAAGTCGTGCTGGTTGATGAAAGATTTTATTTCTTCTATATCTTCCACTTTAAAGTGTTTTGGGATATACAATTCATCCATGCCTCCATCTCATTTTATGCGTCATGCCGGATCAGCTTACAGTATCTTTCGGGCGCGGGTTCTCTTTGGGGTGGATATAATGATAATCGTTGATGTTTTCCGCTTCTACCGTTCTTTCGGTGACTTCGTAAGGCTCGTAATAATTCATTTCACTGATTTCAATGGAATCCTCAGTGACAGATGTGACATAGGCGACGTGTCCTATCTCCCCTCTTGAAGTCTGTAAGATGGCGCCTTCTTCAGGAACCCGGTCCACTGTATAGCCGTCCGCTTCCGCGCGCTTTGCCCAGTGCTCGGCATCACCCCAGCTTTTCTCAATCATGTTGGCATCGCCCTTCACAAGTTCGAAAACATGATAAGTGCACTCACCTTCATCATACGTGTTGCTTGCCATGGGGTCGGGCAGAACCACATATTTGATATCTTCCCACAATCCTTCTTCGGACTGCCGGTCGGCATAATAAACACCGCCGATCATCAGAAGGACAACCAATGTAAATATTAATCTCTTCATATTTCACCCGTTCATACAATATTAATCCGTTTATATCATATTCACTGGGCAATTTCCATTCAGCGGCATGAACAGGCAAAAAACTGCAGCCCGCGGGCTGCAGTTTATTTTTCTTCCGTCTGTCCGAGTATATTGGAACCTGTGATGAAGTACTTCTGGAATATGAAGAACAGTACTATGACAGGGAATAAAACCATCAGTGACCCGGCCATCAGGTAATGCCACTGCGTGGAGCTCTGCTCCTTGAACACCTGCAGACCGAGTTGCAGCGTATAAAGCGATTCATCGTTCAAGTACAGCAGCGGGCCGAGGAAGTCATTCCATACACCGTTGAATGAGAATATCGCCACGGTGAACAGTGCAGGTTTGACCATCGGGAGTGCAATCTTGAAGAATATATAGAAATGGTTTGCCCCTTCCATTTTAGCCGCTTCAATCATACTGTTGGGCACACCTTTGAAGAACTGGCGCAGCAGGAAGATGTTGAACGCACTTCCAAGAAACGCAGGCAGCACCAAAGGATAATACGTATTCACCAGTCCAAGGTTCGCATAGATTACATACTGGGGGATCAAAGTGATGAACCCCGGCAGCATCATGGTGGAGAGGACGATGATGAATAGTGTCTCACGCCCCTTGAACTGGATTTTGGCAAAACCGTAAGCGATGAATGCATTGACGAATACATTACCCAGCACGACAAGTACAGTAATCATCGAAGTGTTTACAAAATAAGTGAAGAACGGAATGATTTCAAAAACTGCTGCATAGTTTGAAAACTGTATATTTTCAGGAATGAAATTAAAGCCACCCTGGTATATCTCCTCCAATGATTTCAAAGATATCGAGACCATCCAGAAGAGGGGTGCAATCATGAAAAGGGCGCCGACGAGCAAAAGGACGAGATTGACAGATTTCCAAAATTTCATCTTCTTAGTGTTGTACATATTCAATCTCCTTCATAGTGGACCCATCTCTTGGACAACCAGAAGTTGAGAAGAGTGAGCAGCAGGACGATGACAAAGAGTATCCATGACATTGCCATGGCATAACCCATATCAAAGAGATTGAACGCCCTGATCCACATATATAAGTTAAAGAACAGTAACGAGTTCTCCGGTGCACCGGCATTATCCGCACTCATCACATAAGCTTCCTGGAAAATCTGGAAGGAGCCGATCGTACTTGTGACGATATCAAAGAAAATGATCGGTGACACCATCGGTAATGTAATCTTAAAGAACATCTGCACCCTTGTAGCACCATCAATCTGTGCCGCTTCATAGAAGGTTTTGGGTATACCCTGCATGGCGGCAAGATAAAGCAGCATGCTGCCTCCGGCACTCCACAGTTTCATGAAGATCAGTGAAGGCTTTGCCCAGTCGGGATCGAAAAGCCAGTTCGGTCCATCTATGCCGAACAGGGCCAGGAACTGGTTGACCAGCCCTGTCGATGGATCCAGAAGCTGCATCCAAAGCAGGTAGACCCCCACCCCGGACAGGATGGCCGGCAGGTAGTAAATCGTCCTGAAGACCCTCATGCCCGGAATATTCTGGTTCATCATCGTCGAAATCAGTATGGCGAGAATCGTCGTCAGCGGCACTGAGAATATGACAAAGTAAAAAGTGTTATACAGCGATACCCAGAACAGATTATCGTTTGTAAAGAGTTCCTGATAATTATCCAGGCCGACGAAATCCATCCGGGAGACAACATTATAATTTGTAAAGCTGCCGTACAGCGAGAACAGAAGCGGGCCCAGGGTGAGCGCCAGGAACCCGATTATCCAGGGGGAAATGAAGATATACCCGAATAAGTTTTCCTTCTTTCTATTCATAGGACGGCCTACCGGTTATCTTCAACCAGCTGCTCCAGTTCCGACTGGGCATTTTCCAAACCACTTTCCACATCAGTGTTGCCGCTCACTATGGATTCAAAGATCGGATTGGCGGTCCCCGCATAATCCGGTGCGATGACAGGCTGCGGTGTCAGCAGCGTATTGTCCATATTCTCAATCATCTGCGTATAAACTTCACGTCCGGCATCTGTGAATTCTCCACTTTCGGTGGCACTGACACCGGCTTCTTCATGGGCGACCAGGTCAAAGTTTTGTTCAGCCCAGTACAGCTGAGCATCGTAGTTGGTCAGATACTCGATGAATTCATAGGATGCTTCGGGGTTGCTCGCACCCATAGGGACTTCAGCCACGAATCCTCCGCCCCAGGAAGTGTTCCCGTTGCCCGGTTCACGTTCAGGAATCGGGGCGACTCCGAAATTCAGATCTTCAGTAAAGTCACGCAGCTGGACATAGTAGTTGGCGTTCTGTACCATCATTGCCACATCTCCCGCCATGAAAGGGTCCTGTTGAGCATTTTCAAACTGGGAGTTGACGCTTGTGATTTGACTCTGTCCGTATTTTTCCTGGGAGTCGAGGATCCAGTTGAAAGCTTCGTGTACAGGTTCTGTATCCACCAGTACTTCCCCGTCTTCCTGCAAGTAATTCTCACCGAGGGCATTCAGTATCCAGACATCCGTCCCCGCCCCGATCAGAGGATAGAAGCCAATGCGCTCATAAGTGTCCCCTTCTTGTACATCCAACTGCCCGGCATATTCATCCAGCTCTTCCCATGTCTCGGGCGGCTGTTCCGGATCCAGTCCAGCTTCCTCGAAGAGATCTTTATTATAGAAGAGGATCTGGGTGTCCGTGTTGAAAGGTAAAGCATAAACTTCATCTTCATGGGTCGATGCATCCATCATCTGATCGTAAAAACGGCCGGTGACTTCTTCATCGACGTATTCAGTGATGGGTTCGATCTGTCCTTCCTCTGCACGCAGCTTGACCGTCATGATGTCATTGATGATGACGTCAGGCGGATCTCCTGCAGCAATTGCCGCCAGGTTTTTGGTCCAGATGTCCCCCCACGGGGTGTAAGTATGCCGCACTTCAATTTCATCCTGGGATTCATTGAAGTCTGTAATGATCTGGTCGATGACCGGTCTGCGCTGTTCGGAGCCCCAGAAAGTCCAGAAATCCAGAACGATTTTTTCATCCTGGGCTTCAGCCCCCTCGGAACCGCCGCTGTCTGATGAGGTATCAGAATCGCCCGTGGTGAAGCCGCCGCAGGCCCCCAATATGACAGTGCTTAAAAATACTAAAAAGAAAATTTTCTTCATTTCATTCAGTCCCTTCATATACATGTAATTTAAATATAAAAAATTCACTTCAATTGTAGCACAGCTTCTGCTTCTTCTCTATGAGTAAATAGAATATTTTAAATACTTGATGAACAGCAAAATAAAACCGGCCATCTGATGATGACCGGCTGAAGCGGGAACGGTGAAACTCATATTTTCAGTTTTCCCCGGAAGCCCCTGGAAGCATAATACGACTCGACCCCGTTATGGTATGTGAAGGTTCTGCCGTAACGGTGATCAGAGAATAATGCACCGCCGAGCTCCCTGATTTCCTCAGGCGTCTCGATCCAGGACGAAGTTTTCAAGTCAAAGGATTCACTGGACTGAAGATTTCTGTAATCATCTTCTGTTAAAATCTCGATGCCGATCTCCGAAGCCACGTTCACTGCAGAGTTTTCAGGCTTATTTTTCTTCCTCGATCGAAGAGCAGCATGATCGTAGCAGAGACTGCGCCGGCCTTTCGGACTCTCTTGGGAGCAGTCCATGAATATGAACCCGTCCCCATCACGGCCGGTCACATCCGGTTCGCCGCCGGTAGCTTCCATTTCATTCAATGACCATAATTTCTCCGGGTCACTTTGCAGTCTGGATGCCACCTCCTGCCATGTAATGCCTGCGTGCCTGTGTGCATTTTGTGTGAATCTTTGTTCCAGCGTCTCCAATAAGCTGTCTGCTTCCTCACGGGATAAAGCTCTTTTATTCATGGATCACAACCTCCCCTTATATCGTTGAATATATTTTACAATAAAGAAAACCGGCGCACAAAAATGCGGCCGGCCTGTTTTAATTGATTAAATTCCCGGAGGGTCTTCCTTGGCCCTCTCCCTGTATTCCTCGAGGTCTTCCTCATACTCTTCTGCTGAGCCTTTGACATAGTTTTCATAACGCTTTCTATCGGGGCTGATCGTCAGTCCGAAGTACTTGCGCTCGGCATTCGCATCTTTAAAGAATGCAAGGACCATGAGTATGACGACTATACTGAACGGGAGCGCCGATATGATGGCTGCAGACTGCAGGGCATTGAGCCCTGTCGGCCCGCCTGCGAGCAGCAGCACATAAGCGATGGCTGACAGCGCGATCCCCCATGTGATCTTCACTTTCCCTGTAGGCGTCAATGAACCGAACGATGTCTGCATACCGATGACATATGTCGCGGAGTCTGCAGATGTGATGAAGAAAGACGTCACCAGCAGCACGGCAATGAATGATAAAATCAAGCCCAGCGGCAGCTGGTCGAACACTGCAAACAACTGGGTTTCTGCCGGCAGCTCGAATATCCCGGGAAATTCCCGTCCGACGGAAACTCCCGTCATGCCGAAAGCACTGAACCATATGATGCCGATCAAGGTCGGTACGAATAAAACCGCCATGACGAATTCACGTATGGTGCGCCCGCGTGAAACGCGTGCGATGAAGATGCCCACGAACGGGCTCCAGCTCATCCACCAACCCCAGTAATAGATCGTCCAGGTGCTCATCCATTCACTCTTTTGGGCATCAAGCGGGGCAACATCGAAGCTCTGCGTCATGAAGGTCCCCAGGTACTGCCCGGTCCCCGCCGTCATCATATTCAATATGAGTATGGTTGGACCGACGATCAGTATGAATAGGAGCAAAAGACCGGCAAGGACCATATTCAAATTGCTCAAATACTGGATGCCTTTGCTCAGGCCGGACCAGGCACTGATCAGGAATAAAACCGTGATTACGGCGATGATCACACCCTGCATGACGAGGTTGACCGGGAGGCCGAATAGGTAATTCAGGCCGCCGTTGATCTGCATGGCGCCGATGCCGAGGGACACGGCAACACCGACGACTGTCGCGAAGACGGCGAGCACATCTACAATGATGCCAAGCAGACCATCCACACGGTCCCCGAACAGCGGACGGAGCACTTTGGACAGCAGTCCGACTTCGCCTTTTCTGAACTGTGAGTATGCGAGGGCCAGTGCGACGACACCGTACATCGCCCAGGCGTGAAAACCATAGTGCAGGAATGTGGACCGCATGGATTCGAGCATCGCTTCACGGGTTTCAGGCTCTGCACTCGGGGGTGCGACATAATGCGACATCGGTTCCGATGCCCCGTAGAATACAAGACCGATCCCCATGCCGGCGCTGAACAGCATGGCAAGCCATGATACCGTACGGAACTCCGGTTTTTCGTCCGGCTTGCCGAGCTTTAATTTACCGATTGGACTGAGCAGTAAAAATACACAGAAGAAAACGAGCAATGTAGTCAGTATCATGTAATACCAGCCGAAGTATTCAGTGATCCAATCAGATATCGAGCCGGAAATCTCACCGAAACTGACCGGGAAAACCGCACCGAGTAAGACGATGAGGCCGATGACGATAACACCGTAGATGAACACATCCGAAAACTTCCTGTTGTTTTTTCGTTTGGCCAAGATTTCTCCTCCTCCGTAACATGATATATTGTGTACAAATCATATAAAATTAAAGCAACGTTATTGATACTAACAATCGTGCTTCCGATTTTCAACAGGATTAAGTGGTTATTCCCCTTTTTTCACTTTATATACGGTCAAAATAAAAAGGCCAGGCCCCTTGATCCGGGTGCCTGGCCTTTGCATGGCATCATATATTGATGATGTCATAAGTTTTATTATCAATCTTTTTGATGGACCCTTCGTCTTCCAGTCTTTTGAAGTTGCGGGCGAGTGTTTCAGGCTGCATGCTCAGGTAGGATGCCAGTTCCTTTTTTGGCATCCCGAGTTTCAGGAATTCCCCTTCCGTATGAGTGCGTATATACTCCCGGAGCCTTTCAGTACTGCTGAGCAGTGATATATTCGTAGTCATTGATTCAGATTCATTCAACCTTTCGGCGAAGCTTTCAATGATCTTGATGGCGATATCCGGGTACTTCTGCATCAGTTCATATATGTCAGACCGCCTGATTGTACACACCTGTGCATCTTCCATGACTTCGGCATAGGACTCGTGGATGTTTTCATCGTTGAAAAGTGCGATTTCACCGGTGAAATCTGCATGGCCGAGCACCCTGACAAGCTGCTCCCTGCCTTCCGGGTTCAGCCTGTAGATTCTGATTCTGCCCTTGTGCAGCACCGACAGCGACTCATTCCGGTCTCCCGCCATGTACAGGTAGTCACCCTTCTTCAAGTGCTTATGGTTTATCTTGGAGAACACTTCGCGCAACTGCCCATCATCCAGATGGCTGAAGATGGGTACTCTGCTGACACACAACTGATGGCCTTTCAATTTCAATTGAATCATCTCCTGAATATTTTGTCCGCCTGTGCTTGATGCATATTAATTCAATTATAACATTGGTACGACCTCTGAAAAGGAAATGAGGTTGAGGCATATATGACGAATTAAAAGCACCCGAAAGGGTGCTTTTAAAGGAAATGCCGGTTAAACTGTGGCTTCTTTGGCTGCGACTTCTGCTTCGTTGTCTTTCCTGTTCATCGGCATCAGGCGCATTGCGTTGATGATGACTGCCAGGACGCTTGCCTGGTGGATGAGCATGCCGGAAGCAAGATGGATGTAGCCGTAGACGACTCCAAGCAGCAGGAGCACTACTGTGAGCAATGCGATCGCGGTGTTCTGCAGCATGACGTTGAATGTGGATTTCGACATGGTGTAGCCGATTGCAAGCTTGCTGAGCTTTTCACTCATCAGTACGACATCTGCAGTTTCCATTGCGATATCCGTGCCGCCGTGGCCGATTGCAACACCCACATCACTGAGTGCGAGTGCCGGTGCATCGTTGATGCCGTCGCCGACCATCATAACTTTACGTTTTGCCGCCTGCTCTTCTTCAATGTAGGCCATCTTCTCATCCGGAAGCAGTTCTGCATGGAATTCATCAAGGCCGAGGATATTTGCAACCTTTTCCGCTGCGTAACGGTTGTCACCCGTCAGCATTACAAGCTTCTTCGCGCCTTTATCACGCAGTGTCCGGACTGCTTCAAGTGCATCTTCCTTGATCCTGTCCATGATGGAGATCAAGCCGATGACTTCATCATTTTTCGTGATGAACATCGCCGTCCGCCCCTCTTTCTGCTCACCGATGTAATCTTCCAGGATGCTGTCGGAAACGTTGATGTTCTGTTCATCGATCAATTTCTTGTTGCCGATATAGTATTTGTCCCCCTCGATCACACCGCTGACACCGCGTGCCTTGATCGCTTCTGCATTTTCGACTTTGAAGCGGTCATCAAGTTTCCTGTCGTCCGCTTCTTTGATGATTGTGCGTCCAAGGTGGTGTTCACTCACCTGTTCGAGTGATGCCGAGAGTGCAAGGAGTTCATCTTCGTCCATACCATTGTAGACTGCGACGCTTGTCACACTCGGACGGCCTTCGGTCAATGTACCTGTCTTATCAAATATGACTGTATCGATTTTTGCGAACTGGTCGATCGTCTCGCCCCCTTTGACGAGGACACCTTTCTTCGCACTGTTGCCGATGCCTGCGACATATGCGACAGGCGCACCGATGATCAGGGCACCCGGGCATGCTATCACAAGGAATGTTATCGCAAGGTGTATGTTCTGCGTGATGGCTGCCACCAGTATTGCGAGAACTACGATGCCCGGCGTATAGTACTGTGCGAAACGGTTCAGGAATTTCTCGGTGCCGCTCTTACGTTCGGATGCTTCTTCCACCAGCTCGATGATTTTTGAAAATGTCGTATCCTCCCCGACTTTCACCGCTTCAAGTTCAATATATCCGCTATCTATGATACTGCCGCTGAACACTTCATCTTCCAGGGTTTTATTCTGCAGTACGGATTCACCGGAGATTGCGGATTCGTTGATCTGCGCCTTACCTTTGATGATTGTGCCGTCGACCGGGATTTTACCGCCCGGCTGGACGATGACTGTATCGCCGACTTCCACTTCATCAATATCTATTTCGACGATTTCACCCTCCCGGATGACCCTTGCCGTATCAGGCGCCATATCGAGAAGCGACTGGATCGAGCTGCGCGTTTTGGCAAGGGTGCGCTTTTCGAGGAAAGCGCCGAAGAGGAACAGGAATGTCACAATCGCACCTTCCGTATATTCCTGGATGAATAATGCCCCTGCCACTGCAATGGTGATCAATAATTCAATGCTGAAACTTTTAACCGTGAGCGCGCTCCATGCGCGCTGGATGATCGGACCGATGCCGATCAGTGTCGCGAGTACGAATGTGACATCACGGATGACCGGTAAGCCTGCGAACATGAATATGAGGCCGATGATGATCAGTGCGCCGGATGTATACATCAATTTGTTCAAGTGTTTGTTAAACCATAGGGCCATGTTTGTCCCTCCTTATCATATTTTATGCGGATGATTTCACCGATTTGACCGGATATCCGAGTTTTTCTATCACATTTTTCAATTCGTCTCCTGTGACCGATTCGTCATGCTCCACCGTAACTTTGTTGAGGTTGAACTTTACGTCCACCTTGCTGACACCTTCTTTTTTACCGATACCGGACTCTATTTTCTTAATGCAGCTCGGACAAGTCAGATCTTCTGTTCTTAAATTTGTTTTCATCACTGAAAACCCCTCCTTGATATATTTGTTTTCTTTATTAACTTAATTGTATGTCAATTCTTCAGATAAGGAATTGACCCAGGTCAAGTTTTGAAGAACTCTTTTTAAAGCGCTGGTTTCGTGCGGTTCACTTTTGTCACTTATAACTTTACCGGATTGTGGAGGGTTAAAAATTGACCCGGATCAAGAAATGATGTGAAGATCTTAGATTTACCAAATAAAAAACCGCACGCCATTCTTTGGAATGGACGTACGGTGTAAGAATCATTCATGTGTCAGTGTTTTAGCGGCTTCGAACAGGACCCGGGCGGAAGACATCATGCTGTCTTCATTGACATCGAACTTTTCATTATGATGGCCGGCTGCAAGGTCGGTGCCGAAGATGCAGTAAGTCGCATAGCCCCCGCTTTTCTGCACGGCTTCCATGAAGTAGGTAGCGTCTTCAGATCCTGCTGCGGAATTGTTCTCGAGCTCACTGTTGAGGCCGGCCTTCTCAGCCGACTTGTGCATGATTGCTGCGAGTTCCGGTGAGCCTTTGGCGCTGATCGCTTCCCCTGCAAGAGTGATATCATAATCGACCTGGTGCATGATTGCCGCACCTTCGATGACTTTCTCGGCATAGGACTTCATATATTCATTAAGTTCTGTTGTGGCACCGCGGATTTCAACTTTCAACTCGGCGCTGTCGGGAATGATGTTCCTGCCGCTGCCTGCATGGATTTCCCCGACGTTGATGCGGGTGGCCCCGTCTGCATGCCTTGGGATGGAGTGCAGATTTAAAACCGCAGAAGCTGCGGCAAGCATCGCATTCTTCCCCTCTTCAGGATGGCCGCCCGCATGTGAAGCGACGCCTTTGAATGATACATCGATTTTTGATGAGGCCAGGAAACCGTTATTGGAAGCGATGAAATGGTTGAACGGTACATTCAGCCCGATATGTGAAGCGATGAAATAATCCACATCATCTGCCACACCTGCTTCCACCATGGATCTCGCACCGCGGACCCCTTCTTCGGCCGGCTGGAAAATGAGCTTTATCCGCCCTCTCAGTTCATCCTTATGTTCACTGAGCATTGCAGCAAGCCCGAGTCCGATCGTTGTATGGACATCATGTCCGCATGCATGCATATTTTCATTGATCGACCGGAAATGGTTGCGGTTCGGAAAATGATTGTCCGTTTCGCTTTCGTAGACGGGCAGGGCATCCATATCGACCCGGAATGCCACTGTCGGACCCGGTGTGCCGGTATCCAATATGCCCACCACTCCCGTATAACCTTCTTCAAAGTGCTGTAAGTATTTCTCCACGGCCCCGTGGCGTTTTGCCCATTCAAAATGG
This sequence comes from Salinicoccus kekensis, assembly GCF_900220995.1. Lineage (GTDB taxonomy): Bacteria > Bacillota > Bacilli > Staphylococcales > Salinicoccaceae > Lacicoccus > Lacicoccus kekensis. Next base: position 180,066 of record NZ_OBQF01000003.1, read on the forward strand.
GCGGCTGTCGCTTTTTCATCCGGTTTACCCATGCAGAAATCAGGGTGCATGACTTCCCTGCCAAGTTGTATTTCAAACCCCAGTCCCTCAAGCTGTTCCGCGACTATGGAAGCGGTCCGCATCTCCAGGAATCCAAGTTCCGGATGCTTATGAAAATCCCTGCGCCAAGTGACCATTTGATTTTGAAGCCTTTCCATTTTCTCACCTCGTGATCATATTTGAATTTACAGTAAATTATATCACTAATATTTGAGATTGCCCTTCAAGGGTTGTAGAATTTTATATATATCAGTATTGGAGGCAGTCCATATGGATGAAAAGGAAAAAATGATTGACGGTGGATGGTACAACGCAAATTATGACCGGATATTATCGGAGGAAAGAAATAAAGCGCAGAATCTTTGTCATACATTCAATCAAATGAATCCCGGCGATGAAAAAGGGAGACAGAAAATCATTGTGGAACTGCTCGGGTATATACCTGAAAACCTCAATATATCGAGTCCTTTCATGGTGGATTACGGCTATAATGTGCAGTTCGGCAAGAATGTATTCATCAATATGAACAGCTATTTCATGGATGGTGCAGAAATCACTTTGGGGGATAATGTGTTCATAGGTCCTTCATGCGGATTTTACACTGCCGAACATCCACTGGATGCAGCCGAGCGCCGTAAAGGGCTGGAGAAAGCTTCCCCAATCACGGTGGGTGACGACGTCTGGATCGGCGCGGGCGTGAGCGTTATGCCCGGCGTTACAATCGGGGAGAAATGCGTCATCGGTGCAGGCAGTGTCGTGACAAAAGATATTCCGCCCAACAGCCTGGCAATGGGTGTCCCCTGTCATGTGATCAGGGAAATCGATTAAAAAACAACTCCGGCATCATTGGATGCCGGAGTTGTTTTTATGCGACTCATCCTTTATGCGTAATACATGATGACCCAAGTGATCATGAAGAGCCAAAGCACTACAGCTATGATAATGAAAGTAACGCTCCATTTGCTTATATCCTTACCTTCCCTGCGGTCATTCTGTATCCTTCTTATAAAAGGGATGATGAAAAAGATCATTACAAGCGTACCCAAAATCGCCCTGAGAATCATTCTATCACCTTCCTGAATCTTTTTAACCTGTGGTATTTTATGCATACCCGTTAGAGGAAGTTCTTAATTATAAAAGAAGATTCACAACCAACTCCACCTGTAAAATAATCAGAAATCGACCGTGCGCCGGGCGTTACGATGTTATAACGCATACCATTATTCTCATATAATGCCATGCGTTATAACCCTTATTACTTCACCATTCCGCTCAATTTCCCCATTATTTCAGCGGTATTTGTGCCGATACTTATTTCAACCGCCGCCAGGAAGCTGCCCTCCACGATCGGCGCATTGGCAATATGAATTTCGTGTTCACCTTCATACATTTCGACTGCCATCTCAAGATTCATCAGGCTGGATCCGATATCGAAAAAACAGATGGTGTCACTTTCCACCTCGGAAAGCATATGGTCGATCTGGCCGATGTTTGTACCGATGCCCCCGCCGACGCCGCCGGAGGCATGGACAGTGACGCCTTCAGCCATTTGTTCAATGAGTTCTTTTGTACCGGATGCAATATCTTTACTGTGACTGATGATTAAAATTTCGGTCATCCTGCTTCCTCCTCAAGTGTAAATGCACTTAATACATATACTGCGCTTTGGGCGCCGGGGTCCACCGTGCCCTTTGATTTTTCCTTGAAATATGCGGCGCGCCCTTTTGTGGCCATCATGTCTTCAGTATCATCCGCCAGTTTCTGGAGGTCTTTCAATTTGAGGGCACCGTCTTCACCCAGCACTTCTTTGGCCCTGGATATGACGTCGTACATCGTCTTTTCACCGCCGCTGACCTTGCCTTTGGAACTTACTGTTTCAGCGAAAATCTCAAGCAGCTCCTTGAGATTCTCCCCATCGATTTCATCTTTTGCCGCCTCGCTCATTTTGACGAAGCTGAAACCGTAGAGAGGGCCGCTTGCGCCGCCGATCGAACCCATCAGTGCCATACCGGTCTGTTTGAGGATTTCCTGTGTGCTGCCTTCCGTGACTTTTTCTTTTACAGCGTTGAACCCCCGCTTCATATTCACCCCATGATCTCCGTCACCGATTTCACGGTCCAGTGCGGTGAGTTCAGCCTCCTTTTCCGTAAAGGTTTCCTGCAGTCTGTGCAGCCTTTGCAGAAGCATCGTATTATCCATAAGTCTCCTCCTTAAAAGTGTGTGGATTCCGTCGGGGCATTCAATGCACTGACCACCTGGTCGTCATGATCCAGAACAGTGATTGAAAAACCCTGCATATCAAGCGCGGTCATATAATCACCGACAAGCAGCTTTGAGACTTTCACACCCTTATCATCCAGGGCGCTCATGACCCTGTCAGTGACGATGTACAGTTCGCTGAGCGGCGTCCCGCCCATGCCGTTGATCATCACGATCAGTTTGTCACTGTCATTGTATTTATAAAGTTCCTTAAGCAGCCGGTCCACAATTTTATCCACCGATTCCATCTTTTCACGGTATATACCCTTTTCCCCGTGGATGCCGATGCCAATCTCCATTTCCTCCTCACCGAGGTCAAAGCCGTATTCGCCTGTGGTGGGAACCATGCATGGATGGACCGCCATACCGATCGAATGCAGGCTGGACATCATCTTCTCCACTTTTTCCTTAATCTGGCTGAGTGTGTGCCCTTTTTCGGAAAGGCAGCCGGCATACTTATGGACGAGCACTGTACCTGCCACGCCTCGCCTCATTTCAGCGTCCTCTATTGCAATGTCGTCCCTGACGACCACAGATTCGACTTTATGTCCTTCCGCTTCAGCCATCTCTTTGGCCATGTCGAAGTTCATGACATCACCGGAGTAATTTTTTATGATGAGAAGGACCCCGTCACCGTTATCTGTATGCTTGATGGCTTCAAGCACTTTATCCGGTGTAGGAGACGTGAAGACTTCCCCGCAGACGGCTGCATCCAGCATACCTTCAGCAACATATCCGGCATGAGCGGGCTCGTGGCCGCTGCCGCCACCGGAGATGAGTGCGACCCCCGATTCCTTTTTGTTCTTCCTGACGACGACGGTATCTGCGATGATTTCAATTTTCGGATCGGCGAACTTCAAGCCTTTCAGCATGTCATTCACAAAATGTTCCCGGCTGTTGATCAGTTTCTTCATTTTAAAATCCCCCTTTCCTTCCATTATACGCATTAACAATTCCATTGAAAATAAAAGACCGGTGAAGTCGACATGCAATCCATCAATAATATTGGACAAATTGAACAAAGAAATGGAAAATGGTGAAGAGAAGGAATTACGCAGTAAATGGAGTTTTGAAAATGAGGATAGGGATCATATCTGATTTACATATTGACCGCTATAATAACAGTGAAGATAATATACCGTTGTATGAGGAAGCCCTGATCGCCGAGATAAAGGACCGTAATATAGATTTGCTGCTGATTGCAGGCGATATCTCAAACAGTTATGAATTAACGATGGATTTCATTCGCACAGTTGCAGAGGAAAGCGGCACTGAAATAAAGTTCGTTCCCGGCAATCACGATCTCTGGCAGAAGGAGATCACACAGGATACAGAAGAAGTTCTGAAGCGTTATGCCGAGCAGCCCGAATGTCTGGTGGAACGCCCTTATATCGTCAATGAGGAATGGGCGATAGCGGGGCACACAGGCTGGTACGACTACACATATGCCTCCGGGGAGTTTTCATACGACCGTCTGGAGAAACGTGCGTATTACGGCGGAACATGGCAGGATAAGCACAATATCGCATGGCGTTACAGCGATGTTGAGATGTCCAGGCAGTTTTCACAGGCGGTGAGGGAAGACCTTGAGAGTCTCGGGGGTAGGAAGATTATACTTGTAACGCACATCGTTACATCGAAGCGTTTCAGAGTACCGATGCCGCATCGGTTGTTCGACTATTATAATGCCTTCATAGGGACAAGCGATTTCAATGCAATATGCAACGATTTCCCGGTGCACTACAGCATCATGGGGCATGTACATTTCCGGCATTCGCTCACGGAAAACGGCATCACTTATATATGCCCGTGCCTCGGATACAAAAGGGAATGGCGGACGGACGATATCAGAACAGAAATTGGAAATGCGTTTTATGTCATAGAAATTTAAAATAGGCGGGGGAAATGACTATGGAAACTTTTGAAGATTATATACGGACGATTGATGATTCTGCACATCAGGAGCAGTTCAAAGAAATCATCAGCTGGATCGACTCGAACTATCCGGAGCTGGATCAGGAAGTGAAATGGAATACGCCGATGTACACTTCAAACGGCACGTTCATACTCGGCATCGACAGCGCGAAGAAGCATATGTCCATCTCACCGGAAGAAAAGACGATGGCGCTTTTCACAGAAGAGATCGAGGAAGCAGGCTATTCGCAGACCAAGGGCCTGTTCCGCATCAAGTATTCAGATGAAGTGGACTACGGGCTGCTCAAGAAAATGATCGACTACAATATCGAAGATAAAAAGGGTTATGATAAATTCTGGAGATGATGCCCCATCTGCTGTATTTGATCATATTCATAAAGAGAATGCATTATTGAAAGGATTTCGTCATGGCTAAGTTATATTACCGTTTTGGCACGATGCAGAGCAACAAGAGCAACCAGATCATCACGACACATTACCAGTACACGACCCAGGGCAAGAGATGCCTGGCATATTCAACCCCGGTGGATACGAGGAGCGGCTTTAAGAAGATAGAATCCAGGATCGGCCTTGAACTGGATGCGGAGTATGTCACCGACAATATATTCAATGAAGTGAAGGCCGCACATGTTGAGGAGAAGGTTTACGCAGTGCTGGTGGACGAAGCGCAGTTTTTAAGAAAATCGGAAGTGCATCATTTGAGCGATATCGCTGATGAGCTGGATATTCCAGTCATCGCTTTCGGACTTAAAACCGACTTCCGCAATCAGCTTTTCGAAGGCAGCAAGGCGCTTCTTGAACTGGCTGATGCAATTGATGAGTTGAAGACAGTGTGCCAGTACTGCAACAAGAAGGCCACGCTGAACATGCGCATGATGGACGGGAAACCCGTCAATGTGGGGGAAACGATCCAAATCGGGGATGAAGAATACGTCCCCGTCTGCAGGAAGTGCTATAAAGAATACCTGCCCCTGGTATAGGGAAACAGCTGATATGTGATCATATCGGCTTTTTTTATTGTATAATCATGAGAATAAAAGTTTTAATCAAATTTTAAGATGCCTCTAATCATCTTTCCAGTTCGGGAATGTATGATGAGGGGGAGGGGACGATGTCTCGGGAGGGGAAATTATGTCTAAAATTTTAATTGTCGAAGATGATGAAAAGATTGCCCGCGTGATCCAGCTTGAACTGGAATTTGAATCCTACGATGTCGTCAATGCATATACGGGCAAAGAAGCATTGGAACTGTATGAAAAAGAAGGGTTCGATCTGATCCTGCTCGATGTCATGATCCCTGAATTGAACGGACTTGAAGTGCTGAGGAGGATACGGCAGAAAGATGAACATATACGCATCATAATGCTGACGGCCCGGGATGCTGTGATGGATAAGGTCAGCGGCCTCGATTCGGGTGCAAATGATTATATGACGAAGCCGTTTGAGATAGAAGAACTGCTTGCACGCATCCGTGCGCAGCTCAAAGAAAGTTCGTACCGCCCGGCAACCCGCGATGAACTGGAATTCAGGCATATCCAGGTGCGTCCGTCGACAAGGGAAGTTTTCATTGAAGATGAAGATGTGCATCTGACCCAGAAAGAATATGATTTATTTTATTATCTTTTGACGAATAAAAACCAGGTGCTCTCGCGGGAGCAGATCATTGAAGCGGTATGGGGATATGATTATTTCGGCGATACGAACACGGTAGATGTATATGTCAGGTATCTGCGTAAAAAAATCGACCGGGAAGCCCCGTCTGTGATCTCCAGTGTCAGAGGCATCGGTTACATGATAAAGGACTAACTGATGATGAAACTGGGGACTAAAATCCAACTATATATCACGGTGATGTCGGCGGTCGTAGTCATACTTATCAATATATTCGTCTATTACAGCTATCAGAATTTCTCGCTGGATGCCGAAATGAACCAGCTGGAGGGACGCGGCATCAATATAATGCAGGAGCTCCAAAATGCAGAGGAAAATGATGTCGACAGGCGGGCCGTATTACAGTCACACCTGCTGTCGGACGGTTTCATCACTCTCATCAGCGAAACGGGGGAGCAGGAGCTCCGGATATCGACCAGTGCAAGTTACTCTGAAAGCTTCGAACCTTACAGCACCGGGCAGTATACCGACGTTGTAACGTATGGCGATATACATTTTGTCATGGTCTCCCTGCCGATCATATGGGAAAACGGTGAAGTTTATAATCTGCAGGTTTATGAGAATATAGAGTTCATTTATGATACATTCAACATCTTACAGTGGATACTGATCATATCGACGGTGATCATCATTGTGGTGATCTATCTGCTGAACCGGCTGATCACAAATATCATCATCCGGCCGATCAACAAGCTGATCGGCAAGATGAAGGAAACTGAAAATACGAGTGGCTATACGATGCTCGAGGTGAACGAAAATGACACGAAGGAATTGAAAGATTTATCGGAATCATTCAATGAAATGATGCTCGACCTTAAAAAGAATGATGAACACCAGCAGGCATTCATAATGAATGCATCCCATGAATTGAAGACGCCGATCACCGTCATAGATTCCTACAGCCAGATGCTGAAGCGATTCGGCAAAACGAGGGAAGACATCCTTGATGAAAGCATCCATGCGATTTCCGATGAAGCGAAAAGGATGAAGTATTTGACCGAACAACTGCTGAGCTTCAGCAAGGCCGCACAGGCAAGGGAGAATTTCAGGCCGGAGCGGCTGAATATAGTGCATATGGCAGAAGAGATCAAGTCCCGCCTGGAGCCGGTTTATAAGAGAAACATCCATCTCAGGACCCTAGACAGTGAGATCTTCGTCAATGCAGACCCGGACAGCCTGGATCAGCTGCTTAAAATATTTATGGATAATGCTTATAAATACAGCTCGGAGGATATCACCATAGACATTGAAAAAAAAGATGAGGCAGTAATGGTGAGCATCACTGATGAAGGCATCGGAATCCCTGAAGAGGATCTGGACAAAATATTCGACCGCTTCTACCGGGTGGATAAAGCCAGGGCGAGAAAAACGGGCGGTTCGGGTCTCGGCCTGTCCATTGCAGATGAATTGGCAAAAGTGAATGGCATCACCCTCGGTGTCAAAAGCCGGGTCGGTTCAGGTACGACATTCACGCTGGAATTCGACGGAGTAAAGGAGTGGAAAGATGAAAATCGGTAAATTGCTGATCGCAGCGGGAGCTATAATTCTGGGCGTTATAATCGGCATCACATATATGCACTATACAGCTGCTGACTATATGGATGAAGAAGAAGTGCGGGCGATCGTACAGGACCGTTATCAGGGTGATATAAGCAATGTTTCGCTCGGGAGTGGGGATGAATACTTTGTGGTAAGCGTCGATGATGGAGAATACCTGTATGAAATCACGATAAACAGAGCAGAAGGCCGGGTGGTGGATGTAACATCATCTGAAAATCCGGATTATGAAGAGGAAACCATTGAAGAGAATGGGGATGAGCAGCATGCGGAGGACGACCCCGGAGAACCGGCAGAAAGCGTTCCGGATGAGGGCCCTGATTTAATGCCGGCTGAAGAGGCTAGAGATATCGCAATGGAGGAGGTCGGGGGATTATTCCTGCACTCCACATTGAATACAGATGTGAACCCGAGTGAGTATTTGATTGCTAATCTTATCGACGGCGACGATGAAGGCGCCATTGTTTCCATCAATGCTGTCAATGGAAGCGTCAATAAAGTGATTTTCCTCGATATAGAGTTCGATGAGATCGGGGATCTGGAAACCTTCATGAGACAGGTGGCTGAATCCAATGCCCAGAATCAGAACTACTATATAGAGTATGACTGGGATGATGATTGGGACGATGATTGATGATGGAAGGGAAGCGGGTGGATGCCACCCGTTTCCTTTTTTCATACCTCGTCGATAGGCTTTATTTTCCATGGGTTCTCTGGTATATTTTAAAAGACGATTGGACACGGGGAGGTCAGGCTTTTGATTACAATGACCAATGTCACCAAGACATATAAGGGGCAGGAAGGCGCATTTAATGCAGTGGATGATGTGTCGCTTGAAATCGGTGAAAATGAGATTTTTGGATTGATCGGGGAGAGCGGTGCAGGAAAGTCCACGATATTAAGGTTCATCAATGCGCTTGAGACACCGACGGAGGGAACCGTTGAAGTGGACGGGACGGATGTATTTTCTTTATCCAAAAAGAGATTGAGGCAGCACCAGAAAAGCATCGGTATGATCTTCCAGCAGTTTAATCTGTTGAATAATAAGACAGTCAGTGAAAATGTCAGGCTGCCGCTTGAGCTGCATAAATATGAAGATCCCCTGAGCGTCGGCGAGGTGCTGGATTTTGTCGGCCTTGGCGGAAAATCAGACCGTTATCCCGGTCAGCTGTCAGGTGGTGAAAAGCAGCGTGTCGGCATAGCGCGTGCACTCATCACCCGGCCTAAAATACTCCTTTGTGATGAGCCGACATCTGCGCTTGATGAAAGTACGACGGAAGAAATCGTCGAGGTGTTGAAAAAGGCACACGAAACTTTCGGCATGACGGTGCTTGTGGTGACGCATGAACTGGATGTCGTCAAAAGCATGTGTGAACGTTGTGCGGTTTTGGAAAATGGTCATCTGGTCGATATCATAGATATCGTCCGCGGGGAAGAGAAGCGCAGTTATGATTCATATCACCAGCGTGTGTTGGAGGTATTGAAAGATGCCTGATACTTTCCAGGAGTATGTCACGCGGGTCATAGAATACTGGCCGGCATTATTCGAGAGCCTTTGGGAGACGGGTATCATGATGGGGTTTGCGATGGTGGCGGCCATCGTACTCGGTCTTCCGCTTGGAACGCTTTTATTCCTGACGGCGAGGGGACAGCCGATGCAGAATGTGTTCATATATCAGCTGTCCAACGCATTTGTCAATATCGTCAGATCATTCCCTTTCCTGCTGCTTGTCGTCGCGATGCAGCCATTCATCCGGGCAGTGTACGGCCGTGCAACCGGTGATCCGGTGGCGGCATCTTTTCCCATGATGCTCATCGCCATCGCACTCTATGCGCGCTTTGTGCAGCAATCATTGCTGGATGTGCCGAAAGGCGTGACCGAAACGGCCCAGTCCATGGGAGCGTCGATTCCGCAGTTGGTATGGAAGTTCCTGTTTGTGGAATCCAGAAGTTCATTGATCATCGGATTCACCACCGCTTTCGTCAGCTTCATATCCTACTCCACCATCATGGGCGTGGTCGGCGGCGGCGGAATCGGGGATTTCGCCATCCGTTACGGTTATCAAAGATATGAAACGGACATCATGTACACTGCGATCATCGTCATCATCATCATTGTCCAGCTGATTCAGTGGTGGGGGCTGAGACTGGCCAAAAAATTGGATAAAAGATAATCGAATCAATAAATTTTAAGGAGTGTGAGACATGTTCAAACGTAATTTATGGTTTATAGTACTGAGTGTCATGGTATTTGCCCTTGCAGCATGCGGCAACGGAGAGGAAGAAACAGAAGAGGAAACAGGCGGCGAGGCTTCCGGAGATACGGAAATCCAGGTGGCGTCACAGACGATCCCAATGACTGACGTCGTCGAAATTGCGGGAGAATCGATTGAAGAACCTTATTCGGTCGAAATGATCGAAGTGGCGGATAATATCCAATACAACGAAGCTTTGTTAAACGAAGAAGTGGATGCAAACTTCGCCCAGCATGAGCCTTTCATGGAAATGTTCAATGAGGAGCGGGACGGCAATCTCGTTGCACTCCAGCCGATCTATAATGCGATCGTGGGTTATTACTCACCTGTTTACGATTCGATTGAAGAGATTGAAGATGGGGCGGAGGTCGCGATTCCAAGTGATGCAACAAATGAAGCCCGTGCATTGATGGTCCTCGAGCAGAATGATCTGATCACCTTGGCGGACGGCGTAACATATGATGCGACTGTTGATGACATTGAAGAGAACCCCCGTGATTTCACTTTCACTCATGTGGACCTTTTGAATCTGACTTCATCATATGAAGATGGGGTCGAACTCGTCTTCAACTATCCGACTTATATCGACAGTATCGGGCTGACGCCGGATGATGCGGTATTTTTGGAGGAAGATGAAGACAACACTTTCGCAATCACTCTGGTCGCACGTGAAGACAATCAGGATTCAGAAGAGATCCAGGCGCTTCAGGAAGCATTCACTTCCGATGAAGTATATGAATTCCTATCCGACCTTGAAGAAGAGGGGCACCTGGAGCCCGCTTTTGAACCTGGAGAATAATGAAAAAATGCCAACGTTATTTTATAACGTTGGCATTTTTTCATATCTTCAGTTCGTACTGCTCGGCGAGCTTTGCTTTGAAGAGCTTGGTGTAAATATCCGTGATGACCGCTTCAAGGCGTGCATTATGGATGCTGTCCATATCATGCATACGTATCACCGTGAGTCTGACATCATTTGATTCCAGCAGCTGTGCAAAACCTTCATCTTTCCTGAAATCCGTCTTCAGCTGCTTGAAGATGTTCTCCCTGCTGTTGCCGACGATGAACAGGTCGCCATCTTTGAAGAGCATATAAATGCCTTTCAGCTGGTGTGCATATTGTATATCATAAGCCGACTTCAAATCATTCCTCAATTTCTTAAAGTCGATTGAACGGCTGTTGTTCTTGTTGATGATCGTTAATTTAAAATCTTCCATATGGCTCTTTTCCCAGATTCTGCCCAGGTCGCACGCATATTTAGCAATGATCGATTTCATCAGTTTCTTGTCTTCCAAATATTCCTTCACCATTTCATCACCTCATTTATAATACTGTACTTCAAATCCCGGTAAAAGTCATTCAATAAAACCCGGGTTCTCAATATCCCGGAAGGTGCTCCGTATTATACAGTCACTTGTACTTTATCCCGCCTGACAGATGGATAAACTGGAAGGTGATGATTTAAGGCAAAATAAAAGCCATGGCAATTGATGCCATGGCTTGCATCTTATTTACGGAAAGTCTCAAGGAAGCTTAAAGTGTTCAGGCTGAAGAACTTAAGTGCGCCTTTCGTTTCCTCAAAGCTGTCACCTGATTTGTAATGCTTGAATATCGCTGCCCCGAGTACAATGTTCATCATTATGATTCCGATTCTTACAAGTGTCTTGCTGAATAATGTAAAGAACAGCAGCGCACCGCCGATAGCCTCAAAGTAACCTGCGGCTTTCATCTGCGTGCTGTCGACATTGAACTTGTCTTCAAAATCCTCCCCGAGTTCACCATCATTTTGGATTTTCTGAAGTCCGTTATCAAACATGTTCTTTCCGACGTAAAAGTTGACTACATGACGAAGCATAATGAAACCTCCTATTGAGTGTGTTAATTATCCATACCCGATTCGGCATTGATAATTTATAATAACATGATATAGTTTTAAATACTCATTATCAAATTTTGGATGGAGTGAAGCTGCAGATTGGCGGATAAAGAATACTTTACACATTTATGATAAAAATAAGACAAATGTGTGTTTTTTCACTAAAAACGGTGTAATATCACCATAATTTCATTGATATTGCCAATTTTTGATTTGTGATAATTAGAGCAACTAACTATAATGGTACATATTGAATATCTTTCATTGATTGAATTTTCACATTGAAGTTTGAAATTTCACATTAATGAAAGCCTTTTTATAAAAAAGTTTGGAGGAGTTTATAATCGATCAGTTAATAGGTATAGGACTTTTACTGTTGATTTTGGTGTTTTTCAGCCTGTTTACATATTATGCGCCGTACGGCAGCGAAGTGATGAGCGCTTTGGCTGCAGCTGCAATTGCGACGTTCCTGGTGGAAGCGCTTCAGGGATATGTGATAGGTGATATTTTTGCGTTGGATTTCTTTAAGGAGACGGGCACGGTCGCCGGGACATTATCGGGCGTCATCGTTGCCATGCTCGTAGGTCTGAAAATGGGCGTAAATCCTCAGAACTCTGCAATACTTGCAGTCGCTTTCGGGGAAATCGGCCTGATACCTGCATTATTTGCAGCCTACCTGGTTGCGTTTCTTATAAAATTCTTACAGGAGAAAGTATCTCTCGGAATGGATTTCATTCTGGTCATCCTTTTTGCTGTACCACTGGCAAGATGGTTCGGCCAGCTGATCACACCGCTTGTTGACGGATCATTGCTGAGGATTGGTGCGATCATTGAACTTGCCATGGATGCAAGCCCGTTGATCATGGGACTCATGCTCGGCGGAATAGTGACAGTCGTTGGTACATCACCACTCAGTTCCATGGCATTGACAGCAATGCTCGGCCTGACGGGTGCACCGATGGCAGTTGCCGCTTTATCCGCATTCGGTTCAGCTTTCATGAACAGTACATTGCTCCACAAGCTTAAGATCGGGGAACTGAAATCGGTCATTTCAATTGCGATTGAACCATTATCGAAGGCCGATCTGGTCACGTCAAACCCGATACCGATTTATACGACGAACTTTGTCGGCGGTGCCTTGAGCGGGATTATCATCGCATATTCCGGCATGATTAATAATGCGCCCGGAACAGCAGCCCCTACACCTGGACTGCTCGTGATGTTCGGATTCAACCCTGCAGGCCAGGTACTGCTCTATGCAGCTATCTGTGCCGTCATCTGTTTCCTGGTGGGCCTTGCCGGAAGCTATGCTTTCAGGAACTTCCCTATCAAAAACAGTGAAGTCCTGCCGGCGGATCAGAGCTTTGCAAGTGCCAAGTCAGCGAAGAAATATTAATGAGTCAATGATTGGAAGCATACAGGTATTTGGCCTGTATGCTTCTTTTTTATGCAGGCCGCCGGAAACTAAATGATATTATATTGAAATTGAAGCTGATATAATATTTTCGAGGAGTGATATGTATGTCGATATATGATATCGAGGTTAAAAAGACGGATGGCACCACTTATAAGCTTGAGGAATATAAGGGACGGCCCATGCTGATCGTCAATACAGCAAGCAAATGCGGTTTTGCAGGCCAGTTCGACGGTCTTGAGAAACTGTACCAGGATCATAAAGAGGATGGCCTCGTCGTTCTTGGTTTCCCAAGCAACCAGTTCGGTAATCAGGAACCGGGCAGTGCTGAAGAGGCTGAAGAAAGCTGCAGGCTGAACTACGGAGTGACGTTTCCGATACATGAAAAGATATATGTCAACGGAGAGGATGCACACCCGCTCTATGATTATTTGAAGTCTTCCAAAAAAGGGTTGTTTACAGATAATATAAAATGGAACTTCACTAAATTCCTGGTGGATAAAAATGGGGAAGTGGTGGAGCGGTTCTCACCTAAGACCAAGCCGGAAAGCATCGAAGAGGATATAGAAAAAGTTTTATAATGGTATGCATTACAGTCGGTAAATGCATGATATCAAGGCTTCAGGCCCTCAAGAACTTTGGCTGTAATGCTCATGTATCATCTATGAAATACTGCCTCCATTAAAAAAACATGCTGATGTTTCACGGGAAACATCAGCATGTTTTGATTATTTGTAAATATAATTGATGACTTCGATCGCCTGGTCCACGGTCTCCACCGTGACATCCGCTTTGTTGGATAATTCCTTCAGCGCATGGATTGCGCTTTCAGGTCTGATGATGATCAGCGGCTTTCCAAGGTTTATAGCTGTAGTTGCGTCCATCGTCGTGTTCCATTGCTTATATTTCTCACCATATAATGCAATGACGAAGTCTGCCTTATTCATCAGGACACTTGTTCTGAAATTGTTGATGCTGGATGCGGCATCATCTTTGTAGTAGGAACCGGGCTGTTCACCAAGTATGTTTTCACCGATATTGTCCGACAGGTCATGATCGGTCTGCGGACCCACGAAATTCAATTTGAGGCCTTTTTCTTTTGATTTCTGAATAACTTCTCCGCGCCAGTCATCATGAATCTGCCCTGCGAGATAAACTGTAAACTCCATCAATCATTTCCTCCTTAAAACTCATGTTATACATACTCTACTATAATTATGGTAACATATGAATTGAAATGAATCGTTTGATAAGGATGTGGCATAATGAAAGTTGCACTGTTTGATTTTGACGGTACACTGTACCCGGATGAAACATTTGATATTCTGATTGATAAGATTAAAGGCCATCCTGACTATAAAAATATCTATAAGAAATTTTTCAGAGACTTCGCTCCCATTTATATCGGCTACAAGATGAAGCTTGTGCCTAAACTGACAATGCAGAACAAAGCATTGGAAAAATATATCCAGGCATTCAAAGGAATGAACCAACAGGAAATAGAGAGGTTTTTCCATGAGATTGCAGAAACGATGGTAGCTGACCTGCGCCCTGATCTTGTCGGCCGGCTGCGGAAGCTGAAGCAGGAGAACTATTATATCGTTTTAGTGTCCGGTGCATTTATGCCGTTGCTGGAAGGTGTGTTCAAATCGGAGCATGTCGATCATATATTCGGCTCGGTCATCCATTACACGAATGGAAAACTTGATCATAAGAAACGCTTCAGCAGACTGCATTCGGATAAGAAAGTCGAAATGCTCATGAACCATTTCAAAGACAGTAAGGTGAACGTCGACTGGAAGAACAGCATGGCCTTCAGTGACAGTTATTCGGATATAAAGATGCTGGAATTGGTGGGTAATCCGGTTGTCGTGGAGCCGGATGAAAAGCTGTTGAAGGTAGCAACGGAAAAAAATTGGCAAATATACAACTAAGGAGTGTCTAATAATGGATTTGACAACAATTGATGAACACGAATTATACCCGACTGAAAAGCTCGGACCTGCACTTCAGGGTACTTTATTGTACAAGGTCGGAGAGCAGACGGAGTTTGAAGGCGCCTATATCACAACAAGTGAACGTCTCATCATGAGTGTGGATATGAACGGTGAACCATACAAGCGTGTATTCAGCTACCAGGACATCGTCAGTGTCTTCGTGGAAAGGGATGCTTTATTCCTCGAATTCCCGCAGGGTATGGGTAAGATGGCGATGGTTAATATCACTAAAGGCGACAGAGATGAATTTGTCCAGTTCGTTGATGAAAAGTTAAACTGATTAAAAGAGTCCTGGTGAGGGCTCTTTTTTAATTAGTATGTCACATTGGATAATCTGTATGACCTTATCATATGAAAACCCTTTAATCATTCGGGCAAAAGGAGTATAATGTATTAATGATAAAAGATTCAAAAAATACGACCTTCTGTCATTGATATGTCGGAAAGGGTCAAAGTATTCAAAAGGAGAGCTCGAACAGTTATGAGTCATTCAAATGATAAAAAAGAGATCATCTTAATCGGCAGCGGCATTATGAGCGCAACGCTCGGCACCATGATCAAACAGCTTAATCCTGATTGGAAGATCAAGGTTTTCGAAAGATTGGACAGCCCTGGGCAGGAAAGTTCGGATGCATGGAACAATGCAGGGACAGGCCATTCCGCCTTATGCGAGATGAACTACACACCCGAGATGGCGGACGGATCACTCGATATAAGCAAGGCTGTGAAAATCAATGAACAGTACCAGATATCGAAGCAATACTGGGCATTCCTTGTAGAACAGGGGATACTGGAAGCGCCTGAGAATTTCATAAAACTCGTTCCGCATTTAAGCTTTGTGGAAGGCTGGAAAAATGTGGAATTCCTGAAAAAACGGGTTGAAAGCCTCTCAAAGAATCCATTATTTGAAGGCATGGAGTTTGCGGATGATTATGAAACTCTGGAAGAGTGGCTGCCGTTGATGATGGAAGACCGTGTACCGGGACAGGAAATTGCTGCAACGAAGATTGATACGGGGACAGACGTCAACTTCGGTGCCTTATCACGCAAATTGATCTCCCTCATGGAAGAGGAAGGTGCCGAGGTCCACTACAACCACAGCGTCGAGAACTTCAAGCAGAGGGATGACGGCAGATGGCAGGTGGAAGTCGAAGATCTGGAGACCGGCCAGAAAGAATTCCATATCAGCGATTTCGTATTCATCGGTGCTGGCGGCAACAGTCTGCCGCTGCTTCAGAAGACAGGCATAGAGGAATCCAAAAATATCGGAGGTTTCCCTGTGAGCGGCATGTTCCTTGTATGCAAAGATGAAGAGATCGTCAACAAGCATAATGCCAAAGTATACGGAAAGGCGAAGATTGGAGCACCTCCTATGTCGGTGCCTCATCTTGACACCAGATATATAGACGGAGAAAAAAGTCTTTTATTCGGACCATTCGCCGGATTTTCTCCAAAGTTCCTTAAGACAGGATCATATTTTGACCTCATCAATTCTGTGAAGCCTTATAACGTGTTCACAATGCTCTCAGCGGGCGCAAAGGAACTTGGGTTGACCAAATACCTCATACAGCAGGTGCTGCTTTCCAATGAAGCACGTATGGAAGAATTGAGGGAGTTCATACCAAGTGCAAAAGACAAAGACTGGGAGCTGACCGTAGCCGGTCAGCGTGTACAGGTGATAAAGGATACGGATGAGAAAGGGAAGGGGACATTGCAGTTCGGTACCGAGGTTATAACGTCATCGGATGGCACTGTAGCTGCGCTTCTCGGCGCCTCTCCCGGGGCATCCGTATCGGTGGAAGTGATGCTGGATATACTGAAGCGTTGTTTCCCTGAAGAGTACAGAGGCTGGGAAGATAAAATCAAAGAGATGATTCCTTCGTACGGCATCAAGTTGTCGGAGCACCCTGAAAAGTTTCAGGAGATACATGAGCATACTTCCGACCTGTTGAAGCTGTATTCGGATGAAGACAGTGTATTGTTGAGTTAAAAAAGAAGCGGTTCATATGAACCGCTTCTTTTTTGTGCATTCAATCAATTATGCTTTCAGCCAGTGCATTATCGAGGTCGTCCCTGATGTCTTCATACGATTCTGTCCCGACGGACAGCCGTATCAGGTGCCGGTCGATGCCTCTTGCATCCAGGGCCTCAGCCGGCATGTCTGCATGCGTCTGGGTAAACGGGAATGTGATGAAAGTCTCCGTCCCTCCGAGACTCTCAGCGAATGTGCATAATTTGACGTTTTCCAGAATCCTGCCGACATCATAGTTCTTTTTCAGCCTGAGGCTGAGCAT
This sequence comes from Salinicoccus kekensis, assembly GCF_900220995.1. Taxonomy (GTDB): domain Bacteria; phylum Bacillota; class Bacilli; order Staphylococcales; family Salinicoccaceae; genus Lacicoccus; species Lacicoccus kekensis. The sequence continues at coordinate 197,363 of NZ_OBQF01000003.1, forward strand.
GCCTGTGTGTCCGGAATAGAGGACTTCCTCGACAGCTGTATGATCATTGAAGTGATTCGCAAGTGCTCTTGCATTTTCCTGGGCGCGCTCAATCCTCAAATGCAGGGTCTTCAAGCCTCTGATCAAGAGGTAACTGTCGATCGGGGATAACGTAGCGCCGATCATATTATGGAAAGCGGCGAGCTTTTCGGCCAATGATTCATCTTTTACGGTCACAACGCCACCCAATACATCGTTGTGGCCGCCGATATACTTCGTCGCAGAATGCAGCACTATATCAGCACCCATTTCAAGAGGGCGCAAGAGGTAAGGTGTCAGGAAAGTGTTATCTATAATGCTTAAAATATCGTTGTTTTTTGCAATATCAATCAGTTCTTCCAGAGGCGCTCTGATCATGGAAGGGTTTGTTATCGGCTCTATGAAGAAGGCTTTCGTATTTTCACTCATATGCGCCTTGACGTCTTCAAGCTTGTTGAAGTCGACATATCTGAAAGCTATATTATACTGTTCTGTATAGAAATCAAACAGCCTGAACGTACCCCCGTATAAATCGAAGCTCACAAGGATTTCGTCCCCGGGCCTGAACAAGTTGCACACCAGCTGCACTGCTGCCATGCCGCTCGAAGTGGCAAGAGAATGGCTGCCGCCTTCCAATTTGGCGAAAGCCTCTTCAAACTGGCTCCTTGTCGGGTTTTTGGTACGTGTGTAATCAAACCCTGTCGATTCGCCGAGCGCCGGGTGCTGATACGCTGTGGCAAGATATATCGGGTTCGAGGTGGCACCGGTATGATCATTCACTAATGATAATTGGGAAAGTATAGTATCCATTAAATACCTCCGGATTCTGAAATTTGAAGATTGGAATCAATGTTATAAATAATTCGATTTAAAGTCAATAAGGTGAAGGGGACAACTTCAATCAAAGTGAAAAATTATAGTACAATTAACGCTATGAGGGCAATGGTTTGAATGCTGCATGATTTTTCAAATGATGTTCCATGAATGGTTGAAATAACGCCTAGAAAGGCTTTAAATCAATGTTCTTAAGCACTTATAACGGCGGTCGCGCATGTGTTATAATGGCGATAATTTTAGAAATAATGGATTAAAGGATGGTTATTATCCAGTAATGCCGTTATAATAAGTATTAACGTTTAAAGCGGAGGTAATGTAATGAAAGAACTCAATCAGTCTGTATATTATACGACGGCCCAGGTTACGGAACTGGTGGAACTGTCCGATCAGAATGTGAGGAAGTACGTCAGACTCCTCGAAGACAGAAAGTATGAAGTTGCAAAAGATGAGCATAACAGGAGGCTGTTTTCAGCAAATGATGTTCTGATACTCCGGGAATTGATTAAAAAAGCCAAGAAACCGGGGTATACCCTTGAGTCTGCTGCAGATGAAATCATGGGGGAAATCAATGAAATCATATCTGGTGCATCTCATAAAATGGTGCCGGCAAATGATAATGATGAAGTCAGGGAAATGTTCAGCCACGTCATTTCAAGACTGGATGATATCCAGGAGGAAAATCGTGAATTAAAGCGTAATATCCGTAACCTGGTTGAAAGGCTCGAGCGTTATGATGAGGATAACGCACAACGTTACATAGGGTATGCGAGCGCTCTGGAAAACACTGGACTGTCTGAACCTTACAAAGATGATTCCAATATGGGTTCAGCGCCTGATGAGAGTGATCAGGAAGAAGTCATCCATGCAGCTGATAAAGATGATTCAGGTGACGTTTCGGAAGAAGAAAAGAACGCTTCAATGGACGATACAAATGAATCTCCTGCCACGGATGCTGAAGATGCCAACAACAATGAAAAAAGAGCACCTTCAGTTAGTGAAACCCCGGACAGGAAGAATGTCGATATGAGTGATTACAGCAGTGCCGGCGGCTCAGGAGAGAATGCAGACGATGAACCGGCAAGTGAGGAAAAAGAAAAGTCAGATGATGCTTCACGTGATAAAGGCGGCTTCCTGGACGGCCTGTTAAAAATATTCAGGAAGTAGAGAGGTTTTAAAGACGACAGCAAAACGACCCGGAAATTCATTTCCGGGTCGTTTTTATATTCATTATATCAGATGCTTAATTCATTTAATGCACATTGCCGCATGTCACTGCAAGCAATGCTTTGATCGTGTGCATCCTGTTTTCAGCCTGATCGAAGACTTTTGAAGCCGGGCTTCTGAAAACATCATCCGTAACTTCCATTCCATTCACGCCGAACTTTTCATAAGCAAGTTTACCGACATCAGTGGCAGTGTCATGGATGGCAGGCAGACAATGGAGGAAAATAGCATCCGGATTGCCGCTCATATCCATAAGCTCCTGATTCACCTGGTATTCAGACAGCAGGTTGAACCTTTCTTCAAAAGCATCCTCTTCACCCATCGAGACCCATACATCCGTGTATACTGCATCACTTCCATACATACCTTCTGCTTTGTCAGCAGTGACTAAAAGCTTGCTGCCGGATTGCTCTGCGATATCATATGCCATTTTTTGCACGGAAAGGGCAGGTTGAAGTGATTCAGGTGCCAGTATGTGGACGTTTGCTCCAAGCATTGCGCCGGTGACGAGCAATGAATGCGCCACGTTATTCCTTCCATCACCCACGAAGGTGATTGTTTTGCCTTCATAAGTTCCGAAATTTTCTTTGATGGTAAGGAAATCCGCAAGCATCTGCGTCGGATGCCAGTCATCAGTCAATGCATTCCAAACCGGTATGTCGGAATATTCACCAAGTGCTTCGACGGTGGACTGCTCGCTGCCTCTGTAAGCAATGCCGTCGAACATGCGTCCAAGTACTTTGGCGGTATCTTCTACAGATTCCTTCGAGCCCAGCTGGATATCGTTCTTGTTCAGATATTCAACATTCGCGCCGAGCTTTGTTGCTGCGACCGTGAATGCCGAACGTGTGCGTGTCGACTGTTTTTCAAAGATCAAAGCGATGTGTTTTCCACTCATGAAACGCTGAGGAATCCCATGTTTTTCTTTGGTTTTAAGATCATCTGCAAGATCGATCAGAACTTCCAGGTCATCTTTGGAAAAATCCACTTCCTTCAAAAAACTTTTACCGTAAAACTCATTTAATTTGATTTGCTTTGCCGCCCCATGTAACCATCTCCTAAAAAGTTAATAATTCATATTATACATATAAAATGCTCATTTGCAAATAAATATTTAATAAAGTGCATAATAATTAGTGTATTATCTGTTTCTCATCGGAAATTGATTGAATTTGCATCAAAAAAAGCAGGACCGGCCGTTCAGTCCTGCTTTCTTCATTGATCGGGCATTTCTAAATCATGCAAATCATGATACCTTCGCCGTGACTCTGTCATCATCTCTTCCATTGTGGCGATATCTTCATCCTTGATTGCCCTGGAAAGCTTTTCAAGCTGGAATGTAAAGTCATCTATATGTTTCTGGAGAAAGTCTTTATTCATGATAAATAGTTCAGGCCATAATTTTTCGTTGATGTTCGTAATTCTGGTAAGGTCCCTGTAGCTGTCACCCGTATATTTCTTGGTGTTCCGGTCAGCATCATCACTGTTGATCAGGGAGATGGCGATGACATGTGCGAGCTGGCTTGTAAAACCGATGACCTCATCATGGAATTCCGGTGAAATCTCGGAAATGTTACGGAAGCCCAACCCTTTTATGAACCCTTTAAGGAATTCGATGTTTTCTTTTTTATTCCGTTCAGTGGGTGTGATCAAATAATTCGCACCTTTGAAAACTTCGCTGCTTGCATATTTCAAACCGCGGTTTTCACGCCCGGCCATTGGATGACCAAAGATGAAGTCGACTTCCGGAGGAAGTTTTTCTTCGATCTCTGCGATGATTTTCCTTTTGACGCCGGTGACATCCGTAATGATGGCATTGTCACGGAAAAGGGAATAGTACTGGTCGATGATGTCCACGATGACCCTGGGATAAACTGCAAAAATGATCAGATCCGCTTCCGGTATGATATCTTTCGGATCGGTGAATCCCTTTTTGATCAGCTGCTCTTTTTCCGCGAGTGAGAGTGCCTCTTCATCCACATCGATGGCATAGACGTTGTGGCCGCCCCCGCCCTCCCGGATGGCCTCGGCAAAAGAACCTCCAATATTTCCGAGGCCGATGATGACTATGTTCATAGAATTCCTCCAATATGATTATAATTGTGAGTATATAGTGAAATGGTGGATACGACAAGATTTTTAAAAATCTGAACATTTTAATATTTAAGGTTGACAAATAAATCACAACCCAATATAATGGCAATCAACACATTACAAATTGGAGCGGTTATCATGTTGAACTCAATTCTTCAACAACAGAATAATAATCCGTATTACTTTAGCTATTTTTGATACCGTTTGTACCCATCATTGTGTACAAACGTAAAACTCATCAAAGTTTGTATCAGTGATGGCTAAAGCATTTTGTAATGTCTAGCCATTTATAAATAAGTGGCTGGAGGCACGGACTTTTATATTATTTCACCAACTGCCACTTATCTATTTATATATAGGTGGCAGTTTTATTTTTAAAATTATTGGGAGGTTTTTGTATGATCATTCATGTGACACATGATGCAAAAGAAAGTGAGATTCAAACGCTGGTTTCGAATATCGAGAGTGCAGGTTTCCGCGCTCACCGTTCCGACGGGGAAAGAAGGACGATCATCGGTCTTATCGGTGATACATCCCGTGTAGACGAAAATGACTTCAAGAAATACAGGATAGTGAAATCTGTATTCAGGATACAGTCACCATACAAGAAAGCGAACAGACGCTTCCATGAAGATGACAGTGTCATCGATATAGATGGCGTGAAAGTGGGGGGCAGCCATTTCATGGTATGTGCCGGACCATGTTCAGTTGAGAATGAAGATGACACGGTTGAGCTTGCGAAAGCTTTGAAGGATGCCGGTGCGAACACTTTAAGAGGTGGTGCATTCAAGCCGCGTACATCCCCGTACAGCTTCCAGGGCCTTGGCATCGAAGGACTGCGCATCCTGAACACGGCGAAGAAAGAAACGGGTCTGCCAATCGTCTCCGAATTGATGGGCACTGAGCATATCGATGATTTCGTCGAAATGGTGGATGTCATCCAGGTGGGTGCACGTAACATGTCGAACTTCGACCTGCTGAAAGCACTCGGACAGACGAAAAAACCTGTACTCCTTAAGCGCGGCATGTCAGCAACAATTCAGGAATGGCTGATGTCTGCAGAGTACATCATGGCCGGCGGAAATGACAATGTCATCTTCTGTGAGCGCGGTATCCGTACATTCGAAACTGCGACAAGAAACACGCTTGATCTTCAGGCTGTACCGGTGATCCAGAAGGAATCACATCTGCCGATCGTCATCGACCCGTCACACGCTGCAGGAACAAGATATGTCATTCCTTCCATGGCGAAGGCAGCTACAGTTTCAGGTGCGAACGGACTTCAGATAGAAGTGCACCAGGATCCGGAAAATGCATGGAGTGACGGCCAGCAGTGCCTGACGCCTGCAGAATTCAAAGATCTGATGCAGCATATCAACATCCTTGCCGAAATGGAAGGCAAGACGATTACAAACGAAACAATCGTCCAAAAATAATGATTAAGGAGGAGTCCCCATGAGCAGACACGAAGAATTGCGCAGGGAGATAGATGAAATTGACCGGGAGTTAATGCGCTTGTTTGAAAAAAGAATGCAAGTGTCAGAGGAAATTGCCCAGTATAAGTACTCACGTGACATCGCGGTATTCGATTCATCGCGTGAAAAAGAAGTGATTGCCAAAAATGTATCTTTGATTGAAAAGCAGGAGTTAAAACTTTATGGTGAATTATTCATCAAAAATCTCATGGGACTCTCCAGGAAGCATCAGAACGACAGCATCAATCATATGAAAGTTTCCCAAAAATGATAAAAAAGAGCACAGGCCGCCGGCCTGTGCTCTTCTTATTTTCCAAGGTCATTCAAGTCGTAATAAGTGTTCTGGTAAGTCTCGTTCAGCCAGTTGTTGAATAAAAGGTGACCATGCGACTTCCAGTTGAAGTATGGTGGATTGTTTGAGTCATCATCCGGGAAGTAGTTATGCGGCATTCCTGTATCCAGACCTTTTTCTACATCCCTTTCATACTCGGTCCGCAGCGTATCCCTTTCATACTCCAGGTGGCCGAATATATACAAGTCCCTGCTGTCCGATGTGCTCAAAATATCCGGGCCGAAATCCGGATGGACGGACAACACTTTCAGATCCGGGTGCTGATCAAGCGTAGAGAAGTCCATCCTTGTATGCCTCGACTGGGGAACTTCAAACTGATCATCGAACCCTCTCATCAAAGGATGTGAAGGAAGGATGTTCTTATACTTGAAGATGCCGAACAGCTTGCTCGGCAGCGTGATCTTGTCGAAATCATAATAATGGTTGAGGGCGAACTGTGCGCCCCAGCAGATGAAGAACCTGGAAAACACATGAGTTTCCGACCATTTTAAAATCTCTTCAAGTTCCTCTATATAATCCACCTGGTTGAAATCGAGTTTTTCCACCGGCGCGCCTGTAATGATCATCCCGTCAAAACGTTCGTCTTTGATTTCATCCAGAGTACGGTAGAATTTCTGAAGATGACTCGTCGGCGTGTTCTTACTTTTATGTGTTTCTGTATATAAAAACTCAATATCGACCTGTAAAGGTGTATTTCCGAGCAGTCTCAGCAGATGGAGTTCTGTCTCTTCCTTTTTTGGCATCAGGTTCAATATGACGATGCGCAGTGGACGGATGTCCTGGGTCATCGCCCTGGAAGCGTCGATCGTAAAGACATTTTCCGCTTCCAGTCTTGTTTTTACTGGTAATCCTTCAATTATTTTTATTGGCATTAAATCGCATCCAGACCTTTATTGATATCCTCTATTATATCATCTATATGCTCAAGTCCGACAGAGAGGCGCACCGTCTCAGGCTTGACGCCGCCTTCCACCTGCTGTTCTTCGGTCAGCTGTGAATGCGTTGTTGAAGCGGGATGGACGACAAGTGACTTCGCATCACCGACATTGGCAAGGAGTGAGAACAGCTCGAGTGCTTCTATGAATTTCTTGCCCGCCTCGTATCCGCCTTTCACACCGAAAGTGAAGATTGAACCGGCACCTTTCGGCAGGTACTTTTCCTGGAGTGACTTATAAGGGCTGTCCTGGAGGCCTGCAAAGTCCACCCATTCCACCTTTTCATGCTGTGATAAATATTCAGCGACTTTTTGGGCATTTTCAACATGCCTTTCCATTCTTAAGGATAATGTCTCGACGCCCTGTGTGAGCAGGAACGAGTTGAACGGTGAAATCGCTGCACCGGTATCACGGAGCAGGGTCGTCCTGACCTTATATGCAAACGCCTGGTCACCGAACGTGTCCGCAAAGACGAGGCCGTGATAAGAATTGTCAGGTTCGCTCATGCCCGGGTACTTTCCATTTTTCCAGTCGAAGTTGCCGCCGTCCACGATGATTCCGCCGATGGAAGTGCCGTGGCCGCCTAAGAATTTTGTTGCAGAATGCACCACGATGTTTGCGCCGTGCTCGATCGGACGGCATAGGTAAGGTGTCGCAAAAGTATTGTCGACGATCAGTACGATACCGTTATCCTTTGCAATTTTAGCAAGTGCTTCCAGATCTTCGATGTTGCCTTCAGGGTTGCCGATCGTCTCCACGAAAATCGCTTTCGTATTATCCTTGATTTCACGTGAAACGTCGTCCGGGTTCTTTGTATTGACGAGTGTGGCGTCAATGCCGAACTTCTTTAACGTATGCGTGAAGAGTGTATGTGTGCCGCCGTAAAGGCTTGTTGTAGAGATGATGTGGTCACCCGAATCCGCAACTCCCTGGACGGCGTAAGTGATTGCCGCCATACCTGACGCGACTGCGAGTCCCGCCGTGCCGCCTTCGAGATCTGCGATTCTTGTCTCAAGTGCTGCAGTCGTCGGGTTGGTGATGCGTGTATAAATGTTGCCGGCTTCCGACAGGCCGAAAAGGTTGGCACCGTGCTCCGGATTGTCGAAAACATAGGAAGTCGTCTGGTATATCGGCAGTGCGCGTGAATTCGTCTCGGAATCGACCACCTGGCCGGAGTGCAGTTGTTTTGTTTCGAACTTGAAATCTTTAGACATGAATAATTTCCTCCCTGGATAAAAAATAAAGAGTCCGCCGAATTCAGCAGACTCTGATCTGCTCATCTCCCGGGGGGATCCCCGGCTGGAATTGGCACCTTACTTAAAAGGTTGCCGGACTTCATCGGGCCAGTTCCCTCCGTCACTCTTGATAAGCCATATTCAATATTGCGTCTAATATTACAATTTAAAGCGTCGTCTGTCAAATATTTTTATAAAATTATAAATTGTTCGACAGACTCATCCGGACCGTCCCCGTACCGCCCGGCGTTATTCTAAAAAGACATCACTTCCAAATGTACTTCAACAGCTTTTGGAACTTCCTGTAATTCGGATAGCGCAGGGGAATGTCAAACAGAGTCGTCTGATGCAGAATGCTTTTCTCGTGGGTGAAAGTATCGAAGGAATAACGCCCGTGATATTTCCCCATACCACTGTGGCCACGGCCTCCAAAAGGCAGATGAGGTGTTGCGAGATGGAACATTGTATCGTTGACCGCACCACCCCCGAAAGGGATATTTTCAATGATGTGGCGCGCTGCACTGCGGTCTTCGGTGAATACGTATAATGCCAGCGGATCCGGCATATCCCTGATGTCGATCATCGCCTTCTCCAAATCATCAAAGCCGAGCACCGGCAGTACCGGTCCAAAGATTTCCTCTTTCATCGCCGGATGGCTGAAGTCTGCATTTTGGATGATCGTCGGTTCGATCATCCGCTTCGATTTATGGCTGCGGCCGCCGTATGCGATATCACCTTCGATATAACCATGGACACGTTTGAAATGCCTGTCATTGATGATCTGCATATAATCTTCCGACTCGAACTCCTTGTTATAGAATTTGTGGGTGTAGTGCTTCAGGTGTTTGACGAGCTGATCCTTGATCCTGTTGTCGGCATATACATAATCCGTGGCGACGCATGTCTGGCCTGCATTCATGAATTTGCCCCAGACGATCCTTTTCGCCGCGAGTTTGAGATTTGCATCCTTCATGACGATGCTCGGCGATTTGCCGCCAAGCTCAAGCGTCACGGGGGTCAAATGCTTCGAGGCGGCTTCCATGACGATTTTACCGACCTGTGAACTGCCGGTATAGAAGATGTAGTCGAATGGAAGGTCCAGCAGCTGCTGGTTCGTCTCTATGCCGCCTTCGATCGTCGTGACATACTTTTCCGGGAAGGCGGAAGCGATGATGCGGGATATGGTGCTTGAAACATTCGGTGTATGTTCAGAAGGCTTCAATATCGCCGTATTGCCGGCACTAAGCGCCCCGACGAGCGGTGCCATTGCAAGGTTGAATGGATAATTCCACGGTGAGATGATGAGTGTGACACCGAAGGGCTCCTTGTATATGGTGGATTTCGCACCGAAATGGGTGACCGGCGTCTTCACATCCACCGGGGCCGCCCAATCCTTCAAGTTTTCGATATGGAAATTAATCTCGCTGTAGATGATGCCGATTTCCGTCAGGAACGCATCACTTTCATTTTTGTTGTAGTCGGCCCTCATTGCAGAGAAGATATCATCCTCATGCAGTTTTATGGCATCTTTCAATTGTTTCAGCGCCTTTATGCGGGTGGGGATGGCAAGTGTATCCTTTGTCTGGAAAAATTGTTTTTGTTTATGGAACACAGATTCATACATAAAAATCACTCCTCACGCATATTGTACCCGATTAAATGGGAAATAATTAAGGTGGAATAGATTGCTTTTTGGATGAAAGGACGTATACTTAAGAGACTTCAAGGATAAGGGTGATGCATATGATCCATGAGCTGAATATATTCGGCGGCAGTCTTACCAGTTACCAGCTTAGCGAAGCATTGGAAATACCCATCGATCAGGTACAGAGCATTTTGGATGGCAGCATGTCGTTGGAGGATTTGTGCCCTGAAATTCTGGAGAAAGTCCATCATTTGGAAGGGGCTTTATTCGGCCGCGTGAAGAAATAGTTGAATGTGTTCAGCATATACTTGCAGTATGTGGATTATATGGTATAATTAATTATTAGTACTCTTCGATACTTATAAGGAAGGTGACTTTTATGAGCACAGAATTAAACCTTTCACTACTCGTGGAAAAATTGACCCCATACCAGATCAGCCAAGCTGTAGGTATCGATATGGAACTTGCGCAGAAATTGGCTGATGAAGAAGTCACACTTGCTGAACTACCCTATGATGTCTATGATAAATTGGAAGAACTGAATAATAAGTTGATGAATTGAGACTTTTAAAGTCTCTTTTTTTTTACATCTTTTGATGTATGGGAATATAATGCGCCTAAATGGTATGATGAATGTAATAAATATTTTGATAAAGGAGCCAGCTTATGAATCTGCTGATCATTTCCGGGAGTCCGTTCCCGGGTTCAAGTGCTGCTTTTCTGGCAGAAGAAATAAAAGCTCAGATTGAACAGCCTGAAAACCATGTTGAAATCATAGATTTGTGTCAATGGGATATCCCGCTTCTCGGATCTCCAGCGACTGAGGACCTTGAAGAATTCAAGACCATCGCAAGGGAAGCAGATGCGATCATCATCGGCACACCGAACTACCATACTTCATTTTCCGGCATCTTGAAAAATGCACTGGACCATCTGTCATTCGATCAGTTCGAAGGCAAGCCGGTCGCATTGTACTGTACGAGCGGCGGCATGCGGAACACCGACCCGCTGGCCCAGCTTCGGATAGTGATGAGGGGGCTGCATGCGCTGGCTGTGCCGACCCAGGTCTGTGCAAGCAGTGCGGATTATCAAAAGAACGAGAAAGGCGAGTATGCCCATCTCAGTGATGAGATGAAGCAGAGGATCGGTAAGATGATCGATTCCCTGATGGACCTCGCAACGATGACGAAAAGTAAGCATCACATTTGATGCTTACTTTTTTGATGTTTAAGTTGTAATATAAGAGTATTCATTTTTTGTAAAGGATAAAGGCCATGTTCAGGGAAGATAAAGATGATTTACCATTATTGATACTCAGTCTGATCATGGGGGTGTTCGTGATCACTTTCATATTTTCAGAAACCGGAGGGAATGACAAAAATCGTTCACCTTACACTTTCGATGAGGCGGTCGCCCTCCAGCTCGACAAAAATACCCAGGATGTGACCATCCAGGACGGCCGGCTGACGGAGGCCGGGGAAGAACAGATCAGGCATTACATGCAGACGGATGAAGAGTATTATCCGCTGCAGCATCTCGACCTCAGACAGAAGGTGGAGGTAGATGCAGGTACTTTGAATGAGATACTGGAGGGCAGGGGCATCCTTGAAGGATACGGGGAAACATACCTCGAAGCCCAGGAGGCTCATGATATCAATGTACTGTATTTAATCAGCCATACACAGATCGAAACCGGTAACGGTGCATCCGAGCTCGCCCGGGGCATAGAAGCGGACGGCACGACATATTATAACTTCTTCGGCATCGGGGCTTTCGACCGGCAGGCGGTGGAAGCGGGATCGAGCTATGCGGCCGAAGAAGACTGGTCATCCCCAGAGCGTGCAATCATGGGCGGTGCGGAGTTCATCAGCCGGAACTACGTGAATAACGGCCAGCATACCCTCTACAAGATGCGTTGGAACCCCCATGAACCGGGCACGAATCAGTATGCGACCGACATCAGCTGGGCGGTCAGTATCGCCGGTATAATGGCATCATACTATGATGATCATGCACTTCAGACCGGTGATTTCAAATTCACGAAATACCGGGAAGAATAATGGACGGCACTATAAAAGCCGGATGCAGAAACCTTATGAAAAGGCTTCTGCATCCGGCTTTTTAAATGGTCCCGCTCTTCCCCTCATTTTAAAAATTCGCGCGCTGCCCGGGTGACATCATCGGCACCGGAAATTGAGGAAATCACTGCGATTCCGTCTGCACCGGACTCAAGGCACGCTTTGTAGTTTGCATGTGTAATGCCGCCGATCGCAACCATCGGCATGCGCCCGATGTCTTCCCGCATCTGCCGGAGTCCCGCCGTGCCTATGGCCGCCCCGGCATCATCTTTCGACCGAGTCGGAAACACGGGGCCGGTGCCGATATAATCGACGTTACTGAGGTCGCTCAGAACGAGCTCCTCCCGACTTCCGACGGAGAGCCCGATGATTTTCCGGTCGAACCACCGGGGCAGATCTGCTGGCTTCATATCATCCTGTCCAATATGGATGCCGTCGGCTTCCACCTCCATCGCGAGATCCACATCATCATTCACAATGAAGGGAACCCCATATTCAGAAGTCAGTGATTTCACCGAAGATGCAAAATCCAAAAGGCTTCTTCCCTCGAGTGCACCGGCTCCTTTTTCACGGAGCTGGAACATCGTGATGCCGCCTGCAAGCGCCTGCCTGATGACATTCAGGCTCGTGCCGGCATCGCCCTGTGCCGAACCGTATATGAAGTAAAGCCTTAAATCCACCTTATTCATGCTGCCTGATGTCCTTTCCTGAAAGCAGTGAGGCATCATTCAAATAGAGGGCATCTATGAAACCTGTCCTGAATGTGGCGGGTCCCGGATTCTGCCCGGCAGCGGACTCGGCGCATAAGTTGTAGTAGCTCACCGCATCGAGGGCGCCGTCGGTGAGCCCGTCACTTCTTGAGATGAAGGCAAGCATGACCGCACCGAGCAGACAGCCCGAGCCGGTGATCCTACCCTGCAGTCCATTTCCGTTATGGAGCGTATACCGGCGTGTGCGTGTGACGAAGGCGTCCGTTTCACCGGTGACCAGCGCCGGTATGTTCAGAGCTTCAAATGCAGCTTCGGCAATTTCGAGTGCATCCCCGGCATCTGTGGAATCCACGCCCCGGGAAGTGCTCTCAAGGCCGGCGAGTGCCATCATTTCACTCTGGTTCCCTTTGATCAGCGTGAACTCATATTTTTCGATCAGTTCATCCACCAGGTTCCTTCTGAAGTCCGAAGCGGCATAGCCGACCGGGTCGAGCACCAGAGGCACATTGTTTTTATTCGCTGCTTCCGCCATTTCAAACATGAGATTTTTCTTATGCGTATCAGCAGTCCCTATATTGATCAGCAGACCGTCCGCCGCCTGCATGAGCCCTGCCGCTTCACTCTTCTCCCCGCTCATGATCGGGGAGGCCCCGAGTGCGAGAAGACCGTTTGCCGTAATGTCTTTTACGACATCGTTCGTGATGCAGACGATGAGCGGCGGATTCCCCCGCAGTTTACTTAAAGTAGTCATATCATTCACTCCCCCTTATATGCGAAATGGTTGACCGGGCCCTGGCCCCGGCCGAGCTCGGGTGTCTTCCGTATTGCTTCCGTTATATACTTTTTACCTGTCCGGAACGCATCTTCAAGTGTCCGGTCCTTTGCGAGTTCCGCGGTGATGACTGCAGAAAAGGTACAGCCCGTGCCATGTGTGTGCCCGGTGTCGATCCGCTCCGATGACAATTTCAGGGAATCATCCTTCTGGAACAGGTAATCGACGGCGTCCCCTTTGAGGTGTCCGCCCTTGATGATGACGCTCTCCACACCGATTTCGTCCATAAAGATCTTCGCGGCTTTCTCTATATCCGCTTCGCTTTCGATGGTGATGCCCGTGAGCTTTTCCGCTTCCGGGATATTCGGTGTCACCGTGGCGGCCAGGGGCAGGAGCGAGTCCCGCAGATAATCGATGGCCCCCTCATCAATCAAGTTGTGCCCCGATGTTGAAATCATGACCGGATCGATGACGAAGGGGATACTGTGTTCATCTGCATACCGCCTGATGACATGCATCATTTCCTCGGTTGCGATCATGCCGCTTTTCATCGCATGCGGCGCTTCATCGGAAAATATGCTTCCGAGCTGTGCGTCCAAAAACCCGGCGGGCACATTAAAGACATCCTGGACCCCGAGCGTATTCTGTGCGGTGAGTGAGGTGACCGCTGACATGCCGTAAACACCGCGGGATTGAAAAGATTTGATGTCCGCGAGGACCCCGGCACCGCCCGAAGGGTCGGTTCCCGCTATCGTCAGCGCAATAGGTAAAGCACTTGCCATAAATGACCATCCTTCCATGTTGCAGAATAAAAAGCCCGCTTCCAGCAATATCAACATTGCAGAAGCAGGCTTAGTAATATAAATAACAGCACACACCAAAAGCGCATCATAGTCTATAGATGTATATATTTGGTCAGCTGTCTGATATTCAAGTACTAAACCACTTCCTTACGCTGGTATTATCCAGATCAAGTCGAAGGGATCAGCACTTTCCGGAAGTTTATTCCCGGATGTGCTATCTCAGCCAATGCACCCCTAGTGGTACTGTTATTTACTTAATTTCATCATAGATGTGCCGGGTGCGTAAGTCAAATGAAGGATCCGGCATTTTGGAAACAATCAGTCTTCGGTGATGCGCCATGGATGGGTGTAAACATTGAACGATTCACCGCGGACGAATCCGACGGCTGTGATGTTCAAGTCATGGGCAAGTCCAATGGCAAGATCGGTCGGCGCAGATTTGCTCAGCACGATGCCCACACCGATTTTTGCGGCTTTGGTCAGTACTTCCGATGAAATCCGGCCGCTGAATACAAGTACTTTGTCCCGGACGGAGATATTATTCTGCACACAGTAGCCGTACAATTTATCGAGGGCGTTATGCCGGCCGATATCACCACGGTGGACCACTGTGCCATCCGGGTCGCCGAGGCTTGCATTATGGATGCCGCCGGTCTCCTTGAAGATCGTGCTCGTCGTCTGCATCTCGATCATCAGCCTGCTGACCTGCTCCGGTGTCAGCGTCGTTTTACTCATCGACACTTTGGCCGTGTCGACATCGTTCTGAAAATAGAACTGGCGGCTCTTCCCGCAGCATGAACCGAGTATCCGCTTCGAATACTGGAAATGGTCTGTCGGTATCGACTTATGCAGTTTGATGTGGCAGAAACCACCCCTGTCATCGAGATTGAAGGATTTTATATCACTGTATGACCTTATGGCGCCTTCGGAAGCAAGGAAGCCGATGATCAGCTCCTCCAGATGGTCGGGGGAACAGACGAGGGTGACGAATTCGATATCATTAATATACACAGTGAGCGGGAATTCTTCAGCCACCATATCGTCTATATTTGAAAATTGTCCGCTTTGATATCTGACAATTTTCCTTTCTGTAGTAATTTCCATAATCTAACCTCTTTAAAAATATTTTCATAAAATATTCACAATTTAAAAATAAACTATTGTTGAAATTGTGGGCAACCTATATAATTCATTATATCAAACATATACATTTTATATGATAAACGTATTTAATGTAAATCTTTAAGCTTATGGGGGAATAGGGAATGGAAGTGAAAAAGAATCGTTGGTTGATAGCGCTTGCAGCCGTAGGTATTCATATCTCGATCGGATCTGTATATGCGTGGAGTGTCTTCACCGGCCCACTCCAGGAATCAATCGGCTGGTCATTGTCTGATGTGTCGTTCACATTCAGTCTGGCCATCTTATTTTTAGGCCTCTCGGCAGCATTCATGGGGCATTTTGTTGAAAAGTACGGTCCGAGGGCATCAGGCTTGGTATCGACATCATTTTTCGCGCTCGGTATGGCGACAGCAGGTTATGCAGTACAGATTGAAAGCTTGTGGATGCTTTATCTGGGCTATGGTGTATTTGGTGGTATCGGACTTGGAATCGGTTACATCACACCTGTCTCGACGCTCGTCAAATGGTTTCCGGACAGAAGGGGTATGGCGACGGGGCTCGCAATCATGGGCTTCGGCTTCGCTGCAATGATCGCATCACCTGCAATGGAATTCCTGATGAATGCATTCAGTATTCCGGCGACATTCTACATACTCGCAATCGTTTATTTCATAGTGATGCTGGCATCGAGCCTGTATCTTGAACGACCGCCTGAAGGTTATGTGCCTGCAGGCATGAAGAATACGGATGATTCACCGAAGGAAGTGAAGCAGGATTATGTCCAGCTCACCGCCAATGAGGCGATCAAGACAAGGCGTTTTTACTTCCTGTGGCTGATGCTGTTCATCAACGTCACCTGCGGCATCGCAATACTGGCGGTGGCGAGCCCGATGGCGCAGGAGATCACGGGCATTTCAGTCGGCGCTGCAGCACTCATCGTCGGCATTATGGGTGTGTTCAATGGTGGCGGCAGGCTGATATGGGCATCCATTTCAGACTATATCGGCAGACCGAACCTGTACACGATCTTCTTCGTCATCCAGATCGGTGTGTTCGCAATACTGCCGGCCGTGACGAATGAATACTTGTTTGCGATATTACTGTTCATCATGATTTCATGTTATGGAGGCGGTTTCGCTGCGATTCCCGCCTACATCGGCGACATCTTCGGGACGAAGCAGCTCGGTGCGATCCACGGTTACATTTTGACCGCATGGGCGGCAGCAGGTCTTGCAGGCCCGCTCATCGTTGCTGAAATATACGAGGCGACGGCAAGTTATACGTTGACGCTGTATATATTCACGGCGATGTTTGTAGCGGCGCTCGTCATTTCACTGCTTATACGCGCTGATATCAAAAAGATCAGGGAAAGTGCCGGTGAGACGGCGGCAAGTCCGCAAAGTGTACAGGATAAGCCGCAGCTGGCTGAGTAAAAAACCTTTTTAAACATATGCATTTTATATGACGACCATATTTGATGTAAATCTTTAGGCTTATGGGGGAAAAGGGTATGGAAGTTAAAAAGAATCGCTGGTTGATAGCGCTTGCAGCTGTGGGAATCCATATATCGATCGGATCTGTATATGCGTGGAGTGTCTTCACCGGCCCGCTTCAGGAATCAATCGGCTGGTCATTGTCCGATGTATCGTTCACATTCAGTCTGGCGATCTTATTTTCAGGGCTCTCGGCAGCATTCATGGGGCATTTTGTTGAGAGGTACGGTCCGCGGATTTCCGGCTTGGTCGCAACATTATTTTTCGCGATTGGCATGGGCATCGGCGGTTATGCTGTACAAGTTGAAAGCCTGTGGCTCTTGTATATCAGTTACGGGGTATTTGGCGGTATCGGACTCGGGGTCGGCTATATCACGCCTGTATCGACACTCATCAAATGGTTTCCGGACAGAAGGGGGATGGCGACGGGTCTTGCAATCATGGGCTTCGGCTTTGCTGCGATGATCGCATCCCCTGCCATGGAATTCCTGATGGGTAC
This sequence comes from Salinicoccus kekensis, assembly GCF_900220995.1. Lineage (GTDB taxonomy): Bacteria > Bacillota > Bacilli > Staphylococcales > Salinicoccaceae > Lacicoccus > Lacicoccus kekensis. The sequence continues at coordinate 214,655 of NZ_OBQF01000003.1, forward strand.
ACTCAGCATTCCGGCGACGTTTTTTGTGCTTGGAGCCATTTATTTCATAGTGATGCTGGCCTCAAGCCTGTATCTTGAACGGCCGCCTGAAGACTATGTGCCTGAAGGCATGAAGAATGAAGACGACTCACCGAAGGAAGTGAAGCGGGATTATGTGCAGCTCACCGCCAATGAGGCAATCAAGACAAGACGGTTTTACTTCCTGTGGCTGATGTTGTTCATCAACATCACCTGCGGTATCGCAATCCTTGCAGTGGCCAGTCCGATGGCTCAGGAAGTCACCGGTGTGACGGTGGCGGCCGCAGCACTCATCGTCGGTGTCATGGGTGTCTTCAATGGCGCCGGCAGGTTGATATGGGCATCCATTTCAGACTATATCGGCAGGCCGAACCTGTACACGATCTTCTTCGTCATCCAGATCGGTGTGTTCGCAATACTGCCGGCCGTCACGAATGAATACTTGTTCGCGATATTATTATTCATCATGATTTCCTGTTACGGGGGCGGTTTTGCTGCGATTCCCGCCTACATCGGCGACATCTTCGGCACGAGGCAGCTCGGTGCGATCCACGGCTATATTTTGACCGCATGGGCAGCAGCAGGTCTTGCAGGTCCGCTCATCGTGGCTGAGATATACGAGGCGACGGCAAGCTACACATTGACGCTGTATATATTCACGGGGATGTTTGTTGTGGCGCTCATACTTTCACTGCTTATACGTGCTGATATCAGAAAGATCAGGGAAAGTGCCGGCGAAACGACGGGAAGTTCACAAACTCTACAAGATAAACCCCAGCTCGCTGAGTAAATATCCTTTTGAAACATATAAAATTAATGTATAATATATTTATTATGGATAAAAGGAGTGTCATAAATGGGTAAAACTTTACACCCGGGTCCTATTAACAAAACAAAGAGATGGGACACAAGTTTATGGGTCAGCCCTGTACCTTTTGGAATCACAAAAGTCAAACCACGACATATCATAGATTCAGCCAAGATTGCATGGAAGAACAAAGACAACCTGAACTATGCCAAAAATATAATCTTAAAAGGGGTCTGTGACGGATGTGCGCTCGGCGTGGGCGGCCTTCAGGACCAGACTCTGACAGGCCCGCATGTCTGTACAACGCGTTTCAACGTCTTAAGACTGAACACAGCGCCGCCGATCGAACCTAAGATGCTGCACCAGGACATCAACGAACTCAGGAAGCTAAGCTCTTCAGAGCTGCGTGAACTGGGCCGCATACCTTATCCGATGATCCGCCGTAAAGGTGAAAACAGATTCACAAGAATTTCCTGGGATGAGGCAATGGACACCGTTGCGGACAAAATGAAGCAGCTTGATCCGAAGCAGTATGCATTTTACTTAACAAGCCGCGGCATCACGAACGAATCATATTATGTTGCTGCGAAGACGGCGCGTTACCTTGAGACGAACAACATCGACAACGCATCGAGGATTTGTCACTCACCGAGTAAATCAGCATTGAAACGCTCAGTCGGCGTCGGTGCTTCAACTTGTAACTATCAGGATTGGCTCGGTACCGATGTGCTGGTATTCTGGGGAAGTGTGGCTTCAAACGCGAGCCCTGTCTCCACCAAGTACATGATGGAAGCGAAAAAACGCGGTACTAAAATCATCGTGATCAACCCATACAGGGAACCTGCTATGGAAAACTACTGGGTGCCGTCTGTAGTCGAGTCTGCATTATTCGGCACACAGCTTGCAGATGATTTCTACGAAGTGAACATCGGCGGTGATATCGCGCTGATGCACGGTATCATGAAACACTGGTTCGAAATGGAAGCTGAAGTCGAAGGTTCCGCGATCAACCACGAGTTCGTACGTGATCATGTCAACAACTATGAAGAATTGAAAGAAACAGTCGAAAGCCAGTCATGGGATGAAATCATCGAATCTTCAGGCATCACGAAGGAAAGAATTGTCGAGCTCGGCAACCTGCTCGCACAGTCCAAAAATGGTGTAATGGTATGGGCACTTGGCCTCACTATGCACAAACATGCGACAGACAACATTTCACAAGTTGCAAACATCGGCCTCCTGCGCGGATGGCTCGGACGCAAGTACAACGGCCTTATGCCGCTCCGCGGACACTCAAGTGTCCAGGGCTCAGGCGAAATGGGTGCAGACCCGTTCTCATTGCCGGGTGGAGACTATGATGAAATCAACACTGAGAGAATTGAAAAACTTTGGAATTTCGAACTGCCGAAATGGCCTGGGGATTCCGTGGGTGTGACGATCGAAAATGCAATGCTCCCTGAAGACAGCGAGCGAAAGCTGAAACTCTACTACATGTCGGGCGGTAACTTCCTTGAGACGATGCCGGATCCGGACTTTGTAAAGGATGCCCTTGAGAACCTGGACATCCGTGTGCATCAGGATATCATCCTGAACACATCCACACTTCTGGATGCCAAAGAAGCGGTCATCGTACTGCCGGCGAAAACACGCTACGAGCAGGACGGCGGCGGACTGTCGACTTCAACGGAGAGAATGATCTACTTCTCCCCTGAAATCGAAGGGAACCGCAACCGCATTGCCGAAGCACGCAGTGAGTGGAAGATCTACATCGATCTTGCCAAGCGCGTAAAACCTGAAAATGCACATCTGATCGACTTCAAATCCGGACAGGAGATCCGTAATGAGATCGCCAAGGCGAACCCTCAATACGACGGTGTCCAGTACTTGAAGAAGGCAGGCGACGTGTACCAGTACGGCGGAGCATGGTTATGTGAAGGCGGCGTATGTCCGACACCGGACGGCCGTGCCAACCTGATCAGCATGGATATCCCGGACAACAACGCGAAAGCCGGAGAATTCAAACTCCTGATGCGCCGCGGTAAACAGTTCAACTCCATGGTGTACGGCGAGACGGATGCATTCAACCACATGGGCCGCTACGGCGTCCTGATGAGTGAAGCGGATGCACGCAGACAAGGTCTTGAAGAAAACGAAGCGGTCGTACTCTACAACAAGAACGGCGTTTTCCAAGGCTTCGTCCAAATTGCAGACATCAAGGACGGCAACGTCGGTGTCCTCTTCCCTGAAGGGAACTACCTCGTTGAGAAAGGCATCTACGAAAACTTCGTTGAAATGCCTGACTACGTCACTGATGTTAAAGTGGAGAAAGCGGACCACTTCAACGCCAATAAAGACCGTCAGTACTACGAAAAATCGATTCCGGATCTGGAAGACAATCCGAACTAAATATGAATTTTAAGCAAGCCGGCCCCGCGCCGGCTTTTCTTTTTGGAGGAATCTGGAAATATAAGAGTCTGCTCATTCAAGGGCAGATTTTGGAGTAAGTGAGCAGAACTTGCTCTTGTCTGCTCATTCAAGGGCAGATTTTGGAATCAATAAGCAGAAATCCTATTATTCTGCTCATTCGACGACGATTTTCAGGTTGAGTAAGCAGAATTTGCTTTATCCTGCTCATTCAAAGACGATTTTCAAGGGAAATGAGCAGAATGCCGATTGAATTTCCTACTGTTCATGTAGGGCTGTATATGGTAGCATATGTAATTATTCTAAACTTTTTTACAGGAGGGTAAGACGTGGAAAAATCTCAATGGGGTTCTAAAATCGGATTCATACTTGCTGCAGCCGGATCGGCGATCGGTCTCGGTGCTTTGTGGCGCTTTCCCTATATGACTGCAGAGCATGGCGGCGGGGCGTTTCTTCTTATATTTCTATTGTTCACGCTTGTTGTGGGACTGCCGCTGCTTTTATCAGAGTTCGTCATCGGACGGGCAGGAGGGAGGAACCCGATCGAGAGTTTCGAATATCTCGGCGGTAAAAGATGGTACCGGATTTTCGGCTGGAGCGGTAATATAGCGGTCATCCTCCTCCTGTCATTCTACAGTGTCATCGGCGGTTGGATCCTGCTTTATCTTGTGGTGGCATTCTTCAATACGGTCGGTCTGCTGCAGATTGCCGATTACGGGGAGATGTTCGGACGTGTCGTCACGGATCCTCTCTATGTCATTTTGGGGCAGGGCGTATTTATACTGCTTACTGTATTGATCGTCGCCCAGGGCGTCCAGAAAGGTCTGGAACGTGCATCGAAGATCATGATGCCTTTATTGTTCATCCTGTTTCTGATCATCATCATCCGTTCACTCACGCTGCCGGGTGCGATGGAGGGTGTGGAATTTTTCCTGAGGCCGTCGTTTGAGAACATCAACTCCGAAGCGGTGCTGTATGCGCTCGGCCAGTCATTCTTTGCACTCAGCATCGGTGCGACGACGATGATCACCTATGCCTCATACCTTGATAAAACGCACAATCTGACGCAGTCGGCGCTTTACATCGTACTGATGAACGTCGTGATTTCAGTGATGGCGGGCCTTGCGATATTCCCGGCAATCGCTTCATTTGAAATGGAGAACGTGTTCGGTCCGGGTCTGATATTCATCGTGCTGCCGCAGGTCTTCAGCGAGATTGCCCTTGGAAATGTATTCTACATACTGTTTCTGATCGCATTCCTGTTCGCAACGCTCACTTCGGCCATCTCGATGATTGAGATCAATGTAGCCAACGCAATCAAAGGCAACGAAAACAGGCGTAAAACGATGGCTTATGTATTCGGCCTCATCGTCTTCATCATCGGCATCCCTTCCGCGCTGTCCGAAGGTGTGCTGAACGAGGTGCAGTTCTTTGCAGGGACGATTTTCGATAATGTGGACTTCCTCGTCTCCAACATCATGCTTCCGTTCAACGCACTGATTTCATCAGTGTTCGTCGGCTACATCCTGGAATACTCAACGATCAAAAACCAGATCGGTGTCGTTCAGGGCACTGCCATGTACCCCCTTTTCCGGGCATGGATATTCCTGTTGAAGTTCATCCTGCCGGTCATCATCATACTGGTGTTCGCAGCGAACCTCCTGAACTTCTTTTAAACCTACAGGCGTCAACCATTCAAGGTTGACGCTTTTTTTATTGTATTTAGTAAATTCACATTAAAAGTGGTAAAATGAAATTTGATATGAGGGGTTAAGCCAGAGGGATGAATGGGGGAGAAGTCCATGATAAAGCTTTCTATCAGACGGCCGGTGCTGACGATGGTGACGATGCTGCTGGTCATCGTGCTGGGTGCAGTGTCACTTGTGAACATACCGCTGAAATTGATACCGGAAATCAATCCGCCGATCGGCGTCGTCGTTGCCACATATGACCAGGCCGGGCCTGAAGAGGTGAACGATCAGGTCACGATACCGATTGAAGAGAGCTTATCTACGACCACAGGACTGGATACGATGGCTTCCACCGCCCAGGAAGGCTCAAGCCTGACCCTCCTTCAATTCGGCTGGGCGACGGATATCAATGATGTGGAAGGGGAAATCAGCCAGGCGCTGGATAATGTCCAGCTGCCCGACGGTGCCGGCGATCCGAGCTTCCTGAAATTCGACCCGTCACAGCTGCCGATCATCCAGATGTCCGTCAGCAGCGAACTGGAAGAGCTTGAATTCCAGGGTCTGGTGGAGGAGTTGAGCGAGGAACTGGAGCGGATCGAAGGCGTGGCGAGCGTCGATGCCGAAGGTCTGACCACGGAAACCATTGAAATACAGCTGGATTCCGATGAAATGGAAAATTATCAGCTGGAGATGAGCACGCTTCAGCAGATGCTCGCTTCGAGTGATATATCGCTGCCGGGTACGACGATCAGCGATGGCACAGAATCCATCACCACACGCATCCAGGCACAGATGCAGTCGATTGAAGATCTTGAGGCATTCCCGGTCACCATCGATCCGGAGGCCGGCGAAGAGGTGACTTTGGGTGAGATCAGCGAAATTGTCCGGGTGAGTGACAGCGGGGAGACGATCTCCAGGACGAACCAAAACCCGTCCGTCCTGATCAATGTGCTTGAAGAATCCAACGGGAATACATCACAGGTCTCGGGAGAATTTCTGGATGTGCTTGAAAGTACGCTTGATGAACCGAGGTTCGAAGGGATTGAGGGGGATGTACTGTTCGATCAGGGTGACTACATAAACCGCTCAATCCAGGACATCGCCACTGCGCTGATTCTCGGTGCCGTTTTTGCGATGGTGGTTTTATTCTTATTCCTGAGGAATGTGAGGAGTCCGATCATCATCGGCATCGCGATACCGTATTCGGTCATCTTCACATTCGTGCTGATGTATTTTTCTGATTTCACGCTGAACCTCTTGACGATGGGCGGCCTTGCGCTCGGGGTGGGGATGCTCGTCGACAACAGCATCGTCGTGATTGAAAACATCAACCGGCATCTTGGCCTCGGGAAAACGCCGAAAGAGGCGGCGTATGAAGGGGCGCGGGAAGTTGCGGCTGCGATCACGGCTTCGACATTCACCACGATTGCGGTCTTCCTGCCCGTATTGTTCATCGAAGGGATCATCGGACAGATATTCACGCAGTTTTCACTGACGGTTGCATTCAGTCTGCTGGCCTCCCTGATTGTGGCCCTCACCGTTGTGCCGATGTTTGCGAGCAAATTCATGAAGACCGTGAACACTTCCATGGAGGAGAAAAGGCGCAGGAGCATATATAACCGTGTAATCCAGAGGATGCTCAAATTCGCCTTGAGATTCCGTCTGCTGACGTTCCTGATTGTAGGTGCCCTGGTCGCGCTCGGTGCTTTCGGTATTTACCGCACCGGCATGATTTTCCTGCCGGAAACGGATGAGAGCTTCTTCACAGCGAATATCGACATGACTTCTGGTACGAACCTGGAAACGACCGAAGCGGCACTACTGGAGATGGAGGATTATCTGCTCGGCATCGAAGAGGTCGATGTCTTCCTTGCAATGGCCGGTGCATCTGATACGAGCGGCATCGGGGCCGGCGGGGAAGCCTCGCAGGGCTCGATCTATGTGACGACGGTGCCCCCGGATGAACGTGAACGTTCGACCAATGAAGTGGCGGATGAGGTCGGCGGAGAGCTGCAGAGCATCGCGGAAAGCCACGTCGAGGATGCCGAGGTCAGCATGATGACGACCACTTCCACCGGCACCGATTCCTCCGTATTGACATTTGACCTGATGAACAGCAGCGAGCAGGACCTGGAGGAAGATGAAGAGAAGATCACAAGGGCGCTCGGTGAAATGGACTCCGTCACCCAAGTGTCGAACAACACGACCGATACGATAGATGAACTTGCCATCACGCTGGATCATGATGCACTTTTTGAGAATGGCCTCGCTGCCTCCGAAGTGGCAAGTACGTTCAATAACATGACGACCGGCATGGATGTCTTCCTGGTCCTCGACGAGAGCGCGGAGGAATATCTGATGGTGCGCATGACGCTGCCGGATGAAGATGTGGACTCGGAGGAGGCCCTCGGAGATATGGTGATCTCGAGGACGGAAGAAGGTGCTGTGACGCTGGATGAAGTGGCGACGGTCGACAGGCAGCCGGCCCCGTCCGCCGTCGAGCGGATCAACGGCCAGCATGCCTACCAGTATGAACTGGAACTTGAACCGGGTGCTAACTTATCGGAAGCGGTGACCGAGATGCAGGATATCGTGAACGGACTGGACTTGTCCGCCGGCAGCAATCTGTCATTCACGGGGGACCAGGAGCTGATCGAAGACTCCATCATGGATATGATCATGGCCATGATACTTGCGGTCATACTCGTATTCCTCGTCATGGCGGCCCAATTCGAATCATTCAAGTATCCGTTCGTCATCATGTTCACGATCCCGCTTTCCGCCGTCGGTGTCATGCTCGGGTTGTGGCTGACCGATACACCGTTGAGTGTACCGGTGTTCATCGGGATGCTCGTACTGATCGGCATCGTGGTGAACAACGGCATCGTCCTCGTGGACTTCATCAACCAGCTGAGGGCACGCGGCATGAATGCCTATGAAGCGATCATCGAAGCGGTCGATGTCCGTACACGGCCGATATTCATGACGGCTTTCACGACGATACTCGGGCTTGTGCCGATCGCCATCGGACTCGGTGAAGGTTCCGAAATCAACCAGCCGATGGGCATCAGTGTCATCGGCGGGCTGCTTGCGAGCACGCTCCTGACACTGGTCATCGTCCCTGTCGTCTACTCGCTGTTCACAAAAGAGACTTTGACGATGAACCGTAAAAAGAACCGGGATAAGTTCAACAGGTGATATCACAAATAAAAGACGCATTTGATCCACGGGACCGTCCGGTGGATCCGGTGCGTTTTTTGATGTTGAAAATGATATACCTGCAGGTTGTTTTTCTATATAATTAGACCGATGTCAGATAATCTGACATCGATTTTGTGGATGGAAAAAAATGTGTTATTATTTTCCCCATAGTTGGAGTGGTGATCATGAACAATGATGAAAGTCGAAGAAATGCTCCCGTATTCCCAATGTCATCAGCGATGAAATTGACTGGATTGACCGCGCGTCAAATCCGCCATTATGAAGCGGCCGGACTGATTACGCCCGCAAGGAGTGAGGGCAATCACCGCCTCTTCTCGATGAATGATTTTGAAAGGCTGCTCACCATCAGGATGCTGATGGAGAAGGGGTTCACGATGAAACGGATCGGGGAGATACTCGGCAGAGATGAAAGCCACCCGGCTGGTGAAATACTGAATTACAAAGAACTGAACAGGACGCTGCCAAACCGCGGGGATTTATCAAGATTTTTCTAGAAATAAGAGGGAGAGTGAATGGATGAAGAACAATTACACGAGGGATGACATCAAGCGCATCGCCGAAAATGAAAATGTCAGGTACATCAGATTGCAGTTTACGGATATACTCGGTACGATCAAGAATGTTGAAGTGCCCATAAGACAGCTGGATAAGGCACTCGACGGTGAAATGATGTTCGACGGCTCTTCCATCGAAGGTTTTGTGCGCATCGAGGAATCCGATATGTATTTGAAGCCGGATCTCGAAACATGGTCCATCTTCCCGTGGACGGCAGGGAAAGGGAAAGTCGCAAGATTGATATGCGATATTTATACAGTGGACGGCGAGCCGTTCGAAGGGGACCCGCGCTCAAATTTGAAGCGTGTGCTGAAGGAAATGGAAGAGATGGGATATTCGGCATTCAACCTCGGTCCGGAGCCGGAATTCTTTTTATTTAAACTGGATGAAAATGGTCACCCGACAAGGGAACTGAACGACCAGGGTGGTTATTTTGATCTAGCACCGACGGATCTCGGTGAGAATTGCAGGCGTGACATCGTGCTTGAGCTCGAGGACATGGGATTTGAAATCGAGGCTTCCCACCATGAAGTGGCCCAGGGACAGCATGAAATCGACTTCAAATATGAGGATGCAATCAGTGCATGTGATAACATACAAACATTTAAACTGATCGTCAAAACGGTCGCGAGGAAGCATAATCTGCATGCGACATTCATGCCGAAGCCCCTTTTCGGCATCAACGGCAGCGGCATGCACTTTAATGTATCACTCTTCAGGGGCGAAGAGAATGCGTTCTATGATGAGAATGACAGTTTCGGCCTGAGCCAGGAGATGCGCCATTTCATGGGCGGCATACTGAAGCATGCGAGAGGATTCACGGCGGTCTGCAACCCGATCGTCAATTCCTATAAACGTCTGGTGCCGGGTTACGAGGCGCCGAGCTACATCGCATGGAGCGGCAAGAACCGCTCACCGCTCCTCAGGATCCCTTCATCAAGGAAGCTGTCCACAAGGGCGGAAATCCGTTCAGTGGATCCTGCGGCAAATCCTTATCTGGCACTTGCCGTCATTTTGAAGTCGGGCCTTGACGGCATCAAGAATGAGATCGGTCTGCCGGAGCCGATCAATGTGAACCTTTATGAAATGACAAGGGAAGAGCGTGAGGCACTCGGTGTCGAAGACCTGCCTTCCACTCTGTATACGGCACTGAAAGCGCTGAAGGAAGATGCGGTGGTGCAGGATGCACTCGGTCCGCACATCATGAGGCAGTTCTACAGCAATAAAACCGTGGAATGGGACATGTACCGTGCCCAGATTTCAGAATGGGAAGTCGACCAGTATTTGAACCAGTATTGATGAATAAAAGCCTGAGGAATCAGGCTTTTTTATTTAGGATATTTTTAAACTCACGGATATATGTCTTCAGATCTTCAAGCTCCTCATGGGTCAGTGCCTGGTCCTTATAACGCATGGCCTGGTAATGTCCGAGCTTTGATATGGAAGTGTGCTCGTGAAGGCGGAGCCGCTTGAACCACTGCTCGATCGTTTCATCGGTGTATCTGCCGTATCCTTTTGAAGCGGCCCATTTCTCAAAATCAAAATACATCCTGCGGGCTTTGCCGGGCGGCGCTTTTTTGGACGCCGGCGCATTCACGGGCGTATGGTTTACCGTGTGCGGCGTCTCTTGTACATGCACTTCCCGTGTGCGGGATTCCCGCTTCCTGAAATACGAATAAACGGCGAAAATGACGGCAGCCGCCACCAGCGTGAGAAGGATCGCCCCAAAGGGGATGCCGAGCACCTGGCCCGTCTCTGATGCCACTTCATCCGGTGTCTGATAGCCGTCGAGCTCCGCTTCATCCTCCTGGAAGGCATCTTCCGGGTAATCCAGCTCCACGCCTTCCAGAAAGTCGAAAAAGGGCCTCAGCATGAACACCATTGCATTCAGGAGGAAGATGACCGCATAGCTCAAAATAAACACAGCAAGCCGGTACATCTGCATCAGCACAATGCCCAGGGTGATGAAGGCCAGGATGAGGAACGAAGTCAGCCTGATATAAGGCCGCTTACCGTACCCGCTGTCCAGTGCCAATGTAAGGATCCTCCCTGTGATGTATCCTGCGAGTGAGGCGATGAATATGATGTTGAAAGTAGCGATGTGCGCATCGGTTTCAGGCGTGGAGATCATCGTGATGATGATGAGCCAGACCAGACCGGCGATCACCGTACCGGGAGCAATGGTTTCATCCAGGCTGTAGTGCAGCTGTTCAAGGCGCCACACCGGAATGGTGCTGATGAGCAGTGCGGATAAGAAATAATCACCGCTGAAGAGCGCGGCAGCGAGGGTCACGGGCACCAGTAAATAAATATATTTCACCGGCAGTCTTGCTGCAATCAGATGGCCTGCGAGATACTGCGCCAGCACAACAGCAAGGAAGAACAGCACATGATCCCGGTCGCCCGCCACATTATGGATGTTTAAAAAGAGATATACCGACAATAACAATGCCATTTCGACAAGGAAGGCATGCAGGAATGAAGCATGGTATTTTATCCTGCTCACGTCACCGCCTCCTTCCTGCCATACTTGAATGGTTCGAGGCCATGTTCATCCAGCTGGTAGACAGCTGTCCCTTGTTCTATGTAATATTTGAGTTCCGCCATGATGAGAGGATCCGCTTCACCTGTGAAAATAAGGTGGGTGGGCATTTTGTCAGACTGCTTCACGAATTTCAGGAAACGGTCGAAACTGATCGTGTAAGTGACGGTCTTTATCCTCGCGAGCGCCTCCAGGGCATGACGGTAATGGAGTTTTCCGGAACTTTCATCCAGCGTGAAAAACTGGTGCCGGTCGAAAGTGCGCATATTGGCCATGATCCTGTACGGTATGCCATCTTCGGCCATCGTCCCGAAGATGAAGGCCAGCTTTTCGAAAGTGACCTCTATATCGGCAGGCGGGGCAAATGACTTATCAGAGCGCAGGTTGATGAGGAAAAGCCATGACATATGCGTCGTCTTTTCATATTCCCGCGTCATCAGTTCACCGCTGCGGGCGCTCAATTTCCAGTGTACATCCCTGAGAGAGTCGGTCGTCTCATACGGGCGGCTGCCGGTGGTGAGGAGGGGATCGTGGAAAAATGTGTTCTTATCCCTGTATGCGCCTTGTTCAATCTTTGCCTTCAAAGACCGGTTATGCAGTGCGTAGCGGTCCGGATAAATCAGTATTTCATGATTTGCGGAGCCGGCCTGCTCAAGCTTGATATGACCGAAACCGAATATGCGCGGTACGGCGATTTTGGTTTCGATGATTTTGCTGGTGCCCCTGTGAACGGCTTTGAAGGGAATTTCGATGGTCGTCGATTTCCCGGGAAATACTGAAAAAATGCGGGAAGTCTCGGTGACGTTCCTGATTTTCAATGACTCATCGTTATAAAAGGCAATATCATCCCCTGCGGTGATGGTGATCTCTGCAGACAACACCGGCAGGCGGCCGCGCTGGGTGACTTGCAGATACAGGACGTCTTCCTGCCCCTTATACTTTCTGAGTTCTCCCGGCATCACATCAACGGTGAGGTGTTTTGCGACATTTTTTTCATGAAATAAATTCAACAGGGCCATTGCGGCGGTGATTCCGATGATGAGCTGCAGCCATGCATTCAGCTGCGCGGTATACAGCAGATCGAATATGACCATGACGGCGATGATGGAGAAAAGGGCCGATGCCATCTTTGATTCGGTATGCTGCCTCTTATACTTCATCTCTTTCAACTCCGTATTCGACCGGCACTTCCGTACTCTTGAGGATGCGGTCCATGACTTCTTTTTCCGAAGTGAGCGTCATCCCTTCGATGTTCAAGACGATGCGGTGTGTCAGCACGTAGGGTGCAATGTATTTCACATCATCCGGCGTGACGTAGTCCCGGCCATTGATCAGTGCAGCACCGACCGCCGCCTGCATCAGCGCAATCGTCCCGCGCGGTGAGACACCGAGCGCGATATGTTCATGGGCCCTTGTCCGGTGGACGAGGTTGATGATGTAATCCTTTACTGTCCGGTTGATATGTATTTTCCCGGCTTCAGCCTGCATTTCCCTGATGATATCAAGCGACAGAACCTGATTGATGGCATCACGGGGACCGTCCCCCCTGTGCAGATCAAGCATTGTCATTTCATTTTCGAAAGAAGGGTAGCCCAGATCGATTTTCAGGAAGAAGCGGTCCATCTGCGCTTCAGGCAGGTCGAACGTGCCCTGCTTCGATTCAATCGGATTCTGGGTGGCGAGCACGATGAAAGGCGAATCGACCGGATGGGTGACGCCGTCGATCGTCACCTGCCCCTCCTCCATCACTTCAAGGAGGGCCGACTGTGTCCTCGGGGTGGCGCGGTTTATTTCATCGGCAAGGAGGATGTTCGTCATGACCGGTCCGCGGTTCAATTCGAACGCCTGCGTCTTCGGATTATAGATGTTCATCCCCGTTATATCCGTCGGCAGGACATCCGGCGTGAACTGCACCCTCGAGAAGTCGCCGCCGAGCACTTTGGAGATCGACTTTGCGAGCACGGTCTTCCCGGTGCCGGGCACACTCTCGAATAAAATATGCCCCTTCTGGATGATGCTGATGAAGATAAGGTCGATCACCTCCTCCTGTCCGACGAGCACTTTGCCTATTTCCTTCTTCAAATCATTCAGATAACCAGCCACTGACATGTGAATTCCCCTTTATTTGTAAATTTAGTTGATATTATACCAAACATGGAACTATAAAGAATGAATAAATGGAATAGTATTCGACTTTTTGTCGCTTCTATGAGAAAATTTAGTTAATCATGACGAAAAAACCCGCTTTGAAGGAGGCGCATTATGTCCGTTGTAATTTTTGATGTTGACGGTGTATTTTTGAGTGAGGAAAGATGTTTTGATGTTTCTGCTCTATCCGTGCATGAACTGCTTTTCAATCCGAGGTATTTGAACCTGACCCAGGAAAAATTCAAAACGTCCTATACGGATGAGGAGATTGCAGAAATCAGAAGTAAAATCTTTCTGGATGATGAAGTTTTAAGCCGCTATAAGGAAATGGGACTGAACTCGAATTGGGATATGCTCTATATCACGTTCTCAATCGTTTATATCAATCTGCTTAAAGACTCGGGTATCAATATAAGCAATGTGGATATCAATGACTTATACGGCATCGGTGAGATGCTTGGCGATGTCGAGCCCGATTATGGAAAAGTTCTGGAATTCCTTGACGGCGATGAATACACTAAAGAGACGATTTACGAAGGTCTCGTCAACTATGCAACATCTTTGAAATTCTTAAATGAAGAGGATGACTTCAGGACGAACAGCACACTGTGGCTGCTCGGACAGCACGTGTATCAGGAATGGTACCTTGGCAGTGAGCGGATGAAGGGCAGCACGCTGCCGATCGAAGGCGACAAGGAAGGCTTCCTCCATCAGGAAGAATGGCTTGCGCCGGTCGAAGACCTTGAAAAGATGCTTCAGAACCTGATCGACCGGAATCTCACGATCGGTATCGCAACCGGCCGCTCAAGAGAAGAGACACTCATACCTTTCGAGGCGGCAGGACTGCTTGAGTACTTCAAAGACGAGAGGATCTCCACCGCCTCCGAAGTGAAAGAGGCAGAAGCCGTGGAAGGCGTGGAACGCCAGCTCTCCAAGCCCCATCCGTACAGCTATTTATGGACGCTGTACGCCCAGGATGAAAAATATTTCGAAGAAGCCGTTAAAGGCGAGAACATCTCCGATGAGAAAGTGTACGTCGTCGGCGACTCCGTTGCAGACTTTTTCTGCGCTGACAAGATGGAAGTCGAATTCATCGGTACACTCACCGGCCTGACCGGCGATGACATCATCCCGACATTCACCGACCTCGGTGTCTCACGTGAGAACCTCGTGCCGGATGTGCTCTCTGTTGAAAATATGGTTAAATGATTGGATGAATAAAGACCGCTGAAGACCCGAATAAGGTCTCCAGCGGTTTTTTATTTGCTCGCAGGATATTGGGGATTTTCTAATCCGATTTCGATGGATATTCAGGTGGCGCCAAATCGGAATCCCGCACCAAATCCGGTCTCACGGTGCGTTTTAATGAATCCAGATCGGAATCAGACCTCAAATCCGATCTCAACCCCCCATATCAAGGCTTTCAAATCGGATGACGCCTCAGAATCCGATCTCACCACCTATATCAGAGTTCTCAAATCGGCCGCGTCCCACTTCAAACAACAAAAAAGAGAAGTTCACCGTGAACTTCTCTTTTCCATATCATTCAAAATCAGATCTGCAGGTCCACCTGCTTAACATCCCTGAAGCCTTCTATAACACTGAGTTCGACCAGGGCCTCATCGCTCACCCGTGAGTCGAGTGAGAGTGACAGCAATGCCGCACCGCCTTCGTTTGAACGGCCGAGCTGCATGCTCGCGATATTGACCTGGTGTTTGCCGAGTATCATGCCCATATCGCCGATGATGCCGGGACGGTCGATATGATTGATGACAAGGATATGCTGGGTCGGTTTGATGTCGACCTGGTAATCGTCGAGTTTCACGATACGCTCCCCGTAGCCATCGAGGACGCTTGCTCCGAGCACGAGGTCTTCATCAGCGTTCGCGAGTTCTACTTCCAGATAGTTGTTGTATCCTTTGGTCTTGCCTTTCTTTTCGACTTTATACGTGACATCCTGCTCCTGGAGGAAATAAAGCGCATTGATGATATTGACGCTTTCCCCGAAATGCGGACGGAGCATGCTCGCGATGAATGAGCGGGTCAGCATGCTCGTATCGTCGACAGCAATATCGCCGTGATACTTCAAGCGGATCTCATTCGGCGGCTTATTCATCAGCTGGATGCCGACAGATCCCATATGGCTCGCAATATTGATGTATGGTTGGAGTTCCCTGTTGATATTCTCACTCATGCGCGGTGCGTTGACTGCATGTATGATTGTGTTGTTTTCAAGTATTTCGATGATTTCCCGGGAAACGCTCACTGCGACCTTCTCCTGTGCCTCGATTGTGGAAGCACCAAGGTGCGGTGTCACGACGACGGACGGATGGGACAGGAGCTCCATATTGGTCGGGGGCTCCTCTTCGAATACATCGAGTGCTGCACCGCCGATCTTATTGGCCTTCAGCGCCTCGAGCAGATCCGCTTCATCGATGATGCCGCCGCGTGCGACGTTGACAAGGCGCAGGCCGGGCTTGCAGTTTTCGAAGAAAGATTTGCCGACGATGCCTTTGGTCTGCGGTGTGAGCGGTGTATGGACGGTGACGAAATCCGCCACTTCAGCAATCTGGTCCACTTCAAGCTTCTCGATTCCGGACTCTTTCGCCTTTTCATCGGAAAGGTACGGGTCGAAAGCGACGACATTCATGCCGAACACTTGTGCACGGCGTGCGACGCCGAAGCCGATTTTGCCGACACCGATGATGCCGAGCGTTTTGCCGTAGAGTTCGACGCCCTTATGTGCACCGCGGTTCCACGTACCTTCGGAGAGTTCCTTATGCGCTTCCGGGATGTCGCGTGACAATGACAGCATCATCGCCAACGTATGTTCAGTGGCGGAGATGGTGTTGCCGTCCGGGGCGTTGATGACGATCACGCCGAATTTCGTGGCTGCATCGATATCGATATTGTCCACGCCGACGCCCGCGCGTGCGATCACCTTCAAGTGCCGTGCGCGTTGAATGATATTTTCGGTGATTTTCGTCTGGCTGCGTACGACGATTGCATGATAGTCGTAGATGATTTCTATGATCTCATCTTCTGTAAGACCGGTGTTGACGTCCACCTGATAATTCGGATGTTCAAGCAGTTCGCTGATGCCATCCTCACTTACCGGGTCCAGGACAAGAACTTTATAAGTCATTGAAAAATACCTCCTGAGCTTCCTTGATTGCTTTTCCATAATAATCATTTTGTCTGTATTTGGATAAGATGCCTTCCAGCGCACCGAGCACGACGATGATATCGGAAGGGAACATATATCCCATATGGCCGATACGGAGAATTTGTCCTTTCAGATGTTTCTGGCCGCCGGCTATCGTTATTCCGAAGTTATTCTTGAGCTCGTCTTTGATGTGAGAAAGCTCGTCAGACGTGGATTTGAACGCCGTAACGGTAGGCGATGCATATTCATCTTCCACGAGCAATCCGAGATCCAGCGCCCTGAGTCCCGCCCTCAGCATATCCCGCATTTTGGCATGTCTGTCATAAACATTTTCAAGCCCTTCCTCCGCAACTGAATCGAGCACAGCCTCAAGCCCCTGGATCAGGGAGACCGCCGGAGTGAACGGGGTCGTATCTTTATCGAGTGAATCGAAGTACTGGTTCAAGTCGAGGTAGAACCTTGGAAGGTCATTGTCTTTCATCTTCTGGCGTGCATTCTGATTCATCGCGACGAATGCAAGTCCCGGAGGGAGCATCAGTGCTTTCTGGCTGCCAGAAATCAGGCAGTCGATCTTCGACTCCGACATATTGAACTTCATGCCGCCGACGCTGCTCACGCCGTCCACGATGAACAGGGCATCTTCGTCGTAATCTTTGACGATTTCACCAAGCTCGGTCACCGGATGGAGCACTGCAGTCGAAGTTTCGCAAGCCTGGGAGACGACGACTTTGACATCATCCAGCTTGTTCAGGAATTCCCTGAAGTCGGCAGGGTCCGCCGCTTCACCCCATTCCACTTCGTAAGTGTGGACATTGTATGGATAGGTTTTTGCTATGGCTTCAAAACGTGCACCGAATGCACCACTCACGATGACGACGACGTTTTCATCCTTCGCCGCCAGGTTGACCATCGCAGCTTCAAGCGAGCTCGTCCCGCTGGAGGACAGGATTGCGACATCATCTTTCGTGCCGAATACATCTTTGATCTTTGGCTTGATGCGGCGCATCAATTCGGAAAAGTCTCCGGACCTGTGTCCGATCATGCCTTCTGCCATGCGCTGGTTCACTTTTTCTGGAATCGGGGTGGGGCCGGGTGTCATAAGCAACTTCTTAAACAAAATGAATTCCTCCTATGTATTTTACTAAGTTCCATAATATCGTAATTTTACGAAAATATAAAATGATTATTCAATTATCTTTGCCTTCTGCGAGCATTCCGTCGACTAGTGAATGCGCCTCACGGTAAATATCCCTGTATGAATCCCCTTTCAATTCACGGGTGACGGCGGTGAGGTTGTTGTGTGCAATCTCATCTTTCAACGCCCGGTAAAGTGTATGCCCATATTCATCATCATCCGCCGGTGGAAGCAGCAGGATGAGCGCCCAGTTCTGCAGCTGGATGTAATAGTCGAACACTTCGTAGAGTTTTCTTGATGCTTCATTCGAATCGGACAGCTGAGTCATCACCTTGGCGGTCATGACATCGGTATCTGCGAAAAAAGCTTTACGTGTTGCAGGCGAATGGATGTGCCTGCGGTTCAGATCGAACTGGCCGATGCCGATTGCATGGAAATCCTTGGCATCCAGCTCATCTTCGCCCACCTGGTGCGCTTTCAAGTATTCCTTTTTATATTCGACGGAATAGCTCGTTGAATAGCGGCGGGCGAGATCTTTGACGAGCATCGATTTGCCGGTACCGGGCGCCCCGAGGATGAGGACATTCTGAACGAAGAAGCGGCGGAACGGACGTGTCACATAATCCCAGTTGATGAGCGCCGCTTCACGGATGTTTGTGCCGCTGATCCTGAGCAGCGCCCTGTCCACAAGCGTGACACTTACCGGGACGTCTTCCCATTTCCGGGAATAAAACTCCTCGAGCGGCCCGATGTATTCCTCTTCACCGACATAAAACGTCAGTGAGCCGAAATCTCCGGCATGCTCCGGCGTCCCGTCCCTTATCAGGTCCGCCATCATTTCCAGCCAGAGTCTCCAGCCTTCCGGGTAGCGGGGGATATCCGTCTCATCGAGCTTCAGGACCGTGACATTCTCATCTCCGGCACACAGCTGCCGCATCGCCTTCACCCTGTGGTTCAAAGACATCCCGTATTCGTCCCCGCGGTCGCCTGCGTAGCCGCTGACGATGACGAGCGCGTGATCATTCTCCCTTTTGGCACGGATGATCTGTTCGAAATGACCCACATGGCATGGTGCGAATGTACCGAAATAAACGCCCAGTTTTTTCATATGCACAACTCCTGTTCATTGATAATCGCATTCACCCTCCATTATACGCATAATTTCTGAAAAATTGAGTCTATTTATGCTACAATCGTTCTATAATGGAATCAATAAAAGCATCATGAGGAGACTTCATGATCGAATGGCGGGGCAGAGAGATGTTTAGATGGACGAACCTCTTCAGAGGATTTTTAATGGGGATATGCGAAATCATCCCGGGTGTCAGCAGCGGTACGATGGCATTGCTTTTAGGTATATACGAACAATTCCTTGGGGCGATCAGCCGCATCGTCTCCAGGCACTTCAAGACTGCGGTGTTATATTTGCTGCCCCTTGTCATCGGCATGGGTGTGGCGATACTTACGATGTCGTCCCTGATGGATTATCTGCTGACCGAACACATGGTCCCGACGCACTGGTTCTTCATCGGCATGGTGCTCGGCGTCATCCCTATGATGTTCAGCATTTCGAGCTACAAAACCGAGTTCAGGCCGGCCCACTACATAGTGATGGGGCTGGTGATCGTCCTCCTGTACTGGATGTCGACGGTCAACGATGCTGCAGCGCCGGCGGAGAGCATCGACATTTCGGTGCCGGTGATGATCGGGTTGTTTTTCAGCGGGATGCTTGCTTCAGCCGTCATGCTGCTGCCGGGCATATCAGGTTCGCTCATGCTGCTGATCCTCGGCGCCTATCCCGTCATCATGAGGGCCATCAGCGAATTCACATCATTCAACTTCAGTGTGCTGCCGATCCTGATCGCGACGGGGCTCGGCATCGTTTCAGGCTTGCTGCTCGCAAGCAGGGGGATCCAGTTCCTGCTCAGGAATTACACTTACATCATGTATGCAGCCATCATAGGTCTCCTGTTCGGTTCGGTCTTCCCGCTCTATCCCGGGTTGCCGGATGCGGCGGGCACATGGATCGCTTCAATTGTTTCACTTGCTGCCGGATTGTCAATAAGTACATATATGGGCAGCAAAAATAATGAAACTATATGATGGGGTGACATGATGACACAGCAACATCCGTTGGTGGAAGAATTTTACGATTATATACGCGGGACGATAGATTACCGCATTGCGGTCGCGGGACAGGTGGACGCCGGAAAGAGCGCGCTGATCCATGCGCTGACGGGCGGGGACCCCCATATATCGACGGAGACCGATGCGACAAGGGATGTCGCAGGCTACCGCTATGGCAGATACGGTGAACTGCTGGATTTCCCGGGTGTCGGCACGACGGAATTTTCGCCTGCGCAATATAAGAAACTGCTGAAAAAGCATAAGGTGAAGCATGTACTGTATGTGTTCTCCTCGAAGATCAGGGAAGCGGATGAAAAAGTGATCAGGTTCCTTGCCAAAAATAAAACTAAAATCACTTTCGTATACAGCAAGCTGGACGCACTCATCGACGTATCGGGCGCCTACGACCGCGAATTGCTCAAGCAGGAGAAGAATTCTGAACTGCATGTCACATTCAAGAAAATCATCAAAGATCCTCTTAAATATCATTTCGTCAGCGTCAAGGACGGTACAGGCATCGATACGCTCAAAGAAGAAATCGATGCGTACTTCGATTCAAAGGATGAAGAATTCCAAAAAAGGCTCCGCAATTCCAGGTATTTCGATAAATTCCTCAATAAAAAGAGCAGCACCCTCGGCGCGAGACTGCTCACCCCGGGCTTTAAGGACTTGATATTGAGCAGGGAGTTCAAAGCGATCGAACAGAAGACGGCAGGCCATTTCCATCTGGATGAGGAAGATGCCGGGTTCATCGGCATGTCGATGCCAAGAGTCAAGGAGTTCGTCAATCAGGCGAAGGATACAGGTAAAGTGGCAGGCAACTACAGGAAGATGATCGGTCCGCTCACGACGCTTATATCCACCGTGTTGAAAGTGCGTAAGCTGAATGTCATTACATTCGTCCTCTCGACTTTCGGCGAGGCCGGCATCAGGACGGTCTATCCCGTGCTGCGGGGTGTCTTTGAATACGTCCGTGCCATGAACGATATGGCGGGTGAAGTACTGGCGAAGCACTTGAAGGAAGCCGGGGGACGATCATAAGTAAATGCTTTCTATAATATAATAAGGGGATTATAATATGGCAGAGTTGAAGCTCGAAAATATCAGAAAAGTGTATGACAACGGCCCGGAAGTGGTAAGGGATTTCAATCTCACAATCGGCGACGGGGAGTTCATCGTCTTCGTCGGCCCGTCAGGCTGCGGGAAGTCGACGACGCTCAGGATGATTGCAGGGCTTGAGGAAATCACCGACGGCGAATTATACATCAACGGCAAAAGGATGAATGATGTCGAACCGAAGAACAGGGATATTGCGATGGTCTTCCAGAACTATGCGCTGTATCCGCATATGAGCGTGTATGACAATATGGCCTTCGGCCTGAAGCTCAGGAAGACGCCGAAGAAGGATATCAAGGCACAGGTCCATGAAGCGGCGGAAATACTCGGGCTCACAAAGTACCTCGACCGGAAGCCGAAAGCATTGTCGGGCGGCCAGCGGCAGCGTGTCGCACTCGGCAGGGCGATTGTGCGTGATGCCGGGGTTTTCCTGATGGATGAACCTTTATCTAACCTCGATGCAAAGCTCCGCGTCCAGATGCGTGCCGAGATCACCAAACTGCACAAGCGTCTTGAGACGACGACGATCTACGTCACCCACGACCAGACAGAGGCATTGACGATGGCGACAAGGATCGTCGTGCTGAACGAGGGCAACATCATGCAGGTCGGTACGCCGAAAGAGGTCTATGATCTGCCTGAGAACGTCTTTGTTGCCGAATTCATCGGCTCTCCTGCAATGAACATCTTCGACGGCCGCATGGACGGCGGTGTTCTGACCATCGGGGATGCCCGTTTTGAAATCCCCCGGGATAAAAGGGAGATGCTGCTGGATGAAGGGTACGACGGCAAGCCGGTCAAATTCGGCATCCGTCCGGAAGACATCCGGGATGAAGCGGAATATGTCAAAGCATCGAAAGCAAGTTTTGATGTCGAGATCCGCGTGAGTGAGATGCATGGCTCCGAAACCATGCTCTATGCGGATTATGAAGGCCAGGAATTCATCGCAAGGGTGGATGCCAGGCATAATATAATGGCTGGCGACCGGGTGAAGTTCGCATTCGATATGGAGAATGGCCACTTTTTTGACGCTGAGACAGGGGACAGGATAGTGAGCCGGGAGTACCGCGCCAAGGAAGCGGAGCGGCTCAAAGAGGGCCGGTCGGATATCATCAAAGTCTGAATAAAAACGAGCCGGTACGGGATGCCAAGGTGTTCATGCCGGCTTTTGTTGTCAGGAAGGGTACGACCATACTAAAAGCTTGAGGGGGCAGAATATGATCCAGTTCGACCATATCATCCATTATGTCAACAATCTGGAAGCAGCACGGGAAGAGGTGCCGCTCGATATACATTCCGGCGGTGTGCACCAGCGTCTTGGCACGGAGAACCTGTTATCCTATATCGACATGCGTTATATCGAATATCTTACGATAAAGGACCGCAATGTGTTCCACGACCACCTTCGTGAAGCGGAAGATTCCTTCGCCAAGGCGATCCACAAATGCAATTATAAGGAAGGTTTCATCCGATATGCGCTGGCGACCGACGATATCGTAAAGTTGTCCGAGCGTTACCGGGCACAGGGGTTCAAGACATTCGGCCCCTTGTATATGGAGCGTGTGACCGGCGGGGAGACGCTGCGCTGGTCGCTGCTTTATATAATGCATGATCAGCATATGTTTCCTTTTTTCATACAGTGGGAAGAGGATGATGATGCAAGAAGGGAACGGATCAAAGGTTTCGGGGCATCAATGGAGCCGGCACCGCTCAGGATACGGCAGACAGTGAAGGATGCTGCCGAGTGGCAGGCTTTCTTCGATGTCATCGGCATCTGGCAGGGTAATATCGATGACCATACAGTGATCGAACTGGAAGAAGGCAATCAGCCGGCCATGTCGATCGAAATCGGTACAGCCGGTGAAAGCGGTGAGTATCTGGGTGCGGATTATAAGTTTATATAAAGCATGAATACGAGATGCGAAAGGGCGATGAGGGCGGTCACGATGCCGGTGAGCTTCAATGCTTTTGTACCGCCGACCAGGAGGTACACGATGGATAAGATCAATGAAATCACGGCAAGGATAATACGGACGCTCAACAGCTGGATGAAGCCTGAATCGAAGTACTGGCCCATTTCGATCATGCTGACCGCATTGAGCAGTATTAAAATACTTAATATGATGATTCTCATAAAGTTACGCCACCTTTCATAACTGGAATTATAACAGATTTTTTGGATTGGAGATAACTATGTATAAACGATTGCATTTAAGTGAAGAAGAACATAACCGGTTCATAGAAGATCATCCGAACGGCGACCTGCTCCAACTGACGGACTGGGCGGCGTCGAAGAAGCTGACGGGGTGGTATTTCAGACGGTTCGCAATTGCGGATGCATCCTCGGAGACCCGGGGTGCTGCGACACTTTTATTCAAAAAAGTGCCCAAGCTGAATGCGACGCTGTGCTACATATCCCGCGGTTTCGTATGCGACTATCACGATCATGCGCTGGTTGAGGCGATGCTGAAGGAAGCTGTCGTCATCGCAAAGGAAGAGAAAGCCTATGCGATCAAAATCGACCCGGATATTCCGGTGTCGGAATATGAAGATGCGCTTGAAAACCTGAAAGTCCTCGGTTTCAAACACCGCGGCTTCCATGACGGCATGAGCAAGCATGCAATCCAGCCGCGCCAGACGATGATGGCGGATATCGATAAAGACGATGCGGCGCTGCTGCAGAGTTTCGAACGTAACAACCGCACGAAAGTGCGCAGTGCCCTGAAAAAAGGGACGGAAGTCTACAAGGCATCACGTGAGGATCTGCCAACCTTCGTCGACCTCATGAAGGAGACGGGGGAGCGTGACGGCTTCCTCACGCGTGACATCACTTATTTCGAATCGATGTATGACCACCTGAATCCGAACGGCCATATGGAACTGTTCCTCGTCCGGCTCAACCCGTCAAAAGTGGAGGAATCCGTAAAATCGGACCTCGGGAAGCTGGATAAAGAAACACAGAAGGCGGAGAAGAAGAAGGACGGCAGCAAAAAAGACAATCAGTTGAGGAACCTTCAGAACAGGAAAGCGAAGCTCGAAGGCCAGCTCAAAGAAGCGCAGGAGCTGAAAGGTGAACATCCCGACGGCATCATCTTATCGGGTGCCCTGCTCGCATTGTCCGGGCACAAGGCATATTATTTATACGGTGCCTCTTCGAACGACTACAGGGATTATCTGCCGAATCATCATATGCAGTTTGCCATGATGCAGTATGCAAGGGACAAGGGCGCAAAAACGTATGACTTCGGCGGAGTGAGCGTGATGCCTGAAGAGGATTCACCGCATTTCGGCCTCTGGCAGTTCAAAAAAGTATGGGGTACGGAAGTTTCCGAGAAGATAGGGGAATTCGACTTCATATTGAGACGCCCTTTATATATGGCAGCGGAAGTCGGCGTGCCGATCTTCCAGAAAGGCAAGATCAGGCTGAACCAGCTGAGGAAAGAGAAAAAAGACAGGACATGAAAAGACACCGGGCAGAGTTATTCTGTCCGGTGTCTTTATTGTGCTCCTACAGAAGGTAGGGCCTTGCGATGATGAGCATCAGGATGAAGATGATTGAAGCGGCGCTCACGACGGAGAGGGAGATGCGCATGGTCATATAAAGCTTCTCGCTTTCATGCATATGGGGCGCGTTGCTCCACAGCCGGTAGCTGACGAGCGCGCCGAAAAGTGCCGTGAAAATCCATAAATACAGATTCAGCTGCATGATGCTTCCGTTGATCAAATAGTTGAGGAAGAACAGCAGCTGCATCAGAATCAGCAGAACAGATATGACTCTTCTCATATTTCCACCTTCCCACTCAATTCATAAGCACCACTATGACCAAAACAGCTGAAAACATCGCAGTGAATGCGTAGATTAAAAATACATGATCGCGGTCATCTTTATTTTCCTTGAATGCGGCTATTTCAATGGACAGCATGAGAGACAGGCCAAGCACGAATACGATGACCGAATCCGGATTGGACAGTGAGAGGCTGTAGACCAGGATCAGCAGAAGGAAAGCGACACCGGAAATCAGCCGTAAGACATCCAGTGTGCGGCTCCTCATCACCATGACGGTGGCGTACCCGATGACGAGATATATAAGCAGCATCAGTATGACGATCATTGAATCACCCGCTTTCCTTTACGATAATACTGGAAGATGAAAAATGTGGCAAATACAGTCACTGCAGCACCGAACCAGAATGGCGTCCCCGGACTGATGAGGAACAGCAGATTGAAGACGATCGGGCCGAAGATCCGGCCGAGGCTGTCCATGGAATATGTCGTTGATGTCATCCGTCCCATTTCACCCGCCTGTGCCTCTTTGGTGATCTGTGAAGTGACGAGTGTCCGGACAAGCGCGTTGCCCACCATCAGGAATACGATGCAGAACCCGGCGTAGACGAGCCCGTTCATGAACGGCAGCATTATGAATGCGATCAGGGTGAACACCTGGCCGGCAATCATGAACGGCAGCTCCTGGCCGTCTTTCAATCTGCGGATCACTCCGCCCTGGACGATGGCATTGAATATACCCCCGATGAAGAATAAAATACCCATCTCCGCCGGCGTGATGCTGATCCTTTCGATGCCGAGCAGCTGGAATGTACTTTCCATGCCGCTGTTGATGAACATGACGAGGAACGTACATACGAGCAGTATGCCGACCGGCTGAAGAAGGTACTCCGTCGGCAGGGTGATATTTTTATTGACCGTTGTCGTCGGGCGGTATGTTTCTTCGATTTTGAATATCGCCACGACCAGAGTCGCCAAAATGACGAAAGTGGTCATGAAATAAGCGAGGCTCAGGCTGACGCCGGCGAGCAGGCCGCCGATGCCGGGACCGAATATGAAGCCCATGCCGACCGCCATGCCGACGAGCCCCATATATTTCGTGCGGGTCTCGCGTGTGGTGATGTCGGCGACCATGCTTGTCGTTGCAGTATAGAGCGCACCCGAGGCTGCACCGCCGAGTATGCGGCTTATGTAAAGGATCAGAAGATTGTCGATGAATACACCGAATATGAAAAAGCTCAATGCAAAGGCGAACAACCCATAAAGCAGTATTTTGCGCCGTCCGTATCTGTCACTGAGGCGCCCGAAATAGGGTGCCGACAGGAAGCTCGCCAGTGAGTAGATTGCAAGCAGCCATCCCATATGAGTCGTGGAGGCATCAAGTTCCGTGACGATTTCCGGAATGACGGGGATGATCATACTGAAACCGAAGTAAATCAGGAACTGAATGATCATGATTACAGTTATCATTCTTTTCATTTCATGCACTTCCTGAATACATTATTTTTGTTGTTTGATTTTATTTTTCGTTTCTGTAATTTCGTTCTCTATATCGACGAGCTGTTTTTCAAGACTGTCGGTATTATGCCCGGTCGACTCGACTTTTTCCAAATCAGCCTGGATACGGACATAATCATGTTTAAGCTCTTTTAATTTATATTCCAAGTCCATGTTCACACCACCTTAAATACTGATTGTATCATATCATAAAGTTCCAATATTAGGGGAATCACTGAATGACATTTCCACTGCATCTCAGGTATGATTATGAAGAATGGAGGAGAAGTCATGCACACCTTTGAAATCTATGAGGAGTATTACAAGTGGCACCCGCTCGAAGGGGAATCCGCGACTGAAATATACTATCTGGAATATGGCAAAGATGATCCGCCGAACCAGTACGAACCGACCGAGCCGCTGATCGCCAAATCCTATACGGATGACATCAAGAAGACACGGCGGGAACATAAGCGCCAGCTCTGGCTGGAATTGAACGGCGTGAACGGCGTTCCAAAACCCGTCACTTACTACCAGGAGGAATATGCATACCTTTTCTACATCGCCCTGCCCGGAGTCGGAGCGGATGAATTCCTAAAAGAGGCGGATGATGGGACACGTGCGTCGATTTTGAAGCAGGCGGGACGTTATTTGAGTGCATTACATAAGACGAAAGTCGAAGACTGCCCGTTCATCTTCTACGATGAGGCAGGCGGGATGCACGATGACATCGTCTTCGGACATGGTGATTTCGTACTTTCGAACCTCATCGTCAATGAAAGTTACATCACCGGCAGCGTCGATGTCATCAATATCGGTATGCGCGACCGCTACGTTGATATCGCAAGCATGGCAAAAAGCATCGAAACACTGCTTGGACAAGAATACGTCGACCACTTCTTTGACGGCTACCGCATTTTGGGCGAAGTCGATGAAGGCAAGCTTGAATATTTCAAGGGACATTAGAGAAGTCCAGTGAATTTTATTGACGGCACGCCGGCTGCGTGCCGTCAATTTTTGAATATGATTTCCCCCACCTTATAAAACTCACTGGTGAATAAAGAAA
Organism: Salinicoccus kekensis; assembly: GCF_900220995.1. Classification (GTDB taxonomy): domain Bacteria; phylum Bacillota; class Bacilli; order Staphylococcales; family Salinicoccaceae; genus Lacicoccus; species Lacicoccus kekensis. The sequence goes on from NZ_OBQF01000003.1 coordinate 241,954, forward strand.
TTCTCAAGAAACCCGAAAAGTCGTACGGCGAAGCGGTGAGCGGCGCTGAAACCCCGGCTGCAGGAAGCGGAAGCACAGATTTAATATGTGCCTTTATTTATTTCTAAATATTCAGATTTATATAGAAAGTGCATCCGTTATGTTGTAAAATGGAATTAAATCCAATTTGTATGGGAGCTTTTACACTTTTGATGTTACAAAATTGTGACGACTATAGTACCATACGGATATGGTTTTATTTTTCCATACAACATATATTGTATGGAAAGCAGTTTTATTTCCTCAGCACCCATTTTAATACATCCAGAACTTACTTGAAAACTTGTCCGCAGGCCATGCGGATGAAGAGCAAATCAAAACTCACAGGGGGAGATCATTTTGAAGAAACTCACGATGTTACTTACTTTAGCCATGGTGCTTGTCCTTGCTGCATGCGGCAATGGGAACGGCGATGGCGGCGGTGAAGAAGGAAACGGTGAAGCGGGGGGCGGCGAAGGCGAAGGCCGGGTGGCCGAACTGCAGGAAGCGGGCACGGTCAATGTCGGTTTCGCGAATGAACCGCCTTACGCATTCCAGAATTCTGAATCAGGGGAACTTGAGGGTGCGAGCATAGAGATCGCAAAAGCGGTGTTCCAGGAGATGGGCATCGAGGAAGTGAACGGACATCTGACGGACTGGGGCGAACTGATCCCGGGCGTGCAGGCCGGCCAGTATGATGTCATCACTGCCGGTATGGCGATCCTGCCGGATAGATGTGAAAATGCGTTGTTCTCGGAACCTGAAATGCAGTATGGTGAAGGACTTGTCGTTGCAGCGGGCAACCCGAACGACATCCGCAGCTATGCTGATATTGCGGATAACCCGGATGTCACGCTTGCACTGATGGAAGGCACGACGCAGTTCGACTTTGTGGCACAGGAAGGTGTGGCCGATGATCAGATCATGTCCGTATCGGATATCCCGGGCCAGCTCTCTGCCGTACAGTCCGGTAATGCGGATGTCGCAGCAGCGACTGAAGCGACACTCAGGGCGGCGTATGAATCACTCGGCAGTGACGATGTCGAGCTTGTTGAAGATTTCGAGCAGCCGGACATCGACGGTGTGCCGAGTTACGGTGCAGCAGCATTCAACATGGAAGATGAAGAGCTGCGTGATGCTTACAATGAAGCACTGGAAACATTAAAAGAAGATGGAACGATCGATGGCATCCTGGATGATGCTGAAGGATTCGAAGCGGAAGCGAACAGGGTCGAAGTGGGAGAAATGACTGCTGAGGAGCTTTGCGCAGGGGAAGAATAAAAGATTTTTGGGTCCAGTGATTCCGGTGGAAGAACTGGGCCCTTTCATTTGAATACAGGGGAGTGAGTCTATGTTTGAAACGGGCTGGAACATCCTGAACTATCTGACCCAGGGCCTCGGCACCACTTTGAGTATATTTTTGACGGCCACGGCATTTTCTTTTCTGATGGCTTTCATCGCCGGGCTCTCGAGGTTATCGGGGAATATTCTCATCAGGGGCGTCACTGCTGTATATGTTGAAGTTTTCAGGGGGACCTCCCTGATTGTACAGCTTTTCTGGTTATATTATGCGGTTCCGATGCTGTTTAATATAAACCTGGGAAGCAACTGGTGGGTCGGGGTCATCGCAATCGCATTGAATTACGGTGCCTATATGTCTGAAGTGGTGAGGACATCCGTGCTTTCCGTCGATAAAGGACAGACCGAGGCAAGTATCGCGCTGAACCTGACACGTTATCAAAGGATGAAAGAAGTCATACTGCCGCAGGCGTTCAGGCTGATGCTGCCTGAATTCGGCAACTATTCAATCCAGATCCTGAAAGGTACGGCACTTGTGTCACTGATCGGATTGACGGACATACTGTACTTCGGTGACATCTACCGTTCGACGAACCTTTCAGAGGGGCCGCTTGCATATCTGATGGTGCTCATCATGTACTTCATCATTGCGCTGCCGCTGATCTGGCTGTCCAAAAAAGGTGAGAAAATCGCAAGAAGAGGGGTGGCGAGCTGATGACCTACTGGAGCTGGGAAACATTTTTCGATGCATTTCCAATCATCATCACAGGGATCAACGTGACGCTCGGCCTGACGGTGGTCAGCTTCCTGCTTGCACTGGCTGCGGGTTTCATATGGCTGCTGCTTGAGTCGACACCCTTCAGGGCTTTCAATTTCATCATCTACTGGATCAGGGAATTCATCCGGTCCACGCCGCCGATCGTACAGATTTTCTTCCTGTACTTCGCGTGGCCGATGGTGCCTTATATCGGCATGTCATTCACACCGTTCGTGGCGGCCATGCTCGCCCTCGGCATCCACTTTTCAACATATATCAGCGAGGTGTACCGTTCCGGTATAGAGAGTGTGGACAAAGGGCAGTGGGAAGCTGCGACGGCACTCAATCTCTCCGTGAAGGATAAGTGGTTCAGCATCGTGCTGCCGCAGGCGATCCCGCCGACGATCCCGATGCTCGGGAACTACTTGATCATACTGTTCAAGGAAGTGCCGCTTGCAGCCACCATCGGTGTGGTCGGCATCCTGAGCATCGCGAGAAGTTACGGTGCACAGACATGGTCATATTTGGAACCGTTGACGATTGTGGCAATTTTATTCCTCATACTGAGCTATCCGTCCGCATTGCTTGTGAGGGCGCTTGAGAAGAAGATGAACCGCCAATTCGATAAAAAGACTACGAAAGTGAAGGTGACAGAATGATGGAACCGATCGTCCAATATATAAATGTTCATAAATCATTCGGGGACACCCATGTATTGAAAGGTATCGACCTTGATATCAATCCGGGTGAGAAAATCGCGATCATCGGACCGAGCGGTTCGGGCAAGACGACGATCATCCGGCTCCTGATGACCCTCGAAGAGCCGACGGACGGCGATATATATGTCGCCGGAAAAAACTTGTGGAAGATAGAGAAGAACGGGAAGAAGCTGCCGGCAAACGAGAAACATCTGGCAAGCGTCAGAAAAGACATCGGCATGGTCTTCCAGCACTTCAACCTCTTCCCGCACAAGACGATACTCGACAACTGCGCCATGCCGCTCATCAAAGTGAAGAAGATGAAAAAGAACGAGGCGCGCGATATGGCGAAGCAGATGCTAGACCGCGTCGGGCTCGGTGACAAATATGATGCATATCCATCGAACTTATCCGGCGGGCAGAAGCAGCGCGTCGCGATGGCCCGTGCGCTCGTCATGCGGCCGAAGATCATGCTCTTCGATGAAGTCACCTCAGCCCTCGACCCGGAACTTGTCGGCGAGGTGCTGGAAGTCATCAGGGATCTGGCCGAGAACGCCTCGATGGCGATGGTCCTCGTCACCCATGAGATGGACTTCGCCCTCGAGATCGCAGACCGGGTGCTGTTCCTGGACGAAGGTGTCATCGCCGAATCCGGCACAGCAGATGAAGTCATCAACAAATCCGACAACCCAAGACTGCAGAACTTCCTGAAAAGATTCAGGGCATGACGGGAGGCGGGGCATATGCCCCGCCTCTTTTTGCTGCCCATTGGCATCAGATATATGGAGGACAATAAAGCGCCCGGCTGAACGCGAATGGTGGACAGAATTCCATCCGTCGGCGCCTCTGTCCGGATAAATGCTGAAAATCCAGATGGCGCACCAGCTCAGGGACTCTCTATCTGGATAAACGCCGAAAATCCAGATAGCGCCCCGTGCCAAGTCCCCTCTGTCCGGATAAACGCCGGGGATCCAGATAGCACGCCGCCTCAAGCCCCCTCCGTCCGAATAATCGCTTGAAATCCAGACGGCGCTCCGGCCTAGGCACCCTCTGTCCGGATAAGCGCCGGGAATCCAGATGGCACGCCACCTCAGGGACTCTCCATCCGGCTAAGCACCAAAAACCTGACAAGTGCGCCGCAAAAAGAGCAGGACCACGGGGGTCCTGCTCTTCAAGTTCAATATTAGTCGTCTGTTTCAAGGATTTCGCCGGACTCTGCATTGATCTTCACTTCTGCGTCGCCGCCGGCATCCGTGTTCATGAGCTCGATTTCGTATTCAAGCTGACCGTCATCTTTGTCGAGTGTCCAGCCTTCGAGCTCGCCGCCGACTTCATCCGTTGCAGTCTGAACTGCTTCGTCATGAGGGATGGCGTCTTCGTATGCAAAGACGTCATTTGCGTCCATGCCGTCATTGTTTTCTGTTTCTTCACTGATGACGGAGAGGTCTTCTGCGAGCATTTTGGCTTCATATTCTTCCGATTCGTTTTCCATTGAAACTTTATACACCCAGTCTCCATTTTCCTGATCAAGTTCAAGCTCCATCAGTTCTCCGTCAAAATTCTCCTGGGCGGCGCTTACGGCTTCTTCAGGAGTGGAGCCGAGCTGATCCAGTACGGCAACGCCGGTAGGTTCGGTTGTTTCGGTGTCTTCAGTTGCTTCGCCGTCAGTGGACTCTGTTTCCTCTGATTCGCTGGTCGAATCGGTGTTGTCCGATGATGTATCATCAGTCGTATCTGAAGTATCTTCCGTGTCATCCGTGCTTTCTCCGGCAGAATCATCTGATGTATCCGCTTCTTCGGCAGCATCGTCAGAAGTGTCGGTGCTTTGATCAGTTGTGCCTGTACCTTCATCTTCCTCTACTGCAGTATCCGCAACTTCTTCAGGTTCTTCTTCCGGTGCCTGTGCATCTTCTTCACCGCCGCCGCATGCACCGAGCAGCAGTCCTGTGGATAAAACCAGCGTTGCCAATTTGTATTTATGGGATTTCATTCAAAACATCTCCTTCATGGTTGATTTTATTTTTAAATCTGTGCATTACTCAGTGTCGGCTTCATCTTCAGAGGTGTCGTCCACCGTGCTCTCGCCGGTGGTGTCATCCGTACCCTCATCGGCTGCGCCGTCTGATGTATTTGCTTCGTCGTTCATCTCGACTGAGGTATCCTCATTACCTTCCTCAACAACATCCCCTGCAGGGTCGGCTTCCTCTTCGCCGCCACATGCGCCGAGCAGCAGCCCAGTGGATAAAATGAGCGTGGCCAGCCCGTATCTGTGGGATTTCATTACAACCACTCCTTCATATTCTTATACTGTTTTATTCATCAGTAATTTACCTTTTAAGAAGCGGCTTCAAACATCCCGGCAAAATTTTAATGAAAACACGCTGAATTTGTCTATTGTCATTTCCGGGGTACAGCTATAAAATGAGTCTATATATGAATAGGAGGAAAATGATTGAGGAATTCGATATTCAAACGCTGGCTCTTCTTCGTCGGGGGCATGATCATACTTTCCCTGGGCGTCGCCCTGACCATCAAGGGGCGTCTGTACGGACTCGGCCCGTGGGATGTCTTCCACTACGGCTTATGGGACACTTTCGGTCTGACGATCGGTTCATGGTCCATCATAGTCGGTGCGGTCATCGTCCTGTTCACGGCGGTGGCGCTGAAGCGGCTGCCCAAGCTTGGCGTATACATAAATATGTTCACAATCGGCATCTTCATAGATGTTTTCAACTTCCTGCTTCCCGAAGTCGACGGCTGGGTGATGCACGGAATTGCGTTCACAGCCGGGGTGATCGTCATGGCCTTCGGCATCGCATTTTATATCACACCCAATCTAGGCGCCGGACCGCGCGATACACTGATGCTGTTTTTCATTGAAAAGTTCAATATGAAGCTCTCCAGTGCCCGCAACTTAATGGAAGCTTTTGCACTCGTCGGAGGGTTCCTGCTCGGCGGTCCGGTATTCATCGGAAGCTTTCTCATAGTCTTTCTGCTCGGCAAACTGATAGAGAAATTCCTGCCGGTCACACGCCGTATGCTCGTCAGGTTCATCGGGCACGATGATCCGGATATCATCAAAGTGATATGACGGATCCATCCTCCTGTTCCATTCATCAGGAACCGGCACGAAAATAAAAAGATCGGAGAAATGTAATGAAAAAATACTTTGATTTCAAAGGTCATGGCACGACATACCGCCGCGAAATAATCGGCGGACTGACGACGTTCCTTTCCATGGCGTATGTTCTTGCAGTCAACCCGGCGATGCTGTCCCTCCAGGGCATTGACGGTGTGCCGGATGACATGAAGATGGATATGAATGCAGTCTTCGTTGCAACGGCGCTTGCAGCGTTCGTCGGCACCCTGATCATGGGTGTATTTGCAAAGTATCCGATTGCGCTCGCCCCGGGCATGGGCCTGAATGCCTTCTTCGCATTCTCCGTGGTGCTCACCATGGGCATCCCGTGGCAGACCGCGCTCACCGGAGTTTTATTCTCAGGGATCATATTCGTCATACTGACGCTGTCCGGTGTACGTGAATACATAATCAACGCAATCCCCATGGAGATGAAGATGGCCGTCAGTGCCGGAATCGGCTTCTTCATCACTTTCGTCGGCCTGCAGGGCGCAGGCATCATCACATCGGACGAGGCGACGCTCGTCAGCCTCGGGCCGGTCCATGATCCGGGCGTCCTCCTTGCAGGCTTCGGCCTGCTCGTCACCGTCATACTGATGGCGAAAAAGGTGCCGGGTGCGATATTCTTCGGGATGATCATAACGGCCGTCACAGGTGTCATCTTCAGCCTCGTGCCGATGCCTGAAGGGATCATCAGTGCGGCGCCGAGCATGGCGCCGACATTCGGGGCAGCATTCGAGGCATTTGCAGAACCGTCGCAGCTCTTCAATACACAGTTCCTGATCGTCGTGCTCACATTCCTGTTCGTCGACTTCTTCGATACGGCGGGCACGCTTGTGGGTGTGGCATCCCAGGCGAACCTGATCCGGGACAATAAACTCCCGCGTGCAGGGCGTGCATTGCTCTCGGATGCATTCGCGACGATTTCGGGCGCCATATTCGGTACATCGACGACGACTTCCTATGTAGAGTCGACGGCGGGTGTTGCCGCCGGTGCACGGACAGGCTTTGCGAGTGTGGTGAGTGCCTTCCTGTTCTTATCGGCGATATTCTTCTCGCCGCTGCTCGTCACCTTCACATCGGAAGTGACGGCGCCTGCCCTGATCATCGTCGGGGCGCTCATGGCATCGAACTTGAGCAAAATACCGTTCAACCAGTTTGAGATCGCGGTGCCGGCATTCCTGACGGTGTTCCTCATGCCGCTGTCCTACAGCATAGCGACCGGTATTGCGATCGGCTTCATATTCTATCCGGTGACGATGATAATGGCCGGACGGAGGAAAGAGGTCCATCCGATGATGTATGGGCTGTTCCTCATCTTCATACTCTATTTCGTGTTCATCTCGGAATAGCATTGTAATTTACAGCTGAATAAAGTATAATGATGGGGTCGAAAATTCCCATCGGAAAAAAGAGTGGAAAAATCTTAGGTTATCTATTGATTTTTTCGCTCTTTTCGTGTATTATATCTAACGTTGGACTAAAAAGGCGGGGAACCCCGTCTTGAAGAAGAAAAGTGCGTGGAACGCTGATGTTCCGGCTTTTCGATATCTGTGAAGCGAGAGGTTACCGACACACCCGGCCGCATTGCCATGGCAATGTGTTGGAGAATTTTCGTGGAGAAGTCTATCAAACAATGATGACGACCAAAGGAGGTACTAATAATGGCAAAACAAAAAATTCGTATTCGTTTAAAAGCGTATGACCACAGAGTGTTGGATCAATCAGCGGAGAAGATCGTTGAAACTGCAAAGCGTTCAGGCGCAGATGTTTCAGGGCCGATCCCACTACCGACTGAGAAGACGATCTACACGATCCTGCGTGCAGTCCATAAGTACAAGGATGCGCGTGAGCAGTTCGAACAGCGTACGCATAAACGTCTTATCGACATTTTAAACCCTACACCTAAAACAGTTGATGCTCTCATGGGCTTGAACTTACCATCTGGTGTAGACATCGAAATCAAATTATAATTTTTCACAGGAGGTGGACTTTCGATGACCAAAGGAATCTTAGGTAAAAAAATTGGAATGACTCAGGTTTTCGGTGAAAACGGCGAGTTGATTCCCGTAACGGTAGTAGAAACAGCAGGTAACGTGGTAGTACAAAAGAAAGTTGAAGAGACTGACGGCTATAATGCGGTTCAGATCGGCTTTGACGACAAGCGTGAATACTTTGAAGGTGCAAGATCCAATAAGTATGCTAACAAAGCTGAAACAGGACATGCAAAAGCTTCAGGAGTACTCCCTAAGCGCTTCATTCGCGAATTCAAGAACTTGAACGTTGAAGAATTCGAAATCGGTCAAGAAGTCACTGCAGATACATTTGAAGCAGGGGACTTTGTAGATGTGACAGGAACTTCAAAAGGTAAAGGTTTCCAGGGTTCAATCAAGCGTCATAACCAGTCGCGCGGCCCTATGAGCCACGGTTCCCATTTCCACAGGTCACCTGGTGCGATGGCGGCAGCTGCAGACCCGGCAAGAGTTTTCAAAGGTAAGAAATTGCCAGGTCAAATGGGCGGTCAGACCATCACATTGCAAAATCTTGAAATCGTACGTGTGGACGCCGAGCGTAACGTGTTACTCATTAAAGGTAACGTGCCGGGCCCTCGTAAAGGATATGTAAAAATTTCAGCAGCAACTAAAAAAAGTGTTAAATAAATAAAAATTCAAGAAGGGAGGATTTAACACATGGCAATCGATGTTTTATCTAAAGACGGAACTAAAGTGAATTCAATCGAATTGAACCAGGAGATATTTGGTATCGAACCAAATCAGCACGTGCTTTTCGAAGCGGTTCAGTTGCAGCAGGCTTCACAGCGCCGTGGCACGCATGCGGTGAAAAACCGTTCAGCGGTCCGTGGCGGAGGCAGGAAGCCATTCAGACAAAAAGGAACAGGTAATGCGCGTCAGGGTACGATCCGTGCGCCGCAGTTCAGAGGCGGTGGCGTAGTATTCGGACCGACGCCAAGAAGCTATTCCTACAAGATGCCGAGAAAGATGCGCCGTCTGGCACTCCGTTCAGCGTTATCGGCAAAAGTGAATGAAGATGTCCTGACAGTAGTGGACAACATTTCATTAGAAGCACCGAAAACGAAAGATTTCCTCGCAATTCTGGAAAATCTTGATGCAGACAGAAAAGTCCTGTTAGTCCTTGAAAATGAAGATGTCAATGTACAACTTTCATCCCGCAACCTGCAGGGTGTGACGGTGCTTACACCGGAAGGGCTCAACGTACTGGATATCCTTTCTGCTGACCGTGTTATCTTTACGGAAGGTGCAATCACTAAAGCAGAGGAGGTACTTCTGTAATGGATGCTCGTGATATTATTAAACGTCCGGTCATTACTGAACGTTCAGCAGATTTGATGCAGATGGACAAGTACACATTCGATGTGGACGTCAAAGCGAACAAGACGCAAGTCAAATACGCAGTTGAAGAAATCTTCAGCGTCAAAGTTGACAAAGTGAACATAATGAACGTTAAACCAAAGAAAAAACGTATGGGTCGCTATGAAGGCTATACGAATAGAAGAAGAAAAGCGATCGTAACATTAAAAGAAGGCTCTATAGATATATTCTAGGAGCGACTTACCATTAAGGAGGTAAAACGAGATGGCAATAAAAAAGTATAAGCCAACCACAAACGCTCGTCGTAATATGACTGGCTCGGATTTTGCCGAAGTCACTTCGACGACTCCGGAACGGTCACTATTACAGCCGCTGCCGAAAAAAGCGGGCCGTAACAACCAGGGCCGGATGACCGTGCGCCACAAGGGCGGCGGACATAAGCGCCAGTACAGAGTGATCGATTTCAAACGTATTAAAGACGGCGTTCCTGGTAAAGTGGCAACAATCGAGTATGACCCGAACCGTTCAGCGAACATTGCACTTGTGCACTACGCAGACGGCGAAAAGAGATACATCATCGCACCTAAGGGTGTAACGGTGGGCACTGAAATCATGAGTGGTCCGGATGCGGATATCAAACCTGGTAACGCACTGGCACTGCAGGACATTCCTGTAGGTACCATGGTTCACAACATCGAGCTTAAACCAGGCCGCGGCGGCCAGCTGGCAAGATCAGCAGGCGCACGTGCACAGGTTCTCGGTAAAGAGGGCAAATACGTCCTCGTCAGACTGAAATCCGGTGAAGTGAGAATGATCCTTGCGACTTGCCGTGCAACAGTCGGTGCAGTCGGCAACGAACAGCACGAACTGATCAACGTCGGTAAAGCAGGCCGTTCAAGATGGAAAGGCGAACGTCCTACAGTACGTGGTTCCGTCATGAACCCTAACGACCACCCGCACGGTGGTGGTGAAGGCCGTGCACCTATCGGACGTCCGTCACCTATGTCTCCATGGGGCAAACCGACCCTTGGCAAGAAGACACGCAGAGGCAAAAATCGTTCGAATAAGATGATCGTCAGAAGCCGTAAGAAAAAATAAATTAAAATAAAAATTGTGCGGACACAGTTCCGCACACAATTTTGATAAAGGAGGCGCCCTAATGACTCGCAGTCTTAAAAAAGGACCTTTCGTCGATGATCATTTGATGAAGAAGGTTGAAAACTTAAATGAAACGAGCAAGAAGAGCGTTATAAAAACATGGTCACGCCGTTCAACAATTTTCCCTAATTTTATTGGACACACAATTGCAGTGTACGATGGCCGCAAACATGTACCGGTTTATATTACAGAAGATATGGTCGGACATAAGCTCGGAGAGTTCGCACCGACAAGGACTTTCAAAGGTCACGGCAATAATGATAAGAGAACAGGCAGATAATAGAAATAATCCGCTATAAAGGAGGAACCGAACATGCAAGCGAAAGCAGTTGCTAAAACAGTCAGGATTGCACCACGTAAAGTCAGACTTGTCATGGATCTGATCCGCGGCAAAGAAGTCGGGGAAGCAATCTCAATACTGAAGCATACAAATAAAAGAACAGCGCCGATCGTCGAAAAGCTGATCAACTCGGCAGTGGCGAACGCAGAACATAACTATGATATGGACATCGATCACCTGATCGTATCTGAAGCATATGCAGATGAAGGTCCGACTCTTAAACGTTTCCGTCCCCGTGCGCAGGGCCGTGCGACGAAGATCAACAAACGTACAAGCCACATCACAGTAGTTGTCGCAGAGCCGGCAGCCATTGAAGAGGATGCGGCAATTGAAACTGAAGAGAACGAAAAAGTTGAAGAGAACGCTTAAAAACTAAGGAGGGAATTAATTTGGGTCAAAAGATTAATCCAATTGGTCTTCGTACAGGCATCATCCGTGATTGGGAAGCGAAATGGTATGCAGATAAAGACTTTGCAGACCTCTTGCATGAAGACTTGAGAATACGTGAATATATCGAAAAAAATCTTAAAGACGCGTCCATTTCAAAAGTTGAAATCGAACGTGCGGCAAACCGAGTTAATATAGCTGTTCATACAGGCAAGCCTGGTATGGTCATTGGTAAAGGCGGCAGCGAGATAGATAAATTGCGTTCAGCTTTATCCAAATTAACCGGCAAGAGAGTACACATCAACGTAGTTGAAGTTAAGAAAATTGATATGGATGCCAAACTGGTTGCAGAAAGCATCGCACGCCAGCTTGAAAACCGTGTGTCATTCCGTAGAGCTCAAAAGCAGGCGCTTGGAAGAGCGATCAAAGCAGGTGCCAAAGGAATCAGAACACAAGTTTCCGGCCGTTTGGGCGGCGCAGATATCGCGCGTTCAGAAGGTTACAACGAAGGAACGGTTCCACTTCATACACTCCGTGCAGACATTGATTATGCACACGAAGAAGCAGACACGACTTATGGTAAGCTCGGCGTCAAAGTATGGATCTACCGTGGAGAAGTTCTTCCTGTCAAAAAAGATAACAAGTAAAGGAGGAAATTGATAATGTTATTACCTAAAAGAGTAAAGTACCGTCGTCAGCACCGTCCGGATACAAAAGGTCAGTCAAAAGGCGGTAATCAAGTATCATTTGGTGAATATGGACTGCAGGCGACAACGACTGCATGGATCACTTCAAGACAGATCGAATCAGCACGTATCGCAATGACACGTTATATGAAGCGTGGCGGTAAAGTATGGATCAACATTTTCCCACATACACCGTACACGAAGAAACCTTTGGAAGTACGTATGGGTTCAGGTAAAGGTGCAGTTGAAGGATGGATTGCAGTTGTAAAACCTGGCCGTGTAATGTTTGAAGTTTCTGGTGTTGAAGAAGAGGTTGCTAAAGAGGCACTTCGTCTGGCGAGCCACAAGCTTCCGGTAAAAACAAAAATCGTAAGACGTGAAGAATTAGGTGGTGATACGAATGAAAGCTAAAGAAATCCGTGATTTAACGACACCAGAAATTGAAGAAAACGTTAAAGAATTGAAAGAAGAACTTTTCAACCTACGCTTTCAGCTAGCTACAGGTCAGCTAGAGAACACTGCTCGTATCAAACAAGTCAGAAAATCTATCGCTAGAATGAAAACAACTGTACGTGAGAGAGAGCTTGAGGAAGCAAGAGCCAATCAATAATATAGGAGGGTTAAAATAGTGGAAACAAAAAATGAACGTAAAGTTTACCAGGGCCGCGTAGTATCCGACAAGATGGATAAAACGATTACGGTACTTGTTGAAACTTACAAAAGACACCCTATCATCAACAAACGTGTTAAATATTCCAAGAAATATAAAACGCACGATGAAAAGAACAGTGCGAAAATGGGCGATGTGGTCCGTATCGAAGAAACACGTCCGTTATCAAAAACTAAGCGTTTCCGTTTAGTGGAAATCGTTGAAGAATCAGTAATTATTTAAACTATCGAAGATAAAGGAGGTCCATTCGCATGATCCAACAGGAATCCCGCTTGAAAGTTGCAGATAACTCAGGTGCGCGTGAAGTATTGACCATCAAAGTATTGGGTGGTACGGGACGTAAAACTGCGAATATCGGTGATGTCATCGTTGCGACAGTCAAAAATGCAACACCAGGTGGCGTTGTCAAAAAAGGTGAAGTAGTCAGAGCTGTCATCGTCAGAACCAAAACAGGCGTCCGCCGTGAAGATGGTTCATACATCAAATTTGATGAAAATGCATGTGTTATCATTCGTGATGATAAAGGTCCAAGAGGTACACGTATCTTCGGTCCGGTTGCCCGTGAACTGCGCGAAGGCAATTTCATGAAGATCATTTCACTTGCACCAGAAGTATTATAATCCCAATTTATATAAGGAGGTGCAATTTTCATGCACGTAAGAACTGGTGATAAAGTCGTCGTAATCAGCGGTAAAGACAAAGGCAAAGAAGGAACTATCCTTAAGGCGATCCCTGCAAAAGAGAGAGTCGTTGTCGAAGGTGTCAATATCGTCAAGAAACATCAAAAACCTTCACAGATGAACCCGGAAGGCGGAATTCTGGAAACTGAAGCACCGATCCATGTGTCGAATGTAATGCACATCGATCCGGACTCAGGTGAACGTACTCGTATTCGTTATGAGGTCAAAGAGGACGGAACGAAAGTACGGGTGGCAGCAAAATCCGGTAAAGAACTGCCGGCAGTTGAGAACAACTAATCAGTATAAGTGAAAGGAGGATTTCAAGTGGCTCGTTTAAAAGAAAGATTCAACGAATCAATCAAAACAGAACTTGTAAATAAATTTAATTATTCTTCTGTAATGGAAGTGCCTGAAATAGAGAAAATCGTCGTCAACATGGGTGTGGGTGACGCAGTACAGAACGCAAAAGTACTGGATACTGCAGTGGAAGAGCTTGAAGCGATCACCGGTCAGAAGCCGATCATCACTAAAGCGAAGAGATCAATCGCGACGTTCAGATTGCGTGAAGGTATGCCGATCGGTGCGAAAGTGACACTGCGCGGAGAAAGAATGTATGAATTCCTGGATAAGCTCATCTCTGTTTCCCTGCCACGTGTAAGAGACTTCAGAGGCGTTTCGAAGAAAGCGTTCGACGGCCGCGGCAACTATACGCTCGGTGTCAAAGAACAGCTGATCTTCCCTGAAATCGACTATGATAAAGTATCGAAAGTCAGAGGTATGGACATCGTTATCGTAACTACTGCAAACACAGATGAAGAGGCAAGAGAACTGTTGACTCAGTTTGGAATGCCGTTCCAAAAGTAAGTTAATAAGGAGGCGAAAATGTGGCTAAAAAATCAATGATTGCTAAACAGCAAAAAGAACAAAAGTTTAAAGTGAGAGAATACACGCGTTGTGAAAGATGTGGACGTCCGCATTCAGTAATTCGTCAATTCAGACTATGCCGTATATGTTTCCGTGAACTTGCTTATAAAGGCCAGATCCCTGGTGTCAAAAAAGCAAGCTGGTAATCGCCATAAATTGAAAGGAGGCAAATTTAAATGACAGTATCAGATCCAATTGCAGATATGCTGACACGCATCAGAAATGCGAACATGGTCAGACATGAATCATTAGAAATCCCTGCATCAAACATTAAAAAAGAGATCGCTTCTATCCTGAAAGCAGAAGGATTCGTCAAGAACGTCGAATTCATAGAAGATGAAAAGCAAGGCGTCATCCGCATGTTTTTGAAATATGGAGGTAATAACGAAAGAGTTATTACAGGTCTGAAACGTATTTCAAAGCCAGGCCTTAGAGTGTACGCTCAAAGGGAAGAACTTCCAAAAGTCCTGAATGGTCTTGGAATCGCCCTGATCTCAACATCGGAAGGTGTTTTGACAGATAAAGAAGCACGTAAAAGAAATATCGGCGGGGAAGTACTCGCATACGTTTGGTAATTTATTTTAGGAGGTGTAATCGAGATGAGTCGTGTTGGTAAACGTATTATTGAAATTCCAAAAGATGTAACTATAGATATCGACGGTTCCACAGTTACGGTCAAAGGGCCGAAAGGTGAACTCGTTGACACATTCAATGAAGACATGTCATTTGAACTGGAAGAGAACACACTTCAGGTCGTCCGCCCGAGTGAATCCAAGGAGCACCGTACAGTACACGGAACAACCCGTGCATTGATCAACAACATGGTGGTGGGTGTATCCGAAGGTTTCAGCAAGGAGCTTGAGCTTGTAGGTGTCGGTTACCGTGCACAGATGCAGGGTAAAAAGCTTGTATTGAGCGTAGGACTTTCTCACCCGGTTGAGTTCGAACCTTCTGATGAGCTGACAATTTCAGTTGATGGCAACACTAAAGTCAAGGTGGAAGGTATCAACAAGGAGTATGTCGGGGCATTGGCTTCGAAAATCCGTGCTGTACGTCCGCCGGAGCCTTACAAAGGTAAAGGTATCCGTTACAAAGACGAACTCGTTCGTCGTAAAGAAGGTAAGACCGGTAAATAATTAAACAAGTGAGGAGTGAACATCAATGATCACTAAAGTGGATAAAAACAAAGTGCGTCTTAAGAGACACCAGCGTATACGTAAAGACCTGGCTGGCACAAGCGAAAAGCCACGCCTGAACGTATACCGTTCAAATAAGCACATTTACGCACAACTGATCGATGACAGCAGTGAAAAGACGCTTGTCAGTGCATCATCCCAGGATCCCGAATTCAAAATGGAAGTCGGATCCAACAAAGATGCAGCTGCAGAAGTCGGCACTTTGATCGCAAAACGTGCGAAAGATAAAGGCATTGAAAATGTAGTATTTGACCGTGGCGGTTATTTGTATCACGGGCGTGTGAAAGCACTCGCTGAAGCGGCACGTGAGAACGGCTTACTATTTTAATAGAAGGAGGTAAAATATAAATGGCTCGTAGAGATGATAGAGTACAAGAATTCGAAGAGCGCGTAGTGACGATCAACCGTATTGCTAAAGTTGTAAAAGGTGGACGTCGTTTCCGTTTCTCGGCACTGGTAGTAGTCGGAGACAGAAAAGGCCGTGTAGGTTTCGGTACAGGTAAAGCACAGGAAGTGCCTGAAGCGATCAAGAAAGCAGTTGAAGCTGCGAAGAAAGATCTGGTACAGGTGCCAATGGTGGACGGTACGATCCCACACGAAGTTATAGGCAGATTCAGCTCCGGTCAAGTGTTCATGAAGCCGGCAGCGCCTGGTACAGGTGTTATCGCAGGTGGACCGGTGCGTGCGGTGCTTGAGCTTGCCGGCATCACGGACATCCTCAGCAAATCACTTGGTGCAAATACGCCGATCAACGTCGTACGTGCGACACTTCAAGGTATTTCAGAACTTAAGAGTGCTGAAGAAGTGGCGAAGCTTCGTGGAAAAACTGTAGAAGAGATTACTAATTAAGGAGGGAAAAGATAAATGGCAAAGATTAAAATCACCCTCAAAAGAAGTGTTATCGGAAAACCTGAGACACAGAAGAAGACTGTGGCTTCTCTTGGTTTGAGAAAAGTCAACCAGACAGTTGAACAAGAAGATACGCCTCAGATCAGAGGACAAGTTGAAAAAGTCAGCCACCTGGTTACTGTAGAAGAAATTTAATGATATTATGAAAGAGGAGGTGCGATGATGAAATTACACGAATTGAAACCAGTTGAAGGCGCCCGTAAATCACGCAAGCGTGTTGGACGCGGTATGTCTTCAGGTAACGGTAAAACAGCAGGCCGCGGTCATGATGGACAAAACTCCCGTTCAGGCGGTGGCGTAGGTCTGACATTTGAAGGTGGACAGCTTCCTTTATTCCGTCGTATTCCAAAGCGTGGTTTCACGAATGTCAATCGTAAGGAATATGCGATCGTCAATTTGAGTGACCTTAACCGTTTTGAAGACGGCACAGAAGTGACGCCTGAGCTTTTGGCTGAAAATGGTATTGTTAAGAATGAAAAATCTGGTATAAAAGTGCTGGGCAACGGTACTCTGGAAAAGAAATTAACAATTAAAGCTCACAAGTTTTCTGGCTCAGCTGCCAAAGCAATTGAGGAACAGGGCGGAAACTACGAGGTGATTTAATGTTAGGGACTATCACCAATTTCTTTAGGATTAAAGAGATTCGTAATAAGATATTCTTTACTTTGATCATGCTGGTCATTTTCAAGATCGGGACTTATATTCCTGTACCGGGCGTGGACCCGGGCGTCTTTGATATGAATCAGGGACAGCAGGGTGTACTCGACCTTATGAACACATTCGGAGGCGGGGCACTGATGAACTTCTCCATTCTTGCGATGGGGATCATGCCTTACATCACGGCTTCAATCGTCGTCCAGCTTTTGCAGATGGATGTGGTCCCTAAATTTGCCGAGTGGGCAAGGCAGGGTGAGGTCGGAAGACGTAAGCTTGCCCAGTTCACGAGGTACTTCACGATTGTATTGGCGTTTATCCAATCCATCGGTATGAGCTATGCTTTCAACCAGATGTTCGGCGGCGCGCTCATAGATGACAACAACATCGCTTCATACCTGCTGATTGCACTCGTGCTCACGACAGGTACGGCGTTCCTGATGTGGCTTGGTGAGCAGATTACGGAACATGGCGTCGGAAACGGCATCTCAATCATCATATTTGCGGGTATACTATCCGTATTGCCGAGTGCACTGATCCAGTTGTACCAGCAGAGGTTCACAGGCGGTCAGGACACTACCATGGCAATTCTTGAGATGGTCGGTCTGATTGCATTCCTGCTGCTGCTCACGGCATTTGCGGTATTCGTACTGCAGGCTGTCCGTAAAATCCCGATACAGTATGCGAAACGTCAGAGGACGTCATCACAGCTTTCACCGCAGTCGACTTTCCTTCCTTTGAAAGTCAACCCGGCAGGCGTGATCCCGGTCATCTTCGCGATGGCATTCTTCATGCTGCCGCAGACGTTCACACTGTTCTTCCCGGATGCGGACTGGGCCCAGACATTGGCGCGTTTTTCAGATCCCACCAACTATGCAGGTATGGTCTTCTACATGTTGATCATCATAGCATTTACGTATTTCTACTCATTTGTCCAGGTCAACCCTGAGAAGATGGCCGACAATTTGAAGAAGCAGGGCAGTTATGTACCCGGCATCAGACCCGGGAAAGCGACTCAGGATTATATTACAAGCGTACTTTACAGACTTGTATTCGTGGGTGCACTGTTCCTTTCGGTGGTTGCAATCATACCTCTTGTAGTGACGAATATCATGGACCTGCCGCCTGCAATTCAGGTCGGGGGCACGAGTCTGCTCATCGTCATCGGTGTGGCACTGGAAACCATGAAGCAATTGGAAGCACAAGCAAACCAAAGAGAATACCGCGGTTTCAGAAAACGCAGGTAGGAGGATTATTTGGATGAATATCATATTGATGGGCCTGCCCGGTGCAGGTAAAGGGACTCAGGCCTCAAAGATTATCAAAAAATACCCGATCCCTCATATTTCCACTGGTGATATGTTCCGCCTGGCTATAAAAAATGAGACAGAGCTTGGCATGGAAGCCAAATCCTATATGGATGAAGGCGCACTTGTTCCGGATTCGGTGACGATCGGCATCGTCAGGGAGCGTCTGTCACAGAGTGACGCAAAAGACGGCTTCCTGCTTGACGGCTTCCCGCGCACCGTGGAACAGGCTGAAGCTTTAAATGAAATAATGGACGAATTCGGGACCAAAATCGACCGGACGATCAACGTCGATGTGGACGAAGAAGAACTGATCAACCGGTTGACCGGAAGACGCATCTGCGAAGTGTGCGGCACGGCATACCATCTGGTCTTCAACCCGCCGAAACAAGAAGGCGTGTGTGACCTGGATGGCGGCAAGCTGTACCAGCGCGAGGATGACAACCCGGAAACGGTCGCAAACCGTCTTGAAGTGAACTTGAAACAGACACAGCCATTACTGGACTTCTATAAAGATCAAGGCATCCTCCTAAACGTGGATGGCTCGAAGGACATCGATGATGTCTTTGTTGAAATCGATGAGATTTTACAAAATTTATAGTATTCACCTCCAGACAGTACTTTTGGGTGAATAAGGCAAGACGCAGTTTAAAAATATATGAGTTCAATATTTTGATTTGACGTTAAGTGAATGCGATCTTCACCTGAAGTGTATTTCGATAGAAATATGAAACTGTAAAGGGGGAATTGAAGTGAGTAAACAGGATGTAATTGAACTTGAAGGTACAGTACTTGATACTTTACCGAATGCAATGTTTAAAGTTGAACTGGAAAATGGACATGAGATTCTGGCGCATGTCTCAGGTAAAATCCGTATGAACTATATACGTATTCTTCCTGGCGATAAAGTTACAGTTGAAATGTCACCGTACGATCTGACGCGTGGCAGGATCACTTATCGTTTTAAATAATGGACTCCACATTTTAAGGAGGTAATACTCGTGAAAGTAAGACCATCAGTGAAACCGATCTGTGAAAAATGCAAAGTCATCCGCAGAAACGGTAAAGTCATGGTAATCTGTGAGAACCCTAAGCATAAACAGAAGCAAGGATAAAATAAACGGAGGTGTAACATATGGCTCGTATAGCAGGAGTTGACGTACCACGTGACAAACGTGTCGTTATTTCTTTAACTTATATTTTCGGTATCGGTAATACAAGAGCACAGCAGATCCTGGCGGAAGCCGGCGTATCTGAGCAGACTCGCGTAAAAGACCTGACTGAAGAAGAACTGAACAAGATCCGTGAAGTCGTTGATAGTTATAAAGTGGAAGGTGACCTTCGCCGTGAGCAGAACCTGAACGTCAAGCGTTTGATGGAGATTGCTTCATACAGAGGAATCCGTCACCGTCGTGGTCTTCCGGTACGCGGACAGCATACAAAGAACAATGCGCGTACACGTAAAGGACCAATCAAGACAGTAGCGAACAAAAGGAAATAATTTAAAGTAAAGGAGGAGTAATCATGGCTCGTAGACAACAACAAAGTCGTAAGCGTAAGGTGAAAAAGAATATAGACGCAGGAGTTGCGCACATCCGCTCAACTTTCAACAATACGATCGTAACGATCACAGATGAATTCGGCAATGCTTTATCATGGTCATCTGCAGGTGCGTTAGGATTCAAAGGCTCTAAGAAATCAACACCATTCGCAGCTCAAATGGCTTCCGAAACTGCTTCCAAAGCGGCTATGGAACATGGACTGAAAACAGTTGAAGTGACAGTCAAAGGTCCAGGTGCCGGTCGTGAAGCAGCAATCCGTGCATTGCAATCTGCAGGTCTGGAAATCACAGCGATCAAAGATGTGACACCTGTACCTCACAATGGTTGCCGTCCACCTAAACGCCGCCGTGTGTAAGTGCTTAATTTGTAACGTCAAATCAGTTATAATAGAACACATGGTTGTATAATATTTTCGGCGTTTAAAGGGAGGAAAAAACGAATGATTGAAATCGAAAAACCTAGAATTGAAACAGTCGAGGTGTCGGAAGATTCTAAGTTTGGTAAGTTTGTTGTTGAACCATTGGAACGCGGTTATGGAACAACACTTGGAAACTCCTTACGTCGCATTCTATTGTCATCTTTACCAGGTGCGGCTGTAAAAACGATTGAAATAGAAAATGTACTGCATGAATTCTCAACGATTGAGAACGTGGTGGAAGATGTGACCACGATCATTACAAACGTTAAACAACTTGCACTTAAGATTTATTCTGAAGAAGAAAAAACATTGGAAATCGATGTTTCAGGTGAAGGTGAAGTGAAAGCTTCCGATATCACACATGACAGTGATGTGGAGATCCTGAACCCTGACCTTAAGATAGCGACTGTCGCAAGCGGCGGACAGTTGAAGATAAGGATGATCGCCGACCGCGGCCGTGGGTACACCATGTCCGATGACAACAAGAATGAATTGTCAATTGGCGTCATTCCGGTGGATTCAATCTACACGCCTGTTGAACGGGTGAACTACACTGTGGAGAACACACGTGTCGGCCAGATGACCAATTTCGACAAGCTCACGCTTGACGTATGGACAGATGGATCAATCACACCGCAGGAAGCAGTATCGTTATCCGCCAAAATCATGACCGAGCACTTGAACATCTTCGTCGATATGACGGATGAAGCTCAAAACGTCGAAATCATGATTGAAAAGGAAGAGAACCAGAAAGAGAAAGTGCTTGAAATGTCCATCGAGGAGCTGGATCTTTCCGTACGTTCATACAACTGTCTGAAGCGTGCAGGAATCAACTCCGTCCAGGAGCTTACTGATAAAACAGAAGCGGACATGATGAAAGTCAGAAACCTTGGGCGCAAGTCCTTGGAAGAAGTTAAATTCAAGCTGGAAGACCTTGGACTGGGTCTCCGCAAAGAAGACTGATAAAGGAGGTTATTTCACATGGGCTACAGAAAATTAGGCCGTACATCAAGCCAGAGGAAAGCGATGCTGAGAGACCTTGCGACTTCATTGATCGTAAGCGAGCGCATCACTACGACTGAAGCACGTGCAAAAGAACTGCGCAGCATCGTCGATAAACTTATCACACTCGGTAAGCGTGGAGATGTCACAGCTAGACGCCGTGCAGGCCGTACAGTACGTGACGTCCAGATCCTTAACGAAGACGGAACGACTCAGGATGCACTTCAAAAATTATTTGATGATATCGCACCGCGTTTCGAAGACCGTCAAGGTGGATATACAAGCATCAAAAAATTGGGCGAACGCCGTGGTGACGGTGCTGAACTCGTCATCATCGAATTCGTTGAAGGTGCAGTGGCAGCTTCAGAAGATGCTGAATAATTAAAAGCAGTAGGAGTGTTACGATAGGGAGTCCAATCTCCTTGTCTAGCTCTACGTATCCTGCAGGCTATAAATGAATGATCGCGCGGCTCTATGCAGGGTACGCGCTTTTTTTTACATATAAAATGGTGGTGGAGCATATGATAAAAATCGACAATCTAACTTATCGTTATCAGGCGGACGGTCCCACGGCGCTTGATGAAATCTCCCTATCATTCAACAAAGGGGACTGGGTATCGGTCATCGGGCATAACGGCTCGGGCAAGAGCACACTTGTCAAAATACTGATGGGGATACTGGAAGGCTATACAGGTGAGATCACCGTGGATGGCGAAGCACTCACCCCGGATAATATCCAGGATTTCCGTGAAAGGTTTGCGATCGTCTTCCAGAACCCGGACAACCAGTTCGTGGGGGCGACGGTCGAGGATGATGTGGCCTTTGGCCTTGAGAACCAGGGGCTGCCCCGGGAAGTGATGATCGAAAGGACGGAAAAGGCGCTCTCTGCGGTCAATATGCTCGCATACAGGCGCCATGCCCCCGCAAGGCTTTCCGGCGGACAGAAGCAGCGTGTGGCGATCGCAGGGGCACTTGCGATGGAACCGGAGGTCCTGATACTCGATGAGGCGACTTCCATGCTCGATCCGGAAGGACGGAATGACATACTCGCCATACTCGATGAAATCCATAAGACGCGAACCACCACGCTCATTTACATCACCCATGATCTGAGCGAAATAGAAAAGAGTGATTACGCCGTGATCATGAAGGATGGCAGGGTCATCAATGAAGGATCGATCGAGCATATATTCAGTGATACGGACATATTGATTGAAAGCAGGCTTGTCCTGCCCTATCAGATGCAGATCTCAAGGGCGCTTCTCGACGGCAGGTACGTCACACATGATGAGCTGGTGGCACGCCTATGAAAATCACAGTGGACGGCCTCACCAGCATTTATCACAACAACACGCCATTTGAGCATACTGCGTTGAACAATTTCACCACGACATTCGAACCCGGCAAATATTACGCTGTCATCGGGCGGACCGGCAGCGGCAAATCGACGCTGATCCAGCATCTGAACGGTCTTCTGCTGCCGACAAGGGGGATCGTCCAGGTCGGTGACCTTACATTGAAACACCGGACGAAGCAGCGCGTCATCCATCAGGTGAAGAAACATGTCGGCATGGTGTTCCAGTTCCCGGAGCATCAGCTGTTCGATGAAACGATTTTGAAGGACGTCATGTTCGGGCCGCTCAATATGGGGCTCACTGAAGAAGAGGCGGAAGAACGGGCGGAGAAATACCTTTCACTGCTCGGCGTGCCTAAGCGCGCCTTCGGCCGTTCACCGTTCGATTTATCGGGCGGCCAGATGCGTAAAATCGCCATCGCCGGCATACTCGCGATGGAACCTGAAGTGCTGATCGTGGACGAGCCGACGGCGGGGCTCGACCCGAAGAGCCATATCGAAGTGATGCAGCTTTTTAAACAGATTCAGGAAGATTTCAATATCACGATCATCCTCGTCACGCATGATATGAACGATGTTTTCGAATATGCGGATGAAGTGAAGCTCCTTGCCGGAGGCGAATTGATCCGGGAGGGCAGGACGGAAGACATACTGACCGATGAAAAGCTTTTGACCGACCATCATCTCGAAATACCGGATATCGTCAGGCTCGTGCATGATCTGGAACGTAAAGGAGTGGTGTTCGAACGGATGCCCCGCAATACGGAAGCGTTCATCACATCGTACCGGGAATGGAGGGTTCAGCATGCTCAGTAATATGCTGCTCGGCCGCTATATTCCCGGGGACAGTGTGATCCACCGGCTCGACCCGCGGGCCAAGATCGTCTCCGTCCTTTTGATGATGATCATCATCTTCTTTGCGAACCACTGGACGGGTTATGCCCTCCTTGTGCTGTTCGTGCTCGGCATCATCAGAGTGGCACAAATCAACCTGTTCTTCCTGTTCAACGGATTGAAGATCTTATTGTTCATACTGATCTTCACGTTCCTGCTTCATATATTCTTCACAAGGGGCGGGACGACGCTGTTCGAATGGGGTTTCATACAGATCGACTCGGAAGGGCTCATCACGGGGATCTACATTACCGTGCGGCTCATCATGCTGCTCGTCATCACGACGATACTGACGCTCACGACGAGCCCAATCGAGCTGACTGATGCCATCGAGAAGCTGGGTGCACCGCTTAAGAAAATCAAGATCCCCATGCATGAACTTGCCATGATGATCTCCATCAGCCTCCGGTTCATACCGACGCTGATGGACGAGACGGAGAAGATCATCAAAGCACAGAGCGCAAGGGGCTCGACCTTCATGACCGGCAGGCTGAAATCACGGATCAATGCACTCATCCCCATCTTCATCCCGCTCTTCATCTCCGCCTTCAAGAGGGCCGAAGAGATGGCGGTTGCGATGGAAGTCAGGGGTTACACGGGTGAAGCGGGCCGTACGAGCTACCGCGAGCTCAACTGGCATCTGCGGGATACGGCAGCACTCATCGTCATCATCAGTTTCGGCGTATTATTATTTCTTGTGAGGGTGTGACACATGCGTATACTACTTAAGATGAGCTACAACGGGAAGGACTTCCACGGCTTCCAGTACCAGCACAACTACCGCACCGTGCAGGGCGTGATCGAAGCGGCCCTCACGAAGATGCACAAAAGGCAGATGCGCATCCATCCCGCATCCCGCACCGACCGCGGCGTCCATGCACTTGAACAGTACTGCCATTTCGATACGGACCTCGGGCTCACCACCGGCAAATGGCACTATATACTGAACAGGAACCTGCCTGCAGACATCAGCATCAACGAAGTCGCCGAGATTCCGGAGGACTTCCATGTGAGGTACCACTCTAAAGGCAAGACGTACAGGTACAGTGTCTACACGGCAGACACCGTGAATCCGTTCTTTTACGGACTCAAGACCCATTACCCGCATGAGTTGGACAAGGAACGGATGCTTGCCGCCATGCAGCCGTTCCTCGGCACACATGACTTCACGAGCTTCTCGAGCGCCAAGGCGGAAATCGTCAATAAAGTCCGCACCATTACGGAATTCCGCATCGAGGAGACGGAAGCAGGCTTCGACTTCATCATCTCAGGCTCTGGCTTCCTGTACAACATGGTCCGGATCATCGTCGCCTATATCGTCGAAGTCGGCGCAGGCAGAAGGAAACCGGAAACCGAAGCCATCATACGGCAGAAAGACCGCACGATCGTTCCGAGGACCGCGCCGGCGGAAGGGCTGTACCTCGAGAAAGTCCACTTCGACGGGGCTTTTGAAAAGTAACAAAATCCACAATTCATATTGACAAAATGAAGGATTAGTAGTATTATAAACAACGGTATAATTTTATATCATTCCAACGATAAGCCCCGGAAACTTATTGTGAAGTGTATATAGAGTATAAACGAGATTTTTTTATTTAAAGGGAAATTTTTGTGTAAACAGGAGGAAAAATTATGCGTCAGACATTCATGGCAAATGAAGCGAACATTGAGCGCAAATGGTATGTAATCGATGCTGAAGGGCAGACACTAGGTCGCCTGTCATCAGAAGTGGCATCCATCTTACGCGGTAAATATAAACCAACGTACACACCACATGTCGACACTGGTGATTATGTAATCATTCTTAACGCTGGTAAAATCGAAATGACAGGTAACAAAGCACAGGACAAAATGTACTACAGACACACTGGATATATCGGTAACATGAAATCAATTTCAGCCGGTGAACTCAGGGAGAAAAACCCTGTACGTCTTCTGGAGAAATCCATCAAAGGCATGCTTCCAAAAACGTCACTTGGACGTAAGCAGGCGAAAAAACTTTTTGTGTATGCTGAAGACAGCCATCCACACGAAGCACAACAACCAGAAAGCTATACGCTTCGCGGATAAGAATAGGAGGGAATTGATTAAATGGCTAAAGTAGAATATTATGGAACAGGTCGTCGTAAAACATCAGTTGCACGCGTACGTCTAGTACCGGGAGAAGGAAATGTTACGGTCAATGGCCGCGACATGAGAGAGTACCTCCCGTTTGAAAGTCTGATCCTTGACTTGAACCAACCGTTCTCAGTTACGGAAACAGAAGGTAACTACGATGTGAAGGTCAACGTCAACGGCGGTGGATTCACAGGACAGGCACAGGCAATCCGTCACGGAATCGCAAGAGCACTCCTTGAAGCGGATCCTGAGTACCGCGGTCCACTTAAGAGAGCAGGACTCCTTACACGTGACCCACGTATGGTTGAGCGTAAGAAACCAGGTCTTAAAAAGGCACGTCGTTCACCACAGTTCTCAAAACGTTAATATTTGTTTATATATTGAAAGATCCCTTTTCGAAGGGGTCTTTTTTGTGTTGGATGCAACAAAAAGAGCCCGGTCACCTTTCAAGATCAACCGGGCTCTGCTTTCAAGTATATTGTATTATGTCAAAACTTTGACCTGCACATCTGTATCGATATGCTCTTTTTCACCAATCTCCTGCTCAACGGAGCCGAACGGCATTTGTGCAAGCATCTCATATGATTCCGGCAGGTTGAACATTTCTTTCGTACCTTTGTCGAAGCCCTGCTCATAGCCGACGTTGAAGTGCTGCAGGCTTGCGCCCAGGTCCATTTCAGCCAGAGCCAGCCAGACAGCGTATTGAGCGTTTGCGTTGTTGTTCTGCTTGTATGCTTCCTGACGCGCACCCTGTGCAGGCATTACTTCAACGGCTTCTTTATCTTCAAAGAACAGGACTGTGCCGATGCCTTTCTTGGCACCTGTCATGACGCCTGACATCATGTCCCACATTTCACCTTCAAGGACGTTTTTTTGAACATCATATATATGGTCCCAGAATTTATCATTTGCTTCATCGAATAACACAACAACCCTCGTTGTCTGGCTGTTGAAAGCTGTAGGAACCTGCTTCACGACCTCGCGGATTCTATTTTCAATATCTTCTTTTGAATACTCACTGTCCGTCCCCAGTGCATAGACTGTACGGCGTTTTTCCACTAAATCTAAAAATGTCGACATTTTCATTCTCCTTTTGTATTAAACTGATGTTATTTTCAATTTGAACGGAAATAAAAGCATCCCGACCACATTAATATCTTAGGATATTTGAAAACACATATCAAAGTAATCAGCTCGGGTTTCATTAAATGAAACTTTTTTGAGAGCTCTTGGAAGCATCCTCTGTTTATTTTAATTTCCTGAGTCTAAGACTATAATGATGTTGGTGAATAATATACTGCAAAACTTTTTAAATAATGAAAAAAATTCAGCTTTGTGTCATAATACTTAGAAACATGGATATTTTATTTAAAGTGTTCAGTGAAATCAATAATGGGAGTGTAAGAGTGGATAATATTACTTTTTATAATTGTGAAGGAAAGCCTGTGGCTTATACGGATGATGAGGAGCATATATACTTATTTTCCGGTGAGCCTGTAGCTTACTTCAAGGATGAATCTGTTTATGGATTTAACGGAAAGCATCTGGGACGCATCAGTGATGGATGGATCAGGGACAACAAAGGATGCTGTGTATTCTTTGCCGATGAAACTTGCGGCTCGGGGCCGACCAGGCCGGTGAAGCAGCTTGAACCGGTAAAGGGTGTCCAGAGTATCAGACCTGTTAAATCGGCTAAACAGAGCAAGCCATTCAGGCCGGCGGAGTCCTTAAGCTGGTCAGCCATGTCATCCGAGAAGTTTTTCTACCAGTAATGTCAAAAAGGGATATATCCATTTCCTGAAACTTAATAAGTAGTGAAGACTCCTGTTAAAGGGGTCTTCTTTTCGTCTATACCGAGAAGCTTGAAATTATTTCTATTGTACAACATGTGGTACAATAGAAAAAAGGAGGGATGGATATGTCGGTTACAACTTATTCCAATGCCCGTAAAAACTTCAAAGCATTGATAGAACAAGTCAATGCGGACAGTGATGCCATTACAATCACCACAAAAGATAATAATAATGCAGTGTTGATTTCTGAAGCGGAGTATAATAAATTTGTAGAAACAATTTACCTTCTGCAGAACCCGGCCAATGCGAAGCATTTGGCAAAGTCCATGGAACAGTTGGAACAAAGTGAGGTCAAAGAGGTTTCCCTCGATGAGTAAACTAAATATCTTATTTACCCATGAGGTTTTTGAAGACTATAAATACTGGCAGCGTACAGATAGGAAGCACCTTAAGAAAATCAATGACCTGATTAAAAGTATTGATCGGGAGGGTGTACTGAACGGTATAGGTAAACCTGAAAAGTTGAAAGGTAACTTAAGCAGTTTTTACAGTCGGCGTATAGACAGCGAACATCGCCTGGTATACAAAGTCACAGAAAGCCAGATACAGATCATTTCCTGCAGATATCATTACAAGTGAAAACAGTGGGCACTTTATAGACTGCCGACTTTCTCAAAGAAGCCACTTTCGATTAAAAATACCTTCTGCCCCAGCTGGGGCAGAAGGTTATTTATGTGGGGAGCATTTTCCTTCATGATGTCGAGCGTGATCATATAAGCAACAATTAAATGTTCTCAGCATCCACTGACTCACCATTGATATAAAAATTCAGAGTGTACGCATCGAGATTGACATCAACGTCAATGCTGTGCAGCATCAATTCTTCCCCCGCACCGGGTTCCTCAAAATGGACATTCAATGCATCACCATCTTCATCCACCGTCCATTCCGTGCCGGTCTCCACATAAGCATATACAGTGATATCTGAATCCTCCGTCTCGATTACGAAGATATCTCCATACTCCGGTTCTTCGACCCCGGCCGATTCCAGCACCTCGACCGGCTGTTCCTCTCCATTGGAAACACCGGACTCACCGCATGCCGACAGAAATACCAACAAACTTGCAGATAATAAAAAATACTTGATTGGATGACCTCCCATCATTTTACAGTTTTCTATTATATCCATGCTGACACAGATATAGAGGCAAGGGAAGATAAAAGCTTTATGAATAAAAGGCCCTCACAGTTTGTGATAGTATGAAATTAATCGAATCAAAAGAAAACAGTGAGGGGGAGACAGGTATGTCTGATATGGTATTCAGGCTGGGGAAGAGGAAATACAGGGTGGACAGCGACTGGGCAGAAGACGCGGCACAATACATCAAAATGTATCGACTGTTTTGTATAACGATGGTCATATATACGTGCTGCAGAGGAGTGATCCATTTATGCTCGTCTTCACAACCGACGGTGAGCTGGTGGGTCGATGGCATGATGAAACGGTGACGGATGGGCATTACCTTGAAGTGGGACCTGACGGTGAAGTGTACGTAGTGGAAAGGGACCGCCACAGGATCCTCGTCTTCAATAAGCAGGGAGAATTGCTCCATACCATGGGTGGTGGGACCGAACCTGGAGATGTGGGGGAGCCGTTCAACCACCCGTCGGATATCAGCTTTTTTAAAGATGGAGATATTTTCGTGGCGGACGGTTACGGCAATGCGCATGTCCACCATTTCAATGGTACAGGTAAACTGCTTAACACGTGGGGTGGTCTTGGGACGGAGGCAGGCCGCTTCATGACACCTCATGCTATTCTGGTCGACCAAAAAGAGAGGGTGCTGGTGACGGACCGTGAGAATAACCGTGTGCAGATCTTCAGCCGGGACGGCACTTATTTGAAGGAACTGAACAACGTGTTCCATCCGATGGATATATGTGAAGACGATGAGGGCTTCATCTACGTTACGGATCAGGTCCCGTCCCTCCATGTTTTCAACACTGAAGATGAGTTCATCGGCAGATGCCGGACGCTCGGCACTTTCGGACATGGCATCACCGTCGATTCCCGGGGTGATATTTATATTGCGGAGATGCTGCCGGACGGACTGACAAAGCTGACGGGTCTCTGATTCATATATTACTTTAAGGAGGTCAGGCCATGATCAAGGAAATGGACCGGTTTTTGGGACATCCCTCAGGCGGTCTGAATGATTATATTTCAAGCTATATGAAGCGGGTGCCTTTTGAGAACATCGACGTTCAGAATAAAGTACCCATATCAGTCGAACTTGAGGACATATTCGATAAAATCATTACACGCGGGCGCGGCGGTTTCTGTTACGAGATGAATACGCTGTTCAGACGTTACTTAAATGCCAAGGGTTATTATGCTTACAATGTATCAGCGACGGTGAAGAATTCGGATGGCTGGACGCGTGAAGGGAGCCATATGTCGACACTGGTGAGGTCGGATGAATTATATGTGGCCGATGTCGGTTTCGGCGACCTGCCTGTAAAAGCCATGCCGATCCGGCCGGCTGAAGAAGCGGTCGTCATTGATGATGTGAACGGCCGGTACCGTGCAGTTGAAACGGACGGTGGATTCGAAGTGCAGATGGATAGGGGACAGGGGTTTGAAACATTGTACAGAGGCGGTCTCACACCAAGGGAAATTGAAGCATTCCAGGATAACCTGGAGTACAACCAGCATCACCCGGACTCCATATTCGTCAGGAAACTGATCATTACCCAGCCTAAGAGTGACGGCCGTGTATCCATGTCGGAAAGCAGTCTGACGATCACGCAGGACGGTAAAACAGAAAAGTATGACGTGAACGGACGCAATTACCGAAAGTTTTTAAAGGAATACTTCGATCTGGATGTCGAGATAAAACGGTTTGAGAAATGAAGTAAGCGCACCTGCCGGCGGCAGATGCGCTTATTTCATTGATGTTTACAGTGAACTGATGCGTTCATGGTCTTCTGTTGTCAGTTCGAAGTCGAAGATATCCAGGCTCTGTGCCTGGCGGTCTTTATTGTGCGATTTCGGGATGACGATGACCTCACGTTCAATCTGGTAGCGCAGGACGACCTGAGCAGCCGTCTTGTCGTACTGTTCGCCGATTTCTGTAAGAATCTGCTCTGCTTCACCTTCGATGCCGCCGAGCGGGCCCCATGCGACGGTCGCAATGCCATTCTTATAATTGTGACCGATCAATTCATCATTCCAGTTTCCGACGTTGGATTTAATCTGGTTCACTGTCGGTCTGATGTTCCCTTTTTCAAGAATCAGATCGATATGCTCTTGCTCAAAATTGGACACTCCAATAGATTTGAATACACCGCGTTCATAGTAATCTTCCAAAATCCCCCATCCTTCCACTATCTCATCGTGGTCCTCCCACGGGAAGTGGATGAGGAATGAATCCACATAGTCAGTCTGCAGTTTTTTCAGGCTTTTCTCGATTTCTGCATGGGCCCACTCCGCACCTTTGTATCCATCCTTTGTATTCAGCTTCGTCGTGATGAAGAATTCTTCACGCGGGACCGAAGACTTCGCGAGACCTTTCCCGACGACTTCTTCGTTATTATACAATTGTGCTGAGTCGAAATGGCGGTAGCCGTTTTCAATCGCCCAGTCGACTTCCTCAGTGTCACCCCGAAGGGCACCTGAAAACTGGTTGCCTTCCTTGCCGTAAGTGTTTGTACCGCTGCCGACGATCGGGATTTCCACTTCATCATTCAATTTAATATGCTTCATGTTATTCCTCCTATGTTGTAACTCTCACATTGGCTATACCCGGAGGCAGTCACAATCAATCTGTTCATACTTCCCTCTCAACGGGGCTGTGCTTTTTCAACTCATCCAGCTCGCTTTTTACCGAAAAATGATGAAATATGGTCAGGGCAAGCACGATGGCACTGAGCACGTTGACAAGGAGTGTACCGCATAAAAGCAGTTTATTGGTCATAAGGGGTCACCTCTTTTGACTAGTATTGATTTAATGGAGTGCTTTTACATATAAGTTACCCGGCTGAATGGACGTTAACCATGGAGTTGCAGCCATCTTTTTTCAATAGACTCTTTCGAATTCCTCACACACCACTTTGATTTTTTCATCGAAGGCCATGCCGTGCCTTGCGTATTCCCCCTTGAAGAATTCTATATGGGCTTTGCGCCAATATTGGAGGGAACGGTCGCCTTCGCCCTCCTTCCATGCAAAGTCCTCATCCACTTCATCGAACGGCATTACATTGACGCGGGTCGTCCGTATGATGCAGACGGCCTCATCTTTAGAATTCATGATGATGTTGAAATCGCCGGGCTTCGGCAGCGGCTCATTTTCCAGTTCGTAAAGTGAATAGGCCGATGCTGTTGCTGTCTTGATGCCTTTCAATGTCAAATCAGCAAGATCATCCGGCGCAGCGCCGTAAGACCATGCGACATATGTGTCACCTTCATGTTCCGGATACCCCCTTAAAAATTCTTTCCATAGTTTTTCCGCTTCCATTCCTTATCCTCTTTTCTTCATAATCATTTACTGTAATGATAGCACTGCTTCATACATCTGACATTGATGACGATGATTCATTTTATTTCTTAAATTTATATAAATCATAAAAAGTTGTTTCGTCACGTGCAGCCCGTGGAATACTAAAACATACTTTAATTATGAGGTGCTAGAAATGAATATCAATACAAACGACTATAAAGTGGTATCAAATAAAAAGTTCAACCTGGAAGATTATCCTTCCAAGGTTGATCCGGGCCTCCCTGAAGACGATATAAAAGAACAAATCATCCCGGACCTGGTGAAGCAGCTGAAGGAATGGCACTGGAAATTGTTCGCTGAAGAAAAGGCGGGTGTCATGGTCGTCCTCCAGGCACTGGACGCCGCAGGCAAGGATGAAGCGATCAGCTTTGTGTTCTCCAACTTGAATGCACAGGGGCTTCGGACGATGTCCTTCAGCAAGCCGAGTGAGGAGGAGCGGAAACATGACTATTTATGGCGGATGCATTCAGGGACACCGGAGCGTGGCGAGATTTCGCTGCTGAACCGTTCCTACTATGAAGAAGTCATCTACAGGCAGGTTCATGAAGATATCGAAAATGATGAGTATCCGACCAATACGGAACCTGAAGACATGTGGCCGATGAGATATCGTCAAATCAATAATTATGAACGCTATCTATATGAGAACAATATGCATGTCATCAAATTCTTCTTCAATGTCAGTAAGGATGAGCAGAAGGAAAGGCTTCTCAAGCGGATGAAGTCGGAAGACATGCAGTGGGAGTTCTCATTCAATGATGTGAAGGAAAGGGAATACTGGGATGAATACCAGGAAGTGTTCCAAAGCGTTCTGAGAGAGACCGCGAGCGATATTGCACCCTGGTATGTCCTGCCTGCCGATAACAACTGGTATTCAAGGGCGGTCATCGCCAAAGTGATGATTGAAAAGCTTGAAGAAATCAATCCTAAATTTCCTAAAATAGATGATGATAAGAAAAAAGAGCTGGATGAGTATATCGAAAAACTGGAAAATGAGTAACACCCACAAAAGAGAAGCACTTCCCGTCAGGGAAGTGCTTCAGTGTGTTTAAGGGTTGTTCGACCACAGGCCTGCATTTTTCAATACGACACGCGGGTTCAGTTTCAATTGTGCGACCATCAGTTCCGCCATATCTTCCGGCTGCATGACTTTCTCCGGGTTGCCGTCTGTAAGGTTCAGTTCGACCGCCATATCAGTTGCGACCGTGCTCGGCGTCAGTGTCGTGACACGGATATTCTTCTTGCGCACTTCCATCATCAGTGACTCGCTCAGTCCGTTGACTGCCGCTTTTGAAGCGGAATATGCACTTGTGACGGGTCCGCCCTTTTGACCGGCGGTGGATGAAATGTTTATGATATCGCCTGTTTCGCGTTCAAGCATTTCAGGCAGCACTGCACGGGTCGTGTAATACAAACCATTGACATTGACGTTGATGATATTCGTCCATTCCTCAGGAGTGAGATCCATGAAGTTTCCGAACTTTGAAATACCGGCATTGTTCACAAGTATGTCGATTGGACCGAGTGCATTGCGGATGGATTCGACCGCAGAAGTGATGGCATCGATATCAGCCACATCGGCTGCAGCGGTCGCTGTCTTCACGCCATACTGCTGAAGCTCCTCTGCAACACGCTCCAGGTTTTCTGGCGTACGCCCGACAAGTCCGACGTGGACACCTTCTTTGGCAAATGCGATTGCGGTTGCACGCCCGATGCCGCGGCCCGCACCTGTGATGAGTGCCACTTTACCTTCTATTTTCTGCATTTATACTTCTCCTTTGCAAATTACTTTCTAATATATCTAACCACAGGATTTTCTGATTGTGAAGAATTTCGGCTCAATATCCTCTTTAGTTTAATGATCTCAGTGTTCTGTAAAATCAATTAAATTTATTTCGGAAACCGTCGCACAATATATTGAAGGAGCTATCTACAATAACTATGGGAGAAGACAGTCCCGAGGTACTATACGTAAAGTGAGGGGATTCAGTTTATTTGTGACCCTCTCAAAACTCCAATAGAATGAAGGTGGACTATAAAAGGAGTTGAGCTTTTGATGGAACCTTTGTACGAGACAACGATGATCAACACAGGCGGCAGGGACGGCGAAGTACACAGCGAAGACAAGTCGTTTTCATTGAATGTCAAACAGCCGAAGCAGATGACCGGTGAAGACACGAAAGAGACGAACCCGGAACAGCTTTTCGCGGCAGCATACAGTGCGTGCTTCAACAGTGCCCTTGATGGTGTCTTAAAGAAAGCGAAGGTTGAGAACACCGGCCGCGTGGTCAAAGCGACCGCCAAACTCTTGAAAGATGAAGGAGACGGCGGCTTCAAGCTTGGCGCTTCGATAGAAGTGGAATTTGAAGACGTGGATACGGACAAGGCTCAGCAGTATGTGGAAGATGCGCATAAATTGTGCCCGTATTCAAAGATGGCCCGCGACGGCATTGAAGTGGAATTGAAAGGTACAACTAAATAATAAGAAATGGAAAAGAGGAATCCGCGGGATTCCTCTTTTTTTATGACCTGTAAATATGTTTTCTATATGCTAAATCGATTAATGCAATCACTAATTCTTCATCTTCTATTCATATTTCATCGGAAAAACCCAGTTCTGCCTTAGCTTCTTCCCATGAGACGAATTCAGTATCATCATTTTCCATTATCTTCATAGCTTTTTTGAACATTTCTTTGTCGACTTCTTCATCGAGCTTTTCTGAAATGAATTCTCTAATATAAGCGGACATGTTCGTGTTTTTGGCCTCGACAATACCGCGCAGGATTTCTTCCTCTTCCTTTTCTAATCGTATTGTAATACTCATCACCACACCTCCGGTATCTTGTAAGACGATTGTAGTACAATAATGTTTTTTCCTCAAAAACTTTAACGTTTTTTAGACGATAAGTGCAATCATCGCAATCAGGATGCCGGTGAGACCCATCCTGATCGAGAAGCCGATATTCATTTTTGTGATTCTGTATGGATTGATGCCCATGCTCTGTGCGGTCATGGTCGCATTAACGCCGTAAGGTGCAGCGGCGGATATGCTCATGCCGCAGACGACCATGGCAATGCTGATGGAAAGTGCATTTTCAGGCGTCAGGACAGGGACCAGCACTTCCGCAAGTATGGCGAGTGCCGCAACCGGATGTACCCCGATCATGGCGAGGCCGTAGATTACGACCATGATCAGCAGAAGTATCAGTATCAGGAATGAATCGACATAACCGAAAACCTGCTGCATCATCTCCGGGACGGCACTGCTGTTGAAGCCGCCGGAGAAGATGCCGAGCGACAGGAATAGAACAGAGAAGTTCTGCATATGATTGTTGTGGTTCTTCCACGTTTTCCAGCCGGTCTTCATGAAGATCGGCAGACGTATCATGACAAATGCCGCAGCGAAGGAGAACGGGAGGATGATCAATGCAATCGTCATGACGAAGCCTAAGTCGGAGTTCACATTGAAGAACATCACGACAGCGAGGAAGCTGACCAGCAGAATCACCATTTTGATGATGGAACTGCGGAGAGCCCTGCTGTTGATCTCATCGAACGGCGCGTCGATCGTTATGCCTTTAAATTCGCGCCGCGTCAGCAGAATCTCGGTCAAGCCGACGATGATCGAGGTCAGGAGCAACCATGGGAGCAGGGCGAAGTACGACACACCCGTCGAGTCGACCGTAAGGCCGACGATCACTTCGAGCGGACTCCAAATGACCGCAAGCGCGAAGGCCCGGAGGGTAGCTTTGATGATGAATCGGTTCATGAAGCCGACCGACTCATTTTTGAACAGATCACGCAATATATTCTGGATGATGTATATGGCGGATATGTTCAGGAAGATTGCGAGAAAGTAAGAGGTCACGACACTTCTGCCGTAGATTTTCTCCACTTTGTTTGCCTCATCCTGGATCATTTGCGTGATGCTTTCATCAAGCCCTCCCACTTTTACGACCACACCTATCCACGGTAAGAGGCTGAAAAACAAAAGAAGCGGGAGATTGCTTGTCGTATTGCTGATGATTTCACCGATGCTTCCGCCGGCTGTGAGCGTGAAGATGGCGCCCGCCGCAACGAAGAGGCCGCCGATCATTTTGAACAGCCTGGAACTGAAGAGCCAGGAAATGACCAGCACGCCGGCCGCCAAGTAGTTCACGAGTTGTCCAAGTACCCCGATACCGCTGAAGAAATAGATGAGGAACAGGACGAACAGAGTGGCATATATGTAAAAGAAGTTCCTTAATATGGTCTGATTATATAGGATACTCAATGTAAGACCCGCTTTCAGAATAATTTCTATGGAAGAAGATTTATCAATATGCTTATTAATTATAAGATAGATAGACGGACTTTGACAGAGCCGTTTAATTATTCTGAAAAACACAGAATACGAAGTCATGTGAGGATTTATATACCTTCACAGCAGATTAAAGGATAAAAAATACCACCATTTCAGGTGGCGAATCTCTATATTCTGTTATCCAAATCTCTAATTTTAATATAATCTTCTAGACTAATGATAACTTCCACATTGGAAATACCCGCTTCTCTCAACAATTCATCGAGTACCTCATAACGTTTTAAGGAATCATCATATATTTTATACACTTTTCAACCTCTTTTTCGTCAATTCATAGAGGCGTTCATTTTTCACATTGGATGTTAAAATGTTAAGCTGTTTGGCATACTGTTCGTTGTCGTCCACCCGTTCTTTCACTGTGAGTCTTCCTGGATGCCTGAGCAGATAACGGAGCACTTCTTTCTCTTCTTCAGTCCGTATATCATTATTTCCTTTTTTTACATATTGCACCTGCAACCATTGTAAATACAACTTTTTCATTGCCAACCGAACCATTTTAACACCTCCCTGAGTTAATCTATCACTCATTATTATATACCCTTTATCGTGTAATTTTCAACTTTTGCTCTTTGCCGAATTAATTTGTGATTTCCGATTATTTGAAATATACGTAAGAAAGCAACTAGAAGATTCCAATAAGAGTATGGTAATTGTGAAACGGGGACGGGAGGCTGTTTCTTGCTTCAATCCCGTTTACTGTCAAGCTTCCTCCAAATGCGCTATTATAAAATTAAAAGCTGATTAAGGAAGATACATATGAAATTTAAATTCTTCAGGCCGTTTTTCGTCCTGAGTATGGGGATCATGTTCCTCACATCATTATTCGTAGATATACCGGGCATTGAAGTCGCGATCGCCATCTTCACCGCTCTTACGCTGTTCAGTTATCTGCCGTACTTGAGCAGGGTGCCGCTCACGGTCGTCATCATACTGAACGTGACCGCCGTAATTTTTTATATCATCGGCGGCACTATGGATGATGTCATTGAAGGACTTCTGATGAACACGGCAGTGCTCATGATTTTCATATTCGTACCTCTCTTATCCATCCCGATCACATCACCGAGATACTTGAAGGACATCACGGGGATAATGAAAACGTCTTTTAAAAATACGAAGCAGTCCTACAACGCCTTGAAGCTTGGGACATTTTCCATCGGCGCGGTGCTGAATGTCGGTACGCTGCCGATACTCTACTATCTGACCGACACCGAGCAGTTCAAAGACCACAAAGTGATGCGCATGGCGGCGCTGAACCGCGGTTTCGCACTCTTATTCGCCTGGTCGCCGTACTTCATCTCCATTGCGGTCGTCCTGTCGTACTTCGAGGTCCAGTGGATCACCATCGCGGCTTACGGGCTCGCACTTGCGGTGATTAGCATGGTGGCTGAATGGTTTTTATTCAACAACAATAAATACTCTGAGATGCCGTCATCGCCTCCGGCCTACTACAATAAATGCCGGCTCATTGAACTCAGCGTCATAATGATCGGCATGACTGTGCTGATCATCGTTCTTGATGTATTCAGCGATTTTGCCATCGTCAATATCATCCCGCTCGTCGCCATCATCCTGTTCTTCATATGGACGCCCGTCATCGGCGGCGTCGAGAAAGTGGTGAGGGGGCTGAAGAGCTATACTCAGGAGCGCATACCGAAGATGGGTAACGAACTGCTTGTCTTCATCAGTGCCGGCGTATTCGGGACATCGCTCCTCGTCGTCGGTTTCGACACACTCCTGATCAATACGCTGGAAGCGGCGGGCGTGGACCATGTACTGCTGCTCATCCCGATATTCGCCGTGATGATCATCGGGCTCGCCTTTCTGAGTGTGCATCCGATTATCTCGATCACGATCGCATCCCTTGCTGTTCTCAGCATGGACATGGATGTGAGCGATCATTATTATATCGCGGTCGGTTTGCTGCTCAACTGGAGCGTTACGGTCAATTTGTCACCATTCACCGGTATCAACCTGTTGATATCAAGCCTTGCCGACCGGAGCATATTCACTTTGCCGAAGCATAACGTGCTGTACAGCCTGGCCCTGTGGGCAGCAGGATATGCACTGCTTGTAGTCATTTATTTTGTATAAAGAAAAATGTACCTCTAATTGATAGAGGTACATTTTTTAATTGTCCGGTATCACGAATGCCTGTTGATATATTCCACTGCCGATTTTGATAAAATTTTGGCGGCGATCAGCAGAGCCTCTTCATCGATATCAAATTTGGGATGGTGGTGCGGATAGGCATCTGTTGCACCTCTCGGCCTCGCCCCGGTGAAGAAGTAAGTGCCTTTGACCTTCTGCAGATAGTAAGAGTAATCTTCTGCGCCCATGAAAGGCTCCGTGATCTTGATTTCTTCCACTCCCGGGACATCCTTCGCAATTTCCATCACAAATTCCGCCTCTTCCTTATGGTTCACCGTCACGGGGTAGCCCCTTGTATATTTGTATTCATATGAAGCATGAGAGAGAAGGGATGTGCCTTTGACCACCTGCTCGATCTCTTCTTCGATTTTTGTGCGCACTTCTTCATTCAGCGCCCTGGATGTCCCGATAAGATGCGCTGTATCCGCAATCACATTATAGGGACCCCTGGCGTCAAATGAGCAGACGGATATGACTGCGGCATCCAGCGGGCTCACCCTCCGGCTCACGATCTGCTGGAGGTTCGTGACGACCTGGGAAGCGATCAATATGCTGTCTTTCGTCTCTTCCGGGACGGCACCGTGGCCGCCCTTGCCCTGGATGGTGATTTCAAATCTATCGGCCGAAGCCTGGAGCGCATCAGTGCGGTATTGGATTTCATGCAGCGGGACCTGTGCCTGAAGGTGCGTTCCGAAAATCACATCCACGCCGTCAAGGCACCCATCTTCAATCATGGCTTTGGCGCCGCCGGGCGGCAGTTCCTCGGCGTGCTGATGGATGAAGACGATATTGCCCTTCAGTTCGCTTTTCAATTTATTGAGTGCTTTTGCCGCACCGAGCAGGGTGGCTGTATGGCCGTCATGTCCACAGGCATGCATCACGCCTTCATTCACCGACTTGAAATCAAAATCGTTCTCTTCTGTAATGGGCAGCGCATCGAAGTCCGCCCTTAAGGCGACCGTCGGACCTTTCAGGTCCCCTTTTAAAGTCGCGACCACACCGTTTCCCCCGACTTTCTCCTTCACTTCGTGGCCGAGCTTCCTGTGATATTCTGTAATATACTTCGCTGTCTCGACTTCTTCAAACGACAATTCCGGATGCTTGTGCAGATGACGCCTGATATCGACAATTTCCCCGTAAAGCGCATCCAAATGCGAAAATAATTTTTCCATGGACAGGTCCCCTTTGCTTTTTTATCAGTAAAATTATACCATTATCAAAATATTTCGACAACGGAAAGGAGAGAGGTTTTATATTAATAAAATCCGGGCGGAAGATGTTATAATAAGACATTATGAACAGGAGGCGGCTTATGAAATATGTGGCGCTTGATATAGAAACGGCCAACCGCGAAAGAAGTTCGATCTGTTCGATCGGTATGGTCAAGTTTGAAGAAGGACAGATCGTTGATGAATTTTATACGCTGATCAACCCGGAGGATTATTTCTCCTACGCAAATATAGAAATACACGGCATCACGGAAGCGGATATCACGGGTGAGCCGACGTTTCCTGAAGTGAACAGTGATATTGAGTCATTCATCGGTGACCAGATAATGGTTGCATACTTTTCCCAATTCGACATGTACGGCATCCAGGATGCCTACAGGAAATACAGTATGGCGATACCGCCGCTCAATTACATCTGTTCCTACAGGCTGTCGAAAAGCTTATACCGGCTGCCGAACCATAAACTTGTGAACATGGCGAAATATTTCAATGTAGCCACCGACAACCACCATAATGCATTGGCGGATGCGAGAATGGCTGGGCACATCACGTACAATATCCTCAAAGACAATAATTTGAGCATAGAAGAGTTCAATGCCTACCACAATTATCAGCTGGGCACACTCGGCAGGAACGGCTATACGAAGAAAAGACGATCAAGATATTGAACATTCTCCTACCTGTTTAAATATAATCCTCCCGGGTAACATGATAAATGGATACTTAAAAACGAGGAGGCATATATATGGCAGATGAACGCGGCAATTATTTCGAGAAGCGGGCCGGTACGGATGATGCGCGCTACCATGTCGTGCCTGGCGATAAGAAGGATTGGGCAGTGAAGGAAGAAGGTAAAAATCCGCCGCTCAAAACTTTCGACAATAAGAATGACGCCATCGAGGATGCGAAGAAGCGGGCGGAGGAAGCCGGTTCAAAGGCGATCATCCATAGTGACAGCGGAGAGATTGAAGACCAGATCGAGTATGATCAGTAAAAACGACGGACCGTGTGCCTTCAGGGGCATACGGTTTTTATTTTGCACAAAAATAAAAGGCCCTTTTGGGGCCTTTCATGCTAAGGTCTAGCTTCTCTGTTTCACCCAGTTGATGATGCCGCCGGCGAGCATGATGTCGAGGTGTCTTTGTGTCATGCTGTGTCTGACCGGGATTTTCCTGCCGGATTCCTTCAGGGTGACTTCGAATGTGCTGCCACTCCTGATGTTGTCATGGATATTCCTGAATTCTATGATGTCGCCATGCTCGATCAGTTCATGGTCTTCCGGGTTGGCGAAAGTGAGCGGCAGTATGCCGAAGTTGATGAGGTTCTGCAGGTGGATCCGTGCAAAGTCCTTCACCAGGGCAACTTTCATGCCGAGGTAGCGCGGTGCGAGCACGGCGTGTTCACGGCTGGAGCCCTGTCCGTAGTTATGGCCGGCAACGATCATATGGCCGCTTTCTTCACGGATATCCAGTGCGCGGTCATTGTACGTCTCATCCACACCTTCGAAAGTGAATGTACTGATCATCTCGATGTTACTGCGGTACGGGAGGACCCTTGAACCGCCTGCGAGTATTTCATCGGTCGAGATGTTGTCCCCCATCTTGAGGATCACCGGTACGTCGAAGTTGTCT
Organism: Salinicoccus kekensis; assembly: GCF_900220995.1. GTDB lineage: Bacteria > Bacillota > Bacilli > Staphylococcales > Salinicoccaceae > Lacicoccus > Lacicoccus kekensis. The sequence continues at coordinate 283,201 of NZ_OBQF01000003.1, forward strand.
TCAATCGGTTCGAAATCAGGGATTTTCGAGATGTTCGGCCCTTTTTTGATTTCGACGCTCTGGTTATCCTCGGGCGGTGCTTCAAGCATCTCCAGTCCTTTTTCAGGTATTGCCGGTTCCTCGATTTCAGGATACGGGATATCGAGCGTCCTCGGGTCTGTGATGACACCGGTCAAAGCTGAAGCGGCTGCGGTTTCAGGGCTGCACAGGAAGACGCTGTCCTCCCTTGTCCCGGAACGTCCAGGGAAGTTCCTCGGCGTCGTGCGGAGGCTGTTCTGGCCTGAAGCCGGTGCCTGTCCCATGCCGATGCAGCCATTACAGCCTGCCTGGTGGAGACGGCCGGATGCGGACAGGAGGTTCGCGATATGACCGTTTTCTACGAGCTGCTGGAGCTGCTGCCTGGAAGTCGGGTTGATGTCGAAGGAAATACCGTTCGCCACCTGCCTGCCTTCCACAATCTTGCTTGCGATCGCAAAGTCGCGGTAACCCGGGTTTGCCGATGATCCGATATACGACTGGTAGATCGGATCCCCTTCGATTTCAGTCACCGGTACAACATTGTCGGGACTTGTCGGTTTTGCGATGAGCGGAACCAGTTCAGATAAGTTCACTTCATCGTGATCATCATATTCGGCACCTTCGTCCGCCTTCAGTTCCACCCATTCATGTTCACGCTTCTGTGTCGACATGAAGCGCTTCACTTCATCGTCCGACGGGAACACCGACGCGGTTGCGCCGAGCTCTGCACCCATATTCGCAATCACATGACGGTCCATTGCGGATAAGCTGTCGAGCCCCGGTCCGTAATACTCGATGATTTTGCCGACACCGCCTTTGACACTGTGACGGCGGAGCAGTTCCAAGATGACATCTTTTGCGCTGACCCATTCAGGCAGCTCGCCGGTGAGTTTGACACCCATGATGCGCGGCATCGTGATATGGTAAGTTTCACCCGCCATGGCCATGGCGACGTCGATACCGCCGGCACCCATTGCGAGCATACCCATGCATCCGTTTGCGCATGTATGACTGTCCGATCCGAGTAGCGTCTTGCCGGGTATGGCGAGGTCCTGCATATGGACAGGGTGGCTCACCCCGTTACCCGGCCTGCTGTAGTAGACGCCGAATCGCTGTGCGGCACTTCTTAGGAATATGTGGTCATCGGGGTTACGGTGGTCATCCTGGATCAGGTTGTGGTCGACGTACTGGGCGGACACTTCGGTCTTCACCCGGTCAAGTTCCATCGCTTCCAGCTCCAGCATCACCATCGTCCCCGTCGCATCCTGCGTGAGCGTCTGATCGATCTTAAGGCCGATTTCCGAACCCGGTGTCATCTCACCGGATACCAGATGGTCCTTGATTAACTTTTGTGAAACATTCAACTGCATTTCATACCCCTCCTGTAATATTCGCTTACGCTGTCGAAAAATCACTTGTACATATACTATTGCACTAAATCGGGAAAGGTAAACTGAAAACCAGGAATTTTCGTTGGTTCGCCTCCAAAAAATAAACCCCTTTACAGCGGGATGCCGTCCCGGTTATAAAAGGGTCATTCGTATACTTATATGATTATTGTCCAAAGACATTCTGATAAAAATCGTTTACAGTCAGATGAACCACTGGTTATAAACTGCTTCCCTGGCAGCTCCTAAATATTCAATGCCGCCTCCGGGCAGCAGGACTTCCGTGTTGCCGACACGGTCCGCAGTCATGACCCAGATTATAATAAATATGACAACGAGAAGCAGAAACATCCCCACTATCCATAACAAACCTTTCATCCATATCACCCTTGTCTGCTTTTTCTTAATTGTAGTGCAACGCCGGGTTGGTGTAAATGGAATGTTTTTCACTCCTGCATCCTCACTTGTTTCCATCTGCAGTTTTCAGGTTCGCAGACTGGGCATCAGGGTAAAAGATAAAATGATATATCAAAAGAGGACTGGAGGGGATATGATGGCGTTCGACTATGACCTCGATTTCGATTCGATTGATTTCAGGGAAAAGCCGGAGCTCTACCGTGTCGGCCGGGGTGAGCAGGGTGTGCTGCTCGTCGAGCCTTATAAAAGTGAGATCCTGCCGCACTGGCGGTTCAAGACCCCGGATATTGCGCGCGAGTCATCGGATAAGATTTATAAGATGTACGAGGAGTACAAGAAGAATGATGATTTCGTCGGCATGGACATGGCGAGAAAGTTTCTGCAGATGGGCTATACACGCTCCCGCCGCTATGCGAACTATAAAGGCGGACGGAAATATGATGAAGACGGTGAAGTGAAGGAGCGGCAGATTGATGAGGAGAAGGCGGAGTCTGCACGGATATTCGAAGAGAAATGGATCAAGGTCCGTGAGGATGAAGAGTATTTGAAATTGAAGAGGAAGCATCAAAAAGAATATGGATGAATTAATACAAGCAGCCGGTTCAAATATGAGCCGGTTATATTTTTATATCAATATATGCAATGGTGCATATATTTTGTCATTAAATCTGTTTATAAACATCATTTCTCTGATTATAAAGATAAATCCCATAATTTATAAGTAACTGCATAAATATATACAAACCCTTATGTACCAAAGTTTGCTGTAAGCACTGTCATGACAGCTTTGTAAGCGGTTGAAATTTCTGAAAATAATAGTAGACAACCGGGCATAAATATACTATATTTATCTCAGCTTACAGAGTTGAAAAACAAAGGGGATGTTTAAATGGAAGCTATTGTGACGTTTTTGAACGATATCGTCTGGAGCGCGGCACTCGTCATCCTGCTCGTTGTCGTCGGTCTTTATTTCTCACTCAGGATGAAGTTTTTCCAGGTACGGTATGTCATAGATATGGTGCGCCTGATGCTCGGCGGGCAGAAGTCTGCAGAGGGGATCTCAAGTTTCCAGGCCATTGCGGTGTCACTTGCCGGACGTGTCGGCACGGGTAACATCGTCGGTGTGGCTACAGCAATTTTCCTTGGGGGTCCTGGTGCGATCTTCTGGATGTGGCTCATTGCATTTTTAGGCGCGGGCAGTGCATTCGTCGAGTCGACGCTTGCACAGATTTATAAACAGAGGCAGGACGGTCAGTACCGTGGGGGACCTGCCTACTACATCGAAAAAGGGATCGGCGGCACATTCGGCAAGTACTATGCACTGTTATTCGCAGTAGTGACTGTCATTGCCTGCGGCATTTTGCTTCCGGGCATCCAGGCAAACTCGATATCAGGTTCTGCAACCAATGCATTCCCGGTTGAACCTTGGATGGTCGGCATCTTCCTGGTCATCATACTTGGGGCGGTCGTCTTCGGGGGAATCAGGACAATCGCGAGTGTTGCGACTGCAATTGTGCCGTTCATGGCCATCGCGTACATCATCGTTGCGGGTATCATCGTCATCATGAACATCGAACAGGTGCCTGGGCTTTTTGCACTGATCTTCAGAAGTGCATTCGGTCTTGAACAGACATTCGGCGGTATCGTCGGCGCCATGATCATGATCGGTGTCAAACGGGGGCTTTATTCGAATGAAGCGGGTCAGGGTACCGGCGCACATGCTGCCGGTGCGGCTGAAGTTTCCCACCCGGCGAAACAGGGGCTCGTTCAGGCGTTCTCCGTATATATTGATACATTATTCGTATGTACGGCGACAGCGCTGATGATCCTCATCACCGGCATGTACAACGTATCAGATGGTGCGGATGGACTGCTCATCGATAACAACGTCTATCAGGAAGCGGGCGACGGCACGCGGGATGTCAGCGGTACGGTGGCTTTCACACAGGCGAGCGTTGATAAAGCGTTCCATGGTCTCGAAGGGTTCACACCTGATTTCATCGGCTTCGGCACATACTTTGTCGCATTTGCATTGCTATTCTTCTGCTATACGACATTGCTCGCGTACTACTATATCGCGGAGACGAACCTCGTCTACATCACAAAGAACAAGGTACCTCTCGCCAAACCGCTGCTGGGTATCGCGCTGATCGCTTCAGCTTACTACGGCACAGTTTCCACGGCGGGTCTTGCATGGCAGTTCGGTGACCTGGGTGTCGGGCTCATGGCGTGGATCAACATCATCGCCATACTGCTCCTTCAGAAACCGGCCCTGCGCGCCTTCAAAGATTACGAACAGCAGTATAAACTCAAAAAACAGGGGAAAATCGAAGAAATCATCTATACACCGGATAAGGATATGAAGGGTGCGGACTTCTGGACGGTGGAATATCCGAAACGGAACGACCCGGAATATAAATATTCTGATGAGGTTGAAGAAGGTAAATAAAGAGAAATGCAGCTCCTGCATCCCGGATGGAATGACAATCCGGTATGCAGGAGTTTTTCTGTCCGGGTGCGGAAATCTTCTGTAGCCGGGTCAATTTTTTGATATTGTACGGAGGTAGTCGATATAATGAATGGTGAAAGGGAGGTTCTACAATGTTATCAGATAAGTTGAAACAGGCTTTGATCGACCAGATGAACCATGAATTTGCAGCAGCGCACGAGTATCTGGCAATGGCGTCGTATTGCGAAAGCAAGAGTTATGATGGCTTTGCCAACTTCTATAAGCAGCAGGCCAAAGAGGAGCGGTACCACGGCACTAAAATATACAACTATTTGACTGACCGCGGCGTACATGCAAAATTCCAGAGCATTCCCGAACCTAAGAACGATTATGATTCACTGCTCGACACTTTCAGGCAGGGGCTTGAACAGGAGAAGACGGTGACCAAAAACTTTTATGAGATTTCCGATATCGCCACCGAAGACCGTGAACATATGACGTTGTCCTTCGTCAGATGGTTCCTCGATGAGCAGGTGGAAGAAGAAGCGATGTTCGAGACACACCTTGATTACATCGGCCGGTTGAAAGATGACGGCAACGCATTGTATGTATATGAACGCGAACTCGCGAAAAGACAATTCGACGTACCGGAAGAATAAAAAGCTATTTCCCGGGAAATGACTTCCTGGTGTAGTAAATGGAGGCTGGGTGGAACCCGGTCTCTTTTTTTATGTGGGAATTCAGATTTATTGACGCCCCTGCTTATTCGAGGGTGATTTTAAAGGTGAATGAGCAGAATTTCTCTTGGCCTGCTCATTCAATGATTATTTTGAGATGAGTAATCAGATTTTCTCTCGAGCTGCTCATCCGATGGTGTTTTCAAGGCTGAGTGAGCAGAATATCTTCCAACCTGCTCATCCAAGGATGATTTTAAGGCTGAGTGAGCAGAATATCTTTCAACCTGCTCATCCAGGGATGACTTTAAGGCTGAGTGAGCAGAATATCTTTCAACCTGCTCATCCAAGGATGATTTTAAGGCTGGGTGAGCAGAATTTTTCGTGGCCTGCTCATTCAATGCCAGTTCCCATGATGAATGAGCACCCTCTTACCCAATCATCAAAACAGAGGCAGCCAAATAAAAACAAGGCGGGACAAAAGTCCCTCCTTGTTCATCATTTTAATAAGGATCGGCTTCATTACCTTTTTCGACTGCGTCCTGTGCCGCCTCCTGCTGTTTCTGGGTGCCTGCGCCGAATTTGGATTTCTGTCCGGCTTCACGGCCCGGCACGCCCTCATCTTCCATTTGTTCCATTTCCTTCACTTTGGCTTTGATGCCTTCTTTGACATGTCTGCCGTAGTCTTCGTCAGCCTGAGTGAAGTGATATACCATCGCTTCCTGGATGCGCTCGTCGCTCTGTGCGAGTACATTGGATAAGTTCTTGATGAGTTCATCACGTTCCCAGTCTTCGAAGTTGCGGTACGTCTCACCGGCCTGTCCGTAGTTGTTCGGGCGGTCGATCGGCTTACTCAATGCTTCCGCATTGTAAGTCGGCTGATGCGGTTTGCCTCTTTCTTCCGCTTCTTCAAGGCCACCGCGCATCGAAGGCTCATAGTTGATGCTCGGATCGTCACCCATCTCGCTCGGGTCACGGTGATCGAGCTGGCCTCGGTGCTGGTTCGTGCGGACGTTCGTCTTCGGTCTGTTGACCGGCACCTGCAGATAGTTTGCACCGACGCGGTAACGCTGCGTATCGGAGTAGGAGAAGGTCCTTCCGATCAGCATCTTGTCGTCGGAGAAGTCCATACCATCGACAAGTACACCGGTACCGAATGATGCCTGCTCAATCTGTGCATGGAAGTCCGTCGGATTTTCGTTGAGCACCATTTTACCGACCGGCAGCCAAGGGAATTTATCCTCGGGCCAGAGTTTCGTATCATCGAGCGGGTCGAAATCAAGCTCCTCATGATAGTCGTCTTCCATAATCTGGACGAACAGCTCCCACTCCGGATAATTTCCGCGCTCGATTGCCATATAAAGATCTTCCGTCGCATGGGCCACAGTTTTAGACTGGATTTCATCCGCTTCTTCCTGTGTCAGGTTACGGATGCCCTGTTTCGGTTCCCAGTGGTATTTGACGAGGACTGCTTCGCCTTCGTCGTTGACCCATTTGTACGTGTTTACACCCGAGCCCTGCATATGGCGGTACGTTGCAGGGATGCCCCACGGTGAGAAAAGGAAGGTGATCATATGGATCGCTTCCGGTGAGCGGGACACGAAGTCGAACATCCTTGTCGGATCCGGAATGTTCGATGCCGGATCGGGCTTGAATGCGTGGATCATACCCGGGAATTTCATCGCATCACGGATGAAGAAGATTTTCAGGTTATTGCCGACGAGGTCCCAGTTCCCATCCTCAGTATACATTTTCACAGCGAATCCTCTCGGGTCACGCTCCGTCTCGGGGGAATCCTTCGCTCCCGCCACAGTGGAGTAACGCACCATAAGAGGTGACCGCTTGCCTGCGCCTGAGAACACTTTGGCGCGCGTATATTTTTCGACCGGCTCATCGCCGACCTTGCCGTAAGTTTCGAAATAGCCGAATGCACCGGTACCGCGAGCGTGGACGACACGTTCCGGCACTTCTTCACGGTCGAAGTGCGACATCTTCTCAAGGAAATGATAGTTTTCCATCGTCGCAGGGCCGCGGTCGCCGATCGTGCGCATGTTCTGGTTATCCGTCACCGGATGGCCCTGACGGGTCGTCATCGGTTCACGATCTGCTTCTTTTTCGCGAGGGATTTCATTCTCCTTCTGATAATTCTTATCTGCCAAAATAAAAACCTCCTGTAAATTTTTCCGCTTCAATCTATATAAGTGATATATTTGCCGCTTGCCAAAAGTCCATTCAGTTTACATGTAAAAATTACCCGGATACCGGAGCTGATAAACTTTTGAGAGGCAGGAAATAACAGGGAAATGCAAATATTTAGAATTAACAGTTGACTTATCTGACGAACCGCTATATATTATTAGATATTCAGTAGCAAATATACGATGTAGTCGAAGAAAGCTGATGGATGATGCAAATCAGCACACGATATTTGTGAATTGGGCATTAATTAAAATTTAAAATATGCTTTTAAGAGTGAACATTCATTATGTTAATTAAGGTGGCACCACGGTGACGCGTCCTTGAGGCGTTGCTGTGGTGCTTTTTTATTCAGGTGGAAATGAGTAATCCGGTGTTTTTATTTCAGAAAGTCGGTGGTTGATGCGAACCGATATGGATGCCGGATGAATTGGGTTTTGCCGGTGCATAATTCGATATCAGTCAAGTGGGGGACTACGTCCCCAATTTAGGTGGCACCGCGTGTAAGCGTCCTATTCGTTTAGGGGGCTTATTTTTTTATTTTAAAAAGGGGGATTCAGGATGGAAATCATATATGAAACATTGAATGCGGAAGTGACGCCGGAGGCGCTTGCGCAGATGAGGGAGAAGAAGGTCATTTTTGAAAGTGCGTCGCAGCACGAAATGAAAGGCAGGTATTCGATGCTTGCATTCGATCATCAAGGGAAAGTGACGCTCGACAGCCATACGCTGACGATCGAGTATCCGGACACCATTTTCAGCTACGGCATCAATCCTTATGAAAAACTTAAAAATCTGCTGAATGAATATAAGGCGGAAATCGAGGATCCGGTGCTTGCGGACCTGCCGCTCGTCTCAGGCTTCGTCGGCAGCTGCAGCTTCGATCTTGTGCGCCATGCATTCAAAAAACTGCAGGAGATCGAGATTGAAAATACGACCAATGACCTGGTGTTCTACATGGTGGAGAGCCTGTATGTGTTCGATCATTACAAGGAGAAGATCCATGTGATCACATCGAACCTGTTTTCAAATGCAGGGCGGGAAGAGCTTGAAGCACGCCTTGAAAGTATGGTCGGGGAACTTAAGTCGGTCCGGCTCTATCATCCGGTGATCGATTATGACAATAAAAACCGGGAGATCGAGACAAACATCACCGAAGCGGACTTCATGGACACCGTGTCATATTTCAAATCATTGATCCAGAAAGGCGATATGTTCCAGGCTGTGCCTTCACGGATCTATAAATACCGCCACGCATTCGGGCATGAGCGGAATGTGCTCACTTTCCAGCTGTATAAAAATTTGAAACGGCAGAATCCGAGTCCGTACATGTACTATTTGAACTTCGATGATCCAATCATCGTCGGCAGCTCTCCTGAAAGTTTCGTTAAGGTTGAAAAAGGCAAGGTGATCACGAATCCGATTGCAGGCACGATCAAACGCGGGCGTGATGCAGAAGAGGATTCAGTGAACGCAGAACTGCTCTCCAGTGATGAGAAGGAACTCAGCGAACATCGCATGCTCGTCGACCTTGGACGCAATGATGTGAACCGTGTGAGCGAGCAGGGGAGCGTCAAGCTTGAACGTCTGATGGAGATCGAGAAGTATGAGCACGTCATGCATATCGTGAGCGTCGTGACGGGTGATGTTAAAAAGGACATCTCCCCAATCGATGTCGTGACAAGTCTGCTGCCTACGGGTACCGTATCGGGTGCGCCGAAACTCCGCGCAATCGAGCGTATATATGAAGTGCGTCCGGAGAAGCGGGGCGTATACTCAGGCGGTGTGGGTTACATCAACTGCAACCAGGAGCTGGATTTCGCCCTTGCCATCCGCACGATGCTCGTCGACGGGGAATATGTGAATGTGGAAGCCGGCTGCGGCGTCGTCTATGACTCTGTGCCGGAAAAGGAACTGGAAGAGACGAAGCTGAAAGTGAAGAGCCTTTTGGAGGTGCACCCATGATACTTGTAATCGACAATTATGATTCATTCACCTACAACTTGATCGACATGCTGGAAGAATATGATGAAGTGATCGTAAGGTATCCCGATGACAAAGATGTGCCGGACCTTGCGATCGACGGGCTCGTAATCTCTCCGGGGCCCGGGCATCCGCTGGATAACGGTCATCTGGCGGCAGTCATCCGGGCTTATGAGGATAAGCCGATACTCGGCATCTGCCTGGGCTCCCAGGCGCTGACCTGCCATTACGGCGGTGAGGTCGTGGAAGGTACTGTCGTGAAACACGGCAAGATGGATGAGATGCGTGTGGTCGGGGATTCAAAGCTTTATAAAGGCCTCGGAGACACGATCGAAATCATGCGGTACCATTCCCTTGTGAGCGACCGGGGAACATTTCCTGCGGACTTGAGGGTGACCGGTGAGACTCGGGATTCAATCCAGTCTTTTGAACATATCGAAAAGCCCCACTTCGGCATCCAATATCACCCCGAGTCCTTTGCATGCGACGCCGGGAGTGATATCATAAGGAACTATATTGAAGTGATGAAAAACAGCAAATTGGCGCCGGTACAGGAGGCGCGGAGCTGATTCATAAGGAGCGTTGAATATGGATTTACTGACGATGGGGCTTATACTGCTCGTCTTTGCGGGAGTGACGATCATCTTCGCCCAGCGCAAGGAGCTTGCACACCTGAGGGAGAAGATCGAAAAGCTCGAGGCGCCGCCCGCCGAAGAGAAATGGGTCGTGGAGGCAAGAGATAAGCTCGAGACCCAGGGGGCCGGCAAAGCGGTGAAGTACGTAAGGAATGTCACCGGCATGTCTCAGGCCGAAGCGAAACAGTTTGTGAACGGGCTCGAGGAGAAATGATGCATGGGGACTGTCCATATGGGCAGTCCTTTTTCAATGGCTTTATTCCGGAGGGGAAAAGCAGTATAATTGAATGATGAATTGTGAACGAGAGAGGATGAATATTTTGGCAAAAAGTGTAGTGCTTGCTGAAAAGCCTTCGGTCGCCCGGGACATCGCCCGCGTGCTGAAGTGCAGTAAAAAAGGGAACGGTTTCCTTGAAGGGGATAAATATATTGTGACATGGGCGCTCGGCCACCTGGTGACCCTGCAGGACCCGGAGCGTTACGATAAGAAATACCAGAAGTGGAACCTGGCGGATCTGCCAATGCTGCCGGAGCCATTGAAGCTCACGCATATACCGCAGACGACAAAGCAGTTCAAGGCGGTGCAGACGCAGCTGAAGCGGAAAGATGTGGATGAAATCATCATCGCGACAGACGCCGGACGTGAAGGCGAGCTCGTAGCCCGCTGGATCATCGACTACGTGAAGGTGAACAAACCGATTAAACGTCTGTGGATATCTTCCGTCACCGACAAGGCGATTTCGGAAGGATTCAAAAATCTGAAGCCCGGCAATAAATACCGCAACCTGTATCAGGCGGCCGTTGCGAGGAGTGAGGCGGACTGGTATGTCGGGCTGAACGCGACCCGTGCGCTGACGACGAAGTTCAACGCACAGCTGAACTGCGGGCGCGTCCAGACACCGACGCTTGCCATCATCGCAGCGCGCGATGAGGAGATTAAAAAATTCAAGCCGAAAACATACTACGGTCTTGAGGTTGCGACGGATAAGCTGAAGTTCAAGTGGAAGGACGGCAATAACTTCTCGACTTTCAATAAAGATAAGATCGACGCCATCGAGAAGAAGCTGAAGGCGGATCAATTAACCGTAAAAGATGTCGTCAAAAAGAAAAAGAAACAGTTCGCACCGGGGCTGTATGACCTGACCGAACTGCAGCGGGATGCGAACAAGATCTACGGCTTATCGGCAAAAGAGACGCTGCAGACGATGCAGGGGCTGTACGAAAGGCATAAAGTGCTGACGTACCCGCGGACCGACTCGAAGTTTATTTCCGAGGATATCGTGCCGACCTTGAAGGAACGTGTCCAGGCGAGCGGCATCGGCAATTTCCGTAAAGTCGCAACGCACATTCTGCGCGCGCCGATCAACGGGAACGGCTCATTCGTCAACGACAAAAAAGTGAGCGACCACCATGCGATCATCCCAACCGAAAGCACTGTGCATTACAGTGATTTCAGCGAGCGGGAAAAACGCGTGTATGACCTGGTCATCCAGCGCTTCATGGCCGTCCTGCTGCCGCCTTATGAGTATGAGGAGACGACGGTGACCGCCGAAGTGAACGGTGAGGTGCTTGAGACGAAGTACAACCGCGTGCTGAAGCAGGGCTTCAAGATCGCTTATACGGAAGAAGCGGAAGGCAAGACTGTGGATGTCGAAAAGGGCGAGACGCTTAAAATTCAGAGTGTGAACAAGACGACCGGTGAAACAACGCCACCGCCGAGGTTCACTGAAGCATCCCTCCTTCAGGCGATGGAAAACCCGGCTAAATATTTCAGCATGGACAAGACCCACAGCAAAACGCTGAGCGAGTCCGGCGGGCTTGGAACGGTCGCCACCCGTGCGGATATCATCGATAAACTGTTCAACACGTTTTATCTTGAGAAAAACGGCCAGGCGATCAAGATCACATCGAAAGGCAAGCAATTGCTCGACCTTGCACCGGAAATTTTGAAATCCCCGGTGACGACGGCGGTATGGGAGAAACAGCTCGAGAAAATCGAGCGCGGTGAGCTGGATAAGCAGAAATTCATCAATGATATGAAGAAGCACACGAAAGATATCGTCGCTGAAGTGAAGGCAAGTGATAAGACATTCAAGCACGACAACATCTCCGGCCGTGACTGCCCGGACTGCGGCAAACCGCTGCTTGAAGTGAACGGCAAGAAAGGCAAGATGCTCGTCTGCCAGGACCGCGAATGCGGCCACAGGAAGAATGTCGCGAAAATCACGAACGCCAGATGTCCGAAATGCAAGAAGAAGCTCACATTGAGCGGCTCGGGTGACGCCCAGATATTCACATGCGTGTGCGGCCACCGCGAAAAATTATCAAGCTTCGAAGCGCGCAGGAAAAAGGAAAGTAAAGGCCGCGTCGATAAGCGCACCGTGAACAAATATCTGAAGAAAGATGAAGAAGCGGAACCGATCAACAACGCCCTTGCTGAACAATTGAAGAAACTGAAGCTCAGGGAGTAGCCGGGGTTACGTTTATCGGCCAAGCGGGAGCTGGTTCGGCCGATAACCGGCCGCAGACCATAATCAAATCATGAAAGGCGGGTGCGAATATATGAAAGTCATCGTTGATGCGGATGCCTGTCCGGTGAAGGATATCATCTTCAGGGAGACGGCACATGAAAGTATCCCGGTCACCCTGGTATCGAGCATTTCACATTTCTCCAACCAGGGTGTGCCCGCCCATGTTGAGACGATTTACGTGGATGCGGGCCGGGATGCGGCGGATTTCAAAATCGTTGCACTCACAAAAAAAGACGACATCGTCGTCACGCAGGATTATGGGTTAGCATCTCTGCTACTGCCGAAGGGTGCGAAAGTGCTGCACCACAAAGGGTTCGAGTATGATGCGATGAACATCGACCATCTGCTTGATACCCGCCACATGAGCGCTGCAATCCGGCAGGCGGGGGGCAGGACAAAAGGTCCGAAGCCGTTTTCGAAAGAAGACGGGGAAACATTCCGGGAATTGTTCCGTAAAAAAATAAAACCCTCCGATTGAGGAGGGTTTACTTAATCAGGACAGGCGGGGAAGATCACGCTTGTCTTTCTTTTTGTCCTATATAGTTGAAGACGACTTCATCTTTCTCTTCATCGTACTCCACGGAAAGGTCATGGTCGTCAAAGAACCATACATCCGTTTCATTGACGTAAAACTCGATGCCGTCCTTCTCATATTCGACTGCCTTTTTCCTGTCATCTTTATCTAAAGTAAAAGCGAGTGAATAACCTTCGCGTACGGCGCTGTCGCCGTAAATCTGGACAAAGAAACGCACTTTGTCGCCGGATTCCAGTTCCACATCATCTTTAAACCACTTAAGTGCCGCGTCTGTTACTTTTAAATTCATATTACACTCTCCCTTTGATTGATGACATAATTAAATCATTGCCTCAATCCTATATCTATTTACGGAAAAGTGCAAATATTTCGCTATTTAAATTTCATCTTCAGGTCCATCCGGCGCATATTCCAAAATATCCCCCGGCTGGCAGTCGAGTGCCCTGCATATCGCATTGAGCGTCGAGAACCTCACGGCCTTCACTTTACCGGTCTTCAGATTGGAGAGGTTGACGATGGATACGCCGATTTCGTCGGCCAGTTTTCCGAGCGGCATCTTCCTGTCCGCGAGCACCCTGTCGAGTCTGACTATAATCATATTAATCACCCCTCCTAAACTGTTGCGTCATATTCTTCCTGCAGGAATGCGCCGTATTTGAACACTTTGGCGAGGATCCATATGATGATGCCGCTGAACAGGAGCATCAGGTTGAATTCGATGCTCAGCTGGTCGACGCCGAATACCAGCTGTTCGTTCAATTCAGATGAAATTTCCGCCAATGAAAATGTCTGCATCATCAAATATCCGACGGCCAAATCAGCCAACGCATCAATCACAGTCAAAATTATGACAGTGTAGGCGGCAATCTCTATGAAGCGGCTGTTTCTGATAGTGAATATATTGCCACGCTTCAAGTTGTACAGCCATCTGTTGACGGAAAATAATATCACTGCGACGGCTGCAAGATAAAGCAGAAATGCAGCGAGTGTGAGCAGGATCGCCGTCTGATCCAGTGCAATCGTCTCAAGATAGGCGTCGGTGACCTCGAGTGTGAGACCGGTCGTTTCATATGTGCCGGTCACAGGCAGGTCCGTCAGCCTGTTTTCGATGGCGGCGAAGGGAATGAACGGCACGGCAATGATGCCGCCAAGCAATACAAGGATGCCGAGCGCAACAAATGCGAGTGGAATGTAGGAAAGCACGTAAAGCACGTTGACCATGGTCTTGAAACGTTTGTGGATGAGCGTGTGATCTGCCATCGGGGATTCCTCCTTATGTTTTGTAGTTACATTATACATCCAAATTTAATACAAAGCAATAAATATTTAATGATAATCATTAAATATTTTACCTTATACATTAACTAAAGGATTGGAATAAAGTACTTAGGGTTTCATATCGGCAGCCAGGCGCCTGAAATGTTAAGAATTGATTAATTGCCGCCATGCTATGGATTTCATATGAAAACCCTGTTAACTTTAGACTACAAAACTATTATTATGGAGGTTTCTATGTCTAATGAATCTCAATCAAGAGTGAACAGGAAACGCGGGCAGGGAAATCTGCTTGAAATCCTGCTGACGTCACTCCGCCTGGGTCTGACTTCTTTCGGCGGGCCGGTGGCGCATCTTGCATATTTCAAGGATGAATATGTCAATAAGAAGAAATGGCTGGATGATAAGTTGTATGCGGACATCATCGCAGTCTGCCAGTTCCTGCCGGGGCCGGCGAGTTCGCAGGTCGGGATTTCGATCGGCATGCTGCGGGGCGGCATACCGGGCGGGATACTTTCATTCCTCGGCTTCACGGTGCCGTCGGCCCTCGTGCTGATCATCTTCGCATTGATGTACCAGACTTTTGATCTAGAAGGTGCTGTCTTCATCAACAGTCTGAAAGTCGTGGCGGTCGCCGTTGTGCTGCACGCCCTGATCGGCATGGGCCGAAACCTTGCACCGGATATACCAAGGATGCTGATCGCGATTGGTGCTGCGGGTCTCATGCTCATATATCCGAACGCGTGGATTCAGATATTGACCATCGCCGCAGGCGGTGTCGCGGGTTACATACTCTTCAAGGATAAGGCGGAAAATAAACTCACGGACTTCAAATTCAATCTGACACGGAACATCGGCATCATCTCATTTGCCGCACTCATCGGGCTGCTGATTCTGCTGCCGATATTGAATTCTTTATTCGACAATGAATACTTGAACATATTCGACATCTTCTTCCGCGTCGGTTCGATCGTCTTCGGCGGCGGTCATGTGGTGCTGCCGATGATCGAGCGTGAAGTCGTGCCGACGGGCCTCGTCACGGCCGACCAGTTCCTCGCAGGCTACGGTATGGCGCAGGCGGTGCCGGGTCCTTTATTCACGTTCGCAAGCTACCTCGGCACGGTGATGCTCGGTACGATGGGTGGCATCATTGCAACAATCGCAATGTTCCTGCCGTCATTCCTGCTCGTGATGAGCGCATTGCCATTTTTGAATGTGCTCAGGGGGAATAAAAAGTTCCAGAGCGTCCTGATGGGGGTCAATGCCGCTGTCGTCGGCATTCTGCTCGCGGCATTCTATAATCCGGTGTTCACAAGCGGCATCAGTTCTGGCAGAGACTTCTTTCTGGCACTGTTGTTGTTCTTCATGCTCTTTAAGATGAAGATGCCTGCCTGGATAATCGTTATCCTTGGTGTTGTAGTGGGATATCTATTACAATTATTACCGGGTATTTAACAATTTGAGACCGGAGAAGGACTGAAGATTTTGTATATATTATTATTCGTTTTATTTGCAGGTTTGATCCTGAAGTCGTTCCATACACACTATATATCGAAGACGAAGCGTTATTTTTCCTTCGATGACAGGAGGTATACCGGGGAAGATGATTTCCTGAAGATCAGCGAGTTGAACATCAAACAGCTTGAGCGGGTTTTCCTGTACCTTATGCTCGTGACGTATCTTCTCGCCCTGGTGATCTTCATCTTTACAGGGAGTGAAGTTGCGATATGGGTGCTTGCGACGGTGCTCGCATGGCAGTTCGTGCTCAGCGCACTCGTCGACTTGAAGCTTTATTCAGCATTTCATGATAAAGGGCACCTGTTCATGGTGGTCATATGGATTGTGCTGATCGTCGTGCTTTACTACGGCTTATCGCGGATCGACATCGTTTTATAAATTATGAATGGAGCAATGTTTAATGAGCAGTCAGAAGATTATTTTCTTTGATATTGACGGGACGCTTTACAATGATGAAAAAGTGGTGCCCGCCTCCACGAAGGAAGCGGTGAAGGCGGCGCAGGACGCCGGGCATATCGCAGCCATCGCGACGGGGCGTTCGCCTTTCATGTATGAGGATCTCCGTGCGGAGCTCGGCATCAGCACATTCGTCAGCATGAACGGTAACTATGTGGTGTTCGAGGATGAACTGATCCACACCAATCCGCTGGACGCAAAAAGGCTCGAGGACATCACGGAAGTGGCGATGAAAAATGACCATCCGATCGTCTACCTGGATGATGAGAATATGCACTCGAATGTGCCGGAGCATGATTATATGACTGAAGGCATCGCGTCCCTGAAGCTCGGCTACATGCCGGGCCATGATCCGGAGTATCATATCGGGCGCAGCATCTACCAGTCGCTTTTGTTCTGCCCGAAAGGTGAGGAGGGTGTCTATCAGGAGTATTTCACCGATGCATTCCAGTTCATCAGATGGCACACCTATTCGATGGATGTTTCCCCGAAGAACGGCTCCAAAGCCGAGGGCATCAAAAAAATCGTCGAGAAAATGGATGTCGACATCAAGGACGTCTATGCATTCGGCGACGGGGCGAATGATGTCGAAATGCTTGAGTATGTGCCGAACAGTTTTGCGATGGGTAATGCACGCGAGGAAATCAAGGCACATGCGAAGCATGTCACCTCAAGCGTGGATTCGGACGGCATCATGAACGGCCTCCAGAAGGCGGATCTGATCTGATTCAGGATCTTTTATGTTTAAATTCATGATTACCGGGAAAAATGATAGTGTGACGATACGATGGATAAAGATAGATATTGAACCGTACGCTATAAATTATCATTTAGGAAAGGTGATTTCATGGTACAGGTAACTGAAAAGAACAAAGTGATCGAATCATTGAACAGACAGCTCGCGAACCACACGGTGTTATGGGGCAAGCTCCATAACTTCCACTGGTATGTAAAAGGTGCACATTTCTTCTCGCTGCATGCGAAGTTCGAGGAACTGTATGAATCGACTGCAGTCATTGTGGACGATCTTGCAGAGAGGATCCTCGCTATCGGCGGACAGCCGATCGGCAAACTTTCCGAGGCGCTTGAAGAAGCAGGCATTGCCGAAGCGGAATACGGCCTGGATGAAGGTGCCATGGTCAAGCAGCTGATCGATGATTATGAATTGATTAAAGAAGAGCTGAAAAGCGGTGTGAAAGAAGCGGAAGACGTGGGCGATGACGCGACGGCGGATATGTTCATCGGATATATCCAGAGCATCGAGAAGAACAACTGGATGCTTCAGGCTTATATGGGTGAAGAAGTCAAAAAGTAAATAATTCCACGAAAAAAGGGAAGCGGATGCTTCCCTCTTTTTTTATATGGATTCGACGAACAGGTATTTCCCGAGCGTCATGCTGATCTGGATTTCATCCCCATTCTTCACGATGGCGAGAGTGATCAGGTCGATGTCCGCGTCCACCTCTTTGACAATCACTTCATCACCGATGTTCAAATGCTGGTTCCTGAAATAGTTCACCAGCTTCTCATCATCGACGATCCTTGAAATCATGAACTTTCTGCCGGGTTCGGCATCGGAGATGGTGATGGTCCGGTCTTCCTGGACATCCATCTGGCTGGTCCGGATGGCACCGCCGTGCGGGCAGAACTCCGGATAATCCAGGTACTCCTCCAGTTTCCGGGCGACTGCATCACTCGTGGAATGTTCGAGGAGTTCCGCTTCCCTGTGGACATCGTGGATGCCGAAACCGAGGTTCTCGAACAGGAAGACTTCCCACAGGCGGTGTTTCCGGATGATCTGTTTGGCACGTTCCGTGCCTTCCTCCGTTAAAATGCTGCCTTTGTAGGGCATGTAATCCACCCAGCCGACTTTGACGAGGCTGTGCATCATTTCCGTTACGGTGGGCGGGGATATCTGCAGGCGGCCTGCAACTTCCTTATTCGGGACGCGCATGAAACGGCCGCCGAGCTCGAATAATATTTTGATATAATCTTCTTTTGTAGGACTCAAAGCGTACACCTCCGCTGTACAACACTCTCTTTACCATCTTACCGCTAAAACTAATGAGCTTTCAAACCATATTTTATGCGGGAGTAGTGCGTGAACTCCTCTCCCCTGACGGTCAGTCTGTAGCGGTCGTCGGCCCTTGTGACGTAACCTTCCACTTCGAGTGTTTCCAGCTGCTTTTTAGTCTCCGGCTCCGTGAGGCTGAAATGTCTGGAAATCTCCCCTGGTGTGACTGTTTCGTGTTCGTCTTCGTTCATCAGCATCAAAATCATCGCATGCATGAATTCCTTCCTCTGCCTGCGTTTCTTTATTTTCAGGACGATATAGCCGTCCGGCTTGAATAAAAACACGATCGTGAAGATGATGAAGGCGACTGACGCGGTCGCACCCGACATGGAGAGATCCAGGTTGTACCCGATCAGATAACCGAGCGTGCTGTTCAGCACGGCGAACAGGGCAGTCAGATAAATCATGTGGTCCAGACGTTTCACAATCAGATAAGCCGTGAGCACCGGTGCCACAAAGAAGTTGATGACAAGTATTGCACCGACGGCATCGAATGCGGCAACTGCGGTGATGGATACGAGCGTCATCAGCATATAGTAGATGAGCGTCGTGCTGAAACCGATGACGTAGGCGAATTTCGGGTCGAATGAAGAGACCTTCAGTTCCTTGTAGAACAATGCGACAAAGGCGACGTTCACGATCAGAAGTATGCCGAGCTGCCAGAGCGCCCTCGGGATGCTGAAGCCGAAAACTTCTATCCGGTTCAACGGGGCGAATAAAACCTCACCGGCGATGACGACATCGATGTCCAGATGGACGTGGTCGGCATACCTCGAAATCAGGATGACCGCGAGGGCGAAGAGTGCGGTGAAGACGATGCCGATCGAGGCATCATTTTTTATCAGGTCCGTCTGGTTGATCAGCTGTATCAGGTAGACGGTGAGCACCCCGACAAGCGCGGCACCGATGATCAGAAGCGGTGAACGGATATCCTGTGTGATGAAGAATGCGAGCACGATGCCGAGCAGTATCGTATGGCTGATCGCATCCGTCGTCATGGCCTGGTTCCTTAAAACCAGAAAGACGCCGAGGATGCTTGTAGCGAGTGATGCGACGATCAGTACTATCAGGACTTCGATCATGTGGCATCACCCCGCAAATTGAATTTCCTTGTGATAATGCCCCTTCTTCCGAACATCATGGAGATGAAAACGATGATGCTCATCACCAGGATGATTGACGGACCGGTCGCGAAGCCGGCATAGGCAGTGCTGATATAAGTGCCGATGAATGCGGAGACCGCACCGGATAAGCCGGCAATCAGCAGGACGATATTGAAACGGTTCGACCATAACAGCCCGATCACTCCGGGGGCGATCAGCAGATTGACGATCAATATTGCACCGACTGCCTTCAGGCCGACCGCGATCAGCAGTATGGTCATCGACAGCACGAGAACATTGACGAGGGCCGGGTTGATGCCGATCGTCGAGCTGTAGACGGGGTCGAAAGTGTAGATCCTGATCTGCTGGTAAAAGATCAGAAACAGGAGCAGGCTCGCGACTGAAGCAATGATGATCAACCAGACATCGAGCCTCAGCATATAGGCGGCCTGGCCGAAGATGTAATCATCGATGCCCTGGGTGTTGCTGAATCCGGGATTGCCCTGGACATAGCTTTTAAGCGCCATGCCGAAACCGAAAAATGACGACAATATCAGGGCGAGCGCCCCGTCGAGCGTCACTTTCGAATGGTTTGTGATCAGCTGTATGAAGAAGAATGCAATGACGCCGAAAATGATTGCACCTATGGTGAGCGGTAACGTATCCGTGACACCGATGAGCATGAACGCAAGGATGACGCCGGGGAAGGTGGCATGCCCGATCGCATCGCCGATCAGGCTCTGCCCCTTGATGACACTGACGGTGCCGATCACTCCGGCGGCAAAGGACAGTATCGTCGTCCCGATTGCCACAATCAGGAATGTATAACTCGACAGCAGTTCCATCAGCCTGCACCCGTTTCCGTATAGGCTTTGTCGATGTTTTCCTTTGTCCATACGTCCCCTATGCCACCGGCGGCGATGACGGTCTTGTTCATGATCACGGCGTGGTCGAAGTACTCTTCGACGGTGTCGAGGTTGTGGTGTACGATCAGGAATGTCTTGCCTTCCTGCTGGAGCGACTTGATCGTATCTATGATCAACTTTTCAGTGGTGATGTCGATGCCCTGGAGCGGTTCATCCATGATATATATACCGGCATTCTGGCAGATCGCACGGGCGAGGAAGACGCGCTGGCGCTGTCCGCCCGACAGTTCACTGATCTGGCGGTTTCTGAATGCTTCCATCTTCATCACCCTGAGGGCGGACATCGCAATCTCACGGTCTTTTTTATTCGGCCGCTTCAGCCAGCCTTTGTGCACGTACCTTCCCATCATGACGACATCGAGCACAGTCGTCGGGAAATCCCAGTTGACTTCGCCTTTCTGCGGTACATATGCAATTTCCTTAAGCGCCTTCCTGCTTTTTGAACCTTTGATCCAGACTTCCCCGGATACCGGTTTGATCAACTGCATGATTGATTTGATCAGCGTCGATTTGCCGGCACCGTTCGGTCCGACGATCGCAGTGATGCTGTTTTCCTGCAAAGCCATGTTCAAGTGCCATATGGCAGGTTCGTCATCATATGCGACGATGAGGTCATTCACTTTAATAATATCCTTATCCATATAATAACTCCCTATTTCAGATTATCGACGATCGTATCGATGTTGTGTTTGTACATGCTGATATATGTGCCACCCGGCGACCCGGCAGGGGCGAGCGAATCGGACAGTAACGCTTCATTGTCCCCGCTGATTACTTCGACTTCACCGCCGGCCGAAGTGACGATTTCCTGCAGGCGGGTCATGCGGTCCGGGTTCGTGGTCGATTCGAGGAATATCGCATTGATGTCATTTTCCAGGATCAGGTTTGCCGTCTGCTGGATCTGGTTGTTGGACACTTCCGAATCGGTTGAGAACCCCTGCGGTGCATGCACTTCTATGTCATAGCTTGCGGCGAGGTAGCCGAATGCATCGTGCGGCGTGATCAGGATGCGCGATTCTTCGGGGATTTCCTCAATGCGGCCTTCGACATAATTGTCGAGGTCATCAAGCTCCTCGAAGTAATCTTCGAGATTTTCCCGGTACTGCGCTTCATCATCCGGGTTCTTCTCGATCAGCACATTCATGACGTTGGTCATCGCCTCTTTATATAGGCCGATGTTGAACCAGAAATGGGGATCCACTTCAATGTCCCCCTCCTCTTCCATCGTTTCAAGTGATGAAGTATCCAGGTCATCGGCAATAGGAATGCCCGTCTCGAGCAGGTCGATCATCCGCCCCTCGAAGTTCAGCCCCTGATACATGATGAAATCAGATTCGTTGATCTTGATCAGGTCACTTGCCTTCGGCTGGTATACGTGGGGATCCTCCCCGGCGGGGATGATCAGTTCGACGTTGAAATGATCGACATCCTCCTCCAGCACCGAAACCATGTCATACAAAAATGTCGTGGTCACCGCGAACTGCGGCCTGCCGTCATCTGCGGCATTTCCGCTTGTGTTGCCGCATGCGGTGAGCAGCATCGTTAAACCTGTAAGCAATAAAAAAATCCCTCTCATAAGGAAACCTCCCTCCATTAAATATGGGTCATCTAATTTATAATTTAGGATACCCTAAACTCATGGACGGGTCAACTGAAAACATGGAGGGAGGAGGAGGAGAGAGTGCGTCCGCAAGGTTGAGTGTTGAAATCGGCTAATGTTGCGAAACCGGGAGCTGGATCCGCAACCTTGAGCCGGAAAGCGGCGGAGGGTTACGAAAATAGGGTGCCGATCCGGAACCTTGACCCGGAAACCAACGGAGGGTTACGAAAATAGGGTGCCGATCCGCAACCTTGACCCGGAAACCAACGGAGGGTTACGAAAATAGGGTGCCGATCCGCAACCTTGACCCGGAAACCAACAGAGGGTTGCGAAACCGGGAGCTGGA
Source organism: Salinicoccus kekensis (assembly GCF_900220995.1). GTDB lineage: Bacteria > Bacillota > Bacilli > Staphylococcales > Salinicoccaceae > Lacicoccus > Lacicoccus kekensis. The sequence continues at coordinate 305,325 of NZ_OBQF01000003.1, forward strand.
TCCGCAACCTTGACCCGGAAACTGACGAAGGGTTGCGAAAAAGGGGTGCGGATCCGCAACCTTGAGCCGGAAAGCGGCGGAGGGTTACGAAAATAGGGTGCCGATCCGGAACCTTGACCCGGAAACCAACAGAGGGTTGCGAAAAAGGGGTGCAAATCCGCAACATCAACCCGCAAACCAGCCGAGGGTTACGAAACAAGCTGACAGCACAAAAAAACCGCTGCAGATTAATAGTCTGCAGCGGCCCTGAATTTTATTCTAGTCGTCTTTCCTGATGTTGTATTTCCAGGCTTTGTCCCTGTCCATCATCTTGATGGCGGCATAAACTAGGATGAACTGGATCGCAATGATCGGAATGCCCATCATGCCGGAAATCACTTCGAGCGGTGCGAGTCCGCCGATCTGCATCAGCACAAGTGCAAGTGCCGTGATGATGACGGCGACCAGTATGCGGACGAATTTCGATGGATCCTGTTCACTCATGTTCTCCTTACTTGTGTAGGCGGCAATGGTGAACGTCGTCGAATCGAGCGTGGTGATCAGGAAGATCGTCGCAATGATGATGAAGAGCACTATGATGATCGTCGACAGAGGCAGCGTCTCAAGGATGACCGGTATGATCGACGTCGGATCGTTTTCATCCGCGAGCGAAAGCACATCGATGTCCCCGGTCAGCTGACCATGGACGCCGATTCCGCCGAGGATGCCGGTTGCCACCCATGAGAGTGCAGTCGGCGCGACCATATAGGTCAGGATCATTTCCTTCACGGTGCGCCCTCTTGAAATCCTTGCCGCAAAGACGCTGTGCAGCATCGCCCATGTGGCGTTGTAGGCAAACCAGAACACCAGATGGTTTTTGATGAATGACGTCTGTTCGATTGCGGTGGCTTCAGTGAAGAATGAGAACGTCAAATAATTGCTGAGCAGATGCCCGACGGTTTCCGTGAAGAAGTCCATGATGAATATCCCGGGTCCGACGATCAGTATGAATAGGGCGAGTGCCGCTGCCAGGTAGATGTTGGCGACACTCAGCCGCTTGATGCCTTTCTCGATCCCGACGTATGCACTGATTGAAAACAGGAAGACCCAGATGATAGTGACGATCATCGTCATGGTGAATGTCACTTCCGTATCCAGGAGTGCAGCAAGGTTCGTCGTGATGATCGGTGTTCCGAGCCCGAGGGTGACCGCAGCACCGGAAAGTATGCTCACAAGGAATAAAATATCGAGCAGGGTGCCGCCGAGGCCGTCGGTGAACTTATCCCCGAATAAAATTCTCGTCGCTTCGGAAATGCGCATCATCGGCCGCTTTTTAACATGGACGATATAAGCAATCGCCGGAGCGGCCATGACGAAGACGGAGAAAGTCTGCAGGCTCCATATGAACATCCCGTAGGAGTTGCCCCATAACATCGATTCCGGAGAACCCGCTTCAATGCCTATGGGCGGATTGTTGGCGATATCCGCCCACTGAATCATCCCCGTCCTCATGATTGTGGAGCCGAGCCCCATCGCAATAAGTAAAGCTGAATACTGGAACAGTGTGAAATCCGGCTTTTCCGCAGGATCACCGAGCACGACTTTCCCGTATTTCGAAAAGGCCAGATAGAGTCCGATGAACACCAGGATGTTTGCATACCATATGTATCCCCAGCCGAAGTTCGTGACGATCGCATCGAATATGCTGTTCAGCAATTCGAGTGATTCCGACTCGTACAGTCCAAAGGGGATGCTGATGAGTATGATAATGATTACAGAAGGAATTAATATGCGTTTCTCCACCAATTTCCATCGGTTTTCTTTTCCATTCAAATCTCCCACTCCCTTTTTACTCTCGTATTCCCAGATTGTCACACATTAAACAAAAATAAGAAAACACGCCTCACCGGCGTGCTTTGGTCAATCATTTTTCAAGCAGTGCTTCTTCCTCGTCCCGGGAATGGATTTCATTGATTATGATGACTGAATTTGCGAAATCGATCAACTGCTGGTAATCGGGCTTCTCCCCGCCAAGCTCATGCTTCATCTTATCAGCAATGACACGCATCAGGTCATGATCGCGGATCAGATGCTGGACTTTATCATGCAGGCCGGGATCATTCTTCACCGCAATGGTGTACAGCCCCTCATCCTCTTCTTCAGTATCTGCATGGACGATGATCTTGCCCTCCACAAATTCGATGAAGGATTCGATTTCTTCGGCCAGATGATCATACTCCTTCTTCTCCAAAAGCTCCCTCATGCCTTCGATCCTTTCTTTTGCGCCGCCGAGCCCGGCGTCATGGATCGCTTTATGTGAATCGAACTTCCTCAAAGCCGGTCCTACCATCTCAAACACTCCAATCTTTTATTTTTCCAGCGGGTTCGTCGCCCACATTTCCGTGTTTTTAACGAGTGTGCGCGGGTGGATCTTCAAGTTGTTGACGATGATGTCCGCGATGTCTTCAGGCTGGGTCATGGTCTCTTCCTGCAGCTTCGTGTTGCCGATGAGCGATGTGTTGACCGCAGAAGGTGTCAGGTAGGACACCCGGATGTTGTGCGGGCGCATCTCTTTCAGAAGCCCCTCGGTCATGCCGATGACGGCAAACTTCGTTGCGGAATAAAGTGACCCGCCCGGCCCGGAACGGAGTCCTGATACGGAAGCGACATTGACGACGTCGCCGCTCTTCTGCTCCACCATGCCCGGCAGTACGGCCTGCAGCATATGGTACATGCCGAAGACGTTCACCTGCATCATCTTCTCGAAATCCTCCGTCTTCGATTCAAGGAAAGGCCCGCTGCCCATCATGCCGGCATTGTTGATCAGAATATCGATGGAATCGAACTTTTCCTTCACTTCTTTGACGGCTGACTGTACGCCGCCTTCATCGGAGACGTCCGCACTAATAGCGATGACTTCCACGCCTGTTTTGGCGATTTCTGATTTCGCTTCTTCCAGTGCTTTTTCGTCACGCCCCATGATGGCGACGTTGACCCCTTCTTTTGCGAGGTTCAATGCGGTATGGAAGCCGATGCCGCGGCTGCCCCCCGTGATGATTGCGTTTTTACCTTCTAAGTTCTGCATATATACACTCCATTCCTCATTTACTGCCATTGTATCAAAGCGGACACTGTCAATCATTGATAAAGCCCGTCAATTTCTATAAAATGAACTTAAGCGCTTACACTTGACGACAGGAGAGATATGAATGGAAAAATGGCTGGAAACCGCAAGGCGGTACGATGCGGACGATCAACTCAGCAAATACAGGGACGAATTCTATATCGGCGAAAATTTATATTATATGGACGGGAACTCCCTCGGACTGATGAGCCGCCGTGCCGAGGCGAGTGTGCTGGACGTGATGGACGACTGGAAGACGCTCGGCATCGATGGCTGGACGGAAGGCGAACGGCCGTGGTTCTACATGTCGGAGCGCATCGGTGAACTGATGGCAGGCCTCATCGGCGCGGACCCGGTGTCGGTGCTTGCGACCAATTCCACGACGGTCAACATCCACCAGACCGTAAGGACCTTGTATCAGCCGACGGAAGACAGATATAAGATCCTGGTGGATGAACTGAACTTTCCATCGGACATCTACGCGGTCCAGGCCGTGCTGGATGACTACGGTCACGGTGACGGCCTGTTGAAGGCAAAGAGCCGCGACGGGCATAATTTGGAGACGGAAGACATCATCGCTCTCATGGATGAGAGCGTGGCACTCATCCTGCTGCCGGCTGTGCTGTACAGGAGCGGCCAGATACTGGATATGGAGCGGCTGACGAGGGCCGCCCACGAGAAAGGGATCATCATCGGTTTTGATTTATGCCATTCAATCGGCGCGATACCGCACGAATTGAAAGACTGGGGCGTCGACTTTGCGGTATGGTGCACCTATAAGCACCTGAACGGCGGCCCCGGGTCCGTTGCAGGCCTCTATGTCCATCCAAAGCATCATCATAAGCAGGTCTCTTTGAGAGGCTGGTTCGGCAACAATAAAGAAAGCCAGTTCGATATGGATCACACATTCGACCCGGCGGCGGACATCAGCCAGTATCAGATCGGCACGCCCCATATACTGTCGATGGCGCCTTTACTCGGCGCGCTCGAAATATTCAATGAAGCGGGCATTGCGGATGTAAGGGAAAAATCACTGAAGCTGACCGGCTTCATGCTTGAGATGCTGGATGCCGAATTCGAAAAATACGGCTTTGAGATCGTCACACCGCGCCCGGCTGATGCGCGGGGCGGACACGTGCTCATCGGCCATGAGAATGCAGCGGGCATCAATGCGGCATTGAAATCAAGGGGCGTCATTCCCGACTTTAGGGCGCCAAGTTTTGTCAGGATTGCGCCGGTCGCGCTGTATAACAGTTTCGAAGATGTTTATCATGCGCTTAAGATCTTAAAAGAGATCATGGATGACGGAACCTACAAAAAATTCGGCAACCGGCGGGGTGTGGTGGCATGACATGGATCGACATCTCACAGACTTTGACGGATGACACAGCACATTGGCCGGAGGACACACCGTTCAGTTTCGAGCTGCCGGTCACGAAGGCGGAAACGGGCTCGGTGAACATCGGGAAGATCACGACGAGCACACATACCGGTACGCATATCGATGCGCCTTTCCATTTCGATGAAGCGGGCGGCACCGTGGAAACGCTCGATATCAACCGGTATATCGGGGATGCGACGATCATTTCGGTATATGATACAGAAGTGATCACAAAACCCCTGCTCTCGCGTTTTGAAATCAAAGGTACGATACTGCTCATAAAAACGCAGGAGGCATACGACACTGAGACATTCCCCGAAACCGTGCCGGTGCTGGACGGGGATGCGGTGGAATACCTTGCATCAGCCGGCATCAAGTTATTCGGCATCGATGTACCGTCCGTGGATGCCCTCGATTCGAAAGATTTAACGATACATCACAAACTGCATCAAAATGATATCATGATCATCGAGAATGTCGTGCTGGCGGGGACGCCGGACGGATTCTACGATTTCATCGCCCTGCCTTTAAAAATCAAAGGCGGAGACGGCTCGCCCGTCCGGGCGGCCGTCAAAGCCAAGGGGGAGTAGGAATGTCAGAATACCAGGACAAGACGCTGAGCGGGGAAAATGTAAAAACGGACTTCAATAAGGATATGACCTACGGGGAATATTTATCTCTGGAGCAGGTGCTGACGGCACAGAAGCCGTTATCCGATGAGCACGATGAGCAGCTGTTCATCATCATCCACCATGTTTCGGAATTATGGATGAAACTGATGATCCATGAACTGAACTCGGCGATCCAGGATATAGGGGCGGACGATTTCAGGGTGGCGTTCAAAAAACTTGCGCGGGTGGCGAACGCCCAGCAGCAGATCATCTCTTCATGGGATGTCCTTGCGACCCTGACGCCGAGCGATTACCTGAAATTCAGGGATGTGCTTGCGAATGCCTCAGGCTTCCAATCCTACCAGAACCGCATGATGGAATACTGCCTCGGCTACAAGACGACGCACGCTTTGAAGATCTATGAAAAAGATCCGGAAATATACGGACGGCTGAAACGCCAGCTCGAGACGCCGAGCATATATGATGCGACGATCCATGCGGTCCACAGGGCCGGGTTCCATATCGATAAAGCCGTGCTGGAGAGGGACGTTACAAAAGATTATGAGGCGAATGATTCGGTCAAGGAAGCGTTCAGGCAGATCTATTTGAATTCCGATGAATATTTCGTGTTATATGAACTTCTGGAGAAGCTTGTCGATATTGAGGACAGGTACAGCCAGTGGCGTTTCAGGCATATGAAGACGGTGGAGCGGATCATCGGTTTCAAGACGGGCACGGGCGGCAGTTCCGGCGTGAACTATTTGAAGCGGGTGATCGACAAATATTTCTTCAAGGAGTTATGGGAACTGCGGACCGAACTATAAAAGGAGGGACTGGATGTGGTGGATTACGGACAGACGAATATTTTCGATGATGTAATCAAAGAGGACGAGACGTTCGTCATCGTCGTGCAGGAGATCATGGATCAGCCGGGCGGCCTGCAGAAAAAGGTGCTCAGGGAATATCCAAGCCTGAAGATGGATCAGATGAAGAATTTATTTGCCCATCTGAAAGATTTCTACCTGGAGGAGGAGCTGTCCGACACGGGCAGGTACTTCGACATAACGGTATACACGAACGAGGAGTACGCAGGCGAGAACATATATGCCCATATCAAGCGGCACCGGGGCAGCAAAGGCTGGACGACGAGCACGAAATGAAGAGGGGCGGGCAGTCCCAAAAGGACTGTCCGTCAATTTTTCTTGTCCGCATGGAATTTACAAACATATTACATTTGCATTTATATAAAAAGTTTGTGACTCTGATGATTAATATTTATAATAGAAGTGTATACATAAGTATACCTAAAATATTCGTAGCGAATCGGAGGATGTTCAAATGAGAATTATTGTAGCTGGAGGAGACGGCTTTTGTGGATGGCCGACTGCACTCTACTTATCTGAAAAGGGTCATGAAGTGACTATAGTGGACAATCTGGTCAGAAGGAAATATGATGAGGAGCTCAATTCCAACTCGGTCACGCCGATTGCATCACTGGAAGAGCGTGTTGCTAAATGGAATGAAATCACCGGCAAAGAGATCAAGGTATACGAAGGTGATTTGAATCATTATGATTTCCTGAGCCTGGTGTTCAAACAGGAACGGCCTGAAGCATTTGTACATTTTGCGGAACAGCGTTCGGCACCATACTCCATGATCGACCGCGAGCATGCTGTCTATACACATCAGAACAACGTCATCGGCAACTTGAATGTGCTGTATGCGATCAAGGAATTCGAACCGGACTGCCATCTGATCAAGCTTGGCACGATGGGTGAATACGGACAGCCGAACATTGACATCGAAGAAGGATATATCGAAGTTGAACATAAAGGCAGGAAGGATGTCCTGCCATACCCGAAACAGCCGGGCTCTTTCTACCATCTTACGAAAGTGCATGATACGGACAACATCATGTTCGCATGTAAAATCTGGGGCATCCGTGCAACGGATCTGAACCAGGGTGTCGTATACGGGCTGAACACTGAAGAGACGCTGAAGGACCCGGTCCTCGTCAACCGCCTCGACTACGATGCGATCTTCGGAACGGCATTGAACCGCTTCATCACACAGGCGGCGATCGGCCACGATATGACTGTCTACGGTGCTGGCGGCCAGACGAGAGGTTACCTGAACATCAAAGATACTGTGCGCTGTGTTGAAATTGCTGCTGAAAATCCGGCGGACAAAGGTGAGTTCAGGGTGTTCAACCAGTTCACCGAATCATTCTCCGTTCTGGAACTTGCACAAAAAGTCCAGGAAGTCGCAAAAGATCTCGGCATCGACGTAGAAGTTTCAAACGTTGAAAACCCGCGTGTCGAAAAAGAGGAACATTATTACAACGCAGTCAACACTGCACTGATCGACCTGGGTCTTGAACCGCACCTTCTGACGGACGATGTCCTGAAGGAAATCCTCGAGTACTGCCTGCAGCATAAGGACAGGATCATCGTGGATAACGTGATGCCGCAGGTCACTTGGAAATAATTAGTTGGAAAGCTGGAGGCTGCTGACGCATGAAAATCGCGATTGTAACAGAGACATTTCTGCCATCCACGGATGGCATCGTAACAAGATTGAAAAAAGCGATCGATTATTTTTTGGATGAAGGTCACGAAGTGCTGGTCATCGCTCCGGATCTCGGCGTCAGGGACTACAAAGGTGCGAAAGTGATCGGCGTGAAGCCGGTCACTTTCCCTTTTTACAGATACAGGAAGTGGGGCTTCCCGTCACGCAAAGTCCACCGGGAGCTGAAGAAATTCGACCCGGACGTGGTGCACGCCGTCAATCCGCTGCTGCTTGCAACGAGTGCGGTGATCGCTGCCCAGAAACTGGATGTGCCGCTCGTATCTTCATATCATACGCACCTGCCGAAGTACCTTGATTTTTATTCGGTGTATAAGCCGTTAAAACCCCTGCTCTGGTGGTATATCAGGCGGCAGCATAAAAATGCCGATGTCAACCTGGTCACATCACAGTCGATGTATGATGAACTTGACCGTGAGGGTGTGAAGAGGCTGTCGATCATCCCGCGCGGTGTGGACATCGAAAAGCGCCACCCGAAATTCCAGGATGCAAAGATGCGGGAGTACCTGACAGGCGGCAGGCCGGACAATAAACTGCTTGTCTTCATAGGAAGGCTTGCGATAGAAAAAGAGATACATAAGCTTTTGCCGATGCTTGAGACAAGGTCGGACATCAGTCTGGCCATCGTCGGCGACGGGCCGGCAAGGAAGGAACTTGAGAGGACGTTTGCAGGCACGGGCACGGTATTCACAGGATTCCTGCATGGTGAGGAGCTGTCAAAAGCTTATGCGTCGAGCGATGCCTTCATATTCCCGAGCATTTCGGAAACGCTCGGTCTTGTCATACTTGAAGGGATGGCATCAGGACTTCCGGTCATCGCCGCAAAAAGCGGACCGACGTTGGAGCAGGTCACCCACGGGGAAAATGGCATGCTCTTTGAAAACGAAAACCTGGACAGTCTCCTTGAAGCGGTCGAAATGATTGATGATGAGGAGAAATTCAACAGGATCAGGAAAGAGGCGAGGGAGGAAGCGCTCAAATACTCCTGGGAGAATGCCTCGAAACGCCTGCTCGATTATTACAAGGATGCAAGGGACAGACATTCCGTGGGCAGGAGTGACTGATTTACAGGAGGGATTCATATGAGAATGGTGGATATTATTGCAAAAAAACGTGACGGCGAACCGCTTACAAAAGAAGAAATCGACTTTGTAGTGGAAGGTTATACGAAGGATGATATACCGGACTATCAAGTATCAAGCCTGATGATGGCGATCTTCTTCAATGATATGAACGATGCGGAACGTGCCGATCTCACGATGGCGATGGTGGCTTCCGGCGACCGGATCGACTTGTCGGAAATCGACGGCGTGAAAGTCGACAAGCATTCAACAGGAGGCGTCGGTGATACGACGACGCTCGTTTTGGCACCACTTGTTGCAGCACTCGGAGTACCGGTTGCGAAGATGAGCGGCCGCGGCCTCGGGCACACCGGCGGGACGATCGATAAGCTTGAGGCGGTGGAAGGGTTCCACGTGGAAATCACGGAACGTGAATTCATCGATATCGTGAACCGCGACAAAGTCGCGGTCATCGGCCAGTCGGGCAATCTGACACCGGCGGATAAGAAACTCTACGCCCTCCGGGATGTGACGGCGACGGTCAATTCGATCCCGTTGATCGCAAGCTCCATCATGAGCAAGAAGATCGCGGCGGGTGCGGATGCCATCGTGCTTGATGTCAAAGTCGGCGACGGCGCCTTCATGAAGACGGAGGAAGACGCCGCAGAACTCGCAAAAGCGATGGTCACGATCGGCAATGATGTCGGCCGCAGGACTATGGCGATCATTTCAAGCATGGAAGAGCCGCTCGGACGCGCCATCGGCAATGCACTCGAAGTGCAGGAAGCGATAGAGACGCTGAAAGGTGAGGGGCCGGAAGATCTGACGGAACTGAGCCTCGAGCTCGGCAGCCAGATGGCGGTGCTCGGCGGTGCAGCGGAGACGCTTGAAGAGGCACGCGAGAAGCTCCAGGGCGTCATCGATGACGGCAGCGCACTTGAAAAATTCAAAGTGTTCCTCAGGAACCAGGGCGGCGACGCCTCCATCGTCGATGATGTGAGTAGGCTGCCCCAGGCAGAATTCAAGTTTGAGGTGGAATCCAAGACGTCCGGATATGTCGAGGAGATCGGCTCAGAAGCGATGGGCATCGCATCAAGTATGCTCGGTGCCGGCCGTCAGACGAAAGACGATGAAATCGACCTTGCCGTCGGCCTCATGTTGAACAAAAAGGTCGGAGACCGGGTGGAGGCTGGAGAATCCCTTGTGACCATCCACAGCAACACCGAAGATGTCGAAGCCGTCAAAACGAAAGTTCTTGAAAACTACAAGATCGGCGGGGATGAAAAAGACATCCCGCTCATCCGTAAAATGATCACCGAATAATATGATGAGGAGTAAAACCATGATTGAAGAATGGATTCCGCAATACAATAAACTCACTAAGGCAGAGCAGCAGCGTCTGGCTGAAACATTCGAAGCGCTTGATATCGATGAGATAGAGAAGGTGTATGAGGAAGCTTACCTCAATCCGCAGCCGGTCGATATGGAGAAAATCGAGGAGATCCCCTACGTTTCAGCCGAATCACTTGATGATTCCCAAAAAGAAGCGCTGGAGGGACGGGCTGAAGATGCTGTCAGGAAAGGGGAGTTCGCGGTCCTCCTGATGGCGGGCGGGCAGGGCACCCGCCTTGAACATCCCGGCCCGAAGGGCACGTTCTCATTTGACGGTGTCTCTTTGTTCGAGCTCCAGGCGCGCCAGCTTAAGAAGTATGAGACTGGGGAAGGCCTGCCGGTGCACTGGTACATCATGACGAGTGACATCAACCACTCTGAAACGCTGGATTTCTTCAAGAAAAACGACTATTTCGGCCTGCCTGAAGAAAATGTGCACTTCTTCAAACAGGAACATTTCCCCCCGGTCGGGAAGGATAAGACTCTGCTGCTGACTGCCGACAGGAAGATCATGATGACGCCTAACGGCAACGGCGGCGTGTTCTCCTCATTATATGAGTCTGGCATGCTCGAAGATATGAAGGCACGCGGAGTCAGACATGTCTTCATGAACAATGTGGACAATGCGGTTGTCAAAGTGCTGGACCCTCTGCTTGCCGGCCTGCATCTGGAGGAAGGCGGCGAGGTGACATCGAAATCAATCGTTCCGAAGCCCGGTGAGAGCGTCGGCCGGCTGAGCCTGGTGGACGGTGCCAAGGCGGTGGTCGAGTACACGGAACTGCCTGAAGGGACGGACCGCGAATTCCTGAACGGAAATATCGGCATCCATATTTTCACGACAGATTTTCTGGATAAGGCCGGAAAAGTCGAGATGCCCTACCATCTTGCTTTGAAGAAGCTTGAATTCCTCGATGCAGAACTTGATGAAGTGAAAGAGGAAGTGCTGAAGTTCGAGAAGTTTTATTTCGATGCTTTCAAGCATGCAGAATCCCACCATACGCTGCAGGTTGACAGGAAGGGCGAATTTTCGCCGCTTAAAAATAAAGAAGGTAAAGACAGCATAGAAACGGCGTATCATGACCTTAAATCCGAAGGACTGATCTGATGGCTAAAAATGACGGGACGGTCAAGGCATACAACGAGAAAGCGCACAAGAGCACGATGCGCCACATGATCCCGTTATCTTTCGGGGAAGAAGTCGGCAACAGTGTGAGTCACGGGGTGGCGGCGATCATCTTCATCATGCTGCTGCCGTTCACATCCGTGTACATGTACCTGGAGGGCGGGATGGCGCATGCCGTCGGCGGATCCATCTATGTCATCAGTATACTGTTCATGTTCCTCACTTCGACGCTGTACCACTCAGTACCGCACAACACGAGGCACAAATACGTCATGCGCCTGCTTGATCACAGTCTGATCTACGTTGCGATCGCGGGTACATACACACCGATCGCAATTTCCGTCATCGGCGGATTCTGGGGGACTTTCACACTCATCATCCAATGGACCGCGGCCGTGGGCGGCATACTGTATAAAGTGCTGAGCCCGAAAGTCAGCTCCAGGGTCAGCATGATCTTTTATCTTCTCATGGGCTGGATGGCCGTATTGTTCGCACCGCTCATCATCAGTGAGACGAACTGGGTATTCATCAGCCTGATCGCACTCGGGGGTATCAGTTATACGGTGGGTGCATGGTTTTATTCTCAGAAAGAGCGGAAATATTTTCATATGATATGGCATTTCTTCATCATCGCTGCAAGTGCGATGCATTACGTGGCCATCGTATTTTATATTTAATTAGGATTAACCTTCACATTTCCAATCAGTTTGTTAAGATGAAGCCTGGGTCAAAAATATTTATGGAGTTGATTTGATGAAGATTGTCTTTTACGGTGCAGGAAACATGGCAAGTGCGATTTTTATCGGCATGATAGAAAATCGTGTTGTCGAGCCTTCTGATATATACTTGACCAGCAGAAGCATGCAGGAGAAAATCATGTTCTTTAAAGAAAAACTGGGCGTCAACGTTTCTTATGATGACCAGGAATTGCTGAAAGATGCAGATTACGTGATACTCGCGAGTAAACCGCAGAGTTTTCCTGCTGTTGCGGAACGGATCAGGCCGTATCTTGAACCGAAGACAAAAGTCGTTTCAGTCATGGCAGGGACCCAGATCAAGACAATCCGGCGGGAACTCAAAACTGAAAACCCGATTGCAAGGATCATGCCGAACACCAATGCAATGGTCCGCCATTCAGTGAACGGCATATCATATTCCGAAAATTTCACGGACAGGGATGAACTGATAGAACTGATGGAGAGTTTCGGCACCACCGTCACTGTTGGGGAAGATGAGATGCATAACATCACCGCTGCGACGGGCTCAGGTTCCGCTTTCCTCTATTATATATATGAAATGTATGCAGAAAGCCTGATGGAACTCGGCTTCGATGAAGAAGAGGCGATGTTTTTGACAAGGAACCTCGTCATCGGGGCAGGCAAGATGGTCGAAGACTCGGAGCTGTCCTTCAGCGATCTGCGTAAGAATATCACGTCGAAGCACGGTACGACGGAAGCGGGCCTCAATGCCCTGGACGGCGAGGGCCTGAAGAAGATATTGATCACGACCCTGAATGCTGCAGCAAGCCGCAGCGAAGAGCTGAGTCAGGATGAAGAGGAATGATAAGCGATACTTCATATTACAGTTAATATGAAGTATTTTTTTAAGGAGGCAGTCTATGAAGACATTATATAAAAATGGCAGGATATACAGCATGGCTTCGCATGATGAAGTGTTTGAGAGCATCCTGACGGAGGATGGCAGGGTGATTGCAGTGGATCCGGGGGATGTGGACGCGGACCGGGTGATCGACCTTGGGGGCGGTGCGATGCTGCCCGGGCTGAACGATACACACCTCCATCTCGTGATGGTGGGCAAAAGGCTGAAGTCGCTTGTTTTATACGATGAAGACGATGTGGATCGTGTAAAAGAACTGATTAAAAATCACAGCTCCGACCGCAAATGGAATATGATACTCGGATATGATGAGAATAATTTCAAAGATGCATACCGGATCAACCGGCATGAGCTGGACGAACTGACGGAGAAACCGACACTCATAGCCAGGGTCTGCCAGCATGCGGGAGTCGTCAACACTAAAGCCCTTGAAGCTCTCGGCATCGATGCTTCAGTGGAAGATCCCGAAGGCGGCTCATATGAACGGGATGAAAACGGTGAACTGACGGGCTGGGTGTACGATACGGCCTTTGATAAGTTCAGGGCGGCCCAGGTGGAAGACACGATCGAGTCGGTCAGCGATGACATCACGGTCGCGGTTGAACATCTGTATACGCTCGGTGTCACCGGCGTACATACCGAAGATATGGCATATTACGGGGAAAATGATGTGCCGCTGAATGCCTACCTGAACACGATCGGTGAGGATGCTTTGAAGTTCAGGGTGAACCTGCTCAGGCATGAGTCCGTTTATGAAGAGATGGTGGATAAAGATCCGAAGTATAAAAAGGACTGGGTCGACAAAGATGCGATGAAGATATTCGCAGACGGCGCCTTCGGCGGCCGCACCGCCCTGATGAAAGAACCATATGAAGACAGTGATGAGACCGGTCTCAGGATACATACAAGCGAAAACCTGGAAGCGCTCGTCCAAAAAGCGAGGCGGAACGGGGATGCGGTCGCTGTCCATGTGATCGGTGACAGGGCGGTCGAGATGGTGCTGGATGCGATTGAGAAATATCCTGCCCCGGAAGGGTTGCATGACCGTCTTATCCATGTCAGCCTGCTCGATGAGGATTTGATTGCACGCATGTCCAGGCTGAGTGTGATCTGCGACATCCAGCCGACGTTCCTGACGTCTGATATGCCGTGGGTGGAGGACTATATCGGTGAAGAACGTGCTGCACGGCTCTATAATTTCAAGACGATGCAGGACAATGGGCTGCTGCTCGGCGGTGGATCGGATGCGCCGATCGAGGATGTCAACCCGCTTCCGGGCATCCATGCACTGGTCACAAGAGAGGGCAAAACGGGTGTATATAATGAAGGAGAAAGAGTCGGCGTGTTCGAGGCATTCCAGATGTACACCAAGAATGCAGCGGAGATCGTCTACCGCGGGGACCGTTCAGGCCTGATCAAAGAAGGCTACTATGCGGACTTCGCAGTGTTCGACCGGGATGTCATGAACGTTGAAGCGGACGCATTGCTGGAGGCGGAAGTTTTATATACGATTATAGAAGATGAAGTGGTTTATCAAAAAGGAGGAATTTAAGTGACATTAAAAGTTGGTATTTTTGGTGCCGGACACGGCGGAGTGACGGCTGCGGCCGATTTAACAAAAAAAGGGTACACGGTTACGCTTTATCAGTCCCCGGATTCGAAAAGTGATTTGAGCAAACTGAGTGAGAACAATGAAATCATTTTGAACGGGGAACCGGTCAAAATACATGCGTTCACCCGTGATGTGAAAGAAGCGGTCAGTGGACAGGATGTACTGATGCTTGCCATCCCTGCGCCTGCTGTGGAAAAGGTAGCTGAAAACATCGGCCCGCATATCGAAGACGGACAGCACATCTACATCAACAGTGCCAGTGCCATGTGCAGCATCAGGTTCCGCAACGTGATGGACAAACTCGGCGTCGATAAAGACATCAAAGTGGGCGAATCCATGTCGCTGACATATGCTTCAAGGTACAATGCGGAAACGAATGAAGCAAACCTGATCGGCTACAATGAATACAACCTCTTTGCAGCCTACCCGGCCAAAGATACTGATGAGATGCTGGAAGTCCTCGGCGGAATGTATGATTTCGTCAAGGCGGACACCATCATCGAAGTCACTTTGAATAACGGCAACCCGGAAAGCCATCCCGGCCCGTCGATCCTCAATGCAGGCCGCATCGACTATGCCGGTGACAGTTTCTACTTATATAAGGAAGGCATCACTGAACATACGGTCAACGTGGTGCATAAGATAGATGAGGAACGCCAGGAAATATGCAGGAAGCTCGGTTATGACGCGGTCGATAAATCGGCACGCAGCGTGCGGAGCGGATACTTCGAAGAAGGCAAGCCGCTGCTGAAGCAGTTCAATGAATCCCCGATGCTCAGGGAGATACTCGGCCCGACACATCTGGAAAACCGTTATATCACCGAAGATGTCGAAAGCGGGCTCGTCCTGTGGGCAAGCATCGGTGATGCGGTCGGTGTGGACACGCCGGTGATGGATGCAGTCATCACACTGACGGGCGTCCTTCTTGAAAGGGACTACTTTGAAATCGGCCTTACACTGGACAAGCTCGGCATAGAGATCAAAGACGCCGAAGAACTGAATCAGATCATGACCGGATAAATGAAGCAATAAAAGACCCGTACGCCGTTCCTCCGGGAACGGTATACGGGTTTTTCATGCACGAATTTTTTATTCAGTATCTTTTTTGTAGTATTTGCCTTCCGTATGGAAGAATTCATTATACAGCTGAATAATTTTAGGTGACAACAGCAGCACCGCGATCAGGTTCGGCAACACCACAAAGAACAGTGTGAGATCGAGCAGTGACCATAAGAAGGTCGCCCCGCCGACGGCACCGAGAACGATTGAAATGATATAGACGACCTTGATGGCCGTGCCGGCCCATAATCCGAATAAAAATTCCGCCTGCCTTGCACCGTAAAAGATGACGACTGTAATCGTGGAGAAGACGAATAGTACTAAAGCCACCGCAACCACGCTGCTGCCGATGGTGCCGAACGTCTCCTCGAATGCACGTGCAGTCAGTGCTTCACGCACGCTGTCTTCATGGGCGTCGCCATGCTGCCATACACCTGTAATCAATACGACGAACCCGGTGATGGTGCAGATGATGAGAGTATCGACGACGATCTGGATGACTGCCCAGAACGCCTGCCTGATCGGGTGGTCGGTCTG
This sequence comes from Salinicoccus kekensis, assembly GCF_900220995.1. Taxonomy (GTDB): domain Bacteria; phylum Bacillota; class Bacilli; order Staphylococcales; family Salinicoccaceae; genus Lacicoccus; species Lacicoccus kekensis. Next base: position 321,407 of record NZ_OBQF01000003.1, read on the forward strand.
TGCAGCTGCATGGGCGATCGGTGATGTACCGAGCCCGGCTTCGTTACTGTATATACCGCGCGCAAATCCCCAGCGGATCGATTCCGCGAGAACCACACCGGCGCCTCCGCCAAGCGCGGCGGTCGGATTGAACGCTTCCGTGAAAATGAGTACGAAAATTTCAGGCACCATATCGACATGGATGAAGATGATGATGAGCCCTGCGATGATATATAATAAAGCCATCACAGGAACAAGGTATGAAGTGACCCGGCCGATGCGCCTGACGCCGCCGAAAACGACGATGCCCGCAAATATTGCGATGAATATGCCGGTGAATACCGGCGGTATGGAGAAGCTGTCGGTGATGGTGCTTGCAACGGAGTTGCTCTGCACCATGATGCTCGGTATCAGTTCTATCATCAGGAAGAATGCATACCAGACGGCGAGGATCTTCCCGATCATCGGCCACTTGATCCCTTTCTGCATGTAGTACATCGGGCCGCCCACATATTCCCCGATGGCATTTTTCTCGCGGTAATGGACACCAAGCGCGGTTTCCCCGAATTTCAGGGCCATGCCGATGAAAGCGATGACCCACATCCAGAACAGTGCGCCCGGACCCCCGAGCATGATCGCAACAGGCACCCCGACGATGTTGGCGGCACCGATCGTGGAAGAGAGCGCTATGGTCAGTGTCTGAAACGGCGTGACGGTCCCCTTGCCCCGCGTCTTTTTACCGACCTGTCCGATGGTCTGCTGAAATATGTAAAGCGGTCTTCTGAACTGGAAGAATTTCAGCCGGAAAGTCAGGTACACACTCACGACCAAAAGCGCAATGATGATCGGGTACCCCCAGAGGAAATCGGATATTGCTGTAATTATTTCCATACATCTCATCCCCAATATTTAATTTTTTTGGAACTTAAATAAATATTATTAAAACTAATGATAAAAGGCAACATGAAGTTAGAATATTTTAAATATTTAAATGGGGGTTTTTTTCATTTCTTGAGGAGGAGAATGAAGAAAATCAGTGAAAAATTCGCGGACTTATCATAAATTGAAGGTTAATTCTTAAATTATTACATAGTGGTTATGTTATGATTATTATATTGAATTTTACAGATAAAGGAGTAATACAATGCTATCAAATAAAGAAGTAGAAGAGCTTCTCGGTGAAATCAACGATCCGATACTGAATGTCCCGCTGAAGGATACTGAGGGGATCGTCGAAGTCAAGGTGAAAGAAGAGAAGGAGCATGTCAGTGTCAAGCTCGCCATCGGACGCATGGGCGGCCAGGAACAGCTGGATCTGCAGATGACGGTGGTCGACCTGCTCAAAGAGAAAGGTTTTGCCACAGTCGGCATCCGCTTTGAGGAGTTGGAAGATGACCTGATCAATGAGCACAGGGGCAGCGAAGCCTCCGAGATAGAAAGCAAGATCAACGACGGCAAGACGGAATTCATCGCCATCGCTTCCGGTAAAGGCGGCGTCGGCAAATCGACGGTTGCGGTCAACATCGCCGTCTCACTTGCAAACGCCGGCAAAAAAGTAGGCATCATCGATGCGGATATATACGGGTTCAGTGTACCGGATATGATGGGTATAATGGAGAAACCTGCCGTTGAAGGGGAAAAGATCATCCCTGTAAACCGTTATGGCGTTCAAGTCATCTCCATGGCATTCTTCGTTGAGGAGAATACACCTGTCATCTGGCGCGGGCCGATGCTTGGTAAAATGCTGACGAGCTTCTTCAATGAAGTGCAGTGGGGCGAACTGGATTACCTGATCCTCGACCTGCCGCCGGGAACAGGCGACATCGCACTTGATGTCCATCAAATGCTCCCGTCCAGTAAAGAAATCATCGTCACGACTCCGCACCCTACTGCAGCATTCGTTGCAGCACGTGCAGGTTCCATGGCACTTCATACTGACCATGAAATCATCGGTGTCATTGAAAATATGAGTTACTTCGAAAGCGAAACTACAGGTCAGAGAGAGTACGTATTCGGTACGGGCGGTGGAGAAAAGCTCGCCGCAGATCTCGAAGTGCCGCTGCTTGGACAAGTGCCGCTCGGCCAGCCGAAGTGGGATCACGACGATTTCGCACCATCCATCTACAAAGAAGGCGAAATCAGCGAGATCTACAGAAATATAGCCAACAACATTATCGAACAGAGTAAAGAACAGAGTGAAGACTAGTAGGAGAAAGTGTCATGACATCAAAATATCTGGTTAAGTTTTATTTTACTACTTTACTCATCGGGACGGTCATATCGACCGTCATCAGCCTGATCCTGGAATATGAAAATGTCACGAGTTACCTGTTCAGAGGGGAAATCGGTGAATTTCTTGCAGGACTGATCTGGTTCATCACCTTCGGTCTGTTGATAGCGACGATCAGTCAGGTGGCATTTTTCGTATACCTGTTCGTCCATCCGCTTGGTATGGGGATATTCAGGAGTTTCTGGCCGTACATCCAGCTGCTGCTCATAATCTATGCAATCTTTGACCTCTTCTATTTCAGATTTTATGAAGTGGGTGTGGATCAGGGCTCCGTCTGGGGCTTCATGTGGATACCGATCATGATGATTGTATTCGGTGTCCTTGTCGCAAGATATAAGAATCAGCAGGTCAAAGAGGCGAACGTCTTCATACCTTCATTATTCTTCATGGTCTTCATCACGGCGATCACAATGATACCTTTCATTGTGGTGGATGATACTTCCTGGATTTTCAGGTCAGTATTCGCAATCCTTGTGATGAATGCATATCAGCTCATCAAGCTGCCGGACTACATAGAGGCATCACAGCAGGAGAAGGAGGCACGCGGAAGGATCACCAAAAGTGATATCAATGATAAGAAGCGTGCGGAACTGAGAAAAGAGCGGGATGATAAAGCCCGTCAGGAAAAAATTGCGAAGCAGCAGAAGAAGAAAGCGAAAAACGATGAGAAGAAGGCGGTCAAGAACCGCAAAAGGGGCAGCGTCAAAGAACGGTGACATGCCTTACGCCCGGTGCCTGGAGAGGCGCCGGGCGGTTTTTTATATACAGCGGAAGAAGAGATCATCAGGGTGGTTTGTAAAAGTACAATAAAAGATATGGGGAAGTTGTTGACGTTCATCCGGAAACTTGGTATTCTATAAAAGTCGCTTAAAGAGCTAAGCAACGCAGCAGAAAATCGAATATTAATTTTGTTAAATTCATATTAAATTACTGTTGCAAAGAAATAAAAGCTATGTTAAGATATTTAAGCAACACAGCAAACGAAGAACATTGAAAACTGAATGACAATATGTCAACGTTAATTCCGATAAACAAGTCTTCCATTATGGAAGCAGTTGAGGCGCACAACACAAAACGCAATTGATACTGTCAGTATCATAACGAGCTCAAGATGAGCTTTCCATTTATG
>NZ_OBQF01000007.1 GCF_900220995.1 Salinicoccus kekensis
AAACGGCTGCAGCGATATTGGACCGCATGGTCCACCATGTAAAGATTTTTAAAATCAAAGGTAAATCATACCGGATGAAACACACTTGAGCTTTCCTCCACAAATTACATTGCCAAAAACCTACATTTTTAGATTGCCGAAAACCTACAATTTTAAGTTGCCCTTGACAGTCATTAAGAAAGCACCTATTTATCTACCAAAAAAGTGAAATAATAGGTGCTTAAAACTATGTATTAAACTGATCCTTTACCGCTAATCACCTGAATGAATGTCATCCAAATTATTTTAAGATCTATCCAGAAGTTATGATTATCTACATACCATAAATCGTACTCAATTTTCTTGCCGTGGTTCATATCACTTCTGCCGTTCACTTGGGCCCAGCCTGTTATACCAGGCTTAACTTCCAAGCGTCTTTGCTGCTTCTGATCATAGTGTTGTGTAATCTGAATAATTTCTGGTCTCGGTCCGACTATACTCATATTGCCTTTAAGCACATTGAGTATTTGAGGCAACTCATCAATGGAATACTTTCTAATGACTTGCCCGATATTAGTTATATTCGGATTATTACCAGAGGCAGTCTTAAAAACAAAATCGTCCGGTACTCTTTCCTTCCAAGCCTCGTAAGGATTTTCATCATTATTAGCATGAGTGCCAATGACTTTATTATCAACTTTCATTGATCTGAACTTATACATCTCAAAAGGTTCATTATTTAAGCCACTTCTTTTTTGTTTAAACAATATAGGACCATTGTCTTCTTTTTTTATCTTATAGGAAGCATACACCAGAACAGGACTTACAGCTATTAGTGCAACAGCGCCTACACTAACGTCCAACACTCTTTTTGAAACTTTGTTCAATAGCTTCCTGAACGTTTTTGATTTTTTCTTTTTCTTCATCACTAAGCTCTGAGTCATTTTTGACACCTCCTATACCATTTGCAACACCTATCACTCTTGTAGGTTTCGAGATTCTGTCTATAATGATTTCTCCGTCCCGTCCCATGATGCCCCCAGCAACCACTATCTCACCATTAATAGTATCTGTTCCAATAATATTATCGAATTCAGAATTCAACCGAGAATTGATATAACCATCCATAATTTCCTGGGATTGCCGGACATCCAGTCTTCGGACCTCATGATTTGATTCTAGTGCTCTTTTTATAAACCCTTTGGAAAAATTACCAATGCCACCATCTAAACAAAGTGCATTATCATTCAATATTTCTAAATAAGATTTCCCAATCACTTTTTCTGAAGAAACAAATGAGACAAGGCAGTCCACTCTTGAATCACTGTCTCCATAGCAAATAAGATCAGGCTCGAAAGTGATTTGCTTCAATGCTTCAACACACACACTTATTTTTTTAGGATTACGACCAAACATATAAACTTTAGCACTTCTCTCAGAAAGCCTCAAAGCAAGTTTAGATGCTATATTACCTGTCCCATAAATTGCTATTGATTTACCTCTTAAATCCCTTTTGAAGTAATTCAAGATGGCTAAATCAGCTGCCTCCATAGTTAAATCATTAGGTTTATAGTCAAGAACAGTGAACGAGGTATCAAGGGCCTCATTGTACAGGGAGACCCCTTGTTTGCTTTCACAATCCGCTATGATTATTTCATCTTTGTCCAAACCGCTTAAAAATTCATCAAGCTTCATTTTAGAAGATATGAGAAAGTTGGAACTTTGATTACTTAAAATAATGCGATCAGGTAGTTGTAGGAATTCTGTATTATGTTTAGCAGTAGTACTAAGTACAGTAAATTTCAATTATGCCACCCTTTCGCTCTTTATTTAAATACTCTGTTTCTATATTATTTCCATAGTTAAATCATCAGGTCTATAATCAATTTTATTTTAATATCAATTCCATCATATTTTGAAGTTGTATCGAGAAAAGTAGAGTGTATTTCTAGTCACTCTGGCTAAGTGGATACATGCCAACCATTTTATCTTTATTTGATATTTGATATTTTCTTTTCATAAAATTGATCCATACTTTCCCAAATTAACTCATTAGAAAAGTTTTCTTTCACATACTTTCTACCTTTTTCTCCCATTTTTTGTTGAACATGAGTATTGTTGTAAAGATAGAGTGTCTTCTCTATCACATCATTAAGGTCGCCTTTTTCCACAATGAATCCTGTTTCATTATTGATTACTGTATCCCTAGCGCCAGTTACATTATAAGTTATAACTGGTGTTTTAGCTGCTTGAGCTTCTATACTGACATTGCCAAACCCTTCTCTAGCAGTCAGAAATAAAAAAACATCTATTAAATAATAATATTTACTCGTGTTCTCAACATGTTCTAGATAAATTATATTTTCATCGTTTAAAATAGCATTATAAGATTCAAGAGTAATAGGATCACCATCCTCAATACTTCCTACTAAAACCAATTGACAATCTATTCCTTGATTTCTTAAATGATTGAAGACATCTATTATATCATCTATACCTTTATCTCTGACAATTCTTCCTATATAACCAAGAGTAAATTTATTTTCATCGTAATTTTTTATACGAATACTGCTTTTATTTAAAGTTGAAGGAAAATCATTTAAATTAATACCGTTACTGCTACCATTCCCTAAAACAACTGTCTTATCTTTTTTTGCTAACTTTAGGTCGATCATTTCTTGTCTGATGCTTGGAGAAATACATAGTACATCAGTAGCTAGGGTGCAACATACTTTTTCCATTAACCATAGAATACTATATTTAAAACCTTTACTTGTTTGTAATTTTAAACCTCTCATAGTATATATTCTTATAGGAACACCGGTAAGGAAAGCAGCTGTTATACCTAAGAGACCAGCTTTAGGTGTGCCACTATTAACAATTAAAGGTTTTTTTTCTTTAAAAAGACCTATTATATTGCTTAAAGAAAGGAAATCTTTTTTTAAACTTATCTCTCTATTCATATCAATACGATATATTCTTTTAGTTTCATTATAATTATCGAGTTCTTTCCCATCACTAGTAAGTATGGAAGCCTTATAACCTCTTTTTATTAAATATTTAATTTGCCCTCTTAATAAAACTAAACTTTTAGGAACTGTCACTAAATGGATAACTTCTGTACGGTTAGTCGAACTCAATTCGTCACCTCTTTTAATAAGGCTTCAATAGTTAACATATTAATACACCAATATTTGTACTGAGATAATAACATGTCAATATATACTCCCTATGTAGTTATAATCTCCAGACAGATTGCCCAGTTTTTAATTCCTTATCTTCAATAATTCCTTTGATATCAAAGACTATTCCATTATCACTTAACAAACTTAAATATTCTTCTTTATTTTCTAAATAATCGTTGTGGGAAACTGCAAATACAAGAACATCACACTCTTCTAGCTGCTCTCTCTCTTTTAATTCAATTCCATAGAAACTCTTTGCTTCTTTAGGATCAGCTTCAACATCATTCACATTTACATTTATGCCGTATTCAAAGAGCTCTTTTATAATTTCAATCACTTTAGTATTTCTCAAATCCGGCGTATTTTCTTTAAAAGTAAGACCCAGAACATTTACTACTGATTCACTATCTAAAATGCCTTTCTTCAGCATTTTCTTTATAATTGTTGAGGCGACAAAAGTACTCATACCATCATTAATCCTTCTACCTGATAAAATGACTTCTGGATGATGTCCAAGCTCTTGTGCTTTATGAGTCAAATAATAAGGATCTACTCCAATGCAATGACCACCCACTAATCCAGGGGAAAATCTTAAGAAGTTCCATTTAGTGCCTGCAGCTTCGAGGACATCTTTCGTATTGATACCTGCTTTATCAAAAATCAAAGCAAGCTCATTCATTAAAGCAATATTGACATCTCGTTGAGTATTCTCAATTACTTTCGCTGCCTCAGCCACTTCTATTGTAGGAGCTTTATGCACACCTGCCTGAACAACAGAACTATAAACATCTGCCACAATATCTAAGACTTCAGGCGTTTGGCCGCTTACTACTTTAGTTATTGTTTCAAATGTATGTATTTTATCACCTGGATTAATACGTTCAGGAGAATACCCTACAAAGAAATCTTCTCCACTCTTTAAGCCAGAGAACTTCTCTAGCACTGGAACGCATTTTTCCATCGTTGCGCCTGGAAAAACGGTTGATTCATATACTACTATCGTATCTCTATTCATAGCGGAGCCGACTGACTCACTTGCTTTAATTAAAGGTGTTAAATCAGGTTGTTTATTCTCATTAATAGGTGTTGGAACTGCAACAATTATAAAGTCCGCTCTCTTTAAATCATTATTATCAGAGGTAAACGTTATATTTGTGTTCATTAGCTTCTCTGATGTCACCTCATTAGTGCGATCATAATGCTCTTTTAATTCATTTATCCGATGCTCATTTATGTCAAAGCCAATAACTTCATGATGATTCCCGAAAGAAACTGCCACCGGTAAACCCACATATCCCAGACCAACTACTGCAATTTTTCTATTCACTGCTCATTCCACCTTTATTTACAATTTAATATTATAATATTCTAGATACCAATCTATAAAATTATCTACACCATCCTGAATATTAGTTTCTGGTTTAAAATTAATATTATTGTACAAGTCCTCAACATTAGCATATGTTTCAGGTACATCACCAGGTTGCAAGTCCATGAAATTTTTCTTTGACTTTTTTCCTAGTCTTTTTTCAATAGCTTCTATAAACTCCATCAGTCTTACTGGAGCATTATTTCCTATATTATAAACTTTGTAAGGCGCATAACTGGAAGATGGGTCAGGGTTAGCACCCGTCCACTCTGGATTCGATTGAGCAGGTTTATCCACTAATTTAGTTATTGCCTCCACGATATCTTCTACGTAAGTGAAATCTCTCATCATATTACCGTGATTGTATACGTCGATAGGTTCATCATTGACAATCGCTTTAGTAAATTTGAATAAAGCCATATCCGGTCTTCCCCAAGGTCCATAAACTGTAAAAAATCTCAATCCAGTTGTAGGTAAGTTATACAGATGGCTGTATGTGTGCGCCATTAATTCATTAGCTTTTTTGGTTGCTGCATAAAGACTTAAAGGATGATCAATATTATCTGAAGTAGAAAATGGTTTTGTCGTATTTGCTCCATATACTGAACTGGAAGAAGCGTAAATTAACTGCTTTACATTATAATGCCTACATCCTTCCAAAATACTTGTAAAACCATTTATATTACTTGAAATATATGCGTGTGGATTTTCTAAACTATATCTTACCCCAGCTTGTGCTGCCAAGTTGATTACTATATCAGGGTTTTCCTTTTTAAATACTTTGTCTATTTCTTCTGAATCTTCTAAATTAATTCGATAATTTATAATCTCATTGTTTAAAAAATATTTCAATCTATCTTCTTTTAACTTTACTGAATAATAGTCATTCATATTATCTATTCCGACTATTTCATGATTCTTTCTTTTGAGACTTTTTGCCAAATGAGAACCGATAAAACCACCTAGCCCTGTTATTAAAATCTTCATATACTTCTACCACCATTCTTTTTCTTTTTTAATAGATAAAAAGCTATGTAACCTATAGGAAACATGAGTATATTTTGAAGTCTTTGAGAACAACTATCTGCTTCTAATTGAGGATGATTTTTCGACATGATTTTTGTAATATTATAGTGTATTGAGTTTTTCAATTTTAGGTGAAGTTTAGGTATCATGTTATGAATCATCTTACGATAATAAGTATAATTCTCAGGAGCATTAAAATATTTGCTTCTTATATTAAAACTGATTCCATCAGGTAAATATTCTACGATTTTTATTGGCTCATTTATACAATAGAAATCATAATCTTGACTGAGAATATAATGTTGATAAGTCGGTGGCATATGTTTATTATTTTTAAAAGTAATAAAAGGATGCTCCTGTATGATATCAGTTTTAAATATAAAACACTTATCCCCTTTTATTTTGTCCCGATATATTAAATCAATCCAGTTTTTTATTTCCTGATGCGGAAGCTCAGTACCTAAAATTTCACCTTTATCATTTTGATCTGTAAATATAATCCCGCACAATTTCTGATTGTTCATAACTCTTTCATAGTATGCGGAAATTTGTTCCAATGCATTAGGCGCCAGCCAATCATCACTATCCAAACACATAAATAGCTTTTTGGTCGCAATATCTTGGCCTTTATTTAAAGCTATGTGTTTCCCTTGATTCTCTTGGTATATATATTTAATAGGAAATTTATTCTCTTTTTTAAATTCTTCTACCAATTCTTTTGTATTATCAGTAGAACCATCATCTACAATAATCCACTCAAAATCTTCATGCTCCTGCCTAACTAGAGAACAATACACACGATTCAACGTATAACCTCTATTAAATGTAGGTGTACATATACTGATCATTTTGATGCTCCTCTTATTGCAGTTATAAATTCTTGATAAACGTCTCGTTTTTCTACACTTTGCTTTTCTTTTTCTAGATTTTTACTTAAATTACTTCTTAATTCTTGGTTGTTTAAAAGCTTGTATATGCCATTTGCTAGAGATTCCGCATTTAAATCTGTTATTATTCCTGTCACTCCTTGATGAAGCTGTTCTTGAACTGTTGGAAAATTGGTACTCACAATGGGTACTTGGTAATATTTCGCTTCATCTAAAGTATTAGATTTACCTTCGAACTTTGATGGATGAACTAGAGCATCACTATTCCTTAATATTTCACCTGTGTTAAAAACAAAACCTTTTAGTAAAATATATTTATCAAGCTTATATTTTTTTATTTCTTTAGCAATGTAATTTTTCATAGGTCCTTCTCCATAAATAAACCATGTAAAATCCACATTTTTCTCTTTAAGTATCCTTGCTGCTCCAATCAAAAGGTCAAAGCCTTTGTCCTTATCTAATCTACTTATAGTCACTAAAATATACTCATCTTTTTTTTCAAAATAATGAAATTTATTTTTTATATTGCTATACATTTTAAACGGCAAAGCATTGTAAAAAGTTATACATTTAAAGGCTTGTTCTGGAAATAATTCTGAAAATTTTTCAGTACATTTATTTGATACTGATAAAACTCTATTTAATTCATTAAAATAATATTCATCAATCTGTAAATTTCTTCTTAAATTTTGATATTCAGTTCTTACCCATCCAACCTTATATTTTGACCTAACAAAATCAACTATATACATCATTGAATGACCACCTGAAGCCCCAACCGCCAAATCATATTTATCAGAACATTCCTGTTTCAAAGAATCTTTATTTTGTTTCCAAAATTCTTGCTTTACCGTAGTAAATGATTTTCTTTTTAAAATAGTTTTGATAATTGTAGAGATAGCCCGGTAAGAAAGCTTAGGATTTTTTAAGAAAGTTTTAACAATATTTGATAATACTCCTCTTTTTTCCATCATGAGTAAGTTTACTTCGGTGCTTCCCGTTCTCAAATTTACATTTTTAGGTAAATATTTTTTAAGTGGAGTTTGTCCGTTTAGTACTAATAAATCTATTTCACTATCTTCTGGGAAATTATGTAATAGTGAAAGTAAACTTTTTTGAGGACCTCCTATGTTAAAGTTATTTAATACAAATAAAATTTTCATAATTAAATCACACAGCTTTCTTCGCTCTTAATCTTAAATTTACAAGAATGTTCTATTAGCTTTGTTTAATAATTTTAGCAGGGTTTCCTGCCACTACTGAATTGGTCTTTACATCATGAATAACTAAAGAACCTGCCCCAATTATAGCGTTATCTCCTACTTCTACGCCTCCTATTACTGTAGCATTAGCTCCAATAAATACATTATTACCGATTTGAGGAGTACCACTTTCCCCTCGCCCTCCAATAGTAACACCTTGATAGATCCTACAATAACTACCAATTTTAGCATTAGGATGTACTACAACACCTAGTCCACTATGAACAAAAACTGTGTCCTTTCCTATACTTACATTCTTCGGTATATCACAGGAAAATATTATTCTATTAACTTTATTTATAACATCAGGTAAAATAGGAATTTTTAATAAATGTAGCTTAAACATTAAATTAACCATTTTGTTCATCAAAGTTTTCTTCATAGTTTTATACCCCTTTTAAATCTTTTATGACTACTCTTGGCCAATACCAATTATTAAATATTAATTGGACGAAAAGTATTGGAAATATTATTGAATATATTGAAGGATTTATATTTAGTAATACAATTTGAATTAATACCGTCACTAATGCACTTATTAAAAAGGATTTATAGTAAGGCAAAGTATTCTTAGTAGAAAGTAATGTAACAAATATATTTTGGTTATTATATAAAAATCTATACATTATTATGATAATTAGAATATGCAAAGGTAACAATTCTTGGTTAGATGCAATGACACCTAATATCATGTCACCAAATATTAAGAAACTGATAAAAGCTAATATATTTATAAAGTAATTAATAGCTACTGACTTCTTGAAGAGATTCAATATTTCCTTATTTTGTCCTTTGACTCTATAATAATTAAATTTAGAAAGATAGGTATTATAGTAACTATTAGAAATAGTTAGTATTAAAGTTATAATTTGACTAACTAAACCGAATTTACCACTAAATTCTAAACTTAAAAAATAAGAAGATAATAAAATTGGGAAATTTAAAATAAGATAGTTAGATACCGACACTACTCCAGCTTTGAAAGTATTAGGTAATAAAGATCGAATAATATTTTTTTGGAATTTAGGTTTAATTTTGCCTTTCAAAATTGAAGTTCTTTTATGAAACTTATAAAAGAACTTTGACAGTATTATTCTGTTAACTATAACCGAAATAAAGTATGCAATTGAAACTCCTAAAATTCCATAGCCTAAGAATAAAAATAAGATGGATAATAATAATTGTGTGAATTTTGCTATAATCAGCGTTTGATTATAATATTTAATAGCTCCTATCCCTTTTAAAAATGAATTCCAAAATGAGAAAGCAATATTTAATATTATTGCAGTCATATACAATGTCCAAGATATTAAAACGATTAATATATCCAACTCATCTATAGAAACTTTGACAATATAAAACGTACCAATAGTAGATAAAACTATTAGAATTATAATACCCATAATATAATAAATAAATTTAATGTTCGAGAGAAGTTTTATAAAAAAACTTTCATTAAATGAATTTTCCTCTTTTACTACATCATAGCCTAAAGACTTAACAGTATCAGCCCCTGACCAAACATAACTTACATGTCTGGAAACAGTGCTCTGAAACCCAAAATCGATTAGCATCGCTAATCCATATAGAGCCGTAAAAGTGTACCACAAGCCTAATTCATTCGGAGTAAGAAAAAAAAGAACAAAAGGTAGCAAGATAGCATTAATCCCTTGAACTAATATATGACTAACATACCCCCAAATTACATCTTTCCTTCCAATATTCATTTTCTCATTCTCCCTTTATTAACTATTAAACTATTTATAAAAAATATCAACAGTAATATAAAGACTTGATTAGTAAGAAAAGCAAGTAAGTTTGTAAAGTTTACCATCATAAATAATCCAATTCTTAAAGTGGCAAATATGTATATATACTTTAAGAAGATGTTCTTTTCATTTTTAGATTTCTTATCTAAAACCATCATAATTAATAATATAATTAAACTAAATATTGGAGCCAGTATGAAACCAAAATACAAGTAGCCTTGACCTATCATTGGTAAGATTTGATCACGAGCTAATCCACCATTGTAAAAGACCACATTGAACATTTCTAAAGCACTTATATCGCTATCGAAAAAAGAATTTATTAACACTACACTGCGAAATATATCATTCATAATTGAATCAATTTTAAATGATGGGTAAAAATCACTTGTTTGTACAGCTATGGCTACATTAGTGATACCTGAAAAGTATAATTGTAGGTTCATATTTAAATCACCTAAGATATCAGTGACAGTACTAGCCTCAGATGCAAAAGTTCTGTCTTTTAATAAAGTTGATATAATTAAGAATAATGTGATAGCAATTGTAGATAAAGTACTTACTATCTTGCGGTGATTTTTATATAATACGTAAACTATAAACAAGCCAGAAATCAAAGGTAAAATAGTACTAAATCTACTTGTACCAACTATAAAAGAAGATATAAAAATAACTATTAATAGCGAATAAAAAAGATATAATGAGCTGTTTGTTTTTTGATATTTTTTATAAAAAACGTTTATAAATGATATAATTACAACTAGTGACCCCAATTGTAATAAAAGCGGAACTATTGATAAGACCTCAATACCCATATCCTTGCTCTCTAATTGGTCTGCAGTAAAGACAAAAGTATATCTGTTTAATAATTCGGGATAAATCATTATTAATCCAAAACAAAATAATAGGTACATCCACCCTGTCACATTATAACTTATCTCTATATTAGGTGTGTTTTTACTTGAATAAAAGTATCGATTAAAAAGTGAAAAGAATATGAATATTAGAACCATCTCATATAACATGAGATTTACGGCAATGCTATAGTTGTTGACATTAGCCAGCATATTCGTGGCCACATTAGTTCCGTCAATTGTTGTGAAAAATGGAGATAGTACGTACCTAATAAACATACATATATTTAATGCTAAAACACCTAAGTAACCAAATATATACTTGGTTATAGAGGGGAAAAAAGCTATTAAAATCCCATAAATTAGTGGTATTAAAAACAATGTATAAGGGACACTATTATTATTTAAAAAAACTATTACTGAGGTAATCACCCCGCATAAAAAAAGAACTATTCTTATAAGTGAGTTAACTTTTATTTGCATAGAGTATTAAATCCTTTTTATCGAAATTGTTGAGCAAACTTTCTACTAAATCATCTATCTCTGCTTTTTCAATTAAAATAGTTTTCCCCCGGTAAATTTTTTCATACGCTTGTTCTGGATGGATCTCATCTTCACCCAAGAGTTCTTCATATAACTTTTCTCCTGGTCTAATACCTGTAAATTTTATTCCTATTTCATCTTCTCTAAAACCACTAAATTTAATCATATTACGAGCTAAATCTACTATCTTAATTGGTTCTCCCATGTCTAATACAAATACTTCTCCGCCTTGGGCCAACGTCCCTGCTTGAATCACAAGTCTTGAAGCTTCAGGGATAGTCATAAAATACCTTGTCATTCTTTCATCTGTTACAGTAATTGGCCCGCCAGCTTCTATCTGCTTTCTAAACTTTGGGATTACTGATCCACGGCTCCCAAGTACATTTCCAAACCTCACCGCAACTAAAGTAGTGTCCTGATTTTCGCCATTTAACGCTTGGATCATCATTTCCGCAAGCCGCTTTGTTGCTCCCATGACATTCGGAGGATTTACCGCCTTATCCGTAGATATCAAGACAAATTTTTCTGATTTAAACTCAACTGCTGCTTCAGCAGTATTCTTTGTTCCGATGATATTGTTCTTCACAGCTTCCTGTGGGTTATACTCCATCAAAGGTACATGCTTATGTGCAGCTGCATGATATACAACGTGCGGCTTATACTCTTCAAACACTTCAAATATTCTTTCACGGTCCTGTACATCCGCTATGATGGGTACGTACTCAACGCTGTTTTTATAAGATTTAACCTCTTCGAGAATCGTGTAAATACTGTTCTCACCATGTCCGACAAGTACAACTTTCCTCGGCTGGAACTTCGTTATCTGTCTGACGATTTCAGAACCGATACTTCCACCTGCTCCAGTGACAAGTATGACTTTATCCTGAACCTGATCTTCAATGCCTTTCGTATCCAGTTCCACTGGTTCCCGTCCGAGCAAGTCTTCCACTTCGACTTTTTTCAAGTCGTTCACTTCCACACTGCCCGACATCACATCATCAATATTCGGCATAATCATCACTTCCACACCTTCAGCTGCAGACAAGTTATGGATATCGTTCAACTCGCTCTTACTTAATGAAGGAATTGCGATGACCACTTTTTCTACTTCATATTTTTTTATTAAACGTTGGATATCATTTCTGTCACCTTCGACCCTTACCCTAGGCGCGAGTTCCATCCTTTGTTTCGCCGGTTCATCATCCACTGCTACAATCGGAATCATATCCATTTGAGGCGTATCCAGCATCTGTTTCACCAACATGGCTCCGCCACGTCCAGCGCCTACAATCATCGTTCGTTTTTTATTCTTATATCTATCTTTTTCTTCTTTGCCGACTATATTACTTCTAGCCACACGCCATGATAGCCTTGAACCGCCTATCAACAGAAGATGCATCATCCATGTGATAATCATTAACCTTGTAAACGACGTCTGGAAAAATATCATCGTCAATATGTATGTAACTATTATTGACGCCGTCACTGCTTTCGCAATCGACATCAGTTCCCTGACACTCGCATACTCCCACGCTCTATGATATAAGTTGAAAACATAAGCAAAGACATGATGACTGATAAGGAGAGTAATGGAGACACCGACAAGCACCGGCCATGTATACTCCAGGAAAAACGGGGCCAAAATATAGTAGCCTAAAAATACGGAAAAAGTCACTATCAGCGAGTCAATCACCAACAGTAATATGTAACGTCCTCTTGCACCCAATCCACAAACCTTCTTTCTAGAATCTTCGAATAATATTACCATCCAGTAGTTTTAATTCATTTTTTCATTTAGCTTATACTATAACATAATATTTGTAAGATATTGCCGGATTCTTAAAATTTTATCACACTCTTAACATTAGAATTTTCTTAAAACGCTTCCACATCTTATCTATATTATATAAATAACTATCTATTCAGAACATGGCTTTTCAAAAATGAAAATGGTACAGTCCTTTTTGACTGTACCATATATACTACTTCTCATTAAACACTAGAATGGGAAGCTATTCAAATTAATATCGTAAACCACCGGCAGAGCCAGATAGGTGAAACCGACAATGATGATCAATGCAATGATATTCAAGCCGAAGCCGGCCTTCGCCATCTCCTGGATTGATATCTTACCCGTACCGAAGACGATGGCGTTCGGTGGTGTACCCACCGGCAACATGAACGCACAGTTCGCAGCCATCGCTGCAGGAAGCATCAGCGCCAGTGGATGGACATCCACAGCCATAGCAAGACCTGCCAGCACCGGAAGGATCATCGTTGCGGTTGCTGTATTCGACGTGAATTCCGTCAGGAACAGGATCATCAGTGCGACGATTGCAATCATGAGTATAATCGGCATGCCTTCAATATTCGCAAGCAAGTCACCGAGCCACGCATCTACACCCGTCTCAACAATTGCCGCTGCAAGTGCCAGACCGCCACCGAAGAGCAGTAGCACACCCCAAGGCAGGTCTTTTGAAACCGACCAGTCGAGTATGCGGCCGTCCTTCCTTTTCGTCGGGATGAGGAACAGGAGCACAGCTGCAATCATCGCAATTGAACCGTCCGTCAGCATCTCCAGGAATGTAAAGTGTTCGAATACGAATCCGCGGAGTATCCACATAGATGCCGCGAAGAGGAATATCGCAAGTACCCATTTCTCCTCTTTCGTTGTCTTGCCGAGCGCTTCATACTCCTGATTGATGATTTTCTTGCCGCCAGGCAGTTCCTTCAAATCATGTTTAAATGCGAAATAAGTCATATAGACCCATGCAATCGCAAGCAGGATGATGACCGTCGGCACACCGATCAGCATATACTGTGCAAAGCTCATGTCATAGCCGAACAGTTCGTTCATCTGACCCGCAAGTATGATGAGCGGCGGCGTACCGATTAGTGTACCGAGACCCCCGATTGTGCCTGCGTAACCGATTCCAAGAACGAGCTGCTTTTCGAACTTCGTCACGTCACCGCCATGCTCCTCGGTCGTGAGCGCGTGCGCCTCCTTGATGATCGCAAGACCGATCGGAATCATGATCATCACCGCTGCAGTGTTCGATACGAACATTGAAAGTAGCGCTGTCGCAATCATAAAGCCAAGCATGATTGTGGCAGATGTCGTTCCGATCGCACGGATAATCGTAAGTGCGACCCTAGTATGTAAGTTCCATTTTTCCATCGCAACTGCGAGCAGGAAGCCGCCGAGGAACAAGAATATGATGTCGGCTCCGTACGCACCAGACACCGTACCGCTGTCCATCACGCCGCCCATAGGGAACAGGAACAACGGCAGAAGTGAAGTCGCCGGGATCGGTATGGCTTCGGTCATCCACCATGTCGCAATCCATAACGCAGATGCAACGACGAAGACGCCGCTCTGGTCCAGCCCTTCCGTATCGAGGAACAACAATGTCAATATGAACAACAGCGGACCGAGGATCAATCCGATCATCTGGAGTTTATTATATGAAGGGTAGCCGGAATACTCTTCCGGTTTGTTCTCCACCGCCTTCTTCATATCCTCCGAACTGAAGAACTTCAAAAGTGACTTCGTACGCCGGGATTCCCGCCATACATTGTCATAACTTTTCTTCACGAAAGACGAATCTTTTTCGCCGAATTTTCTGAAATTTGAATCATGTTTGCGCTTACTCAAAACCGTTTCCTCCCTTATCAATAAAAGTACAATGAGATGAATTTAACATATACAGAATATTTAAGCTATAGTCATTTTTACTCTTTTATATGCCTCTTTTACACCTTTGGAGTTTTGGGTATAGGAGTTGTATTAGCTGAAGGTTAATTCAATCTTTCACGTCAGTGCGGCATGCATGTTTCTTTTGTATATATCCATGCACAATCTGATAAAATGGCAGTGAGATTGAATTTGAAATCGTCCAAAATCAGGAGGTTGATTTTTAATGGAAACATTATTCAAAGCATTGGAAGAGGAATTCGATAATATGGTGGATTTCCGCCGGGATATGCATATGTATCCGGAGCTCTCCCACCATGAGGAAAAGACACCGGAGAAGATTGCACAGTTCTATAAGGATCTCGGTCTTGAAGATGTACGGACGAAAGTCGGCGGACGCGGTGTCGTTGCGACATTAGAAGGCGGCAAGCCCGGCAAGACGGTCGCGCTTCGTGCAGACTTCGATGCCCTGCCGATCCAGGACGCCAAAGATGTCGAGTACAAATCAAAAATTGACGGTGTGATGCACGCTTGCGGACACGACGTCCACACATCAACACTGCTCCACGTCGCAAAAGTGCTGTTCCAGAACAAGGAAGAAATGCCCGGCAAGGTCGTCTTCCTGCATCAGTTCGCGGAGGAAGTGATCCCGGGCGGCGCGAAATTCATGATCGAGGACGGCTGCCTTGACGGGGTTGACGCCGTATTCGGCGCACACGTCATCTCCACCATGCCGTTCGGCAAAGCCGGTGCACTGCCGGGTGCAGCCATGGCAAGCGGGGACACTTTTGAAATCACCGTGCAGGGCAAGGGCGGACATGCCGGCATGCCGCAGCACAACAAAGATCCGCTGACCGTTGCGACTACTTTGTTCCAAAGCTTGCAGACAATCGTGAGCCGTGACACAGATCCACTCAATTCAGGTGTAGTATCCGTTACGACATTCAACACCGGTCAGCCAAACTTCAACGTCATCCCGGACAAAGTCGAACTGAAGGGCACCGTACGTACGCTGGATGATGAGACGCGTGATAATGCAGAGGAACGAATCAAGCAGCTCACTAAAGGCATCGCCGATGCCTACGGCATGAGTGCGGAAGTAAATTATACGCGGGGCTACCCTGTCGTCGTAAATGACGATGATGAGACTGTCCGCATTTTGGAAGTGCAGCGTCAGGTCATGGGTGAAGAGAACGTCATCGACATCAAGCCGCAGACCAGCATGGAGGACTTCGGTTACTACCTGCAGGAGCGTCCGGGCTGTTTCTTCATCGTCGGTGGTACGATGGAAGACAAGGATGATGTCTATCCGCACCACCATCCGAACTTCGATGTGGATGAGCGCGCCATGATCAATATCGGCAAGATCTTTATCGCCACTGTGTTTGATTACAACGGTGAAGAAAAATAAGCTGGTAGAGACAATTTAAAAGATGAGGACAAAAGAAACCCGTGCGTCATACTCCTAGGGGAAAAGCATCTGCGCGAGACTCTCACCTCACGCGATGCCCCAGGAAAGATGACGCACGGGTTTCAGTTTAATTCATTTCTCTTTTTTCGAAAGCTTCCTTCAACAGTTCGAACGATTTGATCTTATCTTCAATGGAATACGTATTGGTGGAAATCATGATTTCATCGGCTTGAGCTTCACGTGCAAGGTCCCTCAACCTGGAGGCGACTTCGTCTCCTGTCCCGGTGAGCATGTTATCCAGTCGCTTCTCCACGTTTTCCTGCTCTTCAGCAGTAAGTTCAAAGTTTTTCGCACCTTCCACACTCGGAAGGCTGTCATTCTCGCTGCTTTCACCGAATGACCGTTCCTTTTCGATACCCCAGATGAGTGTGCTCATCGCAATATCTCTTGCCTGCTCATCACTTTTCGCAACGAATGCAGTGACGGTCACCATCACCAGCGGTTTCTGTCCTTCACTTCTCGGTTTGAAATTATACCTGTACGTATCAAGCACTTCCTGCATATCGCCGGCATTCGACATGAAATAGCCGAAGCAGTAGTTTATGCCAAGCTTCCCTGCCAGTTCTGCACTCTTTACACTCGTGCCGAGCATCCACACTTCAGGCGGAGGATCCGCAAGCGGACTCATCTTCAGCTTATTATCGTGGTTGTCGTGATGGATGTAGCCCATGAGCTCAGAAACACGCTCCTCATTCGCATACACATTCTTCAAGTACTCTTTATTCAGCGCCTCCGTTGCCTCGGCAGGACCACCCGGCGCACGTCCCAGACCGAGGTCTACCCGGCGGGGGAAAAGTGTTCCGAGCGTATGGTAATTCTCCGCCACCTTATACGGGCTGTAGTACGGGATGAGCGTCGCACCCGAGCCGATCCTGATTTCCTCCGTCCTGCTGCCGATGGCGGCAAGCGTCACTTCCGGGGTGCTTGAGGCGAAGCCCGTCATCGCATGGTGCTCGGCGAGCCAAAACCTCGAATAGCCGAGCCGCTCACCTTCCATGGCGAGCCGTATCGCATTCTGGAGGGCATCACTCGCCGTACTCCCTTTGGAGATGGGTGCCTGATCCAATATGCCGAGCTTCATATTATGCACCGATGTTCCCGACGTTTTTGAACGTCACCGTATATTCATCCGCCGTCTCATTGTCTTCCGCTTCATACAGATTCACGATGCCGCTGTAGAAGTTGATGATCTCACCGCGGAATGCGAGGTTCTTCTCCGGCACTTCCACATCGAGCGTCCCTTCATACAGAAGGCCCGCCGTCTCACTGTAGACATCCTTCGTCACATTGAACGACACCGTGATCTCCTCGACATCCCTTGCACCCGACTTCACACCTTCTGCGAAAATCGGTTTGTCCTTATAATCCGTCAGTTCAATCTCTTTGCCGTTCAGTCTTATCTTTTCTGCCATTTCCTCTTCACTCTCACTTATGATTGTCTGTTTTCGATTTCCTGGATGGATACGCTCGTGACAAGGTTCGGGTTGACCAGGAGCCTCTGCCCGCCCCCGAGATCCACGTTGATGAACTGCGAGTTGTCGATCGACCTTGAAAACACCCCGATCAAGCCTTCCACCGCTTCAGGATGTGCGATTTCCGTCGACTCACCGCCGACCATGTGCAAAGTCACCATTTTCTGCGTCATGATTATTCCTCCTTATATCTTCTTATACTATTCATAATACACTTTAAGAGGTCTTGTGAAACTTGAGGGGACTTATCATGTGGATAGGGTTTTTATTTTAATAATTATTAAGGGTTCATAAATTGGTATAGTTCGCGGCCTAATTTTTTATATGTGGAGTAAATATACTTTTTTTGGTATTTTCGTTAAGTTTTTTCACAATTGTTTTATTTGCATTACAGTTATGTTACAAGTGACTTTTTTCAAGTTATCTCTGTTAGTATAAGTCGTGTTGATAATTAATTGTGAATTCTTTCGATAATTCTAAAAACTAAACATAACTTCAGGAGGTACTCCCTTTTATGAAAAAGGTCATCACAGCATTAACAGCAACGGCAGCAATTTCCACTTATGGTCTGTCTCAGGACGCATCAGCGAACAACGGCAACGGGACTTACTCCATCCTCAACGGCGATACGCTTTGGAGCATCGCGCAGTCAAACGGCCTGACGGTCGATCAGCTGAAGGGCTACAATAATCTTTCTTCTGACTTGATCCGTACGGGCAGTGAGCTTAGCCTATCCGCACCTTCCACTCCATCTACATATACAGTGAAGGCTGGCGACACGCTCTGGGGCATCGGCAACAGGCATAATGTTTCCGTTGCGGATCTGAAGGAATGGAACAACTTGTCTTCAGACCTGATCCTGGTCAACCAGACGCTCTCTTTGAAAGGTGAAGTAGAGGAAGAGGTTGAAGTGGTCGAGGTTGAGGCAGAAACCGGGGCAGTTGAAGAGACTGAAGTTGTTGAAGTAGAAGTTGAAGACATCCAGACTAATGTAGATACATATACTGTGAAACCTGGGGATACACTTTACGGCGTCGCAAGCGAATTCGGCATGACATACCGTACTCTGATGTCGATCAATGGACTGGAGAGCTATATCATCTATCCGGGCGATGTCCTGAACGTCAGCGGCGAAGCGCAGGCGGTTGAGATTGAAGCGCCTGTTGAGGCGGAAGAAGCGTCTGTTGAAGAGGCAGCACCTGTTCAGGTAGAAGAAGTCGAAGCAGAAGAAGCTGCAGTTGAGGAAGCTTCTGTAGAAGAGGCAACTGTTGAAGCAGCAGAACCGGCAGCTGAAGTAGAAGTTGTTGAGGAGATTGTAGAAGCTCCAGTAGCTGAAGAAGCACCTGCTCAGGAAGAGGCTGTCGAAGAAGTTGCAGAGGAAGAGCCGGAAGTTGAAGCTGAACCTGTTCAAGAGGAAGAGGTCGAAGTAGAGGTTGCACCTGAACCTATAGTAGAAGAAGCACCTGTTCAGGAAGAAGAAATTGTAGAAGAAGAACCAGCAGTTGAAGAGGAGCCGGCTCAGGAAGAAGTCGTTGAAGAGACTCCTGTAGTTGAAGAAGCACCTGTCGAAGAAGTAGAGGTTGCTGAAGAAGAACCTGCGGTTGAAGCAGAGCCTGTTCAGGAGGAAGTCGCTGAAGAGGTTGAGGAAGCACCTGCAGTTGAAGAAGAGCCTGTGCAGGAAGATGTTGTTGAAGAGGAAGTAGAAGTCGTTGAGGAAGAGCCGGAAGCTCAGCCTGAACCTTCAAACATCACAGGTGATTCATACACAGTTCAGAGCGGCGACACTTTGGCAAGCATCGCAAAGAGAGCCGGCATGAGCTATAACGACATCATGGTATACAACGAAATGGACTCAGTACTGATCTACCCTGGCCTGACTCTTGACCTGGTGGACAACCGCCCGGCAGAACCGGTTCAGGAAGAAGTTGCAGCGCCGGTTCAGGAAGAAGCAGCAGTTGAAGAGACTGTAGAGGAAGTTCAGCCTGAACCGACTCCGGAACCTGTCCAGGAGACAGTCGTCGAGCCTGAACCAGAGCCGGTTGTAGAAGAAACACAGACGCCAGAAGTACAGGCGCCTGCAACTACGACTGCTTCATACGGCACGAACTGGTATCCGCATGGTGAATGTACATGGTACGCATTCGAGCGCCGCGTACAGCTCGGCAAGCCGGTCAGCGGCAGCTGGGGCAATGCATATAACTGGGCGAGCGCAGCACGCTCCCAGGGCCTCGCTGTTAACAACACACCTTCAGTCGGTGCCATCATCCAGTCGAATGCATGGCAGAACGGTGCATACAGCTTTGGACACGTTGGTGTCGTCGAGCAGGTGAATCCGGACGGATCAATCATGATCTCCGAAATGAACTGGAGCAACGGCCTGGGTGGCAAATCATTCAGAACGCTGTCCGCTTCACAGGCAGCAAGCCATAACTTCATTCACTAAGTGATCCACCCCCATAATATAGATGACCCCGCTTACTTCATTGTAAGCGGGGTTTTATTATGTTCAATCGATCGTCCTGATGCGCGCGATGAGCTGATAAGCTTCCAACGGACCATCCCGAGGCACGCGATGAGCTAATAGGCTTTCAACAGACCATCCCGATGTGCGCAATGAGCTGATAGGCTTCCAACAGACCGTCCCGGCGCACGCGATGAGCTAATAGGCTTCCAACAGACCATCCCGTGACTCACGATGAGCTGATAGACTTCCGATAGATTGTCCCGGCGCACGCGATGAGCTGATGAAACAAAGAACGGCCCGCCCCTTCATGAGGGACGGGCCGTTTATTCTCATTTCTATAATAATTCTTTCCTTGAGCTCTTGTTCATGAACCAGCGTATGGTGAGGCCGAGGCCGATCAGGAGTCCGAGGATGCCGAACGCCGGATAGACGATGCCGACCAGTTCCACGAAGCCGACGAAGCTCAGGAAGTAGCCGATGACGGCTGCGATAATCAGTATAATGTAATACTTTTTGGAGTACGGGATGCTGTAGCGTTTCAGGAACGGATACATGACCCCGACCGCCGTATTATAGATCACCAGCAGCATGACGACAGCTAAGATGAGCTGCAGTGCCGGGTGGATGTTATCGGCAAGCGACAGCGTCGGCAGTGCGATTTCATTCACCGTATCCATATTGGATATGAGTGCCGCGTTGATCAAAATCATCAAGATCGTGATGATCACTCCGCCGAGCAGTCCGCCGCGCGCAGCCGCCGTATGGCTCGATGAGTTCGCACCCATGATGGATAAGAAACTGAAGGCTGTCGCGAGTGTGAAGCCTGCATACATCGCCCCGTCCAGGAACCACAATCCGCTCGGTGTCCGTTCCGGCTGTGCCAGTGCGTTTACTTCTTCAAGCGGCACCTGCGGGTTGAAGATGTTGAACAGCGCAATGATGACGACGACCGCAATCAGGAACGGCGTCACCGCGCCGAGTGCCGCGACGATTTTATCGAAGTCGAGCATCAGTGTGATGACGACGAAGAAGACCATGATGAGCGTCCCGAGCCAGTACGGCACACCGAAGCTTTCATTGAATGCGGAACCTGCCCCTGCGAACATGATGACTGCGATGCCGTACAGGAAGAAGACGAACAGGTAGTCGATGATCGTGCCGGAAATTTTTCCGAACATCGTGAATATCGGCGTCTTGTGCGACTCCGCCTGGATGCGGTAGCCGAACTTCGTCGCCTGCCTTCCTATGAATAAGACGATCAGACCTGAAAGCAGTATTGCTATGTAGCTGTACAGGCCGTGGTTGGTAAAGAATTGAAGGATCTCCTGGCCGGTCGAGAACCCCGCGCCGACGATGACCCCGGTATATGCGAATGCTATTTTCCAAATTTCCCTATTCAATTTCATGAACCCCTTTTTGAAAAGATACTTTCCCATTATACCGAGTTTTCTGATTTATGTAAAATCAAGGATTGATATGCAGTAAAAAAAGCAGGCCAAAAGGCCTGCTTCATTTCATGACTGTTGCAAAGATGACCATGTCATCCGCGCCCGTATTTTCAACACCGTGGGAGCCGCCCCGCTCTATCAGGCAGAAATCCCCGGCGGTGACTTTGTGGCTGCCGTCGTCATCCTGGAAAATACCTTCACCTTCCATGATATAGTACCCTTCATAATCGTCATGGTGCGTATGGTAACCGATGCTTGCACCGGCCGGCACTGTCACTTTCACGACTGACTTAAAGGTGGCATGATCCGGGACATCACACTTTTCAATGGCGATGATGCCTCTGCCGCCGTGGAGGTTTTCGATATTGATGGTTTTATTCGTCTTATAAATCATATCATCACTCCCCTATCAGATTCGGCAGGAATGTCGAAATCGCCGGGAAGAAGATGATGAGCAGCACCATGATGCCGATGATGGCGAGGACATGCAGTATATACGGGAGCGTATCCTCGATGCCCATGCGCCTGTCGGTGATGCTGCACCCGGCGATGAGTGAGAGACCCACCGGCGGTGTGATGTTCGCTAACGCGAAGTTCATGATCATCACCATGCCGAAGTGTATCGGGTCGATGCCGTACTGCTGTGCGATCGGCATGAAGATCGGGCTGAGGAGCACAATCAGTGACGTCACTTCCGTGAGTGTACCGAGTATCAAAAGGATCAGTGACACGATCAGCAGGAACATGAGCGGCGAATCCGCGAACTCAAGGAAGAAGTTCGATATTTCCGCCGGAATCCTGTTGGCAGTCAGCACATAAGTGAACCCGCTTGCGAGCGAGATGATGATGAGAATTGTTGCCGATGTCACCGCCGACGACCGCATGATCTGACCGAATTTATTTATTGTAAGCTCCCTGTAGAACATGGCGAGCACAAATCCGTACGCCACGGCGATGACGGCCGCTTCTGTCGCGGTCGCAAATCCCGTGAATATACTTCCAAGTATGAATATCGGCGCAAGCAGCGGCAGCACCGCCTGCCTTGCGATCGTGAAGAATTCTTTTGCACTCACCTTTTCATGGTTTTCCGCACCGAAACCTTCCCTCTTTGCCATGAATGCGACATAGAAACACATGATGACAGTGAGTATTATCCCCGGGATGATGCCGGCGAGGAATAAGTTCCCGATGGAAATGTTCGCCGTGATGCCGAGTATGACCATGGTGATGCTTGGCGGGATGATCAGGCCGAGCACCCCTGCCGGCCCGATGACGCTTGCGATGAAGGAGTTGCTGTAGTTTTCTTCCTTCAATTTCGGCACCAATACAGACCCGACCGCATATGTCGTTGCGACGGTCGAGCCGGAAACCGCACCGAAGAGTGCAGTTGTCACAACAGTGGTCACCGCGGTGCCGCCGGGGAGTTTCCCGAGCAGGGCTTTTGCGAACCGCATGAGGCGAGTCGTAAGGCCGCCCT
Source organism: Salinicoccus kekensis (assembly GCF_900220995.1). Taxonomy (GTDB): domain Bacteria; phylum Bacillota; class Bacilli; order Staphylococcales; family Salinicoccaceae; genus Lacicoccus; species Lacicoccus kekensis. The sequence goes on from NZ_OBQF01000007.1 coordinate 22,901, forward strand.
CGCCCATGATGTTCCCCGCAAGTATGAACAGCGGAATCGCGAGGTAGGAGAAGTTGTCAACCCCTGAAAACATGCGCTGGACGAGTATTTCATTCGATACACCGGTTGAAAACAGCGCGACCACGGTGACGATGCCGAGTATGTAAGCGATCGGCACACCGAGGAACAACAGAAGGAAGAAGGCAATCAGTATCATGATGATCATAAGGCTGCCCCCTCCTCATTCTCCACCGGGTTTTCATATATATCCGTAACGATGAAGAAGATTGCGAAAATGCCGCTGACCGGGATCGCCGAATAAAATGCCGTCATCGGAATCTGCAGTGTCGATGATGTCGAGCCCATCGCAGTCATGGACAGCTTGAAACCGTAATAGATGACGATGAGGTAAAATATGACGATCAGTATATTGACTGCTGCCTGCAGGTACTTCCTGCGTTCTTCCTTGAACCTGCGGACGAAGAATGTGACCGCGAGGTGCATCTTTTCATAAAATGCAAGACTGCTCCCGAGGAATGTCAGCCAGACGATCATCAGCCTTGAAAACTCCTCGGTCCCCGGCATTGAATAACCGACGGCCCTCGTGATGACCTGCAGCAGGACGGTGCCGGTCAGCAAAGTCATGATGATGACGACAACAACCGTCAAAAACCCTGCGATGATTTTCCTCAATTTCATAAAAATCCCCTCCTGAAAAAAGAAAGGGAAGAAATTAATCTTCCCATCCTGATGCCTCACGGTATATATTCATCAATTCTTCGCCGAAGACGTCCTCTTCCCACTCTTCGTATACAGGGAGCATCGCTTCACGGAATGCTTCGGTGTCGACATTGTCGTTGATTTCCATGCCGTTCTCTTCAAGCTCGGCCAGGTATTCATCTTCCATCGCATCATTTTCCGTCTGAACTTCCTCGGAGGCCGTTTCAAACTCCTCCAATATCACCTGCTGGTCCTCTTCGGAGATGCCGTCCCAAGTGTCAGTGTCGGCCACCACCATGACGGTGTTGTAGAAGTGGCCCGTCAATGAAAGATAATCCTGCACTTCATAGAACCTTGGTGCAAGGATGTTCGCAAGCGGGTTCTCCTGTGCATCAAGCGCACCCTGCTGGAGGGCACCGTACACTTCACTGAACGCCATGACCGTCGGCAGCGCGCCGACCTGTTCGAACGCATCCACACGCAGTGCCGTCTCGGCCACACGGATGTTCAGTCCCTGAAGATCTTCCGGCTCGACGATCGGCCCTTCATTGTTCGTGATGTGCCTGAAGCCCCACTCGAGATATCCGATCTGGGTCATTCCCTGCTCCGACATGATGTCGGCCAATGCCTCACCGAATTCCCCTCTGTATGCTTCACGTGCATTTTCAATGTCCGCCCACATATAAGGAAGGTCTTCAATCGCCATCTTCATATCCAGAGCCTGCATACTGCCGACCATGATTGCACCCGACTGCATCGACCCGACCTGGATTTGTTCCAGCATCTCGGTCTCTGAACCCAGCTGGCTGTCCGGATAGATGTCGAACTCGACACGCCCCTCGGTCCTCTCGGAAACATTTTCAGCCACCTGGTCAATCTGATCAGACGCCGGCGTACCCGGTGAGAGTGCGTGGCCGAGCTGCAGCGTGATACTCTCACCCGAACCGTTGTCCTCAGCAGTACCGTTATCCGCGCCTTCTTCACCGCCGTTGCCGCATGCCGCAAGCATCAAAGACATCGCACCGATCAATCCGTATTTTATAATCTTCATATAATAGCCCCCTATGTAATTTTCACGAAACTGTATAACAAAAGATACAGTATAATATTTTTACAGTCAATAGTATTTATGCTATTAAATGAATAAATATAAGTAGTGCCAATTTTTTGATGCAGAAAGTTTCATATAAAAAAACTGCACGCCGGTGATCGGCGTACAGTTCATAATCGTATTCGGTTTTATTCATTCAATAGTCTTTCGACCGCACCCAGCATGGCTTTAGCACCCGCTTCGATATCCTCATCCGAGGAGAATTCCGCCGGGTTGTGGCTGATGCCGTCCTTGCTCGGGATGAAGATCATGCCGGCATTCATCCTGCGGGACAGCGGATTCGCATCGTGGTTCGCCCCGCTCGTGAGCACCTCATATGAAAGGCCATTCTCCTCACATGACTCACGGATGTAGTCCATGATTTTCTCGGACATGTGCGCCGGCTCCTTCGGCGGGTTCTGGACGATGTCCACTTTGAAGTTCTCTTCTGCATACTGCCTGAACTCATTGATGATCTCCTTCAGCGTGGCCATATCGTCGCCCCTCAGATCAATGGAGAACTCGACTTTCCCCGGGATGACGGGTAGACCTGGAGTGTGCCGACCGTGCCGACGTTCGGTGCGCCGTAGGATTTCACGATGCGCTCGAATTCTGTAAGTATCTTCGCCGTATTCATCAGCGCATCATTCCGTTCCTCCATGCTGATGGTGCCCGCATGCCCCGCTTCACCGTGGACCGTCACGTTCATGCGGTTCAGGCTCGCGATGGAGTTCACGATGCCGATGTTTTTATTTTTCGTCTCAAGGTTTTTCCCCTGCTCGATATGGAGTTCCAAATAATCGGTGTAGGCCTCGTAGCCGATGGATTCATCCACCGTCGCTGCAGTCCTGTTGATATTTTTGAGCCAGTCTTCAAAACGCTCCGTCCGCTCGAGCAGGCCGGTGAAGACGCTGCTGCCGACGAGGCCGACTTCCTCTGCGCGGAAGGCGACGACGGTGACGGGTTTCTTAAGGGATACATTATTGTCGAGCAGCGTTGCCGCCACTTCGAGCGCGGTGATGACACCGAGGGCGCCGTCGAATTTACCCCCGTTGTTCACCGTATCGAGGTGCGAACCGATGAGGATGCCTTTGCCCTCTTTCGGGCCGATTGTAGCGAAGCTGTTGCCGAAGGCGTCCTGATGCGTGCGGAGGCCGAGTGCTTCACACTTTTTGATGAACCATTCGTGTGCCTGATCCTCGAAGTTTGAGAATGCCGGGCGCGTCATCCCCTCCCCTTCGTCCGTCACCGAATTCACTTCTTCGAGCATGCCGATCAGCCTTTTTAAATCAATTTTCATGAAAATTCCCCTTCCCTTGTCCTTATGGTGTTGTAACCGCTTTAAACCCCCGCAAATCGGGAATCCGTTTTGACAGCCCGGGTGGAAGTATGTTTAGAATGTTACTTGTGTAGTATTTTTCACAATACTTTTTCCTCAAATCCTCTGTAAGCTCCCAACCCTCATTCACCACAACACTTAAAATATTCTTGAAAATCAATTATAACAAAATTAATTAGGAGATGATCATTTTTGAGTTCCGGACAAAAAGAGGCGATTAAAATAGGATTTGCCTATGTCGGGGTCGTGCTTGGTGCAGGATTCTCGACGGGACAGGAAATCCTTCAATTTTTCACTAACTTTGGAATGATGAGTTTTGCGACGGTGATTCTATCAGCGCTCGTCATCATGTTCATAGGCAGACAGGCAGCCAAACTCGGGCACAGGATGGAGGCGGACTCCCACCTTGGGCCGATCAAACTGTTATTCGGGGAAAGGCTCGGTACTGTAGTGGATTATATTTTAATATTCTTTTTATATGGTGTGATGATCATCATGCTTGCAGGCGGCGGGTCTGCATTCAATGAAAGTTTCGGATTGCCGGCGTGGCTCGGTTCACTGCTTATGGCAATCGCTGTACTGATCACTTTGACGATGAACTTCAATAAGATTTTGACGACACTCGGTGCAGTGACACCTGCGCTGATCATCATCGTCATGGTGATTGCAGCCTACAGTATGTTCAACCCATCCGTACCTTTGAGTGAAGCCGTGCAATACACGGACATAGAAAAGACGCCGACGGGGATATGGTGGCTTGAGGCCATCACATACAGCGGCATCGTGCTCGCAATGGCATTCAGCATATTGTCCATCGTCGGATCACAGTCCACGATGAAGGTCGCAAAACGCGGCGGACTGTATGGCGGAATCATTTTACTTATACTCATGCTGCTGATGAACGGCGGGCTGCTGGCGAAGATTGATGTGACGTCAGCTGCTGATCTGCCGACTTTGATACTTGCAGCGGAGATCCATCCGTTACTGTCATTGGCGCTCACGATCGTGATGCTCCTCATCATTTATAATACGGCTGTGGGCATGCTTTACCCGTTCCTGTCCAGATTCTGGACGCCGTATACGAGGAAGTATAAGATCGCACTGGTTACAAGCGTCACCGTCGGTTATTTCCTGAGCCTGGTCGGCTTCGTCGACCTCGTGAACTTCTTCTACCCGATACTCGGTTACCTCGGCATTGCGATTGCCGTGCTGCTGAGTGCACTGTGGGTGAAGAGCAAGATCACGGGCGGTCTCGACATCAAGCCGCAGGTCAAGGTCAAAGGACCTAAACGGATATAATATAATAGTAGATTTTGAGGATTTGAGGGTGGCCACCAAGCCGAGGGTTTTGGTGGCTTTTTTCTATGCGCGGCGGAGGTGGAGTACTTCACGGGCGGCCGTCCATCGGAGTGATGGTTTTTATTCCACTGTTTCAATATAAAGATGAAGGGGAATACATAAGTTGATATATGTTATTGATAATGGAGGCTGAATATATGGGCAGAATAGAATCGTTTACTACTGAAAGGGTATTGATGGACAGGATCGGACAATTGAAATCTGATGGTCTGTCGGAGGACCGGATGACGGTCATTTCGAATTTCGGGCTTGAGGATACGCGGTCAAGATTTCCAGAGCTCGGGAATAAGACGACGGACGCCGATCCGTGGGAGAAGATCGTTGCATGGTTCCAGGGTGACGATCCGGACAATAAGGTGATCGACACGTTCGAGCTCACCGACCGGGAGAAGGAGGAGTACCGGAATCATCTGGAGGCCGGGCGTATGCTCCTCTACATCGACTATGATGATCATTCTTTCTACCGGTTCACGGAGAGTGATGATACGTATGATTATGATGATCCGGAACGTCCGCGCCGTCCGGTGAAGCTCGGCCACACCGTGGAGAATGACCTTGAGGCTAAGACGCGGGTGCCGGGCACCGATGAAGAGACGCTGCAGCTGCGTAAGGAAGAGGTCGTGGTCGACAAGGATACGCACCAGGTCGGCGAAGTCGTCGTGGACAAGTATACGGACTCTGAGGTCCAGGAGTTTGATGTGCCCGTCGACCGTGAGGAAGTGACGGTCGAGCGCCGGGAGATCGAGGGCGAGCCTTTGTTTGAGGAGTACAGCTATGATGATACAGGCGATGATGAAGGCACCATCCGCATCCCGATCACGAAGGAGCGCATCAAGATTGTAAAAGAGCATGTGGTGACCGAGGAAGTCATCATCCGGAAGCGGATCGTGACGGAGAATAAGCACATCTCGGAAGTCGTCCACCGTGAGAATATTGATGTGACCGAGAAGCGCAATCCGGGTGAAGTTTCTAGTGACTTGGATAAGCGGTTGTAGTTTTGAGTTGGAGTGCGAGGGGTTTTCCCTTCGTGCTCCTTTTTAATTGTGGCTAAAAACCGAAAATTGGGGGTTGAGGGGTTGTGCAGACCGTCATTTCAGGAATGATTCTGTTAAAATGAAATTATTGAAAATAGACTGCAGGAGGACGACATGGCTAAAATCGAATCGTTTCCAAGCCAAGCACTGTTGATAGAAAGAATCGAAAAGCACCTGGCAGAAGGTGTCCCCGAGGAACGGATGACGGTCATCGCCAATACCGACTTGAAGAAAGTGAGATCCGAGTATCCAGGCATCCGGAATGAATCGAAGGATATCGGCCCGTGGGAGAAGTTTATTTCGATCATGGCTGTGAAGAGCCGGGAGGAAAAGGAACTGGATAAGCTCGATGATCTGACCGAGCATGAAAAATACGTGTACCGGAAGGCACTGGAAGATAATCAGACGGTGCTGTATATCGGGGAATGAGAATGGGGCTCCTTCGGGGGGCCCTGTTTTTGTGTGGTGGAGAGTTTGAAGGCATGTGGCTGTTTAGTTAGCCTTGGAATTACATGTTAACTGAACACTTGAGGGGCGTTACTGTTTAGTTAGACTTGGAATCGCATGCTAAATGAACACTTGAGGGGCGTTACTGTTTAGTTAGACTTGGAATCGCATGCTAAGTGAACACTTGAGGGGCGTTACTATTTAGTTAGACTTGGAATCGCATGCTAAATGAACACTTGGAGGCTGGTGCTGCTCACTCGTGATGATATTTAGGGCTGAGTAAGCAAGATTTTGTCTTCCCTGCTCATTCGTGAGGATATCCAGACCTGAGTAAGCAGAATTTTGCTCTTCCTGCTCATTCGTGATGATTTTCAGGTCTGAGTAAGCAGAATTTTGCTCTTCCTGCTCATTCGTGATGATATTCAGGGCTGAGTAAGCAGAATTTTATCTTCCCTGCTCATTCGTGGTGATATTCATCCTCGAGTGAGCAGGTTTTTATATTTGAATGACCATGCCGGTTTCGGCGAGGGTTACATCTTTGAGGCCTGCGGATTTTGCAGTCTGGAGCAGCTCCTCGGTGTTCCCGTAATGCGGGAGATGTGAGAGTATGGTTCTTTTGGCCTGTGACTCTTCTGCAAGAAGGGCCGCTTCTTCTGCGTTCAAGTGGCCGAGACGCTTCGCATCCTCCCCTTCGTAGTGGCTGCATTCGGTGATGAGGACATCGGCGTTCTCTGCGAACTTGGAAAGGCTCTTCTTATAGCTCGTGTCCGCAGTGTAGACGAGTGTTTTCTCTTCGTCGTCAACGATCTTCATCGCATAGGTCTCCACCGGATGCGTGTTCTTGTGGAACGTCACTGTGAACGGGCCGACGTTGAAGGTGCTGTTTTTATTGTAGGCGTGGAATTTATTGAAGTTCGTGTCCTCCACCTGCCTTGCGATATCGTTGTCCGCGGGGCCGTATATATGAAGGCGCTCGTCGGCCTGGTCGATATATGTGCCGATCATGCGGCCGAACATGAATGCGCCGAGGTCGACGGAATGGTCGTAATGGTAATGCGACAGGAAGAGGTGGTTCAGTTCATTCAGCTCGATGTAGTTCTGGACATGCGCGGCCACCCCGCTTCCGGCATCCAGCAGTATCGCGAAACCGTCCTTTTCGACGAGGTATCCGGATGTGGGTTCATTCTTTTTCGGGAAACCGCCCCACATGCCGACGATTGTACATTTCATTGAAGACACTCCTCTACTCATAATGATTGATGTAAATTCATCATATCATGGTATCATTAAGGGATCGAAGTTTTTTATTCTAATAGGTTTGGCTGCGATGAAGTATGACGACTATTTTTAAAACGGAGTGTTGAACATGCAGGTGACTGAGAATTTCATCCGTTATTTACATACGGATACGATATATAAAAGAGGCAGGATGTACTATGTGGAGGGCCGGGTGAATAACCTCACGCACGATGCGGGTTCGGATACGTGGCGGGCGCAGGTCACAGGGAGCCGGACATATAATACGCGCATCGTGGTGCACAGTTCGTATGTCAGGAATTACTGCGACTGTCCGGCGTATGAAGGGAACAATAAATGCAAGCACACATGCGCGACGCTTTTTGCGGTGTCGGTGGCTCAAGCTGGGGCCAGGCATCCTGACACACCGCCCCGCCCTGTTGCCGATGCAGAGACGGACGGGCCGAAGTATCATCCGGCCGAAAACCTGATGCGGTTTTTGGGCGGCATCCGGACGGAGGCGCCGGAACCTTCCGGTTCCAAGGGGTTGCTTAAAGTTGAATTCACACTCAGGACGTATATGCCGGGGTATTATTTCCGGCTGAAGGAGACGTTCAATATACAGATGCGGGTCGGCGAGGAACGCCTGTATGTGGTGAAGGACATCCGTGATTTTCTGCATGCCATCACCCATAACAACGCCCTGATGTTCGGGAAGAACTTCACCTTCGATCCGGAGCTCCATCACTTTTCCGCTGAAGACCAGGTCGTGATCGATAAACTGCTGGAAATCAGGAAGACGGAGATCTTCTATGAGAACAGTGCAGATTATACCCCTGCGCGTAAAAAGGGGAAAGAGATGCTGATCCCTGCGAATATGGCGGATGATCTGATCATGAAGCTCCAGTACGTCGATTGCAAATTTGAAAATGAAGACTTCAAATACGGCCAGTTGAAGGTCGATGACGGCGATTTGCCGTTCACGTTTGCTTTGGACGGCGGGGAGGATGACCATTACCTGTTGAAGATTGCGGACCATTCGGCAGGGTTTCATTATGATGCCTACAGCTGGTATGTGTCGGACGGCACAATGTATAAATTGACCGAGGCACAGAACCGGGCACTCCAGCCATTCACCGAATACCTCGAGGAAGGCATGTCGCCGGATATTCCGATATCGTCCGAACAGATCGGCGATTTCATCTCGGGCACCCTGCCGAAACTGAAGGCCATCAGCAACGTCCGGTTATCCGAAAGCATCGCTGAAAATGTAGCGGATCCGGAGCTCGAGCCGCGTGTGTATGTCGACGGGACGGACTACAGCCTTGAGGTGCGGCTCGAGTACCATTATGATGCCGTCATCATCAATCCTTTCGCGGGCACGGTGGAAAACCATGATTCTGCGGATAAGATACTCATCCGCGATTCCGAACAGGAAGACCGCATCATGGGCATACTCGAAAACTCCGGACTCAAAGTGAGCGATGGCAGGCTGTATACAAATTATGACGATGAGCTGTTCGAGTTCCTGCATGAGACACTGCCGGTGCTTGAGGGTCTCGCTGAGATCTTTATCGCACCTGCCGTGAAATCCATGATACTGCCGGATGCGCCGAAAGGCACGGTCGAGGTGAATGCACCCGGCGGGAACTTCCTTGAAGTGAACTTTAATTTAGAAGGCATCAGTGCGGATGACATCACGGCAGTGCTTGAAGCGGTCAATGAGAAAAGGAAATATGTCCGGCTGCCGGGCGGTGCTTTCGTATCCCTCGAGGATGAGAGCCTGGAGGAAGTGGCGGAAGTCCACCGTTCAATCAAGGATAAATCGACTGTGGATGACGACGGCATGATGACGCTGCCGCTCTACCACGGCATGTTCGTGGAAAACCAGATGGCGGACCTTCAGTTCAACACGCCTGAATTCGGGAAGAATTTCAGGAACTTCATCGAAGCGGTGAAGCGGCCGGAGGAACAGCAGCTTTCGGTGCCTTCCGGGTTGCAAGCGGATCTCAGGGATTATCAGGAGACCGGCTTCAAATGGATGAAGTCGTTGTCCCGCTACGGCCTCGGCGGCATTTTGGCCGATGACATGGGGCTCGGGAAGACCGTCCAGTGCATCACGTATATACTGTCGGAAATTGATGAGGATGTTGGTGAGGATGTGCCCTTCCTGATCGTTGCGCCCGCGTCGCTTGTCTACAACTGGCGGAATGAGTTCCAGAAGTTTGCGCCCGGCTTGAATGTGGCAGTTGCTGCGGGAACGAAGCCTGAGCGCCGGGAAGTGCTTGAGGGGCCGGTGCCGGATGTGTATATCACTTCCTATCATACACTGCGTCAGGATCTGGAGTGGTACGAGGGACGCATGTTCCATACACTGATTCTCGATGAAGCCCAGGCGATCAAGAACTACCAGACCAAGATTTCAAAAGCCGTGAGGCAGATCCAGGCGCCGAAGCGGTTTGCACTCTCCGGCACCCCAGTCGAAAATTCGATGGATGAGCTGTGGGCCGTGTTCCAGTCGGTGATGCCGGGGTTTTTATTCGACCAGAAGACGTTCCGGGCACAGGAACCGGAGACGATCGCGCGGCTTGTTAAGCCCTTTATTCTAAGAAGGTTGAAGGAAGATGTATTGACGGAGCTGCCGGATAGGATCGAGAGCATCCATTATTCCGAGATGAATAAGGAGCAGAAGAAGCTGTATCTGGCGTATCTGAACAGGATTCAGGCGGAGGCGGCGGAATCGCTCGCGACGGAGGGGCTGCAGAAGGGCCGGCTGAAGATTTTAGCGGGGCTTACGCGGCTGAGGCAGCTGTGCTGCCACCCTTCGTTGTTTGTGGATGATTATGCGGGGGATTCCGGTAAGCTTGAGGCGCTGCGCGAGATCATTGAAAATGCGCGGGAAAACGGGCAGCGAATGTTGATATTTTCCCAGTTCCCGAGCATGCTTCGGATCATCCGTGAGAAATTGGAGGCTGCCGGACGGAGCAGCTATTACCTGGATGGACAGACGCCGGGTGCCGAGCGTGTGCGTCTGGTCGAGGCGTTCAATGAAGGCGCTGAGGATATCTTTTTGATTTCCTTGAAGGCCGGCGGTACGGGGCTGAATTTGACCGGTGCCGATACGGTTGTGCTGTATGACTTGTGGTGGAACCCGGCGATTGAGGAACAGGCCATCGGGCGCGCTCACCGCATGGGGCAGAAGAATGTCGTTCAGGTCATCCGGATGATTGCCCAGGGTACGATCGAGGAGAAGATCAACGAGATGCAGCAGGAGAAGAAGGAAATGATCGACAGCATCATCCAGCCCGGCGAGGCGAAATTGTCCTCGATGTCTGAGGAGGATATCCGGGAGATACTGTCGATATAGGTGGTTTGGGGGCTATCTATCGCTCAGTCGGCTTTCCCAGTGAGCGATGGAGAGGTTCTATCGCTCAATCAGCTCTCTCAGTGAGCGATGGGCGGCTTCTATCGCTCAAACGGCTTTCCGAGTGAGCGATGGAGTTAATATAAACAGAAGATAAATTAAAAAATTGCCGGGACTTCATAAACTGAGTCCCGGCAATTTTATTTTTATTATTTTTAGCGGGCGCCGCCGCCTCCACCACCGCCGGCACCGGCACCTCCGCCCATGCCTGTCGCGCCTCCTCCGCCTGAAGCGGCGGCTGAGGAGTTGGAGGATTGGAATCCGCCCTGGCCGAGGCCTTTCGACCAGGATTCGGATGCCAGGTGCGGTCCGTAGTAGTAATACATCATGTTCGGGTAAATCTGACTGCTGTCATCCGGGGTGAGTTTCGTGAGATGTTTCTGTACATCATCGCCCTCCCCGACCAGCACGCTCCAGATCATATGGGATTTGTATAAATCGTCATCCTGATAAATCCGGGTGTAGTCTTCTTTCAGGTAGTTCTTATACTGTGCGAGCTGATCCATCAACGCTTCACCCTTCTCCGTCGGTGCATCGATCGGTGCGGTGACGCCCCACACTTTATCCTCTGTGAAAGTGAAGTAGCCGTTTGCTTCGAGCCAGCGTTTCGAGTAGTACTCGAGTTCGTCAGCAAGCTTGCCGACTTCCTTCGCATGCTTCTTCGACCATTTCCGGAGCTGCTTTTCATCGATACGACCGCCCTCATCTGCCGCGTCAATCAGCATGCGCCAAAGCAGCGCGTCATAACCGGTTTCAAGCTCCTCTTCCTCGAGGTGTACGACCGTCTCCTTGAATGTATAGGAGTACCGGTCCTTCCAGGAAGCATAATCATGGATGGTGATTTCCGGCTTGCCTTTCGACAGTTTCTCACCCTGCTTCCGGTCGATCTCGATTGTGAGTCGCCCTTCATCCATCCACTTCATCAGGTAGGCCTGGAAAATCTCTTCGAAGTAGCTCATCCCCTGGTGCATCAGTACATATGAGATGCCCGCATAATCATCGACAGACGGCGGCGTCCCGGTTTCGAGACCTTTATTCCGCCGTTTCATGGTGGCCCCTGAATCCACATGCCCGCCTTTTGCCTGCCTTCTGGAATACTGGGTGAAAAAGGTGACGACTGCGGCAATAATCGCGCCGATGCCGCCGACGATTGCAGCAATCCATCCGGCACCGAGGCTGCCGTCGTCATAGATCGAGCCGTCCTGTGCTGCGGCCGCCTCGTCTTCCAAAGTCCCGTCATCGGTGACGTCCGTATTGTAGGTGCCTTCCGGGAAATGCATGAGCAGCACGACATCATTGTCGCTGGTCAGTGTATCCCCGGCCGTCCAGCGGATTGCGTCGCCGACCGACACGATATCCCCCTCGAAGCCGAAGCCCCAGAATCGGATTTCCTCATCATCGAGCGGAACGTCGGAAGTCACTTCCATCACGAAATTTTCCGTCGGGATTTCAGTGAACGTATCGAAATTCCAATAAAGCGACTGGCCGTCCTCAAGGTTGCGCACGACGTTCTCCAAAGTGTAGTTCACGACATACGTCTGCTCGCCGTACTCGCCGATGCCCCATACAAGCTCCGTACCCTCATCCGTGTCGAGCACGCCGTAACGGCCCGCCTTATCTTCAAGATCCGCATCCGTGTTCCAGTCCGGCTCCTCGGTGAACCCCTCTACGGAGAAATCCGTGATCTCCACTTCATCCATGTCCGAATCGTTGAACACGATATAATTCTCGGTGCCCTCGGACATATCCGCCTGGCGCGTCTCCGTCACGGTCACAGACCCGTCCTCATTGATCACCACATCCATCTGCATGCTGGTGATTTCGTTGGCCTGCACATTTAAACTGAGCATCAGCACCGCTGCGACAGTGAGCATCATCCCCAAAATATGTTTCATCATTCTTCCCCTTTCAAGATGCCTCTCTTCAGTTTAAATTTTACCATGAAATGAAGGAATACAGTTCCCAAGCTATAAAAATAAATTAACAAAGTATATTTTCATGATAAATATTTTACTCACAATACATTCATGGCCTAGCAGCTTCCTTCCTCCAGGATGTTGTTAAACCATGATTTAAAATGATAGCAATTTAATTTATGTTAGTTTACATAAATTAAAAGAAGAGATATAATTATATAAAGATACCATGGGCGGTGGCATATGTCTCGAAAAGAAAAAATGCTAGAGAAACTTAAAAATAATCCCAAGAATATCAGCGAGCATGAATTTAAGTCTGCTTTGAAGATGTATGGTTTTATATTAAATTCCAAAAAAAAGGAAAAGGTGGTCACCAAGTTTACCGTCACACAAAGCTTCCAACTTCAATTATTCCACAACGCACAGTCAATTTTACAAAACCGATGCGCCTTCATATTATAAAAAATTTGATTCAGGATATTGAGGAAGTGATAAATGATGAAAGCAGTCGATGACTACATGGACCTCAACTATAAATTGAGTGTCATTCCAAAGAAAGATTTTGATGGTACAGAATACTTTGTTGCGATGTATGAGGAATTGAAAGGTTTGGAAGGCGTAGGCGATACCAAAATAGAGGCTATTGAAGACCTGGATATCGCAAAAGAAATCTGGTTTCAGACCATGTTGGAAAATGAAGATGAAATACCTATGCCAAGGAATTATGAAGAACAGAAGCCTGTAAAAATGACGTACAGAATACCTGTTTCTCTTAATGATGAAATTGAAGCTTATATGAAACGTGAGGGTATTTCAAAAAATCAAGCGATTAACCTTTTGGTTTCTAAGTCCCTTTACGAAGAACATTCTCTTCATGAAGAACAAACTATCAAATAATTTAAACCTCTGCAGCTGGACTGAGGTGAACCCAAAAAGTTGAACTCCAAAATTCAATTTTATGGGGACACCCCAGAATGCTGTAGAGGTTTTCTCTTTTAACTGGTTTCAGTTTGGATTCATATAGAAAGCTAGTCTGCCTTCTATCCCTCACCACTTCTCTTCTTCCAGCATGTCCTCGAATGATTCATACGACTTTGAGCTCCGTGCTTCTTCGATAAGGTTGTCAACAGCCGATGCAATCATTACTTTTCTCTCTGCAAACTTCTTCTTCAATTCTTCGCCATAGTACCCTTCTTCGATAAGATCGGATAATATTTCTTCAGAGAAATCATGATGCTTTGTGTTTTTTCCTTGTTCATGCATAAGGCTCATCTCCTTCTTATTTATATTAATTTTACACCAATCATTAGATTATTTGTCGGTTTTAGTCACCGATTTTTTAGCTATTCTAGTTAAGACGATATATTTTATTGATATTCGATAAATATTAATCTGTAATCAATATGAAATTTAAAGAAGTGAGGTGTTTTTTATGAGACAGGTTTCAACGTTATTTTTAAAAGTTGCGGTCATTGCGCTGCGTCTTCCAGTTCTTGCCTTATATATATTCGTCCTTCCCCAGTTTTTCTCGACCGCAACCACGCATGCTGGCCAGGGTGAAACGCTCGGGTTTATCTTCCTTGGTATCTTGATTGTGATGTATATTACGATCATACCGTTCTTTTTTGCGCTGTATCAGACTCTGAAATTGCTGGGGTTTATTGAAAAAGATCAGGCTTTCTCCCGTCTTTCGGTGACTGCACTCAAGAAAATCAAGAACAGCGCCAAAGTGATCAGTATTTTATATTTGGTGATTCTGCCGCTCGTCTATATCGTAGCCGAGTGGGATGACGCGCCGGGTCTGGTACTGGTGGGAATGGTGATGGTCGGAGCTCCGTTCGCCATTGCCGTTTTTGCTTCCGTGCTGCAGAGATTGCTGCAGAGCGCCATTGATATGAAAGAAGAAAATGAACTGACGATTTGAGGTGAGAACGATGGCGATTATCGTAAATATCGATGTCATGCTGGCAAAGCGGAAAATGAGTGTGACGGAATTGTCCGAGAAGGTCGGCATCACCATGGCCAACATATCCGTATTGAAGAATGGGAAAGCAAAAGCCATCAGATTTTCAACGCTGGATGGCATATGCAAGGCGTTGGACTGCCAGCCGGGAGATATTTTGGAGTATAGAGATGAAGAAGAATAAACTATAAAAAATCCCCCTCCAGGACTTGTGTCTTGGAGGGGGATTCAGTCTTGCTGTAAAATTTAGTTCCTATAACTTTACATCAATACGCCAACAACTTCCCGGGTTCTTCAAGTACCCGCTTCAACTCATTCATCGCTTCCTGGGCCATGACGCCGTCTATCACCCTGTGGTCATAACTGAGTGACAACGCCATCCTCGGCTGGATTTCAATTTCGTCGTCATCTGTTGCGATGACTTTTTTCTCGATTCTGCCTATTCCGAGTATCGAGGACTGTGGTGGATTGATGATGGGCGTGAAGAAGGAACCCTGCGCCGACCCTACATTCGAAATCGTTGAAGTGCCATCAGTCATATCTTCAAGAGTGATACTGCCGTTCCTTGCTTTTTTCGCAAGCTCCTGAACTTTCTTTGCCACTTTAAATAATGACTGTTGGTCTGTATCTTTAATCACCGGTACAAGCAGCCCCTGCTCTGTATCTGCCGCAAAACCGATATGATAATGTTTCTTTAATATGATTTCTTCGCTTTTCTCATCAAAAGACGCATTTAAACATGGATATTCCTTGAGTACATTCGTGAGTGCTTTAATGACGAATGACATATATGTCAGTTTTACGCCTTCTGCCTCGAAATCCTTTTTCAGCAGCTCCCTGAGCTCGACCATTTTACTCACATTGACTTCATCAAAATGGGTCACATGTGGAATGGAACTTTTTGAATGGACCATCGTGTCCGCCACTGCTTTTCTGATCCCGTTCAATGGCACACGTCTGACTGTTTCATCCGCTTCGGTTGAAGATTCCCTGACCGCTCTCCCTGCATCCTCTTTCACTTCTGGAACATCTTGTGAGGACTCTTTGTGCTCAGCGAATTTCCTGATATCCTCTTCCGTCACTTTTCCATCATCTCTGGAAGGTGTCACTTCTCTCCAATCTACATCGAGTTCCCTGGCAATCTTCTTGACCCTGGGTGTTGCTCTATTTTCAGTCGCAGGCCTGCTCTGCTGTTTGCTTGCCTCCTTTTCTTCGCCGCCGGTATCCGCTTCATTCGACTCGGTCTGCTGTCCGCCTTCATCCAGAACTGCGAGCACCTCTCCAACCTTGACCGTATCTCCGCGATTTTTATTAATTTTATTAATCGTTCCCGATTCCGGTGCATGCACTTCCGTCACGGCTTTTTCAGTTTGAACTTCAACGATTGTCTCGCCCTTTTCCACCGAATCTCCTTCTGAAACATGCCAGAAAGTGATCAGGCTTTCATCCAGTTTTTCAGATTGGCGGGGTAATGTAATTTCTAAAGTCACAATGATGTCCTCCTTGTTATTGATCCCTCAGCTCAAGCGCTGCCTTAACAATTTTATCCGCCGTCGGTATGATGAACTGCTCCATCGGTCTGCTGTAAGGAATCGGCACATCCGGCAAAGCGAGCCTTTTGACCGGTGCCTCCAAATCGAATAAACCTTCTTCTGCAACGATTGCTGCGATTTCTGCAGATACACCGAACGATTTGTAATCCTCATCTACGATCATTATCCGTCCGGTCTTTTTAAGAGAATTTAAAATCGTTTCCTTGTCCAGAGGGACAATCGAGCGGAGATCGATCAGTTCAGCATCCACACCCTGCTCTTCCAGCTCTTTGACGGCCTGCATGCCGTAGTGGGTGGTCATTTGCATACCGATGATTGTCATATCGCTGCCTTCTTTTACGATATTCGCTTTTCCTAAAGGTACTGTGTATGCCTCTTCCGGCACATGTCCCTGAGAAGTATCCAACTGCTCCATCCAGCCGAGACCCTGCAAAGTTTTATGGAACATGAAGACCACCGGATTATCATCCCGTATGGCAGAAATCATCATGCCTTTCAGATCATAAGGCGTCGTCGGTGCAACCACCTTCATCCCGGGCATGTGACCGAATGTCGCATAAAGCGTCTGGGAATGCTGCGCCGCATCGTTATAACCGCCGCCCACAGCAGTCATCAGCACCATCGGCACCTTCACATTTCCTCCGGACATATATGGGATCTTCGCCATCTGATTGTAAATCTGATCCATCGCCACGCCGAAGAAATCGACGAACATCAGCTCCGCAATCGGCCGCATGCCTTCAGTTGCTGCGCCCACTGCCGCCCCGATCAAAGCTGTTTCTGAAATCGGCGTATCCATGATGCGTTCCGGACCGAATTCTTCAAGCAACCCTTCCGTTGAGCCGAATATACCTCCGTATGCACCGATATCCTCCCCAAGTACAAATACTTCATCATTGTTTTCCATTTCCTGACGAATGCCTTCCGCCATCGCTTTGTTACCTGTCAATAAACGTTTTTTAACTTCCTGCATAATTAATGCCGCCCCTTTTTAGTGATTTTTAAACGAATACATCTTCCAAAGCTTCTGACTCATCAGGATACTCGCTGTCTCTTGCAAATTGATAAGCTGCATCCACTTCTTCACGCACTTTTCCCTCTATTTCTGCAAGCTCATTTTCACTGACCTCATATTCTTTGATGATCATATCACGGTAGATGTTGACCTGGTCTTTGGCTCTGAGTTCCTTCACTTCATCTTCCGGACGGTATTGTTCAGCATCCCCCTGGAAATGGCCGAGATAACGGTATGTCTCAATCTCGATGATGGAAGGTCCTTCCCCTCTGCGTCCACGTTCCACTGCCTGCTTGGAAACGCGGTACATTTCCATCAGGTCGTTCCCTTCCACATAATGACCTTCGATGCCGTATGCACCTGCCCTCAAATCATTTGATGGCACTGCGGTGGAGTTGTCCCTTGGTACGGAAATGCCGTACTTGTTATTTTCAACCACAACTATGACAGGCAAGTCCCAAAGTGCCGCGAGGTTTAAGGATTCATGGAACGACCCCTGGTTCGCAGCGCCCTCACCGATGTAAGCCACTGCTACAGAGTCCTTCCCTCTCTTCTTCGCTGCAAGTGCTGCTCCTACTGCATGCGGCATACCTGCACCGACGATACCGCTGCAAGAAAAATGGACCTCTGGATCAAACAAATGCATATGCCCGCCTTTCCCCTTGCTGAGGCCGGTCTTCTTACCAAAGATTTCTGCAGTCATACGCTTCAAATCCACATCCTTTGCGATGGCATGATGATGTGGACGATGCGGCGATGTGACAATATCGTCCTTCCTCAAATGCACACTGATGCCTACAGCAGCCGGTTCCTGTCCGGTGGATAAGTGCATTTCACCTGGCACCGTCCCCGCCCCGATGTTAAAGACAGGTTGCTTCCCTTCCATATAAACCTCTTCCAGCTTGTCCTCGTAATAGCGGATTTTGTACATGTGCTCATACATCCAGCGCAGCTCTTCATTGGAAATTGACATCATTACTCCCCCTTGTGATATTCAGTCGCTTAAAGCATTAAAGCCGGTTTATAAAAGCGCTTACAATTATACTTTATCAATGAAAGAATATTCAGACAAGAGGAATGTCTCGAATATAAGATATTACCGGATACACGTCTTTAAAATGGAAAGAACCCTGGAATTTAAGTTCCAGGGTTCAATCTAAATCATTTATTTCTCTGTTGGTTTTCTTCTCTTCACAAGGAAGCCAAGGCCGAGTGCTGCAAGGATTGTAGCGAATATAGTGGTGCTCTGTTCCGCCACTCCTGTGTTCGGCAGCATTTCAGATTCTGATTCCTTTTGCTTTTCAGGATCAGCCTGTTCTGCCGCTTCAACATGCTTGTCTGCCTCATCTGGTGAAACCGTCTCTTCTTCCGTGTCTGCAGACGGATGTTTCACTGTGCCTGTTTCTACAGCTGAAGATTCGCTTTCATGATCAGCTGAACTTTCGTCGGTGACAGTGACTTTATTTCCTGAAACCGGTCTTTCATCTTCGGTAACAGGTGCCACAGCAGTGTTGTCTTCGCCTTCAACGCCGTAGACGACCGCATACTGGCTGAAATCTGCGACTTCAAATACCGCATAGCCATCCTCGACCGTGAACTCGACCGCTTCAAGCGTCTCGCCGATATCGCCCAGGTAGTAGACGTTGGAAACGAAACCGTTCGCCGGCAGGTAGACAGTTACAGGGTTCTCAAGGCTATAAATCGAACCATCCTCATCAAGGATCTGGATGTCGTACAAATCATGATCCGCGTCAATCGCATCGGATGGATTGAGCACAGTCACCACTGCGTTTTTGCCTTCAAGCTCATCCGTTTCGCTGAAGATCCTCACGCCTGTCGCAGGATCTTCCAGGGTCGAATAAACTTCCTCGACTTCAGTGATGCCCTCTTCCGGTATCACTTCACCTTCATTGGATTCGACATCCGGTGTGTCTGGGTCTGGAGTTTCATCCTCTGCTTGTTCTTCTGATTCACCTTCTGTGTCCTCTTCAGGAAGTTCCGGTTCTTCAGATTCAGTTGGTTCTTCCGGGGTTTCTGACTGTTCAGGTTCGGTCAGTTCTTCTTCAGAGTCATCTTCTACAGGTTCGTCTTCATCAACTTCATCGGAACCTTGATCAGAGTCCTCTCCTTCTTGTTCAACTGAGTCATCCTCGGTATCTCCGGTTTCCTCATCAGAACTTTCATCTGCAGGTTCTTCGGAGTCCTCACCAGATTTGTCTTCTGCATCTTCCTCAGGCTCCTCGTTATCTGAACCATCTTCTTCAGGTTCATCTGCATCACCTTCGTCGGAATCTTGGTCAGAATCTTCGTCCTCTTGTTCATCTGAGTCATCCTCAGCATCTTCTTCACGTGCATCTTCATCAGATTCTGTCGGCTCGTCTTCTGGATCTTCCTCTGGCTCGTCCTCATCAGAACCGTCTTCTACTGGCTGCTCTTCGTCACCTTCAGTGTCTCCCATTTCTTCATCAGAATCTTCATCTGTGTCATCTTCTGGTTCAGTCGGTTCTTCAGGTTCCTCGGACTCATCCTCAAGTTCTTCGGAGTCCTCATCAGATTCGTCGTCTATGTCATCCTCAGGCTCTTCGTCATCGGAAGCATCTTCTACAGGTTCTTCTGTATCACCTTCGTCGGAATCTTGTTCGGAATCTTCGTCTTCTTGTTCATCTGAATCGTCTTCAGTATCATTCGAGTTTCCATCAGACTCATCCTCTGTATCTTCCTCAGGTTCTTCGTCATCTGAACCATCTTCTACTGGTTCACCTTCATCCGAATCTTGATCAGAGTCCTCGTCTTCTTGCTCATCTGAGTCATCCTCAGTATCTTCAGAGTCCTCACCAGATTCGTCATCGGTGTCTTCTACAGGTTCATCTTCGTCATCTTCGTCGGAACCTTGATCGGAGTCATCGTCTGCTTGTTCGTCTGAATCGTCCCCACTATCTTGATTATCTTCATCAGAACCGTCGTCTGTGTCATCTTCTTCCGGTTCTGTAGGCTCATCTGGTTCTGTCGGTTCTTCAGGTTCTTCCAGCTCCGGTACAAATTCTGAAATCACCAGGTCGCCTTCATGCATCCAACCGAGCGCAATGCCTTCTTCTGTCTGGAGCAAGTAGTAATCGTCATAGTTGTATGTTGCAAGTCTGTTGACATGGAAAGTCTGACCAACCAGGTTGCTTGCATTCGACGTTCTTACGTCAGTGACGCTTGCATAGAGACCTCTGTTGTTTTCATCAACCTGTGCCAAAACATTGGTGGTACCTTGTTCAATCGGCATGGCGATGCTTGGTGTGGTGCGATGATAGTACATATCGTCATAACGCTGGCCGATCAGCTCGATAACATCGTCATATTCGTAGCCGAAGCGGTCGAAGTAATCGTACGGGTCTGGCGAATTTGTTCCTCCTAAATGCTCAGATACAGCAACGTGTGACCACAGTGTACCTTCCCCTGTGTCTTCTGCGCTGACTACAGGAAGCTTATATTTATACAGCAGATTTGCGATGTAATCTGCATAGTTGTTGATGGAGCGTGCAAAATCATGTGCATTATGATGTCTCACTAGTTCCACATGCATATGCATCTCGTTCGATACTGGTCCCGCACCATATGCCAAGTAATCTGTATCTGCGACCTGGATGATATTATTCGCATCTACAAAAGCATGCACAAATGCATTTTCTTGATTCCGAGTCATATAACTAATTTCCTGATGTATAGTCGAACTGTCATTCCCCACATCATGGAGCACGACCCCTTCAGGCTTGCCTACTACACCATTTTCAGGACTCCAGCCATAGTTGGAATAGTAAGCATATGTCGGAAGTCCTTCAATATAATCATACTGAATCGGCGCGACTTCAAAGTTATTCGCAGCGATGTATGCATTGATATCATCAATCGCGTGGGAGAGTGACATCGTGCTCATCGTGCTTGCTGAAAAGACTTCTGTTGCTTCAGCTTCAATGCCATAATCTTCAGCAATCGCGGTAGTCAGCTCATTCATCGTCTCTTCGTCGACCTCGATGTCATCCGCATTCTCTTCTAAAAATGCTGAACGTTTCTCATCGGAAAGGCTTTCAAGTTCCTGCTGGACGGAGTCGGAATCGTATTCGTATGTAGACTCCTCAGGTTCTTCTTCAGCTGCTTGTTCATTTTCTACAGGAGCGTCTTCCTCGATAGTTGCTTTTTCAGGAGCGGCATCTTCTGAAACGACTTCTTCCTCGGCTTCATTCAACTCTTCAGCTTCTTCTGCCGGTTCAGAGACTTCCTGCTCTTCTTCACCTGTTTCAGAAACTATGTTTTCAACTGTTTGTTCAACTTCAGCCTCTTCTGTTGCTTCATCCTCTGCAGAAACTTCTTCAGAGACTTCTTCCTCTACGTCCTCTTCTGCAGCTTCCGCTTCAGATACAGGATCCTCTTCGGCGGTTTCCTCTTGAACTTCAGATGCTTCTGGTTCTTCAGTGACTGCTTCACTGTCTTCTGGTCCTTCAGCCTCTTCCTCAGAAGCTTCCGATTCTTCTACTTCAACTGCAGAATCTTCATCTTCTGTCTCTTCTACATTTTCAACTTCGGCTTCTTCCTCAACAGCTCTCTGATCTGCTACGCTTTCTTCAGAAGCTGCTTCTTCATTCTCTTCCGCTTCCTCAGTCACTACTTCATTGTTTGCAGATTCTTCCTGAGCGGCATCCTCTTCTTCTACTTCAGCTTCAGAACTCTCTTCGAGAGCCTCTTCCTGAACTTCAGGTGCTTCGTCTATTTCTTCATCATCCGCGGTCTCTTCTTCTGTGTCATCTTCAGTTTCCGCATCTTCTTCTGTATTTTCAACTTCTTCTATGTCTTCTTCGGATTCTTCTTCATCAGTGTCCTCATCGGACGTTTCTTCGTCGTCTTTCTCATCTGCCGGAGGTTCTGATTCGTCTTCTTCATCGATGAAATCCAGTTCTGTATCCGGTGTCTCATCCGTTGAGTATTCTTCCGTGTTCTGGGTTGAATATTGTTCATCCTGCTCGATTTCTTCTGCATTCACCACAATCGTAGATGCAAGGAGTCCCGTCGAAACGAGTGTCGGAACGATTAAACGATTTTTGTATTTCATAGTTGATCTCCATTAAAAATTTATCCAATTTCATTGTAGTAGTTTTAAATAAAAAATTGTTGGAATTTACAAAATTTAATCTGATTGTAATATTTAATGGATTTCCACATGTTTAATCTGTTTTATAATATACATATGATTAATAACGCCACGTTTTAAAGGAGGTTTTCCGGTGAGTACTAGAGGCATATTGAATCTAAGTCTCATACTGTTGCTGATTGCAGCTGTGGGTCTCTTCATCATGTACTTCTACGTCCCTGTGTTCCAGACGGCAGGCTACTTGGTCTCAATATCTTTAGGTGTTGTCGTAATACTAATTATGCTGATATTGAACAATTGGAAAAGAAGTTGAATAATTTAACAATAAAAAAAGATGCTGCATATTGACTTTAATATGCAACATCCTTTTTACTTTTTGATGATTTCCTCGCCAATCTCCTGTATGACTTCATCGACCGGACGCTTCGAAAATTTCAGGCCGAGCATGACATGGTCGACTCCCATCTCCTCCAGTTCCTGAAGGTAACTTTTCAAATGGTTGATGCCGGTCTTGAAACCGAGGTGGACCTGCTGGGGTTTATAATCCGGGTCCTCATGGAGGTCGAGAGACAGCGACTGGATGAACGGCTTATGGATTTCACTCCCCTGCCGCCACCTGCCGATGAATATATCCTGCATATCACGAGCCCTCGGATAGGTCATCCACCCGTCGCCGTGTTCTGCGATCCATTCATGCGTCTGCCCGCTGCTGCCGGTGACGAAGACCGGTATATTCCGGAGTGTGGGTTTAGGCAGCATATCCCCGGTCCAGATGTTCACGTGTTCCGTTGAAATCCTCGGCTCATCCTCATTCCACAGCTGCTTGATGACGTGGAACGTCTCCCTGAAAATTTCCGCCCGCCTGGATTTATCCACCCTGTATGCATCGAATTCGAGCGGCCTGTCACCCGTGGCGAGCCCGAGCAGCAGCCGCGAGTCTGAAATCCTGTCGAGGGATGCAGCAGACTTCGCAATGTCGATCGGATGCCTAAACGTCGTGATGATGCTCCCCATGCCGAGCGCGATTTCCTCCGTATGTGCCGCAATATAGCTCTGGAATATCCAAGGGTCATACATCTGCCCGGCATCGCCGAAATTGACCGTATCATTCAGCGGGATGTCACGCGCCCAAAGAGCTGCGAAACCCATCTTTTCAGCAAGCTTTGCCCGCTCGACCTGCACCGCCATATCCATCTTCGGCACACTCTTCCTGTAACCTTCGAGCGGAAACGAAAGGCCGAGCGTCATCTTCCCATCCCCGAGCACTTTATTGAACCCAGGATGTTTTTCCAACTTATGCATACAAGACCTCCTTAGGAAAATAAAAACCGGTGGCTTTGGAAATCCCCACCGGATGTATGTTTAATGTCCTTCCTTCGCCGCGACCATGGATGTGATTTTTTCATCGTTGAATATCTTCCAGGCGTTCTCCTGCATTGCCTCGGCCTGCACTTCGCCGAATTCGCTCCTTACAACATCGAGTGCTGCGGGCATGCGGAACGGACGGTTCTCCGCGTGATGGGCATCGCTCGCCACCACGTGGATCAGGTTGTCCTCGATCATCTTGAGGCCGGTCTTTTGGAGTTCCGGACCGAAGTCACCGGTGATGGAACCTGCAGTCACCTGGGTGATGACGCCCTTTTGTACGAGCGTATGCAGTATCGCCGGATCCTTTGCGATCGGCCTGCAGCGCTCCGGATGCGCGATGATGGGCGTGTAGCCGTTGTCGATAAGCTCATCCAACACCGCTTCATAATACGGCGGCAGTGCATCGAACGGCAGCTCGATCAATATATAATCCGTGTCGTTCAAAGTCGTGCTGAGTCCGTCACGCAGCTCCTCCATGATATGTTCATTGATGCGGATTTCCTGTCCGTGATGGACATTGACGCTCAAGCCTTCCGCTTCAATGATGCCGTGAAGCGTTTCAATTTTAGAAAATACTTTGCCCTTCGGGGTGTAATGGAAGCCTGCGTGATGGTGCGGGGTGATCATGACGTCCGTGATCCCCTGCCCCTCCGCCTGCCTGAGCAGGTCACGTGCTTCCGTCTTTGAAGTTGGGCCGTCATCAGTGTTGATCAACAGATGGTTATGAATATCGATCATTAAATTCAGCTCCAATTTATTTTTTCATTCCCCTCAATGCTACCATGAAAGGTGAAATATTTCTTACGCCACCGCTCGGGTATAGTATATATTATGTATAATAATTCAAAATTTAGAGATAACTATGTTAAAATGGTAATTGTGTATTACATAAATGGAGGTCTGTATATGTGGCATGTGAAAAAGTACGATGAATTGGAGCTTGATGAACTGGAGGAAATCCTGAGCTTAAGGCAGGACACTTTCATACTCGAACAGGAAAGTTTCTTCCGGGATATAGACGGCAGGGACCAGGATGCACTGCACGTCTTCAAGAAAGAGGATGACCGGATCAAGGCATACTGCAGGATGGAAGACGAGGATGACCATACATATATCAGCCGTGTGATCGTCAACCCGGCATACAGGGGCCAGGGCTTCGGAAGGGAAATATTCCGCTACGGCACGGAACTCGCCAAGGAAAGGCACCCGGGCAAGATCATCCGCATTACAGCCATGTCCTACCTGCTCGATTTCTATAAGTCATTCGACTATGAACCCATCTCCGAAGAATACGACATCGCAGGACACAATCACATCGATATGGAGCTCACTCCGTAAAATGAAAATAACGAGAACCGATGAAGTGGCTACTCGCCCACTTACGGCTCTTGTTATTTTTATTTATCTGACTAAAAGCAGTACCGCAAAGAAGATGATCGCGATGATCAGGAATCTTTCCAGTAGCTTGTCCGGCAGCACGCTTGCGTACTTCCCGCCGAGGAAACCGCCGGTGGCAGATCCGATGGATAAGGCAATCGCAAAATCCCAGCTGATCAGGCCGTTCGCTATGAAGACGAATGTGGAGATCGATATGTAGATTGTCACAACGAGCACTTTAAGGCCGTGCATTTCCGCCATTGGGATCTGCGGCACGAGTGCGAGCAGCGTCAGCATGATGAAGAATCCGACACCCGCCTGGAGCGCCCCGCCGTAGATACCGATGAAGACGAAGACGATGAACAGCAGCACGAGTGCGACTTTCGGGTTGAACATGCCTTTCAAGTACCGCTGCGGTTTGATGATCAAAAGTACCGCGAAAATAATCATGAATGTCGCAAGCAGGTTGTCGAACGTGCTGTCGGCAATGTCCACGGCAAGCTGCGCCCCGTATATTGAAGCGATCGTCGTCGGCACCGCGAGTGCGAGCCCGAGCTTCCAGTTAAGATGGCCGTTCTTGTGGAACTGGTACATCGCAAATATGTTCTGGAACATGATTGCGATCCTGTTCGTCCCGTTCGCAACCGTCGACGGCAGCCCGAAAAATATGAGCAGCGGCAGCGTCAGCATCGAACCGCCGGCGGAGATGACGTTGATGAAACCGACGCCGATGCCGACAAGGAGCACTGCGATTAAAGGTATGAAGTCCATATGATTACTTCTTTCTATAATGTTTGTACTTAATCATACCAGTTTGATGTGCTGATTTCATCCGCATTTTGAAATGGAAAAACCCCGGCGCATTGCCGGGGCTGTCATGGTCTTTATTTTGTGAAGTCCACTGTTTCAGCTGGAGTATCCAGGTTCTCCTTGTCATTCATCACCTTGATGGATTCCGGTTCAATCTTCAATACGATGAAGTCCGGATCGTCCTTCGAATCGAAGTACGTCTTGTCCTGATTCTTCCACAGGTCGTCGAGCGTCTCCTGATCTTCTACGATTGAGACTTTGCCGTCGACTTCAAGGAAGCTGTCGTTCGACGTCTCCTCATAGCCAAGCAGCACATGCGTGTTCGGATTCTTCTCGATCTCATCCACTTTCAAAGTATCCTTCGACGTCTTCGTGTAAAGCGTATGGCCGTCATTGTAGAAAATCATATAACGGCTGTTCGGCTTATCGCCGGAAATCGTCGACATCACGCCGACCCTTGATACTTCCAGTATATTTTCAATTTCTTCAATCACTTTTTCTCGTTCCATCCAAAATCACCTCACAAAGAGTATTCCACTGAAGCGCAGATGGTAAACATATGAGGTGCGGGGGTGGAATAAAGACCGGTGGCGTATAAGTCTTCGGGATATCCGAAGTTATGCGAATATCGGCTCTGGATTCGGATAAGTCTGCAGAATATCAAGATTAATGCGATTTCGGCCTTCATATTCGTATAAGCCTACTGAATATCAGAAGTAATGCGATTTCCACTCCGCTATTCGTATAAGTCCTTCCATGATCGAAAGTTATACGAAACGCCCCCTGCTTAACTTCCCCAATTTTGTGGTAGAGGTTGGTATATCACAAATTTGGAGGTCATATAATTGGCATTGAGAGCTTTATTCCTGAATACGACTTTGAAGTACAGCGATGATACGTCGAACACCGAAGCGCTCGCTAATGAGGTTCTGGACATTTACCGTGAGAACGGGGTGGAGACTGAGAGTGTACGTATCACCGACTACAACGTCCTCTTTGGTATCAGCGACGATATGGGCGAAGGCGATGAATTTCCGCAGATTCTTGAGAAAGTCAAGGCCGCGGATATCGTCATCATCGGTACACCGATATGGCTCGGTGAGAAAAGCAGTGTGGCGAAGCTGCTGATCGAGCGGCTGTACGGCAGTTCGTCGCTCACCAACGATAAAGGTCAGTCGATATTCTACAATAAAGTCGGTGGCGTGGTCGTGACGGGGAACGAAGACGGGGCAAAGAATGCAGCCATGTCCGTCCTCTACTCGCTGTCCCATATCGGCTTCACCATCCCGCCGAACGTCGACACATACTGGGTCGGCGATGCCGGTCCGGGACCTTCCTATATGGAAGCCGGCACGGACAACGACTTCACGAAATCCCATGTGAAGATGCTTGCGTGGAACACGATGCACCTTGCGAAAATGTTCAAGGAAAATCCAATCCCAGCTGAAGGGAATAAGATGGAATAAAAAAATCCCGCAGTTATGCGGGATTTATCTCTTCTATCACTTTCCGAGCTTAATATTGTTTTCAACTGCCATAGATGTGCTGGTTTTAGGCTGTGTTGCCAGGCTCACGGTATACATGACAAGCATGCTTACGAGTACCGCGATTCCTGCTGCGCCGAATGGGTTGGTGAACCCTATGCCGATTGGAAGATAGACGATCCAGTATACGACGTTCCCAATCAATAGCGAAGATATGGCGCCGGTTTTCGTTCCTTTTTTCCACAGTGCACCCACAAGGATAGGGCCTGCAGTGGCAGCCATGATGCCCCCGATTCCGATCCATAGGAATACAGCCAGGGATTCAGGTGGATTCCAGGCGAAAACCACCGCTAAAACCATTACGACAATCGTACTGTATCTGCTGAGCAGCAATTCCCATTTCGCTGCTTTTTCGCTGGACATATTCGTTCTTGGTACAATCGTCTTTCTGAACAAATCATTAGCCACAATCTGTGACAGCGACACGATGAGTCCGTCTGAAGTGGACATGATTGCAGAAAGCACGGCAACTGCCAGGAATGCTGCAAGTACAGGCGGGAACAACTCACTGAACAACAGTGGGATGATCGAGTCCGGCCTTATATCTGCCCCTCCGCCAATTACCGCAATACCCATCATTCCGCCTAAAGCCATGACCGGAAGGAATGTTGCGAAAATGGTCGTATACATCAACAGTTTCTTCATGTCTTTTCCGTCTTTGACGGCCATGAATTTATTCCCTAAATGCGGTTGTATCGCAAATGGTAAATGGGCGATGAATAGCAGGCCGACCAGCCAGAACGCCCCATAAGTCATATCCCCTTCAGCGAACAGCGTATTGAAGTCTCCTTCAGGCCGTTCGGCAGAGATCTTATCCATCATTCCGCTGAAGCCGCCCTCGACGCCAAAGCCGGTTATGAAGGAAACGAAGACGATTAACGCCACGATAAGCATCAGGAAGCCTTGTATGGAGTCCGTGATGATATCGGAATGCGATCCGCCTAAAAAGACATAGAAGCCAAGGACTATGCCCGTGACGATCAGACCGGTTCCGTAATTCACGCCGAGCATCGTTTGAAACATCGTACCTGCTGCAACAAATTGAGAAATGACGTAAAAGATAAGTAAAATGGAGATGATACTGAGTGCAATACGCAGAAACTCACTCTTATATCTTTCACCGATAAATTCCGGAATCGTCCGTGTCCCAAATTCATCCCCATATTTTTTGATCACTTTGGCTACAAACAGCATACCGATGACCGTTGCGATCGGATATAAAAGAGGATACCAGAGAGACGGTGTCCCCATGCTGTAAGCGAGTCCCGGTATACCCATGAATGTGGAACCACTTGAAATGCCCGCCGCAATCACCAGCGCCATCGTCAAAGGTCCGTAACTGGACCTTGCGGTCGCAAAGTCATCGGCGTCTTTCGTCCTCTTCATGCCCACAAAACCGAGTGCGACCATGCCCCCTATGAATATCACTACAAATATCCATGAATACATAACAATTTCAGAATTCATATAATCCCCCTCATCCCCATTTAGTTTTTAATCTTCTTTATCGTCCAGCAGAGGTGTCTTGAAAATGACCAGACCGACACCAACCCAGGTGCACACCATCAGAATCACCGAAATTACAAGAAAGTTCATACTTTGACTTCCCCTTTCTCCAAAACAAAGTTTTTGATGACTTCATGTTTCTTCAAGTCCTCGTACATTTTTGACATCGGCTCATATAAGTAATACTTTGAATTTCCAAACTTGGACGTTCTTCTTTCCACCTGATAAGGCACATGGAAAGCGTCCACATAATCACACTCTATAATGGGCACTTTCCAGACCCTTCTTTTGTAAATAAAATACTTCCTTAAGGCTTCCTTGCTCTTTTCATAGAAATCATCACTCTCAATTTCTTCAGGGATGATTGATGCTTCATCCACTTCAAGAGGAGTGGCCTCGGGCACTTCATCGACTATGCCGACGTATCCCGTTACGCCATCACCGACTGTCATGACAAGTTCCCGCCGTGTACCGAATATGGTCCTGAATGTCACTTTCCACACTGCAATGTGTCTTGGATAATAATAAGTTTCCAACTCTGGCTTCAGTTCCGCACCAACGCTTCTGATCTCCATGGCCTAGCCCTCAAAAGTGATCGAAGCTCTGTTCACTTTCCTTGCCGCCGACTGATCCAAGGCTTCCTTAATGTTTTCAAAAGTGAACTCCCCGTCGATCATATCCTCAAATGGATATTTATCAATATTCTTTTCCAGGAAATCCAGTGACTTCTTCAAATACCACGGATGATATCTTACAATCGGATAGATTGTTATCGATTTTCTGGTCAAAAGTCCTGGATCGAATTCCGTCGTCTTGCCCGGGGATACATTTCCGATACTCACGTATCTTCCTCCGCCGGCCACAAGGTGGATGCCTTCCTGGAATGCGGCAGGTACACCGGATAACTCCATACCGACATCCGCACCTTCTCCACCAGTCAAAGCTTTCACCCTTTCCGCTCTTTCTTCCGGTGTTTTGTATTCATTCATATCGATGACATGGTCCGCACCGAATTTCTTCGCATTCTCAAGCCTCGGCGCCACGCCGTCGATGACGATGACTGTCGCACCCTTCTCCTTGGCGATGGCCGCCGCATTGAGACCAAGACCACCGGCACCCTGTATAACGACGGATTCACCGTACTTCAATTCCGCTCTATCAAGGCCAAAGTACACTTGAGATAGTGCACAGTTCGCACTGGCCGCCACTTTGTCAGGGATGTTGTCCGGCACTTTATAGAAATAAACATCCGGGTGCACATAATAATGAGAAGCAAAACTGCCATGGAAATGAGGTGCTTCCGCCGCCGGCTTGTTCCAGAATTCATAGGCATTCTCACATAGATTGAACTCGCCTTTTCTACACATCGCACACTTTCTGCATGTCTGGAAATATGTAGATGTGATGCGGTCCCCTTCCTTGATCTCTTCCCCGCTGAAATCAGTCACTGTGCCTTCACCAAGTTCTGCGATTTCCCCGACCATTTCATGACCGAGCACACCTTGTTTCTTCGTTGGGTGATGGCCTTTCCAAATATGAATTTCTGAACCGCATACATTTGTCCTCAACACTTTAAGCAGCATCGCTCCTTTTTCCGGTGTCGGCAAATCATAATTCTCAACTTCCATTGTTTCAGGCTGCTTCATTTCGGCTACTTTACCCTTCATTTTAAAACCCCTCTTAAATTATTTTTGTAGGCGCTTACAAATGACTTAAAGATCATTTGCTGATTTTTATGGCGACGTTCTTGACCTGCGTATAATGCTTGAGTGACTCGAGACCTTTTTCCCTGCCGAAGCCGCTCTTGCCCTGGCCGCCGAAAGGCATCTCGACACCACCGCCTGCGCCGTAATTATTCACGAACACCTGTCCCGACCTGACTCTTTGTGATAACCATAGTGCCTTGTTGATATTGCTTGTCCAAATACCGGTCACGAGTCCATACTCCGTGGAGTTCGCAAGTTCCAACGCTTCTTCAATCGTCTCAAATTCGAATGCTGCGACCACCGGCCCGAAAAGCTCCTCCTGTGCCAGTCTGCTGTCCTTCGATTTCGGGATGACCAGTGTCGGTTCAAAGAATAATCCGCTCGTCATATCTTCTCTCGCTTTTCCGCCTCTTATGATCTCGGTGCCCTCTTCATCAGCGACTTCCATATACTTTTTAAGATTTTCCATCTGCTTTTCAGAAACTACAGGCCCCATCTGTTTATCGTTGATTCCCGGTCCGATCGTCACCTCGTTCATGATTTCAGTGACCCTCTCCAGGAACTTGTCTTTTATACTTTTTTCAACCAATAACCTGCTGCCTGCCGTACATGTCTGGCCGCTGTTCTGGATGATGGTCTTAACGACCCAGTTTGCCGCTTCTTCCAGATCCGCATCAGCGAAGACGATGTTCGGTGATTTACCACCCAGCTCAAGCGTCAGTGATTTAATATGTTTTGCAGCATTCTTCATCACTGCAGATCCTGTAGGCACTGAACCCGTGAATGTAATATGATCAATGTCCGGGTGCTGCGAAAGTGCATCTCCCGCTTCATGGCCATAACCAGTCACCACGTTGAAGACACCTGCAGGCAAATCAGTCTGCTCAATCAGTTCCGCAATCTTCAAAGTTGTGATGGATGTATCTTCAGCAGGTTTGACCACTACAGTGTTCCCTGCTGCGAGAGCCGGTGCAACACTTCTCGCCGTCATCTGCAGTGGATAATTCCATGGCACGATGTGAGCGGTTACACCAAACGGTTCGCGAACGGTGTAATCGAGCATCTCACTGTTGATGGGTATCGTTTCCCCCAGGATTTTATCTGCCGCACCCCCGAAATATTCAAAATATCTCGCTGCGACTTCAACATCCGCATATGCCTGAGTCAAAGGTTTCCCCATATCCAGCGTTTCAAGTTTAGCCAGTTCATCCTTGTTCTCTCGGATCAGACCGGCTATCCTCAACAGAATTCTTGAGCGCTCCGCCGGCAGGATTTCCCTCCACTCGACTGACTTGAATGCCTCGCTTGCTGCCTGTACCGCTTTATCTATATCTTCGGTGCTGCCTCGCGGGAATTCCGCCAATACTTCCATATTCGCAGGATTTTTCGTTTGAATCGTTTCGCCGCTGCTGCCTTTTACCCACTGGTTGTCAATGAACATCTTCAAAGAATCCATCTTTTCCCCCTTGTTTAAAATGAATAATAAACCTTGTCAGGATATTGTATCCAATTTAAATATTATTGTATGCGATTCCATTTGTCAATGACTTATCTAACTATTCAAAAGATTTTTATTTTTGATAAGCGAGCATCTGGGACATTAGAGGAAATAATGACAGGACTGGATAGATTCATTTGATGTCAAAACTTGTTATCCCTGTGCACTACTACAGTATTTGACGTAATAAAAACCGCTGAAGATTCCATTCAGGATTTTCAGCGGTTCTGTCATAGAGTTCTTTATGAAAAGCAGATGTATCCTCATCAATCCGATTTCAAACGCACCTCCACAGGCCTTCAAATCGGAATTCAAGTACGAATCCGATCTCGACGCCCATTTTAGAGGTGGCAAATCGTTTTGCGCAATCAAATCCGAGCTCATGGCATACTTTAAAGCCTCCAAATCGGAATCCGGGTAAAAATCCGAGCTCATGAAGTATTTTGAGGCCCTGAGATCGGAATCTGCTTTTTACACATATTGTAGGTCTTAATATGCAGTATTTTTAGTCTTCAAACCACAAATCAGCAAGCAGCTCCATCGACTGCTTCCGCTTCTCCGGGTCGTGTGTGTATGTGACGACAATCAATTCGTCCACTCCGGTCTCTTCGACGAAGGATTCGAGCTTCTTCTTGACCGTCTCCGGGGAGCCGACGGCTTTCAAACTGAACATACCGTCCATCATGGCACGTTCTGCTTCGGTGCCGAGTTCTTCTGGATCGACAGGCGGCTGCAGCGGACGCTGTCTGCCGGTCTGCATATCCATAAGCATCTGTTGGGAAGTCGTCCACAGTTTTTCCGCTTCCTCATCCGTCGGCGCAACGATCACGTTGATGCCTGCCATGACGTAAGGGGCATCAATCTGTGCCGTCGGTGATTCGGTTGAGAATGCCGAGCGGTAGATGTCGATCTTCTCCTTATAGTTATCCGGCGTGAAGTGCGTCGCAATGGAGTAAGGCAGGCCGAGCTGGCCGGCGATGGAGGCACCGTTCACGCTTGAGCCGAGTACCCAAATCGGGATGTTCGTCCCTGTGCCCACCGTTGAAGTGACCGGGACGCTCTTGCCCATACCTTCATCGCTGAACCAGCCGATCATATCGTAAATCGAGTTCGCAAAGTTCTGCGCATCACTGCTCGAACGCGTGATGAGCTGGGAGGTTCTGCCGTCCGTCCCCGGTGCACGCCCGAGTCCGAGGTCGACCCTATCCGGATGCATCTGTGCGATCGTGCCGAAGTTTTCCGCCACCTGAAGCGGTGAATGGTTCGGCAGCATGATCCCTCCTGATCCTACGCGGATTTTCTCCGTCCGGTCCGCCGCCATGCCGATCAGCTGCGCCGTCGCCGCTGACGCCAGGCTCTTCGTATTATGGTGCTCTGCAAACCAGAGCCTTTTGAACCCGAGCTTATCCACAAGTTCCGCATTTTCCATCGCAGCCTCGATAGATTCCCTCACCGTCTGGCCTTCGGATATGCCGACAAGCTCCAGTAGATTGATTGGTACATGTTTCGTCATTTGATCCGTACTCCTTCATATATAGTTACATTTAATCATGATTGATAGAAAAGTTTTCCATAGAACACCGTATCATTATCAGGAAACTCCCTCAAATGATTGGCTCTTTAACAATTCGTAGTATCGTGCTGAATCTTCCAATTTCAGTCCACCCGAATCAATAAAAACCACTATTATTATTGTAATATTACCCAAATCCACCTCCCCATTCTTCAATTTTTATGTATAATATATGAAATAATCAACTATATCATTGCAGGAAACATAAAAGGGGTTAACTTATGGCTTGGTACATCGGATATTTCGTAATATATTTCATCTTCATGCTCGGCATCGCCTTCTGGTATTTCAGAAGGATAGAAACATATGAGGATTATCTGATCAGCGGATGGAACACCGGTTTCTGGAAAATCACCGGTACGGTCATCAGCACATTCTGCGGGGCCGCGGTGTTCATCGGCTGGATGGGGCTCGGTTTCACCGTCGGATTATCCGGCTACTGGAAGTTCGCGTTCGTTGCGATTTTATTCTCACTGATCCTCATCCTTGGATTCGCCAAGCCGCTTAGGCGCCAGAGGCTGATCACGCTTGCCGACCTGTTCACGGTGCGGTTCGGCGGCAGCGCTGGAATCATCCCGTCTGTGCTGTCCGCATTCATCTACTCGGTGCCGACGACGGCACTCCAGCTTGTCGGCATGTCGACGGTGTTCAACATCACATTGGATATCAGCGTCCCTGTCGGCATATTCATCTCATTTGCCGTCATACTGATATTCTCGGTCATCGGCGGACTGCCGGCGACAATACTTACAGATGCGATCCAGTCGATCATCATCATTATCGGTGTGGTTGTACTCGCAATCGTGACGATCAACCATGTCGGCGGACTCGGTACGCTGTTTGAAAACAGCGCATCTGAATACATCAACTTCACCGGGCCGGACGGCCTGAATGAAATACTGCTTTACGCATTATCCGTCGGCCCGTTCTACCTCGTCTGGCAGTCGACATGGCAGAGGATTTTTGCAGCGAAAGATGAAAAGACGGCGGTTCGTGCGAACTCTCTCGGCTTCATCATCGCGGGGCTCGTCGCATTCCTGCCATTCCTGATCGGTTTGGCTGCACGCCAGTTTGTGCCGCTCGACATGCATCCGGACCTCGTGTTCTCATATGTCACGGATACATTGATGGCAAGCCCGATCGGCGGCATCGTCTTCCTCGGGCTGCTTGCGGCACTCATGACCGGGGCAACGTCATTCATACTGCAGGGCTCGAGCAACCTGACAGTCGACATCTATAATAATTTCATCAATAAAAATGCAGGGCCTAAACGGATGCTCGCGGCATCGAGGATATCGGTCGTCATCATCATCAGTCTTGCATGCCTGTTCGCCTATACGATAGAAGATATCGCAACGACCTATCAGTGGGCGCTCAGACTGACGGCAACAATCATGGTCTTCCCATTCCTCGCCGTGATGTTCTGGAAGCGCGTGACAAAGGCAGGCATGCTCACCAGCATGATCGGTACGGCGGTCCTTGTACTCGCCTACCCGTTCCTGCCGATCGGCATGGATCATGCACTGTTCGGCTTCACCGTCTCATTCGTCCTGCTCGTCGGGGTCAGCCTCATGACGCAGCATGCGGAAAGTGAGACGGTGCAGGCGGCATATTTTGAAAAACTTGAAAATCCCAATTTGAAGGAGCGTTCATAATGGACAATATCAAGCTGATCATAAATGCAAAAGTACTTGATGTAATCAACGGCACACATGAATTATCATCAGTGGAAATAAAGGACGGAAGGATTGCGGCAATCGAACCGCAGAAAAATTACCGCGTGGATGAAGGGGAAGGGATACTCGACCTCACCGGCAAGTTCCTCTCACCCGGCTTCATCGACACGCACAGCCACCTTGTGATGTACTCGAACTTCAGGCGCCAGCTGAACTGTTCGCCTGAAAACGTCTCAAGCATTGAAGATATGGTTGAAAAATTCAAAGCGGAACAAGACGTGATACTACGAGACGGCTGGCTCAGGGGGTACGGCTACAATGAATTTGAACTGGCTGAACAACGCCATCCGAACCGCTTCGACCTGGACCGGATCTCAACGGAGATCCCGATCTATGTCCAGCACAGTTCCGCCCATATGGGGGCAGTGAACACGAAGGCGCTTGAACTCATGGGCGTGGGGCTTGATGACCCGGACCCGGAAGGCGGACGATTCGAGCGTGATGAGAGCGGTCAGGTGAATGGTGTTTTATTCGAATTCCCGGCACTGGATAAGGCGAAGGCCGTACTGCCGGAGATCGATGCAGGGGATCTTGCCAATGATATCGAGGGCGGCATCGCGGAGTACCAGTCACGCGGCATCACGAGTGCGACCGAAATGTGCGTCGGCCTCCTGAACGGCATCAACGACTGGCACGCAGCGATTGAATATTTGAAGCGCCCGCAGCACTTCAGGACGCGCTTTGTGATCGACTATAAGCTGCTTTTGAATGATCCGGCGTTCGAAGGTGAAACGGGGGACTCGCTCCGTGAGAAGCTGGAAAGTTTGAGTGAAGGATTCGCCACGCTCGGCGGCGCGAAGTTCTTCAATGACGGCTCGATCCAGATCCATACCGCGGCACTCCGCGAGGATTACTATGACGGCACGAAGTCGGATGACACGCAGTTCACGGAAGAAGAGCTCATAGAACTCTTCACCCACTTCCAGAAACTCGGCTATCCGCTCATCACCCATGCGAACGGCGACAAGGCGGCGGAAGCGGTCATCGATGCATATGTGAAGACTCGTGATCATAAGAGGACGAAGATACAAAACCGCGTGGAACACCTTCAGACGGTGAATAAGAAAGACATAAAGAAGATGGTCAATAATGACATCGGCGGCTCGTTCTTTATGAACCACATCTACTACTTCGGAGACGTGCATAAGGCGAAGTTCCTGGGACCGGAACGTGCGGAGAACCTTGAACCCGTCCGCTGGGCGGAGGATGCCGGCATGACGTTCACGATCCATTCCGACTGTCCGGTGACCGACATCTCCCCGCTCCACTCCATCGGCATCGCAGTGGATCGGAAGACGCGGAACGGTGATGTTCTCGGTGAGAAACAGAAGCTCACAAGGGTTGAAGCTTACCGTAAGATGACGTTGGACGCTGCAAAGCTGAACGGCACGGACGATGTCGAAGGCACGGTCGAAGTCGGCAAATACGCAGACTTCGCGGTGCTCAGCCACAACCCGTTTAAAGAATCGAATACACTGTCGGATGACCTCGTTCAGATGACGATTGTGGACGGCAGGATAGTGTACAAAAGATTTTAAGAGACGAAAAATTTCCGGTGCAAGTACTATTGCACCGGAAATTTTTTATGTTCTGGAAAACTATTCAAAGATGTCATTGGTGAATTTGAATCTTGATTCCACAAGCATACCAGCGAACTCTTTCCCCTCAATGATTTTAATCCTTTCCTCTTCTGCTTCTGGAGGTATGCCATTAACAACTATTTCCCCAGTGGTCACAAGCCACTTGATTGGTTGCAGATGTTTGAAATTCTCATCTTCTTCCTCATCATAGCTGATTAATTGGTGGAGACCTTCTTTAGGGTTCGTTTTTCCGTCATGCCGTTTAGCCTGAACATAGATGGAAAAACCAAGTGGAGTAAAGCTTGCTTTGACATCAATATCTGCCTTTTTGTCATTTTCATCGGATTTTGCATTTTTTCCAGGAATAACGACTTTGTCTGCTCCCATATCCTTCAAGTATGCTTGAATCAATTTTTCAAAATGACCAGGTTTTAATTTTTTAATATATTTATGGATGCTATCTATTATTTCTTCATTAGTCTTTTTGAAATCGTATACTTTAGTTTGCTCAGCGTGATTTTCAATAAGGATATCAATCATTTCTTGATCTTCTTCATTCAACACAAGATTTGTGCCACGATATTTCAACTTTGAACTTAAGCGCGCTCCTACATATTCTCTCCGGCTTATACTCCTGCTGATGATTTCAATAGGAACAACAAATCCTATATCTTCAGCTTTCGAATCAGCTTTCTCGTATACTATCGGTTTGCCCTTAACTTTGCATATCATCAATTCTCCGGGGAAAGGGACCACCACTCTCCACTCTTCATCTAAATTTAGAAAATTGTACAGAAACCTGCCCCTTCCACTGGTCATATGTTCTACACCAATATGTTTCCCAAATTCTTTAAAGTAACTCGCGAAGTCATTTTTATTTAAGTTTTTTGCTTGCTCCAGCATCTCATCGCCATGACCTCTCTCTACCAGGAACGCCCATCCGATAGGCAGCAGCCCCTCTTCTTCCAATAATCTATTTGAAGCTGTGCCATGATGACTCACACGATGCATTAGATACATAATAATTCCTCCTCATATATTTATCTATCTGTAAAGACGTTTAAGCAATGAGTTCAAGTCTGTATTTCACGCTCATTATCATGAATACGTTTTCAAAAGAATATAATAAAAAGGCGGGAAGCAATCTCCCGCCTTATATTCAATTCGATTTAAAACAACCCGAGAAATTTCTTTTTCTTCTTTTTTCTCTTCTTGCCTTCAGTGTAGTGTGATTCCATCGGTTTCGGCAGCTTCAGGATCATCTCTTCATCCTTCAGAAGCTTTTCGGCGTTCTTCTTGAGGCGCTCGGTGTATTCTTCACCGAGTTCTTCGGTGATGACGTCATACGCCTCTTTCAAGGCGAACGGCCGGGTTTCTGCGTTGTGTGCATCACTCGCCACGATGTGTGCAAGGTTGTTCTCGATCATCTTCAAGCTGGTCTTCTGCAGGTTTTCACCGAGGGCACCTGTGACGCATGTTGCGGTGACCTGTGAGATCGCACCCTTTTCGATGAGGTTGTGCAGTTTCTCCGGCTGCCTGATGATCGGCTTGCATCGCTCGGGATGTGCAATCAACGGTATGTAGCCGTTCATCTGAATATCAAACAGCAGCTGCTCGGTATAATGCGGAAGGTCCGTGAACGGGAATTCCACAAGTACGTAACGGCTCCGGTTCAATGTCAGGTTTTCACCCGTTTTCAGGTGATTGATCATCTCGCCGTAGATGCGGATTTCCTGGCCGGGATGGACGTTGATGTCGATTCCCTCTTCCTCTATGATCTGGTGCAGTTCTTCGAGTTTATCTTCAACAGTGCCTGCCGGGTTGGTGTAATTGGTCGTCTGGTGATGTGGTGTTGCGATGATGTCCGTGATTCCGCCGGCGACTGCCTGTTTCAAAAGAGCGACTGCGTCTTCCCGTGTC
Source organism: Salinicoccus kekensis (assembly GCF_900220995.1). Classification (GTDB taxonomy): domain Bacteria; phylum Bacillota; class Bacilli; order Staphylococcales; family Salinicoccaceae; genus Lacicoccus; species Lacicoccus kekensis. Next base: position 61,725 of record NZ_OBQF01000007.1, read on the forward strand.
CCGGGTCCGTCATCCACGCCGATCAAAACGTGGTTATGGACATCAATCATCATCATTCACTCCCGTAGTAGTAATAATACTCGTCCTTGCTTCTGCCCATGTTCTTATTGTTCATCACGACACCTAAAATGTTCGCATCCGCTTTTTCAAGCAATGCCTTGGCATCCTGCAGATGTCCCCTGTTGTTTGCTTCCACGTTTGTGACGAGTATGACGCCATCCACGATTTTACTCAGCACCTGGGCATCTGTCACGGCCAGAAGCGGCGGTGTATCGATGAGCACTATATCGTAATCCATCGCGAACGTCTTCAGGAGCAGGCTGGTCTTCCTGGAGGCCAGAAGCTCTGACGGGTTCGGGGGAATCGGACCGGAAGTCATGATCTCGAGGTTTTCAATATTCGTCTCCTTGACGACATCCGCTGCAGGCATATCATTGATGATCACGGTCGACAGGCCGCGCTGATTGGTCGCTTCGAATGTGTAATGCGTCGTCGGACGGCGGAGGTCGGCATCGATCAGCAGCGTGCGTTTGCCCGACTGTGCGTAGGCGACCGCCACATTGGCTGCCATCGTGGACTTGCCGGCACCGGGGGAAGCTGAAGTGAAGAGCACTGTCTTTATTTCGGTATCAACGCTTGAGTACATGATGTTCGTTCTGATTGTACGGAATTGTTCACTGATCGGTGATTTCGGTTGTTTTTCGACTATGAGTTCTCTCGGTCCTGATGAGTAAGTATGTTTTTTATTTTTGCCAAACATGATTCAGTATCCTTCCTACTTTTCGAATTTCGCGATCGTACCCAGTACAGGCAGATCCAGATGCTTCTCAATCTCTTCTTCGGTCGTGATACGTTTATCGAGGAACGCCCTTAAAAATGCGATACCCACGCCAAGCAATGCGCCCAAAATCAGACCGATCGCAATATTGACCAGCGGCTGCGGTGATACAGGTGATGGATCTTCACCCATATCCGCTTCTGCGAGAATGGAGACGTTGTCCACATTCATGACGTCGGTGATCCTGTCCTGGAACACCAGGCCGACTTCATTGGCGATGATTTCCGCGTTCTCCGGATTTTCATCACTGACGGTCACTGTAATGACCTGCGACTGGTCCTGGTTGTTCACTGTAATCTGATTGGCCAGTGCACCTGTTGTCTGCTCCAGCCCCAGATTATCCACGACATCATCCAGCACCGTCGGGCTCAGGATGATGTCCCTATATGTATTGATCAACTGCAGACTTGCCTGTATGTCCTGATTGTTCACAGTATCTGCATTTTCCGACTGGCTGACCAGTATTTGCGTATTTGCTTCATATTGCGGTGTCATCAAAAGTGCTGTCGCAAAGGCGGCAATTGCTCCGAACAGCAGCATCAGACTGATGATCATCCACAGGTTCTTCTTGATGACTTCCAGAATATCCTCCAAGTTCAACGTCTCTTCCATAAAGACCTCCAAAATTATATGTATACTTTTTTAATTAATGCTTAAGTTTATACTATATCATTAAATCATGTATTTGAGGATAGTATATTTAAATATTAACAATGCTTTTACAATTTTACGGGACTTCCCGCTTTACTTATATCTCGGTTTCGTGATATGTTGTTCCGTCAATATTTCAAGCCGTGTCATCCCTGTTACATTATAGATGTTCACTTTATTGGTAGAAATTATATCTATAGATTGTAATTGCATCCAAAAGATTATAAAATAAATGATTGGTATACTCAATGTAAGCATTCATACTGTATTATAATTTATAATACACATTATGTCATTCCCGATAAAATTCATTTAAAGAAGGTTAATCATGAAAAAATTCCTTATTATTCTGTTCTCTGTGCTCCTCGTCATCCTTATCGGTGTCGGCGTGTACATCTACAGCGTCTTCAACACTTTCGAGCAGGGGGTGTCGGATTCCTACGAGGCGACGGACCGTGAACGTTCGGAGCTCAGAATCGACGAGGTCGACCCGAACCTCGACAGCTTCACCGTGCTGATCCTCGGTGTCGATGAGTCCGAGACGCGGAGTGAAAGCGAAGATCTGGATACCGGTGATTTCCGCACGGATACGGTCATCCTCGCAACGTTCGACAAGGATGAGGACGATGTGAAGCTCGTCAGCATCCCGAGGGATACGCTCACGTACTTCCCGGATGAAAACTACTATGATAAAATTACACACGCACACCGGAACGGCGGGCCTGAGAGTTCGATGCTCGCAGTGGAGAGCCTGTTGAACGTGCCGGTCGACTACTATGTCCGCGTCAGCATGCCGGCGGTCGTCGATGTCGTGGATGCGCTCGGCGGCGTCGAGTTCGATGTGCCGTTCGATATGGAGTCGCCGACTTCCATCGACCGGGGCACGATCGAGGTCGAGGAAGGCGAACAGATACTGGACGGTGAAGAGGCGCTCGCGGTCGTCCGGAACCGGGACGTCGACACGGACCTCGGCCGCGGCAACCGCCAGCTCGAGATGGTCCAGGCGATCATGCAGAGGGCGAAATCCACAGGTGCACTGACGAAGATCGATGATCTGATTGAAGTCGTCGCAGAAAACGTGCGGCATGATATGACATCTGAGACCGTCCGTGACCTTGCGACCTACTACGCTTTCAACTCGATCGAGTTCGACAATACACAGGTCGTCGGCACCGATTTCTGGTATCAACCGAACGGCGCCTATTTTTATCTCGCGGATCCGGAGCACCTACTTGCGATCTCCAACACCCTCCGGGAAATACTCGACCTCGAACCGACCGAGCCGAATGATCTGATCAACCTGCGTCTCCACGGCATTTACGAGCCTTATCAGTATCTGGATGACTACCTCCTTGAGGAGTTCACGCCAGAGACCGCGCATGCGGCGCATTCGGATGATTATGAGAATCCGTACGGCGACGGCTTCGACATCCCTGAATTCGACCATGAGGACCTCGGCGTCGAAGGCGAGGATGATCTGGAAGAGGAAAACGAAAATGGCAATGGTGATAACGGCAACGGCAATGGCAACAACGGCAATGGCGAAGATTTCCAGCAGGTGCCGGTCGAGCCGGAGTACAACGAACCTTACGAGGAGCCTGCATACGAAGAACCGGTATACAATGAGCCGGCGTATGAAGAGCCGAATTACAATGATCCGGGTTATAATGAGAACGAAGGATTCAACGAGCCTGCTGTGGACGAGTTCAACCAGGGGTATAATGATGACTACATCGAACCGGACCCTTACCATAATCAAAATGCAGCACCCGCAGAAGGTTATTACTGATCATTCGAGGAGGTTGTACCATGAGGAAGACTTATGACAAGGAGACGAACATCAACGAGATGTTCGACTTCCTGGAAGCGCAGATCAAAGACGGCCTGAAGCCGAAGATCGAAGATTCGTACCACTACTACAACCACACGCACAAGGAGTACTACTTATCCATCAGGGGCTACTTCAGCGAGGCACTGACGGATCCAGAAGTGGATGCGGCATGTTATATCATCGCCCTGCCGCAGATTTTCAACCAGGTGGATATATTCGAACTGATCCACCCGATCGAATGGGTGCGGAATGAGGACGGACGCTTAAGTGATGCGTTCAAGAACCTGAAACCGCATTACCAGTACATCGCCTTAGCCGCGGCCGAGGCGTCGAACATCCGCTTCAACACACAGCCGGCACTCTCACTCGGCCTTGAATACTGGAGCATCGAGCATCTTAAGATATTCTGGCAGTTCACGGCCATCCGGCGCAAAAATCAAATGTAGGTGATGTTATGGAAATAAAGACAGCAGACACAAAAGAATTATACGACCGTTGCCTCGACATACGCATGAAAGTGTTCGTCGAGGAGCAGGATGTCCCGGCCGACATTGAAGTCGATGAGCATGAGGACATATGCACGCATTTCGTGCTTTTCGATGATTCCGGGGATGCGGTCGGCACGGTCAGGTACCGTCCGCTCGAAGACGGCATGATCAAGATCGAAAGGATGGCTGTTCTGAAGCCGCACCGCGGCAGGGGCTACGGCTATGACCTGATGGAAGGCGTGCACCGCCACGCAAAGGAAGCGGGCTATAAGAGAGCCAAGCTCGGTGCCCAGGTCCACGCGATACCCTTCTATGAGAAGCTCGGCTATTCTGTCGCCTCGGATGAGTTCGATGATGCCGGAATCCCGCATAAATATATGATACGTGAATTATGATGAAGACCGGGACCCCGCTTGGGTGCCCGGTTTTTATTTACAAAAAAAAGACCCCAATGGGTCTCTGCACAATCAACGATGGATTTTTTCAAGGATTTGAGTCAGGTTTTTCACTTCGTCCTTAGACAAGTCTTTCAGCAGGTCATCCGTGATCTCGCATATCTCATCATGGAGATCGTCGATCAGGCGGAGGCCTTTGTCGCTGATCTTCAGATAGAATGCGCGCAGATCTTCACGGCTCTGTGTCTTGCTGATGAGATCGTTGTCGGCCATCCTCTGGATGGCGCGCGAAATGGCCGTCTGCTCCTTCTTCATCCTCGTTATCAGTTGTTTTTGTGTGATATTGGGCTCTTCTGCAATGATTTCAAGCATATAGACCTGCTCCCGCGATATGCGGCCGTCCTTCGTCTCAAAAGACGTCATATGGTCGACTTTGGCATTCAATAAGAATATATGTCTGCAGACATGCCGTGTATTGACATCGCTCATTTATACCACCCTGTTTCTATATTAGGATAATTTCATTATACACTGAAATATTTAGTGCACAACGTTTATCCGCAAAATATTACGAATAACTCACAAACAATTTACAATAAAATCCCGGGCATTTCACTATGATTTAATACCCTGCCGGGCGCCTTTCTCTTTGGGCCGGCATCACTCCGCTGCCCGTTCGAGTGCGAGCAGATTTGCGAGAATTTCCGTGCGTAGACTGACGAGCTCCGGATGCTCATACATCGCCCTCACCTTCGTATCCCGGACAAGCCCCGATTCCTCAGGGATTCCTCGGGTCACGAACATCGTGAATGCCACGGCATAGTCCTCTTTCGGATTCACCGCCTGGTACGGCACGTGGAAGTCGGTGATGTTGTTCGCAAAGAACGCATCCCGCTCAGCCTGTGATTTATAGCGGTTCTCGAGCCATTCCTCGCCGTAGCCGTCCCAGAACCTGCTGATGTAGTCATGCATCAGCGCATCCTCTTCAAGGCAGTCGAGCGACGTCACCGGATTGCACTCATCCGTGAAATCCTCTGCCGGCAGCGAGTGGATGTGTGCGAATTCATGGATGTGCGTCCTGTAGCGCGCGGCTTTGTGACCGTTGTCCCTGAAGTCCATCGCGAGTATCGTCTCGGCCTCGCTGATGTCGACATAGGCGAGCGTGTTCCCCTCCCCGTCTGAAAACAGCCTGAAGATGTCGATCTGATCCGTGTACTCATCCGGGAACAGCGCCTCGAACTCATCGTAATAGCCGAGGTAGTCCTCCGCCTCACCCGGCAGCTCCCGAACCTCTTCAATCAGCTCGGGTTCACCGCCGTCCACCGCGTAATCCTGGTACGTCCGCTGCGGCCGGTTCTCGAAGAAGACGTAAGGCTCCTGTGAAATGTCGATGTATTCGCCGAGCTCTTCCAGGTAGGCATCACCGAGGGCTGAGCATTCTTCGACCGTGCCGCAGTCCGGGTGGTCCACCGGCTGCTGCCAGTCGATGTCCGCCTCCCGGGTCTCGGGTGCGGAGAACCATTCGAAGAAGCTCATGATGAGGAAGATCAGGAGTGCCAGGCCGGTTGCGAAGATGACGAGCTGTGCGAGGAGCTTTGCGGGCTTTTTGAACGTCCCCTCATCCACCGGGTCTTTATTCTGCAGCCGGTTCGTGATGAGCGGCACGCCGCCGATTTTGACGTCAAGCAGCGCCTTGTGGATCTCGCGGAGGTGAATGTGGTACAGCGGGAGCCCGTCCGTTTCTTCAATCGGGATGATCACGTCATCCGGATGGGTCGGTGCGAGCCTGTATTCCCCGGCGGTGACGATGATGAGCGGGATGTCGTTGTTGTGGGCGTAACTCCTTAAATATCTGAAGTCCCTTTCATTGATGTCGGTCGTGATGATGAAGGCGCCGAAGTCCCGGAAGAACTTGTCGTTCCGCCTGTGGAGCCGCGCGCTCTCGAACACGTTCGAGAACGCGTGGATGCCGTCTTCGGTCAGTATGCCGAACGGCGCCGGCACTTTCTCGATGTACTCGGTGTTCACCGCATCGCGTCTGAGCGATTCCCGGTGGTTCTTCGTGAGCGTCTGCTCCTCACTGCTCAAATTCGTGTGGAGATGGATATCGTGTTCCGAATAACGCCCGAGGAGCCGCGCGATGACATGGCCGCCGACCATCGAGAACTGCTTATCGGTCCGCCTCATCTGGTTTTTATATGTGCCGCCGGCCACGAGTATGTTCACGCTGCTCCCCTCCCTACTTCAATTATGCTAGAGATTCCGTAATTTTAAAAGAGAATTGTTCAAATCATTCGAACTTTCCCTGTGCCGTGAAATAAAGTTCCGGGTGCCGCCTGATCTTCTGGACTTTATCGAGCACCGCCAGTGTCTTTTCGTACTGCTTTTCGCAGAATTTCGTATCGACATCGACATCCTTGAACGTCCCGTCGCTGAAGTGGATCCGGGTCGCGCGGCCGCTTTCTGTCTTCGGTGCACTGAAGCACAGGAGGCTGTCGGCGTTCAGCCAGAGGGCGTTTTTATGTACGCTCGATGTGAGCGGGAACATCACGAAGTTCGTGTGCTCGTCGATGATGATCGGGCCGAGCCGGTGGATGCCGTGGACGTATTTCAGGTGGTCGCGCCGCGCTTTTAAGTTTGTGCCGTACTGGTGGATCAGCAGCCGGTCGAGCCATGCGTCCGTCGTGAGCGTGGAAGGTTCGTGCCGGTCGGGATAGACTGCCTGGGAGAGGTGCTCCCGGTGGTATAGCGGTTCCAGATACTTGATGTCGTGCAGCAGATAAGCGAATGTTTTCAAATGCCGTACCCCTTTGATGTGTATTTTGTCAAACGTGTTTGATAAGTTTATTATACAATAACTTACGGTTATATTACATATATTTAACATTGATAACTTGATGTTAACTTTAAATGCGGGTTAGGGGTGTTTTTTAACGTGTTTTGGTGTTTTTTATTTGCGGCTTGACGGTGTAGAGTGAGGGCATCCGGAAAACCATGATTTATCGGTAAATCGATTGGAACAGTGTATGGAAAAACCAGATTTGAGTGCGGAAGCTTTGGTCGAGGCGAAGATACGGCAGTACGAGCCGATGGTTCATGCCGTCATGAATAAACTGAACATCCTCTATGATAAGGACGATTTCCTGCAGATCGGGCGCATTGCGGTATTCCAGGCGCTTGCGAGCTATGATCCGGCACGTGCGCGCGAGGCGACGGAGTCGCAGTTCGTCTACACCCGGATCTATCAGCGGCTGATCGATGAGATACGGAAGTGCGTGCGGGTGTCGAAGGGGCTTGAGCTCACCGAGTGGCTTGAAGATGACGGTGTGTGTGCGGTGCGGGAATCGTATGTGGATCTGTTGAATGCGGAGCTGGTTGATTTGCTGGATGCGCGCGAGATGAAGTGGTTGGAGTTGATGACGGACGGCTATTCGACTGCGGAGATTGCGCGGATACTTGGCGTCAGTATATCGACCGTCAAGGCGGTGCGCGTGAAAGTGCGGGCGAAAGTGAGGAAATTTGTCGGCGGCATGTAAATATTCGTGCTTATATGGTTACATTTATATGATTTTCTTGTATAATATATCTCAATGATTGTAGGAGGTTTATTCAATGGCAGATGAGAAAGAAGTGGAAATCATTCCGGCAAACGTCGGCGACATCGTGGCGTTCAACGATATGAAAGGCAAAGTCGAGAAGGTGAATGAAAACTCGGTGATAGTCGACATCACAATCAATGATGATTTTGACGAACACGAAATGTTTGAAAAAACAGTCGTTAACCATAAACGCTACAAGATCATATCAGATTCCTAAGTTTTATGGAGACCCCCGTTCCGGTGATGGAATGGGGGGTTTTTGTTTTTGGTTGGGGCTGCGGGTCAGCGGGTCAGCGGGTGTGGTTGGGGCGGAGGGTGTAGGTCGCATATCTCCCCTTGTTATTGAGCAGACAGAACTCGCCCATATAGCGCTTGATCGTTGAGTCGGAGATTTCGTTGTTCAGGAAATTCCTTACAGCGCGGATTTTTATTTTTTCGCCGGGGAATAATATATGGAAATCCTTGATTGCAGAATGAATATGATTTTTATTTGAATCCTTGTGACTGCAGTCTGTGCATAAGGTGAAATAGCGATGAGATTTCAAACTGAATGAACAGCATTTAGAACACTGCCTGCCGAGGGTTAGGCGCTCCGGATCAATGGTGGCTTCGTAGGCAGGTTCACTGACGATTTTATTTTTGATGATTTCAGTGATTCTCGCCGACCTGTCCCAGCTCTGGTGTTGATTCAGCCCTCTGAAATACTGCTTCATGACATCCCTTTTGATCACCTTCGTTCGGCACAGATCATCCTGGGTCGTGAGGATGAAATAGGGATCGGGACATATCACATTATAATCAGTTGTTATGTTGATTTTATTTTCAATGAAAAGTTTGACGAGTTTCGACACTGACCTTTTCGCCTGGATGAGCGGATCGTCCGAGATTTGCAGCTTACCGATTTTCCACATGTTCCCCTCATACTTATAGTGGCCGCTGTAGTTTTTGATTTCATTTATAAAGAGGATGTCATCGGTTATTATGAGCGTATCGATTTGGGTGAGGGATTTATCGGCTTTCAGCCATATATCCCTGAAAATATTGAGATTTTCATGACCGACTTCGTCAAAGATAGTATCATACAGTTTTTCACCTTCGTGTCCCCTTCTGAGTCTTTTCAGTGTCTTTTCTTCCTGTGCAGTTAAGGTTGCCCTCTTTGCTAATGCTTCCAGGTAAATGAGTTCGTTGGACTTGTTTCGTTCAGTTAAATACAAAATAAAAACCCCCTTTACTATATAAGGAGGAAAATGGCGTTTTTGATTTTTTTATGATTCAATTATAATTGTTTTATTACCTTTAATGAGTAATAAGTTTATTATTTTTTGTTTTCTGGTTGATGCGTTTAAAATTTTGGTCAGCGAGGGGGTCTAACGGACCGTCCCGGTGCGTGCGATGAGCTGTTGGGCGCTTAACAGACCGTCCCGGCGCGTGCCATGAGCTGTTGGACGTTTAACGGACCGTCCCGGGGCGCACGATGAGCTGTTGGGCGCTTAACGGACCGTCCCGGCGCGCTCGACGAGCTGTTGGACGTTTAACAGACCGTCCCGGCGCGCACGATGAGCTGTTGGGCGCTTAACGGACCGTCCCGGCGCGCTCGACGAGCTGTTGGGCGCTTAACAGACCGTCCCGGCGTGTGCGATGAGCTGTTGGGCGGATATCCCCACCCCCTTCCCCCTACAAATGATAATAAATCAGATCATTCAAATGAATATCGTCGGTCAGTTCGGATATTTCCTTATCCAGGTAGCCGATTGTGTGTCCTAGATATTCGAACGTGGTGGTGCGGCGCTTGAAGCGCAGGTCGATGGACATAACGAAGCCTTCGTGATGGTGGTGGTACATGGAAATCGGTGCGGAGTCCCCGGCCGTGTGCACTTCCCTGCCGGACAGGAGGCGGGGGCCGGAATCCCAGACAGCACCTTCCGCTTCCGGGTGCCGGTCGCCGATGTTCCGGGCGAACTGGCCGGGGCTGATGCTCGCGGCGAGGTCTTCGGCGGATTCTGCCGAGAAGCTGGCCGCGAGCTCCGAAGCGGCGTCGGCATCATGCTGCGGGTTGAACTCACCGCCGTACACTTCCGATGCGCCGGTGACGACGATGCCGACGCCTTCCAGTTCATCGACCATCTCCTGCATCGACTCATCCCAGTCGGAAACCGCAACAATCACATAATCGGGGTCTTTATTGTCATAAATATAACGGAGGGTGCGGCGGAGCGCTTCAGCGATGTCCGCCACCTCGAACAGATCATCCTCCTCCGCTTCAAACGGCCCCGCGTACCCGCTGACGTACGCAAGGCGCATGCCGTTGATGTCGATCATCTCGTACGGCTCCCCGAAAAACGGTTCCTTCGTGTTCGGATGGCCGATGTTGCAGTTCAGAAACGGATACCGCGCAAAGCCGACCGCGCGCCGCAGCTTCGAAATATTCGAAAGATCCCGGTGGTTCAGCACCGCAAAATCATATCCCATATAGTTCATCGCGGTGACCGCCGGATTCCGCCGCCCCCGCAGTTCCTGATCGATGCCGAGCGTGCCGCCGAGATCACCCAGCAGCACATGGAAATTATCGTCCGCATTGATGCTCGTCGCATAGCGCGACACTTTCGACAATGACACATCATCGCTCATGCCGAGCTTGCCGCCGAGATGCTGCGTCAAAATCAACTTCACTGTAAAAAACTCCTGCATGATGAAACCCCTCCTTGAATTTAACCTACCATGATCCGCTCTTCCGGAAATTCATATGAATGCATGTGCTGCCTGCCCCCGATGAACAATATGAAGGAAATAAAACCGATCCGCCCGATGAACATGAACGCGATGATGATCAGCTTGCTCACATTGGAAAGTTCACTGGTGATGCCGGTTGATATCCCCGCCGTCCCGAACGCACTCGTCACTTCAAATAATATATCAGCCACCTCGAATTTTCCATTCTCCAGGAACACGATGGACGTGACCCCTGCGAACACGAGGAAGACTGCGAGTGCGATGACGGCGAATGCACGGTCGATATCCGCACGCGCGATGTTGCGGTTGAATGCATGGATGTGCACACGTCCGCGGCTGAACGCAATCAAAAACAAGAGCAGTATCGCAAACGTCGTCGTCCGGATCCCGCCGCCCGCCGAACTCGGACTCGCCCCGATGAACATGAGCGCACTCATGAACAGCTGCGTCGACTCATCCAGCATATCGATCGGCACCGTCGTGAGCCCGCCGCTCCGGGAGGTGACCGATAGGAACATGCTGTTGAAGAGCGTGCCGATCACGCCGTACTCTTTAAAATAATCCTTCCATTCCATGATGAAGATGACGACGGCACCGACCACGAACAGGCCGCCGTATGTCGCCGTTGTGACTTTCGTGAATAAAGAAAACCGGAAATGGCGCCGGCGCCTCGACAGGAAGTTGCGCACCTCTATCAGGACGGGGTAGCCGATCGACCCGAGGACGATCTGCATCATCACCGGGATCTGCAGATGATATGCCGTATCGTAACCTGTAAGCGACCCGGAGAACAGGTCGAGCCCGCCGTTCGTCGTCGCAGAGATGGATAAGAACGTACTGTGGAGGAGCGCATAGTTCCAGTCGCCCGTCTCCGCGAGGAAGACGAAGAAATAATAGACTGCGCCGGCGAGCTCGATCAAAAGCATCAGGACGATGATGTCGATGACCATCCGGACGCCGCCCGATATTTTATACTGGTTCGTATCGACCCGGATCTGCATGCGTTCACGGAGGCCGATCTTCTGGCCGAGCAGCAGCCATATCATCGTGCCCATCGCCATGATCCCGACACCGCCGAGGTTCATGATGAACATGATGACGATGTAGCCCCAGAGGTTGAACGTCGAGGCGATATCCACACTGCTGAGGCCGGTGACGCTGAGCGCAGATGACGCGACGAACAGGATGTCGATGAATGCCATCTCCGAATAGTCCATGCGGTAGAACACCGGCAGTGACAGGAGCAGCGTCGCCACCACAATCGCGATGAAATAATATATGAAGATCAGCCGCTCGGGGCTGTTGTGCCTGAATTTCGCCAGCAGTTTTCTGAACACGCTGCAGGACTCCTCTCAATCGTTGTGATGGTTTTTATTGTACTATAATTTTAAAAAAAGACCGACTCAAAATTTGAGCCGGTCCGAATATTTACTGCAGGGTGACGGTGACGGACTGAGGTTCGCCATTGCGGTAGAAGTCGATCGTCATTTCGTCGCCCGGTTGTTTTTCATAGTACAGGTACTGCCTGAGTTCCATCATGTTCGCAACCTCGTTGCCGTCGAGTGCGGTGACGAGGTCGAGCTGCTGGAGGCCTGCGGATTCCGCAGGGGATCCCGGCTGGACGCTCGAGATGACGACGCCTGCGTTGACGTCTTCAGGCAGGTTCATCTCGCTCTGGATGATTTCAGGCGGGATGGTGTAGAGGTCCTGCAGTGTCACGCCGAGGAACGGGCGCTGCACTTCGCCGTTCGCCTCGATCTGTGTGACGACCTGCTGCACTTCGTTCGCCGGTATCGCGAATCCGATGCCCTCGACCATCGGCATGCTGATCTTCATCGAGTTGATGCCGATCAGGTTGCCGTTCGAGTCGATCAGTGCACCGCCGGAGTTGCCCGGGTTGATGGCGGCATCGGTCTGGATGACGTTCGCCTCCCAGTCGTAGCTGCCGTCGCCGTCAAGGTCCACCGGCACTGAACGGTCAAGTCCGGAAACGATGCCCTGGGAAACGGAGCCCGAGAATGCCTCGCCGAGCGGTGAGCCGATGGCGATGGCCGTCTGGCCGACCGTGAGCTCGTCGCTGTCGGCGAAGTCGAGCGTGCCGTCCACCGATTCGCTCGGGATCGTGAGCACCGCAAGGTCGGTCCAGATGTCGGTGCCGACGATTTCCGCGTTGAGGGATTCGCCGTTCTGCATGTTGATCTGGATTTCCTCGGCACCTTCGACGACGTGCTGGTTGGTGACGATGTAGGCCGTATCGCCGTCCACCCTGTAGATCACGCCGGATCCGATGCCCGCTTCTTCAGGCTCTTCCTGCTGGACTTCGGGCATTTCACCGAAGATTCCCGGAAGGAGTGAATCGATGCGCTGCAGGTTGATCACCGATACGACCGAATCACGCGAGCCATCGATTGCCGCCGTCGTCTCGTTCTCGGTCACATCATCCACTGCAGGGTCTTCCGCCTCCTGCTCCTCACCGGCCTCTTCCTCGTTGAGCGCCTCCCCGGTGTTGTTGTCCTGTCCGTCGAATGCATTGAACAATAAAAGTGCAATCAACGCACCCAACAGTCCTGCAAGAAGCGGCAGGAGGAATGAGCGGAAGAATCCGCCCCCGCCACCTCTGTTGCGGCGGTTGTTCCTGCCGTTTCCGCCGCCGCTGTTGCCTCCCGGCGGTACGGCACCGTAATAAACGGCGTCTTCACTTCTATGGTCACGGCCGTCCCGGGTTTCCGGGGTATTTTCGGCTGCAGGTGCGGTGCGGACAGACTCCCTGTCCACCGCCTCTTCAGTCTTACGGTCGCCCGGATAGTTGTAAGGGGCACCCGCGGTCGTCGATGCAGCATATGCCGCCCCGTCTGCTTCGCGGGTGCGTCCGTTGACGGCGGTGCCGTCCTCCTGTGCGCTGTTTTCAATACGCTCAGCCGATGCCTCCCCCGCTTCAGTTTCCGCCCGTGGTGTTTTTTCATCGGAAGCCGGTCCTGATGTATAGACATCCTGGTAGCCGGATTCATCAATCTCCTCTTCCGTCAGATCATTGTATCCATAGACCGGTTCGTGGGAACGCCCGCGGGACTCTTCGATCGAATCCCTTCTCGACTCCGCTGCCGATTTATCCTGTTGTTCTGCTTCATTATCGATGTCCGCGGTGCCTTCAGGTTCCGGAGGCCTCTCGTAAGGCGCGATCGGTTCCTGGCCTTCTTCTGTGAAGACACGGCGCCTGCGTCTGTAACGGTCTCTAGGAATGACGTGCTTTTTATCTTTATCCAATTGACTTCCTCCCAGCATCTCAAATTACTTAACCTTCATTATAAGATGTATCCGGTCAGACTTCCACTGATTCGCCGTCGTAGGGGGCTTTATTCTTGCTGCTGAACCAGCCCGTGACGATGATGATGAGCATCACAGACCAGAATATGAGTTTCCAGGTCGTCGAGTGCGGAAATTCGTGCGGGATGATGCCGACCGCGTCATGTGCGAGCGACAGGATGGCAAGTTTCACGCCGACCCAGCCGACGATGAGGAATGCCGCGACTTCAAGCCCCGGGCGCCGTGCGAGCACGCCGACGAACCATGTGGCGAAGAAACGCATGATGATGACGCCGATGAGGCCGCCGATCACCATGACCGTGTACTGGCCTGCGTTGACGCCGAAGAAATCCCCGCCGATTTCAGGCAGTGCGAGGGCGATTGCCGCTGCTGCAAGGATCGAGTCGATGGCGAATGCGATATCCGCGAGTTCCACTTTGAACACGGTCATCCAGAAACCGGAGCCCTTTTTGGGCGCCGCTTCCTTCGCTGCTTCGACTTTCTCCTGCTGCGGGTCTTTTTTATTATGCTTGAATATTGCGTAAAGGTGCGAGCCCGACACCCAGAAGAGATAAAGTGCACCAAGCGCCTGCATCCACCACCACTGGACGAGCCAGACGAGCAGTAAAATTGCGATCATACGGAAGACGAATGCGCCGACCAGGCCGTAGAACAGTGCTTTTTTACGTTCCTTCGGTTCAAGGTGACGTACGAGGACCGCGAGCACGACGGCGTTATCCGCCGCAAGCAGGCCCTCGAGAACGATAAGGACGATGAGCACCCAGCCATATTCCAAAAGTATAGCCATATCCATAATGTGTACCCCCAGATTTTTATTTTTCAATTTGCCGACAAAAAAAGAGACCCCTCGCAGAACGTACAGAAGTATTCTTCCGTACGTTTTGCCAAAGGTCTCACGGTACAGCGGATGTGGGTGGCCGAAGCCGGTTGTCCGCCGCTCATTACACCGGGTCCGATCGTGAAGTGATGCTTCAATCTGGAGCCGTAATGACGATGTAATGATAGTCGATCCTCTCGATACCCGGTGGTGTTCAACGGGTGAGCGATCACTATTGTTACTCCCCTTTTTCAAAACTAAATTTTAGTTATTGATAAGGATCTATTCAGTTGTGGTTTCATTGATAAATATAATATATCCGATTGGAAGCCCGTTGTAAAGCGGTTTTAACTATGAAAACGTTTTACAAATAAATTTCATTGTTTTGGTGGTTGGAGGAGGTGCGGGGCGGTGGTCTATCGGTCAAACCAGCGCCCACTTGGGTGATTCAAGTTCTAACGGACCGTCCCATCCCGCACGATGAGCCGTTAAACCTCCAACGGACCGTCCCGCTCCAATCGATGAGCCGTTAAACGCCCAACGGACCGTCCCGCTCCAATCGATGAGCCGTTAAACCCCCAACGGACCGTCCCGGCCCAAGCGACGAGCTGTTAAACCTCCAACGGACCGTCCCGCTCCAATCGATGAGCCGTTAAACCTCCAACGGACCGTCCCGGCCCAAGCGACGAGCTGTTAAACCTCCAACGGACCGTCCCGCTCCAATCGATGAGCCGTTAAACGCCCAACGGACCCGCCCGCCCATCACAACAAAAAACCCGTCCTCAAAGTAAGAACGGGCCGCACCCATTAAAGCAGGCTGTATAATTTTATTTCCGGGAATTTCTCGCTGAACCAGCGGGTTGCGAATTCGTTTTCGAACAGGAAGACGCGGTTGTCGTAGCGGTCGAGCACGAGGTTGGAGCGCGGAGAGTTCATGCTTTCCTTGATGTCCTCCTCGTTTTCGATCCATCTCGCGATCTTCTTGCCGATCGGCTCCATCACCACATCGGTGTTGTATTCGTTCTTCATGCGGTGTTCGAACACTTCGAACTGCAGCTGGCCGACCGCGCCCAAAATCGGCTGGTTGGTGTGCAGCGTCTTGTAGTACTGGATCGCGCCCTCCTGGACGAGCTGTTCGATGCCCTTGTAGAAGTGCTTCTGCTTCATGACGTTCTTCGCGGACACTTTCATGAACAGCTCCGGAGTGAACTGCGGCAGGTTTTCGAATTCGATCTTCCCGCCGCCCCCGCCGTACAACGTATCGCCGATCTGGTAGTTGCCGGTGTCGTAGAGGCCGATGATGTCGCCCGCATAGGCTTCCTCGACCGTCTCGGTGTCATCGGCCATGAACATCGTCGCCCGGGTCACCTTCTGCTTCTTCCCGGTGCGTGCGAGGACGGCGTCCATGCCGCGGGTGAATTTCCCGCTGACGACCCGCATGAATGCGAGCCGGTCGCGGTGTTTCGGGTCCATATTGGCCTGTATTTTGAAAATAAAGCCCGTGAACCCTTCGTCTGTCGGATCGACCGGGTCGCCGGCCTCAGTTTTCCGGGGTGTCGGCATCGGTGCGAAATCGACGTAAGTATCCAAAAATTCCTCGATGCCGAACGTAGATAATGCGGAACCGAAGAATACCGGGGTCAATTCACCGCCGGCGATCTTCTCCTCATCGAATGCATCGCCCGCTTCCTCGACGAGCATGAATTCCTCCACAGCCGTCTGGAAAGCTTCGTCCTCGCTGATCGGATGCGGCGTCTCCAGTTCGTAGTCGTCGTCAAGCTTCAGCATCTCCTCTTCGCGGAACGGGTTGATCTGCCTGTTCTTCCGGTTGATGATGCCGAAGAAGCTCTGGCCCATGCCGACCGGCCAAGTCATCGGATACGTCTCGATCTCAAGCGTCGATTCGATCTCCTCAAGCAGCTCGAACGGCTCCTTGCCCATACGGTCAAGCTTGTTTATGAACGTGAAGATCGGGATGCCGCGCATGCGGCACACTTTGAAGAGCTTCAGCGTCTGGGGCTCGATGCCTTTTGCCGCATCGATCACCATGACGGCGGAATCCACCGCCATCAGCGTCCGGTACGTATCTTCCGAGAAATCTTCGTGTCCCGGCGTATCCAGTATGTTGATCTTGTAGCCGTCGAAGTCGAACTGCATGACCGAACTCGTCACACTGATGCCCCGCTCCTGCTCGACCTTCATCCAGTCACTCGTCGCGAACTTGCCGCTCTTCTTGCCCTTGACCGTCCCTGCGGAACGGATCGCACCGCCGAATAATAACAGCTTCTCCGTGAGCGTCGTCTTGCCGGCATCGGGGTGCGAGATGATGGCAAACGTCTTGCGTCTTTTTATTTCATTTTCTAAAGTCATTGAAAATCTCCTTAATACATCATAAATATTCGTCCGGGCGGTACTTGCGGTAGGCGGCGTCGAGTGCGATGAGGTCATCGCGGTGCGGCACTTTGACGTAGTTTTCCATGATCTGGTACGGCTCGCGGCCCTTGCATGCGAGCACGATCGTATCCCCCGGTTCGCTGATTTCGACCGCATGGCGTATGCCTTCCTCGCGGTCGGTGAATGAACGGTAGTTGCCGGAACCGGCACCCGCTTCAAGCAGCTTGACGAGCATGGCGGGGTCGTCGTTCGCCGGGTTGTCCGGGGTGTAGATTGCGATGTCGGCACGCGAGGCGATCTCGCCCATCGCGTGCGCCTTCGTCGTGTCGCGCTCGCCGGTCATGCCGACCAGAAAGATCAGGCGGCCTTCCGCAAAAGGCTTCACCGTATCCATGATCTTCTCGAGCGCATCCGGCGTATGGGCGAAATCGATGATCAGGTTGACCGGCAGCGTCTTATCGAGCACTTCAAGCCGGCCCTCGACCGGATCCATGATCTTCACCGCTTCGATCACCTTTTCAAGATCGTACCCCTGCACCCATTCGCTGATGATCGCCGCCATCAGGTTCTGGATGTTGAACTCGCCGATGAACGGCGAATCGACATGGTACGCCCCTTCCGGCGTGTTCAACGTGAAGTTGAACCCTTCGAGGCTGCCGTCGATGTCCGTCGGATAAAAATCGCCCGACTCGTCCATCCCGTAGGTGACGACTTCATGCGGCGTCATGCGCCGGTATTTTTCGCTCCAAGGGTCGTCATTGTTCAAAATGACGTATTTCCGCTCTTTCATATTCTGGCCGAGCTGTGAGAATAAAAGCCCCTTCGTGAATCCGTAATCTTCCATCGTCGGATGGAAGTCCAAGTGATCCTGCGAGAGGTTCGTGAAAATCGCGATATCGAAGTTGATGCCGGAGACACGGCCGAGCTTCAGTCCGTGGGAGGACACTTCCATTGCGAACACTTCAGCACCCGCCTCTGCCGCCTCGTCCATCCTATGATGCAGGCGGATCGATTCCGGCGTGGTGTTCAGGCTGATCTGGCGGTCTTCATTGATCAGGAAGCCGTTCGTGCCGAGGTAGGCACTGTTCTTGCCCATGGCGCGGCTCAAAGAGTGGATCATCGTCGAGACGGTCGTCTTGCCGTTCGTCCCGGTGATTCCGACCATCGTCATCGCCTCGTGCGGGAAATCATATATATATTCTGCGAACAGCGATCCGACTTTCTCCGGATCCTTCACGACGAGTATCCCGGCATCATCGCCGGTGTCATAATATCTGTCGCTGATGATGAACCTGCATCCGGCATGGAGGGCATCCGGGATGAAGTCCTGACCATCGGCCTGATGGCCCTTTATTGCCACAAAGATGCTGTTGCGGTCGACTTCCCGGGAGTCTGTGGAAATATGTTCGACGGCGTCCGGGAAGTTGCCGTATGTTTTTTTAATCTTCAATAAAGAGAGCAGCGTTTTCGTATTCAAGTACCGTCCCACCTTTCAACCTTTATATTATACAATATTTTCCCTTATGCATAAAGGAAAGTATACACATATTTCATGCGGTTGTGATAAAATCATTTTTCAGATGGATAAGTGAGATGGTGAGTCTATTGACAAGAGAACACAGGAATTTATTCTGGAAATATGCAATCATATTATTTTTGACGGAACTCGTGCGGGGGATGTATGTGCTGAGCTATCTGCCGGCGCTTCCGTCGATCGAGGCGATCTCGCTGACGCTCGCGTCAATCGTGATCACCGTGCATTTCGTCTTCGATGCGGCGACGAATGCGTGGCTCGGCTTCGTCATGCGGAAGATCGGCGCCAGGTGGACGATGTTTGCGACATACGTATTGATGACCGCTGCGATGGGGATCATTTTATTCTCTCAGGATTTCTTCATCCTGCTGCTCGCTTCGGCGCTCCTCGGCATCGCGGTGTGTCCGATATGGATATTTGCGCTTGCAAATGTGGACGATGCGACGCGCGGCAAGGACATGGGGTTCATCTTCTTCAGCTGGCTTGCGGGTCTCGGCACCGGCATGGTGAGCATGAACTTCGTCATCGGCGCGATCGGGGATGATGCGGTCTATGTGATGATCGGCGCGGTCGCGCTGAACATCCTCGGCTACCTGTTCATCCCAGGGAAATTCAACGTCGGGGTGCGGAACGGCTCTTCGAGGAACCGCCGCCTGCCTTTGAAGGAAATTTTCGTAATTTTAAGGCGGCATATGCGGAACATTCCGGGAATCATGCTGCAGGCGCTCGGCGTCGGCATGCTGCTGCCGGTTTTGCCGACGTACATCACGGGACTGCTCGAACTGAGCTTCTTTGAGTACACGATCTTTATTCTTGTGATCTTCGCACTCGTCGGCTTCAGCATGACGATGCTCTCCCGCGGGCTCGACGAATATTCGGCCCGGTTCACGATGGTGATCATCTGCACCGGGTTCTTCGTCTATGCGGCGGGGATCATCTGGTTTTCGACGCTCGAGACGGTGTGGGTGATCTTCCTGATCGCGTGCTTCATCGGCCTGAGCTACGGCATCATGCTGCCCGCGTGGAATAAATATCTCGCCGGCACGATTCTGAAGGCGAAAAAAGAGGAGTCATGGGGGCTCATCAGCAGCCTCCAGGGCATGGGCGCCATGATCGGCCCCGTCGTCGGCGGACTCACTGCCGACATCTTCGGCAATGTTAAGGCGACACTCATCGCGAGCGGGCTGATCTTTCTGGTCCTCACGATCTACTATATCGTGATGTTCATGCGCACGCGGCGTACGAACCCGAAAACGAATTGAAGATGAATATGAATAAAGCTCACCCTCCGGCGCTTGTGCCGGGGAGTGAGCTTTTTTGTTGGGATTATAATGATTGGCGGGGTCTATCGCTCAAACAAGATGCCTAGTGAGCGATGGGCGGGGTCTATCGCTCAAACAAGATGCCTAGTGAGCGATGGGCGGACTCTATCGCTCAAACAAGATGCCCAGTGAGCGATGGGCGCATTCTATCGCTCAAACGAGATGCCCAGTGAGCGATGGGGAGCGTCTATCGCTCAAACGAGATGCACAGTGAGCGATGGGGAACGTCTATCGCTCAAACGAGATGCCCAGTGAGTGATGGGGAACGTCTATCGCTCAAACGAAATGCCCAGTGAGCGATGGGGAGCATCTATCGGTCAAACCAACGCTCACTTGGCCGATAGAGATGCCAAAAAACAAAAAAAGCGGCAGACAGACATCACCCGTCCATCTGCCACCCTCTTCAATTAAAATCACTTCAACTCTTCACGTTTCAACCGCTCGAGCGTGTTCTCCATGTATTCGATGACTTCATCGCGGTGCTCCGAGCGCAGTGCGTATTCGATCGTCGTCTTGACGAAGCCGCGCATATGGCCGACATCGTAGCGGTCGCCGGCAAAGTCGCATGCGTAGACGTCCTTGCCCTTATGGATCAGACTGGCGATCGCGTCGGTCAGCTGGATCTCGCCGCCGGCACCGATGACGCCCTTCCCGAGTTCATCGAAAATATCGGGCGTGAGCACATATCTCCCCATCACCGCAAGGCGCGAATCGGTTTCGGACGCATCCGGTTTCTCGTACAGGTCCGTCAGATGATAAAGGTCCTCCGAACAGTTGTCGTACTCGACGATGCCGTATCTTGATACGTCTTCCTCGGGTACGGTCTTCACGCCGATGATGCTCGAATCCGTCCGCTCGAACTCCTCGATCAGCTGGCCGATCGCAGGTGTGCCCTCGCCGTGGTCCACGATGTCATCGCCGAGCAGCACCGCAAACGGCTCATCGCCGATGAACTGGCGCGCGGTGTTTATTGCGTGACCCAGCCCCTTCGGTGCCTTCTGCCTGACATAGAATATGTTGGCAAGCCCGGTCGAATGCTCGACTTTTTCAAGTAATTCATATTTCCCTTTTTCCTTCAGCGCGAGCTCAAGCTCGACCTGATGATCGAAATGGTCCTCGATCGCACGTTTGTGACGCCCCGTGACGATGATGATGTCCTCGATGCCTGCCGCCACCGCCTCTTCCACAATGTACTGGATCGTTGGCTTATCGAGGATCGGGATCATCTCCTTCGGCATCGCCTTGGTCGCCGGCAAAAACCTCGTCCCGAGACCCGCCGCCGGTATGACTGCTTTTCTCACTTTCTGACTCAAAATACACGCCTCCTGCAATTCGCAAACTTTATTTTAGATATTAACATAGTATACCTCTAAACTTCCTCTTTCAAACGGTCCCGCTTCTCCTTGCGCTTAACCAGGAGGATGCTGAACTCATACAGGAGGATCATCGGCGTCAGTGTCAGGAGGTGTGAAAAGATATCCGGCGGCGCGATCAGCGCCGTGATCACAAGCAGTCCGAAATACGCAAATCTCCTCACGTTCCGCATCAGCTCCGAGTCCAGCAGTTCAAGATAATTCAGGAATAAAACCACCAGCGGCAATTGGAATACGAGCCCGAGCGGGATCGTCGTCACCAGCAGGAACGACATGTACTCATCCGCCGTGATCAGCACATCGAAATTCTGTTCGCCCATGCTGATGAGCGCAAAATAGCTGATCGGATGGACGACGAAATAGCCGAACAGGAGGCCGATTAAAAACAGGACGATCATCAGCGGGAGCATCGTATGCATGATCCGCGCATCTTTCGGGATCAGCCGCGGCTGCACGAACTGCCATAAGTAGAAGAGGATGAACGGTATCGAGAGGCCGATGCTGATTGCGCCCGAGGTGCGGAAATAAAACCGGATCACTTCGAACGGCCCCATGACGACGATGTCCGCACCCTTCCCGATGAAGCCGAACCACCAGCTGACGGTCATGAAGATGATGATGAATACGACTGCGATGGTGATGGCGGACTTGATCAGCACCGCACGGAGCGCTTCGAGATGGCCCGAGAAGGTGTCGACCGAATCGACGATGGCCTCCTCGGCCGGCTTCCGGTCTTTATTCTCCATTTTGTTTTCCTGTACGATACGATCACCCGCCTTTGATATCGAAATTTTCTAACTATTGGTTTTGTAATATGTTTTTATATAGTCTATAATAAGTATAAAATATATTCTATATCGAGGTGCATGGAAATGTCATTTTTTAAAATGTTGACTTGGGACAACGGACATATGGACTTGCGCTACACTGAAGATTCCTATGACGGTTCTGTGAAGATCACGAATGTTTACCGCGACAACAGAGCTTTGGATTACGAGGAAGTTAATGATAAGTACGCCCCGCAGATCAAATCGGCACAGGGGACGATCAAAACATACCGCATTGCGATGCTCATCCTTTTCATCGGCCTGGTGCTGCTGCCGGCCATCGTCGTCGGTGTCGTCCAGAGCAATATCCTGCTCGTCGGCGTCATCATCGTCTACTCCATCGTGGCCTATTTCCTGGTCGAGGCTTATAACCAGACCATCATCAACAGTGTACTATACGAGATGGATAAAGACCTGACCGGCGGACAGGGTACACCGCGGCAGAAGAAAAAATAATTTATGCGCGTCTGCAGGCTCCGGCCTGCAGGCGTTTTTTTATGGGGTTTTTATTTAACGGATGCTCGTTTCCACGACGAGCATCCGTTGGAGGTTTAACACCCGTTCATTTCCCCGACGAGCATCCGTTAACCCGTCCCATCCCGCAAAAAACCGGCTGCACTCATGCAGCCGGCCATCACCATCATCAGTCTTCAAGTCTTCCGCCGTCTTCGCTGTATGTTATGACACCTTCGGCGCAGCGGTATGCGAGTGCACCGACGGTGGATGTCGGGTTGTAGCCGCTGTTGTGCGGGAAGTTGCCCGCGCCGACGACGAACAGGTTGTCGCGGTCCCAGTGCTGCATCCAGTTGTTGACGACGCTTGTCTCGGGATCGTCACCCATCACGGTGCCGCCGGTGTTGTGCGTCGACTGGTACGGCACGATGTCATAATCGCCGATCTCCTCATCGACCACGATTTCATTGGCACCCATCTCCTCCAGTATCTCACCGCACCTGTCGGCCAGGTACTTCGTCCTCACCCTGTCGGAGTCCGTGAAGTTATAGGTCAGCTGGACGAGCGGCAGTCCGTATGCATCGGTGTAGTCCTCGTCGATGTCTAAGTAGTTGTCCTTGTGCGGTGTCGTTGCACACTGGCCCTGCACACGGATTGTCCGCGTGTAGTTCTCTATCGTCTCCTTCTTGAATTCGGCACCCCAGCTCGGCGTGTCCGGGCGGGTGATGTTCGTTGCGATCGGACGTGAGCCCGTCTGCGTCACCGCGATGTTCCCGCCGTGCAGGAAGTCGAGGTCCGAATGATCGAACTCATCCCCGTTGTAATCGTCGAGCCCCGCACCGAGTGCGCCTGCGCCCATGAACGTATTGAACTGGGTGTCGAAGAAGCCCCTCGCACCGCCGAATGTCTGGTAACCGTAGTTCCTGCCGAGCGTTCCCTCCTCGGTTTCCGGGTCGTACTGCTCGCCGATATCGGAAACGCGCAGCAGTTTATAGTTGTTGAATACATAACTGTTCAGGACGACGATGTCCGCCGGCTGGATGAATTCCTCGCCGCTCAGCGTATCGATGTAGCGCACGCCGCTGACCAGGCTGTCGTCATCCTCATCCGTCAGCACTTCCACGACGTTCGCCTGCGTCCTGATATCGAAGTTCCCCGTCTCGAGCGCCGTCGGGATGACGGTCGTCTCCGGTGATGACTTCGCATCGTACTCACATGCGAACCTTTCGCAGAATGCACAGTACTGGCACGGCTGCAGCGTCTGCCCGTCCGGGTTCGTGTACTGCTGGGTCATGTTCGCGGACGGCATCATGTGGGCATGCAGCCCCATGCCGTTCGCCGCGTCCTTGAAGAGCTTGAGCATCGGTGTCTCGATCATCGGCGGCGTCGGGAACGGTTCCGACCGGCTCCCGCCGAGCGGATTTTCCTCGCCTGCAAGGCCGATCGTCAAATCGAATTGGGTGAAGTATGGCTCCAGTTCATCGTATGTAATGCCCCAGTCCTGCCATCTGTACCCTTTGTCATCCCCAAGCTTGTCCTCCCCGTAACGCTCCTCCGTCAGTGAACGGATTTCAAAATCGTACGGCAGGAAACGCCACGTCTGCCCGTTCCAGTGCGTCCCCGCCCCGCCGACGTTCTCACCGAGCAGGAAGGAACCCATGCGCCGCATCGGCAGCGCCCGTTCATCCCGCGTGTTCCTGAAAGTGATCGTCTCCTTCGAAGTGTCCTGCATCAGTTCATATCTGATCGCATACCTGTACTCATCATGCACATGCTGGTAATCTTCCGTGCCGCGGTTCTTCCCGCGCTCCAGGCCGACGACCGACAGGCCCGCCTTTGCCGCTTCCGCAGCGACGATGCCGCCGGTCCAGCCGACCCCGACTGTCACGACATCCACTTTATCCAATGTTTCTGCCATAATTTTCTCCCCCGTCCTTAATGTCCTTCAGCGACCGACTGCGGATCTATTTCATGGAACTCCCCGTCGTCGATCTGTTCGATGTATGCCATCTGGTGGCCCGGGAAGTTCTTCATCTTCCAGCCTTCCATGCCGCGGTTGCCACGGTAGATCGGGTCGGAATAAACCCCCTCGAGCGTCGCGGTCCTGAGCAGCCCGAAAAATTCCGGCGCCGTCGCTGTATGGGCCGGCACCCCCATGTCCACTTCCCCTTCCTGGAAAAGCGTGAGGATCTCGTCCATCTGTTCCGGCTCGAGTGCCCTGAAGTCCGCATCATGCTCCTCGTTTGCCACCTCATTCAGCTTCAGTATGCCGAGCGTGAAATATTCGCGCCGGTTCAGCCTCGACTGGTACCCCTGTGTCGCAGATCCTTCATAGAAAGGACCCTGCATATATTCCTTTGTGTTGCTGCCGTAGTCGCCCGCAAGCTGGCCGTCCAGGAAATATGCCGCACCGAGTGCCGCAGCCCCCGGTCCGAGGTCATCCTCCGGGAATATGCGCTCCATCGCCGCTTCGATCGTCTCCCTGTCGGAGTGCTTCGTGAAGAAAAGGTAGCCGGTGTGGTGGTTATCACCGCCCGATGCCTCCTCACCGTGTTCAGCCGTCTCCGGTTCGGTGGCCGGCGGACTCTGGTCGAAGTTGTAGCCGATGAACCCGCCGAGCAGCGATCCGCCGAGTATGCCGCCCGTCGCAACGCCCGTCGTCTTCAGAAAATCACGCCTGGAAAAACGTTTCTCATCCTTGCTCATTTAACCCACTCCCCTGCATGTTTTACTATTCTGATAAATATAACTTTATTGTACACCATCTGCATATATTTAAAAGTGAAAATCGAAAGAATATTACTAATTTTATAGTAAATTTCCCCAAAGCGGCGTTTTCCTGAAAGCGCTGCCCGTTTTCCGCCGTCCCACTGCCATGAAACGGACTGCTTTTTTGTATCTCATCCTCACCCACCAGTAACCGTCTGCGGCATACAGCCGGTCGAAGTCGACCTCTGACCCCGCAGGCAATACGCCCGCACGCCCCGCCTGCAGATTCGGGAAGGTGCGCATGTTGATCCGCCGGTCCGTAACAAACTTTCCCTTTTCAGGCCATACATCATGGAGCACCAGTTTCAACGGATCGATGCCCGTGCAGACGAAATTCCGCTCGCCGCGGATGAAGCCGTAGTTCTGGAACTGGATATGCAGGTGCGAGTTCATATGGACGCCCTGGTTGTTCGTATTGGACTGATGCCCGACCGTCTGGCCGGCCCTCACCTTCTGGCCGACCCTGACGGGTAAGTTCCGTGCCAGATGACCGTATATCACCTGGATGCCGAGCTCTTTATTCGCAACGACCACGGTGCCGCCGAAGTTGCCGTATGCTTTCGTGCCTGCTGAAACGACGCCGTCGCACACCGAGGGGACGGGCGCCAGATGACGTTTCGACAAATCATAGGCGCGGTGGTAGCCGCCGCAGTAGCTGTCATAGTTGTGGCCGTTCACGGTGTAATCACGCTTCCCCCAGATTTTCGACGCATATTTCGTCGGATCGGACGTGACCCTGAAACCTTTTGATACGAGATAGTCGATCGGATTCATATAATCTCCCCTTTAAAAGTCATATTCCATATATCGTAGAAAATGTGAATAAAGTTATTGACCATAGTGGTCAACATGGGGTAATATGTAATTGACCATACCGGTCAATGAAGGAGGTCCAATATGAAGGAAGCGTTTAGGAAACTGGATCCCGCAAGGCAGGCGGAGATTTTGAATGCCGCGCTGAATGAGTTCGCGAACTACGGCTACAAGGATGCCTCGACCAACAGGATCGTGAAGGATGCCGGGATGTCGAAGGGGATGCTGTACTACTATTTCGAGAATAAGGAAGATGTTTATTACACGTGCACGGAATATACGCTGAAGAAAGTGCAGGAGGAGCTGCTCGACTGGGATCTGCCGCGTCAGGGGTTCATCGAGCGCTCGGCGGCGATTGCGGAGCGGAAGCATGCATATTATGAGAAGCATCCGGAAATTTCGATGTTCTTATCGCACGTCTATCTTGAGGACACCGTGCCGGAAAAGTACCGCGAGCTGCAGCAGAAGCTCGTCACTGAAGGCTACAAGGCGGCCTATGCAGACATCGACTACAGCTACTTCAGGGATGACATCGGCCATGAGACGTTGATGAAGCTCATCATGTGGACGTTCGACGGCTATTCGAAGTACATCGAGGACGATTCGACACGAGCTGCCGGTGATTTCAATAAATACTTCGAGGAGTTCGAAATCTATCTTGATGCGATGAAGAAACTCTATTACAAGGAGGAATATCAATGAGCATACTGACACTGGAGAACGTCTCCAAACATTTCGGGAAGGTCCGGGCGGCGGAGAACGTGTCCATCGACATCCGGGAAGGCGAAGTCTTCGGCTTCATCGGGCCGAACGGTGCAGGCAAGTCGACGACGATACGGATGATCATCGGCGCCTTGAAGGAGACGTCGGGGACGATCTATTTCAAGGGCGGGGACATAAAGAAAAGCAGGCGCTACATCGAAAACATCAGCTATGTACCGGGGGATGTCAACCTGTGGCCGAACCTCACCGGGATGGAAGTGATCAACTTCTTCATGAAGATGCGCGGGTTCAAGGATGTTGAAATGCGCGACCGGCTCATCGAAAAGTTCCGGCTCGATGCCCGCAAAAAGTGCAAGACATATTCGAAGGGGAACCGTCAGAAGGTCGCGCTGATCAGCGCGCTGCTGTCGGATGCGGACCTGTTGATATTCGATGAACCGACGACCGGGCTCGATCCGCTGATGGAGCGCGTGTTCCACCAGGAGATCCTTGCCGCACGCGATGCCGGCAAGAGCGTGCTGCTGTCGAGCCATATACTGTCAGAAGTCGAGAAGCTCGCGGACAGGATCGCCATCATACGCGAAGGAAAGATCATAGAGACCGGGAAGCTCGCAGACCTCAGCCATATTACACGGATCGAATATATACTGTCTTCGGAGGACGACCTCTCCTTCCTTGAAGGGAAGAACTATGCCCATGATTTCAGGTCCGAGGGGAAAAACACCCATCTGATGGTCGACAACGACAAGGTCGCGGACTTCATGTCGGACATAAGTGCGTGCAGGATCACCTACCTCGTCACCGAGCCACCCAAACTTGAAGACATATTCATGCGCTACTATGAGGATAAATCATGAGCCACTTCAAACTTCTGGCAAAGCAGGTCCGCTTCAGGGTGATCATGTGGCTCATCATCCTGTGCGGCATGTCTGTGGGCTTTGCCCCGGTCTTCGACGGCCTGTACTCAACAGAGGAGGAACTGCGCTCGATCGAAGCGACGCTTGACAACCCGGCGATGGTCGCACTCATCGGCCCGCTCCCGGATGCAGCGTATACGACCGCCGTTTCATTCAGCCATCAGATGCTGCTCTTCATGGCGCTTCTCCACGGGATCTTCGGCATACTGATCGCGAATTCCGTCGGCAGGAAGGCAGAGGATGACGGACTCACCGAATACCTCATCAGCGGCGGCGTCAGCAAGCGGACGCTCTACGCCAACCAGGTGATGCTCGGGGTGCTGATCAACCTGATTGCTTTTGTCATCAACTATGCAGGGCTCTCCCTCCTCGGCCTGGAGTCGTTCAATAATGAGGGGAACCTGCTCTACAGTGCGGGGCTTGCGCTGTTCGGCATGCTGTTCTATATGCTCACACTGTTCTTCGGCGCGATCCTTTCATCTGCCGACCTGACGTTCGGGATCTCGCTTTCGATACTTGTCATCATGTTCCTGTACCGTGCGGTCACGGATGTCGCCGATATGGCTTACTCCGTCATCTCGCCGTACAACTGGCTGACGCGGATGTATCCGTATGCCGAGAATGATTTCACATGGCTGCTTCCGTTCCTGCTGGTCGCCGTCTTCGCAGCGGCCGGATGGTTTTTATTCTCCCGGAGGGACCTCGGCGGCGCATACCTGAAAGGGCGCGGCGACAGGCGGACGCGGAACATCGGCTCGTATCCGGGGCTTGCGCTCCGCAACATGCGGACGATGATCATTTCGTGGCTCGCCGGCATGTTCGTGATCGGGCTGACGTACGGTTCGATTTTCGGGGATCTCGAGGAGATGATTTCCGGGAATGAAATGCTCTCGGCGGCCGTCGAAGCGGGCGCCATCGATGATCCGGTGATGTTCTTCGTCAATATGATACTGATCATCACGACGGTGATCACGGCGATTCCGGCCGTGATGATCATCGGCAGGGTGCTGCGCGAGGAGAATTCGGCCCGGCTTGAAGTGGTAGATTCCGGGACGCTTGAAAGCAGGTTTTCGCGTACACGGGTGCTCGTCACGCACTGGATGATCAGTCTCGCCGTCGCGCTCCTCGGCATGGTCTTGACGACGCTCGGCATGCATCTTGCGAGCATGAATGTGGATGATATCGGCGTGACGCTCGGTGATTATATGCTTGCGAGCCTGAACTACTTCACCGCCGTTGCAGCGGCCGTCGGCATCGGCGTCCTCTTACTCGGGCTGTCGAACGGATTGTTCAAGGTGATCTGGCTCTATGTCGGCTATATGTTCTTTGTGGCATACCTCGGGAACCTGGTCGAGCTGCCGGAGATACTCCATATGGCAACACCGTTCCATTACTTGGAGAATGTGCCGGTCAATGAGATGGACTGGGTTTCTGCGGGCGGTGTCTTCATCGCTGCGGTGCTTTTATTTGCCGCAGGGCTGTTTCTTTACAGGAAGCGTGACCTCGGCTGATTTTGAACATGAAAAACCCGGACCGCTGTTGCGGCCCGGGTTCTTTTTTCGTCAGTCATGCTTTTTCAAATGCGGCTGGACGTCCGTCAAGAGTGTGTTCTGGAGCGTCTTGCGGTAGCGCCAGATGTTCTGGATGCTTGTCTTGATCACGGCGTATGTCGGGATCGCGACGAGCATTCCGATGAAGCCCGCGATGTTCCCCGCAGCGAGCACCACGACGATTACGGTGAGCGGGTGCAGTTTGAGTGACTGCCCCATGACGTTCGGTGTGATCAGGTTGCTTTCGATCTGCTGGGCGATCAATGTGATGATTGCAACCCAGACGAACATGATCGGGCTCTGGATCAGGGCGAGTATCCCTGCCGGTGCGAATGCAAGCCACGGTCCAATGAACGGTATGACGTTCAGGAAGAGTGCGAGCATCCCGAGGAGCAGTGCATACTCGAGGCCGATGATCGTATAACCGATGTAGAGTATGACACCGAGTATGAAGCTGACCAGCACCTGCCCCTGTATGAATGAACGGAGCGTGCGGTCGACATCGTACAACCACTCGGTCAGGAACTGCTTCACAGCGCCTGAGAATGGCGACACCATCGCCGGGACGAATTTCTCATGATCTTTCAGCATGAAGAAATAAAAGAACGGCACAAGGACCAGTGTCAGTATCACGCTGACCGTACTCGTCAGGATGGAGATGGCGTTGCTTGCGATGTTGCTGACGATTTCACCACTCTGGTCGAGCAGATCCTGGGTGAACCCTTCAACATCCACCTCGAACGGCAGTTCCTCCCTCTGGGATGATAGGAATGCGAGTATGTTCTGGAACTCACGCTGCAGTGCCGGCATGCGCTGGACCAGGGTCTGGATCTGATCGGAAATGACCGGGACGATGACCATCACGAGTATATTGATCACGATCAGGACGACCAGGAATACCGCCAGGATCGCCGTCAGCCTGTTGGCTTTCCTCTTTTCCAAAAAGCTCTGGATCGGCTGTGTGATGTAGTACAGCAGCCCGCCAAGCAATACAGGGATGAAGATCGTTGCAATAATTGTGAACAGCGGCTCGAACACCACCTGCACCTGAATGACCAGCATTATGATCAACAGTGTGATGATGATTGCCGCGCCTGACTGAAACCATGCTTTATTCGCCATCTGCACTTCTCCTTAAACTAGTAAGTATTTTTATAAAGTGTATCATAAAATTTCGGTATTCAAAAAACATTTCCTCCCCTTTCCGTTTTGTTTAATGAAATAAAGGGGATAAACAATATTGTACCCCTATGTTCATCCGGGGTCGGAATTGTTACAATATTACATAAGGAGGGGTTAGCATGGATATGACAGCAGGAAAGATCCACACCGCGGAAGTCGAATCCGAGGTGTGCGGGGAAACGTTCGAAGTACAATATTATCTGCCGAAGAATTTCAGTGATCTGTACAGGTATAATGTGATCATCACATTCGATTCACAGGATTTCTTCAAGTACGGCCAGATCGAGCGGCTTTACCAGAAGCTGCGCGAAAATGAGGAGATCGACCGGTCGATCATCGTCGGGGTGCCCTATCCGGACGTCGAATGGCGGAACCATTATTTCAGTCCGAACGGGGAACATCATGAAAACATGGTGACCTTCGTCGGCCGTGAGCTGATCAAATGGATCGACAGCAATTTCAAGACTTTGGAGATGGCCAATTCGCGGGTGCTCATGGGGGAATCCCTCGCCGGCACATTCGCCTTCAGCGTGGCACTCCAGTATCCGACCACGTTCCCGAACGCGGTGGCATTCAGCCCGTTTGTGGATGATGACTTCATCGCACGCTTTGAAAACCAGCCGAATCTGATGCAGCTCAATCTCTATCATACCATCGGACTTGAAGAGGATGATTTTGAGACCATCATGGGTGAACAGGCCGATTTCCTCACACCGAACCGGAAGTTGAATGAACTTCTTGAAACGGAGCCGCTTGAATACGAATACCGTGAACTCGAGGGCGGCCATATATGGAAGACCTGGAAACCGGAGCTTGAGCAGGTGCTCAGGCATTACCTGGCCTAACTTCTGTATGAAATTTTTGAACAATCTGATATAATCGAAATAACCGAAGAAATGACATTGGGAGGAATTACCATGATATTTGGTGTAGCTTTATTTCCATCAAAGGAACTACAGGACAAAGTGAACAGTTACAGAAAAAGATATGACCCGCATTATGCGCTCATCCCGCCGCATATTACGCTGAAGGAGAAATTCGAAGCGGATGAAAGCGAAAAGGAAGAGATCGTCAAATATTTGAAGCAGGTCGCAAAAGAACATCAGCCGACTGAAATAGAAATCAAAAAAGTTTCAAGCTTCGCACCAACTTCACCGGTGATTTATTTCAAGGTCGAGCCGAACGAAACTTTGACTTCAATACATGATGCCCTGAACAGCGGCGACTTCTACGGCGAGAATAAACACTCCTTCGTCCCGCATTTCACACTCGCACAGGGTACGACTTCGCAGGAGTTCGAGGACACATTCAGCCACTTGAGCATGGCCGGCATCCATCATAAGGAAACGGTGAACAAAATCAGCCTCGCCTACCAGCTCGAAAACGGCATGTGGCAGGTTTCCGAGACATTCAGGCTCGGTGAAGGATAAATAGCGATCAGTTACGCCCGCAATCATGAAGATTGTGGGTTTTTTGCTTTTTGTGGGGGTGCGGGGGTTTATCGGACCGTCCCGGTGCGTGCGATGAGCTGTTGGGCACCCCCATCGGCCAAACCAGCACTCACTTGGCCGATGGGAAGCGTCTATCGGCCAAACCAGCACTCACTTGGCCGATGGGAGTCGTCTATCGACCAAACCAGCACTCACTTGGCCGATGGGGAGTATCTATCGGCCAAACCAGTATTCACTTGACCGATGGGAGTCGTCTATCGGTCAAACCAGTACTCACGTGACCGATGGGAGTCGTCTATCGCTCACCCAGGCAACCCAATGAGCGATGGAGGCCGCACGCACACCCAACCCCCCTGCAAAATCAAAAAAGCCGGTCCCCCGCTTCTCGCGAGGGTACCGGTTTTATTTTTCATTATTATGCCATGATGTTTGCGCCGGAATCGACGTGGACGATTTCGCCCGTAATGCCGGAAGCGAGGTCGCTCAACAGGAAGGCGACGGCGTTGCCGACTTCAAGCTGGTCGACGTTGCGCTTCAATGGTGCGCGCTGTTCGATCTCTTTTAAGATCGTCTTGAACTCGCCGACTGCGGAAGAGCTCAGTGTACGGATCGGGCCCGCGGACACTGCGTTCACGCGGTAGCCATCTGCACCGAGGTCGAGCGCCAGGTAGCGCACGCTCGCATCGAGTGCCGCTTTCGCAACGCCCATGACGTTGTAGTTCGGCATTGCGCGTTCGCCGCCGAGGTAAGTCATCGTCACAAGGCTCGCGCCCGGATTGAATGCCTTCTTCGCATGCTTCGCAACGATCGCAAGTGAGTAT
Source organism: Salinicoccus kekensis (assembly GCF_900220995.1). Lineage (GTDB taxonomy): Bacteria > Bacillota > Bacilli > Staphylococcales > Salinicoccaceae > Lacicoccus > Lacicoccus kekensis. The sequence goes on from NZ_OBQF01000007.1 coordinate 94,527, forward strand.
GCACTGATATCGAGCGCCAGCGCAAACCCTTCACGTGAAGTCTCGCTGTAGCCGCCCTGCAGCTCATCCTTGTTCGCATAAGCGATTGCGTGGAGGACACCGTCGACGCCGCCCGTCTTCTCCTTGATCTCGTCGAACGCACGCTCGACTTCCTCATCCTTCGACACATCGCACTCGACGATGACCTGGTGGTCGCCCTGAAGGTCTCCGAGAAGCTTGTCGAGTTCCCTGCGGAAACGCTCGTTCAGAATCGTGAATACGAGGTTCGCACCCATGCTGTCCAGTGCACGTGCTGCGCCCCATGCGATGCTGCGCTTGTTCGCAACACCCATGATGACATAAGTTTTGCCTTCTAAATTCATGGTCAAGTCTCCTTTATTGAAACGAATGTTTTTATCGCTTGTTATTAGTACCTACTGCTAATTTACTAATAATGACACTAAAATGCAACAGTTATCATGATCGCCCGCTTAAAAAAATAAAACCATCACAACCACGATCGCCCGCCCGTCAGGTGAGGAGCGATGCCATGAACATGTTCGCGAGCGCAAAATAGATGAGCAGGCTGATGATGTCGTTTGCCGTCGTGATGAACGGGCCGCTCGCGACCGCCGGGTCGATGCCGACCTTGTCCATGAAGAGCGGCACGATTGTGCCGATCAGCGTCGCCACCGTCATCGAGATGACGAGGCTTAAGCAGACGATGAGGCCAAGTGTCGGTGCCTGGTACATCATCAGTATGACGACGAAGATGACGAGGCCGCAGACGAGACCGGTGATGAAGCCGGATCCGATTTCGCGCCAGGCGATCTTCGCCTTACTCGATTCCTTTATCTCACCGGTTGAAATACCGCGCACGGCGACCGCGAGCGACTGTGTGCCGGTGTTCCCGGCCATCCCCGAAATGAGGGGGATGAACGCGGAAAGCAACACGACCTGGGCGAGGGTGTCTTCAAAAACCGACAGCATGGCTGCCGTGATCATGCCCATGAATGTGAGTCCGATCAGCCACGGCAGCCGCTTCTTCGCGGTCTCCACCGCCGTATCGGAGGTGGATTCGCTCTCGCTCATACCTGCAAGACGGGAGTAGTCCTCGCTTGCCTCTTCGTCGATGACGTCCATGATGTCATCGGCCGTGATGATGCCGACGAGGTGGTCCTGGTAATCCAGCACAGGCAGTGCGAGGAAGTCGTAGTCACGCATGATCTGTGCGACGCCTTCCTGGTCGTCCGACACGAGGACCGAGACGACACGCTCGTTCATGATGTCGCCGATGTACTCATCATCATCCGCGACGATCAGTTCCCTGAGGGACATGATGCCTGCGAGCTTCCGCCGCTCGTCGACGATGAACACATAGTAGATCGTCTCTGAGAACTTCGCGACTTCCTTCAGATGGCGCATGGCCTCCCGGACGGTCATCGTCGAGGCGAGGCTCACGAATTCCGTCGTCATGATACCGCCGGCCGTGTCTTCCTCATAGTTCAAAAGGCTGCGGATCTGTGCCGCATCCTCCCTGTCCATCAATGCAAGGAACGTCGTGACTTTCGACTTCGGCAATTCGTTCAAGATATCTGCGGCGTTGTCGTACTGCATCTTTCCGATCATCACCGCGGCATAGCGGGAATCCATCGTCTCAAACAGTGCGTCGTAGCTATCGTCATCATCGATTTCCATCGTATCGAAGAACATCGAGACTTCTTCCGGTGAGAGCATCTCGTACAGGAGGTCCCTGTCCGCTTCATCGAGGCCCAGGTAAAACTCGCTCTGCTCATACGCGTGCAGATCGAGGAAGTCTTCCCTGAAGCCGTCTATATCATTGTCCCGAAGCTGGGTGAGCAATGCATCATATTCAATTTCTATCTCTGTCATCTCTTCAATCTCCGGCATCCGGCCCACCCCCTAAAGTTAATTTCTGTCTGAAATGAATGAATCATGGACCCGTTTCCAGAACGGGAACGGCCTGAATCTTGCGAACTTCACCTTTTCATCCGCCACCCTGAACTGGATCTGGCGCACACCTTTATGTACCAGGTTGATGTGGTCGACGGTCATTTTGTACACTTCGCTGTTGACCGGGTGGACCTGGGTCGTATGGTGTTTCGGCAGCACGAGCGGCGAGCCGACGGTCCTGAACACGCTGTTGTTGATGGATGCGATCTCGGTCAGCTGCAGCGCCTCGATCGACGGATGTATGATCGCGCCGCCGAGGGCTTTATTGTATGCGGTCGAACCGGACGGGGTCGAGACACAGATGCCGTCCCCTCGGAAGCGTTCGAAGTGCTGGTTGCGTATATCGATGTCGCTGACGAGCGTCGTGCCGTCCTCGGTGCGGAGCGTCGACTCGTTCAGCGCGAGGTAGCGTGATTCCGTCCCGAAATTTTCGTATGTGATGATGATTTCGAGCAGCGGATATTCGATCAGCTGGTATTCGTCATTCTGGATCGATATGACCAGCCGCTCCACTTCATGCGGCAGCCAGTCCGCGTAGAATCCGAGGTGCCCGGTGTGCACGCCGACGAAGGACGCCGTATCGAGCAGGTGCTGGAAGCGGTGGAAGGCCTGCAGCAGGGTGCCGTCCCCGCCGACCGAGATCACCATTTCCGGATCCTTCTCATCATGCTCCATCCCCATATCGGCCATGTAGTGGAGCATCCGGTCTTTCAAGGCGTTCGATTTCGTGTCCCCTTTGGAGACGATGACAAATCTCATGAAATGCCCTCCTTTCATACTCTAAATGTTGCGTTTCTTGGAATAGTATTTTTGTGCATCCTGTATCTCTTCCCTGATCTCGGACATTTCCTGGTCCAGCAGATAGGCCGCTTCCGCAGCGTTCTGCAGGCGCCTTTTGATCTCGGGCGGGTATTCCCCGGAATATTTATAGTTCAGTGTATGCTCGATCGTCGCCCAGAAATTCATGGCGAGCGTCCTGATCTGGAGCTCTGCAAGTATATGGACCGGCCCGTCGATGCTTTCGACGCGGTACCTTATGATCAGGTGGTAGGAGCGGTAGCCGCTCTCCTTCGTGTTTTCCACATAATCCCTTTCCTCGACGACTTCCATGTCCTCGCGCAGACGGATCTGGCTGCAGATCATTTCGATGTCGTCGACGAACTGGCACATGATGCGGATGCCTGCAATGTCGTACATCTCTTCACGCAGCCTGTCGTAAGGGATGTTGCGGGTATTCGCTTTTTCAATGATGCTCTGCACCGGCTTCACCCGGGCGGTCACGAACTCGACCGGCGAGTATTGGCGGTTCAGCTGATAATCTTTGCGGATCCCCTTGAGCTTGATTTTAAGCTCTTCCACAGCTTGTTGATAGGGCGCAAGAAATTTATCCCATCCATCCATCTAAACGCCTCCATTTATATCTGGTCCGGATATTTGAATTTCAATGCTTCCAACAGAGGACATGCCGGCAAAGGCATGCCCGGGTCAAATCCAGTATAACATTTTGCAGTGCGCGCTTCACACTCCGCCCCGGGGGCGGGTGCGCACCCACTGTTGACGCTTTTAATTTTACCATATCGCCATCCTTTTGATAATGTCCTAAATCTGTTTGCTTTACAGCCGTTTTTAAATTTCGGATAATACTATATAAGGAGTGAGAGAATGCCGGAACTTGAGATTGAATTTAAAAATTTGCTGAACGAAAATGAATATAGTACGCTGTATGATACTTTCTTTGAAAATGTGGAGGGCCATTCGCTGGTCAACTATTACATAGATACCCCGGATCTTGAGCTGAGGCGCAATACGCTGCTGCTCAGGGTGCGTCTCACCTCCGGGAAGCAGGTCATGACACTGAAGGCACCGACGATAAAAGGTGTGCTCGAATTCCATGCGGAAGTAAATTATGATCTGGACAGCATGAAACATATCGGCGAGTCGGAAATCCCGGAAGTCATCGCCCATGAGATCGAAAAGCGCGGCATCCGGGTGGAGGACCTGAAAGTCTACGGGCGCCTCGCCACCGAGCGCCGTGAAACGGAGTATAAGGGCGGACTGCTCGTCCTTGATAAATGTTCATATCTCGATACGACCGACTATGAAATCGAATATGAAGTCAGCGATTACGATAAAGGTGAAACCATATTCAACCGGCTGATGGAAAAACACGACATCGACCGCCGGGATGAAGTGACGAAAAGCGAACGTTTCTACCGTGTTTTAAGAAAAGAGAAGGATGATGCAATATGGTGAAAAAGAACCCGCTCTCGAACCCATATAAAGCGATCGGCACCGAAAAGCTCTACGCCATGGTCGACCGCTTCTACTACTACGTCGAACGCGACGACCGCATCAACCACCTGTTCCCCGGCGATTTCAAGGAGACCGCCTTCAAGCAGAAACTGTTCCAGGTGCAGTTCCTCGGCGGGCCGAACCTCTACATCCAGGAATACGGCCATCCGATGATGAAGGCGCGCCATATGCCGTTCGTCATCACGCCGGCGGCCCGGGATGCGTGGCTTGAAAATATGTACCAGGCCATGCTTGATGTGGAGATCCCTGAAGATTTGAGGGAATTTTTATTCAAAAGGTATACGATGACTGCCAACCATATGGTCAATACACCCGACTGAGTTTTCGTATTAGTGAGATTTAAGGAGGAGCTTAGATGGACCGTGTGATACACCAATGGCCGGCGGTTGAGCCGCTCGACCAGAAGGTTGAAATATTTTACTTTTTCGACCCTTTTTCTGACGTCTGCCGTGAGATGGAACCCATCATCAATAAGCTGATTATTGAATACAGGGAATATGTCACCATACAAAAAATACTCGCACCGTCACTCACAGTTTTAACGAAGTGTCAGGCCCAGTCCACCTCTGATCAGGATAATCTTGCACTTGCCTACAAAGCTGCGGAAATACAAGGTCGAAATAAAGCCCGCGCATTCATGCGCTATATACTGAACCGCATCGTCCCGACGAAGAGCGTCTGCACATACGACCATATGCTGAAGAGTGCAGAGCTTGCCGGACTCGATGTGCAGAGCTTCTTTGAGGAAATAAACTCCAGCAACGTCAAGAGCATGCTGAAGCGGGATCTTGCGGTGTACCGCGAAATGGACATAGAGGAACTCCCCGCGATGGTCTTCTTCAGCGGCGACATCCATGAAGAGGGCATCAAAGTCGAAGGGCCCTACCCTTACCATATATTCACCTACATCATCAATGAACTGCTTGAATTCGAAGTGGAGAAGAAACCCCTGCCGGGCATCTATGATTACATCGAATCATTTGAAGTGGTCAGCTTCCATGAGCTGAAGGTCGTCTTCGAATGGCGCACGGGGCTGCTTTTGAACGAGCTGAAGAAGCTGAAGCTCAGGCGCCTGATCGAGGAAATCGAGACCGATGAGGCTACCTACTACCAGATCCGCGGCGGTACCGAAGTGCTGAATGCCAACTGAATTACATTCTTATTAATCATTTTATTTCCCTGCAGGGTGCATTCCGCACTTTGCAGGATTTTTTTATTATGCAGGGGTGGTATAGTGGATGGTGAAGGAGGTGAGCCGGTTGCTGAAAGAATACTTGTCATCGATGAAGATATTTGAAGCGCTGGATGATGAAGAAATTTCCGCCGTCGCGGGAATCGCACATCACAGGAATGTGGAGAGCGGGATTCATCTGTTCCATATGGGGGAGGAGATGATCAACTTCTACTTCGTGGTGAGCGGGAATGTGAAGATATACCGGATCGATGAAGAGGGACGCGAGCAGATCATCAACTTCTTCGGTAAAGGGGAGATGTTCCCGCACCATGCAGTCTTCAGGAAGGACCCCTACCCTGCCAGTGCGATCACCGCCGAAGATTCCGAAGTGATCTTCATAAGCAAGAAAGATTTCGAGGACGTCATAAGACGGGAACCCGAAATCGCGGTGAAGCTGTTCCATTACATAGGTGAACTCATCATCGACCTGCAGCACCGCCTCCAGGAGAAGATGCTGAAACCGACCGATGAACAGGTCCTCCTGCTGATCCGCCGGCTTGCATACGCACACGGACTTGTACTGAGGGACGGGCGGCGTGAAATCACTTTGAAACTGACGAAGCAGGAGATGGCGAACATGATCGGGCTCACCCGTGAAACGGTGAACCGCAACATTTCCATATTCCGGAAGCTCGGCATACTGGAAATCGGCAGCACAGGACTGATGATCGTCGACCTCGAGGCGCTTGAGGAGTATATTTAGATTTTTAGTGCGGGGCGCGCCGGAGCAGGCGCGTTTTTGTGATTTAACGGACCGTCCCGGGGCGCGCGACGAGCGGCTGGGCGCTTAACAGACCGTCCCGGGATGCGCGATGAGCGGTTGGACGTTTAGCGGACCGTCCCGGGGCGCGCGATGAGCGGTTGGGCGCTTAACAGACCGTCCCGGGGCGCGCGATGAGCAGTTGGGCGCTTAACAGACCGTCCCGGGGTGGGCGATGAGCGGTTGGGCGTTTATCAGACCGTCCTGGGGCGCGCGACGAACGGCTGGGCGCTTAACAGACCGTCCCGGGGTGGGCGACGAGCGGTTGGGGACAATTTATCGGCCAAACCAAACTCCACTTGGACGATGGCGGTGGTCTATCGCTCAATCAGCGACCCCAGTGAGCGATGGGGATAATTAGTCAGGAAAATAAAATCCCCGCACACCTCATTCAAAGGTATGCGGGGTTTATTTTATGATGTTTCGGAATCATCGCCGAAGTACTGGCTCTGGTCGGTGAATAGAACGAGCAGTATATACATGATGATGCACAGTGTGAAAAAGGCGAATCCCCAGCCGACGGTCTGCTGGTCGATCATGAGGTAGTTGTTGCACAATGTGCTTTCTGCGAATATATACAGGTAAGCCATGACCGCAAATATCACCATCAGCACCAGGAACAACACGACTTCGAAAGTTTTCGAGATCTTCTTCCAGCTGTCTCGGAGCGGCACGCCGGCAAGGAACGGCAGCGAGATGAATTTCCACAGCTCAACGTACCAGATTTCAAGTGCCTCGTCCATCGCCCGCGGCATCATCCAGTAGACCACGATGACGAGGAAGATCACGACGCCCGGCAGGCCGGTTTTATTGAAACTTTCGAATATATGGCCGAAGCGTTTCTGGAAGAACGGGGCCATCAAGAGCCCTGAGACGAATAAAAGCATCATCTGCATATGCATATGGAAGGCCATCACCGATTCGAGCAGCTCCCGGACCGGGGGCAACGCGAGGAACACGAGGAGCGCAAGGCCGTACCAGAATTGTTTCATCTCAGCCCCACCTCCCCGCCCGCTTCAACCGCACGCACAACCGTCTCCGCGGCATGGTCGACATCGCGGTAATCGAGCACCTCGCCGAGCCTCCCGTCCGGCTCTATCAGATAAAACGATGTGTTGTGCTGATAATCCGTATCACCTTCCGGGATGACCGTGACGCCGTACATCTCAAGGATGCCGGCTAAATCGTCCTCATCCGGCACCCTGAGCATCCGCCACGTCTCGCCATCTGCATCGAAGTATCCGGCATAACGGTCCAGCACTTCGGCCGTATCCCTTTCCGTATCGAATGAGATGCTGAGGAACACCAAATCATCCTGATACTGCCCCGCATCGATCATATCGTAGACATATTTCATGTTCGACGACATCTCGGGGCACGCGGTTGCACATGAAGTGTAGATGAAGGTCATCAGCATGTGTTTACCTTCGAATTCATCAAAGTTATAGGCGCGACCTTTATTGTCGACGACTTCAATATTCGGGAATTCAGGCAGCTGCTCCTTCAGTTCATTCAGCCTCTCCTGTTCGATCGTGAAGGCCGAAAAGCCGCTTGTCGAGAAAAATATGAGGAGGCCGCCCAGGAATAAAATGACTCCGCTGATTATGAGTTCTTTTTTCATCTGTCATGACCTCCTTTAATATTGATCTTTAAAACGTCCGGATTGGCGGCGACCCCGGCGGTGCATTGCCGATCAGGTCCACAAGCGGCACGACATAGCCCATGGAGATGATCAGCACCGCGACGATGACCCAGAGTCCCCAGTTCTCCGTCCACTTCGGTGTTTTATGCGCATCTTCCTCCTCCTCTTCGACGACCATGAACGGCGTATAGCCTTTCGGCGAGAGGAACATCAAGTGATAGACGATGTAGACCATCAGTACGACCCCGGCAAACAGGAGCGTTCCGCCGGCACCGACGAACAGCAGGTACGGATCCCATTCGAGCGCCGTGGCATTGCCGCCGTAAGTCGTATATTCCGTACGGCGCGGGGAGCCGAGCAGCCCGACATAGGACATCGACAGGGTCATGAATAGCATGCCGACCGTCCAGAGCATCGTCTGCCAGATGCCGAGGTTGTGGATCTTTTTGGTGAGCACCCTGCCCGACAAGTGCGGGATGAGCCAGTAGACCAGTCCGAAGAATGTCAGCACGACCGCGACCCCGACGGTCACGTGGAAGTGCCCGACCACCCACAGCGTATTATGGACGACCTGGTTCAGCTGGTTGTTGGTTTGTGCGATGCCGCCGGCACCGCCGAAGATGAATGAAATCATCGCAAGCATGATGGTGAGGAACCTCACGTCATGCCATGGCAGTTTCCAGAACCAGCCGAGCAGCCCCTTGCCGCCGCGCCGGCGGCCCGTCCGTTCAAGCACGGCGAACAGTGCGAAGGCGGTCAGAAGTGACGGCACGGCAATCGCAAGGCTCATGAACAGATGCATGAACTTCAAACCTTCCGAGAAAGCGGGATCCACGATCTGATGGTGGAAACCACCCGGCACGTTCAGTACGACGATCAGGATGACAACGGCCCTTGCAAGCGAGTCACTGAACAGCTTGCCGCCGATGACCCTCGGCACGACCATGTACCATGCCGACACTGCAACGAGGTACCAGACGTTGACGAGCGTATGTCCGAATGCCCAGAATAAAGTCCGCGTCAGCATCACGTTGATCGTATCGATCCAGCCGAACGTCCAGGGTATGATGTAGAACACTTCAGCAGCCACGAACAACGTCGCAAAAGTGATCAGGATGTATACGCCGACTGCGAAGAATGCGAACAGCGGCAGGTGGCGGCCTTTATTCCGCCGCTTCCAGCGGAACGCGCTGATGAACACGCCGAGGCCTGAAAGCCAGATGTTCAGTACGACGAAGACCAGTCCGATGTAGAACCACGGGCTTGCAGCCATCGGTGCGTAAAAAGTGTAAAGCACCGTCGCTTCACCCGCGAGCACCATGATGGTGACGAGCAGCGCACCGAACATGAACAGCCCGTAGGCGACCCAGCCCATCATCCGTATGCCTTTCGAGAGCCCGCCGAGGACATAGTCCGTCGCCGACCATAAGTAGCCGTTCATGAAAAGCGTCGTGAATGCGAGTATCAGGAAAATCCCGTGAAGCGTGAGCACTTCGTAATAGTTGATGCCGCCGACGATTTCAAGTACACCGGCACGGTTCAGTCCCTGGATGAGTCCGAGGAACCCCCCGACGAGGAGGAGCGCGAAGGCTGTCGCAAAGTTCGTCAATGCCAATTTGTTCGATGTGACGATTTTAAGTGGTTTATTCATCTCTTCACTCCTCCACCGTGATTGTTGCAGACATCGTCTGGTGGCCCACACCACAGTACTCGTTGCATACCATGATGTATTCGCCCGCTTCGTGGAATGTCTGCGTGATTTCCTGGATATATCCCGGCACGACCATCGTGTTCAAGTTTGTATGCGGCACGTTGACACCGTGGACGACATCTTTCGTCGCCATCCTGAATGTCACTTCCGCACCTTCCGGCACCGTGATCTCACCGGGTTCGAATTGGAATGCCTGCAGCGTCATGATCACTTCATACTGGTTATCTCCCGTCTCATAGACGCCGGGTTCGGAAAATTCCGGATGCTCCTCCACCGTCTGTGGATCGATGTGTTCCTTGTGCGAAGGCGGCGCCATGCCGAGGGCGAATGCCTGGTATCCCGTGATGCCCATCGCAATGATGATGATGCCGACTGCGATGATCATCCAAATTTCTTCCATCCTGTTCATTTTCATGATCTGTAAACCCCTTTCCCGTCCTTTTTAAAATCGCATGATGAACAAAACAAGCAGCACACCGGTCCACAGGACGATCGATCCGCCCACGAAGAATAGTGTGGAGAACAACGTTCCCTTCAGGGACATTTCGTCCTCAGTGCTTCTTTCAACCGGCTTTTCCTCTTCTCTCAGTCTCTCTTTCATGTATAATCCCTCCCATCGGTTCAAGTCTGTTCATTTAACTTGATTCAAGTATATAGCCGATTTAGGACTGGCACTGTGATCCTGGTCACATTAAAAAGGATTTCATGCGGGTTTTTAAATTTGGAATATTCAGTTAAATGAGGGCATAAAAAAGCAGCACACCTTCTATAGTGTGCTGCTCAAACAAAGGGGATGGGAGAAATTTTTCACTGTTTTAACAAAGGGGTATGTTTTTCAGTGATAAAATTTTCATGTATAAAATATAACATCCCGCAAGGCTTCAAGCAACATTTTGAACAGCTTTTCACAATTTGTTCATAATGTAAACGTATTCACATACTCACTTGTCTACAAAATATATACATGTAGTGATTTCTGCCTGTTTTACGCCTCTTCCAGCAGCCTTTCAAACTCATCCAGCTGGCTTTCAAAGACTTTCATCGCGTTCGTAATCGGTTCGGCCGTCGTCATATCGACACCCGCATTCTTCAGGATCTCGATCGGGTAATTTGATGAACCTTTCTTCAGGAATTCGTTGATGTAACGGTCACGTACTTCCTCCCCGCCTTCGAGCACCTGTTTCGACAGCGTCGCCGCAGCCGCATAGCCCGTCGCATACTGGTAGACGTAATAATTCATATAGAAGTGCGGGATGCGTGCCCACTCGACTTCGATATGCTCATCATAATCCACGGCCGGCCCATAATACTTCCTGTTCAGTTCCCCATAGACCTCACTCAGTTTGGACGCCGTGAGCGGCACGCCGCTTTCCTTCAATGTGTGCATTTCATGTTCGAACTCAGCGAACATCGTCTGACGGAATACGGTGCCCCTGAAACCTTCCAGCTGCTCGTTCAAGAGATACAGCTTCTTCTTCGTGTCATCCAATTTTTCATACATGTAGTCCGCAAGCAGCGCCTCATTGAATGTGCTCGCCACCTCAGCCACGAAGATCGAGTAGCCCGCCTGGTTTGAAGTCTGGTTTTTGCGGCTGTAGTAGCTGTGGACCGAATGCCCGAACTCATGCGCGAGCGTGAACAGATTGTCCACGTTATCCTGCCAGTTCATCAGAATAAAGGGATTGGTGCCGTAAGTGCCGGAGGAATACGCGCCGCTCCGTTTCCCTTTATTTTCGTAGATGTCCACCCAGCGGTTGTTCAGCCCTTCATCGAGTATGGACAGATAGTCCTCACCCATCGGGGACAGTCCGGATTTCAGCCAGTCCTTCGCCTCTTCGTAAGTCACCTCGAAGTCCACATCCCCGACGAGCGGCGTGTAGATGTCATACATTTTCAATTCATCAAGACCCAGAATCTTCTTGCGCAGTTCGGTGTAGCGGTGCAGCAGGTGCAGATTGTCATTGACCGTCTCCACAAGCTGGTCGTACACACTTTCAGGGATGTGATTGTTTGAGAGCGCCTGATGACGGCTCGACTCGTAGCCCCTCACGTTCGCACTGAAGATGTGCGTGTTGACGACGCCTGAGAGCGTCTGGCTCAAGGTATTTTTATATGCTTCATATGCCGTATACAGATTTTCGTAGGCAGATTTTCTGAGGGTGCGGTCCGGTGACTTCAACAGATCCACATACGTGCCCTGCGTGAGCGTGTGGGTGTTGCCTTCGGAGTCGACCGCCGGTTCGAATTCAAGGTCGGCGTTGTTGAACATGCCGAACACCGAGGACGGTGTGGACATGACCTCACCCGCCTGGGCGATCAGCTTCTCCTCCTTATCGCTCAATACATGCGGGCGTTCATTGTTCAGTATTTCAAGGTCGAACTTGAACTCCTTCAGACGATCGTCTTCCATGTATGCCTTCAGAGTCTCTTCGTCGAGCTTCAATATTTCAGGCACAAGGAAGCTCCATGCCGAATTGAATTTCACCGCAAGCGTGCGGGCACGGCTCTCCAGTGCACTGTACGTATCATTCGATGTATCCTGATCATGCTTCAGATGCGCATAGACGAACAATCGGCCGAGGCGTTCACCCAGCTCACGTTCGGTCTCGAGCGCTTCCAGCAGCGATTCCGCTGAATTTATATTGCCTTTGAATTTCTCTTCATCACCGAGATGCGCCTCAAGCTTTTCATACTCGGTCTCGAACGCCTCATCGCTTTCGAAGATCGTCGTGAGATCCCAAGTATTTTCAAGCTTTTGCTCATCTCTTGTAATAAGTTCCGCCATGTAAACCCCTCCAAATGTTTGATAGTCCAATTTTCTCAATTCCTATTGGAAATTTCAAGTTTCGAACCTTTATGTGAATTATATAACATTAAGTAGTCTTTGATCAGATCCTTCGCAAGCTGCTCCTTTGCGGACACGCCGTAAATCTGCCTGGGCTTCAGCATCTCCTTAAACAGTTCCATGTTGAACGTCCCACGGTCGAGATGATAGTAAATGAACAGCTTCCATTCAAGCGGCGGGTTCATGATCAGACGCTCGGCCGGCGTTGTATATTTCAAATAACCGGGCAGTGTGCCGACAGCGAGACCCGTATGATACAGGAACGTCAACGTCAGGTTCTGCACTGTGCGCCTGCTGCGCTCCCGGCTGACGATAGCTTCAAGCTCCTGGTTGGAAAGCCTGCGCGGAACGAGTTTTTCCATCGGGAAACGGCCGGCCAGTGATTTCACATCCAGTTTCTCCTTTTTGAAATAAAACCTGCCTCCGCCGACGTGGTGGCGGATGTGGAGGAGGAAGACCTGCTTCGATTTCGTGTCGATCGTGAATAGTTTCCCCTCCTTCTGCGCCGAAAGCTGAAAATGCGTCGGCCGGATGTAGGGGCCGGCAGTCCGGATTGCGGCATCATCAAGCAGCCAGATCACATCGATGCCGATCGAGGCATATCCTTCGGTGCGGTCGATGATCAGCTGCGGCGAAATCGTGGATAACTGGATTTCAAGTGCGAGTTTTTCGCCGATCAGAAGATCTGCAATCTGTTCTATATCCCGCAGGTAATATTCCATAGCGGCCGGGTAATGCGGTGTGAGTGCAAGATAAAGGTCATGCTTCAGTTCGAGATGCTCCACCGACTCCCTCTTGTAGAGGTATCTCATGCAGTCGAGTATATGATGGTGCGAAAAATGCGCAGTCTTCACCGGCCCCTGCTTCAAAGTGACACGTGAATCACAGACCGGACAGAAATAATGCCGGCCCTTTTCGGCGTTTTCGGCAAGCACCTGGCCGCCGTTTTCATCTACAGCTAATATCAAAATAAAAACCCCCTTTCCTATATATGCCGGAAAAGGGGGTTTTTGATTTATTTTATTGTCAGATAAATTATTTTTCTGGGAAAAATCTTCTTACTTGGCCACGGACGTTATGACTCATGATGATGTCACCATATTCTTCAATCAATGCCGGCGCGACTTCTGCCGGATTGCTGTACTCTGTCAATGATGCCATCACACCCTGGACTTCATCCCTCGACAGGCGGTGGTCGAAAATGATTTCATAGTAGTATTCACCGCTGTAAACATGCAGCAAATCTTCATATACCGTCTCATCCATTTCAATCTGGTGAGCATATTCGATCAATGTTTCAAAATCATCAAACTTGACCATAGCCGATTCCACCACAGGCTCACGCTTGTCTGTCCCGGTGGCGCCTTCGACCGCATCGTTTAAGAATGATTCAATATCATTATCATTAATGTTCATGTTGGATTGGTCCATAGCATAATCTTCCTCACCGTTTTGAGATTTTGATACAATCACTTCTATGCCCCGGTCATATGCATGAACTTGAATCCACAGCGGACCTTCCATTCCAAAGCCTTCCCCGTGCTCCACATTGACTTCATCCATTACAGACCAGAAAAACTCTTCGCCGCGCTTCCTGTTCATCCAGAGTTCATCCCTGTCGAAACCCCGCTTCTCGATGTCGGCGTAAGTCATAAAGAATTTGATCGTCGACTCGTTGACACGTTCTATCCTCATTGATTTCACTTCCTCTCACAAGAGACTTATTACTTATAGTATACCTTCATTTACAGGAATAAAACAAATACATTGTTCCGTTCAATAAAGTATAGTCAAAAAGCCTGTGGATTTCAAGAAATCCGCAGGCTCGTGTAGAATATATCAGTTTATATAAGGGGGAACAAACTGAATTTAATTGTGTTGATGGGTGATTACATCTCTGCAAGTCTTTTTGCTTCGAGAAGATGAAAGTTCCTCACTTTACGTGGAAGGAAACGACGGATCTCATCTTCGTTATAACCAACCTGCAGGCGTTTTTCATCCATTATGATCGGCCTTCTCAAAAGACCTGGATTTTCCATGATTAATGTGTATAATTCTTTCATAGGTAAAGATTCAATATCCACATTCAACTTTTGAAAAGTTTTTGAACGGGTTGAGATGATTTCATCCGTGCCATCTTCGGTCATTCTTAAGATTGCCTTGACCTCTTCCAATGTCAACGGCTCGGAGAATATATTTCTTTCAGTATAAGGAATTTCATTTTCTTGCAACCACGCTTTAGCTTTCCGGCAAGACGTGCAACTTGGAGAAGTAAACAATGTTACCATACAACTCACACTCCAATACTCAATAGATTTGTATCATTAGTATACCCCATGTGGGACACTTTGTAACCATCCTCAGGAATGATTCGAGTGCTTCTACTAACTTACAACTCATATTATATAGGTCGAACATTAAAATAAAATGAGAAAACGTTAATAATCACACAAAAATTTAGAAAATTTTATTTTTGTCAAATTTGACGGAAATGCGACTGTATTGCAGTTATCGGTGATTTTTATTATCATTGCAGTAATGGATCAGATTGATTAGTCAATAAGGAAGGTAGCTAAAATGAAAACATTATTCTCAGGCGTACAACCGAGCGGCATACCGACGATCGGAAATTACTTAGGTGCATACAAGCAGTTCACCGAACTCCAGCATGAATACGACTCCTACTTCTGCATCGTCGACCAGCACGCGATCACCGTGCCGCAGGACAGGTTGAAATTAAGGGAGAACACCAAGACACTCGCAGCGATTTATCTCGCATCAGGCCTCGATCCGGAAAAGATCACGCTTTTCGTCCAGAGTGAGGTTTCGGCGCATGCCAAAGCAGCATGGATGCTGCAGAGCGTCACGTATATCGGCGAACTCGAACGCATGACGCAGTACAAGGACAAGGCCAGGAAACAGAGTGCCAAGGAAGGCATCAATGCGGGACTTCTCACCTACCCGACCTTGATGGCTGCGGATATACTGCTTTACGGTGCAAGCATCGTGCCGGTCGGCGACGACCAGAACCAGCATCTGGAGCTCACGCGTACACTGGCCGAGCGGTTCAACAACCGCTACAACGATATCTTCACGGTTCCGGAAGTGAAGCTGCCTGAAGTCGGCGGCAGGATCATGAGCCTGAACGAACCGACGAAGAAGATGAGTAAAAGTGATGATAACGCGAAATCATACATCTCGCTCCTCGACAACCCGAAGACCGCTGCAAAGAAAATCCGCAGTGCCGTCACCGATTCCGGCTCCGAGATTCGTTTCGACAAGGAGAACAAGCCGGGGATTTCAAACCTCCTTGTAATCTACAGCGGCCTGACGGGCCAGAGCATCAAAGACCTCGAAGCCGAGTATGAAGGTAAGAGCTACGGTGAATTCAAGACCGCGCTCGGCGAAGTGGTCGAGTCGTTCCTGACCGACTTCCAGGAACGCGTCAATGAATACGTCGAATCCGGACGCATCGACGACATCCTGGATGAAGGGCGCGAGCGCGCGAGCCGCAAAGCCGATAAGATGGTCGAAAAAATGGAGCGTGCGATGGGGCTCGGCCGGAAAAGAAGATAAGTTTCTACTATATTATATATGTGGGACCGCACACCGGATGGTGTGCGGTTTTTTGTGCGTTGAGGATTGGGGGAGGAAGGTCAACGGACCATCCAGGCACGTGCGACGAGCCGTTGGAGCTTTATCGGACCGTCCCGACGTGTGCGATGAGCCGTTGGAGCTTTAACGGACCGTCCCGGCGTATGCGACGAGCTGTTGGGGGTTTAACGGACCGTCCCGACGTGTGCGATGAGCCGTTGGAGCTTTAACGGACCGTCCCGGCGTATGCGATGAGCTGTTCGGGGTTTAACGGACCGCCCCGGTGTGTGCGACGAGCTGTTGGAGCCTTATCGGACCGTCCCGACGCGTGCGATGAGCGGTTGGAGCTTTAACGGACCGTCCCGGCGTGTACGATGAGCCGATGGGGGCTTCTACCGGCCAAACGAATACCCACTTGGATGATGGGGGCGATCTATCAGCCAAACCAATCCTCACTGGGCCGATGGGAGGCGTCCATCAATCAAACCACATGCCCAGTGAGCGATGGAAGGCCTCTATCAATCAAACCGCGCGCCCAGTGAGCGATGGAAGGCCTCTATCAATCAAACCGCGCACCCAGAGAGCGATGGGAGGCGTCTATCGCTCAAACCACGTGCCCAATGAGGGATAAGGGGATCTTTATTAACCGGCAATAAAAAACCTCCTCCCGCAAAACGGGAGGAGGTCCTCATAATCAATTATTCGTATTTTTTGAATAGGAGTGATGCGTTGTGGCCGCCGAAGCCGAGGTTGTTGCTCAGCGCGTATTTGAAGTCGCCTTCTTCGACGCCGTCCGGTACGTAGTTCAAATCACATTCCGGATCCGGGTTGCGCAGGTTGATCGTCGGGTGCACTTTGCCGTTCTGCAGGCTCAGTGACGAGATGATCGCTTCGACTGCACCGGTTGCGCCGAGCAGGTGGCCGGTCATGGATTTCGTCGAGTTGACGAGCAGCTTATTCGCATGGTCGCCGAACACCGTCTTCAATGCGAGGGTCTCGTAAAGGTCGTTATACGCCGTGCTTGTGCCGTGGGCGTTGACGTAGTCGACTTCTTCAGGTTCGACCCCTGCATCTTTCAATGCTTCCTGTATCGCACGGGCACCGCCTTCGCCGTTTTCAGCCGGTGCGGTGATGTGGTATGCATCCCCCGTCATGCCGTAGCCGACGATTTCTGCATAGATGTTTGCACCGCGTGCGAGTGCGTGCTCCAATTCTTCAATCACAACAACGCCTGCACCCTCGCCCATGACGAAACCATCACGGTCTTTGGAGAAAGGTACGGATGCGTTATCCGGATCTTCCGAAGTTGAAAGTGCCCTGCTCGACTGGAATCCAGCCATGCCCATTTCAGTGATCGGTGCTTCTGTACCGCCTGTGATCATCGCGTCGGCCTGGCCGCGCTCAATGATCTTGAAAGCATCACCGATTGAGTTCGTGCCTGTCGCACAAGCCGTCACCGTCGCGCCATTCGGACCTTTTGCACCGTGGCGGATGGATACCTGGCCGCTTGCCATATCCGGTATCATCATCGGTACGAAGAACGGGCTCACCCTTCTCGGTCCTCTTTCATACAATACTTTAAAACCGTCCTGCAGTGCCTGGATGCCGCCGATGCCGGAACCGATCCATACACCGATGCGTTCTGCGTTACCATCATCTATCACAAGCCCGGAATCCTTGACCGCTTCGTCGGATGCCACGACCGCATACTGAGTAAAGCGGTCCATCCTCCTGGATTCTTTTTTATCGATGTAATCCCCGATATTGAAATCCTTCAACTCACCTGCAACATGAACATTGAACTCACTGTTGTCGAATCTGGTGAGCTTATCAATACCGTTCACACCTTTCAGTGCATTTTCCCATGTTTCTTTTGCTGTATTCCCGATCGGTGTCAATGCACCGATACCTGTTATTACGACTCTTCGCTTAGTCATGTGTCTCCTCCTTATTCTTACCCCAAGTTAAGCAAATTGCCCCCCATGTCAGTCCGCCGCCAAAACCGACCAGCACGAGGTTGTCTCCTGCCTTTATTTTACCATTTTTCAGCTCATGATGAATACTGAGAGGTATGGAAGCTGCAGAAGTATTTCCATATTTATCTATTGTACTGCTCATCCGTTCTTTTGGCATCTTCATCCGTTCCCTTGCAGCGTCCATGATGCGGATGTTTGCCTGATGCGGTACGAGCATATCGATGTCTTCGTTCGTAAAACCTGCCTTTTCAGTTACGTTCACGCTGGATTCGCCCATCTGACGCACAGCGAACTTGAATACTTCACGGCCATTCATGCGCAGCTTGCCGTCATCTTTATCATCGTAAAGATACTGTCCACCGCTGCCTTTGCTGCCGAGTTCGAATGATCTGATGCCGAAGCCTTCATCCACTTCGCCCATTACGGCAGCACCCGCCCCGTCACCGAAGAGGACGGCCGTAGAGCGGTCCGTGAAATCAGCGATTTTGGAAAGCTTATCGACGCCTACGACCAGTACGTTCTTATAAGTGCCTGCCTGGATGAACTGGCTCGCGGTGATCATGCTATAAATAAAACCCGTGCATGCTGCAAGCTGATCCATCGATGGTACATTGTTCAGACCCAATCTATCCTGGAGGATATTGGCAACTGCCGGGAAACGGTGGTCACCTGTTGAAGTCGCGACGATGACCAGATCTATGTCCTCTTTGCCGACGCCGGAATCTTCAAGTGCACGTTCTGCCGCAATCACCGCCATATCGGAAGTGTCCATATCATCTTCGGCAAACCTGCGTTCTTTTATGCCGGTCATCTCTGTAATCCATTCATCTGAGGTATCGAGAATTTTTTCGAAATCAAAGTTCGTGAACACTTTATCGGGGACATAAGTACCCAGTCCCAACACGCCTACATTCTTCATTTGACCACACCTTATTTATAATCTCATGTTATCACTAGGTACTAATTTATCATAAATTCACATTTTCCACAATAAAAAAAGCATCCACAATCAAGTGGATGCTCATGTATTCCGTTATTCAGAGAGACCTACCTGGTACAGGCCGCCACCGGATTTAGGGTTGAAGCCTTCAGGATCATGTCCAAATTCTTCGCTCCAGCCGACGACGTTTTCACGCACAGGCGTGACATACGCACGGTAAAGTGTCGGTGCAACCGGGATTTCCTCGACCATCAATTCCTGCCACTCGTGGTAGATTTCTGTACGGGTGTCAGTATCGAGCGCTTCCTCGGAGTTGCCTCTTTCAATCAGCTCAGTACTCTCCTCAGTATCATAGCGCGGATAGTTGAATGGCGCCTCAGGGCCATAAAGACCGCCAGGGTCAGCATCTGTTCCTACGCCCCATGCACCCTGGTAAATATCGATTGCAGGGTCGTCATTTTCAACCATGTCATAGAATGTGTTGAACTCGATCAGACGGCCGTTCGTCTTGACAACGTTCAGGCCGACTTCTCTCCATGACTGGATGTAGTAGTTTGCGAGCGGTTCAGCAACGTCGCCGCCGCTCATCGATGCCATCTGGATTTCAAGCGGCTCGCCGTTTGGATCTTCACGGAGTCCGTCGCCGTCGACATCTTCATATCCTGCTTCATCAAGGATCCGTTCCGCTTCTTCCGGATCGTATTCAGGTACGTCCAGATCGTCCTTATGGAATGCTGCGTGGTAAGGTGTGATCAATGATGTCGCTTTCCAGCGCAGACCGTTGTAGAACTGTTCGCCGACTGCATCGTTGTCCATTGCATGCCACATTGCACGGCGGAGTTCAACATCGCCCATCTTCATTTCTTCAGGCATGTAGTTCACCCTGTTTTCCTCTGCATCCCATTCACCGAGTTTGAACCCGATGTAGGTGTATGCTGCATCAAGCTGTCCCAGCCACTCTACACCTTCCATATCCGCAACATCCGGATACTGGTCAGTCGGGAATGATAATGCCACATCGATATTACCGGCTTCCACAGCATTGGCAATTGACGAAGGTGGAACGACTTCCACATTGATGCCGTCCAGTTGAGGCTCGCCTCTCCAGTAATCTTCAAACTTCGTCAGCACAATCGACTCACCCGGTGTGATGGACTCGACCTGATATGCGCCGATTCCGATCGGGTTTTCACGTGTCTGCTCTGCGTTCGGCATATCCGCCACTTCCACACCTTCATAGTGATGTTCCGGGAATGCATAAAACCAGAAACCACCGTTCGTCAGTGAAGGTGCAAGTTCTGTATAAGTGAATACCGCCGTTTGATCGTCGATGATCTCGATGCCTGAAATCTCATCCGCTTCACCGGCTTTGTATTCGTTGTAGCCTTCGATCAGTGTGAAACCATCCGTCGTACCGCGGACACCTTCATAATCCGGGTGACCGATCACTTCATAGGAAGCGACATAGTCGGAGATTTTCAAAGGTTCCCCGTCATGCCATGTCACGCCGTCCTGAACGGTGAACGTGACCGTACTGTCCTCTTCGTTCATTTCATAAGTGATCGCGCCGTCATTCGTCGCAATCTGGTTTTCATCGAATGTGAAGACCGATTCATCGAAGAACTCGATCATTTCAGCATCCGGTGCACCTGAGTAGAACGCCCAGTTCAGAGTACCTTCAAAAGGTGTATCGGAACTATAACCGACATTAAGCGTACCTTCCCCTGTCGGCTCGGAATCATTGGAAACAACCTGCGGGAAGTCTTCATAGTTGTAGACCTGGCTGCCGTCCGCCGATCCTTCATCCGCAGACTCGCCGTCCTCCCCTTCTTCAGTTCCCTCTTCAGCACCCTCTTCTGTGCCTTCTTCAGTCGATGTATCAGAGTCCCCGGCATCTTCCCCCGAGTCCCCTCCGTTGCCGCAGGCCGCAAGAGCCAGGACGAAAACCAGCATCGTTAGAAACATTAATCTTGACCACGAAAGTTTCGCCATCATATTTCCTCCCCATTATAAGATTAAACTGAATATATACTAAAAGTTCAGTCCCCTGAATCTCAGTACCAGAAATCGGTTAATAATTTCATGTTGATCTTCTGATTATGAAACCTTTGTAAAAATAATGTTATCACAATTATCTGAAAAAACAATATACCATTCACCTTTTTTGCCTTATAAATATAATTTTACACCATTATGTAGGTGGTCATGAAGGGCAGTGACCAGCATGACCATCCGGATGCAATCCAAACTTTTATAAAATTATATTTGTGCGTCACGGCTGATTGAATTCAGATTTTTTGAACTTTCAGCGGATACAGCTTATAACCATTATAAATTGTTATAATTTGTATGTAAAGCGCTTTCAATGTTTTCATTTAAATAATTTTCAAAATAATGGAACATCCGGCATGATGCAGGAACTGGCGGCAGCAACCGCCAGTGCCCAATTGATCAGGCCTGCCTCTGTCTTGCATCCCCTGCGCGTCTCAGTGCTTCACCGATGTTACGGACGCACAGCATCAGCAATAAAATCATCAATGCCGCAGGCAGCCAGATCCACCATCTGTTCTGCAATGTCTGCGTCTGTGTGGCATAAGCGAGCAGTGTGCCGAGCGATGGATAATCTTCCGGGAAGCCGAAACCGAGGAACGAGAGACCCGATTCGATTCCGATGTTCGCCGCAAGTGACAGCGTGGCGTTCACTATGATGATCCCCACCAGGTTCGGCATGAGCTGGCTGAAGATGATTTTGGCAGGTGAACTTCCGAGCGTCTTCGATGCATTGATGTAATCCAGTTCTTTTTCCTGCAGTGCCAATGAACGGATCAGCCTTGCCGTACCCATCCACAGGAATGCCGCCATGATCGCACTGAATGTCCAGATGTCATAGGACGGTACGATTGTTACGAAAACGATGACGATCATCAGGAACGGCAGTACAAGGAAGAAATCGACGACACGCATCAGTGCGTTGTCGAACTGGCCGCCGAAGTATCCTGAAACGAGGCCGTAGACGATGCCGAATCCGACGCTCATGAGCGTCACAAGGAACCCTATGGCGAGCGAGTTCCGGGTGCCAATGATCAGCTGGCCGAATATGTCACGGCCGCCGTAGTCCGTCCCCAGCCTGAATTCCTCATTCGGCGGCTGGTTGATCGCAAACAGGTCGACGAATACAATCTGTGCCTGGTCGAGGAACATCGTCAGGCCGAATACATAAGCCGTGATCGCGGTGAACAGTATCAGTGAAAATAGAGCGAGCTTATCCGCTATCATCTCCTGGACGATCACTTTCCATCCGGGTGTACTCTTCGGCAGCGTCTTGTAATCCAGGCCGCCGTGATCACCTGCGCCCGGCGGCATATCGGATTTCATATGCGTCGACATTTCCGTTCCGCCGTAGATCCTGTCATCCCGTCTGTTTCCGTAAGGATCGGCGCTGCCCGAATCGCGGCTCGTGCTCTGTTCGGCACTGGCCGCACGGTGCCTTTGGGCCTCCTTTTCGCGAGATGCTTCAGTCTGAGCTTCGTGTTCTTCTTTATTCAAATCTTCATCTTTCCGACTCATTTTACATCCCCCTCCCTACTTAATCCTGATCCTTGGATCGACGATGCTCAGAATGATGTCAGACAGCAATGCACCGAGGATTGTCAAAAATCCGTAAAATAAGATCAATACGTTTGCGACACTGAAGTCACGCGTCGATATCGACTCGAGGAACAGCGCGCCCATGCCCGGATATGCGTAGACCCACTCGATGAAGATCGAGCCGCCGAGCAGTCCGACGAGTTCATACCCGAAGAATGCAGCAATCGGGATGATCGCATTCCTGAAAATGTGCTTCAAGTACAATGCGGCCGATTTCACACCTTTGGCGCGGGCGAGCATGACATAGTCCTTCTGCTGCGCTTCGATGACGCCGCTCCTGAGATACTGCACGGTGCCGACGAGGCCGATCAGGGCGATCGAGAAGCTCGGCAGTATCAGGTGGTTTATTTTGCTGAGTATATAATCGATGGAGCCGGGTTCAAGCCCCGCTCCGACACTCCCGTTCGTCGGGAAGACCCCGAAATGGTAGCCGAAGATCCACAGCAGCACGAGGCCGAAGACGAACGTGGGCGTCGCGAATCCCAAATATGTGTAGCCTGTGATCACGGAATCCAAAAGGGAGTCTTTGTAGCGGCCGGAAATGAGGCCCAAAGGAATCCCGATCAGATAGATGATGATCACCGAGAAAAGTGACAGCCAGACCGTGTTCATCAGACGGTCGCCGATGACATCGAGCACCGGACGCTGGTGGAAGATCGAATTGCCGAAATCTCCCTGGAACATCGCCACGACCCAGTCCCTGTATTGTATGTACCATGGGTTATCAAGTCCGAGTGCTTCCCGACGCGCCTGGATGGCCTCTGCAGGAATCGACGGGTCAATCAGTCCGGACAATGCATCGCCCGGCATCAGCGAGCCCAGGAAAAAGACAAGGATACTCAACAGGACGAGCTGTGGAAAAGTGATCAGTAATCTTCTCAAAGTAAATTTAATCATGGCTCATCAACCTTTCACCGGCAACGCAGCTTTATGCGTTTCGGAAATTGCCCTAAGCGGGAAAACACGGCCGTCTTCATCCAGATATTCGGCGAAATGCTGGTCGTACTCCTCTTTGATCTGCCTGCGGAGCTGCATGTTCCGCTCCACCTTGTCCACATTCGTATCGGGAATCGCGGCGATCAGACGCTTGGTGTAGATATGCTGGGGGTTGTTGAATATCTCTTCGGCAGTGCCCTCCTCCACCAGGCGCCCCTGGTACATGATGCCGATATGCTGGCACATGTGCCGCACAACCCCGAGATCATGCGCAATGAAGAGCATCGTCAAATCCATGTCCTGCTGGATTTCCTGCATGAAGTTCAGGACCTGCGCCTGAACGGAGACGTCGAGTGCCGAGACGGGCTCATCGGCGATGATCAGCTTCGGATTCAGCGCAATCGCACGTGCGACCCCGATCCTCTGCCGCTGACCGCCCGAGAACTCATGCGGGAATTTATACAGCGAGCCCGGCGGCAGGCCCACCCTGTCCAGCAGCTTCAGCACTTCTTCAATCAAATCACTCTTCGACAATTTCTCATAATTCTTCAAAGGCTCGGCGACGATGTCGAATACCCGTTTCCGCACATTCAATGAAGAGTACGGATCCTGGAATATCATCTGTATATCCCTGTGGACTCCGATCTTCTTCCCCTTGCCGCTCAATTTCTCCCCCTGGAAATAAATATCCCCTTCAGTGATTTCATTCAGGCCCATCACCGCCTTGCCCGTCGTCGTCTTGCCGGACCCGGATTCCCCGACCAGCCCGTAAGTCGTGCCTCTGGGTATTGCGATGCTCACCCCGTCGACGGCCCTCACATGATCTTTCACCGTGTTGAAGAAGCCGCCCTTGATCGGGAAATGCACTTTCAAATCATTGATTTCCAACAGATTTGCGCTCATCGTCCGACGCCCCCTTCTTCCATCTGAAGTGCTTCAACCCGCTTCTCCATCTCCCCGTGCCCCATTGAAGTATCAAGATAGAAATCCTGATAGCATGTGCATCTCACAAGGTGCCCCGGTTCGACTTCGCGGAGCTTCGGCTGATGTTCATGCGCCTCTTCCGGGATCCACGGGATCCTCGGTGCGAATCTGCAGCCTTCGCGGTCCATCTTGTTCAGGGCCGGGACGACGCCCTGGATCACATGCAGCTTGCTGCCGAGCTGCTCTTCAGACGGCAGCGAGTTCAACAGCGAGCGTGTATACGGATGTTTCGGGTTCTTGAAGAGTTCCCTCACCGGTGCAACTTCCACGATCTGCCCGGCATACATCACCGCAACCCTGTCCGCCATCTCAGCGACGACGCCAAGGTCGTGGGTGATGAGTAAGACACCGGAGCCGAGGTCGTCCTGCAGTTCCCGGATCAAATCCAGTATCTGCGCCTGGATCGTCACATCGAGTGCCGTCGTCGGCTCATCCGCGATGAGGAGCTTCGGCCGGTTGGCTATGGCTATGGCGATCACCACACGCTGGCGCATTCCTCCTGAGAGTTCATGCGGATAGTTTTCAGCCACCCTCTCCGGGCGCGGGATGCCCACTTTTTCCAACAATTCGATCGTATACAGCTCGCGCCCGCTTTTCCTGACCGTGCCGTGGATCTTCAGCGTCTCCTGGATCTGATGCTTGATCTTCATCAACGGGTTCAGTGCGGTCATCGGGTCCTGGAAAATCATCGCAATATCCCCGCCGCGTATCCTATTCATCTGACGCTCGTTGTTTTTCAGTATATCCTTCCCCTGGAATAAAACTTCCCCGCTCACCCGGGCGTGGCGATGCAGCCCCATAAGAGAAAAGGCTGTCGCGCTTTTGCCTGACCCGGATTCCCCGACAAGCGCGAGCACTTCATTTTCCCTGATCCTTATGCTGACATCATCAACGGCCGGATAATATTCCCCGTCTATTTTGAATGAAGTCGTTAAATTGTTCGCTTCCAAAAGATATTCAGACATTCCTCATCCCTCTTTCAACATTACTTGGTTTAGGCATTCATAAAACAGAATATTCAAATAATTATTCCCGTATGATTTTACAGGATTTCATATTTGAATGCACCCTTCATCCCGCATTTCACAATGTCATTGAAACTATGTGATTTTGGAATTGGCGGATTATTCTAAAATCAGCCGGTTATGTATAGCATAGTGGTTTGAATACATATTTTCAACGCCGCCCGCCAACGCTGTTTGTATATACATCCGACTCCAATATACACCACCGTATATTTATTTTCAATCTCTTATTGGAGGCGGAAGCCCCACTATTGAAAACGGTTGCAAAAATATGCTTATATCCCAGCGTTTCACAAAGATATTGTGAAATAAATATTTATCTGAAGTTTTTACATTACGGCATGTATACTTTTCGGCGGTTTTATATTATGATATAAACTAGCTAAATATGTTTAGGAGTTGTCACTTCCATGAAATATATCGTTACATTCGTCTGGGCACTCATGCTGACGCAAATGGTCAACTTCATATTGAACAGTCTTGCCGGCGGCGGCCCGTACAGCTTCATGAGCGGGATACTGCTTGCCGTACTGATCACGTTGACTGTCTTCATACTTGATATCATGATGAAAGACCCCAACGAGACTGCTGAATGACAGCAGCGGACGATCCCCTGCCTTCTTCGGCAGGGGATTTTATTTAAAAATAAATTAAACAGAGGTTGAAAATGACAAACATCCTGCCGGCAGTACGTTCACTGAAGGATTTCGAAAAACTTGTCGACAGTCCCTACAAGGAACTCGCACTGCTCGATATCCATATCGGCCATCTTGAAAGCCATATGAAGACGATGCATGACCACGGCTTCAAAGTATACATCCACCTGGACCTGATCAGGGGGCTTTCCGTCAGCACCGAGGCGCTCGAATTCATCCAGCAGAACTTCAAGCCGTACGGCATCATCACTACCCGGGGGAAGATGGTCAGCAAGGCGAAATCGCTTAAGATGAAGACGATACTGCGCGTATTCCTGATCGATTCCGCTTCGGTTGAAAAAAGCATCGAGCTGATCAGACAGACGGAGCCGGATCTGATAGAAGTCCTCCCCGGAACCGTGCCGAAGATGATCCATTTCTTCAGCAATGTACAAAATGTCGATGTGATCGCAGGCGGACTGATAGAAACCGTCCAGGAAGTGGAGCATGCCATCCAGGCCGGCGCGAAATTCGTGACGACCTCTAAGACGGATCTCTGGTTCAGATAAGCTCGTATTTGACATTTTACGGCAGCGAGGTTATATTTTAAACAAGTTAATAGTTACGGAGAAGCAGAGCCCGCATTTATAGTGTTCCTACTATAAGTGCGGGCTTTTTTAGTAGCTGTTGGCAAAAACAAAGGAGGAAAAGTAATGAATGTTTACGTTGCAGAGTTTGTCGGCACCGCAATACTGATACTGTTCGGGACAGGTGTCGTCGCGAACGTCAATTTGAAGGGGTCGCTCGCCAAAGGGGCGGGATGGGTCGTCATCGCATTTGGATGGGGATTTGCGGTGACGTTCGGGATCTATGCCGTCGGCCAGTTTTCCGGCGCACACATCAATCCCGCAGTCACACTTGGATTTGCATTCGCAGGTGAGTTCCCGTGGGTCGATGTCGTGCCTTTCATCATCGCGCAGGTCCTTGGTGCGATGCTCGGGGCGTTCCTCGTATGGCTGCATTTCATGCCGCATTTCAAGGCTGAAGAGGACGAAGGCACCAAGCTCGGCGTCTACGCGACCGGCCCTGTCTATCCGAACTACGTCGCAAACTTCGCCAGTGAGATGATCGGCACGTTCATCCTGATACTCGGGCTTTTATTCATCGGGGCGAATGATTTCACAGACGGTCTGAATCCGTTGATCGTCGGTTTCCTCGTCACGGCAATCGGACTGTCGCTCGGCGGCACGACCGGGTATGCGATCAATCCGGCACGTGATTTCGGCCCGAGGCTTGCGCATTTCCTGATGCCGATACCGGGCAAGGGCCCCTCGAACTTCAAGTATGCACCCGTACCCATACTCGGTCCGCTTTCCGGCGGTGCACTCGGGGCCGCGGTGTACAATTCAGTGTTCCTGAACGCGACGGACATATACCTGTTCATCGCCATCGTCTTCGTGATTGCAGTATTGGCATTGGGGGTATTCTTAAATAAGTCGGTTTTGAAGGAAGAGACATCAAAATTAATGTAATAATTACAAAGGGGATTTGAAAATGGAAAAATATATCATGTCCATAGACCAGGGTACCACAAGTTCAAGAGCGATCCTTTTCAATAAAAAATCTGAAATCGTGGCGACGCATCAGCGTGAGTTCAAGCAGTACTTCCCCCAGTCGGGCTGGGTGGAGCATAATGCCAATGAAATATGGAGTTCGGTGCTCGCCTGCGTGGCCGGCGTCCTGACGGAGAATGACATAAAGCCGGAACAGGTGGAAGCCATCGGCATTACGAACCAGCGTGAAACGACCGTCGTCTGGGATAAGAACACCGGCCGGCCGGTCCATAATGCCATCGTCTGGCAGTCGCGCCAGACGATGGATATTTGCGACGAGATGAAAGCCCGGGATCTTGAACCGCTGTTCAAGGAGCGCACCGGACTTCTGCTCGACCCTTATTTCTCGGGCACCAAAGTGAAATGGATCCTCGATAATGTGGAAGGTGCACGGGAAAAGGCCGAGAGCGGCGACCTGCTGTTCGGCACGATCGATTCATGGCTGATCTGGCGCTTCACTGAGGGCGTCCATGTCACGGATTATACGAATGCAAGCCGTACATTGATGTACAACATACACGATTTGAAATGGGATCCGGAACTTTTGGAGCACTTGACCGTGCCGGAATCCATGCTGCCTGAAGTGAAGTCGTCGAGTGAGATATACGGCGAGACGACGAAGGCGCATTTCTTCGGCTATAATATACCGATCGCAGGCATCGCCGGCGACCAGCAGGCGGCCCTGTTCGGCCAGCTGTGCCACAGCAAAGGCGAGACCAAAAACACGTACGGCACGGGCTGTTTCATTCTGATGAACACCGGAACCGAGGCGAAGAAGAGTGAAAACGGGCTGCTGACCACGATCGCCTACGGCATCGACGGTGAAGTCCACTACGCGCTTGAAGGCTCGATCTTCGTCGCCGGCAGTGCCATCCAATGGCTGCGGGACGGACTCAGGATGTTCAGCGATTCCGCCCAGACGGAGGAATATGCCACGCGCGTCTATGATTCCGGCGGCGTCTATGTCGTCCCTGCATTCACGGGGCTCGGCGCACCGTACTGGGATTCAGAGGCACGCGGTGCGATATTCGGCCTGTCGCGCGGCACTGAAAAAGAACATTTCATCCGGGCGACACTCGAGTCGCTCGCCTATCAGACGAAGGACGTGCTTGACGCCATGCAGAAAGATGCAGACACAAGCCTCGACCTGCTCAGAGTCGACGGCGGTGCCGCGGCGAATGATTTCCTGATGCAGTTCCAGTCGGATCTGCTCGGCACACGGGTGGAACGGCCGGAAATCCTGGAAACGACGGCACTCGGTTCCGCTTATCTTGCAGGCCTCGCCACAGGTTTCTGGTCTTCGGTCGATGAGATCGAGCAGGTCAGCGAGACGGATTCCGTATTCGAGCCCGCAATGGAGAAAGAAAAAGTCGATGAATTATACGGCGGCTGGCAGGCTGCGGTCAAGGCGACACAGGCCTTCAAGCCGAAGCATGCCGCCGATGAAGGATAGATGGTTTGATTCAGAGAGATAGACCGATCATTTAGGAGGAGTAGTAATGTTGAATACGTTAACGAGAAAAGATCAGCTGGAACATATGGAGAAAGTCGATTATGACCTCGTTGTCGTCGGCGGCGGGATCACCGGCGCCGGAGTCGCACTGGATGCGGCAAAACGCGGCATGAAAGTCGCTTTGGTGGAAATGCAGGATTTTGCTGCAGGCACTTCCAGCCGGAGCACGAAGCTTGTGCACGGCGGACTGCGTTATTTGAAACAGATGCAGATCGGTGTCGTCAGGGCCACGGGGGTCGAGCGCGCAATCGTCTACGAAAACGGTCCGCATGTGACCACACCGGAATGGATGCTGCTGCCGTTCCATAAAGGCGGCACATACGGTGAGATGATGACGAGCATCGGCCTGAAAGCATACGATTTCCTCGCCAGGGTGAAAAAAGGCGAGCGCCGGCAGATGCTCTCCGTCGACGACGTGAGGGAAAAAGAACCCCTCGTCAAAACCGACGGACTGCTCGGCGGCGGATATTACGTCGAGTACAAGACCGATGATGCACGTCTTACAATCGAGGTCATGAAGAAAGCGGCCGAGTTTGGCGCCGACCCGGTCAACTATATGAAGGCCACCGGCTTCGTCTATGATAAGGGCCAGGTCGTCGGCATACGTGCACATGACCTGCTGGATGACAGAGAATACCAGATACTCGGCCGCCGTGTCGTCAATGCGACGGGGCCATGGGTGGATGAAGTGCGTGAGAATGATCCGGCATCGAAGGAGATCAAGAAGAACATCGTCCTCTCCAAAGGTGTCCATATCGTCTTCGATGGGGAAGACTTTCCGCTCCGCCAGGCCGTTTATTTCGATACGGAAAACGACGGACGCATGATGTTTGCCATACCGCGGAACGGTAAGACGTATGTCGGCACGACCGACACGTTCTATGACGAAAACATCGCAAAACCGATTGCGACACAGGAGGATCGGGATTACCTCCTCGCCAACGTCAATTATATGTTCCCCGGGCTCGACCTTAAGGATGAGGATATAGAATCCAGCTGGGCAGGGATCCGGCCGCTCATACAGGCGCCCGGCAAAGGACCATCGGAGCTCTCCCGGAAAGATGAGATATGGGTCTCCGACAGCAAGCTGATCAACATCGCAGGCGGAAAGCTGACGGGGTACCGCCATATGGCTGAAGAGATCGTCGATCTGGTCGCAGATGAATTGAAGAAGGAATACGGCTTGAAATTCAAGCCGAGCGATACGGAAAACCAGGTGATTTCAGGCGGTGACGTCGGCGGCAGCGACAACTTCGAGGCGTTTGTGGAAACCACTGCAGCCAAAGCCGGTGCATTCGGCCTGAGCTACGAGGAAGGCCGGGAAATCGCCCGGACGTACGGCAGCAATGCAGAAGAGATCTATAAGCTCGCGAGCGTCGTGACGGATGAGAACCCGTACGGCCTCCCTCCCGTCGAATACGCTAAAGTCATCTACAGCATACAGAATGAAATGGTCGCAAAACCGACCGACTACTTCGTCCGCCGCACGGGGGAGCTTTATTTCAACGTCCGTGAAGTCGAAAAACACAAAGACGGCGTCCTTTCACTCATGCAGGACACACTCGGCTGGAGTGACGGCGTGAAGCGTGAAATGGAGGAGGAACTTGACCTCGCCCTCCGGAATGCAATTGGATATTTAGTGAAATAAAACTTCATATCCTCTTTACACCCTGCCTTCCAGCGGGGTTTTTTCATGCGGGGACTTGTGGTTATCCGGCGCGCGATGGATGACAGGACCACCTATATTTGATTATGATGAAGGGGATACCTTTTATTTTGATGATAATCTTTAACAGGAGTGGAGATAATGAACGATACAGAAGAAATGTATGACATCACCATCATCGGCGGCGGGCCGACCGGACTGTTCACGGCCTTCTACGGCGGGATGCGCCAGGCGAAAGTTAAGATCATGGACAGCCTGCCGGAGCTCGGCGGCCAGCTGACCGCACTTTACCCCGAGAAATATATTTACGACGTCGCGGGTTTCCCGAAGATCCGGGCGCAGGAACTCATAGATAACCTGACCGACCAGATGGACATGTTCGATCCGACCGTCGTGCTCGGCCAGTCGGTCGAACAGCTGGAAAAGCAGGAGGACGGGACTTTCCGCATCGTCACCGATTCCGAAATCCATCATTCCAAAACCATCATCATCACTGCCGGTAACGGTGCATTCCAGCCGCGCCGTCTGAAACTTGAAAATGCAGAAGAATATGAAGGGAAAAACCTCCATTATTTCATAGATGATATTAATGCGTTCGCCGGAAAGCGGGTCGCCCTGTTCGGCGGCGGGGATTCCGCCGTGGACTGGGCGCTCATGCTTGAAGATATTGCAGAGGAAGTGACGATCATCCACCGCCGGGACAAGTTCCGTGCACATGAACACAGTGTGGAGATGCTGAAACAATCGGATGTTGCCATGAAGACGTCATTCGTCCCGGAATCGCTCATCGGGGACGGTGAGGCAATCAGTCAGGTCGTCATTGAAGGGGCGAAGTCCGGGGAGCAGGAAGTGCTGGATGTCGATGCCGTCATCTGCAACTACGGCTTCGTATCCTCCCTCGGCGCGATTGCCGACTGGGGGCTTGAAATCGAAAAGAACTCCATTGTCGTGAATACAAAACAGGAGACGAATATCCCTGGAGTTTACGCCGCAGGCGACATTTGCACATACGACGGGAAAGTCGACCTGATCGTCACAGGCTTCGGCGAAGGGCCGACGGCAGTCAACAATGCCAAAGTCTACATGGATCCGGAAGCCCGGGTGCAGCCGCGCCACAGCACGGCGATGTTCCCTTAAAAATTGGAAGATGAAAATGAAAGGAAGCCTTGTATGGGGCTTCCTTTCTGTCGTTTTCAGGGGGCGGGGATCCCAAAACGTTTAGTTGGCGTGAATTCTACAGTTATCTAAACGGCAGGGGCCCCAAAACGTTTAGTTGGGAGGATTTTTATTGCCATCTGCACACTCTCAAGACATTACTCAGACGCGGGACAACAGAAAGAGGCTGGGACATCAGTCCCAGCCTCTTCTTCATTTCATTTTAAACCGTTTCGAATTTGAGTTCGCCGTCTTTGAAGTCGACTTTGAAGTTCTGGCCTTCGACGAGGTCGCTTTCAATCATTTTACGTGCGAGCGGCGTTTCAATATGCCGCTGTATGAAACGTTTGAGCGGCCTTGCACCGAACTGCGGCTCGTACGATTCATCGGCGATCCATTTTTTGGCGGCCTCCGTCACTTCCACGCTCATATGCTGTGCTTCGAGCCTGCGGTTCAGCTCAAAGACGAGCTTATCGACGATCATCGTCATATTGTCCCGTGACAGCGGGCTGAACATCACGATATCATCCATACGGTTGATGATTTCAGGCTTGAAATGCATATGCACTTCGCCCATCACTGTATTTTTGACTTCCTCCGTCAGTTCGCCTTCATTTTCAACCGCGTCCAGCAGATGACCGGAGCCGATGTTCGAGGTCATGATGATGATCGTATTCCTGAAATCGACCGAGCGGCCCTTCGAATCCGTGAGGCGCCCTTCATCCAGCAGCTGCAGCAGGATGTTGAACACATCGCTGTGCGCCTTCTCCACTTCATCCAGCAGGATGACAGAATACGGCTGGCGGCGGATTGCTTCAGTCAGCTGTCCGCCTTCTTCGTGGCCGACGTATCCAGGCGGCGCACCGATCAGTCGCGACACCGCATGCTTCTCCATATATTCACTCATATCAATGCGGATCATGTGCTTCTCGGAGTCGAACATCGTTGCGGCAAGCGTCTTCGCAAGCTCCGTCTTGCCGACACCCGTCGGTCCAAGGAATAAAAAGCTCCCGATCGGACGGTCAGGGTCCTTGATGCCTGCCCGTGCACGGATGACTGCATCGGCAACCAAGTCGACGGCCTCATCCTGGCCGACCACCCGCTCATGCAGGATATCCGAGAGTTTCAGCAGTTTATCCTTCTCCGTCTCGACCAGCTTGCTCACCGGTATGCCGGTCCACTGGCTGACAATATAGCCGATTTCATCCTCGGTCACCACTTCACGGATGATGCGGTTTTCACCGGCACTCGCCTCCTGGAGGTTCTCCTCATACTCGGCAAGCTCCTTTTCAAGCTGCGGCAGGCGGCCGTGCCTGAGTTCGGCTGCACGTTCAAGTTCATAGTTGTTTTCCGCTTCTTCAAGCTCCTGCCGTGCCTTGTCCACTTCGGCACGTTTTTCGTTCACACGGTTGATCTGCTCTTTTTCCTTTTCGACGCGCTGGGCCAGGCTGCCCTGAGCCTCCCGCGCTTCCGCAAGCTCCTTCTGCAGTTCGTCAAGGCGCTGGCGCGACACGGAATCCTCTTCATTCTTCAATGCCTGCTCCTCGATTTCGAGCTGCATGACGCGGCGGTTGATCTGGTCCAGTTCAGTCGGGTTCGACCCCATCTCAGTGCGGATCGTCGCACTCGCCTGGTCCATCAGGTCGATTGCCTTATCCGGCAGGAACCTGTCCGTGATGTAGCGGTCGGACAATTCCGCAGCGGCAACGAGTGCACGGTCGGTGATCCGGACCCCGTGATGCACTTCGTAGCGCTCCTTCAGTCCGCGCAGTATTGAGATCGTATCCTCGACATCCGGCTCAGGCACCTGCACCTTCTGGAAGCGGCGCTCGAGTGCGGAGTCTTTCTCGATATACTCGCGGTATTCATTCAGCGTCGTCGCACCGATGCAGTGCAGCTCGCCGCGTGCAAGCATCGGCTTCAGCATGTTGCCCGCGTCCATGGCGCCTTCAGTCTTGCCGGCGCCGACGAGCATATGGATCTCATCGATGAAGAGGATGATCTGCCCTTCCGATTCCTTCACTTCCTTAAGCACAGCCTTCAAGCGCTCTTCGAACTCACCGCGGTATTTTGCACCTGCGACGAGTGCGGACAGATCCAGTTCGAATAAAGTCTTATCCTTCAGGCTGTCCGGCACGTCACGCCGGACGATCCTCTGCGCCAGACCTTCAACGATCGCCGTCTTTCCAACACCCGGCTCCCCGATCAGGACCGGGTTGTTCTTCCTTTTACGGCTGAGTATCCGCACCGCGTTCCTGATTTCCTCATCACGGCCTATGACGGGGTCGACATTCCCCTGCCTGACCTCCTCGACCAGATCGCGGCCGTATTTTTCCAAAACTTCATACTGCACTTCAGGATTTTGTGTTGTCACATTATTCCCTCCTCTGACTTTATCGATCACTTCTCTGACGATATCTTTTTTATTTCCGACAGTTTCTTTCATGACCGCTTCATTTTCAATCGTAGCAAGCAGCATATGTTCCTGGGAGATGAAGCTATCCCCCATTTCGGACATGTACTTCTCCGCGCGGTTCACGATTGCCGTGAAGCCGTTCGACATATACTGCCCGTACTGCACATTTTCACCGGTCACCACATTATATTTTTCAAGTTTTTCATCATATTCCCGAATCAGTGCATCCACATCGATATTGACGCGCTCCAATATATCGCGGGCCATGCTGTCGTCGATTGAAAGCATCGCCTTAACCACCGCTTCGGCCTCTATCGACTGAAGCTTGAGGTCGATTGATATACTCTGGGCACGTTCGATGATCGACTGCACCTGATAGGTCATCTTGTTGATATCCATTAGCGTCACCTCGCATGATTTTTAGAGTTTGACCTTTTTTGACCATAGTTTAATTATACTACTTTTTACCCTTATTTCAAGTTATTTATCGCATTTGGAAGACTTTTATTTTATACTATAGTTTAGATTTTAGGAGGCTTGGAGAATGGAAATATGGGAACTCATCAAATACTTGTTTTTAGGTCTGCTTCAGGGGTTCACTGAACCGATTCCGGTATCATCCAGCGGTCACCTTGTGATCGTGCGGGAGATTTTCGGGATTGAAGCACAGGGATTGTCTTTTGAAATATTTTTAAACACTGCTTCACTGCTTGCTGTCTTATTCATTTACAGATATGATATTTTATCCATTCTTGGAAACTTGAGCCGATTTTTATTCCGGAGTGCAAGGGACGCGGATGCGGTCGATGATGCGAAGTATACAATGTACCTGATCATCGCGACGATTCCCGTCGGCATCATGGGGCTCCTCCTGAAGGATGTGATCGGTGAGAATATTTCAGTCGGATTCGTCGGGCTGATGCTCCTTGTGACCGGACTTGCACTGTGGTTCATCAAAAATAAACGCGGCGAGAAGCGTGATGGGGAGCTCACCGTCAAGGATTCGATCATCGTCGGGCTCGCCCAGGTGGTCGCGCTCACGCCGGGCGTCAGCCGGAGCGGTGCCGCACTCGTCGGTGCGATGGCTGTCGGGCTGAACCAGAAGAATGCGCTGAGGTTCGTCTTCCTGTTGTACATACCCGTCTCACTCGGGACCGCGTTGATCGGCATACCTGATATCGTGAACGACCCGAACATCGACACATTGTGGATCGGCTATCTATTGGCATTCACCGCGTCGGTCATTGCAACTTATTTCGCGCTGAGATGGCTGCAGGGCGTCATGGAACGCGGCTACCTGATCATATTCTCGTACTACTGTTTTGCGATCGGGTCGCTCTCAATCCTTTATCAGCTGTTCATCGCCTAAGGAAGTGAATAATTATGAAGATACTCATCACCGGTTTTGAACCGTTCGGCGGGGAAGCCCTCAACCCGGCACTTGAAGCCGTGAAGCGGCTGCCGGATGAAATTGAAGGCATGGAAATAAAGAAAGCCGAAATACCGACGATTTTCCACCGGTCTGCTGAAGTCATGCGCAGTTTGTTGAGGAAAGGCGCGTTCGACTGCGTGATCGCGGTCGGCCAGGCAGGCGGACGCAGTGAAATCTGCATTGAACGGATCGGCATCAACATCGATGATGCCCGGATTCCTGATAATGCCGGGAGTCAGCCCATCGACGAAGCCATACGGCCCGGCGGCGCGCCTGCATATTTTTCGAATCTGCCGGTGAAGCGGATGACCGCTGCGGTTGCGGAGGCGGGAGTCCCCGCCCGGTTGTCGAACACCGCCGGCACATTCGTCTGCAACCATGTCCTTTACCAGCTTGGATTTATGGCTGAGGAAGAATTCCCCGGATTGAAGTACGGCTTCATCCATGTGCCTTTTATTCCGGAGCAGGTTGATGGTAAAGAGGGTATGCCGTCGATGCCGCTTGAGGATATCCTCACGGCCCTCGGCGCTGCGACCCGCGCGCTTTCTGAAGGGGATGAAGATATTGCGCGCCCGATGGGTGAGCTGCATTGACTTTGAAACAGGCGACTGATGTCGCCTGTTTTTTTATTTATGTGTCAACTCCCGTTTGGCCGATTGGGGCGGTCTATCGATTAATCAGCCCACCCAATGAGCGATAGAAAGGCCCCATCGCTCAACCAGCCAACCCAATGAGCGATAGAACCTCCCGATTCGATCCACCCGCCAATAATTACCCCGCAAAACAAAAAACCGCCCTTCCGGGCGGTTCTGAAATCCATTATTTAGCTGACGCCGAGTGCAATTTTTGCATAGCGGCTCATTTTATCTTTGTCCCAAGGCGGGTTCCAGACGATGTTCACTTCAGTGTCTTTAACTTCCGGCAGTTCTGCCAGTGCCTGCTTCACGCTGTCCACAATCTGCGGTCCCATCGGGCAGCCCATTGAAGTCAATGTCATTTCAACACCTGCGTTGCCGTCTTCGTCAAGGTTCACACCGTAGACGAGGCCGAGGTTGACGATATCTATGCCGAGTTCAGGGTCAATCACGTTTTCCAACGCGCCCATCATGCTTTCTTCCATTTCTTTATCCATTCATCTCACTCCTTTAGAGTTTTAGTTACGTATATCATAACAAATTATTAACAAGGTTTAAATATAAATGCTATCATGGAATTGTGAACTTTTATAGAGGAGCAGAATTATGGAGAAGCATTTGATATGTTTGGATTTGGATGGAACATTACTTACGGATGATAAAAACATCAGTCCGTATACAAAAGAAGTTTTAAATACACTGAAAAATAAAGGGCACGAGCTGATGATCTCGACCGGCAGACCTTACCGTGCGAGCGAGCCTTATTATACAGAACTCGGCATGGACACCCCGATCGTCAATTTCAACGGGGCTTTCGTCCACCATCCGCATGACTTCAATTTCAGGACGGTGCATGAGGAACTGGACCTTGAAGTCGCGATCGAAATCGCACGGAGGATCCCGGCACTCAATATACAAAACGTCATCGCGGAAATAAAGGACACTGTCTACCTTCATTATCATGACGAAGTTTTATTTGACGCGTTCAGCATGGGGGAGCCGGTCGTCAAAGTCGGTGAGCTGACCCAGACGATGGAGGAAGGGCCGACGACGATCCTGATACAGGCGGAGGAAAAAGAGATACCGTCGATCAGGCGGGAACTCGACGACCTGTTCGCCGAGGCGATCGAACACAGGCGCTGGGGCGCGCCCTACCCGGTCCTTGAAATCATCAAAAAAGGGATCAACAAGGCGGTCGGCGTGGATTATGCGCGCGGCTACCTGGGGATCGACCGTAAAAACACCATCGCCTTCGGGGATGAGGACAATGATACGGAGATGCTCCAGTATGTGGAACATGGTGTGGCCATGAACAATGCAATCGATGATATCAAAAATGTGGCCGATTATGTCACAGATTCAAATAATGCTGATGGAGTCGGAAAATTTCTGGCTGATTATTTCAGCCTGAAGATATAAATACAGGAGGTTGATACATTATGAAACTATTTGCCGACAGCTGTTCGGATATGACACTTGAGGAAACAAAACGTAGAGGGATCGAAGTGCTGCCTCTGACGATAACCATTGATGATGAAAACTACAGGGACCAGCTCGACATCTCAAGCGAAGAAGTGCTGCAGGCGATCAGGGACGGAAAAAGACCGACGACTTCCCAGGCGAACCCTGAAAATTTCGTGGAGAAGTTCACCCCTTATGTGGAAAAGGGAGAATCGATATTATATATCGCCTTTTCAAGTGAATTATCCGGCACTTACCAGAGTGCGGTCATCGCAAAGGATACCATCATGGATGAATATCCCGAGGCGGACATCACACTGATCGATACGAAAGCGGCGAGCTACGGGCTTGGCATGATCGTCGAGCGGGCAAGCGATGATATACAGAACGGGTTGTCCAAAGAGGATGTCATTGAGAACGTCAAAAAGAATGTCAGGAACGTCCGTCATTTCTTCACTGTAAATGACCTGGATTATCTTGCGCAAGGCGGCAGGCTCTCCAAAGGGAGCGCCTTCCTCGGCGGGCTCCTGAACATCAAGCCGCTGCTTCATATGGAAGACGGGAAACTGGTGCCGCTCGAGAAACACCGCGGCATAAAAAAGGTCTTCAGCAGCATGGTCAATCACCTGAATGAAGACAACGTAAAAGGCAGGGCGCATATCGTCCATGCGAATGCGCTCGAAAGTGCAGAACAGTTGAAAGAGAAGCTGCTTGCCGAGACCGGGCTTGAAGAAGTCAACATCAGCATGATCGGTCCGACGATTTCAAGCCATACCGGCAACGGTACAGTGGCGTTGTTTTATTTCAACGAAGGGGTGTAGGAAATGGGTAAAGTCGTTGTTGTGGGCGGTGTTGCAGGAGGCGCCACGGCCGCATCACAGCTGAGGCGCCTTGATCCGGACTGTGAAATCGTCATCTTTGAAAAGGACCGCGATATCAGTTTTGCCAACTGCGGCCTGCCCTACCACATCGGTGGTGAAGTGGCGGAACGCAGCCAGCTGATTGCGGCCACTCCCGAAAGCTTCGGCAAAAAGGATGTCACTGTCCGTACTTATCATGAAGTCATCAAAGTGAACACTTCCGAAAACTTCGTCACGGTCAAAAATCTGGAGTCCGGGGAGATCTTTGAAGAATCATATGACCACCTTGTCCTCTCCCCGGGCGGCAGGCCGCGGATCGTCCCGGCGCTTGCCGGCGTCCCGGAAAACCATGTCCTCCACACGCTTGAAGATATGGATGAGATCATGAAGTACATCGATGAGGAAGATATACGGGAAGTGGTCATCGTCGGTTCCGGATTCATCGGAATGGAAGTGACGGAGAACTTGAGGATGCGTGATATCGATGTCACACTCGTCCACAGGAACGGCTACCTTTACGGCCATATCGAAGAGGAGATGGCCGCCGTCCTCCAGCAGACGCTCGAAGACCACGGGGTCACTTTGAAGATGAATTCCGAAATCGACCGCGTCGCCGATGGCTATGCCCATCTGACGACGAATGAAAAAATTCCGGCCCCGATGATCATCCAGGGCATCGGCCTGACACCGAATACGGAGTTTTTAAGGGATTCCGGAGTGGACGTCACCGACCGCGGCCTCATCCCGGTGAATGAATACGGGCAGACGAACATCGAGAATGTCTACGCCCTTGGTGACATCATGGAGACGAACTACCTGCATGCACCGGAAATACGTGCAAACATCAAGCTTGCATGGCCCGCACACCGCATGGCCTACACGATCGCCAATCATATACACGGCGGATATGACGTGAAGTTTGAAGGCTTGCTCGGCACGAACATCATGCGGCTCTTCGAATATGAAATCGGCGCAATCGGGCTCGAACGGAAAGACGTCCGTGACATCGAGCATTTCGTCATCGATAATCAACAGAATTTCAAGGCAGGTTACATGGAAGGCGCATCGAAGATCCGGACCAAGATATATGTCGGCAACGACGGCACGATCTTACGGGCTGCGATGATTTCAAAAAGCGGCGTCGATAAACGGCTCGACACACTCGCCGCCCATATCCGGGCCGGCGGAAAAGCACAGGACCTCATCAATATCGAAGTCGCATATTCCCCGCCGTTCTCAAGCCCGAAAAGTGACTTGAACATGGTCGGATATAAAGCGATCGAGGAGATGAAGAAACGCGGATTATATTGAGAATAAAGGACCACGGCTCTGGATGAGTCGTGGTTTTTTGTGCGCCCGGGTGCCTGGGGTACTTTTCCGATCTGAGGTCCCTTTTATTCCCCTGCAAATCGGATTCGTCATGCTTTTCCGATTTGTGACGCCTTTTACTCCCCTGCAAATCGATTTCGTCATGCTTTTCCGATTTGTGACGCCTTTTACTCCCCTGCAAATCGGATTCGTCATGCTTTTCCGATTTGATCCGCCTTTTACTCCCCTGCAAATCGGATTCGAAATGATTTTCCGATTTGATCCGCCCTTTATTCCCCTGCAGATCGGATTCTTCATGCTTTTCCGATTTGCACCGCCCTTTATTCCCATCCAAATCGGACTCCGCGTGCACCCTCTCCCCTCCTAAACAGAAAGAACCCCGGATCCCCGGGGTTCAGTCATTTATTTGTTCTGACTCTCTCTGTATTTTTTGTTTTTCCGTCCTGCAAGGAAGATGAAGAGTGCAAATCCGCCGAAGATGATGACGCTCGCAATGACATAGCCGTTGTTGAAGCCGCTCTCCTCCACAATTGCGTAGAGTTCGGTCTCTTCACGGTCGAGCACGGCGATGTATTCGCCGGGTGCCGTGGCGCGGATCATATCGCCGATCAGCATGCCGCTCAGCACTTTGCCTTCATCCACGTCATCGAGGTTCAGGTTCACGCCGTTCGTCTCGCTAGTATCGTTGACATTCAAAATAAAGTCCACGTCGTTCGTATGATAGCGGGTGATGTAATGCCCGTCGCTCTGATGCAGCGTTTCAAGATCGCCGGTGAATGCATTTTTATGGTCGTTGTAGACGTTGCTGATGTGTTCAATGTACTCGACCACTTCCTGGTCGGTCCAGAGGTCCATCTGCGGATGGATGTCCGGTATCGTCTCACCGTTCAGCGCGACTTCCGTCCCGTACAGCATGCTGATCGGTCCGGCATGGCTGTACAAGTAGGTCACAAGCTGCTTGACGCGTGTGCCGGGGAACATGTTCTCCTCCACGGCATGGGATGTGAACCGTTCGCTGAACCAGTGGTCCGCGAGCAGCATATGCTCCGATTCCGGGATTTCAGGTATTTCACGGTTCACCGTGGCATAGGCTTCCGCAAGCGTCTGCCGCATCGTTTCATCTGCGATATGGTCGAATCCTTCCGCCGACAAACCTTCCGTCGTGGCGAAACCATATGTCTTCACGCCGCCGGGCAGCACTTCGCCTGCATCGACGCCGTCCTGTGCGATCATCATGGACAGCCCGTCTATATTGAACTCATCCACGAAATTACTGATGGCTTCCTGATATTCACTCTGGACGTCCGCATCCGTCAAGTCCAGCATCGCGAGATCTTTATCATCGATGTAATCGCCGTATATGCTGTTCACGTTCAATTCGTCCGCCGCGCCGGCACCGTCGATAGATACCGCAGGTACATCGACGATGACCTCAAGTCCCATATCATGTGCCGCTTCGACAAGGCTCTCCAGTCCTTCAGCCCCGCCGAGGCCCGCATCGATTTCCTCATAGCTTTCGACATCGTAGCCGAGGTAGTCATCCGGTGCAAACGCGAACACCGGTGATAAGTGGATGGCTGTAAAGCCCATGTCCCGGATATATTCGAGGTTCTGTTCGATCCCGGTGAAGTCCCCGCCGAAACGAAGCTCGGGGTTCTCATCCTCCGGCACTGATTCATCGGTTGAAGTGTCCGCATTCAGGAAGCGGTCCACCACAATGCTGTAGATCCGGTCCGTATCATTCACTGTCGTATTCGCTGATATATATGTAGAAGGTGTATAAAGTGCCATGCCGAGAATCAGCACTGACATCACTGTTTTAAATATTTTCATTATCTATGCCTGCCTTTAGTTTCATATCTTCACCAGTATACTAGATTCGTGAATCGTTCGGTCGGTTTTTGCCAAAAGTTCATAAATTCGATAAAAAAACTGCAGATCTCAGATGATCTGCAGTATGGATTGCAAATTAAAACATTGAGCTTAAAGGTCCAAGCGGCAAATAGATGCCGAGGCCGACAGTGATGACGACGATGACAACCGCTGCAATCGTCAGGCCTTTTGCGGCCGGTGCGCTCCTGTTCGCCCTGACGAGGCTGATTTCCATCAGTGCCACAGCTGCAAGGCCGAACAATACTTTAAGGCCGTACATCATATGGCCGCCGGATGCGCTGATGCCTTCCATATTTTGAATGTAGACGAGCAATCCGCTGAATATCAGAAAGATGTAGTCCGCCCTGAGGATCATATGCGTCATCTTCCCTGCATTATTCGGGCTGTCCCTCAAATAAAGTACAAGGGCGATGACATACAGGATCACTGCCAGGATAATGGTGGTCAAATGTAAGTGTATCATCCGTTCTTTCCTTTCCTGTTCAGTCTAAAATCATACGCATCAATTATAACACTGATCAAGACAAGATTTTAAGGGTCTATTTTTCAATATATGTCGTTAATGTGCCGATTCCATTGATCGAAACCCGGATTTCATCACCCGGCTTGAGGAACTGCGGCGGATTCATGCCTGCCCCGACGCCGCTCGGCGTACCTGTTGCGATCACGTCGCCCGGCTGCAGTGTGATGTACTTTGAAATTTCCGCGATGAGTTCATCCAGCTTCAGCACCATGTCGCTCGTCGAGCCGTCCTGTCTGATCTCACCGTTCACTTTCGTCACGATGGAAGTCGATTCCGGGTTCGGAAGCTCATCCTTCGTCACGATGAAGGGTCCCATCGGTGCCGAACCTTTCAGGTTTTTGGCAAGGAACGCCTGTGCATGCTCCCTCTGCAGCTCACGTGCGGTGATGTCGTTTAAGATTGTGTAGCCGTATATATAATCGAGCGCCATGCTGCTGTCTATCTTCCATGCCTCTTTACCGATGACCACGGCGAGCTCACCTTCATAGTCCAGCTCATTCGTGATGTCCTGGTGGTTCGGGATCACCGCCTCGTCACCTTCCAGGCTTGAAGCGGCCTTTGTGAAGACGTAGAGGCTCTCCACCTTGCTCTTCATCTCTTCAGCATGTGCCTTATAGTTGCGGCCGAGTGCGATGACATTATTCGGCGGCGTGACCGGTGCGAGGAACTTTATATCACTGAAAGGTGCTTTGTATTGGTCCGGATCTGACGATTCCCTTGCTTTTTCAACCAGCTTTCTGACGATTTCCTGAAAATCGAGTGTATGATAAGTCGAGATCCCCTCGAGCAAAGTTTTCGGATAGTTCTCATCTTCCCCAAAATCTGCAAACAATTTCGGCAAGATCCATGCACTTTCCTCACGTTTCACTTTTACCCCATAATAAGTGCTGCCCTGATATTCAAAAGTCAAAAATTTCATGGAATTCTCTCCTTAAATTGTATTTGAATATATTATACCAAACATCAATGCTTAATTCTTTCATTTCTTAATATTCACAACACTCAATTGTTCCAGGGTTTTTATTTCCTGACGCTTAAGGATGAAGGCTGCGACGAGCAGCAATGCGTACACCGCAAGCACTATGGTCACCGTCGTCATGATCGAGACTTCACCGAACAGGCCGAAGCCCGATCCGTAGAATAAAACCACCATCACGAAATTGAAGGCGATGTACAGTGTGAGCCCCTTCTCCCCTGCGGCCGCAAATAATGCGCGCACCTTCTCAGGCAGGAACAGGCTCAAAAGCAAGAGCGCCATGAAGTAGCCCGCACCGAGCAGCGGCCCACCGAAGTAAATTGCGAATGTCGTCGCTGCAAATGAGCCGAGTGAGAGGATCTCGATGATCTTTATCATGATCCCGCCCAAGATGAGCGCCGCCGCCACTGCGGTCATCATGCCCGCATTGTTCCTGATGAGCCCGCCGGTGCTGAAGTGGTGGAGGACCATGCCGAGGAAGATCCACGGCAGTATCGAGAGCGTCCACATGAACCAGCTGCCCAGCTGGTAAGTCATGAACACTTCGATGTTCAGGCCGATGATCGCGAAGTAATCCGATCCGCCGAAGACGCTGCTGAAGCGGTTCACCTGCTGGATGCTCGAGTAGATGATGTCACCCGGCGAGCCGAACCCGCTCCACAGTATGATCAGGCCGTTGAAGACCAGATGGAGGGCGAATAAAAACCCGAATGATGCGAGAATGATCTTCCAGTCGAGCCGGAGGAAAAGTGCCGCGATGATGCTCATGATTATGATCCCGGGCAGTGCGTCGAATCCGAATAAAAACACCGTCGAAATCATGATGAAGAACAGCATGACGACGAGCGTCAGGATGACGTTCAGCGGCCGGTGCGCCCTGAATGTCATCAGCAGGTAGCCTGCAGCGATGGATATCAGGGGCACCACCGCCCCGCCGATGAACATGTTCATGATCTGGAAGTTCGTCCTTTCGGCGCCGTGGAAATATTCATAAGGGTTGATGACGTCAAGCGGCACCGAGAATCTCATCCCGTTATACAGTGC
Source organism: Salinicoccus kekensis (assembly GCF_900220995.1). Classification (GTDB taxonomy): domain Bacteria; phylum Bacillota; class Bacilli; order Staphylococcales; family Salinicoccaceae; genus Lacicoccus; species Lacicoccus kekensis. The sequence continues at coordinate 139,239 of NZ_OBQF01000007.1, forward strand.
CAGCAGCAGGATCGCGGCACCGATTATAAAAAATATATGTTGTCTATAGTCAGTCTTCAACTTTTATCGCTCCATATAAAAAGAAATACAGATATACTTCCACTTCCCTGCCGAGCGCTTTTTCAGCCGAACGGCGGTAAATATCCATCTGTGTTTTATAACGTTCCGCAAGTTCCCGCTTATCTGCACCGGGCGGCACCCAGTCGGTCTTATAGTCGATGATGGTGTAGTGTCCATCGATCTCCAGAAGGCAGTCCATGATCCCCTGGACGATCTGATCTTCATGCTCCGAGTAGCCGATTGCCTGCTGATTCATTATGAAGGGGATCTCCGTATGGATCTGCTTCTGGTTTTCAAGCAGTTCCATCATCACGGGATCATTGAAGAACCTCGAGATGTTGTCCTTTATCCTGTACACATGGACGTCGGTCAAAAACGTCTCCCTCTCACGGATCGTTGAAATCAGCCGGTCGATGTACGCTTCCGACTCACCGGCACCGAGTGCGGATAATTTCGGCCAGTCATTCATCAGATGCATCATCACTTCATGCATGACCGTCCCGAAGATCGGTGCTTCGACACCCCGGTTCAGGAATTCCGGCTCCCTTAAGTTGACTTTCCGCGTATGACGGACGATTTTGGCATCATCCGGATGCGTGCTGTTTTTGCGCTTGATCTCGGTGACGGACTCCTTATGCACAAGGTCCGTGAGACCCGGGCTGTGGTAGCGGTGGCTGAACTTGTCATACAGCCCGTCCCCCCGGCCCGCGTCCACATTTAAAAGCGTCTCCGGGGACAGATGGTACATCTTCTCCTCTTCGGCTGCATCCTCGATTTCGACATCGATGAGTTCAAGGAAATCATACTCTGCATCGATCAAGTATTTCAGGACCGGGAAGATCAGTTCCTGCACGCTGTTGATGTTCAGCCTGTAATCGGCGAGCACCATGCCGCCGTTGTAGAGATATTTCTCCTTCTGTTCCTTCTTGAAGACGACGGGTATCGTCAGCTGCTCCACCGCCCGCGTCATCGCCACATAGATCAGGCGCATCTCCTCTGAGATTGTCTCCTTCTTGATGTATTCCTGCATGACGATTGAATGGATGCTCGGCAGGATCGTATTGTCACGGCTGTTGAAACGTTTGAAGCCGATGCCGTAATCCGCATGCACGATCACCCTGGCATGCAGGTCCCTGAAATTCAGATTCCTGTGGATGCCGGCATAGATGACATGATCGAACTCGAGCCCCTTCGATGCATGGATCGTCATCACCCGGAGGATGTCGTCATCCGGCGACACGGTGTTCTCTTCGCCGAAGTCCTGTCCGTCTGCGATCATCCTTGTGATCGTCGTGATGAACTGGTAAAGGGAAATATGCGACATCTCCTCAAATTCCATCGCCTTCTCGACAAGCCCGTTCAGGTTCGCCCGCCTGTTCTGCCCGCCCGGCAGGCCTGAGAAATATTCCAAAAGATTGAACTGGTAATAAATTTCATCGATCAGTTCGGGGACGCTCAAATACCGCTCCTGTGTGCGCAGTTCATCGAGCACCGTGAAGAAACCGTCCAGCCGCTTCTTCAGATCGTCCTCCGCCTCGTACTCCCGGGCCGCTTCGTACATGTAGACCGCTTCCGATCCGGCGCGGATCTTCGCAATATCCTCCTCGCTGAAATCGAACTGCGGCAGGCGCATCGTGCCGGTGAAGTGATCGTCCTGCAGCGGATTGTCGATGATCGACAGTATGCTCAGGAGCGAACGCACTTCAAGGGTGTCGAGGTAACCGGTGCGGTTGTTGACGTAAACCGGCAGACCCGCTTCACTCAGCATTTTCCGGTAGTCTTCATTATCCGTCGTATTGCGCGTCAGGATGACGATGTCCCTATAATCCGCCCCGCGTGACACTTTCTCCTTGATGACATCGATGATGTGCCTGATTTCGGCATTCCCTTCGATCTCATCCGCTTCTTCGATCACATGGAGCTCCTGTCTGATTTCCGGTGCATCCAGATAGTTGCCCTGGACGAGCTTCTGGGTGTCATCATATTCGATTTCACCGACCGTTTCATCCATGATCCTTTCAAACAGGCTGTTGGTCAGATCCAGCACTTCGCCCCTCGACCTGAAGTTATGGTTCAAATTGATGATCTTCCCGCTGCCAGGCTTCCTGAAGCGGTTCGCTTTTTCGATGAAGAGCGACGGGTCCGCCTGCCTGAATTTATAGATGGACTGTTTCACGTCCCCCACCATGAACAGGTTGCCGTCCTTCTCATCCCCGCTCTTGATCAGGGAGATGATCGCCTCCTGCACCCGGTTGATGTCCTGGTATTCGTCTATCATGATTTCCTTAAACTGCTCCCGGTAAATTTCAGCCACTTCATGATCGTTTGCATTCAGTATCGCGAGGGCATAATGCTCATAATCGGAGAAGTCCATTTCATTCCGGAGGTTCTTCTGATGCCTGAAACCCTGGAGCACATCGATGGCGATGCGGATGAGGGTGTTGTTCATCTCATTCATCGGCGACAGTTCATCCACCGCATCCCCGACCGTATAGGCAGGGAGTGACAATAATTCACTATAGGACTGCTTCACTTTATTCTGAGTGTCGGTCAGGTGTTTCTTCTCATAGGGATCGGCGATCTTTTTGAAGAATGCCGTCCGCCCGTCCTTCAAGGAGAAGGGCGGCAGATTGACGGCTTCGCCGCGGAGGTTCGCCTCCACTGCCCGCTCCACCGCACGCATCAGATCCGCCAGTGCGTCAAATGCATCGCGCTTCTGCGTCTCCTTGATGTCTTCATGATAAATGGCGTGGTACGCCTTGTGCAGTTCCTGGAGCGACGTTTCGAGTGCGATCAGCTTATGCCTGATGATTTCATTATATGCATCGACGATGGCCTCAAGATGCGACACGTCTTCATACTGGTCGATCCGGCTTTCCAGAAATCTGAGCGGATCCGGGCTTGCGACCGCTGTGAAATACAGGCTTTTGATGATTTCCACCAGGCCGCTGTTGTTCTTATCCGAAGATGTCATGAACGTCAGATCCGTGAAGACATCCGTCCCCTCCGCATAATAGTCCTCAAGCACCCGGTCTATGACGCCATCCAGCCTGATCTGGCCTTCTATATCCGACAGCGTCCGCATATCCGGCGAAATGCCGATGACGTTGTAGTGCATCCGTATGAGGTAGAGGCAGAAGCTGTGGAGCGTCGAGATATGCGCCCCGTTCAGCTTCAGTATCTCCTCGTTCAGCCTCGGGTCCCCCGTCTCCGCATGCTTTTTGCGCAGTTCCTTTTCAATCTTTTCCTTCATGTCCCTTGCACTCATGTTCGTGAAGGTGGAGACGAGCAGTTCATCCACAGAATACCTGCCGCCCACGATGTTCTGTATGATCCGCTCGACGAGCACGGTCGTCTTTCCGCTGCCTGCTGCGGCAGAAATCAGTATGTCCGAGCCCGTGTAATGGATCGCTTCATATTGTTCATCCGTCCAGGTCACCATCAGATGCCACCTCCCTTTCAAACGCTTCAATTTCCGATTCATCCACTTTGTTCTCCCGCATCTCCCGGGCATTCATCAAATAGTCCACCCGACAGGCGAATTTGAAATCACAGAAGCTGCAAGGCAGCACATCCCCCGTCGACATCGGGTTGACTTCGTTCGCCCCTGAATAAATTTCATCCGTCACTTTTTTATACATCTCGATCACGTAGTCCGCATAATGGCGGAAAAGTCCCGGGCTGAAATACCGGCCCTTCGTCATGCCGTTGATCTTGCCTTTGGCACTCACCGTGATCGGATAGAATTCGCTGTAGTCCTTATACTCCTCCATCGAGGACAGGAGCCCGGTCAGGCCGATCGAGGACTCGTCCATATATTCATCGTACTCGGGATGTTCATTGATGAAGGCGCCGTCGGGCTTGAGCTGTTTATTCTGCTCCTTCAGTATTTCGGCGGGTTCCGTCTCCGCCTTCAAATTGAGCACTGGGTCTTTCACCGGGAAGAAGAGCATGCTGTTCGGCCGCACTTCGCCTTCGAACAGACCGGTGCCGTTCGTTGTCAACACATGCATGTAGGTGATCATCTGCAGCTCGAGGCCGTTCAGTATCCCTGCACGCGAAATCTTCCTCGTGCTCGATTTGTAGTCGATCAGGTTGACATAGGAATTGCCGCCGCTTTCATATACATCGATGCGGTCGATCTTACCCCTCAAGGAAATCTTCCTGCCTGCATCACTTTCAAGGATGACTTCGCCGAGGGAATCGCGTGATTTGCCGAACCCGAGTTCGACATGTGCAATTTTGTACTCGCCGAGGCGCTCGATGTCCCGCATGAAATAGATCAGCCGGGTCAGCGCATCCTTCGCCCTCCGCTTCAGCGAAGCGTTGTAATATGAATCATTGAAGATGCCGTGCTGTATCGCTTGAGCTTCCTCGTCGATCGCCGTTTCCGTGACTTTTTCGATGTGCGCTTCCTCATGCTGGAATGTGAAATCCAGCTTGCGCGTCACATTTTCAAGCACATGGTGATAGAGGTTACCGAGGTCGAGCGGCGCCACCTTGTAAGGCTGCCTGACGTTCAGCTTGAGGCCGTAATTTGCAAAGTGCTGGAACTGGCAGCGGTTGAATGACTCGAACCTCGAGACGCTGGCATGCATCGATTCGCCGTAAAGCGCTTCGGCGGTGTCCGGTGTGACGGGTGTTGCGCGGTTGTCATCGGTGAGGCTCAAGTTCAGCCTCCTGTACATGCCGGTCGTATCATGGCTTTTGATGATCTGGTACAGCCGGATCCATGTCGCATACTCCGGATAGCGCGCGAGCTCACTGATCGGGGCATTGTGTATGCCGAGCAGCTCCCTGAGCTTCAGGTGGATCAGCGCCTCCATGCTGCGTGCCGACGACACCAGTTTTTCAGGCTCGAACTTCCCATACAGGGACGTCCGGCGGTACACGAGATCCCTCTGATAGTCATGCTCCGGTATGATCTCCTCGACGAACGGGCTGATCTTCGTCGGCTCCCCGCCCTGCAGCGTGTTGGAAAAGCTGATGTGGAGCCCCTCACTTGCCCGGGTCGCCCCGTGGTAGAAGACGAACCGCTCATCCTGTGCGAGCACTTTGGCACTCGGCGAAAGGATGATGTCATGAGCTTCGAAGAGTTCTTTTTCCTCTTCCCTGATGAGCGCGTTGCTCCGCGTCTCTTTCGGCATCACATTACGGTTCATGCCGATGATGAATACATGCTTCTTGTTTTCGACTTTGGCGAGATCCAGATTGCCTATGATGACCTGGTCGATCGTCGACGGGAGCAGGCTGAATTCCGCATTCAAAAGGCCGTCCTTGAACGTTTCATGGAAAATTTCAAATGAGACGGGCTCCTCCCTGAAGACGATGTATGCATCATCCAGCATCTTCACGAAATGGTTGAATGCCTGCTCCGTCTCATCACGCTTCACGATGTCGCCGGTCTCCTCAAGTGCGTGGATTTCCGCTTCGACCTTCTCCATGATGCCCTCTTCAGCGAGGAACTCATGGATGATCGTAATGTACTGGAGGACGTTCTCCGCTTCGTCGAACCGGTCGAACAGGCGGGACAGGCGGCCCAGCACATCATTTTTGAAGGTCAGGAGGTCCGCCACTTCATCGCTCACATCAATTTCCCTGATCTCACCTTCGCCGTCCCTGAATCTCCTCACCGTGAAAAGCTCGTCCTTGAAAAGTGCGCTTCTTGTCAGTCCGCGTTCAAGTGCGAAGTTTTCAAACTGGAAGATGAAGTCCCGCTCTTCTGGTCCTGTCATGTATTCCGCCTTCAGCACATCCATCAGGGCGGTGAATTCGAACCTGCGCATGTAGCATTCCAGCACCGAAATGATGAACTGGACGAACGGGTGGGAGTGCATCGGCACCTTCTGGTCCACATGATAGGAGATGTCGAACCGCCGGAATATCGATTCGATATGGCGGATGTAGGCCTCATCGCGGTAAAGTATCCCGATCTCCCTGTAATGGATGCCGTCTGCTGTCAGCCGCTCGATCTCACGTGCGACATTCGTGACCTCATCGATGATGTTCGGCGACTCCGTGATCGAGATGCCATCATAGAGGGTCATGGGTTTTCCTTTTGAAAAATATTCCTCAAGCTGGATCAGCCCCATTTTGCCGGAACGCCTGAACTCATCTTCGAAATGGACGATGTTGACCGCGCTGCCGAGCAGCTCCTGGAGCCGTGTGATGCTCGCGTCCGTCTTTCTGAAGAGGGTTTTATTCTCACCCTTATGGGTGAGCAGTATATTGACCGTCTTCACCCGCTTCGCGAGGGCCGCAATCAGCTGGAACTCGCTTTCCGTGAAGTTGTGGAAACCGTCGATGTAGATCACGGCGTCTTTCAGCACTTTGATGTCGGGGTTCATATCCAGTGCCGTCATGAATGTATTGATGATGTTCAGGTCTTCTATATTGAGCTCGCCGATGAGCTCGAGCCAGTTCTGATAAATCCGCGTCAGGTCGTAAAGCTTGTCCTGGTAGCGTTCCTTTTCGGATCTGACGCTGCCGATGTCGTCGACCGACACCTGGTATGTCCTGAATTCCTTCAGCATATCGAGCACTTTTTTGGAGAATCTGATGTACTGGCTCGAATCCTGATAATATTTGAAGCTCTCCTTCATATCATCCATCAGCTTATGCAGGAGCATCACCTGGCCGCTTTCACTCAGCGTCTCGCGGCTGTTTCCGCCGATCTCATTGAATATATGCCAGATGAACCTCTGGAAACTGAACACGCCGGCCCGGAGGCTGCCGGTGAGGTTTTCATTCCTGCCGGCAGTGAGTATGCGTTCATACTGCAGTGTGTTCTGGGTCGGTGTGATGATGTAGATGCTCGAGCCGAGCGGCTCATCCAGCGTGATCGCCTCGATTTCCTTAAACATCTGGTCCGTCTTACCCGTACCGCTGACGCCCGTCCAAATATTGACTCTCATGGTCCCACTCCTTTATAAGTAAATAAAAGACACCCTGAAAAAAGGTGTCTTCATATGGTTAAAAATTGACTGTGATCTCGTTCAGCGGCCAGAACCTGAGCTGGACTTCACCGACGATGCTGTCTTCATGGATCAGCCCGAAGTCGCGTCCGTCCCTTGAAACCGGACGGTTGTCACCGAGCACAAGATAGTGGTCTTCCGGGATCACATCCCCCTCCACCCCGAGGTCACTCAGTGTGAAGTTGTCCATGTACGATTCCCCGGTGTGTACCACGTAATCCTCTTCTAGCGGCTCCCCGTTGACATAGACCTGCTGATCCCGCATCTCGACCTCATCACCCGGCGTGCCGATGACACGCTTCACATACGCCGGACCCATATCCGAATCGAATACGACGACTTCCGGGTATTCATAATCGGTGAAGTTATCCATGAATTTATTGACGACGACGCGGTCGCCGTCCTGCAGCGTCGGATCCATGCTGAGTCCGTCGACCGTATAGGTGACGAAGAAGAAGGTCCTGATCACCACGATTAAAATTATGGCGATCGCAATCGCCATCACCCATTCCAGAATTTCTTTTTTCACTGGGATGCACCTCTATTTTTTCAATTTCTTATTCAAATAACGCTGATACCATTTCGAGAAAAAGTATAATAACGCCAATAACAAAAGCGAGACGACAAGGCGCACCGGCGAATTGAAGAATTCCGTGATGTCATAGCCGACCAGCGCCATCGAGCCGATCATGATCAGTTTGGCGGCGACCAGTATCAGCAGATACACTTCACTCCTCATATTGGACAGGGCCGCAATCACGTTCACGACGGATGTCGGGGTGAAGGGCAGCGCCAGCATGATGAAGGCGAATGTGAACCCGCGTTCATCAACGAAGCGGAGCAGCCTTTCAAGGTTCTCCCTTTTGTGGATATACCGCTGGGCCGCATTCCGGAACAGGAATCTGACGGTCAGGAAGACAAGGAAACTGCCTATCACAGTTGCCGAATAGCTCATTGTGAAGCCGACGAGGAAGCCGTAGGAATTGATGTTTAAAATGACGATGGCAAACAGCGGCAATACCGGAAGGAAAGCTTCCAATATGACCAGGAGAAAACCCGCCAATATGCCGAATTGCTCGAACTGTTCGAAGATGGACTGTATGCCTTCCTCGGTTGTGAATAACTCTATCAGACGCTCCAATGAAATGACCCCGCAAAAAAGATTATAGGCTATATTGCAATAATATAGCCTATTCCAAGATTACATTTAATTATATAATTTTTAGCGGAGTCTGTCATTCAATTCCTTCTGTAATGCTTCGAATCCGGGTTTGCCGAGCAGTGCGAACATGTTCTTCTTGTAGGCCTCGACACCGGGCTGGTCGAAGGGGTTGACCCCGAGCAGGTAACCGCTCATCGCACAGGCAAGTTCAAAGAAGTACACAAGGCTGCCGAATGTCCGCGCCGAGAAATCCGGGACGGTGATGAGTATATTCGGCACGCCGCCATCCACATGGGCGAGCATCGTGCCTTCGACCGCTTTTTTATTGACGGCATCAACCGTCATGCCGGAAAGATAATTCAGGCCGTCGAGATCTTCTTTATCCGATTCGATTGTGATGTCGCTCATCGGCGCCTCGACATTGATCACCGTCTCGAAAAGGCCGCGCCGGCCGTCCTGGATGTACTGGCCCAGTGAATGGAGGTCGGTCGTGAAATTCGCACTGTGCGGCAGGATGCCTTTATTGTCCTTCCCTTCGCTTTCACCGAACAGCTGCTTCCACCATTCGGCAAAGTACTTCAGGCGCTCGTCATAATTCGCAAAAAGCTCCGTGTGATACCCTTTTTTGTACAGGATGTTCCTGATTGCGGCGTACTGGTAGGCCGGGTTACGGGAAGTGTCTTTATATGAAAGTTCCTTTTTTGCATTTTGTGCGCCTTCCATCACCGCATCGATGTCGATGCCGGAAGCGGCCATCGGCAGAAGTCCCACCGCGGTTAGGACAGAATACCTGCCGCCGATGTCGTCCGGCACCGTGAACGTCGCATAGCCTTCCGCATCCGCGAGCTGCTTCAATGCACCTTTGCTGCGGTCGGTCGTGACGTATATCCGGTCCCTTACATCGTCGTACTTCTCTTCCAGCAGCTGCTTGAAGATGCGGAATGCGATTGCCGGCTCCGTCGTCGTCCCGGATTTGCTGATGACGTTGATGGAGAAATCCTTGTCCGCGAGATGGGTTTTAAGTTCATTCATATAATGTGCAGAGAGGTGATGTCCTGCGAAGATCACTTCCGTCCCTTCTTTTTCGAAAGTCGGGTTCAGCATTTCGAGGGCCGCCTTCGCACCAAGGTAGGAGCCGCCGATGCCGATCACGACCAGCACATCCGAGTGGCCGTTGATCGCCCGTGCCGCTTCTTTGATCCTTTCGAACTCATCCCTGTCATAAGTTTCCGGCAGGTCCGTCCAGCCGAGGAATTCGCTGCCGGCCCCCGTCCCGTTCACGATTGCTTCGTGCGCCGCTTCTATGTATGGCTCAAGCATGCCGATTTCATGATCGCCCGCAAAATTCCGGGTATGCTCAAGATCCAGCCGAATAAAATTCTCAGTCATCAAACCATCCCTTTATAAATGTCTTTTAATTAATTGTAGAAATGTACAGACAGGAAATCAACTGATATCCCTTTGTGCCGGTGCGGGGCGGCGGTGGAGTTATGGTGCGATGCGCCCTGGTGTGACATAAGTCGGTAGTGAGGCGGGAAGTTATGTCACAAAACGCCTTCCTGTGACATAAGTCGGTGGTGAGGAGCGAAGTTATGTCACAAAACACCCTCCCGTGACATAAGTCGGTAGTGAGGCGGGAAGTTATGTCATAAAACGTCTTCCTGTGACATAAGTCGGATGTGAGGAAGTCAAGTCCATAATCCTGTGTAATAAGGATTAAAGTACAGATATGTAGTTACTCAGTATGTGGGGTTTCCCGCCCCAGCCATGGCTGGGGCGG
>NZ_OBQF01000005.1 GCF_900220995.1 Salinicoccus kekensis
TCTCTCCAATCAATGTGTGTTGTGGTAACTACATTGTACTACAGAGAAATGACTTGGCTCATTTTTCTTTATTACACAATTATATGGACATAATCAAACCGCACACCCAGTGAGCGATGGAGGGCTTCTATCGCTCAAACCACACACTCAGTGAGCGATGGAGGGCTCTATCGCTCAAACCGCACACCCAGTGAGCGATGGGATTTTATTCATCAAAAAAAGCAGAACCCCTGACGGGGATTCTGCTCTGCATCAATATATTACTCCTGTGGTTCACTGATCACACCGCAGGCCACCGGGTCTCCGGCATCGCCTGACGGCTGGGATACATAGTCATCAGCATCCGAATGGATGATTAAAGATGTACCGCTGTCGGTCATCAGGGAAGTCTCCACTTCCTCATCCAGGATCGTCACATTTTCAGCCGGGACTTCGGTCGACACCGTGCCTTCCTCAGCCACTTCTATGTTTTCAAGATCTCCGGCATGCGGGCCGTCCTCATGGTCGAAACCGTGGGAGGCATCCGTTGGATTGAAATGGCTTCCGGCTGTCTCGAAGGTCGGTCCTTCGCACATTCCTGCATCATGTATATGCATGCCGTGTTCGCCGGGTTCCAGCCCTTCAGCTTCAAGCGCAATCGTCAGGCCATTTTCCGACTCGGACAATACCGCCGTACCGATCGGCTCTTCCTCAGTGTCGTACATCGTCACTTCGATTTCCTCCGAAGGCGCCTCTGCCGCGCCGTCGCCGTTCCCATTTTCCTCGGCACCCCCGCCGGATTCTTCATCCGCACCGCAGGCCGCCAGTACAAAAACCATCATAAACAATGGAATAAACGCCCATCGCTTCATTAAAACATCCCTCCTTACTTTTACTGGGTCTGTTCCCTGTTCAGAGTGGAATGAAACGGGTTCTCTTTAAAACATTATTCCAAATCGTAGTTGGCACCTCTCGAATACTGGTTGGATGCATCCCAGAGCAGAAATTCATCTATGCCGTTGTCTTTCAGAGCCTGGATCTGTGCTTCGACTTCATCTGCGCCATACTCCAGATAGTTCCCTGCACCGAGGTATGAGGCGGTGAAGTCCTGCAGCCAGGGCCGGCTGATCGGCGGGTCGTCCAGTTCTGCAAGCACTGCGTTTTCTTCCTGGGCGTATTGATTGATCACTTCATATGGTTCGGTATCCGGTGCATCGATGCCGAATAATCCCGGCCCCCAGTGGCTTGGATAGATCATTGAAGAAATGACATCCACTTCTTCTGAAATACGGCTGAAGTCCTGTCCGATACCTTCAGCCGCACCATGCGTTGCGGAATACCCGAATATGTCGACGGATACATCCACACCGTAAGGCTGCAGTTCATCATATGCGTATTCAACGAAGTCGGTCACTGCATCGACCCTCCGTTCACCGGCTTCCCTGTCGTCGTCATACTCCCCGAGGTCATAATCGAGGGACTCCCCGTAAAACTCGAACCCTTCCGGGAATCTGACATAGTCGAACTGGATTTCCTTGAAGCCGAGCTTCGCCGCTTCCACCGCGATATCAACGTTGTAGTCCCACACTTCCTTCAGGAAGGGATTGACGAAGTTTTCACCGCGCCCGTTCGCCCACACCGATCCGTCGGCGTTCTGGAAGGACAATTCAGGTGCCTCTGCAGCAAGCCTCGAATCCTTGAATACGACGATGCGTGCAATCGGATAAATCTGATTCTCTTCCAACTGCGCCATCAGTGTCTCGGGATCAACGTATGAATGCATGTTATCGACTGCGACTTCATTTTCAATCGGCAGCTCCATCATGATATCGCCCATGTCCTCTTTCACATCGATGACCATCGAGTTCAGTCCGGAAGTGCTCACGTAGTCGACCAGCTCGTTCATCGGCTGTTCGCTTCCGGCAATGTAGCCTGAGACGAATATGCCCCTCACACCCTCTTCCGGATAAGCTATTTCAACACCGCTGTCATAGGTGAAGTGTGACGGCATCTCTTCCGGCGCACTTAAAATCGGCGCTTCTTCGATGTCCAGCACCTCAGCATCCGCCTTCCCCGCAGTCACAGCGGAAATGACAGCAAACAGCATGACCGCCATTAATGATTTCATCTTCATTCCGAATCCTCCGTTTCCATGCTCTCGATATTTTCAGGGTCCACGATTTCATACCCCTGCGCTTCAAGCCCTTCTACGATGTCCGGTAATGCCTCGGCAGTCCATTCCCTGTCATGCATGAGCAGGTTTGCACCATTCTGCAGCAGCTCCGTATTGACCATGATGTCCGTCAATGCCTCAGGGTCCTGATAATCCGCCTCCCAGTCATAACCGTAAGTCCAGTTCATCAGTGTCATGCCCTCTTCTTCAGCGATGCTTACCGATTCGTCGGTGTTGATGCCGAACGGCGCCCTGAAGAATCTCGGACGTTCACCGGTGATTTCCTCGATCAGGTCACTCGTGCCGGTGATCTCTTCCCTCGTCTCCTCAGGTGTGATCTGATTCAGATATGGATGTGTCGTGGTGTGGTTGCCGATTTCAAAGCCCATCTCATGGATTTCTTCGAGCGCTTCCCGGCCCGCTTCGTCCTGGATGAACATGCCGTTTACGAAAAATATCGCACCGGCATTCATTTCACTCAATGTTTCCGCCATTCCGACCGCCTGTCCGTCCGGCGCATCATCGATCGTGATCAATGCGACTTCAGGATCCGCGTCATCAATCGGCACGATCTGGAATGTTTCCGGATGCACTTCATAAGAGAACTCAGGTTCTGTCTCTTCGGCTGCTTCCGTTTCGTCAGCTGTGCTTCCTTCAGAAACTTCCTCTTCCCCGGCCGCTTCGCCTTCGGACTCTTCGGCAGTCTGCTCTTCAGGCGCCTCCGCCTGCTCCGCATCCTCTTCACCGCCGGCACCCCCGCAGGCTGCAAGCAGCAGGACGAACATCAGCATGAATATATGTTTCATCATGATTCATCCTCCCTGCTCAGGAGTTCAAATGCATGATTTTTATTTTCCTCCAGATTCGTGAGGGATTCATTCAGGGAGCGGTAATGCTCATCGAGTGATTCATGCTGTTCGTTCACCGTCTCAAGGCCTTCGTTGAAATCCTCATAATCTGCTGATGACTCCCCGAGCGAATTGTAGTAACTGCGCTCCGCATCCAATACTTCTTCATACTGGGGGATGAACGATTCCATCGTCCCATTGATCGACCCGAGGTTCTCCGAGATTGATGAGACGGTCTCTTCGATCTCCGCCTCGTCTTCCTGGAAAGTGATCTCCTGCAGTTCCTGATTGACCGATTCATGGGTTGAGGTGGTTTCCCTCAGATTTTCCAGGATGGCGCTCCTTTCATCCACATTCGTGAACACTTCTGCGGAGGAGTCGGCGAAATTCGACAAATCTTCTCCTTCAAGCGATGTTTCAAAGTCCTCCTGAAGCTGATCTTCATAGTTGATGAGTGTTTGCAAGTCCTGTTGTATTGATGATTCTTCAAGTGTTTCCATCTGATCTTCCACCTCGGCGGAGGCGTTGCCGCATCCACCCATCACTAAAGCCACACCTGATAATAAAAACATTTTTTGCAATCCTTGTCTCATACATATCTCCTTAAATTTGGTTTAGAGCCATTATAACAACATTATATGGAAAAGGTATGTATAATCCCGCTTTTTTTGCAGAAATTGGGGGAAAAGGGAATACACTGTACGTTTAATCCGCTCCCCTGCGGGCTACTGTACAATAAAGATCGGAGGGTGAATGAAATGAATGAACTGTTGAATTATACCGATCACAGGACCGCACCCCTGCCGTCCGGCCCGTGGATGATGTTCCAGAAATGGGAAGAGGTGGTGACCATGCACATCCCCGTCGATCCGGAAGAATTGGCCCGCCATGTGCCCGATGAGCTTGAGCTGGATTTATATGAAGGCCAAGCATGGGTTTCAATATTCCCGTTCAATGTAAAGGACCTGAGGTTCAGGAATATACCGAGATTCCCGTATTTCCATAAATTCCTGGAATTGAATACGAGGACCTACGTGAAACATAAAGGCATACCCGGCGTTTATTTCTTCAGCCTGGATGCCGAAAAAATCATCCCGGTGCTCGGTGCCCGGACGGCGACACTCCCTTATTACAAGGCGAAGATGAAGCGGGAGAGGAAAAACGGATGGACACACTTCTACAGCAGGCGCCAGCACGACGCGGAAGCATGGTTCGACGGCAGGTATAAGGTGCTGTCCAGCGCCGCACCGTCCGAGGAAGGCACGCTCGATCACTGGCTATTTGAGCGCTACAGGCTGTATAAGACGCTCGGGGGGAAGGTGATGCATATCGGCATCCACCATCTGAAATGGAAACTTGCCGACGTTTCCATCGACTATGATCCCGACGCCGTCAACTCGCTTTTGCCAGGGGATATGACCGGCACACCCGTCATCGCCCACTATTCTCCCGGACTGGATGTTCTTTTCTGGCCGCCGTACAAGTCCGAGTGATGCAGGCTCACCCTAACTCTCTTCTCATGATGATCTGCCGGCCGACCGGCCCTTCAAAGCTCCGGCCGGTGTCTTTGAATCCGGCCTTTTCATATACATGCTGCGCCGCTTTGTTTCTTACATTGACGCCGAGGACCACTTCATCCACACTGTCATAATGTTCTTTCACAAAAGCATCGAGCTTCTCGAATGATCCGGCGGCGATGCCCCGGCCCTGCTTCCGGGAATCGACGGAGTAGCTGAACATCACGAGCGCATCCGGGTTGTCGCTGTATTCCTTTACAACACTGCCGCTCTGTAAAATGAAGACCCCGGCGACCCCGCCCTGTATCATCAGAACCATCCGGCGACGGGGATCATGCAGGCAGCTTTCGAGCACATCCAGCGGCCGGGCGGAAAAATAGACATCCTCCTCGTTCAGTACATACTGCTTTAAATCATCGTAGTAGGAATCATCATAGAACTTCAGCTTCACTTCTTCTGTCATAACCATCACCTGTCTGTCGGAATTTCATTCATTGTTCATGATACTATATCCATAATCACTTTTATAACCGGGAGGGATTCAGATGATACTGGTCAGTGCATGCCTCATCGGCGAAAATGTACGTTACGACGGCAACAACAGTCTAAATGAGAAAATCAGGCGCCTGATGGACGCGGGTGAGGCGCTGCCCGTCTGCCCGGAAGTTTTCGGCGGCCTTCCGACACCGAGGCATCCGGCGGAGATCCAGGGCGGGGACGGGCATGATGTGCTGGAGGGCAGGGCCAGGGTCGTCGATACCGCCGGTACAGACGTCACCGCACACTTTTTAAAAGGTGCACACGATACACTTGAAATTTTCAGGCAATACGAGCCCACAATGGTCGTCCTGAAGGAAAACAGCCCGTCGTGCGGCAGCGCGGCCATTTACGACGGCACCTTCAGCGGCAATAAAATCCCGGGCACCGGAGTGACGACGGCCCTTTTGGAGAAGCACGGCATCAAGGTCATATCGGAAAAAGAGTTCGAGGCATTATAAAAAGCGGCTGTCCATCAGGACAGCCGCTTAAATTATGATCATTCATCTTTTTTTGTTTCCTTGGTTGTTTCCGTATCTTCATCTTTGCCCACTTCTTCACCCTCAGGAATTTCTTTGAATTCTTCAGGCAGTGTCTTCTCGAACTCTTCGATTTTTTCTTCCAGCTCTTTCTTGGTCTCTTCTTCGTAGCCTGGTTCATAGAGCAGGTGCCTTCTTTCAAGTTCGATGATGTGATATTCGTTGCGCAGCGCCTTATACAAGGATATCGCCAGCAGCACCACTATGAAAGTGAATGGGAATGCCGCAATCAGCATCGCCATCTCAAGGGCATTCAGGCCGCCTGAGAATAACAGCACCATTGCGGTACCGGCAAGGATTGCACCCCATGTAAGCTTCACCTGGAGCGGCGGGTTCAATGAACCGCCGGTCGTCAGCATGCCGAGCACGAATGTACCACTGTCGGCGGATGTGACGAAGAATGATGCAATCAGCAGTATCGCGATTCCCATGATGATCGGTGCGGCAGGATAGTTCTCAAGGAAGGCGAAGAGTGCGACTTCATTCCCCTGGTCCACCATCAGGCTGTATAGTCCGCCGTTCAGGATACCGTCTGTTTCGATGCCTGCGACACCGAAGACCGCAAACCAGAGGGCACTGAACAGTACAGGTACACCCATCACCCCGAGGATGAATTCACGGATTGTACGTCCGCGGGATACACGCGCGATGAAGCTGCCGACGAAAGCCGCCCAGCCGATCCACCATGCCCAGTAGAACAGTGTCCAGTCATTCAGGAATCCGCGGTCACCCTCGAATGCATTCATACCGAGCGTCATGCTCGGAAGGTTCTGCACATAGTTACCGAGGTTCGTCATGAACGCCTCGATCATCTTCACGGAAGAACCGAATACGAATACGAAGAGCATGAGCGCAATCGCCATGATGACGTTACCGATGCTCAAGTAACGGATCCCTTTATTCAGACCAGTCGCAGCCGATACCACGAATCCGAGCGTGATCAGGATGACGACGATCATCTGTGTAATGATGTTGTTTTCTATGAAGTCGAAACTGTAGCTGAGTCCTGCTGAAACCTGTGTTGCACCAAGACCCAGGGACGTCGCGATACCGAATATCGTACCGAATACCGCAAGCACGTCCACACTCTTGCCCATCCAGCCGTTCGCCCTGTCACCGATCAGCGGGACAAGCGACGAACTCATGAGCAGAGGCGCCTTATGTCTGAAGTTGAAGTATGCCAGTGCCAGTCCGACGACTGCATACACGGCCCAAGGATGAAGGCCCCAGTGGAATAATGTATACTGCAGCGCTTCCTGCTGGGCGGCAACCAATTCACCTTCGACCGTCGGCGGATTATAGTAATGGGTCAGCGGTTCGGTGACGCCGAAGAACACAAGACCCACGCCCATACCTGCCGTGAACAGGAATGAAAACCATGTGAATGCTCTGTACTGCGGCTTTTCATCCTGCCTGCCGAGCCTGATCTTACCGTACGGGCTGATGATCAAGAACAATGCAAACAGTACAAAACCGGTCATCGCGAGCATATATACCCATCCGAACGTATTGGATATGAAGTCATTCACGTAACCGAGTATCGTTTCAAGGTTACCCGGGAAGAATACACCCCATAATATAAATACAAACGCTATCGCCAGAGAGATATAAAAGACTGAAGTGACCTTTGACTTACTATTCATTCATAAACCCTCCTAAAATTTTATGCCGTCCACTGATGTAGATGAAGACAGACTTTGCGGCCCGGGACAAAAAAAGGCCTTTATAGTAAAAGCTTACCCTAAAAGCCCCCCCATAATCCAGAATCCCGGGCTTTCTGTTCATCTATCAGCCGGCACTTTCCGCATCAAACCTAACCATGGTAACATGTCCATTCCCAAAATAAAACACCCCGGCCGATTTTTATTGTCAC
The DNA here is from genome assembly GCF_900220995.1 of Salinicoccus kekensis. GTDB lineage: Bacteria > Bacillota > Bacilli > Staphylococcales > Salinicoccaceae > Lacicoccus > Lacicoccus kekensis. The sequence goes on from NZ_OBQF01000005.1 coordinate 7,467, forward strand.
CGACAGCCTTTACATCTACACTGATATCAACAGACGATACGGAGGGATATCATGAATATAGGTTTAATCGGATCCGGTGCAATCGCCCGGTATCTGCTTGAAAAAATCAATAAGGAGAAGCATCCAGCGCTCGCCATTAAATGTATTCTGGTCAGGAACAGGGAGAAGTACCAGCATCTCGAGGCGAAATACGGCGTCACTCTCCATACGGACCGGGAGGCGTTCCTCGCGTCGGATATCGATATGGTCGTTGAAGCGGCGAATGTCGAGACGGTGCGCACCCTGCTTCCGGAAGTGATCCAAAAGAAAGACACGATGCTGATCAGTGTCGGCGCCCTGGTCGATGAGGACCTTCTTGAGGAAGCCGGCCGCCTTGCAGAGGCACATGGAAATAAGCTACATCTGCCGTCCGGCGCAATAGGCGGCCTCGACCTGATCCAGAACGCGAAGGCATTCGGCAACCTTGAACATGTGGAACTGATCACGCGCAAGCCCGCACATTCATTGACGGATGAAGTGCTTACGGAGGAAAAGACCGTCTTCCGCGGCAAAGCATATGAAGCCATTGAAAAATTCCCGAAGAACATGAACGTCTCGATCATCCTGTCACTCGCGGGACTCGGCATCCGGGAGACGGATGTCCGGCTGATCGCCGACCCCGGGATCGATAAGAACATCCATCAAATCAAACTGTCCGGCGGCTTCGGGGAAGCGGAACTCACCATCAAAAATGACCCGCTCCCTGAAAACCCGAAGACCAGTGCCCTCGCAGCACTCAGCATCATCGGGACACTTGAGCGCATCGAGGAAAACATCAAATATGGAAGTTGATTTAAATGTGGAGATCCGAGAGGATTTCCACGTTTTATTTTCCCCGGAATTGTAATCTGAATTTTCAGTTGCCGTGGCATTTCAATATTGGTACAATATACCTTCGGGATAAGGTCCGGCCGGGACTCGGGGCGTCCATGCGCCGAAGAATGTAACCGCTCCAACGTCACCCTTCTGAACTTTGGAAGCGTTTTTGATGAGGCGGATTGCAGGTGCACTGACCGGCCTTATCACGGTGTAGTCTATAAAAAAAGAAAGAGGTTATACATATGACAGGCATGGAATTTGCAAATCATCCAGTCGTCTGGATATTCGCTTCGGCGATCATCGTCGTCGTGATGTTCCAGGCATTCAAGTTTCTCTCGATGTCGAGGAAGCGGGCAAAAGAGATCGGTCTCACGGATGAAGAGATCAACCGGTCCATAAAAACAGGTGCCATCACGGCAATCGGCCCTTCAATCGGTATCATCATCGTGGCGGTCTCCCTCATTTCACTGATCGGAAACCCGCTGACCCTGATGCGTATCGGTGTCATCGGTTCTGCACCGATTGAAAGTGTCGGTGCCCAGCTCTCTGCAGAAGCTGCGGGCGTACAGCTCGGCGGCATTGATTTCACTCCGGAGATCTTCTCGCTCGTCGTCTGGGTGCTTTGTATCGGCGGCGCGGGCTGGATGATCTTCACAGTGATCGCGACACCATCGCTGAATAAGATCCAGGAAAAATTGAGCCGTAAACCGAAAGGCAAACACATCCTCGGCATCGTGGCCAGCGGGGCCATGATCGCCATATTCGGCTCACTGCTGTCGAATGAATTTTTAAACGGCGCCACCTACATATTTGCCGGTGTAGTCGCCATGATCGTCTCGTTCGTCATCAATACAACCGCAAATAAAAGGAATATCGGCTGGCTGAAAGAATGGTCACTCGGCTTTTCAATACTCGCCAGTCTGATCGCCGTATATTTTATAGTATAGGAGGTATTCAACAATGGATAGTTATGCTAAATCAACGCACTTTTGGGGACGCCTGACACTCAGTTTAGGAATATTGATTTCATTTGCGCTGCCCCTGTATATTTCATTCGTCATGGGATACCATCCCGGTTTCCCACTTATATTGAACGCATTTTTCGCCTATGCCGCAGTCGTCGGTGTCGTCTGGTTCCTTGAACCGATCATGTACTACCCGGTGCTCGGATCCGCAGGTACATACATCGCCTTCTTTACGGGGAACATTTCAAATATGTGCCTCCCTGCGGTCGCAGCATGCCAGGACGCAGTCGGTGTCGAGCCGAGTTCTGAGAAAGGCGAAGTCGTCGCCACACTCGGCATCAGTGCCGCTTCAATAGTGAACAAGCTGATACTTGTGCCCGTGATACTTGCCGGGCTCTGGATCCTGACCGTCATACCGGAAGATATCCAGCAGATCTTCCCGTATGTGCTTCCGGCCATCTTCGGGGCGGTATTCGTGCAATTCGCCGGCAGGCTGCCGTGGTACGGGGTCCTTGCCCTCGGCATCGGCTTCCTCGTCAATGCCTCCCCGGTGCCTTTATTCGCGAAAAACTTACTCTGTGTGCTGCTCGTCGTAGGCATCATGCTCCTGATCGACAGACGCAAAGAGACAGCTGCCTGATTTTTATATAATCTTGAAATAATAAAAAGGGGGACTCCATATGGAGTCCCCCTTAAGCATGCCGGAAGATTGAAGTGCGGTGTAATGTGCAGATAGAGTCTGAAATCAGGCTATCTAAACACTCAGAGGTCGTTACTGTTCAGATAGACGCAGAAATCAGGCTAACTAAACACTTGAAGGCCGTTACTGTTTAGATAGACGCAGAAATCAGGCTAACTAAACACCTGGAGGTCCTTACTGTTCAGATAGACCCGGAAATCAGGCTAACTGCACACCTGGAGGTCCTTACTGTTTAGATAGACCCGGAAATCAGGCTATCTAAACACTTGGAGACCGTTACTGTTCAGATAGACACAGAAATCGGGCTAACTGCACACCCGCAGGCCCACACTCAGTCCAGCAGATACAGATTCCTCGTCGCACGGGATGCGAGGACGTATTTGACGAGGGGAAGGTCGTCATAAAATGACGATTCCGTGATGATGACGGTATTGTACTCGAAGCCTTTCGATAAATAATAAGGCAGGACGAGATAATCCTGGTTATAGATCGTGTCGACTTCCTGCAGGTTCTTAAGCCCCGGGATGTCATTTTTCAATTCATCAAAAATCCGGTCCGCCGCTTCCCGTGATGGGGTGATGATCGCCATCTGCTCCGGCATATCCTCTCTCACCATCGATCGGATATGTGCCGCTTCATCTTCGACATCAATAAACTGCACGTCCTGTCCGTCGACGGACACCGAATCGATGCCGCCGGGCACAATCGTATTCAAATAATCGTTGATCTGGTTCGTCGACCGGTAGGACTTCTGAAGCTGCATCACGTGATGGTCGTCCGCAATCAGCTCTGCGCTCCCGACCGGATGGATCTGCTGGTTCTTATCGCCGAGACTCGTGAATGTCGCGTTCCGATAATAATCCTTCATCACTGCATACTGGATGTTGGAATAATCCTGGACTTCATCAAGGATGACGTGGCGTATCTTTTTATTGCCCGCCCCGATGATATGGATGTAGAGATACAGCATTGGTGCAAGATCCTCATACTTGAAGTCGTTGCGCTTGATATGCTCTATCGTTTCACGCCGCACGGCCTTGTCCGCAATCGACCGGACATACACTTTTTCGAGCTGGACGAACCTGAACCGGCGTATTTGCGCATGAAGGGCTGCCAGCTCTTTTGTGGCCTCGTCATTGGCCATCTTCTTCAGCTCTTCCCTTTCGCCGATATACTCGGGCGATTCGTCGAGCGCCTTGAACTTCTCCGCAGTCAGCTGCTTCAGTTCCCTCCGGTATATATCCAGCAGGTCTTCATAGATTTTATGCAGGCGGCGCGGGACTGGATGGGCACCCAGATCTTCGTAGAACACCCTCTCAATCAGCTCTTTCGGGACAAGCACTTTCCCGCCGTATTTCAGATCCCGGAAATGCATCCCGTATTCACCGAGCTCCCTGATATACTGCTTCAGGTGGCTGAAGTATTCGACGGATGTCTTGTACTTGTATGCCGATGCATCCTCATGGCCCAGCCGCTGGATGTTTTCTGCAAGCGACTCGAACCTGCGTCCGTTGAAATAAATGAATTCATTCCGCATGCGGTAAAACGTCATGTTTTTAACGTTATCCTCGCCGAGTTCCGGCAGCACGTCGGACACGTAATCGTTGAACACTTCATTCGGCGACATCAGCATGATGTTCTCCGCCTTCAGACGGTCCCTGTACGTGAACATCAGATACGCGATGCGCTGCATCGCAAGCGATGTCTTACCGCTCCCCGGCGGCCCGTAGACGAGCGTATCCTGGTTGAGCGGCTGGCGGATGATGATGTTCTGTTCACTCTGGATCGTCGCTACGATATTTTTAAGCTTCGACCTGGAAGAATCCGTGATCAGCTGCTGGAGCATCTCATCACCGATATACAGGTCGCTGTCGAACATGTTCAAAAGCTTTCCGTCCTCGATCTGGAACTGGCGCCTGAGCGTGACATCGGTTTTTATTTTTGTACCGTCGGGAATCTTGTAGGTCAATTCACCGACGCGGTTCTCATAGAATAAACTCGCGATCGGCGTACGCCAGTCGTAGATCAGGATGTTGTGCTCATTATCCTGGATGGTCGCACCGCCGATATATACCGGCTCACCGTCCACGACCAGTTTGCCGAAGTACGGCTTATGCATCAGACGCTCAGTCGTCTCCCGCATATCTTCTATATAATTGAACTTCATTTCAGTCATGCGCATTTCCGGCACCATCGAAATGAAGTCCATGACGTTGCCGTCTTCAAAATCGAATGTATTGGACACATCGTCATTCAGTGCTTTCCGCGTTTCGAGAATATCACCGGAAGTCATGTCCAGCTGTTTCGAAAGGCTCGCATTATATGCTTTCAGGAAATTCACCGTGAAGTCAAGATGCCCCGCTTCATGTTCAAATTCATTCCCCATCAGACCACTCCTCTTTTTAAATGCATTGCTTATAATACAACGATTACGGGAGAAAAAGTAGTCTTATGTTTGCATGACCCGTATGGTATACTGGAATTGTTAAATGCAGGGAGCGGCTCCGGAAGGGGTCCGCTCCTTTTGTTTTTGTCACAGACTTTGTGACAAAGCCGGTGCGGGATTTGATTGTTTACGCGGACGATTCACCTTAAAATTGAATTAACATTAATCATCAATCTGAAAGGGTGACGCATATGGCAGAAGAAACAGCCCGCAAAAGCGGCATTCAACGTAAAGCGCAGGCATTCGGATCATTCCTGAGCAGCATGATCATGCCGAATATCGCAGCATTCATCGCCTGGGGTCTGATCACGGCATTATTCATCGAAGCCGGATTTTTCCCGAACGAGAACATCGCCGGCATGGTCGATCCGATGATCATCTACCTTTTACCGCTCCTCATCGCATTCACTGGCGGACGTCTCGTCCATGATATGCGCGGGGGCGTCGTCGGTGCGACGGCGACGATGGGCATCATCGCAGCAGCAGATTCGCCGATGCTCCTCGGGGCCATGATCATGGGTCCGCTCGGCGGTTATCTAATGAAGAAAGTCGATGAGTTCCTGATTCCGAGGACAAAGCAGGGGCTTGAGATGCTGGTGAACAACTTCTCGGCCGGCATACTCGCATTCCTGCTTGCCCTGCTCGGCATGTACGGCCTCGGTCCGCTTGTACTCGGACTGACGGAACTGCTTGGACAGGGCGTCGATCTGATCATCGGCTGGGGTGTACTGCCGCTGGTCAGCATATTCATAGAACCGGCGAAAGTCCTGTTCCTGAACAACGCGATCAACCACGGTGTGCTGACACCGCTCGCAACAATCGAAGCTTCAGAGATGGGCCGATCCATCCTGTTCACGCTTGAATCCAACCCGGGACCGGGCTTCGGTGTACTGCTCGCCTACATGTTCTTCGGCAAAGGCACGGCACGCGCAACAGCACCGGGAGCGGCATTCATCCAGTTCATCGGCGGTATCCATGAGATTTACTTCCCGTACATCCTGATGAAGCCGATGCTCCTGATTGCAGTGATCCTCGGCGGCGCATCCGGCATACTGACCTACAGCCTGCTCGGATTCGGCCTGGCAGCGCCGCCGGCACCCGGCAGCATCATCGCCTACGTGCTGACGACACCGGGCGGGGAATACATCCAGATGATTGCAGGTGTGGCCATCGCGACAGCCGTCTCATTCACGGTTTCCGCATTCATACTGAGGTATACGAAGCAGCCCGAAGGTGACCTGACGCAGGCCACTGCACAGATGGAAGCTCAGAAAGGCAAAAAATCCTCCGTTGCAGGCACGCTCGCCGCCGACGGGGACTCAGAAGCGATGAAGGCACTGAAAGAAGAGAGCACCGATGTAGATTCCAGCATCAATTATGCGAACGTCGACAAAATCGTCTTTGCATGCGACGCCGGAATGGGCTCGAGTGCGATGGGTGCAGGCATGCTGAAGAACAAGTTCAAGAAAGCAGGCCTCGACATCGATGTCACGAACTCTGCCATCAACCAGCTGAAAGGTGATGAAGACATCATCATCACGCAGAAGACGCTGACCGAACGAGCCGAGAATAAAGTGCCCGATGCCCATCATATTTCGGTCGACAACTTTCTGAACAGCCCGAAATACGACGAATTGCTTGAAGAATTGAAAAAACATCAATAAACTGGATTTAAATCAACAGAATAAATGAATCCGGGAGGGCGTCATTATGATCAGTTCAAGGGAAAAGAAAATCATCACTGAACTCATATATCATAATGGCTCCTTTTTATTGATCAATGAAATTGCATCGAAGCTCGGCGTCTCCTCACGCACCGTCCACCGTGAACTCATCAATGTGAGGGAAACGCTCGATGCATTGAATATCGCGCTCGAAAGCGAATACAGACGCGGCATCCGCATCGACATCACGCCCCTGGAGCGGGATGGGCTCACGCGCTACATCACTGAGAACTCCGCAAAGGATTTGAGCGCGGAGGAGAAGCAGGTGGCACTGATCTACAACCTGATGATCCGGCCGGACGGCACGAAGAAGAGTGCCCTCGCTTTTGAGCTCGGCGCAAGTGAACACGCACTGGATGAGCTGATCAACGACTTGAACCAAGACCTCTCCCTGTACGGCCTTTCGATCACAAAGGACCGGCAGAAAGGCGTCCGTCTGAATGGCGACACTTTGAACAAGCAGAACTTCCTCACCAACATGATGGTCGATGAACTGAATTCCAACAGCATCTACTCGGTCATCGAGAACAACTTCGTGTTCAGTTCCCTCATCAACGATAAACTGCTCGGCGTCCTTGAAGTCGACCATATCTTCAAAGTCGAGCGGCTCTTGATGGATGAACTGGTGATCCTGCCCTATCAGCTCACCGAAAACGCCTATCTGAACTTGACGCTCCATATCGTCCTCGCGATCGAGCGGACAGTCAACACCCAGGCCGTGGAAATAAACCCCACAATCAAGGAAGAGCTCGCGGATACCGAGGAATACGAAGTCTCAAAAGCGCTGACGCTGAAGACCGAAGAAGCGTTCGGCATCACATTCCCGGATGAAGAAGTTTATTTCATCACGATGCATCTCCGGGGCAGCAAAAGGAAGTCCCAGGCGGAGGCGGGCTCCGGCGAGATCGAAGTGCAGTCCGCGCAGTTCATCCGTCAGGTCAGTGAAAAGATGAACTACCCTTTTCATGCATATCCGGAGCTGCAGGAAGGTCTTATCCTCCATATCGAGCCCATGCTGCACCGCCTCGAGTCCAACATCATCACTGCAAACCCGCTGCTTGAAGTGATCAAGGACCAGTACCCTGCCCTGTTCCGGGCGAGCGGTGAGGCATTCAGGACGGTCTTCGGCATTGAAAAGGTGGATGAATCGGAAATCGGGTTTTTAACCATCCATTTCGGGGGTATCCTGAAAGCGAACCCTCCCGTTCAAATCACGACGGTATGTTCATCCGGAATCGGCACGAGCCGCATCCTTTCCAATCAGCTGCGGACGCATTTCCAGAACATCAGCATCAAACGTGAGCTGTCGATTTCCGAACTGGCGGACACGCGGCTTGGCGAGGATGAGCTCGTGCTCAGCACCGTGCCGCTCGATATCGACAATTATATACTGGTGACCCCGCTGCTCGACGACTACAGCGTGAAGAAGATTGCTGAAGCCATCCAAGAGAGCGGCACCGCGGGGAATTACACAGCCCAAAAATCACGGCAACAGGAAAATGAAGATATCGACATCGACAAGATCCTGCAGGCGACGGAGCTGTTCCATTTCAAAAAGCATATTGAGCTGGATGAAAAGATGGAGGCACCCGCTGCAGCGGGAGCGGTTCTGGCAGAGCATTCAAGTATTCAGGACATTGAACAGATTATGGACATTTTAAATGAGCGGTACAGGATGACCGGTTTCGTCATCGGGGAATCGGGCTTTTCATTCCCGCATGTCAAATCCGCATCCATCACTAAACATGAAATGCTGATCGTAAAAAATCGTGAAGGGTTCATTGATAAGAACTACCGCGGGGAACAAGTCACGGTCGACCATCAGATCATCCTGCTCGTGCCGGAGTCCACAAAGATCAACGATCTGATCAGCGACATCAGCGTGCTGTTCGGTGAATATCATGAAGATATCTCTTCACTCATCGACAGCGGAAAAATCGAAGAGACGATTAAGGACCATATCAAATACAGTTACGGAAAGGACTAATGTTTTATGATCAAAAAAGAGAACATTAAATTAAATCAGAGTGCAGCTACAAAAGAGGAGGCAGTGAAGGCAGCGGGACAGATTTTAGTGGATGCAGGGGCTGTGGAACCTGCGTACATCGATTCCATGCTTGAACGTGAATCCGTCGTATCGACGTTCATGGGCAACGGCCTGGCGATCCCCCACGGTACGGAGGGCGGCAAGTCATCAGTCAAAGAAAGTGGATTGTCACTGATCCAGATTCCGGAAGGCGTCGATTTCGACGGTAACGAGGCGAAAGTCGTGCTGGGGATCGCAGGTAAGGGGAATGAACACCTCGAACTGCTCCAGAGGATTGCGATCATCTTCTCCGAAGAGGAAAATGCAGAGAAAGTGATCAATGCATCTTCAGCCGAAGAAATCATCGAGATTTTCGAGAGCGAGGAAGATTAGGATGAAAGCAGTCCATTTCGGCGCCGGCAACATCGGCCGGGGATTCATCGGAAAGGTCCTGCATGACAACGGCTACTCCGTGACGTTCGCGGATGTCAATGCGGACATCATAGAGGCACTCAATCAGGACCAGTCCTACACTGTCCATATCGCAGAGGAAAATGGTGCATCGTATACGATCGATGATGTGGCAGGCATCAACACCGCCCAAAATCCGGGGGCGCTGAAAGAGGCGATCATGGAAGCGGACATCATCACGACGGCCGTCGGGGTCAATATCCTGCCCGTCATCGCGAACGCGATCGCACCGCATCTCGAAGCGCGCACAGCAACCGGGCGGCCGCTCAATATCATCGCATGCGAGAACGCGGTGATGGCGACGGATGCTTTAAAGGAAGCAATCCTCGACACCACCGGCAGCATCAATCCGGACGTCGTCAGCTTCCCGAACTCCGCTGTCGACCGCATCGTGCCGATGCAGACCAATGACAATATACTGGATGTCAAAGTCGAACCGTTCTTCGAATGGGTGATCGAAGAAAGCGCGTGGGCCGGGACAGACAAGCTCGAAGACGTCACTTATGTACCGGACCTCATGCCCTATATCGAAAGGAAGCTTTTCACCGTCAATACCGGCCACGCCGCCATCGCCTACTACGGCCGGACGCTCGGACTTGATACGGTGTCGGAAGCGATGGAAGATGAAAAAGTGGAATCATTTTTAAGGGACGTGCTGTCCGAAACTGCAGTCTACCTGACCGAAGTGTACGACTTCAGCCGGGCGGAGCAGGATGAATATATCGAAAAGATCATCGGCCGTTTTAAAAACGTGCACCTCTCCGATGACCTGAACAGGGTCGGACGCGGCGTACTCAGGAAGCTCGGCCCGGACGACCGCATCATCAAACCGCTCACCTGGCTTCATGAGCACGGCTTGAAACATGATGCACTGGCAAGACTTGTGTCTTTTGCACTGCAGTTTGATAACACGGAAGATCCCGAGCAGATCCGGATGAACACTCTGATAAGAGAGTCAGGCATCGCCGCTTTCCTCAAAAAACACAGCCGGCTTTCCGAAAAGCTGATCAGGGAGATCATCTGATTCAGGAAATCATATTTCCATAAATAAATCCCGCACATCCAGGGATCTGATGTGCGGGATTTTCATGTCTTAATTCAGGTTCATATACTCTCTTTTCATCGTCTCGTAATTGATGGCCCCTCTTGCGATATACCGGGTCACACCGTTTGAGTCGATCATATAGGATGTGGGATAGGCCGTCAGTTCATAGCGCGCCTCGACATCCCCTTCCTCATCCAGCAGCACCGGGAAAGTGAGCCCGAGCTCTTCCACAAAATCCTCCACCCCTGTCCGGCTGCTTTCGGAATGTGTCAGATTCACCGCGAGCACCACGGCATCCTCTTCATCATGCAGCTTCTCAAAGTCCGGCATCTCCGCCCGGCACGGCGGGCACCATGTCGCCCAGAAGTTGATGATGACAGGCTCTCCCCTGTATTCTGAAAGCTTTACTGTTTCACCTTTCAATGTCTCCACTTCAAAATCCGGTGCCGCTTCGCCTCTTGCGAGGCCGGCATCTTCTGAAACCGTTGCATCTTCTTCCGAGGTACTGAAAAATTCATAGAAAGACCAGGCCAGCATACCCGCCACTACAGCGATGATGATGTATTTCTTCATCGTCCAACCTCCTTCTTTCGATAAGCATACAGTATTGAAAGTATGAACCCCGCAGCAAGCAGGATGATGAACCATGGGTACATCGTGTAATCAAAAACTGTGGCAGTGTTGCAGAACACAGATAAGATGATCAGACCCGCAGACCACAAGAAGACGGTGATGATCAGCATACGCCGCTTTTCAATCCGGCCGTAAAGCATATACAAAATGATGAAGACGATTGCGGTCATTATAAAATGGCCGAATGCGTAAGTATTATCATAAATGATGAAATATATGAATTCATACACCATCGATGATGCTAAAAACACGATGATCAAAGCCTCCAGAAAGTGCTTTAAATCAAGAGTCCCTTTATGGTTTTTATAAATGATCATTGCGCCCGTCAGCACAATGGCCGTATAGAAGGCGGCCGAACTGCTCGGATATGCAAGCACGGCAAGCGGGTCGCTTATGAAGATGTCCAGATTCATGAGGATCTTTATTGCGAATATGAAGATGACCAGGTTGATGAACTGTGAAAACAGCTCTTCCAGCATCATTTTCTTTTCATCATAAGTGCTCATCAACATGTAGACTGTGCCGCCGAAAACGGCACTGATTGCGAGGACCGCAACCGAAATGAGGGTTTCTGTAATGACCATGGCAGTTCCTTTCAGTTCGAATTCCGCTTCCCTTATATACTATACGTTGTCAGGCAACAATAAAAGCCCTCACTCGGAGGGCTTGTAGATCAAAAGTATCAGTCCTGCTTCTTTACAAACAATCTTCTGTTGCCTTGATTCTTGTACCTCGGCCGTTCTTCATTCAGTGATATGAACAGTGACCAGGTCATCAGTATGATGACGACCGAGAAAGGCAGCGCTGCGACGATGAGCATGTTCTGGATGGACTGCACACCGCCTGTGTAGATCATGATGACCGCAAATGCAGATAATATCACGCCCCAGCTCACCTTCACAAAGCCCGCCGGATGGATATTCCCTTTCGTCGACAGCATTCCAAGGACAAACGTTGCGGAATCCGCGGATGTCACGAAGAATATGACAACGATCATCACCGTGAATAAACTCATCAGGTAGCCGAACGGATACTGTTCAAGCATGGCAAAAGTGGCCGTCTCAGTCGCATATTCCGATATCTGTGCAATACCGTTCGCCTCCAGATTGATGGCTGAAGCGCCGAACACGGTAAAGAAGATGAACATCACTAGTGAAGGGACGGCGAGCACACCGATGATGAACTCCTTGATCGTCCGCCCCCTTGAAACACGGGCGATGAAGATGCCGACGAACGGCGCCCATGAGATCCACCATGCCCAGTAGAATATCGTCCAGTCGGTGATCCAGGCCATCTGACTCTCGTCATTCATCGGGAGACGGAGGCCCATTTCAAAGAAATTCGCAATATAATTCCCTACAGAGTGTGTGAACATGTTCAGGATATACAGTGTCGGGCCTATGATGAAAAGAGCCAGTAAAATGATGCCCGCAAGCGACATATTCAAGTTGCTCAGCCGTTTGATGCCCTTGTTGATCCCCGCCCAGGCCGACCAGGTGAAGAGCACCGTGGATGCCGCAATGATCGCAAACTGGATCGGGAAGTTCGATGGGATATTGAACAGATAGCCGAGCCCTTCATTGATCTGCATCGCACCGAAACCGAGCGTTGCAGCAACTCCGGTCACCGTCGCGATGACCGCAAGGACGTCAATCATCTTACCGAAGATCCCCTGCGCCCGCTCCTCGCCGATGAGCGGCGTCAGTGTGGCACTGACCAGGCCCGGGTAGCCTTTATGGAAATTGAAGTACGCAAAAGTCAGCGCGACGATTGCATAGACGGCCCAGGCATGGATGCCCCAGTGGAAAAACGAATACTGCAGAGCTTCCTCGATCGCCTGATCCGACCCCGGCTGTGACAGAGGGGCCGAGTTGAATGCATGGCTGATCGGTTCCGCCGTCGTCCAGAATACAAGGCCGATGCCCATTCCTGCACTGAATAGCATCGCAAACCAGGAAGGCAGTGAGAATTCCGGATCCTCATCCTCCTTGCCGAGCTTGATGCTGCTGTAGCGGGAGAACAGCAGATATACGCAGATGACCAGTATGATCATGATCAGGAGCAGGTAATACCAGCTGAAGTATGTAGAAATGAATGTCGTGATGTTACCTGTGACCTGTTCCGTCTGCACCGGCATGAATGCACCGAAAGCGACGAAGATAACACAGATGGCAAGTGCCACCCAAAATACGGATGAGACCGATTTAAGTTTCATAAAAAGTGCTCCTGTTAATATTTTTTACGCCATAAATAACACGTGACGCAATTTACAGTTGTTCACTATAACTCATCCCGCCACCTTTCTCAAGGTCATTTCCTGAATAAAGAACCCCTCCCGGGCAGGAGGGGTTCATCATCATTCATTCAATGCCGCATCATATGCCGCTTTCGTCTCCTCATCAAATAATATCCATTTGATCAGCTCGAAAGCTTCCGGCTGTTCTGAAATCACTTTCCGTACTTCATCCACCGCTATGGAGGCCGCCTGGTCCACCGGGAAATGATAGACGCCGGTTGAAATGGAGGGGAATGCGATTTTTTTGATACCGTTGTCCATCGCGACTTCCAAAGACCTGCGGTAACAGCGGGCGAGAAGCGCCGCCTCCTCCGAATTGCCCCCGTTCCAAATGGGCCCGACCGTATGGATGACATGATCCACCGGTAAGTTGTATCCTCTGGATATCTTCGCATCCCCCGTCTCGCAGCCGCCGAGCTTCTTCGTTTCCTCAAGCAGTTCAGGTCCGGCTGCCCTGTGGATCGCACCGTCCACACCACCGCCGCCCATCAGGCTTTTATTGGCTGCGTTGACGATCGCCTCCACATCATTAATTTTTGTGATATCTCCAAGCTCCGTCTGAAGCATATGATCACTCCTTTAGTACAAATGTACCCGGAATCAAGGATTATAATTAATAAAATTCCCGTATGCTGATTTTAAACACACGGGAACATTTTAACTCTAATTCTACTTTTTCTTTGAGGTCTTTCGGATTGCAGTCTGTAATCTATTATTTCTGCCCCTTGTCAAAGCTCTCTTTCCTGCTTTGCGTTGAAGCCCTCTTCCCGTGCCGGCTCTTATATGAGCTGCCGTGCCCGCTGCCGAACGTGATGCATTTCCTTCCTCGATAAAGTTGTCCAGATACCTTTCCAACTCTTCTGAGGAGACATGCTTTTCATCATTTTTAGCCTTATATTTTTCAGGATACTTTTCAGCATCTTTCTTGAACCATTTCGCGTCTTCATCCCAACGTTCTTCAATGGAACTATGGGTACGATTCCTTTCACCTTTTTGAAGTGGCTTTTTTATACCTCTAAGTTTGACCATAGATCACACCACCTTTAAAATTAAATATTTAATATTTCTTTCCGCAACATACAGCTTATCTATTATCTGGTACTTGGTACCTTTATTTAGTAAAAATTCTTTTTCATCTTTAAATATTGACAAGGGTGCAATATAGGCACCGTTCACAAAGGGAGGCAGTTGAACCAAGATTATGTGCTTCGTTTCATCTTGTGAAAAATCAAGTGCTATATCCTTAAGAATTGTAGTACTTTTAAAATCTGCAAAGGAGTTTATTGTTTCATTGTTTTCCAAAAATATATACTCTTCTTCACTGACCCTTCGATACGCTGTAAAACCTGTATTGAATTTAAACTTTCTCAAACCAGAGTCGATATTATTAATCATCTTTATAATGAAAGACGGTGAACTTCCATTTATACCACTACTTCTCAATATTTGGTTCACAAGTCTGTATAAATGAACATCAGTGTAATCTATAATTGCAGTTTTTTCACAACTATTAAGACGTGGCAGCCATTTGCGCAGTGCATGTCTCATAAGGTTTTTTTCTAAAGATGCGGTCATGGTGATCTCCTTTGAGTGTTATATCTTATTATATCATTTTCATAATCATGGTGCATTTTTACTCTATCAAAAATAGACCCTGTTTAAGAATTTCCATTAGCGTCTATAGGACTAATGCAAGCAATAATATAAGAGGTGATTTTCGATATGGTAAAAGTTGCAGTTGTCGTAGGCAGTCTGCGCAAGGGATCTTATTCGAAAAAACTCGCTGAAAATATGGCATCACTCCTGCCGGAGGGTTTTGAAGCTGAGTTTGTGGATATCGGCAACCTCCCGCTGTATAACGAAGATTATGACGGCAATGAACCTCAGGAATATCTTGATTTCCGCGAGCAGATCAAAAGCAGTGATGCAGTCATGTTCGTCACCCCGGAATACAACCGGTCGGTGCCGGGCGTGCTGATGAATGCCATCGATGTGGCTTCAAGACCGTACGGCCACAGCGTATGGGACGGCAAGCCTGCACTCGTCGCGAGCCAATCCATCAGCAACTTGAGCGGATTCGGTGCAAACCACCATCTGCGCCAGTCACTGGTTTTCCTGAACATGCCGGTGCTCCAGCAGCCGGAAGTTTATATCGCGAACAGTCCGGAGCTGTTTGATGAAAACGACAAGATCAAATCTGAAGATACGGTCGCATTCCTCCAGTCCGCAATAGATGCGTTCGTGGACCATGTCAAAAAATATGTATATGTATAGATGAATAAAACCCTGGGAATCTCCAGGGTTTCATTTAATATTCCCAATCAAATCTTCAAGAAATGACATATCATCGATCGGCTGTGTGCCCATCGGTTTCGGGCGCGCAGATGAGATTGCAATGACGACTCCTTCTTTCGGGTCGATATGGATGACCTGCCCATGGATGCCCACTGCCTGGAAGGCTTTATTTTCTTTCGACCTCTCCGTCCATGCCGGCCACCACATCAGGCCGTAATTGACCGTTTCCCCATTTTCCAAAGTAACCGGCTGTCCTGCCATCTCTGTCCATCCTTCAGGCAATACCTGCCTGCCGCCTGCTTTTCCGCCCTCAAGGAAAAACTGGCCGAAGCGCGCATAATCCCTCAGCACGGCGGAAAAGCCGCTGCCGCCGATTTCATTCCCATCCGGGGAATCCAGCCACCATGCCGCTTCACTTTCCATCCCGTAGGGCTCCCATATCTTCTCATGCAGGTAATCGGACATCTTCTTACCCGTAGCACCAATGACGATTTCACCGGCCACCGTCGTCTCCCCTGTGGAATAGTTGTGGACGTGCCCGGGCTCCCCCGCACTTGGAAGACCCGCCATCACTTCAAGCAGTGCACCCGATTCCTGGGAGAGCTGGGCATTTAAAAACGCCCGGCGGTCCGATTCCGGGTCGGTATACGTCTCATCCCACTTCACGCCGGAGTTCATCCCCAAAATATGACGGACGGTCGTATTTTCGTAGGCACTGCCCTTCAACGCCGGTACATATTTCACCGTCGGATCATCAATGCTTGTAATATATCCATCTTCGATTGCCGCACCGATCAATGTCGAAGTGATCGACTTTGCGACCGACATCGACATCCAGCGCGTATCCGGCCCGTTGCCGCGGAGGTAGTTTTCATAAACCAGCCGCCCTTCCTTCAGCACTACGATCCCGGTCACCGAATTCAAAGTCAGGTAGTCGTATAAATCATAATTTTGATCAACCTTATCCGTCGTCCTGTCCTTGATTTTCGATTTGAACGGCTGGAGAGAAAGCCGTGACTGCTCGAAAGGCTGCGGGGTGGTTGAAGCGGGAATTTTACGTGTCGGGAAAAGACGCTCTATATTTCGGAAAGTATTGATTGCGAGATCAGGGAACATGTCCCCATTATAGATATTTTCAATGGTTCCGATTTTCTCAGTTGCATGCCTGTAAGGACTCATATTCATCCTCCTATCATTTGATATATTTAACACTATTATAATTTACTGATATAAACACTCAAAATGAGCTGAAAATTAAGACGCTTCCATTCTTTGATGATTGGAAGCGCCTTTTATAAAATATCACTCCTCAATGCTCACTTCGTATAAGAAAAAGCTTGTGTTTGGGGAGATGATCAGATCATTCACCGATTCGTGGTATGCAACACTCACATTTGCGTGATGCATCGGAATCCAGACTGCATCATTCGTTGCATATTCATTTGTCTCGTGAAGCAGCTCCAGACGCTCTTCCTGATCAATGGTTGTGCGTGACTGTTCCACAAGTGCATCAAATTCCTCATTATTGTATCTTGCACGGTTGGTGGAACCTATATTGTCAGAGTGCAGGTTCGGATAGAATAATTCACTGCCGTCAGCAGTGCTGTTCGCCCAGCTGACAAAGGCCATTTCAAAGTTTCCGTTGGCCGCCTGCTCCAGGAAAGCGCCCCATTCCATCATTTCGATGCTGACATCGAATCCCGCTTCCATCAACTGTGCCTGGACGATTTCACTCATGAGAACGAAATGACCTTCGTTTGCCACAAGCAGAGTGATCGGTGTCTCGTCAAAATTATTTTCTTCTATGATCCTGTGGGACTCTTCCAGATCATAATCGTATCCGAAATCCTGCGCCGCTTCATCATAGCCGAACACTTCCGGGCCAATGATGCTGTTGTTCTGAATGCCGGCCCCGTTCAGCTGATCCACATATTCATCGCGGTCGATTGCATGGGAAACCGCCTTCCTGAATTCAGGGTCATTGAAAGGTTCCTTCTCCATGTTGAAGGTTAAGTAGTTTATGCCCGTGCCGGACGTCAAGTCCAGTTCAACCCCATCCATCTCTTCTATCCTCGGGATATGCTCTGAAGGAATATTCGGAAGGAAATCCACCTGTCCGGTTTCCAGCATTCCTACAGCAGAAGCGTACTCAGGAATGACGTGCATAGTGACTGTATCCAACGCAGGTGCGCCTTTGAAGTAATTTTCGTTCTTTGTGAGGACGATATTATCCCCGCTCGCCCACGATTCAAATTTGAAAGGGCCGGAACCGACAGGTTCAGTCATGATATCACCGGCTTCATCGGCTTCAGGCGATACGATTGATGCATTGACATGGGAAAGTGCGGCAAGCAATGGACCATACGGCTCTTCCGTATTGATCACGACGGTATATTCATCCGCCGCTTCAATGGATTCCACAGGCTCGAGCAGTGACGCCCGTGGTGCGGCTCTCTCTTCATCCAGCAGCTGTTCGAATGTATACTTTACAGCTTCCGCATTCAAAGGTGTCCCATCATGGAACTCCACACCTTCCAGCAGTTTAAATTCCCATGTGGTATCATCCACAGCTTCATAGGACTCCACCAGATGCGGCTCGATTTCCATCGTTTCAGGATTATGTATAAACAGCGTATCATACAGTTGTTCAAGCATATAGGCAGACACGGAATCATTAGTGTCTATCGGAGACAGACCCACTGCATCCGATGAGGTGGCAAATGAGATTTCCTGCGCTGATTCTCCTTCAGTGCCTGTCTCACCCGACGTCTGCTCCTCTACGTCCGAATCGTCGCTGCATGCTGCCAGAAACACAGAAATGATGGTGACCAGAAAAATATTCTTCAAAAATTTGTTTTTCATAAAATCTCCCCTTTGTAGCAATAAGTTTTAGAATATTTATAATTATAATTTATATTTAATATTCATACAACGTTTATTTTAGTCATGAGCAATATTCAATTATCGTTTGTCATAAAATATCTGTTTTTCAACAGTAATTTTATACTGTTCCAATGATAGAATGGACGGTATGTAAACAGGGAGTGATTATATGTCACAAGGAGAACGCATCCTACAGGAACGTTTCAATACAACCAAACGTGCGAACGCATTTTATAATAATCAGATGATCGACTTTCTGAATGAAGATATGCAGGATTTCATCAAGCAGCAGTCTTTCATATTCATGTCGACAAGTGACGCTGCCGGCAACTGCGATTCCACCTTCAAAGCCGGTGAGCCGGGGTTCGTCCATATCATTGATGAGAAGTGCCTCATGTATCCGGAGTACCGTGGAAACGGCGTGATGGCTTCCCTCGGCAACATCACTGAGAACCCGCATATCGGTCTGCTGTTCATGGACTTCACGGAACATCATATCGGCCTTCACGTGAACGGCGGCGCTGAGATCATAGAGAATGATGCGTTGCACACCGTCGTTGATGAAGATACTGTTGAAGCATTGACGCTGCAGCATGCCGGCCGTGCGGAACGCTGGGTGCTGATTTCGGTTCATGAAGCCTACATCCACTGTTCAAAACATATCCCGCATTTTGTGGATAAGAACGCCTCGAATGACTGGGGCACGGATGATGTGAAGAAAAAAGGCGGGGATTTCTTCAACGTCAAGAAAGATAAAAAATGATGGAAGGTGCCATTCTTTTAAGAAGAATGGCACCTTTTACGGTCGAATCAGTATTTTTTAATCATACTCAAAGTCGTTTTATACAACAGTTCGGTCCCTACAGCGATGTCGTCATAAGTTGAGAACTCCCGCGGATCATGACTGATGCCGTCTTTCGAACGGACGAACAGCATTGCAATCTCAGATGACTTCGCCATAGGCAATGCATCATGGAACGCCCCGCTGGTCAGTTCCGGGATTTGGTATATCCCCATAGTTTTGCTTTCTTCCCTCATGATATCCAGTATATTCTCACTGCATGCCTCCGGACTAATGTTGGAATCTTCTTTAATGTCGACTTCCAGCCGGTTTTCTTCTGCCACCGATTTTATATAGTACCTCAATTGCTTTTCATAGCGGTTTCTTCTTTCCAGGTTGATGTCCCTCAAATCTACGGTGAATGTCACCTTTTCAGGCACCACCGCCCGGGCATTCGGTTCGACGGTGAGATTACCGACCGTCCCGACCGTCGGTGCATCCGGGTCCTGTTTTACAATTTCATTCAGGCCGGCAATCACTTTGGAAGCGCCGACCAGTGCATCCTTCCTTAATGCCATGGGTACGGTGCCTGCATGGCCGCCCTGGCCCGTCAGTTCCACCGTCAGCCATAAGGGTCCGGAAATGCCGGTGACAATGCCGATCGGTTCTTCTTCCGTTTCCAGCACCGGCCCCTGTTCAATGTGCATTTCTATATAGGCTGCAATGGATCCTTCCGGATATTCGGATGATTGAAGGGCGTCCGGATCGGCGCCGAATGCATCCAATGCGTCCCTTCTTGTCACACCGTCCGCGTCGGCACGATTCAGCTCGTCTTCCTGCAGTTGCCCGCTGATCCCCCTCGAGCCGAATAAACCGATGCCGAATCTGTAACCTTCCTCATCGCAGAATGCCATCACTTCAATCGGCTGTTCCGGCTGGATGCTGTTTTCCTGCAAAGTTTCCACCACTTCCAGACCGCCGAGCACTCCGATAGGACCGTCAAATCTTCCACCGGTCGGCTGGGAATCAAGATGGGAACCGAGCATCAGTATTGGCGCTTCCGGATTTTTACCTTCCAGGCGGCCAATCAGATTCCCAAAGTTATCCGTACGGGTTTTCAGGCCAGCTTCGTCCATCCATTCCCTGACCAGTTCTATGCCTTCTTTATATTCTTCGGATAATGCGAGTCTGCAGACGCCCGTCTCCCCAAATTTTCCGATTAAAGAAAGTGATTCCATCCGCTCTTCAAGTCTTTCCTGGTTTATCGTCAATTTAGTTTTAATCACAGTATTCCCCCGCTTATTTTTAGATTGAGATTTATTGTTCATTGACCCTCTGCCTGTCATCTTTCCTCTTTTCGAAATAATAGATCAGCCCGATGGTGAGTATCACCGTCGTCAGTATCTTCAATAAAGACGGCACCGGCGAAAAGAAGACAAGCAAGCCGATAACAAGGGCCATACCGCCGTACGTCGGCGTCTTGAATGCAAATTGACCGAGCACCGCCCCGAAAATCGCGGGCAGGACAAAATCGAATGAAGACTGGATGGAGGCCGGTATCAATGTAATGACGTAAGCTCCTCCGATTACGGTTGCCAGTATAACCACTGTATTTGTGAGTGAAGCGATTGAGATCCCCAAAACCCCGGAAATTTCAGCCTTTTCAGACCCCGGCTCGGCACCGACTGCTTTCTGGGCTGCAGATGATGACGGCAGGCACAGATTCGCGATGTTACCCGATAAGAATGCAATATAAGTACCTGCCACACCGAGCACTGGAAAGTAGGTGATCGGCTCTATGAACCACAGGACACCGATGAAAGCGGCGTAGCCCACAAGACCCCCGAGTATCGGACCCCAGCCCGGATGTGCCCCGACGACAAACGATAAATACATCGGCAGTGATATTGAAGCGATGATGACCAGCAGCAGTGTGAGCCTGCCCCAAAAGTGCGATTTACTGTGGAATGCTTCCATGCCGGTCAATGCATTGACTCTCGATTTCACGCTTAATTTTCCCGTTGCCACATTATTAACATTTTCCAAAGCCATATTGATATTCCCCCTTGTTAGTAAGTAGTTCATTTAAATCGTCTACATCAAAGCTGTAAGCAGAGATCCACCGACCATCCCGCATACCATGGAGATACCGAGTGACCATTCCCGGAGCCAGCTGATATCCTTCTTGTCGGCAAGCTTCATGATGAGAACCATGATCACGAGCGATATGACGGCCGCCCCTGAATATGTGAGTCCCTTGACCATCTGTTCAGTCAGCAGATAGCCGAATGCACCCAGCATGGCGGCCAGAGAAACGACTGCCATCACTTTCGGATTCTTCTTGCGAACTTTACTTTCCGTCTTACCCAATGATTTTGTAAAGAATAAAGTGAACAGCAGCCACCCCATGCCGCCGAGACACATTGTCCATACCATTGTGGTGAAAGCCTGCATATTGAAGCCGTCTCCACCGAGTTCCACCCCAAATGCGTTGGCTCCAATCTGAGCTGCTGCAGTTTCCGTTGCTGCCGAGCCGACAATACCGATTCTCATTAACGTGATTGGTGAACCCAGAAGGGCAAGCAACGATATGATGACGATTGCGATACCGAAAGATGGCCCGATCGAGCTGATGAAACCCGTCCTTGCCGCCCTTTTCACTTCCTGTTCGTTCAACCCCGCCGCAGGTGCCGCTTCTTTGGCGATTTTATAGAACATGATTGCTTGAAAGATGACCATCCCGATTATGAATAACGCGATAATCCATAGTACGGGACTGTTTGCCAAACTCATTACTTCTTCTGTCATGATTGTTCCCCCTTGATTTTAACCTCTTTGTGAATACGCTTACAAGCTTCAGTAAAAAATTCAGTTCCCCTTGCTTGAATGAAGGTGCTTGTAGTTAAATTTCAGTATCTTTTAATAAATCCACCTTATCTTAAACTGGATATTTGGATGTTCATACAATAAACCCATCGAAAATATGCCTTAACTTATCTTTTTTAAAGTATAATATGAAATTCATTGTACAAGTGTACAAAAATCAGATAGTATTTTGTATATTCTTATAAATCAAATTTCTTTTGAAAGAATTTATGGAAGGTGATCCCAATGGACGTCAATCAATTAAGGGAGATAGAAGTTTATAAAAAAACGAAGGTTCTTGCAGGGGAAAGCGGCTTGACCAACGAAGTGAGGAATGTGACGATCACCGATGCACCCGATGCCTTCCCCTGGTACAGGAAAGGTGATTTCATAGTCACGACAGGCTATCCTTTTACAAGCAATAAGGATTGGCAGGAGGGATTATGGGACTTCCTCCATGAACTGGTGAAGCGGGACAGCGCCGGGATCGGTATCAAGATGGGGAGGTATATCCCCTACCTCCCGGATTATGTCATAGAGTTTGCGGATGAAAATCGTTTCCCGATTCTTGAGCTGCCGAGTGAACCTTCCTGGACGGATATCATAGTACCCGCCATAACGGAGATCAACAAGCAGCAGAAATATGAACTGGAGATGACACATAAAGTGTATAAGAGGTTCCAGGCTCACTTGAAGGACGGCGGCACCCTCGAGTCTCTCGCCGGATTTTTGGAAAATTTCATGACGTGGCCCGTCACGATTTACATCAGGGAATTCAACCTTCTCGTCAGTACTTCCGGCAATGATATTTCACAGGAAAAAATCGAATCCATCATTTCTGATATTCATTCCTCTCCGGAGCATACCGCCGAAACGATATATACTCGTAAAGATGATTTCACCGTCCGGTGGAATTACGATGATCAGCGCTTGATCAGCGCTGTCTTCGTCTGGGGCCTCAACACCCCGCTCAGTGCATGGAAAAAAGCTGCTTTGGAACAGACCGCCATCATCACTTCTGTGGAAACGGAACGACTGCGGACGATTGCAAACACATATCAGCATTTCCGCAACGATTTCCTTGAAAATCTGCTCAGTAATCACAATTTAAAACCCGAAGTGATTTCAAGGCGCGCGAAAGAAGTGAACTGGGAAGTGGAGGACTGTTATAAAGTTGTCATTTTGGACACTCCTGATGAAATTTCGACTGATGAAGGTGTACCCGAATCCCAACAGAAACTGAACATGCTGAATGATTTCAGCAATGAACTGCGTTGGCTGCTGCCAAAAGCATTGGCAGGACTTGACTCAGAGAACCGTCTCATCCTGCTCGTTTCTGAAGATGTGGGTGAACGGAGTCTGGTCCATAACCTGGAAATTATCGCGGAACGGCTAAAAATCAAAATCATCGTTGGGGGGATGGGCAGGACATCATCCATTGAATCTTTGAATGATAGCTACAAGGAAGCTGACCTGGCATTGAAAGTGGCTTATACAGATGAAAACAAGCATTCAGAAGGAGCCATCCAATTATCCTTGTGCAATTTCGCACGTCTGGATGTAGAAAGAATCCTTTTTTCAGAGAACCCGAGGTTCGAATCAGAGAAACTTGTAAAAGAATATCTTCAGAAAATCATTGAATATGATGAAAAGAATAATGGGGAAATTCTTTCGACCTTAAAGATATTCATCAATAATAATGCAAATTATGATGCGACAGCCAAGGCAATGTTCGTCCATAAAAACACCGTCAGATACAGGATTAATAAAGTCAAAGCTATGACAACACTCGATCCGGACAAGATGAAAGACCTGCTGTTACTCCAACTCGCCGTAACAGCACATGATCTCGGAAAAACCGGATGAGTGTCCCCATACAAAAAAAGCCAGTTCAAGGGAACTGGCTTTTTAATATGCAGGGCTTGATCAATGCTTCGCCTTGCTCAAATAATAGTATACAACAGCAACGAACAGTCCGCCGCCGATGATGTTGCCGATCGTCACGGGGATCAGGTTGTAGATGAACCCGCCGATGGTCACACTTTCCACACTGCTGTGCAGGAGTGCAATGCCGAGTATCGACATGTTCGCAATGCTGTGTTCGAATCCGGCTGCGACGAATGCGAAAATCAACACGAACACCAGTGCAAGCTTCGCCGCATCGCCTTTTGCACGTGTCGATGTCCAGATCGCAAGGCAGACGAGCCAGTTGCACAGGATTCCCTGGAACAACAGATTCATAAATCCATCATTCATCTTATCCGCTGCGGTCGCAACTGTGAATCCATCCATCTCTATCTCCGCGAGTATGCCGCTGAAGTAGATCAGGTAGGAAAATATGATCGCACCGATCAAGTTACCGACGTAACACCAGAACCAGATGACAAATGTATCTTTCCATGATGTGACTTTCGACAGGGCGCTGAAGGTCAGCGTCATCACATTACTCGTGAACAGTTCCGAGCCGCCCCATATCACGATCGCCAGCGCGACCCCGAATGTGATTCCGGTGATCAAGTTCAAATATGGTGAATCGGCAGCGTACAGCGGACCGCCCATGAAGAAAAGCACTATGACGCCGACACCGATATAGGCGCCGGCCAATATGGAAGCCATCAGATATCTCATCCGATCGTTCTTGTATATGTTCACTTTACTCATCGCCTGGTTATTCAGCGAATCAATCGTATCTCTATACATGTCAGGACCTCCCGGTTCTTATATATGCGACAGTCATTTATTCATCAAGCATTGTAACATAACCTGCCTTTCCACCGCCAAACATTGATAGCCAAAAACTTCTCGCGTATAGTAAGGTTGTAAGAAGTTACAAAATACATAAGAAAACCGGGGGTGCAACCATGAAATCATCAGATGATTCAATACAAAGCTATTTGGATTCCCCTGAAAAACAGGGGAAGTTGTACAAACGCACACTGATCATCATCGTCATTACACAAATCTTCGGCGGGGCCGGCCTTGCTGCGGGGATCACCGTCGGTGCGCTGCTGGCTGAAGATATGCTCGGTACGAATGCACTCGCCGGACTTCCTGCCGCACTCTTCACACTCGGTTCGGCCGGTGCCGCCTTCATCGTCGGCAGGCTCTCCAACCGCTTCGGCAGAAGGCTCGGCCTTTCTTCAGGTTTCATCGCCGGGGGACTCGGCTCTGCCGGTGTCGTCGTGGCCGCGGTAACAGGCAGCGTTTTCCTGCTGTTCCTGTCCCTCTTCATCTACGGTGCAGGGACTGCAACCAATCTGCAGGCGCGGTATGCAGGAACCGACCTCGCCACTAAAGAACAGCGGGGCACGGCGGTCAGCATCGCCCTGTTCTCCACCACATTCGGTGCCGTCGCCGGCCCGAACCTGGTCGATGTCATGGGCAGTTTCGCGCTGTCGGTCGGGGTGCCTGCACTTGCCGGCCCGTTCATATTGGCGGCTGCCGCCTATCTGCTTGCCGGACTGTTTTTATTCGCCTTCCTGCGTCCGGATCCTTTCATCATAGCCCGCAAGATTTCGGAGCTTAGGCAGGCATCACAGACTGGACCGGCTCCAGAGCCTTTCCAGTCAAATAAACGCCTGATCATAACCGGCGCATTCATCATGATCATGACGCAGATCGTCATGGTCGCCGTCATGACGATGACGCCCGTTCATATGGGGGATTACGGCCATACGCTCGGTGCAATCGGGTTTGTCATCGGGCTGCATATCGCAGCGATGTACCTGCCTTCACCCCTCACCGGTATCCTGGTTGATAAAGTCGGCCGTTATGCGATGGCCGTTGCTGCCGGAGTGACACTGCTCGCTGCCGGCGTGGTTGCGGCAACCGCTTCCGGGGAATCGTTCCTCATGATGAACGTGGCACTGATCCTGCTCGGCCTCGGCTGGAACTTCGGTTTGATCAGCGGCACGGCTCTGATCGTCGATTCTACCAATCCGGTCACCCGTCCGAAAACTCAAGGGACGGTCGATGTCTTCATCGCACTCGGCGGTGCCGGGGGCGGCGCCATGTCCGGAATGATTGTGGCCGGGTTCAGCTTTGAAGTGCTCTCGCTCGCAGGAGGACTGTTATCGCTCCTCGTCATACCGATGGTCATCTGGGCCATTCAGGACAATAAGGGAAAAGTTGAAAAACACACTTGAGTTAAGTGCCGATATGTCATATAATATTATTCATGTACAGATTGAGGGGCCATAGCTCAGCTGGGAGAGCGTTGCGCTGGCAGTGCAAAGGTCAGGGGTTCGAGCCCCCTTGGCTCCATTACATGAATGATTCGTTCCACCCTTTTCATTTCCAAAATGAAAAAAGGGTGGATTTTTTTATCCACCCGGAATTGCCATTAATTCAACAGATATTCACCGATCTCAAGGGGGCCTACGGCTTCCTTGTCTTTGAAGACACGCATATTGCCGCCTGAAAGTTCATCAATCAGGAGTATTTCACCGGTTTCGGCGTCACGGCCGAATTCCAGCTTGATGTCGTAAAGCTCGAGGCCTTTTCTGCTGAGTTCATCCTTGACCAGCTCACTGATCTTCACCGTCATGTCGACGATTTTTCCGTATTCGCCAGGCTCGAGTATTCCGAGCGCTTCAAGTGCCGCTTCGTTGATCAGCGGATCCTGGCGTGCATCGTCCTTCAATGTCGTTTCCACATAAGCCGGCAGCGCCGCACCCTCTTCGACATAGTTCCCGTAGCGGCGGATGAAGCTGCCCACTGCACGGTACCGGCAGATCACTTCCAGCCCTTCGCCGAACACCGTTATTTTTTTGACACGCATCTCACGTGCTTCGATATCGGCACTCACGTAATGGGTCGGGATGCCTGCTGCGTTGATTTTCTCGAAGAAGAAGCTCGTCATTTCAAGGCCCGCCCTGCCGGAACCTTCCACCGTGAGCCCCACCTGGTTTTCACCGGGATCGAACACCCCGTCCTTACCGGTCATGTCGTCTTTGAAGTAGAGGACGATCTCACCTGATTGATCCTGATACACATCTTTCGTCTTGCCCTTATAAAGCAATTCCATAAATGCCACCTCGTCTGATAAGTTATCTCCTATTATAATCATTTTCATGAAAAATGGGAAAATAATTATGCGCCCGTCCACGCATTTTTACATCTCGGTCTTATTGAAGATGAGTATGGACAGAACGATCATTAAAATGGATGAGATGACCGTCGCGATGATGGACGGCATCATGTCACCGATTTCGAGCTCCCCGTGCAGCAGTGCCATATTGCTGCCGATCAGATACTGCGGCAGGAATTCCGCAATATCCGGGTGGATGCCCGCAATCATCATGATGATCACTACGGCAAGCACCGTGATGAGCACGCCCGGGAAGCTCGATTTGAACACTGCAGAAGCCGCCATGATCAATGTGATGAGGAACACCCCGAACAGCCAGGTCAAACCGAAGGCGGCAAAGAGATTGTGGACCGCGTCACCCCAGTAGTAGATCGTGTACAAGTACGTGATCAAGGCACTGATCACAAACGCCAAAGTCCATGCCAATGCAGC
Source organism: Salinicoccus kekensis (assembly GCF_900220995.1). GTDB lineage: Bacteria > Bacillota > Bacilli > Staphylococcales > Salinicoccaceae > Lacicoccus > Lacicoccus kekensis. Next base: position 34,976 of record NZ_OBQF01000005.1, read on the forward strand.
AAACACGGTCTTTACGAGTATGATGTTATATTTCTTGAGTCCCTTGGTGATGAGGTTGACCAGCGTGTTCCTGCTGAATTCATGGGTCAGGATGCTGCCGAAGATGATGACGAGCACAACGAGGCCCATCTGGTTGGCATTGCTGAAAAACTGGCTGTAGGAATCGAAGGCGGATACCGGCGGCAGTTCAAATGCGATGCCGGAATCCTCCATGACGGCTTCCAGTATATCCGGCATGAGCAGCGCCGTCAGCGGGCTCACGACCCCGATGATCATGAAGACGATGATGAGGGCGAACAGCTTGAAACTCCTCACGGACTCGACGGCCTCTTTTTTGAATAAAGCCCTCACCTGACTCATGACGTCACCTCCAGATATACATCCTCAAGTGTCTTCCTCTCCCTGACGAGGTGATCCGGGTAGACATGATGATTGTTGAGCAGCCGGTAGACTTCTTCAAGCGTGCGGCCGGTGATTCGGTACATGTTGTCCCCCAGCCGCTCCAGGGCGAGGTCACCGGCGAGCCTGGCATGTTCTTCCGGATCGAGTTTCACCATGATGCCCTTGTCGCCGAATCCCTCATCCTTCAAATCGACCTCCCGCACAAGTTTCCCTTCATATAGAATACCGGCCTTATCGCAGATGCGCTCGACATCGGATAATATATGCGTTGAAAAGACGACCGTCGTTTCGCCTTTGATCTGCTGCAGTATATTCAGTATTTCTTTCCTGCCTTTCGGATCGAGCGCACTCGTCGGCTCGTCACAGATCAGGAGCTTCGGCCGGTTGATCAGCGCCTGGGCGATCCCAAGCCGCTGCTTCATGCCGCGTGAATAGGCCTTGATCCTTTTTTCCACACCCTGCAGACCGACGAGTTCAAGCAGGTGGTCGATACGCACCTTCCTATCGGCCTTTTTAATATCCGTGATTTCAGCACACAGTTTCAAGTATTCTTCTGCATTCATATAAGCATAGAACTCGGGCACATCCGGCAGAAAGCCGATATGCCTGTTCGTCGCCGTATTCCCGAAGGCCACCTTTTCACCGTTGACATAAATTTCCCCCGCATCCTGCTTCAGCAGGCCCAGCACCATCTTCATCGTCGTCGTTTTCCCGGAACCGTTGTTGCCGATGAAGCCGTAGATCGTATTCTCCTCGACCACGAGATCCAGGCCGCCGATCACTTTATTGTCCCTGAAGGATTTGTGCAGATCATCAATTTTCAGGATGCTCATATCAACGGCGCTCCAGAACGAAGTAGAGTATCGGGCCGATCAGATTGAACAGGATGATGATGAGCACCCAGACCGGTTTGTTGAGGTATTTGAACGTCTCCTGCCTCGCGGCCATCACAAGTGCTGTGATCATGAGGATCAGCTGGAGTGCTGCAAGCGGGATGAGGAATGGCAGAAGCTCATTGATTTCATTATTCATTTTTTTCGCCTCCGATATATTTTTTAAGGTTATGGACGATGTTTTTAAAGCTGATGTCGTCTTTGTATGCTGAAAAGACTGCGCTGTTTTCGACGACATCGATCAGCTGCTCTTTGGCCAGACCGATCTTGACCGGAGCATCCCTGCCCGTGTCGATGTCTGCAATCCACTCATCCACCTCGGAGAAAAATTCATCCCCGTGGATATAGTATTCCTTGAACAGATTCTTCACACATTCCTGGAATTCCCTCAAATAAAATAAGCATTTCTCTTTATCATGGTCGTGCTTCATCGCAGCAGCCAGATAGAAGTTCAAAGTGGAGTTCGGATGCAGGGACTTCATATTGAAAGTCCGGTCGAGTCCCGAGCCCCTCTCAATCACTCCGTCCAGATCATCATAGAGGCCGGAGTGCAGGAGCATAGTCAAATCAATCATCATATATATGACCCCTTCATATATTTGGATCTGCAGCGTCGATTTCGCTTTTTCAGGTTCATCCATCAAAAGATAAGACTGTGCCAGCACCGAACTGACCGGCAGCTTTGGAAGATTGAAGTCCTTCAGCAGTTCGCTTGCCTCCCCGGGCTGCTCTTTCATGATCAGGATCACGGCCTGGTAAAAGACCATCTCCTCCTTCAAGTGGAGTGACTCTGAAAACTCAAGCACCCTTCCGATGTAAGTTTCGGCAAGTTCGAGGACCGGATCTTTATTTTCAGTAAAATTGACATGGTTGATCAGCAGTTTGATCATTGCGGAGAGGAATGGATAACAGTTATAATACCTTTTTGAATAGCTCCGCACCCTGCCCAGCACAACATCGAAATCTTCACTGCTGAAAGCCTCCGCCAGTTCATTGTAGATCTGCCTGATCTGCGATTTGTTGAGGTCCGGGGAGAAACCGACCAGTTCATCGAGCGAGATATCGAACAGCACCGAGAGTTCGCCGAGGTAGCCGATGTCCGGGATCGAGTGCCCCTTCTCCCATTTCGATACCGCCGCCTTGCTGATGCTCAGGAAGTCGGCAAGTTCATTTTGAGTGAAACCGATCCTTTTTCTGTGCGACAGGATATTTTGACTGATGTTCATCTCTGACATACCGCATCCCCTTTGAGTCCATTTTATATCGGATGCCTTTGATTATATATTACTTCTTTAGTTACTTTTATGCACAAAAGTCAACTGATGGTTGATTTATTCCATGAATGATTTGAGGACAATAATACAATTGTCCTGCCTGTAATAATCTATCGGTTGGAATAAAATATCCCGGAGATGTTATAATCAAAAAGCTTACACCCCGGAAGGTAATTTTTAACTGATTCCACTGATACTGATTTCATTATTTACGATAACGGAGGATCGAACACATGGGCATTCTGCATGTACTGAAGCTGAGCCTCGCGGCACCGTCCCGGCGGGCCGTTTTCCAATTGAACCGTGTGAAGACAAAACATTTTTTCGGATACATACTTTTCCTGCTTCTGCTGATATTCCTGCCCAACGGCATCCAGCTGATCGCCGATTCCGTCAGCCGTGGAAGATTCGCACAGGAATATCTGATCATCCTGATACTGTACCCGTCTCTCGTCATCCTTTTCGGGATTCTTGCGATATCATTCCTGGCATCGCTCGGCCTGCTGTTCAGATGGCTGACCGGCAGGAAACTGGTCTACCCCCTGCTCTGGAGGATGACGGTCTATGCCCTGACGTATCCGGTCATCATATTCACGATACTGGAGTTGTTTGATATCACATTCCCCTACATGGGTCTTCTGCTGCTGATATTATTCATCGTCATCTATTTCGGGATGATCCTTGCCTATCCCAAAGCCAGGAAAAAATCTTGAACATTTGAATGCGCCTGCCCCGGCTATCCGGGACAGGCGCATTTTTTACAATTGGGAATTCAAGGATCAATGCAGGCGCTGGATACTGTATTTTTCGACCATGGCGCGTATATCTTCAACATTTTCAGGTTTTACGGCGACTGAAATGTGGCCGTCCGGACGAATCAGATATACCGAATCCTCCTCCATCCCCGTGTCTTCGAAAGATTCCTCCCAGGACATATGAAAGAATTCAAAGCCCATCTCCTCCGCAAAGGATGCCACTTCATCACCCGCCTCCCCGTATGCATGAATCTGCCAGTCAAGGGACCTTAAGGGACGGAAGTTGTTCGCTTCACCGCGGCCGGTCCACGGCAGGCGGTCGCCGCCTTTCACTTTACCGGTTGCGCCTCCACTGAGGTCACTTTCCCGGTAGTCGACATGTATTTGTGAAATCGTCCGGAACAACCGGTCCTTCATATTGCTGAAACGGAGGATCCGCGGGATGAACACGGGGATGATGAAATTCCTCAGACGCTGCTTGTTCACCATGAAGTTGAACATCCGGTCGGTCGTCTGCAGAAGTGTATGTGCGAATTTGATGCGCTCTTTTTCATACGTATGAAGTATGTCTTCTGCAGCCCGCCCTTTCAGGACCGCGCTCAACTTCCATGATAAATTCACCGCGTCCCCGATTCCGGTGTTCATCCCCTGCCCGCCGACGGGGCTGTGTATATGGCCGGCATCCCCGACGAGAAAGACCCGCCCCTTCCTGAAGGACTCCGCCACGCGGTGGTGCGAGCGGTAGGAAGAATACCAGTTGACCTGTTCGACTTTGACCGGGAGGATGCTCTCTGCATGAGCTGCCAACCCTGAAAAACCTTCAGGTGCCTCGCCGTCTTCCATATATTCATCGGGGATCAGGCCGATCAGCCTGACCTGATCCATCGTCCTGATCGGGAAACCGAGGCAGAAGTCTTCTTCATGGAAACCGACTGCCGGATTCTCTAGAAATGTCCCATTTTCCACATCCGCCACAAAGAACACAGGATCGTACGTCCCGCCGGTGAAGTCGATGTCCAGCGCTTTCCTTACAGTACTGGATGCACCGTCACAGCCGCACAGGTAGGCAAAGTTTTCGGTCACTGTACCTTCCGGTGTCTCCATTTCAACCTCAACCGTCTCCCCGTCATCTTTGAAGTTTTTCAATTCATGCTGCCATTTCACCTCATGTCCCGCCTCATTCAGTGCATCCACAAGAATCTCCTCATGGACATCCTGCGGCAGTATCAGGATGTACGGAAATTCACTGAGGTCCTGCCCGATCATCCCGAGCGGGATATCAGCCAGATGGTTTTTATTCCTGAAAAAATTGATCTTGTTGACGATCATGCCGTTGATGACGATCTTGTTGGCGATCCCCAGCTGTTCATAGAACTCGAGCGTCCTGGCATGGACGGCCATCGCGCGCGAAGTCGTTCCGGGACCATCATCCTTGTCTATGATGGTGAACGGGATGCCCTGCCTGCTCAAAGCCAGTGCGAGTACAAGCCCGCTCGGTCCGGCCCCGGATATTAAAACTTTTTCCTCCATATTAATACCTCCCTGTATCGCTCAATCATTCTTTCTCTCTGATTTCTTACTACACCCATACCCCTCATATGAAAAGTTAACAGTAATGAATTTCCAGGCAGCTGCAATTGGTGAAACATTTTGACAATTATATGTAACAACTATACAATTCAAGTATACTAAGTTTTTTATTTTCACTATATAAGCATGAAGGAGGAATTCCAATGGCTGATCAGGAAAAAAAGTTTTCAAGACGTGATTTCCTTAAGACTTCCGGTGTTGCGGCAGGCGGTATCGTCGGCGGCGCGATGTTCGGAGGTGTGGTCGGCAGCCTGTACAGCTCCCAGGAGGACACCCAGACGGCTGAACCCGGCACAGAGACTGAAAGCGAAAGTGCATCGTCCGACGGCGAACCCCTGGATGACGCACGGACTTACTTCAGCAGACGTGAAGATTTTGAAACTCTTGCAGCTGCGACGGAGAGGATATATCCGGAAGATGACAACGGCCCCGGCGCCATTGAGCTCGGTGCGCCTTATTTCATCGACAGGCAATGTAATGAATTTTGGGGCAGGAATGCCCGGGAATATATGATGGGGCCTTTCGATTACACGGCTTCGGCGACGCACGGCTATCAGGCGAAGATCACAAGGGCCGAAATGCTGCTCAACGGTGTGCGCCGCATGCGCGAGCTCAGCCTGGAAGACCATGATGATGAATTTTACAACCTCGATGAAGATACACAAATCGGCATCCTGGAGGATTTCGAATCCGGTGATGTGGATGTGCCGGGTGCTGCTCCTGGGGATTTCTTCAATCTCCTCCGCAGCATGACGATACAGGGCGTCTACGCAGATCCTGTCTACGGCGGCAACCGGGATTACGGCGGATGGCGCATGATACAGTTCCCGGGGCCCCGGATGGGCTGGACGAATGAAATCGAATCGGAAGAATTTCAGGAGATAGAACCCGAAGGTCTCCGCACTTATCAAGGAGGAGGAATGTAGATGGCTGAAGAACTGGATAAAGTCGACGTTGTCGTCGTCGGTACCGGATGGGCCGGCGGCGTGGTCAGTGCAGAACTCGCGAAGGCAGGAAAAAATGTCGTCGCCCTCGAAAAAGGCGAGGAGAAAGTCCGCAGTGACTATATCGGTGTGAAAGATGAACTGAGGTTCGACAACCGTTATGATATCATGCAGAACCTGAAAGGCGACACGGTCACTTCAAGGAATGAGATCGATGAAACCGCACTCCCGATCCGCTCACCGCAGACGATGCAGATCGGCATCGACACAGGTGGTGCAAGCGTGCACTGGGCAGGTGCGACATACCGCTACTGGCCGTATGAATTTGAAATGCGCAGCCAGACCATCGAACGTTACGGAGAGGATAAGATTCCTGAAGATATGAACCTGCAGGACTGGGGCATTACATACGAAGAGATGGAGCCCTATTATGAGCAGTGGGAATATATGGCAGGCATCGGCGGTGAGCAGGATCCACTCGCACCCGAGCGTAACCGCCCGTGGCCGAACCCGCCGATGAAGGAAACACCGTCACTCAGGCTGTTCAAGGACGCAGCGACCAACCTCGGCCTGCACCCTTACCAGCTGGCATCCGGGAACATGACGGAGAACTACGAGAACCCGGACGGTGAACAGCTCAATGCCTGCATGTACTGCTCCTACTGCACAAGGCACGGCTGTGACTTCGATGCGAAGTCGGACCCGATCGCGACCGTCATCAAAACGGCCAACCGTCAGGACAACTTTGAACTGAGGCACAAGGCGAACGTGAGACGTGTGCTGTATGACGAAGATGAAAATATGGCAACAGGCGTCCTTTACGTGGATGAAAACACAGGTCTTGAATATGAGCAGCCTGCGGATGTGGTCGTGCTTGCAGCGTTCGCATTCGCAAACAACCGCCTTCTGATGCTCTCAGGCATCGGGGAACAGTATGACCCTGAGACAAGGGAAGGTACGCTCGGACGGAACTTCAACGGGCAGTACAATCATGCGTTCCATGGCGCGACCGGCTATTTCGATAACGAAAAATTCAACCTGTACATGGGTGCAGGTGCACTCGGTGCGACATTGAGCGATTATGCCGCGGACAACTTCGACCACACGGACCTCGATTTCCTCGGCGGCGGTGCAATTGAGCTCAGGCAGTATGGCTACGCCGCCATCACCAGCAGCGGCAACGTGCCTGAAGGCACGCCGAGCTGGGGCAGGGAGTATAAGGATACATCTCTGAAGTACGCATACAGCACCCTGACCATCTGGTACACGGCCAATGCCATGTCCTACTGGCACAACTATGTCGACCTCGATCCGACCTATACCGACGAATACGGCGATCCACTGCTCCGTGTCACATACAAATTCGGCGACAACGAGCGGAACATCGGTGAATTCGGCATCGAAAGATGCACCGAGATCATGGAAGAGATGGGGGCGGACATCGTTGAGCCCGGAACTATGCCGGATGAATTCAACCACGTCTATACCGGCGGACATTACACCGGCGGTGTGGTGATGGGCGACGACCCTGAAACTTCGGTCGTCAACAGCTACCTTCAGATGTGGGATGTTGACAACCTGTTCGTCGTGGGCGGATCAGCATTCCCGCAGCATGGCGGACACCATCCGACGCCGACGATCGGTGCGCTTGCCTACCGCGCCGCTGAAGGCATATTGATGTATATGGATGAAGAGGAAGGCCAGCTGGTTCAGGCGAACAGAAAAAGTAACCTGATATGATAAAATGAGAAAATCCTTTGACTTGAGTCAAAGGATTTTTTCATTTCTATATTTATTTAAAAGCCCCGCAGGTATATGGCAGTAATCATCAGGGTGCTTATCGAGCCTGTCCTGATGCTCCTCTGCACTTCTCACATAATTTTTGAGCGGCAGGACCTCCACCGCAATCCGTTCATGGTCCTCACGCATCCTGATGAAAAATTCGGCCCGCTTCAAGTGTTCCGGATCTTCACTGTAGAGCCCCGTCCTGTACTTCTCACCGATATCCTCACCCTGCCGGTTCACGCTGTAGGGATCGATGACTTCGAACAGATGATTCATGAGTTCCTCGATTGAGATGCGCGACGGATCAAACACTGTTTTCACGCATTCCGCGTAACCGTCATATTCACCCTCAAGTGAGCTTGTACTGCCGTTTGCCCTGCCGGCTTCCGTCGACACGACTCCGGGCAGTGTCTTCACGAAAGCCTGGACGCCCCAAAGGCATCCGCCGGCGAGATATACTGTCTCCATATGTTCCACCCCTTTAATATTAATCTTTTTTGATCAGCAGCCATATATAAAAAATCAAATTGAGTAAAAATGCCGCCCAGAGATTCCAATGCTCACCGAACAACAGGATGAAGGCGCCCGCCCCGGCACCGAGCATGAATACAAGGAGCCCCGCAAGCAGTGTCACAAAGGTGGACAGGGCCGCCCTATCATTATGGAATATGGCGAGATAGAGGTTATTCATCATATTTTTCGCATTGCCTGTCATGATGCCGTTATTGATGCTCGTCGTCTGGATTTTACGGAAGACGGTCAGCTCATATCCCGCAAGCAGCCCGAGCAGAAAGCCCAGCGCGTAGGCGCCGATGACTTCCTGGAAGAGTGCGACAAACATCAGGAAAATCACCTGGAGGAAGAGGTAAGTGCGGTACTTCCGCCATCCGTGATCCTTAAAGCGCATGACGATGCCCTGAGCGAGGAATGCACCGACGGCAAACCCGACGAAAGACGCCACATGGACGACCGCTTCAAGAAAATCCCCTGAAAACAACCTTGCAGACATGACCACGATATTGCCCGTCTGGGCACTGGCGAACAGACCGTCCTGGGTGATGAAGGTGAAGGCATCAATGAACCCCATCAGAAAAATGGAAAAGACGGTGAGAACCGTCAATGTCTTATCATATTCGGTCCTTTCCTGCTTCATGATCATCCTCCTGACTGGAAAAATGAGTGGGATTATACAATCAGTATACTTCGCCATCCGAAGCTGTACAACTTCATACCTTCCTTTTTCCGTGAAAAATAAAACACCCCTCCTTCAAGGAGAGGTGCTTCATTTATGCATTCTGGTCCACGGCGGATTTTTCGATTTCCATCCGCTTCAGTTCCCGCCTTAAGATCTTCCCGCTGATGGTCGTCTTCGGAAGTTCGTCCATCACTTCAATCTCTTTCGGCGCAAGGTGTGCAGCAAGGTTGTTCCTGACGAATACACGGATCTCTTCCAGCAGTTCAGGAGATGCCGCGTATCCTTCCCGGAGGACGATGAATGCCTTCACGATCTCCCCGCGGACTTCATGCGGCTTCCCGATGACACCCGCTTCCTGGATTGCCGGGTGTTCGATGAGCTTGCTTTCCACCTCGAACGGTCCGATCCGCTCTCCCGAGGAATTGATCATATCATCATCACGGCTCTGGAAGAACACGTAGTCCTCCTCATCCTGATAAGCAAGGTCGCCGGACACGTACCATCCTTCATACTTGAAGTAGGAGTCGAATTTATCCTTGTTCCCCCATATCTCCTTCATGAGCCCCGGCCACGGTGTCTTCACGGCAAGCTGTCCGACCGTGCCGCGCGGCACGACCGCGCCGGCCTCATCCAGTATGCCGACTTCGACTCCCGGGAACGGCCGCCCCATCGAACCGGGCTTGATCTTCTCGCCCGGCAGGTTGACGACGAGATGCGCGCCCGTCTCGGTCATCCACCATGTATCATGGATCCTCACGCCGAGCTCGTCCCATGCCCAGTAGATGACTTCCGGGTTGAGCGGTTCGCCGACGCTGAGTATGTGCCGCAGGGAGGACAGGTCATAATCCTTCAGTACATCCCCCTGGGATAAAAGCATTCTGAAGGCGGTCGGTGCACTGTACCAGATGGTGACGCCGAGTTCTGCGATCAGTTTATACCAGTGCTCCGCTTTGAAGCGTCCGCCCTGGATCACGACCGTTGCACGGTTCAGCCACGGTGCGAACAATCCGTAGACGCTGCCCGTCACCCATCCCGGGTGCGAGGTGCACCAGTAGACGTCGTCGTCCTTGATGTCGAGCACCCATTTTCCGGACTCGTACTGATGTGTTACGACACGGTGCGCATGCAGCACGCCTTTCGGCTTGCCCGTCGACCCGCTCGTATAGTGGATCAGCATGCCGTCTTCGTCATCCATCCACTCCGTATAAGCCTTCCCGTCATCGATGAATGGCTCCGCTTCGATATCTTCTGCGAAAAGGACCGTCTCAAGAGTCGGAATGTCCGCCTCCGGCACCCGCTTCACCATTTCCTTATCCGTGATGAGGAGTTTTGCCCCGCAGTCGTTCATCCTGTCACGTACGGCATCTTCCATGAACGCTTCGAATAAAGGTCCCGCAATCGCACCGATTTTGATGGCAGAAAGGATCGCTATGTAGCACTCCGGCGTCTTCGGCAGGAAGATGAACACCCTGTCACCTTTTTCTATGCCGTTCTCCTTCAAAATACGTGCATAGTGATCGGTCTTCTCCTTCACCTCTTTGAAGGTGTAACTGATCCTTTCATCCCCGTTCACGTAATGGAGCGCCGTCTTTTGACCGTATCCGTCCTCCACATGCCTGTCGATCGCCTCATGGGCCATGTTCAACAGACCGGTTTCTTTAAAGCTCAGACCTTCGCCGGCATCCTCCCATTTAAAATTTTTACGCACTTCCGAATAATCCGGGAGGTTGTAATCCCCGGCCACCGGTTCAATGATTTTCAGCTGATTCAAAGTCACATTAAAAACTCCTTCCAGGGATTTTATTCCTTAATTAGATTTCACATGCATATGTCGATATCGTGCCGCGGAGGCGCTGGGCTTCCTTGTATGTGCAGCGGTTGTGGACGACCTGAAGGCCACCGTCTCTTGCGATATCCGCCGCTTCAGGCGAGATTACGCCCTCCTGCAGCCAGAACACTTCAGGCTTCACTTCGACCGCTTCTTTTGCGATGCCCACCGCCGCTTCAGGGCTTCTGAACACCTGGACTACATCGATATGTTCAGGCACGCTCTTCAGATCCGGATATGCCTTCTCTCCGAGTATTTCACTCTCCCTCGGGTTGACCGGGATGATCTTATAGCCGAGCCTCTGCATCTTCCGGGCGAGCCTGTAGCTTGGACGTGATTCTTTGCCGCTCAGGCCGACGACCGCCAGTGTCTTCTGGCGGGTCTTCTCCTCACCGTTTTCCGTCACTCTCTCAGTCGCTGCATTCAATATCCTCTTGATCACGCCTTCATCGTTGATGACGATCTCTTCCGCTTCGCCCGTATCAATTCCTGTCGCCTTCGACAGCGCCTGGCTCAGGTCATTCTGGATATCCCTCACGGATTCGATGCCGACCGACAGCCGGACGAGTTCCTCGTATACGCCCGTTTCATCGAGCTGTTCTTTCGTCATCTGCTGGTGCGTCGTCGAAGCCGGATGGATGATGAGTGATTTCGCATCACCGACGTTTGCCACATGCGACCACAGTGCCACATTGTCGATCAGCTTCTTGCCGGCCGCTTTGCCGCCTTTGATGCCGAATGTGATGATGGAGCCGTAGCCATTTTTGAAGTTCTTCTTCGCAAGGTCGTGGGAAGGATGGGTTTCAAGGCCCGGGTAGTTCACCCATTCCACCGCCGGATGTTCCGTCAGGAACTTCGCCAGCTTTTCGGCGTTTTCATTATGGCGTTCCACACGGACGTGCAGTGTTTCAAGCCCCTGGATCAAATTGAATGCATTCTGCGGGCTGAGTGTCGCACCGAAGTCACGGAGCAGCTGCACACGGATCTTTGTGCTGAAGGCAAGCGTCCCGAAGTCCACCGCGTAACGTATACCGTTGTAGCTTGCGTCCGGCTCCGTGAATTCCGGGAATTTCTCCGTGTTCCAATTGAAGCGTCCGCCGTCTACGACGACACCGCCGATTGAGGTGCCGTGCCCGCCGATCCACTTCGTTGCGGAATGGACGACGATGTCTGCACCGAGCGTGATCGGTTTGCATGTATGCGGTGTTGCGAATGTGTTGTCGATGATGAACGGCACACCCGCTTCATGTGCGATATCCGCCACAGCCTCTATATCGAGCACCTGCAGCCCCGGGTTGCCGATCGTTTCACCGAAGACGGCCTTCGTCTTGTCCGTGATCGCTGCTTTGAAATTCTCAGGATCCGTCGGATCGACGAATTTCACATTGATGCCGTAGCGCGGCAGCGTCACTGCGAACAGATTGTATGTACCGCCGTAAAGGTTCGCACCGGCGACGATTTCATCGCCTGCACTTGCCAGATTGAGGATGGACAGTGTGATGGCCGCCATTCCCGAAGATGTCGCGACTGCCGCCACCCCTTCCTCAAGGAGCGCCATGCGTTTTTCGAACACCTCGACCGTCGGGTTCCCGATGCGGGAGTAGATGTTGCCCGGCTCATCCAGCGAAAACAGGCTCTCTGCATGATCCGTATCCTGGAATACGTAGGAAGTCGTCTGGTAGATCGGCACCGCCCGTGACCCCGTCGTCGGATCCGGTGCCTGGCCTCCGTGCAGTGATAAGGTTTCTAAATCATATGTAGAATTATGTGAATTTGACATGTCCATTCCTCCAAATGTTTTATGTAATGAAAAAGCTCTCTTCTTTTGTGTATAAGAAGAGAGCCTTCACTCCTCTTATCTTCCAGGATGAAATTCCTGCAGGAATTAGCACCTTTTTAAGCAATGTTGCCTAATGGTTGCCGGGCGTCACAGGGCCAGTCCCTCTGCCTCTCTTGATAAGATGATTCATTATTTTATTAATGCATATTACATTACTATGATTATAGGGATTTGTCAAAGTATTTTTTTAAATATTTTGTTTATATAAACAATTTGGACAACCAGGAACCACAAATAATGCAGCAAAAAACAAACCCTCCGGGACAGACCCGGAGGGTTTGGAAAGTGCATTCAGATTCAGTCATCCACCTGGGCAAGATTCTCATCTTCCAGGTTTTCATCTTCAAGGCTTTCATTAAAAGTCTGTGCCACCTGCAGGAACTTGGACACTTCCCTGCTGGTCGTAAGGCCGGTCTCGATGGCGCCGTCCATATAGCCGGCCCAGCCATTCGCAAAGTCCGAGCCCGCCAGGAACACGCCGCCTTCCGGCCGTTTCACTTCCTGGCCGTACTTGGTCAGCTGCTCTTTTTTGATGACACCCCATGTGCCTTTGGCGAATTCATCCTCCACCCAGTTATGGCCGGCACTTTCAATGACTTCGAGGTCCGGGATCCAAACCCTGAGCGCCTTCTCGACTGCTTTCGGGTCGTTCATATCAAGCGTGGAATCCGAGCCGAAGCCCATGATGATCCCCTCATCCCCTGCTTCATTGATGAATTCCGTGTGGGCAAGGTTGACCGGGAATTCGGCCGTCGCCTTGAAAGTGGACGGTCCTTTCAGCCCGCGGACTTTGGCCCATACTTTGATGCCTTCACTCGCCTGCTTCTCTTCGGAAAATGCACGCTTTTCCTCCGAAAGTTCCGGTGTGAAATTGATGTCGTTCAGCACGTTCACCGGCACGGCGACGACCACCGCCTTACAGGTGAATTCCTCACCTTCCCTTGACACGACTTTATAACCTTCAGTTGTCTTCACGACGGAGTCCACCGGTGTGGAAAGCTTCAGTTCCGACTTGCTGTCGGCCATCATGCTCTCAATCAGTGATTTCGTACCCGTCTTCATGCTGTACTGCTCGAATGTTGCCTGGAACTCCTGCATATCATGCCCTGTGAGCGCAGCCCATCGGTAGGCATGGGCAAGCCCCGGCGCCTCCAGGTTGGAGGTGCTCGTATATCCGCTCCATAAAGAATTCAGCAGGCCGTTCATCTCAGGTGTGACTGCACCCTGGATTTCCCTGAGTTTATCCGCGACCGAATACTGGTCGACCTCTTTCAAGGAATCGTCATGATAAGGATTGAACGGGCGTTCGAAGTACCGGTTGGCAGCGGCATCCGCGAGGAACGCCTCCATGCCTTCCATCAGTTTCTGCGTCATGAATTCCTGCGTATCGACGATGACCTTGTCTTTCGTCGCAAGATACGCATGCTCTGCTGACGGAGACTCCTTGACCTCGATGCCGTAACGTGTGATTTCAGCCCACATATGCGGCTGGTTCCAGTGGATGTAAGTCCCGCCCATTTCAATTTCCTTACCCAGTCTTTTATCAAACCATGTCCGTCCGCCGATGCGGTCCCTCGCCTCGAGAGTCAAAGTGTCATACCCCCTGTTGCTCAACTCCCTTGAAGCGGTCACTCCTGCAAAACCGGCACCGACAACGATTACATCATAGTTATTTTTAGTCATTGAATATCTTCCCCTCAGATATTGGATTGGAGTGATTAATATAGCCCAAAATTAATTCGTTCTAAATTAACCAATGTGCGATATATGCTTCTGCATCTCAACATTTCATGTTAATTCCCAATTTTGATCTCACTCTGACTTTGTGGTGTTGTCGTTCGAATTGTGCCTGCATCATCAATGCTGGAATGTCCTCTTATGTAGAACTGTGCTTTACTGCATCATGGTCCTACCTGTGGCGAGGCGTAAGGCCCCGGATCGTCGATTCTCGCTTAGTGCGTTCCTGCAGTGCTTGAAGATGTGTGGAATACTCTATCCTGTAGAGTTGTCTTCACTTCCCCGTCTGCTGTTTTGATTGTGATTTCGTCGCCTTTTTGGACCTTGCTGTCCACCAGGACGTAGCCGATATATTTTTCCACGGAGAAACCGTACGTGTAATTGGTCACTTTACCGACCTCTTTACCGTTCGCTTCCACAACATCGTCTTTTTCAATGTTCACACCGTCTTCTTCCACCGCGAATCCGAGGAGCCATCTCTCCGGCCCATCGTTCTTATATGAGCAGGTCCTTTTCTTTCCGATGAAATCCTTATCGCAGTTCACTGTCCAGCCGAGTCCCAGTTCAACAGGGTTCGCACCGACGAATTCACTGTCTGCAATGAAGCCTTTTTCAACAGGCAGACTGCCCAGCGTGACCTCTTCAGCCGTGATTTCTTCAACCCCTTTTCCTCGCAGCTCCTCTGCGATCTTCTCCATGTTTTCCGGGTTGAAATGCAGTTCGTATCCGAGCTCACCTGTGAAGCCGACCCTTGCCGCCATCACTTCGACGCCGCCCGCAACTTTCGTGTTCTTGAACTTGAAAGTGTCAAGATCATTCAGATCGTCTTCCAGAATACCGTTCAGGATCTCTTTTGACTGAGGTCCCTGCACCGCATAGATTCCTTTTTCTGCAGTGATGTCATTGAACTCGACCTCTTTATCCCCGACATGTTTGCCGACCCAATCCTTCATCTGGTCGATCATTCCGGTCGTGATCCAGAACGTGTCCGATGAACGGCAGAACATGATGAAATCATCCAGTGTATAACCGTCCTCATCCAGCATGGATGTATATAAAGCATCCCCTTCGTTCATCTTGGCAACATCATTCACAAGGAGGTAATCCAAAAATTCCCTCGCATCCTTGCCTTTGACTTCCAACGTCTCCAGTGTGAAATCGTAGAATGCCACCTTTTCCCTTACCAATTCATGTTCTTTCCTTAAAGTCTCTGAGTTTCTCATTTCCATCCCCCTAAATAAATTGAGCTGGCTTACAATATTTATATCTTTTTCTAATATCAGTAACCCAGCTTTCTTACCATCATTGTATATGAAAGCGTTTACCTTTTCAAAATAAAAGACACAAATTTTCGAATTTTCAATTATATAAAATGTCTTTTTAATATTAAAGAGTAATAGTAAACTATTATTTGTAAAAAATTATTACAATATACTTTATCACTGGGGTGAAATCAGGTCTTTGCCTTAAAAGACAGGACCTGCACGCATTTATAGAATGACAAAAAACCTGCTGGATTCCTCCGGCAGGCCTCTTAAAATTATTGTTAATATTTACTGATCTTCTCCTGGGAAAACTATTCTGAAATGGTGACATTCCAGAAGTCCGGTCTGGTGAGCAGAACTTCATAAATGAATCGACTCCTGATAGTTTTTCAGTTTCTTGAAATGATTACTAGCTTGAATCTTTATTATTATAAGAAGTAATGGTGGTCGATCCGCCTGAAGCAG
This sequence comes from Salinicoccus kekensis, assembly GCF_900220995.1. GTDB lineage: Bacteria > Bacillota > Bacilli > Staphylococcales > Salinicoccaceae > Lacicoccus > Lacicoccus kekensis. Next base: position 50,949 of record NZ_OBQF01000005.1, read on the forward strand.
TGTTTATTATAGATATTTATTTCAAAGCCAGCTAAAAAGACACACCGCAGGAAAAAATCCTGCGGTGTGTCTGTTAAATTTTTATTATAAAATCGGTGAAATCAGATTCGCCATTACTTCCTTCAGCTTGATCCAGTTGCTTCTCGCGTCATATTTCTCCTTCGTCAGCAATGTGCTCGATTTGATGTCTTCCTCGAATGTACGTCGCTGACGCACCGCTTCTTCTTCATCGAAGATGAATGCATTGACCTCGAAATTCAGATAGAAGCTCCTCACATCGAAGTTGGTGGTCCCTATGCTGACCATCTCATCATCTATCATTATCGTCTTGGCATGCATAAAGCCCGTTTCATATATATAGACTTCCGCTCCCAGGTCGACGAGTTCGCCGGCATTGGCATAAGTCGCCCAGTAGACGAATGGATGGTCGGGGTGATCCGGTATCATCAGATGGACTTTGACGCCCCTTAAGATTGCTGACTTGATCGCTTCATATATGGATTGATCCGGGATGAAATAAGGCGTCTGTATATAAAGTGTTTCTTTGGCGCTGTTGATCATATCGAAATAGCCGTTCTTAACCTGCTGGAATTCTTCATCGGGACCGCTGGAAGCGATCTGCATGGCCACATCGCCATCGTACTCGACCGACGGGAAGAAATGCTCTTCCCATCTTAAGTTGCTGCGTTTATTGTGGGAGTTCCAGTCAAGCATGAATCTGAGCTGGAGCAGTTTGACGGCATCACCATCAATCCTCAAATGTGTGTCGCGGCGTGGCGGAAGCTTGGCTTCATGCCATTTACCCTTATGTTTATCGAAGCCCACATATTCATCACCCACATTGAAGCCGCCGATATATCCGGTGATACCGTCGATGATGACGAGCTTCCGGTGGTTCCTGTTGTTGAGGCGGGGGTTGATGAGCGGCAGGACACTCGGGAAGAAGGCCGCAACTTCACCGCCCGCTTTCCTCAGTTCTTTGAAGTGGCGGTTGCCTAGACTTCTTGAGCCGAGATCATCATAGAGGACCTTTACTGCAACGCCCTCTTTTTGCTTTTCGACAAGCGCATCATAAATTTCGCGTCCAATGACATCCATCTTGAATATGTAATACTGAAGGTGGATATGGTCTTCGGCATTCCTGATATCTTCCAGAAGATGGTCGAATTTCTCCCGGCCGTTGGTGAAGGTTTCCACACTGTTATTGTCCGTCAGGAAGGTCAGGTGGCTTTTCAGCATCATATGGATGAAGGCTTTGTGCTTTTCAGTGACTGCGTTTGGGAATTCGCCTCCCCGGTCCTGCATTTTCTCCAATTGACCATCGACGATACTTTCAAGTCTTGCCTGCTCCTCTTCATCCATCTGGAAGAGGTTCTGCCTGTAGATCGTCCGGCCGAAGAGCATGTATAATACGAATCCCACTATAGGGATGAAGAGTAGAATCAGGAGCCATGCCCACAAACTCTGCGGGCTGCGCCGCCTTTCAAGGAAGATCAGGCCGATGGCGAATATGATATTGACGACGAAAAGGGATATGAGGAGAATATCCAATAAAAGATAGCCGCTTATATGATTGGAAAGATTATCGAATGGAAGCCATGACATCCTGCACACCCCTCAATTTTCATTATGTAGATAATACATATATTCCCTTCGCATTATCAGAACAAACGTTGATATTATAAGTTCAGCCATCTGCCCGGGCTTTTTCCAAGACTGAATAAAAATTCCCTCCCCGGACCGCAGCCGGGGAGGAAAGGACTCATCTCCACAATATAAACCGGGCACTGCGCATCTATGCCCTTCCATAGACCACTTTCGTTTTAGCGATCAGGTCATGTATCGATTTCTTATCTTCACGTAAAGCGATCATGAATGCTGAAACAATCACACCGATACCGAGTGTGACACCATACAGCAGCCCGACGAGAAATTCACGTATCACCATGGTGAGAAGATTCACTTCACTGCCGTCATCACGTACAATGCGGATGCCCAGCAGCCATTTCCCGACTGTATGCCCGGCCCAGAGCACAGGGACCAGCACAAAATAAAGGTTCATCAAAAGGCTTTCCCCAGCCTGTACTGCTGCACTCTGCGTGTCGAGGGTGAACAGGATTATGAGCAGGTACACCACAGCACCCATCAACAGCCCGTCCACTATCCTGGCACCCAGCCTGATCCAAAAGCCGCCTCTTCTTTCCATCATATATCTCCTTGAATACTTCATTCTTTTTTTGCTTTAATGTCACTGTACCATATCAAAAGCTTAAGGCACACCCGCCCCTCGCATGACACCCGCTCATTCCGGTCCTCTTCACTTGAGATTGGTAATATCAATGAAGTAAAATTAAATACAGCATAAAAGCGGATCTCTGATTTCCGGTTCATAAATCAACTGTGTTTCTCATCCTTCATGAAATGCAGTTGGTTTATTTTTTATATATGAAAGATGGTGGTTGCTATTATAAGACGTTTATTTCTTGTACTCCTGCTTATAGCGGGAGCTGTTTTCACAAAACCATATTGGGAAGAACCTGTGCGGCAGGTCATGCCGGAGCAGCTTTCGAAAGCTTTCGATACCGCAGGTGACTTCACCACGGGCGTGGTTGAAGGCATCGACTTCGATGCCATGCAGCAGCGGGCTGCCTCGCTCATCTCCTCCATCACGGACCCCGAAGGTGAAACCAGTGATGAAGAAACCATGCTCCCGGAACTCTCAGCCCCGGATGAGCAGTTCTTTTCCGTCGGGAATATCGAGCTTGGTGATCCACGGGAAGCCGTCGAGGAAATGTACGGTGCACCGGAACGTGAGAGTATAAATGAATATGGCGTGGAGTGGTCCGCCTACCATGAAAATTATCAGAACTTCATGATGGTCGCATATGATGAGGAGGATACGGTACGCGGTTTATATACCAATCATGACCTGATTTCTTCCCGGTCCGACATATCGCTCGGGGTCCCGCAGGAGACAGTGAACAGTATATTGGGCGAACCCGAGGAAATGATTCAAAGCGGTTATCATATTTATCAACTCGATGAAGAAAGTGCATATGACCTGTACCTGTTGGAGGGTGTGCACACCACCATCTTCTATGATGTCCACCAGGAAGATCAGGTGACCGCTATCCAGCTGATCGATGAATCGCTGGAAGATTCGAAGGACGGACTCTTTGGGTCCGCCGGTGAATCATTGGGTGAGGGCCTGGAATACCAGTTATTCGACCTGACCAACGCCGCACGGGTGAAACATGAGCTGCCGGTTCTCGAATGGCATGAAGAAGTGAGCATCACCGCAAGGAACCACAGTGCGGATATGGCCGAGAACAATTATTTCAGCCACCAGAACCAGGAGGGGCAGTCCCCGTTCGACCGGGTGGAGGAAGACGGTATTTCATTCAGCACAGCGGGTGAAAACCTCGCCGCCGGCCAGCCCAGCAGTATCTTCGCCCATCACGGGCTGATGAATTCCGAAGGGCACCGTGAGAACATACTGCACAAAAGATTTGAAGAACTCGGCGTCGGTGTCGCCTTCAATGAGCACAACCAGCCGTTCTATACGGAGAAATTTCTGACCCGTCCGTGGTTCAATTGAAGTAAAAATGATTTGGTTCCATCGAATTCACCTGTCCCTCCTTCATCGCCTATCAATATCTTATAATTCCTTAAAAAATATTTTAAAAATTCAATGTTTTCATGGTATCATTAGTGTGAATATACCCTTTTCTTGAGAGGAGACTGCCCTGATGAAGAAAGGATTTTGGCTGGTCACACTTTTTGCTGCACTCGCGCTTATGGTTACAGGGTTGGATGACACGGCACAAGCGAACGATGTAGAAGGCGCGAAGACGGTCTGGGGAGAAGTACTCCCTGCTGATACGGATCCCGACGGTGACGGCTGGGCGAATACCGATTTTGATCCAACGTGGATGTCCCAGGCATCCCAGGATGAAATCAACCAGCTGGCTTATGACAAGGATTTAGGCAATTTGTCCCAGGTTGCATTCAATGAAGCTGTTGCGATGATATGGCAAAGAGAAGAAATGCAGATGTCAGGACATGACGACGGATATTATGACGACCATTACTACGGTTACACCGACTACGAAATGGGTTACGATGACGGCTGGTACGACGGCTATTACGCTGGTTACGACGACGGCTGGTATGACGCCGGTTACGGCCACTACTATGATGATTATTCCATCGGTTACGATGACGGATGGTACGACGGCTATTACGCTGGTTACGATGCTGGATGGTATGACGGTTATTACGGCTATGGTTACTATGGCGGCCATTATTATGATGAGCAGGATTACGGCTACTATTACGATGATTATTATTATGGTTATGAAGATGGCTGGTATGACGGCTATTACTACGGTTACAACGATGGCTGGTATGATGGTCATCACGGCTATGATTATTTTGACTATCCCTATGACCACGACCTGAATTACTATGACTACCCTTACTATTATGATTACCCGGATAATCATTATTATGACGATGACTACTATTACGACCATCACGGTGACAAAGTATGGCATGATGAGATTCATCCAATAAATGCTGATATTTCATATGACAACCTGGCTTATCTTGCGATGCATGAACCTGAAACATTGAATTCAGGCCCGTTGAATGCGCATCCTTACGAGCACTATTTCATCCATGACGGTTATGAGTACCACTTCATGTTCGACGGTATTTGCTGGATCTGGTCGTATGCACCCGTAGGGCATTAAGACATATAATGAATTGAATTAATTTCATAATCAAAATAGGACATGCTGCAGTAATCACCTGCAGCATGTCTTTTTCATTTCTGTTTCAACCAGCTTCCTCATGAATGCTCCCCGCTTTAGTCTCTCATTTACGAGTGTTACAATGAAAAAGTGAAGAATTTTTTAATATACATACAATGAAGATTGAAGGAATGATCAGATGGTTCGAGTTGTGGTAACCGGGATGGGCGCAGTCACTCCAATCGGAAACAACCTTGAAGAAATGTGGAAGAATATCCGTACATACAGACACGGCATCGGGCTTGCGACTAAAGTGAACCCGGATGATTACAGGACATCGATGGCTGCAGAAGTGAAGAACTTTGCTCCAGCATCAGTGATGGATAAGCGGGAATCCAAGAGGATGGATCTCTATGCACAATATGCGGTCGCCGCTGCAGACGAGGCATTTATAATGAGCGGCTTCAAAATAAACAGTGAGAATGCATTTGATGTGGGCGTCATCGTGGGTTCCGGCAGTGGAGGGTATATGGCCATGCAGGATAATGTCATAAGAATGCAGGAAAAAGGCCCGAATAAAGTGGAGCCCCTTTTCCATATCAAGACGCCTGTGAACATGGCAGCTGCAAACATCGCCATGCGATTCGGGCTGAAAGGTGATTCGATGTCCGTCTCTTCTGCCTGTGCAAGCGGCAGCCATTCAATCGGGGAAGCTTTCATGAAGATCAGCCAGGGCCAGTTGACTGCCTGTCTTGCCGGTGGCGCCGAGGCGACTTTGAATGACTCGACATTCAGCGGGTTCTCCGTCCTGAAGGCCATGTCGGCACAGTCCGACCCGGATAGAGCCTCCCGACCATTCGACAAGGAACGTGACGGCTTCGTTCCTGCTGAAGGTGCCGGCATATTGATGATTGAGTCACTGGAATCCGCCCAGGCCAGAGGGGCGGAAATATATGCAGAAATCACCGGCTACGGCGCAACCACAGATGCGCATCACGTCACCGCCCCGCTTCCTGACGGAAGTGCTGCAGGCACTGCCATGAAGAAGGCAATGCGCATGGGCGGCATCCCCGCTGAAGCGGTATCTTACATCAATGCACACGGCACAAGCACACCGGCAAATGACTCGAGTGAAACAGCGGCAATCAAATATGCTTTGGGAGATTCAGCTTACAGCACACCTGTTTCAAGCACAAAAAGCTACTTCGGCCACATGTTCGGGGCCGCGGGCAGCACCGAAGCGATCGTCTGCATACAGGCATTGAGGGAGGGATTCATCCCGCCGACATTGAACCTTCAAAACCCTGATCCGGAGTGCGACCTTGATTATGTGCCTTTAACGGGAAGGGAACAGCCGATTGAATATGCCTTATCCAACTCAATGGGTTTCGGCGGCCACAACAGCTCACTGCTGATCAAGCGGTGGAACGGCTGACATGCAAAACATCAGGAGGAATGATTTATGAAAGCAGCAATATTATACGACAGCTCAGCTTATCTCGCTTCACCTTTAAAAGACAGGAAAGATTTATATCAGGTCGACTTCACCGTCGTACTTCCAAATGATGAAGTGATCACCGAGTCGACCGGGGAAACGCACCTCGAGGAATTTTTCGATGAATGGATGCAGGAAGGGACGCCGCAGCCGAAGACCGCACAACCCGGCATCCAGGATTATCATGATGCCTTCGAAAGAATCATCAATGCGGGCTACGATACCGTCTTCGGTGTTTATTTAAGTTCGAGTGTCAGCGGCACATTCCAGACCGCCCATGCCGTCGGCCAGGAATATACAGATCAGCTGAACATCATCAACTTTGATGCGGTCGGGTTGTCCGTCAATATGGAGCAGCTGATAAAACAGATCACCATTATGATCGACGCCGGAAAATCGGTTGAAGAGATTAAAGAAACGGCAGCATGGCTGAATGAACAGAGCCGCTTCTTCATCGCTGTCGAAAAACATGACAACCTGATCAAAGGCGGCAGGGGCAAAGCTTTGAGTGAGCTGGAGAACAATTCTTTCAAGACCCTCCCCGTCCTTGAGTACATATCGGGCGATACGCCGGTCCTTACAGAAACTTACCGTACAAATAAACAGCGGAATAAAAATCTCGCGGAACTTGCGGCCGGATATCAGGAGCAGTACCCGAATCATAAAATCCAAATCGGTATAGGCCATACACTTTCTGAAGATAAAGCCCTTAAACTGAAAGAAGCCATCCAGGAAGTGCTGCCTGAGCATAAGATCGATATACGCCTGATCGGCACAGCATTCTGTTCACACCTGGGCAGAAATGCATTGTCGTTCGGATTGATGCCCAAGTGCGAGGTGGAATAGATGGTGAAGATTGCAGTCGACGCCATGGGTGGTGACCATGGTCCCGGGATAACGGTCTATGGCGCCTCTCTTGCGATGCAGGAGAACCCGGAACTTGAGTGCCTTTTGTTCGGAGAGCCTAAGCAGGTTGAAGAAGCACTGCCAGACTTTGCGGATCCCAATCGGATGGAAATCATTGCAGCAGACGAGGTCATTACCGATGATGATGACCCGCTGCGCGCTGTACGCAGAAAAAAGGGTTCCACGATTGTTAAGGGACTTAGAGCTGTGGCGGAAAGAGAAGCGGATGCCTTCGTCTCCGCCGGCAGCAGCGGCGCCATTTACGCCGGGGGTCTTTTTTTGATAGGAGCAGATCCGGAGATCAAACGCCCGGCAGCAGTGTCGGTCCTGCCGACGGTTTCAGAGGCTTCCCCCTACTACATGCTGATCGACTCAGGCGCAAATATCGCGGCGAAAACGGAGCACCTTGTGGAATATGCGAGGCTTGGGAGCAGAATGGCCGAGCAGCTCCTCAATATCCGGAATCCACGGGTCGGTCTGCTTAATATCGGGTCGGAGCCTTCCAAAGGCAATGCCTTCACGAAAGAAGCCTTCCAGCTGCTTGCCGCGGAAAATGAATTGAACTTCACCGGCAACGTCGAGCCATCCGTTCTTTTGAACGGTACACATGACATCATCCTCACTGACGGATTCACAGGGAACATCATGCTGAAAAGTGTGGAAGGTGCTGCAGAAATTTTGTTAAATGATCTGTTAAGGAATGTTAAAAAAGATGGACACTTGGATGAAAATGCTGAAAAGGTGCTTGCAGAAGCTGTAGAGACCAGCATTAAACGCTACACCAATGAAGACATCGGCGGCGGCTTCATCCTGGGAATCAAAGCACCCGTCGTCATCACCCACGGTGCAGCCGATGCAGTGATGTTCAAGCACAGCGTGGAGATGGCAGCCAGGCTCGCTCACAATCCTGTATTTAATGGCAGGTGATATGAAATTGATTTTTATGGAGCTGAAGGTTTTGATTAAAAAAGAGACCCAAATAGAAGTGCTGCTGCACGGAGATCCATTCGGCTTTTCCTGTGAAGTTTTAGGTGTTGAAGACATGAGGTACAATAGTTACTCTGAAGTTTTCACCGTAAGTTTTGAAGAGATATATGAATATACATCGGCACACGGCCTCCTGCAAAGTGATTCTTTTACGAAAGATTTCTCATCCGAAGGTTTCCATTATTATAAAGAGGACGGTAAATGGCATACCTTCTTTAAAGAAAGGGGTTATATCTTCGATGAGAAAAGCTTTAACGAAGACGAGTCCGGCAGGAAATATATCGTCCGGACACTCCTCAAAATGCGAGGCACCGGTCTATTTTAGATGAATATATAATCAAATGATGATTCTTTAATGATGGATGCACAACAGAAGACGCGGATATGATTTATTTGCCAAATATTAAGCCACCCGCAGATTTCACGGTCTGCGGGTGGTTTTCATTGTTTTGATATTCTATTTTGTTCATTTGATCTTTACGATAATTTTACCTTTTGCATGTCCGGATTCACTCAGTTTATGTGCTTCCTGCACACCTTCAACACTGAAGGGGAATATTTGACCGACGGCCGGCTTCACTTTTCCTTCCGAGACCAGTCCCATAATCTTTTCCAGTTGATCGACTTTGGTGGAGGAATTCAGGTACATTGCAGTCACGCCCTTCTCTTCAGCCAATTCTTTATCCGGCTTTCCTGCAATGGATACCAGTCTGCCGCCCGGCTTCAGGACATCGTAGCTTTTTTCCTGTATCTCTCCGCCGAGTGTGTCCAGCACGACGTCGAACTCCCTTTTACGTTCAGAAAAATCTTCTTCCCAATAATTGATCACCGTATCTGCACCCAGGTCTTTTACGAACTCTACATTTTTCCCGCTTGTGGTCGTTGTGACTTCTGCGCCAAAATATTTGGCAAGCTGGATCGCGAAGCTGCCGACACCGCCTGAACCTGCATGGATGAAGACCTTCTCTCCAGCTTCGATTTCCGCCTTATCCTTAAGCATCTGCCAGGCTGTCATACTTGTCAGCGGTACCGCAGCCGCTTCTTCAAAAGAAACATTATCGGGCTTGCTCACAAGAAGTTTATCTTCCATTACGATGTATTCCGCAAATCCACCCGGCTTTTTAAGTTCTGCTTTGCCGACCACTTCATCTCCGGCTTTGAATTTTTCAACAAGTTCGCCCACTTCTTTTACAGTCCCTGAAATATCCCAGCCAAAAATAATGGGGAATGATAAAGGTATCACCTTCTTGAAATCCCCGGCACGCACTTTCACATCCATCCGGTTCACAGCTACTGCATGAACCTCCACAAGCACTTCATTTCCTGCCACCCCCGGTGTCTCCAGCTCGGCTGTCTTGAACTCTTCTACACCGCCATATGCTTCTGTTATGATCGCCTTCAATTGAATTCTCCTCTCAATCGTAATCTCTTAAAATATATTTTCGCTTAATCCTTTTAATATTCCTCTTCATTTTCAAGTATACATCTCCATTAGACGCTTCACAAAGATGATGATCATATTACCGGGGCAAGGCCGATCCTCTCATATCAAAAGAAAAAGCCCGTCACGATAAACCATAATGGTTATTGCAACGGGCGGTGATCAATGTTCATCAGTTAATTTCAATGAGTCTTGAACAGTAAATAACTTTCCCCATTTTAATTATTCCCACTCGATCGTCGCCGGTGGTTTGTTCGTTATATCATACACGACTCTGTTGACGTGTTTGGATTCATTCACGATCCGCTTCGAAATCTTGTTCAGCACTTCCCAGTCGATCCTCGCGAATTCGCTGGTCATGCCGTCGACACTGGTCACGGCCCGGATGCCGATCGTATAGTCATACGTCCGGTAATCGCCCATGACGCCGACGGACCGAATGTCCGGGAGCACTGTGAAGTACTGCCAGATTTCACGCTCGAGGCCTGCTTTCCTGATTTCATCCCGCAGGATCCAGTCGCTTTCCCTTACGATTTCAAGTTTTTCCTCGGTGATTTCACCCAGTATCCTGATGCCGAGTCCCGGTCCCGGGAACGGCTGCCTCCATACGAGGTGTTCTGCAATGCCGAGTTCGATGCCGAGCAGACGCACTTCATCCTTGAATAAAGTGTTCAGCGGCTCGATGAGTTCAAACTCCATATCTTCAGGCAGTCCGCCGACGTTATGATGGGATTTGATCGTCGTCGCGGTTTCGGTGCCGGACTCGATGATATCGGTGTACAGCGTACCCTGGGCAAGGAAATCCACTTCAGTCAGCTTCGCCGCTTCATCATTGAATACATAGATGAATTCATTGCCGATGATCTTCCGCTTCTGCTCAGGGTCTGAAACACCTTTGAGCTTATTCATGAAACGGTCTTTGGCATCGATTTTAATGATGTTCATATTGAAGCCTTCACCAAACTGTTCCATCACCAGGTCGCCCTCGCCTTTACGCAGTAGGCCGTGGTCGACGAATATGCATGTCAGCTGATCACCGATCGCTTTGTGTAAAAGCACTGCAGTGACGGATGAATCCACACCGCCGCTCATCGCACAGAGGACTTTGCGGTCGCCGACCTGCTCGCGGATCTTCTCGACTTCAATGTCGATGAAGTTCTCCATCGTCCATTCGCCGGTGCAGGCGGAAATGTTACGGATGAAGTTCTCAAGGAAAGCATCGCCGTTCAGGGAATGTTTGGATTCCGGGTGGAACTGCACGCCGTACAACGGCTTCTCATCATGCCCGATCGCTGCATACTCACAGTGTTCAGTGTGTGCGATTTTACGGAAGCCTTCCGGTATCCGGGTCACTTTATCGCTGTGGCTCATGAGCATGATTTCATTTGTGTTCAGCCCTTTGAATATCTCTTCTGACGGATCCAGGGTGAGGTCCGTTGCACCGAACTCCCTGCCCGGGGAAGATACGACTTCACCGCCGAGGGTGTCGACCATCAGCTGCATGCCGTAGCAGATGCCGAGGACCGGGACGCCCAGGTTGAAGACTTCCGGGTCCACTTTGTAGGCATCGTCGTTGTAGACGCTCTTCGGACCGCCGGAGAGGATGATGCCTTTCGGGTTGAGTTCTTTGATTTCTTCGATTGAAATGCTCGGATTGTGCAGTTCACTGTATACGCCGAGGTCACGGATCCTCCGCGTGATCAGCTGGTTGAACTGGCTTCCGAAATCTATTACTAAAATAAGTTCCTGTTCTTTTGCCATATCCATTTATAAAAAACTCCTGTCTAGGTAGTGTAATTCGGTGCTTCTTTAGTGATCTGGATGTTATGCGGATGACTTTCCACTAAACTTGCACCCGTGATTCTTACAAACTGGGAGTTTTCACGTAATGCTTCAAGATCTGCACTTCCTGTATAACCCATGCCCGACTTCAGTCCGCCCATCAGCTGGTAGATTGTATCCTCGACCGGCCCCTTATACTCGGTACGGCCTTCGATGCCTTCCGGAACATACTTTTTGGACTCCTTGTCCTCCTGGAAGTAACGGTCTTTCGAACCCTGGTCCATTGCGCCCATCGAACCCATGCCGCGGTATGTCTTATAGCGGCGGCCCTGGAACATTTCAACTTCGCCCGGGGATTCGGTCGTGCCTGCAAGCAGGCTGCCGAGCATGATTGCATGTCCACCTGCAGCGAGTGCTTTCGTGATGTCACCGGACAATTTGATCCCGCCGTCCGCGATGATCGCCTTGCCCCGTTTCCTCGCTTCAGTCGCTGCATCGTAAACTGCAGTGATCTGAGGGACACCGACGCCTGTGACAACACGCGTCGTACAGATCGAGCCCGGTCCGATGCCGACTTTCACGACATCCACGCCTGCATCGAACAATGCTGCAGTGCCTTCTGAAGTGGCAACGTTGCCTGCAATCAGGGTGATGTCCTGATGTTTGTCCCTGATGTCCTTTATCGCATCCAGCACACCCTGGGAGTGGCCGTGTGCAGTGTCGATGACAAGTGCATCGGCACCCGCTTTGACGAGTTCTTCAGCACGCTTTTCAGTCTCTTTGGCGACACCGATCGCAGCTGCGACAAGCAGGCGCCCCTGCTCATCTTTTGCGGAATTGGGGAATTCGATCACTTTCTCGATATCTTTAATCGTGATCAGCCCCTGAAGTACACCATCATCATCCACAAGCGGCAGTTTTTCTATGCGGTGTTCCTGCAGGATGCGGCTTGCTTCCTCAAGCGTCGTGCCCACTTTGCCGGTCACCAGATTATCTTTCGTCATCACTTCGTCAATCGTCATCGAATAGTCTTCAATAAAGCGCAGGTCGCGGTTCGTGATGATGCCGATGAGCTTCTTCTCTTCAGGGTTGTTCACGATCGGCACACCGGAAATCCGGTATTTGCCCATCAGATGCTCAGCCGCAAAGACCTGCTCCTCCCTGGTCAGGAAGAATGGGTTTTTTATTACACCATTTTCAGAACGTTTGACTTTTTCCACTTCCTCCGCCTGTGCTTCGATCGACATGTTCTTATGAATCACGCCGAGTCCGCCCTGCCGCGCAACCGCAATAGCCATAGCCGACTCTGTGACAGTGTCCATGCCTGCACTCAGTACAGGGATGTTCAACTTGATTTGCGGTGACAGTTGTACGGATAGATCAACATCTTTCGGCAGCACTTCTGAATGCGCAGGGAGCAGCAATACATCATCAAACGTCAAACCTTCTTTTTCAAACTTTCTTTCCCACATATTATTTGCCTCCAAAATTTGATGATAACCTCCAATAAATGAATATGACGAAGAACAATTAAAGTATTCGATTAATTGTTATCTCATAGTAGGTTTTTTTAAGGAAAACCCTAGAAACTCACAATCCATATTATTGTGATTATATGAAATAAATAATTACTTATGATAACAAAAACAACGACAACATACAATATTATTGTACATGATAGTAACATAATTATCTGCTTTATGCTGCTGTGCGATCTTATGAGCTGTTCTTACCTTTCCTGTCCAGCCTCATTTTCGCTGTGTGCATCTCTTTGGTGATCGGCCTGGTCCCCAATGTTTTTCCAAGGGCAAAGTCCGGCATATTGATATATACCGCCTCAGTCCGGCCCGGCTCGATGATGTGGGTCTCATGATAAAGCCCGACTTTGTTTCCCGCTTCCCGTGCTTTCCTGTTGAATTGCTTCCATGCTTTCAGATGCTTTTCATTTTTTGCATACCCGAGCAGCTCCGCTTCAGACTTCCAGTACTGCACCGATATGATCGTCCTTCCGGTGATGAATGTCTCACCGTTCATGTAGCCGAGATGCTTGTTCGCTTCAAGCTCTTTGATCATATCCGGGAATGCCATCATGACCGGCACCCAGTCCTTGATTGCCCGCCATTTATTGATCCGCATGCCAATGATGAAAACAGTGACGCCCTCTTCCTGTATCGTCGTAAACCGACCTGTGTTAAGCGACATGACTTCACCTTCCTTATTGTATATCATCCTCTTCCAACACCAGTGTAAATTGACACAATGACTTCACTTCAATTAAAACACGAATTTAAAATTATGGATATGCATAAGTTTCATTTTCAGGAAAAGTCCTCTCCCTTTTTCACGGAGGCACCGATGCAGACACCACATTGAATAACATTTCTTGATTATGGGTATGAAAATGATAAGACACTTAAATGACCGGAGGCATCGATATGAATTATTATGAGTTTTTTCCCAACAGAGATGAATTACTTGAAGAGATCGAACTTTTGAAAGCAGAGGGCTATTACGAATCGGATTTTCATGTGCTCGCCATTGAAGAGGCGGACCCGGATGAAATGCAGTGGATCAAATATACGGATATCAATTTCCATCCATATTTTTCCCAGGGGGAAGGCTTGAAGTCGATATTCTCTGCCAACGAACCGGCAAAGAACTTCATGCAGAGGATCGAGCTGAGTGATGCGACATCGGTGGAATACCTGGAGAGGGTCCAGGACGGGGAATTTTTCCTCTATTATACGGATGAAGATAAGTATGCCAGGGAAAAAGATGCCGGACGCACACCGGATGCCGGCGCCGAGTCACCATAATGAAAACGCCCGCATCATAAATGATGCGGGCGCTGGTTGTTTCCGGACCTCTGAAGTCCTCTGTTGTCATCCTGTACTGAAAAGAGTTCGATCAGCTGCTGCTTCGTTATGTATGTCGGAATCCCGACTTTCGGTATGTCGAAGTCCTTGAATTTAAGCAGCATTTTGCGGTATGTTTCAATATCTATATCCGGGTTTTCAATAACCCGCGGCAGCTTCTTCTGTTCATGTTTCTTCAGGAATCTATAATAGCTCAAATATTTATGTTCCCCTTTGACATCACTCCTGAATCCTGCAAAATCTATAATATACTTCTTCCTTAAATACTGCTGATCGGAGTGGCTTAAAAACTCGAATGAAGTTTCGATGCAGTGATACATCCTTAAAATGATCTCAACTTCTTCACTCACTTTTTTCGAAATCCCCTCGTCCATATGATGGATCTGTTCAAATATCTCATCATATTTACCTTCGATGCCATTGATCACGATGTCGATGTAATATTCATAATTCCTGTAACTCTCACTGCCCTTATTGTACCGGTCGCGCCGTTCCATCAATAAAAGATAGACGAGCAGGCGTTCTTCCTTGCGACTGAGCGGCTTATCTTCCATCCTCATCTAAAACTCAAGGTCCTGCAAATTATAGTATGTTTTTTTAAATTCCAGCCTTGCCTTCATCAATTTTGCGGTAAACTTTTTTGAGAAAAGCTTGTTTTCTTTGTTCATGATTAGTGAACCCCCCTTTATTAATATAAATAATAAATGAGAGTTACATACATTGGAATAGGATGACTTTAATTATTCACAGCTGGATAATTTTCTAATTTTTCCCACATTTCCAAACAACTGTGCTGTTCAAAAATGATATGTGTCCGGTATTTCAAATCGGTATAATTCTCTTTTTCATTCAAGCACGCCAGAGCTTTCAGCCATAAACCATAAATCTCACAAATCATGTATGTAGAGAAGTTTCCGCTCAATATTTTAATCGCTTTCTTGCATTTCAAAATCACCTGATGATGCTGCCCTTCCTTGCTGTGGCAGACGATGAGATGATACAGGATTTTCGTCTCCAGCCTGAAGTCGGTGAGACTCAGCTCCCTGTAAATTTTATATGCACCCGTATAATATTTCACTGGCGGCTCGCCAAGGAAATCTCTGGTGGCCCCCATCGCCATATAAAGCTCGGGGAGATAACTCCTGAATTTATATTTTTCGGCTATGTAAATTGCATACCGGAGCTGCTTCTCGGATTCTGCGTAGTCCTTTTTATGGAAAGCCACCAGACCATGATGCCACTTCATATAAATTATGGATTTTTCCCCGGCTGCCTTAACTTTATTATGGTTGCTTAAAATGGTCTCCATGCCGTTGTAATCGTCGTGATGCCTCGCTTCATCCAGTTCCTTCAGGAACGTATCCCCCTTGATCGTTCCTTCATTTGTCCCCAAATCAATGAATGACCAGCCCAATCTTTCCAAAATCTGATTCACTTTCCTCATCGAAAGGCTCAAATCGTTGTTTTCCAGCCTGGAGAGGCTGGATTGTGAACATATCCCCATGCTCAACTTCTTCTGTGAAATCCCCTGCCTTATACGTTCACGCCTGATTCTGTCCCCTATTGTCGTCAATACATTTCCCCCTTATTATAATAATTCAAATATATATCGCCGCCCCGTTTTGTCAACAATTATTTTCATTACTGTTTAAGATTTTCATGAAAGGGTATCTTTTCTATAGATCAATTTAAGTATGGAATCACTTATTGAGAAAATATTATTATGCCTGGAGGGGTACTGAATGAGCAAGATTGAAAAGTTCAAAAGTGAACAGGAACTCGTTGGAAGAATCGAACAACTGCGTGCCGAAGGGGTGCGCGATGATGAAATCACGGTATTCTCACAAGACTCTTTGGAAAATACATCTTTAAATTATACTGATGTCAATTTCAAAGATGCAGAAGGTTCTGCATGGGATAAATTCGCTGCATTCTTCACATCAGAAGAACCCGAAGAGCGTGTGATGAAAGACTTGAATTTAAGTGAATCGGAGCAGCAGGAATATATCAATGCCATGCAGGCTGGAGATATACTCCTCTATGTGGAGGACGCTACAGCGCCGGCATCAGAAATGGGCACTGGCGCAGCTGCCGGTACACATGAGACGACGGAATCAGGCGTCGCTTCAACCAGCAAAGGTGACCGGGTGCCGGATCCTGGGGATGGTGACGCCGTTGCCCAGAATGAAGGTACTTTAAGTGACGGTGCAGGCCTGAAAGAGAATGAAGCTTTGAAACCTTCGCCAAACACTGCCGAAGGCAACCGGCCGGATTCTCCGAACACCACTGACAACGCCAGGCAGGGTGAAGGCACGATGCCTGGAGATGATGTTACGGGCACCGGAACTGGAGCTGCCGGCAGGACAGCAGGCAGAAGCGAGGAAGAGACACTGGAACTCCATGAAGAACGCCTGAATGTCGACAAAGAGAATGTGCAGACCGGTGAAGTTCATGTGGACAAACATGTTGAAACCGAGCGCCAGGAAGTCGATGTCCCTGTCGAGAGGGAAGAAGTGGAAATTGAACGCCGTCCGGTGGCCGGTGAAAGAAGGGAAGGCGGTTCATTCGATGACACGACGCGTGGCGATGAATCGATTGACGTCCCTGTCCACGAAGAAAAAGTGAATGTATCAAAAGACAACGTCGTCGATGAAGAAGTCGTCGTCAAGAAAAATAAAGTCACTGATACCGAGCACGTCGAAGAGGATGTGCGCCGTGAAGAAGTGGATATCCGCGAGGATGATGCGACACTCGGCCGTGACCGTGACAATGATAGAGACAAAGATAGATTCTAATCATTCATGAAGTGAGAAATCTCCCTGAAAGTTTTCAGGGAGATTTCTTTGTATCCGCTGCTGAAAGCTTCATCGTTTTATCCTCATGGTGAAAGGGTATCTTGGAAGTACATGGCATTTCCAATTATCAAATAATTTTATTCATAGGTGGAGGGATTTTGATGAGCAAAATCGAACAGTTCAAAAGTGAACAGGAACTCATTGGAAGAATCGAGCAGCTGCGTGCAGACGGTGTCAATGACGATGACATCACCGTCTTTTCAAAGGAAAAACTGGAAGGCACATCTTTAAACTACACCAACGTCAATTTTAAAAGTGCAGATGGCACAGCGTGGGACAAATTCGTTTCATTTTTCACTTCAGAAGCACCTGAGGAGCGCGCGATGGCTGATTTTGGTCTGAGCGGGGAAAATCAGCAGGAGTATCTCACCGCCCTGCAGGCCGGTGATATTTTATTATTCGTCAGTGAAGAGGCCCAGGGTGCTTCCACAGAGAACGTGGAGGAAGATGAAACAGCTGAGAAAAACAATCAAAGCGATGATAATGCAGTCGGCGGCAAGGCCCACGATGCGGAATATACTTCGGAAGAAGATGATCCGGGTCTGCCAGGCACGGACAGGAAAGAGGCCGTTTCAAGTACAGGTGCAGTCGGCGGGTCCACATTAAGTGCAGATGCAAAAGGACACGGCCATCTCGGACTCACGGGAGAAAACCAGTCTGTGGAAGAAGGGCTCGCAAGGGATATTGAACATGATACAGAACAGCGCGATATCGATCCTTCGAATGTGAACGAGCGCGGTGATGTGCGTGATGAGGAAGTGAATGTGGATGAGCGCGGCATCAGCAATCAGCCAGGTACGAATTCGGACGGCAGCACACGCCAGGATAAAGACGTGAGCGGCTACAGTCATGATTCCGATGACTCCGGCAGAACAAAAAGGCTGAAGCCGAATGAGATATATGTCGTCGGCGCCGGGGGTGATGGAGACGAGGCTGCACGTGCCGCCGGGTCAGATGCAAGGCTCACTGAAGTGGAAGCGGATCAGACGTACGGTGAAGGCTCAGGAGATAAACAAGATGAAGATTATGAAGGCACGATGCGTGCGGGAGGCGACGGAGACAATGCTGCACGTGCCACCGGGTCAGATGCACGGATCACTGAAGTGGAAGCCGATCAGACATACGGTGAGGATTCAGAAGATAAACAGGATAAAGATTTTGAAGGTACGATGCGTGCCGGCGCTTATGTGGGTGAAAATCAGGACAATGAGGAGATCATCCGTGATGAAGATATCGAAAGGGATGCCCGTGTCGTCGATGAGGAGCCGTTCGAGGAGTATGTGACCAATGAGACAGCAGAGAGGGTCGACGTTTCAACATACGGCTATGATGACACAGTGAACCGCGATGATATCGAGACGTCCAGCGACGGCGGCAACGCTTTGAAAGATGAAGATTTGAGGGATGACCGCGCAATAAGGAACAAATATAAGTCCCAGGAAGTCAGGGACAGTGAATTCACTGAGCACGACCCGGACCGCCGCAATTTCAACACTGATTGAAACAAAAAAAGAATGTAAAATCGGAGTCGATTTTACATTCTTTTTCATTTTTATTTACCTGCAGCAAGTTCCTGTGCCACACCGACGATCCAGTCTTCCTGGCCGCCGACAGCACCCATTTCTGCGATGCGCGTCAATATGTCACGCGGGTCCACACCGTACTCCTTGCCTGCACGCTCGGCGAACAGGAGGAAACTCGAGTAGACGCCTGTATAACCGAGGGTCAGGGACAGACGGTCGATCTGCACCGGGCGCTCCATCATCGGTTTCATGAGGTTCTCAGCTGCATCCATCGTCTTATACAGATCCAGATTATGGTCGATTCCCATCCGGTCGAGCACTGCCACAAGCTGCTCCGTCGCTGTATTGCCGGCGCCTGCACCCATTCCTGCCAGGCTTGAATCGATGCGGTTTGCACCTTCTTCGATCGCCACCACCGAGTTTGCCACAGCGAGGGAGAGATTATTGTGTCCGTGGAATCCGACTTCCGTCTTCTGATCCAGGTTGTTCCTCAATAATGAAACCCGTTCTTTGACACCGTCCATCGTCAATGCACCTGCAGAATCCACGGCATATACCGTGCCTGCTCCGTAAGATTCCATCTTCTTCGCTTCTTCAAGCAGGTTTTCAGGCGATGTACGGTGGGACATCATCAGGAACCCCACCGTATCCATGCCGAGCTCTGCCGCTTTTCCGATATGCTGTTCGGATACGTCCGCTTCCGTACAATGCGTCGCCACACGTGCAACGCTCGCCCCCCACTCATGCGCCCGTTCGAGGTGGTCGATCACACCGATGCCCGGCAGAAGAAGAACGGCCACTTTGGCATTCTTCGCATTCTCAACCGTCGTCCTGATGATGGTCTCTTCACTCTCTTTGGAAAAACCATACTGGATCGAGCTGCCGCCGAGACCGTCACCATGTGTCGCCTCGATGATGTCCGCACCGGAATCGTCGATCACCCGGGTCAATTCTGCAATCTGTTCTTTTGAATACTGATGGCGGATGGCATGCATGCCGTCCCTTAAAGTCACGTCATTGATCAATATTTTACGGCTCATTATACTCTCTCCTTCTGAAGCATACTTTTCGCGATGACTTCACCCGTTTTAACTGCAGCCGCAGTGATGATGTCGAGGTTGCCTGCATAGTTCGGCAGGAAGTCCCCATTGCCCTCAACTTCAACGGACACGGTCACGATATCATCCTTGACGACCGGCTGTGCCTTATAGCGGTAGCCCGGTACGTAGGACTGTACGGTTTCAACCATGTTGTCCAGTGATTTGAGGATCGCATCCTTCTGCTCTTCTGCGTTGCCCGCTGTCTTCAGATGAATGGTATTCCTCATCAGGATCGGCGGGTCGGCAGGGTTCAAAGTGATGATCGCCTTCGATTCTTTGGCGCCCCCCACTTCCCTTAAGGCATTCGCAGTCGTCACCGTGAATTCATCGATGTTCTGTCTCGTTCCCGGTCCTGCACTCCTGCTGGAAATTGATGCGACGATTTCCGCATAATCCACTTCAAGTACGTCCGAGACCGCTTTCACGATCGGGATCGTTGCCTGGCCGCCGCACGTCACCATATTGACGTTATCAAGCTCAGGAATTTCCTCTTCCTTCAAGTTGACGGAAGGCACCAGGAACGGACCGACTGCCGCCGGTGTCAGGTCGATCGCCTTCTTACCGAGTTCTTTCAAGATTTTCGAGTTGTGCAGATGCGCTTTTGCCGATGTCGCTTCGTATACGATATCTGCAAGATCCGGATTCTCAACCAGTCCGTCGATGCCGTTCGATACCGCTTTGACACCGTGCTTCTCCGCCCTTTTCAACCCTTCAGATTCAGGATCGATGCCGATCAGCGCCGTCACTTCCAAATACTCGTTATCCAGCAATTTCATCATCAAGTCACTGCCGATGTTGCCGGAGCCTATGATTGCACATTTCACTTTTTCCATTTCTTCATCCCCCATGTATATGATTATCTTCTATTTACGAAGTGTCCATTTCTTCAGATTCCGCTCTTTACCTTAATTTTCTGAAATGTTAACATTTATAATTTGAAGTGTAAGGCAACACAGCTCATTTGTCAATTCTCAAAATAAAATTTTTACTTTTTAAGAATAAAAAATTTAATGATTCAGACACTTTCCTCATATATAGCATGTTTTCATTGCTGATGAATAGTATGAATGATACTAATTTTTAAAGCGCTTTCGCAATGCCCTCCGTTTGACACTCTCCGCTTTCAATAGTTTAATATGAACTAATTTACATAAAGGGAGTGTCATCAAATGGGAATGCAGATAGTGAGATACAAAGGGAACAGTGATATAAGGTGGGGCGTGCTCTCCGGGGACCGTGTCATTCATATCGATAATGATGCTTCGACGCTTGGCGGGTTTTTAAAGGAAGGCCTTGATCAGGCCAGGGCTGCACTTGAAGATGTCCAGGGGGAAACATCTCCTTTAAATGAGGTCGAACTGTTGAGTCCTGTAACAAAGCCATCTACGTTAACGTGCCAGGGTGCGAATTATTCAAGCCACCGCGAGGAATCCGGAATGACCGCCGCCCGTCCCGAGTTCAATCTGATTTTCGGGAAAGCGGACAGTGCATTGTGCAGCCATGACTCGGACGTCATCCGCCCGGAAGGCGTGAACTTCCTGGATTACGAAATCGAACTCGGCCTCGTCATCGGAAGTGAAATCAACAGCCCCGTCGATGTGACGAATGAAAATCTCCATCAGTATGTCGCAGGCCTCGTCATCATGAATGATATTTCAGCACGTGACGTCCAGCTGCCGGAAGGCCAGTGGCTCCGCGGGAAAAGCTACCGCACTTTCGCACCCGCAGGCCCTTACCTTTATATCCTTGATGAAGATGAGTACCCGAAAATCCATGATCTGGAACTGAACTTATGGGTCAACGATGAACTCCGTCAGTCCGCCAATACAACCCAACTGCTGTTCAAACCCGAGGAGACATTGACCGAACTCTCCGGAGTGATGGATTTTTCACCCGGCGATGTCCTCCTCACCGGGACACCCGGCGGCGTCGCTATGAATTTAATGAAGGAAGATATGGAAGCAGCAACGAAAATCACAGCGCCGTTAAGTGAAAAAGTGAAGGTCTTTGCCGAGTCCCAGTCGGGTAACGACAAGTACCTGAAGGATGGGGATATCATCCGTGCCGCCATCAAAAGCCCGGATACATCCATAGACCTCGGTGAACAGAAGAATAAAATAATTTCGGCCAAATGATTTGTTCCGTCCAGCGCCCGCAAGGGTTCAATCGCTGGACGGATTTTTAATTTTCTGAACTTTTAGTACAAAATATGTCAAAATATTTGAAGTATTCGTAGGAAACGTATGTATATTTTATCTCAAAGCTGCTCTATACTTCGATATAAGCCATTAGGTGATAGCGCTTACAAATGGAAAGGAGATTTTTATTATGAGCAGCACAACCAAACAAAAAGCAGTCAGTCGTGAAGAACTGCTGAAAAGAGCTAAAGAAATCGGCGAACTCGCTGAAAAATATGCAATGCAGACAGATGAAGACCGGAGGCTCCCTGAGGAAGTCATCCAAAAACTGAAGGAATCAGACTTCCATCTGCTCCACCGTCCGAAGGCATACGGCGGACAGGACCTGGATTTTGAAACATTCGGAGACATCATCCGCACTGTCGCCTACCACAGCGTATCGGCGGCATGGGCGACATATTTCGTCATCATCCATGAAACCTGGCCTTCATTCATACCTAAAGATGCACGTGATGCAATGTTCAACAGTAACGAATTGATGGCGGACGTCTTCGCACCGGTCGGTAAAGTTGAAGATGCCGATGACGGCGAAGGCTACCTGGTCAGTGGTCAGTGGAACTTCTGCAGCGGCGTACTATGGTCCGACTGGATCGCCCTCGGTGCATTCCATAAGATGAAGGACGGCGACAAACCTGAACTGAGCCTGTTCATCGTCCGTAAAGAGGATATCGAAGTCATAGACAACTGGGATACGATGGGCCTCCGCGGCACGGGAAGCAACGCTGTGAAGCTGGATAAAAACTATGTGGCTCCGGAATACGTATTCCCTCTCGGCAGGGTCGTCGAAGGTGCAACTGCACCGGACGGCAACTATGAAGAAGATTATCTTCTGTTCAACGTACCTTACATTGCCTACTTCCTTTCCGGATTCTCACAGATTCTCGTGGGCGGCCTGAAACGACTTGTCGATGAGTTCGTTGAAAGGACACAGAACCGTGTCAGAGTATACAACAACAATTCACAGGAGAAGGACAACAGCAGTGCACAGAGAACACTCGGCGAAATCAAGATGGAGTACAACACGCTTGAGAAGATTGCCGATGACTACCTTGCAAGAATGCAGGGCTACGCTGAAAAAGGTGTCCGTGTCCTTGAAGAGGAAGAGCGTCAGGAACTGTTCGCAATGCGCGGCTATGTCGCAAAACATGCACCGCTCATCGCTACAAGACTTCTGACGGTACTCGGCGGAAACGCACTTTACAGGGAATCCGGTGCAGAAAGATTCGTCCGCGACATCATCGCCGTCTCATGCCACCCGACCCACCTGTATGAAGATGCAATGGTCGGTTACGGCAAGACGATCGTCGGCCAGGACGGGCACCCGATGTGGTAAAGCTTTTGATCTGAAAATAAAACTATATTAATATTAAGGGAGAAATGAACATGACTAAAGAAGAAATTTTAGATATTGCACATTTGGCACATATGGAAATCTACAGCCCGAAACTTGAAGAATCAGTATCATTCTTCAAAGAAATGCTCGGTATGATTGAAGTGGAACGGAAAGACAAATCCGTCTACATGCGTGCTTATGAAGATCACTACCATAACTCACTGATCATCACGGAGCACCACGAGGCAGGTCTCGGCCACCTTGGACTCCGGACGAAATCAGCAGAGGCACTCGAGAAACGTGCTGCTGCAATCGAAGAAATGGGCTACGGTATCGGATGGGTCGACGGTGATATCGGCCACGGTCCTGCATACCAGTTCCAATCGCCTGACGGCCACAAAATGGAAATCTTCTGGGAAGTTGAGTACTACGATTGCCCTGAAGAAGAAAAAACCGAGCTCTTGAACCGGGTACAGAAGCGCCCGAACCGCGGTGTGCCGGTACGACGTATCGACCACATCAATCTGCTGTCCAGTGATGCAGACAAAAATGTTGAATTCATGCAGGACGCGCTCGGTTTCAAAACACGTGAACGCATTGTAAATGAAGATGATACCCACATGGCAGCATGGCTGAGTGTCACCAACCTCGTCCATGATGTTGCAGTCATGGCAGATCCTCTGGGAGAAAAGGGCCGTCTTCACCATATCTGCTACTGGTACGGCCAGCCGCAGAACCTGGTCGATGTGTCCGAGCTGCTTGTTGAAGCAGGCCATCACATTGAAGTTGCACCGATCAAACATGGTATTTCCCAGGCATACTGCATGTATGTATACGAGCCGGGCGGCAACCGTGTTGAGCTGTTTGGCGATACAGGTTACCTCATCTTCGATCCGGACTGGAAGACAGTCGAATGGAAAGGCGAAGATGCAGCAAGAGCAATCCTGTGGCACGGCGGCAGCAACCTGCCTGAAAATTTCCTCGCCTACGGCACACCTGACAGACAGCCGGTCGAAGTGGAAGTCGAAGTTACTGAAGTCACCAACAAGTAATATAAAAGTCACTAATAACTAATACATTCGGAGGTAATGAATTTGGCAGTCAAAGAAGCAAACTTGCAGGAAATAGAAAAACAGATGACAGTTGACGGCATTGAAACAAACTACCTTGAAGCAGGCGCCGGCAATAAGGAGACCATGGTCCTGATCCATGGCTCCGGCCCCGGGGTTTCTGCATTCGCCAACTGGAGACTGGTGATACCACGCCTGAGCGAGACATTCCATGTCTTTGCACCGGACGTGATCGGTTTCGGCAAGACCGCGAAACTCGAAGAGAGCGAGTACGGACTCGATGTATGGGTGAATCACCTGATCAACTTCATCGAAGAAGTGGCGGATGGCCCTGTCCATATCGTTGGGAACTCCTTCGGCGGTGCCATGGCACTCCATATCGCCCAAAGAAGGCCTGACCTGATCAATAAACTGATCCTGATGGGCCCCGCCGGTGTAAAACATGAGCTGTCACCCGGACTTCAAAAAGTATGGGGGTATGATCCAAGCATTGAAAATATGCGCGAGCTGATTAAGTTGTTCTCTTACAACCAGGAAGCTGCAAACAATGAGGAACTGGTCAAGCTGAGATATGAGGCGAGCATGGAGCCGGAATCGAAAGAAGCTTTCCACAACATGTTCTACAACAACCAGCAGGAAAGACTGGACGAGCTGTCTCTTGAAGACGAAGAGATCAAGCAGATTGAAAAGGAAACCATCCTTTTCCACGGTCTTGAAGACCAGGTCATCCCATTCGAAGCGACAAGCTACAAGCTGATGAAATTACTGCCGAATGCAGAACTGCACCTGTTCAACCAGTGCGGTCACTGGACACAGATCGAAAAGACCGAACCATTCATCGACCATATCCTTGCCTTCACAAAAGGTGAGTAGAAATTAAAAAGCACGTCTCCCGAATTCGGGAGGCGTGCTTTTTTGCATTATGATTTCTTTTTGACCCGGGCTACATTCAGTGCCATATAGATGGAGAACAGCGCCTTCGTATCATCCATTTCAATGCCCAGCAGGTCACTGATCTTCTCCAGCCTGTACCTCAGACCGCTGATCGACATCGACATCGCCTTCGAGGTCGCATTGATGCTCATGCCGTTCTCGATGTAGCATTTCAGCGTCTCGGTCAGTTCGTCATGCTTGTCGGCTTCCAGCAGATCCCCGATCTGGCTCTCGACGAACCTGTTCAGCATCGACTGATCGGAAATCTGGAACAACAGTTTTTCCACACCGAGGTCATCGTAATAGAGGATGTTGCCCCCGCTGTCATCCGTCCTGGTGTTCAGTGCGATTTCCGTCTCCTTATAAAGGTCCGGGATGGAACGGATATTGTTCTCAACGGAACTGACACCCACATTGAATTTATAGTTTTTATATTTTTCTCTGCAGTGCTTGAGCAGTGCATTGATCATGCCGGGTTTATCCTTCATCATGATATTATCCGGCCGGTCTTCAAGTGCAACGATCAATTGGCTGAACTTATAGGATGCGAAAGTTTCGATGCCCCGCTGCTTGAAGAACATGTTGACATGTTTCAGCACCTTCTCATTTGCTTCTATTTCAAGGTTCAGCTCGTCTTCGTTGCCCATCTTCTCCATCGTGAAGACCCAGTAATCCCCTTCCGGATTGAAATCGAGATACTTTGCAACCTTGTACAGTTCATCCTCATCCATCTTTTCGTCGAGAATATCAGCAAGGAAGCTCCGCCTGATATTCTGGGCTGTCTGAATCCTGATATTCTCATGGAGCAGCACTATGGAGGCAGTGAGCGAAGTCTGGTCTATGATCATATATTCAAGCGGTGTCGGCCTGCTTCCGCCTGTATAGACGAATGAACAGTAGCCCCGGATTTTATTTTCAAAGTAGATCGGGGTCCTGAGCAGCCCTTCGCCGCCGGATAATTCGAAGAAATGCGTGACCTTCGTATCCAGTTCACGCAGATCGAAATCGATTGTTGTGCCATTGCATTTTGCTGTAATATTGTGATTTTCATCTTCGATGAATATCGGCAGACCTGTCGTGTTGTGCAGCAGTTCGGCGATGTTCTCAAGCTCCTTCTTCGACAGGATGATTTCCATCATCTGCTTATGGACATCGTGTGCCGTCGTCAAATAATCCCTTTCCCTTTTCAGCTTGGCGGTGACTTCATCAAGTTCCTCGATGACACTCGAGGACTGGTAATATGTGTTCTCATGCTCATCTGTGCCCCAGTCTTCAATGGGCTTACAGACCATTTCACAGTTATCGTCCCCCACCGCCATGCATTTCGTCTCCTTGACGAGCATCGGCCGGCCGAGTGCACTGGATAAGTAACCGCTTGCAAAACCGCAAAGCGTATGGCATACCGGCTGATCTGCAGGTCCTGAAAACTCCAGCTGCTTTTCAACTTCATACGAGTTGTACCAGGCGGCCCGGATGTAGTTTATTGCATCTTCATCATCATATTTCATCTCTTCGACGATGACATCATCCAGATGACCGTGCATCTTATGAAGCATCGGGCCGGCCATTACAAGCTCCTCTTCACTTTTCCAGTTCAATTCCCTCATCTTCTGGCCTTCAGTGACGCCTGTATGCCAGCCGTATCTTATGAATACACCTTTCGTCCGGTCTTCCCCGATGCTGAAGACCAGTTCCTGCCTTAAAGCGTGCAGCGCGGAGACTGGTATGCTCACTGTACGGTTGTGGAAGATACGGGACAACTGGTCGTCCGGCAGCTTCAAAACTTCCTCCAGATCCCTCACTTCGGCTCTTTGATCATTCACATTGTAAGTCATAAACCAAGCACCCCTTTGTAAAATATGTCGACTAGACAGAATAGATTTAATTATTAGTATATTCTGTACTAATCATACTACCTTTTTAGCATAGTTGATAGCTTATATTTACATTCAGCCGGTGGTAGCATGTAAGTATCCTATCCAGAGGGCACATATCAGAAATCACACTTAGTTGGTAGCGATTTCATTATAGGCAGTAGAAGCATATTATGCAATCAATAGCACACTCGGATAATTATTAAAAAAATTCAAGGAGGCAATTATAATGGAAGATCGTCAATTCAGAAACGCAATGGGTAAATTTGCTACAGGTGTCAACGTAATCGCAACGGAGGTGGATGGTGAAGCATACGGCATGACGGCCAATGCATTCATGTCCGTCTCACTCGATCCAAAGCTCATCGTCATTTCAATCGGAGATAAAGCAAAAATGCTCGAGCGCATCAGGGAGAGCGGCAAGTTCTCAGTCAACGTATTGTCATGCGAGCAGCAGGAACAATCCATGCGCTTTGCAGGCCAGAAGCAGTTCGAGGACAAGTTCGAATTTGGTGAACTCGCAGGTGTGCCGGTCGTTGAAGACGCGGTATGTCAGCTGTCATGCGAAGTGTACAATGAGCACACGGAAGGGGATCACGTCCTCTTCATCGGCAAGGTCAACGACCTGACATTGACCGACGGCGAACCGCTCATCTTCAACTGCGGCAAGTACAGGGAGCTCAAAGAACTGGAACTGGAAGAAGTCAGATAGACGCACTTCACTTTTAAGGGGGATGTTGGAAATGGAAATCATACACCTGAAAGATACCAATCTGCAGTATTGGCAAACACGTTCAAGGGAAAATGTTGTCGCACTCGGCTTTTTCGACGGGGTGCATAAAGGTCATCAACATGTCATTGATACAGCCAAAGCAGCCGCGGATGAGAAGAACGTATCGCTCGATGTCATGAGTTTCTTTCCTCATCCCAAGACAGTGCTGTCGAACGGCAAAATCGTCATCCAGTACCTGATGACGCTGGATGAGAAGGCGAAAGCACTGGAAGCGATGGGCGTGGACCGGTTCTATATCGTCAATTTCACCAAAGCCTTCGCCGCGCTGCCGCCGGAGGAGTATATCGAAGAATATCTCTACAAGTTCGGCACGGTGCATGCCGTGGCAGGATTCGATTTCACATACGGTTTCAAAGGCGCAGGGAAGATTGGCACGTTGTACGAAACATCCGGCCGCAGGATCACAGCGACAGAGGTCGGTAAAGTGGAGTGCCAAGGCGAGAAAGTGAGCTCGACGCTGATCCGGGAGATGATCCTCACCGGACGCATTCAGAAAGTGGAGACGCTGATGGGCAGGCCCTTCACCACCCACACCCGCATCTCGAACGGCTACTTTCAGCATCAGCCGGCGTTCATACTGCCGGAAAGCGGCTACTATGACGTGATGCTCGAATCGCGGTTCCACAAACTGAACTGTACATTATATGTAGATAATGAGAACAACCATATCGGCTTTACCGACAACACACTGTTGAAGCATTTCAACAACAGGAATATCAAGATCACATGGTTCAATAAAACTGCTGCATTTGCGTACAAGCAATATGCCACCGTGTAGAAGGAGATCAGCATAATGCCAGATATCAAGAAATTAGCAGATGAAATATATGAAGCCGAAAAGACGGGCGCACCCATCCAGCCGCTCACCGAAAGGCATCCGGAGCTCACAGCTGCGGATGCTTATGCGGTCCAGCTGAAATATGCCGAGCGCCGGATGGATGACGGCGCAGTCGTCAAAGGCAAGAAGATCGGCCTCACATCAAAAGCCATGCAGGAGATGCTCGGCGTCGACCAGCCGGATTACGGCCATATCTTCGATGATATGATCTATAAGGAAGGCGAGAAGATCGATGTCGACCAGTTCATCCAGCCGAGGATCGAATTTGAGATCGCCTTCGTGCTGAAAGAAGACATCGATGCCGCGAACATCACAGCGGATAATGCGGCGGACTACATCGATTATGCGGTGCCGGCCGCGGAACTCATCGACAGCCGGATCGCCGACTGGAAGATCAAGTTCGAGGATACCGTCTCCGACAACGGCTCCTCCGCCGGTGCACTGCTCGGCGGGAAACAGCTGAAGCTTGAAGATATCGACCTGCCGGCAGAACGGATGGAAATCTTCAAAAACGGCATGAAGATCGACGAAGGCTACGGCAGCGCGGTGCTCGGCAACCCGCTGGAAGCCGTCGTCTGGCTTGCGAAGTCCCTCGACGAGTACGATATCGGCTTGAAAAAAGGCGAAGTCGTACTCGCCGGATCACTGACCAAAGCGATGGATGTAGACGCAGGCGATGTATTTGAAGCACATTTTGAGAATCTCGGCTCGGTCAAAGTTGAATTTTAAATTGAATTTAAATGGACGGACCTCAGTTTGACTGGGGTCCGTTTTTCACTTTCATATACATTTCCCTGAATTTTTCCCTCGTGAAGATCACCGGCACCGGATAGAGCGGATTGGCTTCGGCATACGAGTATTCAATCATCTCATCTATATCATCCTCTTCTATTTCAGGCATCGTCTCCCTGATGCCGAGGGCTTTATTCAAATCCCGGATATGTTCTATGAACTTCTGCGCTTTTTCTGCATCATCTTCCCCGTCCCTGGAGATGCCTGCAGCATCCGCAAGTCCTGCAAGATCGGAATGGACCGCTGCGCCGTACTCTTCTAGGGTGTAAGGCATGATGATCGCATTCGCCTCGCCGTGCGTCACTGGATACCGCGCACCGATCTGGTGCGCCATCGCATGGATGTTGCCGACGTATCCTCTGGTGAATGTCCGTCCTGCAAGATATGCCGCGTACTGCATATTGTCGCGCGCCTTTTTATTCCTCCCGTTGCGGTAAGTGATGGGCAGATTCTCGAACAGGAGCCGGATCGCCTCCTCCGCCATGCTGCGCGTCTCTTTCGTATTGCTGCGGTTGATGTAGGCTTCGACGACATGGCTCACTGCATCCATCCCGGTGTGCGCAGTGATCTCGGGCGGGAGGCCCGTCGTGAGTGAGGCATCCAGAACGGCGATTTCAGGCACGAGTGCCGGATCCATGATGGCATACTTCGCCCTGCTCCCGCTGTCTGTGATGACCGCAGCAAGTGTCCCTTCACTCCCCGTGCCGGCAGTCGTCGGCACCGCGATCACCGGCGGCAGCTTCTTGCGGACTTTGAGCAGGCCATGATACTGTTTAAGATTCTTGTGTTCCGCCTCCACCATCACCGCAGTCCCTTTTGCGCAGTCCAGCGGCGAACCGCCGCCGAAACCGATGATGGCGTCACAATTGTTTACATTATATATCTCAGCCGCTTCGATGGCATTTTGATCGGTCGGGTTAGGTACCGTCCCATCGTAGATGAAATACTCGATCTTCTGTGACTTGAGGCCCTCAAGCAGGGTGTCCATCAGACCGAGGTTGCTGATGCCTTTGTCCGTCACGATGAGCACTTTATTGTAATTCCTAGCTTTTAGAGTTTTGGGAAGGTGTTCAAGCATCCCCTCCCCTCGCAGCAGCATCGGCGGCTTCCAGTCGAGGAGCTTCACCGCCTGTCTGAGGATCGCCTGATAGGTCCGGGCGTAGGTTTTGTAGATTTTACTTTCCATCTGATCACCTGTCGTTTTTTATAATGCTCTTTCCCTGTCAGGTGATTTTCTAACATCATGCGAAGTGTAATTTATTGGTGTAAAGGGTAAATTGTATGTAACATCTCTTTAGGAGTGATATTGATGCTGACCCGGAAGTTTCTGATGGCCGGCGGGCTCTCCGCTGTTGTCATGCTCAGTGCCTGCGGCGGTGAAGAGAATGTCGAGACGGACACCGATACCGAGCCGATCGAGCAGGAGGACAGAGGCGAAGATATTGACGAAGAAGAAGGCGAAGACGATACTTCGACGGAGTAATGTTAAGGACCGGCACAGGGAGTGCCGGTTTCTTAAGGTGCGGCGGCATAACTTGGCTGATTCGGGGGCACTTATGTCATATTCCACATCAAAATGACATAACTCATCTGATTCGGGGGCACTTATGTCATGAATCGCATCAAAATGACATAACTCATCTGATTCGGCACCACTTATGTCATGAATCACATCAAAATGACATAAGTCATCCGAGTCGGCATCACTTATGTCACCCACCCCCCCTCACCCAATACCCAAATAAAAAACACCCCGCAAGGCTCAAGGCCTGCGGGGTGTTCAACATATTATGCTTCTTCTTTTATGTAAAGTGAATTAAGGAGCATTCAGACTTGACCACAATGTTGTCATATCAGGGTTTGAAGGGCTATGTATAGAATGTGTATTCCCAGACTGTTTGCCCTTAGCTCATTAATTTGCCCTGAAATTGCCCTTTGCTTAGACTTTATAAATACAAGTCGCTATTTGTCTAATCCAAGATCTGAAATATGTGACTCCAACGTGTTAATATCAAAATCACTAGCTTCACCAATGTATTTATCTTTAGTGAAAAGGGACTTCTTCAGAATGTATGGTGGGTCATCAATTAAGATATAAGATGGTTCAGTTAATCCTGATTGTCTCCATCCTAGGAAGGCAGGCCTATACTTTCGTTGATGTTCCTTACCTTTTTTCGTTGAAATAGCAAAGAAATATACATCATCAGCATCCGAATCTAAAACAAATACCGGCCTCTCCTTGCTGCCTTTACCATCATCAAAGGTCAGGAGTTGCCGGTATATTGATCCATATGAGATTCTAGCCATTATACCATTCCCTATGGTTTGGGTTGCGTTTATCTAAAATGACTTTCCCGTCTTTAGTTGTTTCTAGTCTCACTGCTCTTTCTTTCAGTTTCTCAATATTAAAATTCGGTTTCCGAGCGACCTGATTATCGGCACTGATCATTTATAACACCCCTCCTAAAAAGATATATAAATGTTTAGTGATACTATTATATACCCTTTTTCACGTACCATACAAGGGATTGGCATCAAGTTTCAAAATCTCCGCATATATGCGTTTTAAGAACTTTTAACCCTTATATGAACAAAAGTATCAGGCAGTTACCAAATCGTCCAATGTGTGGCATCCTCAGAGGACGAATTCTGTTATATATATCGAAAAAAGGTAAGTGTTTTACACACTCACCCCAGCTTGAGATATTTCTTAATTATGAGAAATTCACTCCTTTTTAGGGCGTCCAATTTGTAAAGCTTCTTCTTCATTTCATCTTATCGAGCAATCTCCCGCCATATATCTTTGACATACTTTTCAGCCTTTGCCGTCTCCCAAACGACTTTATTACCTCTGCGGTATTCACAGGAACGCATACGATCATCTTTCAAGAAATATAAATCAAAGTATGATTCGCTGATGCACATGAACTCGCAAAGTGTCTTTTTATCTGCAAACCACTTGCCTCGTATTTAGATCAATCCCAACATGTTTTATATTGAAAGGTCGAGTAATCTCATTCTATTTGCAGACCTCACGACTGCATACTCAAGAGCCGATAACCCATCAGATTTCATATCTTTAATGTTTTCCGCTGTCTCAATTATTATAGTATAAAAGTTGGTGATCTTTCGATGTTCCGACTCTATAATTTAGGTGATATCTATTTTATTCACTTTTGAATTGTAATCTTCAAGTTCTCGTTTTACTTTTGCTAAAAGTAGGTTAACTTTTTTTAGCATAATCTTTTTTATCTCATTCGAAACACTCTTGTCTTTAAGATAGTCCCCCAATTTCGCCCACTTGACTTGCATATTTCCTAATATTCTTCCCATGTACAGTCAACAGCTGACCATATTTTTTGACATGTTATCATCTTATTTAGAGGCCTTCCAATTCTTCCGCTTGCAGCTCACCATGCATTAATAAGTGGTACAGTTGCTGCTTATTTATTAAAAGGTCGTTAACTTCGTTTTCTCTTTTGATGTACTTGCCTTTGACGTATTCTGCGTCAGATAGCTTGTTTACATTGAGTCTGCTTGTCTCGATTTCTTTATTACTCATTATTATCTACTTTCCTAATTGCTAATTTTTAATAATCTTGAAAAACCGAACTATTCTTACCTTCAATCCTTTCTTTAGGTATAATTTAGTTAATTTACTTTATGAGGTGGAAAATTATGAAACTAAAATGTCCTTTTTGTGACCATGCCGTCGCTGAAACTCCCGATACGTTCCGACAAAACTATATAAATTTTTATGATGCGATTGATACGTTATATACTATTCACGGAACAAGAGAAGAATCTGATTATGATATAAGAATTAACAAGTTACGTTGTTCTCATTGCGATAGAACTTCTTACGATGTTGGAGGAGTTCACGGCGAATATACACACATCCAATTGCCAATCCATCCACTTTCCAAGGCGAAACAGTTGCCAGAGTATATACCGGCTGTTCTTCGCGAAGATTATGAAGAGGCATACAGGATAGTTCATTTAAGTCCTAAAGCTTCTGCGACCCTTTCAAGAAGATGCCTTCAAGGGATGATTCGAGATTTCTTTGAGATTTCAAAAACATCTTTGCACGACGAGATAAAAGCCATTGAAGGATTGATATCTGAAGACCAAAATTCTGTCTTACATTCCTTACGCAAAATTGGGAACGTTGGAGCTCACTTAGAAAAAGATGTTAATCTCATCCTTGATGTCACTGTAGAGGATGCAGGAAAATTGTTACTAGTCTTGGAATATTTCTTTAAAGAATGGTATGTTTCAAAACATGAAACCCAAGAATTGTTTTCAGATATCGAAGCCATCGATAAAGATCTCCAAGAGCGAAGGAAAGGTTAAACGCTTAATATTAAATTCTTACTTGCTTCACTCATAATCAACTGAGTCTGCTGCGCTGATACTTCTTTCAAGTGAGTTGCTATCCTCTTTTGTTATAAGTTTCAGCGTCTTTGTTGATGGTTCTGATGAGAACCTCTAAAAGCCTTTCCTCTCTGGCTAAAGATTTATGAGTAGAGAGATACTCTTGATAACCTTTCTTCACAGCTTCCAACTCGTCTTCTTGTTCTTCCTCATATGCGATAACTTTGGCTTCATTGCCCAGATTTACGTTAATACCTGCGGCATAGACTCTGATGTAAGGCTTGGATAACTCTTCAATGTCTTCAATCGATCGGCTTCATTCAGTTTGAAATATCTAACGGTCCATCTGCGGGACTTCATTATATAAAAAATCGGATGAGGGATTAAAGCAGCGCTCCCTGGACATTTACGCCATTGTGATACATGCCTTCTATGCTTATACCCGTCCGGGGAATATAACTTCAAACCGGAGTTCGATGTGAAGGATTTGAAGATACCGAAAGACGTTGTGGATTATGAAGCGGCCACGACTGAAGACGATGCCAATAAGTACCTCACTCAACGGGAAATAGATGACATCTTCGCATACCCGGACTATAAGATTAAGCAGCACAAGCGGGCGGATGTGAAGCGTAACTTGAAAATGATTCAGTATGTCATTGAGTTCCAGGTGCTGAACGGCATGAGAATATCTGAACTGCTGGCCATTCAGCCGCATAATATCGACTTCGAGAACATCACACTTTTAATTGATGGTTCGATTTATTGGGATCATCAGCCGAAGGGTTCGGCTATAAGATATGACGAAGACGAAAGGCTCCCACCGCTGTATTGGATTGACTCAAAGGAGCATCAACATATTGAAGCGGCCATGCTCGAGAATAAGAAGGAAGCAAGCTGGAATGATCGTTACATGGACAAAGGCTATGTATTCACCGGCTCGACAGACAGCCCGATGCCGCAAGATCAGGTGAACGATATGCTCAAAGAAGCGGCAGACTGGACGGGCATCAGCAAGAAAAAGAAAGTAACCAGTCATATACTGCACCATAATCATATTAGTGTCCTGGCCTTCCTCGATGTGGGGATTAAGGCGCTCATGAATCGTGTGGATCGTTCTGACTACAGGACGATCCTGCAGATATATACTCATGTCACCGATAAGATGAATGAGACGATGATGGATAAACTCGAAAAAGTGAATTAGTGACACTTGAGAGTGATGTGTTTCCAGGAGTCTTTTATGATACAATTAAAGTATTGAATGTAGGAGAGGTTTTAATGGATAGAAGAATTAATGATTTAATAAAAAATAAGCACAATGTAAAAGTAAGCAAGGAAGATAAAGAACAGCGTCTTGAAAATTTTATAAGTGATTTATCTTCTTTAGTAGTAAAAATGAATGACGCACTTTATAAAATTGGTGCAGATTGCGGAATTACATTACTTCCGGAAAACAATCCTACCAATCAATTTTTGATAACAGAAAATAAAACAGGTACTGTAATATATTCCTTAAAAATTGACAAAGATGCTCAAATTTTAAATGTTGGTTTTGAAAAAGAAAGGTTTCTAAAAGCTTATTATATCTCTCTGAATGAAGGGATAATTATAGAGAGTGTTGATAATGGGTCCCCTATTAATTTGGAGGACATATTAATGCTTGATTTGAAAAGAATCATTGAAATAAATAGCTTTTAAGGATTTAGACACCTCTCGATAGGTGTTTTTTTCTAGAAATTCCCACACTTTGCCCCGAAATTGCCCTGAAACCGACATTTGGACAAAAGAAAAAGCCCTCAAACCATTGGTTTGATAGGCTTTATGAACATATATACTATTATGCTTCTTCTTTAACGTATGGTAACAATGCCATGTGACGTGCGCGTTTGATCGCTACAGTCAATGGACGCTGATACTTCGCGGAAGTACCTGTTACACGTCTAGGAAGAATTTTGCCACGTTCTGAAATGAACTTTTTAAGCATTTCTACTTCTTTATAGTCGATGTGCGTAATTCCGTTTGCTGTGAAATAACAAACCTTTTTACGACGACGACCGCCTCTTCTTGGACCTGCCATGAGAAAAGCCTCCTTTAATTATAGATTGTCTGGTGAGCCTCGTGTGTGTGGTCGGCTCCTGACCTTACGAATCCATAATTTCGTTCATCACGTGTGATTATGTCCTGTGTGTATGTGCACGATTAATAATACAATATTGAAGGGTCATTGTCAATATACACAATTATGATTCATTCGCTTTCACACGGATGAACATCAGCATGAAGAAGGACAGTATGACGATGACGATCACCCATGCCCAGGCGAGTCTCATGTTGCCGGACTGGAGTGCGACGTATATCGCGGTGGGCAGCGTCTGGGTGCGCCCGGGTATATTGCCCGCGATGATGATGGTCGCCCCGAATTCCCCGAGTGCCCGGGCAAAACTCAGCAGCGCCCCGGTGATCAAGGCCGTCCTCGCAAGCGGCAGCGTGATCCTGAAGAACACCTGCCACCTGTTCGCCCCGTCGACCCGCGCGGCGTTCTCTATATCTTCATTAACATTGAG
Source organism: Salinicoccus kekensis (assembly GCF_900220995.1). Taxonomy (GTDB): domain Bacteria; phylum Bacillota; class Bacilli; order Staphylococcales; family Salinicoccaceae; genus Lacicoccus; species Lacicoccus kekensis. The sequence goes on from NZ_OBQF01000005.1 coordinate 87,440, forward strand.
GAATCCGCCCTTCGCCGCCTGGTACATCAAAGGGAATGCGACCACCGTGCTCGCAGCGACTGCCGCATACCAAGTGAATATGATTGTGTCCCCGTAGAGCCATGCGATTGCCTCCCCGACCACGCTGCTGTTGCCGAAGAATACAAGGAGCAAGAACCCCACGACCGTCGGCGGCAGCACAAGCGGCATCATCAAAAACGTCTCGATGACGATCTTCCCTCTGAAATCATTCCTCGCCATGAAGCGCGCGATGATGATGCCGAATATCAGCACGATGACCAGGGCAATGAATGCGACCCTTAGGGAAAGCAGTACAGGCGTCAAAAATTCCTGGGCCGTGATGTTACTGGATAATAAAACCATATTCATTGAAAACCTCACCGGCTTCTTCACTCTGCATGAACTCGAAGAAGGCAAGCTGTGCCGCCTCATCATCCGTATCGTTCATCATGCCGAGCGGGTATACGATCGGCGAATGGGCATCTTCCGGTGCCGCATCCACCACATCAGCGCCGTCACTCATTATGGTATCTGTATGATACACCATGCCTGCATCGGCATTCCCGGTCTCGACATAATTCAGCACCTGCCTCACATCTTCCGCATAGATCAGCTTCGATTCGATTTCTTCCATTATATCCATGTTTTCAAATGCTTCCACGCTGTACTCACCTGCAGGCACGGATTCGGGGTTGCCGATCGCGATCTGATCCGCGTTTTCCAGATCATCAAAAGATGTCACCGAATCACTGCCGGTCGGCACGATCAGAACGAGCTCATTTGTGAGCAGATCCACCGAGTCTTCCTCATCAATATACCCTTCTTCCATGACCTCCTGGAAATGATCCACATTGGCCGAGAAGAATAGATCTACCGGTGCCCCCTGAATGATCTGCTGCATCAGGGCACCTGAGCCGCCGAAATTATAATCGACAGTGACCTCCGGGTATTCTTCGTTGAAAAGTGTGGTGATCTCCCCGAGCGCATCCACCAGGCTCGCTGCAGCGGAGACCGTGATCGTACCTTCAACATCAGTTGCCGTGTCTTCAGGCGCTTCTTCAGGTGATTCAAGCGTCGTATCCGTCGAATCTTCATCATCTGTGATATTTTCATCCACTTCCCCGTTCCCGCATGCCGCAACAACGAATACGGCGAGGAACAGCATCAAAAACTTCAATCCATCCATAAGCTTCATTTACCGGAGCCTCCTTTCACTGCGTTTATTTTATTTAAGTATATTGGTTTAATTTATCAAAGTAAATCATGGAGAGAAGCTCCATTTGACAATACCCGCAATTTATATCGCTTTACCCGCACCAGCCCCTCCCCTACAATTGAATGAAGAACAAATTTAGGGGGATTATGATGACGGATGGCAATGCAGTGGAAAGAGAAGCGGGCGCACAGTTCAATCTGAGCGTGATGAGCGACGACTTTGCTGAAGTGATTTCAGGCGCTCTGGATGCAGTGGATACGAAGAAAGTGTGGATGAAGACGGATGATGTGGCGACGGCGGCAACCGGCAGCATCGCGGATGTATTCGATGTGGTCAAGGCCATCTACCTGAATGCGGCAAAGACCGGCCTGCATGTGGAGATGAGCGGAAACATCGTCCTCGGCGGCTGCAACACGGGAGAGGATGAGAATGATAAAAATAAAGTCCGTCTGAATGATGAGGCATCCGGACGGATTTCCCAGAAGGCAGGCTGCAGATTTTCGATCTATCCCCTCGGCGAGACGGGTTACATTGAAAAGATCACAAAAGCGGCGGAAAAGCTTGTAGACCACAATGTTCAAGTCAGTGCAGCCCCGTTTGCGACACGGCTCGACGGGGAAGTGAATGATATTTTTGCAGCGATGGAGGGCATTTTCACCGAGCTCCAGGAAACGAGCGAACATGTCGTCATGCCGTTCACCATCTCCTGCAACAGCCCGTCAGGCAGGTAAAAAACAGAAGCGGCCTGCCTGACGGGGCCCTTCTCCCTTTATTCGGCTGAAGGTTGTGCTAAAATGTTTAATAAAAATTCAGAATAATGAGTGATTATATTTTTATCACATGGGAATAACATTTATAATGGAGATATATTTGATTTTGGAAAGGGGTATTCATTTGGCACAACTTGCAGGACTTGGGAAGTCAGGTATTTACGTTCATCCAATAGCACTCGGGACAAACTTCGTAGGCGGTCATAACTTGTATAAGGACGTGGATGAAGAAGCGGGAAAGCAGACCGTGCGTGATGCGCTCGATAACGGCGTGACGATGCTAGACACCGCACAGTCGTACGGGCCCCACCGTTCGGAGGAGCTCGTCGGTGAAGTATTGAAGGAATATCAGAGGAATAAAGTCGTCGTGGCGACAAAGGCTGAGCGCCGTGATGATGGGGACGGCGGGAAGGTCATAGACAACAGCCCGGAATTTTTGAAGCGGAAAGTGGATGAGTCGCTTCAGCGTATGCAGCTCGATTATATCGACCTGTTTTACATTCACCATCCCGATCCGGAGGAGAAGACGCCGTTTGATGAAGCGGTCGGTGCATTGAAGGAAGCGAAGGATGCGGGTAAGATCCGCGCCATCGGCGTCTCCAATTTTTCACTCGAACAGCTGAAGAAGGCGAATAAAAACGGCTACGTCGATGTCGTGCAGAACGAGTATAATTTACTTAACCGGGAAGCCGAGAACGGCATGTTCAAATACTGCGAGGAGAACAACATCACCTTCATACCGTTCTACCCGCTGGCCGCCGGGATCCTTGCCGGGAAATATGATGAAAACTCAAAATTCGATGACCTCCGTTCGAAGCTGCCCTTCTATCAGGAGGATCAGTTCAGGGAAAACCTGAAGAAGGTGGAACAGCTGAAAGAGATCGCGGCGAAATACGAGGAAGAAGTGGCCCAGATTGTCCTGGCATTCTATTTCACCCGTCCGTCGGTCGGTGCCATCATCCCGGGTGCCAAAAAAGGCGCCCAGATCAAAGAGAACATGAGGGCGGCCGACCTTGAGCTCAAAGAGGAAGATATCCAAAAAATCGATGAGATCTTCAAGTGATTTAAAGAGGGAACGGGACCGGATACGGTTCCGTTCCCTTTTGCGTCCTTCTTCAATATTTCTGCCATCAACATTGAAATTATCTAAACTCTCCCAATCTTTACAATGTTCGACCGTTATATTATCATTCTCGTATACAGTATACAAAAGGTGGTCGAACATTTTGGACAATATAAATCAAAGAGTGACAGCGCTGGAGATACCCGGCACGCGCCAGTTCTCGAACAGGGTTTCCGCATTCAGGGACGGCGTCAATTTCACCATCGGGGAACCGGATATCCCGACGCCCCACACCGTGAAACAGGCAGCCATCAAAGCGATCGAGAACAACCGGACCGGTTATTCACATAACGCAGGTCTGCTGGAACTCAGGGAAAGCATATCGAATTTCTTCAAGGATGTTTACGGCATCAAGTATGATCCCGAAGATGAAATCGTCGTGACGACGGGGGCGAGTGAAGGGCTCAGGTCGGTCTTTGAAACCATTTTAAATGAAGGCGACGAAGTCATCATCCCTGCACCATGCTACTCCGCTTATGAACCACTCGTCGACCTGCTCGGTGCAAGCGTGAAATATATGGATACATCGGATACTGATTTCGTACCGGATCCGGAAAAGCTCAGAAGCATGATGACGGATAAGACGAAAGCCGTCCTGCTCAATTTCCCGTCCAACCCGACGGGCAAAGTGTTATCCGAAGAAGAGATGGCGCCGCTGGTCAAGGAGCTCGCAGCCCATGATATTTTCGTCATCGCGGACGAAATCTACAGCGAAATCACTTATGATGCGAAACATACTTCATTTTCTGAGTACCCTGAACTGCGCGAAAAACTGTTCCTCGTCCACGGACTCTCAAAATCACATTCGATGACGGGCTGGCGGCTCGGTTATGTCCTCGGCCCCGCCGCTTTGATGTCGTACGTTTTGAAAGTGCATCTGTACGATACAATCTGCGCTTCGCTGCCGAGCCAGTATGCCGCGATCGAGGCACTGGACAACAGCCGGCACAGTCCGCATGAAATGGCTGCCGTCTACCGTGAAAGGCGTGATCTGATCATTGAAAGGCTGACTGCCCTCGGCTTTGAGACGAAAGTACCGCAGGGTGCGTTCTATGTCTTCCCTTCTATTGAAAAATTCAACATGTCCTCATTTGAATTTGCGGATCAGCTGCTTGAGAAGGAGCATGTCGCGGTCGTTCCCGGCAGTGGCTTTACGGAATTCGGTGAAGGCTTTATCAGGATTTCATATGCCACTTCGATTGAAAACATCAATGAAGGACTGAAGAGGATTGAACGGTTCATAAGTGAACTTTAATATGTCTGGAGGCGAAGTCATGAAAACGGTACAGACGAAGATCTCCCTGGCTGAACAGGCATTCAATATCTTAAAGGAAGAAATTGCAACAGGAAGGCTTCAGGTCGGTGATCCGCTTCCTGAAGAGAAGATATCGGCACAGCTCGGCATCAGCCGGACACCATTCCGGGATGCCCTGCACAAATTGGAAAATGAAGGCCTGGTCATTGCAGGCGCAGGCAAGCCCGCGACGGTCGCCGGCTTTTCAAGGGAGGATTCCCTCGCCCATATAGATATGCGGCGCGTGCTGGAAACCGAGAATCTGGAGAGGATCATCGATAAACTGGATGACAGGATGATGATGAAGCTCAAGGATAACCTGAAGCGGCAGCAGGAGGCGGTGGATCAGGGAAATCACCAGCATTATCTGGAACTCGACAGGGCCTTCCATATACTGCTCACTGAAGTGAACCCGAATCATTTATTCCACCAAATGATACAGAAACTCTGTACAGGTGTATCAAGGGCATTTTTAACGCTGTCCAATACGATCGGTACAAGCCTGGAAAGTTCTTTTGCCGAGCATCAGGAGATTCTGGACGCCCTGGAAGCCCGGGATCTGAATTCAGCGAAAGAAGCGATGACCCGGCACCTGGACAACGTTGAAGCGCGTTTCCTTAAATTTTATGACAACAGGAGGGATCCCGATGATGACAACTTCACATGAACAATGGCAGACACCTGAACAATTATATGCACTGCTCAGCCAATTGGTCAGTTTCGACAGCAGAAGCGGCACCGAGGGGGAGGTCGGATTTCCCCATTTCATAAAGGAGAAACTGTCCTCCCTTGACTATTTCAAACAGAATGAGCATCACCTGCGGCTCGTTGATGCAGGCTCAGACCGGAACGCCCTCGTCGCCCATTACAAGCCCGGCGATGTCAGGGACACGATTGTACTGATCAGCCATTTTGATGTCGTGCATACCAAGGAATTCGGTGACCTTGAAGATTCCGCTTTCAACATCGAGGCGCTGACCAAAGCCATGAAGGAGAGAAAGGACAGCTTCAATGCCCAGGTTCAGAAGGATATCGAATCGGATGAGTATATATTCGGCCGCGGTGTGATGGATATGAAGATGGGCCTTGCTTTACATATGAGTCTGCTGGAGCTTGCGATCATGGAAGAATGGCCGCTGAACCTGATCCTCGTCACCACTCCAGATGAGGAAGTGAACTCGGACGGGACGCGGGCGGCCGTGAAGTTCTTATCCGGCCTGAAAGATTATGAAGGACTCGACCTGAAGCTTATATTGAACGGCGAAGCGTCGTTCAGCCGGTATACGGGGGATGACAATTATTATATTTACTCGGGCAGCATCGGGAAAATCATGCCGTCCGCCTTATTTTACGGGGTGGGCACACATGCAGGCGAACCGCTGCACGGCATCACGAGCCATTTCATGAGTGCATATTTGACGAAAGAGATGGAATTCAATCCCGCTTTTCATGAGGAAAAATACGGCGAGGCCACACCCCCGCCCGTCTGTCTGCAGCAGAACGACCTGAAAAAAGACTATTCCACCCAGACTTCCCATCATTCCTATGCGCTGTACAACGTCTTCACCATGGAGCGCAGCCCGAGCGAAGTGATGGATATTTACCGGGGTGTTGCAGAGCAGGCAATGGATCAGTGCTACACGGATTACACCGCCCGCTGCAGAGCGCTCGATGCCGAGCCGCTCCCGCGCATCAATACCGTGACCTTCCATGAACTTGCAGAGCATGTCATTGCCAAGTTCGGGCAGGAGCAGTATGACCTGATCATGGAGAGCATATTCAATGACGACACGCTGAACGTCCGCGAAAAAGCAATCAAAGTCGCAGACCGGCTGATGGATTATTCGAAGGAGCTCGTACCGGCGACAGTGCTGTTCCTCGCCCCTTCCTACTATCCTGCCGTCAATGCTTCGGAAGATCCGGTCCTGAAGGGGAAGATAAAAGATATGCAGGCCCGATTCGCCTCCATGCACGGTGTGGAAGCGAAATGGATCCATTATTTCAACGGCATATCGGATTTGAGTTATGTCAATTACACCGGTAGTGACGCCGGATGGATCTCATTCAAAGAGAACCTCCCTGTCTGGGGCGAGCCTTACATGATTCCATTCAAGGCGATGCAGAATCTGCAGGCGCCCGTCCTGAATGTGGGACCCTACGGCAAGGATGCCCATAAAATGACGGAACGGCTGCATAAGGACAGTGCATTCATCCACACCCCGGATGTTTTGAGGGAATTGATCAGGAGTTATATACATTGAGCACCGACAGAAAAGGAGGTTTTTATATGAGGAATTTAAGTTTCATCATGTTGATCACTGTATTGGTATTATCTGCATGCGGCAGACCCAATATAGATGAAGAGACCGGCCAGACGACGATCCGCATCGCGCATCTGGTCAATCCGACCCAGTCTTCCCATATCCTGCTGGAAGCATTTCAGGAGCAGGTCGAAGAGGAATCCGGCGGGGAGCTCCGGGTCGAAATCTACCCTTCGGGCTCTTTATTCCCTTCCGACAGGGAAGCGATAGAAGCGGTCCAGCTCGGAAATGTCGAGATGACGGTCCCTGCACTTGCCAGCCTTTCCGGGTTCCATCAGGACTTCATGATCCTGGACCTGCCGTACCTGTTCGAAGATGAAGAGCAGGCCTACTCCGTCCTGGACGGTCCGTTCGGACAGAGTCTGCTCGACAGCCTGGAAGAGATCAATATCAAAGGTCTCGTCTACGGTGAAAACGGCTTCCGGCACATCACCAACAACGTGCGCCCGGTCTACACACCGGAAGACATCGAAGGCCAGAAGTTGAGGACGCTCGAGAGCCCGGTACATACAGACTTCTTCAACGCCTTCGGTGCGAACGCCTCACCGTTCGCTTTCGGTGAGATGTACTCCTCGCTCCAGCAGGGCTCCTACGACGCCATGGAGGCGCCGATCGCTTTGATGTATACGAGCAGACTTTTCGAAGTGCAGGAATACATGTCATTCACTTCACATGTTTATATGCCGATCGCTTTATTGATGAACGACGATTTCTTCCAATCACTTGAAGCAGAACACCAGGAAATCCTTATGGATGCCGCTGAAATGTTCAGGGAGGAACAGCGGATCCTCGAACAGGACCAGAGCGTCGAATACCTTGAGGAAATGATAGAAGCAGGCCTCCAGGTCAACGATTTGACAGATGAAGAAAAACAGGCATTCAGGGACAGGGTGGAACCTGTATATGAAAAATACCGGGAAATCCTCGGTCCAGAACTGTTTGAAGAACTGGAAGCAGCAATTGAGGAAGCAGAATGAATCTGTCATTAAATGAGGGGGTCCGAATATGAAAAAAATATTTCACAGGTTTGAAGAAGGTTTTCTGATCGCCACGCTGGTGCTCATGGTCGCACTGATTTTCGGCCAGGTCGTCGGACGCTATGTCTTCCAGAGCGCACCCAGCTGGACGGAGGAATTCGCAAGATACATCCATATATTCCAGGTTTGGATCGGGGCCGGCTATGCGGTCAAGATACGTGAGCACATCCGTGTCACCGCATTCGTCGGGATGTTCAACGGCACCCCGCGGAAAGTGATGGATATCGCCGCGACGATCGTCTGGTTTTTATTCGTCGTCCTCGTCGCCGTTCTCGGCACACAGCTCGTGATGGCATCATTCCAATACGGTCAGGTGTCGCCGGCTGCACAGATACCCATCTGGATCGTTTATCTCGCAGTGCCGCTCGGGGCCGTCAGCATGGCTGTCCGCCTGATCCAGCAGTTCACTGATATTTTGAAGAGGGATTACTCCAACATCAAAGAAGAGGAAAAGGAGGCGCCTCTATGAATATAATGCTCATATTATTCGCAGTTTTGATCATATGTTTCCTGATCGGTGTCCCGATCGCCATTTCACTGGGCGTCTCGGCACTTGTTGCGATATGGTTCGGCACGGATCTGCCGATCAATCTGATCGCACAGAAAGCGTTCACGTCCCTCGACTCCTTCTCGCTGCTCGCGATCCCATTCTTCATTCTTGCAGGGGTGCTGATGGGGAGGGGCGGAATATCGAGGCGCCTGCTTGACCTTGCGACGGCGCTCGTCGGATGGGTCACGGGCGGACTGTCGCTGGTCACGATCGTCGCCTGCATGTTCTTTGCGGCGATTGCTGGTTCCGGCCCGGCCACCGTTGCCGCCATCGGAAGCTTCATGATCCCGGCGATGATCGCCAATAAATACCATATCGGCTTCTCTGCCGCGGTTCCTGCGGCAGCCGGCTCCATCGGTGTCATCCTGCCGCCTTCGATCCCTTTCGTCGTCTACGGCGCGGTCGGAAGCGTCTCTGTCGGTGCCATGTTTTTGGCCGGCATACTGCCGGGGCTCCTGATTGGTGTCGCATTGCTGATCACAGCCTACCTGATTTCAAAGAAGCGCGGCTACAAGCCTCAGGAAGGTACGGAGAAATTCATTTTCAAAGATGTGCTGAAGGCGACGTGGGAAGCCAAATGGGCGCTCCTCGTGCCCGTCATCATCCTCGGCGGTATATACGGCGGCATATTCTCGCCCACCGAGGCTGCGGTGACCGCGGTGGTCTACGCGGTCATCGTCGGTGTATTCATCTATAAGGAGCTCGACTGGAAAGCGTTGTATGATGCTTTCATGGAAACGATCATCATCAATGTGACGACGATGATCATCATCAGTTTCTCGGTGTCATTCGCATTCTTCATGACGCTTGAGCAGATACCGAATATGATCGCAGAAAACCTGATGGCACTGACATCCAATCCGATCTTCATATTGGTTCTCATCATCATCCTGCTGCTGATCGTCGGTATGTTCATCGATACGATTTCTGCACTGATCATACTGACGCCGATACTGCTGCCTGTCGTCACATCCGTCGGCGTCGACCCGGTCCACTTCGGTGTGATCCTTGTAGTCGCACTTGCGATCGGTTTCGTCACACCGCCGCTCGGCGTCAATCTGTTCGTCGCCTCTAGCGTCGGCAAAGTTAAATTCGAGCAGGTCGCCGTCGGGGTGCTGCCTTTTGTGGCCGTGATGATCCTGTGCCTGCTCATACTCGCATTCGTGCCGGCAATCTCAATGTTCCTGCCGAATCTTGCGGAGTAATCACAATGGTAAATAAAGGACTGAACAATAAAGCAGGAGTGATGATATCAATCATCACTCCTGCTTTTTATATACTCTGATCATTGCTTCCATCCGCTTACCCGGCTTCCTTCACTGCAAAATAATTATCCTCATCATCCGAGAAATTAAAGACACGCCCGTCCGGGGTTTTGACGATGTCACCGCATCTGATGCCTTTATTGCTCAAATCGGCATACAGTGCATCCAGATCCTGCACACGGAACATCAATGAAGGGGTCTCCAGATTCACCTCGGGGCTCGCTTCCCTTATGAATTCCTTGTCAAAGATCGTGATGCTCGTCTCGGAATCGAGGCTCGGTGCGACTTCGACCGATTTATAGTCATCGTAGATGATATCTTCAGACTTGATGACAAAACCCAGGTCCTTCGTCCAAAAAGCGATGGACTGCTCCTGATTATCCACATACAACATGACACTGTCCAAACCGTCTATCATATATACTCCCCCTCCTTAATACTGCCTTACATTTCAATTATAAGTATCAGTTTACTATTACACAAATTTAAACAATAAAAAGCAGCGCCCCGCCTGCGTGGCGAGGCACTGCTTTTATTCATTTCTTCTGGACGGAGTGGATGACGAGATCTTCGCCGTAACGGCGCCGGCTTATTTTTCTCGCATCGGCCGAACTCCGCGCCGAAATCTCATAAGTCTTTTTCCCATCATCTTTTTCCAGCGTCACGATAAAACACTTCGTGCCACATCTCATATTCATTCACCCTTTCACTCTTTTTTAGAACGGGCCGTAGTCGATGAAGAACGCAATGACGAGGAATATCGCCGCTGCTCCGTACCATAACAGAAGCAATGGCCAGATGAACTTGATCCAGTCCGTATACTTGATCTGCGCAATCGCAAGTGCCGCCATGAAGTACCCGGATGTCGGATAGAAGATGTTCGAGAATCCGTCACCGAACAGGAAGGCAAGCACGGCGGTCTGTCTGGTCATTTCAGCGAGATCCACCAGCCCGACCATGATCGGCATGGTTGCTGCCGCCTGTCCGCTTCCTGAAGGAATCAGGAAGTTCAGGAGACCCTGGACGATCATCATGGCGACCGGAACGAGCCATTCCGGCAGGAACGTGATGACCAGGCTCAGGCCGTGGACGACCGTATCCATAATGGAACCGTCCTCAAGCACTACAGAAACCGCACGCGCGATCCCGACGATCAGCGCGCCGAGCAGGATATTCCGGATCCCTTCGTTCATCGCTTCGGCAATCCTTGAAGGGCCGAGTCCGCCGATCAAACCGACGATGAGGCCTGTCAGGATGTAGAATCCTGCAAGCTCGATAAAGTACCACTGGTACTGGAAGATGCCGAACAGCATAAAGCCGAGTGCCGCAATGAACACCCATGTCGCGACCACGGTACGTGTACCCGCTTCCTGGATGTCATCTTCCTTTTCAGTGAACTGAGAATCATCGACATCATCCGTGATCAGAGAATTCGAAGGATCTTTCTGTACACGTTTGATGTAGAAGGTGACGAACAGTATACCGATGATCGTCATCAGGGTCAATATAATTGCACGGTAACCGATTCCTGAGAACAGCGGCAGCTCCGCAATCGTCTGCGCCGTGCCGAGGTTCGCCGGCGCCGTCAGCGCCACCGAGAAACCGACAACGGTCGCGATCAGCACGGTTGCAGCCGCAGCCATCCTGTCGAAACCGAGCCTTATAAATAAAGGCAGCAGCGCAGGCAGGAATATCAGGGATGATTCTATATTACCCGTCAATGCCACGAAAAGTGCCAGGGGTACAATGATCACCGGAATGATCAGCAATCCCTTGTCCCCGAAACGCTTGATCAGGAAGTTGATGATCAAATCGATGACGCCCGCTTTCTCAATGACCCGGAACATCGCACCGATGGCCATGATACCGAAGATGATGATGACCGTCTGCTCCACACCACGCGGGATGGCGGTCATAAATTCAAAGATGCCCACCGGACTCTGTTGTATGAATTCAAATGTATTCGGGATGATGACGGACCGTCCGTCCACTTCCTCACGGTCGAACTGACCTGCTGGAACTATGTATGATGCGATTGCGCCGAGAGTGATTAAAATGAAGAGTATGACGTAAATATGCGGCATCTCAAATCTCGGCTTATTCTTGTTTCCAATTGTGCTTTTTGCCAATTCCAAAACCCCCTGTCAATATTTTTAAAATTTAAATAACTCATATAAAAGCTATTATTACATAATTTTCTAGTGAAATGGAGGTTGCTCCCCCTTTTGGTTTAAAAATTCACATTTTTTATAATAAAATGAAATTAAATTAATATGTATATGACGGAGAGATGTATTTTAAGGAAATGAATTTAATTTCCGCCGTAAAGGGTAACAATTAAATAAAGATAAGGATGAAGATAGGGAGGATTCTTAATGGAGCAGATCATCAGCTTTCATCATGAGATAGAAACAGCACTTCAGATACAGGACGGACAGGCTTTCAGGAGTATATTCCTGAACCTCCATCCGATGGACCAGGCCGCCATATATCTGGATCTGGATGCCCGCGACCACCGCAGGATCCAGGAATTCCTGTCGCCGAAGGAATTTTCCGCCGTCTTTCAGGCGCTGGACCTGGAACATCAGGAAGTGGCTGTTGAAGATATGGATGACGAATATATCGCGCACATGTTCGATGCCATGTACGCCGATAACGTCGCCGACTTCCTTGAAGAACAGACACCCGGCTACCGCGAGAGGATCATATCCCTCATGTCCCCGTCGGGCAGTGAGGAAGTGAAGGAACTCCTCAACTATACGGAAGACAGCGCCGGGACGATCATGACCAAGGAATATGTCACCGCAGAGGAACATGAAACCATCAGCGCGGTCATGAAGCATCTCAGGGCGGAAGCGTCACACGCCGAGACCATCTATTATGTATATATCATTGATGAAGCCCACCATTTAAAAGGCGTCGCTTCATTGAGGGATATGCTCATGGCTGGTGAAGATGATGAAATCCGGTCACTCATGCGGACCAACGTCATTTCTGTAAAAGTTGATGACGATCAGGAAGATGTGGCCAAAGTGATACAGAAGTATAACTTGAGCGCCTTGCCCGTCGTTACGGAATATGGCCTGCTTTCAGGCATCGTCACGGTGGATGACATCCTCGACGTCGTACATATTGAAATCGAGGAAGATTTCGGGGAACTCGGAACGACGCGTGGCGCTATGGATCATAAGCTCACCATCCTCCAGTCCGCCAAAAAGCGCGGTCCGTGGATCATCGTCCTGATGCTCCTCGGGATGATCACGGCAAACATCATCGGGGCATTCGAGGAGACGCTGGAAGCCGTCGTGCTGCTGTCGGCGTTTATTCCGCTGATCATGGATTCCGCAGGGAACACCGGCACGCAGGCCCTCACCGTCGCCGTCCGGAATCTCGCACTCGGCAACATCGGACCCGGCACGATACTCAGGACACTGTGGCGGGAACTCGGCACCGGATTCCTGATCGGCCTTGCATGCTCGGTCGCGCTGATGATCCTCATCCCGATATTCTATCCGGACGGCGGAATGATCTTCGCCGTCATCGTCGGACTAACACTGGTGGTGACGCTGAGCGTCTCCGCCGTCGTCGGCGCCGTCATCCCCCTCATCATCAAAAAACTGAACATCGACCCGGCGGTCGCATCCGGCCCATTCATCACCACGATCAACGACATCATGGGGCTGCTCATTTATTTCACGATCGCCACGACGATGCTCTCATATATTTGAAACTCCGCCCGGCAGGAGGGGTTTTATTGGGTTGGGCGGGAGTTTGCGGCATAACTTGGATGGCGGGGTGTGAGTTATGCCGCAAATGTCTTCGAAACGGCATAACTCGGCTGTCAGAGTATCACTTATGTCACAAATGCCTTCCAAACGGCATAACTTGTCCGTCGAGGCACCACTTATGTCACAAATGCCTTCCAAACGGCATAACTTGGCTGTCGGGGCACCACTTATGTCACAAATGCCTTCCAAACGACATAACTTGTTTATCCCGACATCACTTATGTCGTAAGCATCCGCCAACAAAAAAGAGGCCGCGCACTCACGCAGCCCCCGATCTTTATTCCATTATTTACCCCAGACTTCCTCTGTGATCTCTTTGACGAGTTCAAGTTTTGCCCATTGTTCCTGCTCAGTCAGGTTGTTGCCTTCCTCAGTAGATGCGAACCCGCACTGCGGGCTGAGGCACAGTCTGTCTTTATCGATATATTTCGCCGCTTCTTCGATGCGGGATTTGATTTCTTCCTTATCTTCAAGCTCCGGAACTTTTGAAGAGATCAGGCCGAGTACGACCACTTTATCGCCGCTCACTTTTGACAGTGATTCGAATCCGCCGGCACGCTCCGTATCGAATTCAAGGTAGTAGCCTTCGACATTCTCTTCGCCGAATAAAATATCCGCAACTTTGTCATACGCACCGGAGGATGCCCATGTTGAACGGTAGTTCCCGCGGCATACGTGCGTAGTGATCACGAGGTCTTCAGGTGCACCCTCAATCGCCTTATTGTTCACACCGACATATTTCCGGCTCAGGCCTTCAACGGTGAAGTCGCCCGCCATTTTTTCCCAGTATTCCTCATCGACGATCATGCCCCATGTGCAGTCGTCGAGCTGCAGGTTGCGGCAACCCGCTTCATACAATTCTTTAATAAAGGTCTGGTAGGCTTTAGCGATGTCCTCGAGCAGTTCTTCTTCATTCGGATAGATTTTCTCGGTTGCTTCTTTATTATCCGGACGAAGCAGCTCCGCCAGGAACTGGGCCGGTGCCGGGATCGTCTGCCTTGCGATGACTTCATCATCCGCAAACTGATTGACGAATTTAAAGTGTCCGATGAACGGATGCCCCGACCCGCCGAGCTTGCCCGTCAGGCGTGCGGATTCTGCGCGCGTTTCGACTTCAGCGAACTGGTAGCCTTCATCGACTTCCACTTTCTCCATGCCTTCAAGACCCCACATGAAATCGAGATGCCACCATGATCTGCGGAATTCACCATCTGTGATCGCCTTCAGGCCGATCTCCTTCTGCTTTTCGATCAGCTCTTCGATTGCTTCATCTTCAACCGATTTCAGTTCCTCTGCAGAAATCGTGTTTTTGGCGAATGCATCACGTGCTTCCTTCAATCTCAACGGGCGCAAAAAGCTTCCCACGTTATCAAATCTGTAAGGTGCAGTTTTTCGTTCATTTATATTTTTAACAGTCATATCCGGCCACTCCTCTATTGTTTTGTTCGTATATCAAGGTTAACATACCTTTCTGAGATAGCATAAGAGTTTAAATTCATGTCCCGCTATAGCTTTAAGCTATATCCTGCGGTATAATTTTATTCATTAAACTTGAAAGCGGGGATACCCATGACGATACAGCAGTTGAAATATCTGATAGAAGTGGTGAATACGGGCTCGATCAACGAAGCGGCGAAAAACCTCTTCATCTCGCAGCCGACATTGTCCAAGGCGATTAAGACGCTCGAGGCGGAGATGGGGATCGTCATATTCACAAGGACGTCGAAAGGCATCGTCCTCTCATCCGACGGTGCCGAATTCATGAGCTACGCCAGACAGGTCGTCGAACAAGTGAACCTGATGGAGCACCGATACCTTGATTCGCCATATCAGGAACGCCTGTTGTCCGTGTCCACCCAGCACTACTCCTTTTCTGTCGATGCGATGGTCAGGATGATCGACCGGTACGGCGGTGATAAATACCAGTTCACGCTGCGGGAGACGAAGACTTTTGAAATCATCGACGATGTGAAAAACCTGACGAGCGAAGTCGGCGTGCTGTATATGAACAGCTTCAATGAGCAGGTCCTCTCACAGCTGATTAAGGAGAACCACCTCGGCTTCGAACCGCTGTTCTCAGCGAACCCCCATGTCTTCATCAGCCGGGATAACCCCCTCGCAAAAAAGGAACTCGTCACCATTGAAGACCTTGAGCCCTATCCAAGGCTGTCATTCGAACAGGGGAAGAACAACTCCTTCTATTTCTCGGAGGAGATTTTAGGGACGCTCGATGTCCCGAAGAACATCCTCGTCAGTGACCGCGCGACTTTATTCAACTGCCTGATCGGCCTGAACGGCTATACGATCTCGACGGGGATTTTAAGCGAAGAGCTGAACGGCACGGATATCATCCCGGTGAGGCTTGATATCGACGATCAGATCACCGTCGGCACTTTGACCAATAAAAAAGCACAGCTCAGCCGGATGGCGAAGCTGTACCTGGAAGAGCTCGAAAATTGCATCGAGTCCTATGAGATTTTATAGGAAGAGTTTCATGCCCTCATGCGTCACCTTGAAGCCGAGCTTTTCGTAGAACGCATGCGCACCGCCGCGCCGCTTGTCTGTCGTGAGCTGGACGATGCCGCAGCCGTCCTTTTTGGCCAGCCGGATCGCCTCTTCAAATAAAGCCCGTCCCACACCTTTGCCCCGGTGGGACTTATGCACCCGGACCCCTTCAATCTGGGCACGCTTCTGTCCCCCGCGCGCAAGCGTCGGGATGAAAGTGAGCTGCAGGCAGCCGGTGATCGCGCCATTTTCAGTGGCAAGCAGGATCTGATTGCCCGCCTGCGCCTCGATGTCCCTGAACGACTGGATATATTTCTCCTCTATGAGGTCGGACACCGTCTCCCGTGTTTTACCTAATTCGTCATCTGCAAGCATCGAGATGATTTCCTGCAGGTCCTCTTCCCCCGCCATCCTGAAATCCATTGCCTCACCCCTTTTACTGGAGTATAGCAAGATTTTAGGGTGATTTCATTTTGATGGTGGCATGGAACCCCTCCCGTGACACGAAACATCGATTTTTGGGACTCTTATGTCACAAAAAGCCTCTCCGTGACACGAAACACCGATTTTCACTGCCCTCGTGTCACAAAACGTCCCTCCGTGACATGAAACATCGATTTTCACTGCCCTCGTGTCACAAAACGCCTCCCCGTGACACGAAACACTGATTTTCACTGCTCTCGTGTCACAAAACGTCTCTCCGTGACACGAAACTCCGATTTTCACTGCTCTCGTGTCACAAAATGCCTTCTCGTGACATGAAACATCAATTTTCACAGCTCCCGTGTCACATCCCAGTTCCTCATCTCTAAAACCATAAATAAAAAGAGACAAAACCGGAGTTTTGTCCCTGAATATCATTTATCAATTTCCTTGTTCGCATTCATCCCGCCGTTATAGTCTCTGTTGATTCCTTTTTCACTGCCAAGCATGAAGAAAATGAATCCGATTAAATACCAGCCTATGACAATCAACCACTCCATCGGCCAAACCAAAGATGAAGGAGAAAATGGCAGATAAATTAAGATGAATAATACACTTAATATGATGGCGATCAACCCGACAACTTTCCAGTTTTTAATACTGAACGGACGGTTCAATTCTGGCTCGGTCTTCCTTAATTTCAGGAATGATATCGACACGATCAGGTAACCGAGGACGATGCCGATACCGCCTGCATTGACGAACCAATTGAGCGACGCATGTCCAAGCAGCGGGGCGACCGCGCCAAGTATCCCTAAAAACAAGATGGCATTCACAGGTGTATTATATCTGGGATGGATCTTGCTGAACCATTCCGGGATCATCCTACGTATCGACATGGCATACAAAATGCGGCTGCCGCCTATTATGAATGCGTTCCAGCTTGTTATTATACCGGCAACACCGGCGATGACGATGATATTGGCCATGAACTGGCTGTTATACATCATTCTCATCGCATCTGCTGTCGCCAAGTCCGAATCGGCAATCTGGGCCTCTGTCAACCCCATCGATACACCGAAAGCGATCAGCACATAAAATATCACCGTGACGATTATTGAGCCGATCAGTATCCTCCCGATCAAACGGGGCGGTGATTTCACTTCGGCCGCTATTTGAGGGATGACATCAAACCCGACGAATAAGAAAGGTATCATTATCAGGACCGTCATGATGCCGCCGACACCATCACCGAATACAGGGTCCAAATTCCCACTGTCCCCAAGCGTGAAGCCGCTCACCATCAGCAGAATTCCCGCTGCGACCACGCCGAGGGTCAATACATTCTGTACCACTTTGGCCGGTGTGACCCCAAAGTAGTTCAATGATGTCAAAATGATTGAACCTATTGAACCGATGATCACCCATGTGAAGAAGACATCGTCTCCACCGACCGTCCATAAATGCCCCATATGTTCAAAAGGCAGAATGTAGTCGATGACTGTAGGCAGGGCAACCGCCTCGAATGTAATTACAGAAACGTAGCCGAATAAAACACTCCATGCCGCAAAATAGCCGATGATTTTTGGCTTGAATGCTCTCAGTACGAACACCATTCCACCGCCGGTCCTCGGTATGGATGAAGCAAGTTCTGCATAAGTCAAACCGATGAATATAATCAAAATACCGCCTATCGCAAAAGCGATGGCTGTGCCCCCAAAGCCGGCATGGGAAACCCAGTCGCCGGATAAGACGACCCAGCCCCAGCCGAGCATGGCACCTGTAGCCATGAAAAGCAGGTCAATCATAGAAAAAGATTTGGAAAATTTATTTTCGTTCACGTCATGTCCTCCATCATGTCCAGTACCCAAGTTGAAAATATGAACATATTATTAAATCAAATTTCCTATCGATAAATATTTCGTGTCAAGATACGCTTCAATGCCTTCTGGCCCGCCTTCCTTGCCGAGGCCGCTCTCTTTCAGGCCGCCGAATGGTGCATGGGCGGCGGATGGTGCACCGTCGTTCCAGCCGATGACGCCGAACTCTAGCTGCTCGGACAAATAAAGTCCCATCCTGTAATCGTTCGTGAAGTAATATGCTGCAAGTCCGAACGGCAGGCTGTTCGCAAGTGCCACCGCTTCGTCCACTTCCGCGAAGGCTTGAATCGGGATCAGCGGGCCGAACGTCTCCTCGTTCATGATCTCCATCTTCTGTGTTGCATTCTTGATCACCGTCGGTTTAAAGAAGTAAGTGCCCTTCTCATCATCCGCATCACCCTCGCCGCCGCATAGTATATCCGCACCAAGCTGCCGTGCATTTTCAGCCTGGCCGCTCACCTTTTCATACGCCTGTTTGTTGATGAGCGGGCCGACCTGGATGCCTTCCTCAAGCCCGTTGCCGACTTTAAGCCCTGAAACTTTTTCACTCAGCTTCTTCGAAAATTCATCCACGATCGATTCATGGACGAACAGCCGGTTCGCACAGATGCACGTCTGACCGGCGTTCCTGAACTTGGAGGCGATGGTCTGATCGACCGCGATATCGATGTCCGCATCCCCGCAGACGATGATCGGCGCATGCCCGCCGAGCTCCATCGACACATGCTTCACCGTATCCGCGCTGTTTTTGATCAGCGATTTACCGACTGGCGTCGAGCCCGTGAAAGTGATCTTCCTGACGAGGGGGCTGTCGGTAAACATTGACCCGATCTCCCTGCCGGAGCCGTTCACCGCTTTGAAGACATTCTCAGGTACACCCGCTTCGTACGCAAGCTCCACCAGCTTCATCGTCGTGAGCGGCGTTTCCGCCGCTGGTTTTATTATAAAGGAACATCCCGCCGCAAGTGCAGGTGCCACTTTCCGTGTCAGCATCGCCGCAGGGAAATTCCACGGCGTGATGCCTGCGACCAGACCGACCGGCTGCTTTTTGATGATGATGTTTTTATTCGGTGAATTGGCAGGGACCGTCCGGCCGTAGATGCGCTTCGCCTCTTCTGCGTACCATTCGATGTAGGCATTCGCATAGGTGACTTCGCCGAGCGCCTCGTGGAGCGGCTTGCCGCTCTCCTTCGTGATGATCTCTGCCAGTTCATCCTTGTGTTCATTGATGAGGCGGAACCATTCCTTGATGATGCTCGATCGATGATGGGCATCCGTACTGCGCCACTCCTTGAAGCCTTCGTGGCATGCCTCGATCGCCGCCTGGACTTCCTCCTTCGTATTGACAGGCAGAGTGTCGACGACTTCACCCGTTGCCGGGTTCTTTATTTCGAAAGTCTGCGTCACTGCACTTCACCTGCCTCTTCGAGTGCTGCATCCAGTATATCGAGTCCTTTATTGAGCTCATCGTCCGTGATGACGAGCGGCATGAGGAAACGGATGACGTTACCATAAATGCCGGCGGAAAGCAGTATCAATCCGTTATCGTTCGCATACTTTGCGATTTTGCCTGTGCGCGCCTTATCAGGCGACTGGTCGTCATTCACGATCTCGACCGCCACCATCGCACCGAGGCGTCTGACTTCACCGATGAATCCATATCTATCCTGGTACACTTTAAATATATCTTCAAGCTTCTGCCCGATCCGCTCGGCCTTATTGCATAAATCCTCTTCCTCCACGACATCGATGACGGCGAGCGCCGCCGCGCAGGCGACCGGGTTGCCTGCGAATGTGCCGCCGAGTTCACCCGGCTCCGCCGCATCCAGTATTTCCGCCCGGCCGACGACACCGCTGAGCGGCAGTCCGGCTGCGAGTGATTTCGACACCAGCATCAAATCAGGTTCTATATCGAAGTGCTCGGAAGCGAACCATTTCCCCGTGCGGCCGAAGCCTGTCTGGATTTCATCCGCAACGAAGATGATGCCGTGTTCTTTGCAGAATTCTGTAACCGCCTGGACAAAGCGCTTCGGCGGGATGATGAATCCGCCCTCGCCCTGCACCGGCTCCATGACGACGCACGCGACATTTTCAGGCGCGACCGTCTCGATGAAGAAATCATGGAATTCCTTGATCGTCTGATCGATGTACTCCTCCTCTGAGAGTGACGGATGCCTGCGGTAAGTGTACGGGAACGGCGCCTGATAAATATCCGAAGCAAACGGACCGAAGCCGTTCTTGTAAGGTTTCACCTTGCTCGTCATGCTCATCGTAAGATTTGTGCGCCCGTGATAGCCGCGTTTGAATGAGACGACCGCGTTCCTGCCCGTATATTTCCGGGACATCTTGACCGCATTCTCCACCGCTTCCGCACCGGAGTTCAACAGGATCACCTTCTTGTCGAAGTCCCCCGGCGTGATGCCGCACAGTTTCTCGGCAAGTTCGATATAGCCGTCATACATGATGCAGTTGAAGCCCGGATGCAGATACCGGTCGATCTGATTTTTGACCGCCTCCGTCACCTTCGGATGCGTATGGCCGACGTTCTGCACACCGATGGCACCGGCGAAATCGATGAAAGTCTTCCCTTCATGATCGGTCACTGTCGCCCCATGTGCCTGGTCCGCGATGGCCAGATTGCCGTTGCTCACACTCCTTGATACATATTTCTCCCTTTTCTTCTGTAATTCCTCGCTTCTTGTCATAATTTGAAACCCCTTTCACTTCATTGATTATAGCCATTATTTCAAAAATTGGTATAATTGAAAGTACCAATTCCGTAAAAGTTTAGGCACCAGATCAAAAGGGGAGACAGGCCATGCTTGAAGTCAGATTATCCGAAAGCCATTCAAAGTATAAATACCGCCAGATATATGAAAGCTTAAAAGATATGATCATCTCCGGAAAGATACCTAAAGACTACAGGCTGCCTTCAAAAAGGGAGCTTGCGAAAGATTTGGATGTAAGCGTGAATTCGGTGGCCACGGCATACGATCAGCTGATTGCGGAGGGGTATGTATATGCCGTCGAAAAGAAGGGGTATTATACGGAAGCGATCAATAAATACAATCCGGAGACGACGTTCCCGGAATCACTGCCGGAATCGCTGAAGGAGGACAAGGTCCAGAAACGGTATCAGTATTCCCTCTCCCATATGACCGTGAACAGCACGCGCTTCCCATATAAGAAGTGGATGAGCTTCCAGAGGGAAGTGATCAAAAACCACCAGTTCGACATCTCCCGGCTCAACCATCCGCAGGGACCGCTTGAAGTGCGGGAATCGATCAAGAACCTGATTTCCGTCACCCGCGGCATCAACTGCTTCCCGGAACAGATCGTCATCGGCACCGGCACCCAGCCGCTGATCAGCCAGCTCATCGACCTGTTCGGACCCGATGTCAAAGTCGGCATTGAGAACCCGGGCTACTCCAGGGTCCGGGATATGCTGAACGACAAAGGCATCCATGTGGTCAACATCCCCCTCGATACGGAGGGCGTCGACATACAGAAGATGGAGACAGAAGACCCGGCCATCCAGTTCCTGACACCGTCCCATCAGTTCCCGCTCGGCATGATCATGCCGATATCGAAAAGGGTCGACCTGCTGAACTGGGCCTCTGAAAAAGACGGGCGCTACCTCATCGAAGATGATTACGACAGTGAATTCAAATACGGCACCGATAACATCCCTTCACTGCAGAGCCTCGATAAAAACCGCAAAGTGATCTACATGGGGACATTCTCGAAAACCCTCCTGCCGAGCTTCAGGATCAGCTATATGATCCTGCCGCCGGAGCTGCTCGAAAAATATAAGGCGCGGTACAAATACTGGCTTCAGGGCAATGACAGCCTGCAGCTCTACACGTTGAAATATTTCATCGAATCGGGTGAATACAGCCGGTACGTCAAAAAGATGAACAGCCACTATGAGAACAACAGGACCATACTGATCGATGCGCTCCGGAAACGCTTCGGGGAAACGATCGATATCGTGGATGTCCCGGCGGGGCTCCACTTCATCGCAAAATTCAAAACACCCCGCTCCTATGACGATATAAAGGACCGTGCAGAGGCCGCCTCCCTCGAGCTGTATGATATCAGGCGCTTTTCAACCGGGTATGTCGCAGATGACGACGAATGGAAAGATTATGTACTCGGGTTCGCAAACCTCGATACGGAGGAAGCCGATGAAATCGCGGCATGCCTCCACACCGTGATTTTTGAATGAAGAAGGCCCTGCGGAGTTTATTCCCCAGAGCCTTTTAAAATGATGTCTAAATTTTACTGCGCAGCCACTTTACAGCGTCCGCCTTGTTTTCATCACCGATCGTATGGGCCGTATCATACGTCGTGTATATGACGTTGGCGCCCTTTTCCTTGAAATATTCTTCATTTCTGCCGCCGACATGGGGCGGGAATATTTCATCATCCCTGCCGTCCGACAGGAAGACATCGAGATGGCCGACATCCTTCACGCCGTACCGCTCCTCCAGGAAATCCGGCACATAGCCGTTCATGGAGACGATGCCGCTGATCTTATCACCGAGCAGCAGAGCGAGCGTGTTGGACAGTATCGCACCCTGGCTGAAGCCTCCGAGGTAGACATGATCCTTATCCACCGGGTATTCCTCAATCAGCTCTTCGACGAATGCCGGCAGCTTCTCCATGCAGTCATCGAATGATTCCATGTCGGGCTTGCCGAACCCTTCCAGATAATAAAAAGCATAACCGTTGTTGTAATCCATATGACCGCGTACACCGACGACGATGAATTCATCCGTCAATTCCTCGAATGTGTTCCATGTAAAGCTCTCATTATGGCCAATGCCGTGGAACGCGACGAGCATCGGGTATTTTTTGCTTTCATCATAGTTCTCCGGGGTCCTGACTTCGTAGTAAAAAGTATCCTGCACAGTGATGCCTCCTATAGTCGTTATAATGCACATTATATTGATTTCGGGCATGGAATACAAAATTATTCCGCACTGATCATCCAGTCCACACCGTATTTATCCTTGAATCCGCCGAACAGCTTCGACCATTCGACCGGTCCGAGGGGCATGTCCACTTCGGCTGCAGCCCCGGATGCCTTCTCGAAAAATGCCTTCACCGTCTCCACCGCTTCCTCGTCATCGCCGTCGAAGATGAAAGCCACCTGCGTCCCTTCGTTGCTGATCTCCTTGCCGCCCCATGTGCTGCTGATGAAGAACGGCTCACCGAGTATCCTGATTTCTGCATTCATGATGAACTTCTCCGCTTCCTCTCTGCTCATCTTCATTTCCTCGAGTGACCCTTCGAACATCTCATGGTCCGCTTTCGTCACCCCCACCACTTCCGCATCAAAATATTCCACGTAATAATCGATCGCCTCAAGTGCATCCTTGAAATTGAAGTATGGCACTGCCTTGAACATGATATCCCTCCTGTGAAAACGTTTTTTAACGGTTCTATTATACAACGATTTCACCTTCAAGGGAATTATTACACCAATCCATCTACATCAGCTGACCATCCATATGGTCCACAATCACCCGTCCGAGCAGCGGGTCGAAATCGAGGGAAGGCGTGACTTCATAAGACGTATGCAGATTGAGTGATTCGATAACGCTTTTCACCTTATCCGTCATAACCCCGTCATATAGAAATAAAGGCACGATGATCATGTGATCATACCTTCCGGCGATTTCCGTGAGCACTTCTTCGAGGCCCGGGTCTCCGTACAGCGTCATCGGGTGTGCAGGATACCCTGCGTCCAGTGTTTCCGTAAACGCGGCAAGTGTAGCACCCGCTTCCGGATAGTCCGGATTGCCGTGAGCAACCACCGCGATGCCCGTAGCACCCTTCTTCTCAGCTTCACTGATGCGCTGCCTGACGATCTCCTGGATTAAAGGATGATTGCTGAGCGCCGGACGGATATCGATTTTCAGGCGCGGGTATGATGATCTGAAATACGATGCGATCTCAGGTATATCCTTTTTCAGATGGGATGCCGGCAGCATAAGGAGAGGCGTGATGATGATATGCTCCGTTCCTTCATCAATCAGCCGTCCGATTACGGTATAGGCATCCTCGGTCTCACTCTCCAGAAATGCGATTGAAAATTCCGCTTCATGCGGTGCCATCACATCCTCAATATGCGACACCAGTCTCTTATTCAGGCCGCCCCGCCGTGTACCGTGAGCGAGCAGCAGATGTTTCAGCATGGGCCATCCCCCTTTCAATGAAATTATACACTATACCCATGTTCTGCACCTTTGATTAAACCCGCACGCTGTGAAATAATTATAAGGATATATATTTTAAACATGAATGTCCGGGAGGAATACGACCTTGGAAACATTAAAGGATCTCGACTATAAGCAACGTGTACAATTGATAGAAAAAACGGCCGAACAATTCAAGGAAACCTCACAACAGCATGATGAGCAACTGACTTTCCCTTTTGAGAATTTCGACAAACTGAAGGCGGTCGGCTACCCTGCACTGTCCATCCCGAAGGAATACGGCGGCGGAGGCATCAGCCTCACCGAACTGATGAAGCATCAGGAAACGATCGCAAAATACGACGGTGCGACGGCACTGTCCATCGGCTGGCATATGGGCATCATCATGGACATCGGAGAAAAGAGGACATGGAACGAAGAAAAATATAAAAAGGTCGTACGTGATGTCATCGAAAACGGCGCCCTGATCAACAACCTCGCGACAGAACCCGCAACGGGCAGCCCGACACGCGGCGGCAGGCCTGAAACGACCGCCCGGAAGCAGGGCGGGCAGTGGATTTTGAACGGCAGGAAGACATTTTCCACACTCTCCCCTGTCCTGAAATATGCCATCATCGTCGCATCAATCGAAGAGACCGATGAGGTCGGTGAATTCCTCGTCGATATGGGACTACCGGGTGTCACCATCGAGGAGACATGGAATTCCATCGCCATGCGGGCGAGCGGCAGCCATGATGTCGTCCTTGAAGACGTTGCGGTGGAAGAAGAACATCTCGTTGCCTTCCGGACACCGGGCAAAAAGGATCCGTCGGGGTGGCTCCTGCACATACCCGCCTGTTACCTCGGCATTGCACGGGCCGCACAGGATGCGGCGTTGAAGTTTGCCAAAAGCTACTCCCCCAACAGCATCAAAGGCACGATTTCGGAACTGCCGAACGTGCAGGAGAAGCTCGGCAAAATCGAACTCCTCGCAATGGAAGCAGAGGCGTTTCTTTATTCCGCAACAAAAGAATGGGATCAGGCGGACGCAGAGGCACAGAAATCCATGGGACCGAAGCTCGGTGCCGTCAAGACATCCATCGTCAACAAAGCTGTGGAGATTGTCGATCTCTCCATGCGCGTCGTCGGCGCAAAGAGCCTCAATGCGGACAATGAGCTGCAGCGCCATTACAGGAACGTGCGGGCCGGGCTCCATAACCCGCCTATGGATGATATAGTGATTGTGAACCTGGCGAAACATTCGCTCGAAAGGACAGATGATCAATGATGAAGAAAGTCATAATGGATGTGGATACGGGCATCGATGATGCCCTTGCGATACTGTATGCCATTGAAAGTGAGGCACTTGATATCCTCGGCATCACGACCGTGAACGGCAACGTGCCGCTCGATTACGTGACGAAGAACACACTTAAAGTACTGCACCTTGCAGGGGAAAACATCCCGGTACACCCGGGCGCTGTCGAACCCTATTTGAGGGAAGCCATCCATGAGTTCAAAGTGCATGGCAATGACGGCATCGGCAACGCGCTCGATGATATGACCGTGACGAAGGAATTGGAAGACATCTTCGCTGCCGACTTCATCATTGAAAGTGCATATAAGCACAATAAAGACCTCACCCTCATCATGGTCGGGCCGCTGACGAACCTCGCACTCGCACTGAAGAAGGATCCCGCCATCAAGGACATGATCGGGGAAGTCGTCATCATGGGCGGTGTGGTGTCGAATGTCGGACACGGCAATATGCTGCCGACGTCGGAGTTCAATATATTCGCAGACGCCGAAGCAGCGAAAGTCGTCTTCCATAAGGGACTCGACATCACCCTGGTCAGCCTCGACGTCACCCATCAGGTCATGATGACCGATGAACATGTGGAGAAACTTAAAGACACGAAGTACTATGACTTCGTCAAAGATGCGACGGATGAGTACATGGATTATGGGCTGAAGCTTTACGGCAGACGCCAGTGCGCACTGCACGATCCACTCACCGTCGGTTACGTGCTCGACCCCGCACTCCTCAAGACGGAAAAGTACTATGTGGACGTCGAGACCTCAAGCCCCCTCAGCTACGGCCAGACCATATGCGACTTCAGGAGACTGCTCGGCAAGGAACCGAATGTGAACATCTGCACCGGAGTGGACAGCGAACGGTTTCTGAAGGATTTTATAGAGACATTGAGTTCATAAGTGATTTTAATAACTAAAGTTTAATTGTCACAATGTAAATGGCAGTATTAAAATGTAGGAAAGGGCAATTTAAAATTGTTGGTTTACTTACATTTTTTTGTATGCTTTTCTTATGACATCGAAGGAGGATATTCATGAGAAAAGACGTACGTGAAGGAGTCAGGAAATTTATGAACGATGGTATCAAACCCAACTTTGCCGCATTGGCCCGGCAGTATGGCTGTGATTATCGAACAGTGAAAGCTGCCTATGAATCGGAGGCCCAACCCCCAAAGGAGAAAGTCAGAGTGAAAAGAGAAAGTAAGCTGGATGAATTTAAACCGATCATCCGTGACAAACTGGAAATCCAATGCAGCGCGTATAGTATATTTAAATTCATTGAAAAAAAGGGATATGACGGGAGTTACAGTCTGGTGAAGCAGTACTGTCGAAAAGAGAGGAAAACCCGTCAGAAGCAGGCAACCATGCGTGTGACCCACACACCCGGTTTAGCCGGGCAGGTGGACTGGAAAGAAGACATGACTTTAATCAGCCGGCACGGCGAGATCTTCCGTTTCAACATATTTTTATATGTCCTGTCTTTTTCCCGTAAGAAATACATCACGTTGACCTTTGACCGTCACCAGGACACCTTGTTTGAATGTCTGGATGATGCCTTCCATCACACCGGCGGCGTACCCGGGGAAATCTGGTTTGATAATATGCGGACTGTGGTGGATCAAGCCAGCACCCAATATAATAAAGTCGTATTCAACCAGCGGTTTTATACATTCAGTAAGGACGCCGCCTTCCAGCCGATCGCCTGCCGGCCATACCGACCCCAGACCAAGGGAATCGTTGAGGCACTGGCACGGACGATGGACCGGTTGCGGGTCTATAACCATGAGTTCGATGACAGTGTGGATTTGATCCATATCGTCCATGATTTGTGTCACGAGCTCAATACGGAAGTCTCCCAGGCGACCGACGCCATCCCCGACGAACTTTGGCTGGATAAAGAAAAAGAGCACTTACATCCACTCCCTGAAGACCTGTTGAAGCCGTACTTTGAAGACCAATTGACGAGAGTGGTCTCCAAAGAGGCGATGGTTCAGTTCCGTAAATGTAAGTACTCTGTAGATCCCCAGTATATTGGAAAGACGGTTGAGATTGAACTGTCGGATACTGAGGACAACATACACATTTATTATAACGGAGAAATGGTGCGTTCACACCCGTTAACCACCCAAAGATTCAATTATAATCAGGCAGATATGTTCAACATATTGAAGTCGGATCTGCTGGCTGGTCGGCCGGACGATGATATCCATGCGTATATCCATGAATCCCTGCAGTTATACGATGCGGTGGGAGATGATGTCCATGAGTGATTATCAAACACTCCTGTCCAATTTTGAAGCACTCGGTTTAAATAATATGCGTGAATATTATCCGGTGTTGTTGGATAAGGTCCATACGGAAGACATGTCACTGACGAGTGCGTTTCTGGAAATCACAGACAAGGAAATGAAGTTTCAAAAAGAAAAGAAGATGGCGCGTGCGATTCACCGCGCACGCTTTCCTAAAGTGAAGACATTCGATACGTTCGATTTTGATTTTCAGCCCGGCCTCAACCGCACGGCCGTCCTTGAATTGAAACATCTGGGATTCATGGAATCTAAAGAGAACATTGTCTTCATCGGCAGCCCCGGTGTCGGTAAAACTCACCTGGCAATCGCTCTGGAGGTCGAAGCCTGCCGGCAGGAGAAACGCACACTGTTCATCAACTGCCATGAGTTGTTGATCCGACTTCGGACCGCTTATGAGAAAGGGACCGTTGAGCGTGTGCTCAGACGGTATGCCAGATACGAGCTGTTGATTATTGATGAAATCGGCTACCTCCCCATTCAGAAGCATGAAGCCGACTTGATCTTCCAGTTATTGAATATGCGCTATGAAACCCATTCAACGATATTCACCACCAATATCGCACTCTCTGGATGGGGTGAACTATTCAAAAGTCCGGAAACGGCCGCAGCGATACTGGACCGCATGGTCCACCATGTAAAGATTTATAAAATCAAAGGCAAGTCATATCGGATGAAACACACTTAGGCTTTCCTCCACAAATTGTATTGCCAAAAACCTACAATTTTAGATTGCCGAAAACCTACAATTTTAAGTTGCCCTTGACACTTATCTCAATGTCTCCATTTTCTATTCTGGATAATTGGACTTGAGATAGAGATATTTTTCTAATTTCAGCCAGTTTAATTACCTGTTTTGGAGTCAAGCCTAATTCAATGCGTTGGCTCAGCAGCTTCAATCCCA
The DNA here is from genome assembly GCF_900220995.1 of Salinicoccus kekensis. Taxonomy (GTDB): domain Bacteria; phylum Bacillota; class Bacilli; order Staphylococcales; family Salinicoccaceae; genus Lacicoccus; species Lacicoccus kekensis. The sequence continues at coordinate 116,339 of NZ_OBQF01000005.1, forward strand.
GTTGCACGGGTAGTGAGTCTATATGCTGCTTAACCTCCGGTACCTCCATGAGTGTGTCCATCAGATCAGTGAATGTTCTGTCAGTCAGTTTGATCACTCCCTTCAGTCTAATACGATATTGGATTGCCTTGACTACACTTTTCATTAAAAAACTACTTTGAAAGCTTTCGCAGGTCACCATTTTATTTGAATTTCCACGTTTAATCAGTCAGTTTTATTAATGAAATCTTGAAGATGCTTTTCCATTTCTTCAGATGTCACTTTTACTTCATCATCTTTACTTTCATATTTTTCAGGATACTTTCGTGCATCTTCTTCAAACCATTCTGCATCAGTTTTCCATCTTTTTTTCATATTGCTTCTTCTGCGTTTACCAGGTTTTTTTAACGGCTCTTTTTGTACAATCAGTCTGACCATCACTTCATCACCTTTATTAAAATATATTTTATATTCTTGTCAGTATCATGGAAATGCCCGCTTATCCAGTATTTACATCCTCTATTCAGTAAGAATTCCTTCTCTCCTGCGAATACTGACAACGGTGCTATATATGCTCCGTCCACCATTGCCGGTAATTTAGCAATAATAATATGTTTTAACGATGACTGTACCAATTCTTCAGTAACTTCATGAGCAATAGAAGTACTCTTAAAATCTGCGAAAGCTTCTATTTTAGAGCGGTTTTTGATAAAGTTATACTCCCGCTCACTGACAATCCGATATACTGTTAAACTCTCGCTATATTTAAACTTTTTTAAACCATTTTCTATATCAGTTATTAATTTCTGTGTGTAAGAAGACGCTTCATCATATCGACCTTCCCTCAACACTCTGTTTATAGATTCATACTCCTCTATACCCGTATATTTTCTAATAGATATTATCTCCCGCCTATTGAGTCGCGGTATCCAGTTGGTCGTTGCATATGATAATAATCTTTTTTCTAATTCCCAGCCCATCCAGTTCTCCTCTGGTCTTTAGTATTATTATACCATCTCTTCAGTGAAAGCGTTTACCAACATGCATTCACTGATTTAATATATAATTGAGTTACAGACATTTTACTATCAAAGGAGACTGGATATATGAAAGGCTTAGAAGGAAAAGTGGCAGTTGTCACAGGTGGTGCTTCAGGTATCGGCTATTCGATCGTCGAACAGTTATTGGAGCATGACGTCAAAGTGGCCATCGGGGATTTGAATGAAGAGAAACTGAAAGAGATTGAGCAGCAGTTCCCGGAAAAGGTTGTCGGTGTCAAAGCGAACGTCACGTCGGAAGATGACATGAAAAATCTTGTTGATACAGCCGTTGAAAAGTTCGGCCAGCTGGACTACGGCTTCAACGTCGCAGGTTTGAGCAAACCCGGCCTGATCATGGATCAGAGTTTCGAGGACTGGAAGACGACTGTGGATATCGTCCTGCACGGTGTATTCCTGGCGACAAAGCATGAAGCGAACGCCATGAAAGAACACGGCGGTGCCATCGTCAACATCTCTTCCTTGAATGCACACGTGCCGATGTTCTACGGTGCAGCATACGCTTCTGCCAAGGCGGGCGTCGAGATGTTCACTAAAAACGCTGCACTCGAATTTGCAGAGCATAAGATCAGGGTGAATGCTATACTGCCCGGCTTGGTTGAAACACCGATCACCACTGGATTCTTCGAAAATGAAGACCTTAATAACGAATTCATGGGACGCATCCCTGAAAGAAGAGCCGCTGCTCCGGCAGAGATTGCATCACCATCACTCTTCCTTGTCTCAGACGATGCTTCCTATATCAATGGAACAAGCCTCGTCGTCGATGGCGGCTGGGAAATTACTGGCTATCCGAATTTAAGTAAATTCATGTAAGAGCAGAAAAAAACTGCAAATCCCATATTGAAGGGATTGCAGTTTTTTTAATTTCAATAACTTCTAACACCCGGCCCACTATTACTTAGGAGAAGTCTGGCTCAGAATATCTCGCCGTCACAACTTTCCTTCTTGTATAGAATTCGACACCGTCCTTGCCATTGGCATGCAGGGAGCCATAGAATGAACTCTTCCAGCCCGAAAACGGGAAGATCGCCATCGGCGCCGGAACGCCAAGATTTATCCCGATCATGCCCGCATCAATGTGCTCCCTGAAATAACGCACACTTGATGCGCTGTCCGTGAACAGACAGGCACCGTTCGCAAATTCAGACTTGTTCGCGATTTGAATACCTTCTTTCAGATCCTTCACTTTGATTACGGAAAGGACGGGTGCAAAAATCTCATCTTGCCACAGTTTCATCTCCGGCGTCACTTCTTCGAAGATCGTCGGACCGACGAAGTAACCTTCATCACATGCCCTTTCACGGCCATCCAAGAGCAGTTTCGCACCTTCTTTTTCACCTTCTTCAATATATTTAATTGTGCGTGCTTTATTCTCCTCGCGGATGACCGGTCCGAGGAAAACGCCGTCATCCAGACCATTACCCATCTTGATATCTTCAGCTTCTGCTTTCAGTTTCCTGATGAAGTCATCATAGATGCCGTCCTGCACCGTTATGACGGCCGCCGCCATACAACGCTCTCCGGCAGAACCGAAAGCTGCACCAATGATATCTTTCACTGCATGGTCCAAGTTGGCATCATTGAGGACCACAGTATGGTTTTTTGCACCTGTCAGCGCCTGCACCCGTTTCAGGTTATTCGTACCTTTTCTATAGACATATTCACCCACCGGCTTGGAACCAACGAAGGAGACTGCCTTGATATGCTCATTTTCCAAAATTCCGTTCACCACATCATGCGCACCATTGACAACATTGAAAACACCTTTTGGCAGACCGGCCGCTTCCAGGTAATCCACCAGTTTCTCAACAAGCAATGGGGTTTTTTCAGAAGGTTTCATCACAAATGTATTCCCCATGGCAATGGCCATCGGGAACATCCAGCACGGCACCATCATCGGGAAGTTAAATGGTGTGATGCCACCAATGACACCGATCGGATAGCGATAGCTTGTGCCTTCGATGTCGGTGGCAATTGAGGACAGGGAATCTCCCATCATGAGTGACGGCGCACCGGCTGCGAATTCGACATTTTCAATGCCCCGTTGGACTTCGCCCAGTGCTTCATTCAAACTTTTACCATTTTCTTTCGTGATGATTTCTGCGAGTTCTTGTTTGTTCTCCATAAGCAGTTGTTGATATTTAAACAGAATACGTGCCCGTTTCGGCACTGCAGTGTTACTCCAATCGGTGAATGCATCATGCGCCACCTGAGCTGCATGATCGAGCTCTGATTGTGTTGATTGAGGAACATTGACCATAATTTCTTTCGTTGCTGGATTAATCACTTCGATTGTTTCTGTGCTCTTACTCTCTATCCATTCACCATTAATATAATTCTTTAAGTTTCTAACTTTCTTTTCTGTCATAAAAGTCTCTCCATTTTAAAATATTATTTAACAGCTAATTCCTTGGTATCTATGACGTTCTTCTTACAGCTCACTTCTACATGAATGCCTCTTTTCGCCAGTTCTTCAAAATAAACCTGAGTAGGTATTGCCTGTTCGGAAGCAAAGAACCCACTTTCTTTTATTTGGTTGTTACCCAGTATTCTGGTCGTCACTGCAGCTGGGAAGCCTACAGAAAAAACACCTTGTGAAAGATGAGGCCATTCCGCGTAGGGAGAAAGTATAGTTTCAATTATATACTCTATATTTTCACCGTTTTTTTCACCCTTGACTTCAACACGTAATATTTTATGATCATCATGTTTTTGATCATCATTATTTATCAAGTTGTTCTTTTTTTCTATTATACTTTCCAGTACTTTTCTGGGACTTATCTTTTGACCTTGTACATCAATCTCTTCTTTGTCACCAAAGCCCATCTCTACAAGAAAGCGTAATTTTTCTTCGAAAAATTTCGGTAGGGCCAATTTGAAAGTGACATCCTGGATGCCTTTATCCTTAAAAGATAGAGGGATGGTAGCAACTTCGGAATGAATCGTATTCAATACGGTTTGTTCACCGATCGGTGGCGGAAAACTGAAAGTTTCCCCACCTGAAAAAGGCGCTTTTTCCACATATTCACCATTTCTGAATTCGTATGGATTCATTATATATTCATCGAGCAGAGTCCCTATGGCATAAGGTGGAACAAAATCATTCTCCTTTTGATTAAAATTTACAATGGCATCACGTATATGCACAGACTCAATTCGATCCAACCTTTCATATGCGTATTTTGCCATCACATTGACAATTCCCGGCGCACTGCCTGAACCGACGATGCCCGTGATGCCTGCCTGCTTAAAATCATCATGCATCTTCAGTTGTTCTTTTGCCCAATGAAACAGTCCGCCGAAATCTGTATAATTCGTTTTCGAATCTACACAGGCCTTCATGACTTTTAAATTGAAAACATGTGAACAGCCATTTAAACAAACATCAGAATCTTTCAGTAAACCAACGAGGCTTTCATGATCATTTAAATCTATGTAGCTGATATTTATTTTATTGGAATTCAAAAATTGTTTGCGCTTTTCCAAAGCATCCATATTCAAATCAGCTAATAAAATTTCTTTCACGTCTCTATTTTCAACTAAATCTTGAATTGCTCCCATTGCTACTTTTCCTGCTCCACCAAGCACTGTCACTTTCATAGGTGTTCCCCCTTGATATTTTATGTTTCAATAATTTGTTCATCGATATGGTTTAAATAGCTCTTCAAATGAATATTTTTTCTCTTCCTCTTCATATTTCAAATGTTCTCTAACATTTTTATAATGCGAGTTGATCGATTCTGCTGCTTTTTCTTGGTCTCTCGTACGCAAAGCTTTAATGATACTCCGATGCTCTTCCGGAGAAAGGGGAGATTCTTTTCTGGCACTGTCATGGAATGCTAAATAGATATTGGTTATATTGATCAATTCTTCGTTATATTTCTTCATATATTCATTATTGGACAGATCCATCAGCTGCTGATGAAATAAGGTGGTTTTTTCCAGGCCTTTCTCATATTCTCCTTCCCTGAAGAATTGTTCTTCTTCAATAGTGATTCTTTCCAATTCATCCAACTGTTCCTCGGAAACAGTTTTACAGGCTATTTTCGCTGCTTCTCTTTCCAAGATTGTTCTAAGCTGAAAAACATTTTCAATTTCCTGAGGAGTCGGCTGATGGATGAATGCACCTTTATTCGGTATATTTTCTATTATTTTTTCCTGCTCCATCTTTTTCAAGACTGTTCTTATGGGCGTCCTGCTCACGTTGAATGCGTTGGACAATTCTTTTTCATTCAATTGCATGTTCAAAGGTATCTTTCTATTGAAGATTGCTTGTTTCAGCTCTCTGTAAACATAATCTTCTATCGCCAGTTTCTCGGTCATGTCTTACGATCATCTCCACACTATTTAATCTTCTGAATAATCTAAAGTGATTAACAGTAAATCATTTAAAGTTTGACAGAAACTTACCAATTCTCTCCTGCTTGTTGTTGGAGAAAAATTCTTCAGGTGATCCTTCGAATAGAATATTGCCCTCGTCTATAAACACTATTCTATCAGCGACGTCTTTAGCAAAATTCATTTCATGTGTCACAATGACCATAGTCAGTCCTTCATTGGCCAGATCTTTGATGACATCCAAAACTTCTCCTACAAGTTCGGGGTCTAAAGCAGAAGTAGGCTCATCAAACAAAATGACTTTAGGATTCATAGCCAGTGCACGTGCTATAGCCACCCTTTGTTGCTGTCCACCTGATAAACTCTCCGGGTATTTATTTCTTTTCTCCAGCAATCCCACTCGCTTAAGTAATCTTTCAGCATTTACGACGGCTTCCTCTTTTTTCATCTTTCGTACTTGAACAGGTCCTTCTATAACATTTTCCAATACAGTTTTATGAGGAAATAGGTTGAAGTTTTGAAAAACCATACCGATTTCTTCCCGCTCATAGCTTAATTGTTTTGGGTTCTTACGCTTCTTCTGCGCGTCATCCTTGTAGATTATGGACCTGTTTTCCAAAAGGATATCCCCATCCTCAATCTCTTCAAGGACATTCAACGTGCGGAGCAATGTACTTTTACCACTCCCGCTGGGTCCGAGGATTGCAACAACTTCACTGTTTTTAATTGATAAATCAACATTTTTTAATACATGGTGTTCACCAAAGTATTTATTGACACTATGCATTTTGAGCACTTGAATAGTCCCCTTTCTTTTCGAAGTATTTCACCAGTAAAGTAAGAGGATAGTGCAGTATCCAATATATTACGGCGACCATCAAGAAAATTTCCATATTCCTGAATGTTGCACCGGCAAGCAATTCACCGCGGTGCATCAGTTCACCCACCGTAATCACTGCTGCCAATGAGGTATTCTTCAGCAAAATAATGGCACTGTTTCCGATGTTGGGCAGACAGATCTTAAATGCTTGCGGAAAGATGATTCGAATGAACAGCTTTGAATTACTCATTCCAATAGATTTTGCTGCCTCTGTCTGTCCTTTCGGAACTGCCTGTATACCACTCCGGTAAATCTCTGATACGTAAGCCGCTTCATTTAAAGCAAGTCCTATCAATGCAGCTTGAAATGCGGTGAACATGAGGCCGATATCAGGCAGTGCAAAATATATGATCATCAACTGAACCAGCAGCGGAGTTCCCCGGAACGCACTTATGTAAATTGAAGTGATTATTTTGAAAAACTTTATTTTGGACATATTCCCTAAAACCAGGAAAAGACCGAGAATCAGACCAAGAATCAAAGAAAGAACAGTAAGTTGTATTGTAATCCATGCCCCCTCCAGTAAAGGAGGGAGAAAGTTTAATAAATCCATATGCACATCTCCGTTCTCTAGTATTCATTACAATAATGATGTTATGAGCACCTACTCAAAACTCCAACTTACATTCCATTTTGAATAAATCTCTTCCAAAGAGCCATCTGCCTTCAAGTCTGCGATTACTCCATTCACTTCTTCCAAAAGTTCCTCGTCGTCTTTTGATACGCCAAGGCCGACTCCATCTATGATCTGTGATTCATAATCCTCTATGATTCTTACAGCAAAATTCGGATTGTTTTCTTCCAGATAAATCAATACCGGCTCGTCTGCCACTACAGCATCCAGTCTTCCGTTGCTGAGATCTTGCAACATGTCCCCTATAGATTCATAAACTGAGTTGTTTTCTGTATTGCCATTCTCTTCAATCAAGTCATAATAAATAGTACCTTGTTGAGTACCTACTGTTTTTCCTTCAAGATCTTCAAATGTAGAAATATCATTATTATCTTCATGTACAATCAAACCTTCTCCAAAACCAAAAACCTCGTCTGAGAAATTTATGACCTCTTTTCTTTCCTCAGTTATAACCATGCCTGCTGAAATAAGATCCACCTTACCACCCTGTAAAGAAGGAATGAGTGATGAAAAAGATGTCGATTCAATTTGAATCTCTTTATCTAGTTCTTCTCCAATGATGTCGACTATATCAATCATAATTCCTTCCATTTCATCAGTTTCATTATTCATGAATGTATACGGAGGACCCGTTGGCGTCGAAGCCACCACCAACGTTTCTTTTTCCTCATTGTCATTTCCCGCGTTATCCTCACCATCATTTTCCGATCCTGTAGCATCCCCGTTTCCACATCCGACTAAAATTACAACAAACAGTAAAAGTATACTGTTGAGAATAAAATTTTTACCTTTCATATCCTGCTCTCCCCTTTTAATTAAATATGTATAGACTCTAGCTCTGATGGTCACTACTATTTTATCGAAGCCTAAAATTCTACATGACTTCTTAACCTCCCCTTAAATAAGAAAGCGCTTCCTTATGTGGTTAAAAAACTATTTAAATTATACTCGGAAGTACAATTTAAAACAACGCGGAAATACAAAATTGTTTTTATTACATGTTTTTTCAAACTATACAGTAATATTCTTCAAAAATCAAACTGTTTTCTAAATAATTATATTCTTCAGTCTTTTTAGAGTGAATTAAATTTCCTGTCAGGGAGGGAGGAAGGGGGGTAGGTTTAATATTGGGCGGACAAATGAGTTTTTAGTACGTCCAGGAAATTGAACAAGGAGAGAATATTGTAACTGCTAAACTAGCTCCAACAGTTCTCTATAAATCAGATTCAATAGATAGCTGATTAAAATGCACTTTTAAATAGACTAGATGAGGATATATTTAAAAGGAGAGAACAAAGTGTGGAAAGATAGAAGATCTATCAAGAGATACATCTGTTTGAAAGATATAGGATTCTCTAATAATACAACCGGAAAGAAATTACAGATTTCCAGAAATAAAGTGATGGATTATGTGAACATGACACCAGATGAATTCTCAGATTTCATCACATCTCTACAGAACTAGATCAAGAAATTGGGTCTGTACCAACATGAAACATTGGCATGGCTGAAAGACTACCTGGATGCCACCAGTACACAGACCTAACTGGAGACAGAATTAATTTAACATTCAAACCGTCACTGAAAACACAGTCCAAAACTATGTCAACCATTTACGGGCACACTATCATAGACCTAAAGTGGCCGCAGCACGCGTTTACAGTACTGTGAATGAAATGCCGCCGGGCAGGCAGATGCAAGTACTGATTTTGGATAAATGACAATGTATCTTTCATCCGGCGGCATGACCGAGGCAATCGTCTATGATTAGGACCAATTAATGGCCGTCAGTGAGGATGAGTCTAGTTTAGCAGTTACAGGAGATCATCGGCGAATGCCATTTCACTGATTTCATTCCCCTGCCGGGCGCTGGAGACTTCAAACTCCTTTTCTCCACGTTCCAGCTGTGCAAGTTCTGAATCCTCGGGTCCCGACAGATTTTCAAGAGGATTCGTGCCATCGGCGGCACTTTCAGAGTCGGAACCTGTCACATAAAAGAATATACCTAAGGAAATGGAAGCAAGGAAAACAATGGAGAAGAAGCCAAGGATAAGCTTCAATGATGTACTCAAAAATATGCCCCCTGTAAAACAGATAATACCTTTATCTAGAAATAATATCATTTACTGGTTATTGGTGAAAAGAGCCTTTTTAATCTTAGAAAGGAAACTTTGAGATAAAACTCATTTTATATGTAAATTTCATCCTCTTGAGTTTAAATTGTAAATTTACGTGAATAGAGAAGTAAATTGGGAGATAAACAGGGGGTATCAAAATGGGAGAGTTTTTGTTCACCGTCCTATCCGCTGCGTTCTTCATGTTTTTGGTCGCCTGGTATTCATATCTGAAGACAAGGAACACCATCGGTGATTCGACCGGCTACTTCCTCGCGGGGCGGGGCCTCACGGGCGGTTTCATCGCGGGGTCGCTCATCCTCACCAACCTGTCCGCAGAGCAATTGATCGGCCTGAACGGCCAGGCCTACAGCAGCAACATGACCAATATGGCCTGGGAAGTCACGGCGGGATTCTCCGTCATTGTTTTGGCTTTGATACTGCTGCCGCGCTACCTCGGCGGGTCGTTCACCACCCTTCCTGAATTCATCAACGACCGCTTTGACCGGGGCACACGCATCCTGGTCGTCCTTTTATTCATGCTCGGCTACGGGCTCGTCACCATACCGTCGGTCCTCTACTCCGGTGCGATTGCCGTGCTCCAGCTGTTCAATGTGCCGGAGGCGCTCGGCATCACTTTCGAGCAGTCCATGTGGCTCACGGTGTGGATCATCGGCATCATCGGATCCTGTTATGCGATCTTTGGCGGGCTACGGGCCGTCGCAATCTCGGATACTCTTAATGGCATCGGCCTCTTCATCATCGGGCTCATTGTGCCCGTGCTCGGCTTCATTGCCCTCGGTGACGGCAATATGCTGGACGGGATGCGGACGATCACGCTTGAGAGTCCGGAGAAGTTGAACGCCATCGGCGGAAGCGATGACGGCGTGCCGTTCGGGACGATCTTCACGGGGATGATTTTTGCGAACCTATTCTACTGGGGGACAAACCAGTATGCCATCCAGCGTACACTCGGCGCACAGAGCCTCGCCGAAGGCCAGAAAGGCGCTTTACTTACAGGTTTTTTGAAGATACTCGTACCATTCATGATGATGATCCCGGGAATCATCGCATTCCATTTGTACGGCCCCGGTCTTGAGACGATGGACTTGGCATATCCTGCGCTGATATCCGATCTGCTCCCGACGTTCCTGAGCGGATTTTTCCTGGCAGTGCTGCTCGGCGCCGTGTTTTCGAGCTTCAACTCACTGCTCAACAGTGCCGCAACGATGTTTGCTTATGACATCTACAAGGTGCTGATCAATAAAAGGGCGACGGACCGCCAGATGATCCGCATCAGTCAATGGTTCGGCGTGGCGTTGTCACTCGTCACTTTCTTCATTGCGCCACTCCTGCTCAATGCACCGGACGGGCTTTGGACGGTCATCCGTGAATTCACCGGATTCTTCAACATACCGATCATAGCGATTGTGCTCGTCGGTATATTTTCAAAATACATTCCGCCGATCGGTCCGAAAGTCGCAATCATCGTCCATGTCATCAGCTACTACATGCTGATGTGGGGACTGCCGATGTTCTTCAACATCGAAGTTCCGATCAACTTCATCCATATACAGGGTATTCTGTTTGCGGTCGCAGTCCTCATCATGCTGGCGGCGGGACTGCTGAAACCTTTGTCAGAGCCCTTCAGGTTCAGACCGAATGCATCCGTCAGCATGGTCCCATGGAAATATGCCATTCCAGTCACGGTCATACTGTCCAGTGCGATGGTGTTTGCATTCATCCTATTCTCCACAATCGGCCTTGCGAGCCCTGAAAACATCGTATCCGGCTGGTTCCTGCCCGTCGTTGCTGGACTGATCATCGTCACGATCCTCCTTTACATGATGGCGCTGAAATCATGGAACAAGAAATACCAGGACTTCATCGTCGGCAGGCATGAGGAATTCGTAGAAGAAGCAGAAGGTACAAGGCAGTAAAACAAAAAGTTCCGGCAGCATGCTGCCGGAACTTTTTCATGAAATTCTTATTGAGGCCCTTCAATTTCACCTTCCGAGTCCACAAGCAGTGCGTGCTGGGAGGCGGTGAGCAGGTCGCGGTAGATGCGGTTCAGCGGATGACTCCTCATGACGATATCCATCCCGAGGTGGCGGTAAAGGTTCTGGACACCCTCAATGGCTGCACCGGCGGTAATCTTACTCTGCATCGAAATATCCGTCATATCCATTTCATTGACTGTCCTTGAAACATGGGACTCCCACGATTTCTCAACGGAATGATAAAAATCTTTTCGTGCTTCGAGGAATGCCGCTTCGTTCTTCTCCAATATTTCAACCGCATGGTCATGACGCCTGGAGTCTGCTTTGTTCCAGTCGTCTTTTTTGGATTCGATATGTTCACGGGCTGCTTCAAAGAAATGTCTCGCAACCCCGATCGCGGTCGAGGCGATGTTCGCCGCCGCAAAAGCCTTGAACGGATAATGGTAGACCGGGTCATCGAAGTGGAAGTGCGGACGGGTCACGTCAAAACGGCGGCTGGCGGGGACGAAAGCTTCCTCCACATGAATCGTATGGCTGCCCGTCGCCCGCATCCCGAAAGCATCCCAATCCCTTTCAATCGTCACCTGGTCCGGTGTGAAGGCGAAAGCATATGCTTTCCCGTCCTCCTCGCCACCGGATTTTATTCTGCATGTCGCAGTGAAGAGGCTCGCGTGCTCTGCACCGCTTGAAAAAGGCCATGTGCCGCTCACGACATATCCATCATTCGTCTTCCCGGCGGTACCTGACGGCCGGTCGCTGCCGGCGATGTAGAAATCGCGTGCAGCGAAATGTGTTCTCATCTCATCAGGGTCCATCGTCACGGCGAAGAATCCCGCGCCCGAACCGATCTGCACGAGCCAGCCGAAGCTGCCGTCCGCACGGGCCGCTTCTTCAAATATCTTCAATGCTTCAGGGAGTGGCTGCATATTGCCGCCGAGCTCCGCAGGTATGAATAATTTGAACAGGCCTTGATCGTAAATATATTCAAGCACCTCACCGGTGAGCCTGCCCTCCCGTTCCATGCGGGGTGCTTCTTTCCGGATCATTTCAATCATATTTTCATCAATCATTGCGGAACCCCGCCTTCAATAAACCGTATATTTCTCTTTTCAGCCGGGCGAATTCATCGTCGAGGGTGATGTCGTGCTGTCTCGGCCGTTTGAAGGGCACTGTGATCTCCCTGATGATCCTTGCCGGTTTATCGGACAGGATCAGTATGCGGTCGGATAAATATAATGCTTCCTCAATGCTGTGGGTGATGAACAGCACGGAGCGGCGGTCGGCCTCCCACATCCCGAGCAGCCAGTCCTGCATATCGAGGCGGGTCAGCTCATCCAGCGCACCGAACGGTTCATCGAGCAGCATCAGATCCTGTGGGCTGAGGAGCGCACGGATGAAAGCCACCCGCTGGCGCATGCCGCCGGATAAAGTGTCCGGCCGCGCCGATTCATAGCCGGCAAGCCCTGCTCGTTCCAGCAGCTTCCGTGCAGCACCCCGGTCCACACTGCCGTTGATTTCCTGGACGAGGACGACATTGTCCTCCACCGTCCGCCATGGCAGGAGCGAATCCTGCTGGGGCAGGTAACTGATGTTGCCCCGCGTACCATTGGCCCGCTTCCCGTCGATGTATATATCGCCGCTTTCCGGTTCAATCAGCCCGCCGATGATATTGAAGATGGTGCTCTTCCCGCTGCCGGAGGGGCCGATCAGCGTGACGAATTCACCGTCCGCCACATTGAGCGACAAGCCGTCCAATACATTTTCGGATGATTCTCCTTCAAACGTATGCGAGAGGTTCACAACCTGCAGTTTATCAGCCATTCCTTCCACTCCCTTTCTCATCCGCATTCCACGGAATCAGCCATTTCTCAAGCAGCAGTATGAAACCGAATAAAGCCAGGCTGATCAGCATAATGACGAATATCGACACAAACACCTGGTCCGTCCGGAATGCCGACGAGGCGACGGTCATGAAGACGCCGAGCCCCTCCTGTGCACCGAGCCATTCGGCGATGACCGCGCCCATCACACTGTATGTGGCGGAGATTTTAAGCCCTGAAAAGAAATAAGGCAGTGCACTCGGCCATTCCAGCTTGAAGAAGATCTGCCGGCGGTTTGCACCGATCATCCGCATATAATTGAGCAGCGTCGGATCCGTCTGCCGGAACCCGTCGATCAATGAGACCGCAATCGGGAAGAAGCAGACGAGTGTGATGATGATGATTTTCGGCATCGCACCGAAACCGAACCAAAGTACGAGCAACGGTGCGAGTGCGATGATCGGCACGTTCTGCGACAGCACCATGAGCGGATAGACCGCCTGCCTCGCCCGCGGCATGAGATGCAGGAGGACCGCAAGGATGAGCCCCACCGATACACCGATCGCAAATCCGCCGAGCGCGATGGTGATGGTCGATACGCTGTGGCTGAAGAGCCGCGGATAAATTTCGATGCCTTCCTGTATGATCTGGAGAGGTGCCGGCAGCATCCATGCTTCGATATCAAAAATGCTGACGGCCGCCTGCCAGATGACCAGTATAATAAAGATCGCAAGGACCGGTGCGGCCACATTCCACGAAAACAGCCGGCGCATCATCTATTCCCCCGCTTCATCGGGCAGGAATTCATTCGTGAATGCCTGATCGACGTCCAGTTCCGATTCGATCAGATCACTTTCATACATCCAGTCCATATAGTTCTGCCAGACATCACGTTCCTGATGCCCCCAGTAAGGCGCTTCACTCTGGTAGACATCGGCGAGCCACTCCTGGCTTGCCATGACGAGCTCCTCATCAAGATCCGGTTCCGCTTCAAGCAGATGCTCGGCCGCCCGTTCCGGATCCTCCATCGCGAGTCTGTACCCCTCAGCCGTGGCATGGGTGAACGCCTCGACTGTCTCCGGATCATCTTCAATCAGACCTTCATTCGTAATCAGCACCGGGGTATAGAAATTCAGCGCATCCGAGTATTCCGTGAAGTCGATCAGGTTGAGCGGCATATCACGGAGCTCAGCTTCGATGCCCGTCCAGCCGTAGTAGATCCATGCAAAATCCACATCCCGCTGCACGGTCGTGAAGAAGTCCACATCCCCCACGTTCAGAATTTCGACCTCACTGAAGTCTGCACCGTCCGCCTGCATGATTGACGCGATGGTCTCCTCCTCGATCGGGGAACCGTATCCGCCGTACGGGTGGCCCTCAAGGTCGGAAGGCGTCTCAAGACCGTACTCTTCGGGGGACGCAAGGTACGATGTGTTGTCCTGGATGATGGCAGCAAGCGAGACGATCGACACATCCTGCAGGCGCGCCTGCGTCACATTCTCCTGGGCACTGATGCCGAAGTCCGCGTTGCCCGTCGCAACCGTCTGCTCAGCCCCCGCCTCGCCCGGCAGGACGATCTCCACATCAAGGCCGTGGTCTTCATAGTAACCTTCAGCTTGTGCTGCATAGATCCCTGTATGGTTTGTATTCGGTGTCCAGTCGAGCACGAACGTGACTTCCGTCAATTCCGCCTCGTCCGTGGCTCCACCGCCGTCCCCGCCGCATGCCGCAAGCAGCAGAAGCAGGGAGATTGAAAGTATAAATTTAAACATATGATGAATGCTCCTTTCAAAAAAGGCATAAAAAAACGCCTTCCCGATCCGGAGGCGTCTAGAACAGCGGGGACGGACTATAAGCGGTCCATCCATCACACATTCCCTACGCTGGTATTATCCAGATCAGGTCAAAGGGTCAGGATTCCTCCTTCTCAGCCGTGCGGCTCCCCTATGTATCATTTTTCATTTGTGCAATCAGTATATCATGATTGCAGGGCAAGTCAATGTGCGTGCGCCCCATGGGGACAGGCATCCGGATTGGTCATTGAAAGTGCTTTCCCGGTTATATATAATGAAAACATACAATTGATTGAATACACCAAATATTCAAAAAGGGGATGTTACACATGGCGCGAAGATCAAAGTTCAAAGATCCGGGTCTCTTCATGACCCTGATCATCATCATTTATTCCACCGTGGTGTTCGCATGGTGGCCGACCGACATCTATATGGCCGGCATATCGCTGGTTGCATGGCTGATGTTCTTCGGTCTGTTCCTATGGTTCATCATCACCGCAGCCTATGTTGTATGGATTGAGAAAATAGAGAGGGATTAGGGGGTATGGGACATGCAAGTTACTGAGGGAATCATTTTATTAATCTACCTTGTCTTCATGACAATCATCGGCATTTACTTCTACAGGCGCGCCCGACAGAGTGAGAGCGACTATTTCACAGCCGGCCAGAGCATCAATACATTCGTCGGTGCCTTCGCAATATTTGCAGCCATCGCGAGTTCGAGTTCGTTGATGGGCGCGGTCGGTTCCGGTGTCACGCTCGGGCTGCCGTATTATTTCACGTACGCATTCGGGGTGCTTGCGGCACTGCCGCTCGCGATGTTCCTGATCTCCGGCCAGGTCAGGCGTTCAGGCGCAAAAAGCATGCCGGACTTCTTCCATCAGCGGTTCGGCACATCGGTCCAGATATTATCCGCAATCATCGTCGTGCTCGCCATGACGTTCTACATGGTGCCGCAGCTGACTGCAGCGGGCATCATCGGTTCATACGTCCTCGGCATCGAATATGCGACGGCGACCATCATACTCGGGCTCGGGTTCACCATATACGCAGCACTCGGCGGCATGTGGGCGATTACATACACCGACCTGTTCCAGGGTATGATCATGCTGTTCGGTGCGGTGACGCTCGCCGCCATCATCTGGGTGGACTTCGGCAGCATCGGCAATATGCTCGACAGTGCGCTCGCAACGGACCCGGCCTTCGGAGACGTGACCCAGCCGTGGATGTCCTATTTCGGACTGTTCATCGCCTTCATCTGGTTCGGCATCATTTCACCGTCCGTCGTCATGCGTAACTTCGCATCACGCGATGCTCGGACCGCACGCCGCTCCTCGATGTGGGGGACGTTCATCTACATCATACTGTTCCTGAGCGGTTTCTTCATCACCATCGCCGGTGTCACGCTCGGCATCGTGGGGACGCTCGAGAACACGGATATGATCTTCGTCTCCGTCGTGGAGGAATATCTGCCGCCGATACTCGGGGGCATCATGCTTGCAGGTCTGCTTGCCGCCATCATGTCTTCAGCCGATGCGATGCTGCTTGCGATTTCTGCAGGGATCGCACATGACGTCTATAAGCAGCACATCAACCCGAATGCGACCGAACGTTCCGTGACACTGCTCGGACTGATCACGATGTTCGTTGCCGTCATCATCGGCATCGCCATCGCCATCAACCCGCCGGGCATCATTGCGGTCATGGTCGGATGGGTCGGCGGATTCCTGTTGTCGTCATTCGGATTTCCGTTCGTCCTCGGCATATGGTGGAAGCGCGCGAATAAGATCGGGGCATTCACCGGCATGCTCGGCGGTGCGGTTTTATTCCTCATACTCGTCGCAAGCCAGGCGCTGCCGACGAACGCGGAGCCGATCATCGCGGCACCGGTGTCGCTCATACTGGTCATCGTCGTCAGCCTCATGACATCACCGCCGCCGAAGGAGCAGCAGGACAGGGTGGACATGTACCATTCACACCTGGATAACTGATGGAGAAGGATGACATGATGATAAGACGCATCGGCAGTGGAAATATATCCGAAAAAGCATTATACCGGGCGATATATAAAAGCCTTGGTCTGCGTGCCCGTATGAATAAAACCATCACACCCGGGCATCTTCAATCATACACAGTGAGCAAAACGCTGATACATCATCCGTTCTGGATGGTGAAGAGCATGGTGCTTGCAGACCGGCCGCCCTTCCCGCCGAGGAAGATCCCGCGCATGATTTTCGTGGACGCGGTGTCGGGATACAGGGGCATCTTCTCACATGTACCGCCCGTGACCGAAGAAGCCCCGGGTGAGAAAGTCGAACCGCATATCATGGAGGAAGACCTCCAGAAATATGTGGACGATGTGAGGAAGAGGCAGATCGACAAGCAGTATATGCTGAAAAAACCGAGGCATGAAACGGTCGAGACCACATTGGCACATCTGCCAATTTTTGAGGTGAAGGTGGAGAGTGCTGAAGTGGACGAAACCTTCTACATCAATGCCAACACGGGGGAAGACGAGCAGTTCCTGAGTGAGAGATGGAAGAGCGGGAAAGATTTGATTAACAAATGATAAGATACTTTAAAAATAATAATGCTGCAGATTCATTGAAGAGTCTGCAGCATTATTATTTTAGTTCTTTAATCACTTATAGCTCTTTCATCACTTTGAACATCAAAATTCTTCAATGTTTCCAGCATAATATTCGCAGCATTTTCAATATATTCCCACTCTGAATTCTCGAGCGGATTATGGCTGATGCCTTTTTCACTCGGTACAAAAATCATTCCGGTATCCATGAATGGTGCCAGTGTATTCGTGTCATGATTTGCCCCGCTCATCAACTTCATTGTCGGGAGACCGAGTGTCTTTCCTGCTGTTTCAGCTGCATTGATGAATTTTCTCGACATAGGATGCGTCGGTTTGACGACACCCTGGATGATTTCCACATCATAATTTTTCTTTACCCATGCCGTCACCTGCTCCGGGAACATATCCAATGTTCCCCTGTCACCGGAGCGGACTTCGAAAGTGAAGGTAACTCTGCCCGGAATGACCGTAGCAAGGTTCGGTTCAACTTCAAGTTGTCCTACGGTAGCTACGGTGCCGTCTGTAAATTTATTGGCTTCCTGGTTGATATGTTGAATGATTTCGCTTGCCATAACAAGTGCATCTCTGCGGTCCGCCATCGGCATAGTTCCGGAATGCCCCGCTTCACCAATCACTGTGATATGATGCCGAACGATGCCGGCAATGCTTGTCACGATACCGGTTTTGTTACCGTTGTTTTCGAGGACAGTCCCCTGCTCGATATGCAGTTCGAGAAATCCGTCATAATCCGATAATGTGCCGGCGGCTTCCTTCAACTGCTCTTTAGTCATACCAAGTTTGTCCAACACCTCTTCATCCAGCCCATCTACATCCACCAGTCCTGCAATAAGTCTGCTGCCGAAAGTGCCACCCAGGGGATTGACCTCTTCCCCGACAAAGCAAACGAGTTCGTATGCAGTGTTCCGCGGTTGATACGTCTTCAATTTCAACAGACATTCGAGACCTGTAATGACACCGAGTGCACCATCAAACAAACCACCTTGCGCGACTGTATCCAAGTGTGATCCAAAAGCATGGATTGGAGCGTCATCAGGACCAATTCGGGCAAACAGATTTCCAACAGCATCCCGCCTGACAGAAATATCATGATCCTTCAATTCCTGTTCCAGCCAATTTATGGCATCTTTTTCTTCCTGTGAAAATGCAAGCCGATTAAATCCTTTAATGCCACTGTTGAAACTGCTGCCAATGAATTCGAGATTTTTTCTTATGTTGTTGATATCCACTGCCATAAGATATCATCTCCTCCTTAATAAATGGTTCTTTATGAGCCATGAAGTAAATGATTTTGTGCGGTCTATATTCAACAGACCATTAAGCCATCCCTCCGAAAAAAATGAATAGTGCCTTTGAAGCATATTTTCATACTTCATTTTAAACTCACTCTCAGTGAACGGATTACTGTATTCTCCTTTTGCATTCGGGATAAATGCAGAATAGGTAACGCCACCCATATCCGTAATTGTGCATTTTGCAGCTCTTTCCTGTGGCAGTAGAGCTGTCATCGCCTTATCCTCGATGACTTCTATTTTGTCGATGAAAGCGCCCATTTTACGGAGGTTCTCCGAGTAATCATCATACAGATCTAATCCGAGGATGATGGCAGCAACAGCGTAGGGAATTGAAAATTTCGATTCCAGCCTCGTCCTGATCAACTTGGAATCGCACCGTGCAGCAAGGTCATAAGTGCTGACTTGAACCGTTTTTATTTTTTCCGGGGAAAGCTTATATTGCTCCATAATTTCTTTGGCCGCTTCAATTGATGCATGCGTAAACCTGCATGTCGGGTGAACTTTAAAATAATTCTTTGAAATCATGGACACTCCGTCTGGATCTGCGGACAACTTTGATAGATCCACACCTTCTCCCATGATCCCGCTCCATAAATCTTCTGCTACGGTCTCGTTCGATTTGAAACCGTAGGAAACCAAATCCACTGCATCGTATGCCAGGAGATTGCCATATCCTGTATACAAGTTCCTGACACTCTGACCTTTTTCCGCTGCAAGCCAAGACGTTGCGATCGGCAACGACAAGGAGAGTAGTATGATATCTGTAATGTCTTCTGCCGACTTCTCCTCAAGAATCGCCCTCGTGACCGCACCACCTGCATTCCCCCATGTGCCATGAGGATGCATGTCATCTTTCATCTGAAAAGCCTGGGATAACCTCGCAGATATTTCATAGCCTTTGGCGTAGGCGCCGATGACCTCCTCCCACGTGTATTCATTTTCCAGTGCACATATGTACACAACCGGGAATATATGCGCACTTGGATGCCCTTTAGCAAATGTGTTACCTTCATCAAGTTCATTGGCAACGGCCGCTGTTCCCAAGGCGATGAGGGCATCCTTTTTAGGGAGATTATAATCTGTCCCTAAAACCCTGAGGCCTTCTTTAGATGCCCTATCAGTCATCATAGCCTGTAATTCCGGCTCGGTTTTCAGTCCATAAAGAATGGAGATGAGTGTATCTACGATGACATGCTCTGTGCTCTGTTTTACTTCTTCTGAAAAATTTTCATTTTCAATCACTTTACGAACCAAATTTTCAATCTCATCTCTCACAGCTTGAATACCTCATTTCTTTTCCGGTCCTTCTATGAAATGTCCATATCCCGGATCGACCACCATATCCCTTCCGTCATAGACAGTTTCTCCACGAATGATCGTTTCCTTGATTCTCCCTTTGAACTGACGATCTTTAAAAGGCAGCAGATCGATATTAGTCTCGAAGTTCTCCTGTACGAACGTCCATTCTTCATCCGGATCGATGATGATGAAATCAGCATCATGCCCTTTGGCGATCTTCCCTTTATTTTTTATGGAAAATCTTTCTGCCGCATTCGTTGCCATCAACTTGGCAAACGTGTTGAGCGGCATATTCCTTTTACTGACGATCGCATCAAACATGAGGGGCACAATTACTTCGACACCTGGAAGCCCGGAAGGCGATTTGAAAATATTTTCGTAACCTTTTTCTTTATCTTTAATATCCCAGACGATATGGTCGGAAGAAATCATATCGATATTCCCTTGCTTCAAATGCTCCCACATGCCCTCAACATCCTCCTTCGGACGGAGCGGCGGGTTCATTTTGGCGGGTGGCCCCTGCTCTTTCAGATCTTCTTCATCCAACAGGAGATATGTGTAGCATGTTTCAACAGACACGTCGGTCCCCATCTCTTTAAAGAGCTTGACCAGTTCAATGGTTCTCGGATGGCTGGCATGCACAATATGAATTTTCGCCCCCGTCCACTTGGCAAATTCCATTAGCATCAATGCCGCTGCAGACTCAGTATAAGGAGGTCTCGTCTCTGCATGAGCTAGATTATGAGTTTTATTCTCCTCTTCAAGTTGCTTGGACAAACCTTTTACAATTTCATCATCCTCAGAATGGAACGCTGCCACGATACCTGTTTCAGCCAATATTTCCATCGCTTTGATGATTTCATCATTGGGTACTTTCGGGAAGCGGTATGCATCTGTTTCGAAAGTGGACATTTTAAAAGAAGTGACACCTTCGTCCATCAATTTCTGAATCTCTCCGGTACCATTGCGTTTGGCAATCGTCCCCCATAACGCAATATCGACATATGCGTTCTTCTCAAGATCTATAATTTTCTCTTTCAGTATGCCGGTGTTGTTCACCGGGTTGGGCAGATCATACGGCATATCCACAAATGTTGTAACACCACCGCGGGCTGCCAATTTGCTTGTCTGGGCAAATCCTTCTTCCGGATTACTGAAACTATGCACGTGGACATCTATCGCACCAGGCAGAATTACTTTGCCGGTGAAATCAATCAAATCACCTTCCAAGGGGTCAACAGATATTTCTACAGTCTTTCCATCCTTGATACCGATATAACCCTTTTCCAGCACTTCATCTTCAAGGACGATTGTACCTTTAAATACTTTGTCAAACTGCACCTTTAATCTCTCCTTTAATATTTAAAATAATAAGTTCGGCAGCCATAATGAAAGGAATGGGAATGCAATCAAAAGCACCAGAATGATGATGTCAATAATTACAAAAGGCCCCACTCCCCTGAAAATATCGGTCACTGAGACATCCTTCGGTGTGACGCCTTTCAAAGCGAAGACATTCAATCCAACAGGTGGTGTTACAGCGCCGATTTCCACCAGTTTCATCGTAATGACACCAAACCATATCAGATCATAACCGAGGCCCGATACAATCGGCGCGACGATCGGTAAAATCATTGCGTATATTCCGATAGGTACCATAATCATTCCAAGAAGGAAAAAGATGAGACATATGATGATGATAATGATAATAGGCGGTACTTCGAGATTCACAAGATAATTCGTCGTGATTGTCGGTACCTGACTTAACGCCAGTACTTTTGCATAAAATAAAGCCCCAATGTTGATAAGAAATACCATGGACGTAGTATTTGCCGAGTCCTTAAGTGCATTGGAAAGGGAACTCAGCCTCCTGAAATGACCTTGGGCAAAACCGATGATTAAGATCATGATGCAGCCTATAGCCGCAGATTCTGTCGGTGTGAAAATCCCTGTGTAAATACCACCGAGCATCGTGACTGCTACAAGCATAATTGGCCATGATTCTCCTATGGCTTTTGCTCTTTCAACCGGTGCCATTTTCGGAAGTTCCTTCTGCCGCTTGACCATCGCCGGGTCTCTCTTTGCCCGCAGGTAAATATAGATCGAGAATATTACAGCACTCAGAATACCTGGGATAATACCTGCAAAAAATAATCCTGCAACAGAAGTATTGGTGAACAAGGCATAAATTATGAACATCATACTCGGTGGGATCATTGCTGAAAATGTTCCGGCCGAGGCGATGATACCTGTCGCAAATTTCTTGTCATACCCCAATGCGCGCATTTCAGGCAGTGCCATCTTGCCGAAGATTGAGGTTGCTGCGATGGAGGCACCGGAGATGGCTCCAAATCCAGCAGCACCAAGGTTTGTAGCTATCCCTACGGAGCCTGGCATCCCCGAAGACAAGGCGTCTGCACTCCTGAAAGCTTTACGAGCCATCCCTGACTGGACGGCGAGTCCGCCGAGCAGTATGAAGAGCGGGATCGCCACCCAACTTGGTGCCGCGATTGAACTGTGTGCCGAACCAATCAGCAAAGCCATCGCCCTTTGTCCATCAAGTATTAAAAATGTGCTAATCAAACCACTGATGATAAAGGATGGCCCGATAGGCACCCCAATCCCTATGAAAATCAACAGCAGTGCTATACATATGATTCCAATTGATATAATATCCAGCATGGTTTTCCCTCCCCTTTAAAGATTCGCCGTCAAATCTCCAGTCTTTTCCTCATCATTTTCGATATTCAATATAGTTTTTAACAGATTCAATGCAATTTGTATCTCAAAGAATATCAGTCCTACAAGCAGTGCCAACTTTGATGGCCACATTGGAATATAGACGACATCCGTGAAAGCCTCACCCGTTTCAACTGAAGTAAAGAAATTACCCACCGCTGCATACGTGAATATACCAATGGCAATCAGTTTTATAATATGAATTGCAATCATTAATGTCTTTCTGTTTCTGACTTTCAGTTTGTTCTCCAGGAGCTCTACAGCTGCATGCTGATTTGCTTCCTCCGTTGTAGAGAGTCCCAGATATACTACCGAAATTAAAATCAGAACTGACAAATTGCTCAGACCGTCGATTGCATAACCGAACTCCCTCGAGATGACGTTGACTAAAAGCAACACCATGATGATGAGCAACATCAACCCGCACAAGTCAGATAATCTTCTGTTGATGAACTTCAGAATTTTATCCATCTTCATAACAGTTTCCATCTCTCATTCCCCCTGTTCAATCGTATTCCTCATATCCTAATGCATCGTTCATGATGTCTTTCATACCTTCAACGTATTCATCCGGATTTTCAATATCATGTATATTTTCTGCTTCATCCGCCCAGATCTCCCTTAAATCTTCAAATAACTCGGGATCGTTGAAAGTTTCTATGTCTGCTTCGTCAGCAATTTTTACAGTGGCTCCTGCATCACGTTGTTCTTGTATAGTACTTTCAAGCTCTTCTTTATAGACCTCACCAAAAGCTTTTTGTGCACGTTCTGAAGCCCTTAAAATATCTTCCTGAATGTCAGCCGGCAGACTGTCCCACATATCTTTGTTAATCGTGTGGATGAATGGGGCGGACCACCACAGTTCAGTCCCCACAATGATGTTATCCGATGTTTCGTAGAAGCCCATCATATGGAAACCATCATAGTTCGTCATCACACCGTCAATTACGCCGGTCTCAAGTGACATGTAGACATCTTCCCACGGCACACTCACAGGGTTGGAGCCCATGTTCCTCACCGCTTCGAGATACCAGCGGCTCGAAGCCCTCCAGTCCTCGCCCTGTACATCATCGAGTGATTCCAATTCATTAGTGGAGCCAAAGACGATTGGCAGTCCCGTCGTTATTAAAAGTGGATGTTGATTGTTATCCTCCAAATCCTGGCTGAACTGAGGAAGCTCTGTCATTGCTGTATCAAAAATCTCATACATTCCTTCGAAGTCATCTGGTGCAACCGGGAATAACTTGAATAATTCATAACTGAACATCCTTTCTGAGTAGTTGTCCGGATAAATCAGGCCGAGATCCGCAACGCCCTCCCTGACTCCATCCAGTGCTTCAGCTGAAGTGAGGAGTCCGCCGCCGAATACCGGGTTGATTTTGACTTTTCCATCCGTCTCCTCTTCAATCGCCGGGAACCAGTAATCTTGCAGAAATTTTGTCCGCATACCTGTCGGCGGATCATGATCGGAATAATTCAACGTAATGCTATATTCATCAGTGCTGTTGCCGCTTTCATCCACTTCATCTGTTGTACTGTTACAGGCTGACAAGATGAAAGCAAGACTCGAAACCAGTGCAATCATTTTTAGTTTCATAAAGACCACCCCTTTGAAATCGTTATCAATATTATTTATAAATATGCCTCAATTTTTATAACTGCATCTTTGAATGCTTTTACAATTTCTTCTTCGTCCCGGTACTTCATCCTGAATTCAGGTCCTGCTATCGTCAGTGATGCTATCACTTCGCCGCTGGAGTTTTTTATCGGAAAACCGTATGCTTTCACACCTTCATCCAGCTCTCCCATTGAGACCGAATAGCCTTTTTTTCTGACTTCATGTAAATCTTTGATCAGCTCCTCTTTATCTGTAATCGTCCAGCGTGTAATTTTTTTTACCATATCATTATCAAATATTCTGTCGAGGATTTTTCCATCCTGATAAGCAAGCAGAGCTTTCGCCGAAGCGCCACCGAAAAGCGGGAGTATCTTACCTTCTGCCGACGATACTTTGATTGCTGCATCGTCAATCACTGAAGTCGTCAGACATACTGCATTCAAACCTGAAATCACGTTCAATATCGTCGTTTCCCTGAATTCCGTCGTCAGTTCATCCATGAAAGGTTTTGAAATACTCGTAATATCGATATCCGCCCGTACAATGTTCGCCAGTTCGAGGAATTTATAACCAAGCTTGTAATTGCCGAAATGGTCCTCATTGAGGTAGCCGTTCTGCTTTAAGACACGTACATGTCGATATACGCTGCTGACAGGAATACCGAGTTCAGTGGAAATTTCCTCCACTTTCATCGTACGCCGCTCCATTGAAAATAATGTTAAGACTGATAAAACTTTATTTGCTGTCATATAAAACACTCCTAATTATCAATATATGATAATAGTAAATCATTTTATGATAATAGTGAATACATAATAATGACAAGGACTCACTTTGTCAACTCTTTTTCTGAAAATTCTATAATATAGACACAAAAAAGCACACGATTGAAAAATCAACCGTGCGCTTCCACTTACTTTGCCTTATAAAGGTATTTCCCTTTTCCTGATCTCGACTTCCAACCCTTCGAGATATTCAACGAACTCGGAGATGTTATCCACCATCCGCTTCTGGTATTCCCGGCCTTTATCCTTATCGGCAGGTGTCGCATCCCCCATCACGCCCACACCGTGCGTCGCCTCTTTATAATGGGCGACGTCGCTTGCAGTGAGGATTTTATCCGTCAGCACATTCGGGTCATGCTGTAAAAACCTGTTATGATCCGACGGGATGTTTTTGACAGCAGCCTCCGGGCTGCACAACTCAGCATGCCTGTCGTACATGACGGATGTCTCGAGCTCTTCTGCGTGCCCGATGCCGCCGGGTTCGACTTCACTCAGTTCCCTTCCCGCAACTGCATTGATATAGAACGGATCGGCAATCCCGACGAAGGCGCCGGTGTTATTCCTGACCCTCGTCAGGGCGATCCGGAGCGGCGGCAGGTTCGCCTCCCTGTGCCCGTTGATGATCAAAATCTTTTCGAATCCATGATAAATCAAAGAATTCAATACGTCCTCCACCACCTGCGTCAATGTCTCGGGCCTCAAGGTGACTGTGCCGGGGTAAGCCATATGGTGCGGTGCCCAGCCGTACCATAATGGGGAAGCGATGAGCACACCCGTCTTCTCGGCCACATCCATCGCGATGTCCTGCGCCAGCAGTGAATCGGTGCCAAGAGGCAGATGTTTCCCGTGCTGCTCCACACTGCCGACGGGCAGAAGGATCGTCTTCTTCTCCTTTAGATAAGCTTCCACGTCTTCCCATTTATTTTCATGCAGATAATATTTCATCATTTTTTCTCCTTTGTCCATAGATTCTCCATATCCTCCGGACTTAAAAACGTCCAGCGCTTCCTTGCATAGGCGAAATACCATACAGTGAGGAGCACGATCCATCCCATACCGATCGCAATCGCAATCGGATTGACGTAGGTGATGATCACCAGACAGCCGAGGGAAGCGACGATTGCCAGGACAGGCACGTTTTTGATGTTGAACGGGTACCTGAAACGCGGGCTCCAGTCCGCCCTCGTTTTTCTCACAACAATCAGTGCGATATTCATCAGGATCATCATGAGCCAGTTTGAAAATACCGCGGCACTGATCAATATGCCGAGCACTTCCGCGTAACCGAATATGCTCATGAAGGTCGCGGCCAAGGCCAGGATGCCTGTCGCAAGCACTGCGTTATAGGGAATCCCCGCTCTCGATAATTTCGCAAATACAGGCGGAAAAGCATGTTCCCTCGCCGCTGCATACAGCATCCTCGAAGCGCCGAGCAGACAGCCGATGGTCGATGTCGCCGTCGCGGTCAGGGCCGCGATCGCAATCAGTACAGGCCCGTAGGACGGCAGCACATTCTCCACTGCCAAAGCAAGCGGGGCAGCCGAGGTTGCAAGATCCTCAATCGGCGTACTCGATACGACACCGTACCCGACGAGTACATAAAGGATGACTACGGTGACGAGTGCCGAAATCTGCGCATAAGGAAGATTGACCCGCGGGTTTTTCGCCTCCTCACCGAGCGTCAGCACCGCTTCGACCTGCATCTGGCCGAAAGCGATCAGCGCCACGGCGGCAAACAGGCCGGCAACGCCGTTCGTGAACAGATCCGTATATGTAAACGGCCCTGCAGGATTGCTCCCTATCGTGAAGAGCGCAATCGCAAAAAGCGAAATGATCTGTATGATCGATAATATAGTATTGACCTTACCGGTGAAATTGATGCCGTAAAGCAGCATCAAAGTGATCAGTACGGAGATGACCGGCCCTGAAATAAAAGGCGGCACACCCGGTACGAGCACGGTCAGGTAACCCGCGAACCCGAGGTTCACTGCACCTGCGGCAAAAGAAAATGAAAGGAAGTATAATCCTGAACACCACAGTGCAATCAGCTTTGATAAATCTTTTGAAATCGGAAAGAAAGCATACTTTGCATAGACATAGGAAGCCCCCTGGTACGGCCAGCTTGAAGCCATCTCGGCATAACTCATCGAGGACATGATCGCCAAAGCACCTGCAATCAGGAAGGCGATGAATAAAGCAGGCCCCGTCTCAGCAATCGCCGGACCGATGACGGTGAATATCCCGCCGCCCACCAAAGCCCCGACACCGATGGACCATAAATCGATGAAACTTAAACTTCTTGAAATTGAACGTTCAGCAGCCCTTTCCATACCCCTCATCCTTTCAGCAGCAATATATCCACTTATAATATACGAATGTTTTGAATAGTTCAAATTATTTTGGGGATAATTATAGGGGATAAAAATATGGCTCCCGGCTGAAAACAGCACGGTTACACAACCCCCATATAACCAATGGAAAATCAGAGTGATTTAAGAACTTTATTTCCAGTAAAATTCTCTTTGTTACCAGCACTTACAGCATAATATTGGGAATTAAATCACATAATTGTTATAATATATATCCGAAGCTTTCATAAGCTTTATCATCATTAAAAAGGAGTCTATGCAATTTGTTCAATTTCAATTTCATGAGATTCATGCTGGTTGGAATTTTATTTTCATCACTTTTTGCAGCAGGCTGCAGCGTCAACATGACAGAAGCTGATGATATCAGCGAGAATGCCGGAAGCGGAGATTACAGTCAGGAAATGGACTACACGATCACCGGAGTTGAACTCGGCGCCGGGCAGACTGAAGCGATAAATGATGCCATAGAAGCATATGACAATCTGGATGAATGGGAACAGAAAACCTCATCCGCCGCTGCGATGCTCGCCGAACTTGATGAAGCCTTTGAAGATGAGGCACCGATTGCCGTAGCCGCATGGTCACCCCACTTCAAGTTCGCACAATATGACCTTAAATACTTAGAAGACACTGAAGGCATCTTCGGGGAAGAAGAGACTGTGAGGACAATAGCCAGAACGGATCTCGAAAAAGACCTGCCTCACGCATACGCCATCCTGGACCGGATCCAGTTTGAACCCGAAATGATTGAGGAAGCAGTGGCACAAAATGCAGGCACGGATACCGACTATACTGAAATCGCCCGTGAGTGGGTAAATGAAAACGCAGATACGGTTGAAGAATGGACAGCCGGCACGGCACCTGCAGAAGGTGAGCCCGTTAAGCTCGTCACCACACACTGGGATGATTCAATGTTCACAGCCAATGTCGCTGCCGTAGTATTAAGCGAGCATGGTTTTGATGTCACGTTGAGCGCAGTGGATACGCTGGCCTTGTTTGAAACCATTGCGGCAGGTGACGCAGATGCATCACTCTCACCATGGCTCCCTGTAACAGACGGCACTTACTATAATGAATATGCAGATCAAATTGATGATCTCGGACCGCACACGGAAGGTGCCAAAATAGGCATCGCCGTCCCTGAATATATGGATATCGATTCAATCGAAGATCTGAATCCAAAAGAATGACATAATTAAAACACCCTTGAAAGCTTGATTTCAGGGGTGTTTATTTAGCAAGAGTAATTATTTATTTGTCGTTCTATTCACCAAAGTCCCACACAATTGTCTGAAGTTGTGTCATATCTAACATCGTATATCTACCGCCGATTCTTCCCCAACCAGTACTTGTTCCTGTGGCTGCACCGAAAGGCACATGTGGTTCCCAGTAGTTCGAATGTTCATTAATCAATGTATTTCCAGTACGAATGCTGTTTATAAATTTAAATGCTCGAGCCGAGTTGTTTGTATACACGGCAGATTGAAGCCCTAAATAAGAATCATTAGCCACTTCAATTGCTTCCTCATCGTTTTTTACAGTAATTATAGGTACAATAGGACCAAATGTTTCATGCTTGTTCACTAATGTATCAAGTCCCACATTATCCAGAACTGTTGGTTCAAAGTATAGGTTTGTCGGTCTGCTGGTATCTCTCTTACCCCCTGCGAGCACTTTGGCACCCTTTTCAACAGCGTCCTTTACATGTTCTTCCATCTTATTCGCTGTCGATTCGTTATTCATCGGTCCCACTGTAGTATCTTCACTCAAAGGATCGCCCAATCTCCATTTTTTTGTCTCTTCCATTACATGGCTTACAAATTCTTCATGTACTTTTTCATGTACAATAACTCTTTCAGTAGAACAACATACTTGCCCGGCACAATAAAACCCTGCTTCAACTGCACCTTTGGCAGCCTTTTTCAAGTCTGCATCTTCACATACTATGGTAGGGCCGTTACCACTCGCTTCAAGAATGGAAGGTTTCAGTCCGGCGCTCCGTACAATTTTATCCGCTGTAACATGTGAACCAATAAAACCAATCGCGTCCACATTAGGGTGTTCGACTAGCTGTTGGCCCACCTCTCCCGCACCATATACAAGATTGAATACCCCTTTAGGCAAATCAGTTTTGTCAAAAACTTCTGCAAGTGCCTCTAATATACCTGGCGTGTATTCAGAAGGTTTAAATACCACCGTATTACCAGCGGCAATGGCAGGACCCATGAATTCCGATAACATCAAAGTCGGAAAGTTCCATGGGATGATACAGGCATATACACCGTGTGGTTTTCGGAACGTCAATATTCTTTTATTCTTATCCATGGATGGTATGATGGCTGTTTCCTGCCTCTTAATATCTTCTGCCGCAATTCTGAAATTTTCTGCTGTCTCCTCAAGACCCGGAAGCGCTTCAGAATGTAGAGGTTTACCTTGTTCTTTTGTGAGTTTCTCTGCTAAGATTTCTTTATCTTCCAGAATGGCATCTGCAATTTGATGGCATATATCTGCACGTTCCCATGCGGTCATATCAGCCCACATTACTTGCGCATTCTTCGCCGCTGTAACTGCATCATCGATATCTTCCTTGCTTGCATCAATTGCTTCATAAAGTGCTTCTCCATCTACAGGAGACTTGATCACTCTTGTATTCGTCCCCGTGATGTCTTTGAAATCCCCATCGATATAATTTCTTAGTACTTTTGTATTTTTTGCACTCATGACGTTATCCCCTTTATTTTTATATGTTTTTTAATAAATTTAATGATCAAGTGAAAGGTTATCTGGTCTCACTGTAAGTAATTTCAAGTTCAACATTCTTCTCTTTTAGATGCTCGATGTATTTATAAGGATCAACACATTGTTCTGCAGGCTTGACACCTTTCCCGGATATCTCTCCATTTAAAATCATCTGTGCCACAATTGAAGCAGGAATGGCTGTCGCATATTGAGTGGGGCTCGCCTCCCAGTCAGACTGATATTCTGTCAGGAGCTCCAATTTTACAGATGCTTTATTTCCATTTTTACGGCCTTTCACTTCCACAAGCAGAGCATCCGTCCCCCACACGGGGGTTTCCTTCTGAGCCAATGCAGCCTGTACTAAAGAGACGGTCTGTCTCCTTGGAATCACTTCTTCACCTCTGATGGTAAGAGGATTTTCATCCAGCAATCCTAAAGCCTTCAAAGATTCCAACTTGTCAATTGTTGATGCATCCCAAGTATCTTTATAAGTGATTCTTTTTACATCAGGGAAGCTTTTAGGTAAAGTAGCCAATTCCGAGTGAATAATCGAGTACGTCTTCTGCATACCAACTTTCCCATGAAATTGAGTATCTTCCTCATCCCCAAGCGGGGGAATACTGACTACCTCCCCATCTTTGACAGCGACAGCATCCTGTAAAAATTCGCCGATATAAGTATCTATTGCAAATGAAAAAGTGATACCGGTCGTGGAAGATCCATAACGTATATGAATTTCCTCAGCTTGATCCAATTCTTCGACACCATACCTGCTGAAAACATTTGAAGTGCCCGGGTCAGAACCCATACCAGTTATCGATAAAATATCAGCATCTTTCATTTCCTGATCGAGCTTCAACTGTTCATTGGTCCTGGTATATAACCCGCCCAGGTCTAAAACACTCACTCCTGCTTCGGCAGCAGCTTTCATTACATTTATATTGAATACATAGTTCGTTGCGTTGACGCACACTTTTCCTTTTTTAAGTAATTCGACCGTAGTACTTTTGTCCGTGATATCAAGCTCTTTGATATCTATTTTATTTGGGTTAATTTCTTTTAATTCTTTAAGTTTATCTCCATCCAAATCTGCAGCGATAACTTCCACGCCGCTTTCCACTAAATCTCTGACGATAGTGAGACCAATCGTCCCGGTCGCCCCCAATACGACAACTATTGACATAAATCTTCCTCCCAGTTGAAAAATATTCTTAAACGCTGCGTATTAAAAAGAATTCGTAAATAGTCTGAGTGAGTGTCCAGTATTATTAATAACAATCAAAGACGAGATTATATTTCTATTTAGTAGACTATTATCGAAACTTCCTGCTCTTCTCACTATGTTCTGAGTAGCCTGATTACTATTTATGATTTATTATCTCTCCTCGCTTCCTCGCCCATTAATATGATAACGCTTACATTCAGAATAATCAAATTATCTTATAGGAAATAGTAATTTAATCTTATTTACTATTTATTATATTCATATTTCTCATTACTATAGTCTGTTCTCTCATCAAAAAACACACCTTCACATGAAGGTGTGTTTTAGCCTTTCCTATTACGCCCTCCCGGCATGCGGGTTTGAAACGTATTTCGCATATCTTGAGCCGAGCATATTGGCAAGGAGCCCTGTCTCGAATCCGAAGGCTTTCATGACCATCAGGTGGACCCTCGCCTGGGTGAGCGTGTAGACGAACCATGGCAGCGTCGGTTCGTACTCATGGAGGGCGATGAGCACTTCGTCCTTATCCAGCACCCGGCGGAATTCCAGCCGTGCGCGCCCGCCTTCCCGCTTCTGTGAAAACTGCCCGCCTTTGATGTAGAAGAGCAGCCTGTCCTCGTACGACCGTTCTTCCGATTTCTCGAAGATCAGTATCGGATCTTTGAAGAAAGGCAGCGTGATTGAAGTTTCCTTATCATCGACGCTCGTATTGATCAGCCTGCCGCCGATCCTCGACAGCCAGTTGATGTAGTAATCGGCCGTGTCCTCGACCGACCACTGCTCCGGGATCTTGATGCGCTGGACTGATTTCACGTCATTTTTCTGGATGTCCTTCTTCTGCAGCAACCCGCCTGCTGACGGACTGCTCTGATCCAGTTCCCCGTCGAGTGCAATCCTCACGCTTTCCTTGAAGGTGGTCGGGGCGTTGGAGATGCCCTCGACATAATTCTCCTCCCTCATGACCATGCTGTGGGTCAGACTCTCAAGCAGCGGATAGACCATCTCCTTCGGTTTCTGCGCGATGAGGCGCACCCACAATTTCGACAGGAAAATCGGGATAATCGGCAGGTCCACCATCGGCAGCTTCTTATCCATGACCTCCGCAGTCTCTTCGAACAGCTCCCGGTAGGTCTTCTCCTCCGGTCCGCCGATATCGATGGATTCATTCTGCTCAGGTTTCCGTTTGACTACTTCCATCAACCCGGACAGGACATCCTTCAAAGCCACCGGATGCGTCCGGTTGTACGCCCATGCAGGCAGGAGGAGCGCCGGCAGGCGCTTCACCAGATTATGGAGGATCGGGTACGACGAACCCTTCGGGCCGACGATCAGCCCCGCACGCAGTGTGGAGACCGGGATGCCGTATGAACCGAGGATCTTCTCGCACTCGAGACGGCTTTCCAGGTGGTCCGACAGTTCATCATCGTCAGGGATGATGCCGCTCAAGTAGATGATGCGCTTCACATCCTGCTTCTTCGCAGCCCAGGCAAAATTATCCGCAAGGATCGCATCCTTATCGCCGAATGTCCCCTGGTCGAGCTTGGACGAAGGCTGCATGGAATGGACGAGGTATATCGCAATGTCCACACCTTCCATCACCTGCTCAATATCCAGCTGCGAATAAAGGTCCGCCTCCTTCCATGTGACATTCTCCTCGTCCTCCTTATTCGATGTGTTCCTTGATATCGCAATGATTTCATATTCTTCCTTCAGGCTTTCCATCAGGTTTCCGCCGATATATCCCGATGCGCCGGTCAACAGTATTTTCATTTCAGCACCCCTTATCATTAGTTAGGTACTTATACCCCGTGGGCCCGGATGTATGTATGCATAAGGAATGTATCAATGCTGCCGGCCGGTAAAATAAAAACAGCGCGGGGCCTAAGCCTCCACGCCGTCATCTATCCATTTTATTTTCTATCCTGTGCCGGCATCACTTCAAGGCTCAATGGCTCGCGGGTGTAACGCTTGCCTTTCTTTTCACCCTTCAGTTCCTTCTCCTTCAGGACATAGCTCAAGAGATCCAGCATGATCCTTGCAGCCGTCTGGCCCGTCATCCCTGTCGGGTCATACTGCGGTGCGACTTCGACCAGGTCGAACCCGATCACTTCACCGTGGCCTGCAATTGCCTTCAAAAGATCGTTCACTTCATCATAGAGCAGTCCGCCCGGTGAAGGTGTACCCGTGCCCGGTGCTATGGAAGGGTCGACACCGTCGATATCGATCGTGATGTAATACTTCTCCCCTGCCGGAATGAGGTCGAGCAGACCCTGGATGCCCTTCTCGCGCATCTTCTTCGGCGACAGTATTGTGGAACCGTACTCTTTCGCTGCATCGACGTCTTCCTTCTTGCTGCTGCTGATGCCGCGTATGCCGAACTGGTAGATGTTCTCCACATGATCAAGCTCCGATAATCTCCGGATGCAGTTGCCGTGACCGTAGCGCATGCCTGATCTGTGATCCGCCCAGTCAAGGTGTGCATCCAGCTGGATGACGTGGAACGGGCCGAGATCCTCCAGACCTTTGCCGACAGGTGCCGTAATTGAATGGTCGCCGCCCATGATCACCGGCATGGCGCCCTGTGCCACGATCTTACGCACCATTTCTTCAGTGTTGTCATGGCTCTGCATGATGTCCCCATGGACGATGTCCACATCACCGCAGTCCAGGACTTTCCAATCAGGTCCGAGGTAAGTGATATCATTTTCGATATCATACGCACCTTCCAGGCCGAAGCTGTATAAGGTCGAACCTTCACGTATCGCCCTCGGGCCCATCCTTGCACCCGACTTCCACTGTGTCCCCATGTCGTTCGGTACACCGATCACCGCGACATCCGCCTCCATCTCAGAAAGCTTCTCCACGTCATCACAAATCGGGTACTTTCCAAAAGTGCTGATGCCTGTGAACGGCAGATTCAAAAATTGTTTTTCATCTGGTCTTACCATGATATATTCCCCCTGTTTTATATGAACATTAAATTTCTGACTTTTCTTAAATCTATCAGTGACTAAAATCTATCACGGTTTCCCCGTAAATACAATACAAAAACGCAAAATAATTTCATTAAAATATAAAAAATAATGAATTAAATGCATCATTGCATTTAAATGCAACATTACATTATAAGCCTTTAAATACTATTAAATTAGGTTTTAATGAATGATAAAATTGATTTTTAATGCATTACTGCATTTTAAAAGTTTTAGTTTTATAAAATTTTATGTCGGAAAACCCTTGTTAAATAATATACTCCTGTGCATAATGGTTTCCAGGGAGATGGATTTCTGAAAATACGAAATCTTTAATTAACAAGGGGGACTGGACATGAATGATTCATTCAACAGGACGGAAGGTACAATCAGCAGAAAGCGCTATCTTGTAGGGGTAAGCAGATTCATATTTTTCACGAGCATCGCAGTATTGATATTCTTCATACCTTTTGAAATCAACGGCAACAGGGAGATACTTTTCGGTTTCATCTATAATACACTCATCGATCTGTTCGGCATCGTCGGCATATGGATGATCAGCATACTTACAGCAGGGAACGCCCTGCTCAGCCTCGTCGGTAAATTCGTATCGAAGGAAGGCACGAAGCTGCACAGTTATTACGCAAAAGATTCAAAAATATATATTCCAATATACTTTCTGGGGGCAGCATACTCCATACTATATACACTGCAGGTTTCCATACCGGCATTCAACGGCCCGGAGGCGATCGTCGGATCAGGCACGGGTGAATTGATGTCCGGCATCGCACTTGCGGTCATGTGGGTCATCCCGCTCGGCGCAATCTTCATCCCGTTCTTCGTCAACTACGGGTCGATCGATTTCGTCGGCACACTGCTTCAGCCGATCATGCGCCCGATCTTCAAAGTACCGGGCAAGAGTGCAGTCGACGCCATCACTTCATTCTTGACGTCATCTTCGGTCGCAGTGCTTTTCACCACAAAGCTTTACAATATGAAGTACTACACTAAAAAGGAAGCGGCGGTCATCACGACAAGCTTCAGTGCCGTCAGCATCGGTTTTGCGGCCGTCGTCATCGATACGGCGGGCCTGATGGAACACTTCGGGAAAGTATACTTTTCTTCGTTCCTGGTGGCGTTCATCATCGCATTCATCATGATCCGCATCCCGCCGCTGTCCATCAAGAAAGATGTCTATATCGATGACACCAGGCAGACACCGGAAGACAGGGTCGCAGAGACGTATAATAAAAACACGCTCGGCATCGCGGTCAATTCTGCGATAGAACAGGCTGCGGAATCGAATGAATTTTTCACAGAGATCAAGAAAAGCCTGAAGGAAGGTCTGTCGGTGCTGCCGAAAGTGCTTTCGATGCTGTTCGCCATCGGGGTATCGGTGCTCATACTTGCCGAATACACACCGACTTTCGAAGTCATCGGCGCCGTCATTGCACCGTTCATCCAGCTTTTGCGGGTGCCGGATGCAGCATTGATCGCACCATCCCTTGCACTCGGACTTGCTGAAATGTTCCTGCCGGTGCTCTACATTGCCGATATGGTGGGTACACTAGATGTACAGGCGAGATACTTCGTCACTGCGGTTTCAATGGTGCAGATCATCTTCTTCGCTGAGACGGGTGCTGTCATGCTTTCGACGGGACTTCCGCTCAAGCTTTGGGAACTGATCGTCATCTTCACATTGAGAACGCTGATTGCAATGCCGCTTGTCGCGATATTCATGCACTTATTATTCTGATCAAATCAAAAAGTGGCTGCACTTCCATTTTGGAAGCGCAGCCACTTTTTTATACGAACTTTATTTGAATTTGATGCCGTACTTATGAAACTTCCGCCGGATCGTCGTCGGATCGACTTTGAGCTTCTTCGCCATGTCCGCAACATCACCGCCCGCCTCCATCGCATTCATGAGCACCTGCTTCTCAAAATTCGCCACGATGTCGGCAAGCGACTGCGTGCCGTCCATCTCCATGAAGGCCAGGCTGTCGACCTGGGAATTTTTGATCTCGAACGGGATGTCCACATAATCGATGACGGACTCCGGGCTGGTCACCACAAGCCGTTCAACGATGTTTTCAAGCTCCCTTACGTTGCCCGGCCAGTGGTAGCCGATCAGCGCGTCCATCGCCCTCGGATCGATTCGTTTATCGAGGCCGTATTTTTCATTGACCTTCTTCAAGTTCTGCATGATGAGCGGGTAGATGTCATCACGTCTCTTCCTGAGCGGC
The DNA here is from genome assembly GCF_900220995.1 of Salinicoccus kekensis. Taxonomy (GTDB): domain Bacteria; phylum Bacillota; class Bacilli; order Staphylococcales; family Salinicoccaceae; genus Lacicoccus; species Lacicoccus kekensis. The sequence continues at coordinate 152,850 of NZ_OBQF01000005.1, forward strand.
GGGATGTCGATCGGAATGATGTTCAGGCGGTAGTAGAGCTCCTCCCGGAACTGCTTCCCCTTCACCAGAGCCTCGAGGTCTTTATTCGTCGCGGCGATCACCCGCACATCGATCGGTATCTCTTCATCGCCGCCGGTCCTGGTGAACTTCTCTGCCTGGATGGCTGCAAGCAGCTTGCTCTGAAGGGAGAGCGACAGCTCGTCTACATCATCAAGGAACAAGGTGCCGCCGTCCGCAAGCTCGAACAGCGCTTTCCTTACGCCTCCGGGAGTGCCGTCTTCACGGCCGAACAGCTCCGCTTCAAGCAGTGTTTCCGTAATTGCGCCGCAGTCGAGCTTCATGAACGGTTTATCCTTCACCGGGCTGTAGCTGTGGATCAGGCGGGCGATGACGCCCTTGCCGGCACCGGGTTCCCCCTGGATCAGCACCGACGATTTGACCGAGGCGACGCGCATGACCAGCTGGAGGATCTTCTCCATCGTCGCATCCCGTGCGATGACGGCGCTGTCTATCTCCCGGTACTTCATCTGTTCGAGCTCCATATGGTAATTCTTGCTGAGGTGCTTCGCCTCTTCCAGTTCATCCCGCAGGTTGTTGAGCGAGGTGATGTCCCGGGAGTTCACAACGACCCCCTTGATCCGCCCTTCCCCGTCGAAGAAAGGTGTGGCACTCGCCATGACCAGTTTGCCGTTGATGTTCTGGAACATGTTCACACGCTTTTTCTTTGCGATCGCAGCGAGGGTGATCGATTCCGGGTAGACCCCCGTATCCACGAAATGCTGCACGTTCTTCCCGATGATGTCCTCACGCCTGATGCCTTCAATCTCCTCGCACGCCTTGTTGTAGAAAAGCGTCACGCCTTCGGCATCGGTGATGTGGATTCCGTCGTAGGACGAATCGATCAGGGACTCGAACTCCTCCCTCGTAAAAAGCTTCTCCGTCATGTTCTCCACCCCCTTCATAAAATGTCGTTTCAATCATTTTAAATATACCATAAGCCTTTGGGCGGCGGTATTTCGAAGGGACATCCAAATATCATAAATAAATGTCAGAATTCAATTGACAAGTCTGATTATTTAGTTTAACATTACTTGACTAAATCAATAATTGAATAGAATATTCATGACACTTATCCAGAGAGATGGAGGGACTGGCCCTTTGAAACCTCGGCAGCAGACTGATCATTACTGTGCCAATTCCAGGAAGCCGAAGGCTTTGAAGATAAGAAGAGCATCAACCAGTCGGATCCGGCCTCTTCTACACATATAGAAGGGGTCTTTTTATTTCCGGATGGATCAATGGATTTCATTCACATACATAAAGGAAGGAATGGTCGAACATGAAAATATCAGATGTGATCGTCAAAAGATACTGGGATAACCAGCGCCCGGATATGAAGCACGCCGACGGCTATGAAGTCATCACGGTCGAGGTGCAGACGGATGCCGGCATAAGCGGTACAGGATTTCTTTCACTGCCCGTCTTCTCCCATGGGCATATCGGAGATGTCATCGCCACCCTGATTGGGCGCAACCTGCGGAATGTCGTACTCGGAGAAAACCCCTTACATACAGAAGATGTCTGGCAGCGCATGTACAGCACCACTTGGAAACTCGGCGGAAAAGGCATATTCCGTAAATGCATCGGCGCCATCGACATCGCCCTCTGGGACATCAAAGGTAAAGCAGCGAACGTTCCGGTCTCCGGGCTTTTCGGCGGACACAAACAGCATGTGAAGACATACGCGAACGTCGCCCACCAGCTCCCGCCGGATGAACTCGCGGCGAAGGCTGTGGAATACACTGAGCAGGGGCATAAGGCACTCAAGATCCGCTGCGGCACCAGCGCCGTTCCGATTGAAGAGGCGGATGAGCGGGTGCGCCTCGTCAGGGAAGCCATCGGACCGGACATCAAACTGATGGTCGACGTCAACGGCTCATGGGATGCAGAGACCGCCATACAGCAGTTGAAGAAATGGGAAAAATACGACTTGTACTGGCTCGAAGAGCCGGTACCTTACGAGGACACCGCAGGATATGCGCGCGTCAAGCAGTTCGCAGGCAGCACCTACATCGCGGGCGGCGAGCAGCATGAAGGCCTGGATGAATTCAGGCACCTGATCGAACGGAATGCCCTCGATATCGCACAACCCGACGCTGCAACGACCGGCGGCATCACGGACTGGATGAAGATATATAATTTCGCGACGATGCACAATATACCCGTCGCACCGTGGAACCTCCAACAGGTCCACATCCATATGGCCGTCGGCCTGCCGAACGTGCAGTGGATCGAATACTTCACGCCGGACCGCGGCTTCTTCCAGAACAGGCTGTTCGACGGCCCTGCCCTGAAGGAAGTCAGAAAAGCGGACGGCATATACTTTGAAGCGCCGGATGTCACCGGGCTTGGCATGAAACTGAACCAGGCGGTGGCGGAAGAGACTTTACTGGATGAATAAAATGCCCCGTCGGGGAGAAGGAAGAGAAAAAATGAAAAGAAACCATATATTATTTGCAGCAATCTTATTTTTATCCGTCGTGTTCCTGCAGGCCTGCGGCAACGGAGGCGGCGAAGACGCATCAAATGAGGGGAACGGTGACGCCGGCGGCGAAGCGGCGAACTACCCGGAGCGTACGATCGAACTTGTCGTCGGATACGGCGAAGGCGGCGGTACGGACAACTTTGCACGCCTTGTGGGCCAGAAGATGAGTGAAAAACTCGGCGAAAACATCAACGTCGTGAACCAACCTGGCTCCCGCGGCGCGATTGCGGAGGAATATGTACAGAATCAGCCGGCGGACGGCTATACGATCTGGGTCGCGACACCGGATATACTCGTCAACATCGCAACGGATTCAACGCCGTATCCTCTGGAGGACTACACGCCGCTCGGCCGCGGCCAGCTGGATACATACACCATCCAGACAAGCTCTGACAGTGAATTCGATGATATCGATGCAGTGATTGAAGCGGCCCAGGAAAACCCGGGCACCATCACCATCGGCGGCACCGCTGCTGACGGCTTCGATGAATTGAGCGCAGACAGGGTCATGGAAGACCTTGATATTGAACTGAGATACGTGCCATATGACGAAGCCGGCATGATGCACAGTGATGTGCTCGGCGGGCATACCGATTTGATGCTTGAGGAGATCGGTCCTGCGAAAGCGACGATCGAGTCCGGGGACTTGGATGTTCTTGCGATCTTCATCGACAATGAAGAAGTTGAAGGCTTTGAAGATGTACCGACGAATCCTGAGAGGGGCTGGGAGTTCACCGACGGCAACGCAAGGAGCTTCTACGTGAAGTCGGATACACCTGAAGAGATCATCAATGTACTGGAAGAAGCGTACGCAGAAGTCATTCTTGAAGATGAGGAGTACCTGCAGTATGAAGAGGACAACTACCTCCATATCAGGGAAGACGGCTACCTGCCGCGTGAAGAATATGAGCAGCTCAACGAAGAGCTGCTGCAGGAATATGAAGAGACTTTGAATTAAAGCGATATAGCACCATCTGAAGAGGGCGCAGCCATACGGCTGCCCTCTTTTCAAAATTTATGCATGGAGGTGGACCCGGTGCGGAATATAGGAATTTCCATTGTCATCATTTTGTTATCCGTCTTTTTATTTTATGACACTTTCAGCATCGAGGCTGCAGCAAGTGAAGAGATCGGCCCGACGATGTGGCCGCGCATCCTGCTGGTATCACTCTTCATATTCGGCTTCATCCTGCTGATCCAGTCCCTGTACCGTCTGAAGAAGGAATCAGCGGAAAAGTCCGGGGACCGGTTCGATGCCGTGAAGTTCTGGGGCTTCCTGATTCTCATCATACTGTACATCCCCGCACTCACATATATCGGCTTCATCATCGCAACACCGCTATGGATCTTCATGCTCGCATTCATCGCAGGCATGCGGAAGGTATGGCTGCTGATACTCACGCCTTTGGTCGGCACGGCGGTGGTGACCTTCCTGTTCCCTGTATTGCTCAGGATCTCCATGCCACGGGGCGTCGGGTTCATGCGGGAAATTTCATACTTTTTCTATTAATCATTTTTAACTGCAACTAATTATTTTGAATAAAAGGAGGGGAAAATTATGTTTGAAGACCTGCTGGGTGGTTTTGCGAATGTATTCACACCGATCCATATCATCATGCTTTTTGCGGGGGTCTTCATTGGCATCCTCGGCGGAGCCATACCCGGGATCAGCGGCACCATGCTGGTCGTCATACTGCTCCCGGTGGCATACGGCCTCGACCCGATCCCGGCGCTCCTGCTCCTGACCGCGGTCTATACGACGTCCGTATTCTCGGGCTCCATCAGCGCCATACTCTTCAATACGCCGGGGACGCCGGAAGCTGTCGCGACCGTATTCGACGGGTACGAAATGACAAAGAAAGGGAAAGCTGGCGAAGCACTTGGTGTCGCCATCTTCAGTTCCGCAACGGGCGGGCTGATCGGGTGTGTGTTCCTGATCATACTCACGCCTGTACTCGCTTCCCTCGCTTTGAACTTTTCCTCCCCTGAATACTTTTCACTGATATTCCTGGCGCTCGTCATCGTGAGCGTCCTCGGCGGCGGGAGCTTCGTCAAAGGGATGATCGGTGTGCTCATCGGCCTGTTGATCGCGACCGTCGGACTCGACAGCAGCTCGGGCGTCGCCCGCTTCACCTTCGACGTCACCGGACTCCGCTCAGGGATAGATTTCGTCGCCGTCATCATCGGCCTCTTTGCACTCGCGGAAGTGCTCCGTAAAGTGCAGGAAGACTACTTCACGAAAGATAAGACCGCCAACCCGAAGACGAAATTCCCGGGACTCGGCCTTTTGAACAGGCTGAAGCGCACCATCGGCCAGTCATCCCTGCTCGGCTTCTTCATCGGCGTCCTGCCGGGTGTCGGCGCGACAAGTGCCTCACTCGTCAGCTACAGCATGAGTTCAAGCTTTTCAAAAGACTCGAAGTCATTCGGTACAGGTATACCCGAAGGCGTCGCCGCACCGGAATCCGCCAACAACTCTGCAGCCATGGGCGCAATCGTCCCGCTGCTCGCACTCGGCATACCGGGAAGCGCAACGACCGCCGTCATCCTGGGTGCATTCATCATGAACGGCATCCAGCCGGGTCCTTTATTGATCGAACAGCAGGGCATGCTCGTCTATACGATTATCGGGGGGCTGCTGCTCGCGAACTTATCGGTCATCGTCTTCAGCAAGCCGTTCATCAGCATCTTTTCGTATATACTGAAGGCACCCTACTACATCATCGGTCCGATGATCGTCATCTTCTGTTTCATCGGTACATATGCAGTGCGCAACTCGATGCTCGACCTTGTCGTCATGGTGATCGCCGGCATCGTCGGCTACAATCTGACGAAGGCGAAATTCCCGCTTGCCCCGATGATACTCGGACTCGTCCTCGGCACCATGATCGAGGACCATTTCAGAAGGGCACTCATCATCTCGGGCGGCGACTTCAGCATATTCTTCACCCGCCCGATCAGTGCCGTGCTGCTCGCCCTTGCATTCCTGAGCCTGCTCATCCCGGTGTTCAAATGGTACAGGAGAAGGATCATGGAGAAGAAGGATAAAGTGCTCCCGGGTCAATAACGGAACTTAAATTTCATCAAAGGAAGGTTTTATATGTTGGATCAGGAAATAAAAACAGTCGGACCCGAAGTCATCGAATGGCGCCGCACCATGCACAGGCACCCGGAGCTCTCCTACCAGGAACACTGGACGAGCAGCTATATCGAAGAACAATTAAAAGAGATGGACGGCATCGAAATCAGCCGTCCGACAAAAACCAGCGTGCTCGGCATCATCAGGGGAGCGCACCCCGGAAGGAAAGTGGGCTTACGCGCCGATATCGATGCACTGCCGATCCAGGAAGACCGTGACGACCTCGACTTCACTTCCGAAATCGACGGCAGGATGCACGCCTGCGCCCATGATGCCCATGCGGCGATGCTCTTAGGTGCCGCCAAAGTGCTCTCAAAAAATAAAGACCACATCCACGGTGAAATCTACTTGATCTTCCAGCATGCTGAAGAAGTGCCGCCGGGTGGTGCGAGGGAAATGGTCGCGACCGGGCAGTTCGACGACCTGGATGTCGTCTTCGCCCAGCACATTATGACCACCCTCCCCGTCGGTGAGATCCATATCAAGTCGGGACCCGTGACCGCAAACTCAGATATTTTCAACCTCACCATCACTGGCAAGGGCGGCCACTCCTCCCAGCCGGAGAACTCGATCGATCCCGTACTCATCGGATCCCGCATCGTTTCACAGGTACAGGACATCGTCTCACGCCTGGCAAGCCCGCTCGACAACCTCGTCGTGTCAGTGACGAACTTCCATGCCGGCACCGGCGCGGAAAACGTCATTCCGCAGACCGCGAAAATCAGCGGCAGCGTCCGCTCCGCGAGTGCGGAAATACGCGAACTCGCAAAAGAGAAGATCGAAGCCATCATTAGAGCCAACTGTGAAATCTACGGTGCGACATATGACCTTGATTACACATACGGCGTCACCGCAGTCATCAATGATGAAGCAGAAACCACAAAAGTGAGGGAGACACTGACCGAAACCTTCGGGGCTGAGAGGGTTAAGGAAATGATCATGATGATGGGCGGCGAAGACTTCGGCGCGTTCACCGAAAACCTCCCCGGCGTCTATATCATGATCGGTACATATAACGAAGAAAAAGACTGCATCTACCCGCACCACCATCCTAAGTTTAAGATTGATGAAGATGTTTTGATTGATGGGATCAGGATACATGTCAATGCAGCGTTGAAGCTTGGAAGAGACAAGTAACATTTTAAATAAAGTTCCAAACTAAAAAGTGCCCGGCTACTAAAATATGTAGTCGGGCACTTTTATGTATTCAGTGGTGGATACTTCTCTGATTTCTAATCCATTGGTGGCTTTGAAGATTCTAGACCGTAACCTTCCAATATAACTTTCTCCAATGTTTTTAAGTCTTTTCCAAAGAACCTTTCCACCCTACTTTCAATATCATTATGCAGCTTTTCAGGATCCACTTCATGAGCCTCATTATAATCGAGGATGTTCTTAACGAAAATCGTTGTGTAAGCTGTCGTCAGCTTTCCGTTCCGTCCCCTGAATGCTGTATTATTTGAGGCGATATCATAGAGCTTTTCCCTTACAGCACTTTCTCCAGGTCCTATGATAAGTTTGATTCTCAGCCCCCTCGCTGTGTTTTGGAACTCGAAAAGCAGTATCCTTCTGCTAGATGTCCAGCCCCTGCCTTCTGCTTCCACCGTCTCGGCAAGTTGATTAGTCGTGAAACGGATTAAATTTTTATTGCTACTATCCAATACCAAATCTTCATGGCTTTCAATCATGCCTTGGAGTTTAGTGGATATTTCAGAATACATATCCGGCTTATATTCAAAAATAAGGTCTAAAGCCTTCTTATGCTTGAAATATATATCTTGGCATATTTTCTCCAATTCCTTGTCTCCCACGACGTACCTCCTGAGTATATCCATATATTGTTCTATAAACAGTTTCACACTGGTCTCCATAGAATGTCTTCTTCGTTCCAGACTGGAGTTGATCATGTTCACCATCTGATTGTAATCCATGCTTAACCACAAATCCGGATTGCTTGCTTCATCTCCAAAAGGCGTGAGATAAACGAACACTTTATGGTAATCCGGAAAACCATTCTTGATGATTTCATGATATTTATTCAACTGATGCCTCGATTCCTTGCTCCAGACTTTGTTCTCTATGACCAGTACAAATTTATTCGACTCTGAGACGGCAAGCAAGTCGATGTTCTGCCATTCTCTTCTGACGATTAAATCATGATAGTCCCAAAGCAGCAGGTCTAGAGGATCAATGGTGAGCTGCCCTTCATATTTCTGAGTGATTTCCTGAAGGAAACGTTTCAGGAATGCATCACCCCACCCATGTTGCTCATTAGGTGAAAACAACCACCCTATCACGTTACTGTGCCGTATCTCCATGTTCACAATGCCCAATGTTTCAAAGACATTGAAGCCTGAAAGGCGCCCCTCTAATTTGTCCAATTCATCTGTGTTCATTAAGAAATTTTGAAGTGCATCCCTTTCTTCTTTACCAATCATCATGTTCACCTCTTATTATTTCGAGTAATAAACACTCATCTTAATCATCTAGACTAAGAGCAGGGTTATTCCCTAAGTATGCGATCTAAAGGAATATAGTATAGTGAGGTTCTTTACTGCTGAAAATAATTTGAAATTCAAATATTTTATAAATTCTTTTCAACTATATTATTGTCCCCAAGATTTAATAGGAAAATATTTGTTATAACACTCATTTATATTAATGTAGTATTTCCCATAATACTTTTTAACGCACTTAAAGCCCCTATTCTAGTAAGGTGTTCATGAAAGTGTTGATTCTCATAATTTCTTAAGCAACTATAACAAGAAGTATCTTCAGTACATTTACACTTAGACAATTTATCATATGCTCTTGTGAAAATTTCTTGAACTTCTGCATCAGTTCTCTCATACAATCTTTTAACATGCCCTGCTCCTCCTGGCACTTTGTCGTATAACACAAACCGTACGGTTCTTTTGTTTTTTTCTCCTAAGTACTCTACTGTTCCTGAGATATCTCTTCTTTCTATACCTAAATTTGCTGACATCGTATCTAACAAAGCGTATAAAACACCTAAGGCATCATAGAAATCAAGATCTATATTGAGCTTCAATAAGATTACATCTGTTTTAAATATGTGACCTAATGATTTTCTTGAAAAAGACCCTTCACAATCTCTGCCCCATTTATTTTTATGTGACTTCTTTTTTGCTTGTCTATCATCTAAAAGTCCATAGCCACATTCGTTACAAATAATAAACTCACTAGTATTGATCACGGCCAACTCATCATCTTTAGTTGATCTCATTTGAATGTTGTAAGCTGATAGCTTATCATACGATTCTTTTTCTTTACCTTCTAAATAATATACGGAGCTACGCTTTGTTCGATGAGGTGTTTTAGTTGTAGCTTTTTCTATTCGGTCTTCACTTGTAAAACCAAATTCAGGAATAATTAATCTTTTTTGTTGTTTTTCATTTAACTCTTCCTTACATAAAGAACACTTGGATAACTTCTCTTTAAGTTGATCCTTAACTATATTTAAATGTTTGCACTCCTCGTTAGAACACTTTATATAAACATAAGATGGCAAACCAATATTTTTTTTAGGGGGTAAGTTTATATACCTGCTTTTATAAATATATCCATCAGCTATGACTTCTGAATCTGGTGCATATTCATTAATTGCTTGAGAAAGGTCCCTTGAGAGACGCAGTGTGTTATTACTATCTTTAGTAAAACTTGTTTCCAATTCTACTGTATCTACTGGGAATCCATATTTAGGTATAATATTACTCCTACTCATGTATTGAATTATTCCAGTTGATTTTAGAGAAATCATTGCTTTATCAACATTCATGAGTTCCCCTGTTTTCCTTTTCATTACCAATTCATCATATAATTCACTCAGTTCTTTTAATTCAATCTTGTATTTTTCATATGATTCCAGAATAGGTGAATTTTCTTCATCAACTAATTGTTCTACATATTCTGTTGAATATTTTTTCAATGCATCTGGTAAAATTTCTTTAATTCTCTTTGCTAGTATATCTTTTTGGTCCCCAATAAAATCAATGAATAAACTTATCCCCTCTTCATTGAAAAATGAATCTATCTTGTTCTCAGTAAAAAATTCTGGATACTTTTTAAAGTATGCTGCGATGACTAAAGAATTGGCATGCCTCATTGCAATTTTGTAATTATCTCGATCAAATACAGGAGGAGATATACGTCCTTTAATGAGGCTTTCAGGGTTATTAAAATAGTTCATATCATGGCTGGTTAAGTTACTATAAGTTAAGCTAAATGCAGCTGCCTGAGAACTCCTCCCTGCACGCCCTGCTCTTTGGATATAGTTGGCTGGAGATGGTGGAATATTTCTCATGAAAACAGTTTCTAAGTCCCCCACATCTACACCCATTTCAAAGGTTGTAGAGCAACTAAGAATATTAATTTCTTTTGTTATAAACTTATTCTGGTAATCTCGTGCCTGATCTGGAGATAATTGTGCAGTATGTTCTTTAATCACCATAGGGACAGTTTCATTTGTTGTATATATTTTATAATAATGACTATTAGACTGAATTTGGGAAGGATTTGTTTTATTTAATACATTAAACCGATGACAGTTTATACAGTAATCAGTAAGAGAACTGTATTGTATCTTATGGCAACTATTACACTGGTAACAATCTTCATTGCGCATGTCCTTTATTTTAATATCTCGATTTGATAATTGATATTTCTCTCCGTCTTTATTGATTATTAATGGCCAATCTTCTAGCTTCAATTCTTTAATGAATTCAAAGAACCCCTCTAAAAATTCCTGTATTCTATCTTCTGTTTCAATTTTTGTTAAATCTCTGATCATTTTAGTGCTTTTATTATTTTTATGTTGAGATATAAAACCTTTAATTTTACCAGCACTATAGTTAGAGACAAATTGTCTTTTTTTCACTCTAAATATATCTTCTAAATCTTGAGATTGAAATTCTTGAGGTACTTCTATTGCGTAATTTACTATGAAGGGCCGAAGTAGGTAATTGAAAAAGTCGTTCTTATCTTTATTTGTAAACCCCTCAATAAAAAGATCTTCGTTCATCTCCAAAAGTTCAGAGAAATTGATTTTCATATCAATAATACCTAGCTGTACTAAACTGTTTCTATCTCTAGAGACATATTCATAAAGCAGAGTTTTAATTGCTTCTTTCTGTGGTCTAAAATTCTGATCTTCACTTTTCATTTTACTTTCTATTAAACCACTTAGTATTCGAGCAATTAGATGAAATTTAAATTCTGTTTGGCCGGGGTTTTCAGTTGTTGCTATATCTAATGCTTTCATTAGAAGTCTCTTTTTAAATATATTTTGATAAGTGTAACTAAAATATGAAGCATAACGTGCAGCTTGTTGTCTACTGTCTGAAAAAGTTAAATATTGCTTTGGTCTTTTAATTACTTCTGTTCTTTTTTTTATAGGTTTAAAGAACCCCCCTTTAGAATGATTACTCTCAACTTTCTTAGTCTCTGATGAGGGTAAAGATTCAAACAAACTCGAACCTATGACACTTGTTGAACTCATTTGAGGAAAATAAAAATCCATAGTAATACCAGATCGTGTATCACTGGAAGTACATGAAAGACATTTGAAAAGGATATTTTTTTCACTTTCTTTAGTCACTATATACTTATGATAGGTTCTGTCTGTTTCAAATCTATTATTAGTAATCTGGTTAATTGGAATTACTTTTCCTGAGAAGGTATCAATATTGAATATCTTATAATCCTTATTATCTTTATAACCGTCTATACTATTCGTCAAGAGATATTCCGATTCATATTCTTCTGACTGTATGAAAATTCCATTATGAATACTCCCTTTTAAATAGATTTCTCCACAATATTTGCATATGGAAATCTGATAGTATCTTGCTCCTTCTTTATTAGTTTTACTAGGGGATAGTTTTAATTCTGGTTTCTTCCCAAAAGAAATATAGCAACCTTCTATGGTTTTTATAAACATATGGTATCTTGCATCAAATGGTTTGATCCCTTCTTTTATAGCCTTACTTGCTACATCTACAAAGTTTTGCAAATCATCATCTGTAATATTCAAGGTATTGGTAATATCTTTTACAGACATTTTTTCAGCCAGTATATTTTTAATTTTGAAATAGAAAGCATCATTGGTCACCAAATTGAATATCAATTCTTCAACTGTTTCTTCTCTATGTGGGATATCCAGATAATCTAACTCCTCCTTTAATATCCTTATGTGTTCTTCTTGAGAAGCATTCTTTAATCCTTCATTAATTCGTTTATAAATTTCTCTTGGAAAATCAACTATTTTTGGAGAACCTTTTATTTTCTCCCTTTTTGAAAAGATGACTGACTCTCTATCGAAACTATTGCTTCCAGTCAAGTTGTTAGCGTAATTGACAATATCATCTACAGATTTTTGGTCCCCTAAAGTAGCACTTGTTAAAATATAATTTAAATCTTTTGTATTTATCGCTTCTTTCAGTCTGGATAATAGCATAGATATTTCAATTCCCAAGGCTCCATAATAAGTATGGGCTTCATCCAATACAATATATTTCCATTCTTTTGAATGAGGACCAGAGAAAAACATCTCATCTCCCGGTCTCAATAACAGGTATTCGAGCATTGCGTAGTTACTTATTAAAATATTAGGAGGTGACTCTTTCATCTTTTCCCTTGAAATAATTTCATTTTCTAAAGGATCAGATTTATATTGTGCATTATAATGGTTGATAGCTGACTCTTCTTTATATTTTGTTTCTCCGGTATAAGCGCCAAAAGTAATGTCAGGATAGTTCGCCAACAGTTCCCTAAAACGTTTCATTTGATCATTTGCTAAAGCGTTCATAGGATAGACTATCAATGCTCTTACGCCTGGACCCAACGTCCCTTGAGCATTCTCGTTCATTAGTTCATTGAGGATGGGATAGAGAAAGGATTCTGTTTTACCTGACCCTGTACCGGTAGTTACTACTGCACTTTTATTGTTCGTGCCAATCACTTCAAAGGCTTTCTCCTGGTGACTGTATAAAGGTCGATTTAAATGCACTGCCTTATGTTTAGAATTGTTGAGTAATTGATAGTCAGCGTTTAATACGCCTTCATGAATCAGGGCGTTTAAACTTCTTCCTTTGGTAAATGAATCTGTCACTTCCAGATACGGACCTTTTCCTATTTCTTCTTGTTCCAATGCCTCAGCAAAGAGCTTATTATAAAAAGGATGCTTAATGTATCTTCCCGTTTTCATAAACTCTTTGTAATCATTTACAATTCTTTGCGACTCTTTTAATGGCTTAAACATGACACTCATCCTTTCTTAAAATTATTTCATCTATTATTAAATAACGGCTGTAATCTCTAAGATTGTAGTATGTATTTAAGAATCCTGTTTCCTTATCTAATATCAATGCTTCTTGATTAGTATCCTGCCCTCTAAACGTAATATATTCCTCATCTGAGTAGAGCATTTTCATTCTCACAGGATTAATATAATCATAGTATTTCACCTTGATATTACCGCTCACATGGTCTACAGCCATATGGTACATTTTCGCAATATAAATTTCACTTTGAGAAACCCATGTAAATCTAACGTATAAGTTTTTAATTTCATATCGATCTTCATCACATATAACTGAGTCTATCTTTAAATTTTTTTGTTTCGATTCAATAATGAGAAAATCCCCATGATACTCACTTCTACTTTCAACTATATCAAGTGAATTTGAAAAATACTTTTTCTCTCGAATAATTGATAAAGTGTATTTATGATAGTCAGTTAGTACTCCCGGAAACATCACCTCATCTGATAAGGGGAGAGTCATTAATTTATCAGGTTCATTATATCTTTCATATCGTATTTTCAAGTTCTTCGGTCCTACATAATTGCATTTGACAATCAAATCTTTCCCATCAGGTATGGTGAGAAGACTCTTAATCTTAGGTTGATTAGTAACTTTAAAAATACTAAACCTCTCACCTTTTACGTTTATATATAATGTCTTAGACGGAGAGCTTAGTTTATTAAAATTCTCCAAATTAAATTCTTTGTATCCCTCTCTTTTCTCTATAACACCAAGTTTCAAAGGCGTAATAGGTCCTCCAGCCTCAACTTGCCATATAGGGTGGTTTGCCAAACCTTTCGTTCTAATAGAAGTTTCTTTAAAATCTTCAAACCATATCTCTTCATCTTCATCCCCGTCTTTAGATAGTATGGAGGGTAGTTGAAATATTAATTTCGACTTCTGATTAAGCGGAAAAACAAAAGTCCCCTCTGTATTAGTTGGATGTGTTAAAGGGTGGAACTCTCCCTCAATTAGCGGAGATTGCAACTCGAGCAATGTAGCATGCTTCTCTTTTGTGTATAAATATTTATCAAATTTATAATCTAATTTTCCTACAGGCATAAATCTACCATGATAGATCCATATTGATGATCCTTTTTTCCTTAAACCAATCTCGTATATATTTGTAGTCTTAAATTCTATTCGAAGCATTCTGATTATTTTTCTTACATCTATTTTGACTACTACGTCATCTCCTGCCTCTTCAATCACTTCAGCATTATATAGTTTGTCTAGATCAAATTTTTCAGAATTATTTATTTCTAAGATAAAGTCCGATATATACTCATCTTTGTGCAATTTCAAATAAAAGTTAGAAAAGCTTTTTATCAATTGTATTTCCTGCTTATCATTCATTAATTTCACATGACTAAAGAGGTCATCCTTAAGAAAACCTGTATCGAAATTAATTCCTTTCGCATTTATTAGATAGTCATTTACCACTACTTCCGTGTCTTCTTCGAGTAAAGAAGTATATAAATTACAGTCATCACGAAATTCTCTTTCTTCATTACCATCTTTGATTGTTTCTACCTCATAAGGGGTGACTATTGTGAAAGAATTATTCAGTTTAATCTGATTTATGCTAACTAATCTTTCTTTATCATTAAATAAGTAAAAATCTCTGACAAAAAAATCTTTAGAATCATATATTATTTTATCGTTTTCATAGACTTCATATCTCAAATCTGTGCTTAAATTATTGATTAACAACTTTTTATTTTCAGTCGCATAGCCTATTTCCGTATGTATGACTTCTAGAGGATGTGAATTAATCAGTTTTTCTTTATTATATATATTCACTTTATAAGATCTATTCTCATATTCGTATATATGATAAGAGGGAATATTAATTATTAGTCCACTATCGTTTAATTCTAGATATTTATGAGCATGTACATTTTTGTGAGTTTCTAGTGTTTTCCCTTGTTCTCTTAATAAAATTTTTCTTTTAATATCTGTATATTTATTTTTGAAAATAGCTGTATACTTATTCTTCTTAAAAACCGGAACTATATTAAAATTAAGTGCATGAATATAGGTTAACCATTCTCTTAATATAGTCGTCACGAACTCGGGAGAATTATAATATGCATGTATAAAATAGTTGGGTACTTTTTGAATAATGCCCGTCATCTTTTCACTGTTTATATCGTTATCCTCTTCATTTAAAATATAGTCTCTAAAAGCATGATAGAGCTTTAGAAAAAATGTAGTTACATGCCTGTGATTAATATTCTCCTTCAACTCTTTGAAGTAGACTTCCACAAGAAATTCAAAAATCTTATCCGCGTTACAATTCAATATGAAGTTTTGCATTAAAATGCTATCTCTATATCTTTTAGATTTTTTCGTTTCTATGATGTGAGAATATCTTTTTAGGTGCCTAAAGACTCTCTTTTGAAGATTTTGTATATTTATGGTTGTATAATCGATTCCTAATTCATTCAAAAACATTATAAAAAGATCATCTTCGTCATTATATTGTCTTCTTGAATATTCAATTATACTTAATGTAATAAGGAATGTTTTTGCTTCCAAATCATATCCAAAGTAACTTTTCTTTGATAGAATTTCTTTACTTTTAACCATCAAAGCATCATAGTCATTATCATTAATTTCTAACCAACCATACAGAAACATACTGTCTGAATTTGTTTTTAAATTGTCTCTTGCTTCTCTCAATTTAACTTCAATAGACATAATATAGCCTCCCAAATACTTATAATCGGAAAGTCTTTTAGACTGGTTAGTGATTTTTAAGTTTTCATTTTTTAATTTGACTCAGTTTTAATGGCACTTTCAAAATATCTAAATACCCCATACTCCACAGGATCTTCCAATATAAAATTCATCCTTGCTACTTTATGATTACCATCGCCTATTCCATTCTCTAAATTCTCAGCTGATTCTAAATCGATATCGACTTCTCCTAAATAGTAATGCTCCGCTTCTGCCTCATCTTTTTTCACAAATAGATACAGCGTCACCTCATCATTTTTATAATCCTCTATAATCTCTTTATTGATCTTCGAGTTTAAGTCTGTTCCTTTTCTCGTAAACCACTGAAACACATGTGAGTCCAAAAACCGATCATCATATTTCACTGAGTCATCGATGTCTTCGCTCTTATTGTAGTTGATGAATATCGGCACTGTATTATGCTTATTTTTATAACCATACATTACGCTTGACTCGTCTTTATCCCAGTTCAACACTCTGCAGACGTCTTTCCTGCTGTACTTCTCGTTCAAGGTGAGTGGTTGTCGCTGATTGTAGTCTTCTGATTGCAGTACCGCCAGTGCTAACACATCTTCTACATCAGCCTTGAAATTCTCATCTTTCAAGGCATCATTAAATTCTTTACTCAAGGTAATTTTATTATCCTCTACTTTAATTAACGGATATTTATATTTGTTAACTGACTGACTCGTATAAAACTCCAATGTTAACATTCTTAAAATAGAGCGCATTGTACGGTCCGTCATATAGTAGCCTTTTTCACGTATTCCCAATTGAAAATCGATTTTATCAACATGATCATTTACAAGTAAGTCTTGCAACAAAAGTACTTCCTGCACCCTTTTACCGTCTACAACCTCTTTCGATAAAAATGTCAGTATCTTATCCTGTCCGTTTGTCAGTGGCTTTACAGGTTCTTTTAACTTCTTTAAAAATGCAGGATAGTGATTAAATTTATTTAATACCAACATCGGACTCATGGCGTCCTGATCATTATGTAGGTCAACAAGTGATGGAATGTGCCCTAACTTATCTTTCGTATAAGCGTACATCTTTCTCAAGTTTGCTAAATCGCTCGCCCGGTTTTTAGAAATCGACTTAAATATACGTTCCTGTGCGATTCTTTCAAAGTTAATCGTAGATTCCCCGGAAATCATATTGCGATTCATTAAATTCCGTCGTAAGTTATCTTTGTTAAATGACTTATCCCCCGTTAAAGCAACAGGAATTAAATAGTTATTTTTATAGTTACCAATAAAATCAATCACAGTAAGAAATTCTTTACTTTCATGTTTCCGCAAGCCCCGACCAAGTTGTTGAACAAAGATAATACTTGATTCTGTCTGTCTTAGCATCACCACTTGATTGACTGATGGAATATCAATGCCTTCGTTAAAAATATCTACTGTAATCAAATAATCCAGCTCGTTTTTCTCAAGCTGTTTCACTGCCTGGTCCCGATCTTCTTGTGAATCAAGTCCTGTCAGTGATTTTGTTTTAAATCCTCTTTCATTTAGTAATCGAGAGAGTTCTGCTGCTTCTTTTCTGTTTGAGACGAACATTAATCCTCTAACCTCTTCACCAGCATGGGAATAATAGTAGAGCTTATCAATTATATGATCAATCCGATCCTCATGAATTAAATCTGTTAACACACTATCATCTGTAATCGTTTCTCCATCACTCTCAAAATCAGTGACACCAAAGTAATGGAACGGTGCGAGTATTTCCGCTTCCAATGCTTTTTGTAGTCTGATTTCATAAGCAATATTGTAGTCAAACAAACTGAATATCTCTGTGTTATCCGTTCTCTCAGGTGTCGCTGTCATACCAAGCAAAAACTTTGGAGTGAAGTAATTAATGATTTTGTGATACGTATCTGCCCCGCTTCTATGCGCTTCATCTATCACAATATAATCGAAATCATCTCTGTTAAATTGATACAGATGATCTTCTCTTGATAATGTCTGCACTGTCGCAAAAAGATATTTCGCATGCTTATCTCTCGCAGTCCCACTGTAAATTCCAAAGTTCTCAACATCCGAATTTATTAGATCCCGATAGTCCTGTAATGACTTCTGTAATATCTGTTCACGGTGTGCGATAAATAACACCCGTTCAGGATCGAACTGTTTTACATCAAAAGCAGATAAGTACGTCTTTCCTGTACCTGTTGCTGAAACAATAAGCCCTTTATCTTCTCCTCTTAACCTCAAACCCTTTAACGACTCCAATGCTTCTCTCTGCATTATATTTGGCGTAATTTCTTTTGGATCGTTGTTTGTATAGCGGTACGGTTGTTTATTCTCGATTAAATGCAGTACTTTATCGTCATGCTTCAGCTCTTTATATAAATCCTGATAATCTCTAATCCACTCGTCAGAAAGTGCTGTAGAACTTTCCCAAAGCACTTCAAATTGTTCTTTAAAATTATGTATGACTTCCCCGTTATCTAAAGAAGTGAGCTTTAAGTTATATTCATAATTCTTCTTTAAAGCAGAATCCGTTAAATTCGAGCTGCCGATAAACATAGTGGAATACCGGCTGTTATCAAATATATAGCCCTTCGCATGAAAGCCTGCCTGGTCGGTAATGCGCACATCGATATTTGGTATTTTAAGCAGCTCTTTAAACACTGTCGGTTTGTTGAAGTTCAAATATGTAGACGTGATAATTCTTCCTCTGACACCGCGCTTATTTAACTCGTAAAGCGCCGTCTTTAAAGAAGCAATACCACCTTCAGTGATAAAGGCTACAGAAATCACAAAAGACTCACATGACTCCAATGCATCCAGCATAGGTGAGAGTACATTTTCTTCTTTTGTATTAATGATCAACTCTGGCGGATGATGTGATACTTTACCGGTATAGCGATCAATAAAGCCTCGTTCATATGCGTTCAATAAATTGTTTTGTAAATGCTCCATATAGTTCACACCCGATATACGAATTCTTGTTATAAAACATATTTTCTATATTTTACCATAGCTCTTTTTGCTTTTCAGGATATCATTGTCTTTCTCATCATTTATCTGTTACCCTGAAAGTGTTAATTGTCACTTTCAAAGAACAAACAGCGCAAGCAGTAAAAATCCATGGGAGGTATATGAATGGCCACCAGGGAAACAGGAAATGCAAAGCACAAGATCAACTATCTCGGCATCTGCATCGTTGCAGGCACGGCTTTTGGCATCTCACTCGGCGGCATGTTCGACAGCACGATAATCGGCATGGTGACAGGCTCCGGACTCGGCTCTGCGATCGGTTATCTCTACAACAGTAAAAACTGACTTCCACGTCAAAAAGTGCAGGCCTCCCCGGTCCGCACTTTTTTCGTTTTTGAATTCAAGTAGTCTACTCATCCTTCACCGTCCTGAATCCCATGTTCCCGGTTGAGCTGTCCACCATATTCGATGACCTTGCTGCGACCCTGTACCGGTTACAGTAGGAATGGTGGCAGAGGTATGAGCCACCTCTTAAGGCCTTCGCCTGCCTGGTCTCATCAAACCAGTTGCTGCACCACTCCCATACGTTGCCTGAAGCATTGTAAAGCCCGTAACCGTTCGGCTTGTACGCGTCGATTGGTGCGGTGCCGATGTAGCCGTCAGCCTGTGTATTGTTCATCGGGAATTCACCCTGCCAGATGTTGCACATATGCCGGCCCGGTTCGAGTTCGTCTCCCCAGGGAAACCGCTTCTGTTCCAGTCCGCCCCTTGTAGCATACTCCCACTCCGCTTCGGTCGGCAGCCGTTTGCCGGCCCATTTGGCATAAGCTTTGGCGTCATTCCACGACACATGGACGACCGGGTGGTCCAGGATATCTTCAATGTTAGAGGATGGTCCGTGCGGGTGTTTCCATGATGCACCCTCCACCGCGAGCCACCACGGGGTGTTCGGCAGCTGCCCTTTCACATGTCTATCATCGACTTCCGCAAGCAGCATATGGAACACAAACGACCATCCGAACCGCTCCGCATCGGTCACGTAACCTGTTGCATCGATGAACGCCTTGAACTTCCGGTTGCTCACCTGATACTTGTCTATATAAAAGCCCGCGACTTCGACTTCCCGCACAGGACCCTCGTTGTCCTCCCGGTTCGCATCCGCATCCTCCGAGCCCATGAGAAAGGTGCCTCCGGGGATGAACGCCATGTCTTCTGTGTCCTGGTTTTCTTTATCTTTGATTTCCTGCGTCTCCCTGATTTCACCCGCTCCTCTCGACGGGGCGCAGCAGCTTTTATGTTCTTTCATGCTTTTCCTCCTCAACTTCGTATAAGGGGTTCCGCTTCATAAGATTTCCGGGTTCCTTTATAATTGATGATAACAGAAAATATCAAATATTTAAGGAGTGTAGACATGTCTGAAAAGAAACCGAACATTGTATTGATTTTCGCGGATGATCTCGGGTATGGGGACGTCTCCTGTTTCAATGAAAATTCCAAAGTGAAGACGAAGCATCTGGAGGGTCTGGCGGAGTCCGGGATGATATTTACGAATACGCACGCGACTTCCGCCTTGTGTACACCGTCCCGCTACGGGCTGCTCACCGGGCGTTACAACTGGCGCTCGAAGCTGAAGAGCTACGTCCTGCCGGGGGACTCGATGCCATTGATCGAGGAGGACCGCCGGACGCTAGCGCATATGCTTAAAGACGAAGGCTATCAGACCGCGGCCATCGGTAAATGGCACCTCGGCCTCGGCTGGCAGCTGACGGATCAGCCGGACTTTGAGAAGTACGGCCTCGACCCTGAGGATTTCCCACGCATGGAGAAACGCCACGGCCGTGACGGCATATTCGACGTCCGTGCGGGGCTTGCTGATTTCGAGGGCCTCGATATCGATTACTCCAAGCCGATCACCTTCGGTCCGAATGAACTCGGATTTGACTATTTCTTCGGCACACCGGCCTCACTCGACCAGCCGCCGTTCGTCTACATCGAGAACGACCGTGTGACGGCGGAACCGAACGGCACGACGGGCGTATCGAACCTCGACCGCCTCGGCCCGAACAACCAGACGCAGTGGCAGAACGGCGTCATCGCACCGGACTTCGTCCATGAGGAGGTGCCGGACGTCATGCAGGAGAAGACGCTCGGGACGATCGACAAGTTCACGGAGGGTGATGATCCATTCTTCCTCTACTATCCGAACCACCTCGTCCACGGGCCTTTATTGCCGAATAAGGAATTCAAAGGGAAATCCGGCATCGGACTGTACGGCGACTTCATCCTGCAGCTCGACCATTACGTCGGGGAGATCATCGACAAGCTCAAAGAGAAGGATATATTCGATGAGACAATCTTCATCTTCACAAGCGACAACGGTGCTTCAGGTGTAGCCGGCTTCGAGGCGCTGCATGCCAAAGGGCACTACCCGAACCATATATTCAAGGGCGCGAAAGGCGATATATGGGAAGGCGGCCACAGGGAGCCGACGATCATTTCATATCCGCCGGCGATTGAAGCCGGCGGGGTTTCGAACCACCTGATCAGCTTATCCGACCTGTACCGCACAATCGCCGAACTGATCGATGCGGATGTGCCGGATGATGCAGCGGAGGACTCCTATTCACTGTCACCGATATTCGAAGGCCGGACGGAGGAAGTCCGGGAGGATGTCGTC
Source organism: Salinicoccus kekensis (assembly GCF_900220995.1). Classification (GTDB taxonomy): domain Bacteria; phylum Bacillota; class Bacilli; order Staphylococcales; family Salinicoccaceae; genus Lacicoccus; species Lacicoccus kekensis. The sequence goes on from NZ_OBQF01000005.1 coordinate 174,220, forward strand.
CACTCTTCAGCAAACGGCGGGCTTGCCATTCGCCGGGGGAAATGGAAGCTTGACCTCGTTGAAGAGGGCGGCGGAATGGGCGTGACGCAAAAGCAGATGGAGCGCGGCGAACAGCCGTCATTCGAGCCGACCGAGCTGTATGACCTTGAAGCGGACATCCGGGAGCAGCATAACGTGATCGATGAGCATCCGGATCTCGTTGAAGATATGGTCACATCTCTTGCGGAGTACGTCCGCCTCGGCCGCTCGACACCGGGAGAACCTCAGGAGAATGAAGGCGGCAACGACTGGCCGCAGTTCGGTTGGATCGAGGAGTACAGGCAGTACGTCGATCAATTCCAGTATGACTGATCATCAAATAGACAAATAAGATGAAATAATTAAAGCCAGGCAGTATAATACAATTAAATAAAATAGTTCTCTTATTAAGAGTGAGTGAAGGGACTTGGCCCTGTGAAGCTCCGGCAACAGCTTGTAAAAGCGATGTGCCAAATCCAACAGTTGCTATAACTGGATGATAAGAAGCCGTGTTAAAGCTCTTCTTAATTCAGGAAGAGCTATTTTATTTGAAAAAATAAAAAGGTGGTAATCAAATGAAAAACGTACGCGAACTATTTTCAGAATTGGACGATTGGAAAGCATACACACCGGCCAGCACGATGAGCAGCATAGCGAAGTTGAATCATATCAGCAGTTTGGAGCGGGAAATCAAAAACCGCATCGATGTTGAGGATTACAAAGACTATATATTATCCAAAGAAGGAAACCGGTCACTGGAGAGTTGAGGAAAATCTGGAGCTCAATGTTTACTCCAGCAAAACCGGCCTGGGCATCTTAAAATCAGGATGCCCAGGCCTCTTTTTTATATATTTTTATAGATGAATTTCTGGTATAATTTAAGTGAATATTCTGTCATTCAAGGGGATGAGGCAATGGCGAATGAAAAAGAGGAACGGCATGAAGATCAGGAAGAGACCGGGGAGGTGGATGCCAACTACCTTGCCATCGGGCTCGCACTCGGCCCTGCTTTCGGAATGGTGATCGGTATGCTCGCCGGTAACGTCGGGATCGGAATATCCCTCGGGATGAGTTTCGGTCTGCTTTTAGGCACAGCGCTTGGTGCAAGGAAAAATAACAATTGAATGGACTGATATTATGTGGATACTCGTCATCGTACTTGCAGGCATACTCGCAAGCGTCATCAGTGAATACTTGAAGCACCGTAGGAAGATGGAGCAGATGCGGCTCGACCACATAGATAAGGAAATCGAGCTGGAGCGGATGAAGCAGGAAAACTACCTGCTCGAAAATGAGGAGATGCGCACCGTCCTCGACCGCATCAAGGAAGACAATAAACGTCTTGAAGCGCAGAAAGACACCAAATGGCTGATCCAGGAAACGCGTGAACGGCAGCTTGAGGAACGGAGCGGATGAAGTTGAAATAATTCACTTTTTCATATATCATATACAGGTTGGAATCTTACTATAAGCTGGAAAGAGTGAATGTTTTGCTGGACTTTTTAAAACGGCAGTCCCGTCATCTTTTCCCGGGCTACTTCGCAATGGTCATGGCGACGGGCGCGCTGTCACTGTCATTCTGGTACCTCAGTTTCGGGAAGGCAGCCGAATTTCTGATTTACTTGAATGTTTTCATATATATCATACTGCTTTCACTGAATGCCGCAAGGATCGTCTTCAATACCGATGAATTCCTGGGAGACCTCGCGAGCCATGCGAAAGGGCCTGGCTTCTTCACCCTGATTGCGGGGACTGAAGTGCTCGGCACCCAGCTGGTCGTCATCAATGACCTCGTCGTCTGGGGATTCCTCTTCTGGGCCGTTGCATTCCTGCTCTGGATCATCTTGATGTACACCTTCTTCACCCTCATCATCGTGAAGCAGGTGAAGCCCGTAATCGATGAGTCGGTCAACGGCGGCTGGCTGCTCGTCGTCGTATCGACGCAGTCCATTGCCGTGCTCGGTACACTCATATCACCCGGGATGGGTGCATTTGGTGAAGTGATACTCTTCATCTCCCTGTGCCACTTCCTGCTCGGGTGCATGCTTTACATCAATATCATCTCATTCATATTTTACCGGCTGATGTTCATCAAAGTGGAGACATCATCTTTGACGCCGCCTTACTGGATCAATATGGGCGCACTTGCCATCACGACGCTTGCCGGTTCGGTGCTGATCATGTACGGCACGGGCTTCACCACAGAAATCGCCGTCTTCCTCAAGGGGTTCACTTTATTCTTCTGGGTGCTTGGCACGTGGTGGATCCCGCTGCTCATCACGCTCGGCATCTGGCGTCATGTTGTGAACCGCCACCCGCTCACCTATACACCCGACATGTGGGGGATGGCGTTCCCGGTCGCGATGTACACCGTCGGGACGATCAACTTATCCCAGGTGCTCGGGCTGGATTTCCTGATGATCATCCCGTATGTGACGGTGTTCGCTGCCACAGGTGTGTGGCTTGCGGTCATGGCCGGGATGGCGGTCCATCACGCGAGAAGGCGGGTTTATTATAAAAACCGCATGCCGGGAGGGATTGATGTACGAAATCATGAACATATCAGTTGATGCAGGGCCCGGTTTATACGTTGATGGAATGGGTACTGAAAATTGAATGGATCAAAGATGGGAGGGTCGATCATGAGCCGTTTTGAAAAATTTGCCGCTGAACGGGATGTCATTGAAAGGATAGAAGCGCTCCGGGCCGACGGTTACCGGGATGATGAAATCACGGTGATATCGAAACAGAAGCTGGAATACGCCTATATGAAGTTCAGGGATGTCAATTTCAGGGATTCCGAAGGGACGACATGGGATAAGTTCCTCTCCATGTTCTCCGATGGCGGCCCCGAAGATAAAGTGCTCGGTGACCTGGATATCACAGACACCGAAAAGGAACACTTCAAAGAAGCGCTTGACAGGGGCGAGATACTGCTGCTGAAGGACGAGTACGGTGTGCGTGAGGAAGGCTACGTCCGGAATGAGACCCGGGACTTCCATGAAACCCAGCGCCAGGATGCGCAGGGTTTGGAATCCGAAGCGATGCAGGATGAAAGGCTGGAGATCCAAAAGGAAATGCGGCGCCGGTACGATGATTCATCTTACTCCTACCCGGACGCATCCCACGCCGCCGAGGACCGCACCTCGGGCAGCCTGAAGGTGGACGATGGAGAGTACGGCTACAGTAAGGAGCCGTATAAGCAGAAAGACCGCCGGTACGGAAAACTTGATGAAAATGAGTACAGCTATACAAAGAGACCGGGCAACGAGTATGGATATGAGCAAAAATAAGAACACCGGAGGGTCTCCGGTGTTCTTCTGTATGTCCGCGCAAGGATGTGTGAAGATTGAACCTCGATGCGATAGATGTGCTGTTTATGCACTACATCACCGGCAGGACGCCGGATGAAGTGAACAAATACGATTTCTGGCAGCTGCAGTACGGCAGGAGACCGGGCAATCTGCTCAGGCGGCTGATGGATGCAGGTGTCATATATGAAGATGACAGCCTGCCGGCGACCCTTCCGAAGCTGAGGGTCTTTGAGCTGAAATTCATCCTGAAGCAGGCCGGCCTGAAGATCTCCGGCAACAAACCGGAACTGGTGAAAAGGATTCTGCAGCATGCCGGGGCAATTGATTTCTCGGCTGTGCCTTTGAAGAATGTGTATGTGCTCTCAGATGGTCAGGCGGACTTTTATTCCGCCACGGGATTTTTAAATTTCTTCCACTTCAACGGTAATTTCGACCTGCATGAAGTGTATGAATTTTATCTGAAATCCGGCGGGTCGGATCCGCACCGGACGGCTGTCACGTTTTTGGAAGGGAAAGTCCGGACGCATCTCCACGACCGCAATAAATACACCGCGATCAAGGCTTATTTCCTCTTGTCGAATTACGCCCTGGAAGAGATGCAGGATATGCAGTCGTCCATATATTACCTCAACCATTTCATCATGCTCATCGTCCTCCAGGCGACGGAAGGTGGAGGCGGTGACGGTTCCGAGCCGCACTTCTATATCGATGCGTATACGCGGTCGCGCTACAAGTCATATATGGAAGCTGGAGGAATCGATGCTGTTGATCTCGTCCAGTATCTCGCCGGTTCCACCGCAGACCTCCCTTATCCGGGAGAGGCCCGCAGGAAAGCGGCTGAACTCATCGCAGCCTTTATAGAAGCGCCTGATTTTTATTAATGGACATGGCCGTGACGGGAGCTTTCCGTCTGGAAAGCCATGTCGCAGATGATGTCCTCGCCGTGGGCGCGGTCCCCGCATTCGATCTGGATCGTCACATGGCCGATGTTGTGCTTTTCCAGCCCGTCCTCGATTTTTTCAAGCAGATGCTGGGATTCGTACACCGTCATATCACCGTCGACAACGACGTGGGCGGACAGGGCGTTCATGCCGCTTGTGATCGTCCAGGCATGGAGGTCATGGATGCCCTTCACTTCGTCGATTTCTTTAATCTTTGAGACGATCTCATTGAGGTCGACATCGGCGGGTGTGCCTTCCATCAGTACATGGAGTGAATCTTTCGTCACCCTCCAGCCGCTGATCAGGATGAGCACCGCGACGATGACGCTCGCCAGCGGATCGGCGATTCCCCAGCCGAAGAATATCATGAGGAGTGCCGCAACGATCGCCCCGACCGATCCGAGCATATCGCCGATAACATGCAGGAACGCCGCCCTCATATTCAGGTTGTCCCCCGTGCTTCCGCTCCGCATCAGCATCCATGCGACGAGTATATTGACGGCGAGGCCGACCGTGGCAATGGCGAGCATACCGTAGGATGCCACTTCCGGCGGATTCTGGAACCTGCCGGCGGCTTCATAGAAAATGAAGCCGGAAATCAGTATGAGCGTCACGCCGTTGAAGACGGCTGCGAGTATTTCAAACCGCTTATAACCGTAAGTTTTACTGTAGTTCGCCGCCCGCTCCCCGAGTGTCAGCGCAATGACCGCCACCCCGAGGGAGATCGCGTCACTCAGCATATGCCCGGCATCCGCGAGGAGCGCCAGGCTGTTTGTGAGGAAGCCCCCCACCGCCTCCACGATCATGAAGAAGGTGATGATCAGGAATGCTGCGAACAGCGTCTTTTTATTCTTATCGTGCGAATGATCATGACTCATTATGCTGCCTCCTTAATCATGCTTGACGTGGCTGATCATCTGATCGAGCATCGTCATCACGTGTGCATCATCATGGGAATAGTAGATCGTCGTCCCTTCCCGCCTCGATTTGACCAGCCTCAAGTTTTTCAGCGTCTTCAGCTGATGGGACACCGTCGACTGCTTCAGTCCGAGCGTCTCCGAAATGTCGCCGACCGAATGTTCATCGTTGAAAAGGTATGTGAGTATCTTCATACGGGTCGGATCCCCGAGCGCCTTGAAAGTCTGCGTCACCCTTTCCATCGTGTCGTCGTCCAATGTTTTGTAGTCCATCTGGTCACCTCTGGTTTTTATTATGTATATCATTATATTAACATATGTTCATATATGGAAGAAAGGGAAATGGCAGAAAGGCCCGGCTTCCCTGCCATCAATCACGCCTGGTTCCGGAACTGTGCGCTCTCTTTCAGATGAAAAAGCGTCCAGAAGAGTGCGAGCAGTAATAATATAGCGGAACCGCCGATATATAGGTACGATAATCCGTATTCCATTCCAATGATCATGAAGCTGACGAACGGTCCGATGGAGGCACCGACATCCTGGATGATCGTATAGCCCGTCAAAAAGTTCATCGATGTTTTTTCATCGTCAATCGCGATGGCATCATTCATTGTCGTCATGACGGTGGCACCCGCCATGACGAGCAGTGTAATGGCGATCCAGGAGATGATCGGCAGATCAAAGGCGATCAGCCCGTACAGCACACCGGTGAAAATGAGCGAGCAGATGAACAGCGGCACCCTGCCGATCCTGCCATCCGACCACATGCCGACCTGCCTCGCGAGAAAAGGTTCCCAGATCCACCTGCACGATTGAAGGAGACCGGACAGGAATGCCGCACTCACAACTATTTGAAACAGTGAGACGAACTCACCCCGATGATTTTCAATCACCGAGCTCAGCGTGGACGTGAGGATTCCCTGGATCAGCATCGTCATGAAGAATCCGGTGATGCAGACGAGCAGCAGTTTATTTCTGAAATGTGCCATCTCGGCGGTGGTGAATGAAAGTCCCGGTAAAGGCCTGGAGATGACCGCTTTTCCGTTGTCTTTCTCCATGCAGATGAGAATGATGAGCAGGCCAGCCAGAGTCAGGATGCCGAAAGCGACAGCGACCGCCTTCAAACCGATGATTGGGACGAATATCCCGCCCAACAGCATGCCGAATAAACTGCCCAGCCGATGCAGTCCATTGTATGTACCCATGGATTTTCCCAGTTCATTCTTTTTTGAATAAACGGAGACGCTCGCCAGGCCGCCGATCCTGAAAAATGACCAGGCAATGCCCCACAGGCTCCGAAGGATGACCCATGCGATGAATCCGCTGAAAAATCCGTATCCCAAAGTGGTGAATGCACCGAGCAGGGTGGCGATGATGAGACCCGTCTTCAGTGAAATCCTCTTATACAGCCATCCGACGAACGGGGCGACGGGCAGTCTGACAAAACGGTTGATCGACAGAAGCACACCCACCTGCCACAATGACTCAAGCCCCGCCTGCTCCCAGTAGATCGGCAGCGCGATATACAGCATGGAGTCACCGAGCAGGCTGAGCGCGGTCACCAGTGCGACGACTTTTATCGTGCGCGGGTTTTTATTCTCCTTCATTTTCCGGCGTGATCATTCTTTTTATTCGAAGATTTTGGAAGATATCATCTGAGAGCACCGCGCTGATGTTCTCTTCATTTAAAGCGTAATAATGCCATGTCCCTTTTTTGGTCTGATTGATCAGACCCGCACTGAGGAGTATCTTCAGATGATAGGAAAGCTTCGATTGTGCCATATCCATAGCTTCTGTCAGATCACATACGCAGTTCGATTCCAGAGGTGAATCCGCCAGCAGATGAAGTATCTTCAGCCGCTTTTCATCCGCAAGCGCTTTGAATATCTGCTCATATTCTTTTAAAAGGTCACTTTTGACCAGATCCATCTGCATGATGCATTGCCCGCCTTTCTTATCAATTCATTCTGATGTATCCAGTATATATCAAAAATAATTGATGTACAAAGATGGCCCTTTCATGAAAGCGCTTAAACTGTATGTTTTGCATATTTAACTTTATATAGGGTAGAATAAATGTATGAGCTTTCAAAGCGATATTTTCAATCAATAGGAGGAATTTTTAATGGTAACGCCTTACAAAGCAGAGCCCGCAACCGATTTCACAGTGGAATCGAATAAGCAGGCATTTCAGGAAGCACTGAAACAAGTTAAGGAACAATTTGGTGGAGATTACCCGCTTATCATCGGCGGCAAAGAAGTGATGACGGATGATAAGACGACTGTCATCAATCCTGCAAATAAAGAACAGGTCCTTGGAAATGTTTCAAAGGCGAAACCTGAACACATTGAGCAGGCACTCGAAGCCGGCGAAGCGGCTTTTGAATCATGGAGCACCTGGTCAGCTAAAGAACGTGCCGATCTGCTTTTGAGAATCGCAGCGATCATCCGCCGGCGCAAGCATGAGTTTTCAGCGCTGATGGTTTACGAAGCCGGTAAACCTTGGAATGAAGCCGACGGTGATACGAATGAAGCAATCGACTTCATCGAGTATTATGCACGTTCATGGATGGATCTGGCAGATGGCAAGCCGACCCTTGACCGTGAAGGTGAATCCAATAAATACTTCTATCAGCCGATGGGCGTCGGGGTGACGATTTCACCTTGGAACTTCCCATTCGCGATAATGGCAGGTACAACGATCGCGCCGGTGGTGGCAGGTAACTCAGTACTGCTGAAACCTTCCGGTGATACACCGATCATTGCATATAAATTCATGGAAGTCCTAAAAGAAGCAGGACTCCCTGACGGAGTGGTCAACTTCGTGCCGGGCTCTTCAAGGGACATCGGCGACTATATGGTGGAGCACCATAAGACACACTTCATCACGTTCACAGGTTCGAAATCAGTCGGTCTCCACATCACCGAGAAAGCGGCGAAAGTCCAGGAAGGACAGCATTTCCTGAAGCGCACAATTTCTGAGATGGGCGGTAAGGATACGATCATCGTCGATAAGGATGCAGACATCGAAGTTGCAGCCGAGTCGATCGTCCATTCAGCGTTCGGCTTCTCCGGACAGAAATGTTCAGCCTGCTCACGTGCCGTCGTCCACGAAGATGTGCATGATGAAGTGCTGGCTAGATCGATTGAACTCGCGAAAGAACTGACAGTCGGTGACACGACGGAAAACACTTATATGGGACCTGTAGTCAACCAGAACCAGTTCGACCGCATCAAAGATTATATCGAGACAGGTAAAAAAGAAGGCAAGCTTGAATTTGGTGGGGAGACGGATGATTCCACAGGATTCTTCGTTCATCCGACGATTTTCTCCGACCTTGACCCTGAAGCGGTCATCATGCAGGAAGAGATCTTCGGACCTGTCGTCGGCTTCACTAAAGTGAAGGACTTCGACGAAGCGTTGAAAGTTGCGAACAACACCGAATACGGCCTGACCGGTGCAGTCATCACCAATACGCGTGAACACTGGCACCTCGCATGCCGCAAATTCGACGTCGGCAACCTTTACCTGAACCGTGGCTGTACAGCAGCGGTCGTTGGATACCACCCGTTCGGCGGATTCAAACTTTCAGGTACCGACCAGAAGACAGGCAGCCCGGACTACCTTCTGAATTTCGTCAATCAGAAAGTCGTTTCAGAAATGTTTTAGGGTTTGAAAGTGGAGACCCCCTCATATCAATGGATATGAGGGGGTTTTTATTTTTCTCTTTAAATTGGGAGGGGTGTCGGGTCGGTCTGTGACACAACTGGTCGGTCGGCGTCCGAGTTATGTCATTTGGAGGTGTTCTGTGACATAAGTGGCGGTCCGGTACCCCAGTTATGTCATTTGGAGGGGTTTCGTGACATAAGTGGCGGCCGAACACCCGAGTTATGTCATTTCAAGGGCTCTTGTGACATAAGTCGTCACCCGGGGCTCAAGTTATGTCATTTGAAGGGGTTTTGTGACATAAGTCGTCACCCGGGACTCAAGTTATGTCATTTGGAAACTTGCTGTGACACGAAACGCACTCCACAGACTATCTCGTGGCACACACAAAAAACCCGGACGAGCAGCACACGCTCATCCGGGTACAGTTATGAAGTTTATTTTCCTACGATCAGGTCGTTATGGTCTTTTGTGAATGGTGTCAGATATTCAAAGCCGTCTTCTGTGACGAGGACGCTGTCGCCGACCTGGGTGCGGTAATTTTCAGAGTCTGTACCGCCGTCGACCGCGAAGACCATGCCTTCTTCCAGGACGGCTTCGCTGTCCTGTGCGAGTTCGGGATAGGCGGTGTATGAAAAGCCTAGGGAACGGCCGGCCCTGAAAGGTACAGGATAGCCGTTGTCTTCTATGACATCTGCATATGCCCTGAAGACATCTTTGGCGTATGCACCGGGTTTGATTTCAGATAAAGCGGCTTTCTGTGCTTCTTCCGCAATATCCAGCATCTTTTCAACTTCTTTGTTGATGTCCCCCACGAATAAAGTGCGGTCGAACCCGACGAAGAAGTTCTTGAACTCCGCAGTGCCGCAGTGGCAGATGAAGAGCGGCTCACCATGCTCGAGCTTCGTCATGCCGCTCCTGTGATGGGTCATGGTGATGTCGCTGCCGGAGCTCATGATCTGCTTATTGCCGATGCCGGGATAATTGAACGGCTCGGCTTCCTGGTAATGTTCTTCCATCAGTTTTGCGGCGTGGCGTGTGCCTGCCTGTTTTGAAGCGAGTTCCACTTCATATTCATACACACCCGGTGCTGCGACTTTCATCGCACCTTTCAGCATCTCCACGGCCACTTCGCCGGCATGCCTTGCGATCTGGATTTCCTGAGGATCCTTGATGCTCCTCAGCCTGTCTATCTCCTGGCCGATGTCGGATATACGGTCTTTTGGAATCACTTCACCGATGTAATCCCAGACGATCCTCGGGAACGACATGTAGTCGACGGCGACTTTATCATTTTTATATTTCTCCAGATATTTCTTCAGAGGCGGGCGCCATTCACCGTCTGTGCCGTCGGTCCACGGAATCACCGTAGTGACATCGGTCTGCCTGTTCGCCATCTCCTCTTCCATCGACGGTATGATGAGCACAGATTCTCCGTCCACGGTCTGGATGAAGATGTTCGGTCTGCCCCATTCGATACCGAGGGCGGCGTGATAGCCCGTCAGATAATATACGTAGTTCGGATCCATCACGATTGCGACGGCATCACCCTGCTCCTGAAGTTTGTCGATGACCCGTGATCTTCTAGACTTGAAATCAAACATTCTATCCCTGCTTTCCTTTGGAATTACAAGTCCTCGCCCGTCAATCCTTTGACGGTGTCGACGAGGATTTCCCTGCCGTCCGCTTCAGCAAAGAAAAACGCTTTATAGACTGCCTGCTCCTTCACGATTTCAATTTCTGGATTCCTGAATGCATGGAACTTGAACATCACCCATCTCAGCACGAGCTTGCGGGCTTTTTTGACCGCCTCTTCATGTGAGACGATGGCCGGCACAAGTGCCGATGGTTTGATGTTGATGTCCGCCGTTTCCGGGAACATGTTGGAACGCAGCGGTACACCTTTCACAAGGTCCACCGTGATGACCGTCCATGCGACCCTCGGTTTCATGAACATCCGGGGCATGGACACCTTACAAAGTACGATAAGATAAGGATAACAAACCAGTTCCCTTCCGTTCAAGTCCATAGGTGTCTCTATCAGGGAGACTGATTCATATTCTTCGTTATCCATATCGATTCATCCTTTTATCCATTAGTCTGAAATGTGCTGGCCGACTTGAAGTCACGGTCGATCAGTTCCATGATGATTTCCTTCTCTGTCTTGTTATCAAGATTGCTGGCTTTCAGATTCCTGATCACTTCTTCATCAGAAGGCAGGAATGAGAATCTGCCGAGTTCGTTCTTCTCGGTATATTTATCCCACAGGCGTTCAAAGTCATCGCCTTCAGGCGGCTTCGTCATCAGGCTGACGAGCACAATCGTGATCATCGCCGCGATGAATGCCGGTCCGCCTTCATAAATGTCGACCGGCGGCCAGAAGTACCAGATGACGGTGACGACAGGTCCCACGATCATGCCGGCGATTGCACCGGCCTTCGTGACCCTTTTCCAGAACAGGGAAAGGATGATCGGCGGGCCGAAACATGTCGCAAGCCCCGCCCATGCGAAGACCGCAAGCCAGAATACCGAGTCAAGCGGGTTCAGGGCGATGATGATCGCCAGTCCGCCGAGGGCCGCCGTCGCGATCCTTGAGATGAGGATCGTCTTGTCTTCCCTCAGTTCACCTTTTTTGAGAATTTTATTCCACAGGTCTTCTGCGATCGTCGAAGATGCGATCAAAAGCATCGAGTCGATCGAGGACATCATCGCAGACAGTGCACCTGCGATGATGATGCCTGCAATCCACCATGGGAACAATTCCACGGCCATCGTCGGGAAGATGTGTTCAGGATCTGCAAGGTTCGGGAATAAAGCAAGACCCGACAGCCCGATCAGTACAGCGCCGTAGTAGGCGACCATCATCCATACGATGCCGATCATCGCGATGCGCTTCACATCGCGTGTATGGCGCAGCGCCATATAACGGACCAGTACGTGCGGGGATCCGTTGAACCCGATACCGATGAATAAGTAACTGATGATTGCGATGAGTCCGGCAAGCGTCAGTGCTGAACTGCCGAAGAACGGCGCAAGGAACTCCTGACCCATCATATCGGTGAGCTGATAACCCAGTTCATTGAAGCCACCGAGCTCGGTGATCGCTAGGATCGGCAGCACCAGGAATGCAAATGCCATCAACAGGCCCTGGATGAAGTCGGTCAGTGACACCGCAAAGAAACCGCCCATGATCGTGTAGATGATCGTGACGATGCCGCCGACGATTACACCTGTCGCAAAGTTGACGCCGAGGACGACTTCAAATAAAACACCGAATGCCACAAACTGGGCACAGACGTATACGGTCATGAACACCGTCATGACGACGATGGAGACCCATCTCATTATATGTGTATCATCTTTATAACGTGCCGACAGGAAATCCGGCACCGTGATTGAATTCTGAATTTCCGATAAGCGCCTGATCCTCTTGGCGAAGAACAGCCAGTTGAAGATCGAGAACACACTCGATACGGCGTTCCACGCCGCACTCATACCCGTCGAATACGCTTCGCCCGGCAGCCCCACGGTCATGAAACCGCTCGACTCGGATGCTTTCTCACTCATGGATAATACCCATGGACCGAGTTTCCTTCCGCCGAGAAAGTATTCCGCAGACCCTTGAGTACTTATTCTCGCCGACCAGATGCCGAGGGCCAGAAGTAATATCATGTATATGATCACTATGCTTAATATGCCGATACCACCCATACCCTACAACCCCTTGTCATCATATTTTTTTCTGAATAAATCATTTTCCAGTTTTTCCATCTTCACTTCACGTGCATACCATATGGCTACGGAACCTATCATGAGAATAGGCGGCAGAATCAAAATCAGCCACCCGGATATTGGAAAAGCGTCCATCATGAACATCCCCTTTCCTCTATATTTTTAATGTTGAATCCCACGGTAAGCTGTCAAGTGAACACACCGAATAATTCTGATAATTATAAAAAGCGTAGCACATTGAGCGGCCTTAGTAAACCGCGGGGTGGATTATTATGCAGTTAAAAAACAGTCCTATGCCATATATTTATTGGCACAGGACCGTTTTGAAATTTATCATTCGAGGTCTCTGTAAGCATCGTGGATATCTGCAAATTTCTGTGCAGAATATTCACTCATCCCGCGGTCCTCGACATCCTCGACATAGAGGGAGAGCATCATATCCTTCTCATCCTGGTCATAGCCGATGAACCATCCGGTCTCGGATCCTCTTGTGTCCTGGGACATTTTATTCTCGCTTGTGCCCGTCTTGCCGGCAAAGGATGCATAATCCCGTTCCATATCATCTGCATGGTAATCGGTGACGACGCTCCTCATCGCATCCTCCAGATAGATGAGGTCGTCTTCATCCGCAATACCTTCCACCTGGACCTCGGCCTCAGAATCCGCGAGTATGCGCGGGACATAGACGTCCCCACCGTTGACCACCCCGGAATAGATGGCGGTGATCTGGAGCGGTGAGATCAACAGCTCACCCTGCCCGTATGCACTGTCTGCAAGCAGGATTTCGCTCTCGATGGTGCCGTCGTTCGACACCTGGCTCGTGTAGATCGGATAGTCGCTGTCATATTCCTCACCGATTCCGAGTGCCTCCATCCCTTCGACGAAGCGGTCCGCACCGAGGTCAAGCATGGTCTGGGCAAAGTAGATGTTGTCGGAGCTCGTGATCGCCCGGGAAAGGTCGAATTCGCCATCTTCCACATGGTAGCGGTTCACGGTGTACCCGCCCCATGATTCGTCCGCCTGCCAGCTGCTTCCGGTGATCGTCCGCGTCGCATCACGGTCGAACCCTTCCGTATTCAAAGCCACGAGCGCGGAGAGGATCTTCTGGGTGGAGCCGGGCGAAGTCGCCCGGTTGAATTTGCCGAGCAGCGGGTTTTCTTCATCTTCCTCGAGCTCATCCAGCTCTTCCTGTGTGATGCCGAACATGAAGTCATACGGGCTAGGGGCCGGATAGCTCGCTGCAGCAAGGATGTCCCCGGTGTCCGGGGCGAGGGCGACACTTGCGCCCGAGTCCTCTTCAAGCTCGCCGTGGATGATTTCCTGAAGGTCCCCATCGATGGTGAGCACCACATCCGACCCGTCCTCGGCCTCTTCGCTGAACAGCGTGTCGACGGCATCACCGTTCACATCCGCGATGGCGATTTCATATCCGCCTGACGGCTGCAGGCGCTCATCGTATAATGATTCAAGGCCACGCTTTCCGGTCATATCCCCTGCCGCCAGGTAATCCGATGCCTCAATATCCTCGGCACTCGCCGCCCCGACGTAGCCGATCAGATGGAACGTTGCCTCATCCAGTGCATATTCGCGTGACGGCTGTTCCCGAACCTGCAGTCCTTCATAATTGAATTCCGATTTTTCCTTATCGGAGAAGCGGTGGGCTTCCTTCACGGGCACGAACATGCCGTCGCCGATCCACTCCTGGTTGAATGTGTTTTCGAGTGATTCCTCGCTGACTTCGAGCACGTCGGCGAGGTCAGTCAATTCGTCTTCCGACATCTCACCTGCCGTGAAACCGACCACTTCCTTACGGCCGTTGAACGCAAGCGGCTCGCCGGACTGGTCCTGGATTTCACCGCGCACACCGCTCGTGAAATTGAAGTCGAGCGTGCGGTTGCCGTTCAGCCCGGGGATGATCATATCGGGCGTCCATTCCACATGCCACGCGTTTTCCGCTTCATCGTAAAGCAGGCTGATGACGATATCCCTCGTCACTTCACCGTAAGCGGTCTCCACCGTCCAGTCCCCTTCATAGAGTCTGTTCTCGTCCGTCGACTGGTCCTCGTTCAATTCGAGGCCGTCGATGGACCGTGCTTCGACCCCGAGGTCCTCGTACAGCTTCTCATATCTTTCGGTGACTTCTTCCGGCGCATACCTCTCCTGCCTGTCATTGTGCAGCGATTCATATATCTCTTCGTAATCCCCGGCTTCATACTGAGATATATAATCATCCAGTGCCGCCTCTTCGCCCGCTTGGAATATGTTCGTATAATTGATCAGCAGGAACGCGCCCGCTCCGAGGACGACGATGCCCCCGATGATGATCCCAATCCATTTTTTCATTTTAACACCTGCAATCTTCCGTTATAAATTAATAAACGAACAATGACCAGCCATGCGGCTGAGTCATCGTTCGTCCGTGTTCATTTTTACTCGAGATTCAGTCTCGAATGTGTCCGTTCAAGCGAGCGGTCAAGACGCTCACGTATATCTGCGGGCAGGTTTTCATCATCCTGGAAATCCTCCACCGGCAGTATTTCATAATCGAACGGCGTGTCGTTCGTATCGCTGTGGCGGTACACCCACGTCGGTGTATAGTGCACATCAGCGACGACCGTCTCACCGGACTCGTGGTCTTTTTCGATATCGAAGTTCAGGATGACCCCGTCCTCATTCGGCTCGAAATCCGGGCCGATCGTCTCCAGACGCTGGTTGGAGATGAAGTTGCCCAGGGAATAAACGACGAATGACTCACTTTCCCCGTCGGCTGATTCAAGGTATTCCGCCCGCTGTATGACATGCGGGTGGGAACCGATGATCAGATCCACGCCCTGATCTGCGAGAAACTGTGCATATTCCTTCTGGTAGTCGCTCGGCTCCTCGACGTACTCAGGACCCCAGTGCATATATGTCAGTATGATGTCCGGATCGTCCGCTTTCGCTGCATCGATCGCTTCCGTCAGATTCTCCTCGGAAATGACATCGATCATATTGTACACTTCCTCATCAGTGTACGGGCCTTCCATGCCGTTCAGCATCTCCGTGAACGCAAGCATGGCCACCCTGATGCCGTCGACTTCCCTGATCACATGCCGCTCTTCCGGTGCGCCGTCATATGTACCGACCACGTCAAGGTCTGCTTCCTCCAGCATCTGCACCGTGCGTTCAACGCCCTGTGCGCCCATGTCGAGGCTGTGGTTGTTTGAAGTGACGAGGGCATCGAACCCTGCATACTTCACATCCTCAACAATTTCATCCGGCGTGTTGAACAGCGGATAGCCTGTGTAGCCGCGGTCTTCACCTGCGACGGTCGTCTCGAAGTTGCCGATCGCAAGATCCGCTTCCTCGAGGTAAGGCTTCACATGCTCAAACCACGGCTTGAAATCATATGAATCCGTCTCTTCGACATAAGCGCCCCAATACTGCTCATCATGCACCATGATGTCACCGACGGTTGAAATCGTGATTTCACTCGACCCTTCCTCAGCCGCCGCTTCGCCATTCTCCTCCGAATCTTCCGCCGCACCACTGTCCGCGGTTCCGTCCTCTTCCGAATCCTCCGATGCTTCTCCCTCTCCGGCCGTCTCCTCCACTGCCGCCTCTTCTTCAGAGTCATCACCTGAAAAGCTGAAAGCCATGAAGACCGCACCGGCAGCAATAAGCAGCAGCAGTATCGGTACCAGTATCTTCCACATCGACCTGTTTCCGTTATTCTCCGTCCTCTTCAATATCCATCCCACTCTCCTTGATATATTCCTCGTATGTAAGCCCGCTGTCATGGATGTCGGAAGCAAGTTCTGTCCCGAGATACCGCAGATGCCACGGCTCATATAAGTAACCCGTTATTTCTTCCTTACCTTCAGGGTACCGGATGATGAAGCCTGATTCATGTGCATTTTCACGCACCCATATCCCTTCATCCGTCTCCCCGAAAGCCTCGAGCAGTTCGAGGTTCACACTTTCTGCGGTCACATCCATCGCAAGGCCCGTCTGATGCTCGCTCGCACCCGGCGGGGCACTGAAACGGTTGGCCGCCTCTTCGCCGTGTGCCGCCCTGTAGCTGTCATAGAGGCTCGCCTGGGTATTATAGGAGCGGTAACCCGACCGGGCATATAAAGTGATGCCGTCTGCGAGCGCCGCATCGAACATCTCCGTCAGGGCATCCGAAGCTTCCTGCCTCAGCTGGTTGACCTCCGGGCTTTCCAGCACAGTCGGCACTTCGACGGGCACGAGATCCTCCGGTACATAATCCGCGCTTAGATGATGTTCTTTATTGACGAGGGCCTGGATGCTTCCGTCATCGGCCAGATCTTCCCCGTCGATGAGCGGTTCCGGCTCTTCGGATTCCGCTTCCTCATCCGGTGCATCGTCCGCCTCCGTTTCCGTCTGTTCCTCTTCCGGTACGGCTTCCTCTTCCGTCCCGCCGCATCCGGCAAGGAGCAGAATCAACAGGAGTGCTCCGGATATTTTTCCATATATGATATATTTCATCGGATCCACCTTAATATTTTTTACTTATCCTCATTTAACCACAGCACAGCGCCCGATACCACATCCAATACGAAAAAAAGACCCCGTCCCGGGTCTTTCCATCAGTCAAGATCATATGAATTGTTGTCATAATCCTGGATATGCCAGCCGATTTCAGGGTTCCATTCCGCAAAATAAACATCCTCGATGCGTTTGCCGATACCTTCCAGAGACTCTTCAATCCACCCCTTGTCCCGGTCCAGTTCCTTCAGTTCATAGTCGATGACCTTACCGTCGGCGATCAGTGTATAGGAGGGCACATCAACGACCCTGTCCTGTTCCGAACGTTTCTTAAGTACCGTGAGCTGTCCGCTGTTTTCAAAAATGGCATAATTGACTTCCCTGAAGGAGAAGATGCCCTGCTCCCTCAGCAGTTCACTAAGCTCTTCTATTTCCAGATTGAGCCTTTCCATCTGGTCATAGAGCATTTCACCATCCTTGACGATGGTGACTGGCTTGCCTTTGATGACATGGCGCAGCACACCCGACTTTTGCGTGAGCTTCTCGAATATATAGATGAGTGCACTCCAGATGGCGAGGACAAAAAGCATCTGCGGTATGGTCACCGCCGGGTCATACATCGCATCCTTGATGACGCCGCCGAGCACCAGTGCATAGACGAAGTCAAGAAGCGTCACCTGCGCCATCTCTTTTTTGCCGAGCAGGCGGATGACGATGATGACGCCAATCAGGCCGACGACCAGTTTCAAAGCCATATGGAGATATTCCGTCATTACATCCATCAACATTCATTCCTTTTCCTGTTTTGTCATATCATGATGCCTTATTCTGCGATCCAGCGCCAGGCGTCGTCGATTTCCGTCTTATTGAACGATTTGACGCTGATGCCGGGCAGCATGTCCGCAAAAGAACCGATCTTCTTGAGCATCCCGTCATCCGCCACCACCGCCAACTTATTGAACTGGTTCCAGTGCTGTGCATCGACCGGTATGCCCCGGAGCGCACCCCCGGGTGTGACGCCTTCCAGTTTTTTAACGTAGATGAGTGCATTCAGTTCCGCGTCCTCACCGTAATGCTCTTTTATGAAGGCTTCGGATTTTTCGGCATCTATATCCATCACATTTCCGTCGACCTCGACATGGACGACGTTTGGAAATTCGCTTTCCGATAATTTCAGCATTTGATCACACTCCTAATCAGTTATTATATAAACGCTACCCCTTAATTTCTCGAGAGAAACATGCCATGAGAAAAGCACCCTCACGGGTGCTTTATTCAACCGGGAGGACTGATTTTTGATCCGACTGTTATTTCCCGGGTAATAACTGATGTCCCATCATCCCCCCTTCAATTTATCAGATACAATTTCATACCAGGCAGAAGGAGTGATGATATCAGTCGGATATTTTTACAGGCTGCGGGTCTTTTTATTCGTCATCGACGTACTTGCCCTTCTTGGGCTTCGCGATGTCATCGAAGTTCTGGACCAGCTCGCCCAGCTGGGTGCCGAGTTCTTTACCGGTGAGCGGCGGGCCGTGGCCGGTGATGGCATATTTCGGTGTGAGGTCATACAGTTTCTTGACGGATTGATATGCGAGATCCCAGTCCGTCGTCAAATATCTCGGCGGGCCGTAGATGTTCTCCTTCTGCGACAGGACGTTGTATAGGGAGTCCTGTTTCACCGTGACGAATGCATCGCCTGAAATCAGCGCACCATCCTCTTTCCTGAAGAGGGAAACGTGGCCGGCTGAATGCCCCGGTGTATGGATCCATTCGAATCCGGGCATATGCGGTACACTGCCGTCTTCAGGCAGCGCCTGGACATTTGTACCGAGATCGATCGCCTTGCGCGGGAAAGCTGGGGCCATCTTCGGCACCATGCCGCCATCCACGGAAGGATCCGGCTTCGGATAGTCCTCTTTCCCTGTCAGGTAGGGCAGTTCTTCTTTGTGGGCGTAGACCGGCACATTCCAATGCTCGACGAGCTCTATCACCGCGCCGACATGGTCGAAATGACCGTGCGTCAGGATGATCGCCTTCGGTTTGCTTTCTGTGCCGAACCTCTTTTCCGCTTCCTCGATGATATCTTCGGATGATTTCGGCATGCCGGCATCGATGATCACGTAATCCCCGTCCCCTGATTCCGGTTTACCGTAAAAGACCATGTTCACGATCTGCACCGTATACTGATACAGATCCGGCAGCACTTCCACACCTTTGCCGCTGTTGACGGATGTCACCGGAAGCGCCTTATAGTCATCGCCATACTTCATCTTATCCATATTGATCCTCCTAAAAACAAAACACCGGTATCCCCGATGTTTTGTTTGATTTTATATTTGAATGTTTTCGATGTTAGAGTTTATCTTCAGGCAGCGTATTGTGTACGGATTTCGGTGAAGGCGGGATGGACGGTATTTCGCCCTCGAACGGCGGTTTCTCGACATAGCTGAAATGGCCGTCGCCTGCCGGGGTCTCCCCTTCGGCCCAGCTGCCTTCCTTGCTTTCTTCCGACTGGGAATGGTTGTACAGGCTGAACGCGATATCCTCACGCTGCTGTGCACGGTCGAATGTTGTCGGTACGATTTTACTGCCTTCTTTTTCTTCCAGTTCCTTGATCGCCTGCATCCACAGGTTCTGGTGGTAGGAATCGCGGGCAATCAGGACCGCAAGCATATCCCTGAGGCCTGGGTCGTTCGTCATTTCATAAAGGCGCACTGCCTGGACGCGCCCCTGTGATTCCGCACTCAAGTTTGAACGGAAATCGGCAAGCAGGTTGCCGCTTGAAATGATGTAGTTGCCCTGCCATGGATTGCCAATGCTGTCCGCAGGACGTGCGTTCAGGCCGGATACGATCGCGTGCTGCGGGTTCATACCGCCTAAAACCGCTGCGGTTGCAGGATCTTTCATCGCTTCTTCCTGATGGTCGAGGGAAGTGCCCTCAAGGAGTCTCGCCACCATTGTCGCGAGCATCTCGATATGGCCGAGTTCCTCGGTGCCGATATCAAGCAGCAGGTCCTTATATTTCTCGTTTCCTGCACGTACACCCCATCCCTGGAATAAGTACTGCATTGCAACTGTCATCTCTCCATACTGTCCGCCGATCAGCTCCTGGACCTTTTTCGCCATCAATGGGTCCGGGTTGACCGGCTTAGCTTCGAACTGCAGATGTTTGTCATGTAAAAACATGTTACCCCTCCATTTTAATAAGTCTTTCAAACATTATTTATATACCCGGTGCATATATATATAAACAGGGAATCTGAAAAATCATGGAAGGAAGGGAGCATGGGACAGACCTTTTTGGGTGAATAAAAAAACCGTGACAGGAAAAGTTCTTTCCATATCACGGTTCATCGCCCACACCTTATCCCCAGTGGAGTTCGTGCGATTCAACATGTGTGATTTGATTATTTTCATCGACGAAGACGACATGCGGCTCCAACGCTTCCACCTCTTCTTCGGACATCTGTGCCATGCTCAGTATGATGACAAGATCCCCCTCTGAAAAAAGATGGGCCGGCGGGCCGTTCAGACAGATTTTCCCGGATTCCGCTTCGGCGGGCAGTGCGTATGTCTTCCATCTCGTGGCATTCCTCAAGTTCGTGATCTGCACCATTTCATACGGCCGTATGTCCGCTGCCTTCATCAGCTTCGAGTCGATCGTGATACTCCCCACATAATCCAGATCCGCCTCCGTCACGGTCGCACGGTGGATCTTCCCTTTGCACATCAGTCTTAACATTCAATTCTCCCCTTTTTGAAATTCATGATATATCCCGAACCGGATAATATTCAATGTCACATTACCATAAATAAGAGTGTATGTGATAATCATATTATCCTTCCAAATAAAAAAATCCCGCGGAATACATCCACGGGATTCACACACATATCGGACATCCACACACTTGAATGTCCTTTATTTTACACACACAGTTCACACACGTAATTCGAAATCATTTCTATATCATTGAATATCTTCGCTGCATCTTAGAACGGAAGATCGTCATCACTGATATCAACCGGGCCATCCGCATTCGCAAACGGGTTCTCCTCGGCTCTGTTCTGTCCCTGTGATGACTGCGCCGGTCTTGAACCGGTGGACTGGTTTCCGAAGCT
Source organism: Salinicoccus kekensis (assembly GCF_900220995.1). GTDB lineage: Bacteria > Bacillota > Bacilli > Staphylococcales > Salinicoccaceae > Lacicoccus > Lacicoccus kekensis. The sequence continues at coordinate 195,422 of NZ_OBQF01000005.1, forward strand.
TGCCGCTCCACCAGCCGCGCCGCCTCCGCCATAAGCGTTCGCATAATTATCTGCTGAGTTATAGTTGCTTTGAGATTGATTACTGCCCTGTTGACCTTTCGGCTCCAAAAACTGCACACTGTCGCACACCACTTCGGTCACGTAAACTCTCTGGCCATCTTTGTTCTCGTAGTTTCTCGTCTGGATCCTGCCGTCAATGCCGACAAGACTGCCTTTTTTAACATACTGATTGACGTTCTCCGCCTGTTTGCGGAAAGTCACACAGTTGATGAAATCCGCACCACGTTCACCATTCTGTCCCATGAAAGGACGATTGACCGCCAGGTTGAAAGTTGTGACAGATACATTATTCTGACTGACTCTAAGTTCCGGATCGCGGGTGAGGCGACCGACCAGTACAACACGGTTTATCATGCAATCAACTCCATGTCATTATTTGACTAACTTATTTTTGCTTGTTTTCTTCTGCCTGCTCATCACGGACAACGATATGACGAATGATATCGTTGCTGATTTTTGCAAGACGTTCGAATTCCTGAGTAGCTGTTCCATCATCGTTGACTTTGATGATTTGGTAAAAACCATCTGTGAAATCATTGATTTCATAAGCTAAACGACGTTTACCCCACTCTTTTGATTCGACGATCTCCGCACCGTTTGAAGTCAACAGGTTGTCAAAACGCTCTACTAAAGCTGTTTTTTCATCCTCTTCAATGTTTGGGCGGATAACATATAAAATTTCATATGCTCTCATCTTCTGCACCTCCTTATGGACTTTGGCGGCTGATGACCATAGGCCATCAGCAAGGAATAATTTTCATTACTCACAATCAGTTATTATATCAGTAAACAGGTGTTATTACAATATTTTTCTCGCTTTTTTAAGATGGAAATTTATTAACTGTCATGTCGGGGACTTATAGTGGGTGAGTGCGGCATAACTCACTACTTCAAACCCAACTTATGCCGTTTGGAGGGCATTTGTGACATAACTTGCCGCTTCAAACCTGACTTATGTCATTTCGAGGGCATTTGTGACATAACTCACTGCTCCAACCCCGACTTATGTCGTTTGGAAGCCGTTTGCGGCATAACTTGTCACTTCAAACACGACTTATGCTGCCTCGGCAAAAAAATACCTCCTGAAATAAAAAATCACCGCAGCTCATAAGAGTTGCGGTGATATTTATTATACGTTGAACCTGAAATGGACGACGTCGCCGTCCTTCATGATGTAGTCCTTGCCTTCAAGGCGGACTTTCCCGGCCTCTTTGGCTTTCAGCTCGCTGCCTGCTTCGACCAGGTCGTCATAGGCCACGGTTTCTGCGCGGATGAAGCCTTTTTGGAAATCCGTGTGGATGATGCCGGCGCATTCCGGTGCGGTCATCCCTTTTTTGAACGTCCATGCGCGGACTTCCTGTTCGCCTGCAGTGAAGTAGGTCGCGAGGCCGAGCAGGTCGTAGGAGGCACGGACCAGCTTATCAAGACCCGACTCTGCCAGCCCGAGGTCTTCCAGGAACATTTCCTTCTCGTCATCGTCCAGCACTGCGATTTCCTCTTCGACTTTCGCCGAGATGACGATCACCTGCGAGCCTTCCTTTTCGGCATACTCATTGATCGCATCCAGATATTCATTGCCGGAGAGGTCCATCAGATCATCTTCCGAGACGTTTGCCACATACAGCATCGGCTTTGCCGTGAGCAGGTGGAAATGTCTCACAGCCGCCTGTTCCTCCTTGGAGAATTCCAAAGCGCGGACCGGCAGCCCCTCTTCCAGGCCTTCCTTGATCCTGGTGAGCACGGCATGCTCCGCCATCGAATCCTTATCTTTCTGTTTGATCATCTTCTCAAGCCTCGGCAGCCTTTTTTCAACACTTTCCAGGTCTGCAAGGATCAGCTCCATATTGATGACTTCAATATCCTCGATCGGATCCACTTTTCCTGAAACATGGGTGACGTTCTCATCATCGAACGCACGGACGACCTGTGTGATGGCGTCCACTTCACGGATGTTTGCGAGGAATTTATTCCCGAGCCCTTCACCTTTTGAAGCACCTTTGACGATGCCTGCGATATCCGTGAATTCGAATGCCGTCGGCACCGTCTTCTTCGGTTTCACCAGTTCAGTCAGTTTATCGAGACGTGCATCCGGCACCTCGACGATCCCGACGTTCGGATCGATCGTTGCGAACGGGTAGTTTGCAGCCAGTGCTCCCGCCTTTGTGATTGCGTTGAATAATGTGGATTTGCCGACGTTCGGCAAGCCGACGATACCTGCTGTTAAAGCCATAATTTTTCTCCTTTAGTCATCATTATTGATTTTTTTTACGATACGCTTCATGCGTTTTTCGAAGTCGCGCCGCGTCATCATGATGGTGCGTGCGCATTCCGTGCATTTGATCTTTATGTCTGCACCCATCCTCGTAATCTGGAAGTTGCTGTTGCCGCACGGATGCTGTTTCTTCATCTCAACTATATCATTTAATCCGTATTCTTTTTTCATCTTGTCTCTACACCCTTTTTCACCGATTCATCGAAGTCCTGTATATCCATTGTCGGCACGGAAATGTAGACGCCGTTTTCTGCGAGGTGGTTCTTGATCTCTTTCCTCACGCGTCTCGTCGCCCCGAAATGTTCCATCGGCTTCGTCACGATCATCACCCTCATGATGGCTTCGCCGTTGACGATGCCGTTCAGGCCGAGGACTTCAGGCTTCTCGACGAGTGACTCTTCCGATTCCATGGCGGTTTCGGCATAGTCGTTCAAGAGCTCCTCCACGCGGTCCAGATCTTCATTCAGCGAAAGATTGACATCCAGGAAGGAAATCGAGTTGTATTTGGAGAAGTTGATCACTTCATTGATTGTACCGTTCGGGATGATGAACAGTTCACCCTCATACCCCTGGATCTTTGAAATGCGCAGCCCCATGGACAGCACTTCGCCTTCTGCGACGGTCGTGCCGGATGTATTGATGCGCACGAAATCACCGGTGTCGAACTGGTTTTCAAGCAATATGAAGAATCCGGTCAGCATGTCCTTGACGAGGCTCTGGGCACCGAAACCGATCGCCAGGCCGACGACACCGGCACCGGCGAGCAGTGTGGCGACCGGCACGCCGAACGTTTCCAGGATCATGACGAATACGATGAACCATACGACGATGCTCACTGCATTCTGGAGCACATTGATCAGCGTCCTGTTGCGCTTTTCATTATTTTTGCCGTTCTTGCCGTTCTTACGTTTTCCATTGGCTTTCAGAGCCGCTTTGGATTTGAATGTAAAATAATTTTCGATGATGCGGTTGACTACTTTGATGATGATGCCTGCGACCGTAATCAGAACGACGGCAAACAGTACACTCATGCCGATATTCATCCACAGCTCCGGGTCACTCATCTCCTCAGCGATTTCCTGGAAGAATGTCAGCGATTCATCCACCCCGCTCTGCGCGGTACTTAATATATTGAATAAAAACGATAAAACCAATACTAAGCCTCCCTATGATTCTTCAAACAATTTCATCAATCGGTTGAATTCTTCTTCATTTTTAAATTCAAAGGCTATCTGGCCCTTGTTTCGGGTCTTTTTTATTTCGACGGATGTCCCGAACTTCTCCTTCAGGCTGCTCTCATGCCTGAGCAGGAATTTCGGTTTATCCTTTGGCGCCTGCTTCTTTTTCATCGTCTGCATGCTTCTCACATACTCTTCCAGTGCACGGACGCTCATATCTTCCGCAACGGCTTTTTTGGCAGCCGCTTCCTGTGAAACCGGATCTTTCAGGCCGAGCAGCGTCCTGCCGTGTGCACCGGATAATTTCTTTTCATTGATCAATTTTTTGACCGCTGCCGGGAGGTTGAGTATGCGCAGCATATTGGCAATGTAGGGCCTGGATTTGCCCAGACGTTCAGCGGTCTCAGCCTGTGTAAGGCTGCGCTTCTCCATCAATTGCTTATAGCTCATCGCTTCTTCCAGCGGATTCAAATCTTCACGCTGCAGATTTTCAATGATGGCAAGCTCCATCATGTCGTCATCCGACAAATCCTTCACTATTGCCGGGAGGGTCTCCATTTCTGCAAGCCCGGCTGCGCGGTATCTTCTCTCCCCGGCGACGATATCATAGCCTTTGACCGATTTCCTCAATATGATCGGCTGTAGCACACCATGGGTGCGGATGGAGTCCGCAAGCTCTTCCAGCTTTTCAGGATTGAACTCGACCCTCGGCTGATATGGGTTTTTGCGGATTTCAGACAGCTTCACTTCCGTGACCGCTTCTTTATCCGCCGTATCCGTATTGAACAGGGCATCCAGCCCTTTGCCCAGTCCCTTCCTACCTGCCACGTTCGATCACCTCTTCCGCCAGACGTGAATAGTTTTCCGCCCCCTGTAACTTCGGATCGTACACTGTGATGGGCTGACCGTAGCTCGGCGCTTCGCCGAGACGCACATTTCTAAGTATGACCGTGTCATACACCTTCTCCCCGAAGTGATCCCTCACTTCTTCGGAAACCTGGGCTCCGAGGTTCGTCCGGGCATCCAGCATCGTCAGAAGGATCCCTTCAATCTCAAGCCCGGTGTTCAGATGACGACGGACCAGTTCTATCGTATTGATCAGCTGACTCAATCCTTCAAGCGCATAATACTCTGCCTGGACGGGGATGATCACACTGTCGGCAGCCGTAAATGCATTGATCGTAAGCAGGCTGAGTGACGGCGGACAGTCGATGATGCAGTAGTCATATTCCTTATCCAGTTTTTCAAATGCTTTCTTCAGCCGGAGCTCCCTGCTCATCGCGGATACGAGTTCAATTTCTGCACCCGCAAGCGAGATGTTCGCCGGGATGAGGTCGAGGTCCATATTCGATGTCGTACAGCGGACCTCATTGATATCCGCCTCATCCAGCAATACATCATATATGGACTTCTCCAGATCATTCTTCCCGATGCCGAGTCCGCTGGTCGCATTGCCCTGGGGATCGATATCGGCAAGCAGGACCTTCTTTCCGCTGTCCGTCAATGCAGCACTGAGATTCACTGCTGTCGTCGTCTTTCCTACGCCGCCCTTTTGGTTGGCTATGGCAAAAGTCTTCATTGAGGTGTCGCTCCTTCTCAAAAATCACATAAACATATTATATCAAGGAGGTCATCAAAAGTAACACAAAACATGAAAGCACCCAACGGGAGTTGAGTGCATTACTTGTAGACCTTTATCGATACTTCGACATATCCGTCCGCATCCGTACTTACGTATGCAAGCGAGTGCCCTTTGTCCTTGAGTTTTTCGACCTGGGCCGTTATATCATTGACGACGAAGGACACATCATTATTGAAATTGATCTGTTTGATGTCTTTTTTCGACCGTTTTTTGACGACATCCTCAGTCTCCTTGACCGTGAGCTTCTTATCCCTGATATCGCCGAGCACTTCGCCCTGCTCTTCGTCTTCCAGGCTGAGCAGGCTCCTTGCATGCCGCTCCGTGATCTCTCCGGTACCGAGCGCTTCGATCACACTGTCCGACAATTTCAGAAGACGCAGCTTGTTGGCGATGAAGGACTGGGACTTGCCGAGGTTCTGGGCAAGGTCCTTCTGGGTGATGTCCTCCATCTCCAAAAGCTTCCGGTATGCCCGGGCTTCCTCGATGCTTGATAAATTCTCACGCTGTATGTTCTCTATCAGGGCGACCGCCGCCGTTTCCTGGTCCGTCAGGTAGCGGATCAATGCATCCGTCTCTTCAATGTGCAGAAGCTTCATCGCCCGAAAACGCCGTTCGCCTGCGATGATCTCGTACATGTTCTCCTCTATCGGACGGACGGTGATCGGCTGCAGGAGGCCGTGTTCCCGGATGGAGTCGGCCAGTTCCTGGATCCGTTCATGATTGAACACGGTCCGCGGCTGATAGCGGTTTGGAACAATATTTTCAAGCGGCAGCTTCTGCAGACTTTCCGTATCCGGCTTCGCCTCACTGCTTTTATCAATTAAATTAAATAACTTTGAAAATGGCTTCTTCATTGTCCCACCGCCTCCCTGATTTTATTTTAATGGTGATTTGTTCGGGGTGCCAGGTTTCCTTGGATACTTCTTGGGTGTCTTATGCACCTTTTTGATATCCAGTATATAACGTTCGCTGTCTTCTTCAGGCAGGGTGAAGCTGTGCGTTTCAACCACCTCACCGCCGAGCAGGTCCAGGGCGAAGTCGCTTTCTGCAAGTTCTTCAAGCCCCTTCTTCCCTTTCAGTACGAGGAATCTGCCGCCCGTCCGCGCCAGCGGCAAGCATAACTCGAGCAGCGTGTTCATATTGGCGACCGCCCTTGCCGTCACCATATCGAACATATGCCTGCCCTTATGCTGACCGAAAGTCTCCGCACGGTCATGGACGAGGTGCATATCGGTGATCGACAGTTCCGCCGTCAGCTCGTTCAAAAACGTGATCCGCTTATTTAAAGAATCGACAATTGTCACTTTAAGGTCGGGCCGTACGATCTTCATCGGGATGCTCGGGAACCCCGCCCCCGCGCCGACGTCGCAGAGGCGTGTGCCTTCCGGAATATCCGTATAAAACAGCGGTGTCAGCGAATCATAGAAGTGCTTCAAATAAACTTCCTCTTCATCCGTCACAGCCGTCAAGTTGATTTTTTCATTCCAGTCGATCAGCATTTCATAGTACTTTTCGAACTGTGCAATCTGTTCATCATTCAGCTGGATGCCGTGGCTTTTAAGTTCTTCTGTGAATTGCTGCCGGTTCATGCTTCCACTCTTTTCACATTCCCCTGTTCGATGTAGACGAGGAGTATTGAGACGTCCGCCGGGTTGACGCCGGAAATCCTGGATGCCTGGGCGATGTCGAGCGGCTTCACTTTCTTCAGTTTGTCACGGGCTTCGGTCGCAAGTGAATTCACTGCATCATAATCGATATCTTCAGGTATCTTCTTCTTCTCCATGCGCTTCATCTTGTCGACCTGCACAAGGGATTTTTGTATATAGCCTTCGTATTTCGTCTTGATTTCAATCTGCTCGTATTCAAGCTGATCCATATTATTTTCTTCCCCGAGTATTTCCAGTATGGACATGTAGTCCATTTCAGGGCGACGCAATAGGTCGAGTGCGAGTATGCCGTCTTTCAGCGGCGTGCCGCCGCGGGATTTGATGATGTCCTGTGTATGCTCATCCGGTTTGATGCGGATCTTGGACAGACGTTCCATCTCCGCTTCTATATTATCGCGTTTTTGGTTGAACCGCTCGTAGCGCTCCTCTGAAATCAGGCCGTTCTTATAACCGATGTCTGTAAGCCTCATATCCGCATTGTCATGCCTTAAGAGCAGACGGTGTTCCGCGCGGGAAGTCAGCAGACGGTACGGTTCATTCGTACCTTTGGTCACAAGGTCATCGATCAGTACGCCGATGTATGCATCGGCACGGCTCAGGATCAGCGGCTCTTCGCCGAGGATCTTGTTTGCGGCATTGATGCCTGCAACAATCCCCTGGCCCGCCGCTTCTTCATAGCCGCTCGTGCCATTGATCTGTCCCGCAGTGAAAAGATTTTCGATTCTTTTCGTCTCGAGCGTCGGCCACAGCTGGGTCGGGTCGAGTGCATCATATTCGATCGCATAGCCTGCGCGCATCATGCGCGCATTTTCAAGGCCCGGGATGGTTGCGAGCATTTCACGCTGCACATCTTCCGGCAGGCTTGTCGACAGTCCCTGTACATAAACTTCCTTTGTATTGCGGCCTTCCGGCTCAAGGAAGATCTGGTGGCGCGGCTTATCATTGAAACGCACGATCTTATCTTCGATGGATGGGCAGTATCTCGGACCCGTACCCATCTTCATCCCCGAATACATCGGCGATAAGTGCAGGTTCTCATTGATCACTTCGTGTGTATTTTCGGATGTGTATGTCAGCCAGCACGGCAGCTGGTCCATGATGAAGTCGGTCGTATCGAAACTGAATGCACGCGGGACATCATCCCCGGGCTGTATTTCAGTTTTTGAATAATCGATCGAATCGGAGTTCACGCGCGGCGGTGTACCGGTCTTGAACCTCACGATATCGAATCCGAGGTCCCGGATCTGGTCCGCAAGTGCGATCGACGGCATCTGATGGTTCGGGCCGCTCGAATATTTCAAAGGTCCGAGGACGATTTCCCCGCGCAGGAACGTACCGGTCGTGATGATGACGGATTTTGCATTGTAGACCACACCGATATTCGTGCGGACACCCGTCACCCGACCGTCTTCAATGATCAGTTCATCGACCATGCCCTGTAATATATCGAGATTTTCCTGATTTTCGAGTATGCTCTTCATTTCCTGCTGGTAAAGCACTTTGTCGGACTGTGCACGGAGTGCCCTGACAGCCGGTCCTTTACCTGTGTTCAACATGCGCATCTGGATATGTGTCTTATCCGTCACTTTGGCCATGACACCGCCGAGCGCGTCGACTTCACGCACCACTATGCCTTTTGCAGGGCCGCCGACGGACGGGTTGCAGGGCATGAATGCGATATTATCCAGATTTATGGTCAGCATCAGCGTCTTCAGGCCTTTACGGCTTGCAGCAAGTCCCGCTTCAACGCCCGCATGGCCTGCACCGATGACGACGACATCGTAATTCATTTCGTTCATCATTTTCCTCCTAATTACTATTTACCGAGACAGAACTGGCTGAACAGCTGATCGATGAGCTGCTCACTCACATCTTCCCCGATCACTTCACCCAGCAGTTCCCAGGTTTTCACTAAATCTATCTGCACGATATCGATCGGCACGTCCATTTGCGCCGAGTCGATTGCATCGTTGATTGCGCTGTTGGCCTGTTCAAGCAGTCCGATATGGCGGTTGTTCGAAAGATATGTCGAATCCGCACTTGTGACGGCACCGCCGAAGAACAGTTCTGCGATTTTATCTTCAAGGTCATCGACGCCGGTGCCTTCGATGATGGATGTTTTGACGATCGGAAAATCATATCTCTCTTCCAGTTCGCCGATATCCAGGTTGTTTTCAAGATCCAGCTTGTTGATGATGAGGATGACATTATCCTCCTTCACGGAATCCAGGATCTCGATGTCGCCTTCGGTCAACTCTTCATTATTGTTCAGTACATAAAGGATGAGTTCGGCCTGTTCGAGTGCCTGGCGGCTCCGCTCCACACCGATTTTCTCCACGATGTCATCCGTATCGCGTATGCCCGCAGTATCGACGAGCTTCAGCGGGATACCGTTGACGTTGACGTATTCCTCGAGGATATCCCGGGTCGTCCCCGCAACTTCGGTGACGATCGCTTTATTGTCCTGGATGAGGTAGTTCAGCAGTGAACTCTTACCGACGTTCGGTTTGCCGACGATGACCGTCCCGAGCCCCTCCCGCATGATGCGGCCCTGGCGGCTCGACTTCAGCAGGTCCCCGATCTCACTCTTCACCTTTTCCGCTTCTTCAAGCAGGAATTCCGTCGTCGCTTCCTCGACGTCGTCATACTCGGGGTAGTCGATGTTGACTTCCACCTGTGCGAGTATATTCAAAATGCGCTGCCTGAGGCCTTCTATATAGACTTTCAGGCGGCCCTGCATCTGGCCGCTTGCGACTTTCGACGCTTCGGTCGTTTTCGAGCGGATGAAATCCATCACGCCTTCGGCCTGTGACAGGTCGATCCGTCCGTTCAGGAATGCACGTTTTGTGAATTCACCCGGCTCCGCCATACGTGCCCCGTGTTTCAATGTCAGCTGCAGTATGCGGTTGATCGTGTTGATGCCACCGTGGCAATTGATCTCAACGATATCTTCACGCGTATAAGTCTTCGGTGCACGCATCACAGCGGCCATCACTTCCTCCACCACCTCTTCGGTGTCCGGGTCGATGATATGGCCGTAATTGATGGTGTGGGATTCCACTTCGTCCAGCGTCTTATTTCCCCGGTATAATTTATTGGCAATTTCCAATGCATCGATGCCCGACAGCCTGACGATGGCGATCGCCCCTTCCCCGACGGGGGTGGAGATACTGGAAATCGTTTCTAATTGCATGATGGCAAGACTCCTTTACTTCTTTTCTATCACTAAATAACGGTTCGGTTCGCTGCCTTCCGAGTATGTGTTGAGGTCATCGCGCCCGCTCAGTACATTGTGCATGATCTTCCTCTCAAAGGAAGGCATCGGCTCAAGCTTGACCGGCTGATTCGTCCGGAGCGCCTTCTTCGCCATGTTGACCGCAAGATTTTCAAGCGTTTCACGCCGCTTTTCACGGTAATTTTCCACATCTAGGATGATCATGCCGTAGCTTCTGTAAATCGTGTTCAAATAATTCTGCGCGATTTCCTGAAGGGCATTCAAAGTCTGTCCCCGTTTGCCGATCAGCTTGGCGGCAAGGTCCGACTCAAGTTCGATGTATGCACGGTTATTATCTATCTTATATGTGGCTGCGTTCTCTATGTTCATATCGCTGATGACATCCTGGATGTACCTCGCCGTACGGGCCGCCGCCTCATCGAATGACAGCCTGTCATCCGCTTCCTCCACAGGAGTTTCGTCTTCCACAGCTTCTGTTTCAGCTTCCGGCTGTGCCGCTTCCTGCAGCACCGCATCTTCTTCCTGCACATCATCTTCCGTTTCAGGGTGGGGCACGGCTCCGCTGTCCGTTTCCGCCTCTTCGGCCGGCAATTCATCTGAAGACGGAGTCCTCTCTTCCGCCTGCCCGCGGTTGATGACCTCTTCGATGCTCCCGTAGGTTTTGAGTTCAGGGTTTATGATGGTGAGCTTCACTTCGGCATCTTTTTTCCCAAAGCCGAGGAAACCTTTGGATCCGCCTTCCAATACATCGATCCTGACATCCTCTTCCGCAACTTTCAGTTCTTCAAGCCCGAGTGCGATTGCATGGTCGACTGTTTCTGCTCTGTAAATTCTCTCCATTGAAAGTACCTCCGCGTCATTTTATACATTTCGCTATCTTCAACACGTGTAATAATGACTTCTCCATCTGGTGGTAGTCCATATCGCTGACCGGATTCCGTGCTATGACGATATATTCCTTCGGTTTCAGCTCGTCCTTGTGCTGCTGGAAAAACGCCCTGATGCGCCTTTTGATCTTATTCCTTTTGACCGCATTCCCGAGCCGCTTCGAGACACTTATACCCAGCCTTAAATGAGCGACTTCCGGATGGTCACCCAAATAAACGACAAACTGCCTGTTTGCGTATGATTTCCCTTTTTTGAAGACAAGCTTGAAATCCTGTTCTTTTTTGATCCTGAACCGTTTTTTCATCATTATTACGCTCTTTCACAGTATGATATATTATTATAGCAAAATTTACACCAATCAAAAAATCATCCACTTTAGACCATAAAAAAAGATCACCTATTCTTGACATAGATGATCTTTGGATGATTATGCGGAAAGTACTTTTCTTCCTCTTCTTCTGCGGCGCGCTAAAATCTTGCGGCCGTTTTTAGTGCTCATTCTCTTACGGAATCCGTGCACTTTGCTGTGTTTACGTTTATTTGGTTGGTAAGTACGTTTTGTCATCTCTAAACACCTCCATAGACCATTTCTCACTTACATACATATTCTTCTCTTTGATTGCAACTATTAAAGGATAACAGAAACGACTCCCCATTTCAATATTTTTTTCATGATTACCAAGCCTGCTCCTGTGGAACATTTAATAAGATGTGGATAACTTTTCAGGCCGTTTTAAGTTATCAACATGTGGATAAGAGGGTTATCCAGGTTATTCACAGGTGTTGATGTGCAAATTGTGGATAATTGTGGGTTATGTGAATAACTTCAGAGAAAATGCATGGGAATCATTGTTTTTCACCCTGACTTTAGGTAGAATTTGAATATATCTCTGTGGACAACCGTATTTAACAGCACAGTTATCCACAGACTGTGCGTAACTTGTGGATAGTTTTCCAGAGGTGTGGAATTGTCTTATCCACAGGGTGTGATTTTTGTGAAGAGAGAGGATAAATATGAGTTCTATTAATGACATTTGGCAAAAAACACTGGATGCGATCCAGGAGGAAATACCGATTACGAGCTTCAAGACCTGGTTCAATGACACGACTTTGATCCATCTGGACAATAAAACCGCGGTCATCAAGGCGGAGACCAACTTCCAGCGGGACTGGCTGGAAAACCACTATACGGACATGATCAAGCAGAAGATTTACGAGTCCATCGGCGAACAGCCGTCCATCCAGATCACAATCGATGATGAACCTGGTGATGCACCTGCCGAGGCAGGCACAGGCAATACTGCCGCAGCTCCCGTCGACGTCCCCCTTCCGCCGCAGCTGAACATGAACAATACATTTGAAACTTTCGTCATCGGAAGCGGCAACCGCTTCAGCCATGCCGCTTCCCTTGCGGTCGCGGAAGCCCCGGCAAAAGCCTACAACCCGCTGTTCATATACGGGGGTGTCGGTCTCGGCAAGACCCATCTGATGCATGCGATCGGCCATTACGTGCTCGAGCACAAGCCCAACGCAAAAGTCGCCTACCTGTCCAGCGAGAAGTTCACGAATGAATTCATCAACTCCATACGGGACAACAAAACCGAGGAATTCCGCAACAGATACCGGAATGTCGACGTACTTCTGATCGACGACATCCAGTTCCTAGCAGGCAAGGAATCCACACAGGAAGAATTCTTCCATACATTCAATGCCCTGCATGAGGACAATAAACAAATCGTCATTTCAAGCGACCGCACACCAAAGGAGATCCCGACGCTTGAGGACCGCTTACGTTCACGTTTCGAATGGGGGCTGATCACAGACATCACCCCGCCGGACCTCGAGACACGGATCGCCATACTCCGGAAGAAATGCGAAGAGGAGAAAGTTGAAATCCCGAACGAGGCGATGATCTACATCGCAAGCAACATCCAGACGAACATCCGTGAGCTGGAAGGTGCACTGACGCGCGTTGCCGCATATTCGAAACTCTCCAATCAGCCGCTGACTTCGGATGTGGTCGCTGAAGCGCTGAAGGACATCGTCTCACAGAAGAAGCCGAAGAAGATCACCATCCAGGAAATCCAGGACGTCGTCGCTGCCTACTACGGTGTTCAGACCGAGGAATTCTTATCGAAGAAAAGGACCAAATCCATCGCTTTTCCAAGGCATGTCGCGATGTATCTTGCACGCGAGCTCACGGATAGTTCACTGCCCAAAATAGGAGAGGTGTTCGGCGGACGGGACCATACCACCGTCATCCATGCCCATGAAAAAATCTCCAAGCTCGTCAATGAAGATTCGCTCTTCAAGGACGAATTGGATGAAATAGAGAAAAAGCTCAATTAATCGGCCCGTATTTGATAGAATAGGAAGATGTGGACAATGTGGATAAATGATACACTTGAGCCAACAGTTTATGCACATGTGGATAACTCGGCATCATTGAACTCATCGGAGTTATCCACATATTCACAGGCCCTATTACTATTATTACTATCTTTTAAATAATTATTAATATATAAGGAGTTATGAATCATGAAAATTAACATCAACCGCCAATATTTCATCGAACAATTAAATCATTGCCTGAAAGCAATTTCCCCAAGAACGACCCTGCCGATTCTGACAGGCATTAAAATTGATGTAAAAGATGATCATATGATTCTGACAGGCAGTGATTCCGAAGTATCCATCGAAATCACCGTTCCTTTGGAAGTGGACAATGAAGAAGTCCTGGAAATAGAAAGATCAGGTGCCGTCGTACTCTCCGGCCGTTTCTTCGTCGACATCATCAAAAAACTTTCAGGGGAATTCGTCCAACTGGAAACGAATGATTCCTACCAGACGAAGATCACCGCATCCAAATCAGAGTTCAACTTAAGCGGCAACAACCCGGAGCAATACCCTTTGCTGCCTGAAGTCAGCGATGAGGAAAGCCTCGTCATTTCGGCATCGGTATTGAAGGATGTCATCAACCAGACGAACTTCGCCGTTTCCTTATCGGAGACGAGACCTGTGCTCACCGGCGTCCACTGGCAGTTCGACAACGATGAGATCACATTTACGGCAACCGACTCACACCGGCTTGCCCTGCGTAAACTGAGGGGCGGGCAGTTCAACAGCGACCTCGGCAATGCGATCATCCCGGGCAAATCCTTATCCGAACTGAACAAGATCATCAATGACACGGATGAGGAAGTGGAGATCCATCTTTCCCAAAACCAGGTCCTGTTCAGCTACGGCAACATGCGCTTCATCTCAAGACTGCTCGAAGGCAATTATCCGGACACTTCCAGACTGTTCCCTGAAAACTATGAAACGAAAGTGACCGTGAAGAACGCCGAGTTCTTCCATGCGATCGACCGCGTCTCGCTCCTTGCAAGGGAAGGCGGCAACAATGTCATCCGCATGAATGTCAACACCAGCAGTGTCGAGCTGTCTTCAAACTCACCTGAAGTCGGCACCGTGAATGAAGACATCAACACCGGGGAGATCGAAGGTGAAGGCCTGAAGATTTCCTTCAACTCGAAATATATGATGGATGCACTGAGGGCAATCAACAACGAAGATGTCACGATAGAATTCTACGGTACGATGCGCCCGTTCACATTGAAATCGAGTGAATCGGATGAAGTCGTCCAGCTGATCCTGCCGATACGCACTTACTGAGCCCTTTTAAAAAACAGAATAAGCACAGACCGTCCTGAATTTTGCAATAAAAACTATGGACGGTCTTTTTTTGTTTGTAAGTAGGTTGATACCAAATGGGCCTAAAAACGCTATAAGCGCCAAATTTGGGCTTTTAAAGTGAATTTTGCCTTAAAATGGTGTATAATATAATAGTGTGAAGTTTTAGGAGGCTGCGTATATGGAAACTAAAATTTTCGACGATATCATCACTTTGGGCCAGTTTTTGAAACATGAAGGCATCATCGGAAGCGGTGGCGAAGCGAAGTGGTTTTTAAGTGAGAATGAAGTCAGATTGAATGAGGAAATTGAAAATCGCCGCGGTAAGAAACTGCAGCATGGAGATGTGCTCGATCTGGGTGAACACGGGCGGTACAAAATAGAGTATGAACAATGATTTTAACGGATATCAGTTTAAGCAATTTCAGGAATTATGACACCCTGGATCTTGAATTCCACCCAAAGCTCAATATATTCATCGGTGCAAACGCTCAGGGAAAGACGAATCTCCTTGAGTCCATTTATTTTTTGGCCCTCGCCAAAAGCCACCGTACGGCCAAGGACAAAGAGCTCATCCGTTTCGATCAGGAAGAAGCGTTTGTGAACGGCCACATCACCACATCCTACAGTACCCTCCCCTTATCGATCAGCGTCAGCAAAAAGGGAAAAAGAGCGAAGGTCAACCATCTGGAAGTATCCAAACTCAGCCAGTATATCGGTCATTTGAATACCGTCCTGTTTGCGCCGGAAGATTTGAACATCGTCAAAGGTTCACCGCAGGTGAGAAGGCAGTTCATCAACATCGAATGCGGCCAGATATCCAAAATCTATCTGAGCGCCCTCAGCAACTATCAGAAAGTGCTTGCGACGAAGAACCAGTATTTGAAGCAGCGCAATCCGGACAGGATGATGATCGAGGTGCTGAATGAGCAGCTTTCGGATTATGCGGCGACCGTCATATTGAAGCGGGCGGAATTCATAAGGACGATCGGGGAGTTCGCTGCAGGGATACACAGGGATATATCGAATGACAGTGAAGAATTGAAAGTGGAATACGCACCGAATATAAAATACGAAAGCGATAACGCAGAAGACCTGAGAGGAGAACTCGGCGGCCTGTTCGCAGAAAATCTGCCCAAGGAACTCGAACGGATGCAGACCCTGAACGGTCCGCACAGGGACGACATCACATTCAGCATCAACGGCTTTGATGTCCAGACCTACGGTTCGCAGGGCCAGCAGAGGACGACTGCACTCAGCATCAAACTCGCTGAACTTGAACTGATCCGCGAGGAAGTCGGGGAATATCCGGTGCTGCTTTTGGACGATGTCCTGAGCGAACTGGACGAGAACAGGCAGGCACATCTGCTGACCTCGATCAGGGACCGGGTGCAGACATTCGTCACGACGACGTCGATCAGCGACATCAACCACGCGATAATGAATGACATGAAGACATTCAAAGTGACGGACGGGCAGGTCAAAGCATAATGGAAGGTGAGAACATGGAAGAGAATAATTTAGAACAATACGGCGCGAGCCAGATACAGGTGCTGGAAGGCCTTGAAGCGGTAAGGAAGCGTCCGGGGATGTACATCGGTTCCACAGCTTCGAGGGGCCTTCATCATCTGGTGTGGGAAATCGTCGACAACAGCATCGATGAGGCGCTCGGCGGCCACGCGGATACGATCAACATCACGATAGAGAAGGACAACTGGATTAAAGTGACGGACAACGGACGCGGCATCCCCGTGGATATCCAGGAGAAGATGGGCCGGCCTGCAGTCGAGGTCATACTCACCGTCCTGCACGCCGGCGGCAAGTTCGGCGGCGGCGGCTATAAAGTCTCGGGCGGCCTCCACGGCGTAGGGTCATCGGTCGTCAACGCCCTCAGTGAAACGCTTGAAGTGTACGTCCACCGGGACGGCAAAATCCATCACCAGAGCTATACGCGCGGGGTGCCCGATTTCGATCTGAAAGTCATCGATGAGACGGACAAGACGGGCACGGTGATCCGTTTCAAGGCGGATCCCGAAATCTTCACTGAAACGACGGAATACGAATATGAAGTGTTCCAGCACCGTGTGAAGGAGCTCGCTTTCCTGAATAAAGGGCTCGAGCTGAACTTATCCGACGAACGCGGTGAGGAAGTTGTCAGCGACCAGTATTATTTCGAAGGCGGGATCAAATCATACGTCGAGCAGATCAACGAAGCGAAGGAAGTCCTGCATGACGAAGTGATCTACCTTGATAAGGAAAAAGAGGATGTGGAAGTGGAAATCGCGATCCAGTACAACAAAGGCTACGCGACCACCCTCCTCTCCTATGCCAACAACATCCACACCTACGAAGGCGGTACGCATGAAGAAGGCTTCAAGCGTGCACTGACGAAGGTGATCAATAATTATGCAACGAAGAACAACCTCATCAAACCGAATGAGGACCGCCTGAGCGGCGAAGATGTGCGCGAAGGCCTGACGGCCATCGTTTCCATCAAGCATATGGATCCGCAGTTCGAAGGCCAGACGAAGACGAAATTCGGGAACTCCGAAGTCCGTCTGATCACGGACCAGCTGTTCACGGAAGGTTTTGAAAGGTTCCTGCTTGAGAACCCTTCAGTCGCGAGGGTGATCGTCGAAAAGGGCATCACTGCCCAGCATGCGCGCATGGCTGCGAAAAAAGCACGTGAAATGACACGACGGAAGTCGGCGCTCGAAGTCTCAAGCCTGCCGGGCAAGCTTGCGGACTGCTCCAGCAAAGATCCTGCGGACAGCGAACTTTTCATAGTCGAGGGTGACTCTGCGGGCGGATCGGCCAAATCCGGCCGCGATTCCACCACGCAGGCGATCCTTCCGCTGCGCGGGAAGATCTTGAACGTCGAAAAAGCGCGCCTCGACCGCATATTGAACAACAATGAGATACGTTCGATGATCACGGCACTCGGCACGGGCATCGGCGAGGAATTCGACCTGTCGAAGGCACGCTACCATAAAATCGTCATCATGACGGATGCGGATGTCGACGGTGCGCATATCCGGACACTGCTCCTCACGTTCTTCTACCGTTTCATGAAACCTTTGATTGAAGCGGGCTATGTGTATATCGCACAGCCGCCCCTGTACAAAGTCGAACAGGGCAGGAAGAAATATTATGTGTATGATGAGGCGGCGCTTGATGAACTGAAAAAGACACTGCCTGCAACGCCGAAGTTTTCATTGGCGAGGTACAAGGGTCTCGGTGAGATGAACGCCGACCAGCTGTGGGACACCACTATGGATCCGGACCACAGGGTCCTTCTGCAGGTGCGCCTCACGGATGCCGTGGAAGCGGACCAGACATTCGAAATGCTGATGGGTGACATCGTCGAACACAGAAGGAACTTTATCGAGGAAAATGCACTGTATGTGCAGAACCTGGATATTTAATGATGGAGGTCAGTATCAATGGCAGATGAAAAACGAGATCAAATGCAGGAAATCAACATAAGCAAGACGATGCGCACATCCTTTTTGGATTATGCGATGAGCGTCATCGTCTCGCGTGCCCTGCCAGATGTCAGGGACGGCATGAAGCCGGTCCACCGCCGCATATTGTACGGCATGTATGACAACGGCATGACTGCAGATAAACCTTATAAGAAATCAGCACGTATCGTCGGTGACGTCATGGGTAAATACCATCCCCACGGCGACTCGTCGATATATGAAGCGATGGTCCGCATGGCCCAGGACTTCAGCTACCGCTACCCGCTCGTCGACGGCCAGGGCAACTTCGGCTCGATGGACGGCGACGGTGCTGCAGCGATGCGTTATACGGAAGCGAAGATGAGCAAGATTTCAGCAGAGCTGATGCGTGACATCAACAAAGATACGATCGATTACATGGACAACTATGACGGCAACGAACGTGAACCCGTCGTCCTGCCCGCACGGTTCCCGAACCTGCTCATCAACGGGACGAGCGGCATCGCCGTCGGCATGGCGACGAACATCCCGCCGCATAACCTGACCGAAGTCATCAATGCAGTGCTTGAAATCTCAAGGGACCCTGACGTTACGCTGTCCGAACTGATGGAGCACGTGCAGGGGCCGGACTTCCCCACTGCCGGGCTGATCGTCGGCAAGAGCGGCATCCGCCGTGCGTATGAAACCGGGCGCGGATCCGTCCTGATGCGGGCACGTTGTGAAATTGAAATGATGAAGAACGGCAAGGAACGGATCGTCGTATCGGAGATCCCCTATCAGGTGAACAAGGCAAGGCTCGTCGAAAAGATCGCCGAGCTCGCCAGGGATAAAAAGATCGAGGGCATCACGGACCTCAGGGATGAGACGAGCCTGAAGGAAGGCGTCAAGATCATCATTGAAATCCGTAAGGATAAGAATGCGAACGTCATCCTGAACAACCTGTACAAGCAGACGCCGCTGCAGTCCACATTCGGCGTGAACATGCTTGCGCTGGTCAATGGCGAGCCGGTCATCCTCGGACTGAAGGAAGCGCTCGTCCATTACCTCGATCACCAGAAAGTCGTGGTCAGGCGCCGTACGGAATTTGATCTGAAGCGGGCACAGGACCGTGCGCATATCCTGGAAGGGCTGCGCACCGCCCTCGACCATATTGACGCGATCATCTCCCTGATCCGCGGTTCATCCAATGATGAAGAAGCGAAGAACGGCCTGATGTCGGACTTTGATTTATCCGACCGCCAGGCCCAGGCGATCCTCGACATGAGGCTCCGCCGTCTGACGGGACTCGAGCGGGATAAGATCCAGGCTGAGTATGATGAGATCATGAAGACGATCGAAGAGCTTAAATCGATCCTCGCAAGCGAAGAGAGACTGCTTGAAATCATCAGGGAGGAACTGGTTGAGATCAGGGACCGTTACGGTGACGAACGCCGTACGGAAATCACCCTCGGCAGCCTCTCCGACATCGAGGATGAGGATCTGATACCTGAAGAGCAGATCGTGGTCACACTGAGCCACAACAGCTACATCAAACGCCTGCCTTCATCGACATACCGTGCACAGCACCGCGGCGGCCGCGGCGTGCAGGGCATGAACACCGTCGATGACGACTTCGTCAGCCAGCTCGTGACGATGAGCACGCACGACTATATTTTATTCTTCACGAATAAAGGCCGCGTGTACAGGCTGAAAGGCTATGAAATACCGGAGCTGTCACGCCAGTCGAAGGGCATCCCGATCGTCAACATGCTTGAAATCGACAAGGATGAGAAGATCAGCACGATCATCGGCGTGAAGGATAAGGATACGGAAGGCATGCATCTTGTCTTCGCAACGAAAAAAGGTGTCGTCAAACGTTCCTCCCTCGACAACTTCGACCGCATCAACAAAAACGGTAAGATCGCGATCACTTTCAGGGAAGATGATGAGCTGCTCGCCGTCAGGTTGACGGATGGGGAGAAGGAAGTCATCCTCGGCACGAAGAAAGGCGCCCTCATCAGGTTTGATGAGAGGCAGATCAGGAACATGGGCCGGACTGCTGCGGGTGTACGCGGCATCAGGCTGCGCGGGGATGATGAGGTCATCGGCCTTGATGTCCTCTCTGAAGGCCAGGAAGTGCTGGTCGTGACATCGAACGGTTACGGCAAACGCACACCGGAAAGAGAATACCGCAGTGCAAACCGCGGCGGCATGGGTGTGAAGACGGCGAACCTGAACGACCGCATCGGCGACCTCGTCTACATTGCGGCCGTGAACGGCGATGAGGACCTCATGATCGTCACGGACTACGGTGTCATCATCCGGCTTGTGATGGAAGAAGTTTCCGTGACCGGCCGGAACACCCAGGGCGTGCGGCTGATACGCCTCGCCGACGAGCATAACGTCGCGACGGTCGCAAAAGTCAAGGAGGAGCTGGAAGAAGAAGAGCTCACCCTTGACGGTGATGAAAAGATCGAAGAACAGATCGAGGAAGAGATGGAAGAGAGACTCGATGAAGAGGATCATGAAATAACGAGTGATGTCGAAGAACCGGTGGAAGAAGATGACGGTTCGGCGGATCGCCCGGAATAATGATTGATGGCAGGGCGTCAGTGAAATGACGCCCTGTTTTTTTTGGAAAAGGCTTTTTATTCTGATTGTGTGAAATAATTATCATTTACAAAATTTGTCTGGTCTGCTATCTTTCAATAGATTGGACTTTTTAATTTCAAGGAGGTTTCTTATGGAATTCAGTATTTGGGATGTCTTGATCGACTTCTCCATCATTTCGGGGTTACTGCTTGTGGGTGTGCTTCTGAGAGCGAAATTCGTCATCATTCAAAAGTCATTCATGCCGGCAAGCATCATCGCAGGGCTTCTCGGTCTGATACTTGGGCCGTTTGCACTTGATATTCTGCCATTTTCGGAACTGATCGGTACATATCCGGGCATGCTGATCGCCTTCGTCTTTGCGGCACTGCCTTTTGCGACGGGTAAATTCAAAGTCAAGGAAGTCATCAACAAAGTCGGCGGACTGTGGTCCTATTCGCAGACGATCATGATACTTTTCTACAGTCTTGGACTGCTGTTTGCACTTGTCGTCCTGGCGCCTTTCTTCACCGACTTACATAACGGCTTCGGCCTCCTGCTTGCGGCAGGTTTCGTCGGCGGGCACGGTACTGCCGCTGCGGTCGGTGAAGCTTTCGCGCTGCAGGGATGGGAGGATGCAACTTCCATCGCGATGACGTCGGCGACGGTCGGCGCACTGACGGCGATCACCGTCGGCCTGCTGCTGATCAAGCGGGCTGCGTCCAAAGGGCAGACGAATTACATCGAGGATTTCAAAAATCTGCCGAACGGGCTGCGTACCGGCCTATTGCCGGAAGATGAGTGGAAATCCGCGGGTGAAAGCAAGATTTCATCCATTGTGATCGATCCGCTCGTATACCACCTGATGTTCATCGTCATTGCGACGGGCATCGGATATTACTTGAGTGTACTCGGTGAACAGCTCCTTCCGGACGTTGCGATACCGGCATTCTCCCTTGCATTCATCGTCGCCCTCCTCATCAGGCTGGCGACGGAGGCGACGGGTGCGGACAAGTATCTGGACAGGGAGATCTTCTCCAAGATCAGCGGCGGAGCGACGGATTACCTGGTCGCTTTCGGCATCGCATCCATCAACTTGACGATCGTTGCACAGAATCTTGTGCCGTTCATCCTGCTGATGGCTTTCGGCATACTCCTTGCGATCTTTTTCTACCGTTTCCTTTCCGGATACTATTTCCAGGAAAACTGGTTTGAAAAAGGAATCTTCACATTCGGATGGATCACAGGCGCTGTGGCGATGGCCATCGCACTCATCCGGGTGGCGGATCCGAAACAGGAAAGTGAGACGCTTGAGGACTTCGGTCTCGCCTACGTGCCGATTGCACCGGTTGAGATCGCCTTGATCACATTCGGGCCGCTCTTCATCGCGGGCGGACAGCACTGGCTGTTCATAGGCATATCATTCGTCCTTGTACTGATGATTTTATTCTTCTCATACTCCCAGGGATGGGTCAAAAAATCTCGTACATGATGAATATCGGAAGGACAGCTTACGCTGTCCTTCTTTTTATTTGATTGATAACTTTTCATGAAAGCGCTATAATTAAGACAGTCAATAGTGATCAGAAGAGGTAAAGAATAATGGGGAATGGACAGATGAATGATATCGGCAGGCTTGCGGCACTTGTGGTGCTGACGGATGAAGAGACGGCCCGGGGCATTGCGCCGCATTTATCGGAATATGAAGTGGTGACGGGCAGGGTCGGATCAATGGAACTGAAGAAAGTGATCGCTTCTGTTGAAACCGCAGCGAAACGCGGCAGTCTGATCGATGGGGACGTCTACCGGGAGACACATGCACTGTATCATGCCATCATCGAAGCGGCTGAAGGTGTCACAAGGGGAAAACTCAGCGTGGGCGAAATCATGCGCACGGTGGGATTGTCATTTTCAGTGGTCAGGGGCAGACCTTACGAAGACGAACGTGAAGGCGAATGGCTCGCCGTCTGTTTTTACGGGACGATCGGGGCGCCGATAAAAGGCAAGGAACACGAGACGCTCGGTCTCGGCATCAATCATATATAAAATCATTGTCATAGATATCAGTTAACAGGGACATCGTTACCAGGGGGTAACCATGTCTTTTTTTAATGGAAAAAAGGAGGGGGAGACATGACTGTTTTGGAGTTGACGGGTGAAGATTTGACGATTGAAATGATCAAAGATTTCCTGGGAAATAGTGATGCGGTGGTGGAAATCACGGAAGAAGGCTACAGGAAAATAAACGCCTCAAGGAAAATCGTCGAGAACATCATCCGGGAAGGGAAGACGATCTACGGTATAACGACGGGGTTCGGGCTGTTCTGCGATGTCCTGATCTCAAAGGAGAAAGCGATCGACCTGCAGGCGAATCTGATCCGCTCCCACTGCTGCGGCGTGGGCAGGCCGTTTTCGGAGGATGCGGTGCTTGTGATGATGATACTCCGGCTGAATACGCTGGTCAAAGGCCATTCAGGTGTCACGGCGGACCTGGCGGATCAGCTGAAGATGTACATCAACGAAAGGATCATACCGAAGGTGCCGGAACAGGGGTCGCTCGGCGCATCGGGGGACCTCGCCCCACTCGCCCATATCGCGATCACGCTGATGGGCGAAGGGGAAGTCTACTACGAAGGGGAACTGAGGCAGACTGCGGACGTGCTTGAAGTGCTTGGCATCACACCGCTTGCGCTCCGGGAAAAGGAAGGCCTCGCAATGATCAACGGCACGCAGCCGATGACGGCCCAGGGGGTGCTGAACTACATCGAAGCGGAACATCTGATGGAGGCGTCGCTCTGGATTGCCGCCCTAACCCATCAGGCACTGAACGGCATCACGGATGCCTACAACGAAAAAATCCACGCATCCCGCGGCTATACAGCACAGATATACGCCGCAGAGCGGATGCGCGAATACTTGGAAGGATCACGCCTCACCACACGCCAGGGGGAGGTGCGTGTGCAGGACGCCTACTCCATCCGCTGCATCCCGCAGGTCCACGGGGCTTCATTCCAGACGCTCGAATATGTGAAGGACAAGCTCGAGACCGAGATGAATGCGGCGAACGACAACCCGCTCATCTTCAGCGAGGATGAAGTGTTCTCGGGCGGGAACTTCCACGGGCAGCCGATTGCGATCGCGATGGACCTGCTTAAGATCGGCGCGGCTGAAATTGCCAATATATCGGAGCGGCGCATTGAACGTCTGGTCAACCCCGCGCTGAACGGGGATCTGCCGGCATTCCTGAGCCCGGAGGAAGGGTTCCAGTCGGGTGCGATGATCCTGCAGTATGCGGCGGCGAGCCTGGTATCGGAAAATAAAACCCTCGCCCACCCTGCAAGCGTCGACTCGATTCCATCGTCGGCCAATCAGGAGGATCATGTATCGATGGGGACGATCGGTGCGCGGCATGCGCGGGATATCATAGACAATATGCGGAATGTGCTTGCGATTGAACTGCTGATCGCGCTCACCGCCGTCGAATTGAAGGGGAAGGAAAAACTGTCGCCGAAGACAAGGGAGAAATTTGAGGAATACCGCCTGGTTGCGGATTTTATTGAAAAAGACCGTGTGTTCAGCATGGATATCGAAAATTTAAGTCTGGCACTGAGTGCCGTAAAATAAGGGGTGTCGGTATGTCGAGGAAAATAACTGCCAAAAAAGGTCTGGAGATCGAATGCAAGGGATGGGAGCAGGAAGCGGCGCTCAGGATGCTGTACAACAATCTGGATCCGGAAGTCGCAGAAAGGCCTGAGGACCTCGTCGTCTACGGGGGCATCGGCAAGGCCGCGCGCAACTGGGAGGCGTTCGAGGCAATCGAGAATACGCTGCGTGAGCTGGAGAAGGATGAAACGATGCTGATCCAGTCAGGCAAGCCGGTCGCGGTGTTCAGGACGCATGAAGAGGCGCCGAGGGTTTTATTGTCGAACTCGGTACTGGTGCCGAAATGGGCGAATTGGGAGCACTTCAACGAGCTCGATAAAAAGGGGCTGATGATGTACGGCCAGATGACCGCGGGTTCGTGGATCTACATCGGCTCGCAGGGGATCGTCCAGGGGACATATGAAACGTTCGCAGAACTTGCGAATCAGAATTTTGAAGGATCGCTTAAAGGCAAAATCGTCCTGACCGCGGGCCTCGGCGGCATGGGCGGTGCACAGCCGCTTGCGGTGACGATGAACGGGGGCGTTGCACTGTGTGTTGAAGTGGATGAATCGAGGATTGACAAGCGCCTTGAGACGAAATATCTGGATGTGAAGGCTTATACTCTGGAGGAGGCGCTGAAGCTCGCGGGAGATGCACGGGACGAGGGCCGGCCGCTGTCGATCGGACTGCTCGGCAATGCAGCGGAGATGCTGCCTGAAATTTTGAAGGGGGATTTCAGGATCGATGTGGTGACCGACCAGACTTCGGCGCATGACCCGCTGAACGGCTACATTCCGGAAGGTTTTTCACTTGAGGATGCGGCGGAACTGCGGAAGGAAGATTCAAAGGAGTATGTGAGTGCAGCATCTGCATCGATGGCAAAGCATGTTGAGGCGATGCTCGGCTTCAAGGAGAAAGGCGCCGTCGTCTTCGACTACGGCAACAATATCCGCCAGGTCGCATTCGATGAGGGGGTTGAAAATGCTTTCGACTTCCCGGGGTTCGTGCCTGCCTACATCCGCCCCCTCTTCTGTGAGGGCAAGGGACCGTTCAGGTTCGTCGCACTGAGCGGGGATCCGGATGACATCAAAGTCGCAGATGATAAAATGCGCGAGCTGTTTCCGGAGAATGAGAAACTGCTGCGCTGGCTCGATATGGCACAGGAGAAGATCGCCTTCCAGGGGCTGCCTGCGCGGATTGCGTGGCTCGGCTACGGTGAACGGATGAAGATGGGACTTGCATTGAATGAGCTGGTGGCGTCGGGTGAGATTTCGGCACCGGTCGTCATCGGACGGGATCATCTGGATTCCGGGTCCGTTGCGAGCCCGAACCGCGAAACCGAAAGCATGAAGGACGGGAGTGATGCGGTCGGCGACTGGGCGATTTTGAATGCGCTTGTGAACACCGCTGCCGGCGGTTCATGGATCAGCGTGCACCACGGTGGCGGCGTCGGCATGGGCTACTCCCTCCATGCGGGGATGGTCGTCGTTGCGGACGGCACTGAAAAAGCGGCCCGCCGGCTTGAACGTGTGCTGACGACGGACCCGGGGATGGGTGTCGCAAGGCACGCGGATGCAGGATATGACATTGCGATCGAGACCGCGTCGACGCGCGGCGTGAATATACCGATGCTGGAGGAGAATGAAAAATGAACGATCTGATCATAAAGAACATAAAGTCACTGATACTGCCGAAGAAGTCGGATGGGCCGTTGAAGGGCGCGGAGATGGATGAACTTGAAATCATCGATGATGCGATGATCGTCGTGGATGACGGTAAAGTCGTCTATGCCGGGGAGACCTCGGATGAATATGATGCGTCCGAAGTGGTTGATGCCGGGGGCAGGGTCGCCTCCCCCGCCCTCGTCGAACCGCATACGCATGTCGTCCACGGCGGCTCGCGCGAACATGAGATGGCGCTGAAGCGGCAGGGCGTTGATTACCTGAAGATACTGGAACAGGGCGGCGGCATTTTGAACACCGTCGAACAGACGCGGAAGGCGACGTTTGATGAACTGCTTGAAAAGGCGTCGACGAACATCACCCGCATGATCCAGCATGGCGTGCTGACGGTCGAAAGCAAGAGCGGCTACGGCCTGGACCGTGAAAATGAGCTGAAGCAGCTGAAAGTGTCGAAGGCACTGGAGGAGAAGTTCCCTATCGTGATGCGCCACACCTACCTTGGACCGCACGCGATACCTAAAGGCCGGAATGCCGATGAATTCATGGATGAGATGATCGCCCTCCTGGATGAAGCGAAGGATTACGCGGATTTTGCGGACGTGTTCACCGAGACCGGCGTGTTCACGGTCGAACAGTCGAGGAAGTACATGGAAGCGGCACGTGAGAAGGGTTTCCGCGTGAAGATCCATGCCGATGAAATCGACCCGCTCGGCGGGCTGGAGCTTGCGATCGAGCAGGATGCGGTGAGCGCGGACCATCTTGTTGCGGCAAGCGAGGAAGGGAAAAAGCAGCTCGCGGAGTCGGACACCGTCGCCGTCCTGCTGCCCGGTACGACGTTTTATCTCGGGAAAGAGAAGTACGCCGATGCACGCGGCATGATCGACGGCGGCGGTGCAGTGAGCCTCGCCACCGACTACAACCCGGGAAGCTGTGTGACCGACAACCTGCAGATGATCATGGCGATCGCCGCCTTGAAGCTCAAGATGACGCCGAACGAGATTTGGAACGCGGTCACCGTCAATGCCGCGCACGCCATCGATGCGCCCGACCGCGGGACGCTTGAAGTTGGGGATGCTGCCGATATCGTCATCTGGGACGCGCCGAACCATGAGTACATCCCCTACCACTACGGCGTGAACCATGCATATCAAGTTTTCGCCGACGGACGCCTGTTGTATGAACGGCCGGGGCTGAAGTTTTGATGATGAAGGACATCTGCGGTGGAAAAATCCGCAAGGTCTGTCTGTGAACCCACGCAGGGTTGCGAAAATCGTGTCCGGATTCGCAAGGTTGATCTTTGAACCCATGCAGGGTTGCGAAAACCGGGTCTGGATTCGCAAGGTTGGCCTGAAAACCTATGCAGGGTTGCGAAAATCGGGTCCTGATTCGCAAGGTCGGCCCGGAAACCCACGCAAGGTTGCGAAAACCACCTCCGGATTCGCAAAGTTGGGACAGAACCTCACCCAGAGTTGCGAAAAATGACCGACATACAATCCAAAACCCGCCACCCTGCCCTATCGGGCTTGCATTTTCCGCCGCTGCGTTATAAAATGGCACCAAGTCAATTGAATATTCACTGCTTTGAAGGAAACAGTAGCATGATCCAATTTCAGAGAGGCCATGGTCGGTGGGAATGGTCAGCGGACAATGTGAATTTCCATCCTTCGCACAAAAAGCAGCCGGCATTTCCAAGTGCCGTTAAATGAATGAGATGGTGCCGTCACGGCACTAATTAGGGTGGCAACGCGTAATCCAAACCACGTCCCTTACATAAGGGGATGTGGTTTTTTATTTTACAAATAAAAATCGCAGGAGGCGGATATAATGCTTGATATAAAAGTGATCAGACAGGATACCGAAATGGTGAAGGAGAAAGTGACGAAGCGAGGCATGGATGCAGGCGTGATCGACGAGATCCTGAATCTCGACGGGGAACGCAGGGACCTCATCCAGAAGACCGAGGAGCTGAAGAGCCGGAGGAATAAAGTATCCGGTGAGATCGCGCAGAAGAAAAAGAACAAGGAAGATGCCGAAGACGTGATCAAGGAGATGCGTGACGTCGGTGAGGAGATCAAGCAGATCGACAACCGGCTGAACGAGGTCGAAGACAAGTTCCATGACTTGATGAGCGGCATCCCGAATCTGATCCACGACGATGTGCCGGAAGGCGCGGACGACTCTGAAAACGTCGAAGTGAGGCGCAGCGGTGAAACGCGGACGTTCGACTTCGAACCGAAACCGCACTGGGATATCCTCGAAGACCTTGAGCTTGCCGATTTCGAGCGTGCAGCCAAAGTGTCCGGCGCCCGTTTCGTCTATCAGACCGGCGACGGCGCAAGACTTGAGCGTGCGCTGATGAACTTCATGCTCGATGTGCACAATAAAAATGATTACCGTGAAATGATGACGCCGCAGATCGTAAGGGCCGGTGCCATGTACTCGACCGGCCAGCTGCCGAAGTTCGCAGAGGACCTGTTCAAACTCGAAGACACGGACATGTATACGATCCCGACATCTGAAGTGACGCTCACCAACTACTACAAGGACGAAACGCTCCCAGACGACATGCTGCCGGTCAAGTTCACGGCACAGACGGCATGTTTCAGGAGTGAGGCGGGTTCTGCAGGACGTGATACACGCGGCCTGATCCGGCTGCACCAGTTCAACAAAGTGGAGATGGTGCGCATGGAGCGCCCGGAGGATTCTTGGGCCGCGCTCGAGGAGATGACGCAGCATGCGGAAAACATCCTCGACCTGCTTGAAATCCCCTACCGCACAGTCATACTCTGCACCGGCGACATCGGCTTCGGTTCTTCAAAGACATACGACGTTGAAGTCTGGCTGCCGAGCTACAATGACTACAAGGAAATCAGCTCTGTTTCAAACATGACCGATTTCCAGGCGCGCCGGGGCAACATCAAGTTCAAGCGCAGCAAGGATTCGAAGCCTGAACTGCTCCACACGCTGAACGGGAGCGGCCTTGCGGTCGGCAGGACGATGGCGGCGCTCCTCGAAAATTACCAGAACGAAGACGGCACCGTCACGATTCCCGAGGTGCTTAAGCCCTATATGGGTGGTCAGGAAGTCCTTAAAAAGGTATAATGAACCATAGTCAATGCTCCTATTCTCCATAGGAGCTTTATTGCGTATTGAAAGGGTGTTTATTTGAAACCAAATGTTTCGCTGGGTCAGACGTTTCTTGCGATTTTAATCAGCTTCGTGTTCATTGCCATCACCACCATAAGCGTTTTGCTCGGCGCGGTGATCCTGCCGCTCGTGGTCTATTATCTGCTCAACATAAAGCATAAAAGTAATTATCATTTCTGGCTGATATTCATCAGCTTCCTGCTGCCTGCATTTCTGTTCCTCTCCCCCGTGATTTGGATGTGGTTTGTGGTATTATATATACTGACTGCAGTGATCTACCATACTTTAAGCAAAGGTTTTTCACAGGAACTAACGCTCTTCTACGGCACATTCGCACTGATGCTGAGTGTCGTGGGCGGATTGAATCTCCTTCAGATGACAGGGGTCATCAATCCCCTGGCGGATACATATATGGATGTAAGGAACTGGTATGTCGAACAGGTTGAGGGCATGGGGGCCCTGAACTTCGCAGCACTTGATATCGACGTGTTCCGGATGGCGCTCGACCAGCTGTTCATCCAGCTGCCGGCCTTCATCACGATCATTTCATTTTTTGTCGTGCTCTACACCGTATTGATGTTAAGATTATTGTTACAGAATAAAGAACTTAAACCGTGGCCGTACTTGTCGTTCAAAGACTGGGCGTTCCCGAGGTTCATATTATATTTATTTTTCATCTTGTATATAGTCTCACTCTTTACATCTCCTGAAGACACATTCGGAACGATCATCAGCAACGCCTATGTGGTGGTTGAATGGGCAGTGTTCCTGCATGGACTCAGTTTCGCTTATTTCTTCTTCCTTGAGAAGAACATGAATAAAGTCCTCGCCATCCTGCTGCTGATTCCGCTTGCGATACTCAGACCCTTGACAGTCATAATCGGTCTCCTGGAAATGGTCTTCAGATTCAGATTATCGATGAAACTAAAAAGGAAGTGAAGCAGATGTTCAACATTATAGACAAGAAATTGATTTATATCCCGTTTGGAATAGCTGCGTTCCATATACTAGTGTTGAATATCTTTGTGATGGCCAATCACGTGCGTCTCGGCCTTATTGTACTGTTATTCAGCATCATTTTGATGCTTGCCGTATTCATGTACCTGGCGCGTTCGATCACAAGCAGCGAAGAACGTTCAAGGAAGATCGTCTACGGCATCGCCGGTTCACGGAAATATGCGGTCGATGAACTGCCTGCCGGCCTGATCCTCCTGAACGATGATGACGAAATCGATTATATGAATCCCCAGATACTGGAGGAACTGACCGAAGAAAAGATCGGTGAACCGATCAACCGGATCTTCTCAAACATCATGACCGCACTCAAGGCGAACAACATGAAAGTGATCGAGTCCTCCCATAACGGGAAGGACTACCGGATCTTCTGGGAAGAGGAGCACAAGGCGCTCCATCTGCTCGACATCAGCAAGCAGCGGCAGCTGGAGAACCGTGTGGAGGAAAAGACGCCGGTCATCGGCATCCTTTATCTGGATAACTACGATGAAGTCACCCAGAACATGAGTGAGGCTTTAAAGAGTGAGCTGAACAACTCGGTCACCAATACGATCAATGACTGGGCGGACCGCCATCACGTCTACATCAGGCGTTTCTCACAGGACAGGTTCATCATCGTCCTGAACTCCAAAATACTGAAGGATATCGAGGAGACGCGGTTCAACCTGCTGGATGAAGTCCGCGACCGTTCCGATGAGATCGGCGTGCAGATCACGCTCAGCATCGGCATCGGGGAAGGCACAGATGAGTTCATCGAGATCGGCGAGCTCGCCCAGTCCTCCCTCGACCTTGCGCTCGGCCGCGGCGGTGACCAGGTGGCCATCAAGGCGGCAAACGGCAACGCACGGTTCTACGGCGGCAAGACCGACCCGATGGAAAAACGCACACGCGTCAAAGCACGCGTCGTCGCCCACGCGCTCCGGGACATCCTGCTTGAGGGGGACAATGTGCTCATCATGGGCCATAAACGCCCCGATATGGATTCGCTCGGCGCTTCCCTCGGAATCGCGAGGCTTGCTTCAATGAACGACATAGAAGCGCGTATCATTTTAAACGAGGAAGACATAGATGATACCATGCAGAGGGTGATGAATGAAGTCATCGAGCGCGAGGAACTGATGGAGAAATTCGTGACCAGCGAGGATGCATGGGATTTGATGAATCCGAAGACGACGGTCGTCGTCGTGGATACGCACCGTCCGGCGATGGTCCTTGATGAGGACATACTGAACAAGGCGACCCGCAAAGTGGTCATCGACCATCACAGGCGCGGGGATGACATCATCTCCAATCCCCTCCTCGTCTATATGGAGCCGTATGCATCCAGTGCAAGCGAACTGGTGGCCGAACTGATCGAATACCAGAACGTCGAGAAGCGGCTGTCGCGCATCGAGGCGACGGTGATGCTGACGGGGATCATCGTCGATACGCGGAACTACACGCTGCGCACGGGTTCAAGGACATTCGATGCCGCAAGCTTCCTGAGGAGCCACGGCGCGGACCCGGTGCTTGCCCAGACGTTCCTGAAAGACGATATCGATACATTCATCGCACGGAGCGACCTGATCAAATCGGCGGAAATCCTCGACAACGGCGTCGCCATCGTCAAATCCGATGCATCGATGAGCTATCATCCGGTGACGGTCGCACAGGCGGCCGACCAGCTGTTACAGATCGAAGGCGTCAAGGCATCGTTCGTCATGGCATACCGCGAAGATGATTCGGTCGGCATCTCCGCACGCTCATTCGGCGAGATCAACGTCCAGCTCGTCATGGAGGCACTCGGCGGCGGCGGCCATCTGACGAATGCGGCGACCCGCATCCAGGACCGCCCGATCGACCTTGTATATGAAGATTTAGTGAAAGCAATCGACGAAGCTTTAGAAAACAGGAGTGAAGAAGAATGAAAGTAATTTTGTTGAGTGATGTAAAAAACCAGGGTAAAAAAGGTGAAGTCAAAGAAGTCGCAACAGGTTATGCACAGAACTTCCTGATCAAAAAAGGCCTTGCCGAAGAAGCGACGCCTGCCAACCTCGAGAAGCTCAAAAAGCACAAAGATCAGGTTGCACAGGAAAAGGAGCAGGAGCTCGTGGACGCACAGCTTCTGAAAACGGAGCTTGAGTCCAAAGAAGTGGAAATAAAGACCAAGTCCGGCGAAGACGGCCGCCTGTTCGGTTCCATCAGCTCGAAGCAGGTTGTCGATGCGTTCGAAAAACAGCACAACCTTAAGATCGACAAGCGGAAATTGAACATGGACCAGCCGCTCAAAAGCCTCGGCTACCATAAAATGAAGGCGAAACTTCATCCGGAAGTTGAAGCTGAGATCAAAGTCCACGTTGTTGAACAGTAATATGCACAGTAAAGGAGGGATTGATTATGAATGGCAATCACCAGATGCCGCATGATGTTGAAGCGGAACAGTCGGTTCTGGGTGCGATTTTAGTCAATCCCGAAATTTTCATCACGATCCAGGAAAGGCTGGATCCCGAAGATTTCTACCGCAATGAGCATCAGCAGATATACCGCGCGATGGCGCTGCTGAGTGAGGAGCGGACACAGATCGACCTCGTGACGCTGACCAACCAGCTGCGCACGATGGACCAGCTGAACGTGGTCGGCGGCCCCCGGTACCTCGGGGAATTGTCCGAGTTCGTACCGACCAGTCTGAACTGGTCTTTTTATTCCGATATCGTCAGCAAGTATTCACTGCGGAGGAAATTGATCGAAACCGTGAGCCAGATCGCAACCGACGGCTTCTCAGAAGATGTTGAAATCGAGGACATCCTGAATGAGGCGGAATCGAAGATCATGTCGATTTCCGAATCCCGCCGCAACGAAGGATTCAAATCGATGAAGTCCGTCGTCCATGAAGTGTATGAGCAGGTCGAGGCGCGGGCCGGCCAGAAGTCGCTGACCACCGGGATCCCGACGGGTTACCGGGACCTCGACTTCATGACGTCCGGCTTCAACCGGAATGACCTCATCATCATCGCCGCCCGCCCTTCCATGGGTAAGACGGCATTTGCACTGAATATCGCAGGCCACGTCGGGACGTCACAGGATAAATACACTGTGGCGATTTTTTCCCTTGAGATGGGTGCCGACCAGCTGGTCACGAGGATGATATCCTCAAAAGGCATGATCGATGCGACCAAGCTCAGACAGGGCAACCTCGAACATCAGGACTGGGACAACTTTACGACGGCCATCGGCCAGCTTGCGGATTCGAAGATATTCATCGATGACACCCCCGGCATACGGGTCACCGACATCCGTTCAAAATGCATGCGGCTGAAGCAGGAGCACGGGCTCGACATGGTCATCATCGACTATCTGCAGCTGATCCAGGGTTCCGGTTCACGGGGCAGCGACAACCGCCAGCAGGAAGTCTCGGAAATCTCGAGGATGCTGAAGGCGCTCGCCCGTGAGATGGAATGCCCGGTCATCGCCCTCTCACAGCTGTCTAGAAGCGTGGAATCGCGGCAGGACAAGCGGCCGATGATGAGTGACCTGCGTGAATCGGGTTCGATCGAGCAGGATGCGGACATCGTCGCCTTCCTCTACCGCGAGGATTACTACACACGCGGTGACGGCGAGGAAGAGGATGCCGGCGCCCAGAAGGAACAGGATGAGATCGAGATCATCCTGGCCAAGCACCGTAACGGTCCGACAGGCACGGTCAATCTGATCTTCAACAAATCGTATAGTACGTTTTTTGACCAGGATACACGGGATTACGGGGATGGATACATCCCGCCAAACTAAAATGCGAATGTTTTTATAGGGTGTCTATAAAAACGTTCGTATTTTTTGTTGCATCTTGCATGCTATATTGGTAGAATGTAACGGTATTCTATTGAATAAATTGGAGGCTCTTAAATGTCTGGTACAGTAGTGGTTGGAACGCAGTGGGGAGACGAAGGTAAAGGGAAGATAACGGATTTCCTGTCGGAGGATGCAAACATCATTGCACGTTTTTCCGGCGGCAACAACGCGGGTCACACGATTCAGTTCGGCGGGGAGACTTATAAACTGCATCTCGTGCCGTCGGGTATATTTTACGATGATAAGCTGTCCCTGATCGGCAACGGCGTGGTCGTCGATCCATTATCCCTGATCAAGGAGCTGGATGGCCTGATCGAACGCGGCATCGATGTCGACAACCTGCGCATCTCCAACAGGGCTCAGGTCATTCTGCCGTATCATCTTGCACAGGATGAGCTGGAAGAAGAAGAACGCGGTGCAAACAAGATCGGTACGACAAAGCGCGGCATCGGCCCGTGCTATGTGGACAAAGTGCAGCGCATCGGCATCCGCATGGCCGACCTCATAGACGATGAAGTGTTCAAGAAGCGTCTGGATGAGAACCTGAAGATCAAGAATAAAACGCTCAAAGCCCTGTACGGTCATGACGGTTTTGACTTCGAGGACATCTACATCCCCTACCGGGAAGCGGCGAAACGTCTCGCACCTTATGTGGCAGATACTGCGAAGATCCTTGACGATGCCTTCCAAAATGATGAAAAAGTTTTATTTGAAGGTGCACAGGGTGTGATGCTCGATGTCGACCACGGCACGTATCCATTCGTGACTTCAAGCAACCCGATCGCAGGGAACGTCACCGTCGGCTGCGGCGTCGGCCCGACAAACGTGAAGAATATCGTCGGTGTGTGCAAAGCGTATACATCGCGCGTCGGCGACGGGCCCTTCCCGACCGAGCTGTTCGATGACCAGGGAGAGCACATCCGTGAAGTCGGCCGTGAATACGGTACGACGACCGGACGTCCGCGCCGCGTCGGCTGGTTCGATACGGTCGTCGTCCGCCATTCAAGACGCGTGAGCGGCATCACCGATCTTTCGTTGAACTCGATTGACGTACTGAGCGGCCTTGAGACGGTCAAACTCTGCACCGCCTATGAAATCGACGGCAAGGAGATCACCGAATACCCTGCCACACTCGATGCACTCGAGCGTGCAAAACCGGTATACAAAGAAATGCCGGGCTGGAGCGAAGACATCACAGGCGTCAAACACCTGGATGAGCTCCCTGAGAACGCGCTCAACTACCTGCGCGAAATCGAAAGACTGTGTGATGTGAAAGTGTCGATCTTCAGTGTCGGCCCGGACCGCACACAGACTAACCTTTTGAAGGATTTCTGGAAATAGGATTTTGAATCGGACCCGCTGCTGCGGGTCTTTTTTTGTTTTTGGTGAATTCGATTAAGTTTGCGATTTTGTGTGACTTAATCGAATTTGTCCTCGCATTTCGATTAACTTGGCGATTTAGCGTGACTTAATCGAATTTACCTCCGCATTTCGATTAACTCCCTGATTTCCCGAAACTTAATCGATTCCAGCCCACAGCCGAATAAACTCCTCCACCCTCCCCGTCATCCATCTCCCCCACCCACCTCCAAACCGCAAAAGTTTCACAACAAAACAGCCAAAACTAAAAAAATCTCATAAATTCTTCATAATCAACTTGAAATCAAAAATGCTTTCATGTTATAATCAATCTTGTGCCATATGATGATGGCCCGTTGGTCAAGCGGTTAAGACACCGCCCTTTCACGGCGGTAACACGGGTTCGAATCCCGTACGGGTCACTTTTTTACAATTTCATAAACTGACATCTTTAATGATATGGTCCCGTGGTGTAGCGGTTAACATGCCTGCCTGTCACGCAGGAGATCGCGGGTTCAATTCCCGTCGGGACCGTCTTCAGAAAGTCATCAACATAATTGTTGGTGACTTTTTTGTAATCTCCAATTTTCTGGATGATGGATAAATTCATTCAAAAATGATACATTATGAATGGGTAATTTTATAATTTGGCCATTAATGTGAAAGAAATATCAATATAACCGATAATTAAAGTGAGGGAAGATAATGCCAAAAAAAATAGTGGTCGTCGATGATGAACGTCCAATTGCGGACATACTGGAATTCAACCTGGAAAAGGAAGGGTATGAGGTCCACAGTGCATATGACGGTAATGATGCACTCGAGCTTATCCTGGAAGTGGTTCCGGATATAGTGCTCCTGGATATCATGCTGCCGGGCATGGACGGCATGGAAGTCTGCCGTGAAGTCAGGAAGAAACATGATATGCCGATCATCATGCTGACGGCAAAGGACTCCGAAATCGATAAAGTGCTCGGGCTTGAACTTGGCGCGGATGATTATGTCACCAAGCCTTTCTCGACGAGGGAACTGATTGCGAGGGTCAAGGCGAACCTGCGGCGCAACACCGCCCAGGCGAAAGTCGAAGAAGAACCTGAAAACAATAATATACAGATCAAGGACATCACGATCATCCCGGAATCGTATGCGATCAAGAAAAACGGTGAAAGCATCGACCTGACGCACCGGGAATTCGAGCTGTTCCATTATCTGACCCAGCACATCTCCCAGGTGATGACACGTGAACACCTGCTTGAGACTGTATGGGGCTATGACTATTTCGGGGATGTGCGGACGGTCGATGTGACTGTGCGCCGCCTGCGGGAGAAGATTGAAGATGATCCTTCCCATCCGGAATATCTGATGACACGCAGAGGTGTGGGATACTTTATCCAAGGCACCGAATAAAGGAGCATAATATATGAAGCAGTTTTTAAGAAATCTGCAATCCCTGCATATTAAATTGGTCATTATATATGTGCTCCTGATCGTCATCGGGATGCAGATCATCGGTTTGTATTTTACAAACACCCTTGAACGTGAACTGACCGAAAATTTCCAGGATAACATCGAAACACAGGTGGATCTCATCGATACGAGGATTCAGGAGTTACATACCGAATATCAGGATGATCTGGGCACATTGAGTGAGGAAGTCCAGAGTCTGTTGTCCGAATTCGGGAACCGTCCTGAAATCGATGAGATCCGTTTTATAAACAGCGACAATATCCTGGTCGCCACCACCCGCATTTCGAACGAACCGAATATCGGTTCGCGCATCAACGAGCCTTTGACCCGGGAAGCAATATCCACGGGTTCAAGGAATGACGAGATATTCGTCAATGTCAATCAGGATAATCAGCGCACATGGCTGCTCAACCATCCGGTCGTGAACAACGGCCAGGTGCTGGGTGCGGTTTACGTTTCCTCGAATATCGAAACCGTCTATCAGCAGCTCGAGGCGATCAACAATACATTCATCATCGCAACCATCATCTCCCTGATCATCACAAGCATCCTCGGCATCTTCATAGCCAGGACCATCACCAAACCGATCACGGATATGAGGAACCAGGCGCTGATGATGTCGGAGGGCGATTACACTTCCAGGGTTAAAATCTACAGTAATGATGAGATTGGCGAACTCGCCGGCTCCTTCAACATCCTGTCGAAACGCGTCCAGGAAGCTCAGGCCAACACCGAAAGTGAAAGGAAGCGCCTGGATTCGGTCATCACGAACATGTCGGAAGGGATCATTGCGACCGACCGCAAAGGCCGGATCACGGTCATCAACGAGATGGCGCTCGATATGCTGAACATACCTAAGGATGAAGATCTCCACGGGAAGAATATGCTGAAAATACTGAGGCTCGACGAGGAGATGACGCTTGAAGACATCCAGGAGATGAATGAAAGCCAGCTCCTCTTTACAGACAGTGATTATGAAGCAGCCATACGGGCAAACTTCTCGACCATATATAAAGATACAGGATTCATGAACGGTTATATCGCCGTACTCCACGATGTGACGGAGCAGGAGAGGATCGACAACGAACGCCGCGAGTTCGTGGCGAATGTATCCCATGAACTCCGCACACCGCTGACTTCGATGCGCTCCTACATCGAGGCACTGCAGGAAGGTGCATGGCAGGATGACCAGCTCGCCCCGCGCTTCCTCAGCGTTACACGGGATGAGACCGACCGCATGATCCGCCTTGTGGAGGATCTGCTCCAGTTATCCAGGATGGATAACGAAGCCGAAGAGATCAATAAAGAAATCGTCGATTTCAACATGTTCTTAAACCGGATCATCGACCGCTTCGAAATGACGCACAAGGGCGAGGTCGAATTCATCCGGAATATACCGGATACTGCGATGTTCTCAGAGATCGCCATGGATAAGATGAGCCAGGTGCTGGATAACGTCATATCGAATGCGATCAAATATTCGAACAGGGAAAACAAACGCGTGGAATTTCATGTGAAACAAAACGTCCTGTTCAACCGTATGACCATCCGCATAAAGGATAACGGGATGGGCATCCCGGCCAACAAAGTCGACCGCATATTCGAGCGTTTCTACCGGGTGGACAAGGCGCGTGCACGCAAAAAAGGCGGCACAGGCCTCGGTCTCGCCATCTCCAAGGAGATCGTAGAGGCGCATAACGGACGTATCTGGGCCAACAGTCTGGAGGGGGAAGGCACGACGATATTCATCAATCTGCCGTGTGAGACACTCGGAGAGGATGGTTGGGATGAATAAGGAGAATGTGAAATCAGTCGTCCTCCTCCTACTCGTCATTTCAAGCCTTGTCCTCACCCTCATGGTATGGAGCTATCAGCCTGAATTCTCCGAAGTGGAGACCGAGATCGAAAGGACCGCCAACCTCGGCCCGGGCGAACCCGTGCCGTTCCAATCGGTGATGCGCGCCTACCAGCTCGTCTGGGTGAATGATGAAGATGTTCAGGGGACGATCGAAGAAGAAGCGGTCGTCGGCATACGCGAGTACATCGACGGGACGGAAATCACGGACATCGATGTCTACAACAGCTTAAGCCGGCTGTCGCCGAGCAGGAACGAAGAGGACGATGAAGAATTCCTCATCGTGGATTATGCATCCGATATGCCGACCCACTCACTGTTCGAAGTGCTTGATTTCGAATATGAAGGTGATTATCCGGACTACAGCTATAACCGCATCATCGTGGATCTGGTTGAGCCGCAAGTCAACTTTTATCTGATCAATGAAGCGCTGGACAGGGTCGCCATCGCAAAGACCAATCTCGAAAGCGACTATTTGAAGTCTCTGCTTGAAGCGCACAGCGGCCTGTTCGAAGACTACACGGCCGTGATCACCAACCAGCAGACATCCAACAATAAGACGGCGATTTACGGCCCCACCGCCCCCGGCGAGATGCCGGTCGAGACATTCCTGTACAATGTGCTCAGTGTGGACACCGTGAACAACATGCTGTTCCTGGATGATGAGTACACGATGGAAGGCAATGACGGGCCGTACGTATATGAGGGTGAATCGAACATCGCGACATACAACAGCGACTCATATGCCTACAGCTATAATAATCTGGAGGAATCCCTGACCGGCGGGAGCGATCCGCATCAGACGATTCAGCTCAGTTTTTATTTCCTGAGGTCCCATATCGGGATCGATCAGCGGCATGTCCTGTTCGACTACATCGGTGATGAGAACAATTCGGTGTACCGCTCCTCGATGAACGGCCATTTCGTCTTCAGTGACGAGATCTCCACGACGATCTCCGTCAAATACGGCGAACATGCCGTCTATGAATACGCAAGGCCCCTGATCCGGGTGAATGCCCAGGTACCGGGGTCGGAGAGCCGGGAGCTGCCGCCGATTGAAAATGTCAGATATGAAATCGCGTTGAATGAAAATTATGACCTGCAGCATGTGACGAAAATAACGATCGGCTATAATATGGCGTTTTCGACAGCCGAAAATGAAATCAACGTCGTTCAATATACACCTTCCTGGTACGTCAAATATGACGGCCAGTGGATGAGGTTCGATGAAGGGAGCCTGAACTGATGGATTGGAAATTGACTAAGTCCCTCTATATCGTCGTCTTCCTTCTGATGAATATCGCCCTGATTTATATATACATGTATGAACACCGGGAGGCTGTGGATGAAATCGAGCAGTCGCCCGATATTTTAAGCCGCACGGACATCAATATGGAAAATATCGAAGGCTACGACCCTGTCGAGATGAATATACTGACCGGTACGATCGAGGATTTTACTACCGCGGACGACCTGCCCCCGGAGGTGGAGGCGGATGACCTGACCGGTACGAAGATCACTGTGGAGTTCGAGGAAAGCGGCCCGACGATGCTCGAGCAGAATCTCGAAAATTATACGGATGATTATGTTTACAGAGGGCAGGAGTACAAGTATGATGAAGTGATGAGTACACCCGAACAGTTCGTCTTCAACCAGGTATATGAAGATTTTCCGATCTTCAACCATGAGGCGGCACGGATCGTCTTCCGCGGCGAAGGCCGTCAGGTCAAAGTCATGGAACAGACCCGGCTGACGGACCTTGTGGAGAACGAGTACACCCTGGATCTCCCGGCCAAATCCCCGACGGAAGTGGTCGAGGAGCTGTATGAACTGGAGAAGATATCTGATGAAGCCGTAATCAATAAAGCCCGCCTCGGCTATTACATCATCCTCGCAGATGACGGCAACGTGATGCTGAGACCTAAATGGGAGCTCGAGATCACGGATCAGGAACTGACCAAGACGATGTATGTGGATGCGACGACGGATTCAGGTGAAATAATTGAAAGTGAGTGAGTGACATGAGAATGAGCGTGTTAGCCAGTGGATCATCAGGCAACAGCACTTATGTGGAAACAGAAAAAGGCAGCCTGCTCATCGACGTGGGACTGACGTGCAAAAGGATAGAAGAAGGGTTGAACCATATCGGCACCTCCCTTAATAATATAGATGCGATACTGATCACCCATGAACATTCCGATCATATAAAAGGCCTGAAAGTCATCGCGAAAAGGTATGATATACCGATCTTTGCGAATGCGCAGACATGGCTGCAGCTCGACCGGAAGAACATAGAAGTGCCTTCGGAGCAGAAGTTCCATTTCAATCCGCTTGAGACGCGGGAGATCATCGGTATGGACGTCGAATCGTTCCACGTGTCCCACGATGCGATCGACCCGCAGTTCTATACATTCATGAAAGACGGCAAGAAACTTTCCGTCCTCACCGATACGGGTTATGTATCCGATCAGATGAAAGGCATCATCAAAGAAAGCGACTGCTTCATATTCGAAAGCAACCACGATGTGGACATGCTCAGGATGGGAAGATACCCCTGGGTGACGAAACAGCGTATCCTTTCGGATGTGGGCCACGTTTCAAATGAAGATGCGGCACATGCGATGAAGGACGTCATCACGGACCGGACGAAGCGGATCTATTTGAGCCACCTGAGCCTCGACAACAACATCAAAGAGCTCGCCAAAATGAGCGTCGAGCAGATATTGAACCAGTACGACATCGATACGGATAACGATATCCAGCTGCATCATACAGATAAGAACACCCCGACGGAGATTTATACCATCTGACTTACCCACAGGCTGTGGATAAACCCTGTTGATAACTGTGGATAAAAATATGCAGAAACACCGCATCTTAATGAGAGGATGCGGTTTTTTTTATTTGAAAAACCTGTTATACCAGGCTTCCGGCGTATCTTTTCCAGAGTCTGAAAATGAATATGCACCATCACCCGCAGCGTTATCCACAGAATATTGTAACATCTGTGGGTAAAGTATATTTTTTGTGAATAGTTTGATAAGATTGTGGATAAGTGAATGAATGATTAAAAACTTATTGGAGGAATTGAAATGGCGACTTTACCGAACTGTCCGAGCTGTGATTCGGAATATACGTATGAAGACAGCGGATTGCTCGTGTGCCCGATGTGCGGTCATGAATGGACGAAAGCATCCGAACTGGAAGCCGAGGAAGAGGCCCTTGTGAAGGATGCGAACGGGAATGTGCTGAATGACGGGGACAATGTGTCCGTCATCAAAGATCTGAAAGTGAAAGGCTCTTCAAATGTCATCAAGCAGGGGACGAAAATCAAGGGAATCCGCCTTGTCGACCCGGATGACGGGCATGACCTCGACTGCAAAGTGCCGGGTTTCGGCAAGATGGCATTGAAATCTGCCTTCGTCAAAAAGATAGACTGAAGATATTTCGATGAAGTTATCCACAGAATATTGTGAGCAACCTGTGCAAAACTGTGGATAACTGTGAAAAAATCGTGGATAAGGCGAGTGGAACCCGCATGAATAGGGTTTTCATTCGCTTTTATGTTTTAATGTAAGTAATAAATATAAGTGGTGATGCATATGACGGACTTGCTTGAAAATGAAGAGAAAATCAAAGACGTGGTGATGCTCGCGGCCCGGATTCTGCTCGAAGCAGGCGCCGAAGGCACCCGTGTGGAGGATACGATGACTTACATATCCTCAGCGTGCGGCTATAAGTCATCCAACAGTTTTGTCACGAACACGGTCATCACTTACCTGCTCCATAACGGCACGCACCCCAGAATATACAGGATCCAGACGAGGGACACGAACCTCATCCGGATATCGGAGACGAACCGCGTCTCCCGTCATATCGTTGAGGGGAAGATCACGCTCGATGAGGCATGGGATAAGCTGAAATACATCAATGAAAGAATCGATGACCATCCCCTGCCCTTCAAGGCATTCGCAGGCGGCATGGTGGGGCTGAGTTTCCTATATCTCCAGGGCGGCCTCCTGATTGATGTGCCGACCGCAATACTTGCAGGTGGGATCGGCTATTTCATCACGGAATATTTATCGCAGAAGATCGAAGCCCAGTTCATCCCGGAATTCATCGGCTCATTCATCATTGCACTGCTCGCGGCCTTCGGCCATATGCTGGTGCCCAGCGGCGAGCTCTCCATCATCATCATCTCGGCGGTCATGCCGATCGTGCCCGGGGTGCTCATCACTAATGCCATCCAGGACATGTTCGGCGGGCATATGCTGATGTCGATCACCAAGCTTCTGGAGGCGCTCGTCACCGCCTTCGGCATCGGGGCCGGGGTCGCCACGGTATTGATATTCTTATAAAGGAGGGATGGCCATGACATGGCTTTTGCATTTGGTATTCAGCTTCACTTCATCCTACTTCTTCGCCGTGCTCTTTGATGCACCGAGGCGCTTATTCTTCTACGCTGGCGTCACCGGTGCGACCGGCTGGATGTTCAGCCGCATACTCCTTGAGGCATTCAGCATGCATGAAGTCTATGCGACGGCGTTCGGCAGCCTTGTGCTTGGCATCATGTGCCATCTGATGGCGCGCATGCTGAAGGAACCGGCGACGATGTTCATGGTGCCCGGCATCATCCCCTTCGTGCCCGGGGGCCTGGCCTATGAGGCGACGAGCCTCCTCGTCCAGTTCGAATACAGTGCATCACTCAACACCATGCTTGAAGTGATCCTGATCGCAGGCGGCGTCGCAGTGGGTCTCCTGTTTGCGGACTTCCTCTCGAAGATGTTCATCCACAGGAATAAAAACTATGCGGATGCACGTTCCAGGAAGGTCGGCTGACCTTTCATAACCTTTCTTTAATATTTTTGATTAATTTTCCATATTAAGGGGAAGAGGATTGGAAATCGAGAAGAAAAGGAGATATGGATATTATGAGTGCGGATCAGATAGGGTTTGCATTACTTTACTTAGGATTGTTTTTACTGCTTGGAAAATGGATCAGAATGCATTCGACGCTGATGCAGAACCTTTTCCTCCCCGCCTCGGTGATAGGCGGCTTTCTCGCACTGATAGTGGGTCCGGAAATCCTCGGCCGGATCCTGCGGAATTTCACGGGGGAGGACTCATTTTGGTCGACGGGCCTGGTGACGCCTGAAATCATGGAAGTGTGGTCGGCCCTCCCCGGCCTGATGATCAACATCGTCTTTGCCACACTCTTCATAGGCACGGTGCTCCCTAACCTGCAGAGGGTCTGGGATGTCGGTGGACCGCAGCTCGCCTTCGGCTGGACGCTCGGCTGGGGCCAGTATGTCGTCGGTATACTGCTTGCGATGCTTGTACTCGTGCCATTCTATGATATGCCGCCATTCATCGGTGCGCTCATCGAGATCGGCTTTGAGGGCGGACACGG
The DNA here is from genome assembly GCF_900220995.1 of Salinicoccus kekensis. Taxonomy (GTDB): domain Bacteria; phylum Bacillota; class Bacilli; order Staphylococcales; family Salinicoccaceae; genus Lacicoccus; species Lacicoccus kekensis. The sequence continues at coordinate 239,490 of NZ_OBQF01000005.1, forward strand.
TACGGCAGCCGGACTGCAGGACACATTTGTGGATCTGGGCTTCCCGGAAGCATATGATATCGCCGTCGGTCTTGCCACCGTCGGTATTTTGACGGGTGTCGTCGTCGGTATTGCACTGGTCAACTGGGGTGTAAGGAGAGGCAAGACTAAAATCATCACTGATGTGAAAGGCTTGTCACCGACGCAGAAAGCAGGCATCGTTGAGCCTGAAGACCGCGGAAAAGGTGCCCAGAAGACGGTAAGACCCGAGTCGATTGATACATTCACTTTCCATTTTGCGATTGTGGGACTCGCGATTCTCGTCGGTTACATCATCTTACAGGCCATCACATGGCTGGAAGCGGCATTGTTCGGTTCGGATTTCATGACATATGTGCCTTTATTCCCGCTCGCGATGGTCGGCGGTTTCGTTGTACAGCTCTTCGTGAGCAAATTTGATACATCCAAGCTTGTGAACAGGGAGACCATAACCAGCATACAGGGCTTCTCACTCGACATATTGATCACGAGCGCAATCGCGACCGTCTCCATTGCGGTCATCGGCGATTACCTTGTACCGTTCCTGCTGCTTGCAGGGTTTGGTATCGCCTGGAACGTATTCGGATTCTTCGTCTTCGGTCCGAGGATGATGCCGGATTACTGGCTTGAAAGAGCCATCGGTGACTTCGGCCAGTCCACGGGCGTCACGGCGACAGGTCTGATGCTGATACGCGTCGCCGACCCGGAGATCAAATCCCCGGCGACTGAAGGTTTCGGTTATAAACAGCTTGTGTTTGAACCATTCCTCGGCGGCGGTCTCGTCACCGCACTATCCGCCCCGCTCATATTCATGTGGGGGCCATGGCCGTTCCTCATATTCTCGGTCGTCATGACCGCGATCGGCCTCGTGGCAGGACTGTTCTACTTCGGGAAGAGGAAACTCAATTAAATGAAAGAATAAAAGGACGCTCCCCCGCATCATGGGGAAGCGTCCATTTTATTTTGAAGCGGACATGGTAAAATAAGACCAAAGACATTGATGTACAGCCGAGAAATGGGAGGAAGCAGAATGAAGATCACGTTGATCACGGTGGGCAAGCTGAAGGAGAAATACTGGGTCCAGGCGGTGGACGAGTATAAGAAGCGAATCAGCAAGTACGCGAAAATCGAGCTCATTGAAGTGGCCGATGAAAAAGAGCCGAACAACGCCGGCGAAAAGGATATCGAGCAGATCAAAAATAAGGAAGCGGAACGGATACTTTTTAAAATAAAAGACAACCAGCACGTCGTGACACTTGAGATACACGGGAAGACATATACGAGTGAAAAACTCGCAGCCGAGTACCAGAGATGGATGAATACCGGCAAGAGCGACGTCGTCTTCATCATCGGCGGCAGCAACGGCCTCGGCGAAGCGGTGAAGAAGCGGAGCGACCAGGAAATCAGCTTCGGCACCCTCACCTACCCCCACCAGATGATGAAAGTCATGCTGATGGAGCAGCTATTCAGGGTGAATAAGATATTGAGGAATGAAGCATATCATCGTTGATGAGGTTTTTATAAATTTTAAATAGCCTTAGCAATCCCTAAATCGGCTGCTAAGACTATTTCTTAAATTAATTAATAATCTTTTTAATATTACCGGAATAAGTGAATAATTCTTCTATTTTTTCTACGATACGTTGTTGTTCATTTAACGGTGGCATAGGAATTGGAATTTCTTTTAAGAGTTTTGCTTTTATTCCCTTAACAGTGGTCCCTGTTGAATAATTTTCAATAAAAGAGAATATGTTTGGAGCAAGAATGCAATACATCATATATTTCGAAGTTATTTTATAATAGTTTTGGATTGTAATTAATCTTTGCGCCGTAGAAAATGGCTCCTCAATTGTATTGATTGCAACGTTACCAAGGGGGGCTTCAGTAGTGAAGAACAAATCACCTATTTCGGGGTAGCCTCTAGTCATTCTATCATTATAATCAGTTTCGCTAATAAACTCTTCTGGCTTAAGTGATATAAAACCTTTTTTAATATTTTTTGCTGTTATCAATCTTATTCCAGATGATATTTTAGTAGGCGTTTTTCCCCTATAATCAATAAAATTACTAATTTCCCCAATTTTAACCCATTCCCATGTTTCGGGTATGGGAAATGGAAATTCATCATTATTTAAAGAGGAGGGGATATCACTTCTCTTAATTTTTTTATCTCGTAAAAGTTTTTCTTTTTGTTCTTTTAATTTTTTTATAAGTAAACTTGCTGGTTCATCACTTGGATCTTGGTATACTAATTTGCCTTGTACAGCATACTGCAATATTGATTTTTCCATATTTATAGAGAAATTATTATTCAATGAAGTTATTTTTTTCTCAAGAATATCATATTCCTCTACTTTAATAAAAAGTTCTTCTATTTTCTCAACGATTCGATTTTGTTCCTCGAGAGGGGGAAGGGGGAATAATGCCAACTTAGCATCTTTTGTTCCCAATCTTGGCATCTTTACTCCATATGAACATTTGTTTACATAGTTTAAAAAATATGGAGACATTAAGGTATATTTAGCATACTTACTATTAACAAAATCCCCAAAGTGTAGTGGGAGAATTTCAGTAGTACAGTAACCATCGTCATCCGCTACTATAACTTTGTTTAAATAAGGACGTAATTTTCCATACATAACATTATTTTTTTTAAATACATACTTATTACTGTTTACACTTTTTTGTGATTTCTTGACTTTATTGAGGAGATTACCTTTGTTAGATTCTATCTCTTCAAGATCTAAAACCCAATCATTCTCTTTAATACTGTCTTTAGTTGCACTTTTAAAATTTCCGATATTTGAAATCTCACTTAACCTAGCCCAACACCAGGATTCTGGAATTTTAAATGGTATCTCACTTTTGTCTATAGGAGGGATATTATTATTCTTCAGCTGTCTTTCTGAAAAAAGAGTTCTTTTTTCTATTTTAATTTTCTCGAGCAGCAAGTTTGCTGGTTCTTCATGAGAGAATTGTGGGACTAATTTCCCTTGAGTTGCATATTGTAGAATTGAATTTCTTAAATCTTGTGATTTCATAATTTTTCACCCAGTACTGATTGGATATCTTCTAATATATTGTCTATTTGTTTATTCAATTGCATCCTCTCTTCTTGATAATTTTCTATTAATTCATCTGGTTCAAGAATGATTTCTTCTTCTTTTGGAAAACCACAAAGATCTAAATTGTAATTTCCTTCAATGATTTCTTTTGCTGTGTATTTCTTAGATTTATAATGATCATCCACTACTATCTCTTCACGACTAGCCCACCATTCAATTAATGGTTCAAAATGTTCTATTTTAATAGGTTTAGTTTTAGAAAAGTTTTTATATCCTTCAGGCATATCCAATCGGTAAAACCATGTATGCTCGGTAGGATGAGTGTTGTCGAAAAATAAAATATTCGTGTGGATAGAAGTGTATGGCGCGAAAACGCTATGAGGTAAACGAATAATTGTATGCAAATTATATTCTTTAACCAGTTTTTCTTTAATGGCCATTTTACTATTATCCGTACCAAACAAAAAACCATCAGGTAATACTATAGCTGCTCTTCCCTCTTTCTTTAGTCGGTACATGATGACAGACATAAATAGATCAGCTGTTTCGCTACTTCTTAACTCTAAAGGGAAATTCATTTTTATATTATCTTTTTCGGACCCACCGTATGGCGGATTCATTAATACGACTTCAAATTTATCTTTTTCTACATAGTCTCTCACATTTTTTTCAAGTGAATTACCATGTACAATATATGGATTATCTATATCATGAAGTAAAAGGTTGGTAACAGATAATAAGTGTGGGAGGGCTTTCTTCTCTATCCCAAATACTGAATGGTTATATTTCTCCCTGTCTTCTACAGAATCAATTTGTTTTTCAAGATAATTGAGCGAAGATGTTAAGAAGCCCCCGGTGCCACATGCAAAGTCTGCAACTTTTTCTCCCAATTTAGGTCGGATCATTTCTACAATAAAGTCAGTTACAGCTCTAGGGGTGTAGTACTCTCCTGAGGAGCGCTGGTTCTGCAAATCCTTTAGTATTTGTTCATAAATGTCATTGAAATTATGGCGTTCTTTGTGGTCAGTAAAATCAATTTCATCGATTACATTAACTACTTGTCGCAAAAGTACCCCATCTTTCATAAAGTTGAATGTATCCTCAAACGCAAACTTTACAATGGCTTTACTTATAGGTGTGTACTCATCAACTTCTATTCTCTTTAGAGACGGTATCAGTTGCTCATTAATAAAGTCTAATAAGCTTTGACCTGTCTTTGCTTCTCCATCTTTATTGTCAGTAGCCCAATTTCTCCATCTATATTCTTCTGGGATAATAGATTGATAGTTGTCATCATGAAACTCCCATATTTCTTCTTTGGCATCATAAACTTTTAAGAATAACAGCCAGACTATCTGTTCAATACGCTGTGCATCACCATTGACACCTGAATCATTGCGCATGATATTTTGCAATCGTTTAATAAAAGAGTTAATCGTCATTTTTCTTGCTCCTTAGTCATTTATGGAATAAATCTCATCCTGCAATTGTTTCACTGCCTGTAAGTACTTCTCTTTTCCTCCAAAAGCTTTTACAATCTTGAATTCATTTCCAAACTTTTCGAACTCCCTTAATTGCAACACTTTTGTGCCCTCAATCTCTTCTATTCCCGAATCTTTATATTTTTCAAGGAGAATTTCAAGCACTTCTCTAGCTACGTCTTGATATCGATGAATATAACCCCGCTTCTTTACATTGTTCACACGCTCAGCTTTTGTTAATGCCGGTTGATCGAAGGCTAAGTGGCATATTAAATCAAAGTCATCAAGATCTTTCAAATGCTCGTGTTCCTCTCGAAGTGCATCAAGGAGCACACCATTTTCAGCAAGCTCCTGTGTGATGGTTTCTTTTTTATCTTCCGACTTCCATTTTTTTAAGAATTGGTCAAGGGTGGTGTACTCTTTCAATATATTCTTTTTGGTATAAGTTTTTAGCTTTTCCGTTACCAATTGACCATTTTTATCGTAATATTGGACACGTTCATTCAGGATACGTACGTTAACATCATTTACTCTATATTTTTTTGATTTATCACCCTCCTCTTCTGGAAGGTCTTCGCCATCTTTTTGAATAATATAATCACCGTTATCTTCATATAAAGAAGTTGGTGGAGGATCACCCATGCCTGGTTCTTCAATTTCTCCAACTGGGGTAATATCTTTCACTGCTTCAGGGATACCATCAAAAGCAGGGTCTGCGAAGAGACGACTGGCGTTCCGAAAGTCCATGATAGTGAAATACTCTTTACCACGCTCGGGGTCTAAACGTGTACCACGCCCAATAATCTGCTTAAACTCTGTCATCGAATTAATATTTGAATCTAATACGATAAGTTTACAAGTTTTTACATCAACACCAGTTGTCAATAACTTTGAGGTTGTAACTATAGTGGGATATTTACTTTCTCGATCAGCAAAATTATCTAACTGTGCTTTTCCTTCGTTATCATCACCAGTTATTTTCATGATATATCGATGGTTCTCAGCTACCATGTCTTGATTCTCTCTCACAAGTGCTTCTCTCATTCGAGTTGCATGATCAATATTCACGCAAAATACAATCGTTTTTGCGAAACGGTCAGTTTTCTTTAAAAACTCGGTAATACGTTTGGCTACTTCTTTAGTCCGGTCATCAATAATCATTGTTTTATCAAAGTCCTTGGAGTTATACTCACGATCTTCAATAATGTTACCATACATGTCTTTTTTATCTTTCTCAGGTCTGTAGCCTTCGTAATCAACATTCAAGCCGACTCTTAAGACTTTGTAAGGCGCCAAGAAACCATCATCAATACCTTGTTTCAAGCTATAGGTATAGACAGGCTCTCCAAAATAACCCGTACTGGAAGCTTCTTTAGTTTCTACAGGTGTGGCTGTAAGTCCGATATGGGTAGTACCATCCAAGCTGAAATAATCCAGTATCTTTCTCCAAGCACTCTCTTCCCTCGCTGAACCTCTGTGAGCTTCATCTATGATTATTAAATCAAAGAAGTCACGTTTAAATTGGCGAAAAGGCTCGTAGCCATCATCGCCAGCTAATTGATGATATAAGGCCATGTAAATCTCATATGAGCTATCCAACACACGATTTTCAACTTTTGTCATGACTTTTTCAAATGGTTTAAAATCATTTGTCATGGTCTGATCAATAAGTATGTTTCTATCGGCAAGAAAAAGTACTTTTTTCTTTTTGCCCGCTTCCCACAATCGATGAATAATTTGAAATGCGGTGTATGTCTTGCCCGTGCCTGTCGCCATCACTAAAAGAATTCGATTCTGTTCACGAGCCACTGCATCCACCGCTTTATTAATTGCTACTCGTTGGTAATATCGCGGTGTTTTTTCATTTAATTGGTAATAGTATGGTTGATTAATCATTTCAATTTGTTCTTGATTAAGATTTTTAGTATTTTTGAACCTTTCCCAGAGTTCTTCCCGTGTAGGGAATTCATCCATTGAAAGTTCTCTCTCCATCCCCGTCATCATGTCATGTTCAAGGAAGCCGTCACCATTTGAACTATATGCGAAAGGAACATTTTGAATTTCGGCATAGTCTATTGCCTGTTGAATACCCGAGCCGATAGAGTGTTTATTATCTTTGGCTTCTATGATCGCAATGGGATTGTTTTTCTTGTACATTAAAAGGTAATCGGCACGTTTTCCCCTTGCTCTGGTGGTAAGTGACCCCCGAACTATTACGCGGCCATCCGTAAAACTATGTTCAAAAAAAACTTTATCTGATTGGACATCCCATCCGCTTTTAGAAATTGCGGGAGTAATGAATTTATTTTTAATGTCTTCCTCAGTCATTTGTTTTTTTGATTTCATTGTATCCCTCTTTTCATCTGAATACTCTTCGGCCAGCAGCTATCCTATTTACTTCTATTCTAATATAGTGTGTAATAATTAGAAAGGTTTGAAATCTGTACCACATTTATCCATGTGACATATACTTAAAATGTTACTTTATTCTATATTTGAAAGAGGCTTATATTAAATAGCTGAACATCTAGTAAGCATTAAAAAATCGGCACTGTTTTTTACATGTTCCCAAGGTGGAATACGGGGCTTTCACCGACCCAATCCATTTTTTAATTTTCAGATTATGTTAAAAGAATTTATGAAGATAAAACTATAATCGATAAAGATGGAAATGGAATACCTTATTTGGAATGACATCATATGGACTGGTCGAGTTGTGAGGGAGAAGGTATGAAGAGAATAAACGAGAAAGTTTTTGATTAACAAATTGGCAAGTGCAGCAGTTAATAAAAGTTCTGGAGAGGAAGATTTACATGGGTAAGAACGCTTTTATATCATATGCTCGAACTGATGAATTTCATATTGAAAGAGTAGTAAAAATTGCAACGACTCTAATGGAAGATCACGGCATAAATGTTATTTTAGATTTATGGGATTGTAAGGAAGGGGATGACTTACATGTATTCATGGAAAGGATGGTAAATGATCCCTCAATTGATTATGTAGTCATAATTAGTGATGTTAATTATAAGGAACGTGCGAATAATAGAACAGGCGGTGTAGGTAAAGAATCTACAATCATTTCTTCTAAAATATATAATGAAGTTAAAGATAGTAAGTTTATTCCTGTATTCACCGAAATAGATACTGATGAATCTATTCTGCCAACTTTTTGCAACACTAGAAATGCAATCGATATGACCAATATTGAGCATGATTATGAAAAAATAGAAGAAATAGCAAGGAGGATTCATAATAAGCCTAAATATCAAAAACCACAGTTAGGAAATGTTCCGGACTATGATAATGATGGTACTGAATTGAATAATCTTATTAGAAAATTACAAAGCTCAAAACCTTATAATAACTTAAAGAATATAAATCAAATTTTAAAATATACAAGAGAAAAAATTTTAGCCATTGATGATACAGAGGATACTATTACTGATAATTCTTTTTATAAGTTAAAACCATATTTAGAAGCTTGGGAAAAAATTGTTAGCTATGCAATCCATACTAGTGTAGATTTAAGCCTGATTATTATAGAGTTTTATAATAAATTTCTATTAGAACTTAGAGATGAAAATAAAAGGCCTTTATCAAGGCTGTTTCTATATTTCTCATTTTTAAATCTCACGTCTATCTTAATGTATAATGACAAACCTGACACTTTGAAAAGTTTTATTTATGGAAAATATACTTTTTTAAATCGTGATTTGCAATTCGAAGTGTTATCTATTTATCCAAGAAAAATTACTCATTTTACAGATTATGAGAGTATAAATATCAGAAGACATGTTTGTGACCTCTTGTACTCTGATGAGGAAATCTCTCGATTAGAAGATGTAGATGTGATTCTCAATACAACTACAATAATCAACCCAGCGTTAGAAAGAGGTCATAGTAATTGGCATGGTACTCTTTTGATGACCGATTTTAGTTTTCCAATAAATAATAGAAATAATATGATAATCGACAGCTTCAGAAGCAAAGACTATTATGAAAAATATAGTTTTCTTTTTGGTATGGATCTGGATCAATTCAAAGATAAATTATCTGAAGTGAGAGTTACTAGTCGAGATTTACCTATAATCAGAGATTTTATTGATATTAATCAAATAGGTCGATATTAGATTTTACACGAAATTTCATGTGTATATTTAAAAGAGAAAACAAATTATAAAATGATGTACTAATAAAACTAGTCCTTCAGTTTCTATTGATGTAGATTTAGAACCTAATATGAAATGAGGGGTCAAATATGGCAGACATTCATTATTTTCAACGGTATTCCAGTAAAGAGAATACGGTAACGAACAACACGCTACTATTGTTTAGCCGATTGTATCATCATGATAGCAGGGCATTCAAACTGTTCTTAAATCAACTGCTTGATGAAGAAACAAGCGAAATAAACACGATGATAAAATTTGAACAGCAGACAAGCGCAAGTCATAGTGTCCCGGATGGCGCAATCACTCAGGAAAGTTTCAAGATAGTTATAGAAACCAAACTATATGGGCAAGAGAACATCGACCAGATTCTCAGGCATACAGATAGCTTTGGTGAAGAAAGTAATCACTTTCTGATGCTGATCAATGTTCACGAAATCCCGGAATATTTTAAGAAAGAGATTAGAAAGAAATTAACTGAGAAAGGAACAAAGGTTAAACTCATCGATACAACCTTTGAAGATATAATCACCAGTTTCAGATCAGTCATCGCTGACTATGACACAGAAATGAACATGATTATTGATGATTACGAAGATTATTGCAACAGTGAGAATCTCATCAGTATCGAAGACAGACTGATGAGAGTACTTCCGGTTGGTAATACGTCAGAGCATAACTTTAAATACAAGCTGTACTACGCACCGACAAGTAGATCTTATAATAGACGGCATAAATATTTAGGCTTATATACTCAGAAGGAAATTAAAGGTGTCGGAGAAATTCAACTCATTGTCGATGCTGAATATTTCAAGGAGACCAAAGAACTTAAATGTAAAGTGATGGAAGGTAATGAAGATCTATTAACAGACGCAGTCAAAGACAATATTTTGCAGGCAATGATTCATGGAGAGGAAGACTTTGGCTATCAAATTTATACGGGCCACAGGTTCTTTATAGTCCCAAAGTTCCTTAAAACAAATTTTGAAAAAGATTCTCCTGGCGGACTCCTGGGGGCCAGATACTTTGATTTGACCGAGTACAAAATAGACAAAGAAGAATTGAGTATCGAAGTAATTGCTAAAAAGCTTAACAATCAGAAGTGGGAATAATCTTTATGAGATTGCTTTAAATATCAAGTAACATTGCGCTTTTCTCAGGTAATTTCTCTATTCAGGAGTTCAAAAAAAACCGCAGCATGAAGCGATACGCTGAAAATTACCATAAATAAAACCATGCAATATAATGAGAAAGTTGCAATTTCTTAATGAGAGGTAATTCATATCGTCAATTTTAAAGCTTTAAAATTTAAATGATGTTTTGAATAATTTGAGTAATCGACCCCCCTGCTTAAATTTTAGAAGATATCCCTCGCAGTCTCTATATAGTCCAAAAACCTACTACATTCTATATTATTGTATGTTGTTAATTACACAAGTTATTGAACAGGAAAACCTACAAAAACAGAATAAATATCAATGTTGAAAAAAGTTCAATAAATGGTCGTTAAATGGTCTCACTTTAAGAGTTAATTTGTCCCTGTTTCAAGTGCTGTTTTGCATATAGGGATATATCTAACTGTTGGAAGTTCTATAAGCTAAGTGAATCTTAATCTTTGTTAATGAGTGTTTCACCTCATCTCATGAAGTGAATACTATAATTAATGAAATTAAAATACGTTCAGAGAGTAGGTTGACACTTGAAAAGGCTAGTGACAGGCACGTTAGTGGGCATGTTATTCTTAACAGCTTGCGGAGATGAAGAACAGGACGAAGCAGTAAATAGTCAACAAGACACTGAATCTCAGGAAGAAGCAGAAAACAATAATATGGAAAACAAAGAAAAAAATAACGAGCTTGAAGAAGATGCTGAAGCTGAGAATAATGAGGAAACACCGTCAAATACCGAGGCTGAACAAGATGCTCATGAAGATAGTGAAATGGAAATGAATGATGCAGCATCTGTTGACACAGATGAGGGTACTTCTTCTGAAGAAGACACCCATACCAAAAACACCCATTTTGATATAAATTCCAAGGCGGTACAGGATGAATTATTTAATATAGATGATAATACCCTCACTTTTTCACAAGATGTGATTACGGAAGGCATGACACAAAGTGAAATTGAAGATTTATATGGAGAATATGATCTGGTTTATCCTGGGCATGGCCGTCCTGTAGTGATATACGATAATTTGGGCGTGATTTACTCAGAATCATTTCCCTATGGCACAGATGACGAACAGGCCAGAGAAGATATCAATCCGGATGAAAACAGGGTGGAAGATGTATTGTTCTATGCAGGTCTGCCTTACGATGAAGTAATATCAGCGATTGGTGAACCAGACACCGATGTATATGAAACGACTGAAGGTCCTGTAAGTGGTTTATTATTAATGGAATATAATATAGATGAACAAGAGGATACGATCACTAAAGGACAATTCAGCTTACATGAGGCTGAAAATGGAGAGTTAATGGTCAACATCCTGCAAATTAATGAGGAACCGACTGATGCTGAAGCAACAGGGATGAGTGAATCGGATGTCTCAGACTATGATGAGGAGACAATCACTTCTTTTATAGAATCGTACATTGATAGCTTGATGGATTACTATAATAATGGAGATGAAGATATCCTTCTTACCATGACGCCTAAAGAGTCCCCCAATTTTCAGAAGATAAAAAGAAACAAAGAAAGTGATAACTTCTCAAACCACGAAACATATCATATAGAAGTATTAGATATCACTAAAGAGTCAGGTGAATATTCAGTTACAGTAGAAAGAGAATATTCACATGCTTCTTCCGATGGCAGAGAAACGACTGAAGTTATTTATACTATTGTTAATACAACGAATGGTTTTCGTGTATTTGACTATGAAGAGTAGTAATAAGATTTAGTAAGGGCTCTCGGCTACTGGGTTTCAACAATTTGCATGCAAAATAAGACTCAAAATTGACGCGACTTTCTACCAAATTGACAAGCTGATCAAAAATTCAAGACATCTCTAGACTGGTACTGTCTATAAATAGACATAATCACTCTGCTTTTAATACACTAGGAAATACAATGTCGCAAATATTGGCTGAATACTACTCAGTGTAAATCATAAACAATTTACGCCCTGCAAGAGACTCCTGTCACTTTCAATTTTATTTTGCACTGATTTAGGAGAGAGCTTTCACCATAGTTAAGAAAACCAGTTTATCTTTGCAAAGAGACAGCTGGGTTTTAAAGTTGGCCGTGCAAAAGATATGAAATTTACCGTCAAAAATGACATATTAGAAAGTCGTGGGGAAAATAATAAACGAGCATGACTCATAAGTCATGCTCGTTGTATAATATTTAACCTTTTGGTGGATGGGGATCATTTCCATAAGAATCTGCATCTCGAAATTTACCATCTTTTCCTTGAATACGATGCTCAGAATTATTTTTTCTAGCTTTATTTCTAGAATAATTAATAGCTTCTTTTTGCGTATCGAATTTTTTACTGAGCCTACTAGCACCTTCTTTTCTAGATCCCCAACCCTCTCCACTTCTTACAGTATAAATGTTTTCCCCCATATTCTTCACTCCTTTATAATTCAATAAATATTGATGTTAGCTTTGAGTTCTTACTTAAAATTTTCAGATTCAGACGGTTTGTTAGTATATCTAAAATATCCTTGTTTTTTATTCTCATTTACTTTTTCAACAAACTTCGACCATTCATGTAAATATCTTTAATTTTCCAACCTCTGAGTGTTTTCTCCATTCTAAATACTATACCCTCAACAACAAGATGATCAGCAGTTAGTACAAAAGAAACCTTAACTTGTGGTAAGAAAAAGGTCCTCGCTTCAGTTTTATTTTTATTGAATTGAATATTATCACTCATACCTAGATCTTTTATATTACCTAAGCTGTGGTATATATTAATAAGTATTTCACGGTTAATCAATTTAATAGATTTAAAATATGCTTTATAAGTTTTTGGATTAAAATTTTCACTTTCAATTTCTTGTATGAAATTCCAGCCAAGCCCAAGAATATATCCTTTTTCCTTCGTTATTATTCTGGGCTCATCGCTTAACGCTTTCCCTGAGGTATTTATCCAATACTCGTTCTCGACTATTTTATCTTCCTCTTTAGGTAATTCTCCATATTTTATTACAGGGGCTGTTGAAAAGAGGTTGAACACAGTCCTTTATCTTCCAACCTCTTTAAGTTTATCTCACCCAATTACCAAACTATCTCGTGCAGCTTCAACAACTTCTGTTGTAACGGTTTCAAGATGATTAATCTCAAGTATTCTTTCAATCTGAGTGAAGAGCCTTTGTATCAATCTAAAGTTTTCGCCAGTAATTTTAATGATACTGGTGATTGCTTCGTAATCAGAAAAGTCTTCAAGATTTATAGAAATACCTAACTCATCCCCCTTATACTCCAAAAACTGTTTGCCGACTGGCTGGTCAGATCGATGGAGTTCCGCCTGTCGATACCGCCGCATCCATGTGAAAATCTAAGACCTGTTCTTGATGCCATATTTCTCCATGGTTTCCTTTGTCGTCAATTCCCCGCTATATTCGCTTTCACTACCGTCCATTTCACATCACTCAGGTATACGTTTTTGCCCATACAAAAACACCGCCGATTGTGTACTTTGTTCATTGTACCATTTCGAAGGTGTTTTATATTGTCTCAAATCGTTAGTTTAGTCTAGATGAATCTAAGTGTTTTTGACCTTGGTTTTTAAAACTTCTTTTCTAATAATATAAGATGTCTAACGAATTATAAACAAAATTACGTGGCGGGTTTATTACAATTATATACCAGCAGTAGTTCCGCCATCGAAAATAAATTCTGATCCCGTAGAATAACTTGAATCATCTGAAGCTAAAAATAAAACAAGTTTTGAAGCTTCTTCAACTGTCCCCAATCTTCCTAATGGGATATTACTCGCATTTGCTTCAATCATTTCTTTTGAAGCTTCAATCATCGGTGTTTCTATCACACCTGGATGAACGGGAACGCATACGCAAACGGCAACGGGAAGGGATTGAGGCAGCAAAGAATCAAGGAAAAGTTTTTGGCCGGCCGAGAGTACAGATTACAGATACATTCATGGCTGTCTATCATGAATGGAAAAAAAGGTGAAATGACAGCGACACAAGCGATGCAGCAAGCGAATGTAAAAAAACAACGTTCTATAAACTGGTTAAGCAAGTCGAAAGCGATTCTGCAGACACTTGATATTCCAATCATTTTAGGTAGGAGTGGGCTCTATCCAAAGAGTTGGGTAAAAATATTATCATATTTAGATTTAAAATTATCTTGTTAAATTAATCCGATTTCTTCATTTTAAAAATTGACCAATAAACCGTGGAATCATTAATATATAATCTAATAGAGAAAGTGTAACTTCTGTTTTATCCCATTTATCCATTCTATTCTCTTCTAAATTATTTTCATTAATATTTAAACTTTGAGCAACATAATCGCCTTGGATAGGTTTAGTTCCATTTGAAAATCGAATAGGTAAGGAGCAACAATTATATAAATCAGGACTGTCCATTACCTGAAAGTGAATATGTGGTTCAGAAGAATTTCCTGAGTTACCACATAATCCTAACTGTTGCCCCTTTTCAATATATTCTCCTTCTTTAACTATAATAGTAAATTGCTTGAAATGTGCAATTAAGCTATATTCGTTTTCTGCATGTTCAATAATGACATAATTGCCAAAAGGATCGGTTTCATTCATTTCTCCGGGTATATTATCATGAATGTCGTTTACTATTTCTCTAACCTTTCCTTCAGCAGGAGAAATAATATTTTTGTTAAATGCATAAAAATTTTCATTTTTAATACTATTATTTTCAAAAGTACATTCGTCATTCATAATAACTAAATCGTATGCATATCTTTGCGGTTCATGTAAATAGTGATAATTAAGAAATTCATTCTTACCGCCCCATATGACAGTCCATTGCTCCTCGATAGGCATTGTATATGAGATATCGGTCTCTAGATTATCTGTTTCAGGGAATTTGACGTAATTTTTTACAATGATACGATGTATGTTTCTCAGATTATCAAAAACCACACTTATTATTTTTTCATTTTTATCGTCTATCCATATAAAGTGCATATTACCATTCAGATAAGATTTCTCTTCAAGATAATAATATTGTACGCCTTGGTTAAATGATTCTACTAATTCTTCAAACTCTCTAAGGGTTATCATTTCTCGAAATTCTTTAATACATAAATTATAAATATTTATCGGTTCATCATTTAAAAATACTTCACCAAAGTTATCTTTTACATATTCAATATCATATTTAAACAAATAATTACCCTTTCTTTATTAGTTTTTAGGAAGAATATTTACGAATTCTTTTTAAAAGTATAAATTCCATCTACAATATTCTGTACAAAACTATCTAGATTGTTATCCGCTTTTATACGTTCATACTCTGTTAGATTGTGAGCTAGAAAAACAATTGTCATATCATTAAATTCTTGTTCTACTCTTACCGCTCTATTGATTATGTTTACGGTCTTACCACTCTTACCATAAAAAAAATAAGAATCAGTTTTTTTAAAAGATAATAATTTTTTAATTAACTCTTTAGAATCAGTATTCGAAAGTATATTATCGAAATTATTTAATATATCTCCATAATCTTTAGCAGTGGACTTCGGGCTATTATTAGACCAAACCTCTTGCTCTTTAATTGTTGGAAAGTAATTTTGTAATTCTTCTTTGTCATAGTTATCGTATTGTAGATACTTATTCACATCATTTACAATTCTATTATATTGATCTTCGGTATAATTTTTAATTGTTTCGATTACTAATGTTTCTTTAACGTCTTTAACATCTTTTAAATAGTAAGGAATCACAACACTCGCTCCAATAGGATTTATTGTACTATGGTTTTTTTTGGTTATCCTTTTAGCTGTAGCATTTATGTTCTCTATACCTAAAGCATCAATTAAATAGTCTGTATTTGGATTAGCACTATAAGTCATCATCCCTCGTGCTATTTCAAATACAGTAACGTACTTATTCTCTCCCACCATATCTCTCTTCCATTCCAGATAATTCGGGTTGGTTCTTTCAATATAATTATATTTTTCTATATCTCCAATAGGTTCAGTTCCGTAAATGTAAATACTCTGTAGATCCCCAGTATATTGGAAAGACGGTCGAAATTGAACTGTCGGATACTGAGGATGACATACACA
>NZ_OBQF01000006.1:0-62027 GCF_900220995.1 Salinicoccus kekensis
TCTCTCCAATCAATGTGTGTTGTGGTAACTACATTGTACTACAGAGAAATGACTTGGCTCATTTTTCTTTATTACACAATTATATGGACATAATCTGTGAGGAGCCAAGTTATGTCACAAAACGTCTTCCCGTGACATAAGTCGATAGTGAGGCAGGAAATTATATCACAAAACGCCTTCCCGTGACACAAAACGACCGGCAGAGGTACACCCCTGCCGGCCGTCATGATGTTTATTTTACTGCGTTACTCTTTTCAGGGATGAGGTTCTTGATGCCGTCTTCCTCACCCTGGTGCAGCATGTCGACGATCTTGCTGCCGACGATGACGCCGTCACAGTGACGGCCGAGTGCTTCGGCCATCTCCCGGTTGGAGACGCCGAACCCTGCGCACACGGGCACATCGGCGATGCCTTTGATTTTCTCAAGCAGCTCGTAAGTATCCTCGCCGAAAGATGTGCGGCCGCCGGTCGTTCCTTTGACTGTCACCGCATAAAGAAAGCCTTCGGCCCCTTCGGCTAGTTCACGGATCCGCTCCTCATCACTGGTCAGCGTGACGAGCCTGACGAGTGCGATATCATTGTCATGCAGGTGCGTGCTGACCTCGTCCTCCTCCTCGAACGGAACATCCGGAAGTATAACGCCTGAGATTCCGGACTCGCGGGCGTCTTCTGCGAATGCCTGGTAGCCGAGGTTCAGAATCGGGTTGATGTAGGTCATCAGCACGATCGGCACGTTGATGTCATCTTTGATCTTTTTCAGCTCATCCAGTATCTTCTGGAGCGAAACGCCTGCGTCCAGTGCACGGATGCCCGCCTGCTGGATCACCGGACCGTCAGCGACCGGATCTGAGAACGGTATACCGAGTTCGATGATGTCCACCCCGGCTTCTTCAAGTGTCTTTATCTGATGCTTCAGATTATCCAGCCCGCCGTCGCCTGCCATAATATATGAAATAAACGCCTTGTCTCCGGTTTCCTTCAACTTCTCGAAAACTTGCTCAATTTGTGTTTTACTCATTCTCTCCACCCCTTAACAGACGTTTGACTTCGCTGACATCCTTGTCGCCGCGGCCCGACAGGCAGATGACGACGACCTCATCGGAATTTTTACCTTTGGCAACTTCGATGGCTTCCGCCACAGCATGGGCGCTCTCGAGCGCCGGTATGATGCCCTCTTTACGGCTCAGCAGCTCAAAGGCTGCGAGTGCTTCCATATCGTTCCGGGAGACGTAGTTCACCCGGCCGGTCGTATGGAGGTGGCTGTGTTCCGGTCCGATGCCCGGGTAATCCAGCCCGGCGGATACGGAGTACGCCTCTTCGATCTGCCCGGCTTCATCCTGCAGCAGATGCATCTTCGCACCGTGCAGTACACCCACGCGCCCTTTCGAGATGGATGCTGCATATTCATTGGTGTCGAGCCCCTTGCCTGCGGATTCGACACCGATCAATTCGACGCCCTCGTCCTCGATGAACGGATAGAACATGCCCATCGCGTTGCTGCCGCCGCCGATGCATGCAACGATGCTGTCCGGCAGCCGGCCTTCCTTCTCCATGACCTGTTCCCTCGTCTCGCTGCCGATCACGCTCTGGAAGTCACGCACGATCTGCGGGAACGGGTGCGGACCGAGGACGGAACCGAGGATATAGTGCGTATCATCCACATTCGCAACCCAGTGGCGGAGCGTGGCATTGACCGCATCCTTCAATGTGCCGCGTCCTGCATCGACGCTCACGACTTCGGCACCGAGCAGTTCCATCCTGAAGACGTTCAGCTCCTGGCGCCTGACATCCTCCTTGCCCATGAAAATTGTGCATTCAAGGCCGAGGTTCGCGCAGATTGTGGCCGTTGCGACTCCGTGCTGCCCGGCGCCGGTTTCTGCGATGATCTTTTTCTTGCCCATGCGTTTGGCGAGCAGCCCCTGGCCGACCGTGTTGTTGATCTTATGCGCACCGGTGTGGTTCAGATCTTCCCGCTTCAAATAGATCTTTGCACCGCCGATATGTCCGCTTAAATTTTTTGCATAATAAAGCGGTGTCTCCCGCCCGACGAACTCCGTCAAATATTCATCGAGTTCATTCAGGAACTCTTCATCCTGGAGGGCTTTATTGTACTCCGCCTCCAGCTCATTCAATGCACCGATCAGCGTTTCAGGCACGTACCTGCCGCCGAACTCGCCATACTTGCCCTTGCTGTCCGGAAATTCATATGATAATACCATCTATGACACCTCTTTAACATTTTTTATGAAACGACTGACCTTTTCCGGGTCTTTCATACCGTCCGATTCCACACCGCTTGAAACATCCACGAGCGCCGGTTCGAACACCGAGATCGCCTCCCCGATGTTTTCAGGTTTCAGTCCGCCCGCGAGCGCAAAGCGCGCCCTGTCCAGACCCTCCTGGTCGAACGCCTCCCAGTCGAAACTGGAACCCGAACCGCCGTAGTATTCCTTCCTCGGACTGTCGACGAGTATGTACTCCGCCGGATAGTCAAATTTCTCTTTGTTCGTGAATTCAGAATTGCTCGGAAATGCCTTGATGGCTTGTCCCTTGAAATTTTCAACGAAGCCCGGGGTCTCATCCCCGTGGAACTGTATGTAGTCGAGTCCCTTTTCCAGCGCCCTGCGTGCCTCCTCCATGGACGGATTGACGAACACCCCGACGGTCTTTACGCCCTTTTTATCGAGCCCATCCAGTATCCTTCCCGCCTCATCGATCGTGACCTGCCTTTTGCTCGGTGCGAAGACGAATCCGATGAAGTCCGCCCCCGCATCGACGGCGTACTGTGCATCCTCAAGCGTCTGCATCCCGCAAATCTTCACCTTCGTCATATTTCCACCTTCAATTCCCTGATGATCTCCACCGGATGCTTCGCGCGCATCAGCGTCTCGCCGACCAGGAGGCACCGGGCTTTCCCGTCGGCCATCTTCTGTGCATCCGCGCGGGTCTCCATGCCGCTTTCGGCGATGAATAAAATATCTTCATCATAATACTTGTCGATCAAGTTCACCGTGTTGTCGAGATCCACGAGGAACGTCTTAAGATCCCGGTTGTTGATGCCGATGATTTCAGGATCAAGCTTCAGCGCCCGCTTCATCTCTTCTTCATCATGCACTTCCACAATCACTTCCATCCCGAGGTCGCGCGCCGTCCTGTGAAAACGTGCGAGCGTCTCATCATCAAGTATCGTCACGATAAGCAGGATGATGTCCGCACCGTGGTTGTATGCATCCACTATCTGCCGTTCATCGATGATGAAGTCCTTGTTCAGTATCGGCACATCGACCACCTGCCGTACATCGGCAAGATCATTCATCGATCCTTTGAAGAAGTCGCTTTCGGTCAGCACGCTGATCGCGTTCGTACCGCCCTCGACATACAGCCCCGCCTGGTCCACCGGCGTCAGGTCCGTATTGATGTCACCCTTTGACGGCGATGCCCTTTTTATCTCGCTGATGATGCCGAGTTCACCCTCGGCTTCAACCCTTGCCTTGAAAGGTATTGGCTGCCTTCCCGGAATATGCTCCACAGTTTCCGGATAATCTTTCAATCTCTCTCTTTTCGCTGCCACAATCTTATCCAGTATAGTCATTTGACACCCTCATTTGTATATTTGATCAATTCCTGAAGTTTTTCATTCGCACTGCCCGATTCGATGCTCTCTTTCGCCTTTTCGATGCCCGACTTGATGGATTCCGCTTTTTCAGCGGTGAAGATGGCGATGCCTGCATTCAACAGCACCGTATCCCTCTGTGC
Organism: Salinicoccus kekensis; assembly: GCF_900220995.1. GTDB lineage: Bacteria > Bacillota > Bacilli > Staphylococcales > Salinicoccaceae > Lacicoccus > Lacicoccus kekensis. The sequence goes on from NZ_OBQF01000006.1 coordinate 3,757, forward strand.
AGCCGTCGCTTTACCTTCAAGGACATCGAGCAGTATCTGTTTGTTCACATGGCCGTCGCCGCCCCGCAGCTCTTCCATATCATACCCGGGCAGGCCGACATCTGATGGCTTCAGTATATGCGTCCTCACTTCGCCGTCTTTCAATATCGCAATCCTGTTCTCCCCTGCGAGGTTCGCCTCATCCATCGAATGTGCGCCGTTGACGACGACCGCGCGCTTCCTGCCGAGTGATTTCAGCACATGCGCCATCGTCTCCACCTGGTCACGCTTATAGATGCCGAGGTACTGATAATCCAGATCCACCGGGTTGATCAGCGGCCCGATCATATTGAAGACCGTCGGCACCTTCAGATCATTCCTCACCTTCATGATCTGCTTGATCTTCGGATGCACGAACGGGGCGAATAAAAATGCGATGCCCGCCGCATCAAGCTGTCCCGCCACTTTTCCCGGGAAATAATCGAGCTTCAGACCGAGTGCGGACAACACATCCGAACTGCCGGTCAGGCTGGTGATGCTTTTGTTGCCATGCTTTGCGATCTTGACACCTGCGCCTGCGATGACGAATGCGGAAGTCGTGGAAATATTGAAGCTGTTCGAACCGTCACCGCCGGTGCCGCAGTTGTCGATGACGCCCGGCACATGGTGCGGCAGCTTCAATGCGTGGTCTTTCAACACCGTGACGAGGGCAGTGATCTCCCCGACCGTTTCACCCTTCTCCTTCAATCCCATCAGGAGGGACGCAATCTCGCTGTCCGAAGCCCGGCCTTCAAGCACTGCATCAAAAGCGTCATACATCTCATCGAACGTCAGATCTTCCTTGCGTGATAACTTTAAAATATATTGGTAAACCGAAATCGTCTCATTAGTGATGTGTACAGCTGATTGTGTCATTATAAAAACCTCCATTTGTTATTTTGAATAAAAAAATCCCCCACCGGTCATATGACCAATGGAGGACGGGTTACCGCGGTGCCACCTCTGTTAAGCATTGTGCTTCTCTTGATGTCTGTAACGTCGACAAAACGCGATATCGTCCATCAGGCCCATTCCACCAATACGCCGGACACCCTCTCACCACCGGGCATCTCTCTGTCGCAGACCATACTGGTATACTTACTCTGATCAATATCTGTTATTAAATTATAAAAAAAGGCTCCCCGAATCCTGTACGAAAAAGGACGGGGAGCCGTGGTGCCACCTTAATTGACTGCGTGATGCAGTCCACTTTATATGCAGCATAACGAATTATGCCGAAATCCCTGATAACGCTGGTCAGACGCCGGTGTAAACCGGTTCATGTTGGAAGCCCATTCACAAATTCACTGCACCGGTTCACACCGACCACCGGCTCTCTGAAACAGGAAAACCTGCTACTCTTCTTCCAAAAATCAATTATTTTTACTGTTGCAAACCATCTTAAAACAAATATCTGATAATTGCAAGTATAAAATTTATTTTTATGCCCAGTTGCGGTATCTGATGGCTTCCGCCGTCTTCCTGATACCCACCACATAAGCTGCAAGGCGCATGTCGACCTGTCTTGCATCATGGAAGTCATAGATTTCGTCGAAGGACTTGCTCATCTTTTCCTCAAGCAGTTCCTGGATCTCATCTTCTTCCCAGTAGTAGCCGGTCTTGTTCTGCACCCATTCGAAATAAGATACGGTGACGCCGCCGGCTGATGCGAGTACATCCGGTACAAGCAGTTTGCCGCGCTCGGTCAGGATTTCCGTGGCCTCTTCCGTCGTCGGGCCGTTTGCCGCCTCGACGATGATGTCAGCCTTGATGTCATGGGCATTTCCCACAGTGATCTGGTTCGCAATTGCCGCCGGAATCAGAATATCACACTCGCTCTCGAGCAGTTCCTCGTTTGTGAGGACCTCCACACCGAGCGCTTCGGCATCGATGCCTTTATCCTTGTTCTCGATGATGTAGTCGATATCGATGCCGTCCTTATGATAAAGTGCACGGGTCGATCTTGAGACGCCGACGATTTTCGCACCTGCATCAAAGAGGATCTTCGAGATGAAGCTGCCCGCGTTGCCGAAGCCCTGGACCACGACACGCGCATCTTCCATTTTGATGTTCCTTTTTTCAAGCGCTTTTTTCACGCAGATGACGGCACCCATCGCGGTTGCAGTATTCCTGCCTTTTGATCCGCCGAGCGCAAGAGGTTTCCCCGTAATGAATTCGAGAGGATTGTCATTGTGCTTCATGCTGTACTCATCGAGCATCCATGACATCACCTGTGCGTTCGTGTACACATCCGGTGCCGGAATGTCCTTAAGCGGTCCGACGAACTGTGAAATCGCCCTGATGTAACCGCGTGCGATGCCCTCGATCTCCCTCTGGCTCAGTTCCTTCGGGTTACAGATCACGCCGCCCTTACCGCCGCCGTACGGCAGATTGACGATGCCCGCCTTCAGGGTCATCCACATGGAAAGTGCAATCACTTCGTCACGGTCGACATCCGGGTGGAATCTGATCCCGCCCTTCGTCGGACCCGCTGCATCGCTGTGCTGGGCGCGGTAGCCCGTGAAGACCTGGACCGAACCGTCATCCATCCGCACCGGTATACGCACTGTCAGCACCCTTGACGGTTCCTTGATGAGATCATACATGCCCTCATCGTATCCGAGCATGTCCAATGCTTTATGTAACACTTTTTGTGTTGATTGTATAAGATTAGAAGTTTCAGCCATTAGAGAAATCCCCCTGCTTTTTTGTGAATAAACATACATATTAGACTATAATATTACTATACCATCCAGTTTATTTCAATATATTTATTGTATTTTCTAAAAACTCTCATGATAAAAAGCCGGGAAGTGCATCTCCCCGGCTTTTCCTGAGTTTACGCCCAGCCTCTGTACCTTGCAGCTTCTGCCGTACGCTTAAGACCGACGATATATGCAGCAAGGCGCATATCGATGTGGCGCTTATCATGCAGATCATAAATTTCATTGAACGCTTTTTTAAGTTTGATTTCGAGCTTTTCGTTGACTTCTTCCTCGTCCCAGTAATATCCCTGGTTGTTCTGGACCCACTCGAAGTAGGATACGGTCACGCCGCCCGCTGATGCGAGCACATCCGGCACAAGCAGTTTGCCCGCTTCGTGCAGTATGGCGGTCGCACCTTTCGTCGTCGGGCCGTTTGCCGCCTCACATATGATGTCCGCCTTGATGTTGTTGGCGTTGTCTTCGGTGATCTGGTTTTCGATCGCCGCCGGAATGAGCACATCGCAATCGAGTTCGAGCAGTTCTTCGTTCGTGATGATATCATCGAACAGGTTCGTCACCATGCCGAAGCTGTCACGGCGGTCCAGCAGGTAATCGATATCCAGGCCGTCCGGGTCATGGAGTGCACCGTTGGCATCGGAGATGCCGACGATCTTCGCACCGTAATCGTAGAGGATCTTCGACAGGAAGCTGCCCGCGTTGCCGAATCCCTGGATCACTATCCTCACATCTTCAAAAGTCTTGCCACGCTTTTCAAGCGCGTATCCGAGACACAGCACGACACCCATCGCCGTTGCGCGGTCCCGGCCCTGTGAGCCGCCGAGCACGATCGGTTTACCGGTGATGAAGCCCGGGGAGTTGAACGCATCAAGCATGCTGTACTCATCCATCATCCATGCCATGATCTGGGAGTTCGTGAATACATCCGGCGCCGGAATGTCCTTGGCCGGTCCGACGAACTGGGAGATGGCACGCACATAGCCGCGTGACAGGCGTTCAACCTCTTCGATGCTCATCTCACGCGGATCACAGATAATTCCGCCCTTGCCGCCGCCGTAAGGCAGGTCCACGATGCCCGCCTTCAGAGTCATCCACATCGACAGTGCGACGACTTCCTCTTCGGTGACATTCGGATGGAACCTGACGCCGCCTTTGGTCGGTCCGACCGCATCATTATGCTGGGCACGGAAGCCCGTGAACACTTTGACCGAGCCGTCGTCCATGCGCACCGGTATGCGTACCCTGAGAACCCTCAAAGGCTCCTTGATCAAATCATACATGCCCTCATCGAAGCCGAGCTTTTCCAGTGCTTCAGCGATGATGGCCTGTGTGGAAGTAACTAAATTCGTATTCTCTGACATTAATATCCGCCTCTTTTATGAAACTGTTTTCACTGTTATTATACCCTCTATTGTATCATACTGGGCGCTTTTGAAAAGGCTATTTGGCCAATACAGCTTTAACTTTTTCAATCGCTGTATCCAGATCTTTCTGCTCGATGATGAGCGGCGGTGCAAAGCGGATGACCGTCTCGTGCGTCTCTTTGCACAGTATGCCCTCTTCCTTCAGTGCTTCACAGTACTCGCGTGCCGGTTCGGTCAGCTCAAGTCCGATGAAGAGCCCGCGGCCGCGGACATCCTTTATCCTGTCATCATCGATCTTCAACAGTTCAGCCTTGAAGTATTCACCGAGTTCATGCGATTTTTCAATCAGGTTCTCATCGATCAGCACATCCAGCGCCGCTTCCGATACTGCACATGCAAGCGGGTTCCCGCCGAATGTGGAACCATGCGAGCCCGCATTGAACACACTCAGCACCTCACTGTCCGCAAGTACACAGGAGATCGGGAACACCCCGCCGCCGAGCGCCTTGCCGAGGATGTACATATCAGGGACGACATCGTCCCAGTCACATGCAAAGAGTTTGCCTGAACGGCCGAGGCCGGACTGGATTTCATCGGCGATGAACAATATATTATGCTCATCACATATTTCCCTGACCTGCTTCAGGAAACCTTCAGGCGGTATGTTGATGCCCGCTTCGCCCTGGATCGGCTCGAGGATGATGGCTGCCGTATTCTCATTGACTGCTTCTTTGATCTGGTCGATGTCGCCGAAATCCACAAGCTTGAATCCTTCGACGAGCGGACCGTAGCCGCGTCTGTACTCCGCCTCTGATGACATGGACACCGGTATGAGCGTGCGTCCGTGGAAATTCTGGTTCATCGCAATGATTTCTGCCTTGTTGTCTTCGACGCCCTTGACGTCATAAGCCCAGCGGCGTGCAGCCTTGACTGCGGTTTCTACGGCTTCTGCACCTGTGTTCATCGGCAGTGCCATCTCCTTGTTTGCAAGTCTGCAGACTTTTTCATACCACGGGCCGAGTTTATCCGAATGGAATGCCCTCGATGTCAGGGTCACCCTGTCCGCCTGATCTTTGAGCGCCTGGATGATCTTCGGGTGCCTGTGCCCCTGGTTGACCGCAGAATATGCACTGAGCATATCCATATATTCATTGCCTTCAGGGTCCCTCACCCATATGCCTTCAGCTTCCGATACGACGATCGGCAGCGGGTTGTAGTTCGGTGCACCATACTTGTTTGTGATTTCAATGATCTCATTTGATTTTGTCATTTGCCTCATCCCTTCATATTCGCTTTATGTATTACTGTAACTGATCAATCGTGGACCACCGTGGGCGGTCCCGTCGAAAACCTCTGTGCGCAAGATCCTGGCGATATGTTCTTGACCGGCAGTAAACTCCCATCCTCTATAATGACAATTCCAGAAGGTTTTTTCAAGTTTTAATATTCAGTCAAGTGTTCAGGCCCTTTTTTCAGCAAAATAAAAAAATCTACAGAATGAACTGTAGATTTTTCCTTTAAGATAATTTTCACTTATCCTGCATCCGCATTTTAGCTTCCTGTATCCACTGCGGCATCTTTTGTCGAAGGGACTCGAACCCGTATTCCTCTGAGTCTTTGATCTGTTCTATTATCGAACGTTTGTCTTTCTTCTTTTCTTCGTTCTTGAAATATTCGTTCTCCTTCAATGTCAGATTCAACTTTCCGTCGGGACCGACACTGAGCACTTTGGCTTTGACGATCTGTCCTTTTGATAAATACTGGCTGACATTGTGAACGTAATCATTCATCACTTCGGAGATGTGAATGAGTCCTTCTTGATTATCAGGGGTTCTGACAAAAGCACCGTAAGGTTGGATACCAGTAACTTTAACTTTTACAAACTGGTTTTTGCGGTATTTTTTTGTCACATCCATTACCCCGCTAACATAAGCTCTATCCAATTGACATTTTACCATATCATGGATATATAATCTAATGGTAAGAAAATTTGTACCTGCCGGGGGGCGCCTGAAGCCGCCATGAATATGAAAGAGGCGCCCTGCAAGGCAGGGCGCCTCTTTCAATTTTCGCATGATTTTATAATATGGTGAGCTTTTTCAACCAGCAGTCCATATCCTCACCCTTTTTAAAGGGTCCGGCATTGAACCGGCGTGTATACTCCGATGTCACCTTCCGGATTCATCTGCTTCCTTCTGCTCGAGCTTCCTCATCACTTCTTCTTCGAAGTTCTTCATCTTCTCTTCCTGATTTTTAGAGTAGGATTTGATGATCCTGTATGCGGCGTACGCAACCAGGAAACATACCAGCATAGCAAATGCTGCAGGGATATATTCCATCGGATCATCCGGGAAATATAGGAAATCCATCATATTACATCACTCACCTTTTCCAAGCCATTATAACAAATCCCTTTTTATATTAAACACCCGATTAGTGACCAATTTGTGAGAACTTGATTTTGAATTCCGGCTTTTTGGACTTACGGACCCGCTGCCGGTCTTTTTAAAAAATAAAAGAACCGGCTCTGGAATGAGCCGGCTCCCGTGAAACCACAGAGTAGTGTGTTATTCTGTGACTTCGATGCTTTCTATCTTCACTTCATCTACAGGACGGTCCTGTGCGCCCGTCTTCACTTCGGCTATATTTTCCACAATATCCATTCCCGCAATCACGTGGCCGAATACCGTATGCCTCTGATCGAGCCATGGCGTGCCGCCCTGTGTCTTATATGCTTCGATGATTTCCTCGGGATAGCCTGCGCCTTCAAGCTGGGACAGCATCTGGGAAGGCACTTCCTTCAGCTGGACGATGAAGAACTGGCTGCCGTTCGTGCCCGGTCCCGCATTCGCCATGGACAATGCACCGTAGAGATTGAATGCTTCCGTTGAAAACTCGTCTTCGAAAGTTCCGCCCCATATGCTTTCGCCGCCCATGCCTGTACCTGTCGGGTCGCCGCCCTGGATCATGAAGTCTTTGATCACACGGTGGAATATCTGGCCGTCATAGTAACCGTTCTTTGCGTGGGTGGTGAAGTTCTCGACTGTTTTTGGAGCGATGTCCTTGAGCAGTTTGACAGTCACATCACCGTGGTTGGTCTTGATTACTGCCTGTACTTCGTTCTCGCCCAATGAATCCGTTAATTGTGGGTAAGTCATAAATAGCCTCCTAGGATTTCAAAAATTTCAAATTCACGTTTGGATTTCGTGAATTTTCAAAGATAAAAAGTTAATCTCTCCGTATATACTACTACAAAAAGTTCATTTTTTTCAAACTGTATACATTTATTTAGATGTATCAATAATGTATAATAATTTTATATTGCAAAAAACGCTAAGGAGGAGAACACGTGACGCTGATACACTTTGCCATTTTGCTGCCTGTCATTGCTGCTGTGGGCATCGGCATATTATACAGATTTTACAAAAAAGTCCATCTCGGCTGGTTTGTCCTGCCCATTCCCGCCGTCATCACAGTCTACCTGGCCACATTGATACCGGCCGTCAGCAACAATCAGGTGATTTATGAAACGATGCAGTTCATGCCGAGGGTGGGTATGAATTTCGACGTTTATATAGATGGTTTGAGCTTACTTTTCGCCATACTCATCGCCGGCATAGGGACACTCGTCGTCCTTTATTCCGTCGGCTACCTCTCGAAGCAGGAAAAACTGGGCAACTTCTATGTTTATCTGCTGATATTCATGACCGCGATGCTCGGTGTTGTCCTGAATGACAATGTACTCATGCTTTACTTATTCTGGGAGCTGACTTCAATATCCAGTTTCCTCCTCATCGCCTACTGGTTCACGAGGGAGCGTTCCATCTACGGTGCGCAGAAGTCGATGCTGATCACGATGTTCGGCGGCTTCCTGATGCTCGGGGGCTTCATCATCCTCAGCCTGATCACGGATACATACAGTATCAGGGGAATGATCGAACAGGTGCCGGCCATCCAGGAAGACCCGCTCTCAATGCTTGCGATCGTCCTGATCCTTTTCGGGGCGTTCACGAAGTCGGCACAGTTCCCGTTCTACATCTGGCTGCCGGATGCGATGGAGGCACCGACCCCGGTCAGCGCCTACCTTCACTCGGCAACGATGGTCAAAGCCGGCCTGTATCTGGTCGCAAGATTCACCCCGCTGTTCGCATTCTCCGAATTGTGGGTATGGAGCATCCTCGGTGTCGGATTGATCACACTCGTATGGGCTGCATTCAATGCAATCAAGCAGGATGACCTGAAAGCCGTACTCGCTTTCTCAACCGTCTCCCAGCTCGGACTCATCATGTCGCTCCTCGGGGCCGGCGCACTCGCCGTGCAGACCGGTGCGGCTGAAGGGCTGTTCACCGTCGCCGTCGTTGCAGCCGTGTTCCATCTGATCAACCATGCGACGTTCAAAGGTGCCCTGTTCATGATCATCGGCATCGTCGACCACGAAACGGGCACAAGGAGCCTGAAAAAGCTCGGCGGCCTGATGACCATCATGCCGATCTCATTCACCATGACCCTCATCACATCACTGTCCATGGCAGGGATACCGCCGTTCAACGGCTTCCTGTCCAAAGAGCTGTTTCTGGAGGCGATGTTCGCCCTCCGTGAAGCGGATTTCAGCGTGCTTGCCGATGTGAGCGTCCTGTTCCCGCTGCTTGCCATTGTGGGCAGCATCTTCACATTCGTCTACTCGGTCATTTTGATCCGGGGCATTTTCATGGGCAAACAGATGCCTGCCACACCTAAAAAACCTCAGGAAGCACCTGCGCTCATGCTGATTTCACCGATGATACTGACGCTGCTCGTCGTGGTCTTCGGCCTGTTCCCGAACCTTCTCTCAGGCTCCATCATCGATCCGGCGGCGATGAGCATACTGAACACTTCGGAACCGCTGAACACCGAAATCTACCACTGGCACGGCTGGGACAGCCCGGCATTGTGGGCGACCATCGCCATCATAGCTGCCGGTGCCCTGATGTATCTCTTCAGGGATTTCTGGAAACCGGTCTACAGGCTCGGTGCCGATGCTTTCACACTCAACTATTTATATGACCAGGGCCTGATCTACAGCCGCCTCGGTGCAGAAAGGATCACCGACGGATATATGACGGGCTATATACGGTCTTATCTGATTTATATATTCGGTGCATTCGTCATATTTTCACTCATCACCTTGATCAATACGGATATTTCATTCGACTGGGGCGTCACTGCACCCATCGCCCTGCCCGAGATGCTGATCATACTGATCATCCTTGCAGCGGTGACTGCGATGCTGATCACCCGTTCGAGGATGGTATCCATCATCATGTTCAGTACGATCGGATTTTCACTGTCCCTCTTATTCGTGTTTTTCAGGGCGGTGGACCTCGCACTGACGCAGCTCGCGGTGGAAGCCATCACTACAGCACTTTTCCTGCTGGCGTTCTTCCATCTGCCGAAACGCAGCCGGCATGAAGAGCACAGGAGATTCAAACTGAATAACCTGATGATTTCTGCAGCGGTGGGCGTCGTCGCGACGGTGATCGGACTTGCGGCATATTCCAACCGCCTGTTCGATTCGATCAGCCAGTTCTATATCGACAACGTATACGACCTTGCAGCCGGCGGCAACATGGTCAACGTCATCCTCGTTGACTTCCGCGGCCTCGATACTTTATTCGAAACGCTCGTATTCGGCATTGCAGGCCTCGGCGTTTTTGTACTATTGAAACTCCGAGTCACTAAGGAAGGAGAGAATAAATATGAAGAGCACCCTTAAAAAGCTGGGTTACAACAGAGTTCATAAGCAGATGAATGACGTATTCCTGAAATATACCGCAAAAGTGGTATTCCTTGTCATCATCACCTTCTCGATCAATTTATTCTTCTCGGGACACTATACACCCGGCGGCGGCTTCGTCGGCGGACTGCTCGCGGCGGGGGCAATCATCCTCCTCCTCCTGGCCTATGATTTGAAGACATTGCGCAAGATGCTCCGGATCGACGACAAACGGACGATCACACTCGGGCTTGCGATATCCTTCATCATCCCGATACTTTTGATGTTTTTCGGCACACCACTCTTCACACATCAGTATACGTACCTTCAGCTTCCCGTCTTCGGGGAAGTGCCGATCCATACAGCTGTGATATTCGATGTCGGTGTATATATCACCGTTGCCGGCACGACATTGCTGATCATCACCCTGCTCGCTTCAGAGCAGTTCATGGCAGAGTCGGAAGGGGCGGATAAAGAATAATGGAGATTTTAATCATCGTACTCGCAGGCATCCTGATCGGTGCCTCTGTGTACCTCATGCTGTCGAAGAGTCTACTCCGCATCATCCTCGGCACGGGCATCCTGAGCCACGGCATACTGCTCATGCTTCTGACGATGGGCGGGCTCAAGCGGGGCGGCATCCCGGTGCTGGATGATTCCGTCCAGCAGTATGCGGACCCGCTGCCGCAGGCAATGCTGCTCACTGTCATCGTCATCACCTTCGCACTGACGGCCTATATGCTGGTCGTTGCGATACGTGTCTACAGGGAGCTTGGTACCGACGATGTCGAACAACTAAAAGGAGTGCCTAGAGAAGATGACTGATATCATACCTATACTGCCCATACTGATCCCGGTCATCTCGGGCATCATACTGCTCGGGGTCGGCCGGACGAACGTTTATCTGCACAGGGTCATTGCATCGCTGACCGCCCTCCTCATGGTCATCGTGTCGATCGTCATAGTATACTATGTCGCACAATACGGCATCATCGTCACGCATGTCGGCAACTGGGAGGCGCCTTTCGGCATCAGCCTCGTTGTGGATATGCTTGCGGCGCTGCTCGTCCTTGCGACTTCGATCGTCACTTTTGCCGTCGTCGTATATTCTTTCCAGTCGATCGGCCCGGCGAGGGAGAGGTTCTTTTACTACCCGATGATCATGTTCATGATCTCCGGCATCAACGGCGCCTTTACGACAGGCGATATATTCAACATGTTCGTATTCTTCGAGGTGTTCCTGCTCGCTTCATATGTACTGATCACGACCGGCGGCACGAAGGTCCAGCTCCAGGAAGGGTTCAAGTATCTTCTTGTCAACATCCTCTCCTCGAACTTCTTCGTGCTTGCCGTCGCCTACCTGTATTCGGCGGTCGGTTCACTGAACATGGCGGACATCCACAATAAACTGGCGGCATTTGACGGTGATGCATCCATCATGTCACTGGTCGCCGTCGTCATGCTGTTCGTATTCGCGACAAAGGCCGGGTTGTTCCCGTTCTACTTCTGGCTGCCCGGCTCGTATTTTGCACCACCCATGCCGATCATGGCACTTTTCGGGGCACTGCTCACGAAAGTCGGTGTTTACGCCATAGCACGGGTCTACTCATTGTTCTTCATCGATAATACCGGGTTCACGCATCAGATGCTGATGCTGCTCGCGGTGCTTACGATCGTGATGGGTTCGATCGGTGCAATTGCCTACTCCGATATGAAGAAGATCGTCATCTACAATATACTGATTGCCATTGGAATCATCATCGCCGGCATTTCAATGATGGATGAGGCGGGGACCATCGGTGCCACATACTATCTGATCAATGACATCATCATAAAGGCGGGACTCTTCCTCCTTGTCGGTTTCATCATCTACAGGACCGGCGAGAGCGACATCACGAAGCTCGGCGGGTTGATGAAGGTCCATCCGGTGACCGGATGGATGCTCCTGATCTCGGCTTTCGGCCTCGCAGGGGTTCCGCCCCTGCCGGGTTTTTACGGCAAGTTGTTCATCGTGACGTCGCTGTTCGATAACGGCCATGTCATTTCAGGCATCATCGTGCTCCTTTCCAGCCTGGTGGTGCTGTATTCGATCCTCAGGATATTCATCTCGGTATTCTGGGGCGAGAGCATGGACTTCACCAAATTGAAACCGATCAGCTATGACAAGCTTTTATTTTCATCGTTCCTGATGGTGATCATCATGGTCGCCTTCGGTTTCGGGGCGGATGCCCTTTATCCGCTCTTCGACAGCGCAGCTCAGTCATTATATGAACCTTCATCCTATTCCGGTTATTTGTTGGGGGTGGAATAATTGGCATTACAAATTTTACTCAATATCACACTGGCATTCCTGTGGGTGCTGATCGTTTCAGATCTCTCCCTCGGGTCCCTGGTCCTCGGCTATCTGATTGGGATTTTCCCGGTATATATCATCAGGGATTTTCTGCCCGGCAGGTTTTATCTGATCAGGGTTTACTATTCACTGAAGCTCATTTTCGTTTTCGCCATTGAACTGATCAAAGCCAACTATGACCTGACGAAAATCATCGTCAGTCCGAAGATCGACATCCATCCCGGCTTCTTCGCCTACCCGTGCGACCTTGAGGAGGAGTGGGAAATCACCCTCCTTTCGGCGTTGATTTCACTGACGCCGGGCACGGTGATCGTTGCGATTTCAGATGACTATTCCACAATCTACATCCATGGCATCAATGCCCTGGACGTCGATGCGGAGATTTCACTGATCAAGAACCGTTTTGAGAAATTGATTGAAGAGGTGAGCAGACCATGACGACTTTCCTGCAGATTGTAATACTGACGAGCGGCATCATATTCGCACTGTCCCTCGTCGGCCTGTCATACAGAATCATCGTCGGCCCGACACTCCATGACAAGATCGTCGCACTGGACGCATTCGGGGTCATGCTCATGGGTATGATCGCCATCACTGCGATCACCCTCGGCTCGGTATATTTCATACCGATTATACTGCTCATCGGTACACTGGCATTCCTGTCCACTATAACATTTGCCAAATACCTGGAAAGGAACGTGATTATAGATGATGATAGAGATTCTGATGAATAGTCTGATCGCGTTCTTCCTGATCGGCGGCACGCTCATGACCGCGCTTGCCGTGGTCGGGATGATCCGGCTTCCGGATATGTATTCAAGGCTGCATGCCACGACGAAGAGCACGACCCTCGGGGTCATCATGATCATGACGGGGGCATTCCTGTATTTCTGGTATATCGACGGGTTGATCGAGACCAACCTGCTGCTCGGTGCACTGTTCATCCTGCTGACGGCACCGGTGTCGAGCCACCTTCTGTCCCGCAGCGCCTTCCACGCAGACGTGAAGCCGTATAAGCTGACCGTGCTGAATGACCTGAAGCGGGATGAATCCGATCCGGATGCTGAAAATGATCCGGACCGGGACATAGTGGAATAATTCCTGAGTAACACAAAAAAGACATTTGATGCCAGGGGCATCAAATGTCTTTTTTCATTCTTCCGAAATTCTTTTCAGTTTTTCCTTTTCCCGTTCGATGTCCATCGCATCGCCGAGCTCATCCATCGAAGTGGCTTCATCGAGCTTCACGTTCGTCCTGTAAGCCGAACGGTTGACGGCAAGTGCCGCAAGAGGTGCCGTCATGAGGACGAATATGATCGTCAGGATCAGCTTGAAGTTGAAATCGCCCTGTGTGACCAGAAAGAAGATGACGGCCCCGAACATGATGCTCATCACGCCAAGCGTGGAACTCTTGCCTCCCGCGTGCGTCCTTGTGTAGACATCACGCAGCCTGATGAGGCCGATGGCACTGACGAATATGAAGAAGGTCCCGACTATGACGAAGAAGCTCGTAATGATTTCAGTTATCGTCAATGACCACACCTCTTTCAATGAATTTCGCCATGGCGATCGTTCCGACGAATCCGATGATGGCGACGACTAATGCGATATCGTCATAAACGATGGTCTCCTGAAGCATCATGACCAGGCCGATGATACCGATCAGCATCATGCCAAGTGTATCCAGTGCAAGGATCCTGTCGCTTGTCGTCGGTCCGAGGACCGCCCGGGCGAGTACGATGAGCAGTGATGCCGAAGTCACTATGAGTGCCGCGTATAAAATGATATCGAACATTATTTCGTCACCTCCTTGATCGCTTTTTCAAACGACCCTTTGATTTGTGCGACCATTGCATCCCGGTCATCCACATCGATGGAATGGACATAGATCGTCTTGCCGTCCGCGGAAAAATCCATCGACACGGTTCCCGGTGTCAAAGTGATCAATGCAGCGAGCGTCGAAATTTCCAGCTCCGTCTCCAGGGAAGTGTCCACCGCGATGATGCCCGGCTTATTATTAAGCTTCGGACGGAGTACGACTTTTGCGACATCGATGTTGGCTTTGATCATCTCGATCAGAAATATCCATACAAGCCTTGCGAATGCAATGACCCTCACGAAATAAAAGTCGAACTCCATGAACCTTCTGAGCACGAACAAAAGCAGGAGGCCGATGAGGAATCCGAAAACAAAGTTGGCCATCGTATAACTGTCATTTAAAAACATCCAAATAATCGCTATCAACAAATTAACCATGAATTGAAATGCCATATCATCTACTCCTTAAGTACCGCATCCACATAGTTCGACGGCTCCAGAATCTGCTCTGCGATGTGCAGTGAATATGTGAAGATCGGTTCAGCTGCAAGTCCCAGTATGACTGAGAATGCGACGAGTGGTGCGATCGGTATCAACAGATTGGTCACTGATGTGCTGTACTGGCGATCGGTCAGTTTATTCTCACCCCAGAAGACATATCCGAAGATCTTCATCATGGAGAGGAGTGTCAGGAGTCCGACGAGCAGCGCCACGGCCGAAATGACCCACTGCCCTTCCTGGAAACCGCCCAGGATGATCGGGAACTTACTGAAGAACCCGCTGAGCGGCGGTATGCCTGCAAGTGAAATCGCAGCGATGAAGAACGACCATGTCAGCACGGGGTGCGACTTGATAAGGCCGCCCATCTCCTTGATGTTCGTGGTGCCTGTGATCTTCTCCGTCGCTCCCGCGAGGAGGAAGAGCGCGGTCTTCACGAACATATGGTGGACGATGTAGTAGATCGCTCCGGCCACGGCGAGCGGCGTGAAGATGCCGAGTCCCATGACCATATACCCGACCTGGGATATGATGTGGTAGGACAGGATGCGCTTGAAATCGTACTGCGACACGGCACCGAGCACCCCGAACAGCATCGTGAATCCGGCGACCGTCACAATGAGGCCTTTATGTGTGAACAGCGGTTCATGATAAAAGATCAGCGTGAACACCCGGATGATTGCATAGATTCCGACTTTCGTGAGCAGCCCCCCGAACAGCGCCGCAAGTGCGGCAGGCGGGCCGAAATATGATCTCGGCAGCCAGAAGTACAGCGGGAACAGCGCCCCTTTGGCGGCGAACACGATGAAGAACATCACACCCACCACGGTGAGGATCCCCGGCTGTTCAAGCTGTGCGACCCTCTCGGACAGATGCGCAAAGTTCAGGGTACCCGTGATGGAATAGATCCAGGCGACCGCCATGACGAACAGAGCGGATCCGAAGATGTTCAAAATGACATATTTGAACGACTCACGCAGCTGGTATTTCGTGCCCCCGTTGACGATCAGGACATATGAGGACAGCAGCATGACTTCGAAGAATACGAACAAGTTGAATATATCCCCCGTGAGGAAAGACCCGTTCACCCCGACCAGCAGGAAGAAGTAGAATGGGTAGAAATAATATCTCTCACGTTTTTCCGAAATCGTCCCAAATGCAAAGAACAGACAGGCTGCACCGAGTATGCTCGTTATGAGCAGCATGAGTGCTGCAAGGTTGTCCAGAACGAGCGTGATTCCGTAAGGTGCGGCCCAGTCACCGGCTTCCAGTATGACGGTGTCCTGCTGGTAGGCCATGATTGCCAGGTAAGCCGTCAGGCCCACCATGGCGAGCACACTCACACCACTGATGATTCTCTGTGCCCTGGATTTTTTGGCAAAGAAGACGAGCACCGCTCCGATGATGAATGGAAATATTATAGGTAAAATGATCAAGTTACTCATCTTTCTCTCCTCTCAGGTCGTAAAGATCCACAGTCTTATGTTCCTGATACGTCCGGTATACAAGAACGGATACGAAAGCCGTGACACCGAAGTTGATGACGATCGCTGTCAGGATCAGCGCCTGCGGGAGTGGATCCGCATATGCTTCCGCCTCAAGGAATAACAGCGGCGGTGCACCTCTCTGCAGCCCTGCCATGGTGAACAGTATCAGATGGACACTGTGGGACAAAAGCAGGGTGCCGATGAGCACCCGGATGATGTTTCTTGAGAACATCAGGTAAACGGCTACGGCAAACAATATGCCGATTACTACCGACATTAGTATCTCCATTAAGAATCATCCTCCACTATCGTCAGTATGAATGTCATCGCAGCACCCACAACCAGCAGGTAGACGCCGAGATCGAAGATCAATGCGGTCGTCAGCTCCACCTCTCCGAAGAAAGGCAGCTGGAAGTAGTCGAAGAACTGCTTAAGGTAAGGATAGCCGGCGATCCAGGAAATGATGCCCGTCGCTATGGCAAGCAGCAGCCCTATGCTCATCATATAAGTGTAATTGAACGGCAGCGCTGCTTTGATGCGGTCGATGCCGAACACAAGATAGATGACGAGTATTGCGATGGCGCTCATCAGCCCACCGATGAAACCGCCCCCCGGCGCGTTATGCCCGGAGAAGAAGAGATATATGGAGAAGGTCACGACGATGACCGCAATCAGTCTGATGAAGACGCGGAACATCATATCATTCGGTTCTTTTATCATACATCATCACTCTCCCTGACTTTTAATTTGATCAGTGATACCACGCCTAATGCCGCTATGCCGAGCACGAGCAGCTCAAGCATGGTATCCAGGCCACGGAAATCGACCAGGACGACGTTGACCATATTGTATCCGCCGGCCAGTATTTTGGAATTCTCTATATAGTATTCGGAGATCGCCGCAAGGGACGTCGTCTGTCCGAATGTGAATGCGCTGATCGACACCAACGTCACCATGAGGCCTGCAAGGCCTGCAACGACGATGTTGATCGTCTTGGTCAGCGGTGTGATGTCATCCTTGGTCAGGTTCGGCAGGTGATAGAACACTGCCATGAACAGGAGGACCGAGACGGTCTCGACCATCAGCTGCGTCAGTGCAAGATCCGGCGCCCTGAATACCGTGAATATGAAGGCCACCAGGAAACCGGCGAACCCTGCAAGTATGATTGCAGTCATCCTGTTGTTCACTTTTGGAAGCAGCAGCACCGTGATGACGAGTGCGCCCAGGATGAAGTACATGAATATGTCGATGTCGCTTGCGTTGTCCATGCCGAAGTGGAAGCCTTCGAAACGGAACATCGTATAGAACATTATACCGATGATGAACAGCAGCATATACACCAGGTAATCCCTGAGCATGCCCGTCATCTGGGCGCGAGTGAGCAGCTGTGAGCCTTTGATCAATAAATCATAACCATTGTCATAGGCTGCTGTCATGATATCCCGCTCCCTCTGATAGATGCCGAGCTTCGACCATTTGTCCATCGTGATGTAGACGACGATTCCGAGTGCGACGGCACCTGCGGTCATCATCAATTCCAGGTTGATGCCGTGCCAGTGGTATATATCCACATAGAATGCCGATCCTTCGCTCAAGATGCCCGGCAGTATCGACATCATCGCAGGTTCGATGATCGTATAGGCGAGCATATTCGGGAAGATGCTGATGAGCAGCACTGCAACGGCCAGCACGATCGGACTGATCAGCAGCCCTGCCGGTGCTTCATGGACTTTCTTGACCGGAAGCGCCTCCGGCTTGAATTTGCCCCTGAACGTCCTGAAGAAGATGATCGCACTGTAGGCGAAGGTGAATATGCTTGCGATCCAGGCAACGACCGGCAGGATCATGCCGATCGTATCACCATTCCACATATCGTACTGGACGACATTGGTGATCCCCGTAAAGAACAGTTCTTTACTCAGGAAGCCGTTGAACGGCGGCAGGCCCGCCATCGCTGCAAGACCAATGAATGAAATGGTGGCCGTGACCGGCATGATGGTCATCAGGCCGCCGAGCTTCCTGATGTCCCTTGTACCCGTTTCATGGTCGACGATCCCCGCCACCATGAACAGGCTGCCTTTGAATGTCGCATGGTTGATCAGATGGAACACCGCAGCAAGTATTGCTGTCGTGTACAATGCATTGTCCCCGTCCATATAGTAGAACGCGGCCGACCCCGCACCGAGCAGGCTCATGATCATACCGAGCTGACTGACGGTTGAAAATGCGAGTATCGCTTTTAAGTCCTTCTGTCTCACCGCCGAGACGGCACCCCACAACATCGTGAACACACCGAAGGAAGTGATGATCCAGAACCACTCCGCACCGCCGCCGAATACCGGCGTCATGCGTGCGACAAGGTAGATCCCCGCCTTGACCATGGTCGCAGAATGCAGGTACGCACTGACCGGAGTCGGCGCCTCCATCGCATCCGGCAGCCAGATATGGAACGGAAACTGTGCAGACTTCGTGAATGCACCGAGCAGGACAAGTATCATCGCCGCAAGGAACAGATCATGTCCCAATATGATATCGGCGTTGCCGACCATCTCCCTGATGCTGAAAGTTCCGGCCATCACATAGAGCAGCGAGAAGCCCCCGAGCATTGAAAGTCCGCCGAAGACCGTGATGTACATGGATTTCTGTGCACCGTACACCGATGCTTTCTTCGTATACCAGTAGCTGATCAGCAGTGCTGATGAAATACTTGTAATCTCCCAGAATACATAGAGCACGATGATGTTATCGGAAAGGACCACACCAAGCATTGCGCCCATGAATAACAGTATGTAGACGTAAAAATGGTTCAGCCTTTCTTTCTTGCCGGCCAGATAGAAGATCGAATAGAGGATGACGAGCGTCCCTATCCCGGTGATCAGCAGTGCAAACAACAGGCTCAGGCCGTCGACATACAGATCGAAGTTGATGCCGAGCGACGGCACCCATTCCATCCGCTGCATCTCATCCCGTCCATCGGAAGTCACCGATATGAATGACAGGAAATAGATGAACAGAATGAGTGGCACGACTAATACGAACCAGCCAGTATGGATCTTCCTAATGTATTTGAATAAAAATGGCACCAGTACAGCAAATAAGAAGGGTGCAAGTACTGCAAAATGTAATAAAGTCATCTCTGTTCCCCCAATATCTCTGATAAAGATCATTTCTTTTATTTTCAAGGGCATCCTAAATAAAAAAAAGAAGCCCTCATCAAATAAGACATAGTTATGCCTTGGTGACAGACTCCTCCAGAATTCACTATATTACGCATATAGATTTGATTATGAATTTTCAGTTATCAACAGTCGGGGCCGACTGTCCATTTCTTACAAAAACCATCATAACAAAAAATCCGGTGATTTGTACAATAAAAATGGAATTGAAAGTGTATTGATACTGTTTTTATGAGTTATTTTATACTAATGGGACTCATTACACATTTATCTTTTCTTCTTTACCGCCATGGTGCATCTTGAAACGCATGTGAGGTTGTCGTCATCATCCGTGATGTCTATCTCCCATACCTGTGTGCCCTTTCCCCTGTGGCGCATCCGGGCCGTCGCATAAATCATGCCGTCCCGGACCGTCCTCAAATGATTGGCATTGATCTCCATGCCGAACGTGATCTCATCGTCACCGATCAGCCTTGATGCGCCGACGGATGCCGCCGTCTCTGCGAGCACGACATTCGCCCCGCCGTGTATGAAACCTTTCGTCTGATGCACTTTCGGAGTGATCGGCATGGACATCACCATATGTCCATCCGATTCCTCCACCACTTCGATATTCAAAAACTCAAGCAGGTTCGATGGCTCTTTTCCGGTCATATCAAATCACGCTCCACCGCTTTGATCACTGATCTGATCAGTACACCCGTCGCCCCTTTGGGGCCGTATGCATTCGCCTTCGATTGTGTCGCGGTGCCCGCGATATCAAAATGTACCCATGGGCTGCCATTTGCGAACTGCCTGATGAAACATGCAGCAAAAGATGCCCTGCCGGGCTTTTCGACGTGGTTCACAAGGTCTGCGACCGCCGATGATTTCACTTTCTGCTCTTCTATATCATCAAGCGGCAGCCTCCAGAGCCGTTCACCCGTCTCTTCTGCAAGGTCGAGTATCGGTGCGATGAGATCGTCGCCTTTATTTGTGAATACTCCAGTACGTTCATCACCGATTGCTGCCACCACTGCACCTGTCAGGGTGGCAAAGTCCATGATGACGCGCGGCGAATACTGGGAGGCGTGATGCACTGCATCGCCAAGGACCAGCCTGCCTTCCGCGTCCGTGTTCTTCACTTCAACGGTCTGGCCGCTGAGCGAAGTGAACACATCGTCCGGCTTCATTGCAGCCCCGCTGATCATATTTTCGGCAAGCACGACAGTGGCCACCACATGCACAGGCAGCTCAAGTGCCATGATGCCGTGGATCATGCCGAGGACATTAGCCGCACCGCTCAAATCATACTTCATGCCGGGCATGCCCGTCTTACCTTTGATCGAATAACCGCCGGAATCATATGTGATGCCTTTGCCGACAAGCGCCACCGGCTTCACGTCATATGCCTCCGGATGGCGGTATTCCACCGTGACGAGACGCGGTTTGTTGGCAGAGCCTTTGCCCACGGCCGTGATCAGCCCATACCCCTCATCACTCAAGTCGAATTCGTCCTTGATGTCAATTTTGGTATGCTTGCTGCCTTTGAAGGCCGCGGAGATCTTTTCCGTCATGATTTCCGGTGTCATGAAATTCGGAGGCGTCTCAGAGAACACCCGCGCAAAATTCACGCTTTCCCCGAGTGTCCTGCCGTATGAGACATAATCCTCAACCGGTTCCTTCGACGTAATCATCAATTCGAACCCGGTCAAAAACGGGCTTTCGTCCTGATGCTTTTTACCGGCATATTCGAATATGCTGACATTCGACATGTAGCCGAGCGCTTCGGCAGTCGTCCTCACGTCATGATTGAATGTATCGAACATCAGCGATGCGCTCTCCACCGAGCCCTTTTTCAAATGCTGGAACAGCCGTCCGAACACCTTATGTATCTTGTCGCTTGTAAGCTCCCCGGTCTCCCCGAGACCGATCGCGATCACTTTCTTCACTTCTGTCTGGATCGTCACACCCGTGGATGTGATTTCCCCGAATGCCGTCGATAAAACCCTTTCATCAACAAGGTCACGAAGCCCCCCGTTCAATAATGAATCCACCTCATCGAAATCCGGCAGATTTTCAGGATGCTCCGGCAAACCGATGATGATCGGATCTTTTGAAGCTTCATATCTTTCCTGGAATTTGAAATTCATTATACTTCTCCCCTTAGAACATTTTGTAACCCGCATTCCTCAAATAACGTATCGTGACTCCTGCAAGGACCACTCCGGCAAAACCGCTTCCAAGCATCAGTATATCAGGCAAAGAGAGTCCTGCAAGACCATCATAGGCCGCCTGGAAAGACTCACCCGGACGGGTGAAGTACTGGAAGGTCGATATGCCGTCCATCAAAAGGATGATGACGAAAGGATAGACGATGACCATCAGCCATGTCACCTTCAAAATCATGTTCAGTATAAAGCTGATGCCGTAAAAAAGCACGAAAAATAAAATCATGGAAATGATCAGTTGAATGATAGTTGCCACTTGATTTAAACCTCCAAAAAAACAGGCATGGGCAAGAAACTCGCCCATGCCTGTTCATCACTTTTTATAGAAATTTACCTTTGGAATAAGCTAAGAACGGACCGCCGATTTTAAATACGGCTCTTGTATCGACGACGCGCTTCAGGAATGCTGCCCTGCGGCCTTTGACTTCGCGGCCGAACACCACTCCGATGCCTTCATCCGATCCGAGTGAGCATACCGTGCCCTTATCGTCAAAGCTGAATCCTGCCATTCTTTCGCCGTTGATTTTATCTTTTATGTTTTTGGCAGCGTGGTCGCCCATCTGCATCGCAATCTGTGCAGTTGTCGGCCAAGGCCGGGCATCTTCACCTTCCCCATTCATGACTGCCGCCACATCCCCGATGACGAATACATTGTCGTATCCTTCGATTGTGAGGTCAGGTTTCGTCACGACGCGTCCGCGCTTGGCACCTTCGAATGATTCTTCCATCAGGCTGTTGCCGCGCACACCTGCCGTCCAGATGACACTGTTCGCTTCGAGCTGGGTTTCCTCATCGTTGACTTTCACGACGAAACCATTTTCATTCGCTGCAACGATCGGTGTACCTATTTTGAACTCGATGCCCTTGCTTTCAAGGTAATCGACCGCATACTGGGTCAATTCATCACTGAACATAGGGAGCATCGACGGTGCTGCTTCAACACAGGTGATCTTAACATCCTCATAGTTGATGTTGTACTGATTTGCAAGTGCCGGAATACTTTCAGTCAGCTCACCAAGGAACTCGACACCCGTGAACCCTGCACCGCCGACAAGTATGGAGATGTCGCGGGGATCATTGGACGTCTTATAGTTCGCAAAGTTCCTTTCGATCTCCTGCCTTGCCGCAACGGCCGTCTCTGAATTTGTGATCGTTTCCGCATACTGGTCCATGCCCTCGATGCCGAATGTTTCACTTTCGAAGCCGAGTGCCACCACCAGGATATCGTACTCGAACTCACCCTGGTTCGTTTCAACACGCTGCTCGTCGCGGTGGATGGCCGTCACTTCAGCAGGTACAAATCTGACTTTCTGAGTATTGATGACACTCGTGATTGGATATGCCGCTTCTTCCCAGTGGATTGTACCGGCAGCGACCTGGTGCAGCCATGTTGCTTCATAGTGATACTCATTCTTGTTGATTAAAGTGATATCTGCATCCTGGAAGCTCAGGACCTTCTGAAGTCTGGTCACAGTTGATAACCCAGCATATCCGGCACCGAGCACAAGGATCTTCTTTCTCTCAAAACTCATAATTATAGTCACCTTTTCCTAATAAATTAAAAAACATTATAATTTCATCTATATCAAATAAGATCGCTAATATTAATATCATTATTAATATTAGCGATTAACATATAATATTTCAAGGCTTTTTGATAACTTTTTAACAATCTTCCGGTGCACCTGCATGAGTCTTGGTTCTGAATGAAGCGCCGCAGCCGCATGATAATGAGGCATTCGGATTATCAATCGTGAATCCGCCGCCCATGAGCGACTGCTTGAAGTCGATGACCGTGCCGTTGATCACAGGGGCATCATATTTATCCACGATCACTTTGACGCCGTGGAACTCATACTCTTCATCACGATCGGACTTTTCAAATTCCGCCGCCATGCCGTAAGTCATGCCTGTACAGCCGCCGCCTTCCACTTTGAATCGTAGGTAACCGTCCGCCATATCATTTTTCTCAAGCATATCCTTCACTTCATATGCTGCACTCTCAGTGAGTTCAATCTGAATCATATTATCACCCTCCGTTGTCTCCATTATATAAGAAGTTATTTTATAGCTCAAACTTTCCGTCCTTACAAAAAATCCCACTCGTCTTCAGCCTGTTCCTGACGTTCGACCTGCTTATACACTTTATCCAGAAGCGCCGGAGCGGACTGTGCCCCGACAAGCTGGCCGTTGACGATCGCAAACATGGCTTTTGAGCATATACCGCAATTATTCGTGCACTCATAATCCAGCACATCTATATCGTTGTCCTCATCAAGCTGTCTGAAAACTTCGTCCGACCCCTTCTGCATATTCGCATTGCAGAACTCAACCAGATTCATCGGATACATTCCTGCCCCTCCTTCCATTAAAATAAAAAACCGTTGGGACGTTTAAGCCCCAACGATCAGTTTAGAATACTTGTTCAACTTCAACGAACCCTGGCACTTCTTCGAGCATTGCTCTTTCAATACCTGCTTTAAGTGTGATTGTTGAACTCGGGCATGTACCGCATGCACCGAGCAGACGCAGCTTGACGATGCCGTCCTCCACATCCACCAGCTCACAGTCGCCACCGTCCCTCAGCAGGAAAGGGCGTAACTTCTCTATAACCACTTCGACTTGTTCATACATCGTATCTTGTGTTGTTGCCATTGGTATATTCCTCCAATCATTTGATACAGATTTCAATATACATGTATTATAATAGATTTCACGATAAAAATCCATCATCTTAAAGGAGGATGTTCATATGAAATTTGTCATTAATGTGTACGGCCGGCGGGAAGACGAAAAGTCCACCCTTTATGAAGCACTCCGGACACACCTTCCAGGCATCCGTCCCCATGATGATCTGTTCTTCAACTTCATCGACATCCGGCAGACTGAAAATCTGACGGATCATGATGAGAACCTGATGGAACAGCTTGATGAAGGGGACCTTGGGATCCCGGCGGTCACCGTAAATGATGAAATCGTCTCAGACGGGACTATGGATCCGGCCACGGTCATCAGATGGTTTGAAGCCCGGGAATGACAAACTTCAATGTGCGATCCTCAAAATCCCGCGTGCTTTCAATACACGTGCAAACATCACCGTCAATGTGCCGACGATCAGATCCTTGATGATGAAAGGCACGACCGTCACCATCAGCGCTTCGATGAGCCCGACCGGCGTACCGATGACCATGTTCATGATGAAGGTGAAATATACGATACCGAATATGAAGGTCACAATGAGGGCAAGGTATGTATTGATCAGCGACTGATGGAACGGCTGCCCCTCCCTGACCCCGATCCCCGCAATATAGGCCGCAGGGATGAAGCCGAGGACGAAACCGAAGCTTGGTGACAGGAGTGCACCGATCCCCCCGCTCCCAGCAAACACCGGCACACCAATCAATCCGACGAGCATGTACACCAAAGTCGACAATGCGCCGAGCTTAGAACCGAGTATGAGTGCCGTGAGCAGCACCATCGGCATCTGCAGGGTGAAAGGCACGGGGCCGATGGGCACCCTGATCTGTGCACCGACTGCGATCAATGCTGCGAATAATGCGACGAACACCAAATGTTTTGTTTTCAATGTGATTCCTCCTTGGTTGTTTTTCATATCATACCATGAAAAAAACCTATTGTTAACCTTTTAATTAAAAGGGTTAACAATAGGCTAGGGATCTTAAACAGGCATCCTGTTCATCGTGACGTAAATCGAAGTGCGCGCATCACCATTTTCAAAACCGATCATTTCATCTGCTTCGAGATGGATGACATCTCCTTCCGTCACATTGACCGCTTCATCTTCAATCAAAAATTCACCGTGTCCGGCGAGTACATGTAGATACAGCTCTTTCCCAGGGTGGGTATGCGACTTCATCGTCTGGCCGGGCGTAAAATTCAACATGAACATCGAGCTGTTCCTGTTTTTGAAGATATCGATCTTGGTGAATCGTTCTTCATCGAAAGTCAGGGCGGATCCGACAGTGCTTTTCTCCATGGTCATCTCTCCCTTAAAAAAATTCACTTCACCTCGGTGAGCGGCTGTTCACCTTCGAGTACACGCGTGATGTTATCCACACACAGCTGCACCATGTTATCCCTTGTGGCAACGGAGGCGCTGCCGATATGCGGGAGAAGTGTCATATTGTCCATGCCGATGAACGGATGGTCTTTTGAAATCGGTTCGCCGTCGAAGACATCGAGTGCGGCGGCCGCGATTTCACCGGATTCCACAGCTTCCTTCAAGTCCGCTTCCACGACATGCGCACCGCGTCCGATATTGATGAAATGCGCATGGGGTTGCATTTTATTGAATGCTTCCTTATCGAACTTATACTTCGTTTCATCGGTGAGCGGCGCTGCGCACAGGACAAAATCCGACTGTTCGAGCAATTCATCGAATGACACCAGTTCTGCATCCAGGTCGGCTGCATACTTCGATTCGCTGCGGTTATGGTAGATGACACGGCAGTCGAAGCCCTTCAGGCGCCTGGCGAAAGCTGCACCGATTGCACCCATCCCGAAGATTCCGACCGTCTTGCCGTAGACGTCTGTGCCCGCCATATGATACGGGCTCCATCCCGTCCAGTCGCCGCGCTCCAGTTCACGGTTCGCTTCGATGATCCGGCGTGCCGAAGTGAGCATCAGCGTAAACGCGAGTTCGGCGGTCGTCTCGGTCAGCACTTCCGGTGTATTGGTGATCGTCACACCGTTCTCTGCCGCAGCATCCAGGTCGATGTTGTCGAAGCCGACGGCAAGATTCGAGACGACTTTCAGGTTTTTCGCCGTACCGAACATTTCGGCATCCACTTTCTCGCTGAGCATCGTGAGTGCTGCATCGGCATCCTCCATCTCTTCCAAAAACTTCTCCTTCGGCATCGGATCGCCGGCGCTGTCCCACATGAAAACTTCGAATTTCTCTTTAAGCTGCTTTAAATGTTCTTCTTTGATCTGTCTTGTAACGACCACTTTTTTTGTCATGTCAAATGCTCCATTCTGATAAATTGTTTATGGTATGTGTCGGTAAAACATCTTTTTTCAGTACTTCCTCCGCCGGGCTGACACCTGTATCCACATGTATCGTGTCGATGCCCCCGTTGATCCCGGTCATTATATCCGTGTCATAATTATCGCCGATGAGCGCCACTTCGTGCTTTTCGAGCTTCAGCTGTGCCATCGCACCTTCGAGGATGAATTCATTCGGCTTCCCGATGATCACGGGCTCCACCCCGGTCGTCTCGATCAGCACCTGCTGCAGGGCTCCGTTCCCCGGTACAATACCCTCTTCGGTCGGAAAACGCCTGTCCGGGTTGGTTGCGATGAATCCTGCCCCTTTGCCGATCAGGAGTGCCGCACGCTTAAGCTTCGCATAGTCGATGTCCGGATCGAGGCCCATGATGACAATATCCGCCTCATCTTCTGACAGTGTAAGTCCCGCGTCCTGCAGCATGCTTTTTAAGGATGATGTGCCGATGACGTAGGCGGATGCGCCCCGGTGGTGTGTGCTGATATAGGCGGCCGTCGCCATTGCGGATGTGTACATGTTTTCAGGGGATGTCTCCACGCCCATGGCGATCAGCTTCTGCACCGCTTCTGCCTGCGATTTCGTCGCATTGTTCGTGAGGAAAACATACGGGATACCCTTCCTCTCGAGTTCCGAGACGAACCCGCGTGCCGTTTCGATCAGTTCACTGCCGTTGTACATCGTGCCGTCGAGGTCTATAAGATAGCCTTTGTACATATCATTCACCTTTGAAGGCGGTCACTGCCTGACCGTCATTTTCTGCGAACGCATGAATTCTTGATTTGTACTGCTCATAGGCACCGAGATGTCTTTTGAAATCGGCCTTCATGCTTTCATGGTCGATTGCGGTGTATTCACGGACGAGCGTGTTCCGCCATTCGAAAGTCGCCTTGAAATCATTCTGATCCTCTTCAGGGATCGCGCCTTCGGTCTTCAATATTTCAATCACATCCAGATAACTTCCCGGGTCACGTAAAATGAAGCCGTCGATGATCATATTGCCGACGTCCACCGTCGATTCGATCAGCATATGGCAGATGCGTTCCAGTGCAAAACCTTCGGCATCTTCAAACTCCTTTGTGAGCCTTCCGATATAATCGAGCCTTTCATTGAGTAAATCGCGGTCTACAAAATACAAAGCCTACACTCCTCTACATTCTTTGTGGTCATGATAATATTATGATAGCATAATTTGCAAAGCACAGTAGAAGCGGAGGAAATAATCATGATCGACTTTTTCTTATATGATGACACCGAGGATACACACTCAAGGTACGTCGGATTTGCAGGCGACCACGGCAGATATGACCTTGCAATCGTCCATACGGGCAGATTCTTCGGGAAAGCACTCGTTTTGAACACCCAGAGCAACCGCTTCGGCATCATCGGCACGGATGATCTTAACGAAGAAGGCTACACCGCACACATCCTTGGCCTTGAGCCCGAACAGGGCGAAGAAGTCGAGGACTTTTTAAGGCAGGTCATCGTGACCGGCATGGGGGATATGGAATAAAGGCCGTACGGTTTAAAAAAGAGGACCGGTCTCCCGGCCCTTCATTCTTCCATCTTCTTCAGGGCGGCATAGGTTTTATCCTTCACCTGACCCGCTGACGCCGGGGCATCGCCGGTTTCAGCAGGCGGGTCTTCGGCTGCGGGTCCCCCGTCCTGCACTTCCCCTTCGGTCTCCCTTGCCTTCAGCTCTTCTTTCGTCACTTTTCTGAGGACGAAGTAGGCGCAGCCGAAGTTGCAGTACTCACTCAGGTAATCCTGGATGGCGCTGAATTTCTTATCCCGCTCCACCTTCCTCTTATTGTCACGGTGGAATCCGGTGAGCCTCAGTTTCTCATAACCGATGTCCCCGACGATATAATCATATTTGTTCAGTACCTCGCTGTATTTCGCCTTGAACTGTTCTTCGTCGAATGCATCCCTGTAGTTTTCAATCAGTTCAAAATTCATATGATCTATCGTGATCATGCCCGCTACACCTCTTTCCTTCCTTCATCACCCATGATGCTTCAGTGTTTTCATATTATCATAAAATTCAGACCCATGTATACAGCGTTGAAAAAACCTCTTCCGGCGGAAGAGGTCTTCAAATCATGAAGCAGGTTTTTCTATCGGTTTGTATACCAGTTTTGAAACCAGGACGACAACGCCGAGCAGTGCAGCAATCACTGCAAGTGAGATCCATACACTCGAGGTGATGCCGAGGACGATGTAGCCTGCAAGCGCGATTGCAGCCGACAGCACCGCATATGGCAGCTGTGTCAGCACGTGGGTGATATGGTTGCTTCCCGCACCCGTCGAAGACAGTATCGTCGAGTCGGAGATCGGGGAACAGTGGTCGCCGAAAACCGCACCCGCAAGCACTGCTGCTACAGCCGGGATCAGGAGTTCCGTCTCACCCAGTGAAATCATGATCTCACCAGTGACCGGAATCAATATGCCGAACGAACCCCAGCTCGTCCCTGTGGCCAGTGCCATGATGCACGCCACGACGAAGACGACGCCAAGCAGCATGCCCGCCGGCAGGTTCGATTCCTCGACCATTGCACCGAGCACTTCGCCCGTACCGAGCTGGCTGATCAGATTGCCGATCATCCATGCAAGGGTCAGCACCACCATCGCCGGAAGCATGGCCTTGAAGCCGCTTTTCACACCGAGCCAGATATGGCCTGAACCGAAACGGTCATTGTTTTTTGTATAAGTGAAATAATAATACAGGCTGAGTCCGAGGCCGACGATTCCACCTGCGATCAGGCTGTGTGTCACCAGCGTGTTTTCAAGGACGGAAAATAGATCCCATGAACCCGCTTCAAGTCCGCCGGTGATGAACATCATCACGATGACGGTCACCGCAAGTCCGATCATCGGCACAAGTAGCGCCTTGGCTGAACTGTTGTTCACAGACGGCAGATCTTCATCGACATTGCCCGGCACTTCCCTGCCGTGGTCAATGACTTCACCGTCGACGATCGCACGCCTTTCCTGCTCCCTCATCGGACCGATGTCAAAGCGCATCAGTATGACGATGAACATCATGGCAATCGCCGTGATCACATAGAAATTCATCGGAATCATGTAAAGGAATGCCTGGAACGGCGAAATGGATGTGAGACCCGCCGCAAGCAGCAGCGGTGCGACAAGCCCCATGATGCCCGCACCCCAGCTTGAGACCGGCGCGATCACAGAGACCGGGGACGCCGTCGTATCCACGTAATATGCAAGTTTTGCACGGGATATCCTGTGCTTATCCGTAAGCGGCCTTGCAACCTGGCCGGTGATCAGGGCGCTGAAATAATCATCTATGAAAACGATGATGCCGAGAAGTCCCGTTGCAAGCCCGGCGCTCCGCCTCGTACTGAATTTATCCAGTGCCCAGCCGGTGAACGCCTTCGCACCGCCGGACATGTTCATGAAAGCGGTCATGATGCCGAGCATCGTCAGGAATATCAGTATGAACGCTTCCCAAGTATTGATGCTGCCATCATCTATGAAGATGCCGATAAACGCCTCCCATAGAAGCCCGAGTGTTTCCATGATGCTTCCGCCCGCAACGACGATTGCCGACGTGATGATGCCCGCACCCAGGCTGATGCCGACTTTACGGGTCAACAGGACGAGGACCAGTGTCAGAAGCGGCGGTATCAGCGGCATGTATTCCCATGCTAAAAAGCTCTCCATTGAATTTTCCTCCTAAAATATAAAAAAGTCACGTGAGGCAGTAATGCGCCACGTGACAAAATATGTATCCGTGTAGCGCATCATAATAATGACAGTACCCGGCCTGTTAAGCCTGGTCCCAGGGGGTTTTTCCGCCAAAAACCCCCTTCGGCCGCCATTCCTTTCAGGATGACTCCAACGCATGCCTGCTCGTCATCCATACTGATAATGGTTGCAACCTCTACTTTTCTATTCGATTAACATTCATATTATAGCATAAAAGTTTTAAACGGCAAGCTACAGATCGTCACTGTAGCGCTTGACGATATCCCTCAGGAAATCGGGCATCATATAAGTTTTCCTCGAGGATTTGAAATGCGGGAAGATGCGGCCGAATGTGTACATGTCGAGCGTACCTATGGTGTATTTCGCATGATCCCTGACCCGTTTTCCGCCGACGAAATATTCCCGCTTCGATTGGATGTAGCCGATGTTATCCGTCACGAAACTGCCGAAGATGTCACCCCTGAAGCCCATGCCCCGCACCACTTCATCGCGGAACTCATTGCGCATGGACTGCCTCAATATGTCCTTCAGTTCACGCCCGGTGACTTCTATCCTCACTGCATTGATCGGATGGGGCAGCACTTTATGGAGCTCGTAGTCCGTCAATGTGCCGCCTTCGAAATTTTTGGCGATCAGCCCTGTGTGCACAATGCTTACATCGGTGTCCGTGAATTTTCGGATCATCCCGGCGAGCCGTGTGATGAAGCGGCTTGTATGGTACAGGTGCCTCGGTATCGGCAGGGCATTCCATTGTATGACCCTCTCCCGCATCAAGTCCCTGCCATATTCATAGTAGGGATCATCGATATGTGCAAGCAGATCCGTCTCGATCAGGCGTGCAGATTTCCGGACGAGCTTCCCGCCTTCAAAGTTCAGCGTGACTTCGCCGATATAGTCCCCGAACCTGCCCGCCGCCCCGATGAGCACCGGCCCGACCCGCTCGCCTTTGTCGAAATGATGGTGTGTATGCGAGCCGAGGATGATGTCGATTTCAGGGAAGCGGATCGCGATCGTCTCGTCGTCGTACTTCCCGAGGTGGCTCATCAACACGATGCAGTCCACCCTGCCCGACAGCTGGTCCACACATTTCTCCACCCATTCGAAAGCATCGGAGACATTCCAGCCGAGCGCTTTATAGAAGGGCGTGAATTCGACGGTGAGCCCGATGAATCCGAATTTTATGCCGTTGATCTCCTTGATCACATACGGCTCGAAGTAAGGTTCCCGTTCGCCGCTCTCAAGCAGGTTTGCACACACCACATCAAATCCGGCTCCGTCATACAATGATTTCAGATCATCGATCTCAAGGGTGATCCCCTCATTATTGCCGAGTGTGGCGACATCGCACCCCGCCTGATTCAAAAGGTCGATGTTCCCCTTTCCGAGCGTCGCTTCCGTATAAGGGTGCGATCGGTCGACGTGGTCCCCGAGATCCACATACATCATTCTTTCCTTATATCTTTTTTTCTGGTGGAGCAGATAGTTCTTTATCTTCAAGTAATTATAAAGATGACTGTGGATATCATTCGTATGAAAGAGCTTTATTTCCATGATGTCACTCTCCTATAGAAAAGATTGTATAATCATATATATACCGAGCAGCAACAGCACCGTCCTAAGGACGGCGACCACCGTATCAGAATCGAATCTCTGATTGAGGGATACACCGATTTTCGCACCGACGAATGCGGAAGGCACGAGGAAGAGGGTATGCAGGAAGTTGACGTTGCCCTGCAGCAGATGGCCGGTTGCAGAAGACAGTGCACCGAAAAAGACGAGCAGCATGCTTGTGCCGATCGCGATGGATGCCGGCATGCGGAACAGTATCAGCATCATCGGGGTCATGATCGCACCGCCGCCGATGCCGAACAGGCCTGCCGTAAGGCCCGCGATGAAGCTTCCGATGATCGCGATATACGGCGGGAAGCCGTAATGGTAGACGTTACCCATGTTGTCCACATGCGGCCGTACATACCGCTCATCCTGAAACATGCTGAGGGGTTTGATGCGGTCCCTCACGATCAGGATCACACTCAGCAGTATGAGGAACAGTCCGAAATAGAGCTTGAAGCTCTCGGTCGTGAACAGGCCGCTCAAGTACGCCCCGGCAAGGGCCCCCGGGATGATGCCGGCCATGAATAAAAACCCGTTCTTGCGGTCGACCTGGTTGCTCCGCCCGTAGGACATCAGCGCCGAAAGCCCGATGAAGATCAGCACCATGCTCGAAGTGCCGACTGCAGACTGGGGGGTGACATTTGAAATGATGTCATTATCTATACCAAAAAAGATCAACAGGGGCACTATGATGACGCCCCCGCCGATACCGACCAGTGAACCCAAAGCAGCTGCAGACAGTCCGATTAATATCAATATTAGATATTCCATATGCACTACCCCTTAAAATAATCTCAATTGTTTTGGTGACAATCCAGTATATTTGATTCCCATCATCTCTATGAAATCCTGTGCATTGCCGCTTGCATGTCCTCCGGAGTTGTTGTTGAAGACGATATAGATGTCCTTCGTCTTATGTCTGAGGATTTCAACCTGCCGCTTCAGCCATTCAAGCTCTTCTTTGCTGTAGTCGTAGAGGTAGCGGACATTCCGCCATTCTTCCTGGGTGAGGTCCTTCTGCGTCCAGCCGTGGGCATTGCGTCCATGCAGGCGGATGAATGCCGTCTCATCCGTCACCCGGTTGACGAATGGTATGCTTCCGATACCTGCCTGAGGTTCATCGCATATGCTGTGGATGATGTCGTTGTCATGCAGGAAGGACAGTGTCTCTTCCTTGAATTCACTTTTAAACCATGTCTGGTTCCTGAATTCGACCGCCACCTTGAATGGTTCGAGCATCGTTTTTGCGAATTTCACGTAACGGATGTTCTCTCCCGTGCAGTCGAACCACGGCGGGAACTGCAGCAGGACGAAGCCGAGTTTGTTTTGTTCCGCCATAGGGTATAACATATCCTTGAACGCTTTGAACACTTCCCTGATTGAGGCATAGTGGGACCTGTAATCACTGTGACCGGTCATGTATTGATGCGCCTTGACGATGAATTTGAATTCCTTCGGCGTCTCGCTGCACCATTTCTCGACCACGGAGGTCCGCTGGATGGCATAATAAGTCGCATCCAGTTCAACTATCGGGAAGAAACTGGAATATGTAGTCAATTTATCTTTTTTATTCGTCAGGCCGGTGTACAGATCATCGTGGTCTCCCCAGCCCGTCAATCCTATATATATCATCAAATCACCTTACTGGTATTTTACCATATATTTAAAGGAGGAAACTCATAATGCCCATTATAGAATTCAAGAACGTGAGTCACAATGATATTCTGCATAATATCACGGGATCGTTCCGTGAAAGCAGGATCACCACTTTCGTCGGGCCGAGCGGTGCCGGAAAATCGACCTGCCTCAAGATGATCAACGGCCTTCTCTCGCCCGACGCGGGGGAGGTGCTGTACAGGGGGAAGGACATTTTCGATTATGATATCAGCGGGCTCAGGAAAACCGTCAGCATGGCATTTCAGAGTTCCCCCATGATCCACGGCACCGTCTACGACAACTTGAACCTGCCGTGCGAGGTGCACGGTGAAGTGCTCGGGGAAGCACGTGCAGCCGAACTGCTCGACATGGTCGAGCTGGATGCATCCTTCCTCACCCGCCCCGTCAGGGAGGTCTCCGGGGGTGAAAGGAGCCGCATATCACTAGCCCGCACTTTTGTGCACAGGCCGGAGGTCCTCCTCCTTGATGAGATCACTTCAAGCCTCGACTATGTGCTTGTCAGGGATATTGAAAGGCTTGTTATGCGCCTCCAGTCCGAAAAGGAGGTCACTGTCATCTGGATCACCCATGATCTGGAGCAGGCGAGGCGCGTCAGCCATGATATGTGGTTTTTGAGGAAGGGCGAACTCATCGAGTACGGCCCTGCGGAATTCATAGACGGGACCGATAACCCTGAAATACAGGCATTTGTAAAGGGGGAACACTGATGTCATTTTTGCAGCTTGGACTGTCATTGATCTTTGTCGCCATCCCGCTCGGACTGACTTTATTTTTAAAGCTCGGGCTCGAGAAGGATATCATCATAGCAACGGTGAGGTCGGTCATCCAGCTTCTGATCATCGGATACATACTGACGTTCGTTTTCGAAAGTGACTCCGTCATCTTCATCATCCTGATGATCCTCCTGATGATCGCCGCAGCGAGCCAGAACGTCGTGAAGAAAGGGACCGGGATCCCGGGGATCACCGCCATCATCATCTTCACGCTGTTCGCGGTTGAAGCCGTCTCGATGGGCATACTGCTCGGCTTCAGCATCATTCCGGCAGAACCTGAACAGATCATCCCGATCAGCGGCATGGTGATCGGCAACTGCATGGTCCTGTCCCTTTTATTCCTCAACAAGTTCAAGGATGAACTGGTCAACAGTGAGGAAGTGATCGAACTGATACTGTCGTTCGGCGGGGCACCTGAAGCGGCGATTTCAAGGAGCCTGAAATCGTCGATCCGGACGAGCATGATCCCCACCGTCGAAGCGATGAAGACGATGGGCCTCGTGCAGCTCCCCGGCATGATGAGCGGATTGATCATCGGCGGTGCAGACCCGCTTGAAGCGGTGATGTACCAGTTGCTGATCCTGTTCCTCATCCTGACCACCGCCGCCCTGTCCTCGGTCATGGTCGGCTATATGTCCTATCCGAAATTATTCAACCAGCGGCTGCAGTACATCGGGCTCAGGCCGTCGGAACGGTAGGTGATTTGTATGAATAAAAAATTACCGCTTCTTTTCGCGGCTGTCCTCGTCCTGGTGCTCTCCGGCTGTGCAGCCGGTGACCGAGAGGAAGCGGAGACCGGATTTGAAGTGGTCGCCAAATCCCAGTCGGTCCCGGTACAGGAATTCCAAAACGGTGCGGAGCTGATCCATGATGAAGATATGCTCATGACCTCTGTTGAAGAGACCGGTGCCGATATCGGCGCGGAAGATGTAGATTTTGAAGAGGCTCTTCTTTTTGAAGTCTCAATCATGGAGAACGGCTGCGGCTACACACTCACTTCCGTGGAGGAAGATGACGGCATACTGAAATTCAACTTCGAACTGACGCCGGTTGCGGAAGAGGGAGCCGCTCCGGGTGACGTCATCTGCACGGAAATCGCAGTGCCCGCGGTATTTTATGTGAAGACCGGCCCCGTCGACTTCCACAGCCTCGAAGTGTACGGCTCCGGAATGAAATATGAGTGATGGCGGGTACTGTAATAAAATCCCGGCTGCTCACTCGGTGGCAGGTTTGCATGGTGAATGAGCAGCACGGACACATTTCTGCTCACTCAGCCCCGGATTTCTTGTTAACTGAGCAGCGGAGACGTATTTCTGCTCACTCAGCACCGGATTTCTTGTTAAATGAGCAGCGTCGAGGAATTACTGCTCATTCATCACCTAATTTCATATTAAATGAGCAGCACGGACGCATTCCTGCTCACTCAGCCCCAATTTTCTTGTTAACTGAGCAGCACAGCCTCAACCCGGCCAAAATAAGCCTGCCCCTCAATAAAAGGGGCAGGCTTATTCTTATATCGCCGTATTGATCTTTTTTTTCATATCCTGATAAATATGCTGCCACAGCACTTCGTTGCCTGCGAATGTCTCCGCCAGCTCGCGGACTTTCACTTTGAACATCTTGTCGTATTCGTCCGAGCCTTTTTCAGGCATGTCCCGCAGCACTTCTTTCTGGATTTCGGTAGTTTCAGGCGCACGCGGCCCCCACTTTGCAACTTCCTGTCCGTCTTCATTAAACAGCACGATGATCGGTATCACACGTTTGCCGTCTGTCTCATAAGCATCCATCAGTTCAGTATGTGTGTCGCGGAGGGAGATTCTTGTGTCGATCTCACCTTTTTCAGCGATTCTTCTGAAAATCGGCAGGTTCATCATGCAGTGGCCGCACCACGGCTCAGCGATGATTATGGCCCTGACGCCGCTGTCGGCCGTCTGTCTGAAGAACGCTGCGTCTTCAGGCAGCGTGAAGTTTTCATATATCTTCATATAGTTCTCTTCATGATCCGTCAGTTCCTTTTCATACTCATCGAATGTCAGTCCCTTTTCAAACCAGTCGTTCAAGTTCACTTTCATTCCTCCTTCAGTCATTTCACCTTTAATTTTATCATATTCAGGTGCGGTGCCCAGTCATTTGGCTGCCTTGTCCGGCAGCGTCTCAATCATGCGCTCGATCTTCCTCACCCAGTCCTTGCGCCGGTTGACCACGAACTGGAATTCCTCACCATCTGCCGTGGTCACCCGGATGCCGTTCGGTATCGGGATCTTCCCGAGCATATTGTTCACGATGCTCACTGTCTCGACATCTTCAAGCATGATCTCCGTCCTCGTCTTCTTCACCTGCATCATGGCGGGATCATGAATGAGACGTGTTGCAGTCAGAAATAAACGCCCTTTGACCGCATGAATGCCGTGCCATAAATTCGCCGTGCCTTTTTTGACGATATCTTCAGCCACTATGAACCCCCTCTCCTAAATGAATATATAAACGGTATTATAACATACGGACGGTAACATATTTTTACATATTCTCACTATATCTGCCTCAAAAATTACACCGCCATTACAATTGAATTTCATATTGTTAAGAAGCATTGCCCCGATTCCTCACTATGTTACCGTGAAAATGTAACAAAATTGTGAAAGGGGACATTTATTTGCAACATTCATTCAAGAAGTATTCACAAATTTTACTGGGAGCTGCACTCCTGCTCACGCTGTCGCTTACATACGGCGGAAAAGCGAAAGCTGCCTCAGACGGCGTTTATTACGGTCTGCATCCCGAGGTTGCTGAGAAGGCGGCCCTTGTAAAGCAGATCGCCGCCGATCAGGGCATATTGATCAGATATACGGACGGCTATCGTTCATTTGAACACCAGGATGCCCTCTACAATCAGGGCCGGACGACAGAAGGTCAGGTCGTGACGAATGCCCGCGGCGGTGAGTCCTATCATAATTACGGCCTTGCGATCGACTTTGTGCTGACCGATCATTACGGCAATGCCTACTGGTCACTTGACCGTGATGCCAACGGAAACGGCGTCTCCGACTGGGAGGACGTCGGCAATATAGCGAAGAGCGTCGGCTTCAACTGGGGCGGCGACTGGACATCATTCCCGGATTACCCCCACCTGCAGCTGGACTACGGCATGACGCTTGCAGATCTCCAGTACTGGTACAATCAGGGTTATTACCAATTTGCATATTAATCAGAAAAGAGGCCCGGGAATCCCGGGCCTCTTAAAATTTCAACGGAGGGTTTATGAAGTGACTCCCCCGCTTTTCCTGCCATGCACAAAATAATAAACGACGAGACCCGCAAGGATGACAAGGACGAGGGATGCATACATGCCCCTGTAACCGAGCATCGGCACGATGAACCCGAGTGCGAGCGGACCGAATCCGAGGCCCAGGTCCAGGGCGATGAAATAGGTCGTATTCGCAAGCCCCATGCGGTGCCGCGGCGTCGCTTTAATGGCAAGGGCCTGGGAGATCGACTGGAAGTTGCCGTAGCCGAGGCCCATGAGGAGAGCTGCTGCGAGCAGCATCCATCCGGCATCCGCCTGGCTGATCACAAGCATGCCTGCGGCGAATGATATCAATGCAGGATAGACGACGATGTTCGCACCCTTCCTGTCCATCAGCGGACCGGTCACCGGCCTGGAGAGCAGCACCGCAATCCCGTAGACCAGGAAGAAGAAGCTGCCCGCTTCAACCAGATCGATTTCAGCGGTATATCCCGTGACGAATGAAAGGATGCTTGAATAGGCGAAGGCCAGTACGAACATCACGATCGAAATCGGTACGGCACGCGCCTCGAAGTAATCCGACAGGCTGAAACGCTTGTAACCTGAAGCGGGCACTTCCACTTCCGGTGGACGCACGGTGAGGCTGAGCAGCAGGCTGATGGCGGCCATGATGAGTGAGAATATGAAGATGCTCGTAAACCCGTACTGGTTCAGAAGCACCACCCCGACCAGGGGCCCCACGGCCGTCGCCAGTACGACGCTCATGCTGAAGTAGCCGATCCCCTCGCCGCTCCTTGAGCGCGGGATGATCTGGGCGACGATCGTTCCCGTCGCGGTCGCTGCAAGACCGAGCGCCACCCCGTGCAGGAATCTCAACCCCATCAGAGGGTAGATGCCCATCGGCACAAAATACAGTGCAGTGGTGGCGAGCACCGCTGCTGCCCCGGCCAGGAGCATCTTCCTGTTGCCGATCCTTGCAATGTTCTTCCCGCCGTACAGGCGGCCGAACAATGTCCCGATGATGAATATGCTGGAGACGAAGCCGGCCATGCTGACCGATGCACCGTATATTTCCATGGCATACACCGCCATCGTGACAAGCAGAAGGTACATCGACAATGTCAGCATCAGGTTGACTGTGGATGTCAGTACGAACCCTTTCGTCCATAATTTCTCTTTTCTTTGATCGGCCATTTATAACACAGCTTCCTTTTAATATTTTTAGAAGATGCAATCATTTACTAATTGTACAGAATTCAGACACAAATGCCCAGAAACATGCCCGCATAGGCACCCGTGGTGATGCGAAATATCCGGCAGACTGATATAATGTAATATGGATATTTTCCAACATTGCGATGTTGAGTTTAACACTTGAGAGGGAATTCTTTTGAATAACGATCATTCATCATCCGGGGACCGGATGCAGTCCCGGACCGCATCCGGCCTTTCCGGATTTCTTACTAATGTCAAATATCTGCTGAAGGGGAAAGTGCTGGTGGCGAATGTGCTGCCGGTATTCACCGCATTCTGGCTTGCGCTCTACTTCAGCGGGGAGGATTTCAGCAGCCACTTCGGCACCTTCCTGCTCACCATGATCGGAAGCACGCTGATCATCGCCGGCGCCCTGATGTTCAACAACTGGTATGAAGCCGACCTTGATAAAAAGATGGACCGCACGCAGAACCGTCCGACGGTCACAGGTGCTTTCACACTGACCGCGGTGTTCCGCTCGGCGGTCATCACCACGATCCTCGGCTTCGGCATCATGCTGTTCACGACGGTTGAGGCGGCACTTTATTCGTTCCTCGGCTGGTTTTTCTATGTGGTGCTCTACACTTTCTGGTCCAAGCGGAAATATACCATCAATACGATCATCGGCAGCATTTCAGGGGCATTTACGCCGCTGATCGGCTGGGCAGCCGTGGCGCCGGCGAATCATATCGTCCCGGTCATGCTGTTCTACCTGCTGTTCATCTGGCAGGTGCCGCATACGCTCGCCATTGCGATCAGAAGGCTCGATGATTATACGCGGGCAGGCGTACCGATGCTGCCCGTCGTCTCAGGCGTCCCGATGACCATCCGGCAGATGCTGATATACATCATCGCCCTCCTTCCTTTCCCGTTCGTCCTGCTCCCTTCAATGGGGCTGATATTCTTCATCGTCACGCTTGGACTTACGGCAGGCTGGATCATCCTCGCCTTCAGGGGAATAAAGACCATGGACACCGTATTGTGGGCACGCATGAACCTGCGCTATTCACTGATTTACCTTATCATCACCCTGCTCGTGATGATACTCGTCACCATATAGAAAAAAAACGCCTTACCGGAATCCGGTAAGGCGTTTTAATATGATCATTAACCGATTGAACCTTCCATTTCGAAAGAGATCAGACGGTTCATTTCAACCGCATATTCCATTGGAAGTTCTTTTGTGAATGGCTCGATGAAGCCCATGACGATCATTTCAACCGCTTCAAGTTCACCAATACCACGGCTCATCAGATAGAACAACTGTTCTTCAGATACTTTCGAAACTTTCGCTTCGTGCTCCAGTGAAATGTTATCGTTTAAGATTTCATTATACGGGATCGTATCGGAAGTGGATTCGTTATCCATGATCATGGTGTCACACTCGATGTTCGCTCTTGCATTTTCAGCTTTTCTGCCGAAGTGGACCTGTCCGCGGTATGAAACTTTACCGCCGCCTTTGGCGATCGACTTGGAGACGATCGTTGAAGACGTGTTAGGTGCCAGGTGGATCATTTTCGCACCTGCGTCCTGCAGCTGGCCTTTACCTGCCAGAGCGATTGACAATGTCATACCGCGTGCGCCTTCACCTTTAAGGAAGATTGAAGGGTACTTCATTGTGATCTTGGAGCCGAGGTTTCCGTCGACCCATTCCATAGTTCCGTTTTCGTCAACGAAAGTACGCTTGGTCACAAGGTTGTATACGTTGTTTGCCCAGTTCTGGATCGTCGTGTAACGGCAGTAGGCATCTTTTTTGACGATGATCTCAACAACTGCAGAGTGCAGGGAGTTCGTCGTGTAGACAGGTGCTGTACAACCTTCTACGTAGTGGACGCTTGAACCTTCGTCACAGATGATCAGTGTACGCTCGAACTGACCCATGTTCTCGGAGTTGATGCGGAAGTATGCCTGCAGAGGCGAATCGACCGTAACTCCAGGAGGACAGTAGATGAATGATCCACCGGACCATACAGCTGAGTTCAACGCTGAGAATTTGTTGTCCGTCGCCGGCACTACAGTTCCGAAGTACTCTCTGAAGAGATCTTCGTTTTCACGCAGTGCAGAATCCGTATCCTTGAATATTACGCCCTTGTCTTCAAGAGCCTGCTCCATGTTGTGGTAGACCACTTCTGATTCATACTGTGCAGAAACACCCGCAAGGTATTTCTGTTCCGCTTCCGGGATACCGAGTTTGTCAAACGTCAGTTTGATTTCTTCCGGCACTTCATCCCATGAGCGTTCAGTCTGCTCGGAAGGCTTCACGTAGTACGTGATCTCATCAAAGTTCAACTCTGAAAGGTCCCCGCCCCACATCGGCATTGGTCTGTCGTAGAAATGCTGCAGCGATTTCAGGCGGTAATCCAGCATCCACTGAGGCTCTTCCTTCATTTTTGAAATCTCTTTAACAATTTCCGGTGTCAGACCGCGGTCCGAACGGAAAATTGATACGTCTTCATCATGGAAACCATATTTATAATCTTCTATTTCAGGTACATTTTTAGCCATGACAATCACTCCTTCTATATATTACTGTCCGGATCCTTTAACACCTTTTTCAAGTGCTTTCCAGGTTAGCGTCGCACATTTTATACGTGCAGGGAACTGGCTCACCCCGGACAATGCTTCTATATCCCCATA
Source organism: Salinicoccus kekensis (assembly GCF_900220995.1). Taxonomy (GTDB): domain Bacteria; phylum Bacillota; class Bacilli; order Staphylococcales; family Salinicoccaceae; genus Lacicoccus; species Lacicoccus kekensis. The sequence goes on from NZ_OBQF01000006.1 coordinate 45,110, forward strand.
CTCTTCCGGAATATCGTAGTCTTCACCGAGCATCATCTTACTGAATTCCTCGCTCATCCCGAGCGCCTCTTCCAGCGATTTGCCCTTGATGGCCTCTGTCATCATCGAAGCGCTCGACAATGAAATGGAACAACCTTCACCATCGAATTTGGCATCCCGGACGATGTCATCCTGGACGTCCAGAGTCAGACGGATTGCATCACCACATGTCGGATTGTTCATATCGACGGTCATCGTGCCTTCTTCAAGTACACCTTTGTTCCTCGGGTTCTTGTAGTGGTCCATGATGACCGAGCGATACAGCTGGTTCAGATTATTAAAATTCATGCGTGAAAAACTCCTTTGTGCGTTCCAAAGAATCGATGAAGTAATCAATTTCATCTTTAGTGTTGTATAAATAAAAGCTCGCTCTGGCCGTGGAGGAGACTTCCAGGAACTTCATCAGCGGCTGGGCACAGTGATGCCCGGCCCTGACCGCAACCCCGTCGGAATCCAGTGCAGTCGCCAAATCATGAGGATGTACACCGTCCAGGTTGAATGTGATCAATCCGGCGCGTTCTTCCCTTGGTCCGTAAATCTCTATGCCTTCAATCTGTGACATCTTATCATATGCGTACTTGACCAGTTCCTGTTCGTAGCGGAGTATTTCATCTGCACCGACCTCATTGATGTAATCGATCGCTGCAGATAACCCGATCGCTTCCGCGATCATCGGTGTGCCCGCTTCGAATTTCACCGGCAGATCAGTCCATGTGGACTCTCTCAAATCCACGAAGTCGATCATATCTCCACCATATTCGATGGGTTCCATATTATCAAGTAAATCAGCTTTGCCGTAAAGGACGCCTATACCTGTCGGGCCGAGCATCTTATGGCCGCTGAATGCATAGAAGTCGACATCCAGATCCTGCACGTCCACGCTCATGTGGGGCACCGCCTGTGCACCGTCCACAGCGATATATGCGCCGTGACTGTGTACGATTTCCGCAATGCTCTTAATGTCGTTGATCGTGCCGAGCACATTGGAAACATGTGTGAGCGCCACAATCTTCGTCCTGTCCGACATCACCGCTTCAACATTCTCCAATTTGATCGTTCCATCCGCTTCAAGGGGAATGAACACGAGATTGGCCTTTTTACGTTTTGCAAGTTCCTGCCAGGGTACGATGTTCGCATGGTGCTCCACCGCAGTGACGACGATGTCATCACCTTCCGAAACGTTCTCTTCACCGAAACTGCGGGCAACCAGATTGATTGCCGAAGTCGTGCCTCGTGTGAAGATAATTTCTTCATAGCGCTGTGCATTGATGAAACCTCTGACCTTCATCCGTGCCTGCTCATATGCATCCGTTGCCTTCGTTCCGAGTGTATGCACGCCCCGGTGGACGTTTGAATTGTAATTCTGGTAGTAATCGTTCATCGCATCGATCACCTGGGATGGCGACTGGCTTGTCGCGGAAGTGTCCAGGTAAACCAGAGGCTTACCGTTGACTTCCTGATCCAGAATCGGAAAATCTTTGCGGATGGTATTTATATCCATATGGGAAAAACCCCTTTAATGCTTATTTCGATAATACTTTCAACTCTATGACTTCTTTAAGCTGCTTCTTGACCGATTCGATCGGCAGGGCTCTTACCACTGGGTCCAGGAAACCGTGGATCACAAGTCTCTCTGCCTCTCTCTGTGAAATACCGCGGCTCATCAGATAGAAGAGCTGAAGCGGGTCCACACGTCCGACTGAAGCTGCGTGACCGGCTGTCACGTCGTCTTCATCGATGAGGAGGATCGGGTTCGCGTCACCGCGCGCACGTTCGCTCAGCATCAGGATGCGTGATTCCTGCTGTGCGTCACTGCGTGTCGCACCGTGCTTGATGTAGCCGATACCGTTGAAGATGCTTGTCGCTCTGTCTTTCATGACGCCATGCTTCAGGATATGTCCATTGGAATCCTTACCGTAGTGGATGATCTGTGTCGTGACGTTCTGGTTCTGTTCACCGCGTCCGATCGTGACCGTCTTCATGTCCGAATTTGAACGGTCGCCCATGAGGTAAGTCGTGTTGTCGTTGATGATGTTTGAATCGCTCATCAGGCCGAGTGCCCAGTCGATTCTTGCATCAGTCGATGCAACACCGCGTCTGTTGATGTAACCCGTCATGCCTTCTGCAAGCACATCCACCGCACCGTAAGTGATTTTCGCATTATCCAGTGCAAGGACCTCGGAGACGATGTTGATCTGCTCATTGGTCTGCTCGACGTTGGACAGGTAGTTCTCCACATAAGTGACTTCCGATCCTTTGTCCGCAACGATGAGGACATGGTTCACGAGGGATGCCTTTTCATCATCGTGGAGTACGACCATCTGAATAGGATCTTCAATCTGGACATCTTTCGGCACGTAGACGAACAGTCCGCCGTTCAACATTGCCGTATGGAAGGCCGTGAGCTTATGCTCATCGACTTTCACACCGTCGGTCATGAAGTACTTTTCAACGAGCTCAGGGTGATTGTGTGTCGCTTCGATGATGTTTTCGATGATCACACCTTTGTCCTGCAGTTTTTCATCTATTTGGAGATAAGCAGGCGTATTGTTGTGCTGGACATAGATGTTTTTGGTGTTTTCGATATCAAGAATTTCCTTGACCGCTTCAGGCAGCTCATCCAGGCTGTTGTAGACACTGCTGTCGACAACAGGCTCTGCCATTGTGAAGAAGTCCCATCTCTTGATGTTCGTCTTGTCAGGCTTCGGCATCTCAAGATTTTCGATCGTCTCGAGTGCTTCCCGCTTTTTATTGATAAGGAAGTCGGATTCACCACGCTCTGTTGCGCGCTGAATGACTTCATCTGCATTTATAATATATTCATTAGATACAGTAGCCATTATGATCCTCCTGTCTTATTTAACGTCAGATTCTACAGTTACGTCATCAATACCTAATTCTTCTTTGATCCAGTCATAACCTTCGGACTCAAGACGCTCTGAAAGTTCTTTGCCGCCGGATTTGACGATCTTGCCTTTCATCATGACGTGTACATGGTCAGGCTCGATGTAGTTAAGAAGTCTTTGGTAGTGAGTGATGATCAGTGAACCGAAGTTCTCACCGCGCAGTTTGTTGATGCCTTTTGATACGACTGCAAGTGCGTCGATGTCAAGACCGGAGTCGATTTCGTCCAAGATGCCGAATTTTGGCTCAAGCATCATCAGCTGGAGGATTTCATTTCTCTTTTTCTCACCGCCGGAGAACCCTTCATTCAGGTAACGTGTTGCCATGTCCTGATCGATTTCAAGGTACTCCATGTTTTTATCCAATTTCTTGATGAACTGCATCAAGTTGATTTCGTCGCCTTCCTCACGATGTGAGTTGATCGCCGAACGAAGGAAGTCTGAAGTTGTCACGCCTGAAATTTCGGATGGGTACTGCATTCCAAGGAATAGGCCGGCTTTCGCACGCTCGTCCACTTCCATCTCCAGCACATCTTCACCGTCAAGAAGTATTTCACCCTGAGTCACTTCATAACGCGGATGTCCCATGATTGCCTGTGCCAAAGTGGACTTACCAGTACCGTTCGGTCCCATGACCGCATGAATTTCGCCTTGCTTGAGTGTCAGGTCGACACCTTTTAAAATTTCTTTACCGTCTATTTCGACATGTAAGTTTTTGATTTCCAGAACAGAAGTCATTTACTTATCCTCCAATTAGAAAATATTATTCTCATACTCCACTAGTTTATAATAATTCTAATCTATAGTCAAAGAATTGGAGTATGATTCACACTGTAATATTATACCTTAAAAACCAAACATATTAAAGGGGTGTGCCTCGTCCGAAAGTATGATTCCGGGAGGAAAACGCTTTAAGCTCCTTGAGAATGGGAAAACCCAAATGATTCCGTCATCATTCAGGTTTCTTATCGTTTATGATTCAAATGTTGTAATCTTACTCCGAATCTTTCGTTTCCATCGGCAGGCTTTCATCCGCCGCCCACTCCGATAGCGAACCGTCATAGACCGCCACATTGTCCTGACCGAGTTTGTTCAGCAGATACTGCGTCCATGTTGCCGCAATTGCACCGCCGCAGTATGTGATGACCTTCTTATCCTCATCCAGTGCGCCCACCGCTTCAAACCGCTCTTTCAATTTTTCATCATCGTACACTTCGCCGGTTTCAGGATTGGCCAGATCTCCAAAGAAGACGTTGACTGCGCCTTTAATATGTCCCGGCCGTGCATACGTTTCAGTCTCACCGTTATAATTCGCCGGACTCAAGCTGTCGAGTATCACCACATTATCGTCATCGATTGCTTTCAGGACATCTTCCTTGCTTGCATAGAGTTCAGGACGCCTGGTGATATTCAGATCTCCTTTTTCAGGAGTAACGATTTCATCGGTTGTTGGACGTCCTTCTTTTGTCCACTTGTTAAAGCCGCCGTCCAGTATCGCAACATTATCGAATCCTTCGAATTTCAACTGCCATGCCAGGCGTGACGCCCAGTCAGAGGCTTCAAAGTCCACGTCCACCTGTGCACCCCGGTCGTAGATGACGACGAATGACTCATCTGAGACGCCGAGATCCTCCATCTTGTCGGTGAATTCCTCATGACCGATCACCGCAAAACTGTATGGTCCTTCCGGGTCCGAAAACTCCCCCAGTATATCTGCAAAGACTGCACCGGGAATATGACTCTTCTCATATTCTTCGCGGCCGCTCCAAACTTTCGTGTCATTGCCTTCCTCAGGCACTTTCAAAAATGTCGTCGCATCGATGATCCTTAAACCTTCATCTTCCAGATGCGCTTCAAGCCATTCAGTCGAAACAAACTTTGCATTATTTTCAGTCATCCAAAGCACTCCCTTAAATCATATTGATTAGCTATGATTTAATCATATCATAAAATGAAGCTCGATTAAAAATGAACAGCCGGACGATGAAGTTTCAAGGCCCGGCTGTTGTTTTTCATATTCACTTGATGATGTCCAGCGTGAACGGCGGCTTATACACTTCACCGTTCACTGTCTTGACGATGCCGATGATGATGAAGACGATCGTCGCAACCTGCACGACCGGCCCCAGTACGAAACCGATCAGCACGACTGTAGTGGCCCACGCGATCAGCGCGTAAATCGTATAGGATATGCCGAAGTTGGCCACATGCCGCAGTGCTTCCGCCGTCGCCGGATCATCGTCCTTCTTCAAGGCCCAGATGATCAGCGGTCCGATGAGAAGTGTGAACAGCGCCAAAATATAAGATACGAGGACGAGTGACGAATCATAACCTGCCTGAGTCTTCTGTGTCATTTTAGTCTCCCCTTATGTGGTGCTTTCAATACATCAATTTTACCATAAATAAACAAATTACACAATCGAATTCCTCCTGCCGGAAGGGGCTGTATAAGGGAATCGATTAAGCCATCTGATATATAAAAGATAATCGAAATCTGGACGCAAATTCGATTAAGTTGCCGGAATCATCAAAGTTAATCGAATCCGCCCCGGCAACCGCGCCCCGCGTCCGCAACCGCCACCCATAAAAAAACCGGCAGATCATCTGATTTGCCGGTTCATGATACTTTATTCTGCTGGGATTACTTCGCCCTGATACGTCTCTTCTATGAACTGTTTAATTTCATCTCCCTGAAGCACTTCCATCAGCTGCTGGATGTCTTCCCTTTCAGCGTCGCCTGTACGTACAGCGACCAGGTTGGCATATGGAGAGCCTTCACCGTCTTCGACTGCAATCGAATCATCAACCGGATTCAATCCACCGTCGATCGCAAAGTTGGAGTTGATGATGACGACAGGTGCTTCGTTATTGTTGTACATTTCAACGAGCAGTTCCGGTGCCGTCTGGTTATTGAAATCGAAATTCTTCGGGTTTTCAGTGATATCATCGAACGTCGCATCTTCAATGTTGATGCCGTCTTCAATTTCAACCAGGCCGGCATCCACAAAGAATGACAGGAAGCGTCCTTCCTCAGCCGGGTTGTTGGAAACAAGGATCGTTGAACCTTCCGGCACTTCTTCCAATGATTCATAGTCCTGGGAATAAACTGCCATCGGCTCGATATGTACATTCCCTGCCGATTCAAGGTCGTATCCGTGTGACTCGATTTCACCTTCAAGATAAGGTGTGTGCTGGAAGAAGTTCGCATCCACTTCTTCGTCCGCAAGCAGACGGTTCGGTGTCGTATAGTCATTGACTATGCTGATATCAAGTTCGATGCCGTCTTCTTCAAGAATTGTCGCCGCTTCTTCGAGAATTTCAGCGTGTGGTGCAGGTGATGCTGCGATGGATATCGTACCGCCTGCTTCTCCTGAAGCATCCTCGGATGCAGTTTCTTCAGTTTCAGCGGACTCTTCAGTCTCTCCGCCCGTATCCGCGCTTTCTTCAGTGCCTTCTTCCCCGCCGTTGCCGCATGCTGCAAGTACCACTGCAAATACGCTTAAAACCATGAATAGAAATAACTTTCTCATAATTTACCCTGTCCTCTCCAACCAAATAATTTTATATAATTGATGATCAGCGTTTATCGACCGCTTTCGCAAGGTAGTCCCCTGCGAACTGGATGATGAAAACGATGATCAGTATTACTATAGTCGCAACCAGCGTGACATCACTCTGATTCCGTGTGAATCCGACCATGTAGGCGAGGTTGCCGAGTCCGCCGGCGCCGATGACGCCTGCAATCGCAGTCGAACCAACCAGCATGATTGCCGTCACCGTGATGCCGGATATCAAAGCGGGCATCGATTCGGGGATGAGCACCTTCCAGATGATCGTCCATGTGCCTGCACCCATCGACTGGGCCGCTTCAATGACGCCTTTGTCTATTTCCTTGAGCCCGATCTCGACCAGCCGCGCATAGAACGGGGAAGCCCCGATGATGAGCGCCGGCAGTGCGCCCTGCACACCCATGATCGTGCCCATGATCGCTTTTGTGAACGGGATGAGCAGAATGATCAGGATGATGAACGGTATCGCCCGGAACAGATTGACGAGGAATGCCGTCACACCGTAAACGGGCTGGCTCAATGTGTTGTCGCTCTTATCGGATAAAAATAAAATGATGCCGAGCACCAGTCCGATGACCAGCGTGAAGGCTGTTGCGATGCCGGTCATATAAATCGTATCGACCGTCGCTTCCCATACGACGTCCCACTGTACGTTCTCGAAGCTGAACATTTCCGTGAAGGCCTGGATTAATTCATTCATTATTTCTCGACCTCCACTGTAATATCCTCATTGCCGAGCGTATCGATGACTTTTTCAAGCGTCGCGTCATCCACATCGATCGCAACATACAGATGGCCGTATGACTCGTTGTTCGTCTGCTTGATATTGCCGGAAAGTATGTTCATATCGAGGTCGAACTGCTTGATGACCCTGGAGACGACGGGCGTCTTCGATTTGGTGCCGACGAATCCGATCTTAAGTATTTTCGAATGCGGGAACAATTCCCGCACTTCATCAAGGGCGAGTGCCGTCTCCTCATCATTGATATCATCCCTGACGAAGCGTTTCGTCACGCTGTGCACAGGGTTCTGGAACAGCTGGAGCACTTTGCCGGTCTCGACGACCCGGCCGTCCTGCATCACCGCCGCCCGGTCGCATATCTTTCTGATCACATGCATCTCATGGGTGATCAGTACGATGGTGAGGTTCATCTCCTCCCTGATCTCCTGAAGCAGGTCGAGGACTTCATCCGTCGTCTCCGGATCCAGTGCACTCGTCGCTTCATCGCAGAGCAGTACGGCCGGCTCATTCGACAGCGCCCTGGCGATCCCGACACGCTGTTTCTGACCGCCGGACAGCTCACTCGGATAGTTCTTCTCCCGGCCGGTGAGGCCGACGAGCTCGATCAGTTCCTGCGTCCGCCTCCTGCGCTCCTTCTTACCGACACCCGCAATCTCCAGCGGGAAGCTGATGTTTTCTTCCACGGTCCTCGACCAGAGCAGATTGAAGTGCTGGAAAATCATCGATACTTTCTGACGTTTCTGCCGCAGATCTTTTTTGGAAAGTTTGTTGATCGTATCCTCCCCGATGATGATGTCCCCGGATGTTGGCTCCTCGAGTCCGTTCAGAAGGCGGATCAGGGTCGATTTTCCGGCACCGGAATATCCGATGATGCCGAAGATCTCACCACTTTCAATCTTCAGGCTGACATCGTCCACTGCGGTGATGTCGGCCGATTTCGTGCTGTAATTTTTATTGACGTTTAAAATGTCTATCATTATTCATCTTCCAAACTATTATAAAATAAAATGCCTACTCAATTGGTATGAAAAGAGTAGGCATTTGTCAGTTCAGCCTCTCATCTTCGAATCGATCGATTCAGTGACTTGGCACCTTGTCTAAAGACGGTTGCCGTGGTATCAACGGGCACTTCCCTACACCACTCTGGATAAGAGTCATTATTCGATTGTGAATTATATTACCATCAGTGCACCATCACGTCAATGATGACGCTCCAGTATATTCAACAAATTCGTGACCGATTCAAAGCGGTATACACTTTCCTTCAGCTCACCGTCTTCGAATATCAAAAGCGCCGGTGCGGACGTGATCTTGTAGTCATTGATGATGTCCACATGATAATTCAGGTCGATCGCCGTATATTCAAAGTCATGGATTTCCTGCGTCAGGTTCAGCATGCGCTCCGCAATCCGGCAGTTTGCACATATCGGCGCATATCCGTATAAAATAAATGTTCCTTCAGAGTGAATAAGATTGTATATATCCTGTGTCTCCAACTGCTCTTTCATCATAAAACTTACCTTTCATAATCAAGCTTGTATCAACGTAAAAGCCATGCCGCATCAGAAGATTTGCGAGGTAGTCCCTCGGACATCTGCCCACTTCCCCGAATTTTGGATCAATATAGATGTGTGTGCTTTCACTAAGGTGCCTTTTGAACCATTTACGGATTTTCCGGCCTTCCTTATCAGCGTCCGAAAGGATGTAGATTTCAGAACCGTCAAGCTGTTCCAATATCTCATCAAGTTTCGAGACTCCCATTGTACCAAAAGTGCAGATGATCTGCACGGGTTCCACAAGCACTTCTTCAATACGGCGTTTATCGGTTTTACCTTCAACGATGAGCACTTTATCAGAAAGATACATTTTCATCACCCTTGGAGTATTTTATTTTAAAAAAACTCTAGACAATGTCTAGAGTTGTTAAAAAATTATGCATCTGTAATTTCAGCATAAGCATCTGCATTAAGCAGGCTGTCTAATTGTGAAGTATCTTCGAGTTCAACTTTAACCATCCACGCATCTTCGTATGGTGATTCGTTGACGAGTTCAGGGCTGTCTTCAAGCTCTTCGTTCACTTCAACAATTTTACCGTTCAAAGGTGCATAAAGTTCAGAAACAGTCTTAACGGATTCAACGCTGCCGAAAGATTCACCTTTCGTCATTTCGTCGCCTTCTTCAGGAAGCTCAACGAAAACGATGTCTCCAAGCTCACCCTGAGCAAAGTCTGTAATACCGATTGTTACTGTATTTCCATCAGCTTTTACCCATTCATGATCTTCAGAATATTTCAAGTCTTGTGGTAGTGCCATGATAAAAAACCTCCTCTATGATCTATACAATTATATAATGACATATTTCACAAAGTTTCTCAAGTAAATTCGTCAAAGCAGTGTTTCTTTATATTCGGACTCCTTGAAACCCAGCAGGACATCATCTCCTGCATCCACTAAAGGACGTTTGATCAGCATGCCGTCCGTCGACAGAAGTTCAATTTTTTCATCATCATCCATCTCAGGCAGCCTGTTCTTCAAATCCAGCTCTTTGTACTTCTTTCCTCTGGTGTTGAAAAATTTACCGATGTCATGATCCGATTTTTCAATGATCCTTTTCAGCGTCTCTTTCGAAGGCGGTGCCTTCACCATATCATGTGCTTCAAATTCTATGCCGTTCTCCTCCAGGAACTTCTTCCCCTTCCTGCAGGTTGTACACTTCGAGTATTCGTAGAAAGTGATCATGCCGTACCTCCGTATGTTTTTAGTACTATACCCAGAACAATGAAATTTTATTCATACTTTCATTTTACAACATTCAAATGATAAAATGAAAGGGATCTTACAACTTACCTGGGAGTGTAGCCGATGAAGGCATTGAGGACTTATGACGATTACAGGAAAGCAGTGAGGAGCAATGACGCGGTCATCGTCAAATTTTATGCGGACTGGTGTCCCGACTGCGCCATTTTCAACGATTTCATCCCGTCCATCATGAAGGAGTACAGGTACATCAAGTGGTTCGAACTGAACCGGGATGAAGTGTCCCAAGCGGCGGACGAGAACGATATCGGCGGTATCCCGGACCTCCTGATCTTCAGGAAGGGTGCCGTGACCGCCCGTCTCGGCGCCCATAATGCGGACAAGCCCGGCAAGGTGAGAGAGTTCCTGAAGGAAAATCTGTGAAACGAAAAAAGTGCGGCCTCCATACAGGAGCCGCACTTTTTTATTCGTATGCTTTCAGGGCAGCCTTGATGTCAGCTGCATGCACCTGTCCGGGTGCGGTGTTTTTCGTGAGGTAGCCGTACGTCAGGCAGGAGCCGAATTCCCCGCCGGTCAGCCGCGTCAGTTTTCCGCTCTCCCCCATTGAGATCCCGATGACTTTATTGCCGATGGCTTCTTTCGCCGTCTTCACGATCTTAAGCATATTGAGGACATCATCATCATCCTGCGGCGCATAGGCGAGCTTCAGTATTTCCCCGCCTGCACTGTGCATGCGGTAAAGCAGCTTCTGCATCTCCTCCACTTTCGGGGTGGCCTTGAAATCATGCTGGCTCAAAAGGACGGTCTTTTCGTATTCTCCCGCACATTCCATCATTTCAGGGAGGAGTTTGCCCGCCGTGATGAATTCCATGTCGATGATGTCGATATCGCATTTCGCGATGACATCCATCAGGAGGTCTTTATATTCAGCATAGGACCTTGCACCGCTGCCGCCTTCATGGGATGTTCTGTATGTATAGATGACAGGTATGTCCCGGAGTTCCCCGGCCAATTCATTAACCAGCTTCAAATGTTCGGAGCGGCTCATGTTGTCGAAGCCATCACCGCGGATTTCAACGATATCCAAGGCATTCCGGTTCTCCGTGATATGAACCAGTTCCGACTCCATCTCCTGCCTGGATGTGCCGCTGATCGACACCACCACTTTCGGCAGTCCTTCATACATTTCAATATTTTTAATCTTCATGATATCCCCCGCCACTTTATGTTGATGTTCAACTTATTGTACACATACTTCCATAAAAATAAAAGCACCCAAAATCCCAGGGGAAGGATTTTGGGTAAGGGGACTTGACCAAGGGGAATGGTCAAATTAATGTCTGTAAGTACAGTATACCCACTAATTATTAAGTTAATGTTAAGAACACATATTTCTTTTGATGGAAAAATTACTCTTCATCATAAGATTTGCTTATGATGGGAAAATCCGCAAAATAAAAAGCACGGAACCTTGGTGGTCCCGTGCATGGATCGAACTATTCAGCTGTCACATTCAGTTCCACGTCGATGTTGCCGCGTGTCGCTTTCGAATAAGGGCAGAACTGGTGCGCCTGCTCCAGGTACTTCTCTGCATCTTCCTGTGACATGTTCTTCACTTTTGCATTGATTTTGACACCGAGTTTCGGGCCTTCATTTTCTTCATCATCCAGCAGCTGGACCGTCAGATCCACCACCGGTTCGGCATTTTTCACGCCGCCCTGTTTCAGCATCAGGTCGAATGCACCGTTGAAGCATGATGCGTAGCCTGCTGCAAAGAGCTGCTCAGGGTTTACGCCGTCGCCATCCTGATCCGGCGGGAGCACCGGTGAATCGATTTTTTTATCGTCCGTATGGACATGGCCTTTACGGCCGCCTGTGTTGGTTGCTGTGATTTCATACTTGAGTGACATTTATTACAACCTCCTAAATAGTGATTACATATCTCTTTACCCTATTTTAAATATAATAATCTTTCAGAAAAAATAAAACACCGCCCCAAAGGACGGTGTCTCATTAAAGTATTACGGCAGCGATGGTGCCGAATATGATCAGCGGAATATTATAGTGGAGAAAGGTCGGGACGACCGTATCCCATATATGATCGTGCTGGCCGTCGGCGGCAAGCCCGGCCGTCGGGCCGAGCGTGCTGTCGGAAGCAGGCGACCCTGCGTCACCGAGTGCTGCCGCCGTTCCGATCAGTGAAGCAGTCGCAAGCGGACTGAAGCCGAGGGTCATGCACAGCGGGACAAAGACGGCCGCAATGATCGGGATCGTCCCGAATGATGTACCGATCCCCATCGTGATGACGAGGCCAACGAGAAGCAGGATGACCGCGGCCACTGCATGCGGCGCCCCTTCGAACCAGCCTGCGACCGTATTGGTCAGGTCATTCACTGCATCCGTTTCAGTCAATACCGACGCATAGCCAGAAGCGATGAGCATGATGAAGGCGATCGTCCCCATCATCATGACACCTTCCCTGACTGCCGCATCACTCCTGCTGACTTTGATGACCTGGCTGATGAGCATGACCGTGATGCCGCCGAGCGCCCCGATGATCATCGAGTCGAACGTCAGCTGCAGCACGAATGCTGCGATGATTGCAGCGAGTGTGATCAGATGATTCACTTTCTGGCGCGTTTCCGTAAGGCCTTCCGAAACGACGTTTTCAGCAGAAACGGTTTCGATATCCTTATATTCCTTCGGTTTCCTGTAAGTGATGAAAACGGCGGTCAGCAGCCCGACCGTCATCCCGAGAACCGGAATCGCCATTGCGGCGGGGATGTCCGACAACCCTATATCCAAACCGTTCTCCTGCATCTCGGTCACAAGGATGCCGTGGAAGATCAGACCGTAGCCCACCGGGATGAGTATGTACGGCGCCTTAAGCCCATATGTCAATGCACTGGCCACTGCCCGCCTGTCGATCTTCAGCCTGTTGAACAGCATCAGCAGCGGCGGAACGAGTATCGGTATGAAAGCGATGTGCACGGGTACGACCGTCTGAGACAGGACTCCGATGCCTGCAAATATGAATATGAGCAGGTACTTGCGTTTCCCGATCACCCTCAGCAAATAATTCAGCAGCACCTTGACGATGCCGGACATTGCGATCATCGAGGCGAAGATGCCCAGCAGCAGATAACTGAGCGCCGTCTCCGACTGTCCGCCCATCCCTTCCACAAGGACCGTGACGGTCTCACCGAGCGGCAGACCCGCAAGCAGACCTGCAGAAATCGCAGCCAGTATGAGGGCGAAAATAACGTGTATCTTCATTAAACTTAAAACAATTAAAATTAGAACTGAAATGACTACAGGATTGAACAGTGCTTCCATTGAAATAACCCCTGACCTTTTATGATGCATTTAATTTTATCAGAGAACCCCGACAATGACCACATGAATATGTGAAGTTTATCGCAAGTTAAAAACCGGGGTTTTTAATCGTTTTTTAATTTTCTGATAACTATTATTTAAGATTCAAATGGAATGATATAGATAACAAAACGAAGGGAGGAGAAAATTCATGAGTTATTTCGAAGACATCAAACCCGCAGCATCAAATGATTTCTCAACGGATTCATTTTCCAGCGCTTCAAGCGCATCCAGTGCTTCAAGCGCAAGCAGTGTTTCTTCCGACTAACGGATGGTAGCAGACATATGATGAAAGGAGGAGTACATCCATGACTTATTTCGAAGATATCCAACCTGCAGCATCAAATGATTTTTCAACGGATTCATTTTCCAGCGCTTCAAGCGCATCCAGTGCTTCAAGCGCAAGCAGTGTTTCTTCCGACTGATATTGACAGGGAACGGTTTTGATCTCAACTGAAATTTTTTGGACAGGCGGCCCGTGATATAATGGGCCGCCTGATTTCATACCGGGAGGAGCGGATGGCATGCAGAGGTTGACCAGATCAAGTAAAAACCGATCATTGAAGTCTGTGATCGACGATTTTTTCTCTCTGAAGAATACCGAAGGGAACATTATACGTGAAGCACCGCCGGTACCGCTGAAGGAAATCTTCAGATGGTTCTGGCCATATACCGAAAACTACCGGAAGTGGATACTTGTCGGCCTGATCTTCATCGCGCTGAAACCGCTGACGCTTTCAGGCACCGTCTGGCTGCTGCAGATTTTCATAGATAATGTGCTGGATGCACGGGACCTCGGACCTCTGTTATGGATTGTACTGCTGTACTTCGGGCTCAGTCTGGCAGGCGGGATATTTTCCTTCAGCGGCACATATGTGACCAACTGGGTCGGCCAGAAGTTCGTCCTGTCGCTGAGGGCGAAGCTGTTCCGCCATCTGCAGCACCTGCCCCTTCATTTCTTCGAAGGCCGGAAGCTCGGGGACATCATCGCAAGGCTGACCGGCGATATCGCATCGATTGAACGGCTGATCGTCAGCGGGGCGACATCCGCCCTATCATATCTTTTCCAGCTGATCATCTTCATCGGCATGCTGTTCTTCATGGAATGGAAGCTCGCGCTCGTCTCCCTGATCGTCGTGCCGATGTTCTATATGGTCACACGATTCTTCTCCGTCAGGATGAAGCTCGCATCCCGCGAACGCTCCAGACGGATGGGTGCGATCAATTCGCTTGCCGAGGAAGGTTTCTCGAACATTTCGCTGATGCAGGCCTTCAACCAGGAAAATCAGGAAGCTTCCAAATTCCAGGATCAGAATGTCGCAGCATATGATGCAAAAATGACGAAAGTGCGCCTGAAGGCTACATTCTCACCGACCGTTTCCCTGATTGAGACCGGCGGTACACTCATTGTCATGGTATTCGGCGCCTTCCTCCTGATGCAGAATGAGGTGACCATCGGCATATTGGTCGCCTTCCTCACTCTTCTGAGGCGGCTGTACAGTCCGGTCAGGGGGCTCAGCCGGCTGCTCAACACCATCTTCTCCGCTTCTGCGAGTGCCGAACGCGTCATCGAATTCATGGAGGAAGAGCCGGAGGCGGCCAATGAAGCAGGGAAAAAAATCAATAACGATGAAGGCAGCATCGTGTTCCGCAATGTGTCGTTTTCCTATCCGAACAAAAAGCGGAAAGTCCTCTCGGGCATATCATTCCGTGTCGACCCGGGCGAAACGGTCGCACTGGTCGGCGCAAGCGGTGTCGGCAAATCGACGATAGTGAAGATGCTGATGAGGTTCTATGTACCGGATGAGGGAGAAATCCTGCTCAATGACCATTCATTGAAGGATGTCGACATAAAGTCACTGCGCGATAACATCGCGGTCGTATTTCAGGAATCCCTCATCTTCGACGGCACAATCCGGGAAAACATCGCATACGGCAGACCCGGCGCAGATGATGCGGAAATCATCGAAGCGGCGAAAAAGGCCGATGCACACGAATTCATCAGAGAGTTTCCCGAGGGGTATGACACGAATGTCGGACAGAAAGGGCGGAACCTCTCCGGCGGGCAGCAGCAGCGCATCGCCATCGCACGGGCAATGATCCGTGATGCCTCCGTCGTCATACTCGATGAACCGGCAGAAGGCCTGGACGGCGCAACCGAACAGCGTGTCATGCAGCCGATGATACGGCTGATGGAAAACACTGCCACCTTGATGATCACCCATAACTTGAGGAGTGCCCGCATGGCGGATAAAATCGTCTATCTGGAAAAAGGCGGAAGCAGTGAGATCGGTACACATGAGGAATTGATGGAACAGAATGGGAGTTATAAGAAGCTGTATACAGCACAGCAGGGCGAAGAAACACCGGCACCACAGCACGGAGCCCTGGCTGTAAGATAATGAAGGAGGCAGAAAATATGAAGATCGGTGAAGAAATAAAGGTAGCACCGCTTGAGCACGGGGAAACACTTATCCCCGGCTATACTGTAGTAGAACATTTAAGGCGCGGGAAGGACTGCGACCTGTATCATTTGTGGAGTGAGGAGCGCATGACCAGCTGTATCGGCAAGACGATCCAGCCACTCGCAGACGGGAAGGCCGAGGCAAAGGAACGTCTGATCCATGAAGGCAAGGCCATCACCCGGCTCTCACACCCGAACCTGATCAAAGGCTATGAGCTTTATGAGGCGCCCCGCCCGATCATCATACAGGAAACGCTGACGGGGGAGACCATCTCACACCTGATCAGGAACATATACAAACGCGGGGAAGAGCTGCCGCTGATTCAGTTGGCACACTTCGGAAGGCAGCTCGCTTCGGTCGTCAATTATCTGCACCGGAACGACATCATTCATCTGGACATCAAGCCGTCGAACATCATCTCACAGCCGCCGCTCGCCAAATTGTTCGATCTGAACCTTGCATCGAAAACGGGCGTGGTCAGGAAAGGCACGGGAACCAAGCCTTATATGTCTCCGGAACAAGCGACCGGTGAACCCTTGACGACAGCAGCCGACATATGGGGCATCGGTGTGGTCCTCTTCTTCATGGCCACCGGCAGACGCCCGTTCAAAACATATGAAGAAAATCGGTACGAGCAGCTTGAACGCAATGCCGAACCCGTGGAGAGGCTCCGAGCCATGGATCCGGTCATGAGCAGCCTGATCAACAGCTGCCTGGACAAAGACCCGGAGCGAAGACCTGGATCGGAAGAAATATTCAAAGTATGCACCGATTACATATCGGCTGCACAGCACCCCTCCTGAAAAGGAGGGTTTTTATTTTAGACACAAAAAAAGGACGGCCGGAGCCGTCCCTTGAAAGTTTTATATTAATTATAGATTAAGCAGTCGTAACGTTAGTCGCCTGTGGACCACGCTGACCTTCTTCTACATCAAAGTTCACTTTTTGACCTTCTTCAAGAGTTTTGTAACCGTCAGCCTGGATAGCTGAGAAATGTACGAATACATCGTCACCCTGCTCCTGTGTGATGAAACCAAAGCCTTTTTCGCCGTTAAACCATTTTACTGTT
>NZ_OBQF01000006.1:62125-218679 GCF_900220995.1 Salinicoccus kekensis
GTCAGCCTGGATAGCTGAGAAATGTACGAATACATCGTCACCCTGCTCCTGTGTGATGAAACCAAAGCCTTTTTCGCCGTTAAACCATTTTACTGTTCCTTCATTCATAGAAAAAACCTCCTAGTGCTTTTGCACTCAATATTTGTTCGTGTAAATTAATTTCTTTTAAGAGTTTTTCAGATGAATGAAAAAATTAAAATTTGTTAATTTAAACTACTCTTAGAATATTACACCATCTTGACTAATATGTCAAGGGGTTTGTTGAAACTAATCAAAAAGGACGGCCACAGGCCGTCCCCTCAAGTTTTATATGATTTGTAGATTAAACAGGTGTAACGTTAGTCGCCTGTGGACCACGCTGACCTTCTTCTACTTCAAATGTCACTTTTTGACCTTCTTCAAGAGTTTTGTAACCATCAGCCTGGATAGCTGAGAAATGTACGAATACATCGTCACCCTGCTCCTGTGTGATGAAACCAAAGCCTTTTTCGCCGTTAAACCATTTTACTGTTCCTTCATTCATAGAAAAAACCTCCTAGTGCTTTTGCACTCAATATTTGTTCGTGTAAATTAATTTCTTTTAAGAGTTTTTCAGATGAATGAAAAAATTAAAATTTGTTAATTTAAACTACTCTTAGTATACTACAGCATATTTACCGATAAGTCAAGGGGTAGTCACGAAATTGTATTATGTATCATACAAGTATCTCATTCTATTAGTTTTACATCAGCATAAATTAACTTAGATACATTAAATACTTTTAATGTTTCACTTTTATAGCTTCCTAATATCAATTTCAAATAATCTGGAGTCATGCCTTTTTCCCCGACACTCAAGTCAAAGCTATATCCAAATCCATTTTCCTTAGCATGTATGTTAAATGCGATAGCTAGATTAGCCCCAGTCATGTCTTGATAATGTTTTACATAGTGTTCATACTCATTGTTCTCGATTTTTACAGGATTTTCAAAATCATAAATTTTAGGTATTAACGTAATATGAAAATCTTGATAACCACTTTCTTTTAATTTTTGTGATTCTATTAACTTTTCAACGCTATTTTCACTAGAATTTATGTATTGAACATTGCGATATAAAACAGCATTTAAATTTTCTTTGATATTTTTAATATCTGTATTACTACTAGCTGCGCCTACTTTTAAATCTTCAATACCATTAACATTTTCAGAAATGCTATTTAAAAGACTCTTAGTGTCAGCATAATTTTGAGAACTTCTATTAGTTTGTTGATATGAATATATTATAGCAACTATCGCTAATAAGATAGAAATTATTGTCCCAGCAAAGGTTATATAGTTTATTAATATTTCATTTTCACCCAAACTTTTAGTTGCAAAATAAATTGTTAGAATAACCATACCTATTAACCAATAATTGTAATCTTTAGAAGAAGGGAAATTCTTCATTATATCCTCCTTTTCATTAGACCTTTTTATACTATCAGATGCTTTTATTCTTAATAACTTTGATTTGTGAAGTTGTAACTAGAAATTGACTTCTTCTTTAATAAAAAATTAGTTGTTTCTCTTTAGTTTGGAAACAAGGATTAATGATAATAAAATTGTAAGTAAAAGAATAATAGAAAAACTCACGCCAACTATTGTTACTAAACCTAAGTCCATAATTCTTTCAATTTCAATATAAAATTCCTCTCTAAAAGAATATAGTGTGATAATAAATATTCCCATATATAAATATACCAACATCACTAATGATATAACTTTTCTATTTTGAAGAATTGAGTTATTCTTAGGCTTCCTTTTTCTTAAAAAGTCGTCTATTCCATCTTCTGCCTCTTTCATTAGTTCTTCTTCAACTTTATTCCTCTCTTCATTACCTTTAATTTTTGAGATTCTGTCTACAATACTTTGTTTTTCTTCATTATTAAACGTTACATTATCTATTAACCGCAAAATTATAATAGATCTAAATTGATGTATTGTATGCATCTTGTCTTTTTTAACCTCTAGCGTCTTCGAAACACCTTCAATAACACTTTCTAAAATAAAATCATTAAACTCTTTATGAGAAAACATATATGTAATAACTTTAGAAATAACCATATCGTTTGCTTTATTGACATTACTTTTATTTCTATACTTCGTAATAAAATATTCAAGTATATAAAAAAGGCCTGAAACTAATAAGGTACTGATTAATGCAATAACAAAGGGATTTGACAGTAATTCATTCATATTCCCAATCAGCCTCCTAAGTATAATAATTCCAATTATACCAAAATAGTCTGCAATATAGACTAAGTTCAATACATATGTATAAGTAATTACGAAAAAATGATTTGTTCATTCTAATCTACATTACATTTCTATATTTAGAAATAGAATTCACATTTATTATAAAATGGCTGAAAATCATGTTCAAGTGGTTTTGAGTGGTAGTGGTCATATGGTGGTCGAGGCAAATAAAAAAGGCTCAACCACAAGGGTGTGAGCCTATTATATGGAGACGGCGGGAGTTGAACCCGCGTCCAGAGACTTTGACACATTTCTTTCTACGTGTGTAGTTCATTTTTCAGTTTCGCATGGATCAAGGTAATGAACAGACCTTCAAATCCATGCTAGTCTTATTGGTTTCCGCATTGGGTCTTAAGACGGCAGACCCAGTGCGTATCCTGCTAAGGTTGAATCATCGTCATGGGCCGCAGGATTACCCATGGGATGATGCAGAGTGCTCTTAGGCAGCTACTGCGAAATTGTTTTGTTTGCCAGTTATTATAAACTGAGTATCGTTTATGACGGAGCCGAAACCTCCGACACGCTTAAAATGCTCAAACAGCCCCTGTCGAATCCGGAACGTCCCCGGATTAAAAAGCCTCGATATTTTCGAGTGAAGTATATTATAGCAGGAATGCCCGCATATTTCAACCCCGTATGCTCACGGCCCTACCTCATGCGGTCCTTCATCGCGCGGTCCGCTTCGAGCTTCATCTGCCTGCGTTTCGAATCCTCACGCTTGTCGTATTTCTTCTTACCTTTCGCCACGCCGAGCAGCACTTTGCAGACGCCGTTCTTGATGTAGAGTTTGAGCGGGACCAAGGCGTTGCCCGTCTCCTGGATATGGCCCGCAAGCTTGTCGATCTCCTTTTTATGGAGCAGCAGCTTCCGTGTGCGGAGCGGATCATGGTTGAAGCGGTTCCCTTCTTCATACGGGGCGATATGCATGTTGTACACATACATTTCGCCCTTATAAGTCTTGGCATAGGCATCGGTGAGGTTCGCGGATCCACGCCTGATCGACTTGATTTCCGTCCCCTTCAGCGCGATGCCGGCTTCCACTGTCTCTTCAATTGTATAGTCGTGTCTTGCCTTCCTGTTCTGGGCAAGTGGTTTCGTATGTCCTTTTTTCATAATGCACTACTTCTTCCTTTGTCCTTTTTTGGCCGGTGCTTTATAGAAAGGCTTCTTCCCGCCCCTTTTATCACCCTTCTTCTTGTTATCGGAAGGTTTATTTTTCGCTCGGATCTCCACCGGTCTTGAACGTCTTTCTGCTTTCTGTCTCTCCGGCATGCCGATGACCCTGAAGTCGATCAGTCTTTCCGGAATGTTCACATCCATCACTTCTATCTCCACCGGGTCCCCGATCCTGAACACTTTTCCGGTGCGCTCCCCGATGAGCGCCATGCTGCGCTCATGGAACTGGTAGTGATCATCCGTCATGTTCGACATATGGACGAGGCCTTCGATCGTATTCGGCAGCCCGACGAACATTCCGAAGTTCATCACACCTGTGATGACGCCTTCGAACGTCTCACCGATGTACTGCTTCATGAACTCCGCCTTCTTCAAATCATCCGTGTCGCGCTCGGCATCCTGGGCGCGGCGCTCTCTTTCTGAAGTATGTTCAGCCGCTTCCGGCAGCCATGAATTGACTTTGTTGACCGTCTTGTGATCCGTCCTGCCTTCAATCAGGTACTTGCGGATCAGCCTGTGGACGATCAGATCCGGGTAGCGTCGTATCGGTGAGGTGAAGTGTGTATAGAACTCCGTCGACAGTCCGAAGTGCCCGAGGCTTTCCGGCGAATACTTCGCCTGCTGCATCGAACGCAGCATCAGCGTGCTGATGACCAGCTCCTCCGGCCGGCCTTCGATCTCCTCTAAAATATCCTGGAGCGCATTCGGGTGGATCTCGCTGCCTTTCCCCTTCACCACTATGCCGAAGGTTGAAATGAAATCGAAGAACTTCTTGAGCTTCTCCTCTTTCGGGTCTTCGTGAATACGGTAAAGGAACGGCACATCCATCCAGTGGAAATGCTCCGCCACCGTTTCATTGGCCAGCAGCATGAATTCCTCTATCAGCTTCTCACCCGTGCCGCGCTCGCGTATGACCACGTCTTCAGGGACGCCGTCCGGGCCGACAAGGACCTGGGCCTCCTTGAAGTCGAAGTCGATTGCGCCGCGGCGGTCCCTTTTCTTCCGGAGGATCGCCGCAAGGTCGCCGGCGTCTTTGATCATCGGATATACGTCACCGTACTCGGAAATCAATGCCTGATCTTCATCTTCCAGCATCTTGTTCACCGCTTCATAAGTCATGCGGCGGTTCGAGTGAATCACACTCGGGAAGATGTCATGGTTGACCACATTACCGTCATCGTCCACTTCCATGCGGCAGCTCATCGTCAGGCGGTCGACATCCGGATTCAGGGAACAGATGCCGTTCGACAATCTGTGCGGGATCATCGGGATGACACGGTCGACAAGGTAGACACTCGTCGCACGGTCGTATGCCTCTTTATCCATCTCCGAATTTTCCTTGATGTAGTAGCTCACATCCGCGATGCTCACGGTGAGCTCATAATTGCCGTTGTCCAGCCGCTTCACCGCAATCGCGTCATCCAGGTCCTTCGCATCGGCGCCGTCGATCGTGATGGTGTTCTCATGTCTCAGGTCCTCGCGGCCCTCCAGCTCGCCCGGCTGGATGCTGTCAGGCACATTTTCCGCCTCGTTGAGCACAGTGTCGGGGAACTCGATGTCGATGCCGTGATTGTAGATGATTGAGAGTATATCGACGCCCGGGTCGTTCTTGTGCCCGAGGATCTGGATGACATGGCCTTCCGGGTTGTCGTTTTTCCCTTCCGGGTAATTGGTGATTTCAACAAGCACTTTATGGCCGTCCACCGCACCGAGATGCTGGCCCTTGGGAATGAAAACATCCGTCTTGAACGTTTTGGAATCCGGCAGGACGAAGCCGAACGACTTGTTGTCCACATACTCGCCGACGACCTTCGTGATGCCCCGCGTCAGGATGCTTGTAACATTCCCTTCCACCTTCTCGCCGGAAGAGTCGGCCGCAACTTCCACGAGCACAGTATCTCCATCAAGCGCACCGTTGACCGCAGTCGGCGGGATGAAGACATCATCCACCTCCTCCTCTTCAGGCCGCAGGAAGCCAAACCCCCGCTTATGCATGGAGAGCTTCCCTTTGACGAGGTTCGTCTCGGTCACCTTCATATACTTGTCCTTTTTGGTGCGTACGACGATGCCTTCTTCCTCAAGAGCAACCATCACTTTGACCACTTCTTTGAAGTCCTCTGAATCATGGGCATCCAGTGCTTGTATAAAGTGATCGATCGTC
Source organism: Salinicoccus kekensis (assembly GCF_900220995.1). Classification (GTDB taxonomy): domain Bacteria; phylum Bacillota; class Bacilli; order Staphylococcales; family Salinicoccaceae; genus Lacicoccus; species Lacicoccus kekensis. The sequence continues at coordinate 67,740 of NZ_OBQF01000006.1, forward strand.
ACCGGTTTGTACTCTTCTTTGTTTATGATGTCCAAAATCATTTCCCTGTAGTTACTCATGAGAATACCTCCATTATATTATCTCTTCCATAAATCCATATATATCATCGAACAGTTCTTTTTTATCTTCATCTATTGTGAGCACATGCCCTGAGTTTTCATAGAACTTCAGCCTTTTCTCGGAAGGGTCGGTCGATATGCCGTCATGGATGACATTCGCCGATTCCGGGTCGATAACCTCATCAAGCGCCCCCTGGGCGGTGAATACCGGATCGAAGACATCTTCAAGCGATCCCCTGGCCCGGTCGATCATCACGTTTATGTCGGACAGTGTATCATGAGCGTCGCCGAGACTTGCTTCCAACTCGTTATCAATCGTCTGCTGGTCTTTATTTTCAAAACGCTTTTTGAAGTTTTGGGCATATGTCTTATAACTTAATAATAGCTCATCGTGCGATTTCATAAACATCGGGCTGCATATCGCGGCTGTGCCGATGGTGTCCCGGTCCTGTGAGAGAAGGAGTGCGAATACGCCGCCGAGGGAGACGCCTGCTGCGAAGATTTTGTCGTATCCTTCGGATTTCAGGAAGTCGTATGCTTCCAGTGTCTGCCGGTACCATGTGTGCGGTGAAGATTGTAGTATGTTTTCAGGCGGCGCGGCATGGCCTTCATAATTGAAGGAATATGATGTGATGCCTTTCTTCTGCAGATGGCGGCCGAGCTGCCGCACGTCCGATGTGTTGCCTGTAAAGCCGTGCAGCAGCAGCACTGCGTATTCGGACCCTTCATCAAAATAAAATTCTCCGGGCATTTTCACGTTCATCATGGATATCCCACTTTCCGATTGTTACTTCAATTGTACGTTAAAGTGCGGGCAAACAAAAGAAAAAGAAAACCCTGCAGTATGGAGGGTTTTCTTTCGACTTTTTTCATTCGATTAGCTGACGTAAGTCAGTAAAAGCATTATTAAGAAAAATAGTATGGATAGAATCACAGTTGCCCTGTGCAGCACGAGATCCATCCCGCGTGCCTTCTGTTTACCGAATAATTGCTCTGCCCCGCCACTGATTGCACCCGAAAGGCCGGCGCTTTTTCCTGACTGTAGCAATACCACTGCAATTAATGATATACAAACGATTATCAACAATACGATCAAAGCTGTTTGCATGTGGTAGTCCCTCCAATAAATATTAACATTAGGAATCATAACAAAATCGGTGTATAAATGCAAGTTGCCGGGATTTTTGTAAAATGGCAGATTTCGTGTTTTTGGGGGTGAATTCTGCGGGTTTTTGGAAATCTGTATGCTGCTTTTAACAGTTTTTCATTTTCTGTGTGCAGATATTGAATTGTTGCGTTTTGACAACAATTTGGATGGATTTTAAATTTGAGGGTGGAAGGGGATGGTTATCCTGTTGAGACATAAGCCGATGAAGCTGGAACAGCTTGAGATAATGAAATGCCGGGCAGGCGTCGGGGGCGCGGAACTGAACGAACTTGATAATCTGAAGCTCGGGTGGGAGGGTGAAGGCGAGATGGATGCGATGATCGAGTTCGTGATCCGTGGCCGGAACTGCATCCATTTGAAGGATTACAGATTTTCGGTCAATCAGGCTGCCGGTGACGGGAAGATTGTTCGGAGCTCCAGTGAAGTGCAGATTGATAATGTCCTGATCGCCGGGGACCGGATCTTCACTTTCGAAGTGAAGAAGTATAATTTTGACTTGATTTACGGTGATGAGGTGTGGACGTATACGAACGGGGAGAAGTTCAAGAATCTGATGCAGCAGGTGTCGAGGCAGAATGATGCCTTCCGCCATCTTTTGAAAAAGTCGGGTGCCGGAATGGAGGTCTACAGCTGTCTGGTGCTCATCAGCCCGGCCCAGACGATCTACAGCCTGCCTTACGGGAAGAACATACTGGTGCACAGCGCAGTCGGCAAATTTCTGGAACGGGTTGTGCGTGATAATCGATACTCCTACGACAGGCTCGCCGGTTTTTTGGAATCGCGCCGGGTGACGAAGTCGATGTATGATGCGCCGGTGAATGTCGAGGTCGATGAGCTGCGGGGCGGTGTGTTCTGTGAGAATTGTTATGTGGAGTTGGAGCGTTTGGGGAGAGACTGCTTCTCCTGTCCAAGTTGTAATGAAGATTTTGATTTGCTGAGTGTCATCCAGAGATTAATTCACGAGCTCAGGATATTGAACAGTGATTGGCCTATTAATTCTCTTATACTTTCAAAGTACAGCGGTAATCAGATTTCAAGCTCCTATATACGGACACAAAAGCGCCTTGGAAACTTAAAGTATTAAATATTTTCTTTAAAGTTAGTTTGAGATGACATGAAAAATATAAATAACACCCTTTCATGTCATTCAAACTTTGTTAATGGCATGACTACTTATCATTAGCTCGATTCATGTCATTTTATATGCATTACTGACATGAAGATTGGCTAATTGGGAGTTTCACGCCAATATCTCTCACTTTATGACACGAGATGTACAACCACGGCTGTTTGGTGTCATTTTATTGTCATCTTTGGCATGATACTTCTAAAATATGAAGTTTCATGTCATTTTATATTTTTTATTGACACCAAATTTAGCCATCTAGTAATTTCGTGTCAATTCCTCTCATCGGGACGCACAAAAGCTCTCGAGACGCTCATTTCATGTCACCACCCACACAAAAAGCCCCCCGCTTCACAAGAAGCAGGGGGCTTTATTCTACACTTCCTCCAGGTTGAAGAAAGAGTCTAGGCCGTCATATTTGGCTGTTTCATATAATTCGTCTTCGATGCGGAGCAGCTGGTTGTATTTGGCGACGCGGTCCGTACGGGACGGGGCGCCTGTCTTGATCTGTCCGGCATTCACCGCAACTGCGATATCTGCAATCGTCGTATCTTCCGTTTCACCGGAGCGGTGGGAGATGACGGATGTGTATCCTGCACGCTTCGCCATTTCAATGGCTTCGAACGTTTCGGTCAATGTACCGATCTGGTTCACTTTGATCAGGATGGAGTTGCCGACGCCTTCTTCGATGCCGCGTGCGAGTTTCTCGGTGTTCGTCACGAACAGGTCGTCCCCGACGAGCTGCACCCGGTCGCCGAGGCGGTCGGTCAGCAGCTTGTGGCCGTCCCAGTCGTTCTCATCCAGTCCGTCTTCAATGGAAATGATCGGGTATTTATCGACCATTTCAGCATACCAGTCGACCATCTCCTGGGATGTGAAGGTCTTGCCTTCTCCGGACAATTCATAAACACCTTTTTCCACATTGTAGAATTCAGATGAAGCGGCATCCATTGCGAGGCGTATTTCCGTACCCGGCTCGTAGCCCGCTTTTTCAATCGCTTCTATGATCGTCGAGAGTGCCTCCTCATTCGAGCCGAGGTTTGGTGCAAATCCGCCTTCATCACCGACAGCGGTGTTCAGACCTTTTTCACTCAGCACTTTTTTCAGGTTATGGAATATTTCAGTACCCATGCGCAGGCCCTCTTTAAAGCTTTCGGCACCTACAGGCATGATCATGAATTCCTGAATATCCACGTTGTTGTCCGCATGCTCACCGCCGTTGATGATGTTCATCATCGGCACCGGCAGCTGCACAGCATTGAATCCGCCCAGATATTTATACAATGGTTGTCCAAGGAATTCTGCGGCCGCTTTCGCCACAGCTATGGATACGCCGAGGATTGCATTCGCCCCGAGCTTGGCTTTGTTCCCGGTGCCGTCAAGTGCAATCATCATCTTATCAATGGAGACCTGCTCCAGCACGCTGAACTCTCCTTCGATCAGTTCAACGGCGATCACTTCATTGACGTTTTCTACAGCTTTTTCCACGCCTTTGCCCATGTAGCGTGTATCGTCCGCATCACGCAGTTCAACGGCTTCATATTCACCTGTCGAGGCGCCGGAAGGGACGAGTGCGCGGCCGAATGCACCGCTTTCAGTCAGCACTTCCACTTCAACTGTAGGGTTTCCGCGGGAGTCAATCACTTCGCGGGCATAAACATCTGTAATTATTGGCATATCGATATCTCCTTAAATGTATTTGTTCTCTCTCATTATGTGAGAAAGAGTGAATAATTTCAACAATAATAAAAATCCGTCACTCCCGTATCAGGCTTTCACCCGTCATCTCTTCAGGCTGCCTGATTTCCATGAGGTCGAGCAGCGTCGGCGCGATGTCCGCAAGGATGCCGCCGCTCCTCACTTCGACGCCTTCTTTGGTCACGATGATCGGGACCGGGTTGGTCGTATGTGCGGTCATCGGCTGGCCATCGACCGTCGTCACCTCATCCGAGTTGCCATGGTCCGCAGTGATGACGGCGGCACCGCCCTGGGCGATGATCTCGTCCACGATCGGGCCGAGGCATTCATCCACCGCCTCGATCGCCTTCACGGTCGGCTCGAACTTGCCGCTGTGGCCGACCATATCCGGGTTCGCAAAGTTCAGCACCACCAGGTCCAGATCTTTCCGGGCGAGTTCCTCAAGGCAGGCATCCCGCACTTCATAAGCGCTCATCTCGGGCTGCAGGTCATAGGTCGCCACTTTCGGCGAATCGATGAGCACACGCCGTTCACCTTCAAACTCCCGGTGGCGCCCGCCGCTGAAGAAGTAAGTGACGTGGGGGAATTTTTCAGTCTCCGCTGTCCGGAGCTGTCTGCCTCCCGCGTCCGCCACGACTTCACCGAGCGTGTTCACGAGGTCTTCCTTCTCAAAGACGACATCTGCGACGATATCGTCACTGTACCGGGTGAAAGTCACGAATTTCAGGTTTGAATACTTCCGGTCCATCTCGAATTCGATGAAATCTTCATTCGTATATATTTCAGAAAGCTGGGCCGCCCGGTCCGGACGGAAGTTGAAGAAGATGACGGAATCATTGTCCTTCACGCCCGTCCCTTCCTTATCGTCGTAACCTTTTACGACGAAAGGCGCGACGAACTCATCATATACCTCTTCATCGTAGCTTGCCTGCACGCCTTCCGCAGCACTTTCATATACCGGGCCGCGGCCGTTCGAGATTGCATGATATGCCTTCTCACCGCGGTCCCAGCGCTTATCGCGGTCCATCGCATAGTAGCGGCCGGAAACTGTGGCGAATTCGCCGATGCCGATCTCCTTGAAGCGGCGCTCTGTCTCCTCTATGAATCCGAGGGCCGAGCTCTGCCCGACATCCCTGCCGTCAAGGAAGGCATGGACATAGACGCGTTTGAGCCCTTCGTCTTTTGCGAGTTTCAGCAGTGCGAATAAATGCTCGTAATGCGAATGAACGCCGCCGTCACTGAGGAGTCCCATCAGATGGAGTTCACTGTCTTCCTCCTTCACATGGCGGATCGCATCAAGCAGCACCCGGTTTTCGAAGAAGTCGCCGTCCTCAATCGCCTTGTTGATCCGCGTAAGGCTCTGGTAGACGATGCGGCCGGCACCGATGTTCAGATGCCCGACTTCGGAATTCCCCATCTGACCTTCCGGGAGGCCGACATCCAGGCCGGCCGCGGACAGTTCATTGTGCGGGTAGCGGTTGAAATAACGGTCGAAGTTTGGTTTATGTGCGGCCTTCACCGCATTGCCCTTCTCTTCGGCCCGGTTAGCAAAACCGTCCAGTATGATCAAAGCCGTCGGTTTACTCATCGCCTTGCACCTTCCAGGAGCGCCATGAAATCATCCGGTGCGAGGGATGCACCGCCGACGAGGGCGCCGTCGATATGCTCCTCGGCCATATATTCCCCGATGTTTTCCGGCTTCACACTGCCGCCGTACTGGATGCGCACGGCTTCCGCCGCCGCATCACCGTAGAGGGATGCAATCTTTTTACGGATGACGCCGCACATTTCGCCCGCATCCCCGCTTGTAGCGGATTTGCCTGTGCCGATCGCCCAGATCGGCTCATAGGCGATGACAACCTTTTTCACCGCATCCGCCGGTATATCAGACAGTGCATGCTCAACCTGGCCTTCGACGACGGAAGCATGCCTTCCCGCCTCGCGTTCCGCATCCGATTCACCGACGCAGACGATCGGGATCATGTTCTTATCCAAGACGGCATGGGTCTTTTTATTGACCGTCTCATCCGTCTCGTTGAAGTGTTCCCTGCGTTCCGAGTGGCCGATGATGACGTAGTCCACGCCGAGGTCTTCGAGCATCGCTGCAGAGACTTCGCCTGTGAACGCCCCGCTGTCTTCATGGTGCGCATTTTCCGCACCGATGCCGAGCTCGAGGTCCCGTGCCCTCTCGACCAGCCCCGGCAGATGGATGAACGGCGCGCATATGGCGCTCTCCACTTCATCCTTTGCCGGCAGCTTCCCAAGGTTTTCGATAAACTCCTCGCCTTCTGAAATCGTCTTGTTCATCTTCCAGTTTCCTGCAATAAATGGTGTCCTCATTATAATCCTCCTATGATCTACTTGTCATTGATCGCTGCAAGCCCCGGCAGCTCTTTACCTTCAAGGTATTCGAGCGATGCACCGCCGCCTGTGGATATATGTGAAAAGTCGTCTTCGTAGCCGAGTGAAGCTGCCGCTGCAGCCGAGTCACCGCCGCCGATGATCGTCGTTGCATCCTCAAGGCCCGCGAGCGCCTTGCAGACACCGATCGTGCCGTGTGCGAAGTTTTCAAATTCGAAGACGCCCATCGGTCCGTTCCAGACCACGGTTTTGGCATCGTCAAGGTGCGACTTGAACGTCTCGACCGTTTCATTTCCGACATCAAGCCCCATCATATCCTCAGGGATGTCATCGACGGAGACCGTCCTGTGAGTCGCGTCCTCCGCGAATTTGTCCGCGACGACCGCATCGACCGGCAGCACGATCTTATCCCCGCCGGCATCAAGCAGCGACTTCGCAAGGTCCACCTTGTCCGCCTCAAGCAGGGATGTGCCGATCTCCTTGCCCTGCGCCTTGAAGAATGTATAGGCCATGCCGCCGCCGATCAGCACTTTATCCGCCTTCTCGAGCAGATTTTCGATGACGCCGATCTTATCCGACACTTTAGCACCGCCGAGTATCGCAACGAAAGGACTTTTTGGCTCATCAACCGCACCGCCGATGAAGTCGATCTCCTTTTGCATCAGATAGCCGGAGACCGTCTCGATGTTTTGTGCGATGCCGACGTTTGAAGCATGTTCACGGTGGGCCGTGCCGAATGCATCATTGACGAACACATCGCCGAGCCCCGCCCAGTAACGGCCGAGCTCCGGATCATTGCCGGATTCCTTTTTGCCGTCCAGGTCTTCGAAGCGGGTGTTTTCAAATAAAAGGATCTCACCGTCGGCAAGCCCGTCCACCGCACGCTCGAGTTCCTCCCCGCGCGTTTCGGGGATGAATGTGACCGTCTGTCCCAGCAGTTCGCCGAGCTTCTCCGAAACCGGCTTCAAAGTCTTGTCTTTTTTATCTTCTTCGGTCTTTATTTTCCCAAGGTGGGAGAATAAAATGACCCGGCCGCCCTGTCCGAGCAGATATTTGATGGTCGGCAGCGCCTGCACGATACGGTTGTCGTCCGTGATCTCCCCGCCTTCCATCGGTACGTTCAGGTCCGCACGGAGCAGCACCTTCTTGCCTTTCACTTCAATGTCTTCAACAGTCTTCTTCATGACATGCCTCCTAAATTGTTCATTGTTTTCATTATACCCAATTTAAGCCTGCAGAAAAATAAAAAACGGATGGAATACCTCCATCCGTCATAATATTGAATTATTTTGCCGTCATGTGGTTCAAAGTGCGGACGAGCTGTGCAGTGTAGGACATTTCATTGTCATACCATGCAACGGCCCTGACGAGCTGTTTGCCGTCGACTTCGAGTACACGCGTCTGGGTCGCATCGAATAAAGACCCTTCCTTGATGCCGATGATGTCGGCAGAGACGATCGGATCTTCATTATAGCCGAATGAAGGGTTCGATGCGTTCTTCATCACGCTGTTCACTTCGTCTTCCGTGACATTCTTCTGAAGTGATACCGTCACTTCTGTGAGTGAGCCTGTCGCAACAGGTACACGCTGTGCGCCGCCGTCGAGCTTGCCTTCAAGTTCCGGCAGCACGAGGCCGATCGCTTTGGCCGCCCCTGTGGAGTTCGGCACGATGTTCTGGGCTGCGGCACGTGCACGGCGGTAGTCGCCTTTCCTGTGCGGTGCATCCAGTGTGTTCTGATCACCCGTGTATGCATGGATCGTCGTCATCAGGCCTTTTTCGATGCCGAATTCATCATTCAGCACTTTGACGACCGGTGCGAGGCAGTTCGTCGTACATGATGCTGCAGATACGATTTCCTCATCACCATCGAGCGTGTCTTCGTTCACACCGTACACGATCGTCTTCATATCGCCTTTGCCAGGTGCCGAAATCAGCACTTTCTTCGCCCCGGCTTCAAGGTGCTTCCTCGCACCTTCTTCGTCGGTGAAGAAGCCGGTGCATTCAAGGACGATATCCACATCCAGATCGCCCCAAGGCAGGTTCGACGGGTCCTCCTCGGTGAACGACTTCACTTCCTGGCCGTTGATCTTGAAGCCGTTTCCGAGCACTTCGATGTCGCCTTCAAAACGGCCCTGGGTCGTATCATATTTGAACAGGTGCGCAAGGAATTCATCATCGGTCAAGTCGTTGACCGCCACGACTTCCATATCATCGTAATTCTGGATTTCCCTTGCTGCAAGCCTGCCGATTCTTCCAAATCCATTAATTGCTACTCTAACCATAAAATATGGCCTCCTTATATTTTTATGCCAGTAAATGACCGGCAATGACTTCGTCAATGATCAATATCGTATTTTCCGGTGCCAGCTTCAAATAAGCTTTCACCGCTTCTTTCTTGCTTTCACCGCCTGCAACTGCAAAAATGGCCTCTTTTTTTCCAAGGTCCTCAAGCTGCAGTCCGATGGTCGTCACCTTATGGACCAATTCCCCGTCAGCATCGAAATAAAACCCGAACGCTTCGCCCACGGCCTGACCTTCAGCCAGTTTCTGCATGGTCGCTTCATCCACATTCCTGCGCCGTGCCATTTCAAAGGCATCGCCGATGCCATGGATGACGAATGACGAGCGTTCATTCAGTTCGATGATCTCGCTCACCATCGGCTCTGCCTTCAGCGACTGCAGTGAAGCTTCGCTGATGCTGTCCGGTGCGTATAACATCCTGTGCTGCCCTTCCGTCGCTTCCGCCAGATACCCGACGATGGAATTCGACTGGTAGGCGACCTCTTCACCGAGGCCGCCCCTTGCAGGGATGAACAGCAGGTCTTCGTGTTTCGGCCTTAAGAACTTGCTGACGAGCGCCATCGTGGATCCGCCTGCAACGGACACCACCGCACCCGGAAACAGCTGCTCCGTCAATTGTTCAGCCGTGAGTTTGGCGAGCTCCTCCTTGACGAAGGGGTTCTCCTCCGCATCACCGCGGACGACGATGATGTCTTTCAGAGAATATCGATCCTTCAGCTGGCCGGCGAGGTCGTTGCGGCTTTCAATCAGCGTGAGGAAAGGCTCCACTTCACGCAGCACTTCCCTGCCGCTGCCCGACAAAGAGATGCCTTTGGCATCCACTTTGATCAGGTTCAGTGCCGCCAGTTCCTCGACTTCCCTGCGCAGCACCCTTTCCGTCATACCCAGCTGCTTCGACAGCGTCCTTCTGCCGATCGGCTGTTCTGCTCCGATGTAACCTAAAATATCAAGGCGTTTCAACATGTGAGATAAAATATCGGGAACTACGCTTTTCTGGATGTCAATGAGTCTCTGCCACATATCATTATCCACCTTTCGCTATAGTGAGACAAAAACCGTCCCACCAGGGACAAAAAAATTGCATCATTAATATATCAAAATTATATATAACAATGCAATCTTTTTGTATCCGCTATTCACTTACCCTTAATGGCTTTTATATAATCATAGATCTGGACGAAATCGAGGATGCCCTCCTGGATGACTTCGGAATCATGCTTCAGCACCGGGACCCTCACCATGTACTCTTCCTGCAGTGCATCATCATGGTCGATGTCGATCTTATTGATCCTGACATCCATCTCCCTGAGCTCCGATAACGCAACTTTGATCTGCAGCAGACCTTCGTCGCATAATCCGCACCGTTCCCTCATATAATAATCCAACTTCAACACAATTACTCACCTGTCTTTAATTTTGATAAAATCGTATTTACCAGCGAATGGAACATCTCCGATGTGATGATGCCGAGTGCGATCGCACTGGCAATGAGTGCTGCTTCAATCCCGTATGAAATCGCCAGCTGATAGTTTTCAAGCACCACGTTACGCATCGCCTGGTAGGCGATTCCGCCCGGGACGAGCGGGATGATCCCGCATGTGATGAAGATGACGAGCGGCATCTTCAAATACCTCGCATTATAGATTGACACTGCAGTCAGCACGATGCCGCCCGCAAAGCTCGAGACGATCTGTGTCACGCCCATATCCATGAAAGTGAAATATACAAGCCATCCCGCAGCACCGGTCAGCCCACAGCTGATGAGCGCCCGCCTCGGTGCATTGAAGAGTATGCCGAAACCCATGGAGGCGAAAAAGCTTAAAATAAACTGATAAACGAACACCGCCATCCAACCGCCTCCTTAAATGATCATGAACACGAGCGCAACCCCTGCGCCGATCGCAAATGCAGTCAAAGTCGCTTCCGCACCTTTCATGATGCCGGCGAGCAGATGGCCCCGGATCATCTCACGTATCGCATTCGTGATCAGGACACCGGGCACAAGCGGCATCACTGAAGCGATGATGATGGTGTCCATGTTGGCACCCGGCCCGTATGTAACGTAGAGAAGAGCGGTGAGCGCGATGAACAGCGACGCGAAGAATTCCGTGAAGAATTTGACCTTCGTGAAACGGAGGATCCCCTCCATTATGAATACGCCGAGCGCACCGCCGAACGCCGCCGCCGGCAGATCAATGAGCGCACCGTCGAACAGCAGGAGGAACATGAAGCCGACCATCCCGCCGGTCAGCACCATCAGCCACAGGGGGAATACGAGTGATTCATGGATCCTCTCAATTTTCCTGATCGCCGATTTAAGCGGCATGCCGGCGGAAATATCGCGGGATAAGTTATTGATCACATCCACCATGCCGAGGTCGTTGGCACGTTCATCAATCCGCACCGTCTGCGTCAATGCATGCTCGTTCATGGAGAAGATGATGACGGTCGGTGTGACGAACACCTGGGGATTGCTGATGCCGTAGCTGTTGGATATGCGCATCATCGTATCTTCGATGCGGTATGTCTCCGCACCGCTCTCAAGGAGCAGCTTCCCGCAGTTCAAAGCTACAAAGAAGACATCCCGCACATAACTTTCCTTCAGGTCATCATTGGGTTCGTCGATAATTTCCATATCATTCAGCACATTCATCACCTGCTTTTCACAGTGAATAAAAATCGGCACCAGGGATCATTTTCAGTCACAAGTATACATTGGATGCCGGATGATTTGAAGCGATTGATTTTTATTGTAAAAATTACACTACTCTGGTACGTTGTATGCATGAAGCATCCAAAAGAAATAAAAAAACAGCCATAACCCTTGAGGATTATGGCTGGATCATTTGTCCAAAGACTTTACGCAGCGCCCCCAAAGAGAATCGAACTCCTATCTCAAGAACCGGAATCTTACGTGTTATCCATTACACCATGGGGGCCCGATCAATATTCAAGCCGTTATGTATTTCAGACCATAACCATTATAGCATACATTTTAGAAATGAAAAGCCGGTTTTATCTTTTGACCTTATTTGACTAATATGATATAAATAAATCAGCATTAATATTATACAAAACACGGAGGGAAAAACATGAACTTAATACCTACAGTGATTGAACAGACAAATCGCGGAGAACGTGCTTATGACATTTATAGTAGATTATTAAAAGATAGAATCATCATGATTGGAACAGGCATCGACGACAACGTCGCGAACTCGGTGGTGAGCCAGCTTTTATTCCTGCAGGCACAGGACCCTGAAAAAGACATTTATCTTTATATCAACTCACCTGGCGGCAGTGTCACGGCCGGAATGGCGATCTATGATACGATCCAGCACATCAAGCCGGATGTCCAGACGATCTGCCTCGGCATGGCTGCTTCCATGGGCTCATTCCTGCTCGCAGCAGGTGCGAAAGGCAAGCGCTTTGCATTGCCGAACGCTGAAGTGATGATCCACCAGCCACTCGGCGGTGCACAGGGTCAGGCGACTGAAATTGAAATTGCCGCCAAGCACATCCTGAAAACCCGCGAAAAATTGAACAAGATCCTCGCTGAGAGAACAGGCCAGTCACTGGACAAAATCGAACAGGATACGGACCGCGACTTCTTCATGTCAGCAGAAGAAGCGAAAGAGTACGGCCTGATCGACGAAGTGATGGAACCTGAAAAGCTCCAGGGATAATATTGGTGCCATATGTCATTTTGACATGTGGCACTTTTATTTTGTCATCTTTTCGGGTATGAGACTAGAAACTATACGATTTTAAGGAGGCACCCCATCAATGAACATATTAATGACTGGAGGCACGGGCCTGGTCGGCTCCCATGTGCGCGATGCACTGGTGGAGGACAGGCACCACGTTTATATATTAAGCCGCGGGGAGCACACAAGCGACCATCCTTTCATCCATTACATCAAATACGACCCGGATAATGTATCTGATCTGAGCTTTGCGGAATCACTGCCCATGAATATCGATGCCGTCTATAATTTTGCAGGCGCGTCGCTGAGCAAGATGTGGACCGACAGCCATAAGGAAGCGATCCTTGATTCACGGATCAATGTCACGACACTCCTTTACAATTGGGCTGAGCAGGCGGAAATAAAACCCGGCGTCCTGATCAATGCGAGTGCCGTCGGCTATTACCCGACGAGCGAAACCGTGAGCTATACCGAAGACGACGCATTCAGCCCTTCGAATTTCCTGTCGTCGGTCGTGACCGCTTGGGAAAATCAGGCGCTCAGATTTGAGGCTCTCGGGACGCGGGTCGTCCTCGGCAGGTTCGGCCTGGTACTCGATAAAGACGACGGCGTGCTGCCGATGATGGCGCTGCCGTTCAAATTCGGGGCGGGGGGCAAAATCGGGTCAGGTGACCAGTACTACAGCTGGATCCATGTGGAGGACCTCGTTAACGCACTGCTTTTTGCGATGGCGGATACGGAGCTTTCAGGCCCGGTCAATATGACCGCCCCCTCGCCGCTCAGGCAGGCACACTTCGCCAAGTATCTCGGCATGGCGCTCGGCAGGCCGACTTTTGTGAATATGCCGGGGTTCATCTTCGAGAAAGTTTTAGGCGACCAGTCGATAATGCTCGTCAAGGGGCAGAAAGTCATCCCTCAAAAGCTGCTCGCCCAGGAGTTCAAATTCAACTATCCGAGCCTTGATGTCGCCCTTGATGAAATATACGGAGAATGAGAAAAACCCGCCGGGACTCTTTTGATGAGTCCGGCGGGTTTTATTTTGTTTCGTGACACGAAAGTCAGGTAAAGTCCCCGCTCGTGTCACAATCAGGCCGTCCGTGACACGAAACCCGGGAAAAGTCCCCGTTCGTGTCATATTCAGGCCGTCCGTGACACGAAACCCGGGAAAAATCCCTGTTCGTGTCATATTCAGGCCGTTCGTGACATGAAACCCGGGAAAAGTCCCTGCTCGTGTCATATTCAGGCCGTTCGTGACACGAAACCCGGGAAAAGTCCCCGCTCGTGTCATATTCAGACCGTCCGTGACACGAAACCCGGGAAAATCACCCGCTCCTGTCACACTCAGACAATCAGCAATTAAATATGGATCGTCACATCTGCTTCTTCACGCAGTTCGTCTGCGAGATCCTGTGCAGCCTGGACTTCTTTCTCCCTGGAAAGCTGCTGTTCGATCTGCGGCTTCACATCTTCGAATTCAGGCGTCTCGGAGTCTTCCCCGGCATCTTCACGTGCCGCGATCTGCTCGTCATAAACTTCCTGCATCTCTTCCTCGGTCGGTTCAGTGTCGCCGGATTCCTCGGAAATCAGCTGCTGCACCTTAACCTGGTTTGCAAGCTCATTCCTAAGTTCCTCTTCACTCATGCCGCCTTCTTCCATGGCGCTGATGAATTCATCTTCCGATTCCATGCCGTTCATTTCAGTGAGCTGGCTGAGGAGCTGGTCCACATCTTCTTCGGATGCTTCCATATCACGGTTGTCCGCTTCCATCGCAAGCAGCTTCTCAGAAACGAGACCTTCCGCAACCTGCTCCTTCAAAGCATCCTCATCGATTTCCTCACCCGTCATCTGCTGCATCATCGCAGCCTGCTGGAACTGGGCAGTATACACCTGCTCAAACTCATCCTTCGTGATCTCCTCGCCTTCCACTTCAGCAACGACATCCGGCACATCTTCAAGATCCGGTTCAGGCATCTCTTCCGCCTCTCCGCCTGCGTGCCCTTCCTCTGCAGTCTCTTCCTGTGCTTCTTCTGCGTTGTCATCGCCGCATGCAGCGACAAGTGTCATCGTGGCCGCAGCCGTTATCATCATCAACCATTTCTTCATTATTGTTTCCTACCTTCCAAATCGTTATCGTCCGTCATTTTACCACAGGAGCATTCCATTTCAATTCAAATGGTATGCCTCCCGTAAATATTTCCTCCCAAATATGACCATCCGGTGTCAAAATTAAAATCCCGGATGAATCATCATTCCGGGAAAATAAAAACCATGAGCTATTTGAAATCTATTGTCTCGCCGCTTCTTATCTTCTCTGCGATGTTGTCGAGCTTCCTCAGCCTGTGATTGACGCCGGACTTTGAAATCGCGCCCGATGACATCATCTCACCGAGCTCCTTCAAGGAGACATCCTGATGCTCGACCCTCAATCTTGCGATTTCCTGCAGTCTTTCCGGCAGTTCATCGATGCCGATCTCATCGTCGATCAGATGGATGTTCTCCACCTGGCGCATCGCGGCACTGATGGTCTTGTTGAGATTTGCCGTCTCGCAGTTGACCAGCCTGTTCACGGAGTTCCTCATATCACGGACGATGCGGACATCTTCGAACTTCAAAAGTGCCTGATAACCGCCGATCAGGCTCAGGAATTCCGCGATTTTTTCGGCACCCTTCAAATAAGTGATGTAGCCGCGTTTACGTTCTATATATTTTGCATTCAGATCGTAGCCGTTCATCAGTTCGGTCAGGGCGATGGCATGATCTTCATAGAGCGAGGCGATTTCCAGGTGATAGGCGGAGGTTTCCGGGTTGTTCACCGAGCCGCCGGCGAGGAATGCCCCCCTCAAATAGCTTCGGATGCAGCATTCCTTCTTCTTGATATCCTCATCGATCGTATGGATGATCATGCCGTCTTCGATGATGTTCAAATCTTCGAGGACCTTATGTGCATCCTTTTTCACCCTGCTGATATAGACGTTGTTCTTCTTCAGCTTCATCTTTTTGCGGACGAGCAGCTCTATATCCACACCGTACACTTTTTTGATGAGTGAGAATATGCGGCGTGCAATCGCCGCATTTTCGGTCTGTACGTTGATGATCCAGTCGCCGTCGAAAAAGCTGAGCGCGCCGTTCATCTTGATCAGCGCGGATAATTCACTCTTCTTGCAGCATGTATCCACATCAACACGTGTAAGTTCATTTTTCATATCTGATGCAAATGACATTTCATCAACCCTAACTTTGATCTTTATTCGCGCGATACTGCAGTGTGCCGATCTCCCTCAGTGCAATATCGTAAATCATTTCTGCGATCACATCGTTGTTATGCCTGACCGCCCCGTCGGAATCGACACTCACGAGATTTTCATGGGTGAGGACGGAGACGCCCATTTCCTCAAGTTCCTTCTGATCACTCGTCACGACGGACATCCCGTTCTCCTTGTAGTAGTCGGATACGTCGGAGGTGATGTTCCTTTCATTCTGGATGATGTAATCGAAGATATTTTTGCCCATGTGCCTGTTGATCGCCTGTAGATGGTCGGAAGCCGTGTAACCGATCGTTTCGCCCACCTGGGTCATGATGTTGGACACATAGACTTTTGTGCATTCGGAACTGATGAGGGCCTCCTTCATCCCTGAAGGGAGCAGGTTCGGGATGATGCTCGTGTAGAGGCTGCCGGGCCCGAGGACGATGATGTCCGCTTCTTCGATTGCCTGGACGGCCTCGGGGGTCGCGATCGTGTCTTTCGGCAGCAGGAACACTTCCGAAATCTGCTGGTGGACTTTCGGTATGTAGCTCTCACCGATGATGATTGAGTCATCCTGCATGCGGGCGGCGAGCTTTGGGCTGAAATTGGTCGATGGGATGACCGTGCCGCGCACGTTGAGGATGACGCTGAGCTCTTCGACAGCGAGCGCAAAGTCTCCCGTCATATCGTACATGGCCGCAAGCATCAGGTTCCCCAGGGCATGGCCGCTGATTTCATTTTTCTTGAATCTGTAATTGAACAGGCTCTCAAGCTTCGATTCCACATCGGATAAGGCGGACATCACGTTCCGTATGTCACCCGGTGCCGGCATATCGATCTGGTCGCGTATGATGCCTGTGGAGCCACCGTCATCAGCAACGGAGACGATTGCTGAAACTTCCACCGGATACTGCCTCAAACCACGCGCTAAAACACTCAATCCGGTGCCGCCGCCGACCAGTGTGACCCTAATTTTGTTCATTTCTGACGCCTTCAATCAGAGCATCCCGGTGTTCGGTCACTATTTTGAAATCATAGTATTCCCGGAGCTCATCTGCCAGCCGTTCCGCTAGCGCGACAGAACGATGCTGGCCGCCTGTACAGCCGATGCCGATGACCAGTTGTGATTTCCCTTCCCTTAAATACTGCGGGAGGAGGTAACGGATCATATCCAGCAGTTTCGTATAGAATATATTGGTTTCCTTGAAGCCCATCACATAGTTATAGACCGGCTCGTCAAGCCCTGTGTAGGGCTGGAGCGCATCCACATAATGCGGGTTCGGGAGGAAGCGCACATCGAACATGAGGTCTGCATCTATCGGCACGCCGTGCTTGAAACCGAAACTCAGTATATTGACGCTGAAGCCGCCATCCCCGTCGCCGGTGATTTCCTCAAACATCCTGGCACGCAGCTCCTTCGGCTTCAATTCGGTCGTATCGATGATTGTGCCCGCCCTGTATTTCAGTTCATCGAGCAGTTCCCGCTCTTTTTGGATCGCCTGCAGCACGTTCATGCCGTGATCCAGCGGGTGGGAACGCCTCGTCTCTTTGTAGCGTGCGACAAGTTTTTCGTTCGTCGTATCGAGGAAGATGATTTTAAGGTTGATGTGCGGGTTATCCTGCACTTTTTCAAGTTCGGATACGAGTGTATCGAATAATTCCTTGCCCCGGAGGTCGATGCCGAGTCCGACGTTGTCCATCCTGCCTTCGGTCGTCTCCATCAGCTCGACTATTTTCGGAATCAGTATCGGCGGCAGATTATCGATGCAGAAGATATCCATATCTTCCAGTGCTTCCAGCGCGACGGATTTCCCGGATCCGCTCATACCTGTGAGAATGATCAAATTCTTCAATGGCTCCACATCCTGTTTTCTTAGTCTTATTTCATTTTACATGATTAATAACCCGAACTAAAGCATACAGACGGCAATATCACAATCGCATCCACCGCCTCCGGCACCCGCCCTTCCATGAAAGCAAAGCAAAAAGAAGGCAAAACATTTCAGTTTGCCTTCTTCAGCGGTCAGTCCGCCAGCGTTTCGATATACTTCTGGGCATTTTCTGCGGCGACACTGCCGTCGCCTGTTGCTGTAACGATTTGACGGAGCGTCTTGTCGATCACGTCACCTGCGGCAAAGATCCCCGGAACACTCGTCTCCATTTCGGAGTTCGCCTCTATATAGTTCAGCTCATTCAGGATGCCGAGATCTTCGAACGGCTGCGTCAAAGGCTTCATGCCGATGTAGACGAACACGCCGTCGGCATCGTAATCATATTTGTTTCCGGTGTTTTTATCGAGGAGCGTCACACTCTTGACTTTGTCATCCCCGTTGATCGTCTGCAGTTCCGTATCCCAAATGAATTCGATCTTTTCATTTTTGAATGCACGGTCCTGAAGGATCTTCTGGGCACGCAGCTCATTACGTCTGTGGACGATCGTCACCTTGCTTGCGAACTTCGTCAGGTACACACCCTCTTCCACAGCCGAGTCGCCGCCGCCGATCACGACGAGTTCACGCTCTTTGAAGAACGCGCCGTCACAGACCGCACAGTAGCTCACACCGCGCCCTGCGAGTGTATCTTCACCCGGCACGCCGATCTTCTTATACTCAGCACCCGTTGCGATGATGACCGTCTTCGTCTTGATTTCTTCAGAGGATGTCTTCAGGATTTTATACTCCCCGTGATCCTCCACCGACTTGATGTCACCGTATTTATACTGTGCACCGAATTTCTGTGCATGTTCAAACATTTTTGAGGATAATTCCGGCCCCGTGATGAAATCATATCCCGGATAGTTTTCAACATCCTCCGTGTTTGCCATCTGTCCGCCCGGTACGCCT
Organism: Salinicoccus kekensis; assembly: GCF_900220995.1. Classification (GTDB taxonomy): domain Bacteria; phylum Bacillota; class Bacilli; order Staphylococcales; family Salinicoccaceae; genus Lacicoccus; species Lacicoccus kekensis. The sequence goes on from NZ_OBQF01000006.1 coordinate 86,249, forward strand.
CTTTCAAGCATCACCGTATCCAGATTGGCCCTCGATGCATAGACGGCAGCTGTCATGCCCGCCGGTCCGGCACCGATTATTACAACATCATGTACTTTTTCTTCCGCCATTTCAAATCTCCTAACTTTCTGATGATCATTTCAGTTGTCATTTCATACCATTCAATATTATAAACATTTCCAAGGGCATTTTCATCATATCTGCTTGATCATTCCGATCGCTTTGTTCAGCCTGTATGAAGTGATCCCGAACTCTTCCGTCATGCTTTTTTTCGTGATCTTTCTGCCTTTTGGATATAAATAAACCGTCGCTGCGACGAGTGAAGGGATGTCTTCGAAGTCTTTGATCCTGTCATACAAAAGATGGAAAGTGTCGATCCACTGCAGCAGATCTTCATCTCCCTCATAGCCGGCACCCCTCAATATTTCGAGGCCGTTGTGCATCTTCCCGAGCCTGACGAGCTTGACGCCCTGGAAAAGGAAAGTGACATACAGCTTTTCATAATCATCCAGCGCTTCAATCGTCTCCCATACAGGGTGGCCGAGAATCGCATCCCTCGGCCTGATGAGGTGAAGCTTGTAAAGGCCGAGCAGCCTCAGATGGACATCGTCCTCATGAAGGTGGGTTTCGGCCGTGACGGTGATCAGGTCCGCCGCCCGCTCTTTCTCCCAGGGGCTGTATACATCACTGACCGCATGGAAGTTCTGCATCTTCTCCCAGAACATCCGCGCCTCTTCCTCCCTGCCCGTGTGATAGCTCGCAAAACTCAATGCATGCAGCAGCTGGAAACTGATGTACTGCTGATTTTTATACAGCGGATACAGCAGTTCATAAGATCTGGAGTACTGTTTAAGGAAGTTGAGCACAAGGCCCACCTTGAACCTCGAATCATCATCGAGCGGTTCGACCACTTCCATCTTCTTTAAGTTGGCTTCGAATTCCGCTTCCCGGCCCGTATGGTAGTACAGCAGCGTCAGATGGCTGAGGGCGTGCATATCGGTCTTGTCCTCCATGTGCAGCTGACGCAGCAGTTCATAAGCTTCATCAAATTGATTCAAAAACAAATAGGCCATCGCCTTCAGGTTCCTGAAAGTGCGTTCTTCCTGAAGGTCGAGGGGCAGCATCGATAAATATTCAAGCGACTCCTCTATGCGGGCGTTCATGAACAGATGCTGGAAGATGTGGTGGCTGACGAACCGCTCAGCCTCCTTCTCAACTTCCTCCTCGTCTTCGATCGCCAGCTCGAACATGTTCTCGAGCTCTTCATGATACCCCGCCTCCGGGAAATGCTTCGCATATTCCACGCCGAACAGGAATGCCTTATTGGGGTCGTTCGTGATGACGAACAGCTGGCTGAGTATAAAATAAAATTCAGCATCATATTGATGCTGAATGAATTTGTTGATCAGTAAATATTCAGCTTCAGCATGCCTTCCATTTTCTGCGAGCAGATATACATACTGTGACAAATAAGCGAGATTATCTTCATCTGCATTAAATGCCTTCTCGAAGTTCTTCAGGGCGTCGCCCTTTTTCTGCTGATCTATTTTTTTCAGTCCTTGATTGAAGTAAAATGAACCACTTTGATTGAAGGGGATTACTTTTCTATCATTCATCTTTATTGCTCCTTATCACAAGTGGATTCCCATAACAGCTCGAATCATCCGGGATATCCTTCGACACGACGGCACCTGCACCGACGCTCGAATTGCTGCCGATGGTGACGCCCGGCAGGACGGTCACGTTTGCGCCGATCATCGTATTGTCTCCTATATGGACATCCCCGAGCCTGTATTCATCTACTAAATATTCATGGGTCAATATTACAGTATTATAACCGATTATGCTGTTGTTGCCAATGTGGATCCGTTCCGGGTGCATCAGGTCCGGCATCGCCTTATAGGCAAACGAGACCTTCTCCCCGAGATCCATCTTCAAAAATTTCCGGTACAAAAGATGTTTCAGCCTTGTGGACGGACAGTACCGCCCGATTTCGATGATGATGAAGTTTTTGACGACTTTAAAGAAGGAGACCGTCCGGTACAGATTCCATAGTGGATTATATTTCCCGACTTTGTAGCGTGTCGTATTCCTCATATCATTTCTTCCTTTTATGTTTCTTATTATGATCCTTGCTTACAGTCCGGCTTTTCGGTCCGGAACGTTTTTTCCGGCGTTTGCCGTCCGGATCGTATATGCCGTCCACGTCGCCGTATTTCGGCAGGTTGTATTTATTGCTGCGGTAGATCCATATGGCAATGGCTGCGATGATGGTGAGTATTGACACGACCTGTGCGGTCCTGAGCAGATCCCCGATCATCAGGCTGTCGGTGCGCATGCCCTCTATGAAGAAGCGGCCGACCGAGTAGTAGATCAGGTAGAGCAGCATCGTCTGGCCGATTTTAAGCTTCGGCCTGAGCAGCAGCAGGATGACGAAACCGATGATGTTCCATACCGATTCGTACAGGAATGTCGGATGGTAGTAGCTGCCGTCGATGTACATCTGGTTGATGATGAATTCAGGGAGCATCAGTGATTCAAGGAAGCCCCGCGTCACTTCGCCGCCGTGGGCCTCCTGGTTCATGAAGTTGCCCCATCTGCCGATCGCCTGTCCGAGGATCAGGCTCGGTGCCGCGATGTCCGCCACCTGGAAGAAGCTCAGGTTTTTCCTTCGGCAGTATATGAGGCCTGCGAGTATGCCCCCGATCAGCCCGCCGTGGATCGCCATACCGCCTTCATTGACCATGATGATTGAAATCGGGTCCTGGAGGTAGTAGTCCAGGTTGAACAGGACATAATACAATCTCGCCCCGATCAGTGAAAATAAAATTATGTAAAACATCAGATCGACGAACATGCCTTCAGGCATGTTCTTCTTATTCGCTTCCCGGTTCGCGATGAGGAATCCGAGCAGCATGCCGAATGCTATGATGACACCATACCATCTGAGGTCCAGCGGACCGAGGGAGATGAGTACGGGGTCGAGCGGCTGTATATTATAAATCATTTTCCAGTCCTCCGTTGAGTTTGATCTGCTTGTTCAGCCGGTCATTGAATTCCGCCGCCGCGTCATATCCCATGTGGCGCAGGCGGTAGTTCATCGCGGCCACTTCGATGATGCCGGCGAGGCTTCTGCCCGGACGGATCGGAATGGTGCGCATCTCGATTTCGGAGTTCAATATCGAAAGTTTCTTCCGGTCGAGCCCGACCCTGTCATAATCCCTGCCCTTTTCCCAGGGCTCGAGGTTGACGTTCAGCATGATCCTCTTCTCCGCCAGTATGCAGCCCGCCCCGAACAGGGTCATCACATTTATGATTCCGAGGCCGCGGATTTCAAGCAGGTTCTGGATGAGCTTCGGCGCACTGCCCATCAGGACATTATCCGAAACTTCCTTGATCTCGACATTGTCATCGGCGACAAGCCGGTGGCCGTTCTTCACCAGTTCAAGTGCGGTTTCACTCTTGCCGATGCCGCTCTCCCCGGTGATCAGCACACCGATCCCATATACATCAACGAGCACGCCGTGCCTGTTCGTCTCCGGTGCCAGCGCTTTTTCAAGATAGTTTGAAAGCTTTGAATAAAACGTCGTCGTGTTGGCCTCGGTGACAAGCAAGGGGGTGTTGCTGGCGTTACATGCTTCTATCAGTTCCAGCGGCGGGGGCAGCTGGCGCGCCAGCACGATGCATGGCGTCTCCTTGCGGCAGAGGCGCTTTGAGCGGTCTTCCCGGTCTTTATCGGTCAGCATCCTCTCGAAGAATGAAATCTCCGTCATACCGAGGATCTGCACCCGGTCCGATGAATAATGGGAGAAATAGCCCCCGATTTCCAATGCCGGACGTGAAATATCATAGTTTTTGATTTCGTTGGTCAGACCGTCATTGCCCGCCACCACCTTCAAAGTGAACTGCTCAACCAGTTCGTGTACCGTCAACATGTAATCACCTCTTGAATTCCTAATGTTAAGTATCATCTTACCCCAAAAACAGCTGCAGCAAAATAAAAAGGACCGGAATATTCCGGCCTTTTTCATCAATCATCAACTTCTGTGCAAAGTTACACTGCCGAACTTTGTGCTGACCTCTATGAACAGTCCGGGTTCATCGGAATCATTCACGAGCATCAATTCCTTCAGCCCGAAGTCCTGGTGCTTCATGAATCTCGCATCCACTTCAGGCGGATAGTTCAGCTGACCCACCACGGTCGAGAGCCTGCCTTCCAGCGGGCGCCCCTGCGGGATGCTCAAATTGACGCTGCCCATGTTGGTGGTGATCGTGGCGGAGTCCGTCGTGCTCTGGAGCGTCATGTTCACGGAGCCGTTGGCCGACACCGTGATGTCCTTTGCATTGAACTGATCGGTGTTGATCGTTCCGACCATCGATATCAGCTCCACATTGCCGTAAGCGCCCTTTTCAACGGAGATGTTCCCTTTTGAAGTCCGGACGAAGGCATTCTCGGTCACGGTGTCTTCAAGTTTGACGTTTCCGTTCAGCACATCAACCGTGAGATCCTTGATTTCCTGGTCTTTCAGGAAGACGTTTCCGTTCGAGCCGGTCACGATCATCCGTCTTATGTTCTCCGGGCTCAGGTTGAGTTCGACATTCACCTTCGCTGCGCGGATATCCGAGACGATGATCAGCTCATCATTTTTGACTTCACAGATGATGTCCTGGAAATAGTTCCTTTTGGTGTCGAGTTTCCTGTAGAAAGGTGTCACTTCAAATTTTGCAGTCTGGACACGGTCCGTCGGCACGATTTTGATGTCACCGTTCGTGATATCGAGTGATATCGAAGAGAACGGTTCATCAAGTGTTTCAATCAGCCGGTTTTTTGCACCGCCTGAAAACACCGAATCGAAGTTCGTGTTTTTGACGGAATCAAAAGCGCGTTCCACCGATTTGAACACCTGGGAAGCCTGCTGGTTGCTGTCGAATTTCGTCCTCATATCCTGATATGTCCTGCTGGCCCGTTCATTGACGTCCTTGTAGGTCTTGTTCAGTTTATCAGGCTTCACGTATTTGTTGACCTCACCCATGAACTGCTGGAAGAGATCGTTGACCATACCGCCGTCCCAATACTCATCACCGGTTTTCTTCTCCTGTTCAGCGTCATCTGCGGAAGTCGACTGGTTCGCATTTTCCCTCTTATCCATGGTTTCCATGAGGCGTATGGCTTCTTCGGAAGTGATCTTGCCCTCTTCTAACATCTTCAAAATACGTTCTTTACTGTCCATGATTAACCTCCTGATGGTTTCTGTTCAACCATTTTTTTAGATGATGCCCCGTATGGCTCGCCGGCTCGTTTATGACATCTTCAATTGTACCATCAACGACAATTGTTCCGCCACCGACACCACCTTCAGGCCCCAGGTCGATGATATTATCCGCAACTTTGATGACATCGAGGTTATGTTCGATGATGATGACTGTATCCCCGTTGTCCACCAGTCTCTGGAGCACCTTGATCAGCTTCCCTATATCTTCGGAATGGAGGCCGGTCGTCGGTTCGTCCAGTATATAAAGCGAGCGCCCGTTCGAGCGTTTGTGCAGTTCGGAGGCAAGTTTGACGCGCTGCGCCTCCCCGCCCGACAGCGTCGTCGCCGGCTGTCCGAGGCGGACATAGCCGAGTCCGACATCGACGAGCGTTTTGATCTTGCGCTTGATCTTCGGAAGGTTTTCAAAGAAGTAGAAAGCTTCTTCCGCCGTCATCTCAAGGACGTCCGCAATGCTTTTATCCTTGTATTTGACTTCGAGCGTCTCCCGATTGTAACGTTTGCCGTCACACACTTCACAAGGGACGAAGACATCAGGGAGGAAATGCATTTCGATCTTGATGATGCCGTCGCCCCTGCAGGCCTCGCAGCGTCCGCCCTTCACGTTGAAGCTGAACCGGCCTTTCTGATAGCCGCGCACTTTCGCTTCATTCGTCTGTGCAAACACATCACGGACATCGTCGAAGACGCCCGTATATGTCGCGGGGTTGCTCCGCGGCGTCCGGCCGATCGGCGACTGGTCGATGTCGATGATCTTCTCCAGTTTGTCAGGCATCGTGATGCTGTCATGCTCGCCCGGGATCTGTTTGGATTTATACAATTCTTGGTGCAGTGCCTTATAGACGATTTCGTTGATGAGTGTGCTCTTGCCCGACCCTGATACGCCCGTAACAAGGTTCATAATGCCCATCGGTATATCCACATCGATATTCTTCAGATTGTTTTCACGCGCACCCCGTATGCGGATCATCCGCTCAGGGTCGGGTTTGCGGTAGTTTTCCGGAAGCGGTATTTGGCGTTTTCCGCTCAAATAAAGCCCGGTGATCGAATTCTCATCATTCATGACTTCTTCAGGCGTGCCTGAAGCCATGATTTCTCCGCCGTGCTCACCCGCACCCGGCCCGATGTCGATCAGGTAGTCGCTTGCAAGCATCGTATCTTCATCGTGCTCGACGACGATCAAGGTGTTGCCGAGATCCCGCATATCCTTCAATGTGCTGATGAGCCGCTCATTATCCCGCTGATGCAGGCCGATTGAAGGCTCATCCAAAATGTACAATACACCGCTCAGCCTCGAGCCGATCTGTGTCGCGAGGCGTATGCGCTGTGCCTCGCCCCCGGACAATGTGCCGCTTCTGCGGTTCAATGTCAGATAGTCGAGCCCGACATTCCTAAGGAACAGGAGCCGTTCATCGATTTCCTTCAGTATCGGTGCCGCGATGGAGCGGTTCTGGCGCGACAGCTCAAGGCCGCTGAAGAATTCCAGTGCATCATTGACAGGCTGGTCGACAGTTTCACCGATATGGCGCCCGTCGACTTTGACGGCCAGCGCTTCATCGCTGAGGCGGTAACCTTTACATGACTGGCACGCCGTCTCCCGCATATAACGGCTCATGACATCACGTGTATATTCGGACGGGCTGTCCCGGTATCTGCGTTCTATATTATTTATGACACCTTCGAACGCCATCTTCCTCGTCCGCTCCACACCGTTCTCCTGCCTGAACCTGTAGGTGACGACTTCACTTTTCGAACCATACAATAAAAGTTTGCGTTCCTTCTTGCTGAGCGCTTTGAAAGGTGTGCCCATATCGATGTTGAAGTGTTCACATGTCTGCTTCAGAAGCTGCGGATAATAGCCGGAGGAAATCGGTTCCCACGGAACGAGTGCACCCTCTTCAAGCGTAAGGCTGTCATCCGGGATGACGAGCTTCTCGTTCACCGCCATCTTCATCCCGAGACCGTCACATTCTTTGCATGCACCGTACGGTGCGTTGAATGAAAACAGCCTCGGTTCCATTTCAGGCACCGTGAAGCCGCACAGCGGACAGGCGTAATTTTCCGAGAAGAACATGTCCTCCCCGTCGATGACATTGATCACGATGTTGCCTTCGCCTTTTTCAAGCGCCGTCTGAAGCGAATCGCCGAGACGCGCTTCCACACCGTCGCGTACGACAAGACGGTCGATGACGAGTTCAATGTTGTGCTTCTGGTTTTTATTGAGTTCGGGCACTTCTTCGATGTCATAAATCTCCCCGTTGACGAGCACCCTTGCGAAACCTTCCTTACTCAGGGATTCCAGCAGTTTCTTATGCTGGCCCTTCCTGCCGTGGATGATCGGTGCGAACACCTGGATCTTCGACCGTTCAGGCAGTTCCATCACACGGTCCACCATTTCCTGGACCGTCTGGGAGCTGATTTCGACACCGTGGTTCGGACAGTACGGCGTCCCCGCACGTGCATACAGCAGCCTCAGGTAATCATAGATTTCAGTGATGGTCGAAACCGTTGAACGCGGGTTGTTGCTCGTCGTCTTCTGGTCGATTGCGATGGCGGGCGAGAGCCCCTCGATCGAATCGACATCGGGCTTTTCCATCTGTCCCAGAAACTGCCGTGCATATGCACTCAATGATTCGACATAGCGCCGCTGCCCTTCTGCATAAATGGTATCGAAAGCGAGCGATGATTTGCCGGATCCCGAAAGCCCCGTCATGACGATGAGCTGATCACGCGGGATCTCGACGTCGATATCTTTAAGGTTATGCTGTCTTGCACCTTTGATGCTTATATTTTTATTCTTCATAGAGTTCACCCTTCTGCCTGGAGTTCAAACAGTGCGTCACGCAGCTCCGAGGCCGTTTCGAAGTCCAGGTCCTTGGCTGCCTGCTTCATATCGCGCTCGAGCTGTTCCATTGTTTTCTCTCTCTCTTTTTTCGTCATCTTCTTCCGCTTGCCTGACGATTTTTCCCTGTCTTCCTTGACTTCAACTTCTGCGCTGATCGCTTCCCTGACATCTTTTTTGATGGTCGTCGGTGTGATGCCGTGCTCTTCATTGTAAGCCCTCTGGATTTCCCGGCGCCTTGATGTTTCATCCAATGCATACTGCATGGAGTCGGTGACTTTGTCGGCATACATGATGACGTGGCCCTCGCTGTTCCTCGCGGCACGCCCCATGATCTGGATCAGCGAGCGGTTCGAACGGAGGAATCCTTCCTTGTCCGCATCGAGTATCGCGACAAGCGAGACTTCCGGTATATCGAGCCCTTCACGGAGCAGGTTGATCCCGACGAGCACGTCATAAGTGCCGAGCCGCAGTTCCCGTATGATCTCGATCCGTTCGAGTGTCTTCACTTCCGAATGCAGGTACTGGACTTTCACACCCGCCTCTTTCAGATAAGTGGTGAGGTCCTCCGACATCTTCTTCGTCAGTGTCGTGATCAGCACACGCTCGTTGCGCTCGCTCCTTTTGACGATTTCTTCGAGCAGATCATCGATCTGATGTTCGGTCGGCCGGACATCGACAGTGGGGTCGATCAGTCCGGTCGGACGGATGATCTGTTCGACCATCTTCTCGGTGTGTTCAAGCTCGTAAGGACCCGGAGTGGCCGATACATACAGAAGCTGCCGGGCCTTCTCCTCGAATTCACTGAACTGCAGCGGCCGGTTGTCGAGGGCGCTCGGCAGCCTGAAGCCGTGGTCCACGAGCACCTGTTTACGCGCCTTGTCCCCGTTGAACATCCCCCTGATCTGGGGGAGCGTCACATGGGATTCGTCGATCATGATGAGGAAGTCATCGAAATAATCCATCAGCGTATAAGGCGTCGAACCCATCGGACGCAGCGTCAAATGCACCGAATAGTTTTCGATGCCGGAGCAGAATCCCATCTCCCGCATCATTTCAAGGTCGTAATTCGTCCTCTGTTCGAGCCGCTGAGCTTCGAGCAGTTTATTGTCGTCGCGCAGTTCCTTGAGGCGCTCCTCGAGTTCCCTTTCGATGCGCTCGATCGCCACGCGCATCTTCTCTTCACGCGTAACGAAGTGGGAGGCCGGGAATATGGCGAAGTGCTCCCTCTCGTGGAGGACTTCCCCAGTCAGGTAATTGATCTCCCTTATACGGTCGACTTCGTCACCGAAGAATTCAACCCGGATGCACTGTTCATCACGGGAGGCCGGGAAGACTTCGACGATGTCGCCGCGCACCCGGAACGTACCCCGCTGGAAGTCGATGTCATTCCTTGAATACTGGATGTCGACGAGCTTCCTTAAAAATTCGTTGCGGTCCATCTCCATGCCGACACGAACACTCACGACCATGTCGCGGTATTCTTCCGGGTTACCGAGGCCGTATATGCAGCTGACCGAAGCGATGATGATGACATCATCCCTTTCGAATAAAGCGCTCGTTGCACTGTGCCTGAGCTTATCGATTTCATCGTTGATGGATGCATCCTTTTCGATGAATGTATCCGTATGTGGCACGTATGCTTCAGGCTGGTAATAGTCATAGTAACTTACAAAATACTCTACCCTGTTATTCGGGAAAAATTCTTTGAATTCGCCGTAAAGCTGCCCGGCGAGAGTTTTATTGTGCGCGATGATCAGCGTGGGTTTGCCCACCTTTTTTATGATCTGGCTCATCGTATATGTTTTTCCGGTACCTGTTGCACCAAGCAGTGTCTGGTGCCGCTGGCCGGATTTGATCTGTCTTGTCAGTTCTTCGATTGCCTTGGGCTGGTCGCCTGCCGGCTCAAATTTGGAAACCAATTCAAAATTAGCCATAAATACGCCTCCGAAAAATAATCGTGTACTTTATTTTAACAAAAAATGAGCATCAACGACAAACATTTGTTCGGTCATCTCTACTCATCTTCCACTTTATCTATATTGTATAATTCAACGAGCATATAGCCGATGACGATCGAGATCGCATCCAGATATATGACCCATTCGGAGTTATAGAATCCTCTGTATATCGACACGGCGAACAGGATGAATGTCAGTATGACAGCGACATACTTATTCCGCGTCAGCCTGGCAAAAATCACCACCGTGACGGCCGGCGCGACCAGGGCCATCATATACCAGAACAAATCCATACATCATAGCTCCTTATTGAGGATCGACTCCGTGATGTCGAGGAGTTCGGTCTTCGGGATGAACGGCTCTTTCAGCATTTCGGTTAAAATATTGTTGATGAAATCCTGCACGCATGCAAGGTGTGAATACTGTTTGATCGTGATCAGGGAATTCTCATACATTTCAAAGAAAAGCTTCTCGGGGTTCCTCTTCTGGATCTCCCCGAACGATTCATAGAGCAGATCGACTTTATCCGCCACCGACAGTATCTGTCCTTCTATCGAATCATCCTTCCCTTCCTTCAGGCGCCTTTTGTATTCTTTCTGGTACGACTCCGGGAACTCCGCCTCGATGAATCTGACCGTCATCGTCTCCTCGACTTCCCTGAACAGGGTGTTGAGCTCACTTGATGCATACTTTACAGGTGTTTTTATGTCGCCTGTGAAGATTTCAGGATAGTCATGGTTCAAAGCCTTCTCATACAGGGCTTTCCAGTCGACGTCCGTGCCGCTGTGCTCCTCGACCGTACCGAGATACTGGGCAATTTTCGTCACCTTGAAAGAATGTGCTGCCACATTATGTTCCTGATATTTGAATTTCCCGGGACAGCGGATCAACTTCTCTAAATCATTCAAGCTTTTAAAATACTGATGCACACCCATCAGGATGCCTCCTTAACGTAATTTATATAGTTCGTCACGAGTTCCGGCGACACTTCGCCGATATATGCCCGGATGATCTCACCTTCGCTGTCGACGAAGAAAGTCGTCGGCATCAGATGGATCTGGTGATCCGACAGCGCCTGGTCCTCATCTTCGAATTCGAAGACCGGATACTGCACTTCAAACTCTTCCAGGAACGCATCCCGGTTGGCATCGCTGTCGCTGATGTTGACACCGATGATGTCGATCGGTTCGTCCAGGTGCTCGTTGTGGTATTCATTGAGCGCCGGCGTTTCCCGCTTGCATGGGTCACACCATGAGGCGAAGAAATTGACGACCGTCACTTCATTATTCCCTATGATATCATTAAAACCCGCATTTGCATTCATGATCTCCGTGAGATCATTTTCCATGATGTTTCCGCCGACGGCATGATGGTTGTCCCTGCCTTCCGTGGACTTGAGCGTTTCCAGTGCCTGGTTGTCGAACTGGTCTTCCGAGTAGTTCAGCACTGCACCGATGGCAGCACCGATGAGGAGCGCACCTGCGGCGGCGGCAATGATGATGAGTATACGTTTCCTGTTCATATCAAAAACTTCCCCAGTATAGTTATTGCAATTATTTTAACACAACATCACCGCCCGGACACGGTGCAACCGTTGAATATTTGTGGACATCAAAAAAGGACCGGGACATGAGTCCCGATCCTGATCTGCTGTAAAACAGATTTTAGTGGATGAAGTTGTGGCTTGCAGCTTGTGAAGCAGAAAGTGTTCTGAATGTTTTTCCGCCGAGGCCGCCGCTCCAGTTCATTTCTGAAATCGTGATGGAACCGTCGCCGTTCACTGATTCGACAACACCAACGTGACCCATTCCGTATGCACCATTTGTGTTTGCAGGTGTCTGGATGATTGCGCCGACTGAAGGTGAGTTGTTAACAGTGAGGCCTTGTGCACTTGCCTGGCCTGCCCAGTTGCTGGCATTTCCCCAGCTGCCGCTGACAGCTTTACCAAGTTCTGCACGACGTTCGAAAGCATACCATGTACACTCGCCGCCCGGGTAGAAGTTAGTGCCGCCTGTAAATGATGAGCTGCTGCTTGCTGCCGGAGTTTCAACTACTGCAGGTGCCTGTACGTCAGTAGTTGACTGTGACTGAGACACTGCAGGTGCCTGTACATCAGAAGATGATTGGGACACTGCCGGTGCAGATGATTCCTGTACTGCCGGTGCTTCGTTCACTGCAGGTGCTGCTTCGGCTGTGTATGTATTCTGTGCTGAAGCTGTTTCGTTTGAGTTTGATGAATACTGGTTGGCATACTGGCTGCCGTCTGTATCTCCATAGTACCAGTAGTAGGAATAGCTGTCGCCATTCGTTTCATAGTTATAAGTATAATCGTGGTTCTGCTGTACCTCTGCCGGTACATATTCATTTGCTGATATATTAGTTGAAGCAATTCCTGTCAACGCTGTAACAGTTGCTATTGATACTACTGTCTTCTTCATAATAAAAATTTCCTCCTAATGATATATAACAAGCTGATTTTCGTACGGTAACTGATGGGCCGTACCCGCCTTGTTAAATCTATGTTTAGTACTATAGCACAGAAATTTTCAGTTGTGTGGGATGTAAAGGAATTGTAAAACAAACGAAATTTAGAACGGCCGAATGTAATATATGACGTACTTTATTACAGTGATAAACGTTGATTTGACAGCATTCTCATCTTTAATGTGACACGAATATTACAGAATGAACTCATTGTGAAATTTAAAAAAATCTTTACTTCAAGTGGATTTCGGGTAAGGTGGCGGGTCTGGGTGATGAAGCGGTCAGGTGATTGTAAGGGGTTTCACTGTTAACATTTCACCCTTTCATGTTTTGTAATGTTAAGAGCGTGGCGTGTGGTTTCTCTTCGGGCGGGCTATCTTCACTTCAGCCGGGGAGCAGGCAGGATGCGAGCATATCTTCATTTTTCAGTAACTTGCTCGTTTTCCGGGATCAAAATACGAGCATATCCCCGTTTTCCACCGACTTGCTCGTTTCCAGGGACCAAAATACGAGCATATCCTCGTTTTCCACCGACTTGCTCGTTTTCAAAAGCCGTTCTCCTACTATAATAAACATCAGAAGCCCTACAAGCTCATCACATCCAACAAAAAAGACACCCCGGAGGGTGTCCTGATTCTCTCATTATATATTCTGCCGCAGGTATGCCTCGACGAACGGGCCGAGATCACCATCCATCACTTTGTCTGTATTGCCGACTTCGTGATTCGTGCGATGGTCCTTGATCATTGAATAAGGATGGAAGACGTAGGAGCGGATCTGGGATCCCCAGCCGATCTCCTTCTGGTCGCCTTTGATGGCGTCTATCTCAGCCTGCTGGGCTTCCAGTTCCCGCTGATAAAGCTTCGACTTCAGCATCTTCATCGCCTGATCCCGGTTTTTGAGCTGGGACCTTTCGTTCTGGCATGTCACGACGATGCCCGATTCATGGTGCGTGATACGAACCGCGGAATCGGATGTGTTGACGTGCTGGCCGCCCGCACCGCTGGAACGGTAGGTGTCGACGCTGATGTCCTCGCTCCTCACTTCGATCTCGATGTCATCGTGGTCGAACTGCGGGGTCACTTCGCATGAAACGAAGGATGTGTGCCTTCTGCCCGAGGAGTCGAACGGCGAAATCCTCACCAGCCGGTGGACGCCCTTCTCCGCCTTCAGGAGGCCGTAGGCATTCGGGCCCTTGACGGACAGTGTGACGCTTTTGACGCCTGCCTCATCCCCTGCCTGGTAATCGATCGTCTCGACTTTGAAGCCCTGCTGCTCGGCATACCTCTGATACATTCTGAGGAGCATCTCCGCCCAGTCCTGGCTTTCCGTGCCGCCGGCGCCGGGATGCAGCTCGAGCAGTGCATCGAGATGATCATGCTCGTCGCTCAGCAGGATGTTCAGCTCATATTCATTGAACTTCTCTTCTGCTTCCTTGACGCTTTCATCGAGCATCTCTTTCATATCTTCATCATATTCTTCTTTGAGCAGCTCATGTGTCACTTCGATGTCATCGATCAGTTCCACCAGTTCATTGAAGCCGTCTGCAATTTTTTTGACATGGTTGTTGCTGTCAATCAGTTTCTGTGCAGCCGCCGGATCATTCCAAAATTCCGGCTGCAGCATCTCTTCTTCATTTTCCCTGATTTGAGTCTCTTTTTCTTCTAAGTCAAAGAGACCCCCTAAAGTCTTTTAATTTCTCTTTCTTTGCTTCTGTAAAGTTTTTGATATCTGATAATTCCATAACAGTCTCCTTTATGCCGCCCCATGGCAGTTTTTGTATTTTTTACCCGATCCGCATGGACACGGGTCATTGCGTCCGACTCTGACTTCCCTTTTCTTCGGTGCCTTCTTCACTTTCGGCTTGCCGTCGCCGGTCTGCATATCGCTCTTCGATACGACCTGCTCACGCTTCAGTTCCTCATCGGACCTCACCTGTGTCTTCAGCACATACTTCGCCGTATCGTCCTCGATACCAACAAGCATGTCCTCAAACATCTGGAGCCCTTCATTCTGATATTCACGGAGCGGGTTGATCTGGCCGTATGAACGCAGATGGATCCCGGTACGGAGCTGATCCATCGCATCGATGTGCTCCGTCCATTTCCTGTCCATCGTCCGAAGCATCATCATGCGCTCAAACAGGCGCATCTTCTCTTCGCCGAGTTTCTCTTCCTTCAATTCTAGTTCATGCCGCACTTTTTCCAGCAGCAGCTCGATGATCTCATCGGATTCCTTATATTTCAGATCCTCTGCAGTGACCGTTTCTTCCCGGAAATAAAGATCATTCAAAGTGTTCACGAACTGATCATAGTCGATGTTTTCCTCGTCCTCAAGATTATAGAAGCCGACTGTACGTTCCACGGAAGATTCGATCATGCCCATCAAAAGATCACGCACATCTTCGTTATCGATGATCTCATTACGCTCCTGATAGATGATCTCCCTCTGGCGCCGCAGCACATCGTCATACTGGAGCAGGCGCTTACGCGCATCGAAGTTGTTTCCTTCCACACGTTTCTGGGAAGACTCGACCGCCCTTGAAATCATCTTCGATGTCAGTTCCTCGCCGGACATGCCAAGCCGGTTCATCGCGCCCTGGATGCGTTCCGAGCCGAAACGCTTCATCAAATCGTCCTCGAGGGAGAGGTAGAATGTACTCACACCGACATCGCCCTGACGGCCTGCACGGCCGCGCAGCTGATCATCGATACGGCGGGATTCATGGCGTTCAGTACCGATGACCGCGAGGCCCCCGGCTTCCTTGACGCCTTCGCCGAGTTTGATGTCCGTACCGCGGCCCGCCATGTTCGTGGCGATTGTGACCGCACCTTTTTTACCCGCGTTCTGGATGATTTCCGCTTCGCGCTCATGGTTCTTCGCGTTCAGCACATTGTGCCGGATGCCTTTTTTACGCAGCAGTTCGGAAATCAGTTCACTCGTCTCGACCGCGACCGTACCGATCAGGATCGGCTGGCCCTTACGGTGCCTGTCCATCACTTCTTCAATGACGGCGTTGAATTTGAATTCCTTATTCGAGAAAATCTTATCCGTCCGGTCCTCACGGGCGACCGGCTGATTCGTCGGAATCTGGGTGACTTTCATATTATAGATGTTGATGAACTCTTCTTCTTCCGTCTTCGCCGTACCCGTCATGCCGGAGAGCTTCCTGAACTGCCTGAAGAAGTTCTGGAAGGTGATCGATGCCATCGTCTTCGATTCATTCTGGATGTCGACGCCTTCCTTAGCTTCAATCGCCTGATGCAGCCCATCCGAAAAGCGGCGGCCTTTCATCGTACGGCCTGTGAACTGGTCGACGATGACGACTTTCTCATCCTCCACCACATAGTCCACATCCCGCTCCATCGAGAAATTCGCCTTAAGCGCCTGGTTGATGTGATGCAGCAGGTTCACGTGCTTGACGTCGAACAGGTTGTCTATCTTGAACCATTTCTCCGACTTATGGATACCGTCTTCCGTAAGCTGTATGCCTTTCGTCTTCACATCATATGTGAAGTCCTCATCCATCTTAAGCATTTTGACGAATGCATTCGCCTGCATGTACTGCGTATCCGACTGTTCTGCCTTGCCCGAGATGATCAGCGGCGTACGCGCTTCATCGATCAGGATCGAGTCGACCTCGTCAATGATCGCATAATTCAGTTCACGCAGCACACGGTCCTTCTTATACGTCACCATATTATCCCTCAGATAATCGAAACCGAGTTCGTTATTGGTCGTATAGGTGATGTCCTGTGCAAAAGCGTGCCGCTTCTCCTCACTGTTCTTCTGGTTCAGGTTCAGTCCCACGGTCAGTCCGAGGAAATTGTACAGCACCGACATTTCCTCCATCTGTGTCGCAGAGAGGTATTCGTTGACGGTGATCACATGGACCCCTTTGCCCGTCAGTGCATTCAGATACACCGGCATTGTTGCGGTCAGTGTCTTACCTTCACCGGTCTTCATCTCTGCAATGTCGCCCTTGTGGAGTGCGATCCCGCCCATGATCTGAACAAGGAACGGTTCAAGCCCAAGTGTCCTGCGGGAAGCTTCCCTCACCACAGCAAATGCTTCCGGCAATATATCATCCAATACTTTTTCTTCTTGTTTAACATCATCTTCAACATCTTTTAACCGGTCCTTGAATTCATCAGTTTTGGACTGAAGTTCTGCATCACTCAATTCCACCATGGTGGAACGGTGAGCATCGACTTTTTCAGCCTGCTTGCGCAATGATCTGACTTCGAACCGGTTGCCATCAAATAATTTATTCAGTACGCCCAAGATAGCTCTCTCCTCATTCTTTACACATGTCGTTATACATCACATAATTTTACCATTTTTCCACAGAAAATAAAAACAGGACGTTTCCCTCCCCTAAGAAGAGTCATCGTCCTGTTCATCCGAGCGTTTGATTCATTTTTTTAAAGCATAAGCAATTTAGTTCGTTTCGATCACAGCATACTTTCCGTCCCTGCGTCTGTATACGATGCTGGTCCCTTCGGTTTCCCGATCATTGAAGACGAAGAAATCATGGCCGAGCATATTCATCTGCAGCACCGCTTCTTCGGAATCCATAGGTTTCAGGGTGAATTCTTTCGTACGCACGATTTCAATGCCTTCGTCGGCCTGATCCGTGCTGTCACCGTTACCGTTGCCATTCTCGGCCGCCCTGAACATTTCGAGCTCCGGATCCTTCTCCCTGAACTTACGGTTGATTTTGGTTTTATGCTTGCGGATCTGCCTTTCAAGCTTGTCGACGATCAGATCCACTGCAGCATACAGGTCATCATGTCTTTCTTCTGCACGTAAAGTGAGGCCTTTCATAGGGATTGTAATTTCAACCTTGCCCTGCTTGTTGTTATAAGTCTTAATGTTTACATGCGCATGAGTATTTGGTACATCATTGAAGTAACGCTCGAGTTTGCCGACTTTTTCCTCAATATGCGATCTGATCGCATCCGTCACTTCAATATTTTCTCCTCTTATCTCACATCTTATCATGATGCACGCCTCCTTGAATTGCTTTTTCTTTTCATTCCCATTGTACCATAGTCCATCATGCTTTTGAAAACGTTAACACATCCAGCGCGGCAGGTTCATGGTGTAATAAAACTTCCGCAGCATGATGGACCGTGATGCCGGTGGTGTATATATCATCCACAATCAATATCCTTGTATCCCGCAGTCTAACATCCCTGTATTCCTCATTGAAAGTGAAAGGGTTGGCACTGCTCATCCGCTCATGCCTGGAAAGTTCCGACTGCAGCTTCACTTTTCCGGTCTCAAGCAGATTGCTCTGTGGGAGGCCGGCCCGCTTCAGCACTTCGGTGATCTGGTTGAAACCCCGGTCACGGAACCGCCCGGGAGAAACCGGGATCGGCACAAAATGATCATAGTCCCGCCGTCCGACTGTGATGAAGTATGACAGCACTTCCGCGAGTGCGATGTCCCTCACGAATTTATATCTGTGCATAAGCATCTTCACTTCCTCGTTGTAATCGAGCATGCACATGATTTTCCCGACCGGGGGGAAGCGGCTCTTGAGGTAGATGCAGTCCCTGCACTCCGCCTCCCCTTCACCCATCAACCGGCGGCATCTGCCGCACCGCCCGCCCTTCCGCCACTCCTTCAGCCTGATTTCACATTCGCTGCACAAAGGGCCGGGGCGCGTGAACAAGTTCAAAAGGTCCAGTTCCGGCTCCAGCCGCCGGTGGCAGTAAAGACACCTCATAAGACGGTCCGCCCGCTGTTGAAGGCTTTTATTTTCCTGATCGCCGCCCGGATATGATGTGTGTTGTAGAGCGTGAGGAAATGGACGTTCCCGGTCGGATCCTGCGGCTTCCTGCCCACACGGCCGCATATCTGGATCAATGTGTCTGCGGGAAAATATTCCGTATGCACCACGATGACATCCAGGTCCCTGAATGTGACACCGCGTTCAAGGATCGTCGTCGTAAGGAGGATCCGGATGTCCCCCTCCCTCATGCGCTGCACCTTCACATACCGCGCCGCATCACCGCTGTAGACCGCCTCCACACCGTCGAAATCCCCCATCAGTCCATGCACCTCATGCATCATTTTAATTTCGGGGAAGAAAACCAGTACTTTCCGTCCGTGCGTCATGATGCCGTCGAGCAGCCGCTCCAGTTTCGCATCAAGGCGCCCCTTCTCCATGGCTTTCCTGACATTGGCATAGTGGATTTCCGGTATCGCAAGGTCATGCCCGTGATACCGCCTTGCGATCTGGAACACATTGCCGCCTGCGAGTTTCAGCATCTTACGGGTTGGCGTCGCCGTCATGATGATGATGCTGCCGCGGGCCGTGAGGGACTTACGGACCGCCCCCTGGAGATGCGTGTCGCCTGCGAGCGGGAAGGCATCGAATTCATCGACGATGATGCAGTCGAAATGGTCTGTGAAATTGTAGAGCTGGTGCACCGTGCACACGGTGAAATGATGTTCGAATTTCACCTTGACGCCTGCGAACATCAAATCGATCCTCGCCTTCCTGAATGCCCCGCTCAACCTCAGGTGCAGTTCCTTGACCACGTCGATCCTCGGGCTGACCACAGCGACGTTCAGCCCGTTCTCCCTTGCATATTTGATCCCCTCGAAGATGATTTCGGTCTTTCCTGCGCCGGTCACTGCATGGAGCAGCAGATTTTCCTTTTCGCGCACCGCCTCCACGACTTTCCGCGAGGCCGCCTTCTGTATCTCCGTCAGCTCGAAATGGAGTTTATACCCACATTCCTCCCTCCTTGACGCCGATTCCGTGGCAATCAGCGGCGTGACGGAATCCGAGCGCCCGATACCGATGCAGTTCAGGCAGTATTTCACCTTCTTCTGGTGAAGCGGTGAATGGAATTCATAAAACAGCGTCTTGTCATCGTTCAGGCATCTGTGGCAAAGATTTTTAACGCTGTCGACGCCTGATTCCTTATATAAAATGTCCCCTTTGCTGTCGAAGTACATGGCATCCTCCATAAAAAAAGGACGCAGCAAAATAAGCTGCGTCCTGAGTATTTGATTTTATTTCCCGATCAGTCGATTTTCACATCATATGTCGTATATCCGAGACCGAGCGCGCCTTCACCGAGGTGGGTCGCGATGACCGGACCGAAATAGCTGAGAATGAAATTCACCTGCGGGAACTGTTCCTGCAGTTCATTCATCCATTCGCGCCCTTCCTCCTCCACATTGCTGTGGATGACGGCTGCCGTGATGTCCTTGCCCTCATGACGTCTGACTTCTTCTGCAAAAATTTCCTCGACTTTTTTCTTCGCTTTCTTCTTCGTCCTGATCTTCTCATAAGGGACGATTTTCCCGTCCTGGAATTCGAGGATCGGCTTCACTTTCAGAAGACTGCCGACCAATGCCTGCGCATTGGACAGCCGACCGCCTTTCTGAAGGTTCGTCAAAGTGTCCACGATGAGATATGCATTCATGTTCTCTTTCTTCTTCATCTCTTCCACTTCGGCGATTATGTCCTCAAGCGGCATGCTGTCCTTGTGCTGCGCAGCATAAAGGGGCATGAAACCCTGGACGAGGCAGGCAATCTGGCTGTCTATGACATGCACATTGATGCCTTCAACGCTCCGGCCCGCCGCCACCGCATTCTGGTATGTACCGCTGAGCTCGGCCGACAGATGGAAGCTGAGCACATCCGTATAGCCGTCACGGTACAATGATTCAAGGAGCAGTATATAATCGCCGATCGAAGGCTGGCTCGTGCTCGGCAGTGTGTCCATCTGCGCCATCTTTTCAAAGAATTCCTCCGTCGTGATATCCACGTTCTCCCTGTACGTCTCATCCCCCATCACGACACTGAGCGGTATCGTGTGTATATCGTATTTCTCCAAAAGATCTTCGGGTATATAGGCTGTCGAGTCTGTGACTATTGCAATCTTCATTTAACGTCCTCCAATTCAAACCACTCGCACTCATGAATATTTTACTAAATCCACCAGCTTAAGTCTATGTGTTAATATAATTTTAAGAGGTGATATGCAATGGAACAGAAATATATGAACCACCGTACTGAAAGTACTGAAGTCATCATCAACAAATCCCGCTTCATCGGATATATCAAAAGGACGGAAACCGAAGAGGAGGCGAAAGCATTCATCGCGGAGATCAAGGCAAAACATAAAGACGCGACGCACAACTGCAGCGCCTACATCATCGGTGCAAGCGCACTGATCCAGAAGGCCGATGACGACGGGGAGCCGTCAGGCACGGCGGGGGTGCCGATACTGGAAGTGCTGAAAAGGGAGCTCATGTATAATGTGACCGTGGTCGTCACAAGGTATTTCGGCGGCATCAAGCTCGGTGCCGGAGGGCTCATCCGGGCGTACTCCGGGGCTGCTGCCGAAGTCGTGCAGAGTGCCGGCAAAGTGTATGAAGTCGAGATGGTGCCGGTCACCGTCACGATGGACTACACCTACACAAGCAAATTCGAACATGCAGCCCAGAGCAGCCCGCACATCATCAAAGACACCGCCTACACCGACAAGGTCACCTACACCGTCCACACCCGGACGGAAGATCTTGAAGACCTGTACGGCATGCTCGATGAAATCACCCAGGGGACGCACAGTTCCGAGGCCGGGGATGTGCTGATGGCTGAAAATGTGCTCACCTGACTTTAGAGAGGCGGTATCATGAGCATCTGGTTTTTCCTGAACGGCGCCCTCCTTCTATGGGCACTGTGGAATACTGTCCAAAGCCTTGCCGGCCACTCCGTGTATTACCATATACTGCCCGGTTTCGCAGGCTTCCTGCTCTTCATCTTCAACTGGACGCGGAATGCCGTCTTCGCCACCATTCGCAGCACCGAAGACAGGGCGGTGAAGATACGGCTTGCACGGATGTCAAAAAAAATAATGCCCTGGCACCGGTGGGTGGGGACATTATCATTTATCATCATTTTATTACACGGGGCGGCGGTGCTTCATCTCTACGGCTTCAATCCCGGCAGCATGAAGATCCTCACCGGCCTGCTTGCAACTGTGAACCTGCTCGCCCTCGTGCTCTCCGGGTGGTACAGCCTGCTGATCCGCCACAACCTCACGACGCGGCGGCTGCATTTTGGCCTCGGACTCACGATGTTCATACTGACCGCCCTCCATCTCTTCTTTTAATTGGCGGAGACGATCTTATGGACGAGCCTGCGCAGGAAGTTCAGGACCGGCTTTTTCCCGTTGCCGATCAGATTCGTCGCCTCGACGATGATCACCGTCGTGAATATCACGAGAGTGGTGATGATCAGCGCGCCCGGGACGGTCGACAAGTACAGTATGATGCTCGCACCCGCATACAGCGCCGCCATGAAGTAGATCAATATGACGCTCTCGACATGCGTATAGCCGAGGGTGCGGAGCTTATGATGGATATGGCTCTTATCAGCACTGACGATCGAGACTTTATTCCTGTAGCGCCTGAACATCGCAAACAGCATATCGACGATCGGGACGCCGAGTATGATGATCGGGAAGAATAAAGAGATCAGCGTGATGTTCTTGAAGCCCATCAATGAAATGACGCTGATGACGAAGCCGAGGAGCATCGAACCGTTATCCCCGAGGAAGATTTTCGCCGGATGGAAATTGTACACGAGAAACCCGAGGCATGAGCCGATCAGGATGACACAGATCATCATGACGAATATGTTGCCCTGTAGGATCGTGATGAAGGCGATGCTCGAGAGGGCGATGATGGATACGCCGGTGGCGAGTCCGTCAAGCCCGTCGATCAGATTGATGGCATTGATGATCGCTATCATCCATATTATGGTGATGGGCACCGCAAATATGCCGAACTCGATCTCGATGCCGAACGGCGTGATCCTGTCGATGACGATGCCGTAATATATAGGCACCAGCGTGATCAGGATCTGCCCGATCAGTTTGGTGAGGGGTTTCATGTCGAATTTATCGTCGATCAGGCCCAGCAGCACGATCAGCGCACCACCGATGATGATGGGCTGAAACTCGATTTCGATGGGCCGTGAGACCAGCACACCGACGACGAATGAAATCAGGATGGCGACCCCGCCGAGATGCGGGATCGGCTTGAGGTGGATTTTACGTCCGCCGGGACGATCCACAAAGCCGGTCTTCCTGGCAATCCAAATAAATATAGGGGTTAAGATCAGCGATATCATAAATGACATCGTGAGTAGAAATGTAGTGTACATACCCATCACCGTTCATAATATTTTCAATTTAATATATCATATACAAAATGTGAAATCGAATTGATATTTAAATTATAATCTTTTCATTGTATAATTATAGTCAATCAAACTAAGGAGTTAAAGTTATGAGACAAAATAGACGAAGCGGGATGCATCCCGTCTTCAAAGTGATGATCGCCCTGCTGCTCATCTTCATATTGATTGTAGGCGGTTTGATCGCATATGTATACTTTCAGATCAGAAGTACGGCAAACAACATGTATGATGCGGAATTTGAAGGTTCACAGTCCAATCTCCGGGAAGCGCAGGTGGAAATCAGTGAAGGGGAACCGGTTTCCGTCGTCCTTTTCGGCACCGACGATGATGAAGCACGCAATGAGGTCATGATGGGGCAGCGTTCCGACACCATCATGGTGGTCACCCTGAATCCGGACAGCGGGGAAGGCAGGATCGTCAGCATCCCGAGGGATACACGGGCGGAGATCGTCGGCCGTGACAGCGTTGAAAAGATCAACCATGCCTACGCATACGGCGGCCCGATGATGGCCAAAGATACCGTCGAGAACTTCCTCGATGTGCCGATCGATTATTTTGTTTCCATAAATATGGACGGCTTTACGAACATCATCGATGAAGTCGGCGGCATCACCGTCACAAGCAACGATACGTTCGACCAGTCGGGTTATTCCTTCGTTTCAGGCGAGACTTACGAGATGGACGGCGACATGGCACTCGCATTCTCAAGAGCCAGGTACGACCCGGGTTCAGGCGGGGACGCAGGACGCCAGCAAAGGCAGCAGCAGATCGTCCAGGCCATTGCGAGTGAGCTGCTCAGTGTCCAGACCGTGACGAATTTCAACGATATTTTAAACGTACTGGGTGAAAACATCCGTACGAACATCCAGTTCAATGAGATGAACGAACTGCGCTCGACATATCAGGAGCCGGCCCAGAACATAGAACAGCTGCTGCTTGACGGTTATGACGAACGCTCCCAGGAAGACGGGCTTTATTACTTCTATCCGGATGAGCAATCCTACAACGAAGTGACCAATGAGCTGGAGGAAAACCTGGATATAGAATAATTTTTTAAATGGCCGGGAGGGATGATCCATGTTAATCGATTTTGTGTTGAATATTTCCATAACGATCAGCGTGATCTATCTCTTCCACCGCATCCAGTACAGTGAGGATTCGGCCAAGCTGACATCGGCAGCCTTTCAGGCGGCATTGATGGTCACATTGGCCGTCCTTCTTTTATTTGTCCCGATCGAATACAGGGGGTACAGCTTCAGCCTGTTCTTCGTCCCTCTGCTTCTGATCAAGAATAAGCTGTATTTAAAAATTGCTGCATTCGCCCTCGTCGCTGCCGCACACTATTTCCTGAGCAGCAGCAGTGTCATTGAAATATTGATCGCAGGCGTGCTCTACATCACCGCCATCCTGATCATGCCTTTCTTCAAATCACAGACGACGCCGCTGATGACATGGTTCAACTTCATATTCACGCTCCTGCTGCTGACGGGGATCGACCTCTTCCTGGAACCCCTCGTCTGGATGCAGTTTTTGATCATCACCTTCATGAGCACCGCCCTGATGATCACTGCAAGCGTCATGTATGAGGATATCCACTCGATCATCCGGGTGCTCGACCGGCTGAACAGGGAGGAGTACACGGACCACCTGACCCAGCTCGGCAACATCAAGGCACTGGATAATGAAGTCAACCGGCTCGGAAGCCGTACGGAAACCATCAGCCTGCTGCTGATCGACCTCGATAACTTCAAGGTCGTCAACGATACATACGGCTACGGTGCCGGGGATGCGGTCATCAAGCAGATCACCGGCCTGCTCAAGAACTATGTGCCTACAGGCGGCTCGATATACCGGAACAGCGGTGAAGAGTTTTCCATCGTGCTTGCGGATGTCTCCTTCGACAGGACCGTACGCCTCGCCGAAGCCATCAGGAATGCGGTCGAGCATACGAATTTCCATGTCGGGAAAAACGAGGTGATCAGCCTGACCGTCTCGGTGGGCATCGGCTTCAAGGACAGCGGCGGGACGAGGCGGCAGCTGTTCAAGGATGCGGACAATATGCTGCATGCGGCCAAGAAGATGGGCCAGAATCAGGTCATGTTCCTCCCGCTAATAAAATAAACCCAAACGACCTTCGTTTGGGTTCATCAATCAGTCTTCGACCGACGCAAGTTTTGATAAGGTGATCTTGTCATGTGACGCATGCCACTTGACTTCACCTTTATCAAAATAAAATGCCTGCGGCGACTCATGTTTGATATCAAATTTTTCACTGATATAGTTTGACAGCTCCCTGTGGTCCTGTACAATCAGGTAAAAGCCGTCTATGTCTCTCTCATAATGGAATTTCTTGAATTCCTCAAAAGCTCCTGCTGAAATCGGGCATGTATTCGAATGTTTTAGGAAGAAAAAGAATTCATTTTTATCAAGGAGCGCATCAAATGAATCGATATTTGTCACTTTAGTTAACATTTCATCACCCTTTTAATTAAACTTAGTATAATTTATCATTAATTCAAATATATAGCAAACACAAATTTGATATATGCTATAATATCCGTGGATTGGAGGTAGTAAAATGAACAAACCGATTAAACGCTGGAATCTCCTGGACTCGGTGAATCTCGCCCTGTTCATCGTTGTCGTCCTGTTCTTCCTGGACTTCAATAATAACGCAGCCGTATCCTATCTGCTGCTCGGCGTATTCCTGCTTTGGGTCATCACACTCATATTCCGCAATATCTTCATCAATAAGATTGAAAATGATCCGGACCATCCGCTCCACGAAACTCAGCTTCAAGGAAAGAAAAAAATATAGAGCGGGCGACTCACTCCCCGTTCTTCAATTCTTCCATCCCCCGCCGGTATTCCTCATCCATCTTCTGATAGCTCTCCTGCAGTGACAATATGTTCTGCAGCTGTATGTTCTGCAGCTTTTCATTGTAAAGCATCGTATTTTTACGCTCTTCATAATATGCCTGATAACCGTAATACATCTCCAGGCTGATACTTCTCACCCTGTTCGCCGGCTGCGTCGATAAATTGATCGTATCAAGCGAGGTCACATGCTCATCAAGCATGGGCAGGAGCACTTCATCGATCTGTTCCTGCTTCTTCTCCATCGGTTCATCGCTTTCCAGCATATCGGAAGCTTCATACAGCGCCTCACTGTTTTCATTGAGCTGTTCTATCAGCATATCTATTTCATTGACCACTTCTTCATCTTCGGCGCTTTCTATGATGTCGTCCCTTTCTTTCTGATTCTCCATGAACGACTGGCTTAATGCAATCAGCCGGTCACTTGCCTCGATTGAATTTTGGTAAGTGATCAGATAATCACTCAACTGGTCTGTAAAGTCGGATTTCGCTTCTGCACTTTCGAGGAATATATCATGCTGCTCCTGAATCTCCTCCCGGTCTGTCTCGACTGCTGAGGCCTCTTCCTCCAGCGCTTCGGCCAACGGGAGGATTTCACCTTCCAGTTCAGCCGCCAGATTTTCAAATTCATCATCATCGGAACCGGACTCAATATCGGAAACATGCTGTATGATTTCTTCACCATCGATATTATCCAGTCCGCGCGTCACTTCTTCATTCATTTCATGGATTCCGTCCATCTGTTCCTGATAATTTTCCATTTCCTGTGCAAAGGGATCCCCGCATGCACTTAAAATGAAGGTACATATCAGCAATAAGGTGAAAGTGCCTCCCAGCCCTGCTTTCACATGCTTCACATCCTTATTCATATCAAACTTCTGCGGTAAAAATATAACACACTTGAACTGCCCTGTACAAACTTCTCCAGATCCCAGTTCCAAAATCCGGTCATATCATTTATAATGATGGATAGTATAAAAATCCAATCGTTTTGAAGGGAATCATTAGTGTGGATAAGACTCGGATTGAGAAAGATTTAAAACTACAATTAAAGAACTCTACGATAAAAATAGATGAACCATTAAAAAATTACACCTATACGGAAACGGGCGGCCCGGCGGATTTCTATATCACCCCCGGGGACTTCGACGATGTCTCCATACTGCTGACCTACTGCCATGAAAATCATATCCCCGTGACCTATCTCGGCAACGGCTCCAACATCATCATCCGGGACGGCGGCATACGCGGCATCGTCCTGAACCTGCTGGAGCTGACACACCTCAATTTGGAAGGCGATGTCATCAGCGTCGGCAGCGGCCGGGCGATCATCGAAGTCTCACGGTTTGCGCGTGATAATGAATTAAGCGGCCTGGAATTTGCATGCGGCATACCCGGAAGTATCGGCGGTGCGGTATACATGAATGCCGGTGCATACGGCGGCGAAGTGAAGGACTGTCTGCTTGAAGTCACCGTGGCCACGGAAAAAGGCGAAATCCTGACTTTGACGAATGAGGAACTTGAACTCGGTTACCGCAGGAGCATCATCCAGGATAACCACTATGTGATACTGGAAGCGAAATTCAAGCTCGCAAAAGGCGACATCGATGCTATAAATGCAGTCATGGATGACCTCACGGAACGCAGGGAAAGCAAGCAGCCCCTTGAGTATCCGTCATGCGGCAGTGTCTTCCAGAGGCCGCCCGGCAACTTTGCCGGCAAACTGATCCAGGACGCGGGCCTGCAGGGCCACCGGATCGGCGGCGTCGAAGTATCCAAAAAGCATGCCGGATTCATGGTGAACATCGATAACGGCACCGCCGGGGACTACGAAGAATTGATCAATTTCGTCCAGCAGACCGTAAAGGAAGAATACGGCATTGAACTGGACACCGAAGTCCGGGTCATCGGCGAGCCTGTTTACAAACGTTCGGACAGACATAAATGAATATAAAAAGTATGCGGTCAGTTTTTTTAACTGACCGCATACTTTTTTAATTTACTCTGCAGTATAATTGTCCACTGCCGCTTCAACTTCATCGATTTGAGCCATCGCAGTCTCATGACCGCCTGCATTCAAGTACCATACATATGGATCAAGCTCAAAGATATTTTCGTTCTGGACTGCTGTCGCAGATTCAGTCGTCGAGTTGATGAGTGTATCGACCGGTGTCGCATCTCCGCCGCCGGCCACTGCGCCTCTGTCCATCACGAACATGATTGCAGGGTCTGCATTGGCGATGAACTCATAGTTGACCTGGGAACCATGGCTGTCCGTCTCCTCATCGTACTCATCGGCTGAACTGAAACCGAATGTATCGTAAAGGTAGCTGAATCTTCCACCTTGTCCGTGGAATGAAACGCCCCTCTCTCCGTTTGTCTGGAGGTAAAGGATTGAGTTGTCTTCCAGTTCGGAAACTTTCGCATTTACATCATCGATCCTTGTTTCCATTTCCTCGACAAGCTGATCGGCTTCATCTTCTTTCTCGTATAATTCACCGATCTTCTTCGTCATTTCCGCAATATCTTCAAAGTATGTAGTGCTGTCCGCAGCCACATAAACGATTTCTGCATCAGGTGCAACCCTTTCAAATTCGGTCAGGTTGTTCTCAGTCGCCTGACGGCCGCTGATCATGATCAGGTCCGGCTGCATTCTTGCCATTTCTTCGAAGTCCGGAGATTTCAATCCGCCGAGATTTGCATACTCATCAGATTCAAATTCCGATAATGCGTCGGATAAGGATGTTTCACCTTCACCTTTAGGTAAGCCTGCAATGTTTTCCTGTACATCAAGTGCCTGGAATGTCGAAGCGACACCAAGGTCGAAGATTGCCACTTTTTCCGGGTTTTTCGCCACTTCCACGGTTTCTGAAACTTCTTCACCTTCAGTTGAATCGTCTTCACCATCGCCAGGGGCTACCTGGAACGTGTTGTCGAAAGTCACCGTCTCCGTGCCACCTTCAGATTCTGCGTTTTCTTCTGTTTCTGCGCCTTCATCCGTTTCCGCACCTTCGGAAGCATCGCCTTCATCTCCGGCGTTGCCGCATGCTCCAAGCACCAATACCAGTGCCATTGCCAACATCAAATAAAAACTTCTAAACTTCATAACTCCTACCTCTTTCCGAATAATAGTGATTTTTAGCCCCCACTAAAAACTACTACTACGTTACATTCGATATTCAGCCCATCACCTCCTTAAAGTATGACGCTCTAAATCTGTGCCTGCTCCTTGACGAAGTCATCCACCGTCGCATCGGCATGTTCATCAAAGTAGATGCAGATCTGATGGCCCATGATGCATTCGATGTTGATTTCCATTTCATATATGTCTTCAAGGATATCTTTCTTGATCACTTCGTTCTTCGTGCCGCTGATTGCGACTTCGCCGTCTTTCAGTGCAACGATGTTGTCCGAGTAACATGATGCGAAGTTGATGTCGTGTATGACGATGATGATCGTCTTATTCCTCTCGCGCACAAGCCGCCTCAAAATCTGCATGATCTGCACCGAGTGCTTCATATCCAGGTTATTGAGCGGTTCATCCAGGAAGATATATTCCGTATCCTGGGCGATCGTCATGGCGATGTATGCACGCTGCCTCTGCCCGCCTGAAAGTTCATCTATGAACCTGTCTTCAAATTCACCGAGCTCCATGTAATCGATGGCTTCATCTATGAGCGCATTGTCCTCGTTGGTCAACCGCCCTTTTGAATAGGGATAACGTCCGAATGCAATCAGCTCGCGGACGGTGATCTTCAGTTCGAGATGGTTGGACTGCTTCAGTATCGATATCTTCTTGGCAAGTTCACTGTTCGGCTGTGTGAAGATGTTTTCACCTTCCAGCAGCACATCACCTGAATCGTTGTCCAGGAGCCGTGTAATCATGGACAGGACCGTACTTTTCCCCGCCCCGTTCGGTCCGATCAATGAAGTGATCTTTCCTTTGGCAATCGATAACGATACATCATCCACCACTTTTTTGTCACCGTACAGCTTTGTGATTCCTTTGACGCTAATCATTTGCGTCCCCTCCTAAGCATTAAATAAATAAAGTAAACGCCGCCGACTAAGTTGATTATAACACTGATTTCCACACTGTTCTGAAAAACGAACTGGACGATCATCTGTCCGAGGACGAGTGCGATGATGCTGATCAATGACGTGCCCACCAGCAGATACGCGTGTTTATACGTTTTGAAAAGTTCATGGGCAATGTTTACAACGAGCAGGCCCAGGAACATGATTGGTCCGACGAGCGCCGTCGACACCGATACAAGGATTGCGATTATGACAAGGAGCTGTGAAACTTTCCTGTCATAATTGACACCGAGGTTGATTGCGGCATCCCTGCCGAGCGCCAGTACATCAAGTGAATGGAAGTCCATGAACACGATGATGAGCATGATGATGAGTATGACTGCCGTAAGCAGCATCAGGTTTTCATTGACTGCATTGAATGATGCAAATAACGCATTCTGAAGGACCAGAAAGTCATCCGGGCTGATCAGCTGCTGCATGAATGTGGACAGGTTGCCGAAAAATGTCCCAAGGATGATCCCGATGAGCAGTAATATGAATATGTTGTTCCTCGTCAGCCTGAACAGGTATTTGAACACGAAAAGTGTGAACAAAGTGAGCAGGATGAGACTGAGGAAATAGTTCAGCTGCGAATTCAAAAGCAGGGGTGAGCTCACGCCTGCCAGGAAGACGATCGTCGTCTGTATGAAGACGTATACCGAATCCAGCCCCATGATTGATGGTGTCAGGATCCTGTTCTTGACGATGGTCTGGAAAATCACCGTTGAAACCGCTATGGCAACTCCGACTATGACGATGGCGGCCACACGCCGGATCCGTGAGGGCGCCTGATAAAAGAATATATCCATATCGATCTGATAGAGCAGATAAAAGCCTGTCACAAGGAGCGCCAGGATGGACAGCCCCACGAGGAGTTTATTCTTGTAGTCTTTAAGCATTTGTCTTCACCCTCCTGTATATCATCCACAAGAAGATGAAGCTGCCGAATATCGCAATCATAAGACCGACCGATATTTCATATGGATAAATAAGTACTCTGCCCAGTATGTCACAGAACATGACGAAAATCGCACCGAGAACCGCAGTGGAGTAGATCGTCTTCTGAAGGTGATCACCTTTGAACATCGATACGATGTTCGGGATGATCAGTCCGAGGAAGGGCAGCATGCCCACCGTCACCACGACCAGCGCCGTGATTGCCGCAGTGATGAAGAGTCCGGTATATAAAACCCTTGTGTAGTTCATTCCAAGGTTTTTGGAGAAATCCTCGCCCATGCCGGCAACAGTGAACTGATTTGCAAATAAAACCGCGATGATGAGCAATGGAATACTTATGTATAAAATTTCATACCTTCCGGAAATGACGGTTGAAAAACTGCCGTGCATCCACCCGGATATGACCTGCAGTGAATTCGTCCTGAGTGCAATGAAGGTCGCTATGCTTGAAACCACACCGCCGAGCATCAGCCCGATCAACGGGACGAAGATCACGTCTTTAAGTTTTATCCTCGTGATGATCTGCATGAAGAGCAGTGTGCCGAAAATCGCAAGCACCAGTGAGAAGGCCAGCCTGCCGAACAGGTTGATCGCCGGGAACATCACGAGCCCGATCAGTATACCGAGCTGGGCCCAGTCCATCGTCCCTGCTGTTGTAGGGGAGACGAATTTGTTGCGGGTCAGCTGCTGCATGATCAAACCGCTGACCGCAAGGGATGCACCCGCTATGATGATGGATACGGTCCTTGGGAATCTGCTGGTTGCCAGTATGTTCTGCTGCTGTTCCGACAAGTTGAATATTTCGTTTATAGATAGTGGAATTACTCCTACAAACATTGAAATTATTGATAGGATTATAAGTATGATAATCAATATATCAATACGAAATAATTTTTGTGCCATTTCCACCATCCTTAACTGATAATGATTATCAATACGGTCATAATTAGTATTATACACCGTATATCTCGATTTTCAAGCTGGAAGAGTGACAATCCGAAGAAAAAACTACCTTGGGCAAGGTAGTTTTAATTGATGATTATCGTTTCTCCCGTGGGCTGGCTGCCCCCGTCAGATAAAATATCCATTAATGTATCGATGGCCTGGGGGTTGGCCCGCTCAAGCGAATCTTCCATGGATTCTTTGTATGAAGGTCTGTAACTGAGCGCATACACATCGATATCTTCCTTACTGAGCTCGATCGCCGTCGAGTGGGTCAGCGCTTCGATGGCACCCGTCACAGTATAGTATAAATTGCGTTCATAAACTTCTTCAAAGGAAGGTTCAATCACATTGATGATCTTCGCTTCACTTTCATCCTTCAGAAGCGGACGCAGCACCCTTGTACCGAGATAAGTGCCCCACACGTGCTCATATACCACTTCGTTGAATTCCTCGAACGTCAGATCATAGATGGATTTGCTTTCACTGTGTATCGTGTGGATCAGGATGATGCCGTTCAGACTGTCGAAATCCCGTTCTATTTCAGACAGCACATTCTGCCAGTCGATCTCCTTGGACTGCTGAAGCAGTACAGCACTGTGCTGCCCTTCGGACGCTTCCTGTATCTCTTCGAGCAGCCGGTCCAGTGCGACATGATCCAATCCCGTCAAGATCAGATTTGCACCAACACCCGCCAGGTGTTTGGATAAATCAGAACCAAGAGGCGATGTCGCATTGGCTATGATATAAGTCTTATCATCCAGTCTCATGTTTACCTCCTGCTACTGTGATACCAATATTATACCCAATCGGGCATTGGATTACACAGATTTCCGCCTGCAGGAATTATTCCACGATGACCTCTGAGCTTGGCATCGTGTGCAGTGAGTATGCATCGACATGGGAGATGACGGTGTATGTACCCGCTTCTTTGAAAGTGTATTCCACGGTGTACTCGCCGTTTCCGGAATGTTCGGCATCGATTTCCTCGACCGTTTCGCCTGCCTCATCCTGGATTTCAAACATCACGCGGTCCGCATCGGTCACATCTTCATCATTTGATGTGACATAAGCCGTCAGGACTTCAGTGTCTCCTGCCATGATATGGTCCGGTGCGGCAAGATCGACTTCCAGGGTCCTCATCTCATCGGACTCGGGCGCGTCATGATTCATTTCCCCGGAGTCTCCGCCATTGCCGCAGCCGGCAAGGATGATGCCTGCAAATAATACGAGCAATAAAGATTTCATTTTCATTTGAAAAACTCCTTTCCTTATCACTATAGCATCTGTTGAAACGGCCGGTCCTTTGAGTTTATAACCATTTTATGACTTTATTTTACTGAGCAGGTTCGCCATTTCAATCGCGGCAGCTGCAGCATCCGAGCCTTTGTTCCCGAGTTTCGTCCCGGCACGCTCTATCGCCTGCTCGATCGTTTCGGTCGTGATCACGCCGAACATCACCGGCACGTCCGTCGAAAGGCCTGCTTCCATGATGCCAGATGCCGCCTGGCTGCATACATAATCATAATGGGTCGTGCTGCCCCGTATGACACAGCCGAGGCCGATGATGGCATCATACTTCCCCGACTCCGCCATCTGTTTTGCAGCGATCGGAATTTCGAACGCACCCGGTACATAAGCGAGGTCGATGTCTTCAGCCCCCACCCCGTGGGCGGTCAGCGTACCTTCCGCCCCGGCGATCAGCCTCTCCGTGATGAAGTCATTGAACCTGCCTGCGACGATTGCGATCTTTAAATTTTCACCTTTCATGCCTGTTTGTATGATATTCATTTCATTTCCTCCTGTAATTGGTGGCCGAGCTTCTCTTCTTTGACATTCAGGTAGTCGGCATTATTGACGTTCGCTTCGATGATATGACTGCGTCTGTTGACTTCGATTCCTTCCTTTTCAAGGCCTGACACTTTGGCCGGGTTGTTGCTCAGCAGCGTCACCTGGTGGAGTCCGAGGCTTTTCAGCATTCCCGCCGCCGCTTCATAAGTCCTGAGATCGGCATCGAATCCGAGATGTGCGTTGGCTGTCACCGTATCAAATCCCTGCTCGATCAGCTCATAAGCTTTGAGCTTGTTCAAAAGGCCGATGCCCCTGCCTTCCTGGCGCATATACAGAATGACGCCGTCTTCGGCACTCATGATCTTCATGGCAAGGTCCAGCTGTTCCCCGCAGTCGCATCGCTCGCTGTGGAAAACATCGCCCGTCAGGCATTCGGAATGGATCCTCACATTCATGTTCCCGCGCACTTCCCCGTGAAGGAGTGCGATGTGTTCATCCTCCGTCACCCTGTCTTTGAAGCCGAACATTTTAAAGCTGCCGTACTTGGTCGGCATCTTGACTTCACTGTCCAGCGCCACCCGGTGGTTCGAGGCAATATAAGCTTTCAGTTCTTCTATCGTGATCATCTTCAGTCCGTGTTTCTCCTTATATGACTTCAGATCATCGACCCTTGCCATCGTCCCGTCGTCATTCATGATTTCACATATGACGCCTGCAGGCTTTGCATCCGTCAGCCGGCAGAGGTCGACCGCCGCCTCCGTGTGGCCCATCCTCTCGAGCACTCCGCCATCCTTTGCGATGAGCGGGAATATATGGCCGGGTGTATTGAAATCCACAGCCCTTGCGTTGTCATCGATCAATGCCTGTATCGTGTCGAAACGTTCAAATGCACTGATGCCCGTCGTCGTGGAAGTATGGTCTATGGATACGGTGAAGGCCGTGCCGTGCGGGTCGCTGTTTTTCTCCGCCATCGGCGAAAGTTCAAACTTTTGTGCTATGGATGTCGAGATGGGTGCACAGATCAGACCGCGTCCGTGCGTCGCCATGAAATTGATCGCCTCAGGCTGCATATATTCCGCGATGCCGACGAGGTCTCCCTCGTTTTCCCTGTCTTCATCATCGACGACGATGATCAGCCTGCCCTGCCTAAGATCCTCGAGTGCCGACTTTATGGAATCAAACATTCAGACCACCTGCTTTCAATAAATCTGCATCGCCATTTTTAAGCAGATGCTCCACATATTTAACGATCTGATCTGCTTCGATGTTCACCCTGTCACCTGTCGCCTTGTCCGATAAAATTGTGCGTTCAAGCGTTTCCGGGATGAGGTTCAGCGTGATGACCGATGCACCGTGATCGATTTTGAATAAAGTGAGGCTCGTGCCCTCGATCGTCACCGATCCCTGCTCCGTCATATATTTCATCAGACGTTTCGGACATGCCACCTTCATGACCAGGGCGTTGCCGTCATGCGTCAGGGAAACGACTTCCCCTGTGCCGTCGACATGGCCGCTGACGAGATGGCCGCCGAGGCGGTCGGATAACCTCACCGCCCTCTCGAGGTTCACCGCGTCACCGGCTTGTATGCCGTCAAGGCTCGTGATCCGTTTCGTTTCATTGATCATCGTCACCTTGAATGACCCATGATTTATATCATATGCCGTGAGACAGGCACCGTTCACGGCGATCGAATCGCCTTCTTTGATGTCATCGAGCGTTGTGTGTGAGATCTTTATTTCCGTATCTTCCTCTGAACTTCTGATTTCTGCTATTCTGCCTTTTTCTTCAATCAAACCTGTAAACATCTAATTCCTCCTGTAAGTCAATTTTAAATCCGACTGGAGTTTTTCGACGTCTGCAAGTTCCAGCTCAATCGCTTCTTCCATGCCGCTGAGTGCATTTTGAAACAGCTCATGCCTGGACCTGCCAAATAATTTCGGGGCAATATATAAAATCATCTGGTCGTAAAGTCCTGTGCTGATGAGGGCAGTATGTATCCGGCTGCCGCCTTCAACCAAAACACTGCCGATATCGTAATCAATGTATAATTTCTTCAATATATCTTCATATGAAAATTTGCCGTATTCAATATCGTAAATATTTTCGAATTTACGGTTCTCTTCATTCGATGTAAAGATGACCGGCTTCTCCGGATGCTTTTCAAGGTTCAATCCCTCTGTAAGCATCCGATCTCCGAGCAGGATGACGGGTTTCGGATGATTCCCCCCGCCCTCGATCCTTGCGGTCAGCCTAGGATCATCACGCATCAGCGTGCCGCCGCCGATGAGGATCGCATCATGTGAATGACGCAGGTGCTGCACGTCTTCACGTGCGGACCCGCCTGTGATCCATTTGCTTGTGCCGTCATCGAGCGCCATCTTGCCGTCAAGGCTCATCGCCGCTTTCAAGGTGACCATCGGCCGCCCGGCCAACAGATGAGTGAAGAACGTCTCGTAAAGTGCGTCCACTTCATGATGCGGCTGATGCTCTGCATGGATTCCGGCCGCCTCCAGCACTTCATGGCCGGAGACTTTCGGATTTTCATCCTTGACCGCATAAAACACTCTTTTGATGCCGGCTTCCTTGATGGCATCCGTGCACGGCGGCGTCCTGCCGTGATGCGAGCACGGCTCGAGTGTGACATAAATGTCTGCGCCTTCAGAGGCGGTGATGCATGACTTGATCGCACGCACTTCCGCATGATCCGTCCCGAGCGCGAGATGACTGCCCGCCCCGATCACCATGCCGTCTTTTATGATGACGGCACCGACAGGCGGGTTGCGGCGCGTCTGACCGTCTGCAATTTTCGCCATCGCAATCGCTTTTTCCATGTATATGCTCAAGTCTTCCCTCCTGAAATAAAAAAAAGCCCCGATGAAGAAATATTCATCAGGACTTAAAAAATTGTATGCTAAATAATGTGGTGCATAGAAGCAACACAAACTAAACGTATAGTATAAAATACGTCTGCATCATTCTCTCTCCCATCCAGACTCTAACTGTCGGCTTCAGATTTGCACTGAATCAGCCATACGCAACAGAATTGCGTACAGGTCGCGGGCTTTAACCGCCGGTTGGGAATTTCACCCTGCCCCGAAAGAATTATATTCAGTTGAAAAACTCTAACCTAATCATATACGAATAATAGGAATTGTCAACCAAAGAAGACGGAATGTTTTATTATTCTGGAAATTCCGATTATCTTTCTAATTTCTACCTGACTTAATCGAATAAAGAGACGGATTTCGATTATCTCCTGATTTCAACCCGACTTAATCGGATTTTGAAGATGCGCCTTCCGCCACCATATAAAAAAGCCCCGCGGAAACCGGCAGTTTCCGTGGGGCTCATCTAAAATATTTTAAGTTTCAAACACGAAATCATCATCCTGCAAAGGCTCGACGTTCAATGCAAGCACATAGCCGTCGCCTTTCACACTGAAGAAGTCGTGGTTCTTGGTGGTCGTATCCAGTGCGTTTTCAATGATCGGATTGAACCCTTTTTCTTCATAGTAAGGTTCGAAGCCGAGGTTTGCGAGTGCTTTATTGGCGTTGTACGTGACGTAGTTCATGACGTCATCCGTCAGGCCGATCTTGTCATAAAGCTCTTTTGTATACTCCGCTTCATTTGCGTACAATTCCTTCATCAGCTCATACATCTCGTTATCCGCGCGCTGCTGCTCTTCCTGTGACATCTCGCCCCTCAGGCTCTGTGCATCGAGTCCGACGAAGACGCCGTGGATGGATTCATCCAGCAGGATTTTACGGATGACTTCTCCGC
The DNA here is from genome assembly GCF_900220995.1 of Salinicoccus kekensis. Lineage (GTDB taxonomy): Bacteria > Bacillota > Bacilli > Staphylococcales > Salinicoccaceae > Lacicoccus > Lacicoccus kekensis. Next base: position 123,465 of record NZ_OBQF01000006.1, read on the forward strand.
TTGTCGTCATGCGTCCCTGCCCCGCCAGATAAAGCGGGTAATAGAAGCCTGAATAGAAGAGGAATGATTCAAGGAACACCGATGCAACGCGTGCCATATACTGGTCATAGACGGATGCATTCCTGTCGAACAGCTTATGGTAGCGGCTCACGATCTTATCGGATTTATACACAAGGTGTTTATTGTTCGGCACCCATTCATCCAACAGTTCATCCGTTTCCTTTGAAGAGATCAGGGTGGAGAAGATATGCGAATAGGATTTCGCATGGACCTGCTCCATCATCCCCATGAATGAGTAGACCGCCTTTTTACGCAGGTCTTTGGTATGCAGCAGGATGAGCGGCATGCCGTCATCCGCCTGGTGTGTGTCGAGACCCGTCAGGCCTGCAAGCACTTTTTTGAAAGTGTCCTTTTCATCATCAGACATCCCCGACCAGGAACTTAAGTCTTTCGATACTTTGAATTCGGACTCCACCCACATTTGTGAGATGTTCTGGCGCCAGAATACATTGGTCATGTCATCTTCTTTATTCCAGTTTACTGCTATCATTTATATGACTCCTTCATCTATTAAACTGAACAGCTTGTGCATTCTTCAACGCTGAGCAATTTGTTTCTCGTATAGTACAGTGATTTGAGACCTTTGTGGTGTGCATAAATGTACAGTCTCGAAAGTTCACGCGTTGAAATTTCCGAGTTTACGTAAAGGATTGTACTGATGCCCTGATCGATATGTTTCTGGATCGTTGCAATCAGGTCGATCAGCTTCATCTGATCCACATTGAATGCACTCTTGTAGAACCACATGTTCTCTTTCGACAGGAAAGGCATCGGGTAGAACGTCTCCGAGTTGCCGTATGTCCTGCGTTCGATCGTATCGACGATCGGCATGACGGAGCTCGTCGCATTTTGTACATAGGAGATGCTCTGTGTCGGTGCGATTGCCAGGCGGTAAGCATGATAAAGACCGTTTTCCTTCACCTGGTCGCGCAGTTCCGCCCAGTCTTCAGGCGTTGGAACATGGATCCCTTCGAATAAAGGCTTCACTTTGTCCGTCTGCGGTTCATATGAATGATTCACATATCTCTCGAAGTACTCACCCGTCGCATAATCCGAAAGTTCAAAGTCCTTGAACGTTTCGCCGCGCTCGGTTGCGATCATCATCGATTTTTCAAGTGAATGGTAGTTCAGCATCATGAAGAAGACATTCGCAAAGTCTTTCGCTTCTTCGGATTCATAGGCAATTTTATTTTTAGTCAGGTAACCGTGGAGGTTCATCGCACCGAGACCGACGGAATGCAGTTCATCATTCGCCTTTTTGACGCCCGGCGCATTTGCGATTTCAGTGTCGTCGCTCACGACCGTCAATGCTTCGATGCCGTCATGGACGGATTCGCGTATTTTCTTCGAATCCATGACGTTCGCGATGTTCAGTGAACCGAGGTTGCATGAAATATCTCTTCTGATTTCATCTTCAATGCCGTAATCATTGATCGTTGAAGTTTCCTGCAGCTGGAAGATTTCTGTACACAAGTTACTGATCTTGATATCCCCGATCTCTTTCAGCGGGTGCACCTTGTTGGCATTGTCCTTGAACATGATGTAAGGGTAGCCCGACTGGAGCTGCGTCTGTGCAATCGTGTTCAGCATGTCACGCGCATCGAACTTGCGCTTTTTGACGTTGTCGTTCGCAACCAATTTATCGTACATCGCATCAATGTCCATATCATCCAGAGTTTCCCCGTACTCCCTTTCGACCGTGTGCGGTGCGAATAAGTAGAATGGCTCATTGTCTTTGGCCAGTTCGAAGAATTTGGACGGGATGACGAGTCCTGTTGAGATCGTCGCAAGGCGGAGATCTTCATCCGCGTTCACTTTTTTCGTATCAAGGAATTCAGGCAGGTCGTAATGGAAGATGTTCAGGTAAACTGCACCTGCACCCGGGCGCTGGCCCAGCTGGTCGGCGTAACCGAATCCGTTCTCCAACGCCTTGGCCACCGGGAGCACCCCTTTTGCCACGCCTTCGATGCCTTTGATCGCCTCGCCGCGTGCACGCAGTTTGGATAAGTTGATCGCGACACCGCCGCCGATCTTCGACAGCTGTTTTGCAGTTGAATCGATATAGTTGATCGAATTCAGGCTGTCATCCGTTTCCAGAAGGAAGCATGACACCATCTCTCCGCGGCGCGCACGGCCCGCATTCAGGAAGGTCGGTGTCGCAGGCTGGTAGCGCTGCTCGACCATCGAATTGATCAGACGCTTCGCCTGGTCCGTATCGCCTTTGGAGAGGTACAGGGCGACAATCACGACGTGCTGCTTGTAATCTTCAAGATAATACTTCTTATCATTCGTCTTCATTGTGTAATCTTTGAAGAATTTGCTCGCTGCCATGTAGCTCTTGAATTGGAATGGCAGTGAATCTGCATAGTCCACGATCTCGGTGACCTGCTCCTCGGTATACTCCTCGAACAGATCATAATAAAAATCATTGTCGACCAAATAGTGCAGTCTCTCGAGTTCGGTATCAAAATGAATCGTCTTATCCTCCACTTCCTCCATGAAGACCTCCAGTGCCTCCTGGTCTTTATGGAGCTGGTAAAATCCGGATTCATCCCTTTTCGTCACTTCATTATTAAGTTCAATGTGATTGTACTTCTTCTCGTCCAATACTTTCATTAAAACTCCCTACCTTCTCTTTAAATGATTCTCTTTCTTTTTCCGAGCCGTGCAATTCAAATTTCATCAGCAATGGCACGCGGTACTGTTCCCGGATATGCTCACCCGCTTTGGCAAAATTGCTCCCCCAGTTGCGGTTGCCGCTCGATGCCACGGCCAGCAGACCGGCATGGTTCACCTGGAGAAAACTTTCAACAGGACCCGGCACGCCGCCGAAGCCGTAAGTGCTCGTCACCAGTACAAAGGGTTCTGAAATCTTATCATTTTTGTTTGTTTCAGTAATCTCGTATAATTCATACTGTGCTTCCAGATTGGAGCCTTTTATGAACCGTCTGACGTTACCGGTCATGGAGTAGAATGCAATCATCACACCGTCCATCCCCCTTCACAATAATACTACCCTGAAAACAAAGAAAACGAACATACGTTCGAATGCTTTCCGCCGTCTGTCTGTTTTGTCCAGACATCATATAATGTATGTTTACCACAATATATGGTGCCTTCAAACAATTTCAGACACTATATATTGTTTTGTTAGTATTATCTTGCCATAAAGGAATTTATTTATCAATGGAAAAATTTCCTTATTTCATTAAGTTTCATGGCGCAATTTACACCCGGAATTCGGCTAAGCACTGGGGTGGCTATGATATACTGTATCAGTAAATATTTAATATTTTTTTTAGAGTTTTTAATTCCTCTTTTTTTATTGAAATTTAATGCAAACTTAAAATAAGGAGTTCTGATCTGGAATGAGCAACACTACAAAAGGCATCATCGCACTGCTTATATCATCTCTGGGCTTCAGCCTGATGGCCTTCTTCGTCAAATACAGCGGCGACCTGCCGACCGTACAGAAAACGTTCTTCAGAAATTTCATATCCACGGGGATCGCCCTTGCTTTCGTCATCTATTACAAGGAGAAACTCTTCGGCCACAAGGAGAACCAGGGGCTGCTGCTGCTCCGCTCCTCACTCGGTCTTGCCGGTGTGCTTTTGAATTTCTATGTAATCGACCGCATGGTGCTGAGTGATGCCGAAATCCTGAATAAGATGAGTCCGTTCTTCACGATCCTCCTATGTGCGCTCTTCCTCAAAGAATACATAAGAAGATACCAGATGATCTCCATCGTCATCGCACTTGCCGGCGTCGTCTTCATCATCAAGCCTTCAATGTCGAGCGATACAATCTATGCGCTTCTCGGCCTGCTCGGTGCCTTGATGGCTGCGGGTGCATATACGGTCTTGAGGGTGCTCGGCAGCCGTGAAAAGTTCTATACGGTCGTATTTTACTTCTCGGCATTCTCCACAGTGGCGCTGCTGCCGTTTTTCATCTACCAGTATGAGCCGATGACCTTTGACCAGTGGATCATGCTCATACTTGCCGGCATATTCGCAGCGTTCGGCCAGTTCGGTCTGACGATCGCCTACAGTTTCGCACCGGCCAGGGAAATATCGATATTCTTCTACTCGACCATCATCTTCACGGCCCTGCTCAGCATCTTCATATTGGGCGAGGTTCCGGACGCACTGTCCGTCATCGGCTACTTCATCATATTCGGGGCAAGCTATTATATGTTCATGAAGAACCGCAGGCCGAAAGAGGCCTGACAGGGTGGCTGCATCCATTAAAATGACGATCAATTCATTGGAATTGATCGTCTCTTTTTAATTTTTAAGTGGGGATTCCTCTTTTCCCCTCTATTTTGTAGGCATCCTGTTTTTCCTTATGCTGTTTGATGATCTTCAAAAAGTGCGGGCAGTAGTGCTTCAGCTTATAATTGCCGACGCCGTCGATCTTTATCATGTCCTGTTTGGACACGGGCATCTTTTTGGCAAATTCCTTCAATGTCGCATCAGTGAATATGCTGCCCGGCTCCAGCCCGCGTTTTTTGGCGAGTGCCGCCCTTTTGCCGACAAGCTTCTGATACAATTTCTCATTGGGTGAGGAAGCGGTGGAGATCTCCACTTTTTCTTTGAGCTGCTTGCGGAAAGGCACGGTATGGATATCGGCCTCACCCGAGAGCACTTCACGGCTCCTCTCCACCAGACGGAGATGCTGATCTTCGTGGTGGAGATAGCCGCTCAGGATCAGTTCATCCAGTATATGATGGACTTCCCCGGTCTGGTAACCGGACATGCTGCCGAAATGAGGGGACTGGTCCAAAGCCTCCGCAATGACATCCTCGCTGCGTTCCCCCCTCAGCACCTGGATGATATGTTCTTTGGTCAGGGAGGGGCCGGTGTGACGGACCAGCTCCAGCACTGCCGATGCCTCTTCTTTCATATTGTAGGTGCGTTCTGTGCTCAGACAGTTTCCGCAGCGGCCGCATGACATCACATACTCATCCGCATCAAAATATTTCACCATGAAGCTCATCAGGCATTTCGATGTGCGGTTGTACTGGATCATCTTATCCAGTTTGCTGCGCATATGATCTTTATGCTGTTCGGAGCCATTTGAACGGTCGATGAAAAACTGGTGCAAGTTCACATCCCGCTGACTGGACAGGAGGATGCATTCACTGACCTTGCCATCACGGCCGGCACGGCCGATCTCCTGATAGTAGCTCTCAAGGTCGCCCGGCAGGTTATGATGGATGATGAAGCGGATATCCGGCTTGTCGATCCCCATGCCGAAAGCATTCGTCGCGACGACGACCGGGACGTCACCGGTCAGGAATGCATGCTGGTTTACATCCCGCTCCTTTTTGCCGAGTCCGCCGTGGTAGATCACATTATTTACACCATGGTCGGCCAGGTAGGCGGAAATCTTCTCGACTTCAGCTCTTGTGGCCGCATAGACGATGCCTGAGACATCCCCGCGTCCCTCGATGTAGGACAGTATGAACTGATCCCGCTGATATGTCTTGTTCACCGATAAATGCAGGTTATCCCGCTTTATGCTGGAAAGCACCACATTTTCATCACGGATATCCAGCAGCTCCTGTATGTTCTCCTGCACCTCTTCGGTCGCCGTCGCCGTCAGGGCGACGAAAGCCGCATCCGGTATCAGTGCATTGATCGTCGGGATGACCTCCTGGTAGCTCGGCCTGAAGTCATGCCCCCATTTGGAGATGCAGTGCGCCTCATCAAAGGCGACGAGCGGTATATGCAATTTTCCGACAAACTCGCGGAACTCATCATTGTTGAAGCGTTCGGGTGCCACATATAAAAATTTATACCGGCCTTCGAGCCCCTCCCTCATGATGCGTTCCTCATCTTTTTTCTTCAATGTCGAATTCAAAAATTCCGCAGGAATACCCATCTGCTTAAGGTTACCGACCTGGTCCTTCATCAAGGAGATCAATGGTGATATGACAAGGGTCACGCCTTCAGCCTGCAGGCCCGGCACCTGGAAACACAGTGATTTCCCCGACCCGGTCGGTAAAACGCCGAGAGTGTTCGCGCCGCTGTTGACAGCCTCGATGATTTGACGCTGTTTGGGCCTGAATGTCTTGAATCCAAAGTACTTTTTCAATGTCATCTCTATCATAACTTCATCCCACCGTTTAAAGCCTGATTTTCACAATAATTAATGATATATATTATACATGATTTCCGGGCCCTTTTGTTGGATTAATCATCATTTAAAAAAATAAAAACATCTGGAAATGCTCCAGATGTTCCGCTTTACATTTTTTCCTTGACCAGTTCTTTTGATAATTTATAGTCAATCGCTTTGAAAAGGCTCTTCACCCACAAGTCCTGGGCGTAAAGATTTGCATGTGAGTCACCACAGTCGATCACTTTGAATTTCAGCCTGGATCCTGTCCGCTTCTGCGACAATTTATGCATATGATAAGAAGGTATCGTCCCGATATGTTCAGCCGTCGTCGACTGATTGAAGTCATTCAGTGCAAGTATCGGTGCACCGTCCGCTAGATACAATCCGCCTTTGATGCCGGGATGCACGATGTTGGAAGGTGCCGGAGTGATTTTCTTACCCGTCAGGTGCAGCGACACCCTGTTCTTCTCTTTTGAGACGGTGAATTCCGCATTTTCCAGCATTTCATACACTTCATCGCTCACATCCGGACGCCTGACGATGTGGAAGAGGTCTGAGATGTATATTTCAACGAGTGAGTAAATGTCCACGCCCCAGTTCACCATATTCTTATTGCGCAGCATATTGAACAGTTCGTCATGCCGGACGGTGTAGTCCCGGCACATCACCACTTCATCACCAGATTTCAAGATGTTGGAACCTTCGGCTTCGATGCCGCCCGCCACCGCCAGATAAATCCTGTTGCCTCTCGGGGTATCCACGAATTCCAAAACATCACCGCGGTCGAAAAAGTAAATCCTGTTCGGATGGACCTGCTGGTCATTGCAGCGCCCGACGAATTCTGCACCTGAATATGCGATGATCGTCGGCTCCGTGAACTTGATCGTTGCCGGCCTGACCGTCATCTCGATGGTCAGGTCGTTCGCCGCGTTTCCGACAAGCTGGTTCGCCAGCTGATGTGCAAGTCTGTCACATGCACCGTTATATTCGCTTCCTCTTGATGAAGGTCTTTTATCCAAGCTTTGAACGATTGAAAACAGGCCGCTGTCCTGAATGATTAAACTCACTTTAAAAACCCCTTCTCAATTAGAAAATTGCGTGCTTCCTCCACTACGATATCACAAGGTTCAATCGTATTGTGGGCTTCCATGACCGTCACGGGCTCATACATGAAAGTCAGTGTATGCTCGGTTGTGATCATCTCGTTCAGATATACGTGTTCCGTCTTATTGAATGCATTGTTCAGACGTTCGAGCACCGCTGCCTCAATAACTTCATTCTGCTGATATGTAACTGCACGGTCACCATTGGCAAAAAACATCTTCTTCCCCCCAAAAAATTAATCATTATAGAAAAAGTCCAGTTCCCCGGCTACGAATCCGGTAATATTGGTCATGATGAAATAAACGATCATCATCGCTGCGATCAGACCGACAAAGCCGACCAGTACACCAATCATCTTAAGGTTATTTTCAATTAGATATGTTACGACAAAATGTGTGAATAGTACGATACCGATCAGCAGCAGTATCAGCAAAAAAGTTAACATCTTTTCACCTCTGTATTGTTAGTCTGATCTTCAGCCAACCACGGACACTATTAATCAGATGGATGGAAATCCCGCCTGCTTCGTACTTCTCGATGAAGTCATCCACCGTGTAATCTTTCTCAATGATGTTTCCCTCATCCAACAGGGTCCGCCTCATCACACCGTTCAAAATACCGGTATTTTCAGATGGCGTGAAGTACTCCCCGTCCTCCTGGATGACGAGATTGCCTATATTGAATTCTGTCAGCTGTCGTTTTTCATTATAGTATAAAACGATTTTGAAATCATCGTCCGGTATTGTGTAATGATACCTTACCGTCGTCTTATTCTCAATGAATTCCGGCGCTCCGGACAACGGTTCCTGATGCAGCAGGGCGCGGGAAGTTTCTTCATCCGATATGGACGAATGGGAAATCTCCAGGTTCCCGTGGCGATCCTGCGTCACCCGGAGCTTATACAGGCCGTGCATCAGGCCGCGGGATTCCACATAATGACGGACTTCTCCGATGAAGTCCGCCGGTTTGAATTTAAAATTTTCAGCTGATGACCGGAGACGCGCCGCATGGTGGCCGATACGTGCCACAACTCCGTCCTCAAGCCGCATCGACTCGATCAATTCAAACTGGGCATTTTTCAAAAAAGCCGTCTTCGCGACAATCTCATCATATTCCGAAGCCGGTATGGAATCATATGTGATGCCGCCGCCCGCGCCGTAGACGTATTCCCCACCGTTGACATAAAGTGTCCTGATGGGGACGTTGAAAACCATTTCCCCGCCCGGATACATTATGCCGAGTGTGCCGCAGTAATATTTCCTTTCTGTGGCCTCGAGGGCATTGATGATGTTCATCGTCGAGGTCTTGGGTGCACCGGTGATCGAGCCGCACGGGAACAGTCCTGCCATTATATCGTTGATGCCGACGCCCGCCTTCAGTTCCGCCTCGACGGTGGAGGTCATCTGGAAGACCGTCGCATATTCCTCTATCGTGAAAAGTGCCGGCACGTTCACGCTGTTTTTGGCCGCCACCTTTGAAATGTCATTCCGGAGCAGGTCCACAATCATCACATTTTCCGCCATGTCCTTCTTCGATTCTTCCAAAAACCTGCGGTTCTCCTCATCCTCGGTCCTGCTTCCGCCCCGCGGTGCCGTCCCCTTCATTGGACGCGTCCTGATCGTCCTGCCTGCATCAACTTCAAAGAACAGTTCAGGTGAACAGCTGATGATCTGTTCGTCCCCATATTCGACATACATCGCGTAGTCCCCGTTATTTGCAGACATCAATGTTTCGAATAAAGTGTGCCCGTCCCCGCGGAACTTCCCTTTCAGCCTGGCTGTATAGTTGACCTGGTAGGTGTGGCCGTCGCGGATATATTCCCTGACCTGCTCGATATTTTTAATGATCTCATCACGGGATTGCGTGAACTCCGGCTCGGTCATTTCATAAGATCCGACTTCTCTTGCTGCAAGGAAGGTCTCATGGTCACAGGCATCTTCAAACACGCCGATGATGAACTGCTCACCCTCAGGGGCGAAGGATTCGTACGTGACCGCACTGATCACATAATATCCCTCATTCATATAACCTTCCGCCGCCGTGAGCGCATCCGCAAGACGATGCGTTTTTTCGGTCATCGTCAGCACAGGATCGATGAAGTACAAATCACGGACTCTTGAATTTCTTTTGAATTTCGAATGTACGTGCACTGTCAGGCCTCCAATGCGATATTGATAAAATTGAATAATTGTTTCCTGCCATCCGATGAGAGGATGGCTTCAGGATGATACTGGACCCCGTAGATCGGATACTTCACATGCTGGATCGCCATATTCACGCCATCGTCTGATTTTGCGGTGATCTCGAATTCACTGCTCTCCCCCGCACAAACCAGTGAGTGGTATCGCGTTACGGTCAGCGGCATGCCCACATCCTCAAATATGAATTTCCCCGTATGGGAGATATCGTACGTATGGCCGTGGACCGGTCGTTCCCCGCGGATCACCTTGCCTCCGGTCATATGCCATAACATCTGGTGGCCGAGACAAATGCCGAATATCGGCAGCAGGCCCCAATGCCGCGAGACGAAATCAATCACATCCTGCCGGTCGGCGGGATGTGACGGGCCGGGTGAAATGATGATGCCGATGATGTTTTCCGGCCCGGCGGAGACTTCATGCAAAAGGTCCGGGGTCTTCACCATGATCTCCACGCCATAAGGGTTGGATTCCATGTAATGAACAAGATTATATGTGAATGAATCGTAATTATCTATCATAAGTATTTTCATAATTTTTCAGTGTTTCCTTTTGTTTTTCTACATTTTAGCATATGTTCAAGGATTTTATCGTTTGAAAAGGGCATCCACCCATTTTCAGAATTATTTTAAATATAACAATGACGGTTAAAAGTCCTCTCAAAGGGTATCTTATTTTTAGAGACATCAATAATAAAGTATTCATATTTATTTTAAGGAGGACTTCAAAATGGGTTGGATTATAACTCTAATAGTCGGCGGACTAATCGGCTGGGCTGCAGGAGCAATTTTAGGCAAAGACGTTCCTTTCGGCATTATCGGCAACATCATTGCCGGGCTGGTTGGTGCCTCCATCGGTAACGCACTCGGACTCGGTATCGGACCGGAAATCGGCGGTGTCAGCATCATCGGCGGACTGATCGGTGCCATCATTCTTATTCTTGTGATTTCTTTGATACTCAAAGCATTCAGCAAAGATAAGTCTGCAAAAGATGCCAACAGAAGAAGATAATTTAAAGATGACTAAAACCTGAGGCCAAAAGGCGCTCAGGTTTTATTTGTCCGGAGCGGACTTCGTCTCTTCTATCAGCCAGCGCCTGCGGTCATTCCCGCCGGCAAGCCTTTCCGCCCTGATTTCTTCAAGCTCTTTCCGCATATCTTCATTTTCAAGTAAATAGTTCTCCTGCCTGATCTCTTCAAGTTTTCTCTCTTCCATCATCTTCTGCAGCTGCAGCTTCTCTTTTTCCTGATCGTAGTCTCTGCGTATGCCGTAAAAAGCGACACCAGCCAGACTGACGATTCCAAGGCCGCCGAGACCGACGAGCCCCATGATGACATCAAAAAAACCCATTTCCAAAACACCTACATTTCCTTGTCTTCACTGTCACGGATCAGCCACTTATCTTCTTTTATCCTGTTTTCTTCCTTCAGCGCCCGCTGTTCCTTGATCTGATCGAGCTCAAGGCGCATCTGTTTGTTTTCAAGCAGGTAATTCTCCTGCTTCAGCATCTCCAGTTCCTTCTCTTCCTTCAACTGCTTGATCTTCAGTTTCTCATCCTTTTGATCCGAACCCCTTTTGATCGCATAAAGCGGGATGGAGAAAAAAAGTATGACCGGTACAGTTGCAATCAAAAATTCAAAAAAACCCATAGCCTCACCCCTCATCTATGATTTTACCATTATTCCATCGAAAGATGATCATGAAACGCACAGGGTTGCCTGCGGTATGAGGATTGATACAGATACAAAAAACCGCTGAATGTGATTCAGCGGTTTTCAGGCTATGCCGTTAATTATCTTCATCTTCCTGATCATCATCATGTGCCACATTATAGCCTTTCATAAGTGCGACCAGTTTGATTGTATGATTGTCGGCTTCCAGTACAATCCATTTATCTTTCTCGGTATTGATGTAATCATCAACATCGATATCCGCGTTGATGCTCTGCATCCATCCGCCGATCGTATCGATGTCCTCACTGTTTTCGAACTCGATTCCGAAATCGTCACGGAGGTCGTCAATGAGGACACGCCCGTTGATATGGTAGATGTTGTCCTCGACCTTGACGATATCGGGTTCTTCATCATCATCGAATTCATCACGGATTTCCCCGACGATTTCTTCAAGTATATCCTCCATCGTGATCATCCCGGCGGTGCCGCCGTATTCATCGATGATCAAAGCGATATGCACACGTTCGCGCTGCATTTTGATCAGTGCATCACTGATGCGTGACACTTCGGTGATGAGCGGAATTTCATGTATATAGTTTTCGGGTTCCAGGTTGCTGTTCGATACATGGTTCGTCAAAAATTCACGGACGTTGATGAAACCGATGATCTGGTCCTTATCTCCGCTGTCATCCGTGATCGGATACCTGGTATAGTTATGTTCCTTCACAGCAGCAAGTACATCATCAATCCCGACCGGCTCCGTCAGTGTGATCATCTGGGTCCTCGGGACCATGATATCTTTTGCGAGCCTTTCATCGAATGAAAAGATGTTCTGCATATAAGCGAGTTCCGTCTGATTGATTTCACCACTCTGATAGCTGTTCGTCATGATGATCTTCAGTTCTTCCTCCGAATGCGCCTGCTCAGTGGGCATATCCTTGAAACCGACGAGCCTCAGTAAAAATCTCGAAGTTCCATTCATGGACCAGATGAGCGGCTTCATGATCACTCCGAAGAAATACATCGGCCTTGCGAAAGCCATGGCCATCTTTTCTGCATATTGTATCGCCACAGTCTTTGGGGCGAGTTCCCCGACCACGACATGGATGAATGTGACGATGGCAAAAGCCGCTGCCACGACAAACGGCGTCGTTAAATCTTCAGGTATTCCAATCAGATTGAACAACGGGTGAAGGATCACTTCAAACGTCGACTCACCGATCCACCCGAGTCCAAGTGCCGTCACTGTGATTCCAAGCTGACAGGCCGACAGGTAATAATCGAGCTTCTGTGTCATGGATTTGACCAGGGCAGCTTTCTTGTTCCCTTCATCTATCAGATTATCGAGACGTGACTGTCTCGCCTTCACCAATGAGAATTCAGAACCGACAAACAGCATTGTCAGTAATATTAATAATACGAATAAAGCTAAATTTAATAAGGTTGATATGTCCAAAATGTTCCCTAAAAGGGATTCACCTCCGGTAATTTTTGACCGCGATTGTGCAATATTGAGTCATTGTGAGGGACATAATCATCACTTAACAGCGTAAATAATAAGCCAGCTTTCAAAATTGCCTTCCCAATTGCGGTCACCTCCACCAAAAGTTAATAATTAAGAGTATTTTACCACATATGCAGATGTAAATACTATTAAAGATGAACTTATATTTCAATGGATTTTCAGATGTATATAAACTTATATTGAAATCACATATACTTTTGTCATATAATATGAATAGCAGGCTTTTCAGAGGAAATTAAGGTGGTGTTATGATGGATAATTCAAATTTGGATGATAGACTTTGCTTCAACCTGTACAATATCCAGCGTCGGGTGAACCGCTTCTATTCCGACCATGTATTGCATGACACTGATTTGACATATACACAGTATCTCGTTCTGACACTTCTGTGGCAGCATGAGAAGCTCAACTTGAAATCTGTTGCAGAACTGCTGCAGCTGGATAACGCAACAGTCTCCCCTTTGGTCAAACGCATCGAATCCGCGGGCTATGTGAAACGCGAGAAGGATATTTATGATCAAAGGCATGTATACATCACAGCAACCGAGGCAGGGAAAGAGCTGGAGGAGAAGATCGGCAGGCGGCACACCTTGTTCATCGATAATCTGTCTCTCGAAGCAGATGAAATCCAGGGCCTTCTGGATACATTGAAGCAGATCGACTCGAATTTAAATAAATTAAAAACCACTCAGCATTGAGCTGAGTGGTTTTTTTCATCTGCCCTTGATCAGTCCGAAAGCGATTGTCCCGTGTCCCACATGCACACCTGCCACTGTGACGAGGGGCTCAAAGACAAGCTTCAAGTCCGGCAGAGCCTCACGGACTGCCTTTTCCCATTCATCTGCAAGCGACCGGTCCCCTGCATAGACGACGGCAAGCGTCTCGAGTCCATCTTTCTTCATATGGCCCTCCAGCACTTCCAGCATATGGGAACCCATCTTCTTCTTCGTCCTCACTTTATGGCCCACCACGACTTTGCCGTCTTCGAACTTGAGCTGCAGCTGCACTTTGAGTAAAGAGGCAAGCATCGACTGGGAAGCTGACACCCGGCCGCTCTTCTTCAGTTGTGAAAAGCTGTGCGGCAGCAGGTACAGCTGTGAATTCCTGATGATTTCATTGATCTCCGCTTCAACTTCTTCCAGACTTTCACCGTTCCTGCGGCCTTCAACAGCACGGGCCACCATCTGCCCCATCGGGTAGCTCCCGAATTTGGAATCGATGACCGTGACCGGTTTCTCAATCTCTTCCGAGACGCTGAGCGCACTCTGATATGTGCCGGTCAGCTCACTTGATGCATGGATTGAAATGATGGAATCATATTCATCATTTTCTTCAATCTCATTGAAGATTTCCATGAATTCACCGATGGTCGGCTGCGATGTTTTCGCGCCTTCACCGCTCTCTTTCAATAATTCATATATTTCAGCCACGGACTTGTCAAGACCTTCCTTGTAGGCGATCCCTTCAACGATCACTGACATCGGCAGCACTTTGATGTCGTGTTCATCAATGAAGGACTGTTCCAGCCCGGCTGCCGAGTCCGTTACGATAGCGTATTTTTTCATGGTGACCCTCCTTTTTATCCTGTTAAGTGTAGCATGGCGCAGGGTCCCCTACAAATATTCCGCAAAGCGCCTCACCGCTTCGGCAGTGGCGCCCCCGCGGGCCATGAGCTCACCATAACCGCCGCTTTCGATGATGCGGCCGGCCTCCATGAAATGGATGACATCGAATTGGTCCAGATGGGACAGATCGTGTGTGCTGATGATCACTGTAGGTGTGTTGAATATCTTCCGCCACACTTTTTCCTGCAGCTCGCGGTTCAGCTTGGCCGAAGGTTCGTCCAGCACCCACCAGTCCTTATCTTCAAGGATCATACGGATCAGATGCAGCCGTTTCTTCTCCCCGCCGGATAATTGTCCGGTGAAGTAGATGAAATCATCCAGCTTGAAATGTTCAAGCTCAAACCCGGCAAGCAGGTGCTCCATCTCCACATCGGAAGATTCGAAGTGGCCGAACATCGTCAGGTTATCCCGTATGGTCGCGTTGTAGAAATCAAGATGCTGGGGCATGACGGCCATATCCTTCTGCCCGATGATCTGATTGAGCAGGGTGGTCTTGCCCGAGCCGCTGCTGCCGATGATGGCATGCTTCTCGCCGGGATCCACGGTGATGTCCACATCGGACAACGCCTCATATGCACCGGCAGGATATTTGTAGGAAACATTTTCAAGCGTGATGCCTTCGTCCGAAATCTTCCTGCCGTCAGCCGCACCAGGAGCCGGACGTTCAATCTCGCCGACTTTCCTGTGCGTGTTGAAGAAGCGGCCCGCCGGTTCGACGACCGGGGTCAGCACTTCAAAATAGCTGATGACGAGCAGGATCAGCATAGGGATCAGGAATACCTCATCATTCTGCATGAGGAAGATGATCAGGACGATGGTGCCAATCTGTGCAAGCCCCGTGAGGAGCTCGATGACCGCCTCTTTCAGGCTCTCCTTGTTTTTATTGCGCCTTATCGAATCCAGCTGCCCGGAAATTTCGCTCTGCACCGCCTTATCCTTATTGTCGATGAAAAGGTCGGTGAAACCGTGGATGAACTGGTAAGTCTTCAAAAAAGCGTTTTGATCGAGCGTCCTGTAATCTGCATCGATTTTTTCATGCCATATACTGAATATGAGTGGGAAAAATACGAGCATGATGAGTGAGAGCACCAATGCCGTGATCACGATCTGCACATCAATCAGCCCCGCCAGCAGGATGACGAATACCGATACGAGCGCCGCCGTGATATACGGATAGATGATCGTGATGTAATAATCCTCGATGTCCTCGAAATACCTGCTCAACGTCTGGATGAACCTGACGCTGTGCATATCTTCATCACTGTTCAGCGATGATTCGAAGTAGCGCGAGCGCATCCTTGAAATCAGCTTGAACGTGGAGTTGTGTGATAAGAGCCGCTCCAAATATTTCAGTCCGCCCTTCGCCATGCCGAACAGTTTGATTACGGCAATGATGAAGAGGATGACGAATATCGGCGGTTCAAAGAAGCTCAGGCTGATCATATAACCGCTCAACGCAAAAATCGAAATGCCGATCAGGCTGCCGATCACCCCGAGGATGATGCTGTAGATGATGTGTTTTTTTTCATTTTTGAGATAGCTCATCAAATATCACCTCTTCTGATCTGTCCATTTTCGAGATGATGGTGGGTGTCGCTGATGCCGAGGAGCCTCCTGCGGTGCACGACCGCAATGATGGTCGAAAACGCCTTGAACCCTTCCAGATACTTGAGTATCAGGCTTTCAGTCTCCGCATCGAGAAACTCCGTCGGTTCATCCATCACGATGATGTGAGGCCGCTTCAACAGCACCCTTGCGATTTTCAGCCGGACGATCTCCCCCCCTGAAAAAGGCACGTTGTTGTTGATGATCGGCGTATGGATGCCTTCCTTCAGCTTTGAGACGCTTCCCGCAAGCTTCAGATCTTCGAGTATCCCGATGACCGCCTCTTCAGATGCAGCCCCGTCCGAAAGGTATTCATATAAGGTGCTGTCATTGAAATAAATATCATCTGAAATATAGCCGATGTCATACGAGGCCACCCTGACCTCACCTGCAAGCGGCGGCATCAGGCCGACAATCGACCGGAGCAGTGTCGTCTTGCCCCCGCCGGAAGGACCGGTGATGGCGTTGATGGTATTCGGTTCGAATCCAATATTGACGTCCCGGATCAGTGTATTGTCCGGAAAGCCGATTTCCACGTCACGGAGCGCCACCGCAGCCCCGTCGTTCGTAGGCGTCCTGTATTCCGGTGCCTGGCCCGGCTGCTTGAGCCATTCGTTGATCTTATCCTTGTGGCCCCTTGCCAGCTGGCCGTTATGGAATTCCACCCCGAGCACCTTCAGGGCATTGTAGAATTCCGGTGCAAGCAGCAGGGTGAAGAATGCCGCATAAAATGTTATGTTCTCAAAGAAGATGATCTGAAGTCCCAACTCGAGCGCCACCAGACCGATGCCGAGTATGGTGATGAACTCGAGCATCAATGAGGACTGGAATGCGAATTTCAGGATCTTCATCGTCTGGGAGACGAAATCTTCATTATTCTCATCAAGCTTTGCACTGACCGTGCCGTCTGAACCGGTGTTGCGCACCGTATCCTTGCCCCGCACCAGGTTCAGAAACAATGTGCCCATATCATCGAACTGGGAGGCCTGCCTGTAGGCCTCGTCCCTTGTCTGAAGGCCGACCAGCACGTAATAAAGCGGCACGAAAGGCGCCGTCAAAAGCAGTATGATGGCGGCGTTCATATGGACGAAGAACAAAGCGATGATGATGACAATGAGCTTCACCATCGTATTCACGATAGTCGGGATGAAGACACTCTCAAAAGGACGGTACTTCTCCATATGTATGAAGAGTGCGTTCAAAAAAGATTCCGACTTTTTATTCGTCGTATCGTCCACCCGCTGAAGCAGACGGTCGCCGAGCGATGCCATGCGCGAATTCGCCACGTATGCCGTGACATACTTGTAGATGGCCCGCATTGAGACGAACGCTGCAAAAAATACAAGCATCCAGATGAGATGCTCCATCGGCAGCACTTGATCACCGACGATGAAATCGGACAAGATCAGTGAAAGATGATGTCCGAAAAGAATATAAAATATGACGATCATCAAAGATATGACCGCAAATGAAATCAACCATTTCCTAGGGTATTCCAACTTCATCTATAACGCTTCCCAATAAAAAATTTGAAAAAAACGTGAAGGTGCCCTTCACGTTTCTCTCCTATCCACCTATATAACTCATATTGATCTTCTTGCGTGCATTCCTGCTCTCTTCGGTGATTTCGGTCCTGATCTCGGAATAGCGGTCGTCACGCTCATTCCATACACCTGTGAGTATATCCGTCAGCTCATCATCATCGATGCCCTGGCGCATCAGCGTCTTGATGTCGAAACCGTCGACTGCGAACAGGCAGCCGTAGAACTTGCCGTCCGATGATAATCTTGCACGTGTGCATGTCGAACAGAAACTCTCGGATACGCTTGTGATGAATCCTATATAGGATTCCGCATCCTTATGGCGGTAGACTTTGGCCACTTCACCGTAATACTTCGGGTTGAGCGGTTCAAGGTCGAACTCACCCTCAGCTTCAAGCATCTCCATTATTTCCTTTTTGGTGATCACTTTATCGAAGTTCCAGCCGTTGTCGTTGCCGACGTCCATGAACTCGATGAAACGGAGTGTGATGCCGTCAAGATCTTTGAAGTACCGCGTCATCGGCACGATTTCGTGGTCGTTCAGACCTTTCTGGACCACCATGTTGATCTTGATTTCAAATCCGATGGACTGTGCATATTTGATCTGTTCCAGTATCCTCGATGTGCCGATGCCCCGGTCATTGATCTGACCGAACAGTTCATCATCAAGGGCGTCCAGACTGATGTTCAGCCTGCGCAGCCCGGCATCATATAATTTCTGGCCGTGTTTTTTAAGCAGCAGGCCGTTAGTCGTCAGCCCGATGTCTTCAATGCCTCCGATTCCGTTGAGTGTTGCAATCAGCTCATGCAGATCTTTACGGAGCAAAGGTTCACCACCGGTGATGCGAAGTTTTTTAACGCCCATGCCTGCATATATTCTGGCAATCCTCTCAAGCTCTTCAAAGGACAGCAGCTGGTCCCTTTTCATGAACTCGAAGTCATCGCCGAAAATTTCCTTAGGCATGCAGTAGCGGCATCTGAAATTACATCTGTCCGTGACAGAAATCCGGAGGTCCCTGATCGGTCTTCCGAATTTGTCTGTAATTTGCTGGGTCATAGCATCCCTCCTCATTCTATATCTGTTTTATAATTTATATTCCTGAATATGTCCGGACTTTCCCCGGTTTCCCGGATATCCAGCACACTCACATCCTGATTTTCAAAAAACGCCTTGAAGCTCAGCTTTTTCGACTGCAGCTGGTGCTCCAGGTCACTCTTGAGTGCTGCACCCTGAAAGATTCCGATCGTCGGGTGCAGCTTCTCGCCTTCCGCTGAAACGATGATGCGTTCCGGTTCAGCGGCCGCCCTCTCATGGAGGGTTTTCAGCCATTCCGTCGAAACGAACGGTGTATCGCATGATATGATCAGGAGCCTGTCCTCAGGAAAGGCTTTCCTGACCGCATAAAGACCCCCGAGCGGCCCGTGGTCTTCGTATTTCTCATCGTCGACAACAGTCCTGCCGTCGATATGCGGCTCAAGTGTCTTATTGGTGCTGACGATGATTTCATCACACAGCCCGGATGCCTCTAGGCGGTCATGGACATGCTCGTACATCTTCCTGCCGTCGAATTCATACAAACTCTTCTGTTCGCCGAACCGGGTGGACTTCCCCCCGGCAAGGACGACGCCGACCGTCTTCATCAGCCGCCGCTCACAGGCGGGATCAGCGCGATCGTGTCTCCGCTCGTCAAAGTATGATTGTCCTTGACGAATGCTTCGTTGCTCGCCACCTGGAATACTTCACCTTCAAGCGATGGATAATCTGCGTAAATACGCGCTTTAAGGTCAGACACTTTCATCGAGCCTTCTGTTTCCAGCTCGATCACCTGGTTGCCCGCCTTTTCTTTCAGCCCGGCAAAAAGCATCACTTTCATGATTCATTCTCCTTTACACTGGAATGATAGTGGCGTGAATCCCCGATCCATTCCTCACCATCAGACCATATTTCTTTTTTCCAAATTGGAACGATTTCCTTCAGGCGTTCGACTGCATACTCGTTTGCCCTGTAGCTGTCCGCCCTGTGCGGCGAACTCGTTGCGATGACAACCGCAATATCGGAGATGTCGAGCTTGCCGATGCGGTGCCCGATCGAAGTCAGTACACCAGGCCAGCGCTCGGAAATCTCATCCCCGATTTGGGCGAGCATTTTTTCAGCCATCGGAATATATGCCTCATATTCCAGATATATGGTTTGGGTGCCTTTAGTCCATTCCCTGACGTGTCCGGTGAATGTACATATCGCACCTTGCTTTTCGTTTAATACGAACTTGTGGTAAGCCGTGGGTTCGAGTGGTGTCTCCACTACTTCAAACTGTTTCATTCATCCTTACTCCATTCTTTGAACCAAGTCATGATATACTCCTCATCATAACGTATATCAAACGTTTTTAACACATTCCGAAGACTGATATTAGTTAACTTTGTGTGACCACTTTTAAAGGAATATTCCATGAATACCTTTGGATAGTCCTCTTCTTTATAGCCTTCAATCAGAATAAACTCCACCCTGTCCGATAAGCTTTCAATCTGCGCATGAAGGTCCGGGGCTTTATTTTCAACGGTCATCACCGTGCCCGGTGTATTGAGCAGGGTGACGTCCGCTCCGCTTCTGATGAATTTCCCAGTATCGGTGCCCGCGTCATGCACTTCGTCGCGGTGATGATGCTTGATGACCGCAACCTTGCGGCCCTCTGCCTTCAAGTATTCGACCATGCGGTTGACCGTGGTCGTTTTACCGCTGTTTTTAAAGCCTGTGACCTGCAGTATCTTCATCTACTTCACTCCGAAATTGTCCGAACCCGAGGTCACATCCGTCATCATTACCTTGACCGCGTCACCTTTTTCAAAGCCGCGTGTTCCGCCTGGCAGGACGATGACGCCGTTGCTTTTCGCAATCGATGTCACGGCGTTCGACTTGTTGAAGCCGGATGGCTTCGCATAGACTTTGCCGTCCACATAGTGGATCTCCGCCCGTATGAAGCGGGTGAACGGGTTCGGTTTTGTGAAATCCTCATCCAGTTCAGCATCGATGAACGGTGCATAGACCTTCTCCGAAGACATCATCGCCTGGATTGCCGGGCGGACGAACAACTCGAATCCGGAATAGCAGGCGGAAGGGTTGCCGCTCAGACCGAACAGCATCTTGTCACCGAGCCTGCTCACCGTGGTCACACTGCCCGGCCGCATGGCGACTTTGTTGAAGAGCACTTCGGCACCGAGCTTGTCGTATATTTTAGGGAGAAGGTCATAATCGCCGACGGAAACACCGCCCGTCGTGATGATGATGTCCACTTCCTCGAGCATATCATTGATGTTCTCATACAGTGTTTCCAGGTCGTCACTCTGCAGATGATATCTCTTCCCTTCGATGCCTGCACGCTTCAGCTGGGCGAGGATCATCGGTGAGTTCGAGTTTCTTATTTTACCACGAACGAGGGGTTCATTGACATCAAGCAGCTCACTGCCGGTCGATAATACGCCGACTTCAGGCTTTTTGAACACTTCGACTTCGCTGTAGCCGAATGTCGCAAGCACTGCGACCGTCCCCGGGTTGATCAAGGCGCCTTTTTCGAGGATGACGTCCCCTTTTTTGGACTCCTCGCCCTGCACCGCGATGTTGTCGCCGGACGTGAAAGTTTTACGTACTGTGAAGCCATCCTCCGTCTCCTTCGCCTGTTCGAACATGACCACCGTATCCGCACTCTCCGGAATTTCGGCACCGGTCATGATGCGGAACGCTTCATTCGGCTGCAGCTCATAATCGCTTGTGGAACCCGCAGGCACCTCTTCGACCACTTTGAAAGGGATGCGGTTGTCCCCGCTCGCCCCTTCGGAATCACGCGCCCGGATGGCAAAGCCGTCCATCGCGGATTTTGTGAACAGGGGTACATCATGTGTTGCGACCAGGTCATTGGCAAGGATCCGGTCATGCGCATCAAGGTATGACACGGTTTCTGTATCCATCAGCGTTATGTTCTCCAAAACTAATGCCACTGCATCGTTTACGGGTATTGGTTTTCTATTCAAAGACATTGGATCTCCTACTTTCCAAAAACTTTTTCTGTTATACTCTATTGTACTAGAAAGGATGGTTGGAATGGCAGAATTTACTCATTTTAACGAAGAAGGACGCGCCAAAATGGTCGACGTCTCAAATAAGGAAGTGTCGGTCAGGATCGCGAAGGCCCAGTGTTCGGTCGAAGTGACCGAAGAAATCTACACCGCGATCACGGAAGGCCAGATCAAAAAGGGCGACGTGCTTTCCGTCGCCCAGATCGCAGGCATCATGGCTGCAAAAAATACACACCAGATCATCCCGATGTGCCACCCCCTGTCATTATCCGGAGTGGATATCTCATTCAGATGGGACACGGAGAAAGGAATCTTCCTGAACATCGTCACGGAAGTGAAGACCAAAGGCCAGACCGGCGTCGAGATGGAAGCCCTGACGGCGGCAAGCGCTGCAGCCCTCACGGTCTATGATATGTGCAAGGCACTCGATAAGGGCATGGTCATCCATGAGACGAAACTCGTCTCGAAGTCCGGCGGCAAATCCGGGGATTATGTTGCGGAATAAAGGTATTGTATGATCGGCTGCTCATTCGTCATTGAAATATATGATGAGTGAGCAGTTTTATGTGCCGTCTGCTCATTCACGAGGATTTCCGAGGCTGAGTAAGCAGATATTTGCGCCGACTGCTCATTCACAGTGATTTCCGAGGCTGAGTAAGCAGATTTTTACGCAGGCTGCTCATTCACGATGATTTCTGAAGCTGAATAAGCAGGTTTTGACGCAGCCTGCTCATTCAGAAGGGTTTCCACCTCCAAATGAGCAGCGCCCCACCTGTATCAACCCACAAAAAATCCGCCCACACGGATGCAGGCGGAATTCTTCGATCAGTTTTCCTTCGTCACTTCAAAGACGAGGTGGTTCAGCTCGGGCACGACGAGTTTTTCCATCGCAAGCTTCACCGCACCGCTCGAACCGGGCATCGAGATGATGACCTGGCTGCCATGGGTGCCGGCGACGGCTCTGGATAAAATGCTTCTCGAGCCGATGTCTTCCGTATAGCTCAGCATCCGGAAAATTTCACCGAATCCTTCAACTTCCTTATCGAAAAATGTGCGCACAGCCTCGATCGTCACGTCCCTTGCTGCGATGCCGGTGCCGCCTGTAGTGATGACGGCATCCACGCCGGCTTCGAGCATGCCGGTCACCGCCTCTTTGATCGAAGCTTCGTCATCCTTGACGATTGTATAATGTTCTTCTTTCACCACTGTATTGATTTCTGCCAGGTATTCCTGCACCAGCCTGCCGCCTTTGTCGGTCTCCACCGTCCTTGTGTCACTCACGGTGATCACGGCGACATTGATGTCACGGTCAATCCTCTCCACTATGCTCATGTCAACTCTCCTATCCGAATAATTGATTCACGATCGTCCGGGCTTTATTGGTCTGGTCTGCACCATGGATCAATAAACGCCCGTTGTTGAAACTGACGATGCGGTAGTCATCATATCTGAATTCCACGAAATAAGGTGTTTCATGCATCGGTATGTTCCGGTCATTCAACGCCCCGACGACGATTTCCTGCGTCAGCCGTTCATCGATGTACTGGACCGTATCCCGGCCGCACAGGCGCATCGACATGTTTGAGACATCACTGACTTCAAGCTCCGGATATTCATGCGTGCCGCACGTTGCACACGCTTCTTCCTTCATGCCGTCAATCTTGAACTTCATATGGTCCATATCCCACACGTTGCCCATGCGCATATGGAACGGGGCACTGAACTGATCTGTCATGATCTTGAACGCCGTCGTCACCTGTTCCGACACCGCCATATGGACCGCCGGGGAAATGACACCCACGGTGTCGCATGTCAGGGTGGTCGTCGGCAGCACTGGCACCAGGCATCTGTAGCACGGCGTCACACCCGGCACAAAACCGCAGCTCGAGTATGAAGCTTCGACACATGCGGCATACACCCACGGCGTGCCGGTCTTGAATGCCACATCGTTGATGAGCATGCGTGTATCGAAGTTATCCGTGCCGTCCAGTATCAGGTCCGCTTCCTTGGCAAGGGATTCCAGCAGCAGCGCATCCGCATGGGCGATATGCGTGTCGATTTCGATATCGCTCCGGATATCCTTCAGCCGCTCCGCCCCCGCGATCACTTTCGGGATTTTGGCGTTGGCATCATCTTCGGTGAAGAGCGTCTGCCTCTGCAGGTTCGACAGCTCCACATAATCCCGGTCCACCAGTATGAGTTTCTTCACACCGGCACGCGCCAGCATTTCGCTTGAAAGCGAACCAAGCGCCCCCGTCCCGACGATGAGTACCGTCCGGGACTGGATGAGGCGCTGACCTTCACTGCCTATTTTATTGAATAAAGTCTGTCTTGAATATCGGTTCATCATCTTCACTCTCTAAATAGCATTTGCCTTAACTTTACTACGCAAATACAACATTGTAAACAAAGCGAGCACACAGGCACCGGTCAAAAGGTGGAATGCGAGCATATATGTGCCCGTCGCTTCGAATGTCGACTGCATGACGAGCGGCGGGAAAAATCCCCCGAGTCCGCCCATCATCGCAACGAATCCGTTGGCGATGCCCGCCTGGTTCGAGAAGTACATCGGGACGAATTTGAACACGAGGCCGTTGCCGATGCCTGCAAACACCGAGGTCAATAAACAGCCGATCGTGAACATGATCAGGCTCTCGTAGGTGAATGACAGGAGCAGCCCTGAGAGTGTCAGCCCGATGAAGCTCACTATGACCATCGTGATCGGGTCGAATTTATCACCGAGCAGCCCGCCGACAGGCCTGAGGAGTGTCGCAATCACGATGAAACCCGCTGTCCTGAAACCGGCATCCGCCGTGGATAAGTCGAAAAAGGTGACGAGGAAGTTCGGCAGGAAGATGCCGAATGCAACGAATACGCCGAAAGTGATGAAGTACCAGTAATTCAGGAAATAGAAGCGGTAGTCGGACATCGCTTCCCTGAACTGCTTGCCGAGGGGCAGATTGACTTTCTTTTCACTTCTGTCCCCGAGGAAGAACTGAAGAAGCGCAAACAATGCGAGCACGATGAGGTAAGTCTGCACAGCCGCCTGCCAGCCGCCGAGCATGCCTGCGAGCACAGGTGCACCGAAACTCGTCACTGCGGTACCGATGTTCCCCATGCCGTAGACGCCGTTGACGAAGCCGTGCTTGTTCTTATCATAATACTTCGGCAGTGCGGTGACACCGATGCTGAATGTCGCGCCCCCGATACCTAAGAATACGGCGGCGATGATCAGGTCGGTGGTCGTTGTGGCCAAACTCAAATAAAAGACCGGGATGATCAGGAATATGAAACTCGCCAAAAATACAATCCTTGCCCCGATCTTGTTCGTCATGATGCTGAAAGGAATCCTGAGTATTGAACCGAGGATGGTCGGCAGCGCGACGATCAACGCCTGGTGCGCGGCAGCTTCCGGGATGTCCTTCACAATTTCCGGAAATAACGGTGCAAGCAGCGTCCATACCATGAACCCGACCAATAAGCTGAATGTCTGAAGTAATAACTGTTTTTTCCCCATGGTTTCTGACATGCAATCAACCTCACTAGTTTGTGATTTTATTTACATATTCATTATAAATCGTCCCATGCAACGTTGTAAGAGGGAAATCCCTAAATGTCGTTCAGTCCACTATCAGAGTATTGACCTGCTCGAGCAGCACTTCTTCGTCTATCTTCTTCAACATCTTTTCAGCCATATCGAACAGCACCGCTTCTTCCTTGACCATATGTACCATCAAAACCTCATATGCCTCCATCGTATCCTTCACCATGTCATGCATCGTACCGACATCCATCTCTGTGGACACCTGTTCGGAATGGTGCAGGAAGTGGTCGATGTAGGCATCGATTTCCGCATGTTCCTCCTCGATCGACAGGATCGGTCCCTGTTCATAGCCGATGTAGACCCCGAGCATCGGAAAGAAATATTTCTCCTCTTTTTCCTGATGCTTTTTCAAAGGGCCGCGGAACGCTTTCAATTTCTCCCGGATTTCTTTTATGGCCATCATGCCTTCGAGGCGGCTGTAGACATCGCCATTTTCGAACTTCAGGACGAACTGGAACCATTCGTTCATCAGATGGCGGATGTAGTGGTGTTCATTTTCCAATATACGGAGTGCCTTTATTTTGTATTTGAATTCATTTGCCTGCATAATCTCATCACCTAACATCAAATATCGAACAGTTTTTTCTTCACCGCATATTCCACGAGTTCCGGCCTGGAACCGAGGTCCAGCTTATCCATGATCCTCGATTTGTGCGCTTCGACGGTTTTGACCGAAATGAACAGCATTTCAGCGATGTCTTTATTGCCGTATCCTTTGGCGACAAGCGGAAGTATCTCCAGTTCCCGCTGCGTCAATATGTTGAACGGTTCTTTGTCATGCTCCGGTATTTCATCAGTGGCGAGGAATTTCTCGAATGATTCGTTCATCAGGACGGGATCGATGTAGCGCTCACCTTTGGCAACGGTCCTGATGGCTTTGATCAGTTCATCGTCCGGTGAGTTCTTCAAAATATATCCGAGCGCGCCGCTTTTGAATGTATGCGTGATATACTCCTCGTCGTCATACATCGTAAGTATCAATATTTTCACTTCCGGGAATACATCGTGTATCTTGCTTGCTGCGAACAATCCGGATTCCCCCGGCGGCATGCTTAAATCCAGCAGCAGGACATCCGGGGAAAGTTCTTTGACTTTCTCGAATGCCTGTCTGCCGTCAGCGGCCGTCCCGATCACTTCCATGTCTTCCTGATAATTCAGGAGCATGGTGAAACCCGTCCTCACCACGGCATGATCATCTGCTATTACAAGTTTCATACGATCCTCTCCCCAACAGGAATGTATCCTTCGACTTTGGTGCCCCTGCCCGGCTCACTGTCTATATTCAGTTCACCGTCCACGCTGCTGATCCGCTCATGCATGCCGAAGAGGCCGAGCCCGGAACCTTTAGGTTCAGCTCCCATCAGGAAACCGGCACCTTCATCCTCGATTTCAAAATGGATTTCAATGCCGTTATAGGAGCCCGCTTCCTTCAGGTTCACCATGATTTCATCACTGCCGGAATATTTGACGGCATTGAATGCCGCTTCCTGGATGATGCGGTAGATGACCGTTTCAATCTCCGGACGGTATCTTTTCTTGTTCAGGTTAGTGTTGAAATCGACCAGTATGCCGTACTGCTTCTGAAGCCATTTGAAGTGGGTTTTCAAAGCAGCTTCAACCCCCAGATCATCCAGGCTCGCAGGCCGCAGCTCAACAGAGATGTTCCGGATGTAGTCCAGCAGATGGCTGAGCATCTCTTCGGAGTCCTCGATCTTTTCATCCAGTTCTTCCCTGTCCTTGGTGTATTTGAACAGCCTCATCTCGAGCAGCACATTCAAAAGTTCCTGTGTGACCCCGTCGTGTAGATCCCTCGAAATCCGCTTACGCTCATTTTCCTGTGCCTGGATGATCCGCTGAGTCAGCAATTTCTGATGTTCGAACTCCTGCTGCTTCATCAATTCTGAAAGCGGATTCAAAGTAAAGACGCTGATGTTGTTTTCCGGATCGATCTGCTGGAAATTGGCGATATATGTGACCCTCTTACCGTAACGTGTGCGCATATACACCTGGAAAGTCAGTTTTTCTTTGCTCATCAAAAAGCAGGTCGTGCAGTCCGGGTCCCCGCTGGCTGCCATACCCATGCAATGGCCGCATATATTGATGAACTGATTGCGGTCATAGTCACTTAAGTCCAATGTTTTTTCAGCTTCTGCATTCATATAGACGATTTCACCATGCCGGTCGACGAAAAGGATCATCTCTTTCGACTGGTGGAACATCGCCTCGAGGAGCGATGTCAGATCATGTGTTTTCATACAGCATCAACTCTTTTAAAAGTTCTATTCGCAAATCTTTTTCAACATCCGCCTTGAGGGCCTCGTATTCTGCTTCACTGATGTGCCTCGGCGCTCTGTCACCCAGGACGACAAGCCCCATGACGACTTCATCATTATTCCAGATCGGTATCGCAACGAAACCCTGGATATTTTCAAAATAAAGGATCGGGAAGCGGAAAAGCTCTTCCGGATTATAAATTTTGGAAACATCCTGGACTACGAGTGATTTACCGGTTTTCAAAACGACCCCCGGCAGTCCCGTCCCTTTTCTGAGCTCCATCCTTTTCCAGCGCTGACTGTCACTTCCGAGTACATACTTCCACTTGAAGGTGGAATTCCCCCGGTTGTTGATCATGCCGGTCAATGCGACGATCGCGAAATCATGTTTCTTCTGTAATCTTTGTAATACACCTTTGACTGATTGATTCATAGAACCCCCACCAATCCCGATCTCTTTACTGCTTATGCCTCCGGTATACTATATAACTCCTTCCGACATAGTTGAACGGCAGGCTCCATGCATGCACAAGCCTTGTTGCAGGCCACAGCGCGAAGATCAGGAAGGCGGAAAGTACATGTATCTGGAATGTAAGCGGTACGTCCGTCATCAGTGAGGCATCCGGGGAAAACGTCACAAGCCCCCTGACCCATACTGAAATCGACTGACGGTAATCAAAATCGGTCACGATATTATTTGTGACAAGTGTAGCATAAATACCGATGAAAGTTATGAACAGCAGCAGAAAATTGACCACCATATCTGAAACTGAGCTCAATTTACGGACTGATTTGTTATTGATCCTCCGGAATGTCAGCAGGAACATGCCGACAAACATCACCACCCCGAAAAATCCGCCGACATACACCGCCCCGAGATGATAGATGTGCTCATTGACCCCGATTGCACTCATCCAATGCGCCGGGATGAACAACCCCACTATATGTCCAAAAAAAACCGGTATCACTGCAAAATGGAACAGTATGCTCCCCACCATCAATTGTTTCTTCTCAATGAATTCACTCGATTTTGCCGTCCAGCCGAATTGATCTATCCTGTACCGCCAAATATGTCCAACGATAAAAATTACCACACACAAGTAAGGAAATATCACCCACAGAAATTGATCAAGCATTTTGTTCGCCCTCTTTCATCGACTCATCTACACATGCCTTGAACGTTTCCCGCAATCCCTTGATCAGGTTGAAGTATGGGCTTTTATTACGTTCCAAAGCCTGGATCATATGATATGTACCGTCTTCCAGGACCATGATCAACAAAGTCAGGCTTTCCTCCGCACGCTCGTCCCCCCGCCATTCCGCGGCATAAAGGAACTCAAGCATGAGAGGCAGGTAGTCGCTCAGCTCGTTGTCGGGCATCTTCAGACCGAACATTTCATACAATACCTTCAGTTTGGCCAGCATCTGGCCGCGTTCTTTCTGGTCTTCAAATTTGAAATAAGTCATATACAAATTGGTGTCCCTGTCAAAATCGAAAGTCTGGGTGTAGACCTGCTGAATGTCATCAAGGCTGATGTCATGCATGTCATCCCAGTACTGTTTGATGTAAGGGTAAGCCGGATGGGACGCATCGAACGCCCCATCAAACTCCCTTGGATGAAAATCAATTTTGGTCGGGAAAGTCAGCTGGTTCGAAAAGAACCCGAATGACTTCTTATATTTGTGTAATTCATCCAGATTAATCACGCCAGATTCCCCCATAGAAGTTCTGTTCGTAAATCTCTTTGCCCGTCTGATTGCTCGTCGTTGCAGCCATCACCGGACCGCACCCATCACAATCGTCCCCGCCGAAGCCGTAGCCTGTCGAGCCCTGGGCCCTGTAAGGGTCCGTATACTGCTCCCTGTGGGAAGTCGGTATGACGAAGCGGTCTTCATATTTCGCGATCGCAAGCAGCCGGTACATCATCTTCGTTTCGTTCGCACTCATGCCGACGCGCTCGAGCCTTGATTCGTCAAAGTCCTTGCCGCTTGAGATGGCCCTCATATACTGACGCATCATCGCCATCTTCTGCAGTGCGCCCTTGACCGGTTCAACATCGCCGGCAGTCAGCATATTCGCAAGGTACTGGAGCGGGATCCTCATCTCTTCGATTGCCGGGAATATTGCATCCGGATTCTTGATGGAATCCTTTCCTTCGAAGTAGTTCATGATCGGGCTGAGCGGCGGGCAGTACCATACCATCGGCATCGTCCGGTATTCAGGGTGCAGCGGGAATGCAAGCTTGTATTCGACTGCCAGTTTATAGACCGGCGAGTTCTGTGCCGCTTCGATCCAGTCGTTGGAAATGCCGTCCCGTTCCGCCTGTGCAATCACTTCAGGATCGTTCGGGTCGAGGAACAGGTCAAGCTGTGCTTCGTAGAGATCTTTCTCATTTTCAGTGGCAGCCGCTTCAAGTACGCGGTCGGCGTCATACAGCAGCACGCCGAGGTAACGCATCCTGCCTGTGCACGTCTCTGAACATACAGTCGGAAGGCCTGCTTCTACACGCGGGAAGCAGAATGTGCACTTCTCCGCCTTGTTCGTTTTCCAGTTGAAGTAGACTTTCTTGTAAGGACAGCCTGTCATGCAGTATCTCCAGCCGCGGCATGCCTCCTGGTCTACCAGCACGATGCCGTCCTCATCCCGTTTGTACATTGCACCCGACGGGCAGCTCGCCACACAGCTCGGATTCAGGCAGTGTTCGCAGAGCCTCGGCAGATACATCATGAAGGTCTTTTCAAAGTTGAATTTGATCTCTTCTTCGATCTGCTGGATGTTCGGATCCTGCGGGCCTGTGATATGGCCGCCTGCCAGGTCGTCTTCCCAGTTCGGTCCCCATTCAAGGTCCATCTTCTCGCCTGAGATGACGGAATGTGCCGTCGCAACAGGGCTGTGTTCGCTCTCTTCTTTTGTGATCAGATCCTGGTAGTTGTACGTCCACGGTTCGTAGTATTCCTTCATTTCCGGCATATCCGGGTTGTAGAAGATCTTACCTAGTGCGATTTTGGATAACTTTGTTCCACTCTTCAATTCCAGACGGCCGTTTCTCAGCTTCCAGCCGCCCTTATAGTGCTCCTGGTCCTCCCAGCGTTTCGGGTAGCCGATGCCGGGCTTCGTTTCCACGTTGTTGAACCACATGTACTCTGCACCCGGTCTATTCGTCCAAGTGCTTTTACATGTCACACTGCACGTATGGCAACCGATACATTTGTCCAAGTTCATCACCATTGCAATCTGCGCTTTAATCTTCAAGCCAATTGACCTCCTTCATTTTTCTTACCGCGACGTAAACATCTCTCTGGTTACCGATCGGACCATAATAGTTGAAGCCGTAACTGATCTGGGCATAACCCCCGACCATCTGGGTCGGCTTCATATGGATCCGTGTCGGAGCGTTGTGGCTTCCGCCGCGCGTATCCGTAATTTCAGAGCCGGGCACTTCAATATGCTTATCCTGTGCGTGATACATGAACATCGTGCCTTTCGGCATTCTATGTGAAACGACAGCCCTCGCTGCCACAACACCATTTCTGTTGTAGACCTCCAGCCATTCATTATCTGCTATATCATGCTCTTCTGCGTCCTCATTGGACAGCCAGACCGTCGGTCCGCCCCTGAAGAGCGTGAGCATATGCAGGTTGTCCTGGTATGTCGAATGGATATTCCATTTACCGTGCGGGGTCAGGTACCTGAGGACCAGCGAGTCCACGCCGCCCTTGATCTTCTTGTCCTTCGAGCCGAACACCATCGGCGGCAGTGTCGGTTTGTAGACCGGCAGGCCTTCACCGAACTGCAGGAACATATCGTGGTCGATGTAGAAGGACTGTCGTCCCGTCAGCGTCCTGAAAGGCACATTCCGTTCAACGTTCGTGGTGAAAGGATTGTAACGCCGCCCCTGCTTGTTCGAACCCGGGAAGACGGCTGTCGGGATGACTTCCCTCGGCTGTGCCGTGATATTGTTGAATGTGATCTTTTCATTTTCCCGTGCACTTGAGATATCCCGGAGCACCTGCCCGGTCTGATTTTCAAGGTCCTCATAGGATTTCTGCGACACTTCGCCGTTGGCGCATGATGACACGTGCAGCACGACATCCGCAGCCCGTCTTGCCGTATCCATCCTCGGCAGTCCATCCTTGATCGTGCCGTCGGTATAGACGCCGTTCATCGACTTGAGTTCCTCATGCTGCTCCGTCACATCGAACGACACGCCGTGGGCACCGATCTTGTTCCTGAAGCCGGGACCTGCAGTGATGAATTTATCGTAGACCTCTGTGTAATCCCTTTCGACGATCTTGAATGCCGGCATCGTCTTGCCCGGGATCGCCTCGATTTCACCTTTCGACCAATCCTTGACCAGCCCGAGGGGCTGTGCCATCTCCTGGTTCGTATCATGTGCGAGCGGGGACGTGACCAGGTCCTTATAAATACCCGGCAGCTGCGTTTTGGCCATTTCAGTAAAACCTTTCGCCAGGTCCCGGAATATATTCCAGTCCGATTTCGATTCCCACAGCGGATCCACGGCCGGGTTGAACGGGTGGATGAACGGGTGCATATCCGTACTTGATATGTCGTGCTTTTCATACCACGTCGCCGCAGGTAATACGATATCCGCATAAATCGGTGTCGCCGTCATCCGGAAATCGATGGCGATCATCAAATCCAGCTTCCCTTCCGCTTCCTCGCCCCATTCAATCTCCTCGGGCTTGAAATCTTCATTTGGTGAAGCGAGCAGCCCGCTCTTTGTGCCGAGCAGATGCTTCATGAAATATTCCTGCCCTTTTGCGGATGATGATATGAGGTTCGAACGCCAGACGAAGAGGGTTTTCGGATGGTTTTCAATTGCAGCAGGATCCTCGATCGCAAACTTCGTCTCCTTGCTCTTAAGCTGTTCCACGGCGAGGTCGATCACCGCCTCATCTGAGTCGTCCCCTTTAGCCTTCGCCTCTTCATAAAATGCGAGGCTGCTCTTGTTGAACTGCGGATATGAGGGCAGCCAGCCAAGCCTTGCTGCAAGGACGTTGTAGTCGGCCGGATGTTTGTATTCTATTTCGTCGGCAGTCGGAGACTGAAGCGTATCTGCCCCCGCTTCCTCATACTTCCACTGCTCGGTTGCAAAATAGAACCAGCTCGTCGCATTCTGCTGGCGCGGCGGTGCCTGCCAGTCCTTGGCAAAGGCGACATGTGCCCAGCCTTCATACGGGCGGACTTTCTCCTGTCCGACATAATGTGCCCAGCCGCCGCCGTTTTTGCCGACGCAGCCGCACAGCATCACGAGGTTCAGTATCGACCTGTATATCGTGTCGGAGTTGAACCAGTGGTTGATGCCCGCACCCATGATGATCATTGAACGTCCGTCGGTGTCCACTGCATTTTGTGCGAATTCCCGTGCAATCTGTACGACTACGGACTGCTTCACGGATGTCACTTTCTCCTGCCATGCAGGTGTGTAGACGGAATCAGCATCATCATACCCTTTCGCTTCATGTTCCGAGCCGAAGCGTTTCACCCCGTACTGTGAAAGCATCAGGTCATAGATCGTCGCCGCATATTTCTCGGTGCCGTCCTCAAGCTTCACTTTCTTTGCCATGATCGGCCGGGTGAATGTACTGTTCCCTGCATTGTCAAAGTACGGGAATTCGATGTTGATTTCCTCGCCGCCGAATTTTTCAACCGACATTGCCGGATCGATTTCCGTGCCGTCTTCACGTCTCAGTTCCAGATTCCATTTCTTGCCTTCTTCCCATCTCTGACCCACCGTGCCGTTCGGTGCAGTAAGCTCACCTGTATTCGCATCCAGTATGACGGGCTTCCAATCCGCATTTGCACTGTCCGTTCCGAGGTCGCTCTCCCTCAGGAAACGTCCTGCTTTCAACGTATCCTTGAAATCATCCAGCAAAATCATGAACGGCAGATCGGTGAACCGCTTCGCATAATCGATGAACATCGGCTCCTGCCTCTGATAATAAAACTCATCCAATATGACATGTGTCATCGCCTGTGCAAGTGCTGCGTCCGTCCCCGGATTCGGTGCCAGCCAGTTATCGGCGAACTTGACGTTTTCAGCATAGTCCGGAGCGACGGAGACGATTTTGGTGCCCTTGTATCTCACTTCAGTCATGAAGTGGGCATCCGGCGTACGTGTCAGCGGTACGTTCGAACCCCACATCATCAGGTAATTCGAGTTGTACCAGTCCGCCGATTCGGGGACATCCGTCTGATCCCCCCATATTTGCGGGGACGCGTTAGGCAGATCCGCATACCAGTCGTAAAAACTGAGCATCTCACCGCCAAGCAGAGTGATGAACCTTGAGCCTGCTGCGTAACTCAGCATGCTCATCGCAGGAATCGGCGTGAATCCGGCGATCCTGTCCGGTCCGTATTTTTTGATCGTATAGATCAGCTGGGCTGCGATCAACTGTGTCACATCACGCCAGTTCACCCGGACATGGCCGCCCATGCCGCGTGCCTGCTTGTATGACTTCGCCTTTTCAGGATCCTCGATGATGCTTCCCCATGCCGCGACCGGGTCCTCCAGCTCCTGCAGTGCCTCCTGCCACAATCGCCACAGCTTCCCCCGCATATAAGGGAACTTGATGCGCATCGGGCTGTATTCGTACCATGAGAATGAGGCACCGCGCGGACACCCTCTCGGCTCGTATTCAGGCATGTCGGGCCCGCACGATGGATAGTCGGTCTGCTGATTCTCCCATGTGATGATGCCATTCTTCACAAATACCTTCCACGAACATGAGCCTGTGCAGTTCACGCCGTGGGTCGTCCTGACCACTTTGTCGTGACTCCATCTCTGACGGTACATTTTTTCCCATTCCCGGCTCTTCTCTTCCAATATTGACCAGTTGCCGTTAAACTTTTCAGTCGGTTTAAAGAAATGAAGACCAAAGAGTTTGTCCATTAGCGCTCTCCTCCAAATACAATTCTCTCAAGATACTTACATTATCTGTTTTTATTGCCCGGAATAACATTAGGGAAAGTCCTAATCATTTACCGATTAGATTGTTAAGGAAATGTAAAGAATGCCGAACGGAGGCCCCGATGTGGTAAAATATAAGCGTTATATGGATGCACAAATTTGAAAGGAGCCGCTGATATGCGCACAATTCTTGTTGTCGATGATGAACCATCCATCGTAACTTTACTTAAATTTAATCTTGAACAGGCGGGTTACAACGTCTTGACTGCAGAGGACGGTCGGACGGGGCTGGATACCGCCATGAATGAAAAACCGGATCTCATGGTGCTGGATCTGATGCTCCCCGGGATGGACGGCATGGATGTATGCAAGACGCTGCGCCAGGAGAAGGTGAACCTGCCCATCCTCATGTTGACGGCAAAGGATGATGAATTCGATAAGATACTCGGGCTGGAGCTCGGTGCGGATGACTATCTGACGAAGCCGTTCAGCCCGCGTGAGGTGGTCGCCAGGGTGAAGGCCATTCTGAGGCGCTCGCAGAGCGAGGATGCCGAACAGTCGGAGCAGATTCTGAAAATCGGCGACCTGGAGATCCACCTCGACCGTTATGATGTTTATTTCAAGGACCGTCAGCTCGTCCTGACGCCGAAAGAGTTCGAACTGCTCCTCTATCTCGCAAACCACAGGGGCAAAGTGCTCAGCAGGGATCAGCTGTTGAACGGCGTATGGGATTTCCAGTATGACGGTGATACACGGATCGTCGATGTACATATCAGCCACCTCAGGGAAAAAATCGAGGAGGATACAAAAAAACCGGTGTACATCAGAACGATCCGCGGGTTCGGCTACAAGCTGGAAGGACCTGCTGAATGAATCGGTTGTGGTTCCGGATCACGGTATCCTTCTCTTTACTGACATTCACCCTGCTGGTCTTTCTATGGTTCTTCGTCGCCAGCGTCAGTGAAAATGCATTTAAGCAGATGACGGGTGAACACCTTTATGAAAACGCGCAGCTGGTGGCCCAGCTCATCGAGACGAGTGACCTTGAAGGCGGCTCGGAAGACCTGCAGGAAAGAATAGCCCTGTTCAGGGAGCCCGTCAGCATGCGTTTCACGATCATAGGCACCGATGGTGAAGTGCTTGCGGATTCAGAGAACGCACCCGGCACGATGGAAAACCACGGTGAAAGGCCGGAAGTGCAGGAAGTCCTGGAGGAAAACCAGGAATTCGGCGAATCCATACGGTTCAGCGAAACCGAGGAGACCGAGATGATGTATGTCGCAAGTCCGATCTATAACGCTGAAGGTATAATCAACGGCATCATCAGGACGTCATACCCACTCCACAACATTGAAGACACGATGGTCGTATTCTGGCGCGGGCTCGCAGTATTCCTCGCCATCATCCTGCTGATTGCAGCGGTTGCGGCAAGCATACTTGCACGGAGCATCACAAGGCCCGTCAGTGATATCATCGGTGTCACGAAGCGGCTGAGCGGCAAGGATTACAGCAGCCGTGTCCATACCAAAGTCTCGGGGGAGATTGGCGAACTCGCCGCTTCGGTCAACGACCTCGCGACGAACCTGCAGAATCAGATGCGTGCCCTCCATGAAAATGAGCAGCAATTATCCACCATACTTTCCAACATGGTGAGCGGGGTCATGCTCATCAACCAGGAAGGCAGGATATTGATGATCAACTCTGCCATGGAAAAATTCCTCGGCCAGCACAACCAGTACATCGTCGGGCACGATTACAGGGATGTGGAAGACAACCTCGGACTGCGTGAAGGCATCGCCGCCGTTTTCAGGGAAAATGAAAAGCTCCAAAAAGAAATCACTGCAGGCGAGATGACCAAAAAGGTCTTCGATGCACATTTCGGGCCGTACTACGGCAATGGATGGAAGCAGAGGGGCGTCATCATCGTGCTACACGACATCACAGACATCAAGCGACTTGAAAATATGAGGAGTGACTTTGTGGCGAACGTCTCTCACGAACTCAAGACGCCGATCACCTCCGTAAAAGGGTTTTCAGAGACACTGCTCAGCGGCGAAGTTACAGATGAAGAGACGAGACGGTCCTTCCTGCAGATCATCTATGATGAAAGTGAACGCATCGACCGCCTCATCCGTGACCTGCTTCATCTCTCTCGCATCGAGAATAAGGTCTCTCCCCTGAATGTCCAGGATGTCGACCTTGTGAAGCTGATCCATACGATCACCAATACGATGACGAAAGCCATATCGGAAAAGAACCTTGAAGTCACCCTTCCACCTTCAACGGAGACAGTGACCATCGAAGGAGATCCGGACCGCCTGAACCAGATTCTGCTGAATCTGATTGCGAACGCGATCACTTACACGGGGGAAGGCGGCAGCATCCGGGTTTCTATTGAAATCACTTCTTCGAATGTCAGGATCTCAGTCAGTGATACGGGAATCGGCATACCCGAAGAATACATTCCGAGGGTGTTCGAACGGTTTTACAGGGTGGACAAGGCACGCTCCAGAAACTCCGGCGGCACCGGTCTCGGACTTGCCATAGTCAAGCACCTTGTCGAATCACACAAAGGGAAGATAGAACTGGACAGCGTGGAAGGCGAAGGCACGACATTCACCGTGATATTCCCGCTCGTACAATGAAAAGACCCCTGCACGTGAAAAATCACGTGCAGGGGTCTTATAATCTTAAAAAGTGGAACTCCGCTGCTCATATACAGCATCGAACAGCAGATCGCCTTCAAGGAACAGGTGGTTGAATGTATCCTTTTCCAGCTTTTCCAGCCGTTGGAGGACCAGCCTCATCTCTCCGGTCGCACCGGCCTCAGGCGTGTAATCATTCGTCAGTGCCCGCATTTCATAAAAGTATTGGGCCAGGGATTCATGTTCTCCCTTCAGGGTGGTCAAATAAGGCTTGAGCGCCTCAAGGAGGTGGGGATTCGGATTCTCCAGATAATTCTCAAGCATTTTAAAGGCGGTCCGCTCCTCATTTTCGATGTGTTCAAGGATATCGTCTTTCATCCTTTTAAAGAGCGTTTCGGCTTCTTCGAGTTCGGGCCGCTCTTTCTTATGCTGTTTGACCGCCTTTTCCATATACTCTTCAAGTACGGGCAGCTCATCTTTCAAATCTTCATGGTATTTTCTCTGTATATATTTCAATATGCTTTGCTCGTCCATATATTTGATGTCTATACCGTCTTCATTGACCGTTTCCATCTCATTGATCTCATACAGCAGATTTTCTTCATCGAATCCTTTTTCCACTGCAGTATCTGCCAATGTTTTATCACCGTTATTGACGAAGTCCACCCTTAGTTCCCGGAAGATATCTCCGGAGCGTGGCACTTCCTTCACAATTTCCTTTAAAGTCATATCGGATGTAATTGTCTTCATAAAAAGGCGCCTCCTTGTCTGGTTACTAGTATTATTGCCATATATATAAATTTGAAACCTATTATATACAGTTTAGTGAAAGTTGACTGAGGGTATTATATAATTATTAATAAAAAGCCATGGAGGTCCACTCATGAATAAGAATATTAAAACATTGCTCAATGTTCTTCCCATCATATTAGTGCCGCTGTTCACCGAAAGGAACCGGATAAAGGAACATCCCGAAATGGAGAAGCTCGGACACTTTTCAAGCACAGCCTACCATAATGTCAAAGATAAGGGTGAAGGCGTATACCACTCGGTCAAAGACACAGGCACGACCATCTACCATACAGGCAAATCCGCTGCGGATACCGTCGGCAGCAAAATCAGCGACAAAAAGCAGGAACGTGCCTATCAAAAGGATATAAAATCCTACCAGCGGAGTATCAAAAAAGAAGATAAACTTCTTGTGCAATTTGAAAAGGACAAGGAGAAGCACCGCCAAAAAAGGCTGCAGGGAAATTTCACAAAGGATACCATCGTACCTAAAATCATGCAGTCCGATAATGAGATGTCGAATGAAGACAAAATTGCAGGCATGACTGTGAGCTCCGCAGTGATTGCCGGGAAACCGGACACGGATACAGAGGATCAGGCGGCAGCGGGTACGAACCGGGAAAACCAGGACATCGCAAAGTCATATGAAGAAGATATATCGATGAGCCGGGTATCTTTGACACAAGATGACGAAAAACGCCTGGAAATCGATATTCAGGACACGGCTGACGAAAAAGATGATAGAATGGACAATAAGACTGAACAATCCATATATGAGGAGAATGACATGACGACCGATGTGCAGCAGTTATATTTCGACAAAGTGAAAGACCACGAAGAAAACATCAATGATTTCAATCCCGGTGAATTGTTCAAAAGACACCATGAAAAACTGGATCCGACGGTCAGCTATGACGGAACGGGCGCCAAAGGAAAGACCGGATCAACCATCAGTGAAGATTCACTGTTCGGTCAGCATCGTGCGGCAGCCGAAGACCACTATACTGCCGGCGGCCGTAAAACCGGCATAAGGAACAGCGCGGGCAAAAGCAGGAAACAACGGAAGCTTGAAAAAAAGCTCAATAAAAAGAAGAGCAGGTTTTAAACTAACAGATTGGATTGCGGGTGAAGCACAGTGGACATAAAAAGAATAACTGTATTTTGCGGTGCAACATCAGGCAGACTGCCTAAGTTCGAAGAAGCCGCGTACAAGCTCGGAAAAGATATCGCTGAAGCCGGTTACGAACTGGTTTACGGCGGAGGTTCGGCAGGGATGATGGGAGCCGTTGCAAATGGCACGGTCGATGCCGGCGGCAAAGTGATCGGCGTCATCCCCCGTTTCCTTGTGGAACGCGAGATGGCCCACGAAAAAGTCCAGACATTGGAAGTCGTTCAGACGATGCACGAGAGGAAAGCCAGGATGGACGAACTCGGCGATGCCACCATCACACTTCCGGGCGGTGCAGGCACCCTGGAAGAGTTTTTTGAGATGTATACATGGGGACAGATCGGCCTCCATCAAAAGCCTCTTGGCCTCATCAACACGAACAATTATTTTGATGATTTGATGGCCATGTTCGATAAGATGATTTCCGAAGAATTCCTGGAGGAAAGATACATGAATCAGCTGTTCATCGGTGAAGACCTGGAGTCCCTCGTCGCCCAGTTCGAGAACTTCAAGCCTCTGCCTGTAAGGACCTATAAAGACCTGCAAAAAGGGCATCGCTCATAATTTAAAGCGATGCCTCTTTTTTATGTCCATCTTATAAACGACATGGGTCTTGAGAGAATGGCCGTCGATGATTGATGGATGCTCAAAAGTGTATACTTTTTTCATACCCAGTTTCAGCATGATGTTGATCGATGGGTAATTGATGCCTGCAGTATATGCATAAATTTCCTTGATGTCCGTATTGCGCTCTGCAAACTTCACGACCCCCCTCGCGGCTTCCGTCGCAAACCCTTGGTTCCAGTGCCGTTTCGCCAGGCGCCACCCAATCTCGATAGAGGGCAGAAAATGCAGCCGCAAAGGGCCGTCCTCTTCCCAAACCTGGATGCCGGTAAATCCGATGAACTCTTTTGTATCCCTGCGCTCCACAGCAAACAAACCGAAGCCCCTCGCATCGATATCGCGCTGGGCGTTCAGTATGAATTCCCTGGATTCTTCCGGGGTGGCAGTATTCGGAAAATAACGGCGAACATCCTCGTCCATATTCAACGCGATGAACTCCGGTATATCACTCTCTTTCCAATCCCTTAAAATCAGCCGCTTCGTTTTAATATATTTCATATCAACCCTCTATTGTGTTCATTCTTATCTTAAGGTCATCCGCTGACATGTTCACTTTCATTGTCCATCGGCGCTTCCTGTCTGATATAGCTGACGAGGCGGACTTTCAATTCCTCTTTATCAAAATCATAAACTTCGATATTCTCTTTTTTTTCAGTTGTGGCGACGACATCAACAAAATCGGGCAGGTCTTCCAAATTGAATTTTATGGTGAATGTCTCGAAGTCCTGCTCCGGGCTCGGCTTTTGTGCAACGACCCTCTTCTTCACTCCTGTCAGGTCCGTCACTTTCGACCCGACGATCTCTTCAATTTCTTTTCCAAGCTGATCGATTGTAAATGTTTCGCCTTCTATCAATGAAAATTTCTTTTCATGCATATCGTCATTCTCCTTTCAGATTAACAGTCTATTCATCTTCCGGTGCCGCGTCGGATTCTTCTTCATCCTCATAGCTGTCGTCTGAATCACCCGAGAGCACTTCTTCAAGTTCTCTTTCCTTGTTCGTGATATCACTTTCAACCGCTTCGTTTTCACTCCGCACCTGTTGTATCTCGCTCTGAAGTTCACCGATATCCTCATTCACTTTTTCGAGATCTTTTTCCGCCTGTGTCGGCTCATTGCTGCATGCTGCTAAAAATACCGTCATAACGATTGCCAAAGCTGCTCTTTTCAATACAGACTCCCCTTTTTACCAATGCTGTCATTATAGCATTTTTGACGGGATTATTCTTTATGCAAACAAAAAATATAGGTGATGCCTTCGACATCACCTATACCTCTTTTTCATTATTCTGAAACAGTAGTCTCCCTGAGCTGATAGATGCCGAGCGCATCGATCTCAAAGTTCTCAACGTTCGAGTTGATTCCTGTAACAAAGTCCTGATGGTGGATGTAAATCATCGGTGCGATGTCCACAAGACCTTCCTGAAGTTCGCTGTAGATTTCCTCACGGGCTTCAGGATCTGTTTCGGTACGTCCTGCTTCGAGCAGCTCATCCACATTGTCGTTCGACAGGAATGAACGGTTGCCCGGATCGCCGTGCATTGTTGAATGCAGGAGTGGATACATGCCGTAATCCGCATCACCCGTCACTGTCGACCAGCCAAGCACGAACATATCATGGTCGCCGTTCGCTGTAGTTTCCAGATACGCACCCCACTCGAGCTGTTGTACAGAAACATTGATATTGAGTTCTGCAAGTGCTTCCTGCATATAGACAGCAGTGTCTATACGCTGCGGCTGGTCATTCGTAAGGATTTCAATATCAAACCCATCTTCATGACCTGCTTCCGCCATCAGTTCCTGTGCACGTTCGAGGTCGTAAGTGATACCTTCGACACTGTCATCGTACCCGAAAACGCCCGGGGCAAGCGGTCCTTCTGCAGGTGTTCCGACACCCTCATAAATACCCTCGATGATCGCTTCGCGGTCGATGGCATATGAGATCGCCTGACGCACCAATGGATCATCCAATGGCTCCTGTTCCACGTTGAAGCCGACATATGACAAGCCGAGTGACGGTGTTAAATCGACTTCGGTCGAATCATGGGATTCGATGCGGTCGATGTTCGTCGGTTCTGCACCGCCTGCAATGTGGCTTGAGCCCGTCTCGATTTCAGCAAGACGTGCGCCTGTTTCCGGTACGACTTTGAACGTCACCGTATCAAGCTGTGCCGCATTCTCATCGTCATGATACTCTGCGTAGTTCGCAAGCACGACATTTTCACCTGCAGCACGTGATTCGAATTCAAACGGTCCTGTGCCTACAGGATTGTCGGCAATATGGTTGCCGACTTCGTCGGTGATTGCATCTGCAACTTCCTCATGTGACTCTCCGCCTTCTTCACGGAGTTCGTAATACTCTTCAACCGACATCTCTTCACCCGCTTCAGACAGCGCAGCTTCGTAGTCAGCATCAATCACTTCTTTGCTGATCATGCCGCCTGCATCATGCGCAAGGTGTGCAAGGATCGGTGCAAACGGGTATTCCAGGTTGATATGGACCGTGTAGTCATCGACTACGTCCACCCCGGTCACCATTTCATATAAGAACATACGTGGGGATGCGACCGCCGGGTCGAGTAAGCGTTCCAGGTTCGCTTCCACCACTTCTGCATTAAACTCTGTTCCGTCATGGAAAGTCACGCCTTCTT
Organism: Salinicoccus kekensis; assembly: GCF_900220995.1. GTDB lineage: Bacteria > Bacillota > Bacilli > Staphylococcales > Salinicoccaceae > Lacicoccus > Lacicoccus kekensis. The sequence goes on from NZ_OBQF01000006.1 coordinate 165,675, forward strand.
TCAAAGTGAACTCCCATGTCGTATCATCCACTTCTGTCCATTCTGTTGCCAGTCGCGGCTGGACTTCCATGTTCTCATCCAAGTATGTAAGTGATTCATACATGTTGTTACGCACGTTACTTGAAGGAACATCGTTGTTTCCGTGTGGATCGAGACTCACGATATCCGATGCTTCCGAAATGACAAGGTCTCCACCGCCGGATGCTTCACCTGAAGCGTCTTCAGTGCTTTCCCCGTTCTCGGTTGTCGCGTCATCTCCGTTCTCCGCCGCAGGATCGACATCACTGTCATCCGCACAGGCGACCAGTACTACGGAAAGAACTGCAACCATTGCCATCATCAGCAATAATCTGAAATTCTTCATACATTTACCTCCTATTATTAAAATTAAATGAAATTCCTGACCTTTTTTTAATATACCTTAACTCTTTTTTAATTTCAATGAAGCTTTTGAAATATCTTACAATTATGAGAAATCACAAACAAAAAAAGGAGGAATATTCCTCCTTTTAAATAATATTATTCATTCAATGTAACTTCTCTGAAGTCAAAAATGTTGTAACTGTCGATATAAATGCCTTCCACATTGTTGTGGTATGCATTCAGGTTTTCACCGTGACGGACGAAAATTGCCGGTGCTTCATCGACCAGTATCTGCTGGGCCTCTTCATAAATCTGCTGGCGTTCATCATCATCTGTAACCTGTGCACCTTCATCAAGCAGTGCATCCAGCTCATCGTTGGCAAAGAAGGACCTGTTTCCTGTATCGCCCATATTATCTGAATGGAATAACGGTGCGATGCCGTTGTCCGGGTCACCTGTCGAGTTCGACCAGCCAAGGATGAACATATCATGTTCCCCGTTTGCCGTAGCATCGAGGTATGCACCCCATTCAACCTGCTCGACATTGACATTGATGTTGAGGTCGCCAAGTGATTCCTGCAGGAATACGGCCATATCCACACGTTCAGGGTTATCATCGTTCACCATCAGGTTGATGTCGAAACCGTCCCCGTGTCCTGCTTCTTCCAGTAACTCCTGTGCCCTGTCCGGATCATATTCGAGTCCTTCGAGATCTTCGGAATGTCCCAGTATACCAGGAGCAAGCGGTGCCACTGCAGGTTCGCCTGAATCATTGTACACTCCGGATAATACAGCTTCCTTATCGAATGCATGCGTAATCGCCTGACGGACGAGTGGATCATCAAGCGGTTCACTCTCCACATTGAAACCGATATAGTCGATTGAGACCGATTCATTGCGGTCGAGTGTCACGTCGTCATTGCCTTCCACCCGGTCGATGTTGCTCGACTGTACTGCAAGAATGAAGTCCGATGATCCCGTTTCAAGTTCGGCAATGCGCGATCCCGTCTCTGACACCACTTTATAAGTGACGGAGTCTATCGTTGCCGGACCGTCCCGGTAGTCTTCATATTTGGTGAGTACGGTGTTTTCACCCGGGTTCCTGGATTCGAACTGCATATAGTTCGTACCGACAGGCTCCTGTTCTATCAGGGTGCTGACGTCCCCTGCAATGGCGTTCGCCACTTCCGCGTGTGCATCTCCGCCTTCTTCCCGGAGTTCATAATATTCCTCGACGGACATATCCTCCTCCGCTTCGGACAATGCATTCTCATAGTCCGCATCGATCAGATCCTTACTGACCAGCTTGCCGGCACCATGTGACAGGTTGTTCAGCAGCGGTGAATAAGGATACTCGAGCTCCAGCTGGACCGTGTAATCATCCACCACATTCACGTTTTCAACCATCTCCAGAAGGAAAGCCCTCGGGGAGGCTACAGCAGGGTCGAGTAAACGGTCGAAGTTCGCTTTGACGACTTCTGCATTGAATTCGCTGCCGTCATGGAAGACGACGCCTTCCTTCAACGTGAACTCCATCGTCGTCTCATCTACTTCTTCCCATTCTTCTGCAAGCAGCGGTACGATTTCAAAATTTTCATCCTGTGTGACCAGGCCTTCATATATCTCATCCCGTACCTGTTCAGACGGCACATCGTTGCTGCCGTGCGGGTCCATTGAGACCGCGTCACTCGGAATCGCAATCGTCAGATCGCCGCCGGCGGCTGTTTCTGTCTGATCGTCAGAAGCATCCCCTTCCGCCGCTTCCTCATCGACGCTGTCGTCATCAGTACATGCTGCAAGTACAAGCACCATTATACTGACTAAAAATAATTTCCAAAAGCTCTTCATTCCCCATCCCCCATTTCTCTAAGTTATTAACATAATACTTCATTCTGTGAATTCAATCAATATGAATTTTCTGAAAAGATAAATGTGTATCAAATATAGATTCATGTAACCCAATGGTTACTAATTGTTCAAAGATGCCCCACTGAAATCGAAGATATTGTAATTATCTATGACGAGACCCTCCACATCATTGCTGACCGCATTCAGATACTCGCCGTGGCGGACGAATATCACCGGTGCATGCTCGACTACCCTTTCCGTCGCTTCTTCATAAATTTCCTGGCGGGCGGCTTCATCGGTCTCTCTCGAGCCTTCCTCAAGAAGTTCATCCATTTCTTCATTCTGGAAGTACGAGCGGTTTCCTGATGCACCGACATTGTCGGAATGGAACATCGGCATGATGCCATCATCCGGGTCGCCGGTCGTATTGCCCCATCCGAGCATGAACATTTCATGTTCTCCGTTTGATGTCGTGTCAAGGAAGGTCCCCCATTCGACCTGCTCGATTGTGAGGTCGATATTGAGGTCCGCCAGGGATTCCTGGAAGAACACCGCAGCATCCATACGCTCCGGATTGTCCTCATTGACCATCAGTGTAGTTTCGAATCCATCTTCATACCCTGCCTCCGCAAGCAGTTCGCGGGCGCCTTCCATATCATGATCCGGCCGTTCGATACTGTCGGAGTATCCAAGGACACCCGGAGGAATCGGACCGACCGCTGGCTGACCGGAGTCATTGTAGACACCTGAGAGCACCGCTTCGCTGTCGAAGGCCATGGTCAATGCCTGACGCACCCGGATATCATCGAAAGGTTCAGCCTGATTATTGAAGCCGATGTAATCGACCGACAGGGCATCCCGTCTTTCAAGTGTGACTTCATCATTATTTTCAATCCTGTCGATATTGTTCGACTGCACATTCACCACAAACTCCGAATCACCGGTTTCAAGTTCTGCAATTCTGGATCCGACTTCCGTGACGACTTTGAAAGTCACCGAGTCCAGGATTGCAGGATCGTCCCAGTACGCCTCGTATTTGGTGAATACGGTGTTTTCTCCCGGGTTCCTCGATTCAAACTGCAGATAATTGGTTCCGACCGGATGATTTTCAACTATTGCACCTGTACCACTGCTGATGGCATCGGCAACTTCATCAAACTCATCCCCATCCGCTTCACGCAGTTCATAATATTCCTCGAGTGTCACCTCCGACTCCGCTTCCGCCAAAGCATTTTCATAATCTTCATCAATCAGCTCTTTGCTGATCATCTTGCCGGCACCATGTGTCAGATTACTGAGCAGCGGTGCAAACGGCTCTTCTGTCACCAGACGGATAGTGTAATCGTCGATGATTTCAACCTCTTCGATCATCTCCAGCAAAAATGCACGCGGTGATGCGACTGCAGGATCCTGAATTCGGTCGATATTGGCTTCCACGACTTCAGCATTGAACAGACTGCCGTCATGAAACTCGACACCTTCCCTCAACTTGAACTCCCATGTCACATCGTCAATCTGCTCCCATTCCTCGGCAAGGGCTGCAGTGATTTCCAGGTTTTCATCCTGTGTCAGCAGGCCCTCGTACACTACATCCCGCAGCTGTTCCGAAGGGTCATCATTACTGCCGTGAGGGTCCAGTGAAACAACATCACTCGGTACCGCGACTGTCATATCCCCTCCTGCCAATTCCTCGGCATTTCCATCGGATTCTGCGGCTTCTTCCACCCCTGTGTCATCTGTACAGGCAGCGAGAACCATTGCTGACGACAAAATTAAAATCAAGTGGTACAGACTTTTCATTTTTCATCCTCCTCCATAATATAAGTAGTTGGATTCTATTTTATGTGTAATTTATTCAAAAGTCATTACAAATCATAGAAAACTCTGAAAATTTAATAATCTTATCATTAATCTGTCTTCGATGTTTATATTTCTTCTTTCAGGGAATTTAATATGAAAATCTCATGTAAAGGATGTGTCTATATTGCAGGCTGTAACTGTACAAGGGAAAAATAAAGTCAAAGTCAAGAAGATGAAAGCACCTGAGATTCAGGAAGGCACGGATATGATCATACGGGTGACATCCACCGCAATATGTGGTTCGGATCTGCACCTGTTCCGTAAAAGCATGCCGATTACTAACGATTACATCATCGGCCACGAACCCATGGGCATCGTTGAGGAAGTAGGGCCGGGCGTCAAAAACAGGAAAGTCGGGGATCGTGTCGTCATCCCTTTCAACATCGGATGCGGGGATTGCCATTTCTGTAATAACCAGATGGAAAGCCAGTGCGATAATTCCAATCCGCATCTCGACACAGGAGCATACTTCGGATTTGGTGAAGTGTTCGGCGACTATCCCGGCGGACAGGCGGAGTATTTGCGCGTACCTTATGCAGACTTCACTTCATTCCTCGTTCCGGAAGACAGCGAACTCGAAGATGAAAGCCTCCTCTTCCTGTCGGATGTCATGCCGACAGCTTACTGGAGCGTAGATCACAGCGGCGTCAAAGAGGGCGACACGGTCGCCGTGCTTGGATCCGGTCCCATCGGCCTGATGACCCAGAAGTTTGCATGGATGAAAGGGGCGAGCCGTGTCATCGCCATCGACCATAACCAGGTGAGGCTCGACCATGCGAGACGCACGAACAACGTCGAAGCTTACAATTATAAGGAAATCAGCAATATCGGTGATTATGTCCATGAAATTACAAAAGGCGGTGCCGAAGTGGTCATCGACTGTGTCGGCATGGACGGTGAAATCACCACTAAAGACCGCATCAAAACACTCGGCGGCCAGATCGGCACCATCGACCCGATCATACTGGCAGCGAGGATGGTCAAGAAGTTCGGCACCATCCAGCTGACGGGCATATACGGTGCACCGGGAACAGGATATCCATTGCACCGCATCTTCTCACGCAATATCACCGTCAAAGCCGGTCAGGCACCGGTCATCCATTATATGACGGAGCTCTATCAGATGGTGAAGGACGGAAAAATCGACCCGACTGACATCATCACCCATAACGTACCGCTCAAGAAAGCTGAAAAGATGTATAATATCTTCAACAACCATGACGACGGCTGCATCAAAGTCGTCATGAAACCATAATTCAAACAAAACCTTAAGACCCGTGCCGGGTTCCCGGCACGGGTCTTATTATTATTCCGTCAAAGTCACATCACGGAAATCAGGTTTGATGAAGTCGTCTATATACAGACCCTCCACCTCGCTTCTGTATGCATTCAGGCTGATGCTTTCGTTGAAGTAGATCGCCGGTGCATCTTCCACCAGAATAGCTTCGGCTTCTTCATATATTTCGGCGCGTGCTGCTTCATCTTTTTCCTCACGGCCTGCTTCGAGCAGTGCATCCAGTTCCTGGTTGTCATAAAATGTGCGGTTGCCTGCGGCACCATGCATGCTCGAATGGAACAGCGGCCAGAGTGCCTGATCAGGGTCCCCTGTGAAGTTCGGCCATCCCAGAAGAAAGATGTCATGCTCCCCTGAGGATGCTTCTTCAAGGTATGTGCCCCACTCGATCTGCTCCACAGTGGCTGAAATATTCAGCTCGGCGAGTGCCTCCTGCAGATAGATCGCCGTATCCACTCTTTCCGGTGTGTCATTTGTGATGATGCTGAGTTCGAAGCCGTCTTCGTGCCCTGCCTCTGCCATCAGCCTTTCGGCTTCTTCAAGGTCATATTCAAACCCCGCATTGTCTGCAGTGTGTCCGGCCATGCCTTCGATCAGGGGACCGTCAGGCACCCTGCCCATATTGTTGTAGATGCCTTCCATGATTTCATCCCTGTCCACCGCATGGGAGATCGCCTGCCTGACCCGCACATCATCGAGCGGTGCCTTTTGGGTGTTGAACCCGATGAAATTGATGGCGACGTTGGAATTATCGTAAGCTTCCGTTTCCGGGTGGTTTTCTATCCTTTCGACATTGCTTGATTCATAGTTGAATATGATATGTGACGTGCCCGTTTCAAGTTCGGCCATCCTTGCGCCTGTTTCAGCAACAATCTTGAAGGTGATGCTGTCCAGGTGCATCGGACCCTGCCAGTAGTCTTCGTTTTTCGCGAGTACAATGCTCTCCCCCGGAGTCCTCGACTCGAACTTCGCATAATTCGTGCCGACGGGGTTCTGGTCGACCACGGCACCGAGCTCTCCTGAAATCTCATCAGCCGCTTCTTCAAACTCCTCCCCGCCGTCTTCGCGCAGTGCATAATATTCCTCAACTGAATATCCGGCACCTGAACTTTCAATCGCCTGTATGTAGTCTTCATCTATGACCTCTTTACTGATCATACCACCGCCGTCGTGTGTCAGATGATTGAGCAGCGGTGCAAATGGATACTCGGTTGTGAGTTCAACCGTAAATTCATCAATGACTTCAACTTCCGATATCATTTCAAAAAGGCTCAGCCTTGGAGAGGCCATGGCAGGATCGGTCAGCCTGTCGAGATTCGCCTTGACGACTTCTGCGTTGAATTTGCTGCCATCATGGAACTCCACATCTTCCCTCAGCTCGAACCGCCAGGTCAGATCGTCCAGCTGTTCCCATTCTTCAGCGAGCAGCGGTTCAATCTCAAAGTTTTCGTCCTGAGTGACAAGTCCTTCATAAATCGTGTTCCTGACCTGATCCGAATATAATTCGTTGCTGGCATGCGGATCGAGTGACACGATATCATTACCCGTGGATATGACGAGATCTCCGCCGGTCTCTGCTTCACCCGCCTCTGCTTGGTCTGCTGTGCCTTCCCCCACTTCACTGTCGTCACTGCAGGCGGAAAGCACCGTGATGAACGTCATTAAAAATGCAAACCTGAATATGTATTTCATTTGAAAAACCCCCTCAAATTTTAATTCCTATCCAGTTACCCGGAATTATTTCCTATTGTAACACTATGAATTAGAATTTGTAAACGGTTTTCCTTGTTTTATTAGTACATTATTAGTTACATTTTAAGTTATTCCGGGGCACTTTGTGATTTAATTCTCCTTATTTAACATTGCTATTATGCATGCGAAAATGTATTATTATTTAATAGCTATATTATAAGTATAGTTTTCACACTATTCCTAAATTTCTATGATAAGGGGGTCTCTTGAATGGCGGTCGCTTCTAAAGAGAGGGTTCGGGATACTAAGCCTGTAAACCCGCGAATTAAAAGTTTTAAAGAGTTTTTCAAACGACTTAGAAAGAATAAGTCAGCCCTGATCGGTTTTTATGTATTGGCATTTTTATTCCTTGTATCGATTTTCGGTGCAATAGATGCCAACTACAATCTACTCGGTGTCAACTCGAATGCCACGAGTCTGACGGAAAAACTGGAGGGTCCTTCAGCTGCACACTGGTTTGGGACAGATCATCTCGGCAGGGATATCTTCTTCCGTATACTTCATGGTATGTACATAACACTCGGTGTGGGCTTCGCAGCTACGTTCATGGGTGCACTTGTCGGTGTTCCACTCGGAATTCTTGCAGGTTACTACGGTGGATGGTTCGATACCATCGTCATGCGTGTAATGGATGTACTGCTTGCGTTCCCGGGCATACTGCTTGCACTTGCAATCGTTTCTGTCCTTGGGGGCAGCACGATCAATGTCACCATTGCCATCGCAATCGGTTCATTGCCGCAGTTCGCCCGTATCGTCCGTGGTTCCACCCTGACCACGAAAAAACTTGAGTATGTCGATGCAATACGTGCACTCGGTGCAAGGGACGGCAAAATCATATTCCAGCATATCCTGCCGAACATCATGTCGCCGATCATCGTCAACACGACATTGTTCATCGCTTCTGCAATTCTTTCTGCAGCAGGACTTTCGTTCCTCGGGCTTGGTGTACAGCCACCGACGCCTGAATGGGGTGCGATGTTGAACGATGGACGTAACTATATGTATCAGGCAGGCCATATCACTTTCTTCCCGGGTATGATGATTGTGATCGTAGTACTGGCCTTCAACTTATTTGGAGATGGATTGAGAGATGCAATTGATCCTAAACAGAAAAATTAGGAGGTAAATCATGACAACATTTATTATTAGACGTATTTTGCAGCTTATCCCTGTTCTGATCGGGGTTTCGATACTTGTGTTCAGTCTGATGCACCTCACTCCAGGTAACCCGGCAGTCATCATGGCAGGTGAAAGTGCGCCTGAAGCAACCGTAAAGGCGATTGAACAGCGTTTAGGGCTGAATGATCCATTGTATGTGCAATATTGGAACTTCCTGACGAATGCCCTGCAGCTCGACTTCGGTACATCCATCAGGGATAACATTCCGGTGATGAACCATATCCAGGCAAGGTTCTTCATCACTTTGGAATTATCGATCTACTCGACGCTCTTCAGTCTTGTTTTAGGCTTGCTTGCAGGTATCGTCTCTGCAGTCAGACGTTATTCTTTTTCTGATGTTGCGCTTATGGTCGTTACGCTGTTCGGACTTTCAATGCCGAACTTCTGGCTCGGCCTCATGCTGATCCAGTGGTTCTCGATCGAACTTGGCTGGTTCGCGCCGACCGGGTGGGGGAACATGGATCAACTTGTACTGCCGGTCATTGCACTCGGTACAAGTGGTGCAGCAATCATTGCGCGTATGACACGGAGTTCGATGCTCGATGTCATCGACCAGGATTATATACGTACCGCACGTGCAAAAGGCGTTAAAGAGCGTGTCGTTATTTTCCGTCACGCCCTTAAGAATGCTTTAATTCCAGTTGTAACCGTCGTTGGTCTGCAGTTCGGCTACTTGCTTGCCGGTTCGGTGCTGACAGAAAGTGTATTCGCAATCAACGGCCTCGGCCGTCTGATCATCGATTCAATCCTGCAAAGGGACTTCCCTGTCGTTCAGGGTGCTGTCCTTGTGATTGCCGTCACTTTCGTCTTCGTCAACCTGCTGGTTGATATTTCTTACAGGATGCTGAACAAGCGAGTGGACCTAAACTAGGTAGGGAGTGACAAAAATGTCAGATAACATACTTGATGTAAATAATTTAAAGACTTCCTTCTTTGTTGAAGGAGATGAGATAAAAGCGGTCGACGGCGTCACTTTTAACGTACCCAAAGGAAAAACGCTTGGGATTGTCGGTGAATCGGGTTCCGGCAAAAGTATCAGTGCCCTGTCGATCTTAAGACTGATCGAAGATCCGGGTAAGATTGTGGACGGCAGCATCACTTTCAAAGGTGAGGAGCTCACCACTGCCAAAGAATCACGGATGAGGCAGATCCGGGGCAACGAGATCTCCATGATCTTCCAGGAGCCGATGACTTCACTGAACCCGGTATATACAGTCGGGCAGCAGCTGCGGGAGTCATTCAAAATACACCAGGGCCTCGGCAAGAAGGAAGGCACCAAACGTTCTATCGAGATGCTTGAACTTGTCGGCATCCCCTCCCCGGATAAACGTGTGGATCAATATCCATATGAACTTTCCGGCGGGATGAGGCAGCGTGTGATGATCGCCATGGCACTTGCCTGTAAGCCTGAACTGCTCATCGCGGATGAGCCGACGACGGCACTTGATGTGACCATCCAGGCACAGATCCTTGAGCTGATCAAAGAACTCCAGGATGAAATCGGCATGAGTGTCGTAATGATCACCCATGACCTCGGTGTTGTGGCTGAGACATGTGATTATGTTGCGGTCATGTACTGCGGAAAGGTCGTTGAATTTGCGGATGTCGAGACTTTATTCGAAAATCCGCGCCACCCTTATACTGTCGGCCTGTTGAATTCACTGCCGCGCCATGATATCGATCAGGATGAACTGATCCCGATCAAAGGCAACGTTCCGGCACCCGATGAAATGCCGTCAGGCTGCCGCTTTGCACCGAGATGCCCGTTTGCAAGCGACATCTGCTCGACGCTTCCGGACCTCGAAACACAGGAGGACGGCAACGATGTCAGATGCTGGATCTACACTGATGAATGGGATGGAGAGGAGGTAAACGTATATGACAAAGAACACTCTTCTTGAAGTTGAAGGTCTGAAGCAGTACTTCCCGATAAAGGGCGGCTTCCTCGGACGCACCGTCAACCATGTCAAGGCGGTGGATGATATCAGTTTCCATATCAATGAAGGTGAGACGGTCTCCGTCGTGGGTGAATCCGGCTGTGGGAAATCGACGACCGGCCGGGCGATACTCCGCCTTGATGAGCCGACTGAAGGCAAAGTCACTTTCCAGGGTACGGATGTCCTTGCCCTGAGCAAGTCGGAGATGCGTAAAATGCGCAGTGAAATGCAGATCATCTTCCAGGATCCGTATGCATCACTCAACCCGAGGAAAACGGTGAAAATGACTCTGATTGAAGCGATGGACATCCAGGATGTCGTACCGCGGAAGGAAAGGACCGCCCGCGCACTTGAAATCATGGAAACCGTCGGTCTTCAAAAGCACCAGATCGACAGATTCCCGCATGAATTCTCAGGCGGCCAGCGCCAGCGTATCGGCATCGCCCGTGCACTTGCAGTGAATCCGAAGCTGATCATCGCCGACGAAGCGGTGAGTGCCCTGGATGTATCCATCCAGGCGCAGGTGTTGAACCTGCTGCAGAGACTGCAGCGTGAAATGGGGCTCACATACCTGTTCATCGCCCATGACCTTGGTGTCGTAAGACACATCTCGGACAGGATCATCGTCATGTATCTCGGTAAAATCGTCGAGATGGGGGATACGAAGAGCATCTTCGACAATCCGCAGCACCCTTATACAAAAGCGCTGCTTTCGGCGATCCCTGTACCGGATCCGAAGAATAAGAGTGAACGCATCTTCCTCCGCGGGGACGTGCCGTCACCGATCGATCCGCCGTCAGGCTGCAGATTCCATACAAGGTGCCCGTTCGCAACAGATAAGTGCAGAACGGAAATACCGGTCCTTGAACACAAGGATGAAACATATGCAGGACAGCATGACGTTGCATGCCATTATGCGATCGACATCCAGGAAGGCAGACATAAGCCGACCCATGAAATGAAGGATGTACGTAAAGTCCTCGACGAAGAGGGCCAGGACATCGCTGAAACAAAAGAAGAATTGAATCAACGTTAAAAAAAATCGCACTTGGCTCTCCATGAGCCAAGTGCGATTTTTCATTTAGAACAGGAATGCATCCAGCAGGAACCAGATGATCAGCAGTACATAGATCACGAAGTTGAATGCCGAACTCGCAAAAAATGCGAGGAGCGAACCGACTGCCGCCCTGAATGCTGCGTTGATGTCCTTTGTCGCTATGAATTCAAGTGCCAGGACAAATACGAACGGCACGAATATGACGCCGAACGGCGGGTAGATGAACATCCCGACGATGACCCCGACGATCGCTGCGGCCTCACTCTTCTTCGAACCGCCGTACTTCTTGACGAAATAACTGTTAGCGACCAAATCACTGACAAACACAAGTGCGGTTAAAACTGCTGCGACCAGCCAGAACATCCAGGTCAGTGTCTCACTGTTTATCAGAAAGTGATAAATTAAAAACCCGACCCAGAACATCACCACTGAAGGGATGACCGGTGCGATGACACCGACGAATCCGAGGATAAAACTGACTATGACCAGTATCCACCATAAAATCTCCATCAAACGACTCCTTCTTGAATATGAGTTTGCGTGCCATCAGCATCACTTAATCCTAACAATATCCGGGAAAGCTTTGCAAGCGGAACTCCCCGGTGCTACGTTTCAAAATTTTTGATATAACTCTTCACGACTTTTATAAATGCTTCCACCTGCGGCAGTTCCATCACATTCTTATCGAATGAAATGTACGTATCCCGTGTGATCGGTTCTTCGTCGACGATCACTTCCTCGATTTTGAACTGCTCCTTATCAAAGTCTTTGACGACGATTTCAGGCAGCACCGTGACACCCACACCTTCGAACAATAAAGCCCGGCATGTCGCGATCTGGTCGACACTGAACTGGGGTTCATACCTCCGGTTGAACCGCGTTTCAAAATACTTCTCGATCATCCTGATATAGACCGGCTCCGAAAAGAACTCGATTACCGGCGGGTTGTCCTGGCCGACGAGGCTTTTTGGTGTGACGAGGTAATGCCTGTCTGTGAAGAGCAGTTTATTTTCCTTGTTGAGCACCTGCCTGCCCCGGGTGATTGAAATATGGTAATCTTTTGCATCATTGATGATCTGCGGGGATGAGCCGACCTGGATGTTGATGTTCACCCCGGCGTACAGCCGTGTATATTCCCTCAGGACACCGGCAAGGATCGTGCTGCCGATCAATGATGAGACGCCGAGGTTCAAATTGCCTTCCACCGCCCCTTCATGGGCTACGAGGTACTCCTTCAGCATGTTTTCATTTTCCACGACCTTCTGGGCATGGCGGATGATCCGCTCCCCCGGTCCTGTGACGAACAATTCCCGCTTCGTCCGGATGAAGATTTCCACGCCCCACTCCTCTTCGATCGATTTCAGCCTCTGGCTGACCGCCGGCTGGGAGATGAACAGCCTTTCGGCGGCCTGCCTCAACGTCTTCGCTTCATGCAAAGTGACGAGCAGTTTATAATCATCAACTTTCATTTAATCACCTTTTCTTCCTATATAAGAAAATCTTATCATAGTTTGCCGCTTCGAGTAACTCTTAAGGAATCGGGTATATGTAATCTACATTTGATTGAGGAGGTATTTTATGAATAATGAAAAGAAATACGAAGCAGTCAATGAGCAGGTCGAAGGTTATACACAGGACGGGCAGCCCGGCATAGAGAAGGACATGGACCCGAAACCCGTCATCATTGCCGATGATTATAAAGGCAGTGGAAAGCTGGAAGGGAAAGTGGCATTGATCACCGGCGGGGATTCAGGAATCGGCCGCTCGGTCGCCGTCCACTTCGCAAAAGAAGGGGCGGACGTCGCATTATTATATCTTGAAGAGGAAGAAGAAGATGCGCAATATGTAAAGATGCTCGCTGAAAAGGAAGACGTCAAGTGCCTGCTGTACAGCGGGGACATCAAGGATGCTGATTTCAGGAAAGAGACTGTGAAGGAGGTCGTCTCCAACCTTGGCACAATCAACATCCTTGTGAATAATGCCGGTGTGCAGTTCCCGAAAAAGGACTTCCTCGACATCACCGAAGAGAATCTGCGGGAGACTTTCGAGACCAACATCATCAGCATGATCCTGCTCACACAGGAAGTGTTCCCTCACCTGGAGGAAGGGGATTCAATCATCAACTCCACGAGCGTCACGGCATATAAAGGCTCTCCAATCTTCATCGACTACTCATCGACGAAAGGGGCAATCACTTCATTCACCAGGTCGCTCGCCCAAAACCTCGCACCGCAGAAGATACGCGTGAACGCCGTGGCACCCGGGCCGATCTATACCCCGCTCATACCTGCCACATTCGATGCCGAGCATGTGGATGAACACGGCGAGGATACACCGATGGAAAGGCGCGGCCAGCCTGCTGAGCTCGGACCGTCGTACGTCTTCCTTGCAGCGCAGGATTCAAGCTATATGACCGGTGAAGTGCTCCACGTGAACGGCGGCGACTTCACGTCGAGCTAAATATTTCTTTCAGGGGGCAGCTTACAGGCTGCCCCCTCACTTCATGTTTTTCCGCAGTTCCCCAAGGCAGTGCGCCGCAAGTTCTACAAACTGCCCGAAGTCCCGCTCAATCTCATCCATGATATGCTGTGCCACGGCGTAGGCCTCATCCTTGTCCTTCTCGGTAATCTTGTTGTTCTTCAGGGCACGCTGTATATCCTTCTCATCGACGAGCTCATACTGTCCGTCCGGGAGTGCGAGCACGTCCAGGTAAATGTCTTTCCGCCTTGCATTGCCCGGTTCCAGGTAATGTGCCATATTGACATCGAAGTAGTACTGCAGCACGTGCCAGTGGTCATCATACATGACGGTGATGCTGTACTTCCGTTCTTTCGGCAGTATCTGCAGCCATTTATAATCCTTATCGACGACTTTCACCGATTTGTCCACGACCGGGACGACGAGAGGGGAGCGTATCTTCTTCATGTAGATAAGGCCGGCCAGGAACTCTTCACCATTGAAGCGGGTCAGCACTTCATCGTATGTAGAGTCCAATAAACGGCGCCACCCGCGTTTATCCAAGTATTTCATTTTCATGGCTCTCATCTCCTTCATTACATTATACATAATAAGCAAAAGAAAAGTGAAGAAATACGCAATCTCGGGAAGCCTCCATTTCGCCCTCCCCTGCACCTCATAATGATGTAAAATGATGGTATACCGACAGAGGTGAATACATATGGTCAAATCAATGAAAATCGTCTTACAGATCGCAATATTATATATACTGTACCAGGCCGGGGAATGGCTTTCCGAAACGTTTCAGCTGGCCCTCCCCGGAAGCGTCATCGGGATGATGCTGCTGATCCTCCTGCTTTTCACACGGGTGATCAGAATTGAATGGATCGGGGATGGTGCGGGTTTCATGGTGAAATATCTGCCTTTCTTTTTCATCCCGTCCACCCTCGGCATCATGCAGTATTACGGCATATTCCAAGGGAAGGGCTTCATGCTGGTCATCATCGTCCTTGTGAGCACCATTCTCGTGATGGCCGTCTCCGGACTGATCGGCCATTTATCCGGCGGCAGGGAGGGACAGCCATGAACATCCTCGCAGCCTCGGGCATAATCGCAATGACCATCTTAGTATACCGGTTGTCGCTCTACATACACCGGAAGGCGGAAAGCCCCTTCACCCTGCCCATTTTATCATCAACGGTCATCCTCATCATTTTCCTGTCCGTTTTTGATATCCCGTATGAACAATACATGATCGGCGGTGAGTGGATCAATCAGCTGCTCGGGCCTGCCGTCGTCGCCCTTGCCTATCCGCTCTATATACACCGTAAAGTCATGGTGAAGCTTGCAGTGCCGCTCTTCACCGGTACTGCGGCCGGTGCTTTCATCGGCGTCGTATCCGGCATCTCCCTGGCGAAATGGACAGGGTTCGGGACTGAAATATTATATGCCATTTCCGCCAAGTCCGTGACGACGCCGGTTGCTGTAGTCATCACAGAATCACTCGGCGGCATCACATCACTTGCAGCCGTGATGGTCATGATTGCAGGCATCGGAGGTGCGGTCATGCACAAGTATATCTTTAAAATATTCGGCATCACCTCGCACCTTGGACGCGGCATGGGGATGGGTGCCGCATCACATGCAATAGGGACGGCTGAAGTGATGAAAGACAGCCAGCTCGAAGGTTCGATCAGCACCGTCGCAATGGTCGCGAGCGCAATCATCGTCTCCCTCATCACACCAGGAATCGTATCATGGTTTGTTTAGATTCAACTTCCATAGATCAGTAAAACACAAAGCAGGCCCTGGACATTTGTCCAGGGCCTGCTTGTTCACTCCACCCCGACGATGAAGTGTGTATATTCAGCGGCATCCGCTTCAATATCACCCGTACCTTCATACGGGTAGTAATTCAGGTTGGTATAGATGATCAGCCTGCGGCTTCCGGCGTTGAGCGCACCGTCATCCACGGTTTCCATCACTTCTGTCCGTCCGTCTTCACCGAGTGCCTCGAGCTCATATTTCAAAGCGAGTTCCTCAAACGGTAATCTCCGGTAATCTTCATAAAATGCATCCTCCCCTTCGATCTCGTAGGTGTAGACTTCCTCTGCACCGGCGAGGGAAATGAATTCACTGATATCCTGTGCTTCTGAAATACGGGACAACACTGCAGGATGGTAGAGCAGCACCCTGCCGTAGATCCATTCATTGAATGTACCGTTGTTGAATTCCAGTTCGGCATTGATGATATGTTCAGATGCGAACCTGTTCAACTCGGTGCCGGCATCCGCCGTCTTCTGGAACCCTTCCTTATATTCATTGATGAAACGCTCGATCTCCCGTTCATCATCAATCAATACAGTGCTGCTTCCGGAGGCTATCAATGACAGCTGCACCAGATCACGGTCGTCCCCGATGTTATATATCAGGTCCTGCGCCCTCGTCTGACCGGCCGTATTCAGTTCGGCCAAAAGCCTTTCAGCCTCTTCACCTTCGGGATAATGGTCGAACGAGCGGTGTACCATGCTGCCGTCCTTCATCCGGTAAGTGACTTCAAATATCCTGTATTCTTCGAGACTGTGCCTCGGCACTTTATTGTCAGCAGCATATTGATGCACCTGTGTGACATCACTGATATATGCAGGGTCGTCCATCATCAGGAAATCCTCACTCATGATGTCGTTCTGGGGGACGTATCCTGAAAATATCCCGGCCTCTCCGGCATCGACCATGACCGCTTCAACTTCGTCCGCAGGCGGCACGTAGTCGGAATACATGTTCCAACCCGCATAGAATACCACCATGAACACGACTGCACTGCCGGCGGAAATCAGGAAGCGCCTGACTTTGAAGCGGATCTTGACCGTACTCTGGAAGAACATTTCCACCAGGATGAAGGAAACGAACCAGGCGAAAATAAAGGCGATGACCCGTACAATATTTTCTGCGGCAAAAATCAATCCGACCACATTCCCAAGTATGAGCATGCCGACGATTACGATCAGGACCGACAGGATCACCCGTACAGGATGGTAGGTGAAGTTTAAGTTCACATATTCATTCTGCCTTCTGCCATAGAGGATATAGGAAAAAATGAAAGCGAGGAGTGCCACTCCCGCCCATATGACCCACTTCATCCAGGAGATCGGCTCATATATCTGCATGACGGCGAATATCGGAAACGTATTTTCGATGACAGGTGTGAGCAGGTCATCATCCATCACGCCCTGGAACAGGGAGATGCCGTCGAACATCGTGCTTGCTGTGCTCGTCGCTGCAGCCCACAGTGCAAGCGGCAGGAAGAATATGATGATGACGAGCTGCAGGTGAATGAACAGATGATTCGTGAAAAAGCCCGTGAACACCGTGATGATGAAAACTGTCGCCATCACGGCAATGCTGTAGACAAGCCACGAGAGGACATCAAGTGCTGCCAGTTCAAAAGTGAGGGCAAAACGTTCCACCATCAGGATTGCAGCAATCAGGGCCGTCGAGATGATGATCGATGAAATGCCGATGATGAATACGCTCGTCAGCACCGTGACCCGTTTGACCGGCAGACTGTGGATGAAGTCAGAAACGCTTTCCTGATTTTTAAAGTTCATCGAAAACAATCCAAGACCCGCTGCATATATCATGCCGAAAACCAGATGTACGGATGCAAGGTTCTCGAAGACGGCCGCATCATACAAATATGAGGCATCCGTCATGCTGAGGGAGAAGATCCACAGGCTGAGGGGCAGGACAATCAGGGACATCATCATATACAGGACGGTGATCCAGAATGTCTGGACGGTGAAATGCCTGAGCAGTGTGCTATTCCACAATAATGTTGGAGATTTCATATCCCTTTTCCCCCATTTCATAAGTGAATATCTCTTCCAGGGTGAGCGGCAGGATATCATACATCAGGGGATCATACTTCGTCACTTTCCGCTCGACTGCTGTAAGATCACCTTTGATGATGCAGGTGGCCACCCGTCCCCTGATATTTTTGTGCACGGCACCGATGTCTTTATAGAAATTTTCATCCGGCAGCGTTTTGAAGGCAATCTGGAGCTTGCAGTGGGAGCCCTTGATTTCATTCAGGTCCCTGTTGAATAAAACCTCTCCGTTGTGCATGATGGACACCGAATCACACAAATCCTCCATCTCCCGAAGATTATGGCTGGATGCGATGACGGTCATATTATGGTTCGCGATGTCCTGCATCATGATATTTTTGACCTGGTTCCTCATGATCGGATCCAGCCCGTCAAAAGGTTCATCCAGCAGCATCACTTTGGGCCGCGCCGACATCGCCAGTATGAATGAAGCCTGACGCTTCATCCCTTTGGATAATGCATTCAGCGGCTGATCCGGGTTCAAATTGAAATGGTCTGCAAGCTGATGGAATCTCTTTTCCGACCAGTTACTGTAAATACCCTCATAAAAGACCGCCATCTTATTCAAAGTTGCCGAGGTGAAGAAATACGGCATATCCTGAATGAAAATCACTTCCGATTTAACAAGGGTGTTTTCAAATACTTCCTGTCCCCCGTAAAGGACCTCCCCGTTTTCAGGCTTATAGATTCCTGCCATGACTTTCATGAAAGTCGTTTTTCCGGCACCGTTTGAACCGAGCAGCCCATGCATCGTCCCTTCCTTAATATTCAGGGATACGTTATCCACAGCTTTCTTGGCACCGAATGACTTATCGACGCCAGTGATGTTTATATTCATCCGTCCCACTCCTCTCCAACATCATCTTTTGCTTTTTCAACCAAATCTTTGATTTCTTCGACCGGCACATCCAAATAAATCAATTCTCTTGCTGTGATTTCCAGATTCTCCTTCAGTGTCTCAATCTTGTCGGGAGTGGCGGCATGCTTCATATCACTGACAAAGTTTCCTTTACCGGGCACCGAGTAGATGTACCCTTCATTTTCCAGTTCACGATATGCTTTCTGAATGGTATTCGGATTGATCGTCAATTCCTGCGCCAGGCTTCTGACCGATGGCAGCTTCTCATCGGTCTCGAGCACATTTTGAATGATGAGCATCCTGATGTGGTTGACCAGCTGCTCATATATCGGCATCCTGCTTTTCAAATCGATGTTGAACAAAAGCATCCCTCCGCCCTAACTGTATTACTTATTATAATACAGTTGGTACAGTAAAATTACAATTATTATGTATCCCATATGAGAAAATATTTGTCCACCACACTTTTTCATCATGACGGGACCCTGTCCTCCCCCCCCCTTAAAAAATAAAAAACACGGAACCTTGATCGGTTCCGTGCTGGGTGACTCTCCTTATAATGATGCGCTGGCACCGCCGTCGATGTTCACGGCAGCGCCTGTAATGTATGAAGCGAGTTCCGAACATAAAAATGTGATCACATTCGCCGCTTCCTCCGTTTCACCGACGCGTCCGAGCGGGATGTCCTCCCGGCCGGTTGTCGCAAATTCCTCCCAGCTCATCTCAGGCGCCTCTGCCTTCCACATCTTCTCCACCTGGTCGCTGCGTATCAGGCCGATGCATACGGCGTTGACCCGGATGCCGTACCGGCCGAGGTCTTTGCTCATCGCTTTCGTCATTGCGAGTCCAGCACTTCTCGATACGGATGTCGGCAGTGTGCCGGCACCCGGGTTCTTCCCCGCCACAGCGGTGAGGTTCAGTATGGCGCCGCCATTCTCCTTCAGATGCGGCAGGGCGGCTTTCGACATTTTGACTGCCGACAGCACTTTCAGATCGAGATCGCCCTGCCAGTCATTGACCTCAACTTCTTCAAAGCTTTCCGCAAAGGCACCGCCTGCGTTATTGACGAGCACGTCGAGGCGGCCGAACCTTTCAATGACCGCGTTGATGATATTCTCTCCCGCATCATCCCCGGTGACGTCCTGGACGACATAGTCGACCTCACCGTGAGCGCCGAGTGACTCCTTCGCTGCAGCAAGCTCTTCCTCACCCCTTGCCACAAGCATCACCTTTGCACCGAGCTTCAACATTTCCTCTGCCGTCTGTCTGCCGATCCCTTTGCTGGAACCTGTGATTACGGCAACCTTGCCTTCATAACCAAAATCCATCATGCATCCCCCTAATATGTCTTTATTTAAAAGTTATCATTACGGATGCTTCTTTTGAAGCTTTATGACTCCAGGTTCACGTTGTGGTAGACGTTCGAGACATCCTCCAGATTTTCCAGTGCATCGATCAGCACTTCGAACTGTTCGCGTGCTTCCCCGTCAAGTGAGACTTCATTCTGTGCAATCATGGACTGTTCCGCCACTTCATATTCGGAGACGCCCATTTCATCGAGCGCACTTTTAATCTCATGAAAACTTTGAGGATCGCCGTAGACGACCGTAAAATCATTTTCAACCGTCACATCGTTCACGTCCACATCATTTTCCATCAGCTGCATCAGGACCGCCTCACTGTCGAAATCACTGAAGACGAAGACCGAAACGGGATCGAACATATAGCTGACCGCGCCGCTCACACCCATGTTGCCGCCGTTCTTACCGAATGCAGCACGCACATCCGAAGCCGTCCTGTTCACATTATCGGTGAGGGCATCCACGATGATCATTGAACCGTCCGGCCCGAAACCTTCATAACGGCGCTCATCAAAAGTCTCCTCATCGCCGCCCTTCGCCTTGTCGATCGCCTTATCGACGATGTGCTTCGGCACGGAGTAGGTTTTTGCACGCTCAAGCACGACTTTCAGTGCCTGATTGCTCTCCGGATCCGGCTCGCCTTTACGGGCGGCCACATAGATTTCACGGCCGAATTTTGCATATATGCGGCTCGTGTTCTGATCTTTCTGTGCTTTCTTTTCTTTAATATTATTCCATTTCCTGCCCATTTCTTTCCTCTTCCTTCACTGAAATTATCATATGCATGCGGTTACCTTCTGTTCCCGAAACGGCGGTAAAGCTGGAGCATCCTCTTGATGATGAGGAGCAGATCCATGAACAGATTGAACCCCATGACCCGCGCATTCCTATACTTCCTGTTCTTCATCCTGTTGAAGTCATACATCGTATAGCCTATATACAATAATAAACCAAAAACGGTGATTCCAAAAGCCAGCCAGTCCAGCCCGACGAAAAAGTTCACAATGGATGCCAGTATCAAAACCAGCAGACCGGCGAATAAAAAGCGCCCCCAGGAGGAGATATCCTTCAGGAGGAAGTATCCTGTGATGCCGAAGATGACAAACACTATCACTGATATCAAAACAACTTGATAGAATATTCTCTCATCGAATTGATTGATGAAACCTTCAAAAGTACCGTATGAAATCAGCCCAATCAGGATTGCATATATATGGCTGATTACAGGACCCGACCTGTTAAACCCTCTTACAAAGAGGGAAATCATGATGATGATGAATATCGTCATGGATAAGGTGGGACGCCACTCCGGAGGCAAAAACTGGCCAAAATAAGTTGAAATGCCAAAAATTATCCAATAATACATGAAAAATAGCCAGACTCTTCCGTGATCTTTAATCATTTCTTCACTCCTAAATTTCCAACAGCTGTTTATATACTATAAGTTTACTAAATTATTATTTTTACACCGTTAATGTGACGCGAAACAGCCTAATATTTTAATTGTGTTACATTTCCATTACATTCATCATTTCGATATTACTTTTTGGTATCATACGTTATATCAAAAAACAGCATACAAGTGTCAGTCACATACATATATATACCCAATTCAATTTACGGAGGATCATCATTCATGAAAAAAGTACTAACAGCATTGACGGCAACTGCAGCAATTTCTACATATGCATTTGCACAGGATGCCGAAGCATCTACACATAATGTGAAAAGCGGGGACACACTCTGGTCCATCGCCCAGAAGAACAACGTGACGGTTTCACAGCTGAAATCATGGAACAACTTATCATCCAACCTGATTCTTGTGAATCAGAATTTGAAGGTTTCAAATTCTGACAGCAGCTCATCAAGCAGCTCAGCCACTTCTTCAAGTTCAAGCAACACCCCAAACACTTCTTCAAGCGCAACCAACTCATCAAGCAGCAATTCAACCGGTGGTACATACAGAGTGAAATCCGGCGATACTTTGAGCAGCATCGCACGTGCTCATGGCATGAATTACAGAACTTTGATGGAAATCAACAACATCTCCGGACACATCATCCATCCGGGACAGACTTTGAAAACGAGCACAAGCTCAAGCAGCAGCTCAAGTTCAAACAATACCTCAAGTTCGACTGCATCATCAAATACGAGCAGCTCAACAAGCAGCTCAAACACTGATTCAAGCGCAGGCAGCACTGCAACCGGCGGTACATATACGGTGAAATCCGGTGATTCTTTGAGCAGGATTGCGAGTGCCCATGGTACGAACTACAGGACTTTGATGAACATCAATAACCTTTCCAGCACGATCATCTATCCGGGGCAGACTTTGAAGCTGAGTGCCGGTTCAAGCAGTACTTCTTCAAGCTCGACTGCATCATCGAACACAAGCAGTTCATCTGCTTCGAGTTCAAGCACTTCATCCGATTCAAGCTACAAAGCACCTGCTGCACCGAGCAACGTTTCATGGGGCACGAACTGGTACTACTGGGGAGACTGCACATGGTATGCCTTCGAACGCCGTAAAGAGCTCGGCAAACCTGTAGGTAATAACTGGGGCAATGCCACGAACTGGGCAGGCCACGCAAGATCTGCCGGCTACACTGTAAACAACAGGCCATCCGTCGGTGCGATCATCCAGGCGCATGCATGGACGAACAATGCATGGGGCATGGGACATGTCGGTGTGGTTGAAAGGGTCAACCCGGACGGATCGATCCTCATCTCCGAGATGAATTTCGGCGGCGGCCAGGGTGTCAAGGCTTTCAGGACACTGAGCGCATCACAGGCTGCAAATCACAACTTCATCCATTAATCATACAGAAAAGAACCAATTTGGGCGACCCAAATTGGTTCTTTTTCATTGGTCCTCTTCATGGCTGTTGATGATCATTTCCACTTGATAAATCCTGTTCACGAGCGCCTGGACCGGCGCCTGGGTGAACAGATAAACGCCCCATGGCAGATTGGGCTCGTAATCATGCAGCGCCATGATGAACTCCTCATTGGTCCCGAGCTGCCTGAACTCAAGACGCGCCACTTTATTCGGCTGTTCCTTTGCCAAAAGACCGCCCGTAATATGATAGATTTCTATATCATCCACGCTGTCCTCCGCATCATATGACGCAATGAGTATCGGCCGGTCCAGATTGGAGATGTATACTTTAAATTCATTTCCGTCCAGCGCCACATTGACCAGTCCGTGCAGAATTTCATCCAGCCACCGGAAATAGTAATTCGCCACCTGCTTCACCGACCACCCGGCAGGGAGGGGCGCCTTCTGGATGCTCCGCACATTGTTATAGTCGGAAGCTTTGTAAGACAGGTTCTTACCATACCGCTTCACCGGCGTCTCAGTGACCATCGCGGGTGTACCGTATGCACCGAGCACTTTGACGGTCTCACCCGAACTGATTTCATCTGCAACGTAAATGATCTGTTCGACCCCGTTCAGCGCCGATGCCCGCGCTATATTATCCGCGATGAGCGAGTAGATGTCATAAAATTTCCCCTGGGTCATCCTGTTCAGCCGCATGATCGGATCTTCGAAAAATATGACGATATCCATCCCCTCAAGCGCTTCTTCCACTTCAGAGAGTATGAACAGGTCCTTTTTCAATAAAGTGATCTCGAGCCCCTCATCCGACTGGTTCGGTGCTGAGAAGGCGAAAAGTTTATATTCGTCCTTCAGCTGCCTGTATAGATTTTTTCCGATCCTGCCGCTGATGCCCATCAATAAGACGTTTTTCAAAAAGCAACATCCTTTCTGAAGTTAGTTTCGAGCCATATACCTGCCATCCAGTGTCAGTATGATGATCAGCATGACCATTAAAATGATGCTGATGAAGACGAACGGCAGATCGAAGTATGTGGTGAATATTCCTGATGAATACGAGCCGGCCACCGAGCCGACCGAGAAAAATGCATAAAATATGCCGTTCGCTTTCCCACGTTCGTATATCTCGGTATTTTCAGCGATGAGTTTGTTCATGGATGGAAAGATGAGGGCGAAGCCTGCCCCGTAAAAGATCATCACGAAGAGGACAAGCAGCTGATGCGGCGCAAAGTGCAGCACCAGCATACCGATGCTCACTATGAAGATCCCCAACATCACAAGCTTCATCGACCTCACTTTGGTGTATATCACATTGAGCCGCGTGCCGAAGATGATGATGGCCGTCAGCCCGAATACTGAAAGCATCATGCCAGTGATATGGTCTTCAAGCCCAAGCGAGCCGATCTTGATCGGCAGACCGAAAGCGAGCGATCCATTGGCGATCATCAGCGTGAACGACGAGATGTACGCTGCAATCAGGGCCGGCCGTGACAGCAGTGTCCTGTAGCTTGTCGTATTATGGAAAGTCCGCTCTTCTTTAGTGGTGCTTTCCCTGATCGCGAATATGACGAGCAGTATGCCGACGATATAAATGCAGCCGAGCACAAAATACACCGTCTGATAAGCGGCAAGGCTTGAAATGATGCCGCCGAGCGCCGGCCCGAGAACAGCAGCGGAGCCGATGGATACGCCCGTCAATGCCATGGACCGTCCCATCGCTTCACGGCGGCTCAAGTCCGCGACAAGGCTGAAAGCGACCGGTGTCAGCATACCGGCCGAAAAGCCGTGGATGACCCTGAGTGCGAGCAGTGCATTGACCGAGTCGATCAGCGAATAGGACATCAATGCAACGATGTTCACTGCCATTCCGGTGATGAGTACATTCCGGCGGCCGATCTTATCCGAAAAGTATCCGCCTGAAACGTTGCCGATCAGATTGAAGAAGGAGTATGTAGCAACCACCACACCGGCGGCATATTCGGTTGCCCCGAGCGACAGTGCAAAGGGGGTGATGATCGGCAGTTCTATGAAAAGATCCAAAAAGCATATGAACACGACGACAAATAATAGTTTATTCATGAATTCCACTCTCTATGCATGTTGACATTCATCATCCATTATAGCTGATTTTTTCTTTCATGTATTTCAAAACGCTTGATCGAAAAATAAAAAGCTCAAGGATATAGAATCCTCAAGCCTTTTTAGATTTACGCTTTGTTGATCCTTTGTTCGACTGCATCGATGATTGCAGAGACCGCACCGTCCCCTGTGATGTTTGCAGCCGTACCAAAGCTGTCCTGTGCCATATACAGTGCGATCATGAATGCTACAGCCGCCTCATTGAAGCCGAGGTTGACCATGAGCACCCCACTCGCTGCCATGATCGCGCCGCCCGGTACACCCGGGGCCGCAATCATCACTACGCCGAGCAGCATGATCGTACCGAGGATCTCAAAGAATCCTGGCATGCTGTACTCGGGCAGGACCGTCATGACAGCGATCGAACAGCTGATGATGGTGATTGTGCTTCCGGCAAGGTGGATGTTGGCACACAACGGTACGACAAAGTCCGCAATGCGGTTCCGTATGCCATTCTCCTTGACCTGCTTCAGCGTCACCGGAATCGTCGCCGCACTGCTCATCGTACCGAGGGCCGTAAAGTAGGCCGGCAGCATCGTCTTGATCAGCGAAAACGGGTTTCTGCCGATCAGTATGCCTGCAATCGTATACTGTATGGTGATCCATACCCAGTGCAGCACGACCGCAACAAGCAGCACGACCCCAAAGACTGCAACCGTGTCGAATACCGTGCCGGTGGCCGCCATTCCGACAAACACACCTGCGATATAGAACGGCAGGATATTGATGATCACTTTCTCGATGACGTACTCCGTGATGACCTTTCCGTCATCCACCCATTTCCGCATGGTGTCCGTCTTCGTCACCGTAATCACGATGCCGAGCGCGAAAGCCAGCACAAGTGCGGACAGGATGTCCAGTACCGGCGGGATTTCGAATTCAAAGAACGGCGCGAGACCTTCACCTTCTTCAGGAACTGAACCGCCGCCCGTGACAAGCGGCATGATGAGGACTGCGACAAAATATGCAAGCAGTCCAGCACCGAGCGTCGATATGTATGCAACACCGAGGGTAGCTCCGACAACTTTACCGGATCCGCCCGTAATACGTGAAATCCCCGATGCGATGAAGAACAGGATGATGAATGGAATCGTGAAGAATATCACCGATCCAAGGATCGTCTCCACTGTGATGAAGAGCCTTGCAAGCAACTCCAGGAATGTGCCGCCCACCGCATAATAAAGCGAGCCGACTGTGATACCGATGACGATGGCGGCAAGCAGTCTGATGATCAATTTCATATTTTCTTCCCCCTTGTTTGATTTCATATACCATTATACATTTATGCAAAGTTAAAATATATAAAAATACAGATATTTATGAAAAGGTTTTCATTCAGGAGTCTTCTTCCTCGAATACTTTTTCATAAGCGACATACCAGTCATCCAGATTCTCATCCAGGTTCAGCTTCCCCTTGAATTCAAAATCGTTTTTCTCGAACTGATACTGCATCTTTTCATTTTCAAGCGAGGTATCCGTATGGATGCCCTTGATGCCCTTCTCCACCAGCATATCCTCGATCTGTGCCATCATCTTTGCCGAGATCCCCTTCCCCTGGTGAGCCGGGTCCACGGCCATCCTGTGCAGTGCACGGGAATCTGCACGCGTCAGCTCCCAAGGTATGTCATCATACGGGTATGGATGCTCATCATCCACCACCGCAAAACCTTTGACGTGCCCGTCCGTCTCATAGACGTATAGTGTCCGTGTCCTCAAGTCTTCCCTGAATCTCTCAAGATCCGGATAATCCTCGGACCACTGCGTGTTGCCCGATTCAATCATGAGCGGTACCACACTCTCTTTTATTTCCATGATTCTCGGCAGGTCCGCCTCCATCGCCTTTCTCAGTCCCATCGTGTTCACTCCATGTTTTCTGATGTCAGTCTACTTTTTTCATTATTCATATTGTATAATGTATTTAACATTTATAACAGAGGGGATTTGTAAAATGTTTAAATTTGATAAAGGCACCGTTCCTTATCACATCTCGAACCTTGTATTTTATGTGTTCACACTTGCAGTGCTCGGCCTCATATACTATTATGCGTTCCTGCCTCCGATACTCGAAGTGACGACGGCGGATTTCTTCGCCAATTTCGGCATCGGGGAGGCTGTGGGCGTATTCTTCTTCCTGGTCGTCATCCTTATACCGCTGCTTGTGTTATTCGGCGCGGTCTATCACCTGTATAAGCTCATCACCCACGGCAAGGATCGTAAGACAGCTGCGGAATGATATGGGATTTTGAATTGAAATGAGGCGGGGACATATGTCTCCGCCTCATTTTTTTCATCATCTGTTGGTGATCGTCTCAGGATTCATATCATGTTCCATCAGCCTGTGATCCGCCATCTTTTCGTATTTCGTCCCGGCCCTGCCGTAATTGCAGTACGGATCGATGGAAATCCCGCCGCGCGGAGTGAATTTGCCCCATACTTCGATATATCTCGGATCCATCAGCTCGATCAGGTCATCCATGATCATATTGACGCTGGACTCGTGGAAGCCGCCATGGTTCCTGTAGCTGAAGAGGTAAAGCTTCAGTGATTTCGATTCCACCATCTTTACATCCGGTATGTACGAAATGTAAATCGTCGCAAAATCCGGCTGGTTCGTGATCGGGCACAGCGTCGTGAACTCCGGACAGTTGAACTTCACGAAATAATCCCGGTCCGGGAATTTATTGTCGAACGTCTCAAGCACCTCCGGGTCATAGTCGAACGCATACTTTACGTCCTCGTTGCCGAGCAGCGTCAAATCTTTTGTATTTTCATTTGTCATCATAATCCTCACCTTTCAAAATAAAAACCATGTACCTGAGGGCACATGGCGTGTCTCAGTTTTTTATAGAGGGTTGTTTGCTAAGAACCTCTTCATTCAATTGCTTTCCTGCACTTCCTGCAATGCACGTAGATAATCTTCCGTGCGCATTGCTCCCGGCAGTGCATATTCACCGTTGACCACGATGAACGGCACACCCTGCACGCCGATATCCTTCGCTTCATTCTGATCGGCATAGATCAAATCCTTGTATAAATCACTTTCAAGCATATCCCTTACCGCTTCCGCCTCAAGCCCGGCATCTTCCGCAATTTCAAGCAGTACACCGTGGTCCGAGGTATTTCTGCCCGCTTCAAAATATGCGGTGTAGAGCCTCTTCAGCACTGCATCGTCTTTATTGTCAGCGGCGGCGAACTTGATGAGCCTGTGGGCGTCCATCGTGTTCGAAGGGATGACGCCGTCCATATTGAATGTGATGCCCGCTTCTTTGCCCTGAACAGCCAGCTGATCGAGCATTTCATCAACTTCAGATCCGGATTTCCCGTACTTTCCGGCAAGTTCCTCCTTCATCGTGAAGTCGGGGGCTGCCGGCGCCGTCGGGTTCAGCCTGAAGCTCTTATATTCGACTTCAACTTCCGCATCCATTTCCTTCAACGCCCGGTCCAGGTTTGTTTTCCCGATATGACAGTACGGACAGGCGATATCGAGCCAGATCAGCAGTTTCATATGTCCACCTCCATTTTATACGCCCTGCTTATTGCTCCAGAGCAGTGTATGCAACTGCGGCAGCACCCGCACTTCATTCATCCGCTTGTCGTTCATCGTACGATCCACAAGGTCCTCATAGCGGCTGAGCAGCTTCTCCGTGTGGTTGTCGACACTTTCGCCATCCAGATAGGGATTGCCCACCTGAAGATAAAATGCGACATCACGGTACTTCCGGTGCAGATCAGCCGCATATTCGAAATCTGCATCGTCGAATATGACGACTTTCAAATTATATGATGTGCCGCTCTCATCCAGTTTCGCAAAAATATGTTCCAGCTTACCGTAGTCCGTCACCATGCCGGAACTCGGCGGCTTCGGGCTGATCGTCACATCGTCGATCATCTGCAGCCAGTCCTGATACATCGTGCCCTGGGTCTCCACCGCAAGCCTGATGTTTTTCGACTTTGCCTTTTCCACGAAATCACTCAGGTTTTTAAGGAGCAGCGGATTGCCTCCGGAAATCGTCACATGGCTGTAATTGTCTTTCGCCAGTGCATCGAGGGATGCGAATATATCTTCTGCGGTCATCATTCGGATGTTTTCCTTCTGACTGCCGTCCCATGTGAATTTGGAATCACACCAGCTGCACTGGTAATCACAGCCGGCGGTTCTCACAAACATCGTCTTCTGTCCGATGACGGCACCTTCACCTTGGAACGTCGGCCCGAAAATTTCCAATACGGGTATTTTCATCATTTTCTCCCCTTCGGACGGTAGACGACATAACTTGTCGGTGTTTCCTTCAGTATGATCTGTAGGCATTCCAGTTTGTTCGGCTGTTCTGCCGTAATATATTCGTCCACCATATCATAGATCACTTTTGCCAGCGTCTCCGAAGTCGGCGGTATATCCCTGAACGCTTCATGGTCGTTCAATAGCCTGTGATCGAAGGCATCCATGATCAGTTTCTTCAGCGCGGAAAAATTAACGAGAAAGCCGAGGTCATCGAGCACATCACCTGCGATGGTGATGTTTACGTGGTATGTATGGCCGT
The DNA here is from genome assembly GCF_900220995.1 of Salinicoccus kekensis. GTDB lineage: Bacteria > Bacillota > Bacilli > Staphylococcales > Salinicoccaceae > Lacicoccus > Lacicoccus kekensis. The sequence continues at coordinate 195,048 of NZ_OBQF01000006.1, forward strand.
GTACACGTTCACATTTGCCTGCACGCGCATCCGGTATATGATGCGCCGCAGAAAAGTTCAGATCTTTATTCAGTTCATATTCATAATCATGATCCGGGATTGGATAAAACACCGTCATTTCCCCTTTCTTTCAAATACGCTTCAAGGCCTGCATTTCTGAGTTCACAGGCCGGGCATGTGCCGCAGCCGTCGCCGGGCACACCTTCGTAGCATGTGAGCGTATTTTCCCTTATGTATTCAAGCTTGCCGAGCCCGTCGGCAAGCGCCCATGTCTCCTTCTTATCGAGCCACATCAGCGGCGTCTCGATTTCAAAATCAGCATCCATCGCGAGGTTTGCGGTCAGGTTCATCGACTGGATGAAATTGTTGCGGCAGTCCGGATATCCGCTGAAGTCCGTCTGTGATACACCGGTGATGATCACCCCCGCCTTGATCTGATAGGCGAGCGCCGAGGCGAATGATAAGAAGATCATGTTCCGGGCAGGCACGAAAGTGTTCGGCATGCCGCCATCCTCGTCTATCTGCATATCGTGGGTGAGCGCATTCGGGGCGAGCTGTGAAAGCAGGTCCATGTCGAGGACATGGTGCTTCAGACCATGCTCGTCTGCGATTTTGCGTGCCACATCGATTTCAAGTGCGTGCCGCTGGCCGTACATGAAAGTGACCAGTTCGACTTCATCATATTTTTTGAGCGCGTGGAACATGCATGTGGTGGAATCCTGGCCGCCTGAGAAGACGACCAGCGCTTTTTTTCGATTCATGGTTCATCCGTCCTTATAAATTCTTCAATTATTAAATTTTAACAGTTTCCGCCAAATTTCGCCATCCGGCGGGCTGGTGAATTTCGAGAACTTTCCCCGAAATATACTTTTATATTGCCCCGCCTCCGCAGACCTCTATATAATTGATGCCAGAGGAGTGAGTTTAAAATGAGGAAAATAGCGAAATTCGCCAGGGCGGAAGGCTTTAAAGTATTCGCGAGCACCTCCCTTGCGACGATATCGAAAGACGGTGCGAAGTTCCGGATCAGCAGGCAGGCCGGGGACCGTTTCAAATTGAGCGAATCCAAAAACAGCAGAATCCAGGTCGAATCCACTTACCATGCAAGCGAAGAGGAAGTGATCGAAGAGATCAGGCGGATGATCTCCTGAATGAGGGTTTTATTTATGACAAAAAATATACAATCCCTGCCCAGTACTTGAAATTTTATTCGAAAACGGTTATATTCATATATTGTGAGAAATAGTATCAAGATGGTATCAATTTTATTTTAAAAATGAATAACCTTTGGCACCATTGCGATTGCTATGACTATCAGGTATATCCTGCAAATATAATTGATAGGTGGAATTGACAATGGAATATCGTGTATTACTTTACTACTATTATACCGACATCGCCGATCCGGAAGGATTGAGCAAAGAGCATCTGCGGATCTGTAAAGACATGAACTTGAAAGGCCGCATACTGCTTGCACATGAAGGCATCAACGGCACAGTCTCGGGGACGGTGGAGGACACCAACAAATACAAGAACTACATGGAGAAGCACCCTTTGTTCAAAGGGATCGTCTTCAAAGTGGATGAAGCGGAAGGGCATGCGTTCAAAAAGATGCATGTGAGACCGCGTCCGGAACTTGTGAACCTGAGCCTCGAAGACGATGTAGATCCGCGTGAAGTCACCGGTGAGTATTTATCCCCGGCTGAATTCTACGAGGAGATGCAGAAGGAAGACACCGTCGTACTCGATGTGCGGAACACATATGAATATGATGTCGGCCACTTCAGGGGCGCAATCCGCCCTGAAGTCGAGACGTTCAGGGACACGCCTGAATGGGTGCGTGAAAACCGCGAACTGTTCGAAGGCAAAAAGGTGCTGACATACTGCACCGGCGGCATCCGTTGTGAGAAATTCACGGGATGGCTGAAGCGTGAGGGCTTTGAAGATGTGGGCCAGCTGCACGGCGGCGTCGCATCGTACGCAAAAGATCCGGAGACCAAAGGCCAGCTTTGGGACGGCATGATGTATGTCTTCGATGAAAGGCTGACGGTGCCGATCAACCAGGTCGAACACACCGTTGTCGGACGGGACCACTATGACGATACACCGTGTGAGCGGTACATCAACTGCGCGAACCCGGAATGCAACGCCCAGATCATCGCCTCGGAAGAAAACCAGGCATATCATTTAGGCGGATGCTCACTCGAATGCGCCGAGCACGCACGCAACCGCTACATCATCGATGAGGAACTCTCCAGGGAATTTGTGGAGGCACGCCTTGAAGAATTGAGGAACTCCGACTTTGCCGAATTCGAAATGATCGGCGATGCCAGAGGAAAATAAAGACCAAGAGCCCGCGCGGCTCTTTTTTTATGGGATTTTTCTGACTGACGTGTGATTTGGCCTGATTTTTGCAACCTTGACTGGTTTGTGCTGCTTAAGTTGCGGATTCAGGCATGCTTTTCGTAACCCTGCGGTGATTTCCCGACCAACGTTGCGGATCTTGGCCTGATTTTCGCAACCTTGGTTAGTTTGTGCTGCTTAAGTTGCGGATTCAGGCATGCTTTTCGCAACCTTGATTGGTTTCTGCAATCTAAGTTGCGCTTCCAGACCCGTTTTTCGCAACCTTGAGACCCTTTCCCGGCCAACGTTGCGAATCCTAAATATACAAAATAAAAAGATCCCCAAAAGGGGATCTTCACTGTTCCATCTGCGCCTCGCGCCGCTTCTGCCGCCTTTCTTTGATCTTGACGATGTAGATGCTGATCTCGTAAAGGACGATCATCGGCGACACCGTGATCATATGCGTAAAGAAGTCCGGCGGTGCAATCAGTGCGGTGATGACGAGCAGCGCAAAATATACATACAGCCGCACGTTTTTCATGATGTCCGAATCCAGCAGTTCGATATGATGCAGGAACAGCACGATGACAGGCAGCTGGAATATCAGCGCAAAAGGCATCGTCGTCATCAGCAGGAATGACATATACTCATCCGCCGTCACCAGCACATCGAAGTTCTGCTGCCCCATCTGGATGAGGAAGTAGTAGCTGACCGGATGCACCACGAAGTAGCCGAATGCAATCCCGAGTAAAAATAAACCCATCATGATCGGAAAATACGACTTGATGAATTTTGTCTCCTGATCCACAAGTCCCGGCCGCATGAACTGCCATAAGTAGTAGCAGATGAACGGCAGGCTCAGGCCGATACCGAGGGAGCCTGCGGTCCTTAAGTAAAACCGGATGACTTCAAACGGCCCCCTGACGATCAGGTCGTGTCCTTTAGTCAAATACGGGAACCAGAATTGTATCGTCAAAAATATGAGTGTGAAAAAGATGACGAATACGACGATCGACTTGATCAGCACACTCCTCAAATCGTCGAGATGTTCGACCAGTGTCGCATCCGGTTCATCGGGCGTCACCCGGCGGCGTCTTTTAGTGTTTGAAATACCTTCGTCCGTAATCTGCTGCAGTGTCTGTTTACGTTCATTTTTATCCTCTTCACCCACACATACTCACCTCAGTCCGGACGCGGGAGGATGTTACTCCGTCTCTTCATCGGAATCTTTGATGAAGTTGACGATGAACCTTCCCCTGATCTGTCCTTTTAAAATCTCCTTCAAAGTGTCAGGCAGTTCGTTCAAAGTGATTTCAGTCGCGATATCCCTCGAGAGCTTGGATGGTTTCAAGTCCGTTGCGAGCCTGTCCCAGATTTTCTTCCTGCCTTCCATCGGGAACTTGACAGAATCCACGCCGATCCACTGGATGTTCCTTGAAATGAACGGCAGGACGGTCGTCTTGACTTCAACGCCCCCGACAAGGCCGCATGTCGCAACATATCCGCCATAATCCAGGCTGCTCAAAATGTACTGCGTCGTCTTCCCGCCAATCGGATCGATTGCCGCAATCCACTGCCTTTTCCTGATCGGCTTATCTTCTTCATCGGTCACTTCATCACGGTGTATGACCCGCTTTGCACCGATGGATTTCAAATACTGCACTTCTTCCATATGGCCCGTGCTCGCCTCGACATGGTAGCCGATATCACTGAGCATATTCACGGAGATGCTGCCGACACCACCACTCGCACCGGCGACCAGCACTTTCCCGTCATCGGGCCTGAGCCCGTTCTGTTCAAGTTTATCGATGGATAATGCCGCAGTGAAGCCGGCAGTGCCGAGTATCATCGACTCCCTTAAAGTCAATCCTTCCGGTAAAGGGACAAGCCATTCGGCAGGGATTTTCGCATACTCGCTGAATCCCCCGAAATTGCGTGTACCGATATAATAACTGGTCGCCAGCACCTGGTCCCCCGGCTGGAAGTCCTCATTCACAGACTCCACGACTTCTCCGGCGAGATCAATCCCCGGCACCATGGGGAACTTCTCTGCGAACTGGCCGTTCACGGCAATCATGGCATCCTTATAGTTCACACTCGAATAATGGACTTTGATCAGCACATCCCCCGAAGTGAGTTGATCCGTCGTCAGTGTCTGAATGGACATCTCCGGGTTGCCGTCCACCTTATCCACAACCAAAGCTTTAAAAGAACTCATAAAATTCCACCCCTTAAAAAATTTGCTTACTGCCCGCTTTCATCGGACACTTTCGTCTTTGCCATCAAATCATGCAGTGCCCGCTTATCTTTACGGGTGATCATCATCACGCCGGACAACAGTAGAAATAATCCGAACGTCACGCTGTAGACCACCAGTATGAACAGCTCCCTTTTCAGCATCGTCGTCCACGATACATCGGAACTGTCCGACTGCGTGACCCTTATCCCCATCAGCCTCTTTCCTATCGTCCAGCCGTACCAGATGACCGGCAGGACAATCATATAAGCGGTGACGATCAGTATCATGAAAATATTGAATATGAAATTTGCTCCCGGATCGATGACAAATTCATAACCGGAAGTGAAACTCAATATAAATACTATAGGTACACCAACTATCAGCCCATCTATGATGCGGGCAAAAAAACGCTGCCATAACTTTGCTGGAAAAATCAAATTCAATCCTCCTGTATGATGAGGTGCATCCTTTTATTATACATCAGACTATTCCAGCTTTTCCATGTTCACACTTTTGATGCCTGTGATTTCAACGAGGTCGCCTTCATCAAAAGTCATGACGAATGAATCCTTCCCGCCGAATTCAGGGTTCCCGACCGAATATCTGCCTGAATCATAGGCCTCTATCTGATGCACATATATATTGCCGGAGAGCTCCGTCTCTTCTGTTGTAATCCTGTAATCGCCGGCTTCGATATCATGCCCCGCGATGTACATGCCGGGGGACAACGCCCCTTCGAACGGACCGTCCACAGGTGTAAAGACGAACGTTGTATCATTGGTGATTTCCATTTTGTCCCCTTCATCGATGTAGAGTAAAACTTCCGTCGGATAATCCCTGAAAGTGCTCTCCGTTCCCTCACTGGCCAGCACTTCTCCGGCGACATACCGCTCTTCTTCATCGTAGATGGACAAATAACCCGAGTATTCCCCGGTCGATGTAATGCTGTACCTGCCGGGCATGATGTCCTCGCCCACTACATGCTCCCCGGCAGCGATGCTCGTCTCTTTCCCCTCTCCGTAGAGATGAGTGTAGTCGATCGGCGCGTACAATGGATCCGTCTCTGCATCTTCCCAAGCTTCCGCAGGTTCCTCTGCGGCCGGTACATCTTCCGCTTCGTCCACCTCGGCTGGTTCTTCCGTTCCTTCATCACCTGCCAGATAACTGTTGATTTCATCTGCAAGCTGATCGAAAGGGTTGGTGCATGCCGCCAATACGACAGTGCCGAGAACCATGATTGATGCCAGTTTCAACTTTTTAGTTTTCATATACATCACCAATTGTTTTTATCTAATCTTACCATAGTACCCTTATACGAGTATCAACTAAAAGAATTACTCAAGTATATTTTTATTATATAATAAATACATGCAGGATATCGAGGAGTGATATTGTGAGATTGGATGAATATGCAGAATGTATTGACGATAAGTGGAAAGACAGCTTTTATAAGACATGGCAGTCGGTGAAATCCCATCTGCCTGACGGATTCATTTCAGACTTCCAACATGGCATGCCGGGATTTTCAGTGCCGCTGTCAACATATCCTCAAGGGTACCACGTCGGTGGAACACCGTTGCCGTTCATCGGCATTGCTGTCCAGAAAAAGCATCTGGCCGTCTACCATATGGGAATGTACCGTGATGACGCTCTCTATGAGTGGTTTACAGAAGAATACCCGAAGTATATGGAGACGAAGCTGAACATGGGGAAGAGCTGCATACGCTTTACGAATCCGAAGAAGATACCATACGAACTGCTTGGGGAACTTGCCGGAAAAATGACGGTTCAGGAATGGATCGAGCTTTATGAATCAAGCAGATTATATGAGTAAAAGCACAGCCGCTTGCATGACAGGCTGTGCTTCTTTTACATAAAATCATTGAATGCCTCACTTTTGATCTTAAAGAAGAATCATTCCGATGCATTCAAAGTCATTATTGCTTCAATCAGCTTCTGAAAATATTGCCGGTCAATATCATCAGTCGACCGTACTTTAATATGCTTCATTTTCTCCCCTGAGCCCTCAAGCAGCTTTCTGGTATCTTTATCCATTATTTTCCCGCCATTGTGAATCCCAAAATTGACATGTGATTTTGCAGTCTGCAGATAGGCAGCCAGCCCGTAATAGCTGTAATTCGGCATGCCCCACTTCAATTCTTCAATCAGTTCCTCAGAGGTATCAAGTATGATGGCCCTCAGTTCTTCCGTAATAACTTTAATTTCTCCGGACAGACCTTCAATATATGCATCCACTTTTTCCGAGGTCCTCTTTTCACTCATGGAATCATCCCTTCTCCTGTGATTAAAAGCTTGATATCAGATAAAAAAACCACCCCATACTTTTGTATGGAGTGGTTTTGTAAGTCTTACGCTTCAGCTTCCCAGCGAAGTTTAGGCTTACGTGAAGCTGTTGCTTCATCAAGACGTTTAACAGTCGTTTTGTGTGGTGCACTGTGGATGACATCCTGATTATTTTCTGTTTCATCAGCAATCTGTTTCATAGTCGCGATGAAGTGATCAAGCGTTTCTTTAGATTCAGTCTCAGTAGGCTCGATCATAAGCGCTTCTTCCACGATTAATGGGAAGTAAACGGTTGGCGGGTGAATATCGAAGTCCATAAGACGTTTTGCGATATCTAAAGTCTTCACGCCTTGTTTCTTCTGTCTGTTGCCCGAAAGTACGAATTCGTGCTTACAGTGCTGAGTGAACGGAAGATCATACGAGTCTTCAAGGCTGCGCATGAGGTAGTTCGCGTTGAGTACAGCACCTTCACTGACTTTCTTGACGCCTTCTGCACCCAAAGTACGGATGTACGTGTACGCACGTACGTTGATGCCGAAGTTACCGTAGTAATTCTTGACCATACCGATGGAATCAGGCAGATCGTAGTCGAAAGCATATTCGCCGTCTTTTTCAGTGACAACCGGCTTAGGAAGGAATTTCTTCAGCTCATCAGTTACGCCGATTGGACCGGATCCCGGGCCACCGCCGCCGTGAGGGCCTGTGAAAGTCTTATGCAGGTTAAGGTGAACTGCATCGAAGCCCATGTCGCCAGGACGTGCGTAACCCATGATTGCGTTCAGGTTCGCACCGTCATAGTACATCTTACCGCCCGCTTCGTGGACGATTTCAGACATTTCAAGGATTTCAGTTTCAAACAGACCCAATGTGTTCGGGTTTGTCAGCATGAGTGCTGCAGTGTTTTCGTTGACCACTTTCTTCAAGTCTTCAACGTCGACAAGGCCTTTTTCGTTTGATTTAACTTCAACGACTTTAAAGCCTGCAACCGCTGCTGATGACGGGTTTGTACCGTGTGCGGAGTCAGGTACGATGACTTCGTTACGGTGCGATTCGCCATTCGCTTCATGGAATGCTTTGAAGATCATCAGTGCAGTCCACTCACCTTGTGAACCGGCAGCCGGCTGCAAAGTGATTTCGTCCATGCCTGTGATTTCCTCAAGGTGTACCTGCAGGTCATACATCAGCTCAAGAGCACCCTGAACAGTCTTAGGATCCTGGTAAGGATGGATGTGGCTGAATCCAGGCAGTCTAACAACATCTTCGTTGATTACCGGGTTGTACTTCATAGTACATGAGCCCAGCGGGTAGAAACCTGACAGGATACCGAAGTTACGGTTGGATAATCCTGTATAGTGACGCATCAGTTCAAGCTCATCCACCTCAGGGAGGTTTGCCTGGACTTTACGTACATACGCGCTGTCGAGTTCCTCTTCAAGATTCACTTCAGGAACATCAAGTGCAGGCAGGTTGTAACCGTTTCTGCCTTCTTTACTGCGCTCAAAAATTAATGGAAAGTTTTCATTAGCCATTATTGATAGCCCCCATTTCTTTTACAAATGCATCGATCTCTTCTTTGGAACGGATCTCAGTAGTAGCGATCAACATATGGTTTTCGAATTCAGGATATGCGCGGCCCAAATCGAATCCGCCGATGAATCCTTTTTCAAATAACTGTTCATTAACCTCTGATACCGGTTTTGAAAGCTTGACTACGATCTCGTTGAAGAATGATCCTTCGAATGCAGCCGGGATGTTTGCTTCTTCCAGCTGGCTTCTTGTATATCTTGCTTTCTGCATGTTCAATTCGGACATTTCCTTCACACCGTTTTTACCGAGTGCACTCATTGCAGCCGAGCTTGCCACTGCATTCAATGCCTGGTTGGATGTGATGTTGGATGTCGCTTTTTCACGTCTGATGTGCTGCTCTCTCGTCTGGAGTACGAGCACGAATCCGCGCTGACCATTCTCATCCGTCGTTTCACCGACGAAACGGCCCGGCACTTTACGCATCAGTTTTTGAGTTGTTGCGAAGTAACCACAGTGTGGTCCGCCGAACTGTGCAGGGATACCGAATACTTGAGTATCACCGACAACGATGTCCGCACCGAATTCACCTGGAGGCGTCAAGTAGCCGAGTGCAAGCGGGTTGCTTGAAACGACCATCATAGCCTTAGGCTGCTGATCAAGAATTTCTCTTATTTTTTCAAGTGGTTCGATCTGACCGAGGAAGTTAGGGTATTGGACGATGAATGCAGCTACATCTTCATCCAGTTCTTTCTCAAGCTGGTCAAGGTCTGTCTTACCATCTTTAAGTCCAATTTCAACAACTTCAACACCTTTACCAACTGAAGCTGTCTTCACTAGCTGACGGGATTCAGGATGAACAGCTGCTGAGATGAGGATCTTGTTCTTTTTCGTATGTCCTACACTCAGGTTCATTGATTCCACTACAGCTGTACCGCCATCATATAATGACGAGTTTACAATAGGCATACCTGTGATCTCAGAAATCATCGTTTGGAATTCGAACATCGCCTGCAGTTCACCTTGTGTCATTTCCGGCTGATATGGCGTATATGAAGTATAGAACTCCTGCCTTGAAATAACATGGTCAACCACTGAAGGGATGAAGTGATCATAGACACCCGCACCCAGGAACGAAGTATAGTCGAGGGTATTGGCGTTTTTTGACGCCATTTGAGTGAGTTCACGCTTCAGTTCATACTCACTCTTAGGTTTAGTAAGTTTTAATTCTCTGTCCAGTCTCACTTTTTCCGGGATATCGGAAAAAAGCTCGTCTGTGGATTTCACACCGATTTTTTCAAGCATTTCTGCTTTATCAGTTTCAGTAACTGGTAAATAACGAAAATCCATTAAAATTTCCTCCTTATTTATCATACGATAATATAATTTCTGAGTTGATCAGTTTATGCCATACCGTAACCATTATAAAGGATATTGAAGAGATTAACAATTTTTTCACAATAAAAGTACAACATATTTGAATGAATTTATAAATTCGTCATAAATTGAGCCGGAATACGGCCCTTCAAGTGAAAAATGTACCTTCTTCAATGTCTTTTCTCTACATTTCCGTAACAAAAATCCGTTCATTCCATTTCCGGGAAAACGAATCCTCTTTCTTTTTTAAGCATACTCTCAATTTCACCGAGAACCGTTTCCACGTCCCGGGGATCTGAAACTTCATATTTGTCGATGTCCAGATGATATACAGGAGATATTTCCTTCTTTTCGTATTCCTTTATGAATTCATTTTCATAAATATCATACAGGTCACGGTAGTATTCGGCGAGACCCGGATCCCTTTCAACCTGCTCGTAAGGCCTCCCCCGCTTCCTGATCCTCCGCATCGCTTCATCGAATGAACCGTGGACGAAGACGAGCAGATCCGGCGACTTTTTGAAAACGATCTGCTGCTCATACAGATCATGCAGTTCCTGCATCATATTTTCGTGGAGTTCCAGATAAGTCATGTACTCCGCTTCATCCATGGAGCCGTTGTCGTACTGGAGCCTTGCGAACACCATGGCATCTTCATAGATCGAACGGTCCAATACCGTATTAGGATGTTTCAAGGCATTCTTCAGCGCCTTGAACCGGTGATTCAGGAAATACACCTGCAGGTGGAAGCTGTACCTTTTCGGATCTTCATAAAATTTCGGGAGGAAAGGATTCCCCTCCACTTTTTCTATCAATAACTCGGTGCCGAAATGGCGGGCGATCACCCCGCCCCAAGCCGTCTTCCCCGCACCGATCGTACCTGCCATCGTTATCATTGCTATGCCTCCCAGCTGCTGTCTTCCGAATATGAACACTTCCCAGTATATATTATCTTATCATCCAGAGCCCTGTCCATACCCGGAGTGGTCAACACGAGGTATAGTTAAAAACACAGAAATAAGGGTGGCTGTAAAAGCACAATGCTTCCACAGCCACCCTTACTGCCTCTTCTATAGTTATTCCACCGTCACCGATTTCGCAAGGTTCCTCGGCTTATCGACATCATTGCCGCGGTGCAGTGCTGCATAGTATGAAATGAACTGGTAAACGACCACTGAAACGAGCGGCGTCAGCATGCTGTGTACGTTCGGGATGACGTACGCATCATTTTCGCTCTCAAGGCCTTCCATCGCAATGGTGCAGACGTTAGCACCGCGTGCCTGCACTTCCTGGGCGTTGCCCCGGATGTTCAGATTCACCTTCTCCTGTGTCGCGAGCGCGAATACCGGCGTGCCCTCCTCTATCAGGGCAATCGTGCCGTGCTTCAATTCCCCCCCGGCGAAGCCTTCCGCCTGGATGTAGGAAATCTCCTTCAGCTTGAGCGCACCTTCCAGTCCGACGTAATGATCCATCGCCCTGCCGATGAAGAATGCATTCCTTGTCGTTTCCAGATACTCATGGACGATTCCCTCAATTGTCTCCGCATCATCGATCACGGTCGTGATCGCCGTCGTCACTTTTGCAAGCTCTTCCGTGAGATTGATGCCGGTCTCCCTGCCGAGTGCACGTGCGGCAACTTGTGCGAGTATCGCCAGCACCGCTATCTGTGCCGTATATGCTTTCGTCGAAGCGACGGCGATTTCCGGTCCTGCATGAAGTATCAGCGTCTGATCCGCTTCACGCGACAGCGTCGAGCCGGGCACATTGGTCACGGTCAGCGTCTTATGACCGAGCCGCTTCACCTCGACGAGCACGGCCCTGCTGTCCGCCGTCTCACCGGACTGCGAGATGAATACGAATAAAGGGCGCTTTGAGAGCAGCGGGGTATTATAGACGAATTCCGAGGCAACATGCACTTCAGTCGGGATGCCCGCCCATTTCTCGAAATACTCTTTGCCGATGAGTCCTGCATGATAACTCGTGCCTGCTGCAATGATATATACGCGGTCGGCATCATTGATCTGGTCCATGATTTCAGTGTCGATACTCAGCTCGCCATTTTCATCCTGGTATTCCTGGATGATTTTTCGCATCGCGGCCGGCTGGTCATTGATCTCTTTCAGCATATAATGCTCATATGTGCCTTTCTCCGTATCGCTCTCATCGATTTCTGCGATATAGGATTCCCTTTCAATCGTATTGCCGTCCCGGTCTTTGATCGTGATTCCGTCGCGTTTCAGCAGGACGAGCTCACCGTCCATCAGTTCAACGAACTCATCAGTCAGGTGCAGCATCGCCATCGCATCCGATGTGATGACATTGAAGCCCTCACCCTTCCCGAGCAGCAGCGGGGATTTATTCTTGGCGACATAGATCACATCTTCTTCATCTTTATCGAGGAGTCCGAGTGCGTATGAGCCGTGCAGTATATCAAGTGCTGCCTTGAAGGCCTCTTCAGTCGTCCTGCCCTCTTTTGCAAGCGCGGAGATGAGCTCCACGATGATTTCCGTGTCCGTGCTCGATACAAACTCCGTTTCAGGCAGATATTCCTGTTTGATCTGCTCGTAATTTTCGATGACGCCGTTATGCACAAGCGTAAACCTGCCGTCCGCACTCTGATGCGGATGTGCATTGGTCACACTCGGCTCGCCGTGCGTTGCCCAGCGTGTATGGCCGATGCCGGTCGCTGCCTGGAAATCCGGATCCACTTTCTCCCTTAAATCCTTGATGCGTCCCGCTTCCTTGAATATTTTCAGCTCTTCCCCGTTGCGTACACTGATGCCCGCAGAGTCATAGCCGCGGTATTCCAGTTTCTCCAAACCTTTCAGTAATATCTCTTTGACATCTTCTTCTCCGATGTATCCGACAATTCCGCACATAAAGTATTTGCTCCTTTTCATGACAAATGTTGACCGGTGCTCTGTCCCCGCAATCGCTTGCAGGCTTTAACATCCGGTTTGACGAACACTTCAGTGTCCGGGACAGTATCCGCCGATCATCGATGACTGTCCTCCTCGTCAGCAGCATTGCTGCCCAGGCGCTATTCCGATTTTTTTCCGACTGCCCTCCTAAAAACTGTGTCGTTAAAATTGTAATTTATTTACGCTTCTGTTTCAACGCTTTTTCCTTTTATTTCAAAAAAACGGCAACCATATTCAGGTTGCCGGCTTCCATTCTCACATCTTACAACCGGTTGACTTCCAACTCTCCGTACTTCTTTTTAAGCGGACCGGTTTCCTCCCATGCTTTCGCAAGTTGGAGCAGCTTTTTTTCGGAAAGGTGCGGCCCCATGAACTGCATGCCGGCAGGGAGGCCTTTTTTATCCATACCCATCGGGACGGATAAGGCCGGAATGCCTGCCAGATTGGCGGGCACTGTGAACGGTGTGCATTTCTGCACGACTTCCAGGCTTTGTGCGCCCGGCTTGCTGCTGATCTTTGGCGCCGTCATCGGCGCTGTCGGACCGAGCAGCACATCCACTTCAGTGAATGCCTTCTGCAAGCCCTCCACAAGCTTCCTTCTCGCCTGCTGGGCTTTTTCATATTGTGCCGTACTCGACAGGAGTCCGGTGGATAAGAGGACGCGGACATCTTTTGGATAAGCTTCAGGATATTTCTTCATCCCCTCATAGTTGTATGCAGCCGCTTCACCGGCAGTCGTGACGAACCCGGCAAACGGCGCCAGGGACAGTTCCGGTATCTCCATCTCCCGCACTTCCGCATCCATCTCTTCAAGTATGGCGACCGCCGACTTGAAAAGCTTTTCGACGGACTTATCCAGCCCCTGGATGTAGTAATCCGGAATGCCGATTTTCATACCCCGTATATCCGCATCCAGCCCTTCCATGTAATTTTGAAGTGAAGTTCTCAGGCTCGCCGGATCATCGGGATCGAAGCCCGCCATATGCTCCAGCATGATGGCAAGATCCGGCACCGACCGGGCGATGGGACCGGCGGTGTCTAGCGACCAGGCTGGCGGGAATATGCCATGTGTGCTGACGAGCCCATATGTCGGTTTCAAACCATAAACACCCGTGAAAGCGGCGGGGACGCGGTTGGATCCAAATGTATCCGTACCGGTCACCACCGCGGCCATGCCTGATGCGAGGGCGGCGACACTGCCGCTGCTCGAGCCGCCGGGGATATTCTTTTTATTCCAAGGGTTGCGCGGGGCCCCGAAATCCTGATTATGCCCGGCAAGCCCGGCACCGAACGGCTGCATATTGAGTTTCCCCAGCATGACGGCACCACCTGCTGAAAGCTTGTCGACCACGGTCGCATTGATGTCCGGGGTGAAGTCACCGAGCAGTTTCGATCCCGCCGTCGTCCTGATGCCTTTCGTTTTATAGTTATCCTTGATGCCGATGGGTATGCCGTGGAGCGGCCCTTTATATATACCTGCCATGATTTCTTTTTCTGCTGCCGCAGCCTGCTCACGGGCAGCGCTCTCCAGAGGGCTCAAATAGGCATTGATTTCAGGGTTCAGACGATTGATGCGGCCGATCATGTGCTCAGTCAGTTCAACGGGGGAGAGCTCTTTATTCTCTATCATCCGGGCAAGCCTGAAGGCATCCGTAAATGCTAAATCAGTCATGTTTGAACACCCCTTTGTCGATGGTCGTAAGAGGAGTCTTCTCATTGATGTCGGGGAAATTTTCAAGTGGTTTTTCCATCTGCTTCACTGCGAGGAGCATCCCTTTGATATAGGGGACGTCCGACCTCTTCACTTTTACACCATGCAGTTTGAGGCCGCTTTTTACGAACTTTTTCACGGGCATGTCATGCCTCTCCTTTCATCACTCTTTTTTAGTCGACGTGTAAGGCTTGTGTCCATTTTACTGCATTCAATCTGCATATACCCTGGGCTTTAGGGAGAAAACGCCGCTCAGATGAAAATGCATGAAAAAAAGCCCACGGCCGATGGCCGTGAGCTTAAAGACTTTCTATTCATCCGGTATATGGCTGCCTTCTATCTCTGCATATCCGACACTGATCGGATTTGTGTTCTCCCAGGCGCTGCCCACCTGCATCAGCTTCTCTTCGGATAAGTGGCTGCCTATGAACTGCATGCCGGCAGGCATTCCGTCTGAAGAGAGACCCATCGGCACCGCAAGGCTCGGTACACCGGTCAGGTTGGCCGGCACGGTGAACGGCAGGCCGCGCTGGATCACCTGCAGGTTCTGTTTTGTCTCGTCTTTTGCGATCTCCGGCGTGGTGATCGGCAGGGTCGGACCAAGCAGGACATCCACTTCCTCGAAGGCTCTCTGGAATGCATCAGCAAGCTTCCGCCTTGCCTGCTGTGCCTTAAGATATTGCGAGGTGCTGGAAACTGTGCCTGCAGAAAGCAGGACGCGCACATCCTGAGGGTACTGCCCGGCATCTTCCTGCATCATGCTGTAATTATAGGCAGCAGCCTCTCCTGTTGCGGTCACCTGGCCCGCAAATGATGACATTGAAAGCTCGGGGATATCGATTTCCCTGACTTCAGCACCGAGATCTTCAAGCGTCTTCCTCGCTTTCCCGAAGAGCGTCTCTATATCCGGCGCAAGCCCTTCAAGGTAATAACGCGGCACGCCTATCTTCAGCCCCTTTATATCTTTATTCAGGGTTTTGGTATAATCCGGAATGTCTATATTCAGGCTCTGCGGATCTTTAGGATCGAATCCTGCCATGACGTTCAACATCAATGCGATATCCGAAACGGACCTTGCGAACGGCCCGGACGTATCAAGGGACCATGCCGTCGGCAGCAGGCCGTGTGTGCTCACAAGCCCGTGCGTCGGCTTCAATCCGTACACCCCGGACATGGCGGCAGGAATCCTGTTGGACCCCCACGTGTCCGTGCCCGTCGTCAGTACCGCGAGGCCGGATGCCAGGGCCGTGGCACTTCCGCTGCTTGAACCGCCCGGTAAATGATTCGTGTTCCATGGATTCGGGCTCACGCCGTAGTCCAGATTGTTGCCTGATGACCCGGCGCCGAGCGGATTCATATTCAACTTGCCGAGGTTGATGCCGCCCGCTTCCTCGAGATTATTCACCGTCGTCGCATTCACATCCGGTGTGTATTCATCAAATATCTTCGCTCCGCCTGTAGTGCGGATGCCCTTTGTCTTATAGTTATCCTTGATGCCTATCGGGATGCCGTGCAGCGGTCCTTTATAGCGGCCGTTCATGATTTCCTCTTCTGCACTCCTCGCCTGTTCAAGCGCGTTTGTTTCCAGAGTGGTGAGGTAGGCATTCAATTTCGGATTCAATTTATCTATGCGATGGAGGAAACGCTCCGTCAATTCGACCGGAGACACTTCTTTCTTCTCGATCATGGGAGCAAGCTCCGATGCCTTCATGAATTCAAGATCAGTCATTGAGTATCTCCCCCTTATCCTGGATGGTGAACGGTAATTGCTCCTTCAGGTCCGGAAAAGCTTCAAGCTCAGTTTCCGACGCTTCGATGCTGGAAAGCACTTCTTTTACATAGGGTAAATCTTCTTTGTCGATGGAAATGTCGTACATATCCAGCTCTTTATCAATAAACTTCTTCAGTCTCATCTTCAGTATCCTCCTTTTAGAATTTACAATTGGACTGATACATATCATCTTTGATGACTGTCGGATGAGAAATCCTGATGAATTTTCTGTAATTTATATATCTATTTTGCATGTAAATTTCGTATTCCCATTTTCAGTAATATAAAACATTTTTTCCTCCTGTGTTTAGGAATAATACATGATGGGAAACAGAATAATGAAATCATGGCGACAAGGAGGGAGATCATGTCCAAACCTGGATTGAACACTTTGAAGCCTGGTCAGAACTACAAGGCACAGGAGCTTGACAGCTTCGTTACATCAACCGATGCTGTGCTCTTGTCGACAAATGAAAGTCACCTTTTCTCGGATCCCGAACAGGAATTCAAAGTGACACATGAATTCAAAGGGTTTTTTGAACACTCTTCGGAAGACGGCGAAAAGTATTATAGAGAGAAAAAGGCATATGTTGTAGAAAAGGCATAAAGAAAGAGGCATGAATTAGGGTTCATGCCTCTTTTTGATGTGGAGATGATGTAGATAAGGTCCAGCCTGCTCATTCAGCCCTGATTTCCACGGCGAATAAGCAGATTTTCTTTACGCCTGCTCATTCACCATTAATTTTCATAACGAGTAAGCAGATTTTCTTGATTGCTGCTCATTCATCATTAATTTTCATGACGAGTAAGCAGATTTCCTTCGCCCCTGCTCATTCGGCATCGATTTCCACGGCGAATAAGCAGACTGCCTTCACTCCAAATAAAAACCGGGACGAATGTCCCGGTTCTTCATGCTCAATCAGTTTATTTCTCCAGACCCATTTCAGCCTCTACGACTTCTGCTATATTTGAACTGTAGCGATCTGCGAGCTCGACGGTCTCCGCTTCCACCATGACGCGCACAAGCGGCTCGGTGCCGGATGCACGGACGAGGATGCGGCCATTGCCGTTCATCTCTTTTTCCACCGCCTCGATTTTTGCAGCGACCGTTTCGTTGTTTACGACATTGTGTTTGTCCTTGACCCTTACATTGACCAGTCTCTGAGGGAATGTTTCGACCTGGCCGGCAAGTTCGCTCAAAGGCTTACCTGTCTTTTTGATAATTGCAGCCAGATGCACGCCGGACAACAGACCGTCTCCGGTCGTATTGTAGTCCATCATGATGATATGTCCAGACTGTTCTCCGCCCAGGCTGTAGCCGTGTTTCCTCATCTCTTCGACGACATAGCGGTCTCCCACTTTAGTCTTGTCACTTCTCAGGCCGTGTGCTTCCAGGGCTTTATAAAAGCCGAGATTACTCATGACGGTCGAAACGACCATGTCATCTTTCAATTTGCCGTCTTCTTTCAGATGCTGTGCCAGGATGAACATGATTTTATCGCCATCTACGATATCGCCATTCTCATCCACCGCAATCAGGCGGTCGCCGTCGCCGTCGAATGCAAGGCCGAAATCACATTCTTTTTCCTTCACAAGTTCAACCAGTTTCTCAGGATGGGTGGAGCCGACACCGTCATTTATATTCGTGCCGTCCGGATTGGTCCCCACCGTGACCGTCTCCGCCTCGAGATCCCCGAATAAGTATGGTGCCAGGGAATGCGTTGAACCATGTGCGCCGTCCAGCCCGATTTTCAGACCTTCAAGATCCACATCGATAGTTGACTTGAGATAACCGATATACTTCTGGCTGCCTTCGAAATAATCCGATTTGCTGCCGATTTCGGTGCCTGTCGGTCTTGGAAGATCATCCATCTCCCGATCCAGCAGTTCTTCAATTTTTTGTTCTTCAGCGTCACTCAGCTTGAAGCCATCGGAGGCAAAAAACTTGATGCCGTTATCTGCCACCGGGTTATGTGAGGCTGAAATCATGACTCCGGCATCTGCTTCAATTTCACGAGCAAGATATGCCACCCCTGGTGTTGAAATCACACCAAGACGCATCACTTCCGCCCCTATTGACAGGAGTCCCGCAACGAGTGCCGACTCGAGCATCTCACCCGAAATCCGGGTGTCCCTGCCCACTAAAAATGTCGGCTTTGTATTGTTCTCCCCTGCTAAAACATATCCGCCAACACGTCCCAATTTAAATGCCAGTTCCGGTGTTAACTCTTTATTTGCTACGCCTCTGACGCCGTCAGTACCAAAATATTTACCCATGAGTTTCTCCTTTAGTCATTTTCTTCTATCGTGAGTTCCGCTTCTAAAACAGCCGGCTCAGTTTTTGTAATGCCTTCCGGCAGATCCAGTTCAACATCCCTTGTCACTGAGCTGTCCAGGCCGTCCACGTCGATTTCGACACTGGCCGACTCGATGGTATCCAAAACTTCCTGACTTCCAAACACTTCGATGGTCTCGTGATTGAGCTCCACATTCACAAGCTGATGATTACTGTCGACCATGCCCGTCACTTCATAATTGACAGGCACTGTCTTGCTTACTTCATTCACATTGATTTCAACCCTTACATTGGATGGTTCCGTCCGCACATCCAGTCGGTTGAACTGGAAATCGAATACACCGACTTCCGCTTCTTCGACACGGTCTTCTGTAATACGCGAATTATCGCTTAATGCCGCACGCACATACTGTATCCGGTTGATTTCGTTTTCCCCGCCGTAAATGGTCACCGTCTCCGGCTCCACCGAAACGGATTCCAGCTGATGCGCCGGGCCGAAACGACTCTCATCGACTTCAGCCTGCACCGTGAATGTCTGTGAAACCAATTCCTGGATACTCACGACCGCAGTTTCAGGAACGACTTCGGCCGTGACATTCTCGGGCAGCTCATCAATCGTGAAATGCACTTCATGTTCCCCGGTCCCCCTCTCCCGCAAATCGAGCAGGACGTTGAAATCCCTTGTCGTCTGCAGTCTGACTATATTTGAGGTGTTACCGGACAACTGTACGTTCACCTGACTCGGTACTCCGCTCACGTAGTATTCATCTTCATCGTAAAGCACTTCCACAGGCATGCCCTGAAGTACTTCAGTTTCATCATCGTCGCCATTTTCATTGAACAGGTTCAGGTTTTCAAAGACATCATTCACCGAAAGAAACATGAATAATGCCAAAGCCAATGCAACAAACCTCAATCCCCATTTACTTTCGAGCAAACATGCCGCCTCCTTCCTTCACACCGGGCAGGATACTCCAGTGCTTTTTCAGCAGCTCATCGAGTTCTTCAAGAGTGATTTCCTTATCCAGCTTGCCGCCGTATGTAACGGAGATGCTGCCTGTTTCCTCGGAAACCACCACGGTGAATGCATCCGTCACTTCCGAAATCCCGACTGCCGCCCTATGTCTCGTACCAAGGCTTTTCGCAATCTTGCTGCTGTCCGAAAGCGGCAGGTAGCTTGCTGCGGAGTTGATCTTATCACCCGAGACGATCATCGCTCCATCATGCAGCGGGGTGTTCGGTATGAAGATGTTGATCAGCAGTTCCGCTGAAATTTTAGCATCGATCGGTATCCCGGTTTCCGTATACTCCTTCAGGCCGGTCCCTTTTTCAAAGACGATCAACGCACCGATCCGCCGCTTTGCCATATACCTGATTGATTTGATGATCGCTTCCCTCAACGCCTCATAATCGGCCCCGGCGGTATTATTGCTGCCTTTGAATAAACTACCCCGTCCGAGCTGTTCAAGTGCCCGCCGCAGTTCCGGCTGGAATATGACGATGATCGCCAGAAAACCCCATTCCAGAACGGTGTCGAACAACTCCGTCGTCGTGGTCAGATCAAGGAAATTACTGACCGCCCTTCCAATCAGTATAAGGAAGATACCCTTGATCAGCTGGATCGCTTTCGTCCCTCTCATGACTCTGATAAGCAGATAAAAAACATACCATACGATGATCAGATCTATTACACTTGTGATGACAGCGGCGGTCGTTATATTTTCAAAAATGTTGGTGTTCTGCATTCACCCGGTCCTTTCTGATGAATTATAACGTCCCAATCTTATCCTTCAGCTCATTATATATATCCAGCATTAAAGGATCGTCCTTCAATTCATCCGTATTCTTAGGATAACTCTTAAAATATTCAACACATTCCCTGATCCGGCCTTTTTTGTACAAATTATAGCATTTGAGGAGGATCAGCTCTTCAGTTTCCGACTGGTCGACCAGCCGCTCGAGCATTTCGAAATCATTTTCGAAAGCCGCCACCTTTGCAGAAAGTACACCCAGTTCTTTTTCTTTATAATGAACCTGCATCCTGCGTTCCAGATCAACATATTTATCTATCAGGCGACGGCATGTAAAATACTGTTCTTTCCTATAATAACATTCTATGATTTCAAATAAAATTTTCAGTTTGCCAAGGTTCAGCTCATTCATCGGATATATCATCGCGTAAGTGTCTTCCAGCAGGTCAAGCACTTCTGTGACTTCCCCACGCTCCACCAAGTAGGCCGTCTTGATCAATAAAGCATCTATGTAAAATTGATTGATGACATTATTGGACAACTTTGACAGTGACTGATCCGCCTGCCGGATCATCTGGAGAGCGTCCCCTTCATGCCTGTAATATTTGGCATACAATAGATGGAGCCTGCCGCAATCGGCACTCGAAATTTCATCCGCTTTCTCATATTCTTTGTTCATCAGTTCAGGTATGGTCGAGAAATCATTATGTTCCACTTTATATTCATGAAAGACGATTTCGCGGAACACTTCCACATCATTATACCGGAAGTTTGACGTCTCAGACATCAGATCGTTCAGGGAACAGTTCAAGCGTTCACTGAGTTTTATCAGCACATTCGTGGAAGGCTGGACGCTGCCCTTCTCAATGAGACTTAAATAAGTCCGGGAAATGATCCCGTCAGCAAGCTCTTCCTGTGTGAGATTATTCCTGTGCCTCGTTTCCTTGATTCTTTGACCAATCATCTATGGTGCCCCTTTCCTGCGCTTATGAATAATACACCCATCCTGTTAGATTTATTTGACAACTTATTTACTCTTAATCATACTATAAATATATATATAAGGGGTGTTTCAAATGAAAAAATTGTTAGTCATCAATAATCTGGCGCAATTGAAAAGTGTCAGCGATCCTTTTAGAATCGAACTGCTCACACTCCTGAGTGAAAAGCCGAAAACGGGGCAGATGCTTGCTGATGAAATAGGCATTCCCAGGGCTAAAATTCATTATCATTTGAATGAATTACTCAAAAATGAAATCATTCATGTCGTGAAGACTGAAGAGAAGAACAGCATCGTCCAGAAATTTTATGAACCTGTGGCTGAAAAGGTCGTACCGGACATCAGCCTGCTGCGATACAAGCAGGAAAAGAAGAAGGATCATTTGTCCTACCACTTGAGAATCAAAGATAAGGAATTGAACCAGTTCAAGAAAAACCTTAAAAATCTGGTCAAAGAACACTCCACCAAAAAAAACAGCGATAAAACCAGCGAGTATAAAATTCAGATATTACCATTTGAAGAAGAATAAAAAACGTGGTCCCCTTTATGGATGTCCACGTTTTTTATGTCTCCCCCGGCATCGCCTACTTCTGTTTGCTGCCGAACAAAGCCGAAGCCATGGCCACCGCTTTTTCAGCAGTCATGTTCCCCTCATCGAGGAGCGGGTTCACTTCAACCAGATCCATGGAAGTGATACTTCCGCTGTCATGAAGTATATTCATCGCAAGAAGTGTTTCCCACAGACTTAATCCTTCCCCCACCGGTGTACCGGTGCCCGGAGTTTCTTCAGGATCCAGCGCATCCACATCCAGGGAAAGATGAATGCCATCCGTCTTCGCCTCAAGGTATTCCAGCGCCTCCGACATGACGGTGGAAATCCCCTTTTCCCTGATGTCCCTCATGGTGTACGTTAGGATATTCTGGTCTTTGATATACCTTGTTTCGCCTTCGTCCAAATCCCTCATGCCGATCAATACGACGTTTTCAGGCTTGATTTTTGCCCCCGTCTTATGGATATTGACCAGATTTTCATCCCCTACGCCGCAGGCAATCGCAAGCGGCATTCCATGAATGTTCCCTGAAGGGGAGCTCGCACTGTCATTCAGATCCCCGTGCGCATCATACCAGATGACGCCGAGATTATCATAGTGAGGACTGATACCTGCCAGGCTGCCGATTGAAAGTGAATGATCCCCGCCGATGACAAGCGGAAACGCACCCGATTTGACTGACTCATCCGCAGCAGCAGCAAGCTTTTCACTGAAATCGACGACCTGCTCATAATTTTTGAGATTGTTCTCGGAGCGACGGGAATGCGTTGAAGCTTCCACCTTGAAATCGCTGTAGATATTACCTTTATCGTTAACTTTTATATTCATTTTTTCAATTTCTTCAATTAAGTTGGCATAACGTAATGCATCCGGACCCAGGTCCACACCAAGCTTCGGCTGGCCGAAAGCCGTTGCCGCCCCTATGATATCCACTCTTTTCATAATGAACTCCCCTTTTGTGTACTATACACCCATAATATATAAAATGAGGAGTTTATGCAACGACTTATAATTATGTATGAATGCATAAAAAAAGACACTTAAATGAATAAGTGTCCAGGATGAGCCATAGAGGATTCGAACCTCTGACCCTCTGATTAAAAGTCAGATGCTCTACCGACTGAGCTAATGGCTCTAAAAATGGCTGGGCCGGAAGGATTCGAACCTTCGCATGACGAGACCAAAACCCGTTGCCTTACCGCTTGGCTACGGCCCAATATTAAAATGATGCTATGGTGGGGGGCAGATTCGAACTGCCGAACCCGAAGGAGCGGATT
This sequence comes from Salinicoccus kekensis, assembly GCF_900220995.1. Classification (GTDB taxonomy): domain Bacteria; phylum Bacillota; class Bacilli; order Staphylococcales; family Salinicoccaceae; genus Lacicoccus; species Lacicoccus kekensis. The sequence goes on from NZ_OBQF01000006.1 coordinate 218,113, forward strand.
TACAGTCCGCCGCGTTTAGCCACTTCGCTACCCCACCGTGGTGGAGAATGACGGGTTCGAACCGCCGACCCTCTGCTTGTAAGGCAGATGCTCTCCCAGCTGAGCTAATTCTCCAATGATGACCCGTACGGGACTCGAACCCGTGTTACCGCCGTGAAAGGGCGGTGTCTTAACCGCTTGACCAACGGGCCGTAAAAATATGTATAGACATAAAAATGGCTCCACAGGTAGGATTCGAACCTACGACCGATCGGTTAACAGCCGATAGCTCTACCACTGAGCTACTGTGGAATCATAAAAAAAAGAAATTGCCTAGCAGCGTCCTACTCTGGCAGGACGTATGTCCAACTACCATCGGCGCTGGAGAGCTTAACGGCTGTGTTCGGCATGGGAACAGGTGTGGCCTCTCCGCCATCGCCACCAGACAATATGAATGCATGTACATTCAAAACCATATAGAAGCCAAGCAATGTAGAAAACCTACACGGTACAAATCTTTGAATAAGTCATCGATCGATTAGTATTCGTCCGCTGAGTGTGTTGCCACACTTACACGCCGAACCTATC
>NZ_OBQF01000004.1 GCF_900220995.1 Salinicoccus kekensis
CATAAATGGAAAGCTCATCTTGAGCTCGTATGATACTGACAGTATCAATTGCGTTTTGCGTTGGTCGCCTCAACTGCTTCCATAATGGAAGACTTGTTTATCGGAATTAACGTTGACATATTGTCATTCAGTTTTCAATGTTCTTAAATGTAATGGAGCGGGTGATCGGAATCGAACCGACGACATCAGCTTGGAAGGCTGGGGTTATACCACTTAACTACACCCGCATTTAATTTTAGTATATAATAGTAATTGTTTGAATCAGTATTGCAAGATTGATGCGGCTGAGAGGACTTGAACCTCCACGGGATTAACTCCCACTAGGCCCTCAACCTAGCGCGTCTGCCGATTCCGCCACAACCGCTCATCATTATAATGTTGCTTTTCAGTGCTTCGCTTCTTTTTTTAGCGACAAGAACCATTGTATAACATATAAATCATTATGTCAATGAGTTCGTCTATTTTGTTTTAAAAACTTTTTTCTCTAAAAAGAAGAAGTGACCCGTACGGGATTCGAACCCGTGTTACCGCCGTGAAAGGGCGGTGTCTTAACCGCTTGACCAACGGGCCATTGCTTAGTGCAACGATATTTATAATAAAGGTTTATGTTAAATAAGTCAATACATTTTTACGTGTTTTTAACATTTCCTTTATACTTTTTTATTTGACTGCCCTTTTCGATGATTAAAACCGGCATTTTAAATTTTTCCTTCTATTAAAGGCAGTTTTCATGTCTCTGAGATGTTTTCCATCTCCTAGACCCGAACATCTCTATTTAAAAATATTTTACATTACTTGGGGCTTATTTGCTTGAAATTACTTAGCAATGTGTTAAACTTTATTTATAATCATTCTAAACAAGAATGTTATAATAATAATTCTCGGAGGGATATTATTAATGACTAACGAAAACCAGAATCAGTCTAAAGATGAATTCACTGGCAATCCAAAAGATGAGTTCGCTGGTACTGCAATGGCGGGCGGCGCTCATCAGGGCAGGGAGCAAGGCGCGAACAAGCCTGCAGACCACCTGACTACATTATTCGGTGCGCCGGTCGGCGACCGTGAAAACTCTGCCACTGCCGGTCCACGTGGTCCAATGGTGATGCAGGATCCATATTTCCTGGAGCAGATGGGACATTTCGACCGCGAAGTGATTCCTGAACGCCGTATGCACGCCAAAGGTTCAGGTGCTTACGGAACTTTCACTGTAACTCATGATATCACTAAATATACGAAAGCTAAGATTTTCAGCGAAGTCGGCAAGAAAACTGAAATGTTCGCACGTTTCTCCACTGTAGCAGGCGAACGCGGTGCAGCAGATGCTGAACGTGATATCCGTGGTTTTGCACTCAAGTTCTACACTGAGGAAGGCAACTGGGACCTCGTCGGTAACAACACACCAGTGTTCTTCTTCCGCGACCCTAAGCTTTTCGCAAGCCTTAACCACGTTGTAAAACGTGACCCTAAAACGAACATGCATAACCCGCAAAGCAACTGGGATTTCTGGACGCTGCTTCCTGAAGCACTCCACCAGGTGACGATCATCATGACGGACCGTGGTATTCCAAAAGGTTTCAGAAACATGCATGGTTTCGGTTCACACACATACAGCATGATCAATGCTGACAATGAGCGCGTATGGGTGAAGTTCCACTTCAGAACACAGCAGGGCATTGAAAACTACACAGGTGCAGAAGCAGAAGAAGTCATTGCTAAGGACCGTGAGTCTTCACAAAGAGACTTGTTCAATGCGATTGAAGAAGGCAACTTCCCTAAATGGAAAGTTTACATCCAGGTCATGACTGAAGAACAGGCTAAAAATCATTACCATAACCCGTTCGATCTGACTAAAGTATGGTACAAAGGTGAATATCCATTGATTCCTGTAGGTGAGTTCGAACTGAACCGCAACCCTGAAAACTACTTCGCAGAAGTTGAACAGGCAGCGTTCGCACCGACGAACATCGTCCCGGGCATCGGTTTTTCACCGGATAAAATGCTTCAGGGCCGTCTGTTCTCCTATGGAGACACTCAGAGATACCGCCTTGGTGCGAACCACCATCAGATTCCGGTCAACTCGCCAAAAGCTGCGCAAAACGTCTGCCCGTTCAGCCGTGACGGCGCAATGAGGGTTGATGGCAATATGGGTTCACATACGAACTACTACCCTAACAGCTACAGCCAGTACCAGGATCAGCCGGAAGTGAAGGATCCGGGTCTCGAAATCGAAGGTTTGGTTTACGAGCATAACTTCCGCGAAGATGATAACAATTATTACGAGCAGCCAGGTAAACTCTTCAACCTTCTGTCTGAAGAAGATAAACAGAATCTCTTCAAAAACACGGCAGACGAAGTTGGCGGCGCATCAGTACAGGTGCAGCACCGTCATATCTTCAACTGTTACCAGGCAGACCCGGCTTACGGCCGCGGTGTTGCCAATGCTCTCGGCATAGACATCAATGATGTTGAGCTTGAAGACAAGAGCGTTCACCTACTCGATAAGTAAACGCAAAAAAGTACAGGTCAATTGACCTGTACTTTTTTTGTCTTTATTTTTAATTGTTCATATTTTTCATCGTCAGGGATATTCTGCCCTTCTTCAAATCCACATCGAGCACTTTCACTTCGACGATGTCCCCCGTGCCCACCGCTTCCAATGGATGTTTGATGAAACGATCCGCCAATTGCGAAACATGGACAAGTCCGTCCTGCTTAACACCGATATCGACAAAGGCACCGAAGTCGGTCACGTTCCTCACAGTCCCTGACATCCTCATCCCCTGCTTCAAGTCTTCCATATTCAATACATTGGATTTCAGCATCGGAGTCTCATAGTCATCCCTGATGTCCCTCGTCGGTGATTTCAGACTTTCAACAATATCCTCAAGCGTCGGCTCCCCTACGGAGAGTTTTTCTGCATATTCCTTTATATTGATGTCTTCAAGCTTCCGCCGCGTCTCATCCGAGCCGATCTGCTCTTTTTCGATTCCAAGCTGTTTCAATAATTCATTTGTGGTTTCATACTGTTCGGGGTGGATCGGTGTCCTGTCGAGCAGCTCCTCCCCCTCCGGCAGGCGGAGGAATCCGATGCACTGTTCATATGTCTTCTTACCGAGCCTCGGCACTTTGCCGATCTCCCGGCGGTTTTTGAACCGGCCGTTCTCAAGCCTGTAATTGACGATGTTTTTACTGATGGAGGGCGATAAGCCCGCTACATGCTCAAGCAATGTCACGGATGCCGTATTCACGTTCACCCCGACCTGGTTCACACTCGTCTCCACAACGAAGTTCAGTGATTCGGTCAAATATTTCTGATTGACATCATGCTGGTACTGGCCGACACCTATGGATTTCGGATCGATTTTCACCAGTTCACTGAGCGGATCCTGTACACGTCTTGCGATTGAAACGGCACTTCTTTCTTCGACATTGAAATCAGGAAATTCATCCCGTGCAATCTGTGATGCCGAGTAAACACTCGCTCCCGCTTCATTGACGATGATGAACGGTACGTCGAGATTTTCTTCAGTCAGGAGTTCGGCAGTGAAGTGTTCCGTTTCCCTCGAAGCTGTACCGTTGCCGATTGCAATCAGTGAGATATCGTGCTTTTTGATTATGCGGAGCATTTCATTTTTCGCTTCTTCCACTCTCTTTTTTGAAGTATGCGGATAGATGATGCTTTTATCCTGGAATTCCCCGTTATCATTGATTACGGCAAGTTTACATCCCGATCTGAAGGCAGGGTCGACCCCGAGGATTGTCCTCCCCTTCAATGGCGGCTGTAAAAGCAGCCGCTTCAGGTTTTCTTCGAAAATATCGACGGCATGCGCCTCACCTTCGACCGTCAAGTCATTCCGGACTTCGCGGTCGATGGAAGGGATGATCAGCCGCTTCAAACTGTCATCGATCGCTCTCTCCATATAATCTTTTGCCTTTGATTCTTCTTTGATGATCTGTTTGCCGATATAATTTTTCAGGCGTTCGAGGTCATGCACGAGTTTCACGTTCAGAACTTTGAGCTTCTCGCCCCGATTGATCGCGAGCACCCTGTGAGGCACGATCTTTTTGACCGGCTCCTCATAATCGTAATATATTTCAAATACTTTATTATCATCTTCTGCATTTTTCTTTTTGGTTGAAGTGATGGAGGAAGTGTCCTTCACCACTTTTAAAATGTACCTTCTGAACTTCGGTTCATCGGAAATGTCCTCGGCAATGATGTCCAGGGCGCCGCTGATTGCTTCATCAACTGAAGACACCTCATCATTCAGATGACTTTCCGCATACTGACGGATGTCAGCATCATCCTGGGCCTGTATGATTTTGGCGAGTGGTTCCAGACCTTTCCTTTTTGCTTCAGTCGCTTTCGTCTTCTTCTTCTGTTTGAACGGCCTGTATAAGTCTTCGACCCTGTTCAGCACGGTCTGCTTGTTGATTTCGGCCTTCAATTCCTCCGTCAGCATACCCTGCTCATCAATCAGGCGGATGACTTCCTCTTTCCGCTTCTGGAGCGATTCCATATAATTGTATTCGTCCGCAATCTGCTTGATGTCCTCCTCATTCATGCCGCCGGTCATCTCTTTGCGGTAACGGGCGATGAATGGCACCGTGTTTTTATCCTCGAGCAGCTCCAAAACATTCCTTATGTATTTTTCCTTGAATGACGTCGTTTTCTCCAACACTTTAATCAAACTTTGTGACATTATCGTTTCTCCTAAATTTCAGTATAGTATTAAAAATAAAAACCCCAACCGCACGGGTCGGGGTCATTCATTTTCCACAACTGCCTGACGCAGCTTATTGATCGCCGTTCTCTGCAGGCGGGAGACATGCATCTGGCTCAAGCCCACACGTTCTCCCGTCTCTTTCTGGCTCAGACCTTCCATGAAGGTGAACTGGATGATCTCCCTTTCCCTGTCGGTCAGTATCGGGAGTATCCTCTCCAGCATCAGCCTTTTCTCTGCAAGGTCGTAATTGTCATCCTGCTCACCCATCACATCAAGAAGGGTGACCGTGGAACTGTCCTTGTCGGCTTCAACCGAATGGTCCACGGATAATGCATTGTAACTCTGGCCCATTTCCATCGCTTCAAGCACATCTTCATCCGTCACCTCGAGATAATCTGCAATCTCCTGGATGGTCGGTGAGCGTTCAAGTTCGGCAACAAGGGTGTCGTTTGCATTTTTGATTTTCGGGCCAATCTCTTTGATTCGTCTCGGTACATGGACACTCCATGTTTTATCACGGAGATATCGCTTGATCTCACCGACGACTGTCGGCACCAAAAAAGCTTCGAAACGCCTGTCGAAAGAAGGATCGAACCTTTTTATCGCGCCAAGCAGGCCGACCATGCCGACCTGCACCAGGTCTTCATGATGGCTCTGCCCTTTGGAGTAGCGGTATGCAAGTGATTCAACAAGCTTCTGATAATGTTCAACCAGTTTGGTCTGTGCAATATCGTCACTTTCCTGCTGATAGCTCTTGATTAAAAAATTGATTTCCTCAGCAGAATATCCATTATCTGTTGCTGATTGTTTCCCCATCCGAATGCACCTGGCTTTCATCAATGTACTTAGTCATACTTATTGTAACACCTGGATCTTTTCTTACAACAATTTCATCCATCAGTGTATCAATTAAGAATAACCCGAGACCGCCCTCTCTCAAGTAATTGACGTTATCATCTTCATTATATGGGCCCAATTCAGATTTTATTTCTTCATAATTGAAACTTTGGCCTTTGTCGGATACGATGATTTCCACTTTATCGGCATAAACGGCGAATCCAACGAGGATCGTGCCGCCTTCATCTTCATCATAGGCATGCTTAACAGCGTTGGTGACGGCTTCGGAAACCGCAATTTTAGCATCCTCGATTTGATCATAAGTCGCGCCCACCCGGGAGAATATGCCGGATAGTGTGAGCCTGATCAGCCCAACGTATTCTGCACTTGATGGAAATTTCATCTCTATATAGTCATATTGATGACTCATCCTCATTCCACCTCCGATGATTCATTAATATGCATCAAGTCTCTTAAACCCGTGATTTCAAAGAGTCTCAAAATACGGTCGGAAACACCTGTCACACGCAGTTCTTTATCATGTTTGTTCAAATCTTTGAGTGTGCCTACGAAGATACCGAGTCCCGTCGAATCCATATATGAAACATCCTTCAAATCTATTTTCACATGATGGCTGCCGTCCTGTCTGATCGGATTCAGAACTTCCTGCAGTTCGGGGGCAGTATAGACATCAAGCTCCCCGCTCATGACAATGATATACTCATCTTTCTTTTCTTCTGTGCTTATGTTGATATTCATTATGTATTTCCACTCCTAACCAAATTCTAAACGCAAGTCATATATAATTACCCGTCCAGTATAAAGATAAACATACATGACCAATTTTTTTATGGATTTCACCCTGTATTTTTCAAGATGAATAAAGTGAGGTCATCTTTTTTATTGGCATGCTGCATGCGTGTCAGGGATTCATATACGTATTGGACGATATCCTGGGGGTGGTGGTCCTTCGTTTCATAGATCATGTCCTTGATATCATTCAAATCGATGAAAGTGTCATCATGTTTCCTAAGTTCCGTCACTCCATCGGTGCAGACGATCAGCATATCATCCTTTTCAAGCGTCACCCGGCGCTGTTCGTATTCCGCAGAATCCGTCACCCCGAGCACAATGCCTTTGGCATCGATTTCTTCGAACTCATTCGTTGCGCTCCTGTATATCAGCCCCGGTTCATGGCCGGCGGAAGAATAGTCGAGCGTCCCGGTCTTGAGGTCATAAAGGCCGTAGAACATCGTGATGAACATATTCTGGTTGACGTTTCTTTCGACCACCCTGTTGAGCTTCTGCAGACTTTCACTGGGATTGATGGTCGCACCTTGAAAATCCATGGCAAATTTGACCATGGACATCGCTATGGCCGCAGGTATCCCTTTACCGATGACATCGGCCACACCAAAACTCAACAAGGCGTTTTCATGATTGATGATATTGAAATAGTCCCCGCTCACCTTGCCGGCAGGGACGGAAATCGCTCCGATCTCCAGACTGTCCAGTACCGGTATCGGCGTTTTCAGCATTGTCTCCTGAAGGCTTGAAGCAACATCCAGCTCTTTGTCATGTGTCTCCAGTTTGGCCAGCATCGCCTTGTAGTCGCGGTATGTAAAGCCGAATGCAATCAGCACTTCCTGCAGTATGTTCAATGATGAATGTATCAATTCCCCGTCTTTGATGGACATCTCCTCGATGAGATCCATATGAAGGGTCACTATTTCCTCGGGCGAGGTATCGATTTGAATGACTTTATCACTGAACGTATGACACATTTCAATTGCTTCGTACTGTTGATCGTTAAAAAGGTACTTCGTCATGATATCCTTATATTCATTTGCTAAATCGTCTACATAGGTCAATCGTTGCACCTCCTTATGAATTGGGGCTATATCATCCCTCTGACCGCTTGGTCTTTTTCTTCTTCTTTTTCTGATTCTGATCCAATGCGAGACTGACTTTCAGGGCAGCATCCACTTCAGCCATTTTATCATCTTTCAAATATGTAAGTTTTTCCATCAGCCGTTTTTTATCGACGGTTCTGATCTGTTCCAATAAAATCACTGAATCCTTATCCAAGTTATATGTATCCTTTGAAATCTCCACATGTGTAGGTATCTTTGCTTTGTTGATCCTGCCTGTAACAGCAGCAACTATCACAGTTGGACTGTGATAGTTGCCCACATTATTCTGAATGATAACGACAGGTCTTTTACCACCTTGCTCGGAACCTTCCACCGGTGATAGATCCGCAAGATAAACTTCTCCTCTTTTCATCTATTCACCATCTTTTATATATTCAAGGTATCTTTCATTGCGCTTATGGGCTTCACATTCCACAATGTGAAACTCGCTGACGATTGAGAGATTGATATCCCTCATTTCAATATAACCCTTTTTAAGTGCTGTATCCAGACTGCTCGTGTTTGGCTGATCATTCAAATTCATAATTAATCACCCCTGGACGATAATATATATAATCTTACCATGTTGTTTCACAGGTGACTAGCTATTTCAATACCTCATTGTAAATGAAATCGACATCCTCGCCCGCGTACTGTCTCGGTATGCGCCGTGCAAGAAGCGTCAGTGATTCATACGGGATGGTGTCCACATAAGCACTGTACTCATCCATGGACTGCGGTGAATCGGGGTCATTGCTGATGATGCATGCGTGATCTCCGACTTTCGTGCCCTCGGGCACCCGCACCATGATGGCATCCATGCAGACCCTGCCGACCACAGGGCACTGGACGCCGCCCACTTCAATTTCATAACCGCTTCTTTTGCGGATGAAGCCATCCGCATAACCGATCGGCAGAGTTGCGACGGTTTCTTCCTGTCCCGCTGTATAAGTCCGCCCGTAGCTCACTGCATCCCCCGGCGAGAGCCGATGGACCGCCGCCACGCGCGCCGTCAGTTCTATGGAAGGCTTCAGCCGGATATCCGTTGCGGCCTTCGTCTCCGGACTCGGATAGTAACCGTATAATGATATGCCGATCCGGAGTGCATTGCAGAAATCCACATCATAACACAATGCGCCTGCAGAGTTTTGGATATGGACGTACCTTGGGCGTTCCACCTGGTCGATGATTGCACGGAACGCTTCGATTTCCTGTTCCGTGATATCCCGGTCTTCATCGGCGGAAGTCAGATGACTGAAGATACCTTCATATATGAAGCGGTCAAAGCCGTTGATCTCCTCGATCATGGCACGGATTTCCGCCACGTCTTGTGTACCATAGCGGTTCATGCCGGTGTTCACCTTTATGTGGATCCATACCTTTTTTTCATAAATGTCGTTCACATTCGATATGGCTTCCCTCACCCAATCGAGATCCGCCGCCGTCACCGCAACCCTGTGCTGGATGGCTTTGTTGATATCTTCAGGGTCGACCCGGCCGAGGACGAGGATTTTTCCCTTGGTGCCGTGCATCCTTAAATCGATGGCTTCATCCAGTGTCGCCACAGCAAAGTAACCGACACCCCTGTCTGCAAGATATCCGGCGACGGTGTTGCTGCCGAGCCCGTATCCGTTCGCTTTTACGACGGCGATGAACGTCTTGTCCGGGTGCCTGACCTGGATGACTCTGTAATTGTGGTGGATCGCTTCCAAATCTACATTGACCAATGTGCTTCTATAGTACCTCTCACTCACTGAACTGCCTCCTTATTGTGTTTCCAGAACAACCATCGCCATTGCGTAATCTTCCGAATGCGAAATTGAAACATGGGCCCGCCGGTCATTTACGAGGGATGGTTTTCCCCGGCTGTCATTCATGCAGTTGATCTCATTGAACGCTATGGATTCGCCTATGCCGCTGCCAAGTGCTTTTGCATATGCTTCTTTGACGGCGAAACGTCCTGCCAGAAACTCGGTCTGCCTGTTTTCATTGGAGATATTCCTGTACTTGTCGAACTCTTCGTCCGCCAATATCCTTTTGGCAAGACGGTGATCTTTATTCACTCTTTTTATGCGTCCTATCTCCACTATGTCTGTACCTATGCCTAAAATCATACTTCCACCCTCGATTGATTGTTGATGATGTCACGTATCATGATCCTCAGCTGATCTGCATCCCCTTCATGGAGTTCGGGGATATACACTCTTTCAGCCGGTGTCCTTAAACTGATGCCTTTCAGATTCATCCTTCTCATCAACGGACCGACTGTCGTATCGATGTTTTGAATCCTGTATATCGGCACGGTTTTCTGTCTTTTTATGAATATGCCTTCATGGACGTGGATTTCATCATCAAAGATGCCGTATCTGAAATAACGGAATTTCAATTTGGGCACGAGCCATATATCCACGATGACGATATATATTGTGATTAAAAGGAATACCGCAGGTATATACCAGGGCAGGAAATCCAGGACGGTGATGGAGAGGATGTACACCAGTGCCGTCGCGAGTAAAAATATGAACGCATAAATACCTGCTTTAATCCTCCACAATCTGATCGCTTTCGGAGAAATCTTCTTCATCCTTCCTGCCCCCTTCTTTTATCCAATCCCATATGATGCCGATATCCTGCCTGTCTATGAACCTGACCGTCGCAGTCGAACCGACGATGCCGGCCGCGGTCGTCACTGATATATTGGCAAGTTTTGAACGGATGAGAAATGGATTTTCCGTAATCTGACCCTCGATGACCTTATCATGCTTGATGACAAAATGGCTTCTCGTGAAAAATCCTGTTGTAAGCAGGTTGATCTCATCGTCCCTGATCACATAACCGTTATTCCTCGCCGCATAGACCCCGGCCGCGATCGTGACGGCAAGCACCCCGAGCCCAAGTATCCATGCCCAGCTGAGCAGGTAATACTGGACGGCTGCGGTGGCAAGGATCAGTATGACCGTCGAAATCTGGAAATATCTGCGGTAACCCCGGAGCGGCACGCAGCCGTCCGGCTTGATAACATCATAGTTCGGCAGTATCTCTTCAATGACTTCATACAAAGTGCCCCTTTTTATAAAAGGCATGAGTTCCACTGTGCTGGTTGCATCCTCGCCTTCGAAAGTGTCACTCGTTATCGTCACCGACAACGAATAATAACCGATCATCCGTCTGATCAGGGAATCCCTGATGATGATGTTCTGGACCCTGTTGACATTCACGCTCTTATGCTTCTTTTCAAGCAGGCCGTACTCCACTGCGAGATCATCGCCTTTTTTATACAACGCGTAATCATGATATTTGATGTAAAGGATGATCACCCCGACTGCATAGCCGACGGCCACGAAGAATATTACAGCGACCGACAGTGCAATCATGGAGTTTTGGAACAGGGTGCCGAAATAATCGATATATTGTTCCACGATGAACTGCGTGCCTATGATGTTCAGTATCGCAAAAACGATGGCGAGGAACGCCCCGAGTGCACCACTCGTCATGCTCATCAGCAGCAATTCCGCACGGCTCAGCCTGTGGAGCACTTCGAAAGTCCTCTTCGGCTGTACCTCGGCCGGTGCCGCGTCCCCATCCTCTCTTGGCCAGGGACTGGCATCACCGATGCGCACATTCTCAACATCCTGTTTATCCTGTGCAATCTTCTCCTGTTCATCGTAGATGATCGACTGCAGCGCTTCAGCCTGCGTTTTCTTCATAGTATCTATGACGATGCCTTCACCCGGTGTGAACACCTGGAGTTTCACGGCTTTGAACAGGCGGTGGAAAATCGGTTCCGAGAAGTCGATCGACTGGATCCGTTCTATATCGAATTCCTTTTCACGCCTTGTCAAAATCCCGTCCTTATAAATGAACTTTCCGTCTTCTATCCAGAATCTCGTCCTGTACTTATTGAGGAAGTCCAGTCCGCCGAACAGGATGACCAGGAGGAGGAATATCCCCACGACCCCAATGATCCATGGCAGTGAAATATTGCCGGACATGATCGTCTCCCTCTGGTTGAAGAAGACGATCACCAGAGGTATCCATAAATTCCTGAACGCATTGAGCACACTGCCCAGGTACGCAATCGGATGAAGCTTCTGAGGACTATACATCAGAAATCTCCTCCTTTACCATATCGATGATCTGTTTCTTGAGCTGCCTGCCTTCACTGATTTCAATCGGAGGCATATCTATGCCCATGCTGGCTGTTTTTGCGCGCAGGATGGAAAGGCCGTACCTTCTCGAGACCGGTCCGGTCGAGAGTTCCACGCCCTGTATCCTCTTGATCGGTATCAGGGTGGTCCGGATGATGATGAACCCCTTTTTTACGATGATCTGTTCTTCTGCAAGCTCATACCGCGTCACCCTGTAAAATATCAGGGGCCTGATGATTACGTTAATAATGAATAAAAGAATGAAAATACCGGCAGCAATCCATATGACGTAAACCGGCCAGTCAAACCACAGCGCAAGACCCGTGACGGCACCTGCGATGATGAACCAGAACAACATATCGATCATCGCCCTCACCCTCATGTAAGGTACAGCTTCACTCGATAATCTTTTCATATTGACCTTCCTTCGGCATAAAAGATTTTTCCTGCTCTGTTATTATACCTTCATTCACCATTATACTAAATAAAAGCATCCACCTTAAGGGGATGCTTTCATAAGTTTCATTATTTAAGGTGATCTTTGAATGTACGTCCGGTTTTGTTCCGGCGCTGCGACTGCGGCTTGCCGCTTCCGCCTCTGTTGTCGTTGCGTTTTTGCGGGCGCCCTTTTTTGGAACCTTTGTAGTTTGAAGAAGGTTTGCCGCCGCGGCGTCCGCCGCCTCCGCCTCTTTTGGATAACGGTTTTTCAAATGACAGTTGGATGTTTTCATCCTGTCTTGAAAACATGAATTCATTCAGCATTGCAGAAATGACATTTTCAGCGCCGTGCGCTTCAATTAATTTCTCTGCGATTTCCTTGGTCACTGAACTGTCGTCTTTTTCAATCCATTCTGTGATCTTATCGAACACTTCGTTCTGCCTTGATGCTTCAACCTCTTTTTTGTTTGGCGGTCGCAGGGAGCGGATGGTTTTATTCTTGTCGTTTTCAATCATCCTGAGATAATCCATCTCGACCGGATTGACGAATGTCAGTGCCATGCCTTTGTGGCCGGCCCTGCCTGTACGTCCGATGCGGTGCGTATAGCTTTCTGCATCCTGCGGGATGTCGAAGTTATACACGTGGGATACGCCTGAAATATCGAGGCCCCTCGCTGCAACGTCGGTCGCAACAAGTATATCCAGTGAATTATTCTTGAATTTCTTGAGCACTTCAAGCCGCTTCGACTGGGTGATGTCACCATGCAGTCCTTCGGCACGGTAGCCTTTCGCGATGAGTGCGCCCGTCAGTTCGTCGACCCGGCGTTTCGTACGTCCGAAGACGATCGCGAGTTCCGGCTGGTGCACATCCAGGAAGTCGGAGAATACATCGAGCTTTTCAAGCTCCTTGACGATCGTGTAGTTCTCATCGATCTGCGGGTTGTTTGCCGACTGGCTCATCGTCTTGACAATTTCCGGATTCACCATGAAGCGTGTGACCAGCTCCTGGATCGCCCTTGGCATCGTTGCAGAGAAGAGCAATGTCTGACGGCCTTCAAGCGGCACTTCGGACATGATGAATTTGACATCATCAATGAAGCCCATGTTCATCATCTCATCCGCTTCATCCAGTACAAGCATATTCACATCCTGCAGCTTCAATGTGCGGCGCTTGATATGGTCGATCATCCTGCCTGGTGTGCCGACCACTATTTCAGGCCTTCTCTTCAATTCCTTGATCTGGCGATCGATGCTCATGCCGCCGAAGATCACTGCTACGTGCAGCTTCTTATACTTCGCAAATTTGTTCAATTCCTCTGAGACCTGGACAGCCAGCTCACGGGTTGGTGTTAAAATGATATTCTGTATGCCTTCGCCTTTGACTGACTTCTCTATGATCGGTATGCCGAATGCACCTGTTTTACCCGTTCCTGTCTGCGCCTGGCCGAGTACATCCCGGCCTTCCAGTGCTATAGGAATACTTTTTTCCTGTATCGGTGTAGGTGTCTCAAATCCCATATCACTTACGGCTTTGAGTATTTCCTCACTGACACCTAATTCTTTAAAAAACTTCAACTTTTAGTCTCCTTTGACTCTTAACGTTCAATTATTTAGTATAACTACTCTATACTAACACCATTTACACGATTACTCAAGGACTCTTTTCATGTCCAGGAATAAAAAGCGTTCTGCAATGATGTTCAGCGTATGCTGGTGGTTTTCTGTATAAGCCATGATATGCGGTGCGTTTTCAATCAGTTCGAGCCGGCAGTTCTTCATTTTCTTCCAGGCATCCACACTCGACATATAAGGTACCAGCAGATCGATCGTCCCGTGGACGATCAATGTTTCCGATTCAATCTCCTCATAATTGGGCATCTTCGCATCCATGATGGCACGGAATTCGTTGAACGCCTGCAGGGATAATTTCGGCAGCCTGCTCCTCACGACATCCATCGTCTTCAGTTTGAAATGCTCGGCCAGGCCTTCCGGCCTGAGGTTCAGGCGTGCAAGCCGGTTGATATGCGTGTGTTCGAACGCCGGGGCGATCAGCAAAAGCTTATCCACATGGTTATGCTGTGCGATATGGCTCGCAAACAGACCGCCCATCGAAAACCCGATGATGTAGATTTCATCGACTTTGCGGGAGAGGACCTCGTATGCCTCAAATGCCTCCTCGTACCAGTCATCACCGGTCACATTGTTAAAATCCAGATGATGGCCGTGACCGGGATAGACCGGGAACTCGTACTCGAATTCATACCTGGATTTCAGATAACGGAACAGCGGCTCGAGTTCATAGCGTCCCCCGGTATATCCATGCAGGAATAAAACACCGATTTTACCAGATATGGCTCTTCACCCTCTCCATCTCCATGCCGCGTGAACCTTTCAAAAGCACCACCGTGTCTTCATCAAGCATTCCTTCAAGGTGTGCGGCGAGTGTTTCTATGTCGTCGAAATGCCGGCTGCCGGCGAGTCCCGCGGCCTTTGCTATGAATTTTGCATCACTGCCGAAAGTGAGCAGTTCGAAGTCACTGCCGGATCTTCCGATATGGTCACCGACGGATTGATGGAGTGCTTCACTGTATTCACCCAGTTCAAGTATATCCGCAAGCACCAGGATCTTTTTAGGGTAATCGAGGCCCGCCACTGTGTCCACCGCACTTTTCATGCTTGAAGGACTGGCGTTGTAGGCATCGTTGATGATGAGCGCTCCGCTCCGGTGGACAGCCTGTTCCATGCGCATCGATGACACATTCAGGTTTTTGAATCTGCCGGCGATCGCTGCCATATCTTTCCCGGCCGCTTCTGCTGCCAGCAGGCTGAGGGATGCGTTCATTGCATTATGACTGCCCAGCTGCGGGATGTCAACATGGAACCCGTCCATTTCAAATGAAGTGCCGTCCGCATTCTGTGTGATATTGGAGATGATATGATCGTTTTCTTCGGACAGGCCGGCACTCGTCATTTTAAAATGATGTGCCCCTTTCCCCGTCAATTCGTTCAGCAGGGGATAGTCTTTGGAGTAGATCAGCACCCCGTCCTCCTTCAGGCCGTCGACGATCTCATACTTCGCTTCTGCGATCTTTTCCCTGGACCCGAGCTTCTCTATATGCGATTCACCCACATTCGTGATGATTGCGATATCCGGCTTTGCGAGTGTGCTCAAAAAGTGGATGTCGCCTTTCTGATCCATGCCCATTTCGAGTATCGAGATTTCCGTGTCATCATCCAGCTCGAGGAGGGTCAGCGGGAGCCCGATTTCGTTGTTGTAGTTCCCCATGGTCTTTTTGACTTTGTGATCCTCAGCAAGCAGGCACTCCACCATATCTTTCGTCGTCGTCTTGCCGTTTGAACCGGTGATTGCGATGACTGTCGGATCGACCGCTTCCAGATGGCGCTTTGCAATCATCTGCAGTGCCCGGAGACCGTCTTCGACATGGATCAGGGGGTGGTCCTCATCCGTTTCTTCAAGCGGCACTTCCGTCAGCGAGACGCCCGCCCCTTTTGAAAATGCATCCTCTATGAACCGGTGCCCGTCCACATTTTCACCTTTGAAGGGGAGGAAGATATTCCCTTCTTGTATCGTCCTTGTATCTATGGAAGCCCCGGCGACGAACGTCTCCCCCAGGGCGGCGGCTTTTTCATTCATCCTGCCATTACAGTATTCAGCAACTTGATTGATGAAAATTCTGATCATTTTTTTATCCGTCCATTTCACAGTTATAATAAATTTGTTGAAATTTTTATATCATATGTCTCATATCCAATTATAAAATATAGTATACTTGAATTCACGATTTTATTTTGGATAGGGTGATATTCTTGCAAGATAACCAAGGATACAAAAGACAGAATGCCAATTTTCTGTCCCGCATCGACTGGATACTGGTGCTGCTGCTGGCTACACTCGCCCTGATCAGCATATTCACCATTTCATCAGCAATGACCAGCGGCCAGTATGAGACTGATTTTGCGGTGCGGCAGACTTTATTTTATATATTAGGCTTCATTTCATTATTCATCATCACTTTCATACCCGTAAAGTTTTTCAAGAATTACATATGGGTGCTGTACGGCATCGGTGTGTTGAGCCTCATCATCTTATTCATTGCGCCGGTGTCGTCGGTCACCCCGATCATAAACGGTGCCAAGAGCTGGTACCAGTTCGGCTTCATCAGCATACAGCCGTCGGAATTCATGAAGGTGCTGTACATAATGGCGATGGCCTACGTGATCCATCAGCACAACAAATACAGGATCACCACTGATTTAAGCGCCGACATCAAATTGCTCTTCAAGCTTTTCCTTGTATCCGTACTGCCGATGATCTTCATACTCTTGCAGAATGACCTCGGGACGGTCCTTGTCCTGATTGCCATATTGTTCGGGATGATCCTCGTATCCGGCATCAGCCTGTGGATCATCCTGCCAACGCTCGCCGTCGCTGCAACGACCGGAACGGCACTCATCCTCGGCATCCTTTACAGGCCGGATCTGCTGCAGACGTATCTCGGCATACGCCCTTACCAGTTTGAGCGCATATATTCCTGGCTTCAGCCTGAAATGTATGCCACAGAAGGCGGTTTCCAGCTGTCGAACTCCATGCGGGCCATCGGCTCCGGCGGGATTGAAGGCAAGGGATTCGGCCAGGGCATCGTCTATATACCCGAAAACCATACCGACTTCATCTTCACGATCATCGGTGAGGAGTTCGGTTTTCTCGGTGCAACACTCGTCATCGCCCTGTTGTTCATGCTCATGCTCCATCTTGTCAGGATCGCGCTGACGGTCAAAGATCCATTCTCTTCGTATTTCATAGCCGGATACTTATCGCTTCTGATATTCCATATTTTCCAGAATATCGGCATGACCATCCAGCTTGTCCCGATCACCGGCCTGCCGCTGCCATTCTTAAGTTACGGCGGAAGCGGCCTGTGGGCGAATATGATTGCGATGGGTATCGTAATGAGCATCTATTTCCATCAATACAAATTAAAGAGATAAAAAAAGAGCAGTCGGATTTTTATCCTGACTGCATTTTTTTAAATATTTTGTTCTTTTAGTTTTAATTTTTCGTTTGTAGCGATACGATTCATAATATCGAACCTTGAGCTCGAAACCTTTACCTTGACCCCGAGTTCATTTAGCAACGTGACGACTTGTCTGACTTTAGAATTGTCGATTTTGTGCATAATGACACTCCTATCTGATTGGTTAATTACATATTACCACTGTTCGCACCTGAATATCCATAACATTTTCAAATTAATTATTACGAATTTTAAAACTTCCCATTATAATATACAATAAGTGTGAGGTGAAATATTATGTCATGGCTGTCATTTGAGAATATCGACTGGAGTTTCGTCTTATCCATAGTGATTGCGGCCCTGTTCCTCGTGAATATACTGCTTGCGATCAGTATCATTTTCCTTGAGCGCAGAAGCGCCCAGAGCATCTGGGCATGGGTGCTGGTTTTATTCTTCATACCCATTTTCGGATTCATCATCTACATGGCCTTCGGACGGACGATTTATAATCAGGGCATCTTCAAAATCGATGAAAAAGACAAAGTCGGTCTGGAGCACCTTGTGCAGGAACAGCTGGAGGATATAAAGAATAAAAACTTCAGCTTCGTCAATCCCCTGGCAAATAAATATAAAAAGCTCATCCATATGCTGCTCTACAATAACCATTCTTTTTTGACCAATAATAATACAATCACCACTTATACGGATATGAATGAGAAATTCGAGGCTATGCTCGAAGATATCAAGAATGCCAAAGACCACATCCATTTTCAATATTATATTTTCCGGATGGACGGCATCGGTAAAAAGCTCTATAATGCGATGCTCGAAAAACAGAAGGAGGGCGTCTCGGTCAAGATCCTCTACGATGATATGGGATCCCGTGCTTTGAGCCTGCGCCAGTTCAGGAAGATAAAATCGTACGGTGGATGGGTTGAGGCCTTCTTCCCTTCCTTCCTGAACCTCATCAATCCAAGGATCAACAACAGGAATCACCGTAAGATCGTCGTCATAGACGGCGAGATCGGCTACATCGGCGGATCGAATGTCGGGGATGAGTACCTAGGAAAAAGCGAGAAATTCGGCGGATGGCGGGACACCCACCTCCGGATCAAGGGCAATGCAGTCAAGTCCTTGCAGCTCCGCTTCATGCTCGACTGGAACTCCCATTCGAAACGCCACAACCTTGTATACAACGAGCAATACTTCCCACCCATCTACAATGACGGCGACACTTATATGCAGATTGCTTCAAGCGGTCCGGATGAAGTGTGGCAGCAGATCAAATACGGCTATTTGAAGATGATCTACCGTGCAAAAAGCAATATTTATATCCAGTCGCCCTACTTCATTCCGGATCAGTCCGTTATGGAAGCACTGCGCATCGCGATACTCAGCGGTGTCAAAGTCCATCTGATGATACCGAACATGCCCGATCACCCCTTCGTCTACTGGGGCACTTATTCGAGGGCAGGCTCCCTCGTCAAGATGGGTGCAGAAGTGCATGTCTATGAGAAAGGGTTCCTCCATCAGAAAGTGGTCCTTATAGATGACGAAGTTGTGAGTGTCGGGACGACCAACATAGATAATAGAAGCTTCCTTCTGAACTTCGAAGTGAATGCCTTCATATACAGCAGGCGGGAAGCTGAGAAACACCGTCATATATATGAAGAAGATGTGAAGCACAGCACCCGCCTCACCGAGGAGATATATGAATCGCGGAGCAAATGGATCAAGGTGAAGGAAGGCATCGCCAATTTGATTGCGCCGATACTATAAAAAGAAGCGGTTGAGTATTATACACTCAACCGCTTTTGTATTATGCTTTTTTTCTGCGCTTCTTTTTATTCTTAGGCATCAATTTGGCGTTCTTCATGCGACGCTCTTTTTCAGCCTGCTCGCGCTCGTGTGCTTCGATGATCGGTGCCATTTCTTCGTTGACTTTCTTCTTCCAGAAGGTGTTGCCTGCCCATGTCTGGAAAATAAGGAATATACCGCCGACAGCCCAGTACAGAGGCAGTGCCGAAGGAGAAATCAAGGAAATCCAGACGATCATCAATGGTGAAATATACATGAAGAGACGCATCTGTTTACGCTGCTCTTCGGAAACGAACTGCATTGAAACCCATGCCTGTCCAAGGTAGACGAGACCTGCGATGATTGTCATCAGAATGTTCGTCTGCGTCAGATCCATCCACAGGAATTCCGGATATTCAGTGATGCCGCCCTCTGAAGGGAATCGCAGCGCAAAGTAAAGCGCCATGACGACCGGCATCTGCAGGAGGATCGGCAGACAGCCCATGTTCAGCGGGTTGATGCCGTGCTTTTTGTAAAGACCCATCATTTCCTGCTGAGCTTCCATCTTCTCTTCCTGAGTTGTTGCGACTTTGACCCTCTTCTGGATCTCTTCCATTTCAGGTTTGACGATCTTCATCTTCTCGCGCATCATCATCTGGTTCTTATATGTATTCATCATGAACGGGAAAATAACAAGACGGACGATCAGTGTGATGACAATGATTGCCAGACCATAGTTGTTGCCTAAATTATCACCGAGAAAATGCAGTAGATTATCCATTGGCTGGACAAATGTATTAAAGAAGAACCCATCTCTGTTTTCTTCCTGAGAATAATCACAGCCTGCCAATAAAAGCACAAGCCCCATCATCCCAGCCAGTAACCATTTCTTATTCATTCTTTCACCTCAAAAATTTATCTCACATAATAGAAATTGTACCATAATTCCATATCTAAAAAAATAAATATTATGTTCATTATGCGAACTTTCCCGGTTTCCGGTAAGTTTGAACAGATTAGGTTGAAGTGTCGGGTTGATGGGGATGTCTTTATTTGTCTAGTCTCAATTTCTGTTCTGATCTTCTATATTTGCGGAACCTTAAAGTGTTTTTAGGGTCAACGTTGCGAATCGAGCACCCGGGTTCGCAACCTCAGGCCGAGTGCCGGGGCAACGTTGCGAATCCAACGTCCGTTTTCGCAACCTCAGGCCGAGTGCCGGGTCAACGTTGCGAATCCAGCACCCGTTTTCGCAACCCCAGGCCGAGTGCCGGGGCAACGTTGCGAATCCAGCACCCGTTTTCGCAACCTCAGGCCGAGTGCCGGGGCAACGTTGCGAATCCAGCACCCGTTTTCGCAACCTTAAGCCGAGTGCCGGGGCAATGTTGCGAATCGAGCACCCGTTTTCGCAACCTCAGGCCGAGTGCCGGGTCAACGTTGCGAATTCAGCACCTCAATATTTCTAATACGCATTCAAAAAGATATATGGCTCTTCTTTCGATGTCTTCTGACACAGCTTTCCGAGATTTCTCCACCCGAAAATCTGTTTATAATAGTCGGTGTGATCTCCCACGTCCGATTAAGGGTCTTTATTTCGTAGATAAGTCTCTTAATCACCTCAAGTAGCGTCCAGGTGCTATCGCAGCTCGGACATCTGAATCTCTGCTGATTATGTCGGGCTGCCCGCTCCCCACAATCCCGGCAGAACACTCCTTCCGTCAAATCTTCAAATAAAACCCCGACATCGCCCTGGTATTGGGATTCGACCAATCGCTCCGCTTCAAGTCTCCCGACCAGATCAGAGTGGTCATAGCGGTTTGGGTGCAGCACCTTCCTCAACTTCTTCCGCATATTGCTCCATACGAGGATTTCAGGCTTATCGGGCAGCCTGAATATCGTCTGCTTCCGATTTATGAAAACGATCGTGCCATAGAGGTTGATGTTGAAACCCGCCTTGTCCAGGAATCCCTGCAGCGCGGCTTTCTGCCTCCCCACCTGCAGCATCGGATCCCCGAACTTCCTGCCATTTTCATATGTCCACTGATCCTCTACGTAAATCAGGTCAAAATTATAGTTTTTCACTTCAAAAGTGAGCATCCTGTCCCCGGCGATGGTGATGTTATCGATCTGGATTTCCTGGTCGACACTCGACTCCGCCTTCGTCTGACTGCCGTTCCTTCCAACTTTAAAACAAAAATCCTTCATGTGAATAAACTCCACGTCTCCAAAGTCTTCCTCCAGAATACGATCGAACTCCACTTCGCCTTCATAACCGCCCGCCAATACTTTCAGCTCGTTCAGATCTGCTTCCGATAAATCGCAGCGGTATGACAGTATTTCCAGCTGCCTGTGTCTCCGGCTTTTATTTCTCAATGGCTTTCCCCCTTATAAATTGTCCTCCTTTGTATAATATTATGGATTTGAATTGTGCACACATCGCAACAATTCAATTTCTGACGGTAAAATATACAGTTATTCAAATTCCGGCCCTGATTTTCAACAGATTTAGGAAAACTGCGCACAGAAATACAATAATCGTAAAAAACAAAAAAGTACGGACAAGCATCACTTGTCCGTACTTTTAAATCATACATTATATTACAGTCTGGCACCACATACAGGCCAAGGCTGTGCGCCTCTGTCCGCGTAAAGCGCCTGGGCTCTTTGTGTCTGCTCAGCTGCTGAAGCCTGGGATGGAAGTCCTGATCCACCCACTGATTTCCAAGTTTGAACATCAAACTGGTAAAGACCGTGGTAAAGGCCGTTTGCACTTACGATGCTCGCATCTCCGCCTGACTCACATGCTGCAAGTGCGCCCCAGTTTTGGCCGCCGCTGTTGCTTGGTGCAGCTGCCTGGTTTTGAGTTTGAACCGGCTCCTGTTGAGCTGGTGCCTGTTCAGAAGCTGGTTCTTCGTATACTTCTTCCTCGACAATTTCAGCTGCAGGCTCTTCGTATACTACTTCTTCCTCAACAACTTCAGCTGCAGGTTCTTCATATACTACTTCCTCTTCAACAACTTCAGTTGCAGGCTCTTCGTATACTACTTCTTCTTCGACAACTTCAGCTGCAGGCTCTTCGTATACTACTTCTTCTTCAACAACTTCAGTCGCAGGCTCTTCATATACTACTTCCTCTTCAACAACTTCTGGAGCTTGTACAGGAGCAACTTCAGCCACTGCATCTTTTGATACGATCAATTCGTTACCAGGGAAAATCAAATCTGAAGTTAAATTATTCAGGTCCATCAGTTCTTTGACAGTCAGGTCGAATTCCACTGCGATTTCAAACAGTGTATCGCCAGGCTGGATCACATAGACGCCCTCTTCAGTTTCTGCTTTTTCTTCTGCACCTTCAGCTACCTGAAGCACCTGTCCAGGGAAGATCAAATCTGATGAAAGATCATTTGCTGCCTTCAAAGCAGATACCGTTGTAGAGTTGGCTGCTGCGATTTCCGATAAAGTGTCACCTGATTGTACTTCATGTCCTTTTTCAGAAGCTTCCGCGTTGGCTGCAATGATTGATGAAACAGCGACTGCTGTTCCTACTGATAATAATTTTTTCATTAAGATATTTCCTCCTGTTTTTTACCCGTATATATTAGAAATTCTATATTTGACTGATTCATTTAATGTTTTCCTAATCGCTTAATGTTTTCCTAATCGCTAAGTAGAACTATAACAGATAAAAATATTTCATAGGTTACAGGAAGATAAAATGTAAAGCCTTCTTTTACAGTAATGTTACAAAAAGATTTCTCAAGTCTCCTGAATGTTGCAGACGGGTACAATGATATGTAATGATTCACAGTTTACATCTTTAGTGTTAAATAAAACCCTCAGAAAACGTTGTCATATCAAGGCTCACAGCAATTATGCAAAAAACATCGAATAACCGTCCATCCATCATATAGTCAGACAACTGTAATAAACCCCGCAGTCTTGTAACAAAAAAGATTTCATATTTCCTTTACAAATACCAAAAAAGACATCCGCCGGTATCTTTACGCAGATAAAATACCGGATGATGTCAGTTGTGAGTGTGAATGGTTGGATGCAGGATGGTTAAAAGGGTTTTGGGATGTCCGTCTGGTTCATTCAGGCGAGGACTTTTTCCTCACCCGGTTCTTCTTCGTTTTCATGGGATTCATCAATCTCAATTTCCTCAGCTTCATTGATCATCTTTTCAAGGATTTCGACATTCTTATCCTTGATCGGTTCTTTAAATGATTCTTCGCGGGCGTTTTCATTGAAATTACTTTTTGTGAGCGTCAATATCCGTTCCTCTCCAACGAAATCGTAGCGGTTGTAATTTCTGATTGCTTCATTGATCAATTCATTCGGGTTTTTGATGTTCGGGCTATTACTCAATTTTTCCGGTATCAGTTTGACACTTTCAGCCCATACTTCCATCCGGTATTCTTTTGTGCCGCTTTCTGTCGTGTGCATTGTCGTGGCGAGCTGTCCGCTCACGCAGATGATCTGGCCGTCACTGATGCTGTCCAGTAAATTCGGTATCGCTTTTCCGAACCCTTTACAATAGATGAAATGCACTTCATGATCGCGTTTATGATCCTTTGGTATTCTTATTGTTGCCAGGATGAATGAGTTCACTTGTGTATTGTTGCCCTGCTTTACTGAAATGTTTCTGACCAGCTCCCCGACTAGCACCACTTTGTTCAGCATTGGTCCACCTCCTTCCTGTTATCAGCTTAAGTGGCTGTTGAATTTTCTGCAAATGACAACAATTTAAATTTTGAGGCAAGTATTATACAATAAACTTATAACTGTATCCAAAAATGAACAGATATCGGAAAACTGTCTGCAGAAATACGAAATCTGTAGTTTTTGAAAATTAAGGGGGATTTCATGAAATCTTTTAAGATTGTAGAGATAAAGATGCAGGATGAAAACAACTATATCATCCTGGATTTGATTGACGGGGTCATCATAAATAACGAAGCCGGGAAAGATTCATGGATTGTCGAGGTCGCCACCTCAGAGGATTTCCAGGATATACTTGAAAGTTTTGTCGGCACTGATGTAAGGCTCTTGATCCGGATTACAAGGGCATCCAACACACCTGCACTCTTCAAGGGTAAGTTCATGGAGATGAACAGTATCAGTGTCGGATTGTCCCTCCTGTTCATCGGGGATATCATCCAGCAGAGTCCTCATTATGCAGAAGAGCTGCTCGAAAAACTTATGGAGGAGAATTACGAAGGCGAAGCGCTGCTCAATGAGTTCAAAGCACGCATGGAGTCGAAGGAAGATATAAAAACATCCAACTGATTTTCATCAGTTGGATGTTTTTTTGTCCTGGATGGCAAAAGTGATTTCACACTGGCATGCCACCTCGCCATCGACAAGGGCGACTGCTTTTCCTTTGCCGATCGGACCTTTCAATTTTGTGATTTCCACAGTCAGTTCAAGTGTGTCCCCGGGCGTGACCTGACGTCTGAACTTACATTTGTCGATGCCTGCAAAGAATGCAAGCTTCCCTTTGAACTCAGGCTGCTGCAGCAATGCTACGCCGCCCACCTGGGCAAGGGCCTCCACTATGAGGACGCCCGGCATGACAGCATATTCCGGAAAATGCCCCGGGAAGAACGGTTCGTTTCCTGAAACTTGTTTTATCCCTGTGCATTTCACGCCGGGTTCGATTTCCGTTACACGGTCAATCAGTAAAAATGGGGGTCTATGCGGGATGATTGCTTTAATCTGATCATAAGTAAGCATATTTTATACCTCTGTTAAATTAATGATGTGTTCCCAGGTTTCCAGCCTGAATACTTCGAACGGATTAGCCAGAATACCGTAGCCGATCATCAGCCCTGCGAAGAAAATGATGATCGCCACGTACAGGAATAATAGAATGCGAACAACCAGGGGGAAACGTCTGTGAACAAGTTTTTTTGGTGTTTCTTCCATATTAAAACCTCACTCTAGTTAGTCACAGGTTCTTTCGTCTTATCCGTGTCACTAACTCTTTCAATATCTGCGCCCAACCGGCTTAACTTTCCGTGAAAATCGACATATCCGCGATCCAGATGCCTAAGTTCCGTCACTACGGTGTGGCCTTCGGCTGCCAATCCTGCCAGTATCAATGCTGCAGCTGCTCTCAGGTCAGTTGCCTTGACGCGCGCGCCTTGAAGGTTTTCCACACCCTTCACCATCGCAGTGTTCTCATCAAGCTGGATGTTGGCGTTCATATGTGTGAACTCGTCGACATGCATGAAGCGGTTCTCGAATATCGTCTCGGTGATGGTGCTCATACCTTTGACTGTTGTCAAAAGTGCCATCATCTGGCTCTGCATATCAGTGGGGAAACCCGGGTGCGGCATGGTTTTGACTTTGATCGGTTTCAAGTTCTCAGCAGGGATCACCGTGACCTCGTCTCCGTTCTCCACCATTTTCACGCCCATATCTTCAAGCTTGGATACGAGTGCGGAGAGATGATCTAGGACGACATTTTTTAAAGTGATTTCACTTCTCGTGATCGCTCCGGCGATCATGAAAGTCCCGGCTTCGATCCTGTCCGGGATGACCTCGTGGTCGGCCCCTCTTAATTCTTCTGCACCTTCTATGATGATATGGCTTGTTCCGGCACCTTTGACATTACCACCCATAGCATTGATATACTTTGCGAGGTCCTCGATCTCTGGTTCCATCGCCACGTTCTCAAGGTGTGTCGTACCTTCGGCCAGGCTTGCAGCCATCATCAGGTTCTGCGTCGCACCGACACTCGGAAAATCAAGGTTGATTCTTGCGCCTTTCAAATGCCCGTCGGTATATCCTACAATATTGCCATCGACATTTGAAAAAGAAGCACCCATTTTTTCAAGCCCTTTGATATGCTGCTCAATCGGTCGGCTGCCGATCGCACAGCCGCCCGGCATGGCGATCGTGCATTTGCCATAACGGGCCAAAAGTGGTCCCATCACGAGCATGCTGGCCCTCATTTTGCTCACCAGATCATATGGTGCATTATGATTCAATCCATTTGAAGCATCGACTGAAACCGTGCCGTCGCCTGTCTCGACTTCTGCACCGAGCAGCTTCACCAATGTTGTTAAATTATCCACGTCCGATAGATTCGGGACGTTCGTTATATATGATTTCCCTTTTTCGGGCAGTAAAGAAGCCACCAATATGGGCAGCACGGCATTCTTAGAACCTTCTACAGTGACGGAACCCTTCAACTTCCTGCCGCCTTTGACAATTATCTTATCCATTGTTCACACTCCATTAATTAGTTAAAATACGAACTATTTAACTATAGTCTATATTATAGCTGTCTAAACATGATGTAAAGTTTTTTAGTTGCATTTTAATTGAATATTAATGAAGCCTGCTGAACGAGTGTAAAGAAGTCCATGATGAAATTGCTTAAGGCACTGCCGAGCAATACCGAGATGACAATCATCAGAAGAATGATTTTACCCGACTCGCCCTTTCGGAAAAACCTTTGAATGTTCAATCCCTGGACCAGCCAGAAGCAGAACATCACACTGAGGATGTGCAGTATTATATGCATGAAAGCCAGCTGTGAAAATATCATCAATAATCATCCTTTAAAAAAAGCCTGGGGATAGACCCCAAGCTTTACTTGTGTTTTGCAACATCTATGCGGTTTATTGCGCGTCGCAACGCTAACTCTGCACGGTATCTGTCCACTTTTTCATCCTGTGACCGCTGCAGCAATTCTTCTGCACGCTGACGTGCGGCCTCGGCACGTTCCGTATCTATATCTTCAGCGAATTCACCTGCCTGAACAAGAACAGTGACCTTGGAAGGATTGATTTCTGCAAAACCTTCAGTTACAGCAAAATATTCATATTGACCATTAATCTTTGCCCGCAGACTACCTATTTTAAGTGCAGCTACAGTCGGGATATGTCCACCCAGTATACCAAGTTCACCTTGTTTTGACTGAAGTACAATGAGTTCGCAGTCCTCTTCGAAGAAGACGGAACCATTAGGAGTCACTATGTCGAGTGAAATTGTCATGTGATTTTACCTCCCGATTTTATACTTCCACACCCATGCCGCGTGCTTTTTCAAGTACATCTTCAATACTTCCGACCAGTCGGAATGCATCCTCAGGAATATGGTCATAATCACCTGTCAGGATTTCCTTGAATCCTCTGACAGTTTCTTCGACCGGTACATATGAACCTTTCTGGCCTGTGAACTGTTCAGCAACGTGGAAGTTCTGGCTTAAGAAGAACTGGATGCGGCGTGCACGTGAAACCGTCACTTTGTCCTCATCAGATAATTCATCCATACCAAGGATGGCGATGATATCCTGTAATTCACGGTACTTCTGGATCGTCGCCTGTACTTCCCTTGCCACTTCATAATGCTCTTCACCGACGACTGCAGGTGAAAGTGCACGTGAAGTTGATGCGAGCGGGTCCACCGCCGGGTAGATGCCCATCTCGGACAATTTACGCTCCAGGTTCGTCGTTGCATCCAGGTGTGCGAAAGTCTGTGCAGGTGCCGGGTCGGTGTAGTCATCCGCCGGTACGAACACTGCCTGGATTGACGTTACTGAACCGGTGCTTGTCGTTGTGATCCTCTCCTGCAGCTGACCCATTTCAGTTGCAAGTGTCGGCTGGTAACCAACGGCTGAAGGCATACGGCCAAGGAGCGCCGATACTTCCGAACCAGCCTGTGTGAAACGGAAAATGTTGTCGATGAATAAAAGGACGTCCTGCCCCTGCTCATCCCTGAAGTACTCAGCCATCGTAAGGCCGGATAATGCAACACGCATACGCGCACCAGGCGGCTCGTTCATCTGGCCGAACACCATCGCGGTCTTTTCGATAACACCTGAGTCACTCATCTCGTAATACAGGTCGTTACCTTCACGCGTACGTTCACCGACACCGGCGAATACTGAAATACCGCCGTGTTCCTGTGCAACGTTGTTGATCAGTTCCTGGATCAGTACGGTCTTACCTACTCCCGCACCGCCGAACAGGCCGATCTTACCACCTTTTGTATAAGGTGCGAGCAAGTCTACGACTTTGATCCCGGTTTCTAAAATTTCTACGTTTGTAGTCAATTCATCAAATTGCGGCGCCTGTCTGTGGATCGGGTCTCTTCTCTCAGATTCCGGAACAGGTTCACCCAAATCAATATGCTCTCCCAATACGTTGAATACACGACCAAGAGTCACTTCACCGACAGGTACCGTAATCGGGCTGCCTGTATCGGTGACTTCAGCGCCACGCTGCAGTGCATCAGTTGATGCCATGGCAATCGTTCTGACCACATTGTCACCCTGGTGCAGTGCCACTTCAAGCGTAAGGGGAATTATTTCCTCGCCTTTGTGGATGTCTACAGTCAACGCGTTATTCAATTCAGGCAGTTCACCTTCATTGAAACGTACATCGACGACAGGCCCCATGACTTGTACTATTTGACCTAAAGCCATTCGTTTTCCTCCTAGCAAATCTTATTCAAGTGCAGCTGCGCCACCAACAATTTCTGTGATTTCCTGTGTGATTGCCGCTTGCCTTGCACGGTTATATTGTAATGATAGATCATCAATAAGTTCTTTGGCATTATCAGTCGCAGCTTTCATTGCAGTCATCCTTGCTGCATGCTCACTCGCTTTAGCTTCCAATAAAGATCCGTAGATGAGACTTTCTGCATACTGGGGCAGTATGACTGCAAGCAGGGAGTCTTTATCCGGCTCAAATTCATAATTTGTAAGCGTGGAGTCTCCTGTCCCTTCCTCTTCCAATTCGGAAGCTGTCAGCGGCAGGAGTTTATCTGCCCTTACCTTCTGCTCAAGCACGTTGACAAATTCATTATATATTATGATGAGTTCATCTATATCTTCATCTATAAAACTGTTTACAGCTTCGTGGGTGATTTCCTTAACACTGCTGAAGTCAGGCTGATCAGCCAGTCCTGTACGGTATTTGGAAACGTTGTAACCTCTTGCGGTCAAAAACTCGTAACCCATTTTGCCGATGACAAGAATATCGTAAAAGTCCGGATCATTGTTATGACGCTCTTTTATTTCACCGGTCAGTTTCTTCAGCACGTTCGCGTTATAAGGTCCTGCAAGTCCGCTGTCTGCAGTGATCACCACATAACCTGTGCGCTTGACAGGCCGTTCTTCAAGCATCGGATGATCCGAGCCCGTGTCTCCGGTTGCGATCGCCTGTACTGCTTCCTGCAGCTTTTCGCGGTATGCCTGGAAACTGGTTGCATTTTCCTCGGCACGGCGCAGTTTCGAGTTCGACACCATGTGCATTGCACTGGTGATCTGACTCATCTTTTTCGTCGATCCTATGCGTCCTTTTATCTCTCTTAGTGAAGCCATGAATTCACCACCTTATCCTTCTTCGTTTCAGGCTTATTTTGAAGGGTTGAATATTTTCTTGAAGCTGTTGATCGCTCCGACGAATGCTTCGTCATCCGGAAGCTGTTTCGTATCGCGGATGCCGTTGAGCAATTCTTTTTCGTTCGAATCCAACCAGCTCAGGAATTCATCTTCAAAACGGGTGATGTCTTCGACCTGGATTTCATCGAGATGGCCGTTGACGAGTGCATAGAGGATGGCGACCTGATATTCGACTTTCAGCGGATTGTTTTCGCCCTGCTTCAGGACTTCAACGGTTCTCTTACCGCGTTCAAGTTTTGCAGCTGTCGCCTCATCAAGGTCTGAACCGAACTGGGCGAATGACTCCAGCTCACGGTAGGACGCGAGGTCGAGACGCAGCGTACCCGCCACTTTCTTCATTGCTTTGATCTGTGCCGATCCACCAACACGGGAAACGGAGAGCCCGGCGTTGATCGCAGGTCTTACACCCGAGAAGAATAAATCGGACTGCAGGAAAATCTGACCGTCTGTGATGGAGATGACGTTCGTCGGAACGTACGCACTGATGTCCCCTGCCTGGGTTTCGATGAACGGAAGTGCAGTGATCGAGCCTCCGCCAAGATCGTCGTTAAGCTTCGCAGCACGCTCAAGCAGGCGGCTGTGTACGTAGAAGACGTCACCAGGGTAAGCTTCACGGCCCGGTGGACGACGCAGGAGCAATGACAGCTCACGGTAGGCAGCAGCCTGTTTCGTCAAGTCGTCATATACAACCAATACGTGTTTGCCGTTGAACATGAATTCTTCAGCCATGGATACACCGGCGTACGGTGCAATATATAACAAGGGTGCAGGCTGTGAAGCACTTGCTGATACAACAATCGTGTAATCCAGCGCACCATTCTTACGTAATGTTTCAACAGTTGATGCAACGGTCGATTCTTTCTGGCCGATCGCTACGTAGACACAGATCATATCCTGGTCTTTCTGGTTCAGGATCGTATCGATGGCAACAGTCGTTTTACCCGTCTGACGGTCACCGATGATCAGCTCACGCTGACCGCGGCCGATCGGTACGAGGGCATCGATTGCCTTGATGCCTGTCTGTAATGGTTCGTCAACACTTTTACGGTCCATTACACCTGTGGCAGGACTTTCAATCGGTCTTGTTTTAGTTGCAGCAATCGGGCCTTTGCCGTCTATAGGCTGTCCCAGAGAGTTTACAACACGGCCGATGAGTTCCTCACCTACGGGCACTTCCATGATTCTGCCTGTACGCTTGACCTCGTCGCCTTCTTTAATGTCATCATATGGTCCTAAAATAACGATACCGATATTACTTTCTTCCAAGCTCTGAGCCAGTCCCAATACTCCACTGGGGAACTCCAGCAACTCTCCAGCCATTGCATCGTTCAAACCATGAGCAAGTGCGATACCGTCACCAACCTGGATGACTGTACCTGTGTCAGATACTGACATGTCCTGTTCATAATTTTCTATCTGGCTTTTTAAAAGAGCACTAATTTCGTCAGCTTTGATTGCCATGAATGTCACTCCTCAAATTAACTATTCGCGTGTGCCTTGAATTGACCTTTTAAAGTGTTCAACTGACCACGTATGGATGCATCGTAAACTTTCGTATCGATGAATACCCTGATGCCGCCGATCAAGTCTTCGTTCACTTCGTTTTCAATCAATAATTTTTTCAGTCCGGTCTTCTTTATGAAGGTTTTGCCGATTTCATCCAATTCTTCGCCGGATAATTTATAGACGGATTCCACAGTTACATATGCCTGGTTGAAATGCGCATTGTAGAGCTTGATGAAATCCTCGTAGATGCTTTCAATATGGGTCATCTTGCCCTTGTCGGACAAAACACGCAGCATATTGAAGAGCGGCTTTTCAACTTCTTTGAATGTGTTTTCAACGACCGCTTTCCTCTCATCCCTGGAAATCTTCGGATTCGATATGAAATCATGGAAAGCCGGCACATTCCGCACCGATTCCATGACTTCGCTGAAATCGTCTCTAACTTTATTCAATGTTTCATCATCATGGATCGCATTGAAGAGGGCTTTGGAATAGTTATTCGCTGAAATAGCCATTATTTACCCCCTGCTTCCTGTAAGTACTGTTTAACCAGCTGCTGCTGATCCTGATGATCGATTTCTTTGGAAATCATCTTCTCGGCGATGAGTATTGACAGCTCCGCCACTTGATCGTTGATTTCTGAAATCGCTTTTTCTTTTTCTCTTTCAACATCAGCCTTCGCATTTGCCATAAGCTGATTTGCGCGGGTATTCGCATCATGGATGATCGTTTCCTGTTCCTTGGTCGCCTGTGCTCTTGCATCTTCCATGATTGAAGAGATATCCGCCTGAGTCTGTTTAAGTAATTCTTCGTTTTCCTTCTGAAGGCGCTGGGCTTCTATCCTGCGGTTTTCCGCATCATCAATTTCAGAATGTATGAGGTTCTCTCTTTCATCCATCACATTCTTCAAAGGCTTCCAGACGAAATATGACAGAGCTCCAAGCAGAACAAGGAAACTCACAAGCAGCACAAGACTGCTTCCGATCGCCACGCCAACATCTCCAGTATTTCCTAGTATAAGAAATTCCACTTATGTACACTCCTTTCAAGAAAGTTTCGTTCACTCTTCAGACAACATAATAAGAGGGCGAAATCTTGATGTAAGACTTCGCCATGGTAACGACTCTTAGAACGTGAACATAAGTAGGAATGCAATAACGATGGCCATGATCGGAACAGCCTCAACAACACCGATACCGATGAACATGATCGTTTGTAGCGGACCTCTTGCTTCCGGCTGACGTGCCACTGACTCAACTGTTTTCGAAACTACCATACCAATACCAAAGCTCGCTCCAAGTGCTGCTAATCCTGCTGCAATACCAGCTGCAAGTAAACTCATAAAATATTTCCTCCTAAATAGATATAAATAAAATTTTAATTTTTATATTAATGATCATCGCTCAGCTTATGAGAGAGATAAACCATCGTTAACATAACGAAAATGAATGCCTGGATCGCACTGATGAACAGTTTGAACCCTTGCCATACCATCAACGGTATGAACCCGCCGACCGCTCCGATTATTCCACCGGTTGTGATCAGGGAGACAAGCAGTAACAACAGGATTTCCCCTGCGTAGATGTTTCCGTAAAGACGAAGACCTAACGTTAAATTATATGTAAATTCTTCAATGAACTTGATCGGTGCCATGAACCACATCGGTTGAAAATACGATTTAACATAGTTCCCCATGCCCTGGGCCTGGACCCCGTAATAATGTGTCAGTACAATCATCAGCCCTGCGAGTGTCAGCGTCACTGTAGGATCTGCCGTAGGTGATTTCCACCATAGTGTATGCTCCTCGTCCGGAAGGATGATCGTGAATGGTATACCGATTATATTGGCCACAAAGATGAACGCAATCAGAGTAATTGCCATGAAGTGGAATTTCCCACCCTGCTTCCAGGCCATGTTGCTTGAAATCATACCTTTAACGAAGTTCACCAGTGCTTCCACAAGAACCTGCGGCTTTCCTGTCGGCCTGACGGCGATTTTACGTGTTGCAAAGAAAAACACGAAGAACACAATCAAACATGTAATGATGATCATCAATGAAGTCGACAGATCGAACATTACCGGCAAACCGAATAAGTCAATCGTATACGTTGGAGTTCCGTGTTCCATTATTTCACCTCTTTCACTTCGTTAATTCTCTGACAGCATGAAAAATAATCAATATATAACCAAGGAGAATTCCTATAGCTATCGCAAAAATGTTGAATGTTTCAGGGAACCTCAGCCACACAAGCAGTGTCACTATTACAATGATGAACCTCGTCACCACGCCGAGCCTGACTTTGCCGTTTTCTTCATCCTGCGCCTGCTCCAGATGGTAGTACCAGTTGAAAATCATGAGTGTGGACGCAGCGGTGCCTAAAAATAACCCGGCCGCTATTGATGATTGTGTAAAAATGGCAAAGAGTAAACTGCCGATGAGAGGGATGGAAAAATATCGTAAGAAATGAGTGTAAAATCTTCTGAAAAATGACACTATCAATACAGTCTCCTAATGGTTTGAAGCTTCCTTGAGCAACTTTCACATTCCCCTTGTAATGATATATGAGAGCAATTTTTGTGTCAATAACATGCTTGGATTTATTTAACCAACTCTCCACCCCGCCATATTATCGACACAATTTATCACACCTGAAAACTTTCAGGTTTTTGCTTCACGAATCCGTAATAATGCTTGATGTTTTCACATATCCGCCTTGAAGCCTCACCGTCGCCGTACGGGTTGGATGCGCGGGACATCTCTTCGTAAATATTCCGGTCGGTGAGCAGCTGTCTGGTGAGATTGTAGATATCCGCCTTTTCAGTGCCCGCCAGCTTCAAAGTGCCTGCTTCCACACCTTCAGGGCGTTCCGTCGTATCCCTGAGCACTATGACCGGTTTCCCGAGCGAGGGTGCCTCTTCCTGCACCCCGCCGGAATCGGTCAGGATGATGTGGCTTTTGGCTGCGAAATTATGAAAATCAAGGACATCCAAAGGTTCAATGATTTCGATCCGTTCATGATCCCCAAGGTGCTCCTGTGCAATTTCCCGGACTTTGGGGTTTTTATGGATTGGATAGACGACCGTGACATCCTCGAACTCGTCGACGATCTCCCTGACGGCACTGAATATATTGTGCATCGGCTCACCGATGTTTTCGCGTCTGTGGGCCGTCAGCAGGATCACTTTATTGTCTTTGTGCCTGTCGATCACTTCACTGTAGTAACTTTCATCGACCGTGGTCTTCAATGCATCGATCGCCGTATTCCCTGTCACGCTGATGAATGCCTCTTTCTTGTTTTCAGCGAGCAGGTTCTGCCTGGAATTTTCAGTGGGCGAAAAATGGAGGTCCGCGAGGACCCCTGTCATCTGCCTGTTCATCTCTTCTGGAAACGGCGAGTGCTTGTTGTGGGTTCTGAGCCCGGCTTCCACATGGCCGATATCGAGGCCGTTATAGAATGCTGCAAGGCTGCCTGCAAAAGTCGTCGTCGTATCACCATGCACGAGCATCATGTCCGGCTTCGATTCTTTTATTACACCCTCGAGCCCTTCAATCACCCTGCCGGTCACTTCAGATAATGTCTGCCCCTTTTTCATGATGTTCAAGTCATAGTCCGGTTCGATCTTGAAAGTCTCCAGGACCTGATCCAGCATTTCCCTGTGCTGTGCAGTGACCACCACAACAGGTTCAAGTTCCGGATCTTCCTTTAATGCCAATACCAATGGTGCCATTTTGATCGCTTCCGGACGGGTGCCGAAAACCGTCATTATCTTCTTCAATGCCATTCTCCTGTTATCCGGATTATTTCGTCCCGAACAGGCGGTCGCCTGCATCGCCGAGGCCCGGGACGATATAGCTGTGGTCATCCAGCCTGTCGTCGAGTGCTGCGATATAGATGTCCACATCAGGGTGGGCCTTCTGCAGCGTCTCCACGCCTTCCGGCGCCGCTATCAGGCAGATGAAGCGGATTTTACTGCCGCCCCTCTTTTTGATTGCGGTGATCGCCTCGACTGCGGATGCCCCCGTGGCAAGCATCGGGTCGATGACGAAGATATCCCGTTCCTCGATATCCCCCGGGAACTTTGCATAGTACTCTATGGCCTGCAGTGTGTCCGGGTCGCGGTACAGGCCGATATGGCCGACGCGCGCCGAGGGTATGAGCTTGTGGATGCTCTCCTGCATCCCGAGCCCCGCCCTTAAGATCGGCACAAGGCAGATTTTTTTGCCGCTCAGCCTTTTCGCTGTCGTCGTCTGTATCGGCGTCTCCACCTCAACCTCTTCCAGGTCCAGGTCCCTGGTCACTTCATAGGCCATCAGCATGCCCACTTCATCGACCAGTTCCCTGAAAGTTTTCGTCGGAGTATTCTTATCCCTAATAAAACCCATCTTATGCTGGATTAGGGGATGCTCCATCACTTGAACCTTTGACATATTTGTCCTCCTGTCCGTCAAATTCTATTTTGAGGTATTATTCGCTGTATAATGGGTAGTCGGCAGTCAGTGCATGGACCTGCTCCGTGATGCCTTCGAGACTTTCCCCGTCCCTTGTACGCTTCAGCGTTTCAACCATCAATTCAGCCACTTTCTCCATCTCTTTTTCCTTGAATCCTCTTGTCGTCATGGCCGGTGTGCCGAGACGTACGCCACTTGTCACGAATGGTGACTCGGTGTCGAACGGGATGGTGTTTTTATTGACTGTGATGCCAATCTCATCCAGTGCTTCCTCTGCCTGTTTGCCTGTCAGTTCGAAACTCTTCACATCGACAAGGACGATATGGTTGTCCGTGCCTCCGGAAACGATTCTGAGACCGCCTTCAGTCAATCCTTTGGCCAGTGTCTGTGCGTTTTTGATGACCTGCTGCTGGTATTCCTTGAAGCCATCCTGCTGCGCTTCGCCGAATGCCACTGCCTTGGCTGCGATGATGTGCATCAATGGTCCGCCCTGGATGCCCGGGAAGATGATTTTATTGAGGGATTTTGCATACTTTTCCTTAGCAAGGATGATTCCGCCCCTCGGCCCTCTTAAAGTCTTATGCGTTGTGGAAGTGACGAAGTCCGCATGCGGTACCGGATTTGGATGCAGTCCAGCTGCAACAAGGCCTGCAATATGCGCCATGTCCACCATGAAATAAGCACCGACTTCATCTGCGATCTCACGGAATTTGGCGAAATCGATCTTTCTGGAATAGGCGCTGGCCCCTGCGATGATGAGTTTAGGCTGCTCTTTTTTAGCGATTTCCATGACCACGTCATAATCGATCGTCTCGTCATCTTCTTTGACACCGTACTCGCTGAACTCATACATCGTTCCGCTGAAGTTCACCGGGCTGCCGTGCGTCAGATGCCCGCCGTGGCTCAGATTCATACCGAGGACTTTATCGCCCGGCTCAAGTATAGAGAAATAAACACCCATGTTCGCCTGGGAACCGGAGTGCGGCTGGACGTTGACATACTCGGCACCGAAGATTTCCTTCAGTCTGTCCCTTGCCAGATCCTCAACCACGTCAACATGTTCACAACCGCCGTAGTAACGCTTGTTAGGGTATCCTTCCGCATATTTATTGGTCAGGATGGAGCCCTGCGCTTCCAGTACAGCTTTTGAAACAAAGTTCTCCGATGCAATCAATTCAATGTTTTTATCCTGACGGTTGAATTCCGATTCTATTGCCTCAAATAATTTTGAATCCTGTGATTTGATATGTGACATATTGACTCTCTCCATTCATCTTATTTAATTATTATATTTTGCTCTCGGACCGCCGATCAGCTTAGGCCGCGTTCTGGCCATGGTGACCACCGCCTGCCCGATCATCTTCGTATCGGTCCTGAAAGGTACTGCTACATGTTTCAAATGCATGCCGATCAATGTCTGGCCGATGTCGATGCCTGCATCCGCATCGACGAATTCCGCAACAGCGGCATCGTCCATCTGTTTGTATGCATGCTCACTCAGGCTGCCTCCGGCACTTCTGTGCGGTACGACGCTCACTTCACCGTAACCGAATGCATCAAGCGTCTCCCTTTCCATCGTGACGGCACGGTTGATATGCTCACAGCCCTGGAACATCAGATGGACATCATGCTTCTCTTTGATTTTCTTCAGGCAGTCATAAATGACTTCCGCTGCTTCCATCGAGCTGTTTTTACCGATATGCTGGCCGATGACTTCCGAAGTCGAACAGCCGATGATCAGCTTTTGTCCTTCGAAGAAGAAATCTTCAGCTTCCAGCTCACTGATAAGCGTTTCCAAATCATTCTTCAATTTTGCAAACTCTTCGTTCATGTCTACCACCCTCGAATTCAGTATTTAACCAAATATCTACGATGTCCAGCGCAAGACCTTCACCAATCACCCGCTCGCCCATCGCAAGGACGTTCGAATCATTGTGCTGTCTCGTCGCTCTTGCTGAGAACGTGTCGTGCACCAGGGCACTGCGTATGCCTTTGACTTTATTTGCTGAAATGCTCATGCCGATCCCCGTGCCGCAGATCAAAATGCCTTTATCATATTCTCCTGATGCAACTTTTTCCGCGACAGGCTTTGCATAGTCCGGGTAATCCACGGAATCCGCCGTTTCCGGTCCGAAATCCGTCACATCAAGGCCTTTTTCCTTCAAGTCATCGACGACCGCGCGCTTCAGTTTGAAGCCGCCGTGGTCTGAGCCAACTATTATTTTCATGTTTTCACCTCATTCATATTATATATAAAAATTTCGTACTGCAAAGTAATCATAGTACTTTTGGAGAATTATTTAAACAATTTCCCCAAAAATTTCGTCAATTGTGAATATACTGCCCTGTAATCTTCATCACTGCCGCCGATCGGATCCATTATATCCACTGTGGAACCATCGGCATATTCGCTGAGAAGATGCACTTCCGCTTCCGGGTACCGGCTCCTGATGAGTGCTTCATGCTCCCTCGTCATAGCAAGAAGGATCGAGGAGTGCACATCTTCATCTTCCAGCTGTCCGGGCTCATCCGGATGGATCAGACCTTCTTCCTCGATGATCTTCATGGTCGCCGGGTTCACTTCCCCGTCAAAGACCATCAGTCCGCGGGAGGCGAAACTATGGTCCTTGAACATCGTCTTCGCATAACTTTCCGCAAGCGGGCTTCTGCAGGTGTTGCCTGTACATACGAAAATGATCTGCCTGTTCAATTTGCCTGGTCTCCTTTTATCATGACATCTCCTGTCGCTTTATAGATCCTGTTCAATAACGCCGCTGAAAAGGGCGTCTCCCTGAACCTGTAGATATAAATCATATCGACATCGGATTTATCCATCTTCCTGAGTGCCCCGTAGAGGTTCTTCGCAGCTTCCCTGTAGTCATCCTCTTTCTGGCAGAGGCTGATGAATTCGACTTCCTCGGGCACCACTTCCCTGAACGATTCAGGTGCGATGACCCCGATTTTCCTATCCTCTTTCTCCGCAGCCAGCGTCTGTGCCATCACGATGCCCTCAATCAGGATCAGCGGCTGCTTCGGTGCATAGTGCTTATACTTCATGCCGGGTGAAATCGGTCTGGCTGCATCGCCTTCATGCACTTTGATTTCATTGTCGAGCACACGTTCCAGATCACTTTTCTTTATCTCGCCGGGCCTTGCGATCTGGTACGGGAAAGTCGTACAGTCGAGCACGGTGCTTTCAATCCCGTAGTCTGCCGGGGTGCTGTTGACCACGCCGTACATCTTGCCCTTCAGATCATCGACCACATGCCGGTAATCCGTCGGTGATGGTTTTCCGCTGATGTTCGCACTTGGTGCGGCAAGCGGGATGCCGGTGTATTCCAGTATCTTCAGACCGACCGGATGGCTTGGCATCCTCACTGCGACCGACCTTAAGTCCGCGACCGTCTTGGCAGCGATATGGTCGCCCTTCAGCGGCAGTATGAATGAAATCGGGCCGGGCCAGAATGTACGCATCAATTTCAACACCCGTTCATCCGGTATCTCCGCAAATTCCTCGAGCTGGTCGATACTGTGTATATGGACAATCAGGGGGTTGTCCTGCGGCCGTCCTTTGGCCTGGAATATTTTTTGGATCGCTTCGGGGTTCCTTGCATCCCCTGCGAGCCCATAGACGGTTTCGGTGGGCAGCCCGATGATTTCACCGTATGTCAGTGCTGTTTTGATCTCTTCAAGTTTTTCAGCCGTTTCCGGGCTGTCCAGCTCTTCTGCTGATATATGCCAGACTTTTGTTTTCAACCATCTCATCCTTCCCAGGTGAAATAAAATATTCTATCCTGCTGATTGATATCTTTGACCACACCGTAATGGTCGGTTCCGGGCCATTTCTCCAGTAAATATTCCAGGAGTGGCGCCTTTTGATCGAAGCCGATCTCGCAGTAGACCCTGCCGCCGGCATTCAGCACATCAGGCAGCCCGTCAATCAGCCTTTTATACATCCCGAGGCCCGAGTCATCGGCAAAAAGCGCCTCATGGGGTTCGTGACGGATGACTGACGGCGTCATGATGGCCGTGGCATCCTTTGAGATATACGGCGGGTTGGATATGATCACATCCGCCTTCACGCCGGCCCTGATCAGCGGCTCATATAAATCACCTTCATGGAAAGTGATGTGGACCCCGTGTGCCGCCGCATTCTCTTCTGCAACCTGCCGGGCTGCCGGGGAGATATCGGTGGCAATGACGGTATTTTCAGACCATTCCTTCTGCAGCATCACCGGTATGACCCCGGTGCCGGTGCCGATATCCACGACGGTTCTGCCGTCATCACTTTCATGTTCCAGGACGAACAGCACAAGCTCTTCGGTCTCGTTCCTCGGTATCAGCGTATCCTCCGTCACTTTGAATTTCTCTCCGTAGAACCACGAAAACCCCACAACATATTGATAGGGTTCCCCGGCGCATACTCTTCCGACAGCTTCATCATAATGTGCTTTGTCCGCAGCCGGAATTTCATCGCGGGCGCCAAGCATCAGCTCTGTTTTCGTCATTGAAAACAGATCCGACATCAACAGTTCCGCGATGCCCGGCTCCTGATTGCACCCGGAGAGCTTTTCCCTCCCCGTCCTTATGGCCTCTCCATAGTTAGAGGACGGCATTATTCAACTCTTCCAGTTTTGATGTCTGCTCTTCAATGACCAGCGCGTCAATGATTTCATCGAGTTTCCCTTCCATGATCTGATCGAGTTTCTGGATCGTCAGTCCGATACGGTGGTCGGTGACGCGGCTCTGCGGGTAATTGTACGTCCTGATGCGTTCGGAGCGGTCCCCGGTCCCTACCGCTGACTTTCTCTGTTCCGCATATTCAGCCTCAGCTTCCTGCTGCATCAGGTCATAAATCCTCGCCTTCAGCACCTTCATCGCACGTTCACGGTTTTTGATCTGGGATTTCTCATCCTGGGAAGTCACGACGACACCTGTCGGCAGATGGGTGATCCTGACGGCCGAGTCGGTCGTGTTGACGTGCTGTCCGCCCGCCCCGCTCGAACGGTAAGTGTCGATCTTCAAGTCTTCGTTCCTGATATCGATTTCGACATCTTCGACTTCCGGCAGCACTGCGACGGTCGCGGTCGATGTATGGATGCGCCCGCCGGATTCCGTTTCAGGCACCCTTTGGACACGATGGGCGCCGTTCTCATACTTCAGTTTGGAATATGCCCCGTGGCCCTGGATCATGAAGCTGATCTCCTTATAGCCGC
The DNA here is from genome assembly GCF_900220995.1 of Salinicoccus kekensis. Classification (GTDB taxonomy): domain Bacteria; phylum Bacillota; class Bacilli; order Staphylococcales; family Salinicoccaceae; genus Lacicoccus; species Lacicoccus kekensis. Next base: position 40,489 of record NZ_OBQF01000004.1, read on the forward strand.
CGTGATCGCTCGCATTCGCTTCGACCACCTCCGTTTTCCAGCCGTTGTCTTCGGCAAAACGGGAATACATCCGGAACAGATCGCCTGCAAATATCTGCGCCTCGTCCCCGCCGGCTGCACCGCGTATCTCGATGATGACGTTCTTATCATCATTTGGATCTTTTGGAATGAGTTCGAACTTCAACTTATCTTCAAGCTCCGGCAGTGCCTTTTCAGATTCGGAAATTTCCTCTTTGAGCATGTCGAGCATTTCCTTATCGTCTGTCTCCCCCAGCATCTCTTTCGACTCGGAAATGGTTTCTGTGTGCTTTTTATATTCCCGGTAAAGATCGACCGTCTTCTGCAGGTCGCTCTGCTCTTTGGAATACTTCCTCAGCTTGTCGGGGTCGCTGACTATATCCGGGTCACTCAGCAGTTCTGTCAGCTGTTCATACCGGTTTTCGATTATCTCCAATTGATCAAACATATTTTCACCTTTTCCGTCTTTGTAATCTTCATAAGTATATCATATTTCCGGCACAAAAAAACTGCATTGAAACTTCTGTCCCAATGCAGTCATACTGCCTTCAAGCCTATTCGTTTTGTGATTTGAAACCGAATTTTTTGTTGAACTTCTCAACACGGCCATCCGCTGATGCGAATTTTTGGCGTCCGGTATAGAATGGGTGCGAATCGGATGAGATATCCAGGCGGATGACAGGGTATTCATTGCCATCTTCCCACTCCATCGTTTCACTGGAAGTGCGTGTAGATCCGCTTAGAAATTTATAATCCGTAGTAGAGTCCAGGAATATGACTTTATGGTATTCCGGATGAGTGTTTTGTTTCATAATATTCATCTCCTTGCCCTGAACCATCTGGAACAGAGTTATTTTGTGATTTTACTGTACAATACTTGTGTATTATACAGGACGGCGATGCAAAAATCAACCATTTTTCAAAGCGTTTATATGACGGGTTTTCCGGTCTTCTGGGAGGAGACCATCCGCTCCCGCAGCACGTCGAAAAATTCTTCGTTCGATTCCGTCTGCTTCAATATCCGGAGGAACCGTTCCGTGAAGTCCGGTGAATCCGTGAAGAGCTTCCTCAGCTGCCACAGTATGTCCAGCTCTTTTTTGTCCAGCAGGAGCTCCTCTTTCCTCGTGCTCGACCGGCGGATGTCGATTGCCGGATATATGCGTTTTTCACTCAGGCCCCGGTCAAGATGAAGCTCCATGTTTCCGGTTCCTTTGAACTCCTCATAAATCACATCATCCATCCTGCTGCCCGTATCGACGAGCGCCGTGGACAGGATCGTGAGACTTCCGCCAGCTTCTATGTTCCGCGCTGCGCCGAAGAAGTGCTTCGGCCTGTGCAGGCTGGCAGGGTCGAGGCCGCCTGAGAGTGTACGGCCGCTTGGCGGGATCACCAGGTTGTAGGCTCTTGCGAGACGGGTGATGGAGTCCATCAGGATGATGACATCCTCCCCCATCTCGACCATGCGCTTCGATCTCTCAAGCAGCAGCTCCGCCACTTTGACATGGTGCTCGGGCGGCTCATCGAAAGTGGAATGGACGACATCGGCATTTTCGACGGAACGTTCCAGATCCGTCACCTCTTCCGGCCGTTCACCGATCAGCAGAATGAAGAGCTTCGACTCCGGATGGTTGTGGGAGACGGCGTTCGCAATCTCTTTGAGCAGCGACGTCTTCCCCGCCTTCGGAGGTGCGACGATCATACCGCGCTGGCCGAACCCGATCGGGGTGACGAGATCCATGATGCGCGTCGATAAATCACCGGCTTTATTCTCAAGATGGATGCGCTCTTCTGGGTAGAGGGGGGTGAGTGCCTGGAAATGCGGCCGTTTCTTGACGTCTTCTGCATTCTGGTCGTTGATGAAGTCCACCTGCAGCAGCCCGTAGTACTTCTCGTTCTCTTTGGGCTTCCTGACTTTGCCGGTGACTTTATCGCCTTTTTTAAGTTCGAACCTGCGGATTTGTGAAGCGGAAATGTAGATGTCCTTTTCCCCTTTGGAGTAGTTGACCGTTCTGAGGAATCCGTAGCCGTCCTGCTGGATGTCATCCAGGACGCCTTCCATATAATAATTCCCGTCTTTTTCCATTTCAGCTTCCATTATCGCAAGCACAAGCTCTTTTTTATTCAGCTTGCTGTAGTTCGTCAGCCTGAGTTCTTTTGCCCGTGCAGTGAGGACTTTTGTTGAATTATTTTTATACAGCGAATCGAAGGATTCATATTTCAATCCTTCCCTGTTTTGATCAGTCATGTATTCACTTCGCTTTCATATATTTGGGTGATGTATAGTATGTTTAAAGAGATTGCAGAGGAAGTATTGAAGCGTCTCAATTAGAACAACTGTATTCTACAGCATATTGGACCAAAAGAAAAGGAGCATATACCATGCTCCTGATGCTCAGTTGTCCATCACCATATTCGGTTTCTTCTTCAGGCTGTGCCGCCCGTTGATGAAGCGGACCGTCCCGGACTTCGCCCTCATGACCACCGATGACGTCTCGGCATAGCTGCCCTTGAACTGTACGCCCTTCATCATTTCCCCGTCGGTCACGGCCGTTGCGGCAAAAATCGAATCGTCCCCTTTGACCACATCATCCATCAGGAACTTTTTCCCCGCATCGACACCCATGGATTCGCACCGCACCACTTCATCGTCATTCACGGGGTGCAGGCGGCCCTGGAAATCCCCGCCCAGGCATTTGATGCCGACGGCCGAGATCACACCTTCCGGGGCACCGCCGATGCCGAGCATGATGTCGACACCCGTCCAGTCGAAGCATGTGTTGATTGCACCGGCTACGTCACCGTTCTCAAACAACTTGACCCGGGCGCCGGCTTCCCTTGCCGCATCGATGTACGCCTGATTGCGCGGACGGTTGATGATCGTCACCGTGACTTCGGAGATTTCCTTATCTTTCGCTTTGGCGACGGCATGGAGGTTATCGGCCACCGTGGCATCCAGGTCCACCAGCCCCCTGCATTCCGGGCCGACGGCGATCTTGTCCATGTACATGTCCGGTGCGTGGAGCAGGTTGCCCTTATCGGCGACTGCTAGCACCGTGAGCGCATTCCAACCGCCTGTGGCCACGATTGATGTGCCTTCCAGGGGATCGACTGCGATATCGATGTCAGGTCCTTCCTTCGTACCCAGTTTTTCGCCGATATAAAGCATGGGCGCCTCATCGATCTCACCTTCACCGATGACGACTTCACCTTTCATCGGTATCGTATCAAAGACGGTACGCATCGCTTCCGTCGCTGCATCATCCGCCGCTTCCTTCAAACCTTTCCCCACCCATCTGGCACTCTGCAGGGCAGCAGCCTCGGTCACCCGGACCAGCTCCATCGATAAACTTCTTTCCATAAGGGAACCTCCTGTAATTTTTTCCTCAATAGTATATCACATTGGAAAACAGTGTGGCATATACAATAAAGAACCGGCACTGATCGATGACCAGTACCGGTTATTATGAACGTTTACAATTTTTCTCTCCAGATGTCCGCACCGAGTGCCTCCAGTTTGCTGACGATGTCCGTATAGCCCCGGTCGATATGCGCGACGTTGTGGATCGTCGTGACCCCCTCGGCAATCAGTCCTGAAAGCAACAGGCATGCGCCGGCCCGGAGATCGCTCGCATACACATCCGCACCCTGCAAGGTCGATGGATAAATCAGGGCAGTGCCGCTGTTTTTATCGATTTTTGCACCCATCCGCCTCAGCTCATCCACATGCCTGAACCTCGCGGGATAAATCGTTTCGGTGATCTTACTCACACCTTCTGTCAAAAATAACAGGGGCGTGATCGGCTGCTGCAGATCTGTCGCAAAGCCCGGATAAACCTGCGTCTTCACTGACACGGGTTTGTATGTTTCCGGACGGGAAATGACCATATAATCATCACCGGTTTCGATGTGGACGCCGGCTTCCTCGAGTTTCGACGTGAGCGACTCCATGTGCAGCGGGATGATGTTGTTCACCCGGTAATCCTTCCCTGCAATTGCACCTGCTATCATATAAGTGCCTGCTTCGATCCGGTCCGGGATGATGCTGTGGCGCGTGCCGTGAAGCTTTTCGACTCCGTTGATCTTGATCGTGTCCGTGCCGGCGCCTTTGATGTCCGCGCCCATCTTGTTGAGCAGCGAAGCGACATCCACGATTTCGGGCTCCTTCGCCACATTTTCAAGGGTAGTCCGGCCTTCTGCACAGCTTGCCGCCATCATCAGATTGATGGTTGCACCGACGCTGACCACATCAAAGAATATTTTGGCACCGGTCAATTTCTCCGCTTCCAGATACATTGCACCGTACTCATTGGTCACTTTGGCACCGAGTGCTTCAAACCCTTTGATGTGCTGATCGATCGGCCTCGGGCCGAGCGGGCATCCGCCCGGCAGGCCGATCACGCATTTCTTGAAGCGCGCAAGCATCGCACCCATCATATAATAGGAAGCTCTGAGTGACTGGACTTTGGTGTTTGCAAGCGGCATATTCTCCGCTTCCCCGCCATTGATCTTAAGATTCGTACCTTCCAGTTCTGTCCTGATGTTCAAGTCGTTCAACAGGCTCATCAGCGTGTTGACATCCGATATTTCGGGCAGCCCTTCCAAAAGCACTTCCCCTTCAGATGCCATCAATGAAGCGGGTATCAATGCCACTGCACTGTTTTTTGCGCCGCTGATGTCCACTTCCCCAGTCAGGGTCCGTCCGCCGCGTACTTTTATCACTTCTTTAGTCATATGCTTACTCCTAACTTAAAATAGGACGTTTATTTGTCCTTGTTCCAGTCATTCAAAAACTGTTCGATGCCTTTGTCCGTCAGAGGATGATCCGTCAGTTTCTTCAGCACTTTGTAAGGGATCGTCGCGATATGCGCACCTTTCAGGGCAGAACCGTGCACATGGCCTTCATTCCTGATCGATGCAGCGATGATTTCGGTGTCGATGCCGTGCAGTTCAAAAATCACACTGATGTCTTCAATCAGCTGAAGGCCTTCAAGGCCGATGTCATCCAGGCGGCCGATGAACGGTGAAACGTAAGTTGCACCGGCACGTGCGGCAGTCAGTGCCTGAACCGTATTGAACACGAGTGTGACGTTTGTCTTGATTCCTTCAGACGCCAATACTTTCACAGCTTTCATGCCTTCACCCGTCATCGGGATCTTGACGATGATATGTTTGTGGAGCTTCGCAAGCTCCCTGCCTTCCTCGATCATGCCTTCAGCATCGAGGGCGATCACTTCGCCGCTGACCGGTCCGTCCACAAGCTCGCAGATTTCAACGAGACGGTCATGGAAGGAGATGTCCTTCTCCTTTGCAACGAGCGACGGGTTCGTGGTCACGCCGCTCAGGACACCCCACTCATGTATTTCTTTAATTTCATCCATATTTGCTGTATCAATAAAATACTTCATAATCAAAAGTCCTCCATTATATTCTTTCATCCATTATATAAGATTATTGTTTATACCGGCAAAGAAAACGATGGAATGATACATATCCATCTTTGAAACTGATTTTCCCGCCGGATGGCACAGTTTTTTTGATAATCCTCAAATAAACATTCGATTTAATGTTAAAATACATACATTGACTACAATTTCGAGGTGGATATCATGGATAAGATATTGCAGACACAAATGAATAATATATATAACCAAATAAACGCCCAGGAAGAAGAGGTCGAGACCGCAGCCAGGCTGCTCGCGCAGGCCGTGCACGGGGAAGGCCGCGTGGTGGTGAAAACTTTTCATGATTTCACCAAAATCGAACCGCTCCTCACCCAGGGGGAGCTGAAGCTCGGTAACCCTGTCCCTTTTTCCTCCCTGGAAGCGCTCGACACTCCCGACAGGGTGCTTGTCGTCGCCAACACTTTCGATGAGGAAGTCAGGGCGTTCACGGAAACATTATACGACAATGCGGTCGAATTCGCCCTGATTTCAAACTACAACAGGCATGAAGCGGAGACGATCGACAGTTTCCACCACTATATTGACCTATCTTCACCGAGGCCGCTCATACCGACGCCCGCCTTCGATAAAATCGTCAATCCCTACATCAACGCATTCACCTACATCTATTACCACTTGTATGTACTGATTGATGAAATGACGAATGAGGAATATTAAAAAATCCCCCGGAGGGGATTTTTTTATTTCAAGCTCGCATCAATCAGACCCTGGAACAATGGATGCGGCCTTGTCGGTCTTGATAAAAATTCCGGGTGGAACTGGACCGCAAGGAAGTACGGATGGTCTTCAAGCTCGATCATTTCCACAAGGCGGCCGTCCGGGCTCACGCCGGAGAAGGTCATGCCGTGTTCTTCCAGCTGCTCTTTATAGGCATTGTTGAACTCATATCTGTGGCGGTGCCTTTCGCTGATCAGCTCTTTCCCGTAAAGCGCTCTGGCTTTAGTTCCTTCTTTGAGCTCGCACGGGAAGCTGCCGAGCCTGAGTGTGCCGCCGAGATCGATGACATCTTTCTGCTCAGGCATCAGATCGATGATCGGATCCGGCGTGTTCGGGTCGAGCTCCCTCGAATGGGCATTTTCAATTCCCACTATGCTCCTTGCGAACTCGACCGTCGCGAGCTGCATGCCGAGACAGATGCCGAGTATCGGGGTTTTATTCTCCCTCGCATATTTCAGCGCAAGGATTTTCCCTTCGACACCGCGCTCGCCGAACCCGCCCGGCACGACGATGCCGTCAAGTCCGCCGAGTTTTTCTTCATAGTTGTCGGATGCGATATGCTCCGAATTGATCCACTTGATGTCGATATCCGCCTGGCGCTCATATCCCGCATGTCTCAACGACTCTGCAACGGATAGATAAGCATCCTGGAGGGAGACGTATTTGCCGACGATGCCGATCGAAATCGACTTATCGATTTTATCCAGATTTTCAAGCAGATGTTTCCATTCCACCAGATCCGCCTGCTTGGAAGGTTTCAGATTAAGCTTCTCGATGACCAGGTCATCCGCATGCTGTTCCTGCAGCCTTATGACGATGTTGTAGATCGTCTCCTCATCACGGGCCTCGATGACATTTTCCTTTTCGATGTCACAGAACAGCGCAATCTTATCCCTCAGATCCTCTTCCATTTCATGCTCGGAACGGACGACGATCATATCCGGCTGGATGCCGAGGCCGCGCAGTTCTTTGACGCTGTGCTGTGTCGGCTTCGTCTTCATCTCGCCCGCCGCTTTGATGTAAGGCAGCAGTGTACAGTGGATGTACATGACGTTTTCACGCCCGATATCGCTGCGGAGCTGCCTGATGCTCTCAAGGAACGGCAGTGACTCGATATCTCCGATCGTGCCGCCGATTTCGGTGATGACGACATCCGCCTTCGACACTTCACCGGCTTTGATCAGACGTGATTTGATTTCATTCGTGATATGCGGTATCACCTGCACCGTCGCACCCAGGTAGTCCCCGCGGCGCTCTTTCCTGATGACTTCCGAGTACACTTTACCCGCCGTCACGTTGGAATATTTATGCAGACTGATGTCGATGAAACGTTCATAGTGGCCGAGGTCGAGATCGGTTTCAGCACCGTCATCGGTGACGAACACCTCTCCGTGCTGATACGGACTCATCGTCCCCGGGTCCACATTCAAATATGGATCGAATTTTTGGATGGTCACTTTATAACCACGGTCTTTCAATAATCGGCCAAGTGATGCCGCAGTGATGCCTTTACCCAGTGAAGATACGACCCCGCCGGTAACAAAGATATATTTAGTCATCTGTTTTCCTCCTGTAAAAATAAAAATGCTCCCTTTCACGCAAGGTGAAAAGGAGCCGTTCTTCTCTTCCCTGTTTCAGGGAGCCCAAATAAAATAATAGCACTTTCTGTACTAAAGTCAACTATAATTTGGCTCAGACACTTTTTTCATCATCTTCATAATTATCTTCCAGATCATCCGTATCGTCATATTCCAGCGTTTCACCGAGGGGCTCATCAAGTGTTTCGTCCAGTTCCTCATCCGTACTCTCGTTCAATGGTGAGTGCAGATCTTCGGTGTCACTGTCAACGAGGTCCTTATCCTGATCGAATGCATCCGCAGGCGTGTCATCCTGTTCCTCTTCAAACACAACCTCGTCTTCTTCTGTCGCAAGCTCGATCTTATGGATGGTCGGTGCGACTTTATCGGAGATGTCATCTACGGAATACCAGTCGCGGAGACCCCAGACATTCTCTCCCGTCGATAAAAATCTGCCGTCCGTGTTCAGGTCGGTGTAGAACTGGAGTATGCGGTTTTCGATTTCTTCATCTCTGTATCCGCCGACTTCCTTGAATTTGTCTATGATGTCGTAAAGGTCAGTGTCTTCGCCCTTATCCTGAAGGTAGATATAGGACATATCTATAAACGAATTCTCATCCATCATTTCTTTTGAATAATTATCTATTCTCATTGATTTGCACCCTTTCGTTCGCTCGTATCTTTAGATATGATACAGCTATTTATACGCCCGCGCAAGAAGTATTTAATATTTAACATACTTGATATACAAGTGCGCTTTATCCGTCTCTTTGAAACGTGTAAAACCGACATGTTCGAACAGTCTGTTGATGTACCTGTCTTCGTCCGCCTCCACTGCCACGACCGTCACATCCCCCACATTCCTCCTGAGGAATGTGCCGAGCTGCCTTAAGGCACTGGAGGCGATGCCCCGCTGCCTTTTGTCGGCCTCGACGAATATATGCTTCAGATGAAGCCTCTCCTCATCAATCACCCCTTCAAGGTAACCGACAACCTTCTCATTATCAAGCACTATATCGATTTTCAAATGGGGATGCTCTTTTTCACCATCCAGCTTCAATTTAATGTTGCTGACATATTTCCGGTCGAGATCCAGATAATACAGCCGCTCAAAACCCACAGGCCCGTCTTCCTTGGTCGCCGTGTGTATGAAACCCGCCCTCTCATATAAGTTCCATGCCGCGGCATTCTCTGTATCCACGACAAGATGCAGGTGGTCGAAATCGGAGAAATGCTCCTGGACGAAAAGCGGCAGATTCATCGCCACTTCGGTTCCATACCCCTTCCCCTGGACATTTTCGTTGATGGACAGGGAACGGACGAACACCGCTTCCTTCACCGTATCATACCCTTCATGCCTGTAATGCTTATGGAGCACGAAAAAGCCGACGACCCCATCTTCCTCATTGACGACGACACACGGCATCCGCTCCTCATCCCCCACCGCCTCATCAAGCACTTCAAGCGGCAGGCTGGTGTATTCGAGCTGTGCGCCGCTCAATTTGAAACTTTTCAGTTCTTCCCTGTCCGCCTCTTTGAACGGGCGTATTTCGATATTATTCATAATTGTGACCCCTTTTTGACATATGTATTTAATTTGTTATGATACTGAATATACCTTTTCAATTATACTTCGGTCTTTCTAAAAGATTAACCCGAAATGTAGTTGGACAAACATTTCAGTTTCATCAAATCAATATCAAAGTAATTTAATTGACAATTTACTCAGCAATTATTTTACTATCAGCGTCTCACCGCTGGTACGGGGTACCAGCGGTGTCTTTTATGGAAACTTCCCAGAATATACATAGCGACCATATTTCCGTAGACATGCTGAAAAAAATTTATGGAGGTTTTCAGAGTGAGTAAAGGAAAAGGACAGGATGAAGCTAAAAACGACAGAGAGATTTTACCCGGCGAACAGGGCTCCAAGCTTGGCACTGTCTTCTGGGGTGCGGGCGGAGTCATTGCGATCGCCGCATTGCTCGCCATCATTTTCCCTGAAACGGTGGAAAATGCCTCATATGGCATTTACGATACGATTGCCCGGAACTTCAACTGGCTGTTTCTGATCAGTGTTTTCGGTTTTGGCGTATTCCTGCTGTTTCTTGCAATTTCGCCGTACGGCCGCATCAAACTTGGAACGGATGATTCGAAGCCGGAATTTTCATTCCGCTCATGGATTGGCATGCTGTTCTCGAGCGGACTCGGGGTCGGCCTCGTATTCTACGGGGTCGCAGAGCCGATGGAACATTTCATGATCGCCCCCTTCCCGGGCGGGGAAGTCGAATCCTATGAAGCGGCACGCACCGCCATGGGCTACACGTTCTTTCACTGGGGCATCTCACAGTGGTCGATATTCGGGGTCGCGGGCCTCGCAATCGGGTACAGCCAGTACCGTAAAAAGAAGAACGGCATGGTGTCCACATCACTTGAACCTTTGTTCGGCCAGAATTATAATCAGCCGTCCAGAAGGCTGATTGATATTTTGGCGGTCATCGCAACAATCACAGGGATGTCGACATCGGTCGGACTTGGGATACTGCAGATGGACGGCGGTCTGAACTTCGCCTTCGGCCTGCCTTCAGGCCCTGCTACACAAATCACCCTGACCGTCCTGATGGTCGTTCTGTTCCTGTTCTCGACGATCACCGGATTGAAGCGGGGCATCAAGTGGCTCAGCAACCTGAATATGGCCCTTGCATTGATCCTCACGTTATTCGTGATGTTCACCGGACCTTTCACATTCATCATGGAAACTTTCGTCCTCGGCATCGGGGACTACTTGAGGAGCTATGTCGGATACTCACTCCGGACGCAGCCTTATTCAGGGGAGACATGGGTTCAGGAATGGACCGTCTTCTACTGGGCATGGGTGATCGCGTGGAGTCCCTTCATCGGTTCGTTCGTCGCCCGGGTATCCAAAGGGCGCACAATACGTGAATATGTACTCGGCATACTGATCGTCCCTCCGCTGCTTTCATTCCTGTGGATCGCAGCGCTCGGCGGTACGGCAATGTACTCCGACTTATTCAATGGCACGAACATTGGTGAAATCGTCCTGGATGACCAGACTGCAGCACTTTTCACCATGTTTGAGCAAATACCGATGACTGCCATCACATCAGCCATCGCAATCGTCCTGATCTTCACCTTCCTGGTGACTTCCGCGGATTCGGCGACATTCATCGTTGCGGGGATGACTTCAGGAAACACGGAAAATCCATCAACACGATTGAAAGTGTTATGGGGGCTGCTGCTCGGTTTCCTGACGATCTCACTGATCCTTGCAGGCGGACTCAGCAGTCTACAGGCCGCTTCGCTCCTTGCAGGATTGCCGTTCACACTGATACTGATACTGATGATCTTTGCAGTTTCAAAATCCCTCAGACGTGAATCCAACGAAGCATTGAAGCGACGTCCAAGAAGGACAAAACTTAAATAATTTATACAAAATTTTTAATGTCATTGGTATACTATTGCCAATGACATTTTTTTGGGGGCAGATTTATGAAGATAGGGATCGATGCCGGAGGCACTTTATTGAAAATCGTATTTATCAAGGACGATGGCAGCCATGTTTTCAGGAAGGTGCCCGCCCTGGATATAGACCGCTTCGCAGATGAGTTGAACCGGGAATATCCGGAAGCGGAAATCCACCTCACCGGGGGCAAGGCAGAATACATGGGCCGCATATTGACCCATGAAGTGAAACATGCCATCGAGTTCGATGCAACATATAAGGGACTCAAATATCTGATGAAAGAACAGGATTTACATATTGAAAGATTCGTCTATTTGAATGTCGGCACCGGCACCTCTTTCCACCAGGCCGATGCCCGCGGCCAGAAAAGGGCCGGTGGGACAGGCGTCGGCGGCGGAACACTGATGGGATTATCCTACCTCCTGACAGGTGTCGAGGAATTTAAAGAAATCGTCACACTCGCAAAAGAAGGTGACCGCGACGCAATCGACCTGAAAGTCCATCATATATATGCAGGGGACGCTTCGCCCATACCCGGCGATCTTACGGCAAGTAATTTCGGCAATGTGAAATCCGGGGACAGGGAGAAGGTCAGGCATGCCGATGAGCTCCGGGCGGTCATTGGACTCGTCGCTGAAACCGTCAGCACGGTCGGCATCAATCTGGCGGATGGTTTCGGCACCAGAGACATCGTCTTCATCGGTTCCACACTGCTGAACAATGATGTGATGATCGATACGATCAGATACTATGTCTCACTCAAAGGCATGCAGCCGCACTTCATCGAAAACGGTGAATTCTCAGGAGCACTCGGTGTATTGATGGTGTGATCTCCGTATGGTTTTTATCGTTCCGGTGCTTTAAAATGGAAGGTAGAGGAATATCGGGAGGGGTTCGATGAAACTCATACTATTACTGATGTCTGTACCTTTTCTGCTCATCTCCTGTATAACTACGCTCGCCGGCCTGGATTCCGGGGACGGGGAATTACCGGAGGAAGCGGAGCAGGAGGAAGTGGCGGAAACGGATGATGCTGAAGAAGCCGAGGAAGAAGATCCGGAACCTCCGGAGGTGACGCCTGTAAACATAACATCTGAAGCCTTCATTTCCAATTTCTTCACGGCAGCCTACGAATACCGCACCATTTCGATCGGCTCGAGCTACGATTATATGACCGGCGTACTCGGTGAGCCGGAAGGCAGTGGTGAAATCACCGACGGCGTTTATTACCACTATGAACATATCGGCTTCAATTTTCCTGCGTCTGCAGAAGATGCCGATACCTCGGAAATGCGTATAGACGGAATCATCATCTTCCCGGAAGAGTTCTCCAAGATGGATGCCGTTGAAAATTACGGCTGGCCGACCCAAGATGACGTCGGGAACTTCAGGATGCTCTATGACAGCGACCCTGACAACGGCTACTATATCATGATGCCTTACGATCAGGAGGATTATGTGACGGCCCTGCTGCTGCACACTGAAGATTTCCAGGACACTTCCCTCGCTGATGATTAAGCATTAAAACATGCTCCCCGGACATCCGGGGAGCATGTTTTATATCTCTTCACCATTCAAAATCGCTTTGACCGTAAAGTCTGCATTCAATGAGTTCACGGCGGAGCAGTATTTCTCGTGGGATAAATTCAGCGCACGGTTCAATATCTTCGCAGGCACATCCCCCTCCACCTTCACTGTGATCTCGACATCGGTGAAGCGTTTCGGTTCGATTTCTGCACGTTTTCCATCGAGTTCAAGTTCAAGGCTTTCCACTTTATCCATCTGGTGCCTCATGATCACGCACATATCGATGCCCATGCATCCTGCGACACCGTGGAGCACCATTTCCATTGGTGACGGTGCACTTCCCGAACCGCCCGCCTCTTTCCTCGCATCCATTTTGACGGTGTGTCCGGAAACATCCGCAGTTGATTCGAATGAGATGTCCCCGAGCCATTTCGTATTCACTTTCATTATGATTCCTCCGATCAGCAATAGTCACATACCATTCTACTGGAAAAAGCTCGTCACTGCATCAATGAAACTGTATACGCCCAAAAATGTCACGACCGCGGTGATGATCCAGCCTGCGACATTCAGAGCCGTCGAGTTTTTGAACTCGCCCATCAGGCCTTTCTTATTGATCACAATCATTATGAATATCGCAATGAGCGGCAGGATCATCCCGTTCAGTGCCTGCGCGATGAGCAGCACCTCAAGCGGCTCAAAGCCGATGGCCGATGTGATGATGCCGATGATGATTACGATCGCAAATATCATTTTATACTTCTTATTCTGGAAGCCGCCTTTCCACCGCATGAAACTGCTGACTGTCGCAGCCGCCCCCATCGGGGACGCGATGGCCGACGAGAAACCTGCAGAGAACAGGCCGACACTGATGAATATCGGCGCCCATGCGCCCATCAGCGGCTCAAGCGGTGCCGCAAGTTCGACCACACTCGTCACTTCCCTGCCCTGGATCAGTGCGCCTGCAGTGATCAATATCGCTGCAGTGATGATGCCGCCGGCCGTGATCATCAGTATGGTGTCGAATCTCATGCTGGAAAGTTTTGATGTATCCCCCCATTTTTCACTTGCAGTCTGTGCGTGTATGAAGAAGTTATAGGGCACGACCGTCGTACCGATCAGCGCGATGACCAGTATGATCGAGCCGCTCGGGATGGACGGTATAAAAGCCCCTTCAAATAATGCCGGCAAATCCGGCCCGGCGATGAACATCGTCGTGATGAAGACGACGCCCATCAGGATGACGAAGAATACCATCAGCTTTTCGACGACTTTATAGCCGCCCGCAAGTGCCAGGATCAGAATTATGACGCCGACAATCGGTGCGACGATGTTCTCCGGCACATTGAATAAGTAGGATATCCCGAGTGAGGTGCCGAGCAGGTCCCCGCTGATGTATGCGGCACAGCCGATCGCCACTGCAATCATGATGATGTAGACCGATGCGAACTTGAGTATTTTATTGGTGAACAGCTCCCGGATGTTCTCCCCGAGCCCTTCTTTTGTCACGACCCCGATCCTTGCCACCATCTCCTGCAGTATGATCGTTGCGATGATTGCAAACAGCACCGCCCACAGCAATGCGAATCCGAACCCTGCACCGGCCCGCGTCGCTGTGGTCACCGTGCCCGGACCGATGAACGAAGCGGTGATGATCGCCCCCGGACCGATTTCTTTCAGTTTGTTGATGATTGATGAATTCCCCATGTTTATCCCCCCTGTTTTATGTCAACTGGCGTATACCCCGGTTGACCGTGGTGCTGCAAACACTCCTAAAACAAACTCATAAGTGCATCAATCATGCTGTATGCACCTAAAAACGTCACGACGGCCGTCACTGCCCATCCAGCAATGTTCAATGCCGTCGAGTTTTTGAACTCGCCCATCAGACCTTTCCTGTTGATGACGACCATGATGAATATCGCGATGATCGGCAGGATCATGCCGTTCAATGCCTGCGCAATCAATAACACTTCCAGCGGTTCGAACCCAAGTGCTGAAGTGATGATGCCGATGATGATCACCAGGCTGAAGACCATCTTATACTTCCTGTTCTGGAAACTGCCCTTCCAGCCCATGAAGCTGCTGACCGTTGCCGCCGCCCCCATCGGGGATGCGGTTGCTGAAGAGAATCCCGCGGCGAACAGCCCGACACTGATGAAGATCGGTGCCCATTCACCCATCAGCGGTTCAAGCGGTGCAGCCAGTTCCACGATGCTCGTCACTTCCGTGCCCTGGATCAGCGCGCCTGCGGTGATCATTATTGCAGCGGTGATGAGCCCGCCGACGGTGATGGATAAGATGGTATCGAACCTTGCTTCACCCAGCTGGCTCGTGTCCTGCCATTTTTCACTTGCAGTCTGGGCATGTATGAAGAAATTGTAGGGTACGACCGTCGTCCCGATCAGCGCGATCACCATGAGTGTGGATCCGGTCGGGATGCCCGGTATGAAGGCCCCTTCCAACAGCTCCAAAACATTCGGACCGGCGACGAACATCGTCGTGATGAATGTGATGCTCATGATGACGATGAAGAACACCATCAGCTTCTCTATGATCTTATAGCCGCCTGTCAGCGCCATTATCAGTATGATGGTGCCGAGTATCGGCGCCACGATGTTTTCCGGTACATTGAATAAGTATGAAACCCCGAGTGAGGTGCCGAGCAGATCCCCGCTGATATAGGCTGCACACCCGACAGCCACTGCGATCATGATGATGTACACAGAGGCGAATTTCAGGATTTTATTGGTGAACAGCTCCCTGATGTTCTCCCCGAGCCCCTGCTTTGTGACAATGCCGATCCTTGCCACCATCTCCTGAAGTATGATGGTCGCAATAATCGCAAAAAGGATCGTCCAAAGCAGTGCGAAGCCGAATCCTGCACCGGCCCGTGTCGCGGTGGTGACGGTGCCCGGGCCGATGAATGACGCCGTGATGATTGCGGCCGGGCCGATGGATTTCAGTTTATCCATGATTGTTGATTTAGCCATGCTAATACCTCTCTTTTTTAGAAAAATAAATAGGAGATCACCTCCTATTTATCATGGTGACCTCCCTGTACGTGACCGGCGAGGACATAGAGTATCGCAGTGGATACGAAATGTGCGGAATTCTGGTTCGCATCCTGCATCGGATACACCTCGACGTAGTCCATGCCGCAAAGACCGCGTTTGCCGAATTCATATATCATCGTGAGCAGTTCATAGGAATTCAATCCGTTGCCGTCGACCGGACCGCCCGGGTTGAAGGCGAAATCGAGTACGTCGCTGCAGATCGTCAGGTAGACGACGTCCACATCCTTTGACGCCATATCATAGATCTCGTTCGCATATGCCTTCAGATCACTCTGCGCACGTATGTCATTGATTGTGAGTGTCACCGCGCCGGCCTCTTTAGCCGCCCTGCCGTTTTCAGGCTTGTTGCGCGGGCCTTTGATGCCTGTATGGATCATGCTTTCGTTCCTGATGCCCTCCGTTTCATAGAGGCGCTTGAACGGTGTACTGCGCGCATACTTATCCCCTTCGAATTCCTCGTTGTTGTCATAATGGGAATCCAGGTGGATGATGCCCACTTTCTTCCCCGTCTTCGTCAATGATTTAAGGATCGGGTAGGTGACGCTGTGGTCCCCGCCCAGCCCGACCAGGAATTTACCGCTGCTCCAAAGGTTGTCGGCAAAATCCTCAATGTTGCCGACAGTGTCCGGGACGTTATGCGGGTTGATGGTGACATCGCCCACATCCCCGAATGTCAAATGATCTTCAACGTTGATGTGATCGAGTTCGGGGAGGTAAGTGCTGTATCTCGCAGAAGACAGGCGGATCTGCTTCGGCCCGAGTTCCACACCCGTATAGTCCCCCCATGTACTCGAAGCTTCCCACGGCACGCCGTAGAAGAGCACATCCGTATCGTATTCACTTGCATCAGTCAGGTTTTTCGCACCGAGCATCGGCGGGGTGTTACCGTAAATATTTTTCTCAGCCAAGTCAAAACACTCCTTTAAATTATATATTAATCAAATATCCTAATACGCCGTTTATAAAACTATTATCCCATCATTTAATGATTAAGTATTCCAATAAATGCACTTTTTCTAATTTTCTTCTCCAACAGCTTCATCAAATGCTTCCAACGCTTTGCCGCCGTATACCATTCCCGGACCGCCGCCCATGACGATCGCGACTTCGGCCACATCGGCAATTTCCTGCCGCGAGGCGCCGAGCGCCACCAGCTTGTTGATGTGGTTGCCGATGCAGCCTTCACACTTATCCGCAATCGCATATGTGAGAGCGACAATTTCTTTCGTCTTTTTATCAAGCGCACCTGCCGCATATGCGGAATTCTGCAATTTTTTATATTCCCTCATCGTTTCAGGGGACATTTCCTGCATCCTTTTCGTATTTGCCTGGGCGCGTGTGTTAAGCGCTTTCCAAGAGGTCATCCGATCACCTTTCCTGACTTTTAATTTTTAAAATAATTTTACATATTAAATATAACAATGAAATATTGAAAAGGGAATTGACAATGCTTTTAAATGATGTATGATGGTGAAAGTGAATTGGAAAAGGGAGGCTTGAAAATGCAGGTGGAGTTGACGAAGTTCCGTATTAAACGGGGTAAAAGCGAATTAGTGGATGAATGGATGGATTTCCTGAATCAGAACATGCAGGATGCACTGCTTTCACTGGACGGTGAAAAAATGTTTGTTGAGACGATCATGCGTGATACGATCGGTGATCGTGAGTATCTCTACTGGTATTCAATTCAGGCCGATGACGGCGAAACGAACTCTCAGGCAGCCGAATGTGTCGACCGGAAGCATATCGAGTACTGGAACAAATGCATCGACAAGGCATATCGCCCAAAAAATCTGAAGAATGAAGTCGTCATGATTCCCAACCGCTTAAAAGAATATATGAAAACTCTCGAAAAAGAAGAAGCTGTACAAGTATAAAAAAAGGTATCCATCACTTAAGATGGATACCTTTTTCGTTTCAATTGTTTTCATCGTTGCGCCTTCCGGATGATCTGATGATGTTGAAGATCAGCCATCCGAATAAAGTGATCAAAGAAATGATCAATATGACGCTTGCGGCAAAATTGAATGCAAAACTGTCGGGGAAGAATCCTATCCCGATGAAAATAAGAAGGAATCCAAGCAGCACTCCCCCGCCGATCAATAAAACAGGTCTCATACAACACATCCTCAAATCTTTTTACTTCATCTACACACTGTCACAGCCCGGATGCAGATAATACCTACCTTACGAACTTGGCCATCTGGATCAGATCGGTATAGCCGTCCTTCAGCTTCACCTGATCCACCTGCCTGCCTTCCTGCACGAAGCCGAGCCTCTCATAGAACCTGATCGCCCCTTCGTTATTCGCGAACACATCCAGTACAATCTTCTCAAGGACCGGACTTTCCTCTGCATGCCTGATCGCCCGGTTGATCAGCTCGGTGCCGATGCCGTGGCCGGCAAATTCGGGCTGGAGGCTGACACCGAACTGGCAGACATGTTCAAACTTTTTACGGTCGAGCTGCCTTAAATTCAGTATACCGACTATGCGTCCATCCACTTCCACCACAAGGCCCAGGTCTTCCTCTTTCAGGGAAGTGATGTTGTTCTCCTGCTTTTCCAGGGAAATTCCCTTATCCTCAATGGGAGTGGCAAGTGTATCCGGATACTTTTCCGTCACGATTTCCTTATGTTCGATGATCTGCTGTGCATCTTCAAGCTCAGGTTTCCTGATAATGTAATCCATAGCGTGTGCCTCCATACTATTATACTATTGTCTCAATTTTATCATGTGAATAATTTATTACAATTTAAGTGTTTGCTGCATTGTCAGACGCCCTTCCCCCCGGGATGATTGCAGGGAACCCCGTTTCCGATGTTGTAAAACTACCCACATGTCGTTTATGCTTAAGTTACTATATTTTGGCATGGAGGGGGTCTTTATGGACAGAGTGATAAATCCTGCCGAACCTTTTGTGGAACCGGGCGACGTCAGTTATTTTGCATACCTCGTTTTATTGACACTTTGTTTTTACGTGATATACAGGATGAGATCCAGAATTTCAGGAAACGCGCAGAAAGTCCTGTTTGTTTTTCTGATCATCTCGATAGGGCAAAGAATCCTGATCAACACCTGGTATCTTATCAACGACGACTATTCACTTGCCTATTCACTGCCGTTTCAAATATGCCGGGTGGTCATCTGGCTGATCATCATACAGTACTTCGTCCGAAAGGATTTTTTGAACCAGGCCATCTTTTATATAGGTCTGTTTGCTTATGCAGCTTTCATATACCCGATCGGCATCCATCCTGTATGGCACATGGCCGGATGGGCCTTTTTCATACTTCATGCTGCGAATGTGCTCTTCCCTTTCGCGATGCATTATGCCGCCGGATTTGTACCGAGCCTGAAAGGCGTTTTCCAGGCTTATCTCATATTCATCGCCTACTTCTTTTTCGTATACTTCCTGAACCCGGTCGTCGGCGGCAACTACTTCTTCATCAACAACCGGCCGTTTTTCCACGAGATGGGGGAAGGATTGTACATCACGGTCAATTTAGCCGGGACACTCATCGGGTTCCTTGCCGTCTACGCCATCATCCGGGCGGTCATCCATATCAGGAGAAGGTCTGCGACCCCGGGGACTTGAAGGTGGAACCAAAAAAAGAAGCCGGGACTCATATCCCGGCTTCCTTCAATTTAGTCTCCAAATGTTTCAAGCGTCACTTTGTCGGGGTCTTTCCCGACGCGTTCATGCCGGTCCAGTGCCGTGATCTCACTTACTTCTTCAGGAGTGAGTTCAAAGTCAAATATATCCCCGTTCTCCCTCACCCTGTCGCGGCTCACCGATTTCGGGATGGTCGAGACACCCGTCTCGACGTCCCACCTCAAAATGATCTGGGCCGGTGTCTTGCCATATTTTTCCGCCAGCCGGACGATCAGCGGTTCATCGAACATGCGCCCGCGCTTAAGCGGCGACCATGCTTCAAGCAGTATTCCATGTGACTCACAGAATTTTTTCAGTTCAGGCTGCGCCAGATGCGGATGATATTCGACCTGGTTCAGCATCGGCTTGATTTCGCATTCATCGAAAATATCCTGAAGATGATGCGGGTTGAAATTGCTCACACCGATGGCACGCACTTTCCCGTCTTTGTATAATTTTTCGAGGGCCTTCCACGTGTCCACATATGTCCCAGGCATCGGCCAGTGAATCAGATATAGATCGATGTAATCCATATCAAGTGCTTCAAGGCTCTTATCAAAGGCTTTCAATGTTTTTTCATAGCCCTGGTCGGTGTTCCAAACTTTTGTCGTGACGAATATATCTTCCCTCGGCACGCCGGAATTTTTAATCGCCTCACCGACACCCTTTTCGTTTTTGTAGACTTTTGCCGTATCTATATGACGGTAGCCGAACTCCAAAGCACTCGTGACCGCCGTCGCAAGTTCCCCTTCATCGACATTCTTATAAACACCGAGCCCCATCACGGGAATTTCCACTCCATTTGAAAGCGTGTAAGTATCCTGAATCGATTTTGCCATATCGTCACCTCTTATATTGTTTGTCTAAAGCAGTATTGCACCGTAAATCAGGCCGAATAAAATCACCAGTGCCGGATGCACTTTGAACTTTGTGAGCATCAGGAAGCTCGCGATGATTAGAATGACTGTATGGACAGCACCCGACTGGATGAAAGCACCGCTGAAGAAATCATATGCGATGACACCGAGGAGGATGGCCACAACCGGCCTGACGAACAGCGTCAGCGTTTCAAACTTTTTGGTGCCTTTCAGTTTATACAATAACCCGGCGAGGAACACCATCAGCAGCAGTGAAGGCAGCACGGCAGCGGTCACTGCAATGAACGCCCCGGGCACACCGCCGACCATGAACCCGATGTAGCCGGCCATCTTGGTGATGATCGGCCCGGGCAGGGCGTTGCCGAGCGCCAGCACTTCGGCAAACTCCTGCGAGTCCATCCAGCCGTAGTTCTGCACGACTTCCTGTTCCACGAGCGGGATGGAGGCAGGCCCGCCGCCGTAGCCCAGTATGCCGGGGATGAAGAATGCGAGAAATATCTGGAAGTATATCATATTTTCCTCCCCTCTTTCCTGAACAGGCTGAAGATGATGATCGCTGCAATGATGATCGCCGGATGGATGTTGAGAGGCACCAGCAGTATCAATGCCGCGATGGTGAAGAGTATGAGGAACGGCCATGTCGTCTTCGCTTTTGCTTTGCTCAGGAAATCATACGTCAGCATCGCCATCATCACGCCGACGACCGGCAGGACGCCCCGGCTCATCCCCTGCACCCAGGCGAGTTCCTGGAATTCCACAAACAGGGTCAGGAGGATGATCATCAGGATGATCGTTGGGACGATCGTCGCGAGCACCGCATTGGCGAGTCCCAGCCAGCCGCTTTTTATGTAACCGATATAACCTGCCAGTTTTGTTGCGATCGGCCCGGGCAGTGTATTGCCTATTGCGAGCATGTCCTGGAATTCCTCATCCGTCATCCATTTATGGATGTCCACGACTTCCGCCTTGATCAGCGGTATGGATGCCGGCCCGCCGCCGTAGCCGAGCATCCCCACTTTGAAAAATATCCAAAATATCTTTAACTGCATTTATGATCACTTCTTCTAATAGATTGAAATCGAACCGTCGGTTCTTGACTCGGTGCCGCCGACATAAGACCCGTTGTCCTGTCGGATGATGATCTGCCCCCGGCCGAAATGGTTCGGCTCAAGGCTGATGTTCACCTGGTGGCCCCTCCTGTTGAGCTCACGTGCAATATCCACCGGGAACCGGTCTTCGACATCCACACGCATGCCTTCCATGAACTGCCATCTCGGTGCATCCAGTGCGCTCTGCGGGTTCATCCCGTAATCAATCAGGTTCATCGCCACCTGCAGATGCCCCTGCGGCTGCATGAATCCACCCATCACGCCGAACGGACCGACAGGTGCACCGTCTTTCGTGATGAAGCCGGGAATGATCGTATGAAGCGATTTCTTGCGTCCGCCGATGAAATTCGGATGTTTTTCATCCATCGAAAAATTGTGTCCCCTGTTCTGCAACGCGATGCCCGTACCCGGAACGACCACACCCGACCCGAAGCCCATGTAGTTGCTCTGGATATAGGACACCATGTTACCGTCTTTATCCGCCGTTGCAAGGTACACAGTGCCGCCTTTCGGCAGCTCCCCGTGCACCCGTTCTTCTGCATGGTCCCCGATCTCCGATCGGCGCGCCTTCAAATAGCCTTCATCCAGCAGATTGCGGGATTCGACTTTCATATGTCCTGCATCAGAAACAAATGCCGTTGTATCGCTGAATGCCTGCTTCATCGCTTCGATCTGATGATGGTAGTAATCGCCATCCCTCCCGGCGAAATCATCATCCTTCAGCATGCCGAGCGCCATAAGGGCCGCAATGCCTTGTCCGTTCGGCGGTATCTCATGGATGTCATACCCTTTGTAGTTGATGCTGATGGGTTTGACATACTCCACCCTGTAGGATTTCAGGTCATCATGGGTGAGTATGCCGCCGGTCTCACCGGCGTATCCGATGATTTTATCCGCAAGGTCCCCCTCATAAAACGATCTTGCATTCGTATCCGCGATCTCTTCCAGTGTATCTGCATGCGCCGGCAGTGTCTTCACATCGCCTGCTTCCACTTCCCCGAAGACCTCGAACCAGTGTTTGATCTCCGGAAATTCTTCCACTTCTTTTTCAAATTTCTTATATGCGGCCTTCCAGAACTTTGCGACCGTCGGTGTGATGACATAACCTTCCCTTGCCGCCCGTACAGCCGGTGCAAGCACTTCCTTCAATGTGAGCCTGCCGAATTTATCGATCAAGTCCGCCCACGCTGCCGGTACACCCGGCACATTCACAGGCAGCCATCCATATACAGGCATTTCATCGAATCCGTTTGCCTTCAATGTCTCCATCGACAAGTTTTCAGATGAATGACCGCTTGCGTTCATACCGTGGAGCTCCCCGTTCATCCAGGCAATCATGAAGGCGTCCCCTCCGATCCCGTTGCTTGTCGGTTCCACTACGGTCAGCGTTGCAGCGGTCGCAACTGCAGCATCCATCGCGTTGCCGCCCTGCTTCAACATCTCGGTGCCCGCTTCAGTGGCGAGCGGATGTGATGTGGCGACCATGCCGTTTTTTGCATATACACTGTAGCGACTGTTCTGGTACGGATAGTTGTGATGTTTCATAAAATCCCCTTTATTTATATTATTTTGAAAACTTAAATTAATGAATCACCCTGCATTACACAGGGTGATATTGTCACGCTCCACAGCATTTTTTATATTTTTTGCCGCTGCCGCAAGGGCACGGGTCATTCCGTCCGACTTTCACTTCTTTGACGACCGTCCTGGTCTTCAGTTCAGATTCCTTATGACCGCGGTATTTGAAGTGGCGCGTATTTTCGACGATGCCTGCGATGTTATCGAAGAAGTCGCGCTGTTCCTGCACATTCTTGAATTCGACATCCAGGGACATCAGGTATTTCACAATTTCATCCTGCTTCTCCCCGCGCATGATCAGCTGCAGCAGGGAGATATAGATGCCCTGATGCTTCGAACGCGGCACATCGATGTTCTTTTCAATCCATTCTTTCAGCTTCTTATGGTTGGATGATTCGTCTATATAGTTCGGATCGCTGAACTTGATGAACTTACCGAATTCGGGTTCGTAATACGGCCTGTCGCCCTGGAGCTTTTTGACCATTTCATACTGTGCATAGTTCATGTCATCAATGACGATCTGCTCATTATCCTCATCAATCGAAATATCATAAGGCGAGCCTTCCAGGAACCCCACCAGCTCCGATGGGGTCACATCTTCATCATAATATTTTTTGAACAGATGGATCAGCTGATCGAAACTCACGATGCCGTACAGGTGGAGTGCCGCCCTGATCAGGTTCAGCCTCCTCTGCACTTCAAGGCGCGCTTCCGCATTCTCTTTTGTATCCACCACCCTGAACAGGTCGATCACGGTGTCCGTCAGATAGAAATGATCCTCTTTCTCCGGGTCCTCGAAAGCATAACCCATGATATACAGGCCGAATATATCCTCCAGCGGATAAAGTGCATCATTCTTTTCCGCTTCTGCAGCCTCTTTCCATGAGTTGAATGAGGCATCATCGATATATTTATAGGCATAGGCCGCCGTTTCCGGCGCCTTTTGGACAGCTGTGATCTCTTTTATCAAATCATCTTTTTTAAAAGTAGAATAACTTTTGACCGAGATCGTCTTCGCCAATCTTTTCAAGTCATTCATGTTATATGCCTGTAACTGCTTTTCAGCATTTGCCATGAAAGATCCACCTCCGCAAACTTTTAATAGTTCCATTTTATCATATTACAAAATCTTAAAATACATTCAAAGCGATATAGATCACCATCGGCACGGTGATGACGCTGAATAATGTACTGAACATCACGATTTCCGCCGCGTATTCAGGATCATCGCTGTACTGCTGGGCAATGATGGAACTGTTCACCGCTGCAGGCATCGCTGTAGTGATCAGGACCGCCTGGGCCACGACGCCGTCCAGTCTGAACAAAAGGAGGAGCAGTATCGTCAGAAGCGGGCCTGCAACGAGCCGCATCGCACTGGCGATGATCGAGCTCACCCTGATGCGCCTGAAGGAGATCCCTGCAATCTGGGCGCCGAGTATGAACAGGACGGTGCCGATCATCGCATCCCTGACGTAGTCGAACGCCGTGTACAATGCACCGGGTATGCCGATATCGAAGAAGTTGAATATCAATCCGAGTATCAGCCCGTAGAATATCGGCATTTTAAAATACCCGAGCAGTGCCTTCAACTTGCCCGAATCCGCCGACCTGAGCGACACGACACCGTATGAGTAGGCGAACATGTTCTGGAAGAACACCATCATGATCTGGATGCTCATCGCATAAGGGTCGCTCCTGAAGACCAGATCATTGACGGGGACCCCGTAATTGCCGGCATTGTAAAACAGGTTGGAGTTCGTGAACAGTATCTGGTGACCGTAATCCAGCCCCATCGCCCTGCCGGCGAGATATGTAATGACGAAAGTCAGGCCGGCATACAGTATCAAAAATAATAAAACATAGACCAGCAGCGCAAAGTCGATATCCGCATCGAAGATGTTCATGAAGATGAACACCGGCATGATATAGTTGATCATCAATTTTGCGAGTGTCACACGGTCGAGCTTGAACCTCAGCTGCACCACATAACCGATCAGGACGATGATCGCGATGGGCAGCATCACATTGTTGAATATGAATAAAAATTCCGTCATGATTGTCATTTCCTCACTGTTTTATATTAAGAAGTATACAAAGATGATCGCTCCGAAGACGACGAAGAAGAGCGGCACCCTGAGTATTGCGAGCACCATGGCGAAAAGGCCGCCGAGGATTCCCTGAAGGGGCGTCTCCACTGCAGTCAGAAGCCCCGGGAAGATCAACACCCCGAGCGCTGCATAGGGGATGTAATTCAGGAGCGTGACGAGCCAGTGCGGGAAATTCAGGCCCCCGACAAAGAACGCCGGCAGTATCCTCGTGATGATCGTCGCTGCAAATAAAGCCAGAATGAGCAGGATCATATTTTATCACCCCTCTTTTCCAGGATCAGCCCGAACAGTGCCGCAAGCACCATCGCGAGGATGATCGCTATCCCGGACGGTATGAAATGCATCGCCGTGAATACGAAATGCAGCACCATGCCGAGCACGGCGACGATCAGATATTTATGATGCGTACGGATTGCAGGGACGAGCAGGGCGATGAAGAGTGCATATAAAGCGATGCCGCTTGCCGCCACCCATTCCTCGCTCATGATCTCCCCGGCCATGTAGCCGACGACGGAGAAAGCCACCCAGAATATGTATGCAGTGATGAAGATGATGAAGTAGTTCGCGAAATCCTTCCGTTCGTCCTCGACACTGGCGGAGACTGCGAACGATTCATCGGTGACATATGAGGAAATCAGCAGTTTCTTAAGCAGCGGCTCCCGCTTCAGGTCGTAGTTGATTTTAAAGGACATGACGAAGTGCCTGGAATTCAGGACGAATACGGCGATGATGATCGCAGCTGCGCTGCTGGAGGCCGAGAGCATCTGGAGTGCCAGGAACTGGCTCGCTCCCCCGAAGACCATGAAGCTCATAAGGAATGTTTCAAATGCGCTCAAAAGCGGTTTGGCTGTGATGCCGAACGCCACCGCAACAGGCAGATATCCGAGTCCGATCGTCAGTCCGTCCATAAATGACTTTCTGTAAATGTTCAATTCATCCACTCACCCCAATTGTTTTAATTAACAAACATTTTATCATATTTGGTATAGTCTATTTAAGATATTAATTCAACCATCATTCTGATTAGGAGATATATTTATGAAGGCGATCGCTTTGGATATGGACGGCACCATCTTGGACAACCGCGGGGAGTTCACCCCGAGACTCATCGAAGCTTTAAGGAAAGTGCATGAGAAAGGCATCCTGGTCTTTTTTGCGACCGGCAGGACGAAGGGGGAAATTTTAAGGGTCACGCCTGATGAAGTGCCGCTCTCGGGCTTCGTCGCCGCGAGCGGGATGAGCATATACAACCGTGAAGGGGACGGTTATGAAAGAATCGCAAGCTATCATTTCGAACGCCCGGTCGTCGAGGAAGTGCTCAAGGCAGCACGGGACCGGGAAATCTACTATGAGACATACACCGCAGAGAGCAGCTCGAAAACTTTGAAAGCCGATTATGAGTACAGCGCGCGCGATATCGGCGGCCCGAAACCTGAGGGTCTTTTGGATTATGAGCACACCCTGCTGCTGCAGGCACTGGAAAATGAGGCACAGTGGGTCGATGAACTCAATATGGATGAAATCTTGAAGATTTTCTTCATCTCGAAACATGTTGAAAAGATTGACGCTTGGTTCGACTACCTGGATGCCGAAAAGGACCGGCTCGGTTTTGCATTGTACAAGACGAGCAGGCATAACTCGGAAATCATGCTCGCAGGCCGGGACAAGGGCACGGGGCTTGAAACTCTGGTCAAAGAATACGGCATCTCCACAGAGGACGTGCATGCCATCGGCGATTCGATGAATGACCTGCCCTTATTCGAAGTCGCCGGCAAAAACACTGCGATGCAGAACAGTGTGGAGTCGGTGATCAGTGCCGCGGACGACATCACCGAGTTCAGCTGTGATGAGGACGGGCTTGCAAAATATCTGGAGAAGACATACTTGACGTAAAAAACAGGCGCAGTGCGCCTGTTTTTTAATTTACAGCCTGTCTTCCTGTGATATTTCCTTATATTCCTCTTTCATCTTCTCAAGCTGCCGGTTGATGTTCTCCGATCTTCCGAATGTCACCAGCTTCAAAAATGTCATGAAGATGACCTGCATTGCGAGCACCGCTCTTTGGCCCGACTGGTCGACGACCTGCATATGCCTTTCCCCCCTTTTATCTCTACTCCTGCATATTTTCAAATTCATCTTCGATTTTTCGTTTCAGGCCCAAGAACCATACGTGTCCTTCCATCAGTTCATCCGGCACGATTTCATGCCCGCCGTCGGTCAGCTTCACTTCGGCGACGGCGCCTTTAAGTTCGAGTTCTTTCTTCAATTGATAGGCCTCCCCTGCCGTGGTCACCATGTCCCTTGCCCCCGCCGTAAGCAGGACGTCCGTCCGGGTCAGATCCACCTTGCTGATCTGCTCACTTCTGTAACCGCTGTGCAGCAGTATCGCGCCGAGCACATAAAGATTGTAATTCAGCAGCAGGTGCGCCGCCATGTTGGCGCCGTTCGAGTAACCGATGAAAATTGATTTTTGGAGTTCGAACCCATATTTCTCCTTACAGGCGAGCAGTTCATCATGCAGCCGCCTGCCCTCCTCTTCAAGACTCCCTTCATCGACTTCTGTCGGGCTGAGCCTTTTGAAAAATCTCGTCCGGCCGTTCTCTTCTACGTTTCCCCGGAAGCTTAAAACATTGGCATTGGCATCCACCGTCGCCGCCACATCCAGAAGATCGGTCTCGCGGCCGCCTGTGCCGTGAAACAGGATGATCGTATACGGACTTTCATTCTTCCCTTTTATAAACAGATGCTCCATCGTCCACACCCTCTTAAGTTAGAGTTCTCTTCATTCATACTATATAATAAATGTAACATACTTTACGTTAAGGAGAGATATCCGTGCCAGTCAAAGGAATACATCATGTCTCTGCGATCACAAAAGAAGTCCTGGACAACCATGACTTCTACACCCAGGTGCTCGGCATGAGGCTCGTCAAAAAGACCGTGAACCAGGATGATACCGGGATGTACCACTTGTTTTACGCCGACTATAAGGGCACTCCCGGGACGGACATCACATTCTTTGAAATCAGCCGCTCATCAAAGTTCCAACCCGGCACAAATTCCATCTCAAGGACCGTCTTCAGGGTGCCCTCTTTGGAGGCACTCGAGTATTTCAAAGGGCGGCTGCAGGAAAAAGGCGCCCATACCGGCGGCATCACCGAGCGGGCCGGCCGGCCTTACATGAACTTCTCAGACCTTGAAGGACAGCGGCTTGCGCTGATCGTCGATGAGGATTATGATGTATCCGAGCCGTTCGCCGGCGGCGGGATACCCCGGGAATATGCGATCACCGGGATCAAAGGGGTTGAAGTGACCGTCCAGTACTTGAAGCCGATGGTTTTATTCCTGGAGATGCTCGGCGGGGAGG
The DNA here is from genome assembly GCF_900220995.1 of Salinicoccus kekensis. Classification (GTDB taxonomy): domain Bacteria; phylum Bacillota; class Bacilli; order Staphylococcales; family Salinicoccaceae; genus Lacicoccus; species Lacicoccus kekensis. The sequence goes on from NZ_OBQF01000004.1 coordinate 69,044, forward strand.
CGGAAAGCGGATGGTCGGACGAATCCGGATCCGTCGAAGTGAAGTTTGGACAGGATTCGATATTTGTGGCCGAGGACCGGAGTTCCCCCATAGAAAAGGAAGGGTACGGCAGTGTACATCACTTCGCCCTCCGTGTGGCTGATGAAGCGGCGCTCGAAGAAGTCCTCGAAACCGTCAATGCCGAAAAATGGCGGAATTCAGGGATAGTGGACCGCTTTTATTTCAAAGCGGTCTATATCAAATCCGTCGGGAACATCACCGTCGAAATTGCGACCGAGGGGCCGGGCTTCACTGTGGATGAGCCGCTCGAGGCGCTCGGCGAATCATTGTCGCTGCCGCCGGAGCTTGAGAAAGACAGGGACTTCCTGGAACTGTATTCGCAGCCGATCAATTAACACATACAAAGAAACCGGACGGATCAAATGCTGATCCGTCCGGTTTTTTCCGTTAATTTTCAATGCCCTCAGGTAATTCTATCGTGTCGACATCATTGAAGTTCGTGAATGCCACATCACCGGATAACGAGTATTCGCCCTGCTCATCTTCTCCGGATGCTTCATAGTCGATGGACTGCAGCAGATAATCCTCTTTATCGACAGAGACCCTCAGGTCACTGTGGACATTCGATGTATCCATTGCGCCGAAACCGAAGCCGAGCAGATCTTCAAATTCCCGGAAGACCGCCTGGTTCGTCCCTTCATAAGTGAAGACGTAAGATTCTTCCGATTCTTCCTGCTCCAGGTTTCCTGAAAGGTTTTCAAGTGAGCTGACCGTGCTTTCGTATGTGACCAGGAATAAACTCTCAATGTTCATGGACTCTGTCGCTTCCACCCAGCCCTCGCCGGTATAGATGTAAATCAAGCCATCCTTTGCGACTGTCCTTGCTTCATCGTTGGATTTCAGCAGCAAATCCGGCGGGTCCCCGTCCTTGAAAGCGACTTCGGCATTCAATGTGTAAGGGGCACCGTCCACGGCGCCTGCCAGATCCACAGCCGCTTCATAGCTGTCCACTCCGCCCGCTTCTTCAACAATCCGGTCGATCGTCTCTTCGTCCGTCCCGTCCGTCACTTCTTCCGGGGCAGTATCTTCCCCGGCCTCTTCAGAGTCCTGTCCGGACTCCTCATTATATTCGTTCTCTATATCCGGACTCCCGGCCTGTTCATCCGCCGTTTCCCCGCCGTCATCCTGACAGGCGGCGGACATGACCGAGAGAAGTAATAATGTAATTACAGCATGTTTTTTAGTCATCATTAATATTTTACACCTCAAGCCTGATCTCTATAAAATGATACCACGCCCATTATTTTTTCCCTAATGATATGCTAATTTTCAATGCGTCTGCGGGCGATCCTCCTGTTTTCATTCCTCATCGCAAAGTATCTGTTGACGCTGTAGAGTATCAGGCCGCCCCAGATGAATATATACGCGACCTGATGCACGCGGGTGAAGGCTTCATCATACATGAAGACGCCGATGATGAGCATGATCGTCGGCGCAAAATACTGGAGGAACCCGATCAATGAAAGGCGTATCTTCTGCACGCCGAGGCTGAACAGGAGCAGCGGGACGACAGTGGCAAGACCTGTGCCGACCATCCATATGCTTTCAGTGTTCAGACCGAAATCCCCCGCTCCCGAAAAGCCCAGGTAAAGGATATAGATCAGTGCGAACGGCGCAAGGACGAATGTTTCGACAGCCATGGCATAGATTGCATCGAGATTGATCATCTTCTTGATCAGCCCGTAGACGCTGAAGCTGACCGCGAGATAAAATGATATCCATGGAGCCGAACCGAGCCCTGCAGTCATATAGACGACACCGATCGCGACAACCAGGATGGCGATCCAGCCGATTTTTGAAAAACGTTCACCGAGTATGATGAATCCGATTAAAATGCTGATGAGCGGATTGATATAATACCCGAGGCTCGCATCGAGTATATTGCCCGAGTTCACGGCAATTATGTATACCAGCCAGTTCGAAGTGATGGCCATCGAGGCAAAAAACAGGGCGATCACTTTCTTTTTATTGCTGAATATGAATTTCAGGTCTTCCTTGAAATAAAACCATCTGCCGATGACGATGATCAGCAGCAGCATGAAAACGAATGCCCACAACACCCTGTGCGCAATGATTTCATATGAAGAGACCGCCTCGATCTGCTTCCAGTAGATCGGCATGAAGCCCCAGACAAGATAAGCCCCCAAAGCAAAAAGGACCCCTTTTGTACTCTCGCTCAAAACATGATTCCTCCCCCGGTTCAATTTATAATGCAATACAATCATATTACTCCTCGGCCACGGCATTTGAAAGTGTTTATACTCAATAAAACATCAAATTGAAGCGCAGGTTTCCAAATGCAGCAGCTGTCTGCAGCTGAGTGGCTTATGTTCAAAATATCAATCGATGTTTTTATTTGTTATGATATCAGTACAATAAAATTTCTGAATTTTAAAACATACCGTAAGGAGATGTATCGAATGCCACAAAAAAGCGTACTGGTCATCGGAGGCGGGCTCGGCGGGTTATCTTCCGCCATTTCCCTGGCCCAAAAGGGATACGATGTATCGTTATATGAAAAAAATGAACATCTGGGCGGGAAGCTGAACCGTCTTGAGCAGGATGGCTTCGGCTTCGACCTCGGCCCCTCCATCCTGACGATGCCGAAAGTGTTTGAAAAGCTCTTTACGGCGGACGGGAAGAAGATGGCGGACTATGTCCCGACCGTCAAGCTCGACCACCAGTGGCGCTCCTTCTTCCCCGATGGCAATGTCATCGATCTCCATGAAGATATAAAGGATATGCAGGAAAAGAATCCGTCACTGAGTAAGAAAGATATCAGGCAGTATCAAAAGCTGCTCGCCTACTCCAAAAAACTGTATGACACGACCGAGAACAGCTACTTCAAAGGTGTCGATGATGAAAAGGATATTTTGAAGTATCAGGGACTGCTCAGCACGTTGAGGGGCTTCGATCTTTTTTCCACCGTGCATCAGGCGATCGATAAGCGGATCAGCAATAAGCAATTGAGTGATATGCTTTCATACTTCATCAAGTATGTCGGCTCCTCCCCCTATGATGCACCGGCTGTACTGAACATGATGATCTACATGCAGCATGACCAGGGCGTATGGTATGTACCGGGCGGGATGGACAGACTGGCCAAAGGCCTCGTAAAGCTCGCCGGGGAATCCGGTGTGAAGATCCATACCGGGAAGCAGATCAAAAGGCTCCGGGACACAGAAGGCAGGATAGACGGCGCCGTCCTCGATGACGGGACAGTTCTAAGCGCAGACTATTACATTTCCAATATGGAAGTCATTCCGGCTTACGAGAAGCTGATCGGGGGAAATGAAGACTATGTCCGGAAACTGAAGAGGAAATTCGAGCCTGCGAGCTCCGGCCTTGTCATGCATCTGGGCGTGAAGAAGAGCTATCCGCAGCTTGCCCATCATAATTTCTTCTTCGCAGAAGATATGAAAAAGCAGATGAATAACATATTCCATAAGCATGAACTGCCCGATGATCCGGTCATCTACCTTGTGAATCCCAATAAGACGGACCCGGACCAGGCGCCGCCGGGGCACGAGAATCTGAAAGTGCTCCCCCACATCCCATACATCCAGGACGAGCCTTTTACAGCTGAAGACTATGAGCGGTTTGCAGAACTGACACTGGTCAAGCTTGAGCGCATGGGCCTCACAAATCTCCGGCAGAACATCGTCACAAAAGATGTATGGACCCCCGAGGACATCCAGCGGGTCTACGGCTCCGACCGCGGTGCAATCTATGGCACCCTGTCGGACCGCAGGAAGAATAAAGGGTTCAAGCATCGGAAACAGAGTGAACTCTATGAGAACCTTTATTTTGTCGGGGGCACGGTGAACCCCGGTGGCGGAATGCCGATGGTCACGTTGAGCGGCCAGCATGTATGCGACCAGATCGTCGCAAGGGATTCAGGGGACAATTGATGCCCAGCTCTGTTTCAAGTTTACACATTTAAGGGCAGTACCCGAAAAAATGAGTTGTTAGGAGGCCAGACCATGCAGGTGATTTCATTCCCCCTCTTTTGGACGATCGTCATAGACATAGGTGCGTGGTTCTTTTTCCATATGGCCATTTCAGTCCTCTGTCTGAAGCTCCCTCCTGGCGCCTTTCAGAACAATGCTTTCTGGTCCCGCATCTATTCATGGGAAAAATCAGGGGCGCTCTGGGATCAGCTGTTCCGGGTGAAGTCATGGAAAGGCAGACTGATCGACGGGGCCTCCCTGTTCAAAAGAGGGTATCAGAAGAAAGCACTGCACGGCACGAACAGGGAGGATATCGAGACATTTGCCATGGAGACGGAGCGGGCCGAGCTGACGCACTGGCTTTCGATACTGCCGGCCCCGCTGTTCTTTTTATGGAATCCACCCCTGGCAGGATGGCTGATGATCGTCTATGCGCTCGCTTTCAACCTGCCCTTCATCATCACACAGCGGTATAACCGCGGGCGCATCAAGAAGATGTTGTCGTGATCCGGAAGGATTTAATTTTAAAAAGGACCGGCAGACATTTGAAACATGATTGAATAAGTTTAAGGAACGGGGTTATGAGCATGACAAAGAAAGTGATCGTCATCGGGGCGGGTGCCGCGGGGCTTGCAAGTGCAATCAGGCTGCAGCACGCCGGCTATCAGGTGGAAATCCACGAAAAGGACGCCACCCCGGGCGGGAAGATGAACCGTCTTGAGAAAGACGGGTATCAATTCGACCTCGGGCCGAGCATTGTCATGATGCCTGAATTATACAGGGAAATATTCGAGCTTTGCGGACGTGATCCCGATGACTACATTCCAATGGAGAAATTGGATCCCATGTACCGGGTGTACTTCAGCGATACACCGGATGATCCCCTCGACATCTCCTCCGACCTGACTGAACTGACCAGGATGATCGAAGCCATCAGTCCCGGGGACACCGAGGGGTTCCTTCAATATCTGCATGACATTTATAAAGGGTACAACTTTGCACGGGACAACATCCTGAGGCGGCCATTCAACAAAAGACGGGACTTTTACAATCTTTCGATGCTCAGGGAGGCACCGGGAGTGAGACTGGTGGGGACAGCCGATAATTTCATTGGACGGTATATAAAAAGCGAGCGCCTGAAGCAGATCATGGGTTTCCAGACATTATACATAGGCATCTCCCCGTTCAGCGGCCCTTCTTTCTATTCGATGATCCCGATGATCCAGTTTTTATACGGAATCTGGTTCATCAAAGGCGGGATGTACACCATGGCAACAGCGATGGAGCGGCTTTTCAAGGAGCTTGGCGGGGAAATTTTTTACGGGAGCCCGGCCCGGGAAATCTCCATCGAAGACGGGAGGGCGACCGGCATAAAGGTTGACGATAAGAAGATCGATGCCGATTTTGTAGTATGCAACGCGGATTTCCCATATGCGATGAAGCACCTGGTGAAGCGGTCTGCGGCTAAGGGTAAGTTCACCGACAGGAAGATTGAAGGCATGAAATATTCCTGTTCCGCCCTCCTTCTCTACTTGGGGATGGACCGTAAATATGAAGACGTCGAACATGTCCATAATTTCATTTTCAATGAATCTCTTGAGAAGAACATGCATGACATCTTTGAAGGAAAGAAATTGGAGCATGCTTCCTTTTACGTCTATATCGCATCGAAGCTCGATCCGTCGCTCGCGCCGGAAGGAAAGGACGGGCTGTATATACTGCTACCCGTATCCGACCTCGGTACAGCAGACTATGAGTGGAATGATGATATGGTCCAATACTACCGTACATACATCCTTGAAACTTTAAAAAAGATGCGCGGGTTTGAAAATATCGAGCAGGAAATCGTTACAGAAAGCACCTTTACACCGGTCGATTTCGAATCCAGGTTCAATGCATACAACGGGGCTGCCTTCGGGCTGCAGCCGACCCTTGCCCAAAGCATCCACAACCGGCCGCAAAGCAAATCTCCGGACTGTGCCAACCTGTATTTCACAGGCAGCAGCACACACCCGGGCGCAGGGGTGCCGATCGTGCTGCTGTCGGCAGGCATTGCCGCCGAGTCACTCATCCAGGACGACAAGGGCACTCCGGAATGATGAAGAGCGCAGATGGTCACTGAACGCATTGAAAGGAGGAGTATCTTATGATGATCAACCTTATACTGGGGCTTCTCGCAATAATTGTCGGTACGCTCATGTTCCACTCCCTGCCCCTGCCTTCAGGCCGGGATGAAAATGGCCGATACCCCTTTTTATCCATAATCATCCCTGCAAGGAATGAAGCGGAAAGGATTTCTCCCCTGCTCGAATCCCTGCAGAAACAAAAATACAGACTGTTCGAAGTCCTGGTCGTCGATGACCATTCTACGGATGACACCGTCAACGTTGCAGCATCTTTTGGTGCGACGGTGCTGCACAATGAATCGAAAGAAGCCGGTGCAGGGAAATCATCAGCATGCTGGCACGGCGTGCAGCATTCAAAAGGAGCGTGGCTGCTTTTTCTCGATGCCGATACACGCTTTTCCGATCCTGACAGTCTAATTCATCTGCTGGCGCAGTATCAGCGGAAAGGGGCTCGAGGCATCTTGTCACTGCAGCCCTTCCACACCCTTGAAAAATTGTACGAGAACCTTTCAGCCATCTTCAATGTGATTGTCATTGTGGGAATGAACGTGTTCACCATCCGGGGGAAGCGGTTTGAGCCTGCCGGCTCTTTCGGCCCCTGCATTCTCTCCGACAGGGAGGATTACTTCTCGACAGGCGGGCATAAGGGGATACAGGAGGCGATCATGGATGATCTCGCGCTCGGGCAGGCCTATCTCGAAAAGGATCTGCCCGTTCACTGCCTTGGAGGCAGGGGCGTCATTTCTTTCCGCATGTATCCTGAAGGGCTGGGGAGCCTTGTGGACGGCTGGTGCAAAAGCTTTGCGCTCGGCTCCAAAGCGACACACCCTGCAGTCATGCTGATGACCATCATCTGGATTTCGGGCAGCTTCATAAGCACCGGGGCATTTATTTCCTCCATCCTCTCAATGGATATCGTGATGATCATGCTCAGCGGCCTGCTTTATCTCCTCTATGCACTTCAGACGATGGCATTCGCCCGCAGATGCGGTGATTTCAAAAGATTTATTTTTATATTCCATCCCATCCTGTTCACATTTTTTGCAGGCATATTTATATACTCCCTCTTCCGGGTATATGTACTGCGTTCGGTGAATTGGAAGGGCCGGAAGATCAACGTCAAATAGTCGGTGTTTATTTGCCAGGCCTTCCACTTCTGCATAATAAAAAAACTGAAAGCGAGGCCAGCCGTCATGCCAAAAATCATCATTGCAAAATTACTGAGGCTATTTCCCAATAAGGCAGTAAAGAATCCAATGGTCGATCATCAGCCTGTGAAAACCAAAAAAGATATCATCGTTGACACATCCGTCGGACCTACCGACATATCATTTTATTATCCATTGGAAACAGAAAAAGAAAAATACCCCATATACATCAATTTCCATGGCGGTGCCTTCATAATGAATGATAAGGAAATGGATGACCCGTATTGCCGGTATCTCGCCAATCAGACGGGATGTGTGGTCCTCAACATTGATTATGTGAAGGCACCTGAATACCCTTTTCCGAAAGCGATTGAACAGAGCTATGATGTGTTCCGGTGGATGAAGGAGCACGCGGATGACTTGAACATCGATCCTGAAAAAGTGATGGTGGGCGGTCAGAGTTCAGGAGGCAACATTGCCGCTGCATTCTGCCTCCATCTTCAAAATAAGATGGAGAAGCAGCCGCTCCTGCAGGCATTGGCTTATCCGATGCTGGATTTCGCCACATCATATGCCAAAAAACCCGAGCCAAGTAAACTGCGCGCGAAATTCCCGCAGGCTGCACATTTTCTGAATGCATGTTATGTGCCCGAAAAGGAAATGGCCCGGAATCCCCTTGCTTCCCCGGTATATGCGGATGTGAATGACCAATTGGCCCCTGCCCTCATCCTCATTGCTGAGCATGACGCATTCAGGCCGGAAGCGCAGAGGTATGTCGAAAAATTGAAATCTGCCGGCGTCAGCGTCCAAAATGTCCTTTTCGCTGACTGTTCCCATGCCTTTACGCATTTCGGCCCAAAAGAAAAAGCCCTGGAGGCCTGGCAGTTGATTGCACGGAGGATTAAAGAAGCTGCCGATCCCGGGGAAGTCTGAAGGCGAAAGTGCTGGCTACCTAAAAAAGCCCGGGGCTCCCGGGCTTTTTCAGTTCGTATTATCTTTCATCCAACGGCTTGAGTTCATCACCGATGCGGCCGTCATGCGCCGGGACTTCACTGCTGTAGACTGCGGCTTCTGCCGCCCTCGAATCCAGCTCATTGCGCCCTTCGAAATAAAACGCAACGACCGAACCGAGCATCATGTACATCACATAAATGTATACGCCAAGGATTACCAGGCCGGCGGCGATCAGGATCAGTGCGAATAATATGCCGCTGTCCGTTGCACCGAGCACAAGGCTTCCGAGCAGTGCTGCCGCGATGATGCCGATGATGTAAAGCACGGTCACACCGATCATCAAAAGGACGTTGCTGAAGAACAGCTTAACCAGGCTCTGGCCCGCCTGGAACATGACTTTGAATGCTATCGAAAATTTATCGAAAGTCGGGATGTGCGGCTGGTCCACATAGACCAGATACAAAAGGACCATATAGATCATCAGGAGTATGAATGGTATGTACATCAGGAAGACCACCAGCAGATTGAGGGTGACCATCAATATGACAAGGCCGATCTGTCCCGTGACCATTGCAGCGGATGCTTCAAGGCCCTCATAGGACATGCCGCCGAGCGCAGCGGAAAACGGCAGGTTGATCGCTGTCAGCACAAGCTGCATCAGCATGCTGATGGCGAAATTTATGACCAGGTAGGCGACGATCACAAGGATGGTGAGTTTGATGGCCTTGCCATACCTGCCCCCCCTAAAGACGAAGAACAGATCGGAAAACCCGTAAGGCGTCCTCTGATATGCCGATGTGAAAAACTTGATGATGCCGATGCCGAGAGGATAGATGACGAAGACGCTGAACAGGAATAATAAAAAGAAAATGATGATCGCATACAGTATTGCCCATGTGCCTTCCCCTATCGCAATCAACGGCAGCAGGGTGATCAGCATGACGGCAAAAAATGAAACTGCCATCATGATACCTGCAAGTATCGTCAGGCCGATGATCTTCCCCGCCTGCCCTTCTGCATTCCTTCTGAATAATGACTGGTATTGGAACATTCAACTCACTCCCCGGTTTTTATTTATTATAAGAATACCACTCCTTCGGAATTTGTGCGATATCCGGCACAGTCTGCAATGGTGTCATTCATTGAACAGAAACATCAAACGTGCTAAACTCTTTCTGTGGCAAAATAGTACAGCATGCTAAACTACATGAAGGAGGCAGATGATTGGAAAAGATGCCGGATACTTTGAACAACCTGCGGGACATATATGGATACGGTTATGCATCCATCTTCGATGATGTGACGGACACCGTGCAGAAACTGCACATTTCAAAACCCCAGATGGCAGTCATCAAATATTTATTCATCCATCAGCAGGCGACGCCGACGGAACTGACCGAGGCACTCAACACGACCAAAAGCGCGACGACCCACACGCTGAAAAAGCTTGCCTATAAAAATCTGATCACTTTCAAGGAAAATGAATTGACCAATGACCGGCGGTCAAAGCTCGTATCACTCAATGAAAATGCCGAAAAATTGCTGATCGAGTTTTTGTCGAATATAAAAGATTCGATTTATCAGGATATCAAAGGTATCAGTGAAGAAGATTTGAATGAGTTGCATCAAGCAACAGAAATCATACTTAAACATATCAACGGAGGAAGAGTGAATGAAACATATCCTGAAATTTAAATGGCCGGTCACGGTTTTCATGATCGCCTTTGCAGTACTGACTTACATATTTTCTCCCGATCTGACCCAGCTTGCGGCCGAAAAGGGTGACGTCCAGTTATCCGACGACCAGCCGAGTGAGCAGGCGCGCCAATTTTTGGAAAAGCACGGGCAGGATATTGAAATGATGTCGCTTGTCCTGGAGTTTGACGGCGGGGTGTCGGAAAACCAGCAGGGCATCGAATCGTACATCAATGAACTTGAGAATTTTGAGGATATCGATAATATCATGAATCCTTTTGAATTCAGTGAAGGTATCCAGGAAAATTTCATCAATGAGGATACCGGCGTCATGATGATTCCGATGGAGTACACGGGTGATGAGAATGTAATCCTCGAAGCTGCAAGCGACATCGAGGCATTGAACCCGACATCCGCCGAAACATCCATCACTTCCAATGAACTGGTTCAAAGGACGCTTGAAGAGGACGCCATGAACGGCATCCAGACGACTGAGACCTTCACCGTCATCATCGTCCTTGCGGTCCTCCTGCTCATGTTCCGGTCAGTCGTCACACCTTTAGTGCCCGTCCTGGTGGTCGGCGTTTCATACTTGATCGGACAGTCGTTCGTCGCATGGTTCGTCGAATGGCTCGGCTTCCCCATCTCCCCGCAGACACAGAGCTTTCTGATCGTCATACTCTTCGGGGTCGGGACAGATTACTGCATACTTTTATTGAACCGCTTCAAAGAAGAACTGCTGAACAATGACAAGTATCAGGCGACGCTGAACACTTTCAAAACCGGCGGTAAGACGGTCTTCATCAGCGGTATTTCCGGTGCGGTGGTGTTCGGCGTGCTGTACTTTGCGAACTTTGAAATCTACCGCTCGGCGGTCGGTGTGGCCATCGGGATGCTGTTCATGCTGCTGTCGATATTCACACTGCTGCCGATACTCATGTCACTGCTCGGCAAATATATTTTCTGGCCGAGCATCAAAAATATCGAGACGAAGGAAAGTAGAATCTGGAAGCTTTTCGGAACGTTCTCAATCAAGCATCCGACACGCATCATCTTCTCGGTAGTCGCTGTCTTGATCGTGCTGTCATTCTTCTACAATGATGAAGTGAGCTACGACTCGATCAGCGAACTGGATGATTCATACTCTGCAGTCCATGCGACGAATGTGGTGAGTGAAAGTTTTGACGAGGGGGTCATCTTCCCGATACAGGTCATACTGTCCGACGGGGATGATCTGGTCAACGATGAAACCATGACACGCATCGAGTCGGTTGCGGATACCGTCAGCAAAGTCGACGGTGTGAAGGAAGTCCAGACGGTGACACGGCCGACAGGCGACGTCATCGAGGAACTTTCGGTAAGATACCAACTGGACGAAGCAGAATCGGGCATGACTGAAATCGCCGAGGGCATGGAGGAGATGACCGGGGGACTCGAAGAGATATCCGGCAATCTGACGGAAATCAGCGAGGAGACCGGCGGTGCCGATATGGGCGGTGGAGATCTCAGTGAATTGTCAGCCGGCCTGGATGAGCTGGGTGAAGGCGTCTCAGGCATCAGTCAGTATATGACGATGACCGGGGACGTCGAAGGTGCAGCCGCCCAGCTTGAGGAAGTCCAGGCTGGCATGCAGGAAATGGCCACCCAAGTGGAAGCGGCAAACGAAGAAATGCTCGCACAGCAGGAGGCGGCCGCAACACAGATGTCCGAACTCTCAGACGGCCTGTCTGAAATGGCGTCAGGCATCGATGAGATCAATGACGGCATGGAAGAAACCATCGACGGGATGGATGAAATCCAGACGCTGCTTTCTGAGATCACGGATAACGCGGCCGTCGATCATACAGGCGTAAACGTACCCCAGCAATTCATGGAGTCGGATGAACTGGAAAGTGCAATCGACCAGTACAGTTTTGCAGATGACACCGCAATCAACCTGAATGTCATACTTGACGGTGATCCATACAGCCATCAGGCAATGGACGTGCTTGATGAGGTCGAGTTCACCGTCAACAGCGAACTGGAACGCCTCGAGCTGAGTGAAGTCGATAGCTATTTCTCAGGCGTCACCAGCATGAACAGGGACCTTGATCAGATCACCACCGATGACTACACTTACGTCGTGACGATTTTCGTCATTACTTTATTCGTGATACTCGCGGTGCTGTTCAGATCATTCATCCTGCCAATCATCATGATTGGATCGATTTTCGTCACCTACTTCGCCTCTGTCAGCATGACGCAATGGATCCTCGGCTGGTTCGGCATAGAGCAGCTGAACTGGGCGGTGCCGTTCTTCAGTCTCATCATATTTGCGGCACTCGGCATCGACTACTCGATATTCATCATCGACAGATTCAGGGAAGAGGTCGTTACACACAGCATCAAAGATGCGGTTGAAATTGCGATCCGGAAGATGGGATCCGTCGTCATAACGGCTGTGATCATCCTCTCCGGTACATTCGCAGCACTCTACCCATCAGGCATCGTCATCCTGGTGCAGGTGACCAGCATCATCATATTCGCACTGCTGTTCTATGCATTCGTCGTCCTGCCGCTGCTCGTGCCCGCACTGCTTGTCACATTCAAGCGCGGCAACTGGTGGCCGTTCAAAATGCCCGGCGGCGAGGAAAGGCATGCGAAGTTTAAAGACGAAGAATAACGGGTATATTTACAAGACTCGAATTTAAAGAGGAAATGAGGAATAAAGATATGCCATCACAAAAAAGTGCAGGCGTTGCTGCTGTTTTAAGCTTCTTCATCAACGGCCTCGGCCAGATATACAACGGCCAGTTTTTCAAAGGCATCATGCTGATCATCATACAGGCGATCAACGGATTTTTAATGACGATACTCATCGGTTACATTTTCTTCCCGATTGTATGGTTGTTTGCAGTGATAGACGCATACAGAAGTGCCAATAAGATCAACGAAAGAAATAACCGCAGATATTAGATTTTCGGATTGAGACCGGCAGGAGCCGGTCTTTTTTTATTTTATATTTTCCGGAGTGTGACAGGCGGAAGATGTCTCAGCCGAAGCGAACGGGATAATGTTCAGGGGAGCTGAGTTCTGGTCGCATCTAAACGGCGACGGGCTTCTAGCGTTTAGTTAGGAGAAATAGCAGGCTCATCTGAACGGCGACGGGCTTCTAGCGTTTAGTTAGAAGAAATATCAGACCTATCTAAACAGCGACGGCCCCAAACGTTTAGTTAGGAGAAATATCAGACCTATCTAAACAGCAGCGGCCCTCAAGCGTTTAGTTAGACGAAATATCAGGCACATCTGAACAGCGACGGCCCTTAAACGTTTAGTTAGGAGAAATATCAGACCTATCTAAACGGCAGCGGCCCCCAAACGTTTAGTTAGGCGAAATATCAGACCTATCTAAACAGCGGCGGGCTTCTAGCGTTTAGTTAGGAGAAATATCAGGCACATCTGAACAGCAGCGGCCCCCAAACGTTTAGTTAGGCGAAATATCAGGCTCATCTGAACATCTCCCCATGGCCTTCCACCACAAATAAGTACAAAAAAATGTTCACCCGTCAGCGAAATACGCTGTGGGTGAACATTAGTTTTATATGAGTGTCTTTGCGAGTCCGATCTGCTGCTTCACTGCTTCGGTGGCGGTGCCGCCGTAGCTGACGCGGCGGTCGACGACAGTCTTAGGTGATAATACGTCGTATATATCATCTTCGATCAGGCTGTTCGCTTCCTTGAATTCATCCATGCTCAGATTCTTCAGGTACCGGTTGCTATTGATGCACTTCAGCACAAGCTTCCCGACGACTTCATGCGCCTCCCTGAAAGGGACATCTTTTTCAACAAGATAATCCGCAAGTTCAGTCGCATTGGAGAAGTCTTCATTGATCGTCTGTTCGAGCCTTTCCTCATTCACGGTCATCGTATCGATCATGCCGTTCATGATCTTCAGTGAGCCGAGGACGGTAGTGACGGCGTCAAAGAGGCCTTCTTTGTCTTCCTGCATGTCTTTGTTGTATGTGAGCGGCAGGCCTTTGACCAGCATCAGCATGGACATCAGTGCACCTGTCGTGCGCCCGGTCTTCCCGCGGATGAGTTCCGCCATATCCGGATTCTTCTTCTGGGGCATCATGGAACTGCCCGTTGTGAATGTATCACTCAAAGTGACGAACTTCGCCTCTTCGCTCATCCAAAAGATGATCTCTTCAGAAATCCTCGACATGTGGATCATCACGAGGTTGATGTTCGACAATGTCTCGATGATGTAATCCCTGTCGCTGACCGCATCCATGCTGTTATGGTAGAGGTCGCTGAAACCGAGGGCTTCCTGCGTCATCTCCCTGTCGATGTCAAACGTCGTCCCGCTGATCGCCCCTGCGCCGAGCGGTGAGACATCAATACGTTTCAAAGCATCCTGCATGCGTGCCTTGTCCCTGTTGAACATCCAGAAATAAGCCATCATATGATGGGAGAATAAAATCGGCTGGGCTCTTTGCAGATGCGTATAACCCGGCATGATCACATGGATGTTCTCTTCGGCGATCCTGATGATCGTACGCTGCAGTTCTTCAATGGATTCGATGATCTCCTCAACACGTGCTTTTACATAGAGGTGCATATCCGTCGCGATCTGATCATTCCTGCTGCGTCCGGTGTGGAGCTTGCCGCCGACCGGACCGACGATTTCCGTCAGGGCATGTTCGACATTCATATGGATGTCTTCATGCGTGACGTCCCATTCGATATTACCTTTATCGGCTTCCTCTTTCACTTTGTGCAGGCCGTCCACGATGATGTCCTTGTCTTCCTGGCTGATGATGCTGCACTTGGCGAGCATTTCCGCATGGGCGATGCTGCCTTTTATATCCAGGTCGAGGAGCACTTTATCGAAATGGATGGAAGCGTTGAAGTCTTCCACCCAGTCCAGTGCCTCACCTGAAAATCTGCCTCCCCAGGCTTTCTTAGTCATTAATCTTTACTCCGTTATCAAGCATCGCCTTGACTTTCGTCGGCAGGCCGAAGATCTCGATGAAGCCGACAGAAGCGCCCTGGTCGAATGCATCTTCTGAAGTGTAAGTCGCAAGCTTCTCATTGTAGAGGCTGTTCTCGGACTGACGTCCTGTGACGATCACATTACCTTTATAAAGTTCGAGACGGACATCACCGTTCACGTCCTGCGCCATATCTTTCAACGTCTTTCTCAATGAATCGCTGAGCGGCGAGAACCATAAACCGTTATAGATTTGTTCCGTATATTTCTGTTCGATGATCGGTCTGAAATGTGCGATGTCTTTCGTCAAAGTGATCGTTTCGAGATCATGCTTTGCAGTAAGGATAACTGCCGCACCCGGCGTCTCGTAGATTTCCCTTGATTTGATGCCGACCAGTCTGTTCTCCACATGGTCGATTCGTCCAATGCCGTGTGCACCGGCGATATCATTCAATTTCAGGATGAGGTCATCCAGCTGGTAGCTGACGCCGTTGATTTTAGTCGGAAGACCCGCTTCAAATGTCAATAAAAGCTCTTCTGCTTCATCCTTTGCAGCTGTAGGATGTACAGTCAGGTCATAAGCATCTTCAGGCGGCTGGTTCCAAGGATTTTCAAGTACACCGCACTCGTTGCTTCTGCCCCATAAGTTCTGGTCGATTGAATATGGTGAATCCAGATCCACAGGAATCGGCACGTTATGTTCCTTCGCATATTCGATTTCCTCTTCACGGCTCCATGTCCACTCTCTTACTGGGGCCAGCACCTTGATTGTCGGATCCAGTGATTTGATGGCGACTTCGAAACGCACCTGGTCGTTCCCTTTTCCTGTACAGCCGTGTGCAACGTAATCTGCATTTGCATCATGCGCCACTTCAACCAGCTTCTTGGAGATTAGAGGTCTGCTGAGGGCGGATACCAGTGGGTACTTGCCTTCATACATTGAGTTACCGTAAATTGCATAGCTCACGTATTCATTTGCGAACTCCTCTTTAGTATCCAATACGTAACATTCGGAAGCACCCATGTCGAACGCCTTCTGTTTGATGTGGTCCAGGTCTTTCCCTTCACCCACATCCAGACATAACGCAACGACTTCGAATCCTTTATCGATGAACCACTTGATTGTAACACTTGTATCTAAACCACCTGAATAAGCCAATACCACTTTTTCACTCATATATAAAACACCTCTACTATTTGATTTGATTCGTAATGATATACATACTAACATTATAATAATGCTTTTTCAAGTATATTTATACAAAATTATTAATAATCATTGAAATTTGTGGTGCCGGGCTGGTACCTGTGAATTTTTAATCTGTTTTATTCGTGTTACAATTAAAGCAAAGGAGTGATTCATATCGAAATCTTCGGTTTGTTTGCAGGACTTGTTGCCATCGGCATCATCGTGCTGATATTCATAGCCGCCCTCGGCCTGATCAAATGGCTGCTGCAGGGTTATTTCCTCTTCAGGATAGCTGAAAGGAAGAATCTTGATATACCATTGCTTTCATTTGTACCATTCGGGACTTTTTATGTGGCCGGCCAGGAATTTGACGGCAACGTCTTTCAAAAAGGCAGTTTCAACCCGAAACACCTTGGGCTGATCTTCGCCATCACAGGCCTCGTCGTTTATTTCCTCGGATTATCCATCGGGGATATCGCGATTTCCTACCTGCTTATGGAATCCATCATATTCATCGGTTTGTTCAATGCCTATACCCGTAACATGGGCGTTGCGATACTGCTCGCTATACTGAATGTGTTGACGGCAGGCATTGCAGCAATCGTCGTGCTGTTCCTCTATCACCGCAAGCTTTCCAAAACGTTCAATGATCCGGTGGTCCGCGAGGAACCCGTCAGTGAACCCCACCGCGGCCCGGTGGACACGGATGATGTTGATCAGCACAGGAACATCTGATTTAAATGAGCCCTGAGGGCTCTTTTTTTATCCTCTGAACCAAGCTCCCATGTTTAATTATATCTATGATGGGAATACTAATATTGGATTTGAAATCAACAATAAACATCGGAGGAGATAATTATGGCTAAACCATTTATCAAAGGTTATAAAGATGATGAGAAACTGCAGGAAGATATCCAAAAACTGCAGTCGAAAGATATCAGCAAAGATGATATTTATGTGATTTCACACGATGATGAACGTACGAAGCGCATTGCTAAAAATGCAGATGCCAGCACGATCGGTGCAAGTGAAATGGGCGTCACCGGTGCAGTGAAAGGCACATTCACCAAAAAAGGCGATCAGCTGAGAGCCCAGCTTGAAGGTATCGGTTTCTCCGAGAATGAAGCAGAGAACTATGAATCTGAAATGGACAGAGGAACAGTGTTCCTGATCGTCACGAACACAGAGAACGTTGAAACCAAATTGGCATAACCAATGCTCATGAGAGGGCCGGACATTTGTTGTCCGGCCCTTTTTTAATCCTTATGGTTGCTTCTTCGCCATCTGCTGCGGCCATGCCCGGAATCCGTCATCCACCTCGAATTCAAGGTTCACGTCGGTGACATGGTTCTGCTCAAGTATGATACCTTCTATCTCATCCCGGATATCGTTCGCCTGTTCCACTGTCAGGCCCTGGTCCAGTTCCGCGATGACTTCCACATGCAAGGCGTCCCCTTCCTTCAGGACGAGGAGCCGCCTTAAGTCCCTGATCTCCTTATGGTTCAGGACGATTGAAGAAATCCGCTCCTCCATATGGGGGTCACTCTCACCAAGGACCCCTGCAGCATTTTCCATGAACACCTTATATACGATGTAGAACATCATCAGACCGATGATGACTGAAACGACACCTTCTGCCACCGGTACATTCAAATATTGCCCGACCAATATGCCGATGATCGCAATGACCGCCCCGACAGTCGCAACGCTGTCTTCAAGGAAAACCAATTTCGTCGCAGGTTTCGCCCTGTTCATATGCAAAAAGCTCGTCGTCAGGGGTTTCATGCCGTCATAAGGTTCGCCCGCCTGCTGCAAAAGCTCTTTCCCGGCTTTATATAAGACGAAAGATTCCAATATGAATGCCACTGCCAGGACGCCGATGTTGATCCATATCATTATATGATCCGTCTCCCTCGGCAGAGGTTCGATGATATGATGTATCCCTTCCCTGACCGTTTCATATGATAATATGGCCACGACGACGATCGCAAAAATGCAGACCAGGTTCACAAGCCTTCCAAAACCGAAAGGAAACCTTCTTGTCGGTGCTTTTTTCGAGAGTCCCGAACCTACAAATACGAAAAACTGATTTACTGAATCCCCAAATGAGTGCATCATTTCGGCGAACATTGCAACATTCCCCGTCAGTATGAATGCCGCACCTTTCAGAAGGCCGATGAAGAAATTCACTATGGATGCAGTGAATGAGGCCATGCTGCCCTGCTTGAGCAAATCGAAAATTTCTTTCATTTATCATTCCTCCTGTTCAAAGTTATATTACCCCTTTAAACAGAAAGAATGCTGTCGTTGTCACTCCACTTTTAAAATCGACTGATAGATGATTTCAGAGCCATTTTCCAGTGCATCATGATCAAATGTCATATCCGGATGGTGGAGCCCCGGCTTCAAGTCACATCCGAGTCCGATCATGGCACCCTTCAATTCAGGGTATTTCACGGTGTAGTAATGGAAATCGTCCCCGCCGGTCGTCATGATCGGCTCCATCAGGTTTTCTTCACCCAGCGCTTCGAGGATGCCTTCCCTTAAGAACTGGATCGCTTCATCATTACTCTCACTCGCGACGATGCTTGAAAATTCCTGATCTTCGATGGATACACCGTAAAAATCTTCGACATACTCCAGTATTTTGAATACGCGGTTTTTCAAGTTATCCATCTCTTCATTCGTCTGTGCGCGCAGATCGATGCCGCACTCAGCGATTCCCGGGATGATGTTCAGGGATTTCCCCCCTGAGAGGAACTTCGTCATCTTGACCGATGAAGGGATGACCGGATTGATATGGATCTTGGAGAGCATATTGACGATATCCGCCCCGATCTCGATCGCATTATGGTTCAGGTGCGGACGTGCCCCGTGGGCATCCTCACCGACTATCCTGAACTGGAGGGATGCAGCCGAGCCATGCTCGATGCTCGGCGAAGCCTCACCCATCGCCGCTTCTTCTATCGGCCGGAGATGGATGCCGAACAGGTAATCCAAGTCTTCTATGATCCCCTCCTCCGCGACGGCAAGCGCCCCGGTGCCCAATTCCTCGGCAGGCTGGAAGATGAACCTCACACCCCGCGACTCCAGAGCTTCATGATCTTTAAGTTTCAGCATCGCCCCGACCACCATGCCGGTATGCGCATCATGCCCGCATGAATGATTCGCACGCTTCACCCCGTCCACTTCCTGATAAAGCGCATCGATGTCCGCCCGCACACCGATCTTCGGATGGTCGCCATCAAAAGTGCCCATGTCACAGTATAAGCCGGTTATATTTTTAAACTTCACCGGTTCGAACCCTTCAGCTTTCAAATACTCGAATATATAATCCGTCGTTTCATATTCCTCATTGCTCAGTTCCGGATTTTCATGAATATGGTGGAACACTTCAAGAATTTTTTCAGTACTCATCAAAAATTCCTTTCCAAAATTATTTGTATTATCAAACTATTATACTTAATATATACTTATGTAATTTTAAATTCAATATGGAGGGATTATATGCCTGATGAAAAAGAAAAAGGCACGAAGACATCCAGATGGTTGAAACTCCCTGATGCATACGGGATTTTATTCTTCTTCCTCGTACTTGCTGCAATAGCGACTTACCTTATACCCGCGGGGGAATTTCAGACTGAGGAGTCCGCAGAAGGAATAGACATCATTGTTCCGGGAACCTTCAGCGTCATCGATTCCAATCCTGCAGGCTTCCTTGATGTATTCCAAGCCATCGTCACCGGCTTGGTATCGACCGCCGATCTGATATTTCTGGTACTGATCATCGGTGGAGTGTTTGCAGTTATTGAAAAGACAGGGGCCATCGATGCCATGGTCACAAAAATCATCAAAGTGACCGAGAACAGGGAATGGCTTCTGATTGTTGTAATCATGTTTGTGTTTTCTGTTTTCGGCACCCTCGGCATCATTGTCAATGCCGTCATCGCCTTCATCCCGCTTGGAATTATACTGGCGAGATCAATGCGCATGGATGCGATTATCGGTGTATCCATCATCTATCTGGGTGCCTACGTCGGATTCGCCGTCGCCATACTTGATCCACTGACAGTTGGATTCGCTCAGGAGATTGCGGGCATTCCCCTCTTCTCAGGCGCGCCGGAGCGAAGCGTAATGTACGCCATCACCCTGATTGTCACGATGATTTACGTCATCATGTATTCCAGAAAATTGAAGAGGGATCAGCACGGCGGTATCCTCAAGGATAATCCTTTCCCAAGGGAAAACTCAGAGGAACTGACGGTCGGAAAGCAGAAGATGAAGCCGGTACATATTCTGGTCCTTCTCACTTTGTTCCTTGGTATTGCAGCTTATGTCACTGGTGTATTCGTTGCTGAATGGAACCTCCAGGAAATGGCAGCAGTCTTCCTCGTCATCATGGTTGTCACTGCCATCATTGGCCGCATTGATATCAACAGTATGGTGAGTTCCTTCATCCAAGGAGCGCAGGGTGTGCTCTATGGGGCCTTGATCATAGGCATGGCACGTTCCATTGTCGTGATTTTGGAAGATGGCAGAATCCTTGATACTGTGGTCAATGGCATGGCTGTCATGATGGAGCCGTTTTCGAGTACGATGGGAGCGATCATGATGCTTATCGGTAACGGACTCTTCAACCTCGTCGTCACTTCAGGCAGCGGACAGGCTGCAATTGTCATGCCGATACTCGGACCACTCGCGGATATAATGGATTTCCCAAGGCAGGTGGCCGTCCAGGCTTACACGATGGGAGACGGTTTCACCAACATCATCACGCCTTTATCGGGTGTCTTGATGGCAAATCTCGCAATTGCTGGTGTACCGTTTGTAAAATGGGTTAAATTCGCCTTCCCTTTAGTGTTAATATGGTATACATTAGGGATTATTTATCTGATTGTACTTGTTGCAATAGATTTTGGACCCGTTTAGGAGGAAAATAATGAAGATAAAAGAAATCAGACTGCATGAACTGGAAATGGAAATGAAGAACCCCTTCACCACAAGTTTCGGCACCCAGACGAAAAGGCACATCACGATCGTCGAGGCGGTGAACACCGATGGCCTTTCGGGCTTCGGTGAATGTGTCGCGGGTGAAGATCCGCTCTACTCGGAGGAATTCATGGACAGTGCCCTGATCGCCATGAACAAGTACTTCGCACCGCTCATCGTCCAAAATGAAATCAGCCATCCTGATGAAGTATGGGATTTGTTTGCCCCTTTCAAAAAGAACAATATGGCCAAGTCCGGCATTGAAGGTGCCGTGTGGGATCTGTATGCCAAAGAGAATGGCATGACACTCGCCGAAGCTGTCGGAGGCGGGAAGACTGAAGTCGATGTCGGCATCTCTTTGGGGCTCGAGGACACGGATGAGCTGCTGCTTGAGAAAATTCAGGAGAAGGTCGATGAAGGCTATAAACGCATCAAGGTAAAAATAAAACCCGGACGCGATGTACCGATGATCCGCAGGGTGAGGGCGAATTTCCCTGACATCCCGCTGATGGTCGACGCCAATTCCGCCTATACACTGGATGACATCGAGCTGCTGAAAGCGCTGGATGAATTTGATCTGATGATGATTGAACAGCCCCTTGCGGCCGGCGATATCGTTGATCATGCGAAACTGCAAAAAGAGCTCAAGACACCGATCTGCCTGGATGAAAGCATTGACAGCTTCCAGGCGGCTGCAGCGGCCATCGAACTCGGCAGCTGTGAAATCATCAACGTCAAAGTCGGACGCGTCGGCGGCATCACGCAGTCGAAGAGGATTCATGACCTTGCCGCGAAACACGATATCCCGCTATGGTGCGGCGGTATGCTCGAAGCTGGTGTCGGCAGATTGCACAACATCGCAATCACCACACTCTCGAACTTCACATTGCCGGGTGACACCGCAAGCTCCAGCCGTTACTGGGAAGAAGATATCATCACTCCTGAAGTCGTGGCCGAACAAGGCGTCGTCCAGGTGAGTGACAAGCCCGGAATCGGTGCAGAAGTCGATTTCACCAAGATGGAAAAATATTTGAAACAGACAATAATAATCACAGAAGAAGATGCACCGGATATGGTCTTCTTCAATTGATTTAGGAATTAGAAAAAGGCATAACCCACTTCGGGTTATGCCTTTAATATTTGGAAATATGTATGGATTGTCTGTACCGGCCAAACGAAATACCAATTGGCCGATAGGAGCGTCTATCGCTCACTCAAACATTCCAATGAGCGATAGACAAGCCCCGTCACTCACTCAGACAGCCCAATGAGCGATAGACAAGCTCCGTCGCTCACTCAGACAGCCCAATGAGCGATAGACAAGCCCCATCGCTCACTCAGACAGCCCAATGAGCGATGGAAAGGCCCCATCAGCTCACCCGAAAAATATCGTCCGGAGGCCGAACAGAATGATGATCAGACCGGCGCCTTTGCTGAGCCAGTTTTGAAATACATAGGATTTCATCCACCGCTTCAAAAGGTTCACCAGTTCAACGACGAGCAGAAACCATATGATTGAAATCCCGATCAGTATCAGGGCGAGCAGCACAATCTGCTGATTGTACCCAAGCGCCGTCTCCGCACTCCCCGCCACAAACTGGGGAATGATGGTCATGTATAATATCAATACTTTCGGATTCAACAAGTTTGCAACGAATCCCTGCCTGAATGACTGCTGGAGGGATTTGCGGCTGACGGGTGCACTTAGGGTGTCGATATGTTCAAGCGACTGACGGGGGACGAGCACGCCTGCGCGCATGCTCTGCACCCCGATATAGATCAGATACAAAGCCCCGGCGTATTTGATCGCGTTGAACAAAAGGGGTGAACCGGCGATGATGACCGCGAGCCCCACCACAGATATCACGAGCCAGAACAGGTGTCCCGCAATGATGCCGGCAAGCGTGACGCGTCCCGCTGATCTGCTCAACGCAAGCGTATTCTTCATGATGATCATCATATCCGCACCTGGCACCATCGCAAGCACGGTGACGACGATCACATACGATATCAGCTGTTCCAGCAATCCACACACCTCATTTGATCATTTTTTCCTTAAAGTCAGCACCACTATTTCAGGATGGTTGAAGACCCTGAACGGGAATCTGCTGTTGCCGAGTCCCCTGCTGACCGACAATGCCGTTCCGTACATCTTATGCATGCCTTCTGCGTACTTTGGCAAAATGCCTTGATGCGGCGAGTAAAGTCCGCCGACGAATGGCAGGCGGATCTGTCCACCATGGGCGTGGCCTGAGAGCACCAGATCTATATCATATTTCACATATGTCAGGAACAGCTCTGGCCTGTGGGACATGAGGATGGTGAAATAATCTGAAATATTCTCCATCCTGTGCCTCAAAAGCTTATCAAACCGCAGATTCACATCGGAATATACTTCGTTCCCGAGAAACCATGGATCCGGCATTCCCACCACATTCATGGCTTGTCCGTCCTTCACCAGCTGCACCGAAGTGTCACTTAAATTCATCATGTCGGACTTCTCTATATACTTCTTCAGTTTTTTCCATTTTTTATAATGGGCTTCGTGGTTCCCCGTCACATAATAGACCGGCCCGATTTTCGTGAGTTTCCGGATGAATGATTTCGACCTGCCGAGGTTCGGGGTCCGCCTGTCGATGACATCCCCGGTCATCATGATCACATCACCGTCGGCCCCTCTGACTTGGTCCAATAAATGACGCGCCCTCCAGCCGAACCATCCATTGTGGTAATCGGAGACATGGACGATACGGAAGCCTTCAAATGCCTCAGGCAGTTTTTCACTGTGGAATTCCCGCTCCGTCACCTGGATTTCTTTATCTTCTTTATATAAAAAGCGGCTCACCGCAATCAAAAAACCTAACAAGAATGCATATTTTTTCATAATGATATCCCCTGGATCAAATAATACTAATCTTACCACTATTCGGTGCACAATAAAAAGCCCGTTTTCACCGGGCTTCGGTTCATCTGTAATTTACATCCGCCTCTTCGTCTCCCTGCGGCTGTTCCTTCAAGATCCGGATGGTCCGGATCGTCTGATTTTCCATCACCATGACTTCAAACCTGAGCCCGAGTGCCTCATTCCGGAACACATCCCCCTGCACCGGGATATCGTTGAACTCTTTGAAAAGATAACCTGAAAGAGTGTCTTCTTCCTCAGGTATTTCCGTATCGAACTGAGTGTTCAGACGGTGCAGTGTAATCCTTCCGTCACAGATGATTTCATCCTCCGTCATTTTATCGACAAGGGCATCGCTTCTGACATCCG
Organism: Salinicoccus kekensis; assembly: GCF_900220995.1. GTDB lineage: Bacteria > Bacillota > Bacilli > Staphylococcales > Salinicoccaceae > Lacicoccus > Lacicoccus kekensis. The sequence goes on from NZ_OBQF01000004.1 coordinate 93,398, forward strand.
TTTCGTCTTCTATATCGAAGCCGAGCATGTTTTCGATGATATCTTCATGTGTGACGATGCCTTCGGTACCGCCGTATTCATCCAGTACAATCGCAAGGTGGCGCCTCTCCTTCGTCATTTTCCTCAAGACGTTCTCCACCGAGTCAAACTCCTTTACAGTCAGCGGATCCGTATCCGAAAAGTCCAGGAGATCCTTCTCCGGATGGAGTGACCATTTCAAAAGGTACTTCGTATGGAAGACGCCGACGATATCATCAAGGTTCTCGCCGTATATGGGATATCTTGTGTGCATGAGGTTCACCACCGTATCCACCACTTCGTCATAAGGGGTTCCCACCTTGATGGCGTCCATCTCGGTCCGCGGAGTCGACATGATATCTTTGACATTCAGATCCCGGAAATCGAGGATACCTTTAATCCTGTTCGTTTCCCGGCCTTTCAAGACACCTTCTGCATTCGCTATATCGATCAGGTTCACGAGCTCATCCTTGGAGACGGTCCAGGCCGGCTGCTCCCCCCTGGATAATATCTTGGTGATATTGTCCGTCAGGAAATTCAGGATGACCGTCACCGGCTTGAGGATGATGATGACAAGCCTTATGATCGGCATGACCAGGTAGGACACCCTCTCCGGGAAGGCTGCGGCAATGGATTTGGGCACGACTTCAGCGAATAAAATGATGGTGACCGTCAGTACGGCACTGGCCGCCGCCACGTTCCAGCCGTAATCCAGTGCCAATATCGTCACCAGTGTCGGCAGAATGATATTGGAAATATTGTTGCCAATCAGGATCGTCGTGATGAATTCACTCGGCCTTGAGACGATGCCCATCAATCTCGCCGCCTTCATATCCCCGTCCTGCACCTTGGCCTGCAGCTTCACTTTATCGACTGCGGTCAGTGCCGTCTCACTGCCGGAGAAGAACAGCGAGGTGAGTAATAATATGATGATCAAAATGATCAAAAGAAGTTCCCCCTTCGCGGATTAAACGATTCAAACATATTTCTTCAATTATAACAGATATGAAACAAAAATAAGCCTGCATCCTTAAAAGATGCAGGCTCATTTCCATTATTTCACTACATCGTAGCCCTGGTCTTCAATCGCTTCATTCATTTCTTCAACAGTCACTTTATCTTCTTCATATTCCACGGAAACTTCATTGGCCGACAGGTCCACTTCCGCTTTGCCGACGCCTGACAGTTTCCCGAGTGCGCCTTCCACTGCACTCTTGCAGTGCCCGCAAGTCATGCCTTCCACTTTGATTGATGTTGTATTCATAAAAATCATCCTCCATTATATGATTGGTTTAAACTTTAACTCTTCTCAGCCTCAGTGAATTCGTCACGACACTCACCGAACTGAAGGCCATTGCAGCGCCCGCCACCCATGGTGCGAGGAAGCCGAGTGCAGCAATCGGGATGCCTGCAGTGTTATAGGCGAACGCCCAGAACAGGTTCTGCCTGATGTTCCGGATCGTCTTATGGCTCAGATTGATGGCTTTTGGAATCAATGTCAGCTCGCCGCCGAGGATGGTGATATCAGCCGCCTCTATCGCCACTTCCGTACCTGTACCGATTGCGATTCCAATATCTGCAGTGACCAGTGCCGGTGCATCATTCACACCGTCCCCGACCATCGCAACCGACTTGCCTTCTTCCTGCACTTTTTTGACCTGTGCCGCCTTCTCTTCCGGAAGCACTTCCGCAATCACCGTATCAATCCCGACTTCCCTTGCGATGGCTTCCGCCGTGCGGCGGTTGTCGCCGGTCAGCATGATGACCTCAAGCCCCTGGGCCTTCAGTGCAGTGATGGCTTCTTTCGCCGTATCTTTCACTGTATCCTGTACGGCGACGATGCCCCGGATTTTTTCATTTACGGCAACCAGCATCGCCGTCTTGCCCTCATATTCATATTGTGTCATTTCTTCATCATATTCATCAACTTCAATGCTCTGATCCTGCATCAGTTTACGTGTGCCGACGAGAATCCGGTCCGCACCTGCCACCGCTTCGATGCCGTGGCCAGGTATCGCCTTGAAATCTTCCACTTCAGGGATGTCCACTTCCTCTTCGGTGGCGTAGGCGATGATTGCGGAAGCAAGCGGATGTTCAGAACCTTTTTCCGCTGCCGCCAGCAGCATCAGCGCCCCTTCATCTCCTGTAAAATCGGTGACTTCAGGTCTGCCTTTTGTGATGGTGCCTGTCTTATCCAGGATGACGGCATCCAGATTATGTGTTTTTTCCAGATGCTCTCCGCCTTTGAACAAGATGCCGTTCTCTGCCCCTTTGCCTGTACCGACCATGATTGAAGTCGGTGTTGCAAGGCCGAGGGCACATGGACAGGCGATGACGAGCACCGTAATCGATGCGATCAGTGCCGGCTCAAGATTGTAAGGGGATGCGATGAAGTACCAGATCAGAAAAGTCGCTATCGCGATGGCGATCACAATCGGCACGAAATATCCGGAGACGATGTCCGCCATCCGCTGGATCGGCGCCTTTTTCCCCTGCGCTTCCTCCACCACTTTGATGATGGACTGCAGCGCCGTGTCCTTGCCGACACGGGAAGCTTCAACGATGACGTTGCCGTTCTGGTTGATCGTCGAGCCGATCACTTTATCTTCGACGTTTTTTTCAACAGGTATGGATTCCCCTGTCAGCATGGACTCGTCCACAGAGGTGCTGCCTCTGGTGATCATGCCGTCCACCGGGAACTTCTCACCCGGTTTTACGATCAGTGCATCACCGACTGCAACATCAGCTGCCGGGATCATCACTTCTTCCCCGTTCCTGATGACCCTGGCCTCTTTCGCCTGCATGTTCATCAGTTCCTTTATCGCACCGGAAGTCTGTGATTTCGCACGGGCTTCCAAATATTTGCCGAAAAGAATCAATGTGATGATGATTGCACTCGTTTCAAAATACAAGTGTGGATGGGCAGTCGCACCAGTGAGCCATCTGTATGTCTCGAACAGACTGAAACCGAATGCTGCGGTCGTACCCATCGCGACCAGCACATCCATATTGGCACTGAAGCTCTTCAGGCTCTTATAGGCTCCGACGTAAAACTGCCAGCCCAGTATGAACTGCACCGGTGCTGCGAATGCCAGCTGGAACCACGGGTTCATGAATATTGAAGGCAGGGCGATGCCGAACAGATGATCCAGCATCGTCACGAGAAGCGGCAGCGATAAAAGAGCCGATATGATGACCTTCCACTTCAGCCGTGATAATTCCTTTTCCTTCTTTTCTTCCCTGGACTCGGCACTCTCTTTTGCCTTGGCCCCGTATCCGAGGTTACCGATGCGGTCGATCAAGTCCCTCTCGGTCAGCACATTCGAATTGTACTCGATCACAGCGTTCTCGGTCGCCAGGTTGACTGTCGCACTGGAGACGCCGCTCGTCTTATTCAGCACTTTTTCGATCCTGTTGGAACACGCCGCACATGTCATGCCGGAAATATCAAACTCCGCTTCGTCGTACTGTACACCGAAGCCAAGGTTTTCTATCCTGTTTGTGATCTCATCCAAATTGGTGTTGTCCTTATCATAACCAACCGACGCCTGCTCAGTTGCGAGATTGACTTTGGCATCGACACCGTCCATCTTATTCAGGACCTTTTCAATCCTGCTTGAACAGGATGCACATGTCATGCCGGTTATATTCAATGTAGTATTTTCTTTGCCTGCCATTTCCTGCCCCTCCTTTCACGTGTTTATTTTGAAAACTGCTTCAGCACCGCCATCAATTCTTCGATGGAATCGTCGCCTTCACCTTTATCGATCGCATCCGCGACACAGTGTTTCATATGTCTTTCCGTCACTTCGTAACCGACATTCTTCAATGCCGACTGGATGGCACTGATCTGTATGAGGATGTCCACACAGTAACGGTCTTCTTCAACCATCTTCTGGACGCCCCGGACCTGGCCCTCGATGCGCCTTAAACGCTTCTGTACTTTATCCTTTTCATCGTCCGTACGCGGGACGACCGCATGGTCATGCAATGTTTCTTCCATCTTAATCACCGGCCTTATCTTATTCGTTACATTCATTATACCCCCATAGGGTATAAAAGTCAACAAGGGAAAACCCGCCGGGGGCGGGTTTTCGGTATCATTGATGTTTTTCCAAAAATTCAAGCATTGCTTCATATACAAGGATTTCATTTTCTTTCTTCGAGAAGCCGTGCCCTTCGTCATCCAGGACGATGTATTCCACATCGCGGCCGGCTGACCTCAGCTTCTCCACGATCTGATCGGACTCTTCCTTGACCACGCGCGGGTCGTGGGCACCCTGTATGACAAGCATCGGCCTGGTCATCGTATCCAGATACGTCACCGGGCTGTCCGTCCGGAACCGCTCTTCATCTTCCACCGGGTCGCCGACCCACCGTTTCATCATCGGCTTCCAGTGTTCAGGTACGGATTCATAAAATGTGAATAAATTCGATACTCCGAAAATATCCACCACTGCCTTGAAGTATTCCGGATGGCGGCCGTGAAGCAGCAGGGCCATATATCCCCCGTAGCTTCCGCCGACAAGGAACAGTTTTTCAGGACTTGAGATCCCTTCCTGGAACAGCCATTCAATCCCTTTGACATTATCGAGCCTCGGCCCGTGTCCCCAGTCGCCTTCCACCATCTTGACGAACTCGGCACCGTACCCCGTGCTGCCCCGGAAATTTGGGCAGAACACGTTGTAGCCCCGGTTTAAAAACATCTGGAACATCGCCCTGAAAGATTTGCTTTCATTATACTGCGGGCCGCCGTGCGGCCAGAAGACCGTATAGCCGTTCGCCCGGTCCTCTTTCGCCCTGAACAGCAGCGCCTCGATTTCCAGACCGTCAAAAGATTTATAGGTGATGGTTTCCGGTTCCACCATGTCCTTCGGCGTGACACCGAGCACTTTATTCTTCGTCAGCTGCTCCCATGTCTCATCCTCATATTTAAAGATGTTCACTGGCACCGTGGCGCTCGTCCCCTTGATGTACAGTGCGCCGCTCCGCGTCGTGACGAGCCGGTCGAATATTGTCACCGGGGCAATGATCGGCTCAAGCTGATCATGGTTCAAATCGTAATAATACAGTTTCTGGACCACGCCTTTTTGTGTGATGAGGTACATCATGTTCGTGTGGCGGTTGTATTTCATCAGCACCAGTGATTCCCGCTCGAAATCGAGGACCTTTTCAAAAGACTTTGTCGTAAGGTCGTATTTGGCAAGGTAACTGTACTCTGAATCATAGTTGGTCACAAACCACGCCTCATCGTCCTTTACAAAACTGATGCTGCTGACAGTGTGCACCTTTTCGGCGTCAGGCGTCAAATACTCTGTGCCCTCCTCGGTCTTGATGAAGCCGATCATATGCGTATTGGCGAAAGCAGTGAGATAAACCGAGTTCTCCTCATTCTGCGATACATCGACCAGATGCGTCGGGCCGCCCTCCCCTTCATGGAGCAGCACCTCCTCTTCCGTGCCGGTGTCGTAAACATAGGAATTCAAATAGCTGGCATTGCCTTTGGACGAAGTATAATACACTTTCGTCCCGTCTTTGGACAGCTTGGTGAACATGAACTTATCATCCACATCCGCCTCGATCAGCTGCTCCGGCATACCCCCCTGGGGTGGTATTGCATATATTTTATGATTTTCATTGCCGTCCTTGTCAAACCCCGCCAGCACATATGAATTATCCGGTGCCGGCTGGATGAAGCTTGCACTTTCGTCCTTCACCGAAAACTGGTAAGGATAAGTATGCGGCAGGTCCATTGCGTATATATTGACTTTGCCGTTCATGTTCGACGAAAAGAGCAGCCGCTTCTCATCTTGTGTGATGTTGAAATCCCCTATGCTGTACGGTGTGAAAAACTGCTCCACCGCGGTCTTTTTAAATTTCAATAAAATCCCTCCCCTTTGTTTATGATTTTACTCGAATTCGAGACGGTTTGCAATTTTATGGAAAAAACAAGATGAAACAACAAAAAAAGAGGCCCGGGGGGCCTCTTTGAGTTAACGTGCTGTTATTCGGAATCTTTGACGATGCCAAACTGATCCACCAGATGGACGGTGCGCTCTTCACCTTCCAGCAGCTCGCCTTCTATCTGATACATGCTGACGATCAGTTCATCGCCTTCCATTTCATAGACCGCGAAGTTCTGTACATCGGAATCCCTGTTGTTTGCATGGGAATCTTCGAATGCATCAGTATCCTGCGGCTGGTTGCCATATGCAAACAGGCTGTTGTAGTAATCCATATCTTCCTGAGTCATCCAGTCGAGCTCCGGCCTCACTTCATGGAGGTGCTCCACACCTTTGGAATAGACATCATCATACTCTTTCGTTCCGCCCGTGTTCGGCAGGATATATGTCGTTCCTTCCGGATCATCGATGTACTTGACGCCATTGTCCCCGACGAATGTTTCAACCTCTTCAACCACACCGTTCGAGAAGTTCTCATCACTCGGGACATGCGTCAGTGAATGTGTCCTTGAGATGACATGGTCATGACCCTGCAGTGCCAGGTCGACGTCCAATTCATCAATCAGGGCCGTGAGCTCCTCCCTGATTTCCTGCACATCGTCATCCTGCAGTGAATGATACGACTTCGAGTAGAGCGGCTTGTGGTAGTTCAATACAACCCATTCCGCACCGTTTGCACGGGCCTCATCGATGTCTTCACGTATCCAATCCATCTGCTCTTCACCGATTGCACCTTCGTTCGGGTTATCTTCGGATTCCTTGTTGTCGTTCGTATTCAGCGTCACAAAATGGACGCCGTTATAATCGAATGAGTAATAGGATCCGCCGTCAACCGCGTCATTCGTCACCGGCACATTAAAATGTTCATTGAACTTTTCCGTAAATGGCTCATCAGCCCAGTTCAATGCATATTCATCGTGGTTGCCCGGTGCCACAGCCATTGCGGCACTCATGAAGTACGGCCTGGACCGTTCAAAGATGTCCACCCACTCATCTTCGATCTCTGCAATTTCAACGACATCTCCGGTATGAAGTACAAAATCCGCATCTCCGGCCGTTTCAAGTGCGCGCATCAAAGTATCCGCACCGAAAGCCGCTTCATTCCGGACGTTTTCATTCCAGAAAGCATTCTGTGTGTCTGTGTAATGGACGAACTTGAACGGGTCTCCGTCCTCTCCGGAAGTTTTGAACTGTCCGGTTTCGCTGATTTCACCCGACTCGCTGCCCACCTGATAGTAGTAGGTCGTGTTCGGCTCAAGACCGGTGGCATGAGCCTTATAGGAATATTCCTGCACATCGATCAGATCCAGCTGTCCGTATTCACGGCCGTACATCCAGTCTCCGCCGTGCGCCTGCTCATCTGTATAGTAGCCGTTGATCATAGGGTCGCCATTTTCGTCCGTCACCGGCTCCCCTTCTTCATCTTCTTCAACGTCTGCAAAGATGTAATAACCGTTCATATCACGTTCCCCGTAGTGGGAAGTGACTTCCGCCGCTTCTGCTTCGAACTCCAATGTATCATCAAAATTCCCGCTCTTGGAAACCCATACTTTCGAATCTTCAAAGAGATCCGTCGTATACCAATTGAAGCCCATCTCGCCCGTCGTGTCGCCATTGAATGTGGCTGCGATGCGGTTTGGCATATTATTCGCTTCAATATCCGCCACTTCAGGTTTCTCATCCGTCAGAACCGGATTGAATTCTTCCGTAACCGGTTCTGCCGTCCCGCCGGCAGGACCGCCTCCTCCGGCTGCATGCGCGACCGGGCTGAATAATGATGAAAGTACCAGCAGCAGCGTTACAAATGCAAGACCGAGTGCGTTCATCAATTTCTTGTCATTAAACAAATTGACATTCATGAACAGTAAACCTCCTCATATTTATGATCACTCTGGTGATCACTTACATATATATGATAGCGGTCGAATGTTCACACAGTTTTAACATGAAGTAAATGTTTGTTTAATTTTATGGCGTATTATTTAGATTGTGTAAACTTCATGAATGAAAATCATCATTTCTCCATTCATGAACCTCCAGCTGCTTATTATATGAAGACTCAGGCCTGTCCCTCTTCAAGCATATTGATATACTTCTCCAGCCGGTCCGCCGCTTCGATCAGTTCTTCCATGCTGCATGCGAAGGACAGTCTGATATGGCCCTCGCCGTACTCGGAAAATGACCGTCCCGGCACGACCGCCAGGTAGACGGCTTCAAGCAGATCTGTTGCGAACTTGAAGGAATCCCGTTCATATTTTTCTACGGATGGGAAAATGTAGAAGGCGCCCGTCGGTTTTGAGACCTCCAGCCCCATATCAAGCAGCCTTTCATATATATAATCGCGCCGCTCGATATAAGCCCGGTTCATCTCCTTCGGCACATGCAGCTGTGAAGTGAGTGCCTCAATCGCCGCGTACTGGCTCGGGATGCTTGCACAGATCGTGTTGTACAGATGCACCGCCGTGACATCTTCCATGATACCTTTGTGCCCGACGACATAACCGATGCGCCAGCCGGTCATCGCATGGGATTTGCTGAGGCCATTGACGATCAACGCCTTCTCTTTAAGCTCCGGATAGGATGCAAGGCTGATATGTTCGCCTTCCAGCGTGTTTTCGCCGTAAATTTCATCTGTGATGACGAATATATCATGTCTTTTAAACACTTCAACAAGGGCATCCATCTGCGCCTTCGTATATGTCACGCCCGTCGGGTTGGTCGGATAGTTGAGCAGCACGGCCTTCGTCTTATCAGTGATGTTCGATTCAATCAGTTCCGGTGTCGCAATGTAATCCGTCTCCGTCATATCGACGAACTTCGTCACGCCGCCGGACAGTTCGATGATCGGCTCATAACCAAGATAGGTCGGGGCCGGGATCAGCACTTCGTCCCCCGGATCCAGGATCGCCCGGAGGATGCCGTCTATACCTTCGCTGCCGCCGACAGTGACCAGCACCTCCCCGTGGGGGCTGAAATCCGCCCCGTAATTCTTTTTATAGTAGCTGCTGATCGCCTGACGCAGTTCGAGCAGCCCGGTGTTATGGGAGTACTTCATCGACTTGGTGTTGATGGCTTCAATTGCTGCATCCCTGATCGGCTGCGGCGTTTCAAAATCCGGCTGGCCGAGTGTCAGATCGACCGCATCCGGAAACTCCTCCACCCTGTTTGAGAACTGTCTCGTCCCCGGCACTTCGATATCTTTCATTCTTCTGTTGGCCTGTGGCATGGTATCACTCTTCCTCTAATATTTTCATACCGATTATACCAGAATCCGGTGGCGATTTGACCCCGGCACTTTATTTGGAGTAACCGCATTGAATTGTTGTAATTCGTGGGGTTTCCGGTATCATTTAACATGAATAAAAATATGGGGGCTTTCATTTTGAGTAAACAGACAGTGAAAAGGATCTATGTCGGCGGGATGCTGATCCTGCTCTTGATCGCCGTGATGAATTTAATCCTTGAGGCACCTCTGGTCAACCCATTCATCATATTCGGCCTAATGTTCATACTGCTTTCAATCAACATCTACAACAACACCAGGGCGGACGGCGAGGATCAGGGCGGCCCAAAATAGGAAAAGCACTTTTGCCATGCAGGCAGAAGTGCTTTTTTGTTCATATCGATAAATATTTCTCCTTGCGGCCGTAGACGAAGTAATACATCACCGCTGCGATGGCGACGATGATCGTCATGGAGTTGTACAGCCCGCCGTACCCCAGGAACGGGACAAGCTGGCCGAATATATAGGATCCGACACCGAGGCCGAAATCCAGGCAGATGAAGAAGGTCGATGTCGCAAGACCCACGTTCCTCCTGTCTGCAAGTTTGATGCACAGCGCCTGGATGATGGACTGGAAATTGCCGTAGCCTAGGCCGACAAGCGCCCCGGCAAGGAGCAGCATCCAGCCCGTCGTCGCATTTCCGAGCACCATGTAGGCGATGAAGTAGAGGGCCAGTGCCGGATAGACGATGATGTTCGCACCCTTCAAATCCATCAGGCGGCCGGTGAACGGCCTTGTGATAAGCATCATGACCGCATAGATCAGGAAGAAATAGCTGGCCGCTGCACCGAGACCCTGCTGGTCGGCGAACAGTGCGATGAATGAAAATATCGTCGAATGCGCGAGACAGACGATGAGTATCGTCGTCGCGGCAGGCAGTGCATCCCGGTCCAGGAACTGGAACCGTGGCTTCGGCTCTTTCGACAGGTCGATCGTTTCATTGTCGGTTTTAATGAATATGGTGAACACACTCGCGATGAGTACGACGATGAAGACGAGCAGGAACAGCATCTGGTAATCGACATGTTCGAGCATTGAGAACGCAAGATACGGACCGATGGCCGTCGCCATGACGAAGCTCAGACTGAAATAACCGATGCCCTCGCCCCTCCTTGCCTGGGGCAGTGCGAGTGCTGCAATCGTACCCACCGCCGTCGTCGCTACACCATTGGCAAAACCATTGAGGAAGCGGACGACGAGCAGCACCCAGAAATTTCCGGCAAAGAAATACATGCCGTATGTAACGATGAACATGACCGTTCCGATATACATGATCTTCCTTGCCCCCATCAGGCTCAGCTGATGACCGGTCACTATACGCCCGATCAATGACCCGACGATGAATATTCCTGCTGCGAGTCCCGCATTGCTCGTCGAGATGCCGAATGCTTCTATCGCATATCCACTGATGGTCACCATGAGCAGGAACATCGCAAGCATGATAAAGAAATTGAATATAAACACGATGATGAAATCACGGGTCCATAGGCGGTCCTTCACACTACCCCTCCTCACGTTGTTTTTTACTGCAGTTTATTGAGTATTGAAGCGGTCACTTCATCTGTGGAGGCACTGCCGCCGATGTCAGATGTCATGATCCCTTCTCTGAATGTATCTTCGATCGCCCGGAGCAGCATGCTGCCAAGCTCCGTATAGCCGAAATGGTCGAGCAGCATCTTCGCCGTCCAGATCTGGCCGACCGGATTGGCGATGCCCTTGCCGACGATATCCGGGGCGGAACCGTGGACGGGTTCGAACATCGATGGATATCTGCCATTCAAGTTCAGATTCGCACTCGGCGCAATGCCGATGCTTCCCATGATCGCCGCACCGATATCGGTGAGGATGTCACCGAACAGGTTGCTTGCGACCACGACATCATAACGCTCGGGACGGGTGACGAATGATGCGCTCAGGGCATCGATGTGTTCGGAAGTCGTTGAAATATCCGGATACTCTGCCGAGATTTCCTTGAATACATCATCCCAGAACGGCATCGCATGATAAATGCCATTGGATTTGGTGGCGCTCGTCACCAGTTTGCTGCGCGAGGCCGCGAGGTCGAATGCATAGTGCATCGCCTGTGAAGTTGCACGTTTCGAGAATACGCTGCTCTGAATCGCGATTTCGTGCTCTTCATGGAACATGCGGCCGCCGACCGAACTGTATTCTCCTTCGCTGTTCTCCCTGACGACCATGAGGTCGAAGTCTTTCGGATTCGCAAGCGGTGATCTGATGCCTTCAAAAACCTTCGCCGGCCTGACGTTGATTTCCTGCTGGAATTCCCTGCGGATTTTTATGAGCAGTCCCCAGAGCGAAATATGGTCGGGCACTTTTCCGGCATCCCCGACCGCCCCCAAAAACACCGCATCACTCTGGCTGAGGCGTTCGATGCCGTCCGGTGCCATCATGTCCCCGTGCTGCAGATAATAATCGCATCCATAGTCAAAATGTTCGAATTCAAACTTCAGTCCGCCGTCGATTTCAGCAAGACGCTCCAGTATGCGGAGTGCACCGGGTACGACTTCGTGTCCGATCCCGTCCCCTGGTATCACGGCGAGTTTTACAGTTTTCATATTTATTTCCCCTCACATTTCCATAATAAAACCATTATAACAATTTTCCTTTCTGGATAAGGACAATGTTTGAAATAAAATAAGTTTTTAAATTATCAGAAAACACCTTGCTTTATGGTGCGTTTTTTGTTAAAATAAACACAATTTTCAAATCAAGTCAGAGGCTTGTTTTAGAAGTTAGAAGGAGGGTCCATCATGGGACAAACTACTATACAAATCGAGAAAGCAATATCTTTGAAAGAAAAGCCTGATGTATCAACGGTGAAATTCGGGACGGTGTTCACGGACTATATGTTCAGTTCAAATTATACACCTGAGCACGGTTGGGAAGAGCCGGCGATTTTACCTTATCAAAATCTCGAGATTTCCCCTGCTGCAAACGGCATCCATTATGGACAATCTGTTTTCGAAGGTCTGAAAGCATACAAGAACGGTGATGATGTTCTACTATTCAGACCCGATGAAAACTTCAAAAGGTTGAACACTTCCTTAGAACGTCTTGCAATGCCTAAGATCAATGAAGAAGTGAGCCTGAACGCCCTTTATGAATTGATCAAACTGGAACGGGACTGGGTGCCTGAAGGACCCGGTCAGTCACTGTATATACGGCCGTTCGTATTCGCGGACGAAGCCTTCCTCGGTGTCCGGTCGGCAAGGACTTACCAGTATAATATCATCCTCTCCCCTGTAGCGGGATATTACGGCGGTCAGCTCGATCCGACCGCGATCTATGTGGAGGATGACTTCGTACGTGCCGTGCGCGGCGGCGTCGGCGACATCAAATGTGCGGGCAACTACGCAGCGAGCATCCTTGCCCAGCAGAAAGCTGCTGAAATGGGTTACGAGCAGGTACTTTGGCTGGACGGTGTCGAGCAGAAATATGTTGAGGAAGTCGGCAGCATGAACATCTTCTTCGTCAGGGACAATGAACTCATCACTCCGAAGCTGAACGGTTCCATCCTTTCCGGCATCACAAGGAAGTCACTGATTGAGCTGGCCGAATACAAGGGCTACACGGTCAAAGAAGAAAGGATCCATATCGACGAACTGCAGGCAGGCCTGAAGGACGGCAGTGTCACAGAAATCTTCGGTTCGGGCACGGCAGCTGTCATTTCCCCTGTCGGCCGCATGAGGATCCATGGAGAAGACTATGTGGTGAACGATAACCAGGTCGGTCCTGTCGCTGAAGACCTTTACACCCATTATACAGGTATACAGTATGGACACCTGGATGATCCGTTCGGCTGGATCGTCAGAGTATAATAAGCATAAAAGTAACCCGGTGCACATTCACATGTGCACCGGGTTCTTTGTGTTTTTCCTTCTGCGGGGGCCTTATTTCACGTCGAGGGTCACAGTGCCGACATTCTCAAATTCCGCTTCATAATATCCTTTTTCAAGATCCACCGGCAGGTTGAAGGTTCCGGATGAGATGACTTTGCCCGCTTCAACGATTTTACCGTGGGCATGAAGTTTTTCTACCAGCCATTTGACCGCTTTGGCAGGATGCCCCATCACTTCGCTTGAACGGCCCTCTTTGATCATTTCACCGTCGAGCGTCAAGGTGCCTTTGATATCATCGAGTTTTTCATAAGTGCTGAAGTCGCTTTGTCCGAACGTCATGCCGCCTGCAACTGCACTGTCAGCGACGATCTCATATTTCGAGGCGTTCGGAAACCAGTCTTCGTAACGGCCGTCGGGGATTTCCAGGCCGGGCGCAATCAGGCATTTCCTGATGATATCTTCAGCAGTATCCTCCACAGACAAGTCTTCCTGGACCAAAAACGCAATCTCCATCTCGAGTCTCGGTGCGTTGTAGTCTGAGTACCTGGCATTATTGACCAGGTTCCTGTTGGTCAGGGCACCGTACAGCGGTTCGTCGTGGTTGAACATTTTCTGTGTCTCTTCACTCGTCAGACTGATTTTGTAGCCTCTTAAAGTTTCGTCGTTATCATTGATCTTCATCTCGAGGATCCGGTCCTGAATCTGATAGGCCTCTTCCAGTGACTCCACCCCGATACTCCCAAGAGCGAGCGGCGCCCTCCCCACATAAGCTTCATATAATTCATCAGCTGCTGACATGAATATCCTCCTCATCTCTGATTATCTCTATGATAACATTTTACCCTTCAAAATTCAGTGGACTGATCACTTCCAATAAAAAAACGGACTGTTCCCGCACAGTCCGGAATCTATTTCTTGTCTATCTCCTGATGACTCTGATGAGCACTGCAGAAATCACTGCAAGGATCACAAGAACGACGATTGCCATGAAAAGGAATTGGTTATCATTGAAAATGGAGCCTCCGACTTCTGCGCTCTCCTCTTCAGTCTCCACTTCTTCAGTTTCACCTGAATCTGTCTCTTCCTGTTCAGTCACGGTCTCCTCTTCGGAAGTTTCCATGTCTTCCTGTGCCGCTTCAGTCTCTTCTGAAGCTTCCGTTCCTTCACCTTCAGCGGAATCTTCTTCAGTACCTTCAATATCTTCTTCCGGCCGCTCTCCTTCACCCATATCATTCAGTTCGATTGCGGAAAGCAGATTTTCTCTTGCCTCATCAACCTCCGACTGATTTTCCACATTGCCTGCTTTGCTTTCTTCGAGCACTGCGTTTGCTTCAGAAAGGGCTTCATTCAGCTCTTCCGTCCTCTCGGCTTCAGGTATCTCCATCGCCTGTGCGACCGCTTCCTCAAGTTTAGTGTCGTCAACTTCAGACACATCTCCGGAGCCGTTTTCGTCCGGCTCCGCTGAAGTGGTCGCATAACGGAAGAATGATGTAAACAAGGCGTTGCCGCTTGAATCCAGCGGTTCAACATAAAATTCGTAATTGGTGCTTGTTTCCAGGTCTTCGGCCTTATATTCACCTTCGGATACATTGGCTACCTGCTCACCATTTTGGTAGACATTATAGGAATCTGCACCGTCATACTCATCCCATTCGATGGTCATCGTGTTGCCTGTAATTTCACCGAATGAAACAATCTTATAATTCAGGGTTTCCATATAGTCATATGTCTGTGGTGCCCTCGACTGCAGCTTACTCTGCTCTTCGCCGCCAAGATAATACATTGCGAATGCTTCCGCAAAATACTCACTCGGGACATCGAAGTATTCGGAAACTGCGTGGTCACCGAACAGTGCATCTTTTTCAGCCGATGCGATCTGTCTGAATTCTGATGAATCACTGAATGTGAATCCTGCTGTATAGCTGTCGACGGCATGGGCATATTCATGCAGCTCAAGGTTGATTGTGGAGTGGCCGTTGCCCGGATCGCTGTAGCCTATTCTCGCAGCTGTGGTGAATCCTCCGGCACCCGGCACATCATCCCAGGTGTTGCCGCTGTTCTCCCAGCCCCTCGGCACCGTGCCCGAAAGATGCTGGAATTCCGGCAATTCGGTCAGCGGGACGTCCATCAGGATGATTGTCACACCTGATTGATTCGTTTCATATAAAATCCTGGAATCCACATTATCGAGCCTGTCTATCATCTGCTCTGCTTCAGCATTATTTGAACTATCTGTTGTCCGTACCTCAACCATCTCGAGCAGGTTTGAATCCTGTGCCGAGATCTGTTGATTCCAAGCTATCACAAAGAAGCCGATCATCATCAGACCAACCATAACTTTACTTACTCGCTTGTGCATCGAACAACCTCCTCTCAAGTTTTTCATATATTGAAATATTAATCATTGATTATAGAGCATAAGCGGAACACTTTCAAAGAATTCCCCATATCAACAATTGCATGTTAAATTTCTTATTCCCTCTGCCGGCGCCCAATAACCCAAAAACTTACATTTGAATGGTGTATATCTATCCCCCAGCAAGCGGATTAACAGATCATCCTCCGTAAAATTACCGGCCTGTGATACTGAAAAGCCCCGGGAACAAAATCGTACCCAGGACTTTTTGACTGCCTGAAATGAAGGCTGACAGCCACCTATAAGCTTTCCAGTTTTTTATTGAACGCTTCCGCAATCTCAGCATTCTCACCTTTGACCGGGAAATCAAATTTATCCCCGTCGATGAACACCGTCGGCACAACCCTCACATTGCGTTCGGCCGCTTCATCCAGGATTTCTTTCGAACGGGCACCGTGCCCTTCCTGTTCATGAAGCCCGAGAGCTTCAAGCTTCATCAGCGTTTCCTCGAAGCTTCCAATCCATTCCGGGCGCGTTTCCAGCAGGTGTTTCATATCTTTGTATGCCTGCTCCGGCTCATCCACATTCAAATTGGTGCCGGCGACTGTGCCTTTCAACAAGGAACCATGCGTACGGTCCACGTGCTTGATGATGTGCTTCACTTTCCCTGATTCGATGTAAGGTGCAAAAATTTCATCGATGACTTCGATGTAGGTCGAACAGAACGGGCAGCCCATATTGATGTATGATTCTATTGCCGTTTCCGCTTCATCCGATCCCAGCACCAGGTGTTTCGCTTCATTTGTCATATTCAATTCCTCCTCGTCACTTTAAATTCTACCCATTAACAAGGAATTATTGAAGTGAAATGCCTGCTCCCTGAATTTACAGCATTTAAACGCCGCCGCTTACATTATCCAAAGAGTAGTGATAATCTGAAAATACAAATGATTAAATACTCGAAAGAGGTGTGTGCAATGCCTGACATGGATAACCTTTTTGAAAAACTTGATGCAGAACTTGCTCCCGGACAGGAGAAGCGTTTGAATATCGATGATATTTCGCTTAAGGGGGAGGTCCTGCCAGGCGAACCCGTCGATTTTTCCCACGGGGATGTGGATGCTTTCGAACCGGTCCCGGGCAGCCTTGAGAGCTTCAGCCATGGATTCAGTGAAGTCGGCGCAACCCAGGCCTACACGGTCTACCGCGGGCGGGAAGATATACTTCAAGACGTCGCTGCAAAGCTTGCGGATTTCGCTTCGACTTCAATCGACCCCGAAAATGAACTGATCATCACCCCCGGCACCCAGGGCGCATTGTTCCTTGCCGCAGGTGCAATGATTTCACGCGGGGACAAAGTCGCAATTGTCGAGCCGGATTATTATGCCAACAGAAAGCTCGTCCATTTTTTCCAGGGCGAATTGTATCCGGTCGGCCTGGACTACCTCAACCGCGCAGGAGGCGCAGGCATCAATCTGCATGAATTGGAAGCGGGCTTCAAGGAAGGCGTATCGACGTTTATTTTCTCGAACCCCAACAATCCGAGCGGTGTCGTCTATTCCAGAGAGGAAATCATTGAGATTGGAAAGCTCGTTAAAGAGTATGACGTAAAGGTCATCGTCGATGAGCTGTACTCCAGACAAGTTTTTGACGAGAGGCCATTCACCCATCTCTCAAGCCTCGATGCAGTACCTGAAGAGAATATCATCACCATCATCGGCCCGTCGAAGACGGAATCGCTCAGCGGCTTCAGGCTCGGTGTGGCATACGGCTCAAAGGGGACGATCGACAGGATGGAGCAGCTGCAGGCGATCGTTTCACTGCGGGCGGCAGGCTACAACCAGATTGTTTTAAAAAACTGGTTCAATGAGCCTGAGAACTGGATGAGGGACCGTATCAGTGCGCATCAGGATATCCGGGACACACTGCTTCAGATGTTCAGAAAAGCCGGTTTTGAAGTCAGGACCCCTGAAGCTGGCAGCTACATCTTCCCCAGGATCAAAGATCTCTCAATTTCCTGCGATGACTTCGTCAAAGTCCTCAAAAAGCAGGCTAATGTCACCGTTACACCCGGCACACAGTTCGGCCCGAATTTTACTGACTGTGTCAGATTGAACTTCTCACAGGATAAGGAAAAAGCCGTCGATGCAGCGGAAAGAATAATCAAGGTCGCGTCTTACTACAAAAAGGGAAATTAAGCCTATAACCAATGAAACAGACAGGATAAAATTTTGAGGAGTTATCTCTAAGAGTACAGATAAAATAAAACATCTGTAACCTTAGAGGTTTTGGATAATCCGTTATAGAAACTTCGAAGAAAATACTAAGGTTTATAGCGTAATACATGGAACACGATTAACATTTCAAGGTGACGGAACCATTTAATGTATATGGCAACATAATCACCAAACGAATCTTATTGCCGCACTCTCAAAGTGATCTAAGAACTCCTATCAACAGGCTTATTAACATTTAAAGAAGTATGTGACAGAGGTTACTTAAGGTCAGAGAGCCGCTTAGACCGTTGGAAACCAACGCAAGATTTGACCGTAGTAGACAAAACTGAAAGTCGGTGGTCTTCAGATGTGTCCTACTAGATCTGTTCGATAATATTATAATGACCCACTGGTTTGTGCTCAGCCACAATAACTATCTAGTGTCAGATACTCTCGAGGCCGAACTTACCACCACTCCAGTGGCCTCCTCCATTGCCCACAGCGACCGAAACTTCCAGTTCACTTCCTAGGTTTGAAAAGCTCATAGCATGATTCAAAGCAGGTCCTTGGTTGGAGAATATATTGACAACAAGCCGATAGAGTCATTCTTCGGCAAACTGAAATCTAAGTGTTATCATCCCGTGTCTGTGTGGAAAACACAAGAGTATCATACGTACTCCCAGCCAATCGTTGATTTGAAAGACTATGTAAATTTATACAACCATGACCGTTCAGAGGAAGTCTTAGCCGAACTAATATCCATCGAATTTCACCGCGTTGCTACATGAAAAATAAGATCCTGATTCATCAGGATCTTAGCAAAAACCATTTTATTCAACTATGAGCTTGAACGATATTAAGTCAGACAGAGAAACGGCTGCATTTCGATGATATGAAGGGGGAGATGCTGCCCGGGAGCACCGTCAATTTTTCCATGAAGACTTCTACACTTTCGAACCAGTTCGGGGACTCATTAAAAGTTTAAACCATAGTTTCAAGGGAAATCGGCGCTCCCCAGGCCTACATCTTCAGCCACGGGCGGAAAGACACCACTGTGAAACTAATAGACTTCACTTCAACATTTTTATATAAGAATGTTGAAGAAAATTTAAAGTGCTCTTAGTTTTTTTAAAAATTATAAGTTCTATAATTATTATTTCCTTGTACGAGAAAGCTTCGAGATTGTCTCTGCTAATAATAATGTTCTTTCAGTAAAAGATTTTAAATCCAGATACTCTCCCTCATTATGCAACTTTCCACCAATCGGTCCCATTCCGTCTATAGTCGCTACCCCTTGACTAGATGAAAAGGAGGCATCCGACCCACCACCTGTATGCGTATTTTTCACCTCGATACCTAAATCTTTTCCAACTTTCGTAACGAGATTAAATAATTCCTTATTTTCCTTGTCAAACTCCATAGGTGGTCTATTAATGCCTCCTGACAGCTCAATTTTTGTTCCTTCTATATCGGGTTCAGAAACTATCTCTTCTATCTTTTTAACAACTTCTTCAGCTTGCTCCTCATTTGTAACTCTAACATCGACTTCACACGACGCTGTGTCTGGAACCATATTTGTAGCTTGACCACCTTTTATCAATCCCACATTAATAGAAACGCCTTCTTTATGCTCAGATAAGTTATTCAATTTTATTACTTTATGAGCAAGTTCCTCAATAGCGCTTTTCCCTTCTTCAGGTGCTACACCAGAATGCGAAGCAATTCCTTTAACATTCAATATGTATCTTCCCCCACCTCTACGAGAAGTTACAATACTTCCATCTTTTCTTGCGGGTTCCATTACGATTGAATAAGCAACTTTTTCAGATGTTTTCTTAATCAATTTTTGGGAGACCTTTGATCCAATTTCTTCATCACTATTTAAAATGATTTTCAAATTTTTGAAACCTTCATCTTCATTATCCTGTAAATATTTGATAGCATATATCAAAGATACTTGACTGGCTTTCATATCTGCTACACCAGGACCATATGCTCTATCTCCTTCTATTGTAAATGGTCTTTCCTTTACTGTTCCTTTATCAAAAACCGTATCCATATGGGCAATAATCAAAATTTGAGGATCCCTTATATCAGGATGATATATTAATATATTATTTCCCAGTTCATCATTTTCCTCTACCTCTATAGTATATCCCAGTTCTCTATAGAGATTTTGAAGTATCTCACCCACTTCATCGACACCTTTTTTATAATATGAACCGCTATCGATATTAACCAATTTCTCTAGTAATTCTATCATCTCTTCATATTTCTCATTTATACTATTTATCATTATCTATAACCCCCTTCATTATCTTAGTAAGTCCTTACACATTTAATGGGAAATGACATGCGGCAAAACGTCCTGGTACTTTCTCTTCAAAAGCTGGTTCTTTTTCTTTACAGATTGGTTGTGCGTAAGGACATCTTGTATGAAAATTACAACCTGACGGCGGATTTTCCGGATTAGGTATATCTCCCTCGATAATTTTTCTCTCTTTATCACGCTCAGTCGGATCCGGGATAGGGACTGCTGAAAACAATCCCTCTGTGTAAGGATGTATTGCGCCTTCAAAAATTTCCTCTTTCGAAGCAATCTCTACAATTTTACCTAAATACATTACAGCAATCCTATCACTAATATATTTAATAGCTGGTAAGCCATGTGCTATAAAAATGAAAGTCAAATTACGTTCTTTTTGCAATTTTTGAAGTAAATTCAATATTTGTGATTGAATTGATACATCAAGCGCTGAAACGGGTTCATCACAAATTACTAAATCAGGATTGAGAGCTATAGCTCTTGCGATTCCTATCCTCTGTCTCTGTCCTCCACTGAATTCATGTGGATATCTATTTATATAGCTTCTATTCAACCCCACGACATCCATTAACTCCAAGGCTTCTTCTTTTATTTCTTTATTATTCTTATTAGTATGTGTTTTTAGTGGTTCTGCAATGATATCGAGTACTTTCATCCTTGGATTTAAAGAGGAAAAAGGATCTTGGAATATCATTTGAATTTCAGGTCTCACTTTTAATAATTCTTTTCGTTTCAATTCTAATAAATTTTGACCTTTAAAATAGATTTCTCCCTCTGTCGGATCTAATAACTGTCCGACCATATTACCAGCAGTAGATTTACCACAACCAGATTCACCTACAATTCCTAAAACCTCACCCTTTTTAACAAAAAAATCAAGACCATCTACAGCATATATAAATTTTTTCTCTTTATTAAATATTCCCTTTGATACATCAAAATGTTTTTTTAAATTTTTAACTTCTAAAAGTATTTCTTCACTCATCTAAACATTCACCTTCTCTCGATCCCTCTCATTTTCCACCTCTTGGTGCAACCAACACTTTACATGATGATGATTTTCAACTTCTTCATATGCCGGTTCTCTTTCTATACAGACTCTCATTGCATGAGGACATCTATCTGCAAAGCGACAGCCTATTGGATAGTCTAATGGACTTGGTACAGTACCGGGTATAGAGGTCAATTTTTCATATAGCTCAGTGACCTTGGGTGTACTTTCTATTAGCCCCACTGTATATGGATGCTTAGGTTCT
Organism: Salinicoccus kekensis; assembly: GCF_900220995.1. Lineage (GTDB taxonomy): Bacteria > Bacillota > Bacilli > Staphylococcales > Salinicoccaceae > Lacicoccus > Lacicoccus kekensis. The sequence continues at coordinate 114,677 of NZ_OBQF01000004.1, forward strand.
TTAAATAAAGTAAAGACATCAGTCTCTTCTACCACTTGCCCTGCATACATCACTACTACTCTGTCCGCCATTTCAGCCACAACACCTAAATCATGTGTGATTAATAAGATAGAAGTTTCGAGTTCCTTTACAATATCCTTCATCAACCTCAAAATTTGTGCTTGTATAGTTACATCTAGTGCAGTTGTAGGTTCATCAGCAATAATTAATTTAGGATTACAGGACAATGCCATTGCAATCATTACCCGCTGTCTCATACCTCCACTTAAAGAATGTGGGAACATATCAATAACCTTATCAGCTCTTGGAATTCCAACTTTTTTCAGCATATTGATACTATGTTCCTTAGCTTCTTTCTTAGACATTTTTAAATGTAACCTGACAGACTCAGCCATTTGGTTACCTATAGTAAATACTGGATTAAGTGAGGTCAGAGGTTCTTGGAATATCATTGAAATATCATCACCACGTAACCTTCTCATTGTAGATTCACTGAGTTTTGTTAAATCTTCTTCCTCGAATAGTATCTCGCCTTCTTTTATATAACCATTTTCATCTAAGAGCTTCATAATAGATAATGAAGTAACACTTTTACCAGACCCTGATTCCCCAACTACAGCTACTACTTCTTCTTTTCGTATCTCAAAAGAAACATCATCCACTGAAGGTATTTCACCCTCTTCAGTTTTGAAATATGTTTTTAAATTTTTAATTTCTAATAGTTTTTCGTTCAAGTCGCTCACCTTCTTTTATTTGGATTTCGGATCGAGTACATCTCTAAGCCAATCACCTAAGAATATTATGCCTAATACTGTGACTGTAATGGCTATTCCCGGAAATGTGGCTAGCCACCAGCTAGTAGCTAAATAATCTCTTCCATCACTTAGAATGGATCCCCAAGAAACTGTGGGCGGTTGCACTCCTAAGCCTAAGAAACTTAAAGAAGCTTCTAAAATTATTGTAGTGGCTACACTTAATGTGGAGATGACTATGAATGACGAAATAACATTCGGTAACAAGTGACGTGTAATTATTTTAAAGTTACTTACACCAATTGAATGTGCAGCCCGGACAAAGTCTCTTTCCTTAATTGATAGCGCTTCACTTCTTACTAATCTTGCATAAGCAACCCAGTTAGTTATTCCTAATACAATAATTAAAGTAAATACACTGGGTTCAAAAACAGCAAGTATAACGAGCGCAAATAAAATGGTAGGTATAGCTAGAAAAGCATCTACTAACCTCATTAAAGCACTATCAATAAATCCACCAAAGTAACCAGCAATTAAGCCTACAGTTACTCCTATTATTCCAGCTAAAACAACAGAGGAAACACCAACAATCAATGATACTTGAGAGCCGTAAAGAATTCTGCTTAAAATATCTCTACCCAAGTTGTCAGTGCCAAGAATATGTTCGGTGGTCCCATTTTCCATCCATACAGGTGGAGTCAGCATATTAGCTGGATTAATAGCGGCAGGGTTGTGAGGTGCTAACACTGGGGCTAATAGAGCAATAATAATGGCTGTAACCACTATAATTAAACCCACAGTTCCAGTTTTACTTCTTATAAGTAATCTCCACCACTTTTTTAAAGCACTAGGTCTTTTTATTAAGTTAGGGCGAACTTCATTGCTTATAGTATGTGATTCGTGAGTCATGATTCACCCTCCTTATTTAGATTTAATTCTGGGATCGAGTACTCGATAAAGTAAGTCCGCAATCAAATTCATTAAAATAACAAGAATTGCTATAACAAATACGCTAGATTGAACAATCGCCATATCTCTCGTATTCACAGCTTGAATTAATAATTGACCTAGCCCCGGCCACGCAAAGACCGTTTCTGTAATCAAAGTCCCTCCAACCAATGTAGAAGTTTGAAGAAATATAATGGTCACTACTGGTATTAAAGAGTTTCTAAAAGCATGTTTATAGATTACCATCCTGCTTCTTAACCCCTTGCTTCTAGCTGTTCTTACATAATCTTGACTTAAAGATTCCACCATACTACTTCTAATAAGTCGCGTCATTTCGGCTGCAATACCTGTTGCTAATGTAATAGCAGGTAAAACAACATGAGCGGGAGTGCCTCTTCCAGATACAGGAAAAATACTCAGAGTAACTGAAAATATTAAAATCAACATTATACCTAACCAAAAGTTTGGCATTGCTTTTCCAATAACTGCTGCTCCTGTAGCTACCAAATCAAGACTAGTATTTTTCTTAGTTGCTGACCAGACACCTAAAGGTACAGCTACTACTATAGCTAAAATTATTGAAACAATAGCTAATTCCAAGGTTGCTGGTAAACGATCCAACACTACTGACATAGCATCTTGCCCATATCTATAGGACTCTCCAAAATCTCCTTGCAACATATTGAGCAGATATAAACCATATTGAACTATAAATGGCTCATTTAACCCCATCGATTCTCGTAAAATTTCTACATCTTCTTGTGATGCATCATCTGGTAACATCAATGCTACGGGATCTCCCGCCACATATACTAAACCAAAAACTATAAAGGATATGATGATTAATACCAGTAAGATTTGTAGAATTTTTCGTAGTAAAAATTTAATAGTCATCCCATCCTTTGTAATGAAAGTAAAAGAGGATTGAGGAAAACTCAATCCTCTTAAAACTTATCTTCTACTGATAGTATCTACATAAATCATTTCATCCATTGTTGGCTGATATTCTATATTTTCATTGACTCCAATGTTTATAGACTCCTGATGTAAAACTGGATGGGCAACATCTTCCGCCAATAACTCTTGAGCTTCAATATATTGAGCTTCTCTCTCTTCTAAGTCCATGTTTTGTGCAGCTTCATCCAATAATGCTTCTACTTCTTCGTTATGGTAATCAATTTCTCCTTCGAAACGCTCATAGTTATACCAATCCAGAGCATTCGCGGCATCAAACATTGAGTTGCCTAGCGCGAGAATATATGCATCTTCATTTTCCCCTGCACTCCGCATATCTACAAAGGAGCTCCATTCCATAAATTCAACATTAGCTGTGACGCCAATTTGACTCCACATACCTGCTATCATCTCTGCAATCTCAGCATCCTGTAAATATCTTCCTCTCGGTGAGTGTAATGTCATTTCGAAACCATCCGGGTAACCCGCTTCGTCTAATAATTCTCTAGCTCTTTCTAAATCGTAGTTGTATGTCTCATAAAGATGTTCTGCAAATCCGAAATTACCAGGAGCAACTCTTGTTATTGTCGGAACCCCAGCACCAGCAAGCAGATTGTCTGTAATTGCTTGGTTATCAATAGCCAAATCGAGTGCTTCCCTTACCCTTCTGTCTTCAGTAGGATAACCCTCGGTGTGTCTAACAAATACCATCATAGTTCTATTCGAAACTTCTTGAGCTAAGTAAGTTGAATCGCTACTTTCTATTCTATCCCACTCACTAGGTGGCATGTTTGTAGCAATGTCAACACCCCCTGTAAGTAATTCTGATACTCTAGTAGAGTTTTCAGGGATTACTCTAAACACCAATTCGTCCCACTCTTCATTTTGTCCTTCAAAATAATCTTCATAAACTTCGAAAACTACTCGGTCATCTCGTACCCATTCAACAAATTGAAATGGGCCAGTACCAATAGGATTTTGTAAGAAATGATCAAATCCCTCTTCTTCGATATAATCAGCAGGAAGTATACCCGACCCTATACGTGATATTCTGTTTAATAAAGCAGGATCCGGTGTTTCTGTATGAATTCTTAATGTATAGTCATCGATAACTTCTACTTCATCAATAACTTCGTAATTTATATATTCCAGCAGAGTTGAATCATCAGCTACACGTTCTAAAGTATATTTAACATCATTAGATGTCAGCTCATCTCCATTATGGAAGAGGACACCTTCTTTTAAAGTAATCTCCCACGTTGTATCGTCAATCACCTCATAATCTTCAGCTAAATCCGGTTCGATTTCTCCACTATCATTGTCTCTTTTAAACAAATAATTGAACATGTTGATGTGCACAGCTTCTGTCGAAGTATTTACATGGTCATGGATATCAAATGAGACCATATCTGTACCCAGTGCAATAGTTAATGTCCTATCATCACTAGAACCTGAATTCGCAGCTCCCCCATTGGAATCATCCTCCACATCTCCATTACTGTCCTCTGTTTCTGTTGTCTCTGGATCATCAGCATTACCCGTTTCCTCTTCAGTGCCCTCATCGCCACCACATCCAGCCAGGACTAATACTAATATTGACATAAGAAATAACAAATAATATTTTTTACTGTCCATAAATCTCAACTCCTTAATTTTCATTCAAATAATTTAAAGCGAATCCACTTAATAAAGCTACTCCATAAGGCAAGGCATCCTCATCAATATCAAACAAGGGATGATGGTTTGGAAAATTTGTCTGCTTATTTTCATTTCGTGTCCCTAGCCTAAAAAATAAGCCAGGTACCTTTTCTGTATAATATGAAAAATCTTCCCCTCCCATACTAGGCTTTACAATTGACATCGTATTTTGACCCAAAATCTCATTTGATACTTTCGCTAAGTCTTGAATCAAGTTATTATCATTTACAACGGATGGATAGCCCTCTGTATAATTAAATTCATAATCCGCCCCCATCCCATTACAAATGCCTTCAATGTGCTCTTTAATAATTTTTCGCACATCTTCTCTTAAATCTTTATTTAATATTCTAACCGTCCCTTCTAGCTTTACTGATGGAGCTATAATATTTCTCTTATAACCACCTTGCACTTTCCCTATAGTTACTACCACCGGTTCAAGAGGATCAATTGAGCGGCTGACAACTTGCTGCAATGACGATATTACTATCGAGGTTATTGCAATGGGATCTATACTGAGGTGAGGATGTGCAGCATGCCCGCCTTTTCCGATGATTTCTATATCAATTTGATCTGAAGTAGCCATTGCTATATCTTTGGCAACAGTGATTTCACCAGTTTGAGCAGTAGGATGAACATGTAATCCGGCGATTGCATTAACATCTGGATTCTTCAATACGCCTTCTTCAACCATATATTTAGCTCCAGCAAAACCTTCTTCCGCGGGTTGAAAAATTAATTTTATATTTCCTTTTTCCAATTCAATCTTTGAAAACAGTTCAGCTACTCCCAGTAAAATTGATGTATGTGCATCATGACCACATAAGTGAGCAATGTTTTCCTTCTTCGAAGCATAGGACACTTGTTTTTCATCGTTAATTGGAAGCGCATCCATATCTGCGCGTAAAGCTATAGTAGCCCCTTCTTCTTTCCCTTTGATATTTACAACCAATCCAGTTTTTGCAATAGAACTAATGGATGTATATCCCCATTTTTCTAATAAATTTTTTACAAATTTATTTGTTTCGTATTCTTCAAAAGAGAGTTCTGGATTCTTGTGTAAATGCCTTCTCCACCTAACTAAGTCTTCTTTAATCTTTAAAGCTTCATCTAAAACGTTGTAATATGTAATTTTTAAACCTCCTCTTAGTTCTCTTATTTTTAACAAACTTACATTATATTGTAACAATTGTCAATGGATTATTTTGAAAATAAAATATCATTTGAATATTCTTTTAATTACATTTAATAGTTCATAAAAGTAAGCAATTAAGTATCGAGGAGATTATAAAAAATATTTTCATTAAAGTTCAATATTAAAATCCGTACGCTTTCTCCCTTGATGCTTCATCAAAGTAAACGTACGGATTTTCTTGAAATTATTTTTCCATATTAAATATTAGTATTTATTTGTTATAGTTACAGGAATTTATACATGTCCCTTCTCCTGCTCTTGAATATCGGTACATCTTCCCTGACTTCTGCGATATATTCCAGGTCAATATCCGCTTCCACGACTTCTTCTGCATCTGCTGCACCCTGCGCAAGCACTTCCCCGAACGGGTTGACGATGATGCTGTTGCCGGCGAATGTCGTGCCGTTCGGCTGTTTCCCGAATGTATTGGAGCCGACGATGTAACACTGGTTCTCAATCGCCCTCGCCTTCAGGAGGGTCAGCCAGTGTTCCGTCCTTTCCGCCGGCCATTCGGCGACGACGAAGATCACTTTTGCATCCTCGAGTGCAAGGTCCCTGAACAATTCAGGGAACCTGAGGTCATAACATATGACGAGACCCGCCTTATCACCCAGCAGGTTGAACGTCTCCACTGATGCATCACCGCCTGTCAGATACTCAGGCTCCTTCAGCATCGGCACCAGATGGATCTTGGAGTATTCATGGAGGAATTCCCCGCTGCTGTCGACGACGAAAGCCGTATTCAGCACATCATCCCCCGACTTGATGTTCGGGACGGATCCGGCAACGATATTCACCTCATAATCCACGGCCAGCTTTTCGATTTCACCCTTCACACCTTCAAGGTCGTGAAATGCATGATCCCCTATATTGGACAGGTCATACCCGCTTGACCACATTTCAGGCAGAACAACGATGCTGCCTTTTTCCGGTTCATGTTCCTTGAACATACGCTTCACTTTTTCCAGGTTTTTTTCATAGTTGCCTTCAGCCACTTCAAATTGAAAAATCACCGTTTTCACATTATCATCTCCGTACATTTATTTGGTTCATCGATACCAGTATAACAAACGGCGCCCGCATACTAAAATATCCTTCCCGACCTGTTTGACACCGCTTCCATAAAAGGATAGAATTATCTGAAAATGACGGATGTAAGGAGGGTCCCCCGTGATTTTATTGAATATCAATACCGAAGCCAGCATCTCACTGAATACATATATCATCAACTCGATCAATATCTTCAAGTATACACCCACTGAACTGCATAAGTATGTGATGGATAAATGCCATGCCAATCCTCTGATATCCATCGAGGACCACCACCGCCTCCCCGCCCATACATATGACGGTGATGGTTTTCTTGATGAAATCACCACTCATTTCAACTGCACCCTTACCTCAGGGGAACGGCAGGTCATGGATGCCATCATCGCCTCACTGTCACCAAAAGGTTTCCTGGATACAGCACCGCAGGAGCTCGCTTCGATGACCGGTGCGTCCATCAAACAGGTCCGGCATCTGATCGGACTGCTCCAGGCATATGATTCAAAAGGGGCAGGATCTGCCGGGGCGATCGACTTCATTGAATTTCAACTGAAGGCGGAGGGTACGTATGATGAACAGCTGTTTTCCGCCTTTAAAAATCATCTTCCCGAGATCAGCTCCGGCAACTTGAATTTTTTAAAAAAGCTGGATATTAATGAAGATATTTTCCTTGATTATATGGAAAACCGTATCAAAACATGCCGCCTCTCTCCCCTCGACGGGGAAGCATCCATCGAAATCGTGCCTGAAGGCTTCATCAGACTGGACAGAGGCATCCTCACAATCAGCATCGACGATTATTTGACGGAAAGCATCACCCATGAGCCGATTTATCTGTCAGAAGGTGATACAGGCTTCTCGGAGAAGCTGAAATCTTACCGGGATGAGTATTTAGAACTGGTTTCCATGTTGAATGCAAGGAAGATTTACATGCTGAAAATATTGAACATCATTTGTGATGTCCAAAAGGAATATTTGAGTGGAAGATGCGATTATTTGAAGCCGCTCGATCAGACGATGCTCGCTGAATCCACCAATCTCAGCCCTGCGACGGTCAGCCGCCTGGTCTCGGGCAAATACATATCCACCCCGCGCGGGATGCTCCCGATCCAGACCCTGTTGTCGAGGCGGTGTTACAAGGGATATTCCGTCAGTCATGTAAAACATATCATCCGGAATATCGAAGACCATCAGAAGCTTCCGGACAATAAAATCTCCATGATGTTGAACGAACTCGGCATCAAACTTTCAAGGCGCACCGTCAATAAGTATAAGAATCAGATGTTGGAAAAAGCTCAAAATTAACCCGGCCTCTTTAATTTATGAAAAAGGCCGGGGGCAAATTGAGCTATAACCTCCTACTTATCAGTGGTAAGGGGTTTTCTTTTCATGATGGAGCGTGTAATCCACTTCTCGATTTCTATCAGGATGAATACGCTGATGCCAATTGCGATCGGTATGAGCCAGTATTCAAGGCCGATTGGTACAGTGCCGAGGATTGTGTTCATGAACGGCAGGTACGTCACCCCGATCTGAAGGAGGACGAGCAGTCCTGAAACCATGAATGCGATGCGGTTTGTGAAAAAGTTCCGGTTCAGGGCAAAGTCCACTTCGCTCCGGCAATTATACAGATGAAACAGCTGGGCAAATACAATGGACTGAAGTGTCACCGTGTTGATGACTTCGGCCGGGTACCCCAGATCATGAAGCTCCAGGTTCATAAGCAGTATTCCCCCGCCTACAAGCAGGGAGACAAGCGCAATCCTGAAAATGTAATACCCGCTTAGAAGTCTGGTCTCAGGTGGTCTTGGCGGCCGTTTCATGCTGCTTGGCTCGAGCTTTTCAAACGCGAGGGCGAGCGATACGGTGACGGATACGACCATATTGACCCATAGGATCTGTACAGGTGTAAGGGGCATCGTCAGTCCGAACATGAGCGCTGCAAGAATCAGGAATGCCTCGGCGCCGTTCGTAGGCAGTATGAATAGTATGGTCTTTTTCAGGTTGTCATAGACACGCCGGCCTTCCCTTACCGCCTTTACGATGGTTTCAAAGTTGTCATCGACGAGAATCATACGGGCAGCCTCCTTGGAGACTTCAGTCCCTTTGATGCCCATGGCCACACCAATATCCGCCCGCTTGAGCGCAGGTGCGTCATTGACACCATCCCCCGTCATGGAGGTGATCTGCCCTTCCTTTTGAAGTGCGGTGACCAGCTGCAGCTTGTTCTGCGGACTGGTTCTCGCAAAAATATCGTATTCCAAAGCGGCATGAGCTAATTCGCCTTCCGTCATGGCATCCAGCTCCTGGCCTTCAATCGCACGCTGGCCGTCGCCGATGCCAAGCTGCCTGCCGATGGCGATTGCTGTATCCTTATGATCGCCTGTGATCATTTTTACGGTGATTCCGGCCCTCTTGGATTCCTCAACTGCAAGGATCGCCTCTTCCCTCGGCGGGTCGATGATGCCGGCAAAACCAAGCAGATTCATACCATCAGTGAGATCTTCGTGGGTGATCTCCGATGTTTCCGGGGGCATATCCTTATACGCTGCCCCAAGCATACGCTTGCCCTCGCCTGCAATTTGGACAAGCTTTTCCTCCCATACCATCCTGTTTTCATCGTCCGCGTCAGAATATGACATATCGAGCAGCCTGTCCGGTGCGCCTTTGACGTAGAGACGTTTTGCGCCCTCATTCTCAACCAGATAAGCCATATACTTGTACTCGGAATCAAATGGAATCTTATCGATTGGAGGAAGTGCAGGAATATCGATCTCAGCCTTTTCCGCTACAGTCAGAAGACATCCTTCTGTCGGTTCCCCACTGATTTCCCATTGTCCGGTTTCCTCATTCTTTCCGAGGCTGGTTTCATTGACTGTCTTTATGCAGGTCAGAAACTCTTTAAGGGGGTCCGGATCGTCAGCTGTTTTCCCCGCCACTATTTCCCCGTGAGGTGCATAACCGGTGCCGGTCACACTGTAGTCAGCACCCTGAAGGTGGATAGAGGTGACCGTCATTTCATTCCTGGTCAAAGTCCCGGTCTTATCCGAGCAGATGACCGATACCGCGCCCAAGGTCTCGACAGACGGAAGATTTTTAACAATCGCATTATTCCCAGCCATGGTCTGTACACCAAGTGCAAGGATGATGGAGAGAATGGCGGGCAGACCTTCAGGAATTGCTGCCACTGCGAGGGAAATCACTGCAAGGAGCAGTTCAGTCGTCGGGTAATCATGGAAGACATAACCATAAATGAAGCTGACTGCTGCTATAAGTAATATGATGAAACTGATGGTCTTACCGAATTGAGCAGTCTGTCTGAGTAATGGGGTCTGAAGCTGTTCCGTCTCGACCATCGAAGTGTTGATCTTCCCAAGCTCCGTTTGTTCACCGGTGGCCACCACTACACCTCTGCCTGAACCGGAAGCAATGGAAGTTCCGGAAAATGCCATATTCACCTGGTCGCCAAGGACTGCGTCCGCATCGATTGCAGCTGTCTGCTTCTGTACTGCCAATGATTCCCCGGTCAAAGCAGACTCTTCCACTTTAAGATTATTTGCTTCTATGAGCCGGACATCTGCCGGGAGGCGGTCGCCGGCTTTGAAAATCACAATGTCCCCCGGCACCACCTCATCAGCAGGGATTTCGAGCCTCTTCCCCTCCCGGATGACCGTTGCATCACTGGACAGCATGTTCTGTATGCCTTCCAGCGCCTTTTCAGCCCTGTTCTCCTGTACATAACCGATTATCGCATTGATGATGGCGACGGCGAGGATTACAGCTGTGTCAATGAGGTGGCCGAGCACAGCAGTCACTACTGCGGCAGCGAGAAGTACATAAATGAGGACGTCATTGAAATGTCCCAGAAACTTTCGCCATTCGGGCACCTTTTCCGGTTTCGGGAGCACATTCCTGCCATGGGTTTCCAAGTTCCTGGCGATGTCCTCCTCGCTCAGCCCTTGTGACTTTTCTACAGAAAAATGCCGCAGCACTTCCTCCTCCCGTCCAGCATGCCATTGCTTCCTTTCCATATCGTCACTCCTATCCAAAATTTGTATATATGGTCATTGTAACCCAGTTGCTGCTATTTTTCATAACCACGATCAAGGAATTAATGGCATATAATTGACATGTGATTCTTGACGTCAGAATTTAGGTTGAGAATGGGAACACCGCCACCTGCATCGCAGAGCGCGCTATCAAATCTCCTGTTGTATCGGAGCACCCTATGAGGCGCCGTCCGGCCGACTCCGCGCATAAAAAACTGAGGTTCGAATAAGTACGAACCTCAGCAGAAATCATTCTATTCACCTGTAAATTTTAACGGTTGAAGGCTAAACGGCCCTTGCTTTCAATTAATCCAGCTTCTCCATGAGACCCTTCAGCTTCTCCACTTCCTCATTTGTGAGCCCGAGCCTCGGCTTCCTTGACGGGCCGCCGTTCAAACCTTTCAGATCCATCGCCTTCTTGACGATCTGGACGTATTTGCCCGAGTCCTCGAGGAACTCGCACAGTGGGAGCAGGTCTTTATTCAGCGCCCTGGCTGCCTCATAGTCGCCCGCCTTCATCAGCTCATACAGCTTTGAAGCGCTGTTCGGTGCGATGTTCGCCGCCACCGACACCCAGCCCGTCGCACCGACGGCGAAGGATTCATACGCCAGGTCATCCGAGCCGCAGAACATCACGAGGTCCGTATTTTCGACCAGCGTGCGCACCTTACGGATGTCGCCCGTCGATTCCTTGATGTACTGCACTTTATCCAGTTCCTTGTCGATCTTGTAGATCGTCTCGTTCTCCAGATCCACATTCGCCGTGAACGGGTTGTTGTACATCATGATCGGCTTCGTAACGACGTCATTGACGTCCTTGAACTGGTGGAACGCCTCCTCCTCGGTCGGCGTCATATAGAACGAGTTGATCAGGAGATGCCCGTCGGCGTTCGTCTGTTCGACGAATTTCGCATACTCGATCACCTTATCCGTGCGCTCATCGGCGATGCCGACGAGCAGCTGGGTGTCATGCCCCTCGATCTGGTCGCTCACCTGTGTGATGATTTTCTCCTTCTCCTCATCATCGAGTGCGGCGAATTCCCCCGTCGAGCCGACGATGATGATGCCGGCGACTTTCTGGTCTAGGAAATGCTGGACGTTCTCCTTCAACCCTTCATAGTTTACGCTGTAGTCCTCGTTCATTGGTGTGATCAGTACAGGGAATACTCCCTCAAATTTCTTCTGCATGTTCTTTATCCCTCTCCATTTCATATTTGTCTTTCTTCATTATGAATAATCCTGCATAACCGTAAATCAGACTGATGATGATGACCAAAAATGCATACCAGAAAAACGGCAGGTAAGCGAGTGTCGCGACACCAAGTGTGGCTGCCATGAACACCCCGCCGTCGGACCACGGCACCATCGGTGTGGTCACCGTGCCGCCTGCCTCGACGTTACGTGAAAGCAGCGTCCGGCTGACGCCCTGTCTGTTGTAGTTTTCTTCGGTGATCTTGGTTCCTGTAAGCAGTGAGACATATGCCGCCCCGCCAAAGAATACACCGAAAAATGATGCAAGCATCGTCGTGACCGTCAAATTCCCTGTGCTTGTCGCCCATTTTGCGAATATATCCCCGATGACTTTGAACGCACCGATCGTCTGCAGCAGGCCGCCGACGCCGAGCGCAAGGATGATGAGCAGTATGACATCCAGCATGAACGTGATGCCACCGCGGTCGAGCAGGTTATCGATGAACTCGATGCCCGTCGAGACACCGCTTCCGGTATACATCGTCTCAAGTGCTTCTATGATGCCGTAACCCTGGAACAAGGCTGCCCAGATGCTGCCAAGAAGTGCACCGAAGATGATCACCGGCACTGAAGGCAATTTGAATATGAGCATCGCCACGACTACTGCCGCCGGTATGAGCATGATCCAGGAAATATTGAATGTATCCTGCAGGTTCGCCATCGTGTTTTCCGCGATCGTCAAGTCCCCGCTGCCTTCCATGATGAACATGCCGACCACCCAGTACAGTATCGCTGCGATGATGAATGCCGGAACCGATACGAATGCCATCGATTTGATATGCCTGAATACATCAACATTCGACAGTGAAGCCGTCATCACCGTCGTGTCCGAAAGCGGCGACATTTTATCCCCGACGTAACACCCGGACAATACGGCACCGGCGACCAGCGCGACCGGCAGCCCGAAGCTTTCCCCGATGCCCATCATCGCAATCCCCGCCGTCCCGGCTGAACCGAATGATGTACCCGTGGCCAGTGATGTGATTGCGCAGATGATCATTGCAGCCATCAGGAATATGCCCGGGCTGATGATGCTTAGGCCGAAGTAGATCATCGTCGGCACCACACCGCCGGCGATCCACGATCCGATGAGGGCCCCGACCGCAATCAGTATGAGTGTCGCACCCATCCCCTCATAGATGCCTTTCAACAGGCCGCGTTCCATCTCAAAATAAGAGTATTTCAGATAAATCCCGAACCCCATTATGACGAACCAGACCAGCAGAAGCGCCAGCTGGATCGGCAGTTCCAGGATTACTATTGAACCGAACATCACCACGACGAATATAATCATGATTGCAATCAGCATCGTTACACTGGGCAGTCTCTTTTCTGTATTCACATTGTTCATGTCCTTCCCCCTTGTTTTCATCTATCTAATGACAAACCCCTTTGAATATATATCGGAATCATCAATATAAAATTGAGAATTCGATATCAGGAAATGCCTGAATCGAAATCGATCCCCTTGAACTTTTATAAGACTTGAATTCAATGTCCTGATCTCTCTCTTGCCAAAGTGCCGGTTCAGGACGGAAACCACTTCGCTCACAGGATATGCAATGATCACCTTCTCTTCATTGATGACTGCATGCATATCTTTATGGACCAATACTTTATAGCCTGAAAAATCTTCCACGGCTTTGACATATTCCTTCACTGCCGCGATGTTCTCTATCGACAGTTCGAAATCGACCGCTTCAACGGCGACCCTCTTGCCGTTCACATGATGGATGCAGGCATCTTCTGTGACCTCATGGATCACTTCATGACCGAGATCCTCATGGGAATAAGTATACCGGGCATCACCCTCGTGTATATGGTACGCTTCAGCCCGGCTGATGCTCCCCCGTTCCAGCAACGAACAGAGGAAACCCTTCAAAAGCATATCCTTGTTATCGATCACGGAACCGGAATGCATTTCGACATTCAGCTCCGAATCGTGGATGATCAGATTTACATATTTGCTGCCGCGCGGTTCATTCAGGAGCAGGTCGACATTATCATATCCCTCAACGATGCCTTGCAGCTCATCTTGATGCACAATTCTGAGCAGCTGTCCGTTGATATGGATATCATGGCTGTTGATCACTTTCCGAATCACTTTTCCACCTCCTTATATTTCGGGTATCAGAAGATATCCCTCGTTCAACGGATCGTCTTCATGATAATAAAAATCATGCCGGCCCATTATCCAGGCGGAACCCGTGATGGATATCCTGTTGAAGGAGATACCCGCCTCCTCCCTTGTGCTGAGCAGCTTCGCCCTGAACCGCGAACCTGTGATGCTTTCGTGGATGAATTCTTCATCAGGTCCGAGCATACCGTCCTTATGCAGGGTCGACACTTTGGCGCATGTCCCCGTGCCGCACGGCGAGCGGTCGATGCCGCCCGGCGGCACGATGACGGCATTCTTCGTCACTTCCCCCGGCTCATACAGTTCCATATGGGTCAGTTTGTCGATGAACGGGAATTCGGGGTGCTGTATTTCATGCTGCTCATTGATCGCATCCCTGAGCGCCATGGCGACCGAGACGATCTCCTCGGAGGCCCCGACATCAAGCGTGAGTCCGAGGTCGGCTGCATCGATAATGCCGTAGAAGTTGCCGCCGTAGGCGATATCACATTTGATGTCCTTCCTGTCCTTGTAATCGACATACACCGTCTTCAGATGGAACGCATCCGTGCTGGCGAAAGTCACTTCCTCGACTTTGCCGTCTGCCACTTTGCATTCCGCTTCGACGACGCCCGCCGGGGTATCCAGCACTACGGTCGTATACGGCTCGGTCACTTCCACATAGCCAAGCTCGACGAGTGCCGTGCACGTGCCGATCGTGTCATGCCCGCACATCGGCAGGTAACCGCCGGTTTCAGCAAATATCACACTGAAATCCGCTTCCTCCTTCAAAGGCGGGAGCACGATCGTACTGCTCATCACATCATGACCCCGCGGCGGGTAGACCAGGAATTTCCGGATATGGTCATGGTTCTCCTTCATATCGAGCATCTTCTCCTGGATAGTCTCCCCCTTCAATTCCGGCATGCCGGTGAGGACTGTCCGTGTCGGATTGCCGCCCGTATGTGTATCGATGGTCAAAAACTGTTTTGCATTGATGTTCATAAAGCTGCCTCCTTGAATCTCGACAGGCTGAGCGGACTGATGTCTTCAGTGAGCGAGCCGGTCACCATGTCACTCATCCATCTGCCGGTGATGGCGCTGAGCCCAATCCCGTCACCCTCATGCCCTGCCGCAATATAGTAATTTCCGATATCCGTACCGGATATGATCGGCAGGTGATCGGGCGTCCACGGCCTGAGTCCGGCATAAGAGCGGATGATGTTCAGATCCTTCATCTTCGGGAAGTATTCGATCGCCCGTTCTGCAATCAGACGGATGACGTGAGGATTGACCTTCGTATCGAAGCCGGTGAATTCACGGCTGCTCCCCATTAGGAAATTCTGGCTCTCCGTCGGTTCATGCACCAGGGCAATGCCATAATCATTCATCGCTTTCGGTGCGATCCGCTCCCGTCCGAACTTCGTCATCAAATATCCGAACTCCTGGATTTTCCGTGTGCCCATCAGCTCCGTCCGTGATGCCACGAGTATATGGCCCTTCCTCGGTGTGATCGGCAGATCGATATCGAGCATCCTGCTGATTTCAGGTGCGTAAATGCCGCCTGCATTGATCACTTTATTCGCAGTGAAGGATTTTTCATTGGAGTATATTTTAAACGTTTCCACATCCATCTTTTTAATATCGGTGACCGGTGAATGTTCATATAAAGAGAAATCATATTTTTCCGCTTCATTGATCAACGAGAATGTCAGCATATACGGATTCACGGTCGAATCATTCGTGCACTCGAGCCCGCCGGTCAGATGATCCGAAAAATGCTTGGAATCATTCTTCAGATCCTCTTTTGTGAGCTTATTGAAGAACCGCTGCTCACCGTTCGCCTGATTGTGCCGGTCGACCCATATATAAGCCTGCTCCAGTTCCTCCTCATTGGCACAGAGGAAGATGCTGCCCGGATGCCTGAATTCGAACGGCATTTCAAGCTCTTCCGACAATTCCTTGATGAGCGCCTGGCTCTGGATTGCCATCCTGCTGTCGAAGCCCGGCTCCTTATCAATCAGCAGGACGTTGCCGTCGCACTTTGAAGTCGTGCCTGAAGCGACCGTATACTTTTCGATCATCCCCACATTCAATCCTTTTTTCGCGGTGTAATAGGCGATGCTTGCACCGATGATGCCGCCGCCGATGATCATTACATCAAAATGACTGGTCAATATGCCACTCCCTCCTTTAACTGTATATAAGAAATAAGCGTGCCAGCTTTAAACATGAAGATATTATTATCGTTTGTGATAAAGTGTAAAGAATCTTATAATAAGTATAATAAAGTTTACAGAGGAGATAGTTATGATTGAAAAGAAAATGATTGAAGCCCTCATCAATTTTTACAACCATTCGTTCACGATCATTGATAAAGACGAGAAACTGATTTACTGGAGTGACCGTGCATCCGAAATATTCAACCTGAAGCATGAAGATGTCATCGGCAAGGATATCAAGGAAGTGTTCTCCGAAGACCAGCTGCTCATACTGGAATCTTTGAGGGAGAATAAATCCTTTGAAAAGAAGCGCCATAAGGCAACCCCGGATATCTATGTGGATATCAAGGCGGAACCGATCACCGTGGACGGGGAAGTCCTCGGCGCCGTCGTCTCCGAAGTGGATGTCACTTCACAGATCAAAAAAGAAAAAGAGATGGAAGCACTCAAAAGCAAAGTCGATATCTTAAGTGATAACGTCAAACATCTGAATAATGACAACCACTTCAAAAACATCATCTACAAAAGCTCCATCATGGAAAACCTGAAGAACCAGATCGAGAAAGCTGCGCATACGGATGCAAATATACTGATTACCGGTGAAACCGGCGTCGGTAAGGAACTGTTCGCCCAGGCGATACACAAGACCAGCGGGCTTCGGGGCGACCTGATTCCACTCAACTGCGGGGCGATCCCGAATGAATTGTTCGAGTCGGAACTGTTCGGCTATGACAGGGGTGCCTTCACCGGCGCGAATAAAGAAGGCAACAAGGGCAAGATAGAGCTTGCGGAGGATGGGACTTTATTCCTTGATGAAATCGGTGAGATGCCGCTCGATATGCAGGTGAAGTTCCTGCGCATACTGCAGGAAAGGAAATATTTCAAGCTGGGCGGGAAGAAGGAGATGACGACGAATTTCAGGCTGGTTTCCGCCACCAATAAAAAAATCACCGAACTGTTGTCTTCCGAAAACTTCCGTTCCGACCTGCTCTACCGGATCAATGTCATCAATATTCATATCCCGCCGCTCCGGGAACGGCCGGACGATATCGAATCGCTGTTCTACTATTATCTGTTCCAGTTATCCGATAAGTACAATACCGATCTCATGTATGCCGACCAGGAACTGCTCCGGCAGATCAGGGAATATGAATGGCCGGGCAATGCACGGGAGCTCATCAATGTGGTCGAGCGGCTCGTGATCTTCTCGAACGGCAGCACCCTGGATAACGATATCTTCCATCAATATCTGCAGGAAGTCGGACAGAGCCACAACATCCCGGCCTACTCCGTCCCCGCAGGTGATATCGAACTGAAGGAGTATGTGGACAGGCTCGAAGCGGATTATATCCGGCAGGTCATCGAAAACAATGACCATAACATTGAAAAATCCGCTGCAGTGCTCGGCATCAGCCGGCCGACATTATACTCGAAGATCAAAAAATTTAAATTATGACTGGCACGTTTATTTCTTATTACTTGTTAGGATAAATCATTTGAGGTGAAGATCATGGACAATAACGGAGATTTCGTCGTGTGCAGATGTGAAAATGTCACATATGCCGAAATGATGAAGGAAATGGAAAGAGGCGTGAACAATGCCAGGGAAATGAAATTGAAGACACGGGCCGGCATGGGTTTCTGCAACGGCAGGACATGCGGGCACCTGGTCAATAAAATGATGAATGAGACAGACAGCGGACCCGATTTCATCCATTTGAGGTCGCAGCCGCCGATACGCACGATTTCTTTTGAAACACTGGCAGGAGGTGTGCATGATGACTAGACGGATACTGGAACATAAAATCCTCGGACCGAGGAAAAATAAAATCGTCCCTTTTAAATGGAACGGGGAGACGTATTACGGTGCAGAAGGCGAAAGCATCACAGCCGCCCTCCTCGCCAATGATGTGCGGACACTCCGGCACCATGAAAGGGACGGGGCGCCGCGGGGCCTTTACTGCAATATCGGCCACTGCTCCGAATGCAGGGTGACCGTTGATGGTACTCAAAATGTGCGCGCCTGCCTGACCCCTGTCCGAAAAGATATGGAAATCAGTCGGCAGGGTGCCCTGCCGCATCTCGTCAAAGGAGGCGGAGACGATGCATTATGATGTGATCATCATAGGCGCCGGACCTGCAGGCCTCAGCGCCGCAGGTCTTTTGAAGGATGATAAACGGGTGCTTGTCATCGATGAATATTATCACCACGGCGGCAGGCTGCTCGGCCAGCTCTACGAGGAATCCAAGGGAAACTGGTGGAACGGCATGGAAATCGCCAATGAACTGTACAGTGGACTTGAAGGTAAAGTCGCATTCAGCCTTGGCACCTCCGTCTATAACGCCGAGCGGGAGGGTTCTTTATTCACCGTATATACGGATAAGGGCAATTTCACGGCCCGGTGCCTCGTCGCCGCGACCGGTTCCAAAGAAAACTCCTCCCCGCTGCCCGGCTGGGAACTGCCGGGCGTCATGACCGTCGGGGCGGCCCAGGTGCTCACCAATTTCCACCGGGTCGCACCGGGCGAATCCGGGGTCATCATCGGCATCAATCCCCTCTCCATGGTGATCGCCATGGAGCTCGGCTATGCGGATGTGGAAGTGAAGAAGATATGCCTCCCTGCGGTAAATGAAATCAATACGGCAACACCGAAAGATGCCCTGGAAACACTGATGGGCCTCAGCCGGTCTGCCCCTTCGAAATTTTTATCACTTGCAGGGGGTATCGGTCGAAGACTCCCTCTGCTGCACGGTCCGGTGCTGAATCTCTTCCCTTCCGGCGGAGTGAGGGCACTCGGCCTCCCGATCTCCATCAAGGAAAGAGTCGTCGGAATCAACGGGACGGATCAGGTCGAGTCCGTCACCACCGTTAAGACGAGAGCCGACGGCAGCGTGATCGAAGGGACGGAAAAAGAGATCGCCTGCGACTTCGTCTGCATTTCCGACGGCCTCTCGCCGGTCAATGAAGTCACGTCGCTGTTCAATCTGAAGCATGTATACCTTGAGTCCCTCGGCGGATATGTGCCCCTCCACAGTGAGAAGATGGAGACCGAAGTCGAAGACTTTTATGTCGCCGGCAACATCACCGGCATCGAAAACGCCAAAGTCGCGATGCTCCAGGGAGAGATGGCCGCCCACCGGATTTTGGGGGATGAGGCGGCATCTGAAGACACTTTAAGGAAGATCAATGAAGAACGCAAAAATGCCAAGGTGAAATTCCATGAAGACCTGGATGCTGGCCGGGAAAAACTCCAGCTCTACTGGCTCGCAAAATGATGAGAGGCGGTATTGGAGTCAAGTCAGAATGGGATCTGAAACCGGGAGGTGCCCATCCGGATCGGGATCGAAACCTGGACAGAACCTGAGGTATGGAGACCGCCATCTGGATTCGGAATCAAAACCCGGATGGAGCCTGATGTGCGGTAACCGCTGTCTGGATCCGGGACTGAACTCCGGACAGAACTTGAAGGACAGCGACCGCCATCTGGATTCGGAATCAAAATCCGGATGGAGTCTGATGTGCGGAGACCGCTGTCTGGATCCGGGACTGAACTCCGGACAGAACTTGAAGGACAGCGACCGCCATCTGGATTCGGAATCAAAACCCGGATGGAGCCTGATGTGCGGCGACCGCTGTCTGGATACTGGACCAAAATTAGGACAGAACCTGAAATACAGCGATAGCCCTCCGGACCCAGCACCCCATCCAGGCTTCTCAAATCCAAATAATGACCATAAAAAAACAGCGCTGCAGTGCAGCGCTGTTTTCATGTGACATTGGAAGATACGAGGAGGATCTTCGCCGGTTCGCCACTATCGTTATACCACTCATGTTCCACTTTTGAGTCGATGTGGATCGAGTCGCCCGCCTTCAGGACAGTCCGCTCGCCCTGGATGATGACCTGCAGTGTCCCGCTGAGCACATAGATGAATTCCTGCCCCCTGTGGGTATATGGCGAGTGCTGTGTCTCTCCCGCCTTCAATTCCACGAGTGCCGGGGTGAATAAAGGATTCTCTATATCCCCCGACAAATCCTCATATGAAAAATTGCCGTTCAGTGACGCGGTGTCCACCGGGTCTTTCTGGTTATCATCAAAGAAGAAATTGACGTTGACGTCGAGTGCTTCTGATATTTTTTTCAAGGATGTGAAAGTCAGGGTCTTCAAGTCTCGTTCAACCTGAGATAGGAAGCTGATGGATAACCCGCTTTCGGCGCTCAGCTCCTTCAACGTCATCTTCCTGCCTTTCCTTAATTTCTTCAGTTCACTTCCCAGCGTCTCACTCATGTCCCGACCTCATTTACTTATGATCTGTGCATATTGACGAACACACTCTTCACTTCCACGTAGTTTGCGATGCCGTAGTCTCCGCCCATATCGCGGCCGATGCCCGACTGTTTGTAGCCGCCGAACGGCATGGTCTCGAGCTCCAGACCGAAGTCGTTGATCCATACTGTGCCGGCCTCCAGTTTTGATGCGATATAGTGGCCGTCTTTGATATTCTCCGTCCAGACGCTTGAAGCAAGACCGTAGTCGCTGTCATTCGCCCTTTTGATCGCTTCATCGATATCATCGAACGGCATGACGCACATCACAGGTCCGAATATCTCTTCCCTCGCGATTGCCATATCATCAGTGACATCCGTGAATATCGTCGGTTCGACAAAATATCCCTTATCGCCGATGCGGTTGCCGCCGGTGATCACTTTTGCACCGGCTTCTTTGCCCTTCTCGATATATCCGAGGACCGCCTTCATCTGTTTCTCTGAAATCAAAGGTCCGATATCGGTGTTTTCATCGAGACCATCGCCGACGACCAGGTTCTCAGCCCGTTTCTTCAGCTCTTCGACCACCTTATCATAGATTCCCCGCTGCACATATACCCTTGTCGTCGCACTGCAGTTCTGGCCGGAGTTGTACATCGTGCCGTCGAAGATTCCTTCGAGGCCTGAATCCAGATCAGCATCTTCCAGTACGATCGCCGGTGATTTTCCGCCGAGTTCCAAAGTGATGGACTTGATGTCTTCAGCGGCATGCTTCATGATTTCACGGCCGGTGTTCGTCGATCCTGTGAATGCGACTTTTGAGACGTCCTTATGGGTGACGAGCGAATGGCCTGCCACCGAGCCCTGTCCAGGCACGATGTTGACCACACCGTCAGGGAAGCCCGCTTCTTTGAAGAGTCCCGCCGCATAAAGGATCGATAAAGGCGTATCCTCAGCAGGTTTCAATACGATCGTACAGCCTGCAGCAAGTGCTGCGCCCATCTTCCAGGCCGCCATCAGAAGCGGATAGTTCCACGGCACGATCTGCGCCACGACACCGATCGGCTCATGGACGGTGTACGTCACGTAATTCGGGTCGACGTTCGTCGTCTTGCCGAAGATCTTCGTCGCCCACCCTGCATAATATCTGAAATGGGTGACCGTGCCGTCCACATCATCTTCCAGCGCCTGCATATATTTCTTGCCGTTGTCCAGGGCCTCCAGCTGTGCAAGCTCTTCACGGTTCTCCTCAAGCAAGTCGGCGAACTTATAGATCAGTTCAGCCCTTGAGGCCGCATCCATCTTCGTCCATTCCCCATTGTCGAACGCCTCTTTTGCGGCACTCACCGCCTTGTCGATGTCCTTTTCCGTAGCTTCACTCACCTTTGCGATCACTTTTTCGGTCGCCGGGTTTTTGACTTCGAATGTATTGCCGCTCTCCGAAGACACATATTCCCCGTTGATATACAGCCCCTTCTCCTGCTCCAAAAACTCTTTTACTTTAGGTTTCAATTCCATCAATGACATCCCATCCCACTCCTTGTTTTAATATGTAATGACTAAATCTTCTGTCAACTAAATCATATACGATGCCAAATAAAAAATCAATCAAAATTTCACCGTGAGTGAAATTAATGTGTTATTACTTAGCCAAACGGGGAATAATAAACCAGTATGATTTTACATAAAGGGGGGATTTATTTGGATAGAATCACCGGCACTTTTCAGCTTAATCACCATATTATGGAGTACTCGGTCACTGGTGGCGGGGCCGAGACGGTTTTACTGCTGCATGGCGGCCACTCCAACAGCAATGAAACATTCGGCGCTAAAATGCTGGTTGACGGGGGATACGCAGTCCTCATACCTTCAAGGCCCGGTTATGGGAAGACTTCCAAGGGCATCGGAGATTCCCTTGCAGAAACTGCCGCATATTATATTGAGTTGCTGAATCATCTGTCGATTGACAAGGTCCATCTGATTGCGATTTCTGCAGGAGGGACGTCCGGCATTTATCTGGCTTCAAAATACCCCGGGAGGATCAAGAGTTTAATTTTGCAAAGTGCAGTCACACGGGAATGGCTGCGCCCCGATGACAGTTTATATAAAATAGCCCGGGTTGCTTTCCGTTCACCGGTCGAGAAAGTGACATGGCGGCTTCTATCAACGATGAACAACCTTTTCCCGAAAACCGTCTTCAGATTTATGGCGCCTTCATTCAGTACACTTTCAAATAAAGAGATTCTTGATAAAATGGCGGATAACGACATCGAAGAAATCCGCCTGATGAACAACAGGCAGTCTTCGGGTCAAGGTTTTTTGATCGATCTGGCCGCCACGAAGGAAATCACTGCGGCTGCTCTGCAGGAAGTCCGGTGCCCTGCACTCATCATCCACAGCAGGAATGATGCTTCCGTCCCTTTGGAGCATGCATATTTTGCTCATGACAATATCCCGGACAGCACTTTGATCGTCACTGAATCCTGGGGCCATATAATCTGGCTCGGCAAGGAGGCAGAAGAAACGGATGAGCTGGTCACAGAGTTCCTGGAAAACAATAGATGACCCGGCAGCAATTGCCGGGTCATCTTTTTTAGTCATTTATTTCCAAGTCTTGAAAGCACGACTTCCCCAAGCACTTTAGCGCTGATCAGGAGGGAGTCTTCATTGATGTCGAACTTAGGATGGTGGTTGATGTAGGCCTTCTCCACACCTTCAGGTTTTGCACCGACGTTGATGAACGTCCCCGGTGTATTCTGCAGATAGTAGGAGAAATCTTCCGAACCGCTTGAAGGTTCATGGTCTGCGACATTTGTAATGTGCCCGCCCTTGCTGTTTCGCAGAATTTCACCAACCACACGTGTCTTCTCAGGGTCGTTGTAGAGCACCGGATAATCATAGATGTACTCAAGATCGCATGTAACGCCGAAAGCAGTCTCCAGGCCGCTGATGATCTTGACCATCTCGTCATGGATCGGTTCTTTATTCTCCTCTTCCATATAACGCACCGTACCCCGGAGCATCACCTTATCCTGAATGACGTTCTGGCCGCCCGGTGCTTCAAATGCGGTCACCGATACGACGGCAGTATGCTTCGGGCTCATTCTTCTTGAGACGATCGTCTGCACCTGTGTCACGAAATGGGAGCCTGCAACGATCGGGTCGATCGTCGTTTCAGGCATCGCACCGTGGCCGCCGCTCCCCTGGATATGGAGGTTGAAGTTCGAACGTCCGGCCATGGCATTGCCTTCCACCAGACCGACTTCACCAGTTTCAAACATCGGGAAGAGGTGGATGCCGTAAACCTCATCGAGGTCATCCAGTATGCCGGAAGCGACGATGCTCTTCGCACCGCCCGGCGGCACTTCTTCAGCATGCTGATGGATCAGCTTGATTGTGCCATCCCACTCATCCTTCAATTCGATGAGCGCTTCACCGAGCGTCAGCAGGTAGGCCGTATGCCCGTCATGTCCGCAGGCATGCATGACACCATCATTTTTGGACTTGAACGGTACGTCCGTTTCTTCGGTGATCGGGAGCGCGTCAAAGTCCGCACGGAGTCCGATCGTCTTCCCTTTGTTTTTGCCATTGATCTCAACGACGATGCCGTTCTCGCCCTCGATTTTCTCTGTGACCTTCACATCTTTATCTTTATAGAAATCTGCGATGTAACGGGCAGTTTTCTCCTCTTTGAATGAAAGTTCAGGATTCTCGTGAAGATGACGCCTGATTTCGATCATGCGGTCTTCTTTTTCCTCAAGTTTTTTAAACAGTTTTTCTGTAAGTGACATGCAAAAACCTCCTGATAATGATACCTTCATTTTAAACTTTATCCTCACAGTCTTCAAATCATATGTTACCGGTTTCACAAAAGTTGCCAAACGTGAAAAAAACTATGATAAGATGATACATATAAATTCAAACTTAGGGGCAGGCGACATGACAATCAATAAAAAACCTATGAGCTTTTCAAAATCCATCAAATCCACACAGGTGTTTCCCGAGCATACGAATCATCTGGACACCATGTTCGGGGGCAAGATCCTGGCAAACATCGATGAGATCGCGGCGATCGCGGCGATGAAGCATGCGGAAACGAACTGTGTCACGGCATCCATCGATTCGGTGAACTTCTTAAAACCGATCCGCGCCGGCGAAATCGTTACATATGAGGCGTATATTTCCCACGTCGGTACATCTTCACTTGAAGTATGCGTCCAGATTAAAGTGGATAATCCCTTTACACATCAGAGCGATCTTGCGGTCCTCAGCTTTCTGACATTCGTCGCCGTCAATGAAGACGGTGAGAAGGTAGAAGTGCCGAAAGTCTACCCGACGAACCAGCATGAGGAATGGCTGTTCAAGACAGCGGACGACCGTATTCAAAAACGTCAGGATCAGCGCATCAAAAGCAGGGAAATGATCGAATTCCTGAAAAGCATAGAAGAACAGGAATGATAAAAAGGAACCGGGAATTTTCCGGTTCCTTATTTGTTCGGACCGAACACCCTCGGTTCCTTATTTTCAGGGATGCCGTCGAGACGCTTCTGCAAAGATCTTTTCCAGCTTCCTGCGAGCAGCTCCACATCCCTGAGTTTTTCTGCGAGGGACAGATTTTCGGACTGCTCATACATCACGTCATTGCAGGCATCGACCGACCACTCGGGGTGAGGCCTTTCCAGAAGTTTAAAGACGTCTCCCGCCTGTACATGACCTTCTTCGACGACCCTGAAATACCAACCGGTCCGGCCGCTGTCTTCGATCCTCAGCGCGAGGTCCATGACCCTGTGCCTTCTTGCAGGCCGCCAGCACGGCCGTCTCGGCTGGGAAACCTGTATCCGGGCCCCGCCGAGCTGATACACATCACCGATGCATACATTGGTTTCGTCCAATCCGCTGACAGCGAGGTTTTCACCGAAAGCCCCCGGCCCCATCTCCTGCCCGAGTTCTTTTTCCCACTCTGTGTAATGGCGGACAGTGTAACAGAACACCGCTTTTTCAGGTCCTCCGTGGTTTTTCTTATCCCCGACTTCATCGTTTTGAAATCCTGTCTCCGTCAGATGAACCGCTTCATCGGTCTCCCTGCGGTAAATCGCCGTCGTCCATTCGCGGTCCATCTTCCGTTCCGCTTTGTCATCCCCATAAGTTTTTGCCTTTCCTGTAAATAAATGTTCAACTTTACCGAGTTGCATAATGATCCTCCAGTGAGATGATAATAAGGCTTGTCTTCCCTGCTGAACAGGTCCCTCTCCATATAACACCACTTTATCACAACCGTCTGATGCTCCGCCTTAATTTTCCACCAGATTGATATTCTCATCATTGAACTCCGTAATCGCGTACTGGACATCGAATAACTTATGGAGTCTGCGGTTGATTGCACTTTTAGGAAACCTCATCTTATAGTGTGAGCGCTTCGCCAGCGCCTCCGTCTCCTCGTATTCAGGATGTTCCTTATCCTTAAGGATTTCATACAGACTGTCGAAATCTTCAATCCCTTTGGCGCCTTCTATAGGAGAAGGTCCTGTGTAGCCGACGATTTCCGGATAAGGTCTTCCTTCTTCCGTTAAGAATTCGATCAGCTCGATCTTATGGAACCATCTGGCATCATAATCATAAATATATGCAAGGCTGCCGCCTTCCGTCAGAAGCGCATCGACCTGTATATGACTCGATGTGAATTTCGTTTTTTCCCGGTCACTTTCATGCGTATCCCCTGAAAATACACGGATCACCACTTTATCGTAGATGAATTCTGCATAATGCATACTGCTCCAGTCAAAGACGGACTGGATGATGAGATGGAGCTCATAACAATTCAAGCGCGTCGGTATGACCATTTCACGGTAAATCACATTTTTCCCGCCAGGAAGCGACACTTTTATCCTGAATGCATTATAGGAAGTGTGCATCTTCTTATTCTTCAGCAGGACATTTTTATACCGCTGTTCCGCGACTTCAGATAAATTCGCCTCCCTGATCGTCTCGAGTATCTTCGGATGTGTGATGCCATATTCATCCTCGAGCTTGACGATCAGCCCGGATTTGATCAGCTCCTTGAATTCACCGACATTTTCATAAAACGGGTGATCGTTCTCGGCCCTTTCCTTTATGACCTGGAAACTGTCATCCGGTAACGACAGCAGTATATCCTTGATGCGCGTCCGGTCCGTCAGCAGTGACTTCAATTCCTCGACGAAAACCTCCTTCTGAAGCGAAGCAGGCGTGTGTGAAAGCGCTTTCGAAATTTCTTTCAGTTGAGTGATTGTAATGCCGCGCAGCAATTCCTCCAGTTTCAAATCGGCGTATGAAAGCAGGATCGTCCTTTTAAGCGGACTGATCTCCTCCAGCCATTTCAAATCTTTGTTGTCTATATTCATCTCCTTGACCAGGCTCCGCAACGTCTCTTCATGGACCACACACTGCTTGTCATCGAGAGGAACCAGTATGAACTGCTCAACCAGAAAAGGATGTTCGTCCTCTGATGCCTCCACGGTATAATAACCGTCCTTCGATTGAGATGACTTCAAGTGTTCAATCAGCTTAAGGTCCTGCGCATTCAGCTGCTCGACGAGCCAGCTGATATGATACGGATTGGTGATCTCCCGGTACCTGTAAACCGCAAACTCATCGATTGATTGATACCCTTTGTTACGTTTCTCGTTCAGCTGCTTTAAGCTCTCTTCTGTGACAAATTGCTTGTAAAACTCTTGAATCCCCACATAACGACCCCCTTTTAGTGCTCCCATGTCGCCATTAAGCTTAAATATAATGTATCACAAAATGTAATGATACACTAGATATTTATGTCAATTTTCAGTCAATTCAGTTATTTCCTTTAATAGGAGAGGTAAAGGAGACGGTTCCTGATGTATTTCAACTTCATTTTCATGATGATATCACCGCCATCGCAGTCTTTGAATTTATGAGACAATATATTCATGATATAATAATTTTTGGATATCTGAATGGGAAAGGACGTTTTTTTATGGAAAGCGGCTATGTTGCGGAAAAAGAGATTCAGGTGATGTATGCAGATACAGATATGATGGGTGTCGTTTATCACGGCAATTATTTGAAGTGGGCGGAAGTCGGCCGGATGCAGCTGATCCAGGATATCGGCTATGATTATGTGGCAATGGAACGTGAAGGTTATTACGCACCTGTATATAACGTCGACATCACTTATAAAAAAGCTTTGAAATACGGCGACCGCGCTTTCGTCAGGACATGGGTGCAGCTGAACACCGGCATGAAAACAATTTACGGATATGAGATTGTAAATGGGGACGGGGAGCTCTGCACTTTTGGCACCACGACGCATGTCGTCGTCAAGAAGGTCGACGGGGAATTTAAGACGGTCCCCTTCAAACGGGTCTTTCCGGAGTGGTTCCGGAAGTATGAAGATATAAAAGTGAAATAAAACTTTGTTTCCAAAAAATCACACCGGGAGGCCTGGCCTTCGGTGTATTTTTATACTGATTTTACCTTGTGAAAGCGGTTTCTCTGTGTATAATTAAATCAAAAAGGGACGATGTCATGGATAAAAAGCCGCTTTTTGAACACAAGACCAAAAAGGAGTTCAATTTTTTCCTGGCCATCACACCGCTTTTGGTGATGATTGCATCGATGTTGTACGCCATCGTGGTGCTTGAGACCGACCCCCATCTGCCCCTGATCATCGGAACCATCACTGCTGCGCTCGTCGCCGTATTTTCGGGTTTTAAATGGGAGGATATCGAAGAGATGATGTATAAGGGGATCCGTCTCGCCCTCCCGGCGGTCGTCATCCTTATGATCGTCGGCCTCATCATAGGTTCCTGGATCAGCGGCGGCGTCGTCGCCTCGATGATCTATTACGGTCTGATGGTGATCAGCCCTCAGTATTTCCTTGTCACGATATGCATCATCTGCGCCATCGTCTCGCTTGCGATAGGCAGTTCATGGTCGACCATGGCCACCATCGGTGTCGCCGGCATGGGCATCGGGATAAGCATGGAAATCAATGCCGCCATGATAGCGGGTGCGGTCATCTCCGGCTCATATTTCGGGGATAAGATGTCTCCGCTGTCGGATACGACGAACCTCGCTGCGGGACTGACGAACACAGACCTTTTCGAGCATATCCGCCATATGATGTACACGACCATTCCCGGGCTTGTCGTCGCCCTTGCCGCCTATTTGATCATCGGGCTTAATGTCATCGGCAACTCAACCGCTTCCCCAGAAGATATTCAGGCGATGATGTCCGGCATGAGTGAGAATTTCGTCATCAGCCCCTGGCTGCTGATCGTCCCTGCTCTCGTCATCGTCTTCATAATATTGAAGGTGAAGGCGGTGCCGGCGCTCATCGCCGGTGTGGTTCTCGGGGTGATATGCACCATCTTCATCCAGGGGGAGACGCTTGCGGATGCCGCCTCGATATTGATGAACGGCTATGTGCTCGAGTCGGGCAACGAGATGGTGGATACGCTGTTCAACCGGGGCGGCCTGATGGATATGATGTATACGATCGCCTTGACGATCGCCGCCCTGACTTTTGCCGGGATACTCGAATATTCGGGGATGCTCCGTTCCATCATGCATCAGATCCTTAAAATCGCAAAAGGCACATTCGGCATCATCACGGCAACGATCCTGTCGTGCTTTACGACGAACGTCACATGCTCCGAGCAGTACATCTCGATCGTCGTGCCTTCAAGGATGTATTTAAGGGCTTATATCGACAATAAACTCCATTCAAAAAACTTGTCCCGCTCACTTGAAGACGGCGGCACACTGACTTCCGTATTCGTCCCATGGAATACATGCGGCGTCTTCATCTACGGCACACTCGGCGTCGTCGCATGGGATTATGCACCTTTTGCGATCCTGAACTTCACCGTCCCGGTCATCGCCATCATACTTGCAGCCACCGGGTTCGGGATTACCAGAATCTCGGCGGAGGAACGCGATGCTTACATCGCCAAACATTATCCGGAGGAGAATAAAACTGCAGAAGCATAAAAAACCTTGGGCACCCTGCCCAAGGTTTTTTCAATCAGTCATCCTGTTCAACGTCGAGCACTTCGCCGGTCGTGGCATTGATTTCAACTTCATATTCACGGCCGTCGTAGTCGACTTCAAAATCGTATTCATTGTCTTCCTTATCGAGTTCCCATTCTTTCACCGTGCCTCCGCCTGCAGCATCGATTGCGATGCCGGCCGCTTCTTCAGATGAAATGAAGCCTCCGTCCACTTCGATGTTATTTGTGTATTCACCGCCGGATTCATTTTCCTGGTCGATCTTCTTCACTTCACCGGTCGTGGCGTTGATTTCCACTTCATACTTGGAGCCGTCCTTCATGACGTCGATTTCGTATTCATTGTCGTCCCTGTCGAACTCCTTCTCATGCACTTCCCCGCCGCCGGTTTTATCTGTTGCGATCTTTACCGCTTCATCCATGCCGATGAACCCGGAATCAGAGGCTGAACCGGTATTTGAAGACTGTCCGCCTGATTGCTTTTCAACATCCACTTTCTCCACTTCACCGGTTGTTGCGTTGATTTCAACTTCATACTTGGAGCCGTCCTTCATGACGTCGATTTCATATTCATTGTCGTCCCTGTCGAATTCCTTCTCATGCACTTCCCCGCCGCCTGCTTCATCCTTCGCAATCTTTACCGCCTCATCCATGCCGATGAACCCGAAATCTGCAGGTGTCGTATTTTCTGTGCTGCCGGATTCATCATCACGGTCGGTCTCTTCTTCAATGATGGTCAAATCCTCTGCATTGATCTTGATGTCATATTCATCTTCGCCGTCTTCCATTTCAACCTCATAATAATGCACGCCGTCATCTTCATCCAGTTCAACATCAGTGACGACACCTTCAAAGCGTTCGCCCGCCAGATCGACTGCATCCTGCACTAAATAGCTGAGTTCTGATGTTTCTCCGGTTTCGGCTTCAACCGTCCCTTCACGGCTCTCATCTTCCCATTCCATATCATCCGAGGCACTCGCTGTCGAACAGGCACCGAGCACCAGCGCTGCGGATAAGCTGCCTGCAAGTAATGTGTTTTTGTAGAATTTCATCTTAACTCCTCCTTTTGATCTTACTTATATGATAGCCGCAGCAGGCTAAAAAACGCTTAAAGTAAAATTAAAGGACAGTTAAAAAATGAATAACGGATTTTAAGTGCCGGCCTGCATTTTATTCCTGAGCCGGATCGCAAGTGTGATGAGCACAAAACACAGCAGAGCTGCAGCGAGATTGACGGTGACCACGCCCGGCCAGTGGTGGCTCGTCCAGAAGAGCCCCGCAAAAGTGCCGAGCAGCGACGCACCCACATAGTAGAAGAACAGATAGAGCGAAGACGCCTGGGCCTTATTGTCGGCGGCATTCCTGCCGACGAGCCCGCTCACCACCGAGTGGCTTGCGAAGAACCCGTACGTGAACAGCGACAGCCCGAGTATGATCGCCGGTACATTCGGGATGAATAAAACCAATATCCCGAGGGTGAGGATCGAAAGCCCGAGGTAGATCACCTTCTCCTGTCCGAGGCGCGTGACCAGGTTGCCGTTGATGACGGAACTGACCGTGCCGATCAGAAGGATGAGGAAAACCCAGCTGACGATCGACTGGCTGATGTTGAACGGATCACCCAGGAGGACGAAAGTCACGTAACTGAACAATGCAATATTCATGCCCATCAGCAGGAACCCGGTCCCGAAGAGGCACAACAGCACCGGATTCTTCAGATGGCCGATGAGTGAGCCCAGCAAAGCACCCGCCGACAGCTTCTGGGCCTCAAAGTGCCGGGAGGGATTCAAAAGCTTCCAGAACACCAGAGTCGCGATGATGCTGATGATGCCGATTGCGAGGAAGGCGACCTGCCAGTTGAACACATCACCCATAAGCCCCGAGAATACACGGCCGAAAACCGCACCGAGTGAGTTTCCGCTTATGTAGAGCCCCATCGCAAGCGGCATGCTTCTTGGATGGATTTCCTCACTGATGTAGGCCATCGCTATCGACGGCACACCGGCAAGGACGACCCCCTGCAGGGTCCTGAGTATGAGGAGCATCGTGAAACTCTCCCCGCTTAAAGGTGTGAGCACACATAACAAGGAGGCTGCAAACATCGACGTGACCATGATCTGCTTCCGCCCCACGGCTTCGGATATTGAACCGAAGATGATCATGCTCACCGCGAGGGCGAGCGTCGTTAAAGTGAGC
This sequence comes from Salinicoccus kekensis, assembly GCF_900220995.1. Taxonomy (GTDB): domain Bacteria; phylum Bacillota; class Bacilli; order Staphylococcales; family Salinicoccaceae; genus Lacicoccus; species Lacicoccus kekensis. The sequence continues at coordinate 146,392 of NZ_OBQF01000004.1, forward strand.
GATAAACTCGAAGTCGCGGGAGTGACGCCGAAGACCTCGGTGAATTCCGGCATGAGTGGCTGTGCGGTGTAGAGGATTGCGAAAGTGTTGAAGCCCGCAGCAAAAAATGCGATCGATATTTTATTGAACGCCGGGGTTCCCTTCTCTATAAAGTCCATGATTAGCATCTCCATCGGATTTTTTATTATTTATAATGCTACCACTATGGTGTTTGTTAGTAAATTGCCTATCGCCCCGCCGTTTTTACCGAAGGGGATTTAAAGCAGGCCCAAGGTACAATTGAAGCCCTTTAAATATTTTGATTTTTCTAAAAATTATCTTTATATTTATTTCGGTTTATGAGATAATTATGTATATACATAAGCAAAATAAGGGGGAGCAGGGAGGAGGAACATTATGAAAGGTTTTTCCTTGGGGATGCTGATGTGCCTGGCAGTCTTCATGGGCGGATGCAGTGAGGACGACTTCACCGGGCGGACGTTCACGGTCATCGATTCAACAAACTTCCTGGGGACGGAAACGGAATCCGCTTCAGAAGATGCGGGAGGGGAACTGTTATCTCTCACATTCGATTCGGGGGAGGTCATCATCCATTCCGCAGAGCATTTGAAAGGGGAATATACTGCAGTGGATGATCAGCTGGAAATCACTCTTGTGGATCATCAGGGGGAACTGCTGCTGGTATTCTCCGATCTCGCTTCAAGTGTCGAGAAGGATGTGAAGTACACGGCTGAAATTTCCACTGTGGACTACTCTCTCGCCACCGAAGGCGAACTGGCAAAGCTCAGGCTCATTGAGATGTACAACCGGGAAGGCATGATGGTCTTTTTTGAAGAAACGGGAGATTGACGAAAAAAACGACCCCGCCGGGGTCGTTTTCATCTTTCGATCTTCCAGTTCAAGTGAAAGCGCACATTCAGCACCGTGCCTGAGTCGGCTATGGTGATCGCGCCCTGGTTTTTTCCGGCAAGGAAGTGATTTAAAATATGTTCACGTTTTTCTATCACTTCATCATCAATCTTTTCACCAATGTCCGCTTCACACTCCGCCTCGAGAGGTTTGAATATATAAGGCGATTCTTCAAATTCGTAAAGCTCCATCGCTCCTGAATTCCATGAACTGTCCAGATAGAATGTCTGATGATGGGCACAGATCAAATCCTCATACAGCTGTTCCGAAATCTCCATTTTGCGGAATGTTTCTATGCCATCCTCTTCATCGCATAAAGTCGCAAAATACCGGCCTTCCTCCTCTTCAATGGAAGATGGTTTCAGATTTTTGATCTCAGAATAGTTTTCTCCGCGTATACCTTCAAGAAGTGCTCTGTATATTGCGATATCAGAATCATTTTCGACTGTCATTATGAAGTTGTTAAAATCATCCAAATGATACATATGACTTTTATTCATCATGAGTCCGATCCTCCGTCCATTTATTTCAACCACAGTACATTATACATTATTTCACAAGAAATTTACACCGATAAGCAATGTTTTTACCCATTTTTCCAAAAAAAAACCGGCCGCAACATTCACATTGCGGCCGATCATCCTTTATTTCTCGAGTATTATCTCTTCGATACCTTTTGGAAACTTGTTGAAATTATGCGTCCCCTCTTCACCGATGTAGAGGGCATCCTCAATCCTAACACCGCCGAAACCCGTCTGATAAATGCCCGGTTCAATCGTCACCACATGGCCCGGCTCAAGCGGATCTTCATTTTCGCTGTCGAGTGAAGGCTGTTCATGCAGTCCGTAGCCGAGGCCGTGGCCGATGCGGTGTGTGAAGTAATCCCCGTATCCCGCTTCGATGATCACATTCCGCGCTGCAAGGTCGACTTCCTTCATCGGTGTACCGTGGACGGCCGCTTCGATCCCCGCAAGGTTCGCCTCAAGTACAGCTTCATAAATCTCACGCTGCTGGTCCGTCGGCTCCCCGATGATGAATGTGCGTGTCATATCGGAGACATACCTCGACTCCGTGACGACACCGAAGTCTATCAGCAGGAAATCCCCCGGACGGACTTCAGTATCACCGGACTCCCCGTGGGGCAGTGCCGAATTCTCTCCGGTGAGGACGAGCGGGCCGAATGAGACGTCTTTTGCACCGTATGACTTCAGCTTCCCTGTCAGGAAATCCGCAATCTCTTTTTCAGTTTTACCGATGACGCCCGCTTCCGTCAGATCCGACAGGGCCCTCTCCGTCATATCGACCGCTTCCTGCAGCTCTGCCTTATCCTCCTCATTTTTGATGCCGCGCAGCGCGTTGACCGCCGGGTCGATTGAAAAGATGCTTTCAGCGGCATATTCATCGAGCAGTTTCATATATCTTTCATACACGAAATGACTGCCTTCGATGCCGATCGATTTCGTCTGCCCGCGGGCAAACTGATCGAACAACAAACTGAACGGGTCTTCCCCGTCGCGGTGCGGCAGATGGTTGACGACCGTCGCCGTCTCATTCACGATCTCCTGGTCGAGCGCCGGGTAAAGAATCGTCGTCTCTTCAGTCTCCGTATCTATGATGAGCGCAAGGAGCCTTTCGTGCGGTTCGATGAAGCACCCTGTAAAGTAGAAGATGTTCACCGGCTCAGTGAGCAGCACAGTATCCACTTTGACACTTGATGCAAGCTTTGAAACTCTCTCTTTATATATCGACATTGATTTCCTCATCCTTTGCTTTTTTGTTTGCACGGGACCTTCCAGTTATAAATAAAACCTCGCCGTGGTATGATTTAAAGTAATGTTATAACGAATGGTGATGAATATGAAAAGATTTTACCGGTTCTTCAACGGACTGCATTCCAGGATCAATGAAAATTTCCAGCTGCCGCTGTTCTATTCTCTGGCGCTGCTGACCCTCTATACGATCATTACCGGATTTGCCGCTTATTTGATCAATTACGGCGTGATCGGTGAATCCGATGAATTGCTGAGCGACAATTATCCCGTTGTGATTTTAAGAATGATCATTCTCCTTCTTTTCATCAACTTCAACATCATCTATTTGTACCTCTTAGTGCGTTATTTTAAACAAAGGAAAGTCCCGCTCCGTGTAATCTATTCGTATTATGCAGTCTTTGCGACGTTCCTGTTCATGCTGTCCATCATCCTGTTCTTCGCCGTCCTGTTTTCCTATTACGTGCTCGGCATGGGGACGGACCACATCCTCCTCATCTTCGGACTTGCGATTCTGATCATATTGACGGGTGCGAACCTGTACCCGGCCTATTTCCTCTTCCTTTCCCTGAAAGAGGAGCCGGTCGACGTCTTCTGGGCGATCATCCTCTGCATAATAGGCATTCATATATTCAGTTATGTGCTCTTCAACATATGGAACAGGATCCATATCTTCCAATTGTGGGTATCCTGAAAAAACGGCCTCGAGGGCCGTTTTTTCATCCGGACTTTCATTCGAAAGTGCTTTTTACGATCGTCTTCCCGTATTGCCTGAGCACTTTCCCTTTCGCGATGACGGTGTCCAGCCTGAAGCCTTCATCGAAGAGCAGGAGATCTGCATGCATATTTTCCTTAATGCGCCCTTTTTCATGGAGCTGCAGGACCGATGCGGTATTTTGGGTGACGATGCGGAACACTTCCCCTGTACTGAGCACCCCGCTCTCATGCAGTGCCTTCACGCTGCCGGTGAGGGTCTCGAGGGCCGCCACTTCGAGCCTCTGAAGATCCCCTGCCGCATCGAACACAGGCAGGCTGCCGTTGCCGTCGGAGGAGAGCGTGAGACGTTCCATATCACCGCCTGCAGCCTTGAACTTATCTACGTCAGCAGTGATACCCTCTCCGGCGGTCATATCCACATAAGCACCGAGCTTCGTCAGTTCAGCCGCCTCTTCAATCAGGGCATCAGTACGGTTGACATGTGTCGGGTAGATATTATGCGCCGGCAGGTCATACTCCTCTATCAGTGCCTTAAGCTGGCTGAGCCCCGCTTTGCCGCCCCCCGTATGGAAATGCGTCACCCCGGCCTTCCCGGCCGTCATGCCGCCCACCCGCGTTTCCGCCACAATTTTTGCGAGTTCCGCTGTCGTGGGCTGGCTCGACCGGTGGTCGGAAATCGCAATTTCCGCCGTACCGATCACTGCATCTATCAAATAAAGGTCGCGCTCTATCGTCCCGGTGATCGTCGGCGGCGGAATCTGGTAATTCCCTGTATACATCAGGGCGGTGATGCCTTCCGATGTCAGCGCCTTCGACTTCGCATAAAGTGCCTCAAGCGACCGGCTCGTCTTGTCCGTGCCGATGAGGCCGACAGCCGTGGTGATGCCTGCGTCGATGAACTGCCCGATGTGCGTTTCAGGGGTGCGGGTGTGGTAGCCGCCTTCCCCGCCGCCGCCGATCAGATGGACATGGGGATCGATGATGCCCGGGGTGAGCATCTTCCCTTCCCCCGAGATGATATCGACCGTAATGTCCAGTGCCAGGTACTTCTCGATATCGGTCTCCCTTTCAATGAGGGCGATCCGCCCGCCGATGATGACCACGTCATTTATGCCTGAATATTCGGGTGCGAACACATCAGCACCTGTAATGATGGTGATCATGATTCATCATGCTCCAGATATTCATCGAACCATGAAGTCAGATGCTTGAGCCTCTCGATCCGCAGGTTCGGCCTGCCTGTACGCGACAGGTTATGGTCTGCTGCGGGAAAGCGGATGAATGACGTCTCTTTCTTTTTATATTTCAAGGCGATGAACAGCTGCTCCGCCTGTTCCACCGGACAGCGGTAATCATTCTCACTGTGCAGTATCAGCAGCGGTGTTTCAATATCATCCACATACTTGATCGGCGAATGGTGCCACATCGTTTCAATATCGTTGAAATCGGCTTTGATCTGCCAATCGCTGAAATAATAGCCGATGTCGGAAACACCCCTGAAACTGACCCAGTTGGAGATGCTGCGCTGCGTGACCGCCGCTTTGAAGCGGTTTGTATGGCCCACGATCCAGTTCGTCATGAAGCCGCCGTATGAACCGCCCGTCACACCGAGGTTGTCCTGATCGATCCACCCATATTTTCCTGTGATATGATCCACACCCGCCATGATGTCTTTGTAATCACCGTTGCCGTAATCGCCCCTCACAGCATCGACGAAAGCCTGTGAATAGCTGTGGGAACCGCGCGGATTCACATACAGCACAGCATAGCCTCTGGCGGCGAAGACCTGCATCTCATGGAAGAAGGTGTTCGCATAAAATGCATGCGGTCCGCCATGGATATTGGTCACCATCGGATACTTCCGGCCTTCTTTGAAACCGGCGGGCTTCATGAACCACCCATGGACCACCGTGTCATCGAAGCTCTTATATTCCACAGCTTCCGGCTTCACGATATCCGTCGCCCCGGCATATTCCTCATTGACCGACGTCAGGGGTTCAAGTCCGCCCCCCTTCAAGTCATAACGGTACAGTTCGCCGGGATGCTCCGGCTTTGAAATCGTGAGGTATGCATAGTTCTCATCCGCATCCATCCCATGTATATGATGGGCATCCTGGAGCAGCGGTGTGAGACTGCCTTCAAGACCCCCCCGGTACAGGTTGACGCTGCCCATTTCAGAGACAAGGAAGAGGAATTCATTTTCCGAGATCCAGGCCGTCGGATTCATCACGGTCGACTGCTGAGTGTCATGCGCCACATAGTCACCGACCGGCTTGTCCAGCTGCTCTGTGAGCTCAGACCACTTCCTGCCTTCAACATCATAAAGGGCGATATGTGCATGCGTTGCATTTTCGAATTCACGGCCGATGTGCGTGATCAGCAGATGCGCTTCATCCGGACTGACATCCACCTTAACGATGTACCCTTCATCTTTTGCGATCTCTTCGCTTTCCGCACCGCTTCTTTTAAGGTACAGTTTTTCCGAGAAATTGAAGTCCCTGTCCTCGCTTTCATCCGATGAGTAGATGATCGTGCCGTTCGACATCACGGCATGCAGTGTGAAGTTCTCCTCGCCTGACAGGAAGGTTTCTGTTTCCCGTGTTTTTAGATCCAGGGACTTCACAGCCTGGTATTTCTCCTTGACGAGCCCGATGCTGTCGGCCTTATATTTCATGCGGTTGATGACGACGGGTTCCGGGAACTTCTCTTTATCCTCTTTCTTCTTCTCTTCAGCTTCTGCCAGCTCCTCCTCTGTTTCCGGGACATTCGAGACATGATAGAAAATCCTGCTGCCGTCACTAGAAAACAGCGCGCTCGCCACCCCTTCCTTTTCCGCCGTCAGCTGCTCCCTTTCACCGCCGTCCAATCTGATTAAAAACACCTGCGGCTTGTCATGCTCGCCTTTGGCGATGAAAAGCGTGTGTCTCCCTTCCGGAGAATGCCTCACGTTGGAGATGCGCTCCTTTTTATAGCTCAATTGGCGGCTGCCGGAATCGTCATGCTTATAGAGGTTCGTCACGTAAATATTTTCTTCCTCATCCAGATGGGTCACTGAATATGTAACTGCGCCACCCCCCGGCACCACCACGGGTGAAGCCACCGACTTGATGCTGAATATATCTTTGATATCCACTTTTTTCGACACAAAAAATCCCCCTTATCAGTTTCCTACATTTTAACACTAATAAAGGAGCGGTTTGAACAGAAAGGTATTCAGTTTTCAAGACATTCTGACAATTCCGTCATGCCCTGTGTAATTCTTGGACCGGGTCTTGTGAGGATATCCGGATCAACGGCACACTGCCGGTCTTCCGATTGTATCGACAGATTATCAACGCCGCGGAAGTTCGCCACTTCTTCACTCAATTGCTCCGCGCCGGCACCGCTCGCGGAAATGATGTAGTCCGGGTTCCTGTCCAGTATTTCCTCATAACTCACACTGACGAACCCCTCCAGGTCTTCGAATATATTTTCAGCCCCGGCTTTTTCGACCACATCATGGAGGAATGTCCCCCGCCCCGCCGTATACATTTCGGGCCCGCTGCTCACCTGCAGGAAGACGGTTCCGCGGTCCGGCGCCTCTTCCGTGACCGCCGCAAGATCCGCTTCAAATTCCGCTGCGGCTCGACGGGCTTCATCCGGTGCGCCCAGAAATTCACCGGCCGCCATCATCGTTTCCGGAATCTCATCGACCGTTTCCACTTCTTCCAGGAAGATGACTTCTGCACCGGTGGCTGCCGCCGCATCTTCAAGCACACCGCCATGGACGCCATATGAGGCTTCATGGGATAGAATATGCGTGGGGTCCAACGCCATGAGCTGTTCCACATCAAACTCGAATGCATCGAGCCTTTCGACATCCGGATCGCTGATCAGGCCTTCAGGATATGTATCTACGGTGGTGATCCCGACAACCTCCTCTTCCAGTCCGAGAGCTGCGAGTATTTCAGTGTTGCTCGGGATCAATGAGACGATCCTTCTTTCAGGGGCAGAAAAAGACTCTGAGCTATTCAGCTCAGAGCCTCGGTCACTGCTTAAATTCGAATCTGAAGATGTTGATTCCTGCTGCTCGGAAAAATCATTCTGCTGTTGCTGCTGTTGCTGCATCATCATCATGCCGCAGCCTGATAAATTCATGACCAGGAAAAGCATGACGACTGTTTTGACGACCTTCCTCATAAGCACGCTCCTTCAATCACATTTTTTCCGGCGCGGATACGCCCACAAGATTCAGCGCATTCTGCAACGTCTGTCTGACCGCCTCTATCATCAATAAATATGCACGGGTTTTGTGATCATCCTCACCGAGCACTTTTTCAGCATTATAGAACTTGTGGAAAGTGCTGGCAAGCTCCTGGATGTAAGTCGTGACCCTGTGGGTCGCACGATGCTCTGCCGCACCTTTGATGACATTCGGGAATGCCGCCATCTTCTTGATGAGATCGAGTGCCTGTTCGTGGTCTATGATGGAAACATCCGCATCTCCGGCCACTTCATGCCCCTTCTCTTCCGCCTGCCTTAAAATGCTGCAGATCCTCGCATGGGCATATTGCGCATAGTAGACAGGATTATCGTTGGATTCCGATTTCGCCAGGTCCATATCAAAATCAAGGTGTGAATCGGAACTCCTCATCGCGAGGAAATAACGGCATGCATCGACGCCGATCGTATCGATCAATTCACGCAGCGTGACCGCTTTTCCGGTACGCTTGCTCATCTTGACTTCCTCACCATTCTCTATCAACCGTACCATCTGCATGATCTTTATTTCAAGCATTTCGGGATCTTTGCCCAGTGCCCCGAGGGAGCCTTTCAGACGGTTGATGTAGCCGTGGTGGTCCGCTCCGAAAATATTGATCAGCTTGTCATAACCCCGCTCGACCTTGTCGTAATGGTAGGCGACGTCGGGCATGAGGTATGTGTATGAGCCGTCGCTTTTACGCAGTACCCGGTCCTTATCGTCGCTGAAATCGGTCGTACGAAGCCACAATGCACCTTCGGCCTCATACGTATAACCGTTCCCCGTCATCACCCGAAGGGCCGCCTCGACTTCCTTGTTCTCATACAGTGAGGTTTCACTGAACCAGTTGTCGAAATGGACATTGAAGTCAGCCAGATCCTTCCTCAGCTTCTCCATCTCGTAGTCCACGCCGAGTTTCCTGAACATCTGTATGCGGTCCTCTTTCGTCGTCTCGATCAGTTCCGGATTTTCCTCAGCAAGCTTTTCGCCGATCGCTTTGATGTCTTTACCCATGTAGCCGTCTTCAGGCATGATGAGTTCCTGCCCGAGCGCCTCAAGGTAGCGTGCATCGATGGAGAGGGCCAGGTTATCGATCTGGTTGCCCGCATCATTGATGTAGTATTCACGTTCCACATCATATCCTGCAAAGTCCAGTATATTGGAAAGCGTGTCGCCGACACTCGCATTCCTCGCATGCCCGATATGCAGATCACCCGTCGGGTTTGCGCTGACGAACTCCACAAGCACCTTCTGTTTCCCGTCAGGATTAGAACGTCCGTATGCTTCGCCGAGCTCCAGCACCTGTGGGACAATCTGCGTCACCGACGACTCGTCCATATAGAAATTTATGAAGCCGGGTCCGGCGATATCCACTGATTTCACATTCGCTGCGGAGTGATCCAGATTTTCAACGATGGCAGAAGCGATGTCCCGCGGATTCTTCCTCGCCTGTTTTGTCAGCGTCATCGCAACATTCGACGAAAAGTCCCCATTTGCCTTATCTTTCGGGGTCTCTATTTTAATTTCAGGTACTTCATCCACAATCCCGGATTTTTCCACTGCTTTTTTCAAGGCTTCCAATAAGCCGGCTTTTAAATTCATCAATAACCCTCTCTTTCCAATTTATAATGATAATTGCCCAGCAGCTGACCCTGCTCATATAAATCATACTCAATGATGACGCGGTCGCTTTCAATGAGCAGTGCTTTCGTGTACAGCTTGAAATGATGGCGTCCCGCCGCTGATTCATAAAACGTATCCGTCATTTCACCTTCGACGAAAGTGAACTTCATGCTGACGATCCCGCTTCTCTGGATTTTAATGAAGTCATCACCGATGCGCAGGACGACATCCAGCCGGTGACCTTCCATATCTTCCCGGTACTTCAAATACCGGTCGCGTTTTTCAATTTCCGTAACTTCGATTTTCTGGGCGAATGAGCGGTCTTCCCCGCCCACCCGGAAGTTCTGCGTGAGTAAAAATTTTGATGTTTCACCTTTCATATCATCACCTGCAAGTAAGGTAGATTATAACATATTCAGACATTAAAGAAATCGGTGATAAAAAAAAGACAGGGTGTCCCCTGTCTTAGTGTCCCAGTTATATTTTATATAACTATATAGTATTTTATAGTCGTTCAGGGAAATCTGCAACCTTCATTTATAAAAGACACAATTCAGACAAAGTTTCAGTCATCTTTCATTACTTCCTGCAATTCTTTGGAATTATTCCACATTTCCTCATTATGGGCTTGAAGGAATTTCTTCAGGGAGCTTCTGCTTTCCTTGTCCATTCCATCGAGGATGATTTTGCCTTTCATGGAACGGTCCATCTGGTTCACATGCTCATGCATCAGTTTATATCCGCGCTTCTTCGTCTTATTGATGGATTCATAGCACACGGTCAGCCCTTCGTACACCGGCCCGTCCTTTGTGCGTTCGACGGTCACCCAGACCAGCCAGAACCGCCTCTCCCCCTCGCCTTTCGGTGCTTCAGGGTCAGTCACCCATTTGACGCGCCTTTCAACCTCGGCACGTCCATGAAGGCCCCCGATATCTATGAACACTTCCTGGGTGTCGATGTCGATGTAGACCGGCGCAACATTCTCCACACTGATCATGCCGAAGTTCTGGCCCTTATGGCCGGTCAACGGGTCATCCTTGATTATATTGAACTGGAATCCCGGCTTTTTTTCATTGGAATCATTTGACATTGTATCCTGCTCCTATGCTAATTGATTCAATATATTGATTATTTCACCTTTGATTTCAAGGTCTTCGATCGCTAATATCTTCTCTTTCGGGTAGTATAATTTCGATTCCATACGGTGCACGCCCGTGATGGAATTGATGATCGCCGACTGGCTGCTGATTTCCCTGAGCTCCCCGTTGTCCTTCTTGAGATGTATCGGCTTCCGGTTGTTCTTTGCCCCCGGACGGTCGTAATCATAGGGCAGATCCGAGAACGAGTCGCTGAAAATATAGTACTCGGGCTCGATGCCCGCCCTTCTGAACAGATCTTCGAGCTCGCTTTGGGTGATGAATGAGCCATCAAACGGCAGATATTTGAACAGCTCACGGTTGACGAAGCGGTTGGCGAGATCGGACAATACCTCATCGTCTTCATTAATCCACTCCTGCAGATAGAAATTGACGACCATCTCATCCAGCCGCAGATAATCATCGACGGAGACATCCTCTTCAAAGAACGGGATGAAATATTTGGGCGCCTGTTTGAATTCATGCCCCTTTTCATACAGATGCTTTGCACGTTTCAAAGCGAGGTTCAGGAGCACTTCTCCGCCCCTCGAGACGGGATGGAAGTAGACCTGCCAGTACATCTGATACCGGCTCATCAAATAATCCTCCACCGCATGCATGCCGCTCTCCTTGATGATGACCTCCTCTTTCGAGGGCCTCATCACACGGAGTATCCTCTCCATGTCGAACCGGCCGTAGCTGACGCCTGTATAATAGGAGTCCCTCTGCAGATAGTCCATACGGTCCGCATCGATCTGGCTTGAAATCATGCTGATGACAAGCTTGTTTTCATGCGTCTGATCGATCACCTGTGCGACTTCACGCGGAAAATCCGGGCTCACACGCTTCAGGACTTTATTGACGTCCGTATCTCCGAGTATGATTTTACGTGTATATTCCTCATGATCGGTATGGAATATCTTTTCAAAGCAATGGGAAAAAGGACCGTGGCCGAGGTCGTGCAGGAGGGCGGATGCCAGCGCAAGCAGGCGGTACCGCCCCTGCCACTCCTCATGTTCCTTGAAATTCTCGGTCATCCGCCTGACGATTTCATATACACCGAGTGAGTGGTTGAAGCGTGTATGTTCCGCGGAATGAAATGCAAGATACAGCGTCCCCAGCTGTTTGATCCTGCGGAGGCGCTGAAATTCCCGCGTTTTTATCAGGTCCCAGATCAATTGATCGCGGACATGGACATACCGGTGCACCGGGTCCTTAAAGACTTTTTCTTCAGCCAGCTGCTTTTTTGCATACGGCACTTCTGTCAACATGATCGTCTGCCTCCTTCGCCTTCAGTTTCCATATTATCATACCTCTTTATATTAAGTGCAACTCCCGCGCCTCTATCTGGTGCGCGGACGTAAAAATACGGCGGGGGCAGTACGCCCCCACCGTAAACATTCTTTTATATATGCCGTTCGCGCTTCTCGCTCTTCTGTTCCTGGACATCTTCCTCACGCTCGGCATCTTCTTTTATCTCACCGCTCGGCGGCTGGTCCGGGGGCACCTGTTCCCTGACTTCATCCCCGTTCACCTTTTCCTTCTCTTCCAGTTCCGCCTCGTCTTCACGTGTTGTCATCCGTTTATGCTCATCATTCTTCTTATCCATTTGATAGCGCCTCCTTTTCCTTAACACTTCAATTCCCAAAATACATGGGAGGCTAAACTATATTTCCTGTTTTTTTTCATGTCTGCCGTAAACAGCATGGAAAATGACCAGGCCTGCCGCTATGGAAAGGACGAGCAGCTGGTACAGTCCGCCGTAACCGGTGAACGGCACGATCATTCCGAGAAAGAAGGGGCCGAAGCCGAGACCGATCTCAAGCATGATGAAAAATGTTGAAGTCACAAGGCCGACATTCTCCCTTTTCGCGATCTTCACGCATACCGCCTGGGCGACCGACTGGAAATTCCCGAAGCCGAGGCCGATCAGGAAACCGGCAAGCAGGAGCACTCCCCCCGCCGCTGCCTGGCCGAGCGTGAAGAATCCGGCGGCCATGATGATGAAGGCCGGATAGATGATGACATTTGCCCCGTATTTATCAAGCATCCTGCCCGTCACCGGGCGCGTCATCAGGATTGCTGCGGAATAGACAAGGAAGAACATGCTTGCGGCGGTGACCAGATCCAGCTCGATCGCATACAGGTTCAAAAAGGACAGCACCGCAGAATACGCGAGTCCCATGAAAAGGACCGAAAAGCCCATCGAAAGCACATCCTTGTCGATCATCACGAACCTGCCCCTCGGTGCACCTTCCGGACGCATCGTGTTATTGATCCTGATCAGCGGCAGCATCAATGAAACCGCGAGCACGGCAAGGCCGATGCAGGTGAGCATCGTATTGAAGCTGATGTGTTCAAGTACCAGGAACGACAAAAAAGGCCCGACTGCCGAGCCAAGGACCATGCTCAGGCTGAAGTAGCTGATGCCTTCGCCGCGCCGTTCCGGCGGGACTGAAACCGTCGCAAGCGTGTTCAGCGCGGTGCTGATCACGCCGGTTGCGATCCCGTTCAGAAGACGGACTGCAATCAGGAAATAAAGGCCGCCGTCTATGAAGTACAATGCATATGTAATGAAGAAGAAAACCGTCCCGATATACATGATCTTCTGTGCACCCATGTTGTTGACCTGGTAGCCGGTGAGCGCGCGCCCGGCCAGCACCCCGACGATGAATACACTCGCCACGAATCCAGCGGTGGCGGGCGCCGCACCATAATTCTCAATTGCCGTGCTGCCGACCGTCACCAGCGTCGAATACATCGAAAACATGACGATGAAATGAAATAAGAATATGATGATGAACTCCGGCGTCCAAATTTTCGCCCTGTATTTACTTTTAGACAATGCGTCCACTCCTTTACTGCAACCACAAAAACCAGTAACATGCCGTTACTGGTTTAAAGGTCTGAAAATATCCTGCTGTCGAGGGCGCCCCTGATATCCTCGTTGCGCCTGATCATCCGCCGTACATATTCCGTGTACCTGCCGTCGAATTCCTCAGGCAGTGTGCCGGTATTTTCCCGGTCGATCTTCAAGACATCCAAAAACTTATCAAGCATCTCATCCACGGTCCAGCTTTTTCCAAGGAGTTCATTTAAGGAAGCCATGACATCCGGCTCTATATCCGGGTACTGGAAGCGTGTCTCCGCATCCTTTTTTGCATGCCGGTAAAATTCCTTCATGACTTCCGCCCGCGCCGCCCCGCTTCCCGTGACGCACAGGTAGATCTGAACGGCGACCCCGTCCCTGATCCGCCGCTGGGAGATGCCGGCGAATTTCCTGCCGTCTATGCTCAGATCATAACTTCCGGGGCAGTAGCTCCCGTGGATTTCATATGCTTCCACATCTGCATCGTCCAAAGCACTCCGGACCAGGCCGAGCATCAGATCGTAGCCGTCATCTATCGAGGGCGAATGGCTTTTATTCATGATGAGCGAGATATTCAGCACCCCTTCATCAAGTACGACGCCGAGTCCCCCGCTGTTCCTGACTATGTAATCGTATCCCGCTCCGGATAAATATGCGAGGCCGTCATGGAGGTGCGGCAGCCTGGCATCATGCAGTCCGAGGATGACGAAAGGATCATGGGTCCACGCCCGGAATTTGAAAGATCCGTCGCTGCTCACGGTTTCCTGAAGGGCGTCGTCAATCGCAAATGAATGGTACGGATGCGGCGTCACTTCAGGCGGGATGTAATCCCATTCTGCTTCAAAAAATTCATTCATGGCCGTTCTTCAGTGCCAGTGCCTGTGTTGCGGTGAACAGTGCAAGGTTATACACTTCGTCCGTGGTGCAGCCGCGGGACAAGTCGTTCACCGGCTGATTGAGGCCCTGCAGTATCGGACCGTATGCTTCAAAACCGCCGAGGCGCTGTGCGATTTTGTACCCTATGTTTCCGGCTTCGAGGTTCGGGAAGATGAAGACATTGGCATTGCCCTGGACTTCGGAATCCGGTGCCTTCTTCTCGGCGACACTCGGGACGAATGCTGCATCGAACTGGAATTCACCGTCGATTGGGACGTCCGGGAGTTTATCCTTGGCATACTGTGCAGCCGTCCTGACGCGTTCGGTCTCTTCGGTCTTCGCCGAGCCCTTCGTCGAGAAGCTGAGCAGTGCCACCGTCGGATCCACATTGAAGCTCTGTGCGGTCTTTGCTGTTTCGACCGCCACTTCCGCCAGTTCCTCAGCGTTCAGGACCGGATTGATCGCACAGTCCCCCATGACATACAGCTCATCTTCGCGCAGCATGAAGAAGATCCCGCTCGTGCGCGAGACGCCGGGCTTCGTCTTGATGATCTGCAATGCCGGACGCACAGTGTGCGGCGTGGAGTGCATGGCACCGGAAACCAGCCCGTCGGCTTTCCCCGTATAGACCATCATCGTTCCGAAGTAATTCACATCATTTATGATGTCGTCAGCCTGTTCTTTCGTCACTTTGCCGTTCCGCCTTTCGACGAAAGCGTCCGCAAGCTCTTCCTTATCATCACAGTTTACAGGATTGATGATCTCCAGGTTTTCAATATCAAGCGACTTTTCTTCGGCAAGCGCCCTGATCTCATCATGGTCCCCCAAAACGATGGGATGCACATAATCTGTCTTATTCAGTTCAATTGCCGCTTTCAATATTCTGCCGTCAACACCTTCAGGAAAAACGACTCTGACGTTTTCCCCTTCCAAGTTAGCTTTTAGTTTATCTAAAAATTGACTCATGGTTTCCTCCTTGAAAAGCCTATGTACGAAATTATTATACCTTTTCTGTCACAATATTTCATCCTTAAATACTTTTAAAACGTTTTCAGTTGGAGTAGAATAGATATGATAACAATTAAAAAAGAGAGGTTTTTTAAAATGAGCGAAGCTGTTTCAACACTGGATGGATGGTGGAGTCTGCATTTGCTGTACAATGTCGACTGGACTTCATTGAAAACCCTGGAAGAATCAAAAAAAGACCATTTGATCGCTGAACTCCAATCTTTCCTGGAGCGGGAGGAAGAAGTTCATAAAAATAAAGAAGGCAGCTATTCATTTTACAATGTGACCGGCCAGAAAGCGGACATCATCCTCTGGATGCTGCGTCCGACCATTGATGAATTGAACAAACTGGAACTGGAATTCAATAAGCTCGGCATCAGGGACTACCTGATCCCGGCCTACTCATATGTATCCGTAATTGAGATGAGCGGATATCTTGCCAAGGAGTCGGATGAAGACCCGTATGAGAATCCTTATGTCCAAAGCCGCCTGTACCCGGAAGTGCCGAAGTCCAAGTACATCTGCTTCTATCCGATGGATAAAAAGCGCGATCTGGATGACAACTGGTATATGCTTCCGATGGAGGAAAGACGCCGCCTGATGTATGACCACGGCATGATCGGCCGCCAGTATGCAGGCAAAGTCAAGCAGTTCATCACAGGCTCACAGGGGCTCGACAAGTATGAATGGGGCGTGACTTTATTCTCCGATGATATGCTTGAATTCAAGAACATCATCTATGAAATGAGGTTCGACGAAGCCTCTGCACGCTACGGCATATTCGGCGACTTCTATGTCGGTGTCCACCTTCCGGCTGACGAACTGTCCGATTTTTTCAAGTAGGCAGATGTTTGAACACCAGGAAAATCGGATATAACACAATGCTGGATTAAATAATTCGAAGGGGTGTTGACATGGGCCGTTTAATAAGGAGACTTGCAATAGTTCTGGCACCTATAATCATTAAGAAAATATTCAATAAGAATAAGTCGGGTAAAAAATAATTTGGAAATGCCGGGTGCGGGGTCATCCGGCATTTTTTATAAATTGTTGCTTCTGATATGATGGACTAAAACAGTAAATGAGGAAAGCTTATGTCATCGAATATCAACAGATCAAAAAGATGGATACTCATATTTACAGGCACTGTAACCTCGGTCGTGGCAGTGCTGTTACTGGTCGTGGGCCTGATTTTCATCATTGCCGAAGGCGACTGGTTCGGGCTCGCCATAGTGATTTTCGGGCTGATTTCAATCTGGTTTGCACAACGGGAATTCAAGGAATATATGCAGCTGAAGAAAGAAGCGGATGAAATGAGGTAACGGGGTTAAATTACACGGCACGGGTCAGCCTAAATGTGTATTTTAACCGAGTTTCCAGAAATGGTTTGAAAAATGTCCGGGATTCACTTACTATTCAATTATAGCCGGATTTAAACGAACCAAATTTAAGTGAAGGAATCCATAGATTGAAGGAGGTAATTCAAATGGCATTTGTCATTACCCAGCCGTGTATCGGTGAGAAAGCAGGAGACTGCGTTGATGTCTGCCCGGTCGACTGCATAGAAGAAGGCGAAGATCAGTACTTCATCGACCCGGATATCTGCATCGACTGCGGTGCATGTGTTACGGTCTGCCCTGTAGAAGCGATCATCGAAGAATACGATATGACGCCGGAAGACGAGCCGTTTTTCGAAAAAGCGAAGAAGTTCTACGGCCTCGCATAATAGATGGAAATACTTATGGCCGGACCTCACAGAGGTCCGGTCTTTGTTTTGCCGTAATTCAGCCGGACTTTCCCAAAATAAAAAGCCGCACCCCGAATGGATGCAGCCAATGCTCAAATCCTCGCTATTCCAATGATCACCATCACCCAGGCAGCGAGGAACAGTACGCCGCCGATCGGAGTGATGGCACCGAGCACCGAAATACCTGAGACCGCGAGTATATACAGTGATCCGCTGAAAAATATGATGCCTGCAAACATCAGCCACCCCGCCGCGTTCATCGGCATGTCCGTGAGCCCGATCAGGATCCCCACCGCGATCAGCCCCGCTGCGTGGAACATCTGATACTGCACTGCCGTTTCCCATACGCCGAGGTAGTGGTCGCTGATTTTCCCTTCGAGGCCGTGTGCCCCGAATGCACCCAGTGCGACTGATATGAAGGCGTTCACTGCCCCCAGAATTACAAATAATTTCATTTCTCTTTACTCCCTGCTGTTAAAAATCAAAAATCGAATTGTCCGTCCGTTTTTCTTCAGGCGGCCTGCCCTCTTTTTTGCTGCCGCCCATCATTTCAAGCATTTTTTTATCCTTATCCGTGAGGTCCGGCTCCGCTTCTTCCGTTGCTGCGCGGGTCGTGCCCGGCCCTTCCGCCTTCAGTAGGCTGACCAGCGTCTCGACTGCATACAGATGCTTCTCGAACTCATGGGGCAGGCTTGAGACTTCGAGCATATGGAGCTCCGACTTTATCTGGCTGATGATCTCACGCTTCACGTCCGCTCACTCCAGTCCACCGGCGTCCGCCCGTTTTCCTCCAGGTATTCGTTCGTCCGGCTGAACGGCCTCGAACCGAAGAATCCCCTATATGCGGATAAAGGGCTGGGATGCACGGATTTTATTATCAGATGTTTTGAGCCGTCTATGAGTGCCTCTTTTTTCTGGGCGGGTTTGCCCCAGAGTATGAACACGACATTTTCAAGCTCTTCGGACACCACCTTGATCACGCTGTCCGTGAATTTCTCCCAGCCAAGCCCGCGGTGTGAATTCGCTTCATGCGCATCCACGGTGAGGACCGTGTTGAGCAGCAGCACGCCCTGTGCCGCCCAGTCTTTCAGGCTGCCGCCTGTGCGTCTGATCCCGAGGTCCTCCTCAAGCTCTTTATATATGTTCCGGAGTGACGGCGGGATCTTGATGCCTTCATTCACCGAGAAAGCAAGTCCGTGCGACTGCCTTTCCCCGTGGTAGGGATCCTGGCCGAGTATGACCACCCTGACATTTTCAAATGATGTCAATTCGAATGCCGTATATATTTCATCCCTTGGCGGGAAAACTTTGCCGTTTTCATATTTATCCTCCAACACCGCTTCCAGTGTGCTGAAATCATGTTCTTCCTTTATTTTTGCGAATACTTCCGACCATTCCATTACATCACCTCTTTTAAAATTCAATTATACCATTCAAGTAAGCAATGCTCTAGAATTACAGCGTCAAATATAGTAAAATATCATTATTAATCTATTAGAGGAAAAGAGGAACTTTTATGCAGCTTCAAAAGACCCTGACCATCGCGGGTACGGACGTCAGCGGAGGCGCGGGTATAGCCGCCGACCTGAAAACATTCCAGGAACATGAAACTTACGGGATGTCCGTCATTGTGACCACAGTGACGATGGATCCAAAAACATGGTCCCACCGGGTATTCCCTACGGCTCTCGAAGTCGTGGATTCACAGATAGAAACAGCTTTATCCATTTCACCGGATGCCATCAAGACCGGTATGCTGCCTTCGGAGGAAGTGATTGAGAGGGCGAAGACAGCATTCCTGAACAGCGGTGCAAAATTCTTCGTCATCGATCCGGTCATGGTCTGTAAAGGTGATGATGAAGTGCTCAATCCGGGTCTTGTGGATGCGATGATCGAACATCTGCTGCCGCATGCAACGATCGTCACCCCGAACCTGGTTGAAGCGGGCCATCTGACCCGCCGCAAGACACCCAAAACACTGGACGAAGTTAAAGAATGTGCAGTGGAGATCGTAAGGCAGGGTGCACAGCATGTCATCATCAAAGGCGGTACAGGCATCGAGGGTGACAAAGCGATTGATGTATACTATGATGGTGACGAATTCCACCTTTTGACAACCGAGAAGATCGATGCATCATACAACCACGGTGCAGGATGCACATTCGCTGCAGCAATCACCGCAAAGCTCGCCAAAGGTGAAACACCTCTTGAAGCTGTACGGTCAGCCAAGGCGTTCGTCACTTCAGCAATCAAGAACGGCTGGAGATTGAATGAACATGTCGGTGTCGTCAGACACGGCGCAGCGAATACAGTGGAAGAAATCAAAGTAAAAGAAGAACAGATTTAAAAGAGATAGCCTGCCTATCTCTTTTAAATTGAATTCATATGCAGAAGTGGGAGTGGCATTTTAATGGAGAAGATTGACCGTGAGAAAGTGCAGGAAATACTGAATCAATATCAGGACCGTCCTGTCTATATACACGTTGAGATCACAAGTGGGGTCTACGCGGACCACTTGGACGAGAACATCTTTAATGCAGGCACATTCCTGCGGAACATCCAGGTCGAGTTTGTTCAGGGTGCCATCCGGGGCGGCAGGAACGGTCAGTACCGTGTCGGATTGAAGCTTGTGAACGGCGGATGGATCTATGTACTCGGCCTGACGCACTATGTCATCAACGAGAATGATGAATTCATCATGCACGGCTTTGATCATGAAGGGAAACTGGCCAGTGCTTTGGAAATATCTTCTAATGAGTTTTTCAAATAGGAGGAAATCGGAATGGAAAAAGAAAGACATGTTTTAGTCGTCTTCCCCCACCCGGATGATGAGGCATTCGGTGTCTCCGGCACCATCATGAAATACATCGATTCAGGCGTGCCGGTGACTTACGCCTGCCTGACTTACGGTGACATGGGAAGAAGCCTCGGGTATCCTCCTTTCGCAACGCGGGAATCATTGCATGATATAAGGAAGCAGGAAGTCGAGAAAAGTGCTAGAATAATGAAGCTGACTGATTTAAGGCTTCTTGGCTACCGTGATAAGACACTCGAATTTGAACCGCCCGGCCACCTGGCTTCAGTCATCAAAGAGCTGATAGACGAACTCAACACCTCAAGAATCATTTCCTTCTATCCGGGGTATTCTGTCCATCCTGACCATGAGGCGACTGCGGAAGCCGTTGTGAGTGCTGTAAAGGATATGTCGCCTGAAAAAAGACCGGCCCTCCAGCTCGTCGCTTTTGATAAAGGTACATTGGAGGACCTCGGGGACCCTGACATCATCAATGACATCACCGGCTATGAAGACAGGAAAGAAGATGTGATGGCGGCTCATATTTCTCAGACCGGCCCGCTGCTGAAACGGCTGGCTGCGGACACTGTGGAAGGCCAGGAAACAAGGGAAGCTTATTTAAAGTTAGAACAATTTTACAGTTATGATATAGATTAAGGAGATTATTATGGAAGAATTGGATTTAACGACACGAGAAGGTCGTTTTAAACATTTTGGTTCTGTTGAACCTGTAGAAGGGACCAAGCCAACAGAGAAAGCTGAAATGGCTGATCTTCAAAATTCTAAAAAAGACTTTTTATTTGCAGTTGAATCTGTAGGTATCAATAATTTGAGTTATCCGGTCGTGATTGGTGATTACCAGTCTGTCGGAAACTTTGAACTGGCAACGAGCCTGCGCCGTGAGGAGAAGGGCGTCAACATGAGTCGTCTGCTGGAAGCATTGGAGACGGAGAACAAAAACGGTGTCAGCCTGGACTTTGAAACGCTTGAACAAGTGTTGAAAGTGCTCCGCGACCGCATGCGCCAGGAAAACGCAGAAGTCACTGCAGACGGTAAATGGTACTTTTCCAAACCGAGCCCCGGCACGAACCTGCACGGCATGGCCCACGCAGATGTGAAGTATTCGCTTGCCCTGGACGAAGGCGGACTGACGAGGAAGCAGTTCGGCATGACCGCCATGGTCACGACGCTCTGCCCATGCTCGAAGGAGATCAGTGAATACAGCGCACATAACCAGCGCGGATATGTCAAAGTGCTGATCGATGTCGATCCTGATGCAGAAGTGCCTGAAAACCATAAGGAAATCGTCTATGAACTGCTTGAGATCAATGCTTCAAGTCAGCTCTATCCGATCCTGAAAAGGACGGATGAGAAGATTGTGACCGAACGCGCCTACGAAAACCCGCGCTTTGTTGAAGACCTGATCCGTCTGATCGCCTATGATATTGCCGAACTTGACTGGGTCAAAGGTTTTGAACTGGAATGCCGTAACGAAGAAAGCATCCACCAGCATGACGCCTTCAGCCGCATGAAATATCAGAAATAGCAAAAAGACATCCTTAGGATGTCTTTTTTATTTGGAAGATGGTTCCAGTTCATTATTGAGCGCCTTTTCAATGACTTCGGCCACACCGTCATCCGAGTTCGTACCGGTCACGACATCTGCAATGGCTTTCACTTCCGATGTGGCATTCCCCATGGCCACGGCTGTGCCGACGCGTTTCAGCATGGATATATCATTCAGGTTGTCACCGATCGCCATCGTGTCCTTCAGATCGACATCCAAAGATTCTGCCAGCTTTTCAAGTGCAATGCCCTTCTGTGCCTCCGCATGGGTGAGTTCGATGTTCCCCGGGGATGATGCGGAAACGGCAATATCATCAATCTCATTAAGATAGTTCTTGGCCCTCACCAGCTTCGCACGGGAGGTTGATGCCGCAAGGAATTTCAGTACGTTTTCATCCTCACGCTCATATACATCCCTGTAGTCCCGGACTTCCTGCAATGAAGTCTTTGCGAGCCTCTCACGCATCAGCCTTCTGATCTTATCCACATCCGGAGTCCCGCCGGATTGTCTGGCCAGCTCTATGAAAATATCAATATCCCTCTCGATGCTCGTCGTGTATATTGCACGATCCGTATAGACCTGGTAAAAGATATCCTCCGCCTTCAAAACTTCCGAGACCTCTGTAATCAGGTTACGGGGGAGAGGGTGATCAGCCACCACTTCATGCTGCTCATCACGCACCTGTGCACCGTTCAGGCAGATATATGGAATCTGCAGCCGGTATTCCCGCACTATCGCATGTGCTTCATAATAGGCTCTTCCTGTTGCAATGACGACATGGACACCCTGCTCGATCGCTTTATTGATTGCGAGTATGGTTCTTGGTGTGATTTCATGCTCGGGTGTGAGCAGTGTCCCATCCATATCAATTGCTATCAACTTAACCATAAGTTAAATAAAACTCCCTTTTAATGATATATTCTACATTATAACTCATGCTTCCCGCCCTGTGCTTTCTTCCGCCTCAAATCCTTGAAGAAATCCTTTAAAAGCCGGCTGCATTCTTCCTCCATGACACTCTCCGTCACTTTCGGCCGGTGGTTGAAGCGGGGTTCGTCAAGCAGCTCCAGCAGGCTCCTCACCGTCCCGCCCTTCCTGTCATAGGCACCGAATACGATGTGGGACAGGCGGCTCATGATGATGGCACCGGAACACATGACGCATGGCTCCAGGGTGACATACAGTGTGCAGTCCTCCAGGCGGAAAGATTCAAAATGGCCGCTCGCCCGGTGGATCGCGATCATTTCGGCGTGCGTCAGGGGATGGCCGACCGTCTCCCTCAGGTTGTGCCCGCGTGCAATGATTTCGTTGTTGTGCACCACCACCGCCCCGATGGGGACTTCGCCTTTTTCATATGCTTTTTTCGCTTCTTCGAGTGCTTCTTTCATGAACATTTCGTGGTCATTTTGCTTTTGCATTCACTACAAACTCTCCGTCCTGGATCAGGTCGGTCACGCTGTCGACGATGAGATCGGCGCCTTTCAGCTGTTCCCGCCCGGATGTGCCGCTCAGCACGCCTATCGTGTACAGCCCTTCTTCTTTTCCGAGCATGGTGTCGGCATTGTTGTCACCGATCATCACGACATCATCCACACCGTAGCCGTGCCTTTTTAGGAATGGCTGGAGCACCCTGAAATCCGGCTTCTTATAATCAGTGTCATCGCCGGCCACGATATCATCGATCAATTCACCAAGTCCGAGCTGCCTGATGAAAAGCTCCGCACCTTTCCTGGAATCGCTCGTCACGATGACATTTTTATACTCCATGGCTTTCAGTGCGGTGAGCACTTCCCTCGAGCCGTCGATCAATTCCATATGGCTCGCGATGAAATCCAGGTTATTCTCATAGAACTCCCGTGCCCACCTGCCGCCGCCGGTGGCAAAGCTTTCGTACACCGCATGTATATCGGCACCCGTGCCGCTTGCAGCTATGGAATCGGACTGCATTTTATTGTCGACAAGGCCGAGCGCACGTGCAAGATCTTCCTTCTCGGAATGAAGTTCAAATTGCTCTGCGAAGGCTTCGACACTTTTGATCGCAAATGGCGTCCATACTTTTTCATAATTCAACAATGTGCCGTCCTTATCAAACAGTATCGCTTTCAATTCCTGTCCTCCTGTTAAAAATAAGAAGGCACAATGCCTTCTTATGCTTTATCCCTGATTGCGTTTATCATTTCCGTTGTCATTTTTTCCAAATCATACTTGGGTCTGAAACCCCATTGTTTCTCCGCTTCACTCGTATCGATGGAGTCCGGCCAGCTGTCGGCGATCCCCTGCCTGACGGGATCCACATCATAATCGAGTTCAAAGCCGGGTATATGCTTTTCAATCTCGCGCGCAATCATTCCGGGCTCGACACTCATTGCCGAGACATTGAATGCATTGCGGTCGATGAGATCTTCGGCGTCCGCCTCCATCAATTGTATCACAGCATCGATGGCATCATCCATATACATCATGTCCATATACGTCCCTTCGCCTATATAGGATGTATACTTCCCCGATTTGACCGCTTCAAAATAAATTTCAACAGCATAGTCGGTGGTGCCGCCGCCCGGCTCCTTGACATGTGAGATGAGTCCCGGGAAACGGAGACCCCGCGTATCCACGCCGAACTTCTTGAAATAATAATCGCACAGCAGCTCCCCGGCCACTTTGTTGACGCCGTACATCGAAGTCGGCCGTTGGATCGTCGTCTGCGGTGCATCTTTCTTCGGTGTGGAGGGGCCAAAGGCTCCGATCGAGCTCGGCGTGAAAAATTTGATGCCCCTTTTCCTTGCGGTCTCGAGCGCGTTGACGAGCCCGCCCATATTGATATCCCATGCGATCAGCGGCTTTTCCTCGCATGTCGCACTGAGCAGCGCCGCCATATGCATGATGGTGTCCGGCTTGAATTCATCCGCCGTCTCCACCATCTCATCATATCTTCTTACATCCAGTATTTTAAACGGCTTCCCCTTAAGCGGCCCTTCGGCAGGTTCGTTGATATCGGTCGCCAGCACCTTGTCATCGCCGTATATCTCCCTCAGTTTTACAGTCAATTCTGTGCCGATCTGCCCGAGTGCGCCTGTAATTAATATTCGTTCCATAATATACCCCTCTTATGATATCACGTTTAGTTCTTTTCCAACTTTTTCATAGATTTCCAGTGCTTCATCCAGCATCTCTTTCGTATGTGCTGCCGTCGGCATGTTGCGCACACGGCCGGTCCCCCTCGGAACCGTCGGGAAGACGATGGATTTCGCATAGACGCCCTCTTCCATCAGACGCTTCGAGAACGCCTGGGTCGTCTTCTCATCGCCGATGATGCATGGCGTGATCGGTGTTTCCGAATTGCCGATATTGAAGCCGAGTGATTTCAGCCCCTTCTTCAAATAATCCCCGTTCTCCCACAATTGATCATGCAGTTCTGTCGATGCCATCAGCATCTTCACGGCTTCATTGATCGCCTTCGTATCCCCCGGCGTGAGCGATGTGGAGAACAGGAACGGGCGGGCCGCGACCTTCAGGTAGTCCGCGAGCTCCTTTGTGCCGGCGATATAGCCGCCGACCACGCCGATCGCCTTCGACAGGGTTCCCATCTGGATATCGACTTCCTTTTCAAGTCCGAAATGCTTCACCGTACCGGCTCCCTTGCCCATGACACCCGAGCCATGTGCATCATCCACATAGGTGATGAGATCGAACTCTTTTGCGATCTCGACGATCTCCGGAAGTTTCGCCACGTCCCCGTCCATCGAGAACACACCGTCGGTGATGTACATCACTTTTTTATACTGGCCGGATTCGGTCGCCTCCTTCGCCTTCTGCCGCAGATCATCCATATCGGAATGGTTGACGCGGATGATCTTTGCACGTGACAGACGGCAGCCGTCGATGATTGAAGCGTGGTTCAGTTCATCTGAAAGGATCGCATCCTCCTTGTTCATGACAGCCTGTATGGCCGCCATATTGCAGTTGAAGCCGGACTGGAACGCGACCGCCGCTTCAGTCCCCTTGAATTCAGCAAGCGTCTCCTCAAGTTCGACATGGACATCAAGTGTACCGTTGATCGTCCTCACCGCACCTGCACCGACCCCGTGGGAATCGATCGTATCCTTTGCCGCCTGCTTCAGTGTTTCGTCTGTCGCAAGCCCCAGATAGTTGTTTGAAGACAGATTGATCAATTCTTTGCCGTCAATATCGATCACCGGGCCGTTTGCACCCCGGACCACATTGATTTCATTGTACAGACCGTTATCTTTCAACTCCTGTAAATTCGAAGATAAAAACTCATTCAATATTTTAGACATTTGCCCCTCTCCTCTCAAATCCATCTTATCATAATAAAGCGCTTTCTTTTAGTGAAATCCTGTATAATAAAGTAATTGAACTATTCAATTAAAATTAAATAGTTTGAAAAATTTAGGTTGTTTGATAAAATTAACTATTATCTTAATGGAGGTTAGATTATGACGATACACGATTTGGCGGAGTCCACCCTTCCCCAAATGATTGAACACAGAAGATATCTCCACATGCATCCGGAAGAGTCATTCCATGAAGAGGAGACTTATAAATATATCCTTGAATACCTGCAGGCGTATGACACACTCGAAATCAGGGAGAAAGTCGGAGGCGGCGGCATCCGCGCAACACTCGGCACAGGCAGCCCCCATATCGCCATCCGTGCTGACTTTGATGCCCTGCCGATCCAGGACGAAAAGGACGTACCGTATAAGTCGACCGTGGATGGCCTCATGCATGCCTGCGGACATGACGGGCATACGAGTACACTGTTTGCACTGCTCGACCTTGTGGCAGCACAGGAGAAGGCAGGCAAATTGAAAGGTGCCGTCTCATTCATCTTTCAATTCGCCGAAGAAATACAGCCCGGCGGTGCAGTTTCCATGGTCGCGGACGACGTCCTGGAGGGCGTGGACAAAGTCTACGGCCAGCATTATTGGAGCCAGCACCCCACCCATACGGTGAAAGTGAAACCCGGCCCGATCATCTCAAGTCCGGACTATTTCGTCATCACGATCAAGGGCAAAGGCGGACATGCAGCCCAGCCGCATGATTCCGTCGATCCGGTGCTGATTGCCGCCGAAGTGATTACAAACCTTCAGAGCGTCGTCTCACGGCAGGTGTCCCCGATTGATAATGCCGTTGTGACATTCGGTAAAGTGCGTGCCGGAACGGCATTCAACATCATCCCGGACACTGCTGAAATCGTCGGCACAGTCCGTACGTTCAAACCTGAAATCAAAGACCAGATTCACGAAATATTCCAGAGGGAAGTTGAATATACGGCAAAAAAACGCGGCGCCGAAGGTGAGCTGTTCTACAACTACGGCTACCCTGCGGTCATCAACCATGAAAGGGAAGCTGAAGTGATTGAAGAAGCCGCACTCGAACTCGGTCTGCCGTTTGAAACGGCCAAGCCGCTCATGATCGGTGAGGATTTCAGCTATTATATCCTTGAGAAACCGGGCGCCTTCTTCCTTACAGGTTCCGGCAATCAGGATAAAAATTCGACATACCTGCATCACCATCCGATGTTCGACCTTGATGAAGACGCCATGGTCAGCGGTCTGTCGATGTTCATGAAAATTCTGGAGCTCGAGCAGGTGATCGAATGGAACTGAAGCAGATAGAGAAGATTTCTGATGACCATTTCAATGAACTCGTGAAACTCCGCCGCCATTTCCATATGAATCCCGAACTGTCATTCAAAGAAGTCCATACACCGGCATATATCGCAAGCTACCTTCATGACCTCGGCCTCGAAGTCCAGGAAGGCGTCGGTGGGCGCGGTGTCGTCGGCAGGCTCATAATCGATCAGGATCTGCCCACAGTGGCGCTTCGTGCAGATTTCGATGCTCTGCCCATCCATGACCAAAAGGACGTGACATACCGCTCTACAGTCCCTGGAGTGATGCATGCATGCGGACATGATGCCCATACATCTGTAATCATGACGGCCGCCCGCATATTAAGCGAAAATAAAGACTCATTGAAAGGTAATGTGGTCTTCATCTTCCAGCATGCCGAGGAAGTCGATCCAGGGGGTGCCATACAGATGATCGCCGACGGCTGCCTTGACGGCGTCGATGCGATTTTCGGCCAGCATGTCTCAACAAGCCTCGACATCGGCACCATCGGTTATATAAAAGGCACAGCCACCGGCATACCGGATGACTTCACGGTGAAGATTAAAGGCCGCGGCGGCCACGCATCAAAACCTGACAGCGCAGTCGACCCACTTGCCGCAGCCCTCTCCTTCTGCCATCAGATGCAGTACGCCGTCACCAGGAAGTCGTCGCCGATGGAGCCGGTCGTGCTTTCCATCACGATGTTCAACGGCGGCCATCAGCATAACGTCATCCCCGACGAAGTCGAAGTCGGCGGCACGATAAGGACATTCAATCACGAGACCCAGGATGTCATGATACGGGAACTGAAGAAATGCCTGGAAGGTCTTGTGACGATGACCGGCGTATCCTATGAGCTCGACTACATGAAGGGCTATCCGCCGGTCGTCAATGATCACGAAAAGACGGATATCATCATACAGGCATCCGGGGAAGTATCCACAGTCGATCAGGTGAAGGAACTCCAGCCGAGCCTCGGCGGTGAGGATTTTTCCTATTACCTGCAGAGAGTGCCCGGCACCTTCTATTTCACAGGTGTCAGGAATTCAAATTTCAGGGCAGATTACCCACACCATCACGGCATGTTCGACATCGATGAAAAAGGATTGGTCAATGCGCTGTCGGTGATGCTGCGTGCAGTATGCATATACTTTGAGGAGGAAGCCGTGAAATGATGGACATAAGAAAAGAAATAGAAAACAGATATGAAGAAATGCAGGCTGTGCGCAGGCATATGCACAAATATCCGGAACTGTCCTTCCAGGAAACGAATACGAAGGCTTATATATATGAGCAGATCAAAGACCTGCCGCTTGAGATCGAACGAGATGTCGGCGGCAACGGCCTGCGTGCGGAACTGCATGTGAATGATGATTTCAAGACCGTGGCCTTGCGTGCTGATTTTGATGCATTGCCGATCACAGAAGAGAATGATGTGGCATACAAATCCGAAATCGACGGCATCATGCACGCATGCGGACATGATGCACACACCGCCATGCTGATCACCACCGCAAAAATTCTTTGTGCACATAAGGACACTTTGCCGGTCAATGTGGTCTTTATTTTCCAGCATGCCGAAGAACAGCTGCCGGGCGGAGCGATAAGTATGGTGGAAGCAGGCGTCCTCAACGGTGTGGATTACGTGTACGGCATACACGTCTCCAGCAAGTACCCGACAGGCATGCTCGGCTACAATTACGGATACAAACACGCAGCTGCCGATTCCTTCCACTTTAAAGTGATGGGCCGCGGCGGACACGGTGCAGAACCCCATGTGGCGAATGACCCCGTGGTCGCAGCCGCTTCACTGATCCAGCAGCTGCAGACGATCGTCTCCCGGACGGTCGATCCCCTGAAGTCCGCAGTCGTCACAGCAGCCATGTTCAATGCCGGCAGTGCCTTCAACATCATACCGAACAACGCAGATATCAGCGGTACCGTGCGGACATTCGATAAAGAAGTCCAAGACAAAGTGATCACCCGGATGGAAGGCATCCGGAGAGGCATCGAAGAGAGCTTTGCGCTGGAATGCGAGCTCGAATACGTCAAAGGCTACCCTGCCGTCCTGAATTCGGATGAGCTGGTCGACATGCTGCTTGAAGCGACTGAAGGCAAAACAGAGTTCATCAGTTCCGTAGAAGAGGTCGAACTCTCAATGGGCGGCGAAGATTTCGCGTATTATCTTGAAAAAGTGCCCGGCGTATTCTTCAATATCGGCACGATGAATAAAGAACTCGAAACCGATTACCCGCACCACCACCCGAAGTTTGATATCGATGAAGCAGGGATGCAGGCAGGCGTCGAAGCATATCTGCGCCTGATTACGAATTTCAGGGAAGTGTAGGATTTGAGCTGCTTACTCAGGACTGGAAATTGCTGTGGGTAAGCAGGCATGACAGGATTCTGCTTACTCAGGGCTGGAATTCACTGTGAGTGAGCAGTTATTACGAAATTCTGCTTACTCAAACCTGAAACTCACTATGAGTGAGCAGGCATTTCCCAAAATATTTATCAAAACAAAAAAAGCGCAAAATCTCGATTGAGATTTTGCGCTTTCTGTTTATAAGGTCTGAAATTATTTAACGATTTCAGTTACAACGCCTGATCCAACAGTACGTCCACCTTCACGGATGGAGAAACGTGTACCGTCTTCGATAGCGATTGGTGAAATGAGTTCAACGTTCATTTCAACGTTGTCGCCAGGCATAACCATTTCAGTTCCTTCAGGAAGGCTTACAACACCAGTTACGTCAGTTGTACGGAAGTAGAACTGCGGACGGTAGTTGTTGAAGAATGGAGTATGACGTCCACCTTCTTCTTTTGAAAGAACGTACACTTCAGCTTTGAACTGAGTGTGTGGCGTGATTGATCCAGGTGCTGCAAGTACTTGTCCACGCTGGATGTCTTCCCGCGCTACGCCACGGAGAAGTGCGCCGATGTTGTCGCCTGCTTCTGCATAGTCAAGAAGCTTACGGAACATTTCAACACCAGTGATGATTGTTTTGCTTGATTCTTCAGCAAGACCGATGATTTCAACTTCGTCACCGACTTTGATCTGTCCACGGTCAACACGACCAGTTGCAACAGTACCACGGCCAGTGATTGAGAATACGTCCTCAACCGGCATCATGAATGGCTTGTCAGAGTCACGCTCTGGAGTTGGGATGTAGTCATCCACTGCCTGCATAAGATCAAGAATTCTTTGCTCCATGTCTGCATCGCCTTCAAGAGCTTTAAGTGCAGAACCAGCAATAACTGGAATGTCATCACCAGGGAAGTCATATTCAGAAAGAAGTTCACGAACTTCCATTTCTACAAGCTCAAGAAGCTCTTCATCGTCAACTTGGTCGACTTTGTTAAGGAATACAACAAGTGCCGGTACACCAACGTTACGTGAAAGCAGGATGTGCTCACGAGTTTGTGGCATTGGGCCGTCTGCTGCAGATACAACAAGGATAGCGCCGTCCATTTGTGCAGCACCAGTGATCATGTTTTTAACATAGTCAGCGTGACCTGGGCAGTCAACGTGTGCATAGTGACGGGAATCAGTTTCGTACTCGATGTGAGACGTGTTGATTGTGATACCACGCTCTTTTTCTTCTGGTGCGTTGTCGATCATGTCGTAGCTCTGTGCTGTAGTGTCACCATGTTTAGCAAGTACAGTTGCGATAGCAGCTGTCAATGTTGTTTTACCATGGTCAACGTGACCAATTGTACCAATGTTAGCATGCGTTTTGGAACGGTCGAATTTTTCTTTAGCCATTTTAAAATACATCTCCTTATTTAAAGAAATTAATTTGTTTTATAGTTTACTTGGGAAGAGTGAATCACTCTCCCAAGGTGTTTCCTAAACCACTTATAAATGATTTATACCTAAAAATCAAGTAACCGAATTATGCACCTGTGTTTTTCTTGATGATTTCTTCAGAAATTGATTTAGGCACTTCTTCATAGTGATCGAAAGTCATCGTGTAAGTTCCGCGGCCCTGAGTGTTTGAACGGAGTGATGTTGCGTAACCGAACATTTCAGAAAGTGGAACGAACGCTCTGACGAGCTGTGCGTTACCGCGGGAATCCATACCTTCCACGCGTCCACGACGGCTTGTTACGTCGCCCATGATATCACCCATGTATTCTTCAGGCATGACGATTTCCACCTTCATGACCGGTTCAAGGATGACAGGGTCACAGACTTTCGCAGCTTCCCTTAAAGCAAGTGATGCAGCAATTTTAAATGCCATCTCGGATGAGTCGACATCGTGGTATGAACCATCGAATAATTTTGCTTTAACATCAACAAGCGGGTATCCGGCAAGCACACCGTTGTCCAGGGAGTCCCTGAGCCCCTGCTCAACAGATGGGATGAATTCACGTGGTACTGCACCACCGACAATCTTGTCTTCGAATTCGAATCCTGCGCCCTGCTCGTTAGGTGTGAATTCAATATGAACATCACCGAACTGACCACGGCCACCTGATTGACGTGCAAATTTACCTTGTACAGATGCTGAAGATTTGAATGTCTCACGGTAAGAAACCATTGGCGCACCAACATTACACTCAACTTTGAATTCACGCTTCATACGGTCGACAAGTACATCAAGATGAAGCTCACCCATACCGCCGATGATGACCTGTCCGGTCTCATTGTCAGTACGTGCAGTGAATGTAGGGTCTTCCTCCTGAAGTTTCACAAGTGCTGTAGTCATCTTATCCTGATCCGCCTTGGATTTAGGCTCAACGGATAAGTGGATGACCGGCTCTGGGAATTCCATAGCCTCCAGAATAACCTGGTTCTTCTCGTCTGTAAGAGTATCACCTGTACCTGTGTCTTTAAGACCTACCGCAGCAGCGATGTCTCCGGCGTAAACCGTTGCAATCTCCTGGCGGGAGTTTGCGTGCATCTGAAGGATACGTCCCACACGTTCACGCTTGTCTTTAGTCGTGTTTCTGATATAAGAACCAGAATCCAGTGTACCTGAGTACACACGGAAGAATGTCAGTTTACCGACGAACGGGTCTGTCATCACTTTAAATGCAAGCGCTGCAAACGGCTCGGAGTCGTCAGGTTTTGCGACAATCTCTTCGTCTTCGTTATCTTTGACATGACCGACGATCGGTTTTACATCCAATGGTGATGGAAGGTAATCGATTACCGCGTTAAGAAGTAACTGGACACCTTTGTTTTTGAATGCTGTACCGCAAAGTACAGGGTAGAATTCAACATCACACGTCGCCTGACGGATCGCAGCTTTAAGCTCATCGATGCTGATTTCTTCTCCACCAAGGTATTTCTCCATGATATCTTCATTGACATCTGCCAGACCTTCAATGAGGGATTCTCTCAACTCTTCAGCTTTTGCTTTATAATCTTCAGGGATTTCGATTTCTTCAATCTCTGTCCCCAGGTCATTACCGTAGCTGTAAGCTGTCATGTGGATCAAGTCGATGATTCCGTTGAAGTTATCCTCTGCTCCGATTGGGAACTGGATAGGGTGGGCATTTGCCTGCAGGCGGTCTCTGATGGTACCGACTGAATATTCAAAGTCAGCACCGATCTTATCCATCTTGTTGATGAATACGATACGGGGAACGCCGTAAGTTGTTGCCTGTCTCCATACTGTTTCCGTCTGCGGCTCAACACCTGATTGAGCATCAAGTACTGTCACAGCTCCGTCCAGCACACGAAGTGAACGTTCAACTTCAACAGTGAAGTCTACGTGTCCAGGCGTATCGATGATGTTTACACGGTGTCCGTCCCACTCTGCTGTCGTCGCTGCAGACGTGATTGTAATACCACGTTCCTGCTCCTGCTCCATCCAGTCCATCTGTGAAGCACCTTCATGCGTTTCACCAAGTTTGTGGATACGTCCTGTGTAATAAAGAATACGTTCAGTCGTCGTAGTCTTACCGGCATCGATGTGAGCCATGATACCGATGTTACGCGTTCTTTCTAATGAGAATGGTCTTGCCATGAGTATTCTTTTCTCCTTCCAAAAATGGATTGCGGTTTATAACTGTCAGACACCCGCACCTACCAGCGGTAGTGAGCGAATGCTCTGTTGGCTTCTGCCATTTTGTGTACTTCTTCACGTCTCTTGACAGCACCACCTGTGTTGTTTGCTGCGTCAAGAATTTCATTCGCGAGTCTTTCCACCATTGTCTTTTCCCCACGCAGACGAGCGTAGTTCACGAGCCAACGCAGACTCAGCGTAGTACGACGTTCAGGGCGTACTTCTACAGGTACCTGATAGTTTGAACCGCCGACACGGCGTGCTTTGACTTCAAGTACCGGCATGATGTTTTCGATCGCTTCATCGAAAACTTCCATAGCGTCCCTGCCTGAGCGCTCCTCCACTAAATCGAATGCACTGTACAGGATACTTTGTGAAGTACCACGCTTACCGTCAACCATCATTTTGTTGATCAATTTTGTAATCAGTTTTGAGTTGTGTATCGGATCTGGCAACACATCTCTTTTTGCAACTGGACCTTTACGAGGCATATTGTAATCCTCCCTTCAAATATTATCACTTATTCTCTCAAAGTTTAATTCTTTTAACATAACGTTAACATCTGAGTCTTATTTAGTTCTTAGCTTTAGGCTTCTTCGCACCGTAAAGTGAACGACCCTGCATACGGCCGTCGACACCTGAAGTATCAAGTGCACCACGTACAACATGGTAACGGACACCCGGCAAGTCTTTCACACGGCCTCCACGGATAAGAACAACACTGTGTTCCTGCAGGTTGTGGCCGATACCAGGGATATATGCGTTGACCTCTATATTATTTGAAAGTCTCACACGAGCATATTTACGAAGTGCAGAGTTTGGTTTCTTTGGAGTCATTGTACCTACACGCGTACAAACACCACGTTTTTGAGGCGCAGAATCTTTAGTGACCCGCTTTTTAAGACTGTTGAAACCTCTGTTCAATGCTGGTGAGTCTGTGCTTTTACCTTTTGTTTTACGAGGCTTTCTGATTAGCTGATTAATAGTTGGCATCTTGGATATTCCTCCTCCCTTTACTAAGTTTCTGTAATACCACACATCCAGGTGGTTCATTTTTAGAGTATAAAAAATCTGTAAGAAAAGATTCTTACATTTTCGCATCTAAATTGTCTCTCACGAGGTAAATTACCCATCATAGAGTAACCTTAACAATAATAGCACCTGGGAATTACCATTGTCAAGTTTTTATTTGCATTTTTACCCTTGAGTACCCGAGATGTCCATACTAACAAGTTAGGTCATGAAGTACAAGGATTGTCTACAGGATAATCAAGGAATGGCCGCCTGCAATGCAGCGGCCACTCCAGGATTTATCTGTATTAAGGCCTTTCATACGGCCGATTTTCAAATTATTCTTCCACAAGCACTTCTTCGGCACTTTCTGCCGTCTGATCCATGTCGACTTCAACATCACGGTATCTCGGCATTCCTGTACCTGCCGGTATCAGCTTACCGATGATGACGTTCTCTTTGAGGCCGAGCAGGTCATCGCGCTTGCCTTTGATTGCAGCGTCCGTGAGGACTCTCGTCGTTTCCTGGAAGCTTGCAGCCGACAGGAAGCTTTCTGTCTCAAGCGATGCCTTCGTTATGCCGAGCAGTACAGGTTTCGCTGTCGCCGGACGTTTCCTCTTCTTGAATATCGCTTTGTTTGCATCCGTGAATGCATGGATGTCCACCAAAGCACCCGGCAGCAGTGTCGTATCACCTGCATCGATGATCCTCACTTTGCGAAGCATCTGTCTGACCATCACTTCGACGTGTTTATCATCGATTTCAACACCCTGCATACGGTAAACTTTCTGAACTTCTTTGAGCAGGTATTCCTGAGTGCGGTTGAGCCCTGCCACGGTGAGGAGTTCTTTCGGCTCGATTGAACCTTCAGTCAGCGGCTGACCCGGAATGACCGTGTCCCCGATTTCGACTTTCAGACGTGCAGCGCCCATCGCGGTATACGTCCTTGTCTCCTGTTCACCTTTGACCTTGATCTCCTGCTGGCGGTCTTTGATGATTTCAATATCAGTTATTTCACCGCTGATTTCAGTGATCACTGCCTGGCCTTTAGGGTTACGCGCCTCAAACAGCTCCTGGATACGCGGCAGACCCTGGGTGATGTCGCTTCCTGCAACACCGCCCGTGTGGAATGTACGCATCGTCAGCTGTGTACCCGGCTCACCAATGGATTGGGCTGCAATGGTGCCGACCGCTTCGCCGACTTCCACTTTTTCACCTGTTGCCAGGTTCTTGCCGTAACAGCGTTCACATACGCCGTGACGGGCGTTACATGTGAAGGCGGAACGGATGTACACTTCCTCAATGCCACTGCCCACAATCTCTTTGGCAGTTTCAAGAGTGATCAGCTCGTTCGCTTTCACGATGATTTCCTTGGTTTCAGGATGTCTGACCGTTTCTTTTACGTAACGGCCTTCGAGACGGTCGAATAACGGTTCGATCAGTTCAGACCCTTCAGTCAGTGCCGATACAAGAAGCCCTTTATCAGTACCGCAGTCTTTCTCACGCACGATCACATCCTGTGCCACATCTACAAGACGGCGTGTCAGGTAACCTGAGTCGGCAGTCTTGAGCGCCGTATCTGCAAGGCCTTTACGCGCACCGTGTGTCGAAATGAAGTACTCGAGCACCGTCAGTCCTTCGCGGAAACTTGAGGTGATCGGAAGCTCGATGATCTGACCGGACGGGTTGGCCATCAATCCACGCATACCCGCAAGCTGCGTGAAGTTTGAGGCGTTACCACGTGCACCTGAGTCACTCATCATGAATATCGGGTTCAGGCGGTCCAGGGAGCCCATCAATTTCTCCTGAATGACATCTTTTGCCCTGGTCCAAAGCTCAATCACTGTGTTATAGCGTTCTTCTTCGGTGATCAGACCACGTGAGAACTGCTTTTGGACTTTTTCGACTTTCTCATCCGTCTCATCGATGATCTTCTGTTTATCAGGCAGTACGACGATATCGGATACACCAACAGTGATACCCGCTTTCGAAGAATACTTGAAGCCCAGATCCTTCATCAGGTCCAGCATGATGGAAGTTTCCGTGATATGGAACTTATTGAAGATTTCAGCGATGATCTGACCCAGGAACTTCTTATCAAAAGGATCAGCCAGCGGTCTGTCTTTATAATATTCCTTCAGTCCACCTTCACCCAGCTCCCCGACTCTTACGAAATACTTATCGGGTGTCTTTTCCTCAAGGTTGGATCTCGTCGGTTCATTGATATAAGGGAAGGACGGCGGCATGATTTCATTGAAGATGATCTTACCGACTGTCGTCAGCATCACTTCTCCACGGTGATCATCCGAGACCTTCTCATGATCGAACGAGTCGGTATGGACACCGATCCTCGTATGAAGCCCTACGTACCCATTCGTGTATGCCATGATGACTTCGTTCGCATCTTTGAAGATATGCCCTTCGCGTTTATCATTCTCACGCTCAAGCGTCAGATAATAGTTTCCGAGGACCATATCCTGTGACGGTGTCACGACCGGTTTGCCGTCTTTAGGGTTCAGGATGTTCTGTGCCGCAAGCATGAGCATTCTCGCTTCTGCCTGAGCCTCTTTCGACAATGGTACGTGAACCGCCATCTGGTCGCCGTCAAAGTCGGCATTATAAGCAGTCGTTACAAGCGGGTGGAGGCGGATCGCCCTGCCCTCTACAAGCACTGCTTCAAATGCCTGGATGCCCAGACGGTGAAGTGTCGGTGCACGGTTTAAAAGTACAGGGTGTTCGCTGATGACATCTTCCAGCACATCCCAGACTTCACTTTCCATACGTTCAATCTTACCTTTGGCGTTCTTGATGTTGGTCGCCATCTCTCTTTGAACCAGTTCTTTCATGACGAATGGTTTGAAGAGTTCAAGCGCCATTTCCTTCGGCAGACCGCACTGATACATTTTCAGGTTCGGACCGACGACGATGACCGAACGGCCTGAGTAGTCGACACGCTTGCCGAGCAGGTTTTGACGGAACCGCCCCTGCTTACCTTTCAACATATGTGACAATGATTTCAATGGACGGTTGCCCGGCCCTGTAACCGGACGGCCGCGGCGGCCGTTATCGATCAATGCATCCACTGCTTCCTGAAGCATACGCTTTTCGTTTTGGACGATGATCCCCGGCGCGCCGAGGTCGAGAAGCCGCTTCAGACGGTTGTTACGGTTGATCACACGGCGGTACAAGTCGTTCAGGTCGCTCGTTGCGAAGCGTCCGCCGTCCAGCTGCACCATAGGACGGATTTCCGGCGGGATGATCGGCAGTACATCCAGAATCATCCATTCCGGCTCATTGCCGGAATTACGGAAGGACTCGACCACTTCAAGGCGTTTGATTGCACGTGTCAATCTCTGTCCTGTAGCGGATTCGAGCTCTTTCCTCAGACTTGCCAGCTCTTCTTCCAGGTTGACTTCGCGAAGCAGATCTTTGATCGCTTCTGCGCCCATCTTCGCAGTGAAGGTGTTGCCGTGCTTATCATAATACTCCCGGTACTCTCTTTCGGATAACAGCTGTTTTGGCTCAAGTCCTGTCGATCCCGGCTTGATGACCGCATAGGAAGCGAAATAAATGATCTCTTCAAGTGAACGCGGAGACATATCCAAAAGCAGTCCCATCCTTGACGGGATGCCTTTGAAATACCAGATGTGGGAGACAGGGGCCGCAAGTTCAATGTGCCCCATTCTCTCACGGCGTACTTTGGCTCTTGTCACTTCCACACCACAACGGTCGCAGACCATGCCTTTATAACGTACACGTTTATACTTTCCGCAGCTGCACTCCCAGTCCTTTGTAGGACCGAAGATCTTCTCGCAGAACAATCCATCACGTTCCGGCTTTAAAGTTCTATAGTTAATTGTTTCGGGTTTCTTGACCTCACCGAATGACCACGAACGGATCTTTTCCGGTGAAGCAAGGCCGATTTTCATATATTGAAATCTATTGACATCTATCAATGAGCTTTCCTCCCTAAAAGTTTAATCAAGCTCAGTACATCACTCAGTGACATTTTCAGTCGCAACCTGCTTCTTGTCGCTGACATTCAGCTGATTGGAAGCATCTTCTTCATCCGTATCATGCATATCGACTTCTTCGTCCTGATTATCCATGATGTTGACGTTCAGACCCAGGCTCTGGAGCTCTTTCATCAATACTCTGAATGACTCGGGTACACCTGGTTTCGGTACGTTTTCACCTTTGACGATCGCTTCGTAAGTCTTGACACGGCCGACGGTGTCGTCTGATTTGACGGTCAGGATTTCCTGCAATGTGTACGCAGCACCATATGCTTCAAGTGCCCAGACTTCCATCTCACCAAAACGCTGGCCACCAAACTGGGCTTTACCTCCGAGCGGCTGCTGTGTCACGAGTGAATATGGCCCTGTGCTTCTCGCGTGAAGCTTATCATCGACCATGTGCGCAAGTTTCAGCATGTACATGACACCAACAGAAATCCTGTTTTCGAACGGTTCGCCTGTACGTCCGTCGTAAAGGACTGTTTTTCCGTCACGTGCGAGACCCGCTTCTTCCATCGTATTCCAGACATCATCTTCGTTTGCACCATCGAAGACCGGTGAAGCCATCTTGACACCCATGGCACGGGCTGCCATTCCGAGGTGCATTTCAAGCACCTGTCCGATGTTCATGCGTGATGGTACACCAAGCGGATTGAGCATCAGGTCGATCGGTGTGCCATCCGGCAGGTAAGGCATATCTTCTTCCGGCAGAATACGGGAGATGACACCTTTGTTGCCGTGACGGCCGCACATCTTGTCCCCGACACTGATTTTTCTCTTCTGAACGATGTAGACTCTCACAAGCTGATTGACACCAGGCGACAATTCATCGCCGTCTTCGCGGTTGAACACTTTGACGTCCAGCACGATTCCGCCGGCACCGTGGGGTACACGGAGTGAAGTGTCACGCACTTCACGTGCTTTTTCACCGAAGATCGCATGGAGCAGGCGCTCTTCTGCTGTCAGTTCCGTCACACCTTTAGGCGTGACTTTACCGACGAGGATATCACCGTCGGTGACTTCGGCACCGATGTAGACGATACCGCGGTCATCCAGCTTCTTCAGGGCGTTGTCCGAGACGTTCGGGATATCACGCGTGATTTCCTCCGGTCCAAGTTTGGTGTCACGGGCTTCGGATTCATATTCTTCAATATGGATCGAAGTGTAGACATCATCTTTGACCAATCTCTCACTCATGATAACAGCATCCTCATAGTTGTAGCCGTCCCATGTCATGAAGCCGACCACCAGATTGCGGCCGAGTGCCATTTCACCGTTGTCCATGGATGGGCCGTCGGCAAGTATTTCACCTTTTGAGACGACATCCCCCACTGAGACGATCGGTTTATGGTTGTAACATGTACCGGAGTTGGAACGGATGAACTTGGACAGTTTATAAACGTCCTTTTCCGTCTCGACTTCTTTTCCGTTCTGCTCTTCAATACGGTACACATGAACTTCCTTCGCTTCCACATGCGATACCCTGCCTTTATACTTGGCAACCACTGCTGCACCTGAATCACGCGCAGATACGTGCTCCATGCCCGTACCGATATGCGGTGATTCCGGAATCAGGAGAGGTACTGCCTGACGCTGCATGTTCGCACCCATCAGGGCACGGTTGGAGTCGTCGTTCTCAAGGAACGGGATACAGGCGGTAGCCGCAGAAACGACCTGCTTCGGCGATACATCCATATAGTCGATGCGGTCCCTGTGCATCTGGGTGTTGTTGCCCCGGAAACGACAGAAGACTTCTTCGTTTTCAAAACTGCCATCTTCGTTGAGCGGGGAGTTGGCCTGTGCAACGACATAGCTGTCTTCTTCATCAGCCGTCAGATAATCGATCTGGCTTGTCACTTGGCCAGTATCATGATCAACTTTTCTGTAAGGCGTTTCGATGAAGCCGAACTCATTTACACGCGCATAGCTTGATAATGAGTTGATCAGGCCGATGTTCGGGCCTTCAGGCGTTTCAATCGGGCACATGCGTCCATAGTGTGAATAGTGGACGTCACGCACTTCCATGCCTGCACGTTCACGGGTAAGTCCGCCGGGCCCGAGGGCAGACAGACGCCTCTTATGGGTCAATTCCGCAAGCGGGTTGGTCTGGTCCATGAACTGTGACAGCTGGGAGCTGCCAAAGAACTCTTTGATGGACGCAATCACAG
The DNA here is from genome assembly GCF_900220995.1 of Salinicoccus kekensis. Taxonomy (GTDB): domain Bacteria; phylum Bacillota; class Bacilli; order Staphylococcales; family Salinicoccaceae; genus Lacicoccus; species Lacicoccus kekensis. Next base: position 186,495 of record NZ_OBQF01000004.1, read on the forward strand.
GACGGATGTTGATGAGCTGCTGCGGGGTGATCGATTCGGTGTCCTGGATGGACATACGTTCACGGATCACACGCTCCATACGGGAAACCCCGATTCTGAACTGGTTCTGGAGCAGTTCGCCCACAGAACGCAGACGGCGGTTTCCAAGGTGGTCAATATCATCTGTATGACCGACGCCATGCAGCAGGTTGAAGAAATAACTGATTGAAGAAATGATATCCGACGGAGTGATGGATTTCACTTCAACATCCGGGAAAGCATTACCGATGACAGTAGTCGTGCCTTCTTCAAAGTTCGGCGCTTCCACGTTGATCGACTGGACCTCGATCGGCTCGTCCAGAATACCCTGTTCAAGCTCATAAGTTTCAAGGTTCGCTGTCGTCTCAAGCGCTTCAGTGATTGAATCCAATGTTCTGCGGTCGATCGTCGCACCTTTTTCAGCGATGATCTCACCCGTCTCCTTGTCAACGATCGGTTCAGCCAGCACCTGGTTGAACAAACGATTTTTCAGGTGAAGCTTTTTATTCATTTTGTAGCGGCCGACGCTTGCCAGGTCATAGCGCTTCGGATCGAAAAATCTTGAGTACAGCAGATTCTTCGCATTTTCCACCGTCGGCGGTTCACCCGGACGCAGGCGTTCGTAGATTTCAAGCAGTGCCTGATCCACGGTTTCTGTAGTATCTTTGTCTAATGTGTTGCGTATATATTCATTATCTCCCAGAAGGTTGATGATCTCCTGGTCTGTTGAGAATCCTAGGGCTCTGACCAAAACCGTGATCGGCAGTTTGCGGGTACGGTCGATCCTGACGTACACCACGTCCTTAGCATCGGTTTCATATTCAAGCCATGCACCGCGGTTCGGTATTACCGTCGCACCATAACTCAGTCTGCCATTCTTGTCGTATTTTTCAGAGTAGTAGACGGAAGGGCTACGTACGAGCTGGGATACGATGACACGTTCAGCCCCATTAATGATGAAAGTTCCAGTGTCCGTCATCAATGGGAAGTCACCCATGAATACTTCCTGTTCCTTCACTTCACCTGTTTCTTTTATCACCAGGCGAACTTTCACTCGTAATGGTGCAGAATAAGTAGCATCGTGGTTCTTTGCCTCATCTTCATCGTACTTGGGTTCACCAAGTTTGTAATCCACAAATTCCAACGACATATTTCCAGTGAAATCCTCCACCGGTGAAATGTCCTTGAACATTTCTATCAGACCCGTCTTCAAAAACCATTCATAAGACTTCGTCTGAATCTCAATCAAGTTAGGCAGATCCAATTTCTCCTCGATACGTGCATAGCTTCTGCGTTTGGCATGTCTTCCATATTGAATCACTTGACTCATCGACAGATTCACCCCTAATAAAATTTACGTAAAACATACACATTAGCATACTATTTATGTTTAAAGACAAAAAGAAAACGGAATCGAAATCAACCCCATTTTCTATTTATATTAAACAGTATTTAATACGCTCCATTTCAATAAGCAGATAAAAAGTGCATACTTATTGGTATTATATTTTTACATTCTATAACTATATCACAACAATTTTGTCAAGTCAAATTTGTTATTGATTTTCTTTTCGTTTTGTGGTTCCGTCCGGGCAGCCGCCGTCATTTGATGCCCTTCAATACATAGTAGCCCTTGTCTTTCAGGACGGTGCTGACATTGCCGAACTTTCGTTCAATTGCACTTTTATAAGATTTCATGCCCTGTTTTTTCTGGACGACCATGTAAAACGCACCGCCATCCCCCAACCGCTCATGACTGTCATCTATGATCGACATCACCGTGTCCTTCCCGGCCCTGAACGGAGGGTTCGTGACATACAAATCCGCAGAGATATCCGACCGATCGTATTCCTCCCGGTCCAGTATTCTGGCGCCGACACGGTTTCTGTCAACATTGTCGTGGAGCAGTGCGATTGCATCTTCATTGACTTCGACCATCACCGGTTCGAGCTTCAAGACTCTGCCGAGGACAATGCCGACCGGGCCGTAACCGGCACCCATATCAATCATTGAAGAAGGGTTCCCGGGACTGTCCGCAACAACGCCTTCAAGAAGCGTCTTCGTGCCGTAATCGACACGCTCCTTCGAAAATACGCCGCGGTCGGTCTTGAACCTGTATACCTCACCTTGGAAATCAAAAGAGATTTCACTGTAATCATGTGCACTCTGATCGGTTGTAAAGTAATGTGACATGGCCTCACCCCGGTAATATGATATGTAATAAAAAAACGAGGCTCATCTAAACATTATGTTTATCATGAGCCTCATTCAAAAACTTTATGCACACAAAAATTATTTGAGTTCTACGCCAGCGCCGACTTCTTCAAGCTTGCCTTTAAGCTCTTCAGCATCTTCTTTGGAAAGTGCTTCTTTAACCACTTTAGGTGCTTCATCAACTAGTGCTTTAGCATCTTTAAGACCAAGGCCTGTTGCTTCACGTACAACTTTGATGACTTTGATCTTGGATGAACCGGCATCCGTAAGTTCAACGTCGAATTCAGTCTGCTCTTCAGCAGCTGCTTCTCCGCCGCCTGCACCTGCTGCTGCCACTGGAGCTGCTGCAGTTACACCGAATTCTTCTTCAATTGCTTTTACCAGGTCGTTTAGTTCTAATACTGACATTTCTTTAATAGACTCAATGATTTGTTCATGATTAGCCATTATAATTTCCTCCGATTTTTATATTATTTTCACGCGATTATGCTTCTTCGTTTTCCTTTTCTTCACCGATCGCTTTAACTGCATAAGCGAAGTTGCGTACCGGAGCCTGAAGGACAGAGAGCAGCATGGATACAAGTCCGTCTTTTGAAGGGAGGGATGCGATTGCATTCACATCTTCCGCAGGAGCGAAAGTTCCTTCGATGACACCTGCTTTGATCTCAAGCGCTTCGTGTTCCTTGGCAAAGTTATAAATCACTTTGGCAGGAGCGATTACAGATTCGTTGGAAAATGCAACGGCGTTTGGACCAGTCAGGAATTCGTTCAGCTCTGTAAGTTCAGCTTTTTCAGCTGCACGGCGCGTCATTGTATTTTTGTATACTCTGAATTCGACGCCTGCGTCTCTGAGGTTCTTACGTAATTCAGTCATTTCAGCAACTGTCAGTCCACGGTAGTCGACGACTACTGTAGAAACAGATTCCTTGAACTGAGTTGCGATCTGATCAACAAGCTGCTGTTTAGATTCCATCACTTTTGACATTTTTACACCTCCATAATTTTTGTGTGTATAGGCTGGTGCAATAAAAAAAGCACCTTTTACCCACGGCAAAAAGTGCTTGAATATATATTGGTCAATTCAAGTCTTTTTCATTTGCCTCGGCAGGATGTCGTTTTAAGTGACGATGATCCGCCACTCCTGCTGTCTCAGGTAATATTTTAATACAAGTGCAACTGTACAACATGCAGCTGCACTTGTCAATATTATTTTAAATTAGACGATTCTCGCTTCATTATTGTCCACTCTGATGCCAGGGCCCATCGTGGATGAAACTGCTACAGTCTTGAAATAAGTGCCTTTGGCAGATGCAGGTTTTGCTTTTGCCAGGGCATCATGGAGTGTGTTGAAGTTTTCAACCAGCTTATCTGTATCGAATGATACTTTACCGATTGCAGCATGGACGATACCGGATTTCTCGGCACGATATTCCACTTTACCTGCTTTGATTTCTTCAACAGCTTTTTTGACATCCATTGTCACTGTGCCTGTCTTAGGGTTCGGCATCAAACCTTTCGGTCCGAGTACACGGCCGAGTTTACCGACTTCACCCATCATGTCAGGTGTCGCAACGATTACATCAAAGTCGAACCAGCCGCCGTTGATCTTTTCAACGAACTCCTGGTCTCCTGCGTAATCTGCGCCTGCTTCTTCAGCTTCTTTGAGCTTTTCACCTTTTGCGAATACTAATACACGTTGTGACTTTCCAGTACCGTGCGGCAATACGATTGCACCGCGGATCTGCTGGTCGTTTTTACGTGTATCAATACCCAGGCGGAAAGCGACTTCAACAGAAGCATCAAAATTTACAGTACTTGTTTCCTGAGCCAGTTTGACTGCTTCTTCGATTGAGTACGAAGAATCGGCATCGAATTTTTCAAGTGCTGCCTGATACTTTTTACTTCTTTTAGCCATTAATAATTCCTCCTTGTGGTTTTAGCGGGTAATCCTCCCACGTTTGTATTAATACATTTCTATACAGTCTCGTTTAATTTACTTTTGAACTTCGAAGCCCATGCTTCTGGCTGTACCTTCGACCATGCGGATTGCCGCTTCTACGTCAGCCGCATTCAGGTCTTCCATTTTCGTTTCAGCAATTTCACGCACTTGCGCTTCTGATACTTTCGCCACTTTGTTCTTGTTCGGTTCACCAGAACCTTTGTCCACGCTTGCAGCTTGTTTCAAAAGCACTGCAGCCGGCGGAGTTTTTGTGATGAAAGTGAATGAGCGGTCTTCAAATACAGAGATTTCAACCGGAATGATGAGTCCAGCCTGCTCCTGTGTACGTGCGTTGAATTCTTTACAGAACCCCATGATGTTGATGCCTGCCTGACCCAGTGCCGGACCTACCGGTGGAGCCGGGTTCGCCTTACCTGCAGGAATCTGCAATTTCACAACGTTGATAACTTTTTTAGCCACGATGTGCACCTCCTCGTTTATCGTGATGTGGTCATAGGATATTATAAATTTTATCCTCCCACCCGCATCTTTAAAAAATAAAGATGGCCGGAAAATTCCGACCATGATATTTTACCATTATTCTGTTCATATTACAAGATGCGTTCTTATAATTTTTCAATCTGGTCGAATTCGACTTCAACCGGTGTTTCCCGGCCGAACATTTCGACGAGTACCGTCAACTTATAACGTTCCTCATCAATGGACTTTATCTCACCGGACTGATTCTTGAACGGTCCGTCTATAATATTGACGACTTCTCCGACTTCAACTTCGAAATCTATGGTCTTCTCAGCCATGCCCATGGATTTCAGGATGAACTTCACTTCCTCGGGCAGTAATGGATTCGGTTTGCTTCCTGCACCTTGTGAGCCTACAAACCCCGTCACACCCGGTGTATTCCTCACTATATACCAGGACTCGTCTGTCATTATCAGTTCTACAAGCACATACCCGGGAAAGGTCTTCTTCATCGCGGTTTTACGCTTGCCGTCTTTGACCGTGGTCTCTTCCTCTTCCGGAATCACCACTCGGAAAATCTGATCCTGCATGTTCATCGATTCCAGACGGGCAAGCAAGTTCGCTTTTACTTTATTTTCATATCCCGAATAAGTATGTACGGCATACCAATTTTTTTCACCAGACATCCAATCGCTCCTTTAAATTACAAAAAATCTATCACTGCAGTAATACCTAAATCCAAAACATAGAAAAAAGCCAGAAAAAATATAACCGTCAATGTAACAATTACCGTAAATCTCGCAGTTTCCTGTCCGGTCGGCCAGCTGACCTTCTTCATTTCGCTAACGACGTTTTGAAAGAAATTCTTATTGTTAGACATCTTTAACATATCCTCCTACTTCAGATGGAACTTTTATGAGTCGTATGCCGATTACATTTTTTACAAAACTTTTTCAATGTCAGACGTTCTTTATGTTCAGACATGATTTGATAATTCCTTGATCCACATACAGTGCACGCCAATGCTATTTTCATATGATACATCCCATTTCAATTCTTATACACTATACCGATTTTAAAAAATAATGTCAATCACTGTTAAATCCGGCAGCCGGTCATCTTCCGCGTTTCCTTCTGACTCTGTGCAGCCCGTTTACGATCGCCCTTTCACTCACGCAGAGCTTTTCGCTGATCTCTTTGATTTCATAACCGTAATCACAGTAGTAGACGATCTTCCTTTCGAGCGGGGAGCACACTTTCCGGTTGTGCAGTATGTTCATCCTGTTTTCCTCGTCCAGGATGATGTCGAGGGGGTCATCCCGCCTCCTGTTCCTGTAATCCCCCGCTTCAAAAGTGATATCCTCTGCAGATTTCAGCATTTCACCCGACTGATGGTCGATCTCCCTGTAGAAGAGCTTCATCAATTCATAAGTGATCACTTTGGATGCATAATGGCGGTAATTCCCCGCCACCGGATCATACTTGTGGCACAGTCTCAGCGCAAGCTCCATCATCTCCTGCAATGCATCTTCACGATCATGCACAGTGAAAGGGTATTTCAAAGTCTTCCTGAATACGGCGGGCCTGAAATTTTCATCTATCCAGTCGAATGCAACAGTGTCACCCTTGCTGACCCTGTATGCACAGCGGTTCATTTCATCATCCAGTGTTTCTTTGATGCAGAAGCGGTATTGAGCAATCAGATACATAAGCCGTCCCCCCTTTTACATATAAATATATGGGGAGGCGGGTCATTCCTCAAGGTGCTATTTCAGGCCCCTTCTCCATTTTTCGAGTTCTGAAAGAATATCGGGACTGATATCGAGTTTCTGCCTGGGCAGTTTTTCATTTATTGCATCAATTTCTTTACTGATGTTTTTTTCCGAATCCTCAAGCAGCACCCACATCTCCCTGGAAGATATCCTGTAGGCGCCGAGTGCAAATATTGCATTCTGTTCAGTCAGGTCGCTTGTGACCACACTGATCTCACAAAGAAAAGGATGATATGTGTCATGCACGAAACGTTCAATGTACTCATCTGCAGTTTCCTTTTCTTTTGTAAAGATCACGGTGATGCCGTGTTTCTCCATTATCGTTTCCATGCTCTTCACTTCGTATGCATCAAACACGATGATGATTTCATAGTTCGAGACCATCTGGTATTCGGCAAGCACCGTCACGACTTCCTCCCTTGCAATCTCAAGGGAGGCTTTCGATTCAGCATGCAGTTCTTTATTGGCACCGATGAGGTTGTAGCCGTCGACCAGCAGAATTCTGCGTTTTTTCCTCATAGCATCACGTCCCGGGAGGGTTTTGCTTCCTGTACACTTCGTACATCAAAAGTGCAGCCGACACCGAGGCGTTCAAGCTTGTAATTTCACCATTCATCGGAATCTTGACGATGAAGTCACACTTTTCAAGAGTCTTTTTGCTGATGCCCTGGCCTTCGCTGCCGATCACAAGGGCCGTGCTCATATCCATGTCCAGTTCACGGTAATCCGTCTTGCCGCTGCCATCGCTGCCGACGATCCAGAAACCCTTCTCCTTCAGCCTGTCGAGCGTCTGGTTGATGTTGGTGACACGGACGACCGGGATATATTCGATGGCCCCCGTAGATGTCCTCGCAACCGTTTCGGTCAGCTGGACGGAACGCCTTTTCGGGATGATGACCCCGTCGAAGCCCGCACCGTCGCATGTCCTTAAAATGGATCCGAGATTATGGGGGTCTTCAAGCCCGTCGAGGATGATGACGTTCGCCGTCTCCTTTTCCGAGATGCGTTCCATGAATGTTTCGAGTTCCATGTACTCATGTGCACTGATCATCGCGATGATGCCCTGGTGCTTCTCTTCAGTCAACCCGTCCATCTTGCTTTTCGGGACATGCTGGACGATCACTTTCCGGTCCCTCGCCAGATCCAGCAATTCCTTCACCTGGTTTTTATTGATCGTATCCTGGACGAATATTTTATTGATGTCGCTTTTGGAACGCAATGCTTCCCTCACCGCATTCTTTCCTGCAACCACCGATTCAGTCATAGTGAACCCTCCCTTCCTTTATTATCTCCTGCATGAGTATGTCAATCCTGTCCTTATTGCCCGTGAGGTCCAGATAACCGATCAGCGCCTCGAGACCCGAGGCGTTCCGGTATTCTTTGATGCTTGCATTTTTGGCACGTGTGGCACTGGATTTATTGCGTGCCCGCTTCGCTATATCCCACTCCTCATCGGTGAGGAGCGATTCTTTCCTCAAGTGGAGCAGGGCGCGCGACTGGGCCCCCGCACTCACCCATAAATTCGCTTCCCTGTGGAGCTCTTCGGGCTTCATGCGCGGCCTCTCCTTTAAAAGGCGGGTGCGTATATGCACGGCATAGATCGCATCCCCGAGAAAAGCGAGGGACAGGCTCGGCACGTCTTCCACTTTAAAGTCATCCACGCCTGAACCGTACCCCTTCTTTTGTATCTTCAAGCACGATGCCCTGCACCTTCAATTCATCCCGGATTTCATCCGCCCGTGCGAAGTCTTTATTCTTCCTCGCTTCATTGCGTTCCTCGATCATTGCCTCAATCTCTTCATCCAGCAGGACTTCCTCTTCCTCAAGGATGATGCCGAGCACTTCACCGTACTGCTCGAACACTTTGATGAACTCGGAAAGCACTTCCCGGTTCGTTGTGTTATACCGGAGATATTTGTTGAGCTCGGTCGTCAGGTCATGCCATGTGCTGATGGCATTCGCCGTATTGAAGTCGTCATCCATCCGGGATTCGAACATCTCCGCATTCTTCCGGATGATCTCCATCACTTTTTCATCCGCTTCCGTGCCGATTGCGCTGTCCAGACGCTCCTTCGCCTGGGCATAGCTGCCCTGGATGCGCTCGAGTCCGGCTTTTGCCGCCTCCACAAGTTCACGGTTATAGTTGATCGGGTTGCGGTAATGGACACTGATCATGAAGAACCTCAGCACATTCGGATTGATTTCCTTGATGATGTCATTGACCAGTATGAAGTTGCCGAGGGATTTCGACATCTTAGTGTTGTCGATATTGATGTAGCCGTTATGCATCCAGTAGTTAGCGAATGTCGCGTCGGTCATGCATTCACTTTGTGCGATTTCATTTTCATGGTGCGGGAAAGTCAGGTCCTGTCCGCCCGCATGGATATCGATCGTGTCGCCGAGGTGCTCCCTTGCCATCACGCTGCATTCGATATGCCAGCCCGGACGGCCTTCTCCCCACGGGGACTCCCATTTGATCTCGTTGGGCTTGGCCTGCTTCCACAGCGCAAAATCCAGGGGATCTTCCTTCTTCTCTCCTGCATCGATGCGCGCACCGACTTTGAGATCGTTGATCGACTGATGACTGAGCTTTCCGTACTCATTGAAAGAGCGCGTCTTGAAATAAACATCGCCGTCCGATTCATAAGCGTGCCCTTTTTCAATGAGCACTTCAATGAACTTGATGATGTCGTCCATATGATCCATCACCCTCGGATGGGCGGTGGCGCGCCTCACATTCAACGCCCCCGTATCATTGAAAAATGCTTCGATGAAACGTTCGGCAATGTCAGGGACGGATTCCCCGAGTTCCTGTGATGCCTTGATGAGCTTATCATCCACATCCGTAAAGTTTGATACATATTCCACTTCATAGCCTTTGTATTCCAGGTATCTCCTGACCGTATCGAAGGCGATTGCGGGTCTTGCATTCCCTATGTGTATATAGTTATACACCGTGGGGCCGCAGACATACATCTTGACCTTCCCTTCTTCAAGCGGTTTGAAAGTTTCCTTCTGCCTTGTCAATGTATTATATATGCGAACCATCTTGTACCTCATTCCTTACTTCTTTTCTGAAATCTTTTATTTCGTCTTCAAGACCCAGTATCATATCGAGGATCGGGTCCGGCAAATCCGTGACGTTCATGTCACGTGCATCCTTGACTTTCTCTCCGGCCTTCTTGACGACTCTCCCGGGGATGCCGACCACGGTCGAATCCTTCGGCGTATTGATGAGTACGACGGAATTCGCACCGATTTTGGTGTTTTCACCGATACGGATATTCCCGAGCACTTTCGCCCCCGCGGAGACCAGTACATTATCATCGATGTCCGGATGACGCTTCGTTTCCTCTTTCCCTGTTCCGCCGAGTGTCACACCCTGGTAGATCGTCACGTTGTTGCCGATGCGGCATGTTTCGCCGATGACCACACCCATGCCGTGGTCTATGAAAAGGCGCCTGCCGATTTCTGCACCCGGATGTATTTCTATACCTGTCACAAAACGGCTGAGCTGTGAAATCGCCCTTGAGAATGTCGCGAACTTCCTCTTGTACAGTTTATGTGCCAGCAGATGCAGCCATACTGCATGCAGCCCCGAGTATGTCAAAGCCACTTCGAACTTGTTCTTGGCAGCCGGGTCCAGTTCAAGTACCATATTGATGTCTTCCTTCATTCGATTAAGCAAGCTGATCCTCCTCTCAATAATAAAAGCGCCGCTGCCCAAATAACTGGACAGAGGCGCTTCCGCACGGTTCCACTCTGTTTACAAAATTCAATTTGCACTTTATAGTATTCACCTGTGGCTTGCGCATTTCTGAAAATATTGTGGTTGTCTTTTCAGCCGCCAGACAATCTCTGATTTCCACAATACATCATACTTCTTTTCTCTGTTACAGATATATTAATCGATTATTCCCCTTACTGCAATCACTTAGACTCGCTTCATTTCAGCTTAGCCACACGCCCGAGCACTTTTTCCCTGCCGATCAGGGAGATCGCATCCGGCAGTTCCGGGCCCCTCGTCTGTCCCGTCACCGCCACGCGGATCGGCATGAAAAGCTGCTTGCCTTTATAACCGGTCGTTTTCTGTACATTTTTAATGGACTTTTTGATTGTAGCAGGATCAAAGTCAGATAATCCTTCAAACTCATCATACAATGCATTCATCAATTCCGGTATGTGCTCCTGGTTGATCACTTCCGTCGCTTCTGCATCAAACTCGATATCGTCTTTGAAGAACTGTTCGGACAGCGTCGTGATCTCACCGGCAAAACTCATCTGCGGCTGATAGAGTGCCACAAGTTTCTTTGCCCATTCGAGTTCCTCGCCCTGCGGATCCTTGCTGATCAGCCCCTCCTCGACCAGAAACGGCAACGCCATTTCAAAGACGGTTTCAGCATCCTTTTCTTTCATGTACTGGTTGTTGATCCATGTCAGCTTCTGTTTGTCGAAGAAGGCGGGCGCTTTTGAAAGTCTCTTTTCATCGAATAACTGGATGAATTCCTCTTTGGAGAAGATCTCCTCTTCACCTTCAGGCGTCCACCCGAGCAGTGCGATGAAGTTGAATAATGCTTCAGGCAGATAGCCGAGCTCTTTGTACTGTTCAATGAACTGGATGATCGCCCCGTCACGCTTGGACAGCTTCTTTTTACTCTCATTGACGATCAGTGTCATATGCCCGAATTCCGGTGCTTCCAGACCCAGCGCTTCATATACCATCATTTGTTTCGGCGTGTTTGAAATATGATCATCCCCGCGCAGCACGTGGGTGATGTCCATCTCATGGTCATCGATGGCGACCGCAAAGTTATACGTCGGCACTCCGTCTTTTTTGACGATGACCCAGTCTCCGAATCCGTTTGAGTCAAAAGTCACTTCGCCTTTTACAATATCATTGAATTTATAGACTTTGTCCTTCGGTACGCGTATGCGGATGGCAGGTTCCCTGCCCTCGGCGATCAGCGCCTCTTCTTCCTCTTTCGTCAGGTTGGCATGATGGCCGCCGTATCTCGGCATCTCACCGCGTGCAATCTGCTCCTCGCGTTCCTGCTGCAGTTCCTCGCTCGTCATATAGCATCGGTAGGCAAGGTCCTCATCCAGTAGTTTCTGGATGTAGGGTTCATATATATGTCCGCGTTCAGACTGGCGGTACGGTCCGTACCCCCCGTCTTTATCGATGCTCTCATCCCAGTCGATTCCGAGCCATGCCAGGTTGTTGAGTTGGGATTCCTCACCGGTCTCGATATGGCGGGATTGATCGGTATCCTCGATGCGGATGATGAAATCACCGCCGTAATGACGCGCAAACAAATAATTGAACAACGCTGAACGCGCGTTCCCTATATGCAGAAATCCGGTCGGACTCGGTGCATATCTGACTCTAACTTTATCCATTAATATTCCTCCATTTTTGTAAGCAGAACAACTGCTTCCGAAGTGATGCCTTCAGCCCTGCCGACAAATCCTAGTTTTTCTGTAGTGGTCGCTTTTATATTAACATTTGAAACCTCTGTGTTCAAAATCGATGCCACACTTTTCCTCATCTCGTCGATATGAGGCCTGAACTTCGGCGCCTGGGCCATGATGACGGCATCAACATTGCCGATTTCATACTGTTCCTCATTCATTTTCCCGACCACTTCACTGAGCAGCACTTTGGAATCCATATCTTTGAACGCGTCGTCGGTGTCCGGGAAAAACTTCCCGATGTCACCAAGTGCAAGTGCCCCGAGGATTGCATCCGCAATCGTATGGAGCAGGACGTCCGCATCCGAATGGCCCGCAAGGCCTTTATCATGCGGTATCGTCAGCCCGCCGATGATCAGCGGCCTGCCTTCGGCAAACGCATGGACGTCAAAACCATGACCGATTCTTATCATTTACTCTCACCTCTTCCGGCTATGATCGACTCCGCGATGACGAGGTCTTCCCGGGTCGTAATTTTGATGTTGTTGTAATCCGATTCCACAATATGTACTGATTCACCCAGGGTTTCGACCATGCTTGAATCATCCGTCACCGCAAGGCCCCTCCGGCGGGCATTCTCATGCGCCTTCATAATCAGCCGGTAGTCGAATGCCTGGGGCGTGTGGGTGATGAGCAGTTCTTCCCGCTTCAGCGTCTCTGCCACTGTCGGGCCGTCCACCCTTTTGATCGTATCCTTGACTTTCACGCCGCATATTACAGCTTTGTGAGTGATGACCGCCTCATAAACCTCATTCAAAAGTTTCGGGCTTGCAAACGGCCTCGCCCCGTCATGTATGAACACATGGTCACTCTCAGGGATTTCCTTCAAAACATTATAGATGCTGTCCTGCCTCTCACGGCCGCCGGCGAAGACACCTTTGACTTTAGGATAGGCCGAAAGCTTCTCCTCCATCAATGCCGCCTCGTCTTCCCTCACCGCAAGGTAAATCCCGGTGCAGTTCGCGTCTTCCTCGAAGAGCCCGACCGTCCGTTCTATAATGGATTTCCCCTTCAGTTCGATGAATACTTTGTTTTTACCATAACCCATGCGGCTGCCGAGGCCGGCCGCCGGTATAATCGCAATATAAGACATATTAGCTCTCTCTCTTTGTAAAAATAATGCGTCCCGAATTGGTCTGCAGGACACTTGTCACCTCGACACTGACGGTGCGGTTGATCAGCTCCCTGCCTTCTTCTATGACCACCATCGTCCCATCTTCGAGGTATCCGACACCCTGGCCTTCTTCCTTGCCGTGCTTCGTCACCATGATATCCAGAGTATCGCCCTGTCTGATGACCAGTTTTATCGCATCCGATAATTCATTGACATTGAGCACTTTGATGTTATGGACCTGACACACACGGTTCAGATTATAATCAGTGGTGATCAGGGCGGCATCTTCCTCCTTGGCAAGCTGCACGAGCTGTTGGTCCACATCCAGCTTTTCATAGGCGATCGGCTGGACTGTGACGTCCAGTCCGCTGTCCTGAAGCTCATTCAGCATATCAAGCCCCCTCTGCCCGCGGTCACGCTTCATGGCATCCGTGGAATCTGCAATCAGCTGGAGCTCATCCAGGACAAATTGGGGGACGATCAGTTCGCCTTCTATAAAACCGGTTTTGACGACATCTATGATCCGGCCGTCGATGATTGCACTGGTGTCCACCAGCTTCTTCTGGCCCTGCGCCATTTTCCCGGATTGCCTGCTGTTCTGTCCCGGAAAGACTTCCAGCAGTTCAGTATGCTTTTTCATACCGATCTGGAAACCGAGATAGCCGAGTATGACTGCCAGTGCAAAAGATATGACTTCGCTGATTATAGGGATATTCAAAGTATTTAATAATAATGATATTAAGACAGCAACGACAAGCCCTATAATCATGCCCAATGTCGCAAAGATGATTTCCGGCAGATTCCGGTTCAGGATCATCCCCTCGCCTTTGCCGATCAGGGATTCGACTTTTGGAACACTCCAAAGGAACAGGAATAAAAAGAGGATTCCTCCGATCAGGGCATGGACCAGCACATTGTTCAGCAGCAGAGGCAGTTCAACCGGGAGAAAAGAAACCAAATCCGGGAGCAGCCATACGCCGAGTGACACACCGATCAGAAAGTACAATATATATATCAGATATTTCAGCAATTCATTCACCGCCTTTCAAATAATTTAAAATCATATTAACCGAAGGCGTGCTTTATCGCCTCGGTCAGGTGGCTCACGCCGCGGACTTCCAATCCTTCCGGCAGCTGTATGCCTGCAAGGGATGATTTTGGCACGATGGCCCGTTTGAAACCGAGCTTTGCCGCTTCCTGCAGACGTGATTCTATTTTCGTGACCCTTCTGATTTCGCCTGTCAGTCCCACTTCCCCGATGAAGCAGTCATCCCCGCGCACTTCCATATTCTTAAAACTGGAGGCGATGCTGATGATGACACTCAAGTCCACAGCGGGTTCGTCCAGCTTCACGCCGCCGGCCACTTTGATATAGGCATCATGCTGCTGCATGAGGTAGCCGCCGCTCTTCTCAAGTACCGCCATCAATAATGACAGCCGGTTATGGTCGACTCCTGTCGCCATGCGGCGCGGATTATGGAAGTGTGTCGGTGCGACAAGTGCCTGGACTTCCACCAGCATCGCCCTCGTGCCTTCCATTGTTGCGACTATTGCAGAACCGGGTGTGTTTTTGGACCGCTCTTCAAGGAAGATTTCCGATGGGTTCAGGACTTCCTTCAACCCCGTACTTTTCATTTCAAATATGCCCATCTCATTCGTGGAGCCGAAACGGTTTTTGACCGCCCTTAAAATACGGTATGTCTGGTGTTGATCGCCTTCAAAATAAAGTACCGTGTCCACCATATGCTCGAGCATGCGCGGTCCGGCAATCTGCCCTTCCTTCGTCACGTGGCCCACTATGAAAGTCGCGATGTTCTCACCCTTCGCGATATTCATCAGGCTTTGTGTACATTCCCTCACCTGGGAGACGCTGCCCGGCGCGCTCGTGATGTCCGGATTGAAGATGGTCTGGATGGAGTCGATGATGAGGAAGTCCGGCTTTGATTTTTTGACTTCCTCATGTATATAGTAAAGGTTCGTTTCGCAGTATACGTGCAGGTTATCACTTCTCTCATCCAGCCGGTCCGCCCGGAGCTTGATCTGTTCAAGCGATTCCTCGCCTGAGACATAGAGCACTTCATGGTCTTCCGACAGTGTCAGTGCAGTCTGGAGCAGAATCGTCGATTTGCCGATTCCCGGATCCCCGCCGATCAGTATGAGCGAGCCGTCGACGATCCCGCCGCCCAGCACCCGGTCGAATTCGCCGCTTTTCGTCAATGTTCTCGGCGTTTGTGATTTTTTGACGTTGTTCAATTTTGTCGGTCGGCTGACCTTTTCATCCGGGGCCTGTTTGCCGAGCGTCCCCCGCCCTTTCGTTTCCTTATGCACAAGCTTTTCTTCCATCTGGTTCCATCCGCCGCAGCTCGGGCATTTGCCCATCCACTTGGGCGATTCATATCCGCATGCCATGCACTCGAAGACATTTTTCACTTTTGCCATATATGCTGATGACCTCCGCTTCTTTTCCTTATTATTGTATTACTATCGAGCCTGTTTTTAAAGTATGTAAAAGAAAACAGAACAGCCCAAACCATTCACACATGATTTGGGCTGACACTGCCTATTTCTCTGCCGCTTCTTTTTCTTTCATGCCCACCGTAAATTCTTCATTTTCATAATCCACAGTGACAACTTTGTTTTCGAAGTCGGCACCTGAGAGCAATGACTCACTCAAAGTATCTTCAATATTTTTCTGTATGCTTCTTGCAAGCGGTCTTGCACCGTATTCAGGGTCATAGCCATCTTCTGCAATTTGAGCTTTTGCAGCTTCAGTGACCTCAATATTGATGTTCTGGTCGCTCAGCCTTTCCTGCAGCTGTTCGATCATCAGGGAGACGATCTCTTTCAGGTGTTCTTTTTCAAGGCTGTGGAAGACGATGATATCATCGACACGGTTGATGAATTCCGGCCTGAATGTATCTTTCAGCTCTTTCATCATCGTGCTTTTGATTGTCTCATAATCATGCGTGCCTGAATCGGAAGTCGTGCCGAAACCTGCGAACTTGCGGTCCTTCAGTTCCTGGGCGCCGACGTTTGATGTCATGACGATGATCGTGTTCCTAAAATCGACCGTACGGCCGTTTGCATCCGTCAGTCTGCCGTCATCCAGCACTTGCAGCAGCATATTGAAGACATCAGGGTGTGCTTTTTCAATTTCATCGAACAGGACGAGCGAGTAAGGTTTTCTTCTGACTTTCTCGGTCAGCTGGCCGCCATCCTCATACCCGACGTAACCCGGCGGTGAACCGACGAGTCTGGATACCGAGTGTTTTTCCATGTACTCACTCATATCCACACGGATCATCGCATCATCCTCGCCGAACATCGCTTCGCTGAGTGCCCTTGCAAGCTCAGTCTTACCGACCCCGGTCGGACCGAGGAAGATGAAACTGCCAATCGGGCGTTTCGGGTTTTTAAGGCCGGCCCTTGCACGGCGCACAGCTTTGGAGATGGAAGTCACTGCTTCCTGCTGTCCAATGACTCTGTCGTGGAGGATGGATTCCAGGTTAAGGAGACGGTCCGATTCGCCCTCTGCAATCTTGGACAGCGGGATGCCTGTGATGCCGCTGATGACGATTTCTATATCGCCCTGGGTGACGGACTGTGAAGACTGACCCTGTTCCTTTTTCCATTTTTCTTCTTTTTCCTTCAGCTCTTTTTCAAGCTTGGACTGGCGGTCGCGGTAGTTTGCCGCAGCTTCGAATTCCTGGCTCTGCACCGCTGCGTTCTTCTCCTTCTTGACCGCTTCGAGCTTGCTTTCAAGATCTTTCAGATCCGGCGGTGAAGTGTAGCTGCGCAGTCTGACTTTGGATGAAGCTTCATCGATCAAATCGATCGCCTTGTCCGGCAGGAAGCGGTCCTGAATGTAGCGGTCACTCATTTTGGCTGCCGCCTCGACTGCTTCATCCGTGATGTTTATCCTGTGGTGGGCTTCATACTTGTCCCTGAGGCCCTTAAGGATCAGGATCGTGTCCTCGACATTCGGCTCATCGACCTGGACCGGCTGGAAGCGGCGTTCGAGTGCTGCATCTTTTTCAATATGCTTACGGTATTCCTCAAGAGTCGTGGCACCGATGCACTGCAGCTCGCCACGGGCAAGCGCCGGCTTCAGGATGTTGGATGCATCGATTGCACCTTCCGCCCCGCCTGCCCCGATCAGCGTATGGAGCTCATCAATGAACAGCACTACGTTCCCTGCCTTATGGATTTCTTCCATCACTTTCTTCATGCGCTCTTCAAATTCACCGCGGTATTTCGTACCGGCGACGACCGTACCCATATCGAGGGACATCACACGTTTGTCCTTCAATGTTTCCGGCACTTCATTTTTGATGATGGACTGGGCGAGACCTTCTGCAATTGCAGTTTTACCGACACCCGGTTCACCAATCAGGACAGGGTTGTTCTTGGTCCTGCGGGACAGTACCTCAATTACCCTGGTGATCTCTTTGGATCTTCCGATCACCGGGTCGAGACGGTCATCACGGGCGATTTCCGTGAGATCTCTTGCGAGTGAATCAAGCGTCGGGGTGTTGTTATCCTTCTTCTGCCCCTCTTTGTTTTGGAGTGCTTCCGGATTTCCGAGCATTTTGATGACGGAAGCACGCGCTTTTGTGATATTGAGGTCCAGGTTGGTCAGGACACGTGCCGCCACGCCTTCACTTTCGCGGATGAGGCCGAGCAGCAGGTGCTCGGTGCCCACGAAATTATGGTGGAGCTTGCGCGCTTCATCCATGGAGAGCTCTATCACTTTTTTCGCGCGCGGGGTGTAATGGATGGATCCGGTCCCGTCCTCGCCCTCATTGATGAGATTGAATACTTCGTCGCGTACATTATCTTCGCTTATGTTGAAGCTCGACAGGACTTTTGCAGCAATGCCTTCTTTCTCCTTGACCAGACCGAGTAACAAATGTTCTGTGCCTATGCTTGAATGTTTCAGGCTGATTGCTTCTTCCTGTGCATAAGCGAGCACTTTCTGGGCTCTTTCAGTTAATCTTCCAAATAACATTTATGATGTCCCTCCTATTAATTCACGTAATAGTGTTGCACGTTCTTCGTCGACTGCTCTTTCTAATGATCCATACTCTTTTTCCATGGTGTCTAAACGCATTTTGATGAAAGCCGGCTGAATCAGCTGTATCTGTTCCTGGAATCTTATGGTGTTTTCGGGGAGCAGATTCAGATCCATCCCCAGTTTAACATTACTCAAGTGATTCGCCGCTTCTTTCAGAGAAATAGTATGGGCATATTTGAGCGTGCCGTAGGAACGGTAGATTGAATCCTTCGCTTTCAGGAGATGATCATCATTCATGATGGAGCGCATCTCGCTTTCTTCTTCCATGATCCTCATCTTCAACTCATTCAGGCTGATGATGATGTCCTCTTCGGTCCGGCCGAGCGTCAGCTGATTGGACAACTGGTAGATGTGGCCGAGCGGGACGGAGCCTTCCCCGTATATTCCCCTCAGCGTAAATCCGAAGCGGTTCAGGTTGCTTGCAATCCTCTGTATCCTGCTGCCGAGTGACAAGCCGGGCAGATGCAGCATGACCGAAGCCCTGAGCCCTGTGCCCACATTGGTGGGGCAGGCGGTCAGGAAGCCGTATTTGTCATCGAATGCATAATTGATCTCCGCCTCCAGTTTATCATCAAGTTTGGATGCCCTCTCATATAATTCATCAAGTGACTCATCCGCCCCCATCACCTGGATGCGGATATGGTCTTCTTCATTGACCATGATGGAGACCGATTCATCACTGCTGATATAGCTCAGCCGTCCCCGCTTGGTGAACAGGGGACTGATCAGATGCTTTTCGACGAGTAGTGCCTTATCTTCAAACTTCATCCCATTCAGATCGACTTCTCCGAAGTCGTTCAGTACAGCTTTCAGCCTGCCTGTGACCTCATCCATCTCCCCGCCTTTCAGCATATGGGGGAAGGGGATGTCCCTCACATTCCTTGCAAGGCGGATCCTTGAAGACATCTCCACCGGCTTCTCTTCGGCTTTTATGATCCACGGACTAACCTTCACCATTGTCATCACCTGCTTCCAATGATTTTATCTGGTCCCTGACCACTGCGGCTTCCTCGAACTCCTGCTGTTCCACGAGTTCTGTGAGCTTCTCCCGGAGTTTCTCAATTTCTTTCTTCACTTTAAGGTAAGCCGAGGACTTCTCAGGGACCTTCCCGACATGTTCCGTCTGGTAGAGCTGCACTTTGGTGATGATCTCATTGCTTTTGCCGCTGAAAGTGCCGTAACAGTCCGCACAGCCGAACTTGCCGTTTTTAAGTATGGTTTCTATCGTGGAACCGCATGTATCACAGTGCCTTTTCTGCTTCATCCCCGCCGGCTGCTGTGCCGAGAGTGACTGCAGAAGCTGATGGATGTTGACCGAATCATCCGGGAAATTCGCGAACTGATTCGAAAACGACTTGTTGGCACAAGCTTCGCATAAATACCTCTCTGTTTTGTTCAAGCCACTGCCTGTCGTTATATGAACAGTCGCTTCATTTTCCTGACATGATTCACATACCATAAAATCACTCCTCGGTGTATAGGATGACGTCGATAATGTTCAACAAAATTTTCGCCCTGAGCTGATCCCTGTACGGCAGTTCGATCATCAGCGACTCCCTGTCGAGGGCCGCATTGATGATTTTGCCTTCCTTCAATGTGATCACTTTGTTTTCATACATGGACTGGACGATATGCTGTGCATTCCGCTGGCTTAACCCGGTGCCTATCATCTGTTTTAAACGGGCAAGATATTCCGCTTTTGAATGTGTTTCGACTTTGGTGATCCGGATATATCCACCACCGCCACGTTTACTCTCTACAAGGTATCCGTGCTCATTGGTGAACCTCGTTTTTATGACATAGTTCAATTGAGATGGGACACAGTCGAATTTTTCAGCAATAGATGCACGCTTGATTTCAACGGCTTCGCCGTCGGAATCTGCAAGTAATTCCTTCAAATATTCTTCAATGATATCCGACATATTACGCATGCAATCACCTCTTTTGACCTTCTTTGACTAAAGTATACAGCCTGCGATATATTTTGGCAAATTTCCTGTTCAAAAAATAAAGTCTTTCTTTATTTTTGCAAACGTTTGCATTATAATGATTCGGTATCGCGTTTCAGCCTTTTATACTTTATAATGAAAAGCGAGACAGCATATACATATTTTACATCATATATTTTTATTTTGGAGGATTTTATCATGAGTATTGTAATGGGGATAGTCGGCCTGCTGTTCGTAATGTTACTCGCCTGGCTTGCAAGCAGCAACCGTAAGCTTGCGCTCAGGAAGTGGAAGAACATCCTGCTTCTGATTGCACTCCAGATCCTTTTCGCATTTCTTTTACTGAATACGACATGGGGTCAGACATTCATCGGATGGCTTGCCGCAGCCTTCGATCATCTGCTCGGCTTTGCCCGTGAAGGCGGATTGTTCGTCTTCGGCGACTTGATGACGGATGACGCAGGAGATCCGGTCAACGTATTCCTCTTTAATGTACTGGTTCCGATCATCTTCATATCGGCGATCATCGGCATCCTTTCCTACACCAGGATCCTGCCGCTCATCATCAAAGGCCTCGGTATCCTGTTGACGAGGATCACGGGACTGCCTTACATCGAGTCCTACAACGGTGCGGCTTCAATGATGCTCGGTCAGTCGGAAGTCTTCGTATCACTCAAGAACCAGCTGCCGAGGATGACGACCCCGCGGCTCTATACACTCGCAGCACAGGCGATGAGTTCCATCTCGCTCTCAATCGTAGGCGCCTTCTTCACGATGCTTGAACCGCAGTTCGTATTGATTGCGATTGTACTGAACCTGTTCGGCATCTATGTCATCGTACATATCATCAACCCTTACGAAGAGGAGATCGTTGATGACGGTGCTGAAATCTCCACCAAGCCGGAAGCGGGCAAGTCGTTCTTCCAGGTGCTTGGCGACTATATCATCGATGGTGGTAAAATCGTCCTGATCGTCGGCGCGATGCTGATCGGTTTCATCGCCCTGATCAATCTGCTCAATGAGCTGTTCCTGCTCATACCGGGATCGAACTTTACGTTCCAGGATATCCTCGGCTACATCTTCATGCCAATTGCGTTCCTGATCGGGATTCCATGGGAGGACGCCCAGATTGCGGGAAGCCTCATGGCGACCAAGCTGATCACCAACGAATTCGTTGCGATCGTGGAATTCCAGCCTATCGCTGAAGAAGTTTCAAGGAAAACACAGGCGATGCTTTCAGTATTCATGATCTCATTTGCCAACTTCGGCAGCATCGGCATCATCGCAGGCTCCGTCAAAGGTCTCCACAGCGAAAGCGGGGACAAGGTGGCAAGATTCGGCCTGAAGCTCGTATACGGCGCGACACTCGTCAGCCTACTTACAGCGGCTGTCGTCGGCTTCTTCTTTTAATTGATGAATCAAAAAAGAACGTCCGGGATTCGGACGTTCTTTTTCTGCACTGATTTAAAATATATTCAAGACGCGATGATGGTGAATATGCCCATCAGAATGATGGTGATGACGGCGAAAGCGATGAAATATTTTATGTAGCGCTGCCTGTGCTTTTTGAAATAGCCGCCGAACTGCAGGATGGAAAGCATCCCGCTGATGAGGAAGCCGGATATTGAGATGATGAGCAAAGTATACATGATTTCCAAAAGCATGGTTGTGTCCCCCAGTATGATTCATAGAATCATTGTACAGGAAATCCCGGAGGGCGGCACTGATAATCTGAGGGAAGCTCATGGTTTGAAAGAAGCAATTCCGTGTGCTAACATATGATTGAATATAGTGGAGAGAGTTCACTAGGGTTCCGCAGCACCGCTGGACTGGACCGAGAGTGAACCCATGGCAGAGGCCGTGACACGGAGGGATAAAAGCCTGGGAGATTTAAATATCTCCCAGGCTTTTTTTATTTAATGATCGAAAGGATTTGAATTTATGAACTGGATCAAAATCATCATCGCTTCGATTTTTGAAGTCGGCTGGGTCATCGGCCTGAACCATGCCGACAACTGGTGGCAGTGGGTGCTGACCCTGATTGCGATTTATATCAGCTTCTACCTGCTGATCGTCGCTTCCATGGAGCTGCCGGTCGGCACATCCTATGCGGTGTTCGTCGGACTCGGCGCGACCGGTGTCGCAATCACCGATTTCCTGTTGTTCGGGCAGCCGTTTACAGTCTGGAACCTCGTATTCATCGCAGTGCTGCTCGCAGGCGTCATCGGCCTGAAGATGGTCACATCGGAAGAACGCATTGAGGAGGCGGAAAAATAATGGCCTGGATACTTTTGATACTGGCGGGCATCTTTGAAATGCTCGGCGTCAACGCAATAAACGTCTATACGCATAAAAGGACGAAACTCGCACTCTTCGGCATAATCAGCCTCTTTGGCATCAGTTTCATCTCCCTGTCACTCGCGATGAATGAGATCGCCATGAGCACCGCCTATGCGGTATGGACGGGAATCGGTGCAGCAGGCGGCGCGATACTCGGCATGCTGTTTTATAACGAGCCGAAAAACTTTCCGAGGATCTTCTTCATCGCCCTCATCATCGGCAGTGCCGTCGGGCTGAAGGCGATCAGCTGATATGTAGCCCGCACAACAGTGCGGGTTTTTATTTTGTCAACGCCCCAGCTTCTCCCTCACCTTTTTCTCCAGAGTCTGGAAGGCTTCTTCGTCCATTTCCTTCAGTTCCCCGGTTTCGGCGATATGTTTTAAATTTTCGATCTGGAAATACCAGCCCGTGAAATCTTTGACGATGCCTTTGAATGCGAGAGGCATCCTTTCCTCGAATGTCACCCTGACATTGTCTTCGTCGATGTCATGCACTTCAAGACTGACGTCCCCCGGGTCCCATGTGAACATCAACCGTCTCGGTTCAGCATAATCCAGTATATATAAGTGATCATGTGTTCCGTCACCCTTTTCAAAAAACAATTTCTCGGGTCTCGGTTCATCTTCGAATGTCAATTCGGGAAACCATTTTTTACTGCCTTCCGTCGTGCCGAAAAAGTAGAATATGTCCTCTGTCGTCGCGTTGATGTCGATTTCAAGTTTCTGATATGCATTGTATTCGTTGGTGCTGTACTCGGTATTCATTGTGTTCATCCCCCTTGTATTTAATTATATTAGGCATACTCCAAGTATACCAAACTTCCTGAAAATTAAAAAAGCACAGGGATGATTTCCTGTGCCGGCAGTGATTTATTCTGTTACAAAAGTTCTTTTGCGAGCAGCCTGTATACATCCAGCCGCTTCTCCTGGGAATGCGGGATGCTGCATATCATCGCCTCTTCAAAACCGTACATCTCCTGCTCTTCCTTCAGCTGTTCCGCGACTTCTTTGGCGGAGCCGACCAGATGAAGCTTACGCCCCTCCCGAATGGCCATCTTATCCATTTCACTGAGTGGATAGTTCTGCGCCTCTTCCGGTGTCATCGTCTGGGTGATCCGGCCCTGCTGCATCATGAGCCTTGAAATGTCATACGGCAGCGCCTCGTATTCCGCTTCTTCGCGCGTCTCGGCCACTGTCGCCATATAGGATACATTGATCGCCGGCTTTTCCATCAGCGCCGACGGCTTGAACCGATTCTTGTAGAGATCAAGTATATCCTTTGAAAGTTCCCCGTTGAAGAACTGCGCGAATGAATATCCCGCCCCCATCTCGGCAGTTGCGATTGCACTGTTGCCGGTCGACCCGAGCATCCAAGCCTCAGGCCTTACGACATCTGCCGGGTATGCGGGTACCGAGCCGTACAGGCGGCCTTCCGGCACCTCATCATTCAGCAGCTGCATCGCGATCCGGAATTTTTCGTAGAGGTCATCCACTTTCGGCTGTCCGCCCTGTGCGAGTGCATACATCGCGAAGTGATCGCCACCCGGCGCGCGCCCTGCACCGAAATCGATCCGTCCCGGTGAAAACGCACTGAGCGTCTTGAACACTTCGGCAAGCTTTAATGGCGAGTAATGCATCATCATGACCCCGCCCGTACCGATCCGGATATTTTCTGTTTTCGCAGCAAGTCGTGCCGCCGTGATTTCCGGCGCCGAGCTCACATGTGATTTGGTGCCGTGGTGTTCAGCCATCCACATGCGGTGATATCCGAGTTCATCCGCAAGCACCGCAAGCTCCTCGGCTTTTATGAGTGCATCCGCCGACTTGTTCCCCATCGTGACCGGAGCCTGATCCAATACGCTTAATTTCATTTGAAGCCATCCTTTCAACTTTCCATCAGTTATTTTCCAAATTAGAAATAATATTATCAGCTGCCTGCCCCCCGTTCAATTTTACTGCCTGAAATAAAGTTCTGCCTCACTCTTCATACAATAGGAATATCAGACATGCGTCAAATTATATTGACTTACTAGGATATTATGGTTATTATTCCTATTGTATTGGTATGACTTTTTAGTGAGGTGAACGGACTTGAAAGTGGAATTGAAAGATGTACATAAAGAATTTAAAAAAGGTGACGGTCAGAAACTCCATGTGCTGGACGACATCAACTTCAATATTGAAGAAGGAGAGTTCGTCTCCCTCCTCGGACCTTCCGGCTGCGGGAAGTCGACGATCTTAAAATTGATTGCAGGGCTGGACAAAGCGACATCCGGGGACGTCCGCGTCAATGGTGAGCAGGTGACGAAGCCCGGCACGGACCGGATCGTCGTATTCCAGGAAGGCGGCTTGTTCCCCTGGATGACCGTGAAGCAGAACGTCACTTACGGACTGAACCTGAAGAAGATGTCCAAGGCCGAAGTGGAACAAAAAGCGGTCGAGGGTCTGCAGATGGTGCATCTCGGCAATTTTGCCGATGCCTA
Organism: Salinicoccus kekensis; assembly: GCF_900220995.1. GTDB lineage: Bacteria > Bacillota > Bacilli > Staphylococcales > Salinicoccaceae > Lacicoccus > Lacicoccus kekensis. The sequence continues at coordinate 211,346 of NZ_OBQF01000004.1, forward strand.
CCCGCATGAGTTATCCGGGGGCATGAAACAGCGGGTGGCCATTGCGCGCGCCCTCGTGATGGATCCGGAAGTCCTGCTGATGGATGAGCCCTTTGCGGCCCTCGATGAACAGACAAGGCTCGTACTGCACAAGGAGCTTCAGAATATATGGCGGAAGACCGGCAACACGATCTTATTCATCACCCACAATATCCGTGAGGCGCTGACTTTATCGGACCGCGTACTTCTGATGAGCACGCGTCCCGGAAAGATAAAGGAATCCTTCACCGTCCGGGCTGCACGCCCGAGGGATCCGGCCGACAGTGTGATCGTCGATCTCGAAAAACGTGTGATGACGGAGCTTGAAATTGAAATGGAAAAAGTGTTGAAGGAGGAGTTTGGTGATGACTACAGTCTTAAGACGGATCATCTTCGTAGCGGTGATCATCGGGATATGGGAAGTAATATCTAAACTCGGATTCTTCCCGACATTCATGTTCCCTCCGATAATCATCCCGAATGAACCGGGCGGTGTCACGGTGATCGGCACATTGATCGGCAGCATCCTTTCCGGTCAGATCCTCACCGCAACAGGTACAACGCTTGCAAGACTGCTTGTAGGCTTCACGATCGCCGTCGTGCTCGGCCTGACTTTCGGATTCCTGATCGCCCGGTATAAGTGGGTCGACGACACCCTCGGATTCTTTGTGACTGCACTGCAGTCCATACCGAGCATCGTATGGTTCCCACTTGCGATCGTATGGTTCGGCCTTGGGAACGCGGCAATATTGTTCATCGTCGCCATCGGGGCGACATGGACGATGACGGTGAACTCGAGTGCAGGTTTCAAAAATGTGCCGTCGATTTACTTGAACGCGGCAAAGACGCTCGGATCCTCAGGTTCACACCTGGTCAGGACGGTCGTCATCCCCGCCTCCATCCCGCACATCATATCCGGCCTCCGGGTCGCGTGGGCCTTCGCATGGCGGGCAATCATGGCGGGTGAACTGCTCGGTTCGACTGGCGGCCTCGGCTACCTGCTCGACCTCGGACGTTCAATCCAGGCGATGGACCTTGTACTCTCCATCATGATCGTCATCGGCATCATCGGGACGATCATAGACAACCAGGTGTTCCTGCGCATGGAACGTGCAGTGGCGCGCCGATACGGCCAGACAGTCTAAATGAAAATCAGGAGGATATAAAATGAAAAAATTCATATTGGGCATCATCGCATTATCTTTGGCAGTCGTTGCAGGCTGTGGCGGTGCAGAAGAACCAGCTGAAGAAGTGAGGATCGGCTATTTCCCGAACCTGACCCACATCTCGACAGTCGTCGCACTCCAGAATGGTTACTTTGAAGAAGAATTCGGTGAGGATATCGCAATTGACACCATGACTTTCCCGAACGGCAGTGCTTTCATGGAGGCCATGTCAACCGATGAATTCGACATCGGCACGGTCGGCCCGTCACCTGCCACAACGACTTACATGAGAAATCCGGCACACTCCATCATTGCCGGTGCGGTCAACGGCGGTGCAGTACTTGCCACGGCTGAAGGATCCGGCATTGATTCTGTCGAGGATCTGGACGGCAAAAATGTCGCAGTCCCGACCATCGGATCCACACAGGACATCATGCTGAGGAAAGCCCTCCATGAAGTCGGCCTCGACATCGATGATTCCGGCGGGACGGTGAGCCTGAACCCTCAGGCGCCTGCAGACACTTCAACTTTATTCCTGCAGGGTGATGTGGACGCGGCAGCAACCCAGGAACCTTGGGGGGTTTTCCTTGAAAATCAGGCGAATGCAGACATCCTTCTGGATGAAGATGAATTCGGCTGGGGCGAAGATTCGACGATGACCGTGGTGACGGCAAGAGATGCGTTCACCGAAACGAATCCTGAGCTCACTGAAGCCTATTTGAGGGCGCACGTAAGAGCAATCGAGTTCATAAATGAAAATACCGAGGAAGCAGTCGGCATCTTTGTGGATCACATCACAGAGGTGACCGGCAGTGAACTGAGTGAGGAAGAGACGCTTGAAGCAAGCGACAGGCTGTATCCGACCCACGAGATAGACGAAGAGGTTCTCCAGGAAATGGCGACGATCAGCTTTGAAGCGGATTACATTTCAAGCGATGATATCGAGGGTCTGATTAATACAGAATTTATCGATAACGTGACATCAGAGGAATAAAAAGAAGCATAGCAAGGAGGCCAGGACAAATGTCCTGGCCTTTTCTGTGTTAATCCCCCCTGGAATGCCGGAAGCGCTCACTCATGTCTTAAACTTCTTCTAAGTGAGCAGCGGAACGCCGACAGTGCTCACTCAGCCCCGAAAATCCCTCTAAGTGAGCAGCGGAACGCCGACAGTGCTCACTCAGCCTTGAAAATCCTTCTAAGTGAGCAGCGGAACGCCGACAGTGCTCACTCAGCCTTGAAAATCCTTCTAAGTGAGCAGCGGAACGCCGACAGTGCTCACTCAGCCCCGAAAATCCTTCTAAGTGAGCAGCGGAACGCCGACAGTGCTCACTCAGCCCCAAAAATCCCTCTAAGTGAGCAGCAAAACGTCAGGAGTGCTCATTCGCTTCTTAAAAATGTCCTGAGTGAGCAGCAGTATACAGCCCCCGTATATAGGTCACCCACCTTCTCCCGCAAAAAAATGAGACCGGAACTGATGTCCCGGTCTCATTTTATTCGTGTCACCAGCCGCGGTCCTGCATCCTGTCAGCTTCGGCGAGTGTGCGTACATCAATGCCGGACATCGGGGTGCCGAGCTCTTTTGCCAGTTCGCCGATCAGTTTATAATCCTGGTAGTTCTCGGTTGCCTGGACGATCGCTCTTGCGAATTTCTCCGGCTGTTCGGATTTGAAGACACCGGACCCGACGAATACGCCGTCAGCGCCGAGCTCCATCATCAATGCCGCGTCCTGAGGTGTTGCGACGCCGCCTGCTGCATAGTTCACTACAGGCAGCTCGCCCTCTTCCCTGATCTGTTTGAGCACATCATACGGTGCACCCAGGTCTTTTGCGAATGTCATCAGCTCATCATCATTCAGGACGGTGATCATTTTAACCTGCTGGTTCACCTTCCTGATATGACGCACCGCTTCAACGATATTCCCCGTCCCGGGCTCGCCTTTCGTGCGCAGCATTTCAGCACCTTCGCCGATCCGGCGCGCCGCTTCGCCGAGGTCCCGGCAGCCGCAGACGAACGGCACTTTATAATCAGATTTCAACAGATGATATTCTTCATCCGCAGGGGTCAGCACTTCCGATTCATCGATGTAATCGACACCCATCGCTTCCAGTACACGCGCTTCTGAAATATGGCCGATGCGGCATTTCGCCATCACCGGAATGGATACGGCGTTCACCACTTCTTCTATGATGCGCGGATCTGCCGCACGCGCCACGCCGCCTGCAGCACGTATATCAGACGGTACACGCTCCAGTGCCATTACAGCCACCGCTCCTGCAGCCTCTGCGATTTTTGCCTGTTCAGCATTCACTACATCCATGATTACGCCTTTGTAAGGCATCGTCAGCTTATCTTGAGTCATTGTTCATCCCACTTCCTTATATTTTGTTCTTATGCTATATTCTAGTGTATTAACTGACTCTTAAAAAGTGTCAGAACGATTAATAATATAGGGGTCAGATGATGTATATAAAATTGGATGCAAAAAGTGAAGTAAGTTTATATGAACAAGTCTATCAGGAAATGAAAAGGCAGATTTTAAGCGGTGAACTAAAAAGCCGGGATAAACTTCCGAGCAAACGACAGCTTGAAATGGATTTGAATATCAGCATGACCACGGTTGAACGTGCCTATGCCCAGCTCCTTGATGAAGACCTCATCTACAGTGTGGAAAAGAGCGGATTCTTCGTATCTGAAATCGACCTGCTGAAAACTGCACCGAAAGAGACGCCCGTCATCACCAGGCCGGAGCCCGTCAATTATAACCTCAGCCTCGGCGCAATCGATACCACCATCGTCCAGAAAGGCATCATCAAACAGATTTCCAGGGAGGTATTCGGTGAGGAGGATCTGCTCAACCCCGGGGAGGACAGCGGCGAGCATGCCCTCAGAAAAGCGATTTTCGACTATCTTCATTTCAACCGCGGCGTCTCCTGCTCGATCGATCAGATCTTCATCGGGCCGTCGACGGAATATCTGCTGCAGCAGGCTTTATTTTTAATGGACTATCCAAAAATGACGATTGAAGATCCCGGCTACCCCATAGTTAAAAAAGTGCTTTCCCATTTGAAATTGTCGTGTGATATCGCAGAGGTCGAAGAAGACGGGATAAATATTGATGATGTCAAAAAACATGACAACCCTGTGGTCCACATCACCCCTTCCCATCAGTTCCCGAGCGGTGCCGTACTCTCCATGAAGAAGCGCGCGAAACTTCTGAACTATGCTTTTCTGAATGGCAAATACATCATTGAAGACGATTATGACAGTGAATTCAGATATACGGGGAAACCCCTGCCGTCACTCCAGGGCCTTGACCGGAATGAACGCACCATATATATGAGCACCTTCTCCAAATCACTCTATCCGTCGCTCAGGCTGTCGGTGATGGTGCTGCCGAAAATACTCGCAGAAAAATACTACGCTGAGAAGTTATCCTGCAATGTATCCAGGCAGATGCAGCATATCGTGGCGCGGTATATTTCAGAAGGTTATTTGAACAGGCATATCAACAGGGTGCGCAAAATATACTCAAGGAAGATGAAGGAGATCACGGACTGGCTCGGGGAACATTTCCCCCAGGTGAGGGTAAGCGGCGAACATACCGGCATGCATTTCGTCTTGAAGTGTCCGGGCAGGGACATCGGCCCGAATATTAAAGCTTACGGCCTGATCAGCAAAAACAATTATTCGGTGAGCGGTCATTTCAATGATGCAGTGATCATCGGCATCGGCGAAGCGAAGACGGAGGAGATCATCGCCACTCTCAGCCATTTTCTTACCGATGTATACAAATAAAGCTTTCCGGAAAGCTTTTTTGATTTAATACAGACCCAGGAGGAATCCAACTAAGAGGATCACCAGACTGAAACCCCAGATCCAGAAAAATGCATACTTGATGTATCTGCCCATCTCGATTCCTGCGAGCCCGACTGCAAGCCAAAGCGCAGGAGAAAAAGGACTGACGAATGTGCCGATGATATTGCCGATCAAGAGGGAATATGCGATTTCAACACTTTCCACACCAAGCGGGCTGACGATGCCTTCAACGATCGGAAGCAGTGCAAAGTAATATGCATCCGTATTCAACACCATATCAAGCGGCACACCAAACGCCCCCACGACATAATGGAGATAAGGGACGATGAACGCCGGAAGCACGCTGACCATGTCTTCAGCCAGGGACTCGAGCATGCCGCTGTTGTCCATGATGCCGAGGAACGTACCTGCTGCAAGGATGATGCTTCCCATCATAAGCGCGTTCGGGGCATGGCTCGCCAGACGGTCTTTTTGGACTTCCGCATCTGGATAGTTCACCAGCATGCCGATACATAAAGCGATCATAAAGATCAGGCCTGCCGGAAGGATGTTCGTCACCAAAGAGATGATGACGATTAAAACAAGGAGGAGGTTGAACCAGAGCAGTTTGGGACGTTCAAGGTTCTTCCCCTCGGACTCCGAACCGGTGTTGATGTTGCTTTCAAACATTCCGGCATTGTCCGTGTTGATGAGCAGCCCTTCCTTTTCTATCCTTTTCTTTTCCATCCAGCCGAGGAACGCAGCAAATCCAATCAACAAGATGATTGAAATGATCTGCAGAGGGATCAGGGGCGGCCACAGCTCTGCAGCATCCACCCCGAGCACTGCTGCTGTACGCCCAAGCGGTCCGGCCCACGGCACCATATTGATGATACTCGCACTTAAACCGATCAGCAGGACGAGCAGATAAGGACTCATATTGAGCTTCCTGTAGAGCGGCAGCAGCGCCGGTATCGTGATCAGGAATGTCGAGGCGCCCGCCCCGTCCAGATGGGCGAGTCCCCCGATGATTACAGTGACCATCGCCACAAGAATGACATTCCCCCGTGAGATTTTCACCATATTATGTATTAATGGATTGAACATGCCTGAATCCTGCATGATTCCGAAAAATAAAATCGCAAAGATGAACATGATGACTACCGGCAGGACGGAGGCGATACCTTCACTGAAAAAGTCGCTGATTTCTTCAAATCCGAAACCTGCGATCAGGGCCCCTGCCACCGGCACAATTGTGAGGGCGATGACAGGATGCACCTTCTGGGTGATCAATAAAGCAACAATCGTTGCGATGATTATAAAAGCGATGATGCTGAGCATAAATGAAACCCCTTTCCAAAATCTCAGCCCGCAAAGGCCAATAAAACTATTTTGGCAAAGGTCAAATTACTGGTCAAGTGCAAATTTTGAGAATATTGTAATCAGTAACATATATTTTAAAAAAGACAAAATTAAAAACGCACGGATATTTCCATGCGTTTTGAGTGGGCCTAAGTGGACTCGAACCACCGACCTCACGCTTATCAGGCGTGCGCTCTAACCGGCTGAGCTATAGGCCCTTCTTATGTATGTAATAAAAAAAAGTGGAGACTAGCGGGATCGAACCGCTGACCTCCTGCGTGCAAGGCAGGCGCTCTCCCAGCTGAGCTAAGCCCCCGTGTAACAAATATATTATGATAAAAATAATGCGGGTAAGAGGACTTGAACCTCCACGTCCGAAGACACTAGATCCTGATTCTAGCGCGTCTGCCAATTCCGCCATACCCGCGTTGTAAAAGTCGGGAAGACAGGATTCGAACCTGCGACCCCTTGGTCCCAAACCAAGTGCTCTACCAAGCTGAGCTACTTCCCGATAAGTTGTTTTAACTGCCTTCAAAAAAATAAAACGGCATAACCGCTTAATTAAAATGGAGCGGAAGACGGGATTCGAACCCGCGACCCCCACCTTGGCAAGGTGGTGTTCTACCACTGAACTACTTCCGCAATATGTAGACTGAATTTTAGAATGGTGGAGAATGACGGGCTCGAACCGCCGACCCTCTGCTTGTAAGGCAGATGCTCTCCCAGCTGAGCTAATTCTCCGTTCACGGGATGATGAATACTAATACATCATAATATACCACCCGTTACAATGTCAACACTATCTTAACATTTTAATGTGTAAAAAGGGAAAGCAGGTGGAAACCCTCAATTAAATTGAGTTTTCCCCCTGCTTTTGGGAGCTAATGTATTTATACAAAAATGTATAACAAGGTCAAAAGTGCTTCTGAAGATTCATGTCTTACATAACATAAAGGATAGGATCAACCGGCAGACTCTTTGTTCCAACAATTGTGAGTATCCCCGTCAACGCAATAACAGTAACTAAACGTCTTGCTTTTTTCATACTATCTCCCCCACCTTTTTGTGATATTTTAATTATACTACGAATATTCTGACTCCATTAATAATTTTCATATATGAAAATAAAAAGATTGTGCTTTCCTTTTACTTCCTCATTCCCATGTAGTATCTTTAAGGACAAGTTAACATCAGAGGTGAGGAAAATGTCAAACCAATCCATAGGGATGCTGCTCAGGGAATTCAGACAGTCAAGGAACCTTACGATGAAGGAAGTCTGTGATACCGATTTGTCAATCGCCCAGTTGTCCAAATTCGAGCGCGGTGTCAGTGAGCTGACCATCAATAAACTGCTTGTGATACTGGACCGGCTCAATATCACCATCGAAGAATTCTTCCATGCTGAAAAAGAGTTTGAACTGAGTGAATTCGAACAACTTATAAATGATATGAAAGAACACTATATACAACGGGACATCGAAAAGATCATTGAACTCAGAGATGCGCAGCTGAAAAAGTACGAGGAACGGGACATCAAATTCTTCGAGCTGAATGCGATCATGCTCTCAGCACTGATCAAGGACCTCGACAAAGACCGGTACGAGGAGAATGAACGGGAAGTCAAATTGATCGATCACTTGATGGAAGTGGATCTTTGGTGCAATTATGAAATCGTCCTGTTCGCCAATTCACTCCCCCTCTTCACCATTGAATCACTCGTCATGCTGACCAATGAGATGATCAACAATACACAGTATTACCGGGTAATCGGCAAACACCGGACGATGACCATACAGACATTGACGAACGTCATACTGGTCCTTTTGGAAAAGGGAGAGACCGTCCACAGCAAAAAATTCCATGATATTCTGGAAGAGCTGCTGGAGACGGACCAATACTTGCTGTATGAAAAAAACGTCTCCAAATATCTCGGTGGATTCTACCACTACGTGACAGGCGACGAGGACCGCGGAACCCAATTAATGGAGGAGTCCATCCATACGTTCGATATACTGGACCGGAAACAGCTCGCAGACAATTTCAGGATGCACCTCGACAATATTCAAATGCAAAAATGAGCGGAGATGATCTCCGCTCATTTTCATTTTAAATATCTTCATCTTCCACCGGGCCCATCCAGTCCACTTCGCCGGCGGTCAAAGCCAGATGCACAAGCTCGCTGTCCTTCTTCGCACCGTGCCAGTGGACGATATCTTTATCAATGTTGATGACATCCCCCGCCTTGATCGTCCGGGGTTCTTTGCCTTCTTCCTGGTACCATCCTTCACCGTGGGTGACAAGGAGCACCTGGCCCACCTCATGCGAATGCCACTTCGTCCTGCCGCCGGGTTTGAATGTCACATTCGCAATCGGCGTGTTCAACGGGGTATCATCTTTAAAGATTACATTAAAATAAACTTCCCCCGTAAAATGATCCGTCCTCCGTTCACCTTCTGGAAAGATTTTTTCTGAAGCCATCCCACTTCTCCCCTTTCATTCATTACTTCCTTAAAAATACCATATTGAGTGGAGTCGGTGAAATGAACAACATCATTCCCTGATCTGACCGGAACCCTCGACGATATACTTATAGCTCGTCAATGCTTCGAGACCCATCGGCCCCCTTGCATGAAGCTTCTGTGTACTGATGCCGATTTCACCGCCGAAACCGAACATTTCGCCGTCTGAGAAGCGTGTGGATGCGTTGACATAAACTGCAGCCGAATCCACTTCATTCAGGAAATCCTGTATGACCTGATAATCCGTTGCAACGATCGCGTCGGAATGCCCCGTCGAATATTCATCAATGTGACCAACCGCTTCTTCGTAACCATCCACGATCTTCACTGCGATATCGTATCCGAGGTATTCATCCGTATAATCGGATTCTCCGGCACTGACTGCATTTTCGACGATGTCACATACCTTCTCGTCGCCGTGTATCGTGACGCCCGCTTCTTCCAGCGCCTTGGCGAACACCGGCAGCATATCCTTTGCCACGCTCTCGTCCACAAGCAGCGTCTCCAGTGCATTGCATACGGAAACCCTGTGGGTTTTGGCATTGACGATCAGTGAAGATGCCATTTCCATATCCGCTGAAGCATGCACGTACATATGGCAGTTGCCCGTGCCCGTCTCGATCACCGGCACAGTCGCCTGTTTCAGCACCGCCTGGATCAAGCCCGCACCACCCCTAGGTATGAGGCAGTCGACGCCTTCATTGAACTGCATGAACTGTGTGGCGAGTTCCCTGGACGGGTCTTTGATCAGCTGGATGCTCTCTTTCGGCACATTCGTCCCTGTGAGCCCTTCCTGCAGTACCTCGACAAGCGCTGCATTGCTGTTCAGCGCTTCTTTGCCGCCCCTTAAAATGACTGCATTACCCGCCTTCAGGCATAATCCCGAAGCATCAGCTGTGACATTCGGGCGCGATTCGTAAATGATGCCGATGACGCCGAGCGGCACCCTTTTCTTGCTGATTTTAAGCCCCGCCTCATTGACCCACTGGGCATCACTTTTCGACGTCGGGTCTTCAAGCCCGGCCATCTTCTTAAGTCCTGCCTGCATACCTTCAAGCCTGTCAGGGTTCAGCGTCAGCCTCTCGATCAATGCATCCGTCAATCCATTGTCCTTACCATTCTGTATATCTTCTGCGTTCGCTTTCAAAATCTTCTCATGGTTTTTTTCAATCGCTGCGCTCATAGCCAGGAGCGCCTCATTTTTCTCTCCCGCCGGCAGGCCCCTTAAGACCTTCGCCGCTTTTTTGGCGTTCTTACCAAGTCCGTACAATACATTTTCTTCCGTCATCACTGTTTTCATCATTCATTCTCCCCCTGTATCATTAATTCCACGGTTTCTTTTTTGAATAAAGTCCCGACATCCTCACCGTTCAATATATCAAAGACGATCGTCGGATCCTTCGCGGAAGCGATGATCATGCTCTTATCGTTGTCCATCACGCGCTTCGCTGCACCAAGTTTCGTCTCCATCCCGCCTGTCGAGAAGACTGAACCCGCACCGCCGGCCATGTCCAGTATCTCTTCATCGATTTCACCGACAAACGGAATCAGTTTCGCATCCACCTCTGTATGCGGATTCGCATCGAACAATCCGTCTATGTCACTCAGTATGATCAGAAGATCCGCATCAATGACTTCCGATACTACAGCGGACAGTGTGTCATTCTCCCCGAATTTTGAACAGTGCCCGGACTCGTCGACATACACAGCATCATTTTCATTGATGATCGGTATGATGTTGTTCTTCAGAAGGGTGTTGATGGCCGTCTGACAGTTTGCATATGAATTCGGATAGTTGATGATGTCCCGCGTCATAAGTATTTGCCCCACATGCTGGTCGTAATGCTGGAAGAACCGGCTGTATAAATTGATGAGTTCTCCCTGGCCGACTGAAGCAAGCGCCTGCTTTTCTGCAATGTCCTCCGGGTATTCGTCGAGGTTCATCACGCTTGCCCCGATGCCGACGGCACCTGATGCCACAAGGACGACATCGCACCCCTGCTGCCGCAGAGTGGCACACACGAAAGCAAGACGGTCAATCTTATGATAGTTGATTTTATTTATGGATTTCATGATGGAGTTCGTTCCAATCTTAATCACGACACGGTTTACATCTTTTAATATATCACGATTCATAATTACCACTCCTGAACTACATAATGATTGTAATTATACATGAATCTGTATATAAATAAAGACCTAAACTAAATGAATACGTTTTCATGAATAAAAAATGCAAAACCCGAACGTATCGGGCTCTGCATTCTTCAATCGGATCATTTTTGTTTCATATAAGGGAATAACAGGACATCGCGTATGCTCGCTGAATCCGTGAGCAGCATCACCAGTCTGTCCACGCCGATCCCAAGTCCGCCTGTCGGCGGCATGCCGTACTCAAGTGCTTCAAGGAAGTCCTCATCCATATCATGAGCTTCATCGTTCCCCGCCTCTTTTTCCGCCACCTGGGCTTCAAAACGTCTTCTCTGGTCGATCGGATCATTCAACTCGGTGAATGCATTCGCATGCTCACGTCCGACGATGAACAGCTCGAAACGGTCCGTAAACCTCGGATCATCCGCATTTTGTTTAGCGAGCGGCGATATTTCAATCGGATGCCCGTAGACGAATGTCGGCTGGATCAACGTTTCCTCAACCTTCTGTTCAAAGAATTCATTCAGTATATGACCATACTGCATCGTTTCCTTCACTTCGATTCCATGTTCTTTGGCGAGCGCATGTGCCTCTTCGTCCGATTTCACTTCATAGAAGTCCACTCCTGTGGCTTCCTTGATCAAATCGACGATGTGCACGCGTTTCCAGCCGGTGCCGAGGTGGATATCTTCGCCGCCGTAATGCACGGTGGCACTGCCTGTGACTTTTTCTGCAATATGTGCAACCAGTGCTTCTGTCAGATCCATGATATCGTTATAATCTGCATAGGCTTCATACAGTTCAATCATCGTGAATTCAGGGTTGTGGCGTGTGGAGATGCCTTCATTCCTGAATACCCGGCCGATTTCATACACTTTCTCCATACCGCCGACGATCAACCTCTTCAAATGCAGCTCGATCGCGATACGCATGAAGAGGTCCACATCCAGTGCGTTGTGGTGCGTCACGAAAGGTTTCGCCTGGGCGCCGCCTGCGATCATATGCATCATCGGCGTCTCCACTTCGAGGAAGCCGCGCTCGTTCAGATAATTGCGCATCTCCTGTATGATCATGCTGCGCTTGATGAACGTCTCTTTGGACGCTTCGCTTGTAATCAGGTCAAGGTAGCGTCTGCGGTAGCGCTCTTCGACGTCCTTCAATCCATGATATTTATCCGGCAGCGGACGGAGTGCTTTAGTCAACAGCTTGAAGTCCTGCACCTTGATGGAGAGTTCCCCGGTATTCGTTTTGAACATGACACCTTTGACACCGATGATGTCCCCGAGGTCAGCCTCTTTCCATAAATGATCGAAAGCCTCCTCGCCGATCTGGTCTTTCCTCACATAGATCTGGATCTGGCCGTTGATATCCTGCAGGTGGGCAAAACCGGCTTTCCCTTTACCTCTTTTAGTTATCAGGCGGCCTGCGACGACCGTCCCGGATTCGCCTTCTTTTTCTTCAAGCTCCTCTTTTGAAAATTGATCCCACTCTTTTACAAGCTCATCCGTATAAGATGTGCGTTCAAATTTCCCGCCGAAAGGATCGATGCCAAGATCGATCAACTGCTGCATCTTTTCCCTTCGGACACTCATCTGGTCATTCATTTCTTCTGTCAACACTGAACACTCCTTAAATTTTTTGAACTGCGGACTCTTCCTGCCGTTCCTTTACTTCACTGATGCATTCATCTGTGATTTTGATAACTTCTTCCCTCGTTGTTGCCTGATTGATTGCTTTGCGGGCATCGCCGCTCTCCTTGATGCCCTTCAAATACCAGGAAGCGTGCTTGCGCATCTCCATGACGGCGATCTTTTCACCTTTAAGAGCGATCAGGCGGTCCATATGAAGCTTCATCACTTCCATCTTGCTTTCAAAATCCGGCTCATCAATCAGTTCGCCGGTTTCCAAGTAATGGACGGTCCTGTAGATCATCCATGGGTTGCCGAGGGCAGCGCGTCCGATCATCACGGCATCGACACCCGTTTCTTCAAGCATTGCGCGGGCGAGTTCCGGGCTCGTGACATCCCCGTTTCCGATCACGGGAATCTTCACCGCTTCCTTGACCTGGCGGATAACATCCCAGTTGGCTTCACCTTCGTACATCTGGACCCTCGTGCGGCCGTGCATGCTGATCGCGGCAGCACCTGCACGTTCCGCCATCTTCGCATTTTCAACGGCATAAATATGCTCATCGTCCCAGCCGATCCTCATTTTCACCGTAACCGGCTTCGATACATTGTCGGTCACCGCCTTGACCATTTCATAGATCTTATCCGGGTTGAGCAGCCATTTGGCACCTGCTTCGCACCGTATGATCTTGGAGACGGGACACCCCATATTGATATCTATGATATCCGCATTCGTATTCTGATCCACATACTTCGCCGCTTCAACAAGCGTATCCTTCTCGCCGCCGAAGATCTGGAGGGACAGGGGATGTTCATTTTCGTCGATATACAGCATTTTCATCGTCCTGTCGTTTCCTGCGAGGAGCGCTTTGTCACTGATCATCTCCGCACAGACGAGCCCTGCCCCGAATTCTTTCACCGTCAGTCTGAATGCCGCATTGCTCACACCGGCCATCGGCGCGAGCACAACACGGTTGCTGATCTCTATATCGCCTATCTTAAAGATATCAGTCACCCCTTTCCAGGTCTTCCTTCAGTTGGAGCACCGTCTTATCCAGTGTCGGATGTTTCACGTCCGGTGCAATTTCAGCGAGGGGCTCCAGCACAAAACTCCGTTTATGCATCTCCTTATGCGGAATCGAAAGGTCATCGAGTTCAAGCTCCAAATCTTCGTAAAGCAGGATGTCGATGTCAATGATCCTCGGTCCCCATACTTCCTCCCTCACCCGGCCCAGGGAATGCTCGATGCCGAGCACCGTCTCAAGCAGGCTGAGCGGGGACATGCGCGTCTCGATCGCCACACACATATTCATGAATTCAGGCTGGTCGGTCTTTCCGTAAGGTTCGGTCTCAAGAACCCGGGAACGGTCTTTTACGTCGATTTCATCGAAATCATTCAAGGCGTCGATTGCTTTTTCCAGATTCTCTTCCCGGTCGCCCAGGTTGCTTCCCAGGCCAAGATAAACATTTGCCATCAATTTTCCCGCTTTCTGTTTAGAGTAATGCTCACGTTTTCATAATGTCCGTCGATCGGCGGACTCGGCTTGGTGATTGTAACATCCATCTCCAATATTTTATCATACCGGTCAAATAAAGCCCTGATGACTTTTTCGGCCAGATGTTCGATCAGATTGACCGGTTCGCTTTTGATGACCTGTTCCACCAGTTCATATGCTTCCCCGTAGTGCACAGTGCCTTCCAGATCATCGTTTTCTGAAGCGGCCCTCAGATCAAGATACATGGTGACATCGGTGATGAAGAACTGGCCGAGGACGCGCTCCGCATCAAGCGCACCGTGGTATGCGTATGTTTTGATTCCATTTATCTTAATGTTATCCATCAATATCTTCCTTCAGTTTGACATAAGTATCCGCCAGCTGACGGTTGATGGCGATATTATGGACCCGCACCGCACCGACACCCTTTTCAAGGCCGTAGATTGTGGTTGCCGCAGTCGCCGCATCCCTTTCATCAGCTTTTGATTCACCGTCTATCAATTCCTTGATCATCCGTTTCCGGCTTGTCGCAAGGAGGACAGGATAGCCGACGGCCACAAGTTCATCGAGACGGCGCATGACTTCAAGCTCCTCTTCACGTGACTTTGCAAAACCGATGCCTGGATCAAGCCAGATGTTCTCTTTTTTTACACCATGAGACAAAGCAAGTTCCGCTGATTCTTCCAGCTCCCTGATCATATCCCCAACCACATCATCATATTGTGCATGATGATTATTGTGCATCAGGAAGATCGGCGCATCGAACTCGGCCGCCACATCAAGGATTGCCTCATCGTATGTACCGCGCCACTGGTCATTGATCATCGTCGCCCCGGCTTCAAGGGCGGCTCTCGCCACATTGGAGCGGAATGTGTCGATGGATATCTCCACTCCGAGATCTTTAATCGCTTCAATGACGGGCTTCACACGACTGATCTCTTCCTCTTCCGTGATCTCCGTATATCCGGGGCGCGTAGAGTAGCCGCCCACATCTATGATATCCACACCTTCATCCACCATTTCATGCGCACGCCTCACTGCACTGTCCGCATCATGATATTTGCCCCCATCACTGAATGAATCCGGTGTGATGTTCAGTATTCCCATGATCTTCAATTTTTTCATGACAGATACCTCTTACTATTTAGAATTTTAACAGACATATTATAACACGTTTCCGCCCGGCGATTCCACACCGCAAAGCCGTTGATGCGGGAAATCTCCAGGTGCTGCCGGGGACAAATAAAAAATGACTGTAAGCATGCTTACAGTCATTTCCCATTTTGATGGCATCAGTCCTCGAAATTGAACAATGCCGTCGATAAATATCGTTCCCCGTTTGAAGGCAGGATGACGATGACGTTTTTACCTTTTCCGAGCTCTTTGGCGACATCGAGGCCGACTTTGACTGCAGCCCCTGAGGAAATGCCGCCGAGGATGCCTTCTTTTGCAGCAAGCTCACGGCCGACTTCCATCGCTTCATCATTTGTGACCGTTGCAACTTCATCATAAATCTCCGTGTCCAGTGTTTTGGGGACAAATCCTGCACCGATGCCCTGGATTTTGTGAGGTCCCGGGTCCTTGCCGCTCAGGATTGCAGAATCCGACGGCTCAACCGCAACGATCTTCACATCCGGATGATGTTCCTTCAGCACACGGCCTGCACCCGATACTGTACCGCCTGTACCGATGCCGGAGATGAAACCGTCTATGGACAACCCTTCCATCTGGTTGACCAGTTCAACACCTGTCGTTTTTGCATGGATTTCAGGGTTGGCCATATTTTCAAACTGCTGCGGCATGAAATAGCCTTCTTTTTCAGCCAGTTCGCCTGCTTTTTTGATGGCGCCCTTCATGCCGTCGGCACCCGGTGTGAGCACGAGCTCTGCACCGTATGCACGCAGCAGGTTGCGCCGTTCCTTACTCATCGTATCCGGCATGACCAGGGTTGCTTTGTAGCCTTTGCTCGCTGCGACCATGGCAAGTCCGATGCCGGTGTTGCCGCTTGTCGGTTCGACGATCACCGTATCCTGCGTCAGCTTCCCTTCTTTTTCAGCCGCTTCAATCATCGCCAGCGCAATCCTGTCCTTGACTGAACTGCCCGGATTCATGAATTCAAGTTTTACATATACATCTGCGCTGTTTTCATCAGTGAGATTGTTCAATTTCACCAGAGGCGTGTTGCCGATCGTTTCTGAAATGTTGTTATAAACTTTACTCAAAAAAAGCACTCCCTTTTCCTGGTATGACACTATGAATATAGCACGCAATGGGCTTCATTACAATGGATTAGTGCGTGATCAATTCCTGCAGTTCTTCCTTTTCGATCCATACTTTATTGCGGCAGAAATGACAGTCCGCTTCCGCACCGCCGTCTTCTTTGATCATCGACATGATCTCTGAAGGGTCGAGTGCCGAAATCGCGTTCAGGAACCGCTCTTTAGAACAGTTGCACTCGAAGGAAACCGGCATTTCGCCAAGTTCTCTCCAGTTCTTTTCCCCGATCGCCTCATTTATAATCTCCCTCGGTGACAATCCTTTATCGATCTGTTTGGATACGGGCTCCATTTCTTTTGCCCGTGCATCCAGGAAATCGAAAGTCTCTTCGCTCGCTCCCGGCAGCACCTGTATGATGAAGCCGCCTGCAGCTTTGATCGTATTATCCGGATTGACGAGGACACCGAGACCGACGATGGACGGCACCTGCTCACTCGCATAGAAATAGTAGGAGAAGTCTTCGCCGATTTCACCGGAGACTATTTCAGTTGAACCTGTGAAATGCTCCTTAAGGCCGATGTCCTTCACGACACGCAGGTAGCCCTCGGTACCGACTGCCCGCTTCACATCCAGCTTACCCGAATCGTTCAAGTCAAAGTGGACATGCGGATTTCCGAGATATCCACGGACCGTGCCGTTCGCATTGCTGTCGGCGACGATCGCACCGATCGGTCCGCCGCCCTCGATGGTCGCAGTCACTTTCTCTTCATTTTTGAGCATCGCCCCCATCAATACAGCTGCAGTCATCGTGCGCCCGAGCGCTGCCGCCGCTGTCGGATAGGCGCCGTGGCGGCTCACCGCTTCATTGATCGTTTCGGTCGTATCCACTGCCAATATGCGGATTTCATCATCCAATCCAAGTCCTCTTACTAAATGGTCACTCATTTTATTCCTCCTGAATCACCAAAAGTCGCCTTCCGGCGACTTTGGCTGTAATTGATTAATTCTTCCTGTTATCGTCTTCCCACTCTTCTGCACGTCTCTTCTGTTCATCAAGACGTACGTTATCTTCACGGTTTTCAGATTCACCGACCATGTCCGGACGTTCTTCCAGACTGCGGCCGGAGTCTTCGGATGAAGGACCAGAGCTGCGTTCTTTATCTTCTGCTTCTTTTTTAACTTCTTCATATGACTTGCCGATCTTGTCCTCTTCGGACTCCTCGAGTTCGGCATCATCTGCCGTGTGGTCCTCAAACGTTCTCTCAGGCAGTTTACCGTCGTAGAACAAACCTTCGATCTGTTCACGGTCGAGCGTCTCGATTTCAAGCAGCGTCTCCGCAATCAATACGAGCTGTTCCTTATGATCGGTCAGGATCTGACGGCAGCGTTCATACTGTGTCTTGACGATATTCTGCATCTCCTGATCGATTTCATAGGCGATCTTATCCGAGTAGTTCGGCTCGCCCTGCATGCTTTTACCAAGGAACACCTGTCCGTTCGTTTCACCGAATTGAAGGGGTCCGAGCTTATCACTCATACCGTATTCCGTAACCATGCTGCGCGCAATCCCTGTTGAGCGCTGGAAGTCGTTATGGGCACCGGTGGATACTTCGCCGAAGTTGATCTCTTCAGATACCCGTCCGCCTAGTAATCCGACGATCTTATCTTCAAGTTCCGGCTTCGTCATGAAGTAGCGGTCCTCACGCGGAAGCATGACGGCATATCCGCCTGCCTGGCCGCGCGGAACGATCGTTACTTTATGGACCATGTCCGCATCATCCAGCACCATGCCGATGATCGTGTGTCCTGCTTCGTGGAATGCCACGATTTTCCTTTCCTTCTCGGAAATTATCTTGCTCTTCTTGGCCGGACCGGCAATGACACGGTCGGTCGCTTCATCGACGTCACGCATGTCGATCTTCGTCTTGTTCTGCCTTGCAGCGACAAGTGCCGCTTCATTCAGCAGGTTCTCAAGGTCCGCACCTGTGAAGCCCGGCGTACGCTGTGCGATTGCCTTCAAGTCGACGGTGTCGTCAAGAGGCTTGTTGCGCGAATGCACTTTGAGCACCGCTTCACGGCCTTTGACATCCGGACGGCCGACCTGGATCTGTCTGTCGAAACGTCCCGGGCGCAGAAGCGCCGGGTCGAGGATATCCGGTCTGTTCGTCGCTGCAATCATGATGATGCCTTCGTTTTCACCAAAACCATCCATTTCAACAAGCAGCTGGTTCAATGTCTGCTCACGCTCATCATGGCCGCCGCCCACACCGGCGCCACGCTGGCGTCCGACTGCATCGATCTCATCTATGAAGATGATGCATGGTGCGTTCTTCTTCGCGTTCTCGAATAAATCACGCACACGGGATGCACCGACACCGACGAACATCTCAACGAAGTCCGAACCACTGATTGAGAAGAACGGTACGCCCGCTTCGCCGGCGACTGCCCTTGCGATCAATGTCTTACCGGTACCCGGAGGTCCCACTAAAAGTACACCTTTTGGAATACGTGCGCCGATCCTGTCGAAGCGTCGGTGATCCTTCAGGAAGTCGACGACTTCGATCAGTTCCTGTTTCTCTTCATCTGCACCGGCGACGTCGTCAAAACGGACCTTCTTCTTATTCTGGTCATAGAGCTTCGCCTTGGATTTGCCGAAGTTCATCATCTTGCCACCGCCTCCGCCGCCGCCCTGGGCCTGACTCATCAGGAACAGGAAGAGGAAGAGTATGAGGAGCAGTGGTATGAATGTAAACAGCATGGTCGTCCACGGACTCTGCTGCTCAGCCGGCTCCACCGCAAAGTTCAGGCCGTCCTGGGCCCGTGCCGAATCCAATATGCTGTCGAGGTCATCCACACTGTTGTAGGGGATGACGGATGTAAATGATTCCTGTTCTTCCTGCGTGCTGAGGCGCCCCTCGATCAAATAAACATTCCTGTCCGGCTGGATCAGTAATTCTTCAACGTTGCCGGCTTCAAGCTGTTCTAAAAATTCACTGTACTGAAGTTCTTCTTCAAGACCGCCAGTACCATTAAATTGTGAGAAAATACCAAACATAATGACTACTAATACAAGGATTAGTATCATATTACGACCTGTATTCTTCGGCATTCGTAATCCTCCATTTCTAATACACTAAAAAAAATAATATCATAATATCTTCAAGTAATTCCACTTATATGGTTTATGAATAAAACTCAGGTTTAAGCAGTCCGATATAAGGCAGGTTCCGGTATTTCTCATCGAAATCCAATCCGTATCCGACGACGAAACCATCAGGAATTTCCGTCCCTATGTACTTGACGTCGACGTGCAGCTTCCTGTTCACGGGTTTATCCAGCAGGGTGACGATTTCAATCGATGCGGCATTACGGTACTTGATGAGGTCGATGATCGAGTTCAGCGTCGTCCCCGTCTCGATGATGTCCTCGACGATCAGAACATGCCTGCCGTCGACCGACCCCGAAAGGTCTTTTAATATCTGGACTTCCCCCGTCGATTTTGTACCCAAATAGCTTGATACGTCCATGAAATCTATTTCCAGGTGTGCATCGATCTTCTTGATCAGATCTCCCATGAAAAGGACGGATCCTTTAAGCAGCCCGACCATGATCGGGGTCTTTCCTTCATAGTCTTTTGTGATCGTCTCACCCAGATGGGTCACGATCCGTTCAATATCTTCTTCCGATAAAACTATTTCACTGATATCATTCCTCAGGCTCATGCGCTTTCTCCTTTGATATATTTAATCCATTATAATTTTCTTGTGGTTCAATTATATTATAGATCGTTCCCAGTGCAATGATTTCATTGCGCTTATCGACGATTACAGGGGTTTTCCCCCGTTCCTCACGCGGAACTTTATTGTCGATGAAAATCCTCGACAGCTTCTTCCGACCCACATTCGGCAGCCTCATCACATCGCCATCCATCCTCGGACGTACAGCGAGCGGCAGGAGCTCCCGGGGGAGGTCCACATCTATCCGGTACCCGTTATAATGGTGAGTCCCGTTGCCTGTGATCAAAAGATCTTCATCCATTAATCTTACATGTTTTACGCTGTCATCATCAATGAACAGCCTGCCGTATCTCAATTTGACGGTTTTACCCCCGATATGGAGATCACTCTGGGAGGCATCACCTTGACTGACGGCGAGGAGCTCTTCGATGAATTTCCGTCCGGCATGGATCCCATGTAGGCTGAGCCACTGCTGTATGATGAACACTTTGATGATGTGCGGCTCACCATTCAACGCATCTCTTTCGAGGTCCCCACCTTTGTTGTGACTTATGAATTCCGATGCCCTGAGCCGTGCAAGTCCTTTCAGTTCATCCATATCTTCTGCAGCCCGGCCGAGGCTTGTTTCGTGAAGATGTTCATGCGTCCTGATGGCCGGCATGATGTGATGGCGTATATAGTTCCTTGTATAACCATCTTCTGCATTCGTCTCATCTTCGAAGTAATGGATATGGTGTTTATTCTGATATCGCTTTATCATTTGCCTCGAGACGGCCGAGAGAGGCCTTGCGACCGGAAGTCCGTCGACGGTGCCGGCCGCTTTGATACCGAGCGTATCATTGAGGTGCCTGCCCGTCAGCAGCTGGTGGAGGATGGTTTCATGATGATCATCCAGATGATGGGCCGTGAGGAGGACCGCTGCATCGTGCCTCTTGCACTGTTCCTTAAAAAAACGGTAACGCAGGGTTCTTGCCTTCGCCTGGGAAAAATCCCCAGCCATTGAAAGGTGCGCCACTTCCACTGTATGTCCGTTCCGGGAAGCGAGGCGCCTTATGTAGTTTTCTTCGTCCGCCGATTCCGGCCTCATCCCGTGATTGACATGCAGCAGTACAAGCTTCCGGTAGGTGTCATCCCGATCCGTGAGAATATGGTACAAGATCATGGAATCGATGCCTCCGGAGAGCGCAAGAGCAATCGTATCGGACGGCGCCCACGACATCTGCATCAATTTATCGATATCTTCGGTCATTTTAATCTCCAACTTATATACAAAAATAAAATAAGGCGATTACTAGTAATCGCCTTGATTTTTTATCTGCGACCCCCGCCGCCCCGACGAGATTCTGCTTGTCTCTTGATCGTGGAAAGTCGATCTTCACTGTCTTTAAGGAAAGAAGAAAGTTTCTCCTCAAAATCTTTTGGTGACGCTTCTTTGCGGGGTCTTGGCTTAGGTTTGTTCTCTTTCGCCTTTTTTATGGAAAGGCTGATTTTACCGTCATCACCGATGGACAGTACTTTGACCTCCACCTCCTGGCCGACACTCAAATGATCATTGATATCTTCTACATACTGATCGGCCACTTCACTGATATGCACCAAGCCGTTCTTTCTTTCCGGCAATTCAACGAACGCCCCGAAATGTTTGATACCTGTTACTTTCCCTGTGATTTTACTGCCCACTTCTAATGACATGTTTATATGATATCCTCCCAATTACTGTTATCTCTATATATGATACTATAAAAACGAAAAATAATCATTACATATGTAATGATTATTCTCCCTTTCCATCTTCGGTTGTAACACTTTCGTCATCATTGCCATCCGAGAGGTTGAATATGATCTCCCCTTCCTCGGACAGGAAGAATTCACTGCGCGCAATGCGCATGATGTAATTATCGTCGTTCAATTGCTTGATCTGCTGTTCCAGATCCCGGGCTTCCGTGATTTTATTCTCCAGGATCTCTTCGTTCGAGACCACTTCTTCTTTTAAAAATGAATTTTGATTGTGTTGATGCAGGGCCATGACCAGAAGGATGCCTGCGACGACCAGCATGAGACTGCTGACCAGCACCGTTCTTCTCCTGCTGACACGCTGCTCACCCGTCAGCACCTTTTTCTCGGATTCCTTTTTCCGGGTGTAGCTGTTTAGTAATTTCACAACTTTATTGTTCACAGCACCACGTCCATTCCTCATCATCAGCTCTCACTTTTAAAATACACTATTTTCAGATTAAATTCTACAGAAACTCATTGATTTCCCCGTCTTTTTCTTCTTTTTCAATTCTTTCCTCGCTGATGATCTTATACATTCTTTCCGCTTCTTCTTTTCTTGCATGGGACTCAAGCATCAGCACTTCAAGCGTCACAATCTTATTGCCGAACCTGATTTCGACGATATCGCCGACATTCAGCACCGTACCCGCCTTGGCCGTGTGGCCGTTGATCTTCACGCGGCCTTCGTCGCTCACTTCTTTTGCGAGTGTCCGCCTCTTGATGACGCGCGACACCTTAAGGAATTTATCCAGTCTCATTCGGTATCCTCCTTTTCTTCCACCTGCTCGGACAAGGTCTTCTGATTGTGGATCGTCTCTTTCATCCACCTGAGGACCTTCTCCCCGTATTCTTTTTCATATTTGACCTTATCTTTCTTGCCTTCTGCCTTCTTGGCCTCCTGCCAGACTTCGTTCAAGTCCTCCATATCTTCAACGACCGCATCCGAGAACACATGGGGATGGCGCCTGATGACTTTTTCCGTCATCCCGGCGAGGACATCCATGAAATCAAAGTGTCCCCTCTTGCTGCCGATGGCGGAATGCAGTGCGACCTGGAGCAGTATGTCACCAAGCTCTTCGATGATGTCCTCATCATCTCCGCGCTCGATCGCCTCGATCACTTCATATGCCTCTTCCAGCAGGTACTTTTGCAGCGATTCGTGCGTCTGCTTCTTATCCCACGGGCAGCCATCCTCACCGACAAGCGTATCAAAGATGCCCATCATATGGTGGACCGACTTCACATCCTGCGCCTCGAGTGATGATGCAGGGATGAAGAGCGCCATCAGGTTGCTCGCGACCTGGAGATGATCGATCTCATGGAGCGGCACCTCATACACCATCTCATCACTGCCGCCTGCAGCGATGATGATTTTGACATCCATCTCCGGCGGGTAGTAATCGAGCAGAGTCAGTTTGACATCACTCAGGCTGAACTGGTCATACACCTGCGTGATGATCGTATGCTTCCTGTGCGAGAGGTCCCGGAGTTCAAGCGCTGTCGCATCAAGCAGCTGGAAACCGTCATTGACGGGCACACCCGCTGCGGTGATGACCGCATCTATGAGGCTGCCGCCGCCCTTGATGTCGACTCGGAAACCATCTTCTGCCGCGCGTGCCAGCAGGAGCTCCGTCGTCGTTTCATAAAATAAAGGATGCCCAGGCACGACATAATCCACATCCGATGACTGCACCGCCCGGATGAGGCGGTTGCAGATTTCTTCATATGTCTCCTCGAAAGTGCCGCTGCTTTCATAAATGTCATCAAAGGACTGCCATTTGAGCCCTTCCTCCTTCAAGGTCGCGGTGACCGGATGGTCCTCCGTCCGCAGATAAAGATTGCGGGAAGACTTGATTTCCCTCCATATGCCGAGCGGCATGCTGTCGATGTCCGAACTGCCGAGCCCGATGATATTGATTGTATTCATCATGCAACCTCCATCCTGCTGTCCTGTATATCTTCCAATATATTGACGAGCTTTTTGATATCTTTTGTGGCAACCGTGATCTTGAGTTCACCGTCCTGCACCCCGACCTGGATGATGCGCCCGTAGTCGCGGGTGTCCATGAACAATTTTTCACCGTCGATCTGTGCCGTAGCCTGTTTGGAAACGTGGAGATGGATCTTGCCGCCGTCTTCCTTGACCTGGTAGATGCCGTACATCAGGGCGTAGACTTTCACCCGCACAAGCTGCAGGAGATTGTTGACTTCCTCCGGGAAAGTGCCGAACCGGTCGATCAGCTCGTCTTCGATGTCCATGACCGTATCGATCGAACTTGCCGCCCGGAGACGTTTATAAATATCGATCTTCGACTGTTCATGGGTGATGTAGGTGCCGGGTATATAGGCATCGAGCGTGATGTCGATCGGTATGTTGAGCGGCTTCTCCTCTTCTTCGATCCCCCGCTTCTCCCTGACGGCGGATTCAAGCATTTCGGAATAGAGTTCATATCCGACGGAGTCGATGAAGCCCGACTGATGTTTGCCGAGCAGATTCCCCGCACCGCGGATGTTGAGGTCCCGCATCGCGATCTTGAAGCCGCTGCCGAGTTCGGTGTATTCCTTGATGGCTTCAAGCCGTTTTTCCGCCACTTCGGTGAGCACTTTATTCGGCTGATGGAAGAGGTAGGCGTAACTGATCCGGTTGCTCCGTCCGACCCGGCCCCGCAGCTGATAGAGCTGGCTGAGGCCGAAGCGGTCGGCATCCTCGATGATCAGGGTGTTCGCATTCGGTACATCCACACCCGTCTCTATGATCGTCGTCGTGACAAGGACGTCGAACTCATTGTTGACGAAGTCGAGCATCGTCTCCTCAATCTCTTTTTCGGTCATCTTCGCATGCATGACGCCGACGTTCGCATCGGGCACGAGGGATTCCACATGGGCCTTCTTCTGGTAGATCGTATCCACCCGGTTATGGAGATAAAACACCTGTCCGTCCCGTGCAAGCTCTCTTTCGATCGCTTCACGGACGAAGTTGCCGTTGTATTCAAGTACGTAAGTCTGTACGGGGAAGCGGTTCTCAGGCGGCGTCTCGATCACCGACAAATCCCTCACCCCGGATAAGCTCATATGCAGTGTGCGCGGGATCGGCGTGGCAGTGAGGGTGAGCACATCCACATTCGTCTTCAGCTGTTTGATGCGCTCCTTGTGCCTCACCCCGAAACGCTGCTCCTCATCGACGATCAGGAGGCCGAGGTCCTTGAACTCGACATCCTTGCTCAATATCTTATGGGTGCCGACGACGATGTCGATCATCCCTTCCTTCAGGCCTTCCCGCGTCTTCTTGTTCTGTGCGGCGGTCCTGAAGCGGCTCATCATCGCCACATTCACCGGATAATCCTCGATCCTCTCGATGAGGCTTTCGAAGTGCTGGGCTGCAAGTATGGTCGTCGGCACGAGGAATGCCACCTGTTTGCCGTCCTGGACGGCCTTGAAGGCTGCACGGATGGCGACTTCCGTCTTGCCGTAGCCCACATCCCCGCAGAGCAGACGGTCCATCGGCTTGATGTCTTCCATATCATTTTTGATTTCATTCACAGAAGCGACCTGGTCAGGTGTCGGCTCATAAGGGAAACGCTCCTCGAACGCCTGCTGCATGTCGGTGTCCGGCGAATATTTGTAGCCTCTTGCCTCTGCACGCTCCTGGTAGAGCTTCATGAGCTCGTCGGCGATTTCATTGACGCTCGCTTCGACTTTGGCCTTCGTCTTCTTCCATTCCGTGCCGCCGAGTTTATGCATCTTCGGTGCATTGTCTTCATTCGATACATATTTCTGCACGAGGTCCATCTGATCCACAGGGATGTAAAGCTGGTCCGTCCCTTTATACTGCAGCTTCATATAGTCGTTGTGGATGCCGCCGACTTCCATCGTCTCTATGCCGAGGTAGCGCCCGACGCCGTGGTGCACATGAACGACGTAATCCCCGACATTCAAGTCCTGGTAGGACTTGATTTTCTCGGCATTGGTGAGCTTCTGCCGCCGCTTCTTCTTTTTGATGGTTTTATTGTAAAGTTCCTTTGAAGTCAGCACGGCCACCTGCATGAATGGGAGGATGAAACCCTTAGGCATTTCGCCCAGGGTGAGGACGATGCCCGAGTCGACCGGTATTTCATGAATGTAGCTTGTAATCTTCAGATCGTCCAGCAGCTGCTTCGTCTTTAAAAGTTCCTCTTCATTCCTCAGGATGATGTTGACCAGATAGTCGTCCTGCAGCATCCTGTTGAGGTTTGAGGCAAGGATATCATACTGTCCGTAGTAGATTTCAGTCGGACGCACCGATATCTTGACGATCTTCCCGATTTCAACCGGCATGCTCTTGGTGAACAGGGTGAAATATGTGCTGCCTTTCATCGACAGCAGCCGGTCAAGCTGTCCTTCGAGGTAGTTGCCGCCGCCCTTGAACACTTTGCCGGCTTCAACCATAGAACTGTAGAACTCACTGACCGCCGAAAGCTCCGCTTCATACGCTGAGGTGATGTTCGTCACTTCGTCGACCATCACATGGTGGTCTTCCTCTATATAATCGATGATCGAGTTCCCGGATTCATGCAGTAGATGTGCATACCGTGTCAGATGCTCGAAAGCGAGGTCCGGGTGCGTCACTTCTTCGAAATGCTCCGTCAAAGCTTCCTTCCCCGCCTCATCCAGATAATCCGTGTCCTGTTCATATAATTCACGGATTTTGGCAAGGAGCTGCTCCCTGTCTCCTGCATCCAGAACGTACTCTGCATACGGCTCCAGGGTGAATGCATCTATGTTTTTGATCGAGCGCTGAGTCTCCGGATCGATGATGCGCAAAGAATCGACTTCATCACCGAAAAGCTCCATGCGGTACAGCGCCTCCGGTGTGAATATGTCGATGATGTCCCCGCGGACCGCAAACTCGCCTGAGTTCTGGGCTTTCGATAAACGCTTATAGCCGATGCTGACCAGATATTCCAACAACTCTTCGTAATCCACGATATCCGAATTTTTGAAAGTCCTTTGATATGTCAGAAGCTTTTCCTTCGGCATGAGGGGTTTCATCAGCGCATGTACCGGCACGAGAAACAGCCCCGGCACATTGTGTGCCAGAGCATAGGCTGCTGCCATCCTTGACTTGATGAATTCGGGACTCTGTTTCGAATGGTTTTCGATCATGATATCGCCGACCGGGAATGTATAGACATTGTCTTCCATGAGATCCATCAGCACTGCCGCCAGCTTTTCCATCTGGTGGTTGTTCTGGACGAAAATGACGTAAGGCCTTTTATTCATTTCGTAAAGCTGATACAGCAGAGTGGCCTTGAAATCTTCATTCACACCGGTGACAAGGAGGTTTTCTTTTTTATCGTGCTTTGCGACCTCGAGGAACCTTTCATCATTCCGTATGCGCTTTAAAATTTGCTTATCCATCGACATCACCATTAAATTCCGTCATGACTTCCTCGAAAGGTTCAGTGATGAACTTGATGGATGCTTCACTCGCCCTGTCGACAACTTTTTCGAGGATGGGCTGTTCCGCCTTTGAAAATTTGCTGAGCACATACTTCACGACCGTCGTACCCTCAGCCGGACGGTCGATCCCGATGCGGATCCGTTTATATTTTTCGGTGGCGAGATGCTGATTCAGTGATTTCATCCCGTTATGCCCGCCTCCGGTCCCTTTCTGCCTTAAGCGCAGCCTGCCGAGCGGCAGGTCCAGATCATCGTAAAGGACGATGACTTTTTCCATTTCTATGTTGTAATAGTCCAGCAGCGGGCGGACGCCCTCACCTGACAAATTCATAAAAGTCTGGGGTTTGACCAGCATGACCTTATGACCGTCATGTACACCGATGCCGTAGTCACATTTGAATTTACGATTGGTGACTTCGATATTCAAGTCCGAAGCGATTTTATCGACCACCATGAAACCAATGTTATGACGCGTCAGTTCATATTTCTTCCCTGGATTTCCAAGCCCAATTATACATCTCATCTCATCACCTCATACAACGTTAAAAAAGGCGATGGTCGCCCACCGCCTGTCATTTGATGTATTACTCCTGTGAAGATTCTTCCTCAGCCTCTTCTGCTGATTCCTCTGCAGATTCCTCTGATTCTTCGTCGTCAAGCTCTTCCTCTTTTTGTGGAGGTACAACCGTCACGAGTGCTTCATCATCTTCGTTTTCAATCGTGAAGTTGCCCGTCGTCTTAATATCGGATACATAAAGTGTGTCGCCGATACCAAGGTCGCTCACGTCCACTACCAGTGTTTCCGGAATGTTATCCGGTGTCGCCGTAACTTCAACTTCGAAGATCGGCTGTTCCACGATGCCGCCTTCATCGACGCCCACCGCTTCACCTGTGATTTCGATTGTAACGTCAACAGTGACTTCCGTCTTCATGTTGATCGCCACAAAGTCGATGTGGGTGATCTGGTTTTTAAGTGAATCGAACTGATAGTCATAAACCATCACTTTTGTCGGTTCACCGTTCAAGTCCAGATCGATTACACCGTTACGTCCCACTTCACGGATGACTTTGATGAATTCAACTTCATCAACTGCAACTGAAGTGTTTTCAACTTGATATCCGTATACGACTGCCGGTACTTGACCGCTGTTGCGCAGTTGTTTAACGGATGAACGAGTTTTTGCTTCTCTATTTGCCGAGGCTAATTTTGCCATGGTAATAATTCCACCTTTCATATAACAGACAATGTATTATGTCCAATTTAACACATAGCACAAACAATAATAACATATTACCCGCCTGTTTGTAAAAAAAACTTTTAATTATCGAATAAAGTGCTGACAGATTCCTCTTTATATACTCTGACGATGGCCTGGGCAATCAGTGCACCCACTGAAAGTTCAGTGATTTTGCCTATTTTCTTCTCCTCGGCAAGCTGTATGGAATTCGTCACCACAAGTTCTTTTATAATGGAGCTTTCAATTCTTTCTATAGCCGGACCGGATAAGACAGGGTGTGTACAGCATGCATAAACCTCTTTTGCACCTTTGTCCACAAGAGCCTGTGCAGCGAGCTTGATCGTCCCGCCGGTGTCTATGATGTCATCGATGATGATTGCTGTCTTACCTTCGATATCACCGACGATGTTCATCACTTCGGCGACATTCGGTCTCGGCCGGCGCTTATCAATGATGGCAATCGGCGTTTTCAGACGGTCCGCCATCTTACGGGCGCGGGTGACTCCGCCGTGGTCCGGGGACACGACAACCACATCATCAAAATTCAGGTCTTCCTTTTCCGAGAAATAATCGCTCAAAAGCGGCACACCCATCAGGTGATCGATCGGGATGTCGAAGAAGCCCTGGATCTGCGGTGCATGAAGATCCAGTGAGATGACCCTGTCCGCACCTGCAGTTTCCAGTAAATTCGCAACAAGTTTGGCCGTGATCGGTTCACGGGAGCGGCTTTTACGGTCCTGTCTCGCATAACCGTAATAAGGCATCACCAGATTGATCGTCTTGGCTGATGCACGCTTCAATGCATCCACCATGATCAAAAGCTCCATAAGATGTTCATTTACGGGCTGGGAAGTCGACTGGATGACAAATGTATCACAGCCGCGCACACTTTCCTCGATGCTGATTGAAACTTCCTCATCCGAGAAGTGGTTGACTTCGCAGGCTCCGAGCGGAATGCCGATATGGCGCGAAATTTCTTCTGCAAGCGGTTCGTTGCTGTTTAGTGAAAAGAGCCTTAATTTGGAATTGGTTACGTTTGTAGATGACATGATTTGCCTCCATTATTTTGAGTTTTTATAATAGCCTTCTTTTGTTGTCTGCCTGTTCCTTGCGATTGCCAGACTGTCGTCCGGCACTTCGTCTGTTACCGTCGAGCCGGCTGCGATGAACGAACGGTCCCCGATTTTGACAGGGGCGACCAGGTTGGCGTTGCAGCCTATGAAAGCATCCTTGCCGATTTCCGTCCTGAACTTGTTCTTGCCATCATAATTCACCGTGATTGTACCACATCCTATGTTGGTGCGCTCGCCTATGCGGGCGTCCCCGATATAACTCAGATGGGATACTTTGGATTCATCTTCAAGCTGCGACTTTTTCACTTCAACAAAATTACCAATTTTGACATTCTTTCCGAGCTCCGCACCCGGTCTGAGCTGGGCAAATGGGCCGACAGTCGTCCCTTTACCCACTTTTGCATCGGATACGACGGACTGCTTGATCACTGCGTCATCTTCTATATGGGAATCCGTGATATGGGAAGAGGAAGTGATCGTGACATTCTCCCCGATCACGGTATCACCGCTCAATACGACTCCCGGATAAATCAGGGTGTCCATACCGATCTTCACTGTAGCATCGACATAAGTTGATTTCGGGTCTGTAAAGGAGACCCCGTTCTGCATATGGCGGGTGTTGATCTGCTCACGGAGGATGGCCTCCGCCTTTGCGAGGGCGACCCGGTCGTGGATCCCCATCGTTTCGTTGAAATCCGCCGTTTCATAGGCGTCTATCAGCTTATGCTCCGAAAACATTATGCTGATGACCTCCGGCAGATGATATTCCTTCTGGGCATTATCATTGGTGACTTTATCCAGTGCCTTGAACAGTGTCTTATTATCAAAGATGAAGGTGCCTGTATTGATTTCATGAAGTTCCCTGACCTCTGAAGTGGCATCCTTTTCCTCCACGATCCTCTTCACAGAGCCATCATAATTTCTGACGACCCTGCCGTAGCCCGTCGGCACTTCCGCTTCGGCGGACAGTATGGTGGCGAGTGATTTCCTCTGTTTGTGGAATTCAAGCAGGTTTTTGATCGTCAGCGGAGAGATCAGGGGTGTATCCCCGTATATGACCAGAGTATGCCCTTCTTTACCTGCAAGCGCATCACTCAGCTGACCCACTGCATGCGCTGTACCGAGCTGCTCATCCTGTACCGTCTTCTCGACACTGTCACCCAGATATTCGCCGATTTCCCGGCTGTCAGGCCCGATGATTGTATGTACTTCATCAAATCCGGCCTCTTTAACGTTATTGATCACATGCTGGATCATTGGTAAACCACATAATTCATGTAAGACCTTCGCCTTCCTCGACTTCATGCGTGTTCCCTTGCCGGCCGCCAAGATTATCGCTCGTGTTTGCATAATCACCCTCCAATTAATCGATATATCAATTATATTTTACTCTATAAGGACTTTCAAGACGAACGTTAAGAGTTTGTAACAAAATTAACAAACTATTTTCTGCAAAGCAAATAAAAAATGAGCATAAAACCTGAATCCAGATTTCATGCTCATTTTGGAATTTTAAACGTTCTGTTCTTCATCATTATCATCGTCTTCGTCAACGGCGATGGATTCTTCTTCCGTTTCCTCTTCTGCTTCTTCTCCGGTACTGCCGTCTTCATCTGCTCTAGGCGTCTCCGCCACATCTTCGGTTTCATCATAGACCCGCATGATTTCTTCCTGCACATGCTGCCTCATATCCGAATGGATCGGATGGGCAATGTCCCTGAATTCACCGTCCGGCGTCCGCTTGCTCGGCATGGCTACGAAAAGTCCGTTATTACCTTCGATCACCCTTAAATCATGGATGACGAACGCATCATCAAAAGTGATTGAAACCAATGCCTTCATTCTTGTATCTTGATTATTAACTTTACGCAGCCTAACATCTGTAATTTGCATATCCGTTCCCCCAATACGTTGATATTGTTGGATCAAATGTGTTACTGCTGCAGTCCAATAATGATCAATTCAGTTATTGCCTAATGTATCATTCTATCGATGCAACAACTTCGATTTCCACCTGAACATCCTTAGGTAGACGACTGACTTCCACACATGACCTTGCTGGTAATTTACCCTGAAAGTAAGATCCGTAAACCTCATTGATGTGCGGGAAGTCATTCATGTCGGCGATGAAGATCGTCGTCTTGACGACGTCCCCAAAACTCAAACCTGCCGCTTCAAGCACGTAACCGACGTTCTTCATCACCTGGTCGGTCTGCTCCTTGACATCGTCTGAAATGATCTCGCCTTCCTTCGTCAGGGGAATCTGGCCTGATGAGAAGAAGAGGTTGCCGGTCTTCACGCCGTGACTGTACGGCCCCAGAGCTTCCGGGGCTTTATCTGCATTGATCGGTTGCATTCATAACACTCCTTTTAGTTATTATTATCAATATACTCCAAACAGTTGCCTTCTTCTACTACAAAGGACTGGTTATACTCATCGATTTCGGAAACTTTGAGCAGTGATGTATAGTCCCTGAACCTTCTGTTTGCCACTTCCTTCGCCTCCACCAGCACGCTGACGCCGACGACCTGCGCATTGAATTCCTCCATCAAATTCATCACACCTGAAATGGAGCCGCCGGCACGCAGGAAGTCATCCACGACAAGGACGCTTGAGCCTTCCTGCAATGTGCGTTTGGAGAGCACCATCGTCTCTATCTTGCGTGTCGAACCTGATACATAGTTCACTGATACGGTGGAGCCTTCGGTCACTTTATTGTCCTTGCGGATGATCGCAACCGGCGCATTCAGCTTCCTTGCCACTGCATTCGCAAGCGAAATGCCTTTTGTCGCGATGGTCACGACCGCATCGATCTGTTCATTCTTATACATCGTCGCGATCAGCTCGCCTATGGAATCCATCAGCGACGGATTGCCCATGATGTCCGACATGTACAGGTATCCGCCCGGCAGCAGCCGGTCGCTTTTCTCCAGGACTTCCTTGAAGCCTGTGACGATGTCCGCTGCACGCGTCCTGCTGATCTCCGGATGGAATGTGATGCCGCCCCCGGCGCCTGCAGTCGTCCTGATCGTGCCGATGCCGTCCTCTTCAAACACATGCTTGATGATCCGGATATCCTCACTGATTGAAGATTTTGCCTGGTTGAATTGATCTACAAAAAATGTCAGCGGAATGAGGCGGTTTGGGTGTGTGGCTAAATACTGCGTCATGAACACCAGACGCTCACTGCGTTTATATTTCATGATAACTCTCCAATTCCGTATTATTAAGTAAGATGTTATCATAATTGTTCGCCTTTAGGCAATTAACCGAGCAATCTCACCCGGTAAACTTCGTTACAGCAGCCCCGCATCGAATTATATACATGGATGGCCTGCCTTTCTTTCTGAACAAGACCGAACACAGTCGGCCCGCTCCCGCTCATCATCGCCTTGTCCGCACCTGAAGCCTCCATGTTCTGGATCAGCTTTTTCACTTCAGGGTAATGCCGGGCCGTCACCTCTTCCAAATCGTTTTTCATATGGCGGATTACGCCATCATAATCTCCCGCCAATGCCGCTTCGACCACTTTTTCGGATGCCGGTTCATGCTTACCCGGCTCCAGATGCGAATAGATCGTCTTGGTCGAGACGCCGATTGAAGGTTTTGCGAGTATCACCCAGGCATTCGTCGGTTTAGGGAGGAGCTTCACCTCTTCCCCCCTGCCCGTGCAGAGTGCCGTGCGGCCGTAGACGCAAAAAGGGATGTCCGAACCCAGCTCTGCGCTGAGATCCGCAAGCTCATCAAGCGGCCGCTCCAGGCCGTAGAGTTTATTCATCCCCCTGAATGTCGCCGCCGCATCACTTGAACCGCCCGCGAGGCCGGCCGCAATCGGTATGTTCTTATCGATGACGATGTTCACACCCGTCCTGATATCATAAGTCTTCATCATCAAAGCCGCAGCCTGGTAAGCCAGGTTCTTCCTGTCATTCGGCACATACTGATTTTCGGTCTCTATGATGATTTGATCATCACTGCGCTTCTCGAAGGACAATTGATCATTCAGATCCACCGTCGTCATCACCATGCTCACTTCATGATAATTGTCCTCACGTTTAAAAAGAGTGTCCAAAGTTAAATTGATTTTAGCCGGAGCTGTTTCATAATGCATAATACTGTCTCCATTTGTCCTGATATTTTTGTCTATTTTAACATAGATCAAAGATGCATATGAAATATCCATCAAAATAAAAGGCCCAGCCGCCCGGGAGGCAGCTGAACCTTGGTGGACCTCCATCCTGTAATTGCCGGGGTGGGCCCTGATCCGATCACACCCCGGATTTCGGGGCCACCAAATCGGATTTTGAAGATGTTTCCGATCACACCCCGGGTTTCAGGGCCTTCAAATCGGATTCTGAAGACGAATCCGATCACACCCCGGGTTTCAGGGCCTTCAAATCGGATTTTGAAGACGATTCCGATCACACCCCGGATTTCGGGGCCACCAAATCGGATTTTGAAGACGAATCCGATCACACCCCGGATTACAGGAGCACCAAATCGGATGATGCGGATCAACCATCTGATTTCCTTCTATTGAACGCCCACAGGACGATTCCGAGACTTACAGCCACCCAGGCGAGGAGGATCAGAAACTCTGCTGCACCGCCGTCACCATTGTAAATATACAAGTTCTGATACAGCGGGAAGTATTCTGCAATCTGCCTTGCGATATGTCCTTCCTCAGTGACCAGAAATTCGATATACGGGGTGAAGCCAAACAGGAACATTATCGGTATCAGGTATACGGACGTCGTTGCCACACTCTTGACGATCAGCCCGATGCCGATGCCGAGGTTCAGGAAGAATACGCCGAGGAGAATCAATCCCGCGATATTTTCAAGACTCCAGAAACCATCCGCATCGATCAGGAAAATGGAGGCAGCCAGTGAGATGACAGTCATCAAAGTGATCACTAGGCTCTTCCCCGTTATGATATCCAAAATCGAGGCCGGCGACTGCAGAAGCCCCCTCAGCGTATCTTTTTCATTCTCTTCCGCCATCATCGTCATCATCCCGCTGAACGTCACCGACGTGAACACGACCCCGACGATGATGATCACCATCTCACTCGGCAGAGTCCCTGCATCCGCGCCCAGCCTGCCGAAGAATGCCGCAAGCACCACCGGTATCAGCACCGAAGTGAACAGCATCATGTTCCTCATGAATTCCTTATAATCTTTTTCAAATATAGCCAGCACTCGTGTCATACTCATTTTAAACAAGCTCCTTTCCTGTCACTTTTTTAAACACTTCACCCAACGTCGGGAAATCCGTGCGGATATCGATGACACTATCGTCGAACAGCGCCTCTTTCAAAAGGCCACCGTTCTCCTGATCCCGCCCGACCGTACGGACACCGCCGTCTTCGTAGGTCAGATGCACTTCATTCCTCTTATACTTGTGGCGCAATACTTCCGGAGCGCCGGTTTCCTTGATCACACCTTCATGCAGGAATGCCACCCGGCCACACAGCCTCGTCGCTTCATCCATATTGTGTGTCGTCAGCATGATCGTCGTGCCCTCTTCCTTCAAATCTTCAAGCATTTCATGAATCTTTTCGGTCGTCGTCGGATCGAGGGCACTCGTCGGCTCATCCAGAAACATCACATCCGGTTTGTGCAGCACCGCCTTGCACAGCAGGACCCGCTGCTTCATTCCTTTGGAGAGCTTTGAAACCCTTTTGTCCTTTTCATCGGCCAAGCCCACCTTGTCCAGAACTTCATCCACAACCTTTTTAGGCGCACCGTACAGTTTCCTGAAAAGTTCGAGGTTATCCTTGACCGTCAGCCTTTCATATAAGGAACTTTTATCCGACAGTATCCCTAAGTTCCTTACATAAGAAGTTCTGCCGAAATGCCTGCTCCCTGTGCCGTTCACTTCAATATCCCCGCCGTCCGGCTTGAACTCACCAGTCAAAAGTTTGATCGTCGTCGTCTTTCCCGATCCGCTCGGGCCAAGAAGCCCGAACACTTCGCCTTTCCCCACTTCAAAATCTATGCCTTTCAATGCATGTTCGTTGCCGAATGTCTTTTTCAGATTCGTTACATGTATCATTTGAACCCCTCCATCTTCGCTTGTTTCGTTCTTGATTCAAGATTACATGCAAAATAAAAACACCGCGATAACATCACGGTGAGTTGTAGTCATTTATTGTCCGGTTGTAGCTGAATACTCGTAGATACTTAAAGGCAATACGCTGAACTGTACTCAATAAGGATGAAGTGTACCGCCCCGGGCCGTGCTGTTACAGCGACTTCGTCCTCCTGTTGAAAACGGTCATGAAGAAGACCAAGCTCAGCAGCACCCAGAGGATAAGACTGATATAAGGGCCGGCCAAAGATCCGCCCTCAATATGCTTAATCTGATAAACCGGGGTCAGCTCAAAAAATTGCCTGATGATATTGTTCCTGTCATAAATCAGGAAATCAATATACGGTGACATGGCGAATACGAAAAGCAGAATCATTATGAATAATGAAGTCGCCGCCACTGAATTGGATAACATGCCGAATCCAGCAGAACTGAAGTAGAAGAACAGCCATATGAGCACCAGCGCCGGAAAAATGGTGATGCTCAGCAAATTCATATAACCAAGTACGATCAGATTGATCCCAAGGATAAGAAAAGCGGCCGGGAAGAGCAGCAGTGCTTTGCCAAGAAAATTGGCCGCCATATCCTGCCTGTCGACGATCATATGCTCCATTGTACCGTGTTCATTCTCCTCTGCCACAAGGCCCATCAATATGGCACCCAGCGTGGAGGCAAAGGTGATTCCGATGATGACATTGATGACGATGAACGGCATCGGCGCCCCGGCCGTGTCCATCCTCTGGAACATCAATGACATGACGACCGGCAGGAGCAGGCTCGTCAGCATAGACATGTTGACTATGATCTCCTTCGCGTTCAGCATGAATACCGCCATTATTTTATGCCTCATGATTTCAACCCCTTTTCCACCAATGTCACAGTTTGATGAGCCTTTCCTGAATTTCATTGTACTTTGTACGGGATAAAGGAATTTTGGATTCTTCAGGATTGCTGATCACGACGGAATATGTATTTTTGGACCATGTGATGATTTCCTTCACTTTATGGAGGTTCACGATGTATGAACGGTGACATCTGTAAAACCCGTGATCACCCAGTGACTTCTCAGCATCCTGCAAAGTCGACTCCATCGCGAACTTTTCCCGGGAAATATTGATGAAGACCTTTCCTTCATTACTTTCAATGTATTCTATGTCCCGTATATTCACAAATAAAGTCTTATCTTCCGCCTTCACTTTGATTCTGCTTATATGATCCATCCCGGATGTTTTTTCATTCTCCTCCGTCTCGACGCTTTGAAGCCCCTCCCGGGTCAGCCGCATGATTTCAGGCTGGACGAGGAAGGCATCTTCAGTTTTCGTCACTGCAACGACTATGCTTTTACCCTGATCGCCAAGCTGGGCTTTCAATTTATGGAACAGATGGATGTTTTCCCTGGTCGCCTGGAAGAAAGGTTCAATGAATAATATATGCTCCTGGCGGCACATCAGCCCGAGTATGAAACTGAGCCGCTGATTCAATTCGGCACTTGCCCTGCCGAGTTTTATTTTCCCCGAACCTTCCAATTCGAACTGCTTCATCAGGTCAGCGACATCGAATCCCCGGTTGTACCATTTATTATAGAATGAAATGTGATCTTTTATGCTGAGACGCTTATACACCGGTATACCGGCTTTAACGACATTGATATGTTTTAAGTCGACAGACTCTTCGAGACGGCTCAAATACTCAAAAGGCATCTGGATTGCTTTTACCGTCCCCGGTTCAAATGAGATCTGCCCGCCGGCCGCTTCCCCTGTGAGTTCACTGACGTTTATCTTCATATACTTCACGCCTTTCCTTCTCAATTATATAAAAATCAGCCCTCAAGCACCACCCATCTTAATGAAAACGTATTCATTTAGATTTCGAGACTTTTTCTCTTCCATTCTGTAAATACATATTGTAATATAAACATACAGTTAGTTACATTATGTAATTAAATAAATATATGTTATCCGGAGGAAAGATTTATGACTAAAATTGGTATTATAGTAGGAAGCACACGCGAAGGCCGTGTCAGCACACAGGTCGCAGAATGGGTTAAGGATTTTGCTGAGAAGCAGAATACGGATGCAGAATTTGAAGTCGTTGACATCAAGGAATACGGTCTTGACCGCTTCAACGAAAAATTGCCGCCGGCTATGGCGAACAAAGAGTACTCAAATGAGAAAATTGATGCATGGTCTGAAAAGATTGATTCATTGGACGGTTTCATCTTCGTCACTCCTGAATATAATAAAAACATCTCCTCTTCACTGAAGGATCATATCGACTACATCGCTTCCGAGTGGAACAACAAATCAGCTGGAATCGTCTCTTACGGCTCCACCCTCGGAATTGCTGCATCAATGGCACTTCGCAGCACTTTGGCAAACTTGAAGCTCGCGATCGTCACACCTCAGGGTGCGTTCAGCCTTTTCACCGACTTTGAAAACATGAGCACATTCAAGCCGGCAGAAGTGCACAATCCAACTATGGAAGCAGTCGTTACAGATGTTGTGAATTGGGCAAAAGCACTTAAGACAATCCGTTAATCAGAACTCAATATTTACAATATAAAGAAGCCTGCATGGATTTTTCATGCAGGCTTTGTTGTGGTTAAAATCCGAATTGGGCATCTTTTTCAGCCCTGATATCCTGATACGTGCGTGACAGGACCATCGTATCATCGATCAGCCTGTCCAGGCGCATGTCCACATCATCTCCCAGCAGTTGCCCGTCCTGGAAGTTCGTATCCAGTATGAAGACATACCTTGGGACGATGTTCGCCTTCAAGTAGCTGAGTACCGGCTTATAGTTATACTCCGGGATTAAAAAGTGTTTGTCGGAGCCGGCCGTGATCAGCATGCTCACCGTTTTATCCTCGAGTGCATTCTGAGGGAGGAGGTCGAAGACGTTCTTCAACGGCGCTGGCATGGAGGCCTGGAAAATCGGGCTGCCGATGAAAAGGACATCCGCTTCCATGATTTTCGTCAATACTTCAGTCGCATCCCCGCCGTAATCCATATAATTCCGGCCGTCACTGAACGGAAGGCTGACGTCCTGTAGATTGATGTAGTCTATATTCTCTCCGCTGTACTGCCTCTGCAGCTTCTCCTTTAACAGTGTCGTCGCAATCCGTGTTTTGCTGCCTGCGTTCGAACCTGATAAAACCAATATATTCATAACCCTATTCTCCTTTAGTCCTCTTAGTATGCTTCTTCACTTCCGGCACCACTTTCTCGCCGAGAATATCTATTGTCCTTTTTATATTATCAAGGGAGACGCCGCCAAAATCGATCTGCCCAATGTAACGGTCGTGGTTGAACATTTCATGCTGGTATAATATCTTTTCCACGATATGTTCAGGCGATCCGACATTGAGGACGCTTTTGACATCCTGACCCTGGGCGAAGGCCTCCTTTGGGAAACCCTGACCGTTTGAAAGCTTCATTCCTTCATTGAGATGGGGATAATATTCCCTGTACGCATCCATCATATTTTCCCTGACATACAGGAAGCCTGCCGTGGCCACGGGAAGGTCGTCGGGATTGAACCCGTTTTCGAAAGCCGTCTGTCTGTAGAGGTCGATACGCGACTTGAAGGCCTCGGCCGGTCCGCCGAGATGCGCCTGATACATCGGTACGCCAAGCCTTCCCGCTTTCTGAGCGGATGCCAGCGAACCGCCGACAGCCCGCCATATCGGCAGCCCGGCAGCTTCGTTTTCCGGCCTTGGGATGACCTGTGCGTTATTCAGCGGTGCACGGAATTTCCCCTGCCAGTCGACGGTCTCGTTTTCATTGATCTGCAGAAGCAGTTCGAACTTCTCTTCAAAAAGTGCCTCATAATCATTCAGGCTGTAGCCGAGCAGTTCATAAAGGCCGACCCTCGATGCCCTGCCGGCCACGACTTCCATCCGTCCGTCTGACAGTAAATCGATTGTGGCAGCGTCTTCGAACACCCTCACCGGATCCGATGTGCTGATGATGGTCGAACCCGAAGCTATTTTTATCTTGTTCGTCGCCTGGGCGATTGCAGACAGCAGCACCAGATGGGCCTGGGATACAAAATGCTCCTGATGGGACTCGCCCACCTGGAACAGGTCCAGGCCGGCATCCTCCGCCATCTTTGCCGCTTCAACGATTTCCTTCAGACGCCGGCTCGCCGGGATGAGTTCACCGGTATGCGGGTCCGGCATATGTTCCCCGAGGGAATAAAGACCGATTTCCATCCCTTTTGAGCGATCAATCTTAGGCATTACATGCGGGTTTTCATTTTCCATTCGTCACACTCCAAACTTTATTAATTACAGTATACTTATGCCGCCATTAAATTTCTAACATATTGTTTATCATTTTGGTAGGAATTGAACAAAATAAAAATAGGGTGTAAAATCCCCATTAACAGATTTTACACCCTATATTATGTCGGCTGATTCTGCGCCAGCCGTCCCGTTCTTATTGGATTACAAATGCTTCACTCTGCTCGTTGACGAAAGTCATTTCAACATTCGATGTCAATACATCAGTGTATGTATATGACACTCTTTCAAAGTTATGTTCTTCTTGGTCAAGTTCCACCACGAAAACAGAAGGATATGTCTCTCTGAGAATACCATGTCTTTCTATTAACTTCTTACGGCCTCCGTTGGCACGAAGTATTACGCGATTACCTAATTGACAATCAAGAATCTTTTTGATGTCGACTAAAGATTTTGGCATTTGGCCCACCTCACTGCTTTCATTATAGCAAGTTTACATAACTTTGTCAAAAAATTGTTGTAATTATTGTACTTTTTCGAACTTTAGATTTGGAAATTCGTTTAATTTGTGATAGATGGCGCTGAAATCTTCAATCGAAAGACTCTCCCCCCTGCGTACAGGGTCTATCCCCGCAGCATTCAACAGGTCACCGATTTCCGATTTGAATTTTTTACCATCTTCAAATAAAGACAGATAATTATTCAAAATCGTCTTCCTGCGCTGAATGAAAGCACCTTTTGTGAGCCTGAAAAAGGTGTCTTCATCGTCCACGGCCACTTTCGGTGATTGACGGGCTTTCATTTCAACGATGATGGAATCCACATTCGGTGCAGGCATGAATACCGCCTTCGGTACATTTTGCACAATTTTTGCCTCGGTATAATAATCGATGGCGATTGTAAGTGAGCCGTAGGCTTTCGTGTTGGGTTCCGCGCTGATGCGCTCACCGACCTCTTTTTGCATCATCACATAATACCGGTCGATCGGCAATTTCTGCATCAGGAAGTTCATTATGATCGGAGTGGTGATATAGTAAGGCAGGTTTGCAATGACCACAATTTCTTCGAAATCACTGAGTTCCTCTTCGATCATCGCGCCGATATCCGCTTCCAGGATGTCTTCATTGATGATGTTGACATTGGAATACGGGGCAAGTGTGTCATTCAGCACAGGGATCAGTCTTTGATCAATTTCATATGCGATCACTCTGCCCGCTCTTTTTGCGATCTGTTCGGTGAGCGAGCCGATGCCCGGACCGACTTCAATCACGGCGGTCTCCCGGCCTACGTCCGCCTTGTCCAGAACTTTGTGGATGACGTTCGCATCGATCAGGAAGTTCTGACCCAGGCTTTTCTTGAACTTGAATCCATATTTGCTCAATATCTCTTTTGTCCTTGATGCAGTTGCGATATCTTTCATATCATTCATCCTTTTTCAACTCCGAAAGGATCGAGTTGATTTCTTCTTTATCAATCCGATACCTGTTCAACTTATTCTTGAGCTGCTTTGCATTGGCGTAACCGATATTCAGTCCGGCAGTCAGATGTTCACGCCGCGCTTTCGAGTCCACCCTTCCACTCAGGCCCCACAGCTGCATATCTTCGTTTGAAATCGTCTCTTCATTTATCTCATGGTTCACCAGCACATTTTTAAGTGAACTTCGGATATCCTCTATCGATGCATGTTCCACACCGATTCCGTGCCTGCCTTTTGCTTTCTGCCGGGATATGAAAGCCTCTTTGATATGAGGGAACCGCTTCAGGATTTCAGTCCTTATTTTATGGCCGGGGAAATCCGGATCAGTCAAAATGATGGCACCCCGTGTGTTCAAAGCCACTTCGATCTCCTGCATCGTCCTTTCATTGATGGCGGATCCGTTCGTCTCGATCGTTTCACATATCAATGCCTCTTTCAGTCTTCTTGTATCATCCCGGCCTTCAACTATGATCACTTCATGTATCACTGGTTTTTCCATATGTTATCTCCTTTGGGGAGTATCCTGATATAAGATGCTCCGTGCATCTGCTCCCTTATGAAAAAAGCCGGGGATCTCCCGGCTTGATCATTTGAAATTAAACAGCTTTTCGGCGTTTTCAGTCGTCGCCTTTGCAAGCGATTCGTAGGATACCCCTCTTAATTCTGCGATCTTTTCCGCCACAAGCTTTACATAGGCAGGTTCATTGCGCTTCCCCCTGTAGGGGTGGGGCGTCAAAAAC
The DNA here is from genome assembly GCF_900220995.1 of Salinicoccus kekensis. GTDB lineage: Bacteria > Bacillota > Bacilli > Staphylococcales > Salinicoccaceae > Lacicoccus > Lacicoccus kekensis. The sequence goes on from NZ_OBQF01000004.1 coordinate 253,516, forward strand.
GGTGCATCCGTTTCAACGAGAAGCCTGTCCAACGGCACATGCTCTGCGATATCTTTCGGCAGCTGTGCATTTTTGAAGGTGACGGGCCCGCCGAGTGAGATATAAAAGTTCATATCGAGCACTTCATCGGCCGTTTTTTCATCCGCACTGAACGCATGCATGATGCCGCCTGCTTCGTGTGCATCTTCCTCTTTCAGGATCTCCACACAATCCTCCGTCGACTCCCTGTTATGGATGATGATCGGCAGATTGACCCGCTTGGCCAGGGCGATCTGACGTCTGAAGATGTCCTTTTGAACGTCTTTAGGTGACTTGTCCCAATGATAGTCGAGGCCGGTCTCACCGATTCCGACGATCTTCTCATGCTTCGACAATTCCTCTATCCATTCAAGGTCGGCATCGGTGCAGTCCACTGCATCGACTGGATGCCAGCCGATGACCCCGTACACATCTTCGTGGTCATCAATCAGCTGCATCGTACGTTCTATCGTTTTACGGTCGAAGCCGACGACGACCATCTTCTCAACGCCCGCTTCCCTTGCCCGGCCCATCACTTCATCCAGGTCTGCATCATAATGATCTGCATTCAAATGCACATGTGTATCAATCAGCAAAAGATTCCACTCCCTATTTTACGATACTGCCGTTTTCCACGCCGTCAGGCACGCTGATCAATGTCAGACGCGAACCTTTTTCAGCAGTGAGTATCATGCCTTCCGACAATTCACCGCGCAGCTTCACCGGCTTGAGGTTCGTGACGACCAGCACTTTCTTGCCTATGATGTCTTCAGGTTCATATTGTTCTCTGATGCCGGAAACGATCTGGCGCTGCTCTTCACCGAGATCCACCTGGATCTTCAGCAGTTTATCCGCCTTCTTCACACCTTCGGCGTTGATGATCGTCCCTGCCTTCATTTCCACTTTATCAAAATCATCGATTGTGATGCGTCCGGAGGTGAGGTCTTCCTGCTCCTGTTCCTCTTCTTTATCCTGGGCAGGCGGTTTCATTGAACTCTTTATATGTTCAACTTCACTTTCAACATCAAGGCGCGGGTAGATCGGCTGCGGTTTTTCAATCACTCTGCCATCCACTTTGATCGCACCGTATGTCATGATCGAATCGTATTCCTCAAGCGTTGCATCCACCATGTTCAACTGTCTGAATATCTCCTTCGGACCATGTGGCAGATATGGTTTGAGGAGGATCGCTGCAATACGGATGTTTTCAGCGAGATGCACCATCACGTTGCCAAGCTCTTCTTTTTTGCTTTCATCTTTCGCAAGCACCCATGGTGTCGTTTCGTCGATATACTTATTCGCCCGGCTGATGATCGTCCATACCGCCCTCAGTGCTTTGTTGAACTCGAGTGCTTCCATGGCATCTTCATAAGCTTCGATGTTCTCCTTGACTGTATTTTCAAGCCCTCCATCGAATTCATTCATCTGACCCTTATATTCAGGCAGCTCTCCGTCGAAGTACTTATTGATCATTGAAAGCGTCCGGTTGACGAGGTTGCCCAGATCATTAGCGAGGTCGAAGTTTGTGCGGTCCACGAATGATTCCGGTGTGAACACACCATCCGAACCGAAAGGCACTTCCCTCATCAGGTAGTAACGCAGTGCATCGAGTCCATACCTTTCAACCAGGGCACCCGGATAGATGACATTACCTTTGGACTTGGACATCTTGCCGTCCTTCATCAGCAGCCAGCCGTGGCCCATCAATTTTTTCGGCAAAGGCAAATCAAGTGCCATCAGCATCACCGGCCAGTAGATCGCGTGGAACCTGACGATTTCCTTGCCGATCATCTGGACGTCGGCAGGCCAGTATTTATGAAATAAAGTTTCATCATCCGAGCCGTAACCAAGCGCTGTTATATAGTTCGTCAGTGCATCAATCCATACATAGACCACGTGTTCCGGGTTGGATTTCACCGGGATGCCCCAGTCGAACGTCGTCCTGGAAACCGCAAGGTCCTCAAGCCCCGGCTTGATGAAGTTGTTCAGCATCTCATTCTTGCGTGAGGCGGGCTGGATGAATTCCGGGTTGTCCTCATAATATTGGACAAGACGGTCTGCGTACTTGCTCATTCTGAAGAAGTAGCTTTCCTCTTTCACGAGCTCCACTTCATGGCCGCTCGGTGCGACGCCGCCGGTCATGTTGCCTTCGTCGTCCCTGTATACTTCAGCCAGCTGCGTCTCCGTGAAGAACTCCTCATCTTCCACGGAATACCAGCCTTCATATTCACCCAGATAGATGTCCCCCTGTTCAAGCAGACGTTCAAATATCTGCTGAACGGCCTTTTTATGTGGAGCATCAGTTGTGCGAATGAACTGGTCATGTGTGATTTCAAGCTGCGTCCATAATGTCTTCATATCTGCAACCATGTCATCGACATATTTTTGAGGCGAAACACCCATCTTCTGGGCTTTCTTTTCTATTTTTTGGCCGTGCTCATCCGACCCTGTCAAATAATATACATCATATCCGCGCATGCGCTTATATCTTGCCATCACATCACTTGCGATCGTCGTATAAGCATTGCCGATATGCAGTTGTCCACTTGGATAATAAATCGGTGTTGTTATATAAAATGTCGGTTTTTCCATGCCTCTGCCTCCTATATGTTCATTAGTTAAATATATCTAATTTTGAATTAATTTTCAATTGCTGCAGTATAATTGTTGGCAACTCCGAATCCTTTTGTGCTATAATCATGTGTATCTTAAGACCTATCGATTTCTCATACTATAAAAAATTCTTTTATATTTTCTTAATAATTTATAGCATACAATAGAGTCTTAATATATCCCAAAAACATCCCAGAACCTTGTAGGAAACATAGTAAGGAGGAGCTCGAAATGAAGTCAACCGGAATCGTACGTAAAGTCGATGAACTTGGCCGCGTCGTCATCCCGATAGAATTGCGCCGTATACTGGATATTGAAGTGAAAGATGCTTTGGAAATTTATACGGATGATGATACCATCATTCTTAAAAAGTATAAGCCATCCATGACTTGTGATATTACGGGCGATGTCTCTGATAAAAACATGAGACTTGCTGAAGGCAGGATCATTTTAAGCGAAGAAGGCGCACAAATGCTTATAAAAGAGATTCAAGATAAAATGTCGAAAGACTGATTGAATGCCCGCAGAAATCAACTGATTTCAGCGGCTTTTTTTTGCCCTTTTCCTGCATCATCCATTGTAGATGTCATACACTTCCTGCTTCTTCATGCCTTTGATGTCCGCCACCATCTTCATGGCCTTCGTCGGCTTCATGCCCTGTTCAATGAACTGATTGACATGGTCCCTGATCGGGATATCACTGACGACCGCTTCCTCCTCATATCCCCGGATGACGATCACGAACTCGCCCTTCAAAGGGATGTCAGCATCGAGCGCTTGAAAAATCTCTTTCGCTGTGCCCCGCCTGTGCTGTTCGAACTTTTTCGTGATCTCCCTTGAAATGCTGATTTCCCGGTCTGCGTCGATTTCCATCATACTCTGGACCGTCGACTTCAGCTTATGGGGTGATTCATATATCACAGATGTCTGTGGATGATGCATGATCTGCCTCAGCTTATCATTTTTTTTGCTTCCGGTTTTCGGGAGGAATCCGAAAAACGTGAATTCAAATGAAGGGATACCGCTTGCGACAAGTGCCAGAGTGAACGCAGAGGCCGCCGGGATGACTGCATATGTGAGTCCTTCATCCTGCATTTTCCTGATCAGTTCATAACCCGGGTCCGAAATCGCCGGCATGCCTGCATCACTGACCAGGGCAAAAACTTTGCCGTTTTTCATCTCCCCGATGATTCCTTCCTCGACTTCTTCCTTGTTGAAATCATGGTAGGAACGGAGCGGTGTCCCAATTTCGAAATGATTGGTGAGTTTCTTTGTCAGTCTTGTGTCTTCACACAGGATGACGTCAACTTCCTTTAAAGTCTTTACAGCCCGCACACTCATATCATCCAGGTTACCGAGCGGCGTGCCGGTGATATATAAATTCATGTCGAACCTCCTTCAATCAACTTCACTTTCTCTTTCCGCGTCAATTTTTTTATTTGAATTTCCCTTTTGAGCGCACTGCTTATCGTGTCGAACGGTTCCTTGTACTTTAATTTGACCGGCCCCCTGTTCCGCGTATACTTGGCCCCTGTGCCGAGGTTGTGCTTCTCGATGCGTGATGCCACATCTCTCGCATACCCGGTGTAGAAAGTGCCGTCGCTGCATTCCACGATATATACATAGTAGCTACCCATAATACACCTCCAGCATCTCTTTGGAGTACCGGTCTTCTGCTTCATAGATGTAAAACGGCGGCAGGACATCCACATACGCCTGTGAATGGAACAGTGCCTCAACGATGACGAACATTGCATTTTTGGAATCCGGATCATTATAGACGTATTGCTGGGTTTTGATTCTGAAACCATTGTCCATGAGGCAGAAGATCACTTCTGCACTGCGCTCGGCCCGGTGCACCATATACAGCCGCCCTTTATTTTTGATGAGATAGCGCGCGGCTTTGACCACACCTTCCAGATCAATCATCACTTCATGCCTTGCGATGCTGTGCGGTCCCAGCACCTTCAAAGGCTGATCGTTTGTGAAGTATGGTGGATTCACTGTAATCACATCATAGGTGGAGTGCTTAAAATGTTCTTTGATATTCTTTATATCGATGTTATACATGGCCAGCTGTCCGGCTTTATCATTCAGCTCGAAACTGCGCTTCGCCATATCCACAAGCTGTTCCTGGATTTCGACCGCATCGATCGGCAGCGCTGTCCTGTGTGACAGCAGCATGGGGACGACGCCGTTTCCTGAACATAAATCCATTATTGTTCTATCCTGCCTGCTGATTTTAGTGAAATTCGCAAGCAGCAGTGCATCCACTGAAAAAGAAAATACAGATCTGCTCTGGATGATTTTCATATTTTCACGGTAGAGTTCATCCAGCCTTTCATCCTCTTTCAACAATTCATTCACCTCGTTCCGGCATAAGAAAAGCGGCTTCAGCCGCTTATGATCAATCTATTGATTTAAGAACCCCTGGCAGAAGAGGCATTCTTCCCCGTGCCTGTGTGTACCAAAATGTACATTGCAGATATGGAATCCTTCATCATATAAATTCTTTAAAGTATTGTGTTTGAACGATGCATCCGTTTTTTCCTCAGCATTGTTCACAAGTGTTTCATAATGCTCTTTTTCCATCTGTAAGCTGACATTCTCCTCGACCAGATTTACAGCATGAACTTTGAGTGTCTCCAGATTTTCTTGCATATTCCTGAGGTCGGCTTCAAGCTTGCTGATATGGTCAAAAAGTTGTTCACGATCCATTATGAAACACCGCCGCCGGAAGCCGTTTCTTCCAGTTCATCATAATGGAATTCCTGGATATAGTCATCTTTATATCTGACCTGGACGACCAGGTCGAGTATGTTCATGCCGATGACCTTGCCTTTACCGTTCGGCGTATCAATCATTTCCCCGACATCAGGCATCTTTGTGCGGGATTCTTCATAATACTGGTCTTCATAGTTCAGGCAGCACATCAATCTGCCGCAGGCGCCGGAGATCTTGGTCGGCGACAATGACAGGTCCTGATTTTTGGCCATCTGTATGCTGACCGGAACGAAATCCCCGAGGAATGTCGAACAGCAGTGTGCACGTCCACAAGGTCCGACACCACCCAAAAACTTGGCTTCGTCGCGTACACCGACCTGCCTGAGCTCGATGCGCGTCTTAAAGCGTGTGGCAAGCACCCGGACAAGGGATCTGAAATCCACACGTTCATCCGCTGTGAATTTGAATATGAGTTTTTTCTGGTCAAGCGTATACATTGCATTGACAATGTTCATGTCCAGTTTTTCCTCTATCACTGATTTCTTGCAGAATTTGAGTGCTTCGCGGGCTTTCGATTCATTCTGATGATATTTCTTCAAATCCTCATCTTCTGCGAATCTTACAAATTGACCGTCCGGCTCAACTATATTATCTTTTGAAATTTCATATGTGCCTTTCACGACCCGCAGCAGTTCGACGCCGCGTTTCGTCTCGGCAATGATGTAATCATCTCTTTCAACAGTTGCTTTGCTGCTATCTATATAAATATTACTAAAGTAATCTAATTGGGTCGCAGTCATGAGCTTTATCATACTTCATCAACCTTTCGAATTGATAACCATTCCCTCAAATGCGAGCGTTGGATGTACATTGAACTGAATCATCTTGTTGGCCTGTTCTATCTCTTCCAGCATTTTGGTCAGATGATTAACACTGATCATTTTATCCACTTTCAACTCTTCCTTGTAAGGCTTGAAAATATCGAGATTCAACTTGGAGTGCATTGCCTGCCGCACACCGCCATCTATCAGCTGCAGAAGCAGCAGGTGATCCCTCCGCTCACTGCACATATCAAGCATCGGCTTGATATCGAGGAGCACAAGAGAATGGCGGTTGATCCACTTCACCGAGAATTCCAGTGCCGCATTCCTCAGCCTGCTGAAATCCTCCCCCAATTCCTTGATGTGTCCGGCATTCAGTGAGAGGACATCTATCGTCTGAAGATCGCCCTCCGACAAATGTCCAAGTTCCTTCATGCGGTCCCCAGAGTCTCCTTTTATAAAGACATGCTGAGCCCTCGAATGGATGGTCGGCAGGATGTTGCTCTTATCTATGGTCAGAAGCAAAGCAACCGTCTTTTCAGGCGGTTCCTCCAAAAATTTAAGGAGACTGTTCTCAGCCTGGGGCGTCAACTTTTCAAAAGCTTCTATGACATATACTTTATATTCAGTTTCCGTGGGTTTATTGTTCATCGCATGCATCAGATGAGCGACTTCTTCTTTTTTTATCGTCGTCTCTTCCGTGCTCAAATAATAGAAATCAGGGTGGTTGCCCTCTTCCAATAAAGCCCGGTTGCGGGGTGTATCACCAAAAATGTTCAATGCAAAGAACATGCTGTATCTGCGCAGGGTTTCCAGCGTATCGCCTTCGAACATATAAGTGTGGCTCAGGCGGTTATTATGGATTGCGTTCAACAGGTTCTCCTCTGTCGTTTGATTGATATCCATGGATGAACCTTTAGAATCTTTCAAATTGCTCAATCGGCAGCACGAACACCGTCGCTCCGCCCACTTCAACTTCCACCGGGTACGGGATGTAGGAGTCCGCATTCCCGCCCATAGGCGTTACAGGAGCGACAGTCTGCTCCCTGTTGCCGCAAGTGTCATCTATCAGGTTAAGCAGATCGCCCACTCTGTCATCATCGACCCCGCACAGGAAAGTTGTGTTGCCCGCACGCAGGAAGCCGCCTGTTGAAGCAAGTTTCGTGTTCCTGAAATTCGCTTTGGTCAAGCGGTCTGTCAGTCTCTGGCTATCATGATCTTGTACGATTGCTATTACCATTTTCATGATCAGTCACCTCTATGATTTAAATATTTTCCGATTATATTGTATATGTCTTTGAATACATCCTCAATTTCCCGGTCGGCATCGACGACTTTGATGCGTTCCGGATAATTTTCAGATAACTCATTATAACCCGATACGACATCCTTATGGAAGGCCAGTGTTTCTGCATCCAGACGATTACTGATGCGGTTGTTGTCCTGTATCCTTTTAAGACCGGTTTCAGGTGGCAGCTGCAGATATATGGTGAGATCCGGCATCCAGTTTTCAATGGCAAACCGGTTGATCTGCATGATATCTTCAACTCCAAGCCCCCTGGCATACCCTTGATAGGCAAGCGAACTGTCGATGAAACGGTCGCACAGGACAACCTTGCCTTCTTCCAGCGCCGGCACGACTTTTTCCACCAGGTGCTGCCGCCTTGCTGCCGCAAAGAGGAGGGCTTCAGTCCTTGCATCCATTTCAGTATCGTTGGCGAGCAGTATATCCCTGATTTTTTCGCTGATCGGGATCCCGCCGGGTTCACGTGTAAGCACTATTTCATGTGTATCCTTAAGCGCTTCAGCGAGCATCTGTATCATCGTCGTCTTCCCGGAACCTTCCGGCCCTTCAAACGTAATAAATAATGTCATGCGTCATCAACCTTATAATATGCGATATTTTCTTCTATACCTTCTATTTTAACATGATAAGACTTTTTATGTATTATAGATTTGATAACTTCCTCCGTGAATCGTTCACCTTCGTGAATGAGCGGGATACCTGGGGGATAAGGCACGACAGCACGCACGGCGGGCCTGCCGAGCAGGAAGCTCAAATCCTCCTGAACTTCATTACGCACGTCCTCCACCAGAGTAAGTTCATCCAGCCGCCCTGACAATGACTCGAGTGGATAATTGTCCCCCTCGTGGAACAATGGCAGACACCAGAGCACTCCTTCCTCCGTCACCATTTCCGAATAAACATCCTTCCTGTTCAATGCATCGAAAAGTAAATAAGGAGAAACACCTTCAATATTGAGCACGATTTTCGCCGGATCATCCGCTTTTGTCACTGAAAACCCCCGGTGCTCCAAACTCTTAATCAGCTCAGCTCTCTTTTGGAAGAAAACTTCATCTTCAAAATCATTGTAAAATTGATGCGCAAGCTCTATGGAAGCGAGTATCAGATAGGAGGGGCTCGAAGTTTCAAAATGGTCGATATACTTCATCACCCTATTATGTAATGCCTGCTCTTTTGTGAATACTACAGACGCACCGGTCAAAGCCGGCAGCATCTTATGGTAGGATTGTATCACTATGTCCGCACCATGCCTCAGGGCAGATTGGGGAAACCTTCCGGTAATGCCGAAATGCGCACCATGCGCCTCATCAACGATGACCGTGCCGCCTGCAGCCCTTACCTGTTCAATCACTTCAGGAAGGGAAGGTGCACGGCCGCTGTAGGATGGATATGTAATCAGCACTGCAGTATTACCCACTGACATCTCCAAAAGATTATCAAAGTTTACTTTTTCAAAAGAAACACCTGCGAGATCCAGAGCGTGATAGACGGACTTATGAGCATCACCGACAATCAGGAATTTCTCAACATCGTCTTTCAGAGCATGTACAGCTGATAAGATCCCCGTAGTCGTACCATTGACCATCGCCTGTGCGTTATAGCCCGGCTCTTTCTTGGAAAGTAAATTATTCAACTCGAGCAGGACCCCATCCGGTGAATGAAGATCATCCAGCCCGGTTATTTCCGTCTTATCATATGACCACTCCAGTTGCTCCAGGTTACCGATGGTCATGTTCTTATGACCCGGCACATGCATCGATATCGCATGGTCACGCTTAAGCGCGTTTAATTTATCCACTAGTCCCATATAATCACCTTATGTATCATCTACTTTGTCTTTCAGACCCTACCTTATACTAACATAATCATCATATATACTTTCCACTGATAAAAAACAACACAAAAAAAGATCCAATCACTGGGATCGGATCTTAACTATTTGCCTGGCAGCGTCCTACTCTGGCAGGACGTATGTCCAACTACCATCGGCGCTGGAGAGCTTAACGGCTGTGTTCGGCATGGGAACAGGTGTGGCCTCTCCGCCATCGCCACCAGACAATTGTCGATTACAGTCTATGTAATCACTGGGTGGATGTTCGACTGTCGTCGAACGAATGTCCATTTGTGCCGTTCTAAGCATCACAGATGCAAGAACGTCATCAATGCACATTCAAAACCATATAGAAGCCAAGCACGCATAGAAAACCTACACGGTACAAATCTTTGAATAAGTCATCGATCGATTAGTATTCGTCCGCTGAGTGTGTTGCCACACTTACACGCCGAACCTATC
>NZ_OBQF01000008.1 GCF_900220995.1 Salinicoccus kekensis
AAATGCCTTGCGTTTCTCTAGTGGTTGGTTGATGTGTACCCCCACAGTGGACTTTCACCACCTAGATAGTCGCCATGCCTGGCGCACTATAAAAAGACCTATATAATATATATATAGGTCTCGTCTTCAAATACCGCCTTTGAAACGTTCGAGTTGTTGTTTTGTCGGTCGAGTATTAAACACTAAGTTATTTGCCCCTTGGATTGATAAAAGGACTTGTCCTTGACTTAATTGAGGGATTAAATCATATTCACTTTCTTTAATGATGTCACCTAAAGTATTTTTCATTTTTTCATTCACGGACTGATCGAGCCGTAACAGAAATTTGTACTGTGTCAATTCAAAGATCTGTTTCAGTTTTGAAATGACTTGTGAATCATTACCATCCGGCAAAATTTCTTGAGGTGACTGTGTAGCAAATACAATGCCTGCAAAGAACTTTCTCATTTCTCTCTGAAACGTTGTAATATACTCAACTAATCGTGGATTGTTACCGTTTATTACGTTTTGACATTCATCAATCAAAATTAAAAAGCGTTCGATTTCATCGACTGTTATTTCTTGATTATAATATTTCCTATTCATTTTTCGGCCATTAGCGAGTGCCTGTGACCAAAACAAGTTGAGTGCGGTATATAATTGACAGCTTGATACATTTTCGGATAAGTTGACAAGCCCATCAATATTAAAGAAAACAACTTGTTCTTCTTCGATATGGTTGATGGAAGTATGACCATTGAACATTCTGCCGTTTGATGTGATTAAATCTTCAATCAATGTAAGAACTTTCTCTTTCGTTCTTTTTAACTCTCTTGAAGCACTTTTGCCTAATGGCAAACCTTTTAGATAATCTCTAAAATCACTTAATATTGGATACTCGTTTGAATCTAAACCGAGTATATCGTTTTCTTCATCAATCTCTGGATTCCACAAGCCCCAATCGATATAGAAATTTGTGAACCATATTCTCAAGTTATTTTTATCATCCTCTTTCAACTCTGGATTGAGTAATGAAAATTGCATCGTCAACTTTGCAATTTGCTGTTGAAAACTACCTACCTGTGAGGGCGTTAAATCTTTAGCAGACATCGTTGCTGTAGCATAGACTTCAAACATATTGAGTTTGCCATCTGAACCATCCAGTGCAAGGTATTGACCGCCCTGCTCCATAATCATGTCATAAAACTCACCGGATTTATCAAACCCTCGAATGTAGTTCCCTTTCGCAAACTGTTCTTCTGCAATCATTTTGAGTAATGTGGATTTCCCCATTCCCATCGTGCCGAATACAATTGCATTGAAAGACTTCCGAATTTTATCTGAATGAAATATGTCAAATATGACTGGCCCACCAGTTAATGTCTGGCCGAAATAAGCACCTGTTGGGTCTGTGAGTTGTGCATGATCAAAGTAATAGCCACCGCCTAGCGTTCGAGCAGGCATTTGTTGACCAATGCGTTTTACTTTTAATTGTTTTTCTTGCTTTTTAGGTGTCAGGAACAGCGCTTTATAATGATCACTGGATTCAAACAGCATGTTATAAGCACGAAATCCCATCGCATCTAAGTCTTTACGAATAAGTGCAACTTCTCTTTCTAACTCTACTTCAGTTGGTTTTGAAATATACAATCTCACCTGTACTGCTTTTGTGACTTCACCATATCTATTAATATCTTCTGCGACTTCATTTAATGATTGGTATTTATTTATTGCTTCGTTTCTTGAGATAGCACTTGTATTATCTTCCTGTATACGAGAGGACTGTTCTGCAACAGATCGTTTCACATTTTTGAGTACAGCGTTTCTATCCATCGTTTTGACATCCACCATGCCGATGATACCATCTCGATTGATGACCCGTGTCAGCCAATTGTCATGAATGGTTTCTGGAAAATCTGTGATGTACAACATTGCAACATAGCCATCCCCCATCCGAATATTTCTATCTGGGAACTTGATGCCGCCCTGCGGTGCAACGCGTGAAAGAAACCCCAAATCATAGCCCTCTGCTTCATAATGTGCAATGGCTTTCGCTGGATTTGTGCCGAAAAGCGCCATATACTTCATCATCCTTTCATGTGATATTGTTATAATGCTAATAAGTTAAAATGTTATTGTGTTAGCGTGTGGTGTTTTGATTGTTTAAACGGAATATCAACTGTTCTTTTTTCTGAACACTCAATCCTTGAGGTTCTATCATACCGTTGTGCGATCGATACAGCGTTTCAACTAGATTCCGCATGTTCTCCTTCGATTTTGCATTAATGACAAGAAAATGTTCTTGATTCTTCTGCGATGGATCATCTTCGACACGATTTAAGACTAAAAGCTGTTCCATTGCATATTTTCTTTGTTGTGCATTTTTTGCCTGATTCACTTTCTGTGTCCAATATTGTTTCTGCGGAGAATTATCGATATGAAAGAGCGTGGATATAATTTTATAGTCTGAATCCATTAAACGATTAAAATTCGCAAACCGCATCATCAATCTGTTTTTTTCCTCTTGATTGGACAAGTTCAATGCGTGAGTAATCACTTTAAAAATTTGATAGTAGGAATTGTCCGTACCAACAATGAGTGCTGAATCGTCATCTAATATCTCTTTATAAGGCAATATATCTAAAACAGTATGGTCGTACTGTACTGCCTTTCGTTTTTTAGATTTTATTTGTGATTTCTTCTGTTTAACTTTCTTTTCATCAATTAAAGCCATCTTCATCCTCCAATCGCTTTTGATTGTAATAATGTTTATCAATTGCTTTATACTCATTTTTATCCTGATCTTTCAAGACGGTGATTAATACTGCAATAAATCTTCTGTCCGGATTAGTAATCGGCCGATGAATACAGATCACACCGAGAACAAAATGAAATAGCATGACAACAATTGTCAGCAATATGCCTTCAACCTGCATCACATTCGTTACAATGATGCCGACTAACATAAAACCTGCTAGATAAGCTATATCCATCAAAGTGATTGAACCGAAGAATTGCATCGATGCGATCATGTCTTTTGGAATGATATAGACATTTGCACTTTCTTCTTTTTCTTTCGCCACTGTATCGTTCTCCTTTCAAAAAATTAAGAGGACAATACGCCCCCCTTTATTGATTATTATTTCCATCGACTGTTCATTTCTTGTTGTTGACGTTTGAGGTCTGCCATCCGATTGCTGTCTGTATTAAAGTTGGTTTTCATATTCCGTACAATATCTTCTGTTTGAGTGACCTGCCTGTTACCTGATGACTGTTGAGGTGCTTCATTTGTTGAATGATTTTTTACAACCGTTTCTATCGCTGTTCTTTCCTGCGCTGTTAAGTTGTTGTTATTCGAGACCACATTTTCAAGCACCTGCCGATCAGACTGTGAAATATTGTGTGGTGCTTCCATCACTTTTTCAAAGACTTGTCGTTCCTGCGCCCCAATATTAGCAGACTGAGTGACGACATTTTCAATTGATGTCCGATCTTGACCTTCCAGATTAGGGTGATTAGTGAGTACATTTTCTACGACTTGTCTTTGTTCAGTAGTTGCTGATGACGGAGAATGCAATGTATTGATGACCGCATCTGCTTCCTGCGCCCCAATCGCACCAGCATTCATCATTCTGACGACATTCTGTTGAATGTCGGGTGCAGTCATATTGCCTTCATTACTTAAAGTTTGAATCATCTGTTGTGTCATTGGTTCTAAAGAAGCTTGATTGCCGATCACTTGCTCGACGTTTTGTTGACTTTGTGTGTGCTGTCCACCACTCGACACGACATTTTCAACTGCTTGTCGCTCTTGTGCGCCCACATTATTATTTGAAATGATGTTTTCAAGCACTTGTTTCTCACCTTGTGAGATAACGTTTGTATCATTTGAAACCAAGTTCTCAAGCACCTGTTTTTCGCCTTGTGACATGTTCTCACTACCGTTTGAAATAATGTTTTCAAGCACCTGCTTTTCATTCGATGAAATATTTCCGTTATCATTCGAAATGATGTTTTCTAACACGTTCTTATTTTGACTTGCTTGACTGCTGTCACTTGCAATTAAACTTTCAAGCACCTGTTTCTCTCCTTGAGACATATTGCTCGTATCACTCGAAATCAAGTTCTCAAGCACCTGTTTTTCGCCTTGTGACATGTTCTCACTACCGTTTGATATTAAATTCTCAAGCACTTGTTTTTCTTCTGATGAAATATTTGCGTTATCGCTCGAAATGATGTTTTCTAACACGTTCTTGTTTTGGTTTTCTTGACTGCTGTCACTGCCAATCAAGCTTTCAAGCACTTGTTTCTCTCCTTGAGACATATTGTTTGTATCATTTGAAATCAAGTTCTCAAGCACTTGTTTTTCATCGTCGGAGATATTACTACTATCATTGGAAATCAAGTTCTCAAGCACCTGTTTCTCACCTTGAGACATATTGTTTGTATCATTTGAAATCAAGTTCTCAAGCACTTGTTTTTCATCGTCGGAGATATTACTGCTGTCACTCGACACGACATTTTCAAGCACCTGCTTTTCATCTGTACCAATCGCATCACTTGTCGCAATACCGTTGAGTGTTTGCCTTTCATCCGCATCTAGTGAAGCACTGCCCTCATTCATAACTTTTTCTAACACGTTTCTTTCTTTATCATCCAAATCATTGTCTGTGTTCTGTACAATGTTTTCTAATGCCTGCTGTTGTGTGCCACTTGCAGAAGAATCAGCAGAAGATTCATTTGCAGGTGCAGATGAATCATTTGTAGATACAGACGACTGACCATCTGTTTGTTTATCTGTGCTTGTGCTATCTGTATTTGTATTGCCATGATTATTTTTACTATTCATATAACCATTGCTGTTCATCGCATTATTCAAGTCACTATCGATTGAATAAGCATTGCTGTCATTACTGTTTGCACCACTGCCTGAAAGTCGATCTGCCTTGCTTTCTTTATCTTCTTTTTTATCTTGTTGTTGTTGCATCAGTTTATCTTTCTCATTACCGATGTGACTGCGGACACCGCTTGTTGCTTTTGATGCGACTGTGCCTACCGCTAAACCGGCCATCAGCTGTCTATAACCATCTTTGACACCGATATCGATGCCGAGTAATTTTTTCGCTTGATCTGGGCCATCGATGGTTGCCAAACCGAGCGCAAACATGATGATGGTAAATACTATCGGATTCAAATCTAACGTATTTAAATAATTCATCATCAACATGAATAACTTGAATACTAACATCACTAACCCAACGACAGAGAAGTTGATGACAAGGTCTTTGAGTAATTGTTTGGTACGTTGACCTGTGCTTAAATCCGTCGTTGCCACAAATGGTGCAATGATATTTGCGAATGCGATTTCAAAAAACAACCGAATGACTTTGAAACTGGTGAATAACATTACTGCAATTAAGATACCGAGCTGTGCAAACATATTGATGAAATTGCCAGTATATCGATAGTAGTATTCATTTAAAATTGGAATTTCACCGATGATGCTTAACTCAAACGGTTCTATTTCTTCCGTCGTTTCATCCCCCTCATTATCATCGACGATTTTATTTGTGAAAACATCCATTCCATTTATATCTTCGCCACCGTCACTTTCTCCATAATCACGGTCACCGCTGTCATCCGGATTCGGATGCACAACTTCTGTAAAATCAATACTTCGGATATTATTGTCTGTGATTGTATTATTGATATTGTCGTCAGATTCAGTGAAATCATTACGGGCAAGATAAACGACATCACGTGTATTTTTCTGAACAATTTGAGTCGATAAAGCACTAACTTCTATATTATCTTCAACACCTGCACTTTGACTGACTTCAATAAAGTCATCACTCAATTCACCGAGTTGCATCACCATCCACGGCAATAACAAAATAACGGCCACCGCAAGCACGACATTAAGAAGTATATTCGTCTTTTGCACTGTCTTACCGATAATTAATTGAAACGCAATGCCGATGATTGCGACTGTCAAAAACACAAAAGCGAGGGGTGTGAGATATTGGTACAACTCTTGCATCGCTTCACTTTGCATCACACCACCGAACGACAAGACGGAATCGAGTACCCCCTCCATACGGACAGCGATATCATAAAAACCATCAATCAGTATCGACCAGATTAATGGATAGAGTACAAGCCAGATCACGGACATTTGCATGAAGAACTCTTCAAATTCCTGTAGAATTTCTATAACATCCAAAAAATATCACCGCCTTTCGTTTAATGATTTCGAAAATCTTCAACAATCTTTTTATAAATATGGGATTGGTTTGTATTATTCATATGATTTTCAAACGTACTGACTGTGTATGCTTTAAATTCTTCAATTTCTTCTAAACTGAAATTTTCTGCGAGATAGTCTAAGCAGCGTTCATACAAGTTAGATGAAAATTTTTTTGGATTAAGGAACACTTCTTCATTATCAGAATCCAGTTCCTCATTTTCCACTACTGTTTCTTCTTCCTCTGCTTCGCCACTGATGATGCGTTCAACGGATTTTATTATCTGTGCTTTCGCTTTGTCTTTATCATCCATTTTCAAGTTTGCTGAAAAATTGACTAATGAAGCTTCAAAGTCTGCTTTTGTCTCTTTCCGTTTTAACAATTCAAATGCATCATTCCCGCCTGCAATACTTTTGATGTAAGCTTTTAACTGCTCTAATTGTTGGGGTGATAATTGTAGTGTCGCCAAATAGGACTGCTTTTTTTGCTCTAAACGACCTGACCAATCGATCATGATGTCTTTAATCTGCAACATCCGATGATCAGAGGGAATGTCGAAGTCGCTTAATGATTGATTCGTGTCAAAAGTGTCGCCTAAAAACTGATGTGCATATGGCATAGACAAAAGATTTTTATTATATAATGGATAGCTGGTCACTTTATTGCCTTTCAAATCTTTTCTTTTTAAAAACCGTAAGACAACAGTGTCGCCCTCTTTCATTTGTAACAAGTCTTGCGGTAAAATGATGGGTTCACTATCAACTGAATCTGTTAAGGAGATATCGCCCCCCACTTCTTTACCGGAACGGTTCGTGGATTGTACCGTTTTCTTTCCGCATAAAGCTGAAATTTCTTCGGCTGTCTCTTTTTCTGTGGACATGATATACACATGATTTTGACAGTTATTTTTAATCGTGCGAGCCGTATCTTTGCCGTACACTGCATCCAACTGTGAATACCCTTGTACATAGAGTTCCCATAATATATTCCTGCCGAGGGAAACAGTGATGTTTGTATCCATATCGTGTATGGCAGGCAGGTTACCGAATTCGTCCAACCGGAACTTCACTCTTTGATGACACTTATTTCCACGTGTCAACGAAGCACTGCGTGCAAGGTTTGTGTACACTTGTGAAATGAATATTGAAGCAATGGTATTTCGAGAGCTATCATAATCCGGAATGATCATGAAAATGGCAATCGGTTTATTGCTGTAGTACATTTTCGCTTGCTTTAAAAATGGTTCACCTTGAGATTCAACAAATTCCAGTTGACTTTCTTCTTCATAATCCATTTCTTTTGTATATGGATTAATGCCTTTCTCAACCCGATGAAAGATATATGTTGCATATTGTTTATCATTCATATAAATATCAATCATATCGCCATCTTCAAGCTGTTCATCAAAGTTCAGTGATGCAAAACCGAAGGCATCCACTTGAAATGTTTCTTTCACTGGATTGTCACTTTCTGCACGTAAAATAATTTCGCCACGTTTGAAAGCGTAATCCTCTTTAAAGTAAATATACATGCGCTTATTAAATCCTATACGATTGAAATCTATTGAATTTTTTGATGTCATTTTGTCAATTTGTATACGACTGAAAATCTCAAGCTTTCCGGTAGTGACAGCATAAATTGAACTCCGTGTGTTGTTTTTAGAAAATTTTAGCTGTGCAAAAGACGGCTTCGCAATATGATCTGGTGGTAATTTCTCAAAGTATTCATCGAGTGGACTGGTTTCATTACCTTCATCATCTTCTTCAACCTGTCCGAGCTCAAGCAGCATGCGATACACATTGCCCATCGTAATTTTTTCTGGTGTTTTTTCTCTAAAACACTTCTCGACTGTTGCGAGTATCAAAGCATTCGTTAAATTTGCACCAGAAGCATCCCAAAATGGGTCACCTTTGTTACCTTTGCCCATGAAAAGCGAGTTGGTCAGTGTCGAACAATCGGCTTGTGCTTGTGCATAGTCGCCTTTTTCATACGATTGTTTGATGATTTCAAGTGGGTTATAACTCATGCCGTTATCAGGGTCGAGCAGGTTTAACGCATAAACGTCATACCCTCTTTTATTCAACGGCTCAAAACTGCCTGAATACAGCTCCCCTTTTGGGTCACCGTTAAGCATACAAGGCTGTTTTTCGGCTCTGGAATCAAGATCGATGGCAGGAAAAACAGTGGTTTGCCCTTTACCAGAACGGGAAGTACCGATAATGCACGTATTTGATGTTGAATCATCGATAAAATAATGATCGTGGTAATGCGAAACAGGAAACCCACTTTCACCGTCATAAAGTTTATCTTTATGTGGCACTAATCGATACAGTTCCTTCATTTCTTTTAAGCTTGTAAATCGACTATCACCTTTCTGTCCGACATTCATTTTTCTGTAACGCCTGTGTACGCCATATAATTTATATGTGATAACAAGTATGATCACGACGAGTGCAATCAGCAGGAGCATTGTATATTCAGTAATCTGTGTCAGATGTACGGTGGTGAGAATCGTGGACTGCATTTGTTCTGTATTCGCTTGAAATGATTGATTGAAATCAATATTTTGAACTGCTGTAAACGTTGAGGTGAATAAATTAATCAGTGCGTTGACAATGAACATGCCGACAATTGTCATCATTAACCCGACACCGAGTAATAGATACGGATTTGCGACAATTGACCGGATGTTCAACTGCTCTTTCTCTTTTGAATCTTTCTTTTCAACTTGTTTTTTAATATCATAGTTTAGCTTAAACGGAAATGCCCTCAATATTTACACCCCCTTTTGATTAAAAGGCAAAGTCATCATAATCTTTATCTGTCACTCGTTTCTGTTTTACAGTAATAAATTCGTCAATATCTGTGTCTGTTTCAAGAGATTCATGATGCTCAACATCGGTTTCTTTCACTTTGTCTTTTTCGGCAAAACGTTCAATCCGTGCTTTCACACTGTTTTTTGATTCCAGTGATTCGATTGCAGTTGCCGTCAATCGGATGATCGATTGTACTTTATCTAAGATGTTCACTTTTTGCATATCCATTCTGAAATCAATGATTACATGCTGATGTTTTTCTAAGTGTTTATCGATAAATTCTGCTGTTTTAGAGAAAGCTATGAATGGGAAGTGTTGTGTATTGTTTTCATATTCTCCTGTTTCATGATTTTTATACTTCCTCGGTTCGGCTATATTAAAAAGGATGTACGTTGCGTGCTCTGACTTTTTAAGCGCTGTTTTTGAAGCAATAAACCCCTTCATATAGTTATGTTTATTTAGCATGTTCAACAGTCTCCTTTGGGATTTCAAGATTTTTAAAGCACTGGAATATATCAGATTCTTCAACATTTAATTCTGTCTTTGTTGCAACCAATGTTTTGAAAAATTCCTCTCTGACATCACTGTCTGCATCATTCATAGCCGTTTTGATGTTCTCCGTTTGGTTCAAATCAAACCACTTCATTAAGTGTTCAAAGGAAATATCCTGTTTTAAAGCATATCCAATCGATTTTCTGATTAACGTTTCAGTGCCTGTTTTGACTGACTGCCCATTTTTCATGTTTGCTAAAGCATTCAAGTATAAATAAATTGTTTCTACATTTTCTTTCACTGCTTCTGTCATGCGCTCATACGTGTATTCAAATGCATTGTAATAATGTTCATACATCGCTTCATCAAATGTACTGGTATCTGAATTTAAATAATGATTTACACGTGATACATTGCCTGCATCATTCTTTAACAGCGATTCATTGTTAAGAATGATGTCATTGCGCTTGTGATCATCAAAATGTTCTTCAAGTACAATGATTTCATCTCCGACTTGCACCTTTTCTAAAACGATATTTTTCTCTCTTTCACTGACGATGAATTTATACATTTTAGAATCATTTTCGCTTTCTTTTACTTCAACGACAATATGAAAAGTCTGATCACTAGATTCAAACAATGAAGATGCGATGGGTAGGCAATCCACTAACGATGCTTGGTGGATGTACGCTGTATATGCAGTATATTTTGTCATTCTGTGTCCTCCTGATTATTAAAAATGGCATCAATCTGTGCAAGAGTGTTTTCTGCATTTTCAACTTCTTCGTCATCATCACTTTCTTCAATGACTTGCTCAAGCTCTTCTTTGATATTCATATAGTTCTCCACTTCTGCTATCCTTTCTGAATAGTTAGGATCATTCATATATGCACTCACCGCTTGAGCTTGTTGAATGTTTTGTTGACTTAAATATTGATTCGCAACAATCATTAATATATCGTCATCTAATTGTTCTGGATTGCCAATATTCTGATAGGCTCGCATAATCGCCTGTGATTGTCCCTGAATGATGGCCTGATAGAGTTCTGCTGTCGTATTCTCTGGTGATTGTTCAGCTAGATAATTGATTGTCTCTGAATCTCCGTTATCATAAGCTGTTTGCAACAAGTCATCAAAACGGTTTGGATAACGTTCATAAGCTTCAACATATTCTTCTTCATCAATCAGTTCAGCATATGTTGATTCATCATTAAAGAATAATTGAAAAGCAAACATGATAAGAACGAACAAGACGAGTACTGCCCCTGCAACGATACCGCCAATTTTTCTAACACTCATAGGAATCATGCGTTCTGCTTCCCGCTTTTTTGCTTCTGCTGTTTTTTGTTTTGCATCCACTTCAATTGCTTTCAATCGCTGTTCTTCCTGTTGATATGCCATTTCATTTTGCTTTTGTTCTAATTCCTGTGCCTGCAAGCGTTGCGCATTTGCTTCCAGTTCACGTTCTTTTTCTCTTATAGACAAGATATCTGACTGTGCTTTTTCTTTTTCAGCTTCATATTTTGCCTGCGCTAAACCTTCTTCCTGTATCATTTTTTCTTGTTGTTGCTTATTTTCAAGCTCTGTCTGCCACACTTTAATTTTTTCATCAAGCTGTCTGTATGTTTCTTCATCATACTCAAATACTTCATTATTTAATTTCTGAATCTGTGTTTGTTGACCTAAGAGAACATAATTGTAAACATCCGCTTTCACTTTTTCTGTCAGTTCTTTTTTCAAATCTTCTTTCTTTTCTTCAAACTTTTGATTTGCTTTTTCTTTCTCCGCGATGATTTCATTTTGAAAGCGCACTTTATATTCATTTATTTTTTCTTCTTCTTCACTGTTCTGTTGTTCTTCAAAACGATGCAATGCCTGCTTTTGTTGTGCAACAAAATCATCATGTTCAGATTTTTTCTGTTGCTCAATTGTTTGCTTTGTCTTTTCCAATTTTTCATTCATTTTTTCTTTAAAAGGATATATAAATTGTTCAACAAAAGTTTCTCTCGTCTGCTCGTATTCTTCCAGTTTTGCATCGATATCCTGCTCATTTGCAAACAGATAGTTATGATACTTATCGACAAGATCATGATAAATCTCAACTAAAGATTGTTCTTTATAAGATGCTAAACGTGTCTCTCTATCAAATAAAAACGATAACCGTTTATTTTCAACAGGGTCATCGCTTTGCTTGAGAAACAAATCCCTCGATTTCACTTTTGGTAATTTAAAATCAGGAATATCAATGAGATTATCGAAAGAAATATCTTCAAAATATGGACGGGTTTCCGGCTTTTCCTGCGTTTTTTCTTCTACTGCTTCAATTGATTTATCATCTTCTGTGACTTCATTGTTTTCTGTGTCTGCTTCACTGATTTCTCGTTCTTTTTTATCGTCATCATCTGCTTCGATATCTTCTGAAACAGTCTCGTCACTGTTTTTCGATTCACTGTATTCTCTTGTTTCATCCTCTGTTTGTGTATCTGGCACTTCTTCGCTTTTATCAAAGAGTTCTGGTTCTTTATTTTCATCCTCCAAATCCTCAAATAGATTCTCGCTACGTTCTTCCGGTTCTGAAACATCTGTTTTTTTCTTTAAAAATGTATTAACGATTGTTTCTTTTATCCTGAACTTTTTTTGCGGTTTAGAACGACTGCTTTCATTTTGTTCAGACATGATTGTCTTTGACTGCTCAATATTTTTCAAAATTTCTTCTTTATAAGCATCATCGACATTAGAATTATTGAGATATAAATCGGTTTCTACAATTTGATGAAACCGATTTTCTGACACAAATGATTTGTCTGGTTGAACATCATATTCAAACGAACCCAACTCAACTTTTTCTTGTTTTTTTCCATCATCTGTATCAATTATTTCTACCAAATGAAAACGAAGCTTAACAGGGTTCTTATAAGATTTTCGCACTTCATCTTCTATGTGTTTTAAATATTCATCTATGACAGCGATGCTGTGATATTTCTTTGCATTAAGGTTTAAATAGTTAAAATGCCTTCGGTCGGCTTTTGATATTATAAGCAACTTAACTTGATAATTTGACATCATCGCTCTCCTTTCGTTTTAGAAAATAAAAAAAGGTATAAAAAAAAGACAGTGCATGGTTGACTGTCTATCATTTATACCTGACAAATACTTTATTCATTTTAATTTAGAAGCTCGCTTGACTGGCGACCCATGATGCAAGGGCATCTGCGGCAAATATTAAGATCAATCCGACTGCCACACCGATGATCAAACCTTTTGCCATCCGAGGCCCTTGTTGTCCAGCGACCATCCAAACAATGCCTGCAATAACTAGCACTAAAGCGCCGAGGGGCACACCAATTGTCACCAGACCACTAGTAATATTTTCAATGGTACTTGTTGTTTGATTAATAGCTCCAAGCGACATAGATTGTGCATAGTAAGTTAAAAATTGAAACATACTAAAAAGGGGTTGCATTATTGATTACCCCCTAATTTATTTGAGTTACCTGCTGTTTTTTCAGCATCAGAAATAATCATATCTATAACCTTTGATTCGATAAATTGATCTTCCCACTGTCTGTATTCTTTATCTTTCTTCATCAGCATCAGCATATGATTCTCTAATTGTTCTGCTTTCCATTTCTCAAAATCCTTATTGGTTTTTGTTTCAACAATGTCTTTTAATTTTTGTTTTGTCAGTTGCATTCAAATCCACACTCCTTATATATTTGGAACACCGCTATAAATGATAAACAGTTTCTTATTTTTCGAACGCCGTTTTTCTTACCCTCTACTCACGTTTTTAAAAATTTTCTCTCCTTTCATTTTTAAACATGAATCAACAACGAAGTTGCAATAAAATTATTTTGGATAGAAAGATAGAAACCACCTCCTTGAATGTCATTCGGCATTGATTAGGTAACATTGATTCATGAACATCAACGTTTTTAAATATTATATTGTCACACTAAAATAATTTTTTGGCTGTGTAATTATCAAACCTTGTTTTTGAACGATGCTCGTTTCTTCGCATCGACCAGTACCGCTTATTTTAAAATAATTGTGGCAGTATCAAAAACTGTAATGAAAAAAGCAAAGTAACTTTGCTTTGTGTGACTGACATAACATAGCTTTTTAGCTCTTACACGACAAGAATTCACTTGCTTACTACTTCATACGTATGTCTGCGTTTGAGAAGCGTGCGTATCTGTATTCATTTTTCAATGTACAGCCCTATTGTGAAAATGATATTCACAAATCATTGCTACCTAATCTTTAAATTCATTTCTTAACTATTTTTACACGTTTCAAACATTCTTCGTTATGATCTTTCTTGCAGATGACATTTCCCTTTTGATTTTTTGCTCGAATAATTTTGTGATAACAATCTCTGATTTTAACGATGTTATGCTCACTAATATTTTTTAAATTTGATAACTTTCTCGGACGAATAATTGCATAACCTTCACCGAGATTGATGTAGTGTTTTCTGTCTTGTGTCATAAATGAGTATGCTTGCTTTTCAATGTCTTGAAGAGAAAAATATTGATGATGCATTACAACTAACTTAAATCTTTTCGTATCATACGTTTGATTTGTCATAATATGCAACCTCTTTTCTCAAAAAAAATGTGGATTGCACCAACTACTTTTCACAGTTAGTTTGCAACCCACATTTCCTCTTTATATTGAGAGTATGTAAATGTCTAGCTTGATAAGACATCATACATATTATAATATAAATAAGAGGGAGCTCAATTACTAATGTGCTAGTAGTTGATGAAATACCAACAGTTGTTGGCGCAACTGTTGATTCCCTTTATATTCACTTTTTTAGTTTGGCGGAGTGCATCGTTGATGTACTCCGTTCATCGTTTAGTTTACTCTGCTTCAACTAAAAAAATATCATCTTCTTCTGTTGCTGAAGTAAAATCAGCTTCGTAATCCTTACTTAATACATATATATCTTCTTCTTCATTCACTTTGTAATCTCTTAATACTATCCCACTTCCAGTATCTTCGATCAGAAAGCTGTTGTCATTTGAATTACTTAAATCATACGAATTATTCGAAGGGAAATTACCAAAAGTAATCTTTTTCATAGGGTCTTGCCCTTCTACTTCAACAGACTCTTCGCTAATTTGATAAGTTACTGATTCAGGATTATCTTCTCTAACGTACCATGCGACATCGGCTCGTCCATCTTCAAAAAAAGTAATTGAATATTTTCTTTCATTATCGATTTCGATATAGTGGATTTCATCTTGAATACTTTCTATTGCATTAGCATTTGATGTACTACAAGCCGAAAGAAAAATAATTATCGTGGTAGAGAAGAATAGAATGAGCTTTTTACTGATAAAATTCACTCCTTCAATTTGATATTTTTTTAATCTCGAAACTACGGACAGCTTCTTTTTTGATTCTCTGATATTTATTATCAAAAAGTAATTTTAGAATATACCAATAATCTCCATCCTGATCAATCATACGCGCCGTATAAACCTTTCCTCTGTTGTTTGTGACGAGAATAGCATATTGATTATTGTCTATATCACTATTCAGATAATCATAAAACAACAACAACTCATTTTCTGACACAACTCCTACTTCAATTTTTTTTTTAGTCATTGATAACTTCCTCTACAACTATTATAACAAATAAGTAAACTATGTGCAAATAAGTAAATAAGTTGTTTTTAAGAATAAAAGTTACTTAAAATATTTTAACTTACTTATGCAAGATAGTTATGCTTGTTTGTACAAGCATAACAAAGCAGTATAAACCTAGTAAAGAAAATTCTCAAAATTTAATAAACAAATCACAATAACTCTTGTTACTGAACTATCTAGTGATTTTGAATTCTATTGATCCATTCCTGCACTTTCTTATGCTTGCCGAGACTTACTTCGTACATATCCTGTTCAATGATCTCCTGCATACTTTCTTCGGCATATTTTCTAAAATAATTTTGAATTGAACGAGATATATAACGAGACATATGAGCGATTGAGACATTCTCATATTTAGCTTTCTGAATCATTCTGTTTAATATCTGACTAATTTCGAATTCATGAAACTCATAAGTGAAATCCAATCTCTTTTTCATGTCTGCATATTCTCTAGAAACAGCACTTTTCGCTTTGTTCGATATATCCATCAAGAGTTTTGCATCTTGATAATTTAATTGCTTTAATTCCATCTGAAGCTTTTCTGGATATTTGTTAAAAGAAAAATTTTTCTTGTGTTGTTCTTCAGAAGACTGATTAACCTTATTTTGTGAACGGTGATTTGCATTACTTGAATGACTTGTTTGTTTTTCAGAGTTATCGTTCTCTTCCAAGTTATACATGTTATTCAAGTTATAGTAAGTCTTATTATTATTAGTCTTAATAGAATAGTTCTTATTAGATAATGATTTCCACATTTCTTGATGTGTGATAGTCACATTTCTTGATGTGTGATTATCATGATTCCTGAAGTTTGATTCTCTCGCCTCGGTGTCATGATTATCATTAGTCCTTGTCATATCAGTTATTTCAGACGTTTCTTCTGTTAATTTTGGTTCTAACATGTAAATTTTGTTTGGTTTGTTAAACCCTACTCGTTCTTCTTCGAGCAGGCCGAATTGTTTCAGTTCTCTTTTTAATTTTGTCGCTTTTTGGTTCGCACAACCAAGAACATCACATATTTCTGCAATAGTAAAATGAAGATAGATATGTCCGTTTTTATCTATCCAATTATTCTGTTGTGACAAATAAAAACGATCTCTGAATAACGTATATGCTATTTTTGCAGAGTCTGACATCTGTTTTAAACGATCATCTTTAAAAAGAAATTTATAAAGTTTATAAAAGGTTTCTTGATTATATTTTTGTGCTGATATTCTCTGGCTCTCCATGACCTTCACCTCTAATTTATTTGTTTGACGTATATTTTGTCGTATTCAGAAATGCCACCGCGCACAACACTGATCAGATCGTAAGCAACGAGTTCTTTTTTTATTTTTGCAATCTTGTACGTACTGCAATTTAAAATAATCTGCAAGTCTTTGACGGGAGCAATGACATATAAACTGCCCTCGTCATCCACCCAGCCGGCCGTCTCGGATAAGTTCATTGTTTTATCAAGCAATATTGTATAAAGTAAAATGCTGTCACTGTCTAAATCTTTATAATCTTCATCAATAAAAAAAAGTTTAGGCATCAAGTAAAATTCATTAGAAATGTTTTTATATTCCTTGGTCAAAATAATAACCTCCAAAAATAAAAAACTCCTAAAAATCCTTTTATGAAAAGGTTTAGGAGTACACTAATTCATTGTTTATATATTTACATTGCATGCACGATAGTATATAATGCAATTATAAACATTATAATAAATTAGTGAATCTCCTACGGTTTTTCACTATTTTAATTCAAACAGCGCATTCAATGTTAATGATGCGTAAAACGTTGGGGAACGTTTGGATTTCAAGCATTCAACTATTACCAGTAGTTGAGTGCTTATTTTATTTCTTGTGTCAATTATAGCGATTCTTCGTATAATTACAAACAGAAATTTGAAAATCGTTCGACGATTAGTATTTTTCATTGATTAATTCTGAAAGAATATCAACGATACTCCTGCCGGATTTCGCACTTTCAAACTTCAGTTTCTGATGATCGTCTTTATATAAATTAATTGTTTTATACTCTTTGCGACTATTCATAAGTCCAGATATATCTCGCTTATCAGAGATTGGCGTTTTTTCATCAGCATTCATATTTTTATCAAAATTATTTTCAGACATAGTTATTCCTCCAATTAGTGTATAATAGCATTATAACATAATAACAATATAGTATAAATGTGTTATTTATTTTACCCACATTCTTAAGTTAAAGTACACGTTGACTGCGTTCAGACATCTACGAACAGCTTCATCATCCTCTGCAACAAACATATCACTGACAATTTCGTCATAAATCTTTTGTAGCCGTTCATCTAAAATTAAGTCTGCTTTATTTTCAAATAGAAAGTTTAAAATGTATTGTTTCAATTCAAGAAAAGATTCAGTCATTGTCACTTCGTTTGTTTGATCGTCAATGAGCAGGTACATCTTCATCCCTCTTTTCTAATTTTTCTAACACTTCGTTCAAGGCTTCTTGATACATCTTCATTGTTTTCTTATCGTGTGCATAATTTGTCGTGATACCGTAATAACCCCATGTTTTCACTCTTTCACTGGAACGGATGATACTTTTTAAAACATCTTCTTCGAATAGCTCTGCAAAATCCTGCATCACTTTTTTGTCTGTGCTTCCTCTTGTATTGACAAGATATTGAATGACACCGAGCAATTTAAGATTTTCATTATAGCGCTGCATCTCTGACAAATACTTGTAGTATCGTTGTGAAGATATAAAGCTGTCTTGCTCTGTCTTTGCAACAATCAATACATAGTCAGACATTGCAATCGCATTGTTTGTCATGATATCTGTTGATGGTCGTGTGTCAATCAGCACATACTCATATTCTTTTACTATATCTTTCGTGAGCGTGTAGAGTAAATAAAACTGTGCTTGCGCAGGTAGCTTAGCCACATGTTGCGGAAATTTTTCGATCTGCCAGTCACCGACAAGCAGGTCTATGTTGTCATTAATAGTCACTCGTGCATCTGCAATCGTCTGATCTTCAATCGCCTGCATCAATTGTTTTTTTGGTTTCGCTTCTACATTAAATGTTCTTCTGATTTTATCACTCAAATTCATCTGCGGATCAGTATCAATCAGTAATACTTTTTTGTCATGATCTCTATCCAATAAAAAACCGAATATTTCGGTGATTGTACTTTTGCCGACTCCGCCCTTGTAGTTTGAAAAAGATATAATTTTTGTCATAAACATTTTCCCTCCAAATCAGGTTGTGTGAAATAGTAATAGTGCTAAATAGCATATATATTTAATTATATTATAACAATATCACATTTATGTCATTATATAAAGTAACACAATAACATTAATGTGGTAGGATGCCAATGCATTACTGCAATTGGTTTCTTTGTTCTTTGTCAAAGTAAATCGTTTATCCCATCACACTATTTATTTTTTATAAAGTGTATTTCATCTAACATTTTTTGAAATATAATCGGATTTTTTATCTTTTATTTTTTTAAGGGCAGCCTCAATATCGTTTACTGTCTCCAAATTATAATGTACATCAATAATTTCATTCTTTACTTTCAGTTTTAACATCTTCATCACCTTTTTATAATTATTTATAAAACAATGTTCAATTTTTCTAACACTCGATTTTAGCAAGCAGTGAAGGAAGTATGCTGTTGTTTATAATGCACGTACATCAACGAATCGAGCAGATTGTCAACGATACGAAGTACACGCCAGTGCTTGTCGTTGCGATCTTATCGTGAAGTTGATAGTGTCATGTCAGTAAACACAGCATCTCTCACTGCTGTGTGAAAGTGGGGTACACACTTGAACCTCAATCAAGCAATCGAACATCATATACGTGAGATTGCTTCATTTCAGTTGTTTTATTGAAACTGAAAAGAGCCCTAATCATATCGACCAGGGCTTTTATATATGAATTTGAGAGGAGTAGGGGATATATACTAGGCCCACCCTTAACGATATTAACTTTTTATTTCGAAGAATATTTATTTTTAATATAATCAAATGTTCTAATTGGATGCGTAATTTCTTTAATGTATGACAGGCATTCATCAATTGATATATCATAAAATCCACCGTATGCGATGCAGTCTCCTGTTAATTCTTCTTTCTTAAAATCAACGATAATTGTCACTTCTTTTGTAGAGAAGGGGGTTTTTTCTTCCATAATATATATATCATAATCAATTTCTTCCCCCTCAAATACTGTTTGTATTTTTTCTCTGGATATTACTTCAATCATTTTATTCACTCCTAGAATGTTATTTTTTATTATGGGGCAGGGGGCGCCCCCTGCCGTTTTTATATTTCTGGTTCCCAATGTGTGTAGAATATAAATTCACTATAATCTGCTTCTTCGATATCTGTGATAATTGCTTCTGCACAACCTCTGCTACAAAAAGTCGTACTATCTTCCGTCAGATAGCCCTGTTCAAAAAATTCTTTACAGTGTGGGTTTGAGCAGTGTCTAAAGCCATATTTTTTTTCATTCTCAACTAAATCTTCAACTTTACTGTTAATACCGTTTGCAATATCCTCCATGTCCATATTGTCGTGAAACTGTGCAAGCTCTTTAAACAAGTTTTGACTTCTTAATGATAAATCGTCTACCCAAACTTTTTTCATAAAAAATTTCTCCTTGAAATGTGATTTGCATAACTGCTAAAATTTTTTTCCATTGCCTTGATTGCTTTTGAAATTTTTCTAACACTCGCTTTTAGAAGCAGTGAAAGAATTATGCTGTTGTTTACAATGCACGTACATCAACGAATCGAGCAGATTGTCAACGATACGGAGTACACGGCAGTGCTTGTCGTTGCGATCTGATCGTGAAGTTGATAGTGTCATATCAGTAAACACAGCATCTTTCACTGCTGTGTGAAAGTGGGGTACACACTTGAGCCTCAATCAAGCAATCGAACATCATATATGTGAGGTTGCTACCGTGAATGAGTTCATTTGTACTAATGTATTAAGAGATCGTATATTCAAAATAGTTTTAACGTTTTAAACCGATTTGTTATACTTTTATAAATATGGAATATCGATGGAGGAATTTGATGAAATCAACTGGAATTGTACGAAAAGTAGATGAATTAGGGCGGATCGTGATACCGATTGAACTTCGACGCATCCTTAATATCGAAATCAAAGACCCGATTGAAATATTGACGAATGATGATGAAATCATTTTGAAGAAATACAAACCAGAGATGACCTGTATTGTGACAGGAGATGTCTCTCATGAAAATATGCGCTTTGCTGACGGAAACATCGTTCTAAGCAAAGAAGGGGTGCAGATACTATTAGAAGAGATACAATCGAAGAAAGTGGATGGCTGATCTTAACAGATGTTTCTATTTTAAAGTGTTATGGAAACAGGCAACAATAACCACATCAAAAACCCCCAATCTATTCCTATAGATTGGGGGTTCGGTGATGCCATAGAAATCCTTTTTATTAGCTAAATTACACCAGTATAATTAATTTACAATCAAGAACACTATATATTCATTATTTCCTTCATATCGTCAGAAGTAAAATAATCATTAAAAACTGAATGATAATCATATCGTGTGATTGCTTCAAAAATTTTGTGTTTCCTTAAAAACTGCAACAATATAGCTTTGTTATCAATCATATTATTTTGATACAAATTTTTATAAAATTTTAGTTCATAAGAAAGTTCAGATAAATACTCTCTTTTTTCTTCTGCATCAAGTGCCTGTAAGTCACCAACATAATAAATAAAGCCTTTATCTATGCAATAATTTTCAACTTCTCTATCGAGTGCTTCTTTATTAAATAAATATGGATGTTCATTCAAATCATCATTATTTAAACTTTTCATTATATTAGTTATGATTTCTTTCATTTTAAACACCTTTTCCTCTCCTTATTTTTACTAGTGATTCTATATAGTAAGATGATAACACATTTATGCTACTATATAAAATAACATAATAACATTTGTGTTATTTAGCAACATTCTCGGTATGCTGACATCGTGGAAAATTTGAACAACCCATGAATGTATTACCTGCATTGCTGATTCTTTGTGCCAATGTACCTTCACAGGTCGGACACTTCCGCTGTTCCGGTTCAACCGTCTGTCTGACAGTTTTCGCTTCAACAGATGGATTGACTTTGTTGATGAAGTGAATGAGCGTTTTCCGGTCTAACAGCCTGACTTTACATGCCTTTGCTAGTTCCTCTGCGGCAGTAGTGTAGTAACTGTTGGTAATGACAATTGCTTGATCTGCCTTGTAATACGGCATAGCTGAATATATTTCTTGAACAGCACCGATGCTGACTTTATTATTGTAACCGTACCGCTTTGCTTGTATCACAACCTTCTTTTTATCATTCTTCATAATTAAATCAGCACCAAAATCCCGTGTGCCCTTTGTGACATCTGATTTATATCCCAATTCCTTGAACAATGCTTTTAAATACATTTCAAATTGATGGCCGTCCATCTTATCTATTTCATGGATGCCTGCTTTTGCCACTTGCTTTAACATTTTTCTCTCTTTGTATTTTTGATACGGGAAACGGCAAACAGGTAACATCAATATCAGGAGTATTAGAAAAATAATAAAGTAACCATTAATTATGCCCTTTTGTATGTTCTCTAATATTAAAAGGACGATGAAAAAGTAAATGACATACCTGATTATTTGTTTAAGTACCACGTCTTCACTTCTTTCTGTTATTAATAGTTCAATACAGTTTACCTTTCGATACGTGTGTTTTATGAAAACTTCATGGAAAGAATATTGATGGTTATCATATAGAGAGAACCATCAATATTTCTGTATGATTGTATGTTTTGGCCGTCTGTCTGATTATTATGATAACACTAGATTTTATTCACTATGATTTTGTATGCTTTGAGCGATTTCTTTTGGAGGGATACCATTCCAGTAAGTGAAATTAAATGGGTATTTCTTATCCTCAGTTTCAATAAAGCTTACTTTTTTATCGGCAATAAAAGCCATCACATAAACTTGTTTTGGTGTATAGACTTCAAACAAATCCCATGTCTTATCATATTCCACTGTATAACCTTTTTCTTTAATAGCTGTAATAACTTCATTTCTAAACTTACTTTCAAATTGAATTTTCATTATATAGAACTCCTTTTATAAAATTTTTCTAACACTGCTTTTGTGAAGTAGTGAAAGAATAATGTTGTTACAATACACGGCCATCAACGAATCGTGCAGATTGTCAATGATACGTAAGTACACGTTAGTGCTTGTCATTGCGATCTGCACGTGAAGTTGATAGTGTATGGCAGTAACAACGACATCTTTCACTACTTGATGAAAGTGGGGGACACACTTGAACATTAATCAGGCAATAGAACATCATTAACGGAAGATTGCTTTAATCAATTTATATAAATAAAACACAGGAATGCTATTTAACATTCCTGTGTTTTATAAATACTTTGAATTATAGAAAAAATATCTTATATTTTACCTCCAATTATTTACAGTAACCAATTCATCCATTAAATGAATGACCTTTATTCTTTCATAACTTATATCTTCTTCAATTTTATCTAAGTATAAATGATAGCTTATGACAGGCTTATATCTCACTACATCATTGGTAGTTATATCATATATTGATTGTTCTGCCCCTCTAGTAACATAAACATATTCATCATCTACTATCTCTGTGTTATTTAAATCTAACAAAAATTTTGATAATAAATCCGTGTAATCATGAGAAATCCTCATATATTCGCCCCTTATAATATAAAATATGTTTTTAAGAAAGGACTTACCCTTGTAAGTCCTAGTAATCATATAAATGTGTGTTATAGAAGTTTATTTTTGAAATCTTGACGGAAATCTTGTTTTTGTTCATTGTCGTTGGAATAGAATTTTATGCCTAAAAGTCTAACATCTTCATTTTCAGATAGGATTTCGATTTTGTTATCTTCATTTAATGATAGTAGAAAATCTTCTTTCCAACGATCCTCAAGTTGCAAATGGCCACCTTTGGGTTCCAGAAAGACCTGGTAAGTGTAGTCCTCGCCCTGGAGGTAGAGTAGAAAGTCAGGCATGAATCCTCGTGTACCATTGATTTCGACAATCTTCACTTTACGTTCATTTCTGATGAGATAGACTTCTTTATATTTCTCTTTAAGCTCTTCGACATAATCATTAATGAAATCAATGAAGGAACTTTCCAAACTGTTGACAATAGCTCTATCATATACATACCAATGATTGTCCCGCATATTCCTTTTTAGCAGGGTTTCGCTCATATGTGATACTTTGGCATTGACCTTGTTCAGTTCAATATAGTAGTCATTAATCATTTCGGACATGGCCACACCTTCGAATACAGGAGTGCCACGCTCCTTCATATAGTTTGCCTTTATCTTTTTCTCTACATAATCTAGGTATTTCTCTACCATTTTGAGTTTGCTCAATGGACTTAAATGATGCAATTCCAATTCGAGTGGCATGGTCACATGGAACGTTGATCCCCCAAGAAAATCAGAACTCTCAATGAAGTCTTTCATACTCGATAGGGCAGGGATATAGGATTTGAAGTTGCTGAAGTGAAAGAAAGGCTTCCTTTGTATCGCTTTTCGGATATAGATACGATCTACAGGCCAAGTCACTTCATGTGTTTGTCCGACACCTGTCTGTTCCATCCGTTTTCCATAGTGCTGTTCAACGGTGGTTTCCAATGAAATTTCATAATCCGTGGTTACGTTGTAGTGGGAGAGTGTCCGATAGTCATCCGCAGTAGTTTTCTCCAGTTTATTGATATAAATCTTACCATTCTTGAACACTGTACTCTTTTTAAAAGCCGGTTTGAGTTTTGCTTCCAACCGGTCGTATTCATCCTCTTTAACTTGTATGCTTGCAGATTCGAGTGATTTTTCTAAATTTTTAATATAAGCATTTTCATTAATCGTATGATAATGTAAACTTTCAATGACTTTGAGATCCGTTTGTACTAAATCGAATCGTCTTGTATATGAGCGATTTTCTTGGTATTCAAAAGGGTAGTACCGTGCTCCCCGACCAATCAGCTGGGCTTCACTGTCTGTCGTGGTTTTAGTTGGTTTCATACCTTCGCTTATTCTCACAATATCGAATAGATTCAGCACATCCCAACCTTCATTCAGTTTGGCGACGGCAAAGATGGCACGAATCGGATTATTGTCTTCCTCTAATGTATTCAATAACAGGGCATTGTCTTCTGAAAGGAAGGCTTGATCATTGGCATTTAGAATGGTCTCTTCTGTGAAATCCCACTGCAGGTCACGAATGACTTCAGACAGCGGTTGATTGGTATAATACTCGAACATCTTACTCCAGATACTATTCTCATGCTTATAGGTGGCATGGCCAAGACTAATGACACGTGACAAACTGTCTACGTTCAGTCCCTGGACAGTGTTTAATAGCTTTTCATTAGCTGAAAAAGAAATAGCTTTTCTATTAGACTTGAACATAATTATTGGCTTTAATGTGATGTCATTCTCTTGAGCAATGTATTTACGATACTGGCTCAATAGAATGGCGTTCAGCATCTTGTTTTCATCTGATTCATCGGCACGCAAAAGCACCACATTCTTCGAATAACCATCATTCATAAACCGCCTTAGGTCATATTGATAGACAATTTTATCCTTATACTTTTCGAATAGGACATCCTGATTCAAGTTGATGGTTGCGGTATATTCCAATAGTCGATTGACAGGATTGAGTTGAAGCAGGGTGTTGACAGTATTCTCCCACGTTCTTTCTTCATACTCTTTGGTATTCAATTTCCGTTTGTCCCGTCGTGTCCAAGCGTTGATATGATGAGCTTCATCGGCCAATAGGACAAGACGCATATTCTCTAATGATTCATAGGTCAATGCATTTTCTTTCGGTTCCGTCAAATCCATATGGAGCTTTTGAATAGTGGTCAACTTTAAATAGATTGTATTCGAATCGGGGGAAGCCGGGAATACATCGACTACTTGAATGGAAATGCGCTGTCCATCTATCACGATACCTTCTTTTCTAAAGAGATACTTACTGGAACTTTCATTTGTTAGGTTGTCATAGGTTTTTTTAATGATGGCATCACTGTTTACAAAGAAGATGAAATTCTGTTGGTTATGCTCTTTAAATAGATATAAGATGGTGGATGCCAGGACGAGTGTTTTCCCTGATCCCGTGGCCATATGGAACAGTAAATGATTAAATGAAAGATCAGCGTTATCCAACTCTTGTGTGTAGATGAACTGTTTTAATGATTGTGATTGGTATCCCCGCAATGGGTGGCTCAGATTATTTTGAATGTAATCCGGTACCTCAGGTGGTTCTTCGAACAGAGAGTTGAACTGTGCTTCAATTCTTTTATGAAGAATTTCATTACTCACCCTTATCACCTTCTTTTTGATAGAAAGAATAATTAAAGGCTTTTACTGAATCAGGTATATCATACTGGTTGTCTTCGATTTCTGAGTAATTAAGATATAATTGGTTCATATCCAACACTTGGATAAGTACGTCTTTTTGTTCTTCTAAAGATAATGATTTGAAGTTTTCATTTTGTGTTGTGACCTTATCTAAATCCACTTTAAAGTTTAGATAGGCAGAATTTTTAATTCTATCAATGACTTGTTCTAATTCCTCAGAGTTTGAGGATGTTTGAATGTTATAGAGATATTCTTCGTTAAGGCCGTATAATTCTGCATAAACAAAAGAACGTCCACCACGCCATTTCACTTCTTTAGAAATGCCACTTTGCTCTCCTTTAATAACATTTTCTAGTCGTGGAATACTTAGAGTTTTAATATAATCTAATTGTTCTACTCCAATATATTGCCTCTTCATCTTATGGGCTGTAGCAGGAGTTGTAGATGTGCCCATAAAAAAATCCATTACTAAATCATTTTCATTCGTAAACAAAGAAATAAGTCTTTTTATGAGCATCTCAGGCTTCTTACCAAACCTTAAAGAGATATCTTTTCCACCCTCTTTAAATACATTATTAATACCTATGTCGTCCCACATATCACTTATTATATTTGAAGGTCTTCTTACCCCGTTAAAGTCTTTTATTTTCTCCTCGGCGAAAATAAGTTCTCTACCGTTCAACACATATTTATCATCAATAAATAGAAACTGGTTTTTAGGCTCCTTTGGATAATTTTTGCTTCTATTAATCGCAGTTTGAAATATTAATTTAGCATTATCTATTTTGAATTTCTCAGTTTCTAAATCATCTTCAATGTTGATTTTTTTGTTTTTCATAGCTTGGGTTAATGAGATGGATGTCCATTTACTATAATCACTTTCATATCCATTCTTCTCAATGTAATTTTTATATCTATCTAAAGATTCGTCCCATGAAGAAGGTATATATTGAGGGTTTATCTTTATGTCTTTATCTTCTTTAGAATAAATTAAAATATGTTCTTTTACTTTAGGTATTTTCTTTTCTTTATGTGCCATTTTCGGCCCACTCAGATGTGCCATTTTAACGCAAATAGAAGACCTGAAACAACTTCTCCCAAATATTTCATCACACATCACTTTTAGATATCCATATTCTTTATCACTTATTTGTATTGCAATTACTCCATCTGGTCTTAAGAATTTGTGTGCAACTTCTAATCTATTTTTCATGAAAGTCAACCATGTGGAATGATTAAAAGCATCATTATATTTAAACTCATCATCCCCCGTATTATATGGAGGGTCTATGTATATTAACTTTACCTTACCAGAATAACGTTCTTTTAGAGTATGTAAGACTATAAGGTTATTTCCTTTAAGTATGAGATTATCAGTACTTTTGAATTCAGTAATATCATGATTTCCTTCTTCATCATATTTCTTTATATTTGTTAATATTTTTGGAGATTCCATTACATCTATTTCTTCTTTTGCAAGTAAATTATGATAATAAATCTCCTTTTTACCTATATCCTCTTTAGCCATACCACCCTCTAAAACCGAGTCTTTGTGTGGAAAGTCAAGCACTACATCTGTATTGTATCTAAGGTATTTCTCTTCACTTGTTAAACCAACTTCATTTGTATATTTTGTATAGCTGTTATCCCAATAGTTTTTGAATCTCAACATACTGATGAAGTCTTCTATTTTAAAAATTAAACCTGATGGTAGTTGAATTGAATAGGTATCTTTTATAAATTCATTAGATAGAAAGGAGTCTATTATTCTTTCGTCGTATGATCGTATATCCTCAATCAGTTTATTCTTCAGTAGGGTGTCTTCATGCCAGTATTCAGGAAATGCCTTTAAAACTTTGTTTATCTCTTTCTGGAGCTTTGTTTCCATAAAATCATTCCTCTTCAATCTTTTTTTCTATATGACTGTTAACTATATTGTAAATAGTACTTTTTGATACACCAGTCATGCTGATGATTTCATTTATCGTGTACTTCTTACTTTCATACAGAGACATGACTGTTTCTCTTTTATCTTTAGAGACTTTTGGTCTTCCTCCCATTCTACCTCTTGAGCGAGCTGAAGCTAAACCTTTTTTTGTTCTTTCACTCAATAGATTGGCTTCGAGTTCTGCAAAAGCACTCATCATTGTAAAGAACATTTTTCCCATCGCATCTTTTGTGTTGATATTCATATCAATAATTTCCAAATCAATGTCATGTTCTTCAAGGTATTGTGAGAGTTCTATAAGTTGCTTTGTTGTCCTGCCAAGCCGATCCAGTTTTGTTAAAACTAACGTGTCGCCCTCACGCATGTAATCCAAACACTTGTCAAGTTCTGTTCGTTTATGTTTCCGGCCACTGACTTTCTCTGAAAAAATCCGGTCACAGCCATGTCCTTTTAGCATATCTATTTGACTATTTAAGTTCTGATCTTTTGTACTCACTCTAGCATAACCAATTTTACTCATATTGTGCCCTCCTTAAATATTACTTAACGGGGATGATACATATTTTGTTCTCTAGTAAGCATTCAGTAGCTTCTGGTGTCGTCCAAAAACCCAACAAATTTCAATAATATTATACATAGATTATTATACGTGTTTTTGTACTCATAAACTATAGAAAAATAAGTTAAATTCTAATATCTAAAAAGTTCCAATAAACGGTCGTTTTTTAGACTAAAATTCACTACTTAAAAACAGAACGTATGTTTGATGTAATAGCTGTAACGAGTGATATTATGAAATGTACTTATGAAGGCTTTGATTATCGTAATATTCCACAAGCATACTTAGATATTAATATCCCACAAGGACGAGGGATGATAAAATGGGCTCCCTTTAAAACAATGCCTGAACAGTATGAAAAGGTGGCTCATATGATAGATCAACAAGCTAAGAGTAATCCTCCTTCTTTCGATAATGAAACAATCATAATGCTTGAAGAACGACTAAGAATGAATTTAGGAAAGTCTATACTTTTGAGATACTGGAATGACGGCTTGGAAGTCTTTCTTAATTGCAAACTTGAATATATAGATAATCGGACTAGTATAATAATAGTAAGCAAAAATATTGAACTCATTTATATTAAATTTAATCATATTTATGAAATTATATAATAGATTTGTGTTTATAAAAGAAAGGAAGAAATATACATTGGATCATTCACACGTAATAAATTGGACCGAATTGATTTTCACTGGAATATTTACATTGTTAGGTGCTGCAATCGGTGCCACTCTTGCTGGCAGACACGCTATTAATTCTGTAAAAGAACAATTGGTTTATGACCAAAAAACAAGAGAAAATATTAATATTGATGACTCTTTAAAAGTCAGCTATTTGTATCAATCTTATTTGCACTCCGTAATTGCAAGTCTTGAAAATTTAAAACAAGAGTCTGGGGGACAAGATATTTACTCCATACAAGGAGCAATTTTCACAAAACATTTAGAGAAGAAGGTAACACTTGTATCCAAAGATATAACAAAAATAATTAGAGAATTAGAAAGTGTTAATCTTAGTAATATTTCTTATGATTATTATAAAACTTATATAAATAGCCTAGAAGCATTAAGAATAATCGCTATGTTATTAGATAGAGACACCATAGTCGAAGATTCTGGAGAAAAAAAAGGTTATTTTGATTTAGCTGTAGAAAAAATAACTATTGCTGAAACAAAGATAAAAGAAAACAATCAAAATTTAGAAAATGAATTAAAGAATTTAGAAAAGTATTTTGAAGAAATATCTAAAAAATAATAATAAGATTCAAAAAGGATAGTATTAAACTTATTACAGAGACCGTCAAAGGAACAATCTGATCCAATAAACAATCGTTTAATTGATTTATCATCTCATTAAATAATATTTGCACTTTTAGAGTTGTGAACTTAACAGTTCTAAATTATGTCATATGCTACTATGAAGGTAATAGATGTATTTTATTAAAGGTTAGAACGTTAATATAAGAAATTAGGAGGGTTTCCATGTTCCAATCTGGCACAGAGTGGGTAAGAGCAGATTTTCATCTTCATACTAAAGCAGATAAGGAGTTTTCCTATAATGGAGAGCAAGACCGTTTTGTAAGCGATTACATATATAATCTAAAAAAAGAAAATATTAGAGTAGGAGTAATTACAAATCATAATAAGTTTGATTTAAAAGAATACAGAGGTCTAAAGAAAAAAGCGCGGAAAGAGAACATTACTTTATTACCTGGAGTGGAGCTTTCTGTTAAAGAAGGCGCTAATGGTATCCACTGCTTAATAGTCTTTAAAGAAGAAGACTGGATTAAAGGTAACAGTGAATCTGTAAATCAATTTCTTGATGAAGTTTTCAAAGGTATTGAAAATAGGGAGAACGAAAATACACGTTGTAACAAAGATCTAGCTGGAACGGTTGAAACATTGGATTCATATAATAACGACTATTTCATCTTAATGGCTCACATCGAACAAAAAAGTGGTTTTTTTAAAGAATGTAACGGAGGTTTGATAGGTTCTCTCAGCAAGAAAAGGTGGTTTAAGGAAAAAGTTCTCGGTTTTCAAAAGGGTCAAACTAGGGATAAGATGAAGCAGCTTGAAAAATGGATGGGTTATAAATTACCTTACATTGAAGGTTCAGATTGTAAATCCATTGAAGAAATAGGTAAAGGAAAAAAGTCATATATAAAGATTGGGGATGGAACTTTTGACTCTGTCATACTTGCATTAAAGGATTATCAAAACCGAACTTCTCTAACCGAGAACAATTATAATCATGGCCACATAAAGTCTGTCGAATTGATCGGCGGAAAAATGGATAATCAAAAAATTAATTTATCACCAGAGTTAAATAGCTTAATTGGAATTCGAGGTAGTGGTAAGTCAAGTATAATTGAAGCTATTAGATACAGTTTAGATATACGACCGTCTACAGCCGATGAAGATTATAAAACAGAAGTAGTAAAGAACCTTCTTGAATCAGGTGGACAAGTTATTATTGAACTTCAAGATAATCATAAAAAAAATTATAAAATAAAAAGGATATTAGGAGAGTCTCCACATATCCTTGATGAGAACGGTGAGGAGATTGGAGTTACAGTAAATTCTATTCTTCAAACTCCATTATATTTTGGGCAAAAAGATTTATCTTATATGAAAAATGGATTTGAACTAGAATTATTAAATAAATTAGTTGGGAAGAAAATAAAGTTTTTTGAACGAGACTTAAATGACATAAACGATCAATTAGGAAATCAAATTACTCAATTATATCAGTTGAATGATAAGGTTGAAGATTTACCCGATCTTAAGAAAAATTTAACGGATATAAAGCATAAGATAAATATATTTGAGGAAAATGGGTTAACTACAAAGCTCTCTAAACAAGTTAATTTTCAAAAGGACGAAAGGAATATTGAAAATGTCTATAAACTGATTAATAAATTTAAGGAGGATATGGAGCATTTACTGAATTCTCCTGGTCTTATAGAACTCAATGAACTACGTAACCAAGAATCTTCAGAAGTGCCAGAATTGTTTATTAATTTATCAAGAGAAGTATCTTCAGTAATTGCTGTAAAAAAAGAGATTCAAGAAATAATAGATAAGATTGATTCAAGTTCCCAGCAAGTAAAGAAGTATTTAGAAGAGATTCAAGAAATAATAAGCTCACTTGAGGAAGAGTTCGCTGAGATTAAGAGGGAAATTGATATACCAAATTTAAACCCTGATGATTTTGCTAAACTCAAAACCAATGAAGATAATTTAATAAAGGAAATTGATCAAGTCACTACACAAGAAGAAACCAAAGGTGACATTGAATCTAAAATTCGAGCCACGTTAGATAAAAGAAATCAGCTTTTACTACAGGAATTCCAAGTTTATAAAGATGAAATAGAAAAGATTAATTCAAATCAGAACTCATTGGAATTAAATATTGAATTTAAAGGAAATAAAGAATCTTTTCTGGAGAACTTAAGACAATCATTTAGAGGTTCCAATATAAATCAAAGTGCTTATCAATCCATAAGCGAAACTCATTCTGACTTCTCAGCCCTTATAGGTGATGTTTTATTAGAAGATTCTAAAGTAACTTCTTCTCTAGTGACTGAAGCTCAACTGATAAAAGTAAAAGGAATGATCAAGGAAAATTACAATGAACAATTAAAAGTTAGAACTCCTAATAAAATTGAAATAAAATATCATGGAAAACCTATAACTAGACATTCTATCGGGCAAAGAGCATCAGCATTAGTTCTTTTCATTTTGTCTCAAAAAGATAATAACTTGATAATGATAGATCAACCTGAGGACGATCTGGATAATCAAGTTATTTATAACGAAATAA
Source organism: Salinicoccus kekensis (assembly GCF_900220995.1). GTDB lineage: Bacteria > Bacillota > Bacilli > Staphylococcales > Salinicoccaceae > Lacicoccus > Lacicoccus kekensis. Next base: position 31,976 of record NZ_OBQF01000008.1, read on the forward strand.
TTACAAAAGTAAAAGAAAGAAAACCGGAGGTTCAGTTTATTTTTGCAACACACAATGCAAATATCCCAGTTTTAGGTGACTCGGAGCAAGTAATTGCTGTTTCTTATGATGAAAAAAAACTGAGCACAAAAATTGGCAGTGTTGATAATAAAGATATTCAAAATAAAATTGTTGATATTATGGAAGGTGGACAAGAAGCGTTTAATAAGAGGACTCAAATATATAACTTATGGAAAAATGACTAATCGTCTATTTTTAGTTATCCTTCTACGATAGATAACCTTAATAAATGAGAGAATACAACATAAAGTGTATTAATTCTGATGATGATTCCTATATCAATGTATTTTAAAGTAGACCACAAATAAACAATACTAGAACGTTGATTTCATTGGTTTCACTTTAAGAGATAACTTGCATTAATTTTAAGTTCTATTTTGTATATGATTTAAGAAGAACCAGTAACCTTAGTATAGAGATTACTGGTTTTAAAATTTAATAATTTATTTATTAGCACCTACCGACTAGTTGAATTATGTTAATAATTAAACTATCTTCAAAAAAGTTAAACATTTACAGTAAATAGAAAAGTTATAATAGTTATGTCTCTTATAAAAGGTGTATTTTATACTATTGTTTATGTATATACTATGAGAATGGAGTGTTTATAGAAATGGAATATGGATTTATAGCCAGAGCTTTGCAAGTTATGATAGCTTCTCCAGGAGATGTTGATCAAAAAAGACAATCGGTACGGGAAGAAATTGTTAATTTTAATGGAATGCATTCTGAAAAAGAAAAAATAGTTTTATTACCAGTGGATTGGGAGACTCATTCATACCCTGAAACTGGTGCTGACGCTCAAACGATTTTAAATAAACAAATAGTGAGTAAATGTGATTTATTAGTAGGTATATTTGGAACAAAAGTAGGTACAAAAACTGAGAACGCTTTGAGTGGAACTATTGAAGAAATCAATGAACATATTAATGCTGGTAAGCCTGCTATGATATATTTTTCAACTGAGCTAGTTCCGAGAAATATTGATCAAGATCAATTAAAAAAATTGGAGAATTTCAAAAAAGAATTGCAATTAAATAAGGGAGAGTTTAAAGCTCTATACAAAGACTTTAATTCCACCGATGATTTTAGAAATAAATTTAGAAATGATTTATATCGAATGGTAGTCTTAAGTGAATATTTTAACGAATCTAAGATTTCCAATCTATCTGAGAAGGAGATTATCGAAGAGTTAAAATCTAATAAAGGAGAGAAAGAAGAGAAGGAAATTTCGGAGGAAGCAAAAGAGTTAATAGCAGAGGCCTATAGGACTGATTCTGAAATTCATAATTTTAGTACAAAGGAGGGCCAAATTATTCAAGCAGGTGAGAAAGGTTTTACACCTGTTAACCCTAGGAATGATGCTTATTATGTCGAAGCAATAAATGAGCTAGAGAGTAAGGGATATATAAGATCACTAAATTCTAAAAGACAGGTATTCAAATTAACTAGAGAAGGCTATAAATATGGTGATGAAAACTTTGTGAATTAAACAATTTCTCACTATAGATATTTATGAATAGCCAATTTTGAAAACTCATAAATAGTGAATAAGATTAACTTTAAATACCGTTCGGTAAAGTACATTTTTACGGACGGTTTTCATTTATAACTAGAAAATAATCTTCCGGTCAAATAATTTGTAAATGTGTTTCCCTCTCTTAAATTTATGTTTGATTAAGGTAGACCCTAAATAGACATTATATATATGTATTGATATGCTTAACTGTGACTTTCGATGTTATTTTGCACTGATTTAGGCGATAACTTGCACTATAGTTAAAAAGTCCAGAGCTTATATTTTCAAGAAGACAGCTCGTTTTAAAGTTAGTTATGCAGAATAAAACTTAAAATATATGCAATTTATCTTTAAAAATGACACCATATGAAATGAGTGGTTTTAGAAAAATAATGTATAATTTTCTTCTTGTGAAGAGAGAGAAATATAGAATAAAATTGAGGAGGAGAAAAATATCGCTTATATTAGTTGGTGGATAATCTTTGTCTTAGGTTTGTTGTCTTATTACTGGTTTTTCTTTGTAGAATACGGAGCTATTGTCACCGTAATTGGCACGATTATTTGTGGTTTGATTGGAGTAGTAATAGCCGTTGCGTTAAAAAAACGTAATTTAATCATCTTAAGTGCTTTTCTTTTTCTTAGTCCCTATCTTATCTTCTTGTTCATAGTTTTGTTCTTAAATTAACAAGTGGTGAGTAGAATATTACACATGAAACCTCACCCTCCTAACCCATAACATAGATCAGGGGGTGAATAGTATGATATAAAAAGAATTAATTCAATTCCTTTTTAATTCTATATATCGTCTGACGTGTAATTCCCACTTCCTTTGCTATTTGAGAAATTGCAATGCCTTCCTTTAGTCGAGAGACGATACGATGATACACAAGTCTTTTTTGAGGGTCTTTGGCTGTCGGTGAGTAGAGCGTCGGCCGGCCTTTATACACGCCTTTAGCTGTGACTTTCGATGTTATTTTGCACTGATTTAGGCGATAACTTGCACTATAGTTAAAAAGTCCAGAGCTTATCTTTTCAAGAAGACAGCTCGTTTTAAAGTTAGTTATGCAGAATAAAACTTAAAATATATGCAATTTATCTTTAAAAATGACAGTTTAGGCTACTGCACCTTTAAAGATTGAACTTTAAAGGTGCTTATTTTATATGGGGAGAATCTTTATGTTAAAGTAAAAAATAGAAATAATACAATTGAAAGTAGCGTGGAATTATATGAAAAGTGTGTCTTTGATAGGCTGGTTCGCTCTGCTTAGTGTCGTTTTTTCTATATTTTGTTTTACACTTATTATGACGAGAGGACCGGTTATAACAGGAGGGCCACCTGTAGAAATTTATATTAGTCTGATTTCATTAGCTTTAGCTTTAATACTTTCGATAATTGGTATTATAAAAAAGTCAGAGCCCAATCTTCTTCCTGGGATATCTCTCGTTATAACAATAGCATTCGCTTTCTTTTTTTTATTAATCTATATCGTATCTGGAATGTCTACTGATTATTAAACTTTTGGTGGGAAAAGCAATCCTGAATAAACTAAAAAGCCGGTAGGCAGATACCGTGAGGTATCAAGAAAGCCTACCGACAGCTTTTGGGTTTTTAGGGTTGCCGTTGGTTCACACCAAAAGGAAATTGGAATAAATATTTGTAGTAACTTCAAATTAAATATTATAAAGTTGAAGTAATGGGAATGTTTATCCTTTTTGGAAGAAAGGAAGAGGAATAAAGAATGAATAAGAAGAAAATAACTGGATTTATAGTTATAATTTCTAGCTTACTGGTTGTGTTTTTAGTGTTACTTATAAGTAATCACTTTTTATCAAAAAACCAAGGGGTAGAGTATGTAACGAATAATATTGTTAATGATTTGGATGTACAGAGTATACAAATTTCTGATGAAGATGCGACTATTTTCTTAGACTTATATGATTCAGAAACAAGAAAGAACGTTATAAATTATTTGGAAAGAACATTAACAAATGAAGAATATGAGAAATATGATATAGAGTTTGTTGGTAATAAAATATTGTCTATACCAAAAGAGGCAAAATCTATAAAAGAAAACCTTATTAAAAATTATGATGTTCGAGATATGACAGTAGATTATGAGGAAGAGAATATTTTTATTGATTTAGATGATTTGAAACGAAAAGCTGATGTTATTAGTTATCTTAAAGAATCATTAGCACCTTCTGACTTTGCAACATATGATATCAAGTTTATTTAAATTGTGAGATACAAAAGGGGGTGTAGTTGTGGCTGTTTATCACTTTGGTAGAACTACTTTTGCTAATAATATTTCGATTGGTCAGAATAGAAGATTTACAACCCCACAGAGTGTGTTAATTTCTCCTGATGGTACGGTAAATTTACGTATTGAGGTTATACCGGCAGGGGCAACTAGTGGAGAATCAGTTGCTACAGGTCGGTTTTCATCAGATGTTAACTTCCCGATTAACCATTTAACATCTTCAGGAGGTCAATATACGATTAGGTTAAATAATGCAGGTTTTGGTACAGCAGAATTGAACGGTGGTAGTGTTTATTATTAATTCGCGCCGATTATAAAATTAAGCTGCCCCTGATCAATTTGGGGCAGCTTAACTTTATAATTATGCGAAAGGATTGCAGGGTTGATTTTGAAACCAGACTGATATAGCAATAGCCCATTCGCTTCCTTGAAGTACATAAGGGTTTAAGCATCTTTGTAATTCGAGATCACAACTGCAAGCAAAATATCCTCGACTACCATAACAATTATCATGAGTTTGGCAACATGTATCAACAGAACTTATTGGAGCCCCCGGCCCACTGCACCCAGGACCACACCAATTACCATAAATGCAAGAGGCTTGAGTGGTGAGCTGATAATGTAGAGTTGGCTCGTCTTCGTTGGATTGTAGCATGGCACGAAAGAGAGGAGGGGGTGACGCTCTTGGAGTAGTCTTTAAAACAGTAAAAAAAGAGTGACTTAAGCCACTCTCATTAAATATTACATTCCTATCTCTTTTTACATCATCGAATTGATAATATATCCAATGGCCATAAAAATAAAAAAGCTGAAAAACATAAGAGCATTAAGGAATATCAATAATGTTCTTTTTGACAGGACACCAAAAACTACCCCAATTGGAGAAACAATGAAAGTTAAAAGCCAAAAAGGACTAGAAATTTCAAATAAAATATTGGGAATCCAAACGAGAATGCCTATCAATAAACAGATTAAAGAGATTGTAGTAAACTTATTTTTAATTTTACACATCTCCCCTCATAATTATATTATTATTTAATAACAACCGTTTGTAGCAGATTGTGCTTGAAAATATGCAAAGACAGCATAAGCCATTTGTTTTTCCAAAAATTTCATTTTATAAGTTTGAGCAATTATTCTGGACATTAATCTTTTATCACTACCACAATCGAAATAACCGTAATCTCTATAATCTAAATCATGCTGTTTACATATATTATCAAGCACATCTTTAGTGCCCCCGCCTCCATGTCCAGGGCCGCACCAGTTACCCCAAACAGGTAGCGAAAGCGCCATAACAGTTACTTCTCCAGGCTTCTTATTGTACGCTTGATTTACTTGGTTTATTTTTTGACCAGTTCCAATAATAAATTCGCTTTGTCCATCATCTTTAGCTTCTTCAACATCAAACTTTATTTCCCCATCTTTAGTTCTAGTTATGTATTGTTCCAACACAAGTTGAGTTTCTTCGAAGCTGCTGTTCTCGTCAACTTTTTGGGTTGATGCTTCGGCGCTAGACACTCCACTAACAAGTAAACTGAAAGTCATGAAAATTAAAAACAATTTCTTCACAATATACTCCCCTTTATTTATCACCCAGATTTATAAATTCTAATATATGTAACATAAGAATAAATATAGAATTTACACGTTTACTGTAACACACTTTTTAGAATATAAAATGGGAAAATAATAATATGGAACCTTTAATAATTGTAGAGCAGAAAAACATATTTTTGATCAATACAAAATTGACCGACCTTTATTTTTTGTCGATAAGCGATATATATTACATGCGCAACAGTTAGCTATTAGCGATTAATTGGGGACGCAAGTCATTTATCGCCCTTATATACTTATGGCCCACAAACGTATAAAATGGTGTGACTTTAGGAGCTATTTTGCATCTGTTTTAACTGTTATTTTGCACACTCAATTTAGAAACCCAGCTGTCTTCGTGAAAAGATAAGCTGGGCTTTTTAATTATAGTGCAAGTTATCGCTTGAATCAGGGCAAGATAACACCGAAAGTGACATTATTAAGATTAATTGGTAAGTATATATCGTTAATTTTAGGCAGACCCTAAATATACAATTCAGGCTATTGATTTCATTGGTTTTCGAGTGTGTGATTAGGGTGTATTTTAATGTTCCTTTAAATAGGTATTCCACATAACAGTCGTTAAATGTACATATGTAAATATGTTATATAGCATAAAAACGTATTAACATAATAGTAAAACTGTTACTTAGTACGTCAGGATTTTTTATATTTCAATCTATCCTCTTATAAAGGGAACATACGTTCTGTATAATGAATGTAAGGAGTGATAGCATGAAATGTACTTACGAAGGCTTTGATTACCGGAAGATACCGCAACAGGATTTGAATAGCAATATACCGAAGGGTCGGGGAATGATAAAATGGGCGCCATTTAAAACAATGCCAGAACAATACGAAAGAGTGTCTTATATGATTGAAGAACAAGCGAAGTCTGATCCCCCTACTTTAGATAATGAAACAATAGTAATGCTGGAAGAACAACTTAAAAGAAATATAGGAGAATCTGTACTGTTAAGGTACTGGAATGATGGCTACGAAGTGTTTATTGAATGCAAACTTGAATATATTGATAATCGCACTGGTATAATCATAGTTAGTAAAGAAAAAGAATTACTGCATATAAAATTTGAGCACATATATGAAATTATTTAATTATGTAAAAAGAACTTGCATAAAAGCAAGTTCTTTTCTTTTATTTCAATGAAATTTAAAAGAATCAATTCTGACAGAGCGATTCTAAGGCATTTTCCTAGTTAAAGGTGGACAGTTATACGTTAAAAGCGTTTGTGTGGCTTCATTTTTTGTCAAGTCCAGAATCCTGTGTAATAAGGTATATAGTACCTTATGCGAGTGAGAACACTTTGGGTTTTCCTCCCCCGGCCATGGCCGGGGGAGGAAATTTTCTATTCAGCCTTTGAGGAACTTTCGATTGGTCGCCGTCATCAGTTCATGGTTGTCCACCAGGACCGCACCGATCAAACGCACGGCCGAAGCCGCATTCGGAAAGATGCCAATGACCTTTTCCCGTCGCCGGATCTCTTCATTGATCCGTTCCACACTGTTGGTCGTCTTTAAAGACACATGATGGAGCTGGGGCTCCATCATGAACTGGATCGCATCCTCAAAGCCGGCTTCAAGGATGGCGCATGCCTTTTCATATTTCTGATCACCGGCCACAAATGCCTCGAACTCTGCCTTGCATACTTTGGCGTGCTGCGGCGTTTCGGCATTAAAAATCCGTTTCAACAGACGCCGTTGTTCTGTACTGCCCTTACGGGGCATGGTGCTGGCGATATTTGTGGTGAAGTGGAACGTACAACGCTGCCAGGCCGTACCGACGAATTCTTTGCGGATCGCAGCCCGCAGGCCGGCATGGGCATCCGAGATGATCAGCCTGGGCAGTGTCAGGCCACGGTGGCGCAGATCCTGGAAAAATGCCGTCCATGCCTGTTCTGATTCTTCTTCAGACACCATGAAGCCCAGGATCTCACGGAAGTTCCCTTCGTTGATGCCCTGCGCCACATAGACCGCTTTGGAGACGATACGATGGTCTTCCCGGACTTTGATATACATCGCATCCACATAGAGGTAACGGTAGGTCTTCAGGTTCAGCGGCCGGGTGCGGAAGGCGTCAATCTCCGGGTCCAGGCGTTTCATGATGTCCGAGACGAATGATTTCGATACGCTTTCACCACAAAGGGTCTCCACGATTTTCGTCACTTTGCGGGTCGACACCCCGCTGATCACAGCCTCCGTCAATGACAGGACAAGTGCCTGATCTTTCCGCTGGTACTTCTCGAACAGTTCTGTGGAGAATTCGCCGGAACGCGTGCGCGGCACCCGCAGCCTGAGGCGGCCGATCGGCATGATATAATCCCGCTCGTAGTAGCCGTTGCGCATGTCCTGGCGGTCTTCACTCCGTTCCCGTGCCGCCGCCTAGACATGCGCATCCCGTTCGGCCTCCATATATGCATTGAAGACCGCCACAGCCAACCCTTTCGTGGCAGCGTTGAGGTTACTGCCCAAAATTTGTTCTGTCAATTGATCCATATCTAGGTTAATATTTAATTGAGTCATACTTGTGCCTCCCTGTATCAATGATGGTGTCCCAACTAACATTGTACTACAGAGCACAGGTGTGGCTCTTTATTCTTATTACACAACTATATGGACATAATTTCATTTTTTAAAGAGAACCATCAATTTCGATACCGTCTTTCTGCTTTTTCTTATCTTTTACATTTTTATTATCTGCTTGATATTCATAATCTGCGATTTTATACGCAATTTGTTTTGGAGAAACATTTTGATTATTGTCCTTATCTTGAGACAGTTCATCCATTGCTTTACTATATTTTTCATCATAGTTGATGCTTTTAAAATATTGATCTTTTTCTAATACAATCGGTTGGTATTTCATCTTAATATCATTATCATCAATATTTGTGAGTATGTCATTGAAATCTTTGACATGATCCCACGATTCTAAATCTTTCGGGCTACCCAATTGTTGAAAGTTTTGGTGTCGAGGTGAAGCAACATGATTTTTAACGGTCATACCTGTTTCTCGATGTTCAATTTTTTCATTAATATGTTCTAATATAAAACGTTCTCCTGCTTTATCACTGTCTACCGCAAAAACAACATTTTTAGGTGGTTGCTTCGTTTCTTCATATATCTGTCCGATAGCATTGTAGTAAGTTTCCGGTTTCAATCCGGCCATTGAAACCATTCGAGCATTAGGTGGATTGTACATACTTGTGTAACTCAATAAATCAATGGATGATTCAAATACATATAAATTTTTCGGCTTACCATTTGTAATACTGAAGCCCTGTTTTTCTTCTGAATTTTCTACAATCTGCTTAAAACGTTTTTCAGGATGCGTACCTTGTTTATCCATCCCAACAACCTCTTTATTTTTTGCCCACATAAATACAACATTGTCATTATGGTCTTGCTGTATGAGCTTTTTGTTGATTAAAGTATCAACTAAATCTTCATTAATTCCCCTGTGATCGACCAGGTATTCTTTTGCTTTACTTGTGTCATCAGACAATTCTTTCGGATCAAAGACAAAAGGTTCTTTCTCTTTATTCACATTCACTTCCTTCGTTTTATATTCATCATTTAATGTCAATTCTTTAACAGCATCTCTAAAACTATAATCATGAACACTTCTCAAATAATTAATCGGGTTGCCTTTGATATCTTGTGAGTTCCAGTGGAAAGAGTTTTCTTTTTTATTAATCACAAAACTGTCATGCTCGGCCAGTTTAGCGTATTTATCTGAAACATGAAGCACAACATCCCCCTGATCCTCTATAACATCTACAATATCAACATTCTGCGCTTTTAGAACAAGCTCTTTAGGTACAGGTTTTCTCTCTTTAAATAACTGTCTGATTTCATCTTGAGTATAATCTTTTGCCATTCGATCTTCTCCTTTGTAAAAAAACGAGTAATAGAAAAAGAGAAAGTAGATTAATATCCACTTTCTCAATCATTAAAGTTAAAATTTGAACTGTGTTTTGTATTCTTCATTCATTTCAACAAAAGCATCAAATGATTTTCCTTTTTTAGATTTGAAGCCCTTCACCTTATTTTTTGTCTGTTTATTCGTAATTAATTCTTTTACATGTGTTTGTGACAGTTTTGTTCCGGCCATATTTTCAAATATCACGAAATTGCAATCTGAATGGTTGCAAGGGTAGAACACTGCGCCCTTTTTACTTTTACGCTTTTCCACTCTCCCCTGCGTACATTTTGGACATTCAGCAATACCTTTAACGTGACTGACTGCTTTAATATCGTTCGTGACATTATTTTTTTCTAATTCTTCATCAATTACGCTTGTTTGGTGCTTTAGATACTTTTCGATATTTGCAATAAAAGTCTTAAAATCCATTTTTTCATCAGATATATTTTTTAAAGCTTTCTCCCATTTTGCCGTCATTTCAGCAGAAGCGAGTAAAGTGCCTGTGACTGCGTTACATAGCAATATTCCTTTTTTAGTGATTTCCACTTTATTCTTCTTTACAGTAATATATTCATGTTTTTGTAACTTCTCGATGACATCAGCTCGTGTGGCTTCTGTGCCAATACCTTCAATATCTTTCAAGATGTCCGCATCTTCTTTTTCTTCCACTTGTTTTCCGCAGGTTTTCATTAAGTTAATGAGCTGTCCTTCAGTGTATAATTTAGGAGGTTTCGTAACTCCCTCATATAAATCCGGAAGTGCTTGTACAACGTCTCCTTCTTTTAAATCTGGCAAGGTATTTTGTTCGTCTTTTGTCTCAGCTACATCCTCTTTGAATAGTGATTGCCATCCTAAGTTCACATCAATTTTCCCTTTAGAATGAAATGGGTGCTCTTTAATATTTGTTGTTACCTCTGTTGTTTCATATTCATAATCTTCTAAGAACATTGCGATTGTTGTATTATATATTTCTTTGAATAAATTCGCTTCTGCATCATTCAATTTACTAACTTGTGCCTTTGAGACACCTTTTGTTAATACAACGGCATAGTGTTCTTGTACTTTTGAACCGTCTACAAAGCGTTTTCTAGCTTCTGAATAGCCTATTATGGGTTTCAGGTCATAAATATCAAAATACTGATTTAATCGGTCTTTTATATAATTAAATTCCTGCTCTGTTATAAATCGAGAATCAGTACGGGGGTATGTGACTAGCTTCTTTTCATATAAAGATTGAACCGTCTTTAATGTCTGCTTCGGACTGTATTTCCATTTTTTATTCGCGGTTGTTTGCAATGTACTCAATGAGTGCAATTGTGGTGCAGACTGCTTCTTCCATTCTTTCTCAACGGCTGTTACCTCGCCTTGTCTTTCATCTTTAATTTTAGACAAAAGATCCAATGCAACAGCCCTGTCTTTATCTTTGAATTCCATTTTACCTTTATAATCATGACCGTCTTTAGTGAAAGTGGCATGTATCTCATAAAAAGCTTCTGGTTTGAACTGATCGATTTCTTTCTGGCGCTGAAAAATCATATAAAGCGTAGGTGTTTGTACTCGCCCAATGCCAAAGACATCCCGATTCAAACCGAGTGCTTGAAACTTCAGTGTATATAGTGGACTTAAATTCATGCCGATCAGATAATCTGCGACCATGCGTGCTTTTGCTTCTTGAAACATTAAGACATCTTTTGAATTATCCATCAGGGCATCAAAGCCTTTTCTTACTTCATCCACTTCTAAGGAATTAATCCATAAGCGCTTTATCGGTGTATCTTTAACACCTGCCTGTTGAAGAATGAGATAGAAAATATTTGAACCTTCCCTGTCTACGTCACATCCATTGATAACTAGACTTGCTGACTTCAACATCTGCTTCACGGAATTGAAATGTTGGGTTTTGCCTTTAGAAATTTTGTACTCAAAGCGTTTTGGTAGATATGGCAAATTTTTTAAATCCCATGTGTTGACAGCATCTTGCGTTTCCTGTGGCAATTTTAATTCTACTAAGTGACCAATGCCCCATGTGATAAATGCGCCACTCTTAAAAGTGGCGCAGGGTTCTATCTCAATATGTGTTTTAGTCTTATTTTTTACATTAAAGGCTTCTGCATAGGCTTTCGCCTGTGATGGCTTTTCTGCAACAATTACGGTCGTCAAAATTGGTGTCCTCCTTTATATAAAACTCGTATTAATACTTTTTAATAATTTCAGTTCATTTGTATTAATGCCGACAACATCGATAAACCAAAGAATGTCTATCAATTCATTGTTAGAACGCTTCAATTGATTCTTGTCTAACTTTAAACGGTGATAGGAAATATTTTTAGAACCTTCTTCTTTTTCTATAAACAATAACTCTTTTTGCTGTGTATAATCGGCTATTTTTTCTTCTATCAAAAAATCAATATATGTGCTGTAATCACATAATACATTGAGTAACGTACCAATCACTTTTTTCTCATAACGCTCATTTAAGCCCATAATAATTTCATCCAATATTTCTAGAGGTTTTAATTTAATTCTCATTTCTATAGTATCAGCTTCTAAATCATGAATCTCGTTGTCTCTCAATCGTTGAATATGTCTGTTGATATCAACAGAGAACCAATCATCGTTTAAATGCGATTTAATTTTAACCTGCTTATCTTTATAAGAGTGAAAATGAAATATATAGTCAGTAATTAACATAACCTCATGATCTATTTCGATTAATGGTTCATTAAAACGGTCATTATCAAATATAGTGACTTTATTATCTTGAATTAATACATCTAATTGCTCCATGTGATCACCTCTATAAATGTTATATGATTGTATTACGCTGTCTCGCCTTTTAAAGTTCAATATCCTGCTTTTTATTCTTCTTCTTGATCTCTTTTTCTTTCATCTGTTCAACAAGTTGATTATCTTTGTTCAATCCGAAATCGATAAATTCTTTAATTGTACTTTCCTGATTATTTTGGAACGTTTTATAAGCCTTGTTAAAAGTTCGTTTATCCGTAGTATTGTTATAAAAATCAACAGTGTCGCCGTTCTCAAATTCAATGGCCAAATTATCTGTGTCTTTAAGTACAGTAAATTCTTTAAGACTATCTGATTTCATATTTTGATAATCAAAGCGCATATCTCCGATTTTCAAAGTCTGAATCGTTTCAGAAGCTTTTTCTGACCCTTCCTTTACATTATCATTTTCTTCGTAGATACCTGGTGTTTTTTCAGATTTCATATCAATATCAACATTCCTCTGTTCCTTCTCATGTACTTGTTCATATTCTTTTTCAATCCCATCAATCAGAGATCGAGACGCTTTACTCACTCTTTCGATGGCACTGAAGGTTTCTTTGTCATCCAGTGCGTTTAAATTATCTGTCCAGTTCGCCATATAGTCGATTGATTTTTCTGAAGTGTCTAGGCCAAAGTGTTTATTTGTTACATATGCTGTCATTTCTGCTTCCAGTTCTTTTGTGGGATTGTTTAATGTTGTTTCTTTGTGGAGCAATCCATGAGCTATCTCATGATTTAAGGTACTGATATATTCTCCATCACTTAAATTAGGTCGCATACGGATATCATCTGTAGAAGGATAATATGCACCTTTCGCATTACCGAGCCTTTCAGTGGTTTGTTCATCTTTTAGATGAAATCCCTGCTTTTCTGCGAATGACTTGATTGCTTCTTTTAAATCAGGATATTTCTCTTTCAAGGATTCTTCATCAAACTGAAACGGACGATTCGGAAATATTTTTGGATAATCTTCTGCTTTTGCATCCGTTTGTCCGATATCATAGACATCAGCAAATTTATAATAATGTAATTTTTGTTTAACTTTATATTCACCTGAATCAATCTTTGCCTGCTGTTCTTTTGTCGGCCGATTCAAAGGAATCCACTTATCATCTTTATCAATAGTATATTTTTTAAATATTGGCGCTAGTACCTGTAACGGTTTCTCACCTTCACGGATATTAAAGCCCAATTCTTCAAAATGCTTCTTGCCTGCTACCCCATGTGCACCTTTGTATTGATTATTTAATAGCATTTGATTTCTTGGAGAGTAATCATGCATCTTGGCCATGAAATCTAAATATTCTTTGATACCTTCCTCACTTTTCATATGCCATGCGACATCGCCCATTGCTTTATTAATAGTTTCTTTCATTTCAGCCTGTTTTTGTTTTGCAAACTCTTTTTTACTTAATCGTTTAGCCATTGGCCATCCTCCTTTAATAAAAAAAGAATACCTTAAAAGGTATTCTCTCAAACTAATCATTTAATAACCCATTATGTCGAATTGTTCTAACCTTAATATTAATTTTCTTAAAGGATTGTTTTCGTGTCTAAATCAACTTCGAACGCAACTGCCTCATCTGTATTAACATCCTCTAAGTTTTCTTCATTAACAGGCACTATAATATTTTCATCATTCTTTGGGGAATAAACTGTCAATGTCCTCTGTTCTGCATCCATATCTACCGCTACACAAATATCTGTATTTTGATTTTTCATTCTAAAACCTCCATTTATAATTCATATCCATATTGCTGTCGAGATTTTTCTTGTTCGACACTTTGCTCTAACCGCCTATTATCCATTTCAAGTTGTTGATCTTTATAGCGAGAGTTGAACCCCCTTTCAATCATAAATTGAGTCCGTCTATTAAGAACCGGATTGTACTTCACTCGTCTATATCTAATAGGTGATTTCTGTTGAGCCGGCTCAAACTCTGCCTTGTTTCTAAAAAATTCATTTTCTCTTAACCTACTTTTAAGTCTTTCTTCTTCTTTCAAATTTTTTAATAATGCATTACCCATTCGTTCATCCAGTTCATTCAACTTATTAGTTTTTGTATTCTCATATTTCTTATATTCTTTTGTACCAGTACCGTATAAGCGCTTATTTAATGCTGTTTCCTGATCTAACATTTGATTATATTCTTCATACTGTTTGCTATGATTTCGTTTAATATAATCATGTGTATATTCATCAATCAATGGTTGTAAATGCTTCATTCCCTTTCGATTATATGACCATTTATTACTATTTTCTGGCAACTGTTTTTTAATCTTTTCCAATTTTTCTTTTTGTATTTCCGTTGGTTTTTGAAGAAAATCATTTTTAACTAACTGATCTCTTTGCTTAGTCATGATATCCAAACGATGGTTTCTATCAATCAACTGATTAATGAATTTACTTTTCATATCACTCAATGTTTTATCGGTACGTGCACCTCGTTGTACTCCATCTGATTCTCTTTCAACTTTTTCGTCCATATTAACTGATGCCACATGAATATGAATGTTATCTGTGTTTCTATGAATTGCACCTGTCCAAACTAAATTATTGATCTTGGCTGAACGCTTAAAAGAATTCATTGAATCTCTGGCAGATTGAATTAAGGCTTTAGAATCTAATTCATTTGTACGAGAATTATATAGTCCATACTCCTCTAAAAATGTATTATCAAAAGAGTAAACATCCTGCCATAAAACACGATTATCATTTCTAGCATTATCAAAAGCATTTGCCTTACTCAATATTTCATTCTGTTCTAATTTATCTTTCTTATCATCAAATCCGAAAGCACCTTTCTTACGATCATTCATATAATCAATATAGTTAGCAAAATAATCTGGTGTAGATTCCGATTCATTTAATGCTTCTTTTCTATAAATATAATTGATATAAGAAGAATAATTCTTTCGGGATGCAGTATTGGGTTTAATAAATTGTGCCTTTAGTACAATCGCCGGTTTCATCATTATCCCTCAATTTCTTTGTGGATTAGAAATAACAAAAGAGGTTTACTATCGGTCTGTAAAGTATTATACGTTCAACCAATCGTCATCAATTTTATCTGACTTCTTCTCATTCTCCATAATCAATCCATCATCATTATTCTGTTCCAATGTATCTTCTATATTTTTAGATTGCCCTTTTCTTCTAAAACTATCTCTTTCTCTAATAAGTTTTGTGATTTCTTTTCTGGCTGAAGTGTAGTAATCACTTTCGAATATATCTCGATTCACAATCGCTTTTGGATGCTTTTTAATTTCAAAATCAGCGGTCAGAAGCAAACTGTTTACACTGACACAGTGATCGATATGGTTCATTTTTTTCTTCATCTGTTCGATTTCATTTTTAATTGTGTTCATCTTATCTAACATTTTATATTCAGCAGATTCATGCTCAATCATCTCTGATAAAGCAAATTGTTCTATCGCTTGTACTAATACTTCTTTTTCAGATTTTAATCCTTTTGCTTTTTTGATTGCATGTATTTTAGAGACTGTATCATCTTCCAAATCATATCTTTTTGAAACCATTGTGACCCTCCTTATTCAGATACATCATAATTATCTTCATCAAGATGCAGTTCTTCTTTAGTCAGTAAATCGATGAAGAACCCTCTAAATCTTTTGTTTTCATCAATGAATTGATTGTATGCTTCTGTGTTTGCATCTAAACTAATTTGTGTATTTCTCATTGCTGTTTCAAACTTTGTTATCGAGTTAAATAACAATCTATCTTCAACATATTTTCCTAATACATCTTTAACGAGTTCACTAAAATTCATATCTTTCTCTTTAGCAATTAACTTTAGTTGATATAGAATCTGATCATCAAATTCCTTAATATTTATTTGCGCCATCAAAAATTCTCCTTTTAACACTGTACATTTTCTTGTACAATGGTATTTTTATACTGAAATAAGGCTATTTTTATGTACAATGGTATGTACATAAGCCTTAAAACTGTCTATAAAATAATATTGCCGGCACTGCCGGCATATCAATGGTTTTGAGGATTGATATATTGAAAATATATAAAATCCTCCTTATGCTCTTACTTAAATTAAGGATTTTAAAGATTTGATTCAAGGATAGAAAGTTTTTCTTCACGTTCATCTATTGAATCTTCAACATCTGTAATCTCTTCTTTAAGTGATTCTATCTCTGAATAATGAGAAGAAATGCTTGCTTCTAACTCCATTTGTTCTTCATCTGTCATCATATCCATTTCATCTTCGCTGTCAGATATCTGATCTTCTAAAGTTTCAATTCGTCTATTATAATACTCGATGTCGTTCTCTAAAGAAGCAATTTGTTCATTTACTGTTTCAATTTCAAAAGCATAAGATTGCTGTTCATATTCTTCATCTGATAATGATTGTACACTTGCACTTGTTTCTTCTTCAGCAACAAAAGTATAAAGTGATGTGTCATCTGTGGAACTATCGTTCTCTGAAGAAAAGGCATCTAAGTGGAAATCTAATCTTAACTCAATATGATTATCTGGTAAGTTGTTGACTTCTACAACGAAAAAAGTCGGTGTGATTTGTTTTGCTTCAATGTCTAATTCGAGTAAGTCATTATTGTTCATACGTGCGATGCCACTGACTTCTAAAGTGTCGTTTGCAATGACAGGCGTTGTACCATCTCTATTTTTAATTACAAACTTCGCCACATAAAATTCTTTCTTATCATTATATTCATTTTCAACTAATTGAATTGTATTGCTGTTGAGAGTGAAGTCTTTAAACTTTTCCTCTTCCGGGATACTACTTGCTTCTGTCTGAATATATGTCTTGTATGTGTATAATGAAGCATAAGAAAGTACCACAACCGCGATAAAGATATAAAAGATAATCGATGTATTTCTTTTAAAGTACATCGCAAAATCTGTCATCTTATTTTTGATATGCTCTTTATCCATACGGTTATCACCTGCCTTTACTATTAATATTAATCATATAATTCATCTGCATTCGGATCATTGATCGACACAATTGATGTGATAGTATCGAACTTAACTTCTCCTTCTACTGTATTAATTGTACCTTTCAAAATATAGTTTCCAGAAAAATTTTCGTCGCCTGCTTCGGTATTTGTTTGATACATTGCGATGACTTCAACACTATTATTTGAATACGAATAGTAAGCATCTAATGATGTTATATCCATATCTATTTCAAGTGGTTCAAAGTCTCCTTCTGCATGTTCACCATCCTCCACATCTGAAATATCCTGATCGTCATCTAAAATATAATAGTTTTCTTCCAGATATGTTTGAGCAGAATCGGTTGTCATCTCTTGCAGTTGTTCATTCTTTTCCTCTTGGTCATCATAACTGGTTAATATATCAACAAACTCTGAAACGAATGTGTCATATGATTCGATTTCAGACCTTAATGCTTCACCTGAATTTTCTATACTTGCTGTCTCTTGTGATGTGTTCTGAGTATCTTCTGTGTCTGATGATGTGCCTGCTTCATTGAACGATGGAGAAGAAGCGTCTGCCTCTGTATTCGTTGGTTCTTCTTCCAGTTGTGATTTTAATTCTTCATTTTCATTTTCAAGTTTTTGTGCTGTGGTTCGATTAGATAAGTACATAACAATGATGACGACGACTAATCCAATCATTATAAATCCAACTAAACGTTCTTTATTCATATGCCCCCTCCTTAATCTAATCCATCAACCATATCGTCATAAAATTTAATGGCACTGTCGATATGATAATTCCCGCCTACGAGCATTTCGACATGCAAGTGATCGCCAGTTGACTTGCCGGAGTTACCCGAATGTCCAATCGTTTGTCCTTTTTCTACTTTCATCCCTTCGTCAACCATGACACCATTATCTGCACCTGTCATGTGAAAATAACTTAGTACCACACCTTTATTATTGTCTGGAATAATTCTTATATAGTTTCCTAAATCCATCGATAATGCTTGACTTAGCGGTATACCTCTTGGATTATCCGGAGAGCCTTCACTCAATTCTATAACTGTACCATCGACCATTGAAAAAACGGGTGTACCGATTGGAACACTCCAATCATAACCAGGATGTGGTGAACCAGCAGATGCATCATAGTAACATCCGATATCACATGATAGATCATTTAAAAAAGCGTCTCTGGACAACGGTAATGCCATGTCACCAACAATTTCACCATTCACTTCGCCTTGTGCTGTACCGCCGATATATTGATTTACATTAGAAACATAATTCGAATCGCCATATGACGACCATCCGATTTCTTCGGCCATTAAATCTGAAAAATCTTCTGCAACTTCTTGACTGTACCCACCATTTTCTTGTGCATATGAAATGAATCCCTCACCAAAATTATAGGCTTGCAGTACGATATTTAAGTTTTCATCAGAAGCATTTTCCACACCAACTTCATCTGTTAAATCTTTAAAATATGAAACACCTTGTTCAATTGAATCTTCAGTGCCAATTGAATTGGGCGGTAAACCTAACGATTCACTCGATTGAAATATATCTGGTACTGTGCCCCCTGATTCTTGCGAAGCGACGGCAAGCAAAACTGGCAGGAACGATTCATCTAAGTTTTGTGATTCCATTTCTGCTTCAATATCATCCTCATATTCGAGAACGGCTTGTGGAACAGACATCATTTCAAATGACCCTTGTTGAGATTCTATGTTTTCATTTTCTTCCGCACCAAAAGCAGAAAGCAGTGCAATCAGAACAATAATCACACCGATAATGGCTATAATGATTAATCCTGCTGTTGAAAATAAAATGCCGAGTGTCCATAAAATAATTTTCTTTTTTATCAACCACTTTGCGTATCTGATAGCTATCTTCAGTTTGCTTCACCTCGCTTAATCGAGTAGAGGGAAAATAACGAATTATTTTCGCCCCTCTCACAACACCGTACATACGGATCACGTATACGGCGTTTCAATTTATATTACAGTGTGTACTTTTAGATAGTAGGCTGAGACAGAGGGCAAGCCCCGCTGGCTCAGCCGTTTGTTTGAAATCGCTCTGTTAATGACTTTAGACAGGCCGATGTAGCGGTAACCTTTACGACAATAGGTCAGCCCTTTCGCTTCCTCTCTCGGAATGCCGAGCTGAATGAGCGATTGAATTTGTTTCTTTGCGACTTTCCATTGCTTCCAGATGATGACGCGAATTCTGGCACGTAATTTCGAATCGACCTGCGCCATCTTCTTCTTCATATGTGACAACCTGAAGTAATTGACCCAGCCATAAATCACTTGTTTCAGTTTGAGTATCCGGTAATCTAAAGATACACTCCAACTGCGCTTAGTGAGTTGTTTGAGTCGTCTTTGGAATTTCTGGACGGAATTTTCATGCGGCCTGACTGCGTAGCGGCGGGTTCTGTTATCATAGAAATACCCAAAACCCAGAAATTTCATTGCCTTCGGCCGCACGATACGGCTTTTCTCGCTGTTGACGATGAGTCCGAGTTTACCCTCTATAAATTTTGTCACGGATGCCATCACCCGATGTGCGGCTTTCTCGCTCTTTACAAAGATCAGCGCATCATCCGCATATCGGGTGAAACGGAGCCCCCGTTCTTCCAGCTCTTTGTCCAACTCATTCAACATGATGTTACTCAGGAGTGGACTCAGGTTACCGCCCTGCGGTGTCCCCACTGGTGTATGTTCGTATTTACCCTTGACCATCACACCGCTGACCAGATATTTTCTGATGAGCGAGATGACATCACCATCATCAATGGTGTTCGAGATGATTCTCATGAGTTTATCATGGTGGACCGTGTCGAAGAAGCGTTCAAGGTCGATGTCCACCACCCAGTCGTATCCATCATTGAGAAATTCAAGGCTCTGAATGATGGCCATTTCACAGCTTCTGCCGGGTCTGAATCCATAGCTGAAGTCACTGAACTGTGTCTCAAATATCGGGCTGAGGACTTGATGAATGGCCTGTTGAACGACCCGGTCCACGACTGTTGGTATGCCCAATTTGCGCATTTTGCCATTCTCTTTTGGGATTTCCACTCGTAAGGCAGCTTGTGGCCGGTATTGTCTCGTTCGGATGCGCTGACGCAGTTCATCTTTATTGTCCTTCAGATACTGTTTCAGTGCTTCTATAGTGACGCCATCCACCCCACTTGCACCCTTATTGCGATACACGCGCTTGTAGGCTTGATTCATATTTTGGTTGCTTAAAATTGCTTCTAAAAGTTTCACACTCGTTTCTTCCTTTCCGTTCATGTGACGGTCAGACACTTCACTTTTGAGTAGCCTTTGAGATACGCTCATACTTTCCTCATTAACACATTCTGAAGTATATCTGCCGTGCATTCATGGCGTAGAAACACTATAAATTGTTCCGCCCTTCATGATAAGCATCACTACTATGGCTTCTGCTGACTTCTTGCGGCTAACCGTTTTCGACTGTACGCATTGTACATCCGCAAGACCTCCCAGGGTAAGACGACCATCTTTCCTCTTTTACTCGTCTGATTTACTCGTCAGGGTTACGCACATCGTTTGGACTTTGACTTGTATAGGAGTCTCATCCGCCTAACGCGCCTTAGTATCAGATTTCTATTCGTCGAGCCAAGATTTTGATACACGCTGCCTTCAGCCCTTACCTCACGGTAAATGCCTTGCGTTTCTCTAGTGGTTGGTTGATGTGTACCCCCACAGTGGACTTTCACCACCTAGATAGTCGCCATGCCTGGCGCACTATAAAAA
>NZ_OBQF01000009.1 GCF_900220995.1 Salinicoccus kekensis
CATAAATGGAAAGCTCATCTTGAGCTCGTATGATACTGACAGTATCAATTGCGTTTTGCGTTGGTCGCCTCAACTGCTTCCATAATGGAAGACTTGTTTATCGGAATTAACGTTGACATATTGTCATTCAGTTTTCAATGTTCTTTTGACTGCTTAACTATCATAACATGCCAGTCTAACAAAAGCAAGTATGTTATTCAAGTTTTTTATAAGTTATCGGCGCTTTTCTTTATTTCTTTTTCGCCCGACAAGATATAACTATACAGGACTCTGCGATGTAATGCAAGCATTAAATTCAATTTCTTTTAAATTGCTTTAAAACTCGTATTTCCTGTTGGATTTCCTGCTCACCCACTGTTGTTGCGTTCAATCATTTAATTGGTGAGTGAACTTAATACTATACCAGCCATTTTAAAGTAATGCAATGGTTTTGATGATTTTCTTTGAAATTAGTTAGAGTGCACTGGTAAAGCTGCGCTTCGTGAACTTCTGGTGCTTGCAAGACCGGGTTACTGACCTGCCGACACTTCAATACCCCAGCTCCATCCTTCTATTTAAGCTTCATCATTATAGTGATCCATCCCTGTTTCTTCTATAGTATGGGTATTCAGCACACATGATGCCCCTTATAATGAAGGAACAGGACTTTACACCGTTCGTCCTTCTCCCTCTTTCTGCCGGATATGTGTGTTTTAAATATTCCCGTGATTCCCGTCATGACAGAATTGACCGGTCATTTCCAATATGAAACAATATAACTGATCGATAAAAGAGGAGTGGGATGGATGGCGAAGGAAAAGGTGCAGTCAAAAGGTGTTGTTGCAGTGGTCATGGCTGCAGCATTTTTATTTACGTTCAGCCAGTTTCTGCTGATCACAGCCTTCCCCACCATCATGGCAGAATTTGATGTCAACACAACACAGGTTCAGTGGCTGACGACAGCTTTCCTGCTGACGAGCATCATATTCATTCCTATGTCCGGGTATTTATCGACCAGGTTTTCATCAAAGGCACTCGTCGTGTTCGCGATGTCATGCATGCTCATCGGGACCATCATCGGCGGCTGGTCCCCGAACTTCTGGGTGCTGCTCTTATCGAGAGTCATTCAGGCGATTGGGGCAGGCATCATCCTCCCGCTCGTCCAGACGATATTACTGATCGTCTTCCCGTATGAAAGAAGGGGTTTTGCGATGGGCATGCTCGGGGCAGTAACCAACGTAGCACCTGCTTCGGCCCCGCCCATCTCCGGATTCATCATCGATGTCCTGGACTGGAGGGCGCTGCACTGGGTGCTGCTCCCTCTCGTTGCCATCACACTTATTGCCGCTGTCTTTTTCATGAAGAACGTCCTTAAGAGGAATCCGGTCTCCCTCGATATGCGATCGATTATATTATCCGCAATAGGGTTCTCCCTCTTCATATTCGGACTGAGCAATATAAGTGTATATGGATTGTTCGACTGGCTTGTGATCCTCCCCATCGCGGCGGGCTTGCTCAGTCTGTGGTTCTTCACCACCAGACAGTTCAACATGCCGTACCCCGTGCTCGATTTAAGTCTGTTCAGAAACCGGAATTTTACGCTGGCACTGATACTTGTCTTCATCAATATGATGCTGCTCCTTTCCACCGAGACGATTCTGCCGATGTTCTCGCAAACGGTGCTTGGGACGAGTGCTTTCTTATCAGGTTTCCTGCTTGTGCCCGGGACGATACTGTTGTCCATCATCACTTTCATATCCGGTGCCCTGTACGACCGCTTTGGCGGAAAGGCCATCTCCATCACCGGGTTTGGACTGACTTCACTGTCGCTCGTGCTTCTCAACACTGTCGGCATGGACAGCTCCCCTTACTTCATCATGGGATATTTCTGCATATTCATGTCTGGCTTCGGACTGACTTTGATGCCGCTCGTCACTGTAAGCATGGCAGAATTGACGGAAGATGAAATCCCTCACGGGTCTGCAATCAACAATACAATCCGCCAGTTCGCGATGACTTTCGGCGTCATCGTACTGACGTCCATCATCAGCATCACCGTCTCCCTGATGGATGCTCCGGTCCGGCTCAGCACTTATTGGGGCACGACTTACGCCTTCGCCGTAATGGCGCTGCTTGCTTTCATCGGATTCCTGCTCACTTTCAGGCTGAAAGATAAATCACGCTACCGGTAGATGAAAATCTCCGCACCCTGTTAAGGGGCGGAGATTTTTATTGTTCATTTCAGAATGTATTTAATGCCGTTGCACCGCGGACTAGACGCCGAGCAGATATAAGCATATCGGTATCGTGATGATGCTGATCAGAGTTGTGATGAGTGTCGAGAAGGACACCACGTTCGGTTTTACATTGAACTGGACCGCAAGCATCGTCGAGTTCGCTGCGACCGGCATTGCGTTCAGCAGGATGAAGACCATCTTCATCGTCTCGTCCACCGGCATCACAAGGACCAGCAGCGCTGCGATCACCGGTGAAATGATCATGCGGATGGATACGACCGCCGTCACATCTTTGATGGCGAAACTTTCTTTGGTTATGCGGGCGAGCTGCATGCCGAGTATCAGCATCACTACAGGGATTGCTGCATTGCCCGTCATTTCGACGATATCCATTATCCCTTCATCGAGCCGGATATTGAAGAGCTGGAATAACACTCCGGCAATAGCACCGTGGATGACCGGTATTTTAAATATATTGGTCACCGCCTCCCTCACCGTAATCGTTGCGCCGCTGCCGAACGAGGCGATGAAGATGCCCACCGTACTGATGACGAAACCGTGCAGCACCATGAGCACGATCGCATAATCGAAAGCGACGGCACCCAAAGCAAACAGTGCAACGGGTGTGCCGTAGTTCCCGCTGTTGGGAAATAAAGTCCCGAGCAGTATGGCCGACATATCCTCTTTGGATGACTTCATGAAGTAACCCCATATCACTGTAATCACCATCAATATCCCCGTAAGCACAAATGTGAAGATGAATAAGTACAGATAATCTATCGTGAGTGGATTACGATAGAATGTATTGAATGTGAGGATCGGCAATAATATGTAAAGTGACATGGCAGAAATTGATTTGATGTCGAACTTGAGCATCTTATCCGCAACATAGCCCGCCGCGAAAACCAGGAATACAGGGAGGATGATCATGAGTAAATCCATTGGGTCACACCACTTTCTGTTGAAGTTGAATTGGACTGCCTTATTACACTATATGATAGATGATATATATGGATCTGCACAGACTTTTATGACGAATGGAAAGAAAAGCGGCCCTACTGCAGGAAGGACCGCGACCTTGTGCAAGATTTGCAGGATTTCATTTCACAAAAAATGAGACTTCCCCGATTCCGCTGTATTTCACGGCGACATGATCCCCTTTTTCGATCAGATGGGCTGCTGTGATGCCACCGGTCAAAACCGGCTCGCCCGCTTTGATCACTTTACCTTCCTCACTCAGCATCTTCGCAAGCCTCACGACGGAATGCACCGGATTCCCGAGCACGGCTGCACTGGTCCCTGAATCCTTCAGCTCACCGTTGATCTTCAGGTTGACGCCGATTACATCCAGATCGAATTCCGCAGGATTGAAATGCTTCTCACCGAAAACCACTCCCGCTGCCGAAGTGTTGTCTGCGATGACATCAGCCAGTGTGAAGTTGAAATTCTCATAGCGGCTGTCGATGATCTCAATAGCTGGAATGATGAACTTCGTCGCCTTCAATACATCAAATGCTGTGACATCAGATCCTCCCAGGTCTTCCGAAAGCACGAATGCGATTTCCGCTTCTATTTTAGGATGTATGTACCCGCTGATGTCGATATCACCCTCCTCGACCATATGCCTGAATACATAGCCGTATATCGGATCATCGACATTCATCTGCTTCATCTTCGCTTCACTTGTCAGACCCATTTTCGGTCCCAGTATTTCATGCCCTTCCTCAATATGCTGCCGGATCAATTCCTGCTGAACGACGTATGCCTCTTCAATCGTCAATTCCGGATATAAATCTGAAGTGATTTTCTTTATTTCTTTCTTATCCTTATAAGCCTGATGCACATAATCCGCCAGTTCCTTCATTTTCCCAGTATCCATAATGACCTCCATACGATTTGACCGAAAACTCTGTCAGTTTTTATTATCTTCATATATAGTAACATAAATAAAAAAGAGACCTTCGTAAAAGAAGGTCTCCGCATACTCATATTTAATTGCTGCTTCCTCTTTTAATCATTTCAGCCACATTGACTGTGCGGGTTGCCTGATGCTTGACAGCATCCTCCACATCTTCCACCATTTTGCCATCCTGATCGACGGTGACACTTGTGCCGTACGGGTTACCGCCTGCACCGAACAATACCGGATCTGTATAACCAGGAGATGCGATAATTGCACCCCAGTGAAGCATTGAAGTATATAATGATAATATCGTCGCTTCCTGACCGCCATTCGGGTTCTGCGCTGAAGACATCGCACTGACCACCTTATTGACGGTCTTGCCCTCAGCCCAGATGCCGCCCTGGATATCGATGAACTGTTTCATCTGTGAAGCCATTGTACCGAATCTCGTCGGAGTGCTGAATATGATCGCATCCGCCCAGACGATATCATCCGAAGTTGCAACAGGGATATCTTTTGTTGCGTCGATAGTCGCTTTCCATGCTTCATTGCCTTCAATGACCGATTCGGGCGCCAGCTCCTGCACTTTCAATAACTTGACTTCCGCACCGGCCGCTTCTCCTGCCTCTTTGGCCCACTTCGCCATTTCATAGTTAGTGCCGCCCATGCTGTAAAATATAACTGCCAACTTAACGTTTGCCATATTGTTTTCATTCTCCTTAGATCTATTGAATAATTTTTTGAAAAAGCTCATTTTAAATGCTCACTTTCTGTTCTGCTTTTGTATTCCTTCTATTGACTACTCCGGCCGCTCGACGGTGAATATCTCACCGATTTCAGCGTAGTCATTCCCTGCCAGCCTGCTGACCGCCTTCAGCTTCAGCGGATCTATATACCCGTTGTGATAAATATCTGCATCGATATGATAATGCTTTACTTTCAACAGCAGCAGATCGGTGGTCGGAACATTTTCTTCATTATATACGACCACATTTTGATACAGTTCTGTTTCATATCTGACTTTTGCTTCATTCAGGCCCGGCACTGCCACAGTTTTCGACTCTGTTGTCGTGAAGTGTGAAATATCCAGTTCACTTTCTGTTTCGGATAAAGATGCCGACGTTTTATTTGCTTCTTCGACATTATCCGCATCCACGATATGCAGCACCGCTTCCTTATTTTCAAGGATATTCCTTGCCGTATCCTTGCTTTCGCCGTTTGAACGCTGCACGGCGACCGAAAGCATCGGCGGATTATAGGTGACGATATTGAAA
Source organism: Salinicoccus kekensis (assembly GCF_900220995.1). Lineage (GTDB taxonomy): Bacteria > Bacillota > Bacilli > Staphylococcales > Salinicoccaceae > Lacicoccus > Lacicoccus kekensis. The sequence goes on from NZ_OBQF01000009.1 coordinate 5,394, forward strand.
TAGCTGAAAGGCGCTATATTGATCACCTCATCCGACATTGTCGCAACAAGCGCAATCGGCCTTGGGATGACAGACCCGATCAGGAATTTCTTCTTCTCTTTTTCCGTCAGTTGTTCAGGGGAAAAATCCAGCATGAAAGCAGCTCCTTATATATCCAATTTAGGCAGAGTCTTTTCATACTCGGCTCTGCGGTGTTCATACTGCTCCGGCAGTTTCAATGAAGTGCCGAGTTCCGATTGATCTTCGTCCACATCGAATCCCGGACCGTCTGTCGCGAACTCAAAGACGATATTGCCTTTTTCACCGGTGTAGATGGACCTGAAGTAAGTCCGGTCCCTCACTTCCGTCACGCCGTAACCGGCAGAAGTCAAAGTATCCTGCCACTCTTTCAGGACTTCGATATCCGGCACCGACCAGGCGATATGGTGCACTGTGCCGATGCCGAAGCGACCTCGCGGCTGGGGCGGAAGGGAAGTCACGATATGGTGCTTTTCAGCACCCGCCGTTTCAAAATGATGGTTATCGTCTCCGGTTTCAACCATTTCCAATCCCATCCTGCCCGTCAGCAGCTCCTTCGTTCCTTCCGGATCTCCGGATAACAGCTCGGCGCCGTGGAATCCGAGAATATTATCTGTATCAGCCGTTTCAGTACCTTCAACGATTGCGAGATCAAGGCCGTGGACGTCACTGAACTCCAGCGTCTTCGCTCCGAAGAACTCAGTCTCCTCAGTTTCGATACCGTGATCGGCAAGGTGCTTTTTCCAGTAACCCAGACTGCCGGCAGGTACGCGGTATGCGATCCTGCCGACCTGGCCGCTGCCTTTCCTGCCCACATTATCATTCGTCCATGGGAAGAATGTGATGACGGTCCCCGGCGTTGCATCCTTGTCTGCGAAATACAGATGGTACACGCCCGGATCGTCGAAATTCACCGTCTGTTTCACCAGCCTCTGACCCAGCACGTCCCTGTAAAACTTTAAATTCTCATTCGGGTCGCCGACGATGGCTGTAATATGGTGGATCCTTTTGATTGCTTCCATAACTTCATCTCCTGTTTCATATATCATTCATCATTTTTATTTATCTGAACGTGTTGTATCGAAATGGCGGACCTGCGCTTCGATTTCTGCACGCTTAGGCTCGAGCATCGGCGGCAGTGCCAGGCTCTCACCCAGAGTCTCATACGGCTCATCGCCCATGAAACCCGGACCGTCGGTGGAAAGCTCGATCAAAATATGGCCGACTCTGGCGTAGAGCGCTTCAAAATAAAACCTGTCGACATTGCCCGAGTGGCCCACACCGAGCTCATTATACCTTTTTTCCCATGCTTTGATTGCATCATGATCTGCGACTCGGAAGGAGACGTGATGGACTTCGCCGTAGCCCTGCTGCCCCTGCTGCGTCTCATCTTTCCTTAAGATCACCTGGCCGCCGTTGCCTCCCGCTCCGACGTCGAACAAAGTGACGTCACTTTCCTCAACGACCGGCTTCATGCCGTAGATGTCAGTCAGCACCTGCTTGAAATCCTCATAATAGTTCACTGTAATCTCAATCGGACCAAGACCGTAGATCGCTTTATCTTCAGGGACGGGACCGTTCTTCCACGGAGTACCCGGCGCGACACCTTCATTATTTTCATCCGAAAACAACTGATACCTCTGTCCATCCGCTTCCTCGAACGGCAGGACCTTTTTGCCGAACAGCTCTTGGATGCCTTCATTTTTGACATCGAACTCTTTAAAGCGTTCCAGATAATACTCGAGGGCCGCATCATTTGGCACCCTGAGTCCCGTACGCGTAATCGAGTTTGTGCCCCGCACCCCTTTTGGATTATTCGGGAAGTCGAAGAAAGTCATATCCGTCCCCGGATTCCCGACATCATCTGCATAAAACGTATGGTATGTCTGGATATCATCCTGGTTCACAGTCTTTTTGACGAGGCGCATACCGAGCACCTCCGTCATGAATTCGTAGTTTCTGACCGCATCGTCCGTCATCGCCGTGACATGGTGGATACCTAATAATTCTGTACTCATAAACAAAACTCCCTTTTATTAATTATCTCAATTTCGAGATATAATTTTTATTTAAAAGCTTATATCCTGGATATAAACTTGGTTTATGCTGCTTCTATTGCTGTTTTTCCACTCATCGAATATTCAACCTCTACCCGGCTTAAGGGGAAAGTGAAACATATTGAAGGTAACAAAATCATATTAAATCTAATATATTTCGATTCCGAGATTTATTATAGGATAAAAAGATTTAATAATCAAGGATCGGGCTCGGGGGCTCAATTGTTTTCTATACAAGAAAACTCCCCTGCGTGAGCAGAGGAGTTCTTTTATAATTCCGTACGGTATTCAATCGCTTTGGACAGTGTCACTTCATCTGCATATTCCAGATCGCCGCCGACCGGGAGACCGTGGGCGAGCCTGGTGGTCTTCAGGCCGATCGGTTTGACGAGCCTTGAGATATACATTGCGGTCGATTCACCTTCGATATTCGGATTGGTCGCAAGGATGAGCTCTTTGACATTCTCATCTTTCAGACGTTCCAGCAGGGCCGGGATGTTGATGTCTTCCGGGCCGATGCCGTCCATCGGGCTGATTGCACCGTGCAGCACATGATACATCCCGCTGTACTCGCGCATCTTCTCCATCGCGATTACATCCTTGGTATCCTGCACGACACAGATGATGCTTCTATCCCTCGATTTATCCGTACATATATAGCATGGGTCCACATCGGTGATGTGCCCGCATACTGAACAAAACTGCAATTCCCGCTTCACCTTCATCAGGCTGCGTGAGAAATCGACAACATCTTCTTCTTTCATATTTAAAACATAAAATGCCAGACGCTGGGCTGTCTTCGGCCCAATGCCCGGCAATTTCATGAAGCTGTCAATGAGCTTTGAAATGGGTTCGGGATAATGCATATTACATCATTCCTGGAATATTCAAGCCCTGGGTGTGCTTGCCCAGACGGTCGCTCATCAATGCATCTGCTTTTGTCATCGCTTCATTTGTCGCTGCAACGATGAGGTCCTGCAGCATCTCGATATCATCCGGATCCACGACTTCCTCGCTGATCTCGACGTCGACGATTTCCTTATGGCCGGATACTGTGACTGTCACCATGCCGCCGCCTGCTGTACCTTCGACTCTTTCTTCTTTCAGTTTTTCCTGCTCTTCTTCCATTTTCTTCTGCATCTTCTGCATCTGTTTCATCATGCCCTGCATATTATTCATTCCACCGCGCATTTATAATTCCTCCAATATATATCATTTTTCATTTATCCATTATATATGATTATCATTATACTATAAACCATTATTATTCCCTAGTTTCCACTATGCTGCTGTCAAAAAGTTCCTTCGCTACATCCGACGGTTTCTTCTCGTTTGTTGCAGGCTGTGATTTTTCGGATTTCCGTTCTTTGATATAATCCGCCCGTACCTGCTGCCAGCTCGATTGCGGCACACCGACCACCTGCACTTCTTTGCCGATGATCGTCGGGATGATTGCTTCCAGTTCTTGTTTCTTCTTATCATCCGTGTTGATCAGCTCGGAATGCACATCACTGTCAAACTTGATCAGGACATGGGTATCACTTGCCGCCACCGGTTCCGAGTCTTTTATGAGCGACCTCAAAGCGTGGAAGTTCTTCTCTTCGACATACTGGTACACCTGCGGCCAGCCATCCTTCAATTTCACGATGTCCTCTTTGTTGGCTTTGTCCAGTACCTTTTCAATCTGGCTGACTGAATAGCCCTTCCCGCCCGGCCGCTTCGCTTCGGTCCGCCGGCCATTATTCGGCTGCGGGGAGAACTGGGCGTGCTCAAGACGTCTTTCCAGCTCGTTCAGCTTTTGTTCTATATGCGTCAGGTCCACTTCAGGGGCTTCCACCACATTGCTCCGCTTCGACAGCACTTCTATCAGTTTCACGATCACGACTTCAAGATGGACGCTCGTGTTCACGGAGAAGCGCATCATCACCATCGCATCGTTCAATACATCGATCATTTCATATAATACTTTGTCTTCAACATTGAAAAATGCGATGCTTTCATCGATTTCATTCGAATGCTTCATTAAAATGATGTCCCTGATGTAGTAGACGAGCTCATGTATCAGCCGTGTCGGGTCTTTCCCTTCATCGATGAATTCATGATACTTGATGAAGGCGGCCCTCGAATCCTGATGTTCGATCAGCTTCAGCCACTCATTCAGCGACTCCTGCTTGATGCCGCCTGTGATCATGACCACATCATCCAGGGTGATGGTGTCGTTGCTGTATGCAATGACCTGATCCATGATGCTGAGTGCATCCCGCATGCCGCCTTCCGCCGTCCTTGCGATGTATTCTATCGCACCTTCATCATATTGGATGGACTCGGAATCGGCTACGAATTTCAGCCTCCCGACGATTTCATCATTTTCGATCGCCTTGAAATCAAACCGCTGGGTACGTGAGATGATCGTCGCCGGTATTTTATGCGGTTCGGTGGTCGCAAGGATGAATATCGCATGTTCAGGCGGCTCTTCCAAAGTTTTCAGAAGTGCGTTGAATGCGCCTGTCGTGAGCATGTGCACCTCATCGATGATATAGACTTTATAGCGGGTGAGGGATGGGGCATATTTCACTTTCTCCCTGAGGCTTCTGATTTCATCGACACCGTTATTGCTCGCAGCGTCGATTTCAATGACATCATTTGCGCTGCCGTCCGTGATGCTGAGACAGACATCACATTCATTGCACGGCTCGCCTTCCGCACCGAACTGGCAGTTCAGCGCTTTTGCAAATATTTTCGCGATGCTCGTCTTCCCGGTCCCCCTCGGACCACTGAACAAATAAGCATGTGATTCCTTGTTTCTTGTAATGGCATTTTTCAATGTTTTGGTGACATGTCCCTGTCCTACGACATCCTTGAAACTCTGCGGACGAAAGGCACGGTATAACGCCTGATACTCCATCCAGCGGCACCTCCGAATTATCTTATATCGTTCCCTATTATAACATTAATCCATAATGCATTACGAACTAAAAAAAGACTGCATCTATTATCAATAGATGCAGTCTCGCATATGTAGCCGTGCACCGCTTCTTCGAGAAGACAGCACAAACGTTACTTAAAATACCGACTCAACCCCGGCGACCCTACGGCACATAGGATTAGCCACTTAATGCTGCTTCCTTCCGGACCTGACATGGTTCGCGACGTCCTATTGCATAGGACCGGGATCTCAACACCGGTAAGATTAAGGCAGTCTTCACACTGCTTCCCTCGGAAGCGGAATTCAGCCTTGCTGGAGCGGATTGCAAGTACAGGGCACCGCTAATTCCCCACTTAGCACGGTATTTAACATAATACCAAAATTATTTTTATGATGCAAGCATTAATCATTCACCCGTGAACCTTCTTGAAAAATCTACAAATCTGAACTCGCTTGCCAGATGCTTCGATACATTGTACTGGAAAGGGGTGGCATCGCTCAAATGCACAACCGACTTCACATTTGCGGTGTACGGCGGCGTCACGGGGCCGAACAGCTCGATGTCCAGTTCCGTCATCGGTTTGAACGTGATTTCCTTATGTGAATACGAAATGCTGTGTCCGAGCCGTTTTTCGATATACTCATATATCGAGTCCTGTGCAATCTCCTCCGTCAGGCCCGGCATCATATCGTGAATAAAATAATCCATGTCCACGATATGCGTCTTGCCTTCATACTTCCTCTGCCGGACCAGCTGCCAGAGCAGTGTCTCCCCTTTCAGGTCGAGGGCACTTTGGACATGCGGCACTTCACCCGCTTCGATTTTTTCCATAGTGTGGACGACGGTGGTGTAGACCCTCGTCTGCTGCGCCTGGACTTCCTTGAAGCTCGTCAGATGGGAGACCGTCAAATTCATTGAAGGATTGTAGATGACCACTGAGCCTTTTCCCTTCATCTTCTGGATATAGCCGTTTTCCTGGAGCAGGCTGAGCGCCTTCCTCACCGTTTCACGGGAGACCCCAAACTGCCTGAGCAGCTTATGTTCAGACGGCAGGACGTCCCCGGCCTCATATTTCCCCTCGACGATATCGCTGGATAACGACTGGTAGATTTGATTGTATTTGTTTAGATTCATAGCGTCACCCGGATCTTTTCATTTTGGACTTGCCTTCATTCATCATTTCCTGTAGATCATCAGTGCCTCGAAAGGCCTTAATTCATTGTCCTTGACATCATAATTTGAAATCAGGACTTCACCATCACGCGCAACCTCTTCCGGCCAGGCCACATACTTGTCGCTGTAGTTGGCGATCACAAGCAGCGACTCCCCATCGAGCGTTCTTTCATAGACGAATAAATTCCTGTCCTTCATCAACATCGGCCTGATGTCGCCCGAAGTGAGGATTTCCATCTCATGCCGCATTTCGATGAGCTTCTTGTAGGTGTAGAAGACGGAAGTTTCATCTGCAACGGCTTTTTCAGCGTTGATTTCCGGATAATTGGGTGCAGTTTCAATCCAAGGCTCCCCGTCCGTGAAACCTGCATGAGGGCTTCCATCCCACTGCATGGGCGTCCTTGCATTATCGCGGGATTTCTTTTTCAATATATCCATCACCTGCTGATAGCTGTATCCCTTCTCCCTGAGGATATCATAGGCATTCAGGGTTTCAACATCCCTGTACTGGTCGATCCGGCTGAAACCCGGATTGGTCATGCCGATTTCCTCGCCCTGATAAATATAAGGCGTGCCCTGAAGGCCGTGCAGGGAAATCGCAAGCATTTTGGCGCTTCTCACACGATTTTCCTCAGTGTCATCTTTACCAAAGCGGGAAACCACCCTCGGCTGGTCATGGTTGCACCAGAAAATCGCATTCCAGCCGTTGCCCTCGTGTATGCCGAGCTGCCACTTCATCAGTGTCTCCTTCAGAAGTATGAAGTCGTAAGACGCATCCGTCCATTTCTCACCGCCTGGATAGTCCACTTTCAGATGATGGAAGTTGAAGACCGAGTTCAGTTCCTCACGCTCCGGGGCCGTGTATTTGATGCAGTGGTCGATGGTCGTCGACGACATTTCCCCGACCGTCATAATCTCTTTCCCGCCGAAAGTACGGCGGTTCATTTCATGGATATATTCATGGATGCGCGGACCATCAGTGTAAAACTCCTTACCCGGTCCATCGGAATCTTTAAATTCCCCCTTGGACAGCAGGTTCACGACATCGAACCTGAAGCCGTCGACACCGAAATCAATCCAGTAATTGATCATCTCATAAATCTCACTCCGGACCTTTTCATTATCCCAGTTCAAATCCGCCTGGGTGACATCGAACAGCCTTAAATAGTACTGATTCGTATTATCATCATACTGCCAGGCATTGCCGCCGAACTTGGATTCCCAGCTTGTCGGCGGTGAGTCATATGTGCCGTCCTTCCATATATAATAATCCCGGTAAGGATTATCTTTCGATTTTTTCGATTCCACAAACCATGGATGCGCCGTCGAAGTATGGTTGAATGCAAGGTCCAGCATGACTTTCAAGCCTTTTTCATGCGCTTCGTCCATCAGCGCCTTCAAGTCCTCTTTCGTGCCGAATTCCGGGTTGATCTCATAGTAGTTGCTGATATCGTAGCCATTGTCCCGCATCGGGGATTCATAGACAGGTGTAAGCCATATATAATCGACGCCCAAAAATGCCAGGTAATCCAGCTTTTCGATGATGCCGCGGATATCACCCGTGCCGTCACCCGTCGAATCGTTGAAGGATTTTGGATATACTTGATACACCACGGATTTTTTCCAGTCTGAAACTGCCACTTTTAAAAACTCCTTTATATTTAATCTACATCCACCATGTCTTTAGTCTGTGTCTTCGCAAATTTGGAGAAGACCAGTGTTAATACGAAAGGCACCACGATCGCAACGATCATGCCGATCAGGAATAGTCCCCAGAACTCCTGTGTGATCGAGATGATTCCGGGCACTCCGCCGACACCGATGCTCGTCGCAGTCAGGACGCTTGCACCGAATATCGCACCGACGACAGAAGTGGTGAGGATTGCGGCGACGAATGGATATTTCAGAGGCAGGTTGACACCGAACATCGCAGGTTCGGTCACGCCAAGCCAGCCGGAAATGCCGGAAGTGAGCGCGAGACCTTCCTCTTTCTTCTTATTGTTCCTGCGGTAGATGAACCATGCACCGAAAGCGGCAGAGCCCTGTGCAATGTTTGAGATCGCAAGGATTGGCCATAGGAACGTCGCCCCCGTCGTCCCGATCAGCTGCAGATCCACAGCGAGGAACATATGATGGAGACCCGTGATGACAAGCGGTGCATAGAACAGGCCGTATACTGCACCGCCGAGTATGCCCGCAGTGTCGAACAGCCAGACGATGCTGTCGGATATGATGCTGCTCGCCCATAATGTAATAGGTCCTACTATAATGAACGTCAGTATGCCGACGACCAGTAAAGAGATCGGTGCGACAAGCAGCAATTTGAACATATCAGGCACACGCTGATTCAGGAAGGCTTCGACTTTTGCCAGGAACCATGTCGCCACAAGTACAGGGAGCACCTGGCCCTGGTAGTTCAACTGCTCGACTTCAAGCCCGAACACATTCCATGTCGGGATTTCCGCAAGTTCCCCAGCTTCCTGGTCGAACAGCCCGTACTGACTCGCAAGGTCCGGGTGGCACAAAGCCAGACCGAGCGCGATGCCGAGCAGCGGGTTCCCGCCGAACACTCTCATCGCCGACCAGCCGATCAGCACCGGCAGGAAGATGAACGGTGCCACTGCGATGAAGTTGATCATGCTCGCAAGACCTTCTATGCCCGGGAAGACACTGATGAACGATTCATTTTCCCAGAACAGGCCTTCTGCCGTCAGCAGGTTGTTGATACCGAGCAGGAGGCCCGCCGTAACGATCGCAGGTAAAATCGGTATGAAAATATCACCGAGCATTTTGATGAACCGCTGGATCGGATTCATCTTCGTCGCTGCGGCCTTCTTCACTTCCTCTTTGGATCCGCCGCCTTTACCTGTCTCCTCTTCAAAAATTTTGAAAGCTTCGTCCACCGTCCCCTGGCCGATGACCACCTGGAACTGGTTGTTCGCTGCAAAAGAACCTTTGACGAGGTCGATCTGATCCAATTTCTCCTTATCCACTTTGCTTTCATCTTCAAGTGCCAGACGCAGTCTTGTCACACAGTGCGTCGCTGCATTGACGTTTTCCTTACCGCCGATGGCTTCAATGATTTTCCTGACATCATCACGATTTACCGCCATTCCACTCACCCCTTCATTTACAAAAAACTTTATCATGTATATACAACGAACACAAGCAGTTTCACCTTAGATATCTGTATTTTCCAAAAACTCAATTTTCTTCTGTAAAATAAAAAAATCACCGGGCTCGGCGAACCGAATCCGGTGATCTTTTAGGATAGGAAATATTTTATTATTATCAGTTAATTAATATATACCACATATTTACCGTTTAAAACATATAAATTTAATTATTTCTCACTTTTTTTAAAATAAATACAAAAAGGCTGATTAAAATAAAGACCGCACCGGTTATCATGAGCGTCCAGTCCATTGAAGTGAACCCGGCCGCCTCCTCTGAAAGCACCACTTCTTCCGTCTCCACCGCTTCATCCTCTTCTTCAGTCACTTCTTCTTCCACTGAAGCCAGGGCAATGCGGAGTCCTCTTTTCGATCTGTCCGTCAATTCGATTTCTTCAGGTGCTTCCGCAACTTCATATTCAGCAGCTTCCACTTCAATTTTGTACTGCCCTGAAGGTATGTCATCAAAAGAAAAACTGCCGTCCTCTTCAGATTCTATTGTTTGTTCTTCAAATCCGTCACCTGTCAAAGTCAGTTCCACACCGCCGACACCATGATTTTCATCATCCATCACGGCGCCTGTAAGCGAGAATGCCTCGACCGGCAGGATGTCTACATTCACAACCCGCGGTTCATCTTCCTCCACAGGCTCTTCCATGACCGGATCCTCGATGACAGGCACTTCTATTATCGGTTCGGGTTCAGGCTGCGGCTCGGGCTCAGGCTCCGGTTCTGGCTCAGGTTCGGGTTCCGGCTCAGGCTCTGGTTCACCATACTCTTCCACAGGCTCCCACCCTGAAGGTTCATCGTTATAATAACCATCATTAAAATCATTGTAGCCATTGTCATTATAATTGTTGTAATCATCATTATAGTAGGTGTTATCGTCGTACGAGTTATCCGGGAAGGCACGGGACGGCTCCTCTTCGCCGGAATCATCCGTATCACCATTTGACTCCTGGTTGTTGTCCGTGTCGCCCTCTTCCTCCTGATCATCAACGGCCTGTTCATTCATACTCTGACCGGGCTGAAATGTATTTGCCATTGCACCGGCCGGAAACAGGACCAACATGAGTGACGATATTATAAACAGCAGTTTGACTTTGATGACTTCCACTCCTCTACTGGTTTGTTGAATATCCACATTTAAATATATCATAAACGCAGCAGATTATTTATCGGAAATTGAAAGCCAGGGGCGTTTATTTTCCCAGTGGACTTTGACCGGGATTTTATAGATGTCGCTTAAGTTCGCAGAAGTCAGGACATCTTCTTTCCTGCCGCCGGTCACCACTTCCCCGTCCTTCATAAGGAGCACGTGTGTGATTACATCCGTGATCTCCTCGATATGATGTGTCACATAGATCAGGTGGCTGCTCCTGTCCCTGATGCTCTGTGTGATGCTGAGGACATCTTCACGCGAGAGTATGTCGAGGCCCGAACACGGTTCATCCAGGATCAAGAGATCCGGGTCCGCCATAAGCGCCCGCCCGATGATCGTCCGCCGCTTCTCACCCTGTGAGAGTGTCCGGAACACCTGACCCTTCAAATAATCCAGACGCAGGTCGTTCATGATGCCTTCAGCTTTTTCACGGTCCGCACCGGTCACTTCCTGATAGATGCCGAACGATGAGAACTTCCCGCTGAGTACGATATCCTCGACCAGCTGGTTGTTCAATGTCACATCAAAGCGCTCCAATGCCGTGGAAACGACACCGATCTTTTTCCGCATCTCCGGTATGCTCGCCTTGCCGAAAGTCGTATCGAGCACGGTGACGCTGCCCTTCGTCGGATAATTATATCCTGTGACGATATTCAAAAGCGACGTCTTCCCCGAGCCGTTCAGCCCGAGCACCGCCCAGTGCTCCCCCCGGTCCACAGACCAGCTGACATCCTTTAAGATCTCCTGGCCTGATTTGATCCACTTCACATTTTGTATGTCGATGATTTTATCCAATATGTATCACTCCAATTTGATGATTACCTATATCATAATCAATTTTGGGTGTAAAAAGAAGACAGGACAAGCCCTGTCTTCAAATTATTCTAAATTTTATGTGTTTATTATTCAACCGGTTCATAATATTTAATAATTGAGCGCCTCCGGCTGAATCTTGATCTACGCTCATCAATATATCGTCACTGGAGATATATTTAGACAAGCCGCATTCCAAAAGCACTTTATACATCAAATAAATTATTGAACGACTCTGCCATCGTCGGATGCGTATAAATATTATTTTTCAGCGCAGTCGCGGTGATATCATGGTCGATGGCGAGTTTCACGATATTGATGATTTCCTCAGAGTGCCTGCCGTAGAGGCTTGCACCGAGTATTTTATCGGTCTCTTTGTCCACCACGGCTTTGAAGACGCCCCGCTCATCGTCATCCACTTTATGGCGCGGTATCTCCTTGACCGGAAGTTTGCCTTCGGCCACTTCGTGCCCTTTCTTCTTCGCCTGTGAAGCGGTCATGCCGACCCTCGAGAACGGCGGGTCGATATAGACGGTGTAAGGCACCGCCCCTCGGTTTTCAGTCGTCCTTCCGCCGTCACCTTTCAGCTGGTCGTAGACGATCCTGAAGTCATCATGGGAGATATAAGTGAACTGCATGCCGCCTTTGACATCGCCGAGCGCAAAGATATTATCTGCAGTCGTGCGGAGGTGCTCATCCACTTTGACCGCGCCGTCCTCATCCAGTTCCACATCCGTATTTTCAAGCCCCAGTCCTTCAGTGTTCGGATTCCGCCCGGTCGCAATGAGCATGGCATCTGCCTTGAATGTGCCGTTATCCGTCTCGGCAACCACACTCTCCCCGTCATTATAGACTTTAGATGTTTCCGTATCACTCACGAATTCGATGCCCGCTCCAACCATATCTTCATAAACGGCCGTCCCGATATCTTTATCTTCCTTGATCAGAACATGCGGGGACCTGTCGATGACCGTCATTTTTGTGCCGAGTGTGGTGAATAAAGAAATGAACTCCAATGCCACATAGCCCGCACCGAGCACGATGAGGGAATCCGGCTGGTCATCAAGCTCCATGATGCCTTCGGAATCAAAGATGTTATTTGTGGTGTCGATGCCTTCAATGTCCGGTATGTTGCTTTTCGCCCCGGTGTTGATGACGACCTTTTCCGCAGTGAGTTCATCTATGACCTGATCGTTCTCCACTATTTCAACCGTTTTATTATCCTTGAAGCGTGCAGTGTTCGTATATATGTCCACATTTTCGTTGTCTTCCAGTTTTTTACGATTTTTCTCATTCAAATCGTTGACCACATTGGTTTTCCGGCTCATTGCCTCCCTGAAATTCCGGCCGCGTCCCGCTTCTTCAATCAAGGTTTTTGAAGGGATGCAGGCCGTGTTGATGCATGAGCCCCCGTACATTTTAGGGCTTTTCTCTATAAGTGCAACCTTTTGACCGTCTTCACCGAGGGCCCCTGCGAGTGTCTTGCCGCCTTTACCGAAACCGATGATGATGATATCGTAGTTCATTTAAAACCCTCCCGTAATATTCAATACTATATATATTCCCGGTATGGATGAATTGAAACGATATGTACATTCCCTACGGCCAGAGCAGCATCTTTTTCCACCCGTCATCCACTCTCTCATATTTGAGGCGGGTATGGACGAGGTCTTTACGCGCCTGGAAGAATTCCATTTCCGACGGAATCACTTTATATAATGTCCAGGTCTTGAAGGCTTCCGGGTTTTCTTTCACCTGCCTCGCGGCTTCCCGCATTTCCCGTTCCAGCTCCTCCATGCTTCCAAGCTCAAAGCTCTGCTTTGCGGTCAACGACAAGGCTTTGGAAGCCGGGTTCCGCCGGATGAAGTCATTCCTGTTCAATTCCTCAGGTGCCGCCTCCGCATGCCCTGTGATGCGAATCTGCCTGCCGACCTCGCGCCAGTAGAACGTCATCGCAACATTTTTGTTTTTTTGCATATCCTGTCCCTTGCGGCTTTCAGCATTTGAACCGATGATGAAACCATCAGCCTCCATATCGCGCAGATTGACGATCCGCGAGCTTGGCGCTCCCTCCCCGTCCACCGTACTGAACATGAATGCACTCGGCTCAACGACTCCTGTCTCCACCGCGTGTTCAAACCATTCATAAAAAGTCTCGAATGGATCGTCCGGTGCTGTCTCCGCCTTAAAGTCAGGATAGTCGCCTGACAAAGCAGGACTTTTATATATCAGTTTTTTAATGTCCATAATAAACTCCTTTCCAATATATAATACCTTTTAAAATACGGATGTGTCAGCCGGCAATAAAAAACACTGCGCATTATTAGTTTGCACAGTGTTCAATCGTTTTTATATCATGCTTTTCCCCCTGCAGCAGTATTCGCATGCCTCTTCGAGGTGCCTTCGGAGCAGTTCGGACGCACGCCTCACATCACCGTCCTCCAGTGCTTCGACCAGCCGGGTATGCTGGCTGATGATTTCATCCTGATGATTGATCGTCACTTCACTTGTGATGTCCACCAGCGTACGGAACACATTCCGCTGCGTATTCCAAAGATGCATCAGCGTTTCATTGCCTGACATCTTTACAAGAAGATAGTGGAAGGACAAATCCGTTTCTATATCACGTGTCTCAAAATCACTTGCGTCTTCCATCATACGGATATAATCATATAAGTGGCTTTTATATTTTTCAAACAACTCCTGGTCCATCCGGTTGACGGCGTGCGTTTCCAATAAAATGCGGGCGTCGTACAAATCCCGGATGCCTTTGATGTCGTAGCCGACGGCCACCGTCCTCCCATTCGAACGTTTCTCGGCCATCCTTTCGGTAGTCAATATCATCAATGCGTCCCGGATGGGGCCGCGACTCACATCATATCGCTTGGCCAGCGTCACCTCCCCGAGTCCTTCCCCCCGTTCATATTTTCCAAGGACGATTTCCTTTCTCAATTGATCCGCTATTTCTGTGGCATTATACTGCATGAACTCACCCCTTTGAGTTTTCAGAATTGTTCAATTTATATTATAAGTTTAGAAAACACCGGCTGGTTTGTCAATCTGCCCTTAAATTCACTCAAGTCTTAAATCACCTGTTTTCACAAAAACATACTCTGCATGGAATTCATAAGGCTGGAGATGGACTGCCGAATAGCCTGCTGTAAAGAGTGACCCGAACTTCTCCCGCGTCTTCATCCGCCAGTCCAGTGCGAGGCCCGGATCATCCGCTTTCAGCTGTTGGAATTCTTTCGGCACTGCAAGGGTATAGGCAGGCGCATCCAGGTCCCCAACTTCCCCTTCAGTGTATACAGGAAGGCCGCTTCCATTCTCCCCGACAGCATTCAAAGGCACTGCATCACCCGGAATCCGCATATCCCGCTCCCTGACATGAGCGCTGTCGAGATGCCAGTCCACCTCGAAGCGGTCGGAAGGGAGCCCTTTATTGATGCCGTCCTTCATTTCACCATAGCAGTTTTCAATATATGTATTACAGATACCGTTCAATTTGGTGAGGTTCAAGTAGGCATTCCTAGTCTCAAGCGGATCAAACGTCCATCGGATGAGATCGTAGCCTTTTTCGAGCGCAATCTCCCGCTGCCGCCATTTCAGCTGCTCGCCGATCTTCCGGGAACGGTGCGCCGGCCTGATGGCGAGCATATGCGAGCACAAAAATGTCTTCCCATCCTTAAATCCGGCAAACCCGTAACCGAACCCGACGATGTCACCTTCCTCGAAAGCCCCGAGCATGATGCCGCCGTTTTTGACGGCGGTATACGTCTGATGCAGAGGCACCGGCACCTGCTCCCATATCTGCTGTTCTATATCCTGCACCATGGCCAGCTCACCCATGGTCTTCAATTCTTTGATCACTGCCATGCCGTCGACTCCCCCACTATAATTCATTCTGACTTTTCACTTACTATAATACGTAATCCGCCCCAGCACAATAAACACCGCGGTTAAAAAATAAAAAACACCCCGGAAATCATTCCCGGAGCGGTTCAGTACATTTATTCTAATTATACTCATAAATCACTCGACGATCTGTACTGTTCACGGTAACGCTGACGGTAGCCGTATGTGCTTTTCTTGATCAGATCCTGATCCTGGACGCCGGCGCCGATTGCGCCCACCACTGTGGAGAGTGAGGCTGCAAACCATGCCACTTCGATATAGAACACGATCGTGACTTCATCCGGGACGATATGATTGACCACGTACCCCGGCGGGAGCAGCACCAGTGCCGCTGTAAAGAACATCATATACAATACGGCAAAGTAAAATAGTACGGAAATGAAAAGCGTCAGTGCCGTTGCACCATTATAAAGTTTGAGAATCCGCTTGTTCTCTTTCCCCCTGACACGTTCCCACAAATCATGGGAAATGATGATCCATAAAGCCATCGCAGAGACCGCAAGCAGCGATACCGCAGCCATCCGGCCAAGCGGAAAGAGGTTGCTCAAATTCCACATCGTTGAAAACAACATACTGAAAGTGCCGGTCGCAAAGGCCAGAGCCACGACCGAGCTCAGGCTCCGCATCATATTGAACGGGTTGTTCGCCCAGGACATGCCGGCGATGAGGCGCAGCCGCCCGCGCCAGCTGTCTTTGATGTAGTAAACCGAATGGTTGGCATCCGTTTCATCGAGAAAAACCTCTTCATAAAATACCCGGCTTGTCTTCAAGTAATTGTTGAACGTTGCCGTCAGTTCTTCCCGACCCGCATTTTCGCGGACATTCCTGATGATGGAAACAATCGTTTTGAGTACGCTCTGCTTGATCGGCGGCCAGCCGAAGGCCGGCAGCGAAATGAGACCGACCCCGGTCTCATTGTTGATATCGACCGTAGTAACCATCTCTCCGTGATAGACAGGCAGGTCAGTGATGAAAAGCGTATGGTCCCAGTCATACTTCTCCCGATACTCGTCGGTCTTCTCATAGAGTTCCTCGATCAGCTCCGCATAGCCGGTGAGGGGGTCCACATGTGTGCTGACCTCCCATTCGATGTCTTCATCCAGTTCCCGGCCGAGCATGTCCGGCAGCTCTGCTTTAATCTGTTTCGCAAGACGATCCGGCGCCCCGGGAGCTGCAACAATGCCGATATGTTTTTCCGTCATATCATTTCTCCTCCTCCGCTTCGTCGTGTTCCTGTTTTTCGCCGGAATACGCTTCTTCCTCTTCATCCTTTTCATCATGTTCCTGCTTTTCACCGGATTCATCAGTTTCCTCGTCATCCGCGTTTGATTCCTCTTCTTTTTCCTCTTCCAGCTGCCTGTATCTGTACCATTGCCTGTAGGAATATGTGATGTTCCGGATCTTGTCCTCCTCTTCCACCGTTGAACCGAATGCGCCAGCCATGATTCCGGCAGAGGTCGCGAACCATATCAGATCCAGGTAGTCATGCCATTCCACATTCACTTCAACATTCGGATCCGTCCATGTTTCAAAGAGCCCCATCGGGACAAAGGTGAGGATGGAAACCGTGAGCAGCAGACTGACCACGGCATAACTCACCACTGTCAGGACCAGGAGGGTCAGCAGGGTCGTGAAGTTGTAAAGGCGCCTGTATGCAGGCTGGTTCCGCGATGACCGCATCTCCCACAGGTTATGGGCATAAATCAGCCATCCGACCATTCCCGCCACAGCAATCACCATCAGCAGAATCAGACGCCATGCCGAGTAATCGAGGCTGAGTTCCCAGGGTGTCCGGAATATCGATATGTAGGTCCCGGTCGCAAATGCCAATGCCACAATCGTCCTGAAATTACGGAACTCCGTCAGCGGTTCATTCAGGGAGGTCATGCCCCCGGTGAGCCGGATCCAGCCGCCGACCGTCGATTTGAGTATATAGCGGCGTCTCTCGTCCTCCTCATCTATCGACTTGACCGAGGCGATCCGGTTTATGAAATCCGGCTGGACGTCCTCCGTATCCTCTTCCGATCCTTTGCCATACAATATTTCCATGTGGTGGATTAGGAGGGTTTCGAGCTTTTTTTTATTCCTGAAGACCCCGATCGCAGGGACGGAAATCAATGAAAGCTTCCTGTCGTAATCGAATTCGGAGAGGACGACTTTCTTGTTCGATATGCTCGGAAGGTCGGTGACGGCGATCGCCATATCCCACTCATTCTCTCTCTGGATAGAACCCAGCCTGTCGAAAATCTCATTGATATATTCAGCTGAGCTTGCCAGGGGATCCGTCTTAAAATCGATGTCCCAGTTGATATCCTCCTCCATAGAGGGGCCGTCCAATTCTCTTAAGCTGTCCATGATATCCTTCAGGAACTTCTCGGGCAGTCCGGGCGCCGAAACCACACCGACAACCATTTTCTTCATTGTTTTCCACCGCCTTCATCTCTACTTCCGTTTCTCCCCGGATGCATATCTATACCCGTTTAAATCTGAAACATTCCCGTCATCCACTCATCCGCGGCGAGCTTTGCATCTCCAGTCCCATAACCACTTCTCCGCTTCATTCATGCTCTTAAAACCGTACCCCTGTCCATAAAAAATAACCATCACTTTTATTTTAAAGTGATGGTTATATGTTATCCATTTTTCTATAATCTTACTTATTGTCTTCAAAAGCTTTGACAGCCGCTTCAGCCACCTGTACATCCTGTGGCACCGAGCCGCCGCTCACGCCGACTGCACCGACGACTTTGCCGTCTTTCTCAAGCGGGATACCGCCGCCGAATACGACGATGCGTCCCTGGTTCGTCGTGTTCAGGCCGAACAGTTCAGCTTTCGGCACTGTCGCCTCTTCAAGCGCTGATGTCGGCATCTTCAATGCGACAGAAGTCCATGCCTTGTTCTGTGCAACGTCAAGGCTTGCGATCCATGCATCATCCATACGATGTGTCGCAATCAGGTTGCCCCCTGCGTCCACAATGGAAATCACCATTTGTACACCAATGTCCGATGATTCCTTTTCCGCGCTTTCAATCAGTTTCTTCGCCAGTTCCAAGTTCAATTCACTCACTAGATTACCTCCTGATTTTAATTAATGATTCATGTATTTATTTAAGATGTCGAATCGTGCTGCTGCCTTCAGTCTATCACAGTGTAAATTCATTGTGTAGGAACCTGCATGAATATTCATTTTATTCCGTAATTTTCCCGTCCGCAAAAATTTTCTGTAGTATAATAAAGTGAATACCACTAGGAGGAATATCATGGCCATCGATTATCATTCAAGGTTGAATCAATTTATTTCGGCTGCGTCAGATAAAAATACCGGGCTGATCATCATCACCGACCCGGTCAACATCTTCTACTTCACCGGTTTTTACGCGGATCCGCATGAGCGGTATATGTCGCTCATCATAGGTTCTGCCGGTGAGAGTTATTTATTCGTTCCGGCGCTGGACCGGGATGCCGCCGCGGAAAAGGCAAAGGTCGATCATATCATCCCCATTTCCGACGAGGAGGACCCGTTCGACATATTGGGGCAGCACCTCGGGGCTTCCGTCCATACCATCGGTGTCGAGATGAACGTTATGACGGTCGCGCATCAGAACGGCATCCAGTCCATTTACAACGAAGCGGCGTTCGTGGACATCCAATCCGAAATCAACGCCCTCAGAGTCTATAAGTCGAGGGAGGAAGTCGAGGGTCTGAAAAAAGCGGTGGCCCTCATCGAAAAAGTGCTGGATAAAGGGCTTGAAACCGTTGAGAGAGGGATGACGGAGGCGGACCTCGTCGCTGAATTCGAATACTTGATGAAGAAATACGGCGCATCAGGCCCGTCGTTCTCAACGATGGTGCTTTCCGGCGAAAAGGCTGCCCTGCCCCACGGCAAGCCGGATGATACGAAGCTTGAGGATGGGGATTTCCTCCTGATCGATTTCGGCGTCATCACCTACGACAGGTACTGCTCCGATATCACCAGGACATTCGTGATCGGTGAAGCGGATGAAAAGCAGAAGGAGATCTACGATATCGTCAGGCGCTCCACCCAGGCAGGCGTGGATGCTGTGAAAGCGGGCGTGCCGCTGAAGGAATTCGACATCGCCGCGAGGAATGTCATCGAGGAGGCGGGTTACGGCGAATATTTCAACAACAGGGTCGGCCACGGGCTCGGCATCGAAGTGCATGAAGCACCATCCATCCACCATTTGAATGAAGACATCGCAAAACCAGGCATGGTCTTCACGATCGAGCCCGGCATCTATATCCCGGGTTACGGCGGCGTCCGCATCGAAGAGGAAGTCTACATCAATGAAGACGGCAAAGCGGAAGTGCTGACGAACTATCCAAGGGATCTGCGGGAAATCTCCTTATAGAAGACAAAAAAACAGGACTGAATTTTATTCAGTCCTGTTTTCATTTACTCTTTACTGACGTCGCTTAAAAAGTGGAAGCTTGCCGGATGCTGGGCATATCCTTCGATATCCTCACTCATGCCCGTCAGCAGGTATGGATGGTAGATCGGGATGATCGGTGCTTCCTCAAGGATGATCTCCTGTGCCTCTTCGTACAGATCCAAACGTTCATTTTCATTGATTTCAACTCTCGCGTCTTCCAACAATACATCCACTTCTTCATTCGCATAACGGGACCTGTTTCCTGAATCCCCGATGCTCGAAGAGTGGAACAATGGATAAAGACCGTAATCCGCATCCATCGTCACCGTCCCCCAGCCGCCGATGAACATATCATGGCTGCCGCTGCCGACGTAGTCCAGATATGCACCCGGATCGATCTGATAAATCTCAAGGTCGATGTTCAGCTCCTGCAGCTGCTCCTGTATATAAGTCGCGATATCCGCTGCGGTCCTGTCCTGAACGACGATTTCAGCCGAGAATCCTTCTTCATAACCGTTGTCCTCCAGCAGTTCCTGCGCCGCCTCGACATCATATCCGATGCCGTCTATATCCTCACTGTGGCCGAACACCGCCGGGCTCAGCAAAGTGTCTGCAGCGACGGCCTTGCCTTCAAGCATGATGCTGATGATATCCTCTTTATCAATTGCGTGGGCAATTGCCTGACGGACGACAGGGTCATCAAACGGTTCAACTTCAGTGTTGAAGCCGACATACTCCATCCTGACACTTTCGGTTTCATTCACCGTCGTGCCCTCACCGGAATTGATCTGTTCGAAGTCATTCGGGTCGAGCGGGAAAATCAGGTCCGCATGACCGGTCTGAAGTTCGGCGATGCGTGTCGCATCTTCAGGCACTGCGTTGAATGTGAAGACGTCCGATTCCGCCTCTTCGCCCCAGTACGCTTCATTTTTGACGAGGGTCACATAGTCGCCTTCCGAAATCTCTTCAAATTGATAAGGCCCGGTCCCGACCGGATTTTGATGTACGGCGGTCAGCTGCTCATCGGCCGCATAGTCCTCTTCAATCACTGCAGGGCTGATCATGCCGCCTGCAGGATGTGCAAGGTGTGACGGGAGTGCTGCGAACGGGCTCGAAGTATGGATATGTACCGTATAGTCATCGATGACCTCCACCTCTTCTATCAGCTCGAATAAAAATGCGACAGGCGATCCGACTTCTTCATCCGTCACCCTGTCGAGGTTCGCTTTCACCGCTTCTGCATCCAGCACCTCACCGTCATGGAACTCCACACCTTCCCTGATCTGGAATTCCCATGTCGTGTCGTCGACCTGCCCGTAACTTTCTGCAAGCCCCGGCTCGAGCTCGAGTTCAGGGGTGAACTCCACAAGCCTTTCATAAATGTTCACGTTCACATGATTCGACGGCTGATCGTTCGCCGCATGCGGATCCAGTGAGTTCGGTGTCGCAAGCAGACTCATGTTGACCGCTTCTCCGCCCTGCTGCCCTTCAGCTTCCGCCGATTCTTCAGAAGTTTCTTCGGCCGCTTCATCCACTCCGCCGTCATCGGTGCAGGCGCCGAGCACAAAAAGCATGGAAAAAACCAACAGTAAATATTTCTTCATTTAAAAAACAGCCTCCTGATAGTGATTACTTTCATTATACCTAGTAACACACTATGAATAAAGGGGCTGTTTTACAATTTCATCGCCGTTCCCGTTCCATCAAAACATTATAATGATGCTTTTCATGGATATATCCCACTTTGATCATCTGCACGACATTAGGCCAATTTGGCACAGGATCGGGGTAACGGATCGTATAGGCTTCCCGGTCCGAAAGACCCGTGACCTGCTTCTTAAGCTTTTCGGTCTCCTCTTCAAGCATCAGCCTGAGCTCGCCTTTTGAATACCTTCGATCCATCTTCGGCTCCAGTATTTTCGGCGCCTTCATCGTGGGGCCGGCATAGATGTTGTGCATATGGCCGTTTTGTTCAGCGGTCTTTATTCCGCCTGCTTTAATGAAGAGCCTTGCTGCAGGAAGGTAGACTTGAGAGAACTGCCTTGTGAGCCTGAGCAGCAGGTAGCAATGGTAGATGACTTCCCCGATGCTCCATTTATCCGGCTCGGCCCTTTTGTAGATGTCCCCGTTGAATTCCTCTGTTTTGAAGTAATGATCCCTCAGTGCTTCGAGTTCATTGAAAGTCCTTTCGATTTCATGGTTCACGTCATCACCCTTTACTGAATGTGCTGGTATAGCTGAACGTCCCTTCCACATTTCGAAGTGCGCCCGCTTCCAGTTCCTTGATGAGGAATGCCGCTCCCGGCATTTCAAACGATGCGGAAATACCCAGATCAGCGGCCGGGACGTAACCGGGGGTGCCGTAAAATTCAGGCGCGCCCAAAATGCTGATATATGTATATCCTGCATCCGCCGCCGTCTGTTCCGCTCCCCTGATCAGGGCAGTCCCGACCTCAAGATGATCCAGCCCCGGCCGCACCGCGACGGGTCCGAGTGCGAGCCCTTCAATGCCGTCGACACTCACCTCGCTCATCAAGATGTGTCCGAGCACCTGCTCTGCTTCCACAGCCACGAGTTCGAATGCCGGGTTGTAGGACTTCTCGGCGCGTATCCTTTTCACAAGCTCCGCTTCACCCTGATATCCTTTTTCGGATTCTGTGAAACTGTCCCTGAGGAGTAACTCCACCCCATTGAATTCCGTGACTTTGATGCTTCTGACTTCCATATCTTTCTCCTTTGACACAATATTTTTCTGCATGTTGTTTGTCTTTCAAATACCCTGAAGCAGGCAGTTTAATCGTCCTCTTTTCCCTCAAATGTTACAATTGATGCCATCAGTGGATATTTTCCCGACAGAAGGGGGCGTTCAATTATGAACATTCAAGAAGATGGGGCAAAATCCCGTAAAGACAGCGAAACAAATGATACGCAGAGTGAAGTGATCGAACTGAAATCATTCAGCCTGGATTCCTCCGAAGGCCTGATGTGTGATTTCAACACCGGCATCTGCGGACCGGTGGACGAAGAGGAAAAGAAAGAGGATGAAAAATGAAGATAACAATATGGTCGGACTTCGTATGCCCGTTCTGCTTCATCGGACAGGCACATCTGGATGCAGCACTTGAAAATTTCGAGCATAAGGACGATGTGGAAGTTGAATATAAGAGCTATCTGCTCATGCCGGATGCTGAATATCAGCCGGGACGTTCCTACTATGAATTCTTTGCGGATAAATTCGGCATGCCCGTCGAAAAAGCCAAGAAGCAGCTTAAGCAGCAGGCCGAATCGGCAAAAGCATCAGGCGTCGTCATGAACCACGACATCGCCAAAATCGCCAATACATTCGACGGCCACCGCGCCTTCCAGTATGCAAAAGATCAGGGCAAAGGCACGGATTTCTTCAAACGCTTTTACGCTGCACATTTCACGGAAGGTGAAGTGCTGAGTGATACGGACACGATCGTACGCATCTCCGAAGAGGTCGGCCTCGACGGTGAAGCGGTGCGCAGTGTTGTGGAGAATGAACGGAACACGGACAAAGTGCAGGCGGACATCAGCCAGGCCCGCCAGCTTGGCGTGCAGGGCGTGCCATTCTTCCTTGTGAATGACAAATACTCGATTTCAGGCGCTCAGCCGGTCGAACTGTTCCAGCAGGCGCTGAACCAGATCTGGCAGGAAGAACAGACAGCGGAATGATCCATATAAAAAACGAGGATGCCTGTGCATCCTCGTTTTTTATAATTTCCTGACTTCGAAATTTTCTAGTCCTTTGACTTTCCCGGTTTCAAAATAGGTGTGGAAGTAATGCTGCAGCGAGTACTCATCCAGATGCTCCTTATAATAAACTTTTCCCTTGTCCGGTGAGTCTTCCGAAGGCAATGCCTCAACCGTGAACATGCCCATTTCCCCGATTGCCTGCACCACCCCTATATCCAGCTCCTGGTTCAGCTGGGCGAGTGATACAAATCCGGTCTGCCCTTCCTCAAGCAGTTCCAGCGCTTTATAGACGTCATCGATGGTCGGTGCATCATTGCCGCCCTGATCCATAGTGAGCGATGTATACGGGTCTGTATCTTTATCAACTGCCGGCTGATTGCTTCTGAACATATCAAATATTCCCATGGAATCCTCTTCCCTTTAATATATTTCCCGGGTAATCAAAACCATACCCATCATTCAATACTGTCGCTCCAATTGATGATTTCAGCCCCTTCAACAGAGACTTTCCCCCTGCTCAGCACGTGGGGCACAAACTTGAACATGGCCACACGATTACCCTTCCTGCATTCCTCCACAAAATACTCGAGTGTCTCCATCGGCAGCGCTTCCGCTTCCCTGTATGCACTGATATCCAACACCTCGACGTTTTCCATGGCGATGGGCGCTTCCGGCCCTCCATAATGTGCTTTGTCATAGTGGTACAACACATTCCTGTTGTCTTTCAGGTGCTCTACAGGTATCTTATAAAACTTCAGGTCATCCTTCAAGTTCAAGTCGAGCTTCTTCAACTCCCTGTAAACATGATGCGGATGCAGGGCGGAAAAATGAACGACATCATTCCACAGGCAGTCGAGGCGGGGCACTTTCCTGTCCACCAGAAATTCCCTTTCCGGGTGGTCATCATACTTGCTGATGTATCTCGCATACAGGTTTTCATCCAGCGCCTTCATCCAGTTCAAAGGTATGAGGTAATGCCCGGACATATTTTCAGGCACCAGGTGATAAACGAATTTCATGGTTCCCTCCCCCCATTCATATCAGTCGTCACTCAAACTCTTCAGCATATGGTAGGCTGTAAAATCCTTCTTTTGAATGGTCTCCATCATCCTGTAGCCGAGTTTCTCATAATAAGCAACATTTTCCGCGTTGGCTGTATAAAGGTAGATCGGGCGTCTGACTGCTTCCGAATATTCATCGAGTGCCGCCATCATTGCACGGCCGATCCCCTTGCCCTGGAAATCCGGATCCACCGCAAGGATCTCCAGCAGCAGCGCTTCTTTCGGTATCGCCGCAGGCTGCTGCATCGCCCTGTGCAGCCTGTAGAGTTTTTTATATTTCACTCTCTTCGCAACAGGCGCGACCTTCCTGAGCTTCTTGACAGTCTGCTTCAAGTTCGAAAGACCATGCCCCTCACCCGTCATCCTCATCGAGTAGACACCGGCGATCTCACCTTCATATAAAGCAACATCGACCTTTTCCCCGTGTTTTTTAAACACCGTCAGTTCAATCTGCAGCAGTTCGGCGAAAAGCGCCTCCGTTTTCGGGTCGCTGAAATCGAATGTATTCCTCGCGAACTCCTCTGTCTGGAAACTCTTTGAGATTACACGCGCTGCCTGTTCGATATGCTTTTTCTCCATCGGGATAATCTCTATTGAACTCATAACCGTCTCCTTATTTGGATATTTGTATCCTTTTATTTTCATTATACAATAAAAATCTCCTGAATATTACTTCAAATAAAAATCTGATATTCATGTCCCGATATTACATCTCGGCGGGATCTTATCCGCTGCCCACTTGCTGAACAGCAGCGCTTCATATTTTTCATATGCTTCTTCCGTATGACACCGCTCTGTGCCGTACACATAAAACGGCGGGATCTTTTCTTCGCTGAAGAGGCTTTCATCCAGCTCTTCCTTGATCAGCCGATCCAGTCCCGCAAGATCTTCACGGAATGCATCCGACCGCCGGCCGCCCCGCCTCCTGTGTTCCTCATCCATCGCCTTGAGCATCGCGAGCGCATCCGGCAGATGAGGCCTGCCTTCATTGTAGACCGCCTTCACCACGGGGTGGTGTAGATACCGCGTGTTCACTTCCACCAGTCCCATGCCGCCGAGGCAGACACGGATGATCTGATACAGTTCCAGCACCTGCTTCGACAACCGCCTGTTATCAAGGAACCTTGCACTGACATTGTGATCCGGACTCACCCTGAATATCTGCATCAGCCTTCCATGCCTTCATTTCTGTAATAATCGCCGAGGCGTGCGTATTCAGGGAGGGCCTTCAGCACCTCATCGCGCTTTTTCGGCCATTCCTCATCACTGTACTGCGCCTTCAGCTCATTGAAAGGTTCCATATTATTGACATCATACCGGGTGGTGAGCAGCCAGAGCTCTTCAATATAAGCTTCATGGTTCTTCTTTATCTTATACAGTTCCTTCAACTGGACCGTATACTCCCTGCTGAGCCCGTGCGGCTTATGATGGATTTCCCTGCCTGCTTTCAACAGCTCAATCGCCTGATCATACTCCCCGTTTGAAATGTACCTGTCTATCGCGAACCGCCTCACTTCAAAGAAATCCAGATGATCCTCGATGAACGCATCCATCTTATCTTCATCATCCATCTGTTCTGCGAGTTCCAAGTAGAACCTCGCCCATTTCTCGAGCTCCGCCTTATCCAGTCCGGCTTCACCTCCCAGCGACTCGATCTGCTGGCCAGCAATCTGCAGCTTCCTTTCCATCTGGTTCGGTTCCCTGAAATTATCCAGCAGGAATTCAAGATACTTATCCGTATCCGTCGCATCCCCCAGACTCGCATGCCTTGAAATGATCCATCTGAACATCGATACGGCCACCGACCTCGGCCCGCTGTTCAGGATCGCCTGCCATACCCTGAAGATTTCATCCATGATTTCAGATACCACCCCGCCGGCATCCTCGATGCGGAGTTTATTAATCCGGAGGAAAATCAGCTTGGTGATATCAAATGCTTCTTCGAAAT
Source organism: Salinicoccus kekensis (assembly GCF_900220995.1). Lineage (GTDB taxonomy): Bacteria > Bacillota > Bacilli > Staphylococcales > Salinicoccaceae > Lacicoccus > Lacicoccus kekensis. Next base: position 31,749 of record NZ_OBQF01000009.1, read on the forward strand.
ACTTGTTGTTGACGAGACCGGTGACTTCAGTGTTCAGGAAGTCGTTCAAGCCTTTCTCCATCCTTCTCGCCTTCGAATACGGCACAAAACTGCCCTTCTCGACATTCGGATTGACGATATCCTGATACCGCTTCTTATACTGGTCGAAGTCCCCTTCGGTCAACTCATTGTTGCTGAGGAGCCTGAGGCGCATCACCAGGTTCTCGTCTTCACTGAGCAGATCCACCACGAAATTCTGCAGCGTTTCCTGATCCGTATTTTCCACAAGGTGCCTCAATTCATTCAAGTTCGTCATTTTCTCACCCGCTTAATCAGTTTTCTCACTTCAAGTATACATGAATGCAGTCGCTTCCAAAGGGAAAATACTTCGGGATTTTCATAATATTCCTGCCTGAATACCGGATTAATAGCAGAAAATTCAGGGTATTGAATAGATAGATTAAAATTTCAGGAGGGGTTTTGAATGTCTAAGAAAAAAGACGAACTGAGGCAGCGCGACACGATTGATAACACCAAAGAAGCTCCGCTGACGACGAACCAGGGGCTGCCTATGAGTGAAGATGAATTTTCTTTGAAAGCGGGGGAAAGGGGCCCGACTTTGATGGAGGATTTCCATCTCCGCGAGAAAATCACCCACTTCGACCATGAACGGATTCCCGAACGCGTGGTCCATGCCCGGGGTTTCGGCGTCCACGGTGAGTTTGAATTATACGAATCACTTGAGAAGTACACAAAGGCGAAATTCCTGACGGAACCCGGCAAGAAAACTCCTGTATTCACACGTTTCTCCACTGTTGCCGGCAACCGCGGCTCAATGGATATACCGCGGGATGTCAGAGGCTTTGCAACAAAATTTTATACTGACGAAGGAAACTATGACCTGGTGGCCAACAATATGCCTGTGTTTTTCATGCAGGACGCCATCAAATTCCCGGATATGGTGCATGCGGTCAAGCCTGAACCACATAATGAAATCCCGCAGGCGGCTTCCGCCCACAACACTTTCTGGGACTGGGTGGCCACGAATACTGAAAGCGCCCATATGGTCATGTGGCTGATGAGCGACCGGGCACTCCCGAGGAGCTACAGCATGATGGAAGGTTTCGGCGTGAACACCTTCAGGCTCGTCAATGCGGAAGGTAAGAGCCACTTCGTCAAATTCCACTGGAAACCTCTGGAGGGGACCCACTCTGTCCTATGGGACGAGGCACAGCTCATCAACGGTAAAAACATCGACTTCAACCGTCAGACCATATGGGAGAACATAGAAAACGGCCACCCTGCAGAATTCGAGCTGGGACTCCAGGTCATCCCCGAAGAAGATGAGTTCGAAATGGATTTTGACATTTTGGATCCGACGAAACTCTGGCCGGAAGAAGACGTCCCTGTGCAGATCGTCGGCAAATTGTCATTGAACCAGAACGTGGATAACTACTTTGCAGAGACCGAGCAGGTTGCTTTCCATCCCGGTCATGTCGTGCCGGGCATCGACTTCAGCAATGACCCGCTGTTGCAGGGCAGACTATTTTCATATACGGATACACAATTGATCCGTCTCGGCGGGCCGAATTTCCACCAGATTCCGATTAACCGTCCGATATGCCCGTTTTCAAACAACCAGCGTGACGGTTATCATCAGAGCTACATCCATAAAGGCGGGACTGCACATCATAAGAACCATATGAACAACAACCAGCCTGAACCGCTCAGCCCGGAAAAAGGCGGATATGAACATTACAATGAAAAAGTCGAAGGACGTAAAGTGCGTGCAAGGAGCGATAGCTTCAAGGACCATTTCAGCCAGGCCAAAATGTTCCTGAACTCCCTTTCCGATCCGGAAAAGCAGCATCTTTACGATGCATTCAGCTTCGAACTCGGCAAATGTGATATGGAAATCCGAAACCTCGTGCTGAAGGAATTAATCAATAAAATCGACCGCGACCTCGCGGAATACGTGGCTGATCAAACCGGTGCAGAACTGCCTGCAGAAAATGAAGAATCCACTTATGGCAAAAGCTCCCCGGCACTCAGCATGATGAACACGGACTTTTTATTGAAGACACGTACGGTCGGCGTCATCGTCACACCGGATGTCACCGAAGACACTTTGGATGAAACGAGATCAAAGCTTGAGGATAAAGGGCTTCAGGTCAAATTCATCTCGGATAAAATGCATAAAATCGGTAATACGGTATTGGATGAGACGTTTGATACAGTACATTCCGTCCTGTTCGATTCCATGATCGTCATCACAGGAGAATCAGAACTGCCGGCGCCGGCGATCGAGCAGCTGGAAATCGCTTATAAACATAAAAAAGCAATCGGTTTCGGCGGAAACGTCTCTTTCGATAAACTATCCTTCTCCGACGGTGAAAAAGGCGTATCCAATATAGAGACCGACCTGGATATATTCCTGGACGACGTCAAGCACCACAGAGTGTGGGACAGATAAGCGAATAAGTATTTTTGATGAGCCCCGGATTGCGGGGCTCTTTTTATTTGGCCCGACCCTGTTGGGGCTGCGCTGTCGCTACCGGCCAAACGAAAGTCCACTTGGCCGATGGGGAGCGTCTATCGATCAAACCGCACACCCAGTGAGCGATGGAGGGCGTCTATCGATCAAACCACACACTCAGTGAGCGATGGGAGGCGTCTATCGCTCAAACCACACACTCAGTGAGCGATGGAGGACTTCTATCGCTCAAACCACACACTCAGTGAGCGATGGAGGGCGTCTATCGATCAAACCGCACACCCAGTGAGCGATGGGAGCGTCTATCGATCAAACCGCAAGTCAAGTCCATAATCCTGTGTAATAAGGATTAAAGTACAGATATGTAGTTACTCAGTATGTGGGGTTTCCCGCCCCAGCCATGGCTGGGGCGG